>NZ_CP150334.1:0-3092500 GCF_051520455.1 Sorangium sp. So ce367
ATGACGATTCCGAAACACGAGCCGCGCGAGGTCTTCGATCGGGCGATCGAGCATACGCGGACGCTTTCCCCGGCCACTTTCGATCAGTGGTTCGGGGGAGTTCAGTTCGATGATCTGACCGACGGCGTCCTGACGCTGCGTGTCCAGAACGAGTTCGTCCTCGAGTGGGTCAGGGACAATTTCCTGCCAGCGCTCACGGACAAGATCCGAGAGCTCACCGGCTGGTCGGTCCAGGTCGCGTGGACGGTGGATCAGAACCTCGACGCGCCCATTGCGCAGCGCGTGGAGCTCACCCCGGTGCGTCCACGGGCGCTCGTTGTGCGTCCGTCGAGCGCGGCGCCAGCGCCGGCGCCCCGCCCCGAGCCGACGCTCCGGCGCGTCCCGTCGATGCCGGACGACCTCAACCCGAAGCACACCTTCGCGAGCTTCGTCGTGGGCCCCTCGAACCAGCTGGCGCATGCGGCCGCGATCGCGGCCGCGGGCGGCGGGGGACGCCGTTACAACCCGCTCTTCATCTGCGGCGGCACGGGGCTCGGCAAGACCCACCTCATGCACGCGATCGCGCACCGCGTCTTCGAGGGCAGGCCGGACGCGCGGATCATCTACGTCTCGGCCGAGAAGTTCACGAACGACTTCATCACGGCCATCCAGCACCACCGGATGGACGAGTTCCGCACGCGGTACAGGTCGAGCTGCGACGTGCTGCTGGTCGACGACATCCAGTTCCTGGCCGGGCGCGAGCAGACGCAGGAGGAGTTCTTCCACACCTTCAACGCGCTCCACACGCTCGACCGGCAGATCGTGGTGACGAGCGACAAGTACCCCCAGAACCTCGAGCGCATGGAAGAGCGGCTCGTCTCGCGGTTCTCCTGGGGGCTCGTCGCCGACATCCAGGTGCCGGAGCTCGAGACGCGCGTCGCGATCGTGCGGAACAAGGCGGCGCTCGAGGGCATCGCGCTCACGGACGACGTGGCGCTCTACCTCGCGCAGATGGTCCGCTCCAACGTCCGCGAGCTCGAGGGGACGCTGATCCGGCTGGCGGCCAAGAGCTCGCTCACGGGCCGCCCCGTCGACCTCCCGTTCGCGCGCGCCGAGATCACGGCCACGTCGCCGCCGCGCGCGCAGATGATGAGCGTCGAGGACATCCAGCGCGCGGTGTGCCACCACTTCCACCTGCGCTCGATCGACCTCACCTCGAAGGACCGCCACAAGAGCGTTGCCTTCGCGCGCCACGTCGCGATGTACCTCTGCAAGCAGCGGCTGAAGTGCAGCTTCCCGGAGATCGGTCGGGCCTTCGGCAACCGCGATCACACGACGGTGATGAGCGCCGTCCGCAAGATCGAGGCGCAGCGCGACTCGGATCCGCAGGTCCGCGCCCACCTCGAGGCGCTCGAGAAGAAGCTCGCCGACGAGTGAGTCGCGCGCGCGTGACGCGGAAGACGCGCGCGCGGGGTCAGAGCTCGGACAGCGCGGAGCGCGCGTCGTCCGCGACGAGCTTGTTGCCGTACGCGGACGCGAGATCGAGCACCTCGGCGAGCTCGCGCCGCGCCTCCTTGACCAGGCCCCGCTGCTTCAGGAGCGCGCCGAGCAGGTACCGGCTCTCGAGGGCGTCGGTGCGGTAGGAGCGCGCGTCGGCGTAGCGCGCGAGCTCGCGCAGGAGCTCGCCGGCGCCGACCGCGCCGCTCAGCCCGTCCAGGTAGGCGAGGTGCGCGCGGTTGATGGAGGCGAGGCGCTCGTGGCCGCTCTCCTCGGCGAGCTCCTTCGACTCGGTGAGCGACGCGTAGGCGCGCGGCAGATCGCCGAGCCGCCGGCTCGCGTCGCCGAGGTTGTGCAGCGCGGCGGCGGTCTCGAAGCGCAGGCCCGCGGACCGGGCGAGGTCGACGGCGCGGGCGGAGCTCTTCACCGCCGCGTCGAAGTCGCGCAGGAACACGTGCACGAGGACGCGCTGCTTCTCGCGCTCGCTCGCCGCCGCGAGGTCGCCCGGATCGCCGAGCGCCTCTGCCCGATCGAGGGCGCGGAGCGCCGCCGCGATGTCGCCCGTCGCCGCGCGCGTCTGGGAGATCGCGAGCAAGAGCCTCGGATCGTCGATCGCGCCCGTCGCCTCGAGCTGCTCGACGGCGCGCTCCGCGCGCGCGAAGTCGCCGCTCCGGACGCCGATCTCCGTCTCGCACGCGAGCGCCTTGCGGCGGAGGTCCCCCCGATCGCCGGCGAGGGCGTAGGCCTCCTCGAGCCTCGCGTACGCGTCGGCGAAGAGATCCACCGCGCCGAGGGCGCGCGCCAGGTCGACGCGGGCCGAGAGCTTCTGCTCCGGCGTGCCGGCCTCGTCGATGCGCCGCAGCGCGCGGGCGGCGACGTCGGCGAGATCCGGCGCGGAGCGCACGCGCACGACGACGTCGGCGAGCGCGCCGAGCCACGCGGAGAGCTCCGCCGGCGAGCGGTGGGCGTGGTCGCCGAGATCGAGCGCCTGGAAGATGAGCCGGAGCGCCGGATCGAGCTGGCTCGCGCGGATCTTGTGCAGCGCCGCGCGCGCGTAGAACGTGGCGGCGCGGTCGCGATCGCCGGCCTGGTAGAAGTGCTGCCCGATGCGCTCGGCGTGCTCGGCGCCGTCCTCGCCGACGACGGCGACGTACGCCGCCGCGGCCGCGGCGTGCAGCTCCCGGCGGAGCTCCGGCGGGATCGCGTCGAGGACGATCTCCCCGTGCATGGGCGACGCGAAGCTCGCCTGCGCGGGGCCCTTGAGCCGCAAGAGGTCGCGGGTCGCGAGCCCGGAGATCGCGCGGTTCACGGCCGGGAGCTTCTGCTGGAGGAGCGCCGCGAGGACCTCGGTCGGCACCGGATCGCCGAGGATGGCCGCCGCCTGGAGCACGGCGCGGTCGCTCGGATCGAGCCGCCGCACCCGGGTCGCGATGAGCGTGCGCAGCGAGCGCGGCACCGCCGACGCGCCGTCGAGCCGCGCCTTCACGACGCCGCTGACGACGCTGAGCGCGCCGGAGTCGAGGAGCTCCCTGATGAGCTCCTCGAGGAAGAGCGGGTGGCCGCCGGCGCGCTCGCGGCAGAAGGCGACGACGTCGGGCGGCAGGAAGCTCGCGCCGATGCGCGCCGACATGAGGCGCGCGCTGTCGCTGTCCGAGAGCTCCCCGACCTTGAGCCGGTAGAAGTGGGGGTGCGCCTCGAGCAGCGGCGGCGGGTCGCTGCGCGTCGCCAGCATCAGCACGGCGCGGAGCCCGCCGGCGCGGCCCGCGGTGGCGAGCAGCGTCTCGGCGGTGAGCTGGTCCATCGCCTGCGCGTCGTCCCACGCGAAGCAGTGGAGGCGATCCTCGCAGAGGCTCTGCACCATGCGCGGGAACGCCGTGCGCAGGATCGCGGTCGTCCCCTGCGGCGCCCGCCTCTCGGCGAGCGCCGCGCCGAGCTGACCGAGCACGGCCGCGGACTCGTCGTCGCGCAGGCCGAGCGCCCGCAGCCGCGGCAGCACCGCGCGGATGCGCTCCTCGTCGTCGCCCTCCTGGATGCCGCAGAGCACCTGGAGCATCGCGGTGAGGCCGCTCCACGGGACGTCGGCGCCGTTGTGCGGGCACGAGGCGACGTAGACACCGACGTTGTAGTCGCCCTTCGAGAGCCGCCGCTCCATCTCGGCGAGCAGCCGCGTCTTGCCGATGCCGCGTTCGCCCTGGATGACGACGATCTGCGCGCGCTTCCTCGTGGCGTCGGCCAGGATGTCGCCGAGCTGCTTGAGCTCTTCGCGGCGGCCGATGAAGCGTCCGTACGCGCCGTCCGGGGGCTGCGCGGACGTGACGACGCGCCCCCCCTCGGGCGCTGTCCGGCCCGCGCCGGGCAGCTCCTCGGTCGCGAACGCGTTGCGGAGGACGCGCCCAGTGAGGTTCGACACGGCGACCTGGGACTCGGTCGCGCGGGCGAGCGCCTGGGCGGAGGCGATGAGCGAGGTGAGCCGCTCGTCGCGGATCGGGGCGCCGGCGCTGTCGACGAGGATGCGGGCGAGGTGGATGCCGGCGGAGACCGCGGCGCCCCCGCCGCGCGAGCGCAGGATCACGAGGGCGGCGCGCGCCGCGGCCTCCGTGTCGCGGCCGTCGGCGTCGCCGAGCCCGAAGACGGCGACCAGCTGCGACGCCTCCTGCTCGAGCAGCAGCGCGCCGTAGCGCGCCAGCACGTCGCGGGCCCGCGCCATGCGCCTCGCCGCGTCGTCCTCGGATCCCGTGAAGATGAGCACGAGCGCCGTGACCTCGCGCCGCTCGCCGAGCCCGCGCGCGGCCGGGCCGCTGTCGGCCTTCTCGAGCAGCTGGAGGAGCCCCGACGCCGAGCGGCTGCGCGTGCTCGTCGTGTGCGGCACCTCGACCGGCGTGCGCTCGTTGGCCCCGTTCGGCTCCTCTTCGAGCACGGCGCTCGCCTGGATCTCTGCGCTCTTCTCCTCGTGGAACGGCTCCAGGAAATCGGCGAGGTCGTTCGCCCCGAACCGCTCGGCCGTCGCGTAGAAGAAGCCGAGGAGCGCCTCGTGCAGCCGCCCGGCGTCGGGGAACCGATCCTCCGGGTTCTTCGCGAGCATCGTGCTCACGACGTCGACGAGCGACCGGGGCACGTCGGGGCGCACGAGCGCGAGCGGCGGATACTCGCTCGCCTGCAGCCGCCGCATGATCTCGAACGCCGTCGGCGCCGCGAACGGGTTCGACCCGGCGAGCATCTCGTAGAGCACCGTGCCGAGCGAGAAGAGATCGCTCCTGCCGTCGATCGCGCCGGCGCGCGACTGCTCGGGGCTCATGTAGGCGAGCTTCCCGCGGATCCTCCCTGCGCGGTTCTCGCCGACCTCCTCGTCGGTCATCGATTGCGTCGCCTTCGCGATGCCGAAGTCGGTGACCTTCACCTCGCCCTCCCAGGAGAGCAGGATGTTCTGCGGAGAGATGTCGCGGTGGACGATGCCGAGGGGGCGCGACTGCTCGTCGCGCCGCCGGTGCGCGTGATCGAGCGCCTTCGCGATCTCGGCCGTCATGAAGACCGCCATGGCGAGGGGGATCGGCTTCTTCGCCCTCCGGCAGCGGGCGAGGAGCGTCGCCAGGTCGAGCCCGGGGACGTACTCCATCGCGATGAAGTAGCTGGTCGGATCGCCGTTCGGATGGTCGACGCGGCCGAGGTCGAACACCTGCACGATGTTCGCGTGCGAGAGGCGCACGGCGAGCTTCGCCTCGTGCACGAACATGTCCACGAAGCGCCCCTGCTCGGCCAGCTTGGGGAGGATGCGCTTGATGACGAGGACCTTCTCGAACCCCTCGACGCCGAAGCTCTTCGCCTTGAAGACCTCGGCCATGCCGCCTTCGCCCAGGCGCTCGAGCAAGCGATACCGCCCGAAGGTCTCGCTCAGCATCGCCCCGCCTGCGCCCCACGCAGCGTCGCGCCTTTGGCGCGCGCGGCGCTCCGGAGGGGACGGCCCGCGATCGGCGCGCGCGCCGGCGCCGCCGCGCCGGCCGCGTCGCCTAGCCGCGCGTCATGTCTCGACGGCCTTGTTTGCGCCGGCGTCATCGTCCCCTCCATACATCGACTCCGCGATCCGGAACGCCGCCCCCTCCAGACGCGCGTACGCGTCCCGGAGCGCGTCGAGGTCGCCGCCGGCCTCGAGCAGCTTCCGCAGCGCCGCGCACTCGGCGTGGACCTCGCCGAGGAGCTCGGCGTCGAGCAGATCGCCGTAGCCTTCGAGGGCCTGCTCGGTCGTGTAGACGAGGGTCTCGGCCTGGTTGCGGAGCTCGGCGAGATCGCGCCGGAGCGCGTCGGTCTCCTTGAACCGCTCGCCCTCCGAGACGAGCCGCTCGACCTCGTCCGGCGTGAGGCCGCTCGTGGGGGTCACCCGGATCTCCTGCACCCGCCCCGTCCCGAGATCCCGCGCCTCGACGCGGACGATCCCGTTCTCGTCGATGCGGAAGGTGACCTGGATCTTGGGCAGCCCGCGCGGGGCGGGAGGGATGCCTGTGAGCTCGAAGCGGGCGAGGCTCCGGCAGTCCGCGGCCATCTCACGCTCGCCCTGGAGCACGTGCACGGGGACGAAGCTCTGGTTGTCGACGCTCGTCGTGAAGATCTCGCTCCGCTCGGTGGGGATGGTCGTGTTGCGCGGGATGAGCTTGAAGCTCACGCCGCCGCCGGTCTCGACGCCGAGCGACAGCGGCGTCACGTCGAGGAGCAGCACCTCGTCCACCTGTCCGGACAGCGCGGCGCCCTGCAGCGCGGCCCCGACCGCGACGACCTCGTCGGGGTTCACGCCCTTGTTCGGCTCCCGGCCGAAGAACTCGCGCACCGCCGCCTGCACCGCGGGCATCCGGGTCATGCCGCCGACGAGGACCACCGTGTTGACGGCGGAGACGGGGAGCTTGGCGTCCCCGAGCGTCGCGCGGCAGACGTCGATGGTCCGCCGGATGAGGCCCTCGCAGAGCATCTCGAGCTCGTTGCGCCGCATCGTCCGCTCGAGGTGGAGCGGCCCGCCGCCTGGGCCGACGGCGATGAAGGGGATGTTGATCTCGGTCTCGAGCGACGACGAGAGCTCGTGCTTCGCCTTCTCGGCCGCCTCCTTGAGCCGCTGCAGCGCCATGCGGTCCCGGCGCAGATCGATGCGGCTCTTCCCCTCGAACTCGTCGGCGAGCAGGTCGATGATCCGCTGGTCGAAGTCCTCGCCGCCGAGGTGCGTGTCGCCGCCGGTCGCCTTGACGCTGAAGACCCCGCTCGCGATCTCGAGGATCGAGATATCGAACGTGCCTCCGCCGAGATCGTAGACCGCGATCGTCTCGGCCTTCACCTTGTCGAGGCCGTAGGCGAGCGCCGCGGCGGTCGGCTCGTTGATGATCCGGCGCACGTCCAGCCCGGCGATCCGCCCTGCGTCCTTCGTCGCCTGCCGCTGCGCGTCGTCGAAGTAGGCGGGGACGGTGACCACCGCCTCCGTCACGGGCTCGCCGAGGAACCGCTCGGCGACCTGCTTCATCTGGCCGAGGATCACCGCGGAGATCTCGGGCGGCGAGTAGTTGCGCCCCTTGACCTCGACCCACGCGTCGCTGTTCGGCGCCTCGACGATCTTGTAGGGGGCGAGGCTGATCTGCTTGCTGACCTCGGGCGCGGTGAACTTGCGGCCCATCAGCCGCTTCACCGCGTAGATGGTGTTCTGCGGGTTCGTGACCGCCTGGCGTCGCGCGACCTGCCCGACCAGGCGCTCACCGCTCGCGGGGAAGCCGACCACGGACGGCGTGGTGCGCGCGCCCTCGGCGTTCGGGATCACCCGAACATCGTTGGCCGAGGCGACGCCTGCCCCTTCGACGACAGCCACGCACGAGTTCGTCGTCCCGAGATCGATGCCGATCACCTTCCCCATATGCGGCGAAAGATACTACAGGCCTGGATGCTCTCCGGGTGGGGAGACGACCTGGGCGCCCGCGATATTTGGGGAGATCGTGCGGCGAGGTAGCGGGGCACGGCAGATCCCGGACAGGATCACCGCCAGGATGCGCACCGTGCCGGTGGTGTGCGCCGAGGGAGCCGGCGCGACGCCGCGCGGAGGCTCAGTTCGCCGCGGGCGCCGGCTCGACGGGCGAGCCCTTCGAGACGACGACCATGGCCGCGCGGATCAGGTAATCGCCCAGCATGTATCCCGGCTGGACCTCCGCGATCACGACGCCGGCGGGGTGCTCGGTCGAGTCGAGCTGCTGGATGGCCTCGTGCACGCTGGGATCGAAGGGCTTGCCGACCGCGGCGATGCGCTTGATGCCCATGCGCTCCAGCGTGTCGACGAACTGCTTCGTCACGATCCGGACGCCCTCGGCGACCGACTTCACGTCCGGCGCGCTCTCGGCGTGGGTGGCGGCGCGCTCGAGGTTGTCGAAGACCGGGAGCAGATCCTTCAGGATCGACTCGCGGCCGCGGCGCTGCGCCTCTTCGACCTCGCGCCGGGAGCGCTTACGGAAGTTGTCGAAATCCGCGGCGGTGCGCAGCAGCTGCTCGCGCATCCGCGCGGCCTCGGCCTGCACCTCGCCTAGCTTGTCTTCGGGGGTGGAGGCCTGCTGCTCCGCGGCCTCTGCGCGCTCCGCGTGCGCCTCTGCCGTCTCCCCCGTGTTCTGGTTCGACCCATTTTGTTCCGAATCGCTCATAGGACGGCGGCACTATAACCAGCCGCGATCCGCTGGCAATCGCCAGGCCCATGGTCGGCCCGGAGGCGAGCGCCGCCGTCCGAGCGCGCCGGCGCTCGCCGCCGCGCCGGCCCAGGACGCCCGCGGGTGGGGGGGCCGGCGCGCGGGCGCTCCGGACGCGCTCCGGCCGCGCTCCGGCGGGTCAGATTGCCCGGGTCTCCACGATCCGCTGCGGGCGCTGCATCGAGCGTTTGCTCCGACCCCCCGCCCGGCGTTAGATCGCCCCCCATGAGCATCGCCACAAGCCCCGCCGCCGAACCTCCTCCGGCGAACGCCTCGACGCCGGCCAGCGCGCCGCTCCTCGCGGCGCAGAAGCACCTGCTCGGCAACTACCGCCAGCCGCCGTTCGTCCTCGACCGCGGCAGGGGTTGCGAGCTCTTCGACACGGAGGGGCGCCGGTACCTTGACATGTGCGCGGGGGTGGCAGTGGCTTCGCTCGGGCACGCTCACCCGCGGCTCGTGGCGACCATCTCCGAGCAGGCGGGTCGCCTGATGCACGTCTCCAACTATTTCTTCAACGCCGAGAACCTCCGCCTCGCCGAGGAGCTCTGCGCGAAGACCGGCTTCGACCGCGCCTTCTTCTGCAACTCGGGCGCGGAGGCGAACGAGGCGATGCTCAAGCTCGCGCGCCGCCATTTCTTCAACCGGGGCGAGGAGGGGCGCTACCGGATCATCGCGTTCGACAACGCGTTTCACGGCCGCACCCTCGGCGCGGTCGCCCTGACCGGGACGCCGAAGTACCGCGAGGGCTTCGGCCCTTCGCTCGACGGCGTCACGCACGTGCCGTACGGAGACGCGGCGGCGGTGCGCGCGGCCATGGGCCCGGACGTCGCGGGGATCCTCGTGGAGCCGGTGCAAGGGGAGGGCGGCGTGCTGCCGGCCCCGGCCGGCTTCCTCGCCGAGCTGCGGCGCATCACCGACGAGCACGGCGCGCTGCTGCTCATCGACGAGGTGCAGACCGGCATCGGGCGCACGGGGCACTGGCTCGGCGCGACGTACGACGGCGTCCAGGGCGACGCCGCGGCGCTCGCGAAGGGGCTCGGCGGTGGGTTCCCGGTCGGCGCGCTGGTGCTGCGGGAGCGGCTCAACGGCGCGCTGCCCCCGGGCTCGC
The DNA here is from genome assembly GCF_051520455.1 of Sorangium sp. So ce367. Lineage (NCBI taxonomy): Bacteria > Pseudomonadati > Myxococcota > Polyangiales > Polyangiaceae > Sorangium > Sorangium sp. So ce367. The sequence goes on from NZ_CP150334.1 coordinate 9,277, forward strand.
ACGGCTCGACCTACGGGGGCAACGCTCTCGCGTCCGCCACGGCGCGCACGGTGCTCGCGGTCATCGAGGAAGAGAAGCTGTGCGAGGCCGCCGTGAAGCGCGGCGAGCAGCTCGGCCGCGGCCTCGCCGCGATCGCCGCGCGGCTGCCGGGCGTGTGCCTCGGCGAGCGCGGGCGCGGGTTGCTCCGCGGGCTCATCCTCGCGCCGACCGTCGACGCGCGGGCCGCCCTCGGCCGCGCGCGCGATCGGGGCGTGCTGCTCACGATCGCGGGCAGCAGCGTGCTCCGGTTCACGCCGCCCCTGATCGTGAGCGAGGCGCAGATCGACGAGGCGCTGGCCGAGGTCGAGGCCGCGCTCGCCGAGACGCCGGCTGCAGGTTGAGGTGGTCGCATCGCGCGCCGCGGGTCCCGCCGTCGCACCCGTCCCGTGCTCGGGCTGCAGCAAGCTGATCGATCCCCTGCGCGCGGGGCAGGTGGCGATCTTCGATCAGCGCTTCCATTACTTCTGCAACGCGCGGTGCCGCCACGCCTTCCTCGGTGAAGCGCCGCCTGCGCCGGGGGACGCCCGGCCTTCGGGCCTCGCGGCGCCGGGCGCGCCCTTCGCCGGCGCTCCTCCCCGGGGGCTCCCGTCGGGCGCGCCGCCCGGCGCCGGAGGGCACCACGCCTCCACCCCGCGCACCCCGCGCGCGGAGCCCGCGCGGGCGAGCGCCGACGAGGGCGCGGCGCGCGTCGCCGATCTCGACGCGCCGATCGTGAACGCGTTCCCCCCCGTGTCGCTCGACGAGAAGCTCCCCGATCTGCCCGTCCTCGACGACGATCGCGCGCTGCTCGAGCCCATCGGGAACACCATCCTGAGCGAGGAGCCGCAGCGCTACGACGCGGTCGAGGCGCGGGACATCGGCGCGCTCCTGCTCGTGCTCGCGATCATCGCGGGGACGCTGGCCGTCGCGCTCACCCTCGCCGGGGACGCGAAGCTCGTCATCGGCGCGCGCATCGTGCTCGCCACGGTGAGCGCCGGGATGCTCCTTGGCCGCGCCGCCACGACCGCGCGCGACGCGACGGATCCGCACCCTGCGCCGATGCTCGCCCCCGTCCTTGGCGGGCTCGTCGCCGCCGTCTGGGCCCTCTTCGGTCAGGACCGCGCCCTCGCGGCCGAGGCCGCGTCGCTCGCCGGCGTGATCGCCACCGCCAGCGCGATCAGCGCGTGGCTCATCGAGAGCGCCCGACATCGCGTGTTCGCGGAGCGGGCGTGGATCGGATCCGTGCTCTCGACCCCCGCGCGCCGGCCGCCTGGCGCGTGGGCGCAGGGCTCGGCGCCCGCCGACCGCGCCCCTCAGCGCGGCGGCGACGGCGGTCCTGTCGAGGGCGCCGGGGATGAGCTCTACGAGCTGCGACCGGGCGAGAGCGTCCAGGTCGACGCGGGGGAGATCGTCCCCGTCGACCTCATCGTCACGGGCGGCGACGTCGAGGTGCTCCCCTGGATCGGCGCGACCACGCCGACACGCCGCCGCGACGGCGACCCGGTCGTCGCCGGGGCCACCGTGGTCCGGGGTCGCCTCGTCGGCGCGTGCACCTTCTCCGGCGGCGATCGCGCGGTCGCGCGCGTCCTGCTCGACGCCCGCCGGCGCGCGGACGCCCTCGCGCCCATCGCGCAGGCCTCCCGCGCCCTGACCGAGCGCTGGGCGATCGGCGCCGCGGCGATCGGCGCGCTCTCCGCCTTCGTCGCCGGGCGCGCTCCGATCGAGATCGCGATGACCGCGGCGGCCGTGCTCGCCGCGCTGTCCACGGCGATCACGGCGTCCATCGCCTCGGTGCACGTCGCGCGGGGCATCTTGCTCGGGCTCCGCCGGGGCATCGTCTACAAGAGCGCCGACGCCTGGGATCGCGCAGGGAAGACCTCGGTCGCCGTGTTCTGCGCCCGCGGCACGCTGCTGCTCGGCGAGCCCGAGCTCGCGGAGCTGGAGGCGACCGGCCAGAAGCTCAAGCCGAGCGACGTGCTCGCGCTCGCGGCCGGGGCGGAGCGCACCGAGGAGCACCCCGTCGCGACGGCGATCGTCCGCGCCGCGCGCGCCCGCGGCTTGCGGCCCGACGGCGTGCGCAACCCCAACTTCCACCCCGGCCTCGGCGTGACGGCCGTCACCTCGTCCGGCGAGGACCTCTGCGTCGGCAACCGCGCGCTCATGCTCGAGCAGCGGATCTCGATCGCCGCGGCCGAGAGCCGCGTCGCCGAGCTCGAGGCGCTGGGGCGCACGGTGGTCCTCGTCGCTGTCGGCGCTCGCCTCGTCGGCATCATCGGCCTGCAGGACGGGCTGCGCCCCGGGGCGCGGGCCGCCATCCAGCACCTGCTCGACGCGCAGATCGAGCCCGTGCTGATGTCGGGCGACGCGCGCGAGACGTGCGAGGCGATCGGCCGCTCGCTCGACATCGATCACATCCGCCCCGAGGTCCTCCCCGCGGATCGCGGCACGGAGGTGCGTCGCCTGATCGACGCGGGCACGAGCGTCGCCGTCCTCGGCCACGCGGGCGTCGACGACGCCGCGCTCGGCGCCGCGGACGTCTCCGTGGCGCTCGGCGCCGCCGGCTCGGCGCCCGCCGATTTCTCCACGGTCCTCGCGTCGGACGACGTCCGCGACGCCGCGCTCTCCCTCGCGCTCGCGCACCGCACGCGCCTCGAGGCGCGCGTCGGGCTCGCGCTCAGCGTCGCCCCGGCGCTCGTCGGCGCCGCGGTCATCGCCGCGTTCGTGCTCCCGCCGGCCTACGCGCCCATCGCCTCGCTGCTCGGCGGCGTCATGGCCGTCGTCCACGCCCGCGCGCTCGACGCGAAGAGCTGAGCGCCGGGCGCGGTCGCCGGCGCGGGGCTCCTCGCCGCGCCGGGGCGGGCTACGAGACGTCGGGCGTGGTGTCCTTGGCGTCGCGGCAGTCCGCGCAGACGCCGTACATCTCGTGCTTGTGCCAGGTCACGTCGAAGCCGTACTTCGCGGCGATCTCTTCCTGGAGCGCCTCGATCCGCGGCTCCTCGAACTCGATGATCTTCCCGCAGTTGACGCAGATCAGGTGGTCGTGGTGCGTGCTGGCGTCGTCCGCCAGCTCGTAGCGGCTAAGGCCGTCCCCGAAGCGTCGCTCGGAGGCCACGCCGCACTCCGCGAGCAGCTTGAGCGTGCGGTACACCGTCGCGTACCCGATGCCTCGGTCGTGCGCGCGCACCTCCGCGAGCAGGTCCTCGATGGTCATGTGCGGCGCGCCGGAGAAGAACGTGTCGACGATCAGCCGGCGCTGCGCCGTCGATCTCAGCCCCTTCTTCTCCATGTACGCCTGGAGGCGAGCGCGGAGCCGGTCGAGGGCAAGTTGGTCCACGTGGCTGGCGCTGCTCCCCTCTCTCTCCATGACGGCCATGGCAAGTTTATCCCGTTCGCGGCGAACCGCGTCAAGGCCGGTGACCGAGCCCACGTGGCGCGGCCTCGCCGATGCTGCCTGTGCCCCGCTCGTCGGCGCTATTCGCCGACCTGCGCCATGTAGCTGATCTGAGCCGCCGAACCTCCGAGGGGGCTGAGCAGCGTGATGGGAGGCGCGACCAGGCCGGCCGCCGCCGTGTTGTCGATGACGACGTAGTAGAGGCCCGGGCGCAGCGCGTAGCGGCGGGTCTCGATGATCCCGGGCTGGAGAGGGCCGCCTGCCTGCACCGGGCCTGGCGGGGGGCCGAGCGGCTTGCCGGTCTGGTACGCCTCGCGCCACGCGTCGCCGGTGGGCTTGTCGACGATCATGAGGTCCACGGGCGCGCCCTGCGCGCTGACCTTGAGGTAGAGCGCCTGGTCCGGGTCGGCGACCTCGAACGGCCCGAGGTAGTCGCGCTGGTTCGCGTACACCTCGACGGTCTCGTTCGCGAACGTGTACCGCTCCTCGTCCTCCGCCTCGAACGGGTGGTGCGGTCGCTGGGGCGGCATGAGGATCCCCAGCGTGAAGTCCTTCCCGGTCTCCTCGTTGTAGAGGACGGTGAACCCGCGGGTCAGCTCGCCAGCGACGATCTGGTTGCCGAGCAGGTTGGCGAGCCCTCCGAACGGCGGGACGTTGGCCATCACGTCGATGACCGGGTTCTCGACGTAGCCCAGCTGGAAGCTGGGGCCTTGAACGATCCGGTTCAGCCGTCCCCACACGTAGACGTTATCGTCCGCGAGCTGGAAGTCGGGCCGGTACTCGACGGACGTCGTGAGCGAGAAGCCCACCCGCTTGGCCGGCTGCATGTAGCCGTAGCCGGTGCCGGCGATGTGGACGGTGATCGTCTGGGCCGCGTCGTTGACGTCGTACGAGCACTGCATCGGGAAGAACCGCCCCATGGACGCCGATCTGTCCTGCAGGCGCAGCGAGACCCCGCTCTTCAGCATCTCGGGGCAGATCTTGCTGGCGCCGAAGTTCGAGAACAGGAACCAGCGGAGGGCGGGGCTCGCGTTCACGGGACCGCTGACGCAGGGGCAGCCGACGAACGTGAACGACAGCGCGACGGCGGCGAGCGCCAGCGCGGCGGACGCGCGGGAGAGCGGGGGTCTTCGTGCGGGCACGCGGGCTAACATAGCGGGTCGACCTCGAAGGGAGAGCGGGTTTGCGCGCGGGAGGACGGAGGACGGCCCCTCCCGGATCAGCGCACGAGATGCCATTGGACGCCGGGGGTCACCTCGAGATGCAGGTGATTTTTGTGCGCCCGGTCGTAGTTGGGCGTGAGGATCGACGTGAAGATGTGCTGGTCCACGGCCTCGCACACGATGGATCGCAGCTCTCGCGCCGCCGCGTCCGCTGGAGGGCCGCTGCCCGCCCCCTTGCCGGCCCCGCGGGGCCGCCCGGTCGGGCGGGCGCTCTCGCCGCAGACCGGCGCGCCGCGCCTGCCGACGAAGTCGCGCTCCACCTCGAGCCAGTCCTCCGCGAACCCGCCGCCGACGCGCTCCTTGACGAACCTGTAGGGGTCGATCGCGAGCCCGCCGGGGTGCCTCGTGGCGAGCCTGCCCTCGGGCCACATCCTGGCCGGAGGCCGCCAGGCCGAGAACATCAGCACCTCGTCGATGTCGTGCGCGCGGAGGATCCGGCTGAAGTCCGAGAGCGCCAGCGCGAGGCGGCAGTCGAAGACGTCGTGCGGGTTTCCCGCGCGTTGATGGGCCGGCAGCGCCGTCCGGTAGAGGACCCCGCCGACCCCATGCATCAGCCGCACCGGAGCGAGCACGCCCGGCGCGCGCTGCACCGGCTGGAACGCGATCTTCCGCTGCGTGAGCGCCGCACGGCATTGCTCCGCGCTCATCGCCGCGTAGCGCGCCGACGGGTGCTTCGCCCAGTCCTGGTGGTACCTGACCTTCGGCTTGCCCTGCGCGCTCGGCGCGACGGCGAGGGGGCCGAGCGCGAGGGCGAGCGCGCAGGCAGCGGCGGCATGGCGTGCGGGCGGCATCGTTGCGGTACATCCCTCGTGCGAAGCAAGGCAGGCCGACCCTCTCGGGGGGGCCAAGTGACTACGACCACGACCACGTGGCCGAGTGGCCGGCCGCGCCGCCATCCGGTGGATCGGGGCCCCCGTGCGCGGGGGGGCTGGTGGCTACTGCCCGATCCTACCGCGACATTTGACCGGGCCGCGCGATCCCCTCAAAATGGGTCGCATGCGCGTCCGTGGGTCAAGCGCCCGCACGCGCAGCTTGACGTACGGGAGCGAAGGTCCGGCCCGCATGGCTTCCCGGTCCGGGCGGTCCCTGGTCCAGGTAGCCACCGCGGCGTGCTTGTGCGCTGCATGCAACTGACATGGGTGATCTTTCCAACCGAGCTCGAAAGATCCTTTTCGCCGCGGTCACCGAGTTCATCGCAACGGGCGACCCAGTTGGCAGCAGGACGCTCGCCCGGAAGTACGGGCTGGATCTCTCGGCTGCTTCGATCCGCAACGTGCTCGCCGACCTCGAAGAGGCGGGGTACCTCCACCAGCCGCACACCTCTGCCGGGCGGATCCCGACCGATCGCGCGCTCCGGCTGTTCATCGACGCGCTCGTCGAGCTCCGGTCGCTGTCCCCCGAGCAGCAGGCCGAGCTGAGCGCGAGGTTCACCGAGATCTACGCGGGGGCGAACGATCCGCTCCGCGAGACCGGGCGCTACCTCTCGGAGCTGTCCGGCGCCGCGGCCGTCGTCGCGGCGCCGCGGGCGGAGCTCCGCGCCCTCGCCCAGCTGCGCTTCATCCCGACCAAGCCCGGGCAGCTGCTCGCGGTGCTCGTCTTCGCCGACGGCTCGGTCGCGAACCGCTTCATCTCGGCCGACGAGGCGATCAACGAGGGCGAGCTCACCCGGATCCACAACCTGCTCACCGACGTCATCGAGGGGCGCACCCTGGGCGAGATCCGGGACCTGTTCGCCCGCCGCCTCGCCGACGAGCGCCTCCAGATCGACGCGCTGAGGCGCCGCGCCTTCGAGCTCGGCAGCAAGGCGACGGCCGACGTGACCCGGCGGAGCGAGGTCGTCATCGAGGGGCAGAACCGCCTGATCGATCTGCCTGAGTACGCCGACGTCGACCGGCTCAAGAAGCTGATGAAGGCGCTCGAGGAGCGCGAGGAGCTCGTCGATCTGCTCGACCGGACGCTCGCCGCCGGCGCGGGTGAGGTCACCGTGTTCGTCGGCAGCGAGGCGGGCGACCTTGGCGGAGGCCAGCTCAGCCTCGTCGCCGCGCCGTACATGGAGAACGGCCGCGTCGCCGGGACCGTGGGCGTGCTCGGCCCGACGCGGATGGACTACGCGAAGGTCATGCCGCTGGTCGACGCCACGGCCGCGGCGATGACCGAGGTCCGCGGCAAGGTCAAGTAGCGCCCTTCCGCTGCGGCGCGCGGATCCGCTCGAGCACGTCGTCGAAGTCCGGGGGCGGCGGCGCCTGGAAGCGCATCGGCCGATCGTCGGCCGGGTGGTTGAAGCCGAGCTCGGCCGCGTGGAGCATCAGCCGCGCGGCCGGGATCCTCGTCCCGCGGTAGTCCCGCACGTAGACGGTCTCGCCGACGAGCGGGTGCCCGGCCTCCGCGAGGTGGATGCGGATCTGGTGCGTGCGTCCCGTCTCGAGCCGGCACGCGACGAGCGTCACGCCCCCGGCGCCGGCTCCCTCCTGCGGCCCTCGGAGCACCTCGATCGGCTCCACGTGCGTCACCGCGAGCTGCCCCTCGCGCCGCCCGTCACGCGCCGAGCCGCGCAGCCCGTCGCCGCGATCCTCGACGAGGTAGCTGCGGTAGGTGCCGCGCGGGACGGCGCCGTGCGCGAGCGCCAGGTACTGCCGGTGCATCGCGCGGACGCGGAGCTGCTGCGCGAGGTGCTTCTTCGCGGCGAGCGTCCGCGCGAAGACCAGCAGCCCGCTCGTCCCCTTGTCGAGGCGCTGCACCACGCCGAGCGGCGCGCGCCCGCGCAGGCGGTCGCGCCTGGCCAGCACCTCGCGCACCAGCGCGTCGAGGGTCGCGGCCTGCTCCGCGGGATCCTCGTCGCCGAACGGGATGGTGCTCACCCCGGCGGGCTTGTTCACCACGACGACGCTCGCGTCCGCGTAGACCACGAGCTCGCCCTCGAGCTTGCGCCGCCGCACGGTCTCGGGCCTCGGCGCGTGCAGGCGGACCTCGATCAGCTCCCCGCCGAGCACCCGCCGACGGGCGCTCGTCGCCACCGCGCTCCCGACAAGCACCTTGCCGGTCTCGATCAACCGGCGCGCGTCGGACCACGAGACCTCGGCCAGCGCACGGACGGCCCCGTCCAGCGGGCGCCGATCCAGCTCGGCGGGCACCGTCCAGCGGCCATCCTGCGGAGGTCTTACCTGGGCGGCCGGGTGGACCCCGGTCGTTTTGGCGGTTTTGTCTTCGTGGCTCGGCGGAGTGGCGGGTCGGAGCGGACGCATGTAGAGCTCAGCGGGGCGCCTCGGCTCCGCCCACCAGCGTGGGACCGGGCTCTACCGGCGCGGAAAAACGCGCCTCCGCGGGGCACGCGGGGGCGAAATACACCGCGAATGTTGACACATCGCGCGACGGGGGCCGAAGATATCCAGAGCCGTCGCCGCTTTCTCGCCATCTGAGAGGAGACCCGTTCGTGGCCAGCACCCTTCTCGCCGTAGACGACAGCGTGACCATGCGCAAAGTGCTCGAAATCACCTTTGCGGGTCAGGATTTCCGCGTCGTGACGGCGAGCAGCGCCGACGCTGCGCTGCAGAAGCTCAAGAGCGATAAACCCGACCTGGTGATCGCCGACGTCACGCTCGAGCCGAAGAACGGCTACGAGCTGTGCAAGGCGATCAAGCAGGCCTCACCGGCGACGCCCGTCCTGATCCTGTCGTCCAAGCAGAACCCGTTCGACCCCGCGAAGGGATCGGGCGCGCAAGCGGACGATCACATGGACAAGCCGTTCGACACCCAGCAGATGATCGACAAGGTCAAGAAGCTGCTGGCGTCGCGCGGCGAAGCGAAGCCCGCCGCCGCGGCGGCCCCTGCTGCCGCGGCGCCTGCGCCCGCGCGCTCTCCTGCGGCGCAGCCCGCCGCAGCCGCCGCGCAGCCCGCGGCCGCCGCGCAGCAGGCGGCAGCGAGCCCGCTCCAGCGCGCGAAGACCCTCATCTACACGCCCAACGCGCCGGCCACGAGCGCTGTGCCGGCCCAGGCCTCCGTCAAGACGGCGCCGGGCGGCTCGGCGAACGTGCCGGTCACGACGACGATGGCCTTCTCGCCGACGCCGGTGTCCGGCGTGCCGAAGACCGCGACGGGGCCTGCCGCCGTCGCCGCGACCGCCTCCGCGCAGGTCAACGGCCAGATGGCGAGCAAGCTCGAAGGCCTCGGCCTCACCTCCGAGCAGGTGGAGGCCGTGATGGCGCTGTCCCGCGACGTCGTGGAGCGCGTCGTGTGGGAGGTCGTGCCGGTGCTCGCCGAGACGATCATCAAGGAAGAGATCGCGCGCCTGACGAAGTAGGCGCCCACCGCGGCCGCTGCCTGGCCGCGGCTGCTTTGTCCGGCGACCTGGAGTTGCTACGCCAGGGCCGCGCCTCGTTCCGCGGTTGGCGCAGCCCATGAACGACACACACGACAAACGCAGCGGTGCGCCCGCGGACGCCCGCGACGGGACGGCCGCGGGCGATCTGGAGAGCCCCAGCGCACCTGAGCCGCGCGCGCCTTCCGCTGGCGACGGGTCGGCAGAGAGCGACGGTAGGGTCGGGATGGCCGGGGTCGCGGCCGATGCCGACGAGGCTCGCCTCGTGCCGCAGGGCAACCCGCTCCGCTGGCGTGGCGCTGCCGTGTCCGCCGCGGGCGCCCTCCTCACGTTCGTCGTGATGGCGCTCGCGCCTCAGCTGCGCTGGGGTGTCCCGATCGGCGCGCTCGGCGTCGCCATCGCGGCGGTTGGTCTGCTCGATCTGCTCGGCACGTTCGACGATCCCCCCGAGCGCGTCGCCACGCGCGTCGGGATCCGCGACCTCCTCGGCCCGCTCGCGTTGCTCGGGGGTGGGCTCGTCGCGCTCTTCGTCCTGATCACGCTGAGCGTCGCGGGCTTCTTCTCGCCGAGCCCCCTCTCGTCCGACGGCGCGCCGACGCTGCTCTCGCTGGCGGTGCCCGCCATTGCCGTCCCTGCCGCGTTTCTCACGGCGGTCATCGGCGCGTTCCGGTTCGGCGAGCGCCTCGGCCCCTGCCGCGTCGACGAGGCGGGAGCTCCGCGCCCCCTCGGCCGGCGGCACGGCTTCTGGCTCGTCGCCGTCGTCACGCTGCTCTACCTGCCCATGCTCGGGAGCCACTCGCTCACCGATCCCTGGGAGACGCACTACGGCGAGGTCGCGCGCGAGATCCTGGCCAGGAACGACTGGATCTCGCTCTGGTGGGCGCAGGACGGCTGGTTCTGGTCGAAGCCGGTGCTCGACTTCTGGATGCAGGCGCTCGCGATGGCCGCGTTCGGCGTCCGCTACCGCTCGGGCGAGATGCTCTCGGCGGCCGCCGAGGGGCGCACCCCGTGGCCCGAGTGGGCCGTCAGGCTCCCCGTCTTCGCGCTGACGCTCATCGCCGTTTATCTCCTCTACAAGGCCGTCTCGCGGATCTTCAGCCGCCGCGCGGGGCTGCTTGCGGGGCTCGTCCTCGCCACGATGCCGCAGTGGTTCCTGGTCTCCCACCAGACCATGACCGACATGCCGTTCGTCGCGACGATGGCTGCGGCGATGGCGCTCCTCCTGCTCGGCATCCACACCGACGACGCGGAGGAGGCGCGCGTCTACGAGGTGGATCTCGGCCCGCTCAAGGTGGGCCTCTCGGCCTATCACCTCGTGCTGGGGGCGATCCTCGCCTGCGCGCTGCCGCAGATCCTCTACCTCCTCTCGCGTCACGTCGAGATCGGCCTTTCGCCCTTCGGCCTCCACTTCCGCGGCGACGTCTTCAGCTCGGGCTCACCGGGCAACTGCGGTCTGCCCGGCAACGAGGCCTGCCGGTCGGTGCTGCCCGTGCTCCCCGGCCTTCAGCCTGCGCTCCAGGCGCTCGTCTGGGCGCAGACGCTCGCGATCGTCCTGTACGCCAGCTGGGGCGAGCGGCGCGTCCAGCGGCTCCTCTTCCTCGCGGCGTGGTTCTTCGCTGCCCTGTCCACGATGGCCAAGGGGCCGGCCGGCTTCGGGCTCCCGGTGCTCTGCGCGCTCGGCTACGTCGTCGTCTCCCGCCGGTACCGCGACGTGCTCAAGATGGAGATCCCCGTCGGGCTGCTCGTGCTCGCGTGCGTCGCGTTGCCCTGGTTCGTCGCGATGTACGCGCGGCACGGCCAGCCGTTCACCGACAGGCTCCTGTTCCACGACATGTTCAAGCGCGCCTTCACCCACGTCCACGACACGAACGAGGGCGACGACGTGAGCTTCCGCTATTACGTGTGGCAGCTCGGCTACGCGATGTTCCCGTGGACCGGGCTCGTGCCCGCGTCGCTCGTGTGGTGGCTCAGGCGGCGCGAGGGGGCGGCGCCGGGGGAGCGCGGCTCGGCCGACGTCCGCCAGGGCGACGCCTCGGTGTTCCTGGCGATGTGGTTCCTCTTCGGCTTCGCGCTGTTCTCGCTGATGCTGACGAAGTTCCATCACTACATCCTGCCGGCCGTCCCGCCGGCGGCGATGCTCACGGGGATCCTGCTCGACGACATGCTGCGCCTCGACGGCCGCGCGGGAGGGCTCGCGCGCCGCTCGATCGGCGCCTCCTCGCCGGTGCAGTCGGCGCGCTCCGCCGCGGTGGTCAGCTACGAGCGCGCGATGCTCGGCGCCGTCGCGCTCGGCGCTGCGCTCCTCGTGTTCCTCGTCGGGCGCGATCTCGCGATGGTGCGCGAGGGACAGCCGAGCCAGGCCAGGCTGCTGCACCTGTTCACGTACAATTACAAGCGCCCCTGGCCGCAGTCGCTCGACTTCTCCGCGGCCCTGTGGGCCTTCACCGCCGCCGCGGCTGCCCTGTGCTTGCTGCTGATGGTCGCGCGCTGGCGCCGCCACGTCGTCTACGCGCTCCTCTCGCTCGCCGTCGTGTTCACGGCGTGGGGCATCGACGTGTACTTCGTGCGGACGTCGCCTCACTGGGGGCAACGCGAGACGTTGCTCGCCTACGTGCGCGCGAATCAGCAGATCCCAGGGCCGCTCGTCGCTTACCAGCTGAACTGGAAGGGCGAGAACTTCTATGCCGGCAACCGGCTGGCGGCCTTCGTGTCGAGCGGAAAGAAGTTCCAGGATTACATCAATGAGCAGAAGAAGAAGGGCGTGAAGACCTTCTACTTCGTCACCGAGCACGGACGCACGGGCTCCTTGTCGAACGAGCTCGGCAGCCCTCGCATCTTCGAGAAGCTCACTTCCCTCGAGCTCAACAACAAGTTCCTCGTGGTGCGAGCGACGTTCGAGTGAGCGGAGCGGCGCCGGAGGGCGCTCATCTCACAAGCGCTGTCCGGCTGTGACGCTGTACGCCTGCTCCGGCTTTGGGAAAGCCGCTGTCGATGTTCGACGGTCATGCTGAATCAGGAGTGTCCTTGCATCTCTGTCGCCGTGGCGGCGCAGCAGCGCAAGGGGACTCCTGCCAGGACGTCCTAAGTGCCTGAATCCACTTGAAGAAGTCGCAGGCACGCGCCCTGCTTTCCCCTGGGATCGAGCGTCGCGGCGGAGACCTTTCCCCCCCAGGTCCGCTGCGACGCTCTCTTTATTTCCGCAGCTGCGCCGGCCGCACATCGTGCGACCAGCTCATTCGCTCCCGGCGCCCCCAGGGGTCGCTTGCATTGCAGTGAAATGTCGATCCAGCGCGTCCAGGAGACCTGCTGTGGTGCTGACCTCCGCGGTCACGCCGATCCGGAGCCCCCGCTTCTCGGCGGTCGCGGTCGTGATCGGCCCGATGCTCGCGAGGAGCACGCGCTCGAGGCGCGCTGCGGCGCCCTCGCCGAGGAGATCGCAGAGGCTGTCGACGGTGCTGCTCGAGGTGAGCAGCACGACGTCGATCGCGCCCGCCGAGAGCGCCCCGAGCAGCTCTTCGCGGCGACCGGCCGACGCAGGGCGGGTCTCGTAGACAGGCACGACATCGACCTCGCAACCGGCGGCGCGGAGGCGCTCGGGGAGCACCTCGCGGGCGACCAGCGCGCGGGCGAGGAGCACGCGGATTCGAGGGGACGCCGCCCGGCGTCCGGCCAGCACCGGGTCGGCCAGGATGGCCTCCGCGAGCTCCTCGCCGCGGAACTCCCGCGGGACGATGTCGGCGCGGACGCCGCGCGCGGCGAGCGCGGCGGCGGTCCCGACGCCGATCGCGGCGAGGCGCGCGGGGCCGAAGGCGCGCGCGTCCAGGCCGAGCCGCTCCATCTCCTTGAAGAAGCAGGCCACCCCGTTCTCGCTCGTGAAGACGACGGCATGGTAGCCGGAGAGGCCGCGGACAGCGTCGGTGACGCGCGCGGGGTCGGGGGGCGGGTGGATCTCGATGGTCGGGAGCTCCACCGCCTCGCCGCCGCGGAGGCGCACGAGCCTCGACGTCGAGCGCGCCTGGTGGCGCGGCCGGGTCACGAGCACGCGCTTGCCGAAGAGCGGCTTCCGATCGAACCAGCGGAGCGTGTCGCGCAGGCCGGTGACGGCGCCGACGACGATGACCGCTGGGCTCTCGATCCCTGCCTCCTTCACGCGGCGAGGCAGGTCGTCGAGGCGGCTGGAGACGACGCGCTGGTCGGCCCGCGTCCCCCACTGGATCGCCGCCGCCGGCGTCGCGGGATCGCGGCGCCCCGGCCCCATCAGCCCCGCGACCACCGCGTCGAGGGCCTGCATGCCCATCAGGACGCAGATGGTCCCGCGGACGGAGGCGAGCTCGCTCCAGTCGAAGGATCTGCCAGCCCGGGTGACGCCGCTGACGATCATCACGCTGGAGGCGATGTGCCGGTGCGTCAGCGAGATGCCGGCGTAGGCCGTCGCGCCGAGCGGAGAGCAGACGCCCGGCACCACCTCGAAAGGCACCCCGGCCCGCGCGAGCGCCTCCGCCTCCTCCGAGCCACGCCCGAAGAGGAACGGATCGCCGCCCTTCAAGCGAACGACGCTGCGGCCCGCGAGGCCGAGCGCGACGAGCTCCGCGTCGATCTCCGCCTGCTTCGCGTCCTTCACCACCCGATCGCCGCCGCGCTTGCCGACCGAGCGCACGTCGGCGCCTTCCCGCACGCGGTCGAGCAGCGCGGGGTGGACGAGCTCGTCGTGTAGCACGACGTCTGCCGTGGTGAGGAGCTCTGCGCCGCGCAGCGTGAGGAGCCCCGGATCCCCCGGGCCGGCGCCGACCAGGTACACGACGCCTGGCCTCGCCGCGCCCGGCGCTCCGTCGTTCATTGCCCCCGCAGCCGCTGCGCCGGGGCCCTCCTCGGAAGGATCGTTACGCCTCGGAAACACAGTCAAACTCCCGTCATTCTCTCGTTCATGCATGACAGACGTTGATTGTCATAGCGATTCTGCAGTGATGTTGACCCGGTGCGTTATGCGATTAGAATCGCTCCGGTCGATTCAACGTCCGGCGGTTTCTGGAGTCCATTCGATGAGATCTGTGAAACTGGTCGAGGAGCTGCTGAGCTCGGAGCGCGGCTTTCCGGACCGATGGTACGTCACCAACGGGGAGCGCTCGGTCGGGCCGGTCAAGCTCGACCAGCTCGCGCGCGGCATCGAGAGCGGAGTGGTCCCCCTCGATAGCTTCGTCCGCAATGAGGCATGGACCGTGTGGTGCCCGCTGTCCGACATTGCAACGGTCACGGTCGCCGCCACGGCGACGCCTGCGGAGCAGCCGGAAGAGGGCTCGGCAGCGGATGACGACGACGACACGCTTCCGCTGTCGTCCCAGCAGGCGCCCCAGCCGATGACGCCGCGCCCCGGCCCGGCGGCGCGCTCGGCCGCGCGCTCTGGAGCGGCCCACCGCTGAGCGATGGCTGCGCGCGCGGGCCGCGCCCGGCGCGGGCTCCGCGCGCGGCGGGGCGAGCGCGGCCGCAAAACGGGAGGTGGAGGGCCGTTCTCATGTTGGCGGTTTCGGGCGAACACTAACCGATTCGCAGCGCCCAGGCGATCCACGGATCGCGCGCTCCTCTGGACCGGAGCGGCTCACGCGGGCGCAGGGCTGCTATGCTCCGCCGCCGTGTTCCCCACGAAGAGACCGCGCCGGCTCCGTCGCTCGCCCGCCCTCCGCGCCCTGGTGCGCGAGACAACCCTCCATCCGGGGGATTTCATCCTCCCCCTCTTCTTCAACGAGGCGCTCGACGCGCCTCGGCCGGTCGGGACGATGCCGGGGGTCTCGCAGCTGCCCGTGAGCGCCGCGGCAGCGCAGGCGCGGCTCTGCAAGGAGCTCGGCATCGGCGGGACGATCCTGTTCGGGCTCCCGCGCATCAAGGATGCGTCGGGCACGAGCGCTTACGACCCGGACGGGCCCGTGCCGCGCGCCGTGAAGGCGATGAAGGAGGCCGTGCCGGAGCTGCTCGTGATCACCGACGTGTGCGTGGACGAGTACACCGATCACGGCCACTGCGGCCTGCTCCGGCAGGACGCGTCCGGGGCGGTGGACGTCGACAACGACGCGACGCTGGAGGTGCTCGCGCGGGCGGCCGTGGTCCACGCCAAGGCGGGGGCCGACGTGGTCGCGCCGAGCGACATGATGGACGGCCGGGTCGCCGCGATCCGGCGCGCCCTCGACGCCGAGTCGCTGACGGGGACGGCGATCCTCTCCTACGCCGTGAAGTACGCGTCCGGCTTTTACGGGCCGTTCCGCGAGGCGGCCGACTGCGCGCCCAAGTTCGGCGACCGGGCGGGCTACCAGATGGACCCCGGGAACGCCCGCGAAGGCCTGCGCGAGGCGGCGCTCGACGAGGAAGAGGGGGCCGACATGCTCATGGTCAAGCCGGCGCTCGCGTACCTCGACGTCATCGCGCGCGTGCGCGAGGTGACGACGCTCCCGCTCGGCGCGTACAACGTCAGCGGCGAGTACGCGATGATCAAGGCGGCCGCGGAGCGCGGAATGATCGACGAGAAGCGCGCCGTGATCGAGCTGCTGACGTCGATCCGGCGCGCCGGGGCGGACTTCATCCTCACCTACCACGCGCTCGACGCCGCGCGCTGGCTCGGCTGAGCGATGCGGAGCCAGGGCGCAGGCGGGAACGCCGCGCAGCGCTTGAGGTGGGCCGCCGCTTGGGCGGTGGGCGCGTCGGCGGCGTTCGCGGCGGGGTGCTCGCCGAACAGGTGCGACCGGTCCGAGGAAGCGAACCCGCCGATCGAGTTCGTCGAGGCCACACCGGAGGGGGGCATCTACGAGACCTCGGCGCCGGACGGGGAGCTCCTCTACTTCCCGGGCGGCATGCGGTACGCGCTCAAGCATCACCTCGGCGCGCGCCCGCGGTGGTGGCAGGTGTACCTGTCGTTCGAGCGCGACGGCACGAAGAGCGGCGGGACGCTGGCGCAGGCGGCCGGCAACCAGGCCGAGGTGCCCTGCGTGGACGACCAGCACCTGATCGTCGTCAACGGCAGCTGCTCCGAGTACTGGCTGCGGGTGGTCGCCGGGGGCGCGATCGGCGCCGATGACGGCGCGACCGGCGCCGCAGGAGGCGGGGCCGACGGCGACGGCGATGGGATGGGAGCCGCCGGGGGCACCGTCGTCGGCAGGTGCTTCGGCGACGGCGCCGATCCCGGCGGCGGGAGCGCGGCGCCCTAGGGCCCGCGCTCCTAGGCGTGCGCCGCTGCCTGCCGGGCGAACTGCAGCCGGTAGAGCTTGCTGTAGACGCCGCCCGCGGCGAGCAGGTCCTCGTGCGTGCCCTGCTCGACGACGCAGCCCTTGTGGAAGACGACGATGCGATCGACGGCGCGGATCGTCGAGAGGCGGTGCGCGATGATCAGCGCGGTGCGCCCCTCCATGGCTCCCTCGAGGGCGCGCTGGAGGCGCGCCTCGGTGTCGCTGTCGACGTTGGCCGTGGCCTCGTCCAGGATGAGGAGCGGCGGGTCGCGGTAGAGGGCCCGGGCGAAGGCGATCAGCTGGCGCTCGCCAGCGCTGAAGTTGCTGCCGCGCTCGAGCACGGGGGCGTCGAGCCCGCCCTCGCGCCGCTCGAAGAGGTCGAGGGCGCCGATGCGGTTCAGCGCGTTCACCACCTTGGCCCGATCGGGGATCGCGTCGCCGGCCGCGATGTTGGTGAGCACCGTGCCCGGGAACAGGAACACGTCCTGAGGGACGACGGCGAACTGGCGGCGCAGCTCGTCGCGAGGGTACGCGCTGACGTCGCGGCCGAAGACCCGCACGACGCCCTCATCGACGTCGTAGAGGCGGAGCAGCAGCGACGCCACGGTGCTCTTGCCGGCGCCGGTCGCGCCGACCAGCGCGACCTTCTCGCCGCGCCTCGCCGCGATCGACACGTGCCGCAGCACGGGCACGCCCGGCTTGTAGCCGAAGCCGACGTTGTCGAGCTCGAACGCGACGCCCTCGTCCGCCGCCCTCGCCGCGTCGCCGCCGCTCGTCGCCGCCGCCGTCGCGTCCTCGTCCTTGTTGTCGAGCAGCTCGAAGACGCGCTCCGCGCCGGCCATCGCGGACTGCAGCAGCGTGTATCGAGCCGAGAGATCGCGGATCGGGACGAAGAACATGTCGATGTAGGCGACGAAGGCGAACAAGGTCCCGAACGAGATCTCGTCCTTCAGGCTGTTCACGCCGGCGTACCAGAGCACCGCGGCGATGCAGACGCTCGAGACCATCTCGATGGCGGCGTCGAGCGTCGCGTCGAGCACGATCGAGCGGTTGTTCGCGTTGCGGTACGCCGCGTTGATCTCGTCGAACTCCTCGGCCGAGCGCTCCTCCCGGGCGTAGGCCTGCACGACGGCCATCCCGGACACCTGCTCGTTGAGGTACGCGTTCATCCGGGCCGTCTTCGCCCGCACCTCGCGGAACGCGTCGCGCATCCGCCGCCGCGTCCAGTTGACGCCGAGGGCGACAGGGGGGACCGCCGCGAAGGCGAGCAACGACATGCGCCAGTCGAGCGACACCATCACCGCGACGATGACGGCGAGCCGGAGGAGATCGCCGAACGCGTTGAGCGCGCCGGACGCGAACATCTCGCCGATCGCGTCCACGTCGTTCGTCACGCGCGTGACGAGCCGGCCGACGGGCGTGCGATCGAAGAACCCGAGGCGGCGGGTGTGCAAGAAGCCGAAGACGCGCACGCGCAGGTCGGCCATCGCGCGCGCGCCGGCGAGCTGCATCAGGTAGAGCTGCGGGAAGGCGAGCGACTGCTCCAGGACCATGACGCCCGTGAGCAACAAGCCGCTGCGCGTGAGGTGATCGAGCCCGCCGGGCGTGTCGAAGGCATCGAGCGCGTCGCGCATGATGAGCGGGCGCAGCAGCGCCAGCAGCGCCGTGACGACGAGCAGCGCGAGCGACAGCGCGAGGTGCGTGCCCTGCGGGCGCACGAACGGCCACAGCCTCAGCAGCATGCGCGCGTCGTACGCCTCGCCGAGCCGTGACTCTTCGTGGAACCGGCTCAGCACGTCCTCCGTGCGGCTCGCCTTCGTCGCCCCGCGCCCCGTGGCCGCCGCCTGCGCCGGCCGCCGCGGGCCCGCGCCCGCCTCACCCGCGGCCGAGGCGCCGCCCGATTTCGACCGCATCGTCGCGCTGTCTCCGTGAGCCGGCTGTGTCACGAGAGCCCCACCGGTTGCGAGGACGGCGACGCCTCGAAGGTCGCGAGATCCTCTTCGAGCTGCTGCTCCTCGGCGAACGTCGCGTAGATCCCGCCTGCGCGGACGAGCTCGTCGTGCGTGCCGCGCTCGACGACCCGACCCTGCTCCAGCACGACGATCGCGTCACACCGCCGCGCGGCCGCGACCCTGTGGGTGATCAGGATGACGGTCCGTCGCGCGGCCTGCCGCTCGATCGCCGCGAGGATGGCCTGCTCGGTCTTCGCGTCGACCGCGGAGAGCGGATCGTCGAGGACGAGGACGTTCGGCTCGCGCACGAGCGCGCGCGCGAGCGCGACGCGCTGGCGCTGCCCGCCGGACAGCTGCACGCCGCGCTCCCCGACCACGGTATCGAAGCCGTCAGGGAGCGAGAGCACCTCGTTCAGCACCTCGGCCTCGGCGGCGGCCGCGCGGATCGTCTCGAAGGCGGCGGGCGAATCCGGATCGTCGAGGGAGTAGCCGATGTTGCGGGCCACGGTCGTCGAGAAGAGGAACGCATCCTGCTGCGCGTAGCCGATGCTCGCGCGCACGGTGTCGAGCGGCAGGTCGCAGATGTCGACGCCGTCCAGGAGCACAGAGCCGCGGGGCGTGGGCATGAGCCTGGCGAGCAGCGTGGCGATGGTGCTCTTGCCCGAGCCGGTGCGCCCGACGATGGCGAGCGAGCCGCCCGCTTCGACGTCGAAGCTCACGCCGTCGACCACCTTCCTCGCGCCGTGGGAGAACGTCAGGTCCTTGACGGAGATGGCGCCGCGGACGACCTCGGGGGAGGGCATCGGGCCGCTCACGACCTCGGGGATGGCCTCGAAGATCGCCTTGAGCCGGTCGTAGCCGGCGCGACCGCGCTGGACGATGGCGGCGACGAAGCCGAGGGCGAGCATCGGCCAGGTGAGCCGCAACAGCGCCAGCCAGAAGGAGACGAAGTCTCCCCGCGTCATCTGCTGCTCCAGCACGAGCCGCCCGCCGTACCAGAAGACGATGAGCACGCCGACGGAGCTGATGGCCCCCATGAGCGGCGCCATGGAGCCGCGCAGCTTGGCGAGCGCGAGGCTCTTCTCGAGGTAGCCCTGGTTCGTGCTCGTGAACGCGGCCATCTCGGACGCCTCGAGCGCGAACGATCGGACGACCCTGACCCCGGCGAGGCTCGCGAGGACGCGGTCGCTCATGGCGCCGATCGCCTCCTGGTTATCGCGGGTGCGGACGAAGAGCTTGGTCGAGAACGACCGGGTGACGAGCATCAGCGCGGGCATCGTCAGGAGCGCCGCGAGCGTGAGCCTCTTCGAGATGTGGAGCATCACGTACAGGGCGCTCGTGAACGCGAAGATCGAGCCCACGACGTTCAGCAGGCCGAAGCCGAGGAGGAGGCGGACCTGCGTCAGATCGTTCGTCGCCCGGCTCATGATGTCGCCGGTCGGCATCTTGCGGAAGAACGCCGGCCCGAGCTTGTGCAGGCGCGCGAGCAGGATCGCCCGGAGCTCGTACTCGACGTTGCGGCCCGCCGTGAAGATGGTGACCCGCGAGAACACGCGCATGATCGCGGCGCCCACGCTGACCGCGAGCATGAGGAGCGCCGCATGCGCGGCCTCGCTCGACTGCGCCTTCACGGCGGCGTCGACGGCGTCCTTGACCAGGAAATCTCGCCTGGCCATGAGGAACTGCTGCGCAGCGAGCAGCGCCGCGCCCGTCAGGTAGAGCGGAAGCTTGTGGCGGAACTGCGCGCCGAGACCGACGGGGTAAGTTGAGGGATCGCGCTTGACCATTGCGTGGGGGGGGCCGCGCGGCGACGCTCAGCGCGCCTTGCGCGGCGTCGGCGCGAGCGGCTTGCGGTGCGACGTCGAGAGCGCGGGCCGATCTCTTCCGTCGACCACGAGCTCGAGATCGTCGAGCTCGAGCCTCGTCGAGAGCAGGCCGAGCAGGACGCGCGCGCCTCCGCGCCCATCGAGCTCGCTCACCACGCCGATCTTGTCGCCGAAGGGGCCTCGTCGCACGCGGACGCGGCTGCCCTTCTCCAGCACGCCGCCCTTGGCGGGATCGGGCGCGACCTTCGCGGCAGCTTCTGGCTCGCCGGACGGACCACGCTGCGCTCGCGGCGCGTGATCGGCCGAGGGCTTCTGCGGAGCCTCGGCCTTCGCTTGCTGCTCTGCTTCGCCGTGCGGCGCTCGCCGGGCCGGGGCGCTGCCCTCTCCGACCCGCTTCAGCGAGGGCCGCGGCTCTCCGCCGCGGCCAGCGCCGGCGTTGCTCGGCGCCTTGAACAGCGTCGCCAGGGTCGGTCGGCGGGCGGGCAGGGCGGCCTCGACGCGCTCATCGCCGCGCGCTCGAGCCTGCTCCATCGAGCGCTCTCGCGCCCGGGCCTGCTCGGAGCGCCATCGCTCGTTCTCGGCCTCGAGCTCGGCGTGGGCGCGCGCCCGCTCCTGCTCGATGCCCTCGAGCTTGCGGTCGAGCGCGATGCGGTCGTTCTCGCGCGACCACGCGACGAGCCGGTAGATCGGGGCGAGCGCGACGAGCGCGTCCTCGAGCTGCTCATCGAGGATGTCGGCGTGCTCGACCGCCGTCTCGCGCGGGATCGCCCAGCCGATCCAGAGCGGCACCTGGCCGTCGGCGGCGCGGCGGAGCATCTCGGCGATCGCGTCCGAGGTGGCCGCGCTGCAGGCGACGCGATCGCCGCCGGCGGCGCCGAACGAGAACTGCTCCGGGAGCGCGTGGAGCGCGCTCGTGAGCTCGGCGGAGAGCGGCGAGGCTGGCGCGCCCGTCGCCTCCTCCGTCGCCGAGAGGCGAGCCCGGAGGTTGTCGACGTCCACCTTCGCGTCCGGGTGGACCGCGAAGCACACCTGCACCTCGCTCTCCGAGATGCGCAGCGCGAGGAAGGCGTGCCGCGTGAAGGGGCTCGGATCGTCGATCGCGTCGGAGATCGAGCGGCCGCGGTCGAGGAGGCGATCGAGCTCGTCGCGCGCCGCCTGGTCGCGCCAGAAGAAGACCCACTGGCAGTCGGCCCGGTGCTTGTTGCGGATCGACGGGTGCTCGTCCGAGCCATGGACATCGACCGAGATGCCGAGCTCGGCCAGCCGGGAGACGACGCCGCGCGCCCAGGCGAGCGCGCGCTGCTTCACCTCGAGGCGGGGGCGTGAGTAGGCCTTCGAGGTCGCTTTTTCGGCGGCGTACGCGTCGAAGTCACGAGCGGTGAGGTGCAGGGAGGGATGGCTCATTGCTTCGACTGGTTGCGATGCGCGGCGTGGGCGGATGCTGCTCGTGGTCCGTCACGGGAGGAGCTGTGCTCCTCGTGAAAGTCGCGCGGATGGTATCGTGAGGAGCTTCGAAATCAAAGCTCCGCGCCGCGCGATCGATCCTGGCGTTGCGTGGAGGCGGCACGCTTGACCGCCCTGACAAGCATGTCACCGTAGGCACTCCCGTACCCCATCAAGAGGGCGATCCCACCGATATCACGTAGAACCCCGCGTAAATCGCGCTTCTCCAGCGCAGCGGGGCAGCTCCCGGGCGCTCCAGTCACCCGAGTCATCCGAGTTACCCGAGCCCGTGAGCCTGCGAGGCCCGTCGGCCTGACGAAAGAGGAATCATGGAACAGCATCGAGACGAGCACATTGTCTGCGCGAGCTGCGGCACGTCGTTCCTATTCTCGGCCGCGGAAGCTGCCGTCTACGCCGAACGGAAGCTCGCTGCCCCGCCCAAGCGGTGCCGGACCTGCCGCCGTGCGCGCAAGGACAATCGAGGGGAGAGCGAGAGCGGATCGCCGGCTCGCGCTGCGGAGCGCCAGCGCCCTGGCTCGCCTCGGGGTGCCGGGGGGCATCGCGGCCTGGCGCGCGGCGACAGCCAGCCTCGGAAGCCCCGCTACACGGGCGACGTGAACGAGTACCGCAGCCCGATGCAGGACGCGTACTCGGGGCTGACGCCCGCATGGGCGGTGCAGAGCCACTACCCGAACCGCCCGCGCGGCGGCGCGCCCTTCCGGGATGACGGCAACTACCGCGCCCCCTCGTTCACCGGTGAGCGCCGCGCTGCCGCGCCGAGCCGCGGTCCGGCGCAGCAGCCTCGCGCGCCGCGCACTCGTCCGACGTTCTCGATCACCTGCAAGTCGTGCGGCTCCGAGGGCGAGGTCCCGTTCAAGCCGGTCGAGGGCCGCGACGTGTTCTGTCAGGCGTGCTACCGCGCGCGCAAGCCTTCCTGAGAGACGCCTCCTGCGACGCGCAGCCATCGCACTGCGGCACACCCCCGAGCGCCGGTCGCTCCTCGTGCGGCCGGCGCGGCCGCGAAGCGGCGCCGAAGCCCGGCTGTCTCTGACCGGGCTTCGGGCGGGCGGAGCTAGAGGCTGATCTCGCAGGCGAGCTCGGAGGTGAAGCCGAGCTCGCCGAGCGTGATCGTGACCTTCACGCCGCCGCCGGACGCGCGGCGCGCTGTCTCCTCGACCATCCCCACGACCCACAGCCGGAGCGGCAGCGAAGCAGGATCGAAGTCGCCGATGTGGAGCGTGACCCGCCCGGTCGGGCCCGTCGCCACGCGCCACGAGCCGAACGTGAAGAGCCGCGACCAGATCGATGTCCCGCGGCGCATGAGCGACGCGATGTCGGTCAGCGGGCGGGCGAACAGCGTGCGCACGAGGCTGTGCAGCTCGCCGCCCACGCCGAGCCTGCCGATGTCGCGCCAGCGCTCGAGATCGCGCAGGACCAGCGATGTCGCGAGCTCCATGTAGGCGTCGAGCGCCTCGAGCTCGTACCCGACGAGCGCGTTGATCGAGTCGTGCTTGAAGTCGTCGGCGTAGCGGAGCGGCATCTGCGAGACGACCTCGTCGCGCGCGCTCCTCCCGTACTCATCCACGATGGTGCGATCGACGCTCCGCAGGACGGGGCCGCGCACCTGGTACTGCCCGGCGAAGCGCGCCGGCAGCGGCCGGACCGGGGTGACGTTGGGCCGCCGCGTGTCGCGTGTCCGGTTCATCAAGGAGCCGAAGTCCGCGCTGCGGACGGTCGGCTCGGCCCGGTGCCCGAGGTCGGCGCTGCGCACCGTGGGCAGCGACTCGCCGCGCTGCGAGAGCATCGTGGGCTCCGAGCCGCGGCTCCGCAGCGCGTTCGAGAGCGTCATGCCGGGCGCGGGCTTCGCTGGCTCCGAGGACGACGGCCGCATCCCGGGCGGCGCCTCGGTGACGCGCCCCCCCGGCACGATCGACGGCGAGATGCGCATCGGCGGCGGAGGGTTCACGTCGAACCCCGGGCGCGATCGATCGCGCGAGGACGAGAGGCGATCGCGCTCGTTCTCCGGCGCGTTCCCCAGGCTCAGCGCCATCCGCCGCTGCACGTTGATCAGCCTGCCGAGCGCCGTCGTCCGCCGGGGCGGATCAGGCGCGACGCGCTCGAGCTCGCGGACGACGTCGCCGGCCGTCTGGAACCGCTTCGCGGGATCCTTTTGCAAGAGCCGCTGCACGATCGCCTCGAGCCGCGGGTCGACGGTCACGCCCGCCGAGGCGAGCGTGGGCACCTCGGCGTGCACGACGCGGAACGCGGTCGCCACGGCGGTCGGCGCGCGGAACGGCCGCGTGCCGGTGAGCACCTCGTAGAGGAGCACGCCCACCGAGAAGAGATCGCTCCGACCGTCGAGCGGCGACTCCCCCGTGGCCTGCTCGGGCGACAGATAGTCGGGCGTCCCGAACACGACGCCCGTGCGCGTCCGCGGCGAGGGGCCATCGGAGTCCAGCACCTTGGCGATGCCGAAGTCGAGCAGGCGGACGACGGCCGAGCCGCGGCTCGGATCGAAGGCGATGAAGATGTTCTCGGGCTTGAGATCGCGGTGGATGATCCCCGCGCGGTGCGCGGCGTCGAGCGCCTCGAGCACCGGGATCGCGACGCCGACGGCGGCCTCCATGTCGAGGCGGCCGAAGCGCGCGAGCGCCATGCCGAGCGACTCGCCGTCGAGGTGCTCCATCACGATGTACGGACCGAGCTCGCCGACGCCGGCGTCGATCACGTCGACGATGTTCGGGTGGCGGATCCGGTTGACCGCCTGCGCTTCCTGGAAGAACCGGTGCGAGAGCTCCGAGTTGTCCGCCAGCTCTGGGTGGAGGAATTTGATCGCAACGGCGCGACCTGCAAGCACGTGCTCCGCCCGGAACACGTCGCCCATGCCGCCCCCGCCGATGCGCTCCGCGAGGCGGTACTTGTTGTCGACGAGGAGGCCGGGGGTCGGGGGTCGAAACGCCATCTGCTGCCGCTGGCGGGCGAGGGACCAACGTCATGGTCCCCGAGAACACGCGCCCCTGTAAAGGGTTGGGAGGCACGGCCCTCCCGAAAGACCGATCCTATTCCTTCGGTGCCTGCCGCGGCTAGGTTACCTGCGTCAGGTGTGGGGCGGATCGCAGCGCGAAGTGACTTGCGCGCGGCAAGATCACGGTTCGGGTGCATTCTTCCGCAGTTCGGCGATCTGCTGGGCGATCTCCGCGAACCCGCGGCCCATGGGAAGGGACGCCACGAACTGCGGCGGTACGGACAGCTTGCCGAGGTGGGCGCGGACGTTGGCCACCCCAAAGGTCAGCACAAATGCGGCGAAGGCGACGCCGTCGTTGCCGCTGTCGCCGACGAACGCGTAGCGTTGCCGCGCCCGGGTGGGATCCTCACCGAACCGAGCGGAGAGCAGGCGCACAATCCCCGTGGCCTTGTCGGACGGGTCGTGCGTCAGGTGGAGGTGGACGCTCGATAGCAGCGTCCTCACCCCCCGCTCGCGCAGCTCGGCGCGCATCTTCTGCACGTCTTCCGGCGGGACATGCCGGTGCTCCCCGATGTCGATGGTGACGTCGGTCACCCTCTGGTCGTTGTCGTCCGCGAGCGCCGCCGCCGGAAAACGACGCACCATGTCATTTGCGAGCCCGATGAGCTCGGCCCGACGGGCTCGCCGCGCTTCGCGGTCCAGGTCGTCGAGCGTGACGACGCGGCTCGCGCCGGCGTGCGGGGCGTGTCCTCCTCGATGGCCGGCGACGCCGCTTTCCTCCTCGCGGACCAGCGCGACGGCTCCGTTTTCGACGATCGTCGCGTCGATCGGCCACTGCCGCTGGAGCACCTGGCCCCAGCCGGCGGGCCTGCCGGTGCAGGCGATCAGCGCGAGCCCCGTCTCGCGTAGACGGAAGAGCGCTGCGTACGCCGCCTCGGTGAGGGCGCCGTGATCCAGCACGGTGTCGTCGAGATCGAAGATCACCCCGGCGAGGGCGCGCGCGGCGTGGCGAGGGAGGAGGGAGAGCGGCTTCATCGGGCGATCGTCAGAGCGCGTCGATGCGCGCGATGAGGCTCTTCAGGTAGAGCCCCTCGGGGAAGGCGGCGGGGACGGGGTGATCCCCTCCCTGGAAGTGCCGGTCGAACACCGCGGCCTGCATGCGCGCGTCGCGCGCGCCGAGCGCGAGCACCCGGGTCAGATCGTCGAGGCTCACGGCGCTGGAGCAGGAGCAGAGCACGAGGACGCCGCCCGGGCGCGTGGCCCGGCACGCCCCGGCCGCGAGGCGCCGGTACGCCGTGAGCGCGGTGTCCTTGGTGGCGCGCGTGCCTGCGAGCTTCGGAGGGTCGCAGATGACGAGATCGTAGCCCGCCTGCCTCGACGCGTTCTGCAGCGCCTTGCGGGCGTCGTCGCGCGTGAACTTGATCCGGTCGAGGAGCCCGTTCTCCCGCGCGCACTCCGCCCCGACCTCGATCGCCGTCGCGCTCTCGTCGATCGCGAGGACCTCGCTCGCCCCGCCGCGGGCCGCCGCCATGGCGAACGTGCCGACGAAGCAGAAGGCATCGAGCACGCGCCGGTTGTGGGCGAGCTGCTCGACGCGGGTCCGCAGCGTCCGCTGGTCCAGGTAGAACCCGGTCTTGTGGCCGAGCGCGAGCGGGATCGTGTACCGCAGCCCCCGCTCGACGAACCGGAGCTGATCGAGCGCGGGATCGCCGCGCACCACGCCCGCGTCGGCGGTGAACCCCTCGAGCTTCGCGAGGGATTCCGGGGTCCTGTCCACGATCGCGCGGGGCGAGAGCGCCGCCTGGAGGGCGTCGAAGATCACCCCTTCGCGGCGCTTGATCCCGATCGTCCCGAGCTGCACGACGACCACGTCGCCGAACAGATCGACGATGAGCCCGGGCAGGCCGTCCCCCTCCGCGTGGATCAGGCGGAAGGCGTCGGTCTCATGGCCAGGCGCCCGCGCGGGCAGGCCGAGTTCGCGGCGGTGCGCGATGGCGCGCTCGATCCGGTGCCGGAACAGGGCCGCGTCGATCGGCCTGTCCTCGCGCGTGTACATGCGCACCGGGATGGCCGAGCGCGGGGTGTAGAGCCCGCGCCCGAGCACGCTGCCGTAGGGGTCGGTGACGACGACCTCGTCCCCGGCCACCGCGCCGCCCTCGATGCGCGCGATCGCCTGAGCGAACACCCAGGGATGCCCCGACCACACCGGCCGAACATGACCCTGCTTCAACGTAACCGTAGGCATGGTGGAATCCGATTGGTCTCGATGTTGGCAGGGCTCCCGACGGGGGCGACCGCGCCGTGACCTTTGCCGTGGGAGCTAGTACCCTGCGGAACGGCGCGCGTGTGAACCTTCCGCCACAGCGTGCCGTGGCGGCCGATGCACGCCGGCGTGCTGCGTGGCCATGGTGACGACGATCCCGCAAGATGGTCGATGGCATCCCGGTTGCTAACTTCCCTGCACCGAAGAGGAGTCGCCCGATGCGCCGTTGCTTGACCCATGCCCTTGTTGCTGTGGCGATGACCGCGCCGATGAGCGCGTTCGCGCAGGAGGACAGCAACTGTCCTCCCGGCGCGTGGTTCTGCGAGGAAGTGGAGCCGCCTCGCGATCCCGTCGCAGAACCGCCGCCCGCCGCTCCTGCCGAGGCCGCGCCTGACGAGGCGCCGCCGCCCCCGCCGCCGGCCAGGGGGGCCGCCCGCCGGGCCCCGCCGGTCGTCGTCTACGAGACCTCGCCGTCGGGCCCGCCTCCTCAGGTGATCGTCGTGGCGCCTGGGGCGGCCCCTCCGCCGCGCGTGATCGTCCGCCGCGTGGCGCCGCCGGCGCCGCCCCCGCCGGTGAAGCGGCGCTGGCGGCGCCACTGGGGGATCAACCTCCGCATGGAGGGCGTCATGTTGGGGCGCGAGCACGGCGGAGCGGAGGACGCTGGCATGGGAGGCGTCGGGATCAGCCTGCGCTACCGGCCTGTCCCGGCGTTCGCGATCGATGCGGGCGCCGACTTCCTCGCGGGCACGGACTACAACGGCGACCAGCGGACCGAGGTGCCGCTCTCGCTGAGCGGGATGCTGTTCGTCAACCCGCGCAGCCGCACCCAGTTTTACTTCATGGGCGGCCTGAACATCGCGCACGCCGAGGTCGATCGCTCCTCGAGCGAGGTCGCGGCCGGCGGCGCCGAGTTCGCTCCGGACACGGAGTACGACTATTTCGGCGCGCACGGCGGCATCGGCCTCGAGTTCCGGCTTTCGCCCCGCATCGCCCTGAACGTCGATGCGCTCGGCTTCGTGCGCAGCCGCACGGACGGTGGGCTCGTTCCCGAGTTCACGGATCCCGACACCGGCCGGACGACCAACACGTCGGGCGGGGGGCTCTTCCGCGGCGGGCTCAGTATTTACTGGTGAGCGGCTCGTCATAGCCTTCCGTCCACCCTGACCGCGCGGTGTTCGCGTCCGTTCTGCTCTCGACCAGGCGGTCGCGGTCCGGATCGTCTCCACGCGGTATAACGCACGCATCGTGCCCCAGGCCTCGATCATGCGCGCGCTCCGTGGCCGCGCCCCGCTGTTGTTCGCCCTCGCTGGCGGCGCGACGTTCGCCCTCACGGCGCCGCCGACGGATCTGGTCCCCGCCGTCATCGTTGGCCTCGCTCTGCTGGCGGCCGCCGTTCACGACGCCCCGACGATCTGGCGCGCCTTCGGGCGCGGCGCTGTCTGGGGAACGGCGGCGGGCGTCGTGGGCCTGCGCTTCGTGCCGGAGGTCATCCAGCGGTTCACACCTCTCGGCTCGGCGGCCTCGTACCTCGCGCTGGTGCTGCTCGCGGCCGCCCAGTCGCTGGTCTGGGCGATCTGCGGCGGCATCACGAGCGCGCTCCTCCGGCGGCTGCGCGTTCCCCTCGAGCTCGCCTTTGCGACCGGCGTGTTCGCCGCCGTGGCCATCCCGACCGTCTTCGGCTGGACTCCTGCGGGTCTCATGAGCCCCTGGCCGGCGCTCGTGCAGCTCGCCGATCTCATCGGCGAGCGGGGCGTCTCCGTGCTGTTCGCCGTCGGGGCGGCCTTGCTCACCCGCGCTGGCCTGGCCGCCTCGGGGAGGGCGCCGGGCGGGCGGCCGCTCGAGCGCGCGCCCGCGCAGGAACCGCGGCCCACCCGCCCTCGGTTGCCCCGCGCGATCCTCTACCCGGCGCTCTCGAGCGTCGCGCTGTTCGGGCTGCTCGCGGCTCACGGCGCGCTGCGGATGGCGGCGGTGGAGCGCGCCGGCGCCGGCCTGCCGACCGCGCGCGTCGCGCTCGTCAACCAGGCGGTGGGGCCTCACGAGCGCTGGCAGGCGAAGAACCACCCGCGGATCCTGCGAACCCTGCACGATCTCACCCGGGAGGCCGAGGCCGGCGGCGCAGAGCTCACCCTCTGGCCCGAGGCGGCGTACCCTTACCCCCTCTCGCACAGCGCCCGGCAGGCGCCGCGCGGCGGTCGCGCGATCCTGGGGCCCGGCATCCGTGGCCCGATCCTCGCGGGGCTCATCACCCAGGCGCCGCCCGTGAAGGCCGCCGACGGCGTCGAGGAACGGAACAGCTACAACTCCGCGACCCTCGTGCTCCCCGATGGGAGCATGCAGCCGACGCAGGACAAGCTGCAGCTGCTCTGGTTCGGCGAGACGGTCCCGGGCGGCGCTTACCTGCCCTGGCTGCGGCGCATCTTCCAGAAGAGCGGCGGGCTCGTCCCGGGCGCGGAGCCGCGCGCCCTCACGTTGCCCCGAGAGCACGGGCCGGAGCTCCGGATCGGGGTGCTCAACTGTTACGAGGACACGCTCACCGGGGTGGGGCGGCGGATCACCGGGGCGCTCGCCCCGAACCTCCTCGTCAACATCACGAACGACGCCTGGTTCACCGGGAGCGCCGAGCCCGAGCTGCATGCGAGGCTCGCGGTCATGCGCGCCATCGAGCTGCGCCGTGATCTCGTGCGGGCGGTGAACCTCGGCGTCGTGTCATGGATCGACGCCCGAGGCGTGGTGCGCAGCCGCGATGAGAGCGCTGCGCCGGGGGTGACCTTCGCGACCCCCTCGGTCAGGGACACGCCGCTGACGCTCTACACCCGTCTGGGCGACGCCCCGATGGCGTTGCTGCTCGCCTTCGCGAGCGTCGCTTGCGCGCTCCGGGCGCGACGCTCCACAGCGAAGGCCCCGCGGCAAGCCCGGGGCGTCAGCTCGGGGGCGCGAACGCCTGCGGGGCCCCCGGAGCTCGCGCCGCCCGATGCGGCGACGCAAGCTGCGGCCACGGACGCGCCGCTCAGCCGTCCTTGAGCGCCTTGACGGGCGCCGCGCGGAGCTTGCGGCTCGCCGGCTTGCCCTTGATGGTCATCGGCTGCTTCGTGAACGGATTGACGCCTTCCCGGTCCTGCGTGGCCGGGATCTCCTTCGCCTTGATCTTCACGAGGCCCGGAACCGTGACCTCGCCCGGCCCCTCCGGACCGAGCTCTTTCTTCACCAGCTCGCCGAGCGCATCGAGCACGCTGGCCACGGACTTCTTGTCGAGGTGGGTGGCCTCGGCAAGACCGACGATCATCTGCGCCTTGGTCAGCTTGTTCGAACCGGGCATGTTTCCTCCAAGTCGAAAGGGGGCGTCCGTTTAACAAGCGAGGTTTCGCATCGCAAGCGATAACTCATCGCGCCCCCGTCTTCTTTTGCCTCGCGGTGCTGCGATGCGGCTTGATTACAGTGTTGCTGTTGCTTCGTGACGCCGCCGCGGCCTCGAGCTCCCGGGTCAAATCCGTCATTTCCCGTTCTTCTGCGTCGGTCTTGTGGTCGTAGCCGAGCAGGTGGAGCAGGCCGTGCCCGAGCAGCATCGTGATCTCGTCGAGCAGCGGGCGATCGCGCTCGGCGGCCTGCCGCGCGGCCGTGTCGATCGAGACGATCACGTCGCCGAGGAGACCGCGCCATACCGACGGATCCACGGGACCTCGCCGGCCGCGCCTGCGCGAGTCGGCCCCGTTCTGGTCCAGCATCGGGAAGGCGAGGACGTCGGTCGGCTTGTCCTTGCGCCGGTAGCTGCGGTTGAGCTCGTGGATGGCCTCATCGTTCACCAGGGCGACGGAGAGCTCCACGCCCTGCAACGCGAGGTGGGAGAGCATCTTGCTCGCCCGCCGGCGCACGACCGCCGTCGACACCCCCTTGAAGGGCCCTCCCTGCGTCGTGACGGACACGACCGCGGGGGCCGCCGGGCGGCTCCCGCGGCGCGTCGTCCCCGAGCTCTCCTTGCGCTTCTCGGCCACGGGATCGCTATACCAGCTCGGGGATCTTCTTCGCATCTGCCAAGAACTGCGCGAGCCCGACGTCGGTGAGCGGGTGCCTGGTCAGCTGCTTGATGACCTTGAGCGGCATCGTCGCCGCGTGCGAGCCGATCATGGCGGCCTGCACGAAGTGGACGGGGTGCCGCACGCTCGCGGTGAGCACCTGCGTCGAGAGCCCGTAGTTCCTGAAGATGGTCACGACCTGCAGGACGAGATCCATCCCGTCCCCCGCGGCGTCGTCGACGCGCCCGACGAACGGCGACACGTACGTGGCCCCGGCCTTGGCCGCGAGCAGCGCCTGGGCGGCCGAGAAGCAAAGGGTCACGTTCGTCTTGATGCCCTCGGAAGCGAAGATCCGGGCGGACTTGAGCCCCTCGTCGATGAGCGGCACCTTGACCACCACGTTCCGGTGAATCTTCGCGAGCTCGCGACCCTCGCGGAGGATCGCGTCCTTCTCGACCGCCACCACCTCGGCCGAGATGGGGCCGTCGACCACCTCGCAGATCTCGGCGATCGCCCGCTTCGTCGGCTTGCCGGCCTTGGCGAGGAGCGACGGGTTGGTCGTGACGCCGTCGATGACCCCCATCGACTGCGCTTCCTTGATTTCCGCGATATCCCCTGAATCGATGAACACCTTCATGATGCTGCCTCCGGGAACCGATGGATCGGCCCTTCGGCGGTGTTCATGCTGGGGTCAGATGCCGAGGAGCAAGGGCCTGACAGGGGCCCTCGCTGCCTCGTTCTGGCTGTCAGGCGGAGCGGGCAGGGAGCGCCGGCTCAGGCCGTCGCCTCGTCCTCACCGCCATGGCACTTGTTGAACGGCTTGCCGCTGCCGCAGGGGCACTCCTGCTCCTGCATGACGGCAGGCTGCGGGAGCGCCGGGGCGGGGTTCGCGCCGATCGGGAGGGACTCGTCGTGCTGCGCGACCGCGTCGAGCAGCGCCGCGGCGTGCCGCTCGCGATCCGCAGCCTCGATCTGCGCCTCTTCCTGCTCGGCGCGCCTGACGTTCACGCTGAAGAGCTTCGTGACCACGTTCGAGGAGACGCGGGCCACCATGTTGACGAACATGTTGTAGCCCTCCTTCTTGTACTCCTGCTTCGGGTCCTTTTGCCCGTAGCCGCGCAGGCCGATGCCGTCGCGGAGGTGGTCCATGTCGGTCAGGTGGTCGACCCAGGCCTTGTCGAGCTCCTCCAGGTAGAGGTGGCGGAAGATGCGCAGCGACAGCTCGACGCCGATCTCCTCCTCGCGCTTCTCGTACGCCTTCTCGGCGCGCTCGTAGAGCTCCCGCGCCAGCGTCTCCTGGTCGCCGATGTGCGCGATGTCGTCCGGCAGCTCGACGCCGAAGTGCTCGCGGAAGCCCTGGAAGATGCCGCCCCAGTCCCAGTCCTCCGGCGGCTTGCGGGCCGGGCAAGACTCCTCGACCATCGCGCCGATGATCCGGTCCATCAGATCGAGCAGCCGCTCGCGCTGCTCGGTGAGCGCCAGGGGCATGAGCTCGGAGCACTCGTCGTAGATCTCGAGGGCCTTGTCGGCGCGCGTCTCGAGCTCGATCTTCACGCCCCAGCGCGTGTAGATCTCGCGCTGCATGTTCTCGAGCTCGACGAACCGCTCCGTCTTCTCGAAGTCCTTTCGCACGATCTCGCGCCGGTTGCCGTCCGCGTCGAGCGGCATCACCGGGTCGTTCGCGAACATGCCGAGCAGGTAGCCGACGTCCGGGCGGACGAGCTCCACGATGGACGCGAGCGGCTTGATCGCGCGCTTCTCGCCCGTCGGCTTCCCCTCCTCGTCGAGGACCTCGGGATAGTAACGGCCGACGAGCAGCGACTGGCGCATGTCGTAGATCGTCTTGCGCTGCGCGCTCATCACGTCGTCGTACTCGAGCAGGTTCTTGCGGATGTCGAAGTTGCGCTCCTCGACCTTCTTCTGGGCGTTCTCGACGCTCTTCGTCACCCACGGGTGCTCGATGGGCTCGTCGTCGGGCATGCCCATCCGCTCCATCAGGTTCTTCACCCGATCCCCGGCGAAGATGCGCATGAGGTCGTCCTCGAGGGACAGGTAGAACTTCGACGTCCCGGGGTCGCCCTGGCGGCCGGCGCGGCCGCGCAGCTGGTTGTCGATGCGGCGCGACTCGTGCCGCTCGGTGCCCAGGATGTACAGCCCGCCGAGCTCGCGAATCTCGTCGCCCTCGGCGGAACACTCCTTCTTGAGCTCGTCGACCAGGGCCTCGAACGCATCGGGCTCCGCCTCGGGCTGGCGGTTCTGCTCCTTGAACTTGAGCTTGGCGAGCATCTCCGCGTTGCCGCCCAGGATGATGTCCGTCCCGCGACCCGCCATGTTCGTCGAGACCGTGATGGCCCCTTTGCGGCCCGCCTGCGCGACCACGTAGGCCTCGTTCTCGTGGTGCTTCGCGTTCAGCACGTTGTGCTTCACGCCGCGCTTCGTCAGGATCCGGCTGATCGCGGTGCTCTTCTCGACGCTCGTCGTGCCCACCAGGATCGGCTGGCCGAGCTCGTGCTTCTCGAGGATCTCGTTGATGACCGCCGTGAACTTCTCCTTCTCGGTCTTGTAGACGAGATCCTCGTAGTCGACGCGGACCACCGGCTTGTTCGTGGGGATGATGACGCAGTCGAGCTTGTACGTGCTGTGGAACTCCGCCGCTTCCGTGTCCGCGGTGCCGGTCATCCCGGAGAGCTTCTTGTACAGCCGGAACAGGTTCTGGAAGGTGATCGTCGCCATCGTCCGGCTCTCCTCCTGGATCCGGACGTTCTCCTTCGCCTCGACGGCCTGGTGCAGGCCGTCCGACCACCGAC
Source organism: Sorangium sp. So ce367 (assembly GCF_051520455.1). Taxonomy (NCBI): domain Bacteria; kingdom Pseudomonadati; phylum Myxococcota; order Polyangiales; family Polyangiaceae; genus Sorangium; species Sorangium sp. So ce367. Next base: position 42,698 of record NZ_CP150334.1, read on the forward strand.
GGCCCGCGAGGACGCGGCCGGTGAACTCATCGATGATGAGCACCTTGCCGTCGCGTACCATGTAGTTGACATCGCGCTTGTACAGCGTGTGAGAGCGCAGGCACTGGTTCAGGATGTGCAGCGTCTCGAGGTTCACCGGATCATAGAGGTTCGTGCCCTTGAGCACCTGGAGCGAGGCGAGCAGCCGCTCTGCCGTCTCCACCCCCTCGTCGGTCAGCGTCACCGAGTGCCCCTTCTCGTCGACGGTGTAGTGCTCCTCGTTCCGGAGCTGGGGGATGACCTCGTTGATCGTGCGGTACTTGTCGCTCGAGCGCTCCCCCTGCCCGCTGATGATGAGCGGAGTCCGCGCCTCGTCGATGAGGATGGAGTCGACCTCGTCGACGATCGCATAGTGCAGCGGGCGCTGAGCGTACTCGAGCGCCGAGAACTTCATGTTGTCGCGCAGGTAGTCGAAGCCGAACTCGTTGTTCTGGCCGTACGTGATGTCGCAGCGGTACGCGTGGCGCTTCTCGGCGTCGCCCTGCTGGTTGACCACCACGCCCGTCGACAGGCCGAGGAAGCCGTACAGCTTGCCCATCCACTCGGCGTCGCGCCGCGCCAGGTAATCGTTCACCGTGACGACGTGGACGCCCTTACCCTCGAGGGCGTTCAGATAGCAGGGGAGCGTCGCGACCAGGGTCTTGCCCTCGCCGGTGCGCATCTCGGCGATGCAGCCGTTGTGGAGCACCATGCCGCCGATGAGCTGCACGTCGTAATGGCGCATCTTGAGCGCGCGCTTCGACGCCTCGCGGCAGACCGCGAACGCCGGGACCAGGATGTCGTCCAGCGTCGCCCCGTTGGAGAGCTTCTCCTTGAACTCCGCCGTCTTCGCTCGGAGCTGGGCGTCCGAGAGCTTCTGCAGCTCCGGCTCCATCCTGCTGATCACCTCGACCCGGGGTCGCATGCGGCGGATGGCACGCTCGTGCGAGGTGCCGAAAATCTTCTTCATCGCCCAAGTGAACATCTTTAGGTGCCTTGGCTCCGCGGCGGTCAGGTGGGAGGAGAGGGTCCGGCCGAGGAACGCGAACGTAGTCGCGCCGCGGGCGTCGCGCAATTCCAGGACCGCGCGCGCCGTCGACGACGCCGCCGACGCGATCCGCCCGAGGCTCCGCAGCCCGGGTCCTCGTCAGGCGTTCGTCGTCCGAGCCCGCTCCGCGCGCGGGTGAACGCTCGTCCCCGCGCCGCGCGCCCAGCGGACCACGACCGTCCCGGGCCACCAGGGGGGCGCCCCGGGGCGGCGCGTCACGTCGCGAGGTGGAGGCGTCAAGCCGTGGTGCACGAGGGGGGACTCGAACCCCCAAGCCTCCCGGCGCCGGAACCTAAAACCGGTGCGTATACCAATTCCGCCACTCGTGCGCGCGGACGCTTGTGGCACCCTACGCCAGCCTCATCAAGCGGGAAAATCAGTTTGCTGCGTTGCGCCGAACGCGTCAGGGCGGGGCAGCGCGAGCGGCCCGGACATGTGGCCCGCGATACGTCGAGCCTGGAGCAACCGGCGGATCGGCGGACCGCGCCGCCTTGGCGGGGCCGCAAACCTGGGCTGGCCCGTGCGCACGAACCGCCCACCGACGGCCAGCGACGCGGTGGGTAAGCCGACAGGGTGGGGGGGCGCTCTTCGTCGGGGCGGAGAGGCGCTGCGGAGGGAGCGCGAAATGGGCACAGCGGCGGCCCCGGGGTCGGCGGGGCAGCCTCACCGGCAGCGACGCTCGAACGAGCGCGTTGCCGCCGAGAACAGGGGAAACGAGGCCCAGGCGACGGCGGCGCCTCGCCTTCGGCACGTGCGTTGCGAAGGGGGGACCGTCCGCGGACGCGGATGCTGCCGCTGAACGACGGAGGGGGCGCGCTCATCGCCGTCCTCGTCGATGCGGCGCAATTCGACTGCAAGCCGCAGGGATACCCGATGACGTACCAACCGAACGTTCTCCTCCTCGATCAGGACCATGTCCTCCGGAGGGCCACGGCGCTCCTCCTCTGCAACCGCGGCGCGCTCGTCAGCCCGGCCGCGACCTTGGAGGAAGCGATCTCCCTCTCCCGCGAGCGCGTCTACGACGTCGCGCTGATCGATCTCGCCCCCGGAACGAAAGGCGCCCGGGAGATCCTGGGCCGCCTGCGGCGCGAGGGCACGATGCCCCGGCGGGTCATCTTCTGTGCCGACGAGCCGGTCTCGTGCGACGGCACGGACGACGTCAGCGAGGTCCTGCTCAAGCCGTACGCCTTCGGTCGGCTGCTCAGCACGATCTTCGTCGACCTCAGCCCCCGGCCCTCCACGCAGTCCGGGGTCTTTCCTCGCCTCCGCCTGGTCCAGGGCGAACGCGCCGACCTGGAGGGGAGCCGCCCGAGCGCGCCTGGTGCTGCGGCGGGTGGCGCTGCGGCGGGTATGGAAGGCGTGGAAGGCCACCGCGCCGAGCGGCGCACCTTCATCGAGGCGAACGGCGCCGCGGTGTACCGGCTCCAGCGCAGGCCGCGCAGCGGCACCTCCGGGCGGACGCTCAGGCCGTCGCGGCGAGCACCTCGAGGTGCTCGCCATCCCGGATGACGATCCGCCGCCGGTCGAACGCGATCAGGCCGGCGCGCTTCAGCTTGCCGAGCAGCAGGGTGACCGTCTCGCGGGTGGACCCGATCAGCAGCGCGATGTCCGCGTGCGTGAACGGGGCCGACACCAGCTGGCCGGCGGTGTGGGGCTGCCCCCATCGCCGCGCAGCGGCGCGGAGGAACTCGATCAGGCGCGCTTCGACCGTGCAGAGGAGCAGGGAGCCGAGGCGCGCCTCGGTCTCGAGCTTGCGCGCCACGAGCGCCGCCGCGAGCGCGCCGCGGAGCGCTGCGTCGGAGGCGAGCTGCCGCTCGAGACCGGCGAGCGGCACCACGAGCGCGTTCCCCTCGTCGAGCACCGTCGCGCTTTCGGACGAGACCGTCGCGCCCGCGAGCGCGCCCTCGCCGACGAGGTCGCCAGGCCCGCGGTGCCCGAGCGGAACCACCCGACCGTCGGCGACGCGCTCGACCTTCACGCGACCCGCCCCGATCAGGAACAGGTGCCTCGGCGGCGCGCCCTGCTGGCAAACGCACTGCCTGCGCGCGAGCCGCTCGACCCTGCCGAGTTCGAACAGCGCCCGCCGGCTCGGTGAGGCCAGCGAGGCGAGGGGTGAGCGAGACAGGATCCGCTCCTTTTCGACATCCTGCGAAGCCCCGCCGCGCACGCCCTCCGCCTCCATCCCGTGCCCGTGCGTAGGTCCGCGCACCTTCGGCTTTCCCATCGCGCCTTCGCCCAACCTTTCGGGATTTCAAGCCTCCCGATCGGCGGCCGATAGTGCAACGATCGGCAGATGGGGGCCAATCCGAACTGGCTGCGGGCAGCGCTCCGCGCGGGGCGAAAAATCTACCGCGGCGAAGGCTGAAACCATGTTCAGCGGTGTAGGATGCAAGCCCTGCGCTATTTTTTTGGTGCAGACGTGAAAGCAAGACCCGGGCCGCTGCCCCGTTCGATGCTACGTTGGGGGTGAGGCCACCAATGAGACACTCGATGGCACGAACCTCGCGCAATGCCCCGGCCCCCGTTCGGCGGGTGGCGCTGGCGGCGAACTGAGAGAAGGAGCTCCTCATGGGCATGGAGATGAAGCTCCAGTTCAAGCTGTCGCAGCAGCTTGTGATGACCCCGCAGCTGGTGCAGGCCATCCGGCTGCTGCAGCTCTCACGGCTCGAGCTGGTCGACGAGATCAGGAAGGAGCTGGACGGCAACCCTGTCCTCGCGGACGACATGACCGACCCGAAGGCGCGGGACGGCGACAAGGGGGATCAGCGGGGGAGGAACGCGGACCTGCCGACGGAGCAGCGGCTCGAGAACGGCGAGCGGTTCGACCGAGACACCGACATCGCGGCGCGCGAGACGGAGAAGCGGGTCAAGGAAGTGGACTGGGAGCAGTTCCTGGAAAACAGGCAGCTCCAGCAGGCCATGCCCGCGCACCGGGGCGGCTTCGAGGAGCTGCCGCCGATCGACCAGAACCTGACCAAGCCGTCGAACCTGCGTGACCACCTGCTCTGGCAGCTCCAGATGAGCGATTTCGTCGAGAACGAGCGGCAGTTCGCGCTGCTCGTCATCGGCAACCTCGACGAGAAGGGGTACCTCGACCTCAAGGGGGGCGAACGTCCGGACGGCACGAAGGGGCCCGACATCAGCCTCGTGGACCTGGCGCGGGAGGCGGAGCTCCACCCCGAGGACGCCGAGGAGGTGCTGTCGATGATCCAGCGCTTCGATCCGGTCGGGGTCGCGGCCCGCGACCTGTCGGAGTGCCTGCGGGTGCAGGCCGAGGTGCTCGGCTTCGACGACATCGAGATGGCCATCATCAAGGACCACCTCCACAACGTGGAGCGGCGCAACTTCCCCGCGATCGCGAAGGCGCTGAAGATCCCGCTGGAGGAGGTCTACGACGCGGTCCAGGAGATCCAGAAGCTGGAGAGCGTGCCGGCGCGCAACTTCGCCGAGGTCGACGAGAAGACCATCGCCATCACCCCGGACGTGTACGTCATCAAGGACGGCACCCAGTTCGTCGTCACCGACAACGACAAGGGGCTCCAGCGGCTCTACATCAACGAGAACCTCGCCCAGCGGATGCTCAGGGACCCGAAGGCGAAGGAGTTCATCAGCGAGAAGCTCCGGAGCGCGCAGTGGCTGATCCGGGCCATCGAGCAGCGGCGGCGCACGATCATCAAGGTGACCGAGTGCATCGTCGAGAAGCAGCGCGAGTTCCTGGAGCGCGGCGTGGGCTACCTGAAGCCCATGATCCTCAGGGACGTCGCCGAGTCGGTCGGCATGCACGAGTCGACCATCTCCCGCGTGACGTCGAACAAGTACGTGCACACGCCCCAGGGGCTCTTCGAGCTGAAGTACTTCTTCAACTCATCCATCCACAGGGTCGCCGACGAAGACATCGCCTCCGAGAGCGTCAAGCAGGCGATCAAGAAGATCATCGTGGCCGAGGACAAGTCGAATCCCTACAGCGACCAGGCGATCGTCAAGATCCTCGAGGAGACGGACGGCATCAAGATCGCCCGCCGCACCGTGGCCAAGTACCGCGAGATGCTCGGCATCCTGAGCTCGTCGAAGCGCAAGAAGATGTTCTGAGCCGCGGCGGCCGGCCGCGGTCGCCCGCCCCTCTGCCACGCCGATCCTCACGGCCCCGAGCCATGCCCGCCGAACCGATCACGGCCGCCCAGATCTTCGAGCGCTTCTTCGCGCCGCACTACCCGCCCGACGCGCTCGCCGACCTGGCAGGCGCGCGCTCCACGGACGCGAACCCGGCTGGAAACCCGTCGATCCTGGCCCAGCTCGACCACGCAGCGGAGGTGTTCGCCCGCCTCGCGCCCGCGGCGTTCGGCGCGCCCGACCTCGGGCTCGACTTCTCCGATGCGTCGGTCCACCGGCTGGGCGCGGCGCTGACGCGCGAGCGACGCGACGCCTGGCTCGCGCCGGCAGGCGGCCCTTCCGATGCGCGCGGATCGAGCGGCGCGTCGGCGGCGAGCGGAGGCGGAGAGCCTCCCATGCTCGTCACCCTCGTGACGCACGGGGCGCTCTACGTCGGGGCGTGCGTCGTCAAGAATCACGGCGGAAAATGGCAGGTCCGGAGGCCCCTGTGGGAGTCGCTGGTCCGGCTCGAGTCGAGCGCAGGGACGGGCGACCTCGCGATCTTCCAGTGGTGGCTCAAGGCGCTCAGCGACGAGGAGATCGGCCGCGGCAGGCTCGTGGATCGCTACCGCACCCACGTGGAGGTGCCGACGTTCGACGCGGAGCGGCTGCCGATCCTCGCCGCGGGCGACCGGCGGATCCCGAAGCTCGCGAAGGTCCGTTACGACACGCTCTACAAGCACCTCCGCGCGCACCTGCCGGAGCTCAGATCCGTGGGCGACGATTTCCCGTCCCCGGAGCGCTTCGAGGAGCTGGGCTTCAAGAGCATGGAGTTCGCGCTGCTCGGCGGCGGGCGGATGCTCCTCATGCACGGGGCGACCGCGGACGGGGTGCACCTGCTCTGGCTCGACGCGAACGGCTTCGTGAAGTCGCTTTACTACCCGGCGGACAGCTTCCCCGCCCACGTGGTCCAGATCGAGGGCCAGAAGATCCGGGTGATCGTGCCCGTCCGCGGCGAGAGCCAGGTGCACGAGATGCTCTGGTGGGGGGCGTAGCTGGCTCGCGCACGGAGCGCGCCGGCGGTAGGCTCGCCCCGTGCTCTCGCCCGACGTCCGCTTCGAGGGGTTCACCGCGACCGACTGGGTTCGCGTGCTGTCGTTGTTCCGGCCCAGGCGCGCGGGCATCGACGAGCGCGAGGTAGGCCGGCCGCGCGGCGGCGTCGTCGCTGTCCACGCGGGCGGCAAGCTGAGAAAGCTCGTGCACACGGACGCGGGCCGGCTCCGGATCGATGACGCGCAGCGCGCCCTCCCGCTCTCCGCGGAGGAGCTCGCCGCGAGCCACCACGCGAGCTGGGCCGCCGTGCTCGAGGCGGGTGTCCTCGAGGCCATCGTGGAGCGGTTCGGGGCGCGGGTGCGGCGCGGTGACGATCTCATCGGCCAGTCGCTCCTGCTGCTGCAGCTCGCGCGCGAGGAGCTCCTCGCAGGGAGAATCGATCTCTGGCCGGCGAGGCTGCGCGGCGTGCCGATGCCCTCGGCGGGCGTCGTGCGCGGCACGCTGGAGTCGCTCGCAGGGGTCGGCAAGACGGTGGTGATCGGCCTGTTCGAGGGCGGGGAGCTCTGGACGAGCGTCGCGCTCCGCCGCGACGCCCGCGGGATCAGCCTGATCCTCGGGCCGGACGAGGTGCGGGAGGACATGGGGCTGCTCGCGGGCGACTGGCGGCGCGACTACCGGCACCTCTCGCGCGCCATCGAGGAGCGGGCAGGGGAGCTGTCGCTCGGCTGCTTCGCGGAGGCGGAGACCATCCGGCAGCTCGAGGTCGACCCGAGCCCGGGCGCCTGGGCCAGGGCGGTGGCGGTGCGCGACGTGATCCTCGCGCCGGTGCCGGCGGCCCTCGCCATCCCGCTCGGGATCGACGCGGGGCGCGCGGCGCTCAGCGCGCTCCGCGCGCTCGTGGAGCGGATCGATCCGATGGGGATCGTGGCGCCAGCGGTGCGGGCGGTGCTCGAGCGGGCCGGCACCGACAGCGACATGGCCGCGATGCTGCCGTTCCACCCGCTGGAGCTCCTCCGCAAGCTGCTCAGCCGGGATCGCTGAGCCGGCGCGGCCCCGCCGCAGCGCGGCGCGCACCTCCAGCACGGCGCGCTGCCTGGCTCAGGGGTGCGCGGTGCTCGAGTCGCCGCCCTGGACGGCGGGCGCGAGCTGGAAGCGGCGCTCCTCGCAGGCATACGCCGTCGGGGTCAGCTCGATGACGGTGTGCAGCGGGATCGGCAGCGTGGGGCACGAGGGCGCGGGGCGATCCACGAGGTAGGCGTAGAGCGCGCGCAGCACCGCCTGGTGGCCGATCACGAGCACGGGCGAGCGCTGGCGCTCGAGCTGGATGATCAGCGGGTCGAGGCGCTGGATGACGTCCTCGTACGACTCGCCGCGCGGGTAGCGGTAGCGGAACTTGTCGGCCGCGCGCGCGTGGAAGACCTCGGGCATCTGCTGGCGGATCTCCTCGTACGTCATGCCCTCGCAGACGCCCGCGTCGATCTCGTCGAGGGCGCGCCAGGCGACGTGGTTCTGCGTCATCGGGCGCGCGGTCTGGATGGTGCGGCGCAGCGTGCTCGTCCAGACGTTGACGTGCTCGTCGCCGGCGCGCTCGCGGATGAACGCGGAGAGGTTCTTCGCGTACTCGTCGCCGCGCGCGCTGAGATCCGAGTCGCCGCCGAGCAGCCCCTTCTCGTTGAACACGCTCTCCCCGTGGCGCGTCAGCCAGATCGGGTGCGGCGTGAGGTGCATGTTCATCAAGAGCGGGACGAGGCGCGCCGGCAGGTAGCCGTGGATGCGGTTCAGCACGACCTGGCGGCCGACGTCGATGATCTTGATGTAGCTCCGCTCCGGCTCGCCGAGCGGCTCGTACGCGCGGGCGTAGTGCGCGATGCGCGCGCGGAAGTCGCGCAGCGCCGCCTCCGGGTCGACGCCCTGGTAGTCCGGCGAGCGGAGCTTCGTCTCGCGGACGTTGGTCTCGATGATCGACTCTTCGTTGCAGATCGACTCGATGAAGACGACCGGGAAGCCGTGCGCCTGGCAGCGCTCGGTGACGAGGTTCCGGCGAGCGCGCGTGCTGTTCGTGGCGTCGTAGATCGCCACCTCGCCGCCGGAGCTGAGCCAGCCGATGAGGTCGTCGAGGGCGGTCATCGCCATGCCGAGGAGCGCCTGGCGCCCCTCGGTGTTGTTGGGATCGAAGAACTGGTGCGGCTGCGCGGTGCCGAGGTGCGCGCGGCGGTAGTTGCCCACGTTGAAGAGCCGCGTGGGGTGGCCGAGCCACGACAGGTACCGCGCGATCTTGCGGGCGATGGACGTCTTCCCGCGGGCGGGCAGGCCCACCATGGCGAGCACGATCGGCGAGGAGTCACGCGCGAGCGAGACCATGGGAGCGTTCTAGCCGATGACGGTACGGCCGGCGACGATGACGGAGAGCAGGCGGCCGCTGCGCTGTCCGTCGCGCCGGTACGAGAAGAAGCGGGCGGGGTCACACGCGGTGCAGCCAGGGACGTCCTCGACCGAGGCCGCGTCCAGGCCGACCTCGGTGAGCTGGGCCTTGAGGATGCGGCGGACGTCGACGTGCGGGCGCGCGCCGGGCGCCCCGCGGACGACGGCGGCGGCGCCCGCGCTGGAGGACGCGGCGAGATCGGCGGCGACGTCGTCACCGACCTCGAAGCAGCAGGCCTCGATGTGCGGGCCGATGGCCGCGACGAGATCCGCGCCGGGGCCGGCGAGCGAGCGGAGCGCGCGGGCCGCCTCGACCACGACCCGGCGGACGGTCCCACGCCAGCCGCTGTGGACCGCGGCGACGGCGCCGGTCCGGCGATCGGCGAGGAGGATCGGGGCGCAGTCGGCGCTGCGGACACCGCAGCCGACGCCGGGTACACGCGAGAGGGTCACGTCCCCCACCTCGCGGACGACGTCGTCGCGATTCTCCTCACCGGTGAGGACCCGCGCCTCGACGCCGTGGACCTGGCTGAGGAAATAGAGCCGAGCGGCCGGGATGCCGAGGCGCCGCGCGGCGCGCTCCAGGTTCTCCCGGACGGCGGCGGGGTCGTCGCCGAGGGCGATGGCGAAGCTCAGGGTGTCCCACGGGGGGGCGCTGACGCCGCCGCGCCGCGTGAAGAAGGCGTGCGAAAAGCCGGCGGCGGCGAGGAGCGGGCTCTCGAGCGCCTCGGCGGCCCCGGGGGCGTCAATTTTTACGGTCATTTTGGCTCCACGGCGGGATCCGCTGCGTCGGCTGCTTCGGTCATAGACGATACGGGTGGGTTGCGTGGTATTTTCCGGCTCCACGCATGGCTGCCGGTCCGGACCCGAATATCGGTCGAGATCTGCTCGGAGGGCAGTTCCAGATCCTTCAGAAGATCGGCTCCGGCGGTATGGGGTCGGTCTACAAGGCCGCGCAGCCGGCGATGAACCGGATGGTGGCGGTGAAGATCCTCCACCCCAAGCTCGCGAACCGGAAGGATCTCGTCTCCCGCTTCCGCCGCGAGGCGCGGGCGATGAGCCACCTCACGCACCCGAACACGGTCAAGGTGCTGCTCTACGGCGAGCTCGAGGACGGCTCGCTGTACATCGTGATGGAGTACCTGGAGGGCAAGAACCTGAACCAGGTGGTCCGCAAGGAAGGGCCGCTGCCCGTCGAGCGCGCGATCCCTGTCCTCATCCAGGTCTGCGGCGCGCTGCAGGAGGCGCACATCCAGGGGATCGTGCACCGCGATCTCAAGCCCGAGAACATCTTCCTGTCGACCAACGGCGGGCTGAAGGACTACCCGAAGGTGCTCGACTTCGGCCTCGCGAAGGTGACGGAGCGCGAGCTCAGGCCGGGGTCGGTGATGCTCACGCAGGAGGGCATGGTCTTCGGGACGCCGGAGTTCATGTCGCCCGAGCAAGCGCAGGGCAAGGTGCTCGACGCGCGGAGCGACATCTACTCGCTCGCGACCATCCTGTACGAGGTGCTCACGGGCAAGCTGCCGTTCGAGGCGCGCACGCCCATGGAGTACATCCAGCACCACGTAACGAGGAACCCGATCCCGCTCGATGACCGCGTCCCCGGGAAGCAGTTTCCGCCGGGGCTCAGCGCGGTGCTCGCCAAGGCGCTCGAGAAGCGGCCCGAAGATCGGTTCGAGTCGGCCGCGGAGTTCGCGGACGCGCTCAAGCCGTTCGCGGGCGGCGCGGGCAAGGGCTACACGGCGATGATGCCGAAGAAGGCGAACGCGGTGCTCGAGCAAGCGTCGAAGCAGCACGCCGCCGCGCTCCAGGCGAACAAGTCGTCCGCGCCATCCGCGTTCAAGTCGCCCGCGAAGACGGTGAAGATGGTCCAGCAGCCGCCGGCGCCGTCCGCGAAGCCAGCGCCCGCGCCGGCGCCCCTCGCCAAGCCGCCCAGCAAGGCGCCGGCCAAGGCGGAGGCGAAGCCGCTGCTCCTCGTCGGCATCGCGGCGGGCTGCCTGATCGCAGGCATCCTGATCACCATCGTGGCCATGCGGCTGTTCCAGGGCTGATCCTCCGCGAGCGCGCCCCGGATCGAGGCGGGCCTCCGCGGGCGTGCTAGCGTCGCCGCGCCGGCGCGCCGGGCGCTCTGGATGCGCATCGCCTGCGCCAGCGTTCACGGGGACGGCGTCATGGCCTCGGAGCAATCACGGAACCCAGGGGGAAACGAGAACGATCCGGTCAGGAAGACCGATGCGCCGGATCGGGCGTCGGATCCGCTGCGTCAGGCATCGGATCCGCTGCGTCAGGCGTCGGATCCGCTGCGTCAGGCATCGGACCCGTTGCGTCGAGCCTCGGATCCGCTGCGTCAGGCATCGGACCCGTTGCGTCGAGCGTCGGATCCGCTGCGTCAGGCGTCGGATCCGCTGCGTCAGGCGTCGGAGCCGCCGGCGCGGCGGTCGGGGCCGCCGGGGCGAGGGAGCGAGCCGCCGGAGCGGATCAGCGGGGCAACGCGGCCGGCGAGCGCGCCGCACATCGAGGGCGCGAAGCGCTTGCCCAGCCAGCCAGACGGCGCGCCCCCGCAGGAGAGAGGCCCCAGGATCGCGACGTGGGCGAAGCGCATCGGGATCGCGCTCGCGGCCCTGCTCGTCCTCGCCGCCGCCACGATCGCGCTCGTCATCCGGCACTACGAGGCGGATCTCCCCTCGACCCACGAGCTCAAGGACTACCGGCCCCCGCAGGTGACGCGCATCCTGGCGCGCGACGGGACGCGCCTCGGCGAGGTCTTCACCGAGCGGCGCACCGTGGTGCGCATCGGCGAGATCCCGAGCCAGGTGAAGCTGGCCGCGCTCGCGGCCGAGGACGCAGGCTTCTACGAGCACGCAGGGCTGAACTATCTCGGCATGCTCCGCGCGCTCGCGGTGAACCTCCGCTCGACCCGGGCCCGGCAGGGCGCGAGCACCATCACGCAGCAGGTCGTGAAGAACGTCCTGCTCACGCCGGATCGGACCTTCAACCGCAAGGCGCGCGAGATCATCCTCGCCCGCAAGATCGAGCAGGAGCTCACCAAGGACGAGATCCTGGAGCTCTACCTCAACAAGATCTACTTCGGCCACGGCCGCTACGGGGTCGAGGAGGCGAGCCGCTACTACTTCGGGAAGAGCGTGCGCGACGTGACGCTCGCCGAGGCCGCGCTGCTCGTCGCCATCGTGAAGGGGCCGTCTGTGTACTCGCCGCGGGTGAACCTCGAGCGCGCCGCGGCGCGGCGGGACTTCGTGCTCGATCAGATGCAGCGCAAGGCCTTCGCGGACGAGATCCAGGTGGCGCAGGCGAAGCAGGAGCCGGTCGTGCTCGCCATCGAGACCGAATCGCTCGCCGAGCTCGCGCCCGAGGTGGTCGCCGAGGCGCAGCGCGTGCTGCGCGAGCTCGTCGGGCCCGCCGCGCAGCAAGGCGGCTACACGATCACGACCACGATCGATCCGGCGATGCAGGCGGCGGCGCGCGCGTCCGTCCGCAAGAACCTCGACGCCTACGCGAAGCGGCACAAGCTGCTCGGCCCGCTCGCGCGGAGCAAGAAAGAGCCGCCGGCCTTCGATGGGACGCCCGCCGGCCACAAGGTCTTCCGGGGGGTCGTGACGGGCGCCGACGACGCCCGAGGGACGCTCTCGGTGCGCGTGGGCACGCTGGAAGGCACGGTCACGCTCCGCGGCGCGCAGCGGTACAACCCGAGCGGGCTCCCGCCGAGCAAGTTCGCCGACGTCGACAAGGTGGTGCGCGTCAGCCTGATCGGCCCCGCGCCGGAGCCGGTCGTCGAAGCGGCCGCCGCAGGCCAGGAAGAGGACGAGGACGCCGCCGGAGAGGCAGGGCGCGCCGCGCCCGCTGGCAAACCGGGGAAGCCCGCGGCCCCGGTGCCGCTGCGGCTCGAGCTCGGACCCGAGGGGGCGCTCGTCGCGATCGACGTGCGGACGCGCGAGATCGTCGCCCTCGTCGGCAGCTACGAGGCGATGCGCGGCGGGCTCGACCGGGCGACGTTCGCGCGGCGGCAGCCAGGGTCGACGTTCAAGGCGTTCGTCTACGGCTACGGCATCCACGCGCGCACGCTGACGCCGGCGACGATCCTCGACACCGATCCGCTGTCCATCGCCGGGTACAAGCCGCAGAACTACGACGAGAGCGAGGGGAAGTCGCCGGCGCGGCTCCGGGAGGCGGCGGCGCACAGCGTGAACGTGGCCGCGGTGTCGGCGCTGTCGCGCGTCGGCGCCTCGAACGTGGTCGCCTTCGCCGGCGCGCTCGGCGTCCAGTCGAAGCTCGGCGCAGACCTGTCGCTCGCCCTCGGCGCCTACGAGGTCACGCCGCGCGAGATGGCCGCCGCGTACGCGAGCATCGCCGCGGGCGGCGTCCACGAGCAGCCGGTCCTGATCACGAAGATCGTCGGGCCCGGCGGGGTGGAGATCCCGCTGCCGCCACGCCGTCCGGGGCACCGCGTGATGGAGGAGGCGGAGGCCTATGTGCTCACGAGCGTGCTGACGTCGGTCGTGCAGAGCGGGACCGCCAGGCAGGCGCGCTCGCTGGGGCGGCCGATCGCCGGCAAGACGGGGACGACGAACCAGTCGAAGGACACCTGGTTCGTGGGCTACTCGACCGACATCGCGTGCGCCGTGTGGACCGGCTACGACGACGCGGCGCCGCTCGGCAGCGGCGAGACGGGCGCCATGGCGGCGCTGCCGGCGTTCGTGGATTTCATGAAGCAGGCGCACGCGAAGCGCCCGGCCGCCGATTTCCCGGTGCCGAGCGGCGTCGTGCGCGTGAAGATCGATCCGCTGACGGGTCTCCTCGCGCGCGAGGGGCAGGAAGACGCCATCGAGGAGGTGTTCGTCGCCGGGACGGAGCCGACCGAGGAGGCGCAGGTCCCCGAGGCGGACGCGGGCGCGGAGCCGGCGGACGGCGGGACGCCAGCCGAGCAGCCGGGAACCCCGCCGGCGGCAGGCGAGGGGCCGCGGCCGGTAGAGCCAGGGGCCGCGCCAGCGCCGGTCGAGTCGGAGCACGCGCCGGAGCCGGGCCCGCTGCCGGCCGGCGAGACGGCGCCGCCGCCGTTCTGAGCGGCGCGGGCGCACGAGCGCCCTGATCGGCGAGAGGGACAGGGAGGCTGAGGCGGAAGGAGAGAGTCCACTCCGCCCGGTGCTCCAGGCGCTCGGACCGGCCGCCGCCCTACCCGGCGCCAGGCGCCGACATGCTCGCTCGGATCGTGGCGCCGGCGCCCACCTCGGGGAATGGGCCCATGACCGCCAGCGTGAGGCCGTCCTCCTGCATGTTCACGAAGAGCGCCTTGCCGTCGGGCGAGAAACACACGCCGGAGAGCTCTCTGATGCTCCGCGCGTTGCGCGCGAAATCGAAGATCTGCCCGTCCAGCGTCACGCCTCGAAGGTAGTTCCCTCGATAGCCATCCTCCGCCATGAAGAGCTCTCGAAACCAACACATGCCGTCCGGCCGGCCGGGAACTCGGTACCGAAAGGCACGGAAGGCAATTGCCACATGGGCGCTGCGGGGACGATGCACGAGAGGAACGCAGGGCCGCGCGCAAAGAGAGGCCGAGTCGGTGAGCGCGCTGGCCGGGATACACGCCACCTTCGTGGCGTCATCCCACCTGGCCTTCGTCACCGACGTTACGGGCCAGGACCTTCGAGGACACCCGGCCGACGAGCCGCCGCAGGACCTGCTTCGCGCCGATCGCGCCGCCAGCGCCGACCGCGAAGACGAGAGGCGCCGCGGCGCCGCCGGTCACCGCGACGAGGCCCGCCGCGAGCAGCACGCCGGCGCCGGTCGCCATCGCGCCTGTCGAGGCCTCCTGCGCCGCGTGCGCGAGCGCTTCCTTCCTCGTCATCTCGCCTCGCTGGTAGGCCGTGACGCCCTCGTAGGCACCGAAGGCGCCGTCGATCACGAACCCGATACCGGCCGCCTTGCCCGCGCCCTTCAGGACCTCCCGGCCCGCGGCCCTCATCGCCTCGCGGGCCAGCCCCTTCGCGACCGCGGCCGAGACGCCGTCGGTGAGCGCGGCCTGGCCCGCGTGCCGCCCCGCTGCCTGCGCGACGATCGCGGCGGCCTGCGTTCCGCCCTGATCCCCGATGATCTTCGCCGCCGTCTGCGCTCCCAGCGAGAGCCCGGGCGCGAGCGCGTCCACGACCGCCGTGGTGTTCTCGACCATCACGCGCCGCAGGCCCTCCCGCGCGCCGTCGTCGAGGAGCCTCTTGCCCGCCGCCGAGAACAGCGCCTCCGCCGCCCCGCGGACGGCGACCGCGCCGCTCCCTGCAATCGAACCAAGGATCTTGTTTCGCTGTGAGCTCATCTCGACCTCCCCGCCTCGCGCGCCCTCGCCTCGATCATGGGGTAGCGCCCGGGTGCGGAAAGACAAGCTCAGCGACGCGCGCTCCCACGCTGCCGTGTCGCGGCGCCGGCCGCGTCCGATCGCCGGACCTCAGAACCTCACGAGCAGGCGCGAGCCGAGGCCGCCCGGCGCTGGCGTGAGGACGAGCTCTGCCGCCGGTTTGCCAGAGGCCGGCGCCGTGGGCTCGGAAGGGCTCAGCAGGAGCAGCGTGACGCCGGCGCCGATCCCGACGAGGCCGACGCCGGCGAAGACGCCGGCGAGCGTCGAGGCGGTCTTGCCCGTGTCGTAGTCGCCCTGGAGCGACGGCGGGCACTCGTAGGCGCCTCCGCCGGCGGGGGAGCACCCCTCCTCGACCGCGGACAGCGCGCCGGCGCGCACGGCCAGCGCCACGACGGTCGCGATCGCGCCAGCGCCGCCGACGCCGAGCGCGACGTAGCCGCCCATGCGAATGCCGCTGGCCGGCGTGCCGGAGGCGCTCGGCGCGGAGAGCGCGTCGCGCCCCGGGAGCGGCGCGGGCACGGTCAGCGTCACGACCTGACGGGCGCCAGGCGTGAGGTTGGCGCGCTCCGCGATGGGCGCGGCGCCGCCGTAGAACAGCTCGACCGTGTGGGCGCCGAGATCGCGCTCGAGCTCGACGCCGAGGAGCCTCGGGTCGAGGGGCTTGCCGTCCAGCACCACCTGGACCGGCGGCCGCCCCTCGGCGCCTTTCAGCCGGACGGTCAGCGTCCCGACCTTGCCGCCGAGCGCCCGGTAGCGGGCCTCGGCGTCATCGCTCCACCCGGCGTACTTCGCCTCGTTGGACTGCAGCGCGGCGCGCCGGAGATCCCACCAGTCTCGCCTCGCCGAGGCATAGCGGCCGAGCTCCTCCTCGCACTCGGCGATGTTCCGGAGCGCGCCGAGCCCCTCGGGGTAGATCTCCAGCGCGCTCCGGAAGGCGATGACCGCCTGCTCGCACTGTCCGGTGCTCCGCAGCTCGCGCCCCCGGGCGAACAGCGTCTTCGCGTCCTCCTCGGCCCCGATGGCGAGCGCGCGCGCCGGCGCCGCCGCGAGCATGGCGACGCCGCAGAGCGTGATGAGCCGTCGCTCAAAAGGTCTCACTCTTGTCGATCTCCTTGCGGCGCCGGGGCACCGTGGGCGCGGCGGTCGCCGTCGCGCGCGGGGTGGCCTTGTCAGCCCCGGGGCGGCGCTGGGATGAGCGCGGCTGCGCAGGCGCTGCGGAGGCAGGCGGCGCGGGCGCTGCTGCGGAAGCAGGCGGCTCGGCCATGGCCGGCGGCTCGGTCGCGGCGGGCTGCTGCGGTGGGGGCGGCGAGCGCAGCGCGACCGCCTGGAGCGCGCCCCGCACGCCGGGGGCCATGAGCCGCGCCGGCTGTTCCAGGCGCGGCCGATCGAGCAGGCGCGCCGCCAGCGCGGCGGTCCCCCCGAGCGCGGTCAGGCAGGCCAGCGCCACGGCGGGCGCCACCCGAGGCCGCCGCGGCGGCGCGACCTCCGCGGGCCGCTCGGGCGGCGGCGCCGAGAGCGCGGCGTGGTAGGCCCCGACCATCTCGCGGATCGAGGCGAACCGCTGCGCCGGCCCCTTCGCGAGGGCGCGCGAGAACCAGGCGTCGAGCCCCTGGGGAAGCGATCGCCGGACCTCCGTGGCAGGCTCGAAATCGCGGGTGCTGACCGCCACGATGATCTCCGCGATGCTGTTGCCTTGAAAGGGCGTCCAGTCCGTCAGCACCTCGTAGGTCAGCACGCCGAGCGCCCAGACATCGGCCCGCGCGTCGACCGCGAGCGGCGAGGCGAGCTGCTCCGGGCTCATGTAGTTCGGCGAGCCCAGCATCACGTCGGCCTCCGTCTCCTGCGGCCGATCCAGGCCTAGATCGCCGTGCAGCGCCTTGGCGATGCCGAAATCCGCGACCTTCACCGTCAGCTCCGCGCCGGGCGCGTCGACGAGCATCACGTTCGAAGGCTTCAGGTCGCGGTGCACGATGCCCATGTCGTGCGCCACGGTGAGCGCGTCCCCGATCTGATCAAGGATGTTCCCGAAGCGCGCCGGATCGATCGGCCCCTTGTGGCGCACCTCGGCGAACAGCGTTCGCCCCGGGATGTACTCCATCACCAGGTAAGGGATGTCGTCGTGGACCCCTGCGTCGTGGACCGCGACGATGTGCCGCGTGCGCGCGCTCAGGCGGGCCGAGATCTGGGCCTCGAACCGGAACCTCTCCAGGACGGTGCGGCTCCGCTCCGCGTCGCCGGTCAGCGAGGCGCTGAGGAACTTCACGGCGAGCTCGGTCTTGAGCGTGACGTGCACGGCGAGCCAGACCTCGGCCATGCCCCCGCGCCCGAGCGGCCGGACCAGCCGGTATTTGCCGTCGACGACCTCGTCGGGGGTGTGCTGCCAGATGTCCGACTCGTCGGCGCCGGCCTGACGGGCCGCCGCGCTCGGGCTGATCCGCACGGTCGGCGGTATGCGGGGCGTGGCGGCGTCCACGCCCGAAGGATAGTGGATGCGGCGCGCGGGACTGGCACTTTTCGACAGCCCTCGCCGCCGTCGCCCTCTGGCCAGCGCGGAATGCCGGCCGCCGGCAGCCGCGCGCCCGGCGAGTACACGAGGAGCGCGGCCGTTTCACTCGGCGGCGTCGGCGAAGAGCTCCGCAGGCGGCGCGTCGATCGGCGGGGCCTCCCGCGAGGCCGCGCCGCCCACGCCGCGGTCGAGGGCGTCGCAGAGGAGCGCGCCGACGCCGGGGACGACGTTGGCGATCGACTCGTCGGCCTCGCGCGGGTTCAACCACCAGAACGGGTTCAGCAGCCGGCGGAGGTCGCGAAAGGAGCGTGCAGGACGGCTGACCTCCACCGTGAAGGCGAGCGTTCCAAGGTTGGCGTCGAGCCAGTCGTCCATGTCGCCGACCGTGGGGTACCAGTGCGCCGCCTGGCGGATCTCGTACCGCTCGTGCGGCAGAGCCCGGCAGAAGGCGTCGCCGAGCGCCCGGTACAGCGGCTCGCGCGGGTTGGGCACGTCGGTGTGCGCCCACGGGTAGAGCAGGAGGTTGCCGCAGCTGTGAAAGCCGATCGCGAGCGAAGGCCGCGTCTCCAGCGCGACGTCGCGCAGGGCGCGCGACTCGGGCTCCGAGAACGCGTGAGGCCCCGTGTAGTGCGGCGACCACCGGAGCCGCGAGCCCGCGAACGGGTGCAGCGGCCGTGACGAGGACAGCGGCGCGAAATTCCGGTTCAGATCCACGCCGCGGGCGTTGCAGCGCTGCGACGCCCGCCGCTCGCCGCGGAGGCGCTCCAGGTTGTCGGCGAACGCGTCGGGGTTGACGACCGGCACCACGACGAGCCGCGCCCGCGCCGCCGCGCCCGCGCGTCCGCTCGCCAGGATCGACCGGACCGCGTCGAGCAGCGCGAGCCCGCCGATCACCTCGACCCCGTGCATGAGCGACGTCAGCAGGAACGTCGGACCCAGCGGATTGCCGAAGTCGTAGCGCCGCAAGGGTCGTCCATTCGCAGACGTCCCGATCGCTATGTCCCGTCCGCCGTGGGTGCGCGCGAGGCGCGTCCAGGCATCATCGAGCTGCGGGAGCTCGGCGTAGCGGCCGCATAGATCGGGCGAGCGTGTCATCCCAGTGTCTCTTATGTGACACCGGAATGGCGGCGGGCGCCAGCGGATTGAGTGGATTCATGGGTCGCGATTCCACGGTTCCGCGATTCGCGTCGGTTCGCGTCGGTTCGCGTCGATTCGCCGATTCGTCGATTCGCATCATCCGCGCGGCTGGTCGCGCTGGTCGCGCTTGTCGCCCTTGCGCGTCGCGAGGAGAGCCAGGCCCTCGAACAGGAGGTGCGCGCCGAGGTGGAGGGTGACGTCGGCGTGATCCAGCGCGGGGCATACCTCGACGAGATCCATGCCCACCAGGTTGATCCCCGCGAGGCCGCGGAGCAGCTGGATCGCCTCGCGTGAGGTGAGCCCGCCGGGCACGGGCGTGCCGGTGCCCGGGGCATAGGCCGGGTCGATGCCGTCGATATCGAAGGAGATGTAGACGGGCGATTCGCCCGCGGCTGCCCTGATGGCGGCGGCGATCGCAGGAGCGCCGTCGCGGTCGATCCGATCCATGCCGTACGGGGTCGCCCCGGCGTGCGCCGCGAAGGCGCCTTCCTCCGGGTGGCCCCACGTGGCGCGGATGCCGATCTGGTGGAGCGCGCTCCGCCCGATGAGCCCCTCTTCGATCGCGTTGCGGAACGGCGTGCCGTGGTGGAACGGCTCGCCCCACACCTCCGAGGTGCTCGTGTCGAGGTGCGCGTCGACGTGAACGACCGTGACCGGGCCGTGGCGCCGCGACAGCGCGCGGAGCACCGGAAGCGCGATCGAGTGGTCGCCGCCGACGACGAACGGGACCGCGCCGGCCGCGAGCACCTCGTCGACCGAGGCCTGGATCAGCTCGCGAACGGAGTCTGCGTGAAACGGGGGAAAGGGCACATTGCCCCCGTCGAGCACGTCGATCGCACGGAACACGTCGATGCCGTGGCCGGGGTGATACGACTGCACGAGCGCGCTCACGCGGCGCAGCTCGTAGGGGGCGAACCGTGTGCCGGGGCGGTACGTGACGCTCCCGTCCCACGGGACGCCGAGGAGCACGGCGTCGGCGCCGGAATAGGCGGACGCGCCGGCCTCGTGGAATCCCGCCGTGGGGAGGCGAAAGAACGGCGTCTGCCCGTGCCGCAGGTAGGCGGCTGCTCGTTGTTGGGACATGAGATCTCCTACAGGCTCAAGAGGTCCAGGATCACGGCGCGGGCGCGGTCCGCGAGATCCGCCGCGCCGCCGTGATCGCCGAGCGGCGGGCCAAAGGCGACGCGGGCGCTCGCCTCTCGGCGGCTGGAGAAGCGGAGGAAATGGGGGAGGAAGGTGTCGTCGCCCGCCCAGCAGAGCTCCGGATCATCGTAGGTGATGGCCGCGGGCACGATGGGGACGCCCGCGAGCCGGGCGACGCCGAAGATGCCTTTCCGGAACGGGAGGACCTTCTCGCCGCGGGTGGTCGATCCCTCCGGGAAATTCAGCACCGGGACGCCATGGCGCAGGGCCCGGAGCGCGCTCCGGAGCACGCGCGCGCCGCTCGCCGGGCGCTGCCGATCGACGAGCAGCACGCCGAGATCGCGCGCGCGATCGCCGATGATCGGCCAGCTGCCGATCTCCTGCTTCGCGACGGCGGTGCAGGGGGTGAGCGACGCGAGCAGGATCGGATCGAGGTAGCTGACGTGGTTGGCCACGACCACGAACGGCGACGCGGGGAGCGCGCCGGTCACGCGGACACGCAGGCAGTGCAGCGCGCATAGATCCCGCGCGATCCCGTGAAGGAGGCGCGCCCTCTCGCGGCGGCGCGAGGCGGGCAGCGTGGGCAGCAGGCTGGTCCGGAACACGGTGTCGAGCGCGAGCCCCATCACGCCGGAGACCCGGCTGGCGATGGAGAGCGCCTCGGTCCAGGGCCGGTCGCCCGCCGCCGGCGCGCGGCGGCCGTGGTCGAGCGGAGCGGTGGTCGTCATGGTCCGTCGGCCTCAGGCCACCGCGGCGATGCCGCCGCTCTCCGCCGCGCGCGGCTCCTTCACGTCGGCCTGGCGATCGACGAGCCCCACCTTCTCGAAGCGGGCCCGGAGCGCCATGAACGCGTCGCGATCGATGCGCGAGATGATGCGCGGGTGTCCGGTGCCATAGAAATCGGGGCGGACCTCGATCTCCCTGGCGCCGAGCATGGCGTGGAGCGCCCGCGCGGCGTGGTTGTCCTCCTCGACGGTGAACCAGCACGACTCCGCCCATCCAAGGATCGACCCGACGAACGCGCGGAGCAGCGTGTGCGTCGCGCGGGAGCCCTGATACTCGGGCAGGACGGCGAGGGTCGTGCAGTAGACCTCCTTGCCGCGCGCGAAGGAGAGCAGGTAGCCCGCGGGCCTCCCAGCGGCCTCGACCATGAAACAAGAGTCCTTGAAGAAGTCGCAGCAAAGACGGATGTAATACCGCCCGAGCTCCCCTTCGCCCGCGCCGCCGAAGAGGGTCGTCTCCAGTTCCATCAGAGTCGAAAAGTCATCGCTCCGGAGCGTGCGCGCCACATAACGGCTCATTGTTGCGCCTCCTTACTTCAATTGAATCGTTGCTGTGGGCGCAGCATGCCGGGACTCGGTGGAGAACAGGTCACAGGACCCCCGAGGTTGAGAGACACGTCGGGGGCGATGGCGCGTCAAGATGGCTGGAGAATCGCGTACGGAAGGTGCCAGGACGGCAATGTCATCGTGGCCTGAGGCGCTCTGCCGCGGTGGACGGGAGTGCGAGCGCGAGGCCGGCGAAGGCCCGGGCGGTGTCGAGGAGCGCGGCGAGGCCCGAGGACGCGCGCCATCCGCCGGTCACGCCGGTCCAGTGCTTCATGGGCACGAAGAGGTTGCCGTCGGTGTGCGGCGCCGCGCGATCCAGGAAGGTCGCGCGGAGCGTGTACGCCGCGAACAGCCGCTCCATGAGGCCCGGGAAGGCGACGAACGCCGCGGCGGTGATGCGGCCAGCGGCGCCGACGTAGACATCTCGCCGCGGCCGCTCGGCGAGGGAGACCATCGCCGCCGCGACCCGCTCGGGGTCGACGATCGGCCGGATCGGCTGGACGGCGCGGCCGGTGAAATTGCCGGCGTGCTGGTAGATCGGGGTGTCGATCGTCGCGGGAAGGAGGTTGCAAACGTGGATGTCCGGCGTGCTGGAGAGCTCCTGTCTCAAGCAGGACGTGAGTCCGAGGACCCCGAACTTGGAGATGACGTAGGCGCTCATCGTCGGCGCGCCGAACTTGCCAAGAACGGAGACGTTGTTGATGAGCACCCCGGCGCCCTGCGCGCGGAAACAGGGCAGCACCGCCCGCGCCCCGTGCACATAGCCGAGCAGGTTCGTCTCGATGACCTGGCGGTAGGCCTCGTAGGGCGCCTCGTCCGCGCGCGTGTAGAGGAACACGGCGGCGTTGTTCACCCAGACGTCGATCCTGCCGAACACCTCGACGGCGGCGCGGGCGAGCGCTCGGACGGCTTGCTCGTCCCTCACGTCCGTCGGGACGGCGAGCGCCGGCGCGCCGACGCTGGCGCACTCGGCGGCGACCTCCTCGAGGGCCGCCTCGTTCCGAGCGGCGATGACGACCCGCGCGCCGCGCCTCGCGAACGCTAGCGCGGCCGCCCTGCCAATGCCCGAAGATGCCCCGGTGATAACGACCACCGCGTCACGAATGCACTTCCGCATGACTGGCCCCCTCCCGCGCGGTCTGTCCCTCGCCGGGAGGAGAGCAAGGCGCGGGCCATCAGGGCCGGGGGCCGGGTCGGATGTGGCTGCGGAGCTCGATTGAAACGGCGAGCGTGGTGGATGGATGAAGAATTTCAAACGCAAAGACGCAAAGACGCAAAGACGCAAGGAGAAGAAGAAACAAATCTTTCTCTCTCCTTTGCGCCTTTGCGCCTTTGCGCCTTTGCGCCTTTGCGTTCTTTCTCTCTCTTCAGCCGTAGAAGGGCTTCCCGGTCCTCGCCGCCTCGACGAGCGCCGGGGCGGGCGTCCAGCGCTTGCCGAAGCGGCGCTCGTAGATCTCGATGCGGCGGAGCACCTCCGCGGCGCCGAGGCCGTCGACGTAGCGGAACGGCCCGCCGCGGAACGGCGGGAAACCCAGGCCGAAGATCGCGCCGATGTCGCCGTCGCGCGGGCTCCGGAGGATCCCCTCGCCGAGGCAGTGCAGCGCCTCGTTCACGAGCTGGAGCGAGCAGCGCAGCTGGATCTCCTCGACGGGCACCGGCGGGCTGTCCTTCGCCCTCGGCACCGGCAGCCCGAGCACGCCATAGACGCCCTCGTCGGCGTGCTTGCCCTTGCCCTTCTTCTTCGCCGCCGCGCCGTACAGGTACATCCCGCGCTCGTTCTTGCGGCCCCTCCGGTCGTCGGACACCAGCCTGGCCATCGTGGGAGGCGGCGCGAGGCGGTCGCCGAACGCCTCGAGCATGATCGGGCCGACGTGCGCCGCCACGTCGATGCCCACCTCGTCGAGCAGCGCGAGCGGGCCGACCGGCCAGCCCCACGCGACGAGCGCCGCGTCGACCTGCTCGATCGCGACCCCCTCGGCGAGCAGCCAGCTCGCCTCGTTCATGTACGGACCGAGGATCCGGCTCGTGTAGAAGCCGACCCCATCGTTCACGACGATGACCGTCTTGCCCTGGCGCTTGCCGACCGCCACCGCCGTCGCGACCACCTCGGGGGACGTCGCCTCGGTCCGGATGACCTCGAGCAACGGCATCTTGTGCACCGGGCTGAAGTAGTGCATCCCGACCACGTTCTCCGGCCGCTTCGACGCGGCCGCGATCCGGGCGATCGGGATCGACGACGTGTTCGACGCGAAGATCACCCCGTCCTTGCCGTGCTGCTCGACGTCCCGCAGGACCGCTTGCTTCACCGCCAGATCCTCGAACACCGCCTCGATCACCAGATCGGCGCTCCGGAGGCCCGAGCCGTCCGTCGTCGCGGTGAGCAGCGCGAGCTTCTCGTCGCGCTCGAGCGGCGTGAGCTGCTTCTTCTTCACCCGATCGCCGAGGATGTCGGCCACGTACTTGAGCCCGCGGCCGATCGACGCGTCGTCGCGGTCCCGGAGCCGCACGGAGATGCCGGCGTTCAGGCTGACATAGGCGATGCCGGCCCCCATCAGGCCGGCGCCGATCATCGCGATCTTCTCGACCTTCCTCGGCTGCACGGCGGGGTCGTCCACGCCGGTGTCCTTCTTCATCGCGTTCGTCGCGAAGAAGAGCTCCATCAGCCGGTGCGCCGTGCTCGACGCGACGAGCTCGCCGAACGCGCGCGCCTCGACCTCCTTCGACGCCTCGAAGCCCTTCTCCGCATAGGTCCTCAGCACGTCGATGATCCGCTCGGGCGCCGGGTAGTGCCCGCCGGTCTTCTTGCGGGTCTGCCGCGCTGCCTGCTGGAAGAGCAGGGCACGGCCGATCGGGTTCCGCTCGAGGGCAGCGCGGGTGAGCGCGGCGGTGTCGAGCTTCGGCGCGCTCGCCCGCTTGGGCCGGAACGGCGGGCCGGCCGCAGCGAGCTTGAGCGCGAGCGCCGCGGCCGTCTCCCTCAGGATGGCCGCGGGGACGACGTCGTCGGCGACGCCGAGCTGCCGCGCCTTCGAGGGGCGCATGTTCTTGCCGGTGAGGCCGTGGTCGAGCGCCGCGTTCAGGCCGGCGCGCTCCGCGAGCCGCTGGAGCCCGTTGATCCCGGGGAGCAGGCCGAGCTGCACCTCGGGCAGGCCGAGCACCGTCTTCCGGTCGTCGCTCAGCACCCGGGCATGGCAGGCGAGCGCCACCTCGAGGCCGCCCCCGAGCGCGGCGCCGTGGATCGCCGCGACGATCGGCTTCGGCGAGCGCACGATCCGCAGGATCGCCTCGTGCCCGGCACGGCACATCGCCTCGGCCTGGGCCGCCGTGGAGACGCTCTTCAGCATCTCGATGTCAGCGCCCGCGATCCAGGTGTCGGCCTTGCCGGACACGAGGATCGCCGCCTTGATGAGCGGGTTGCTCGCGATCTGGCCCGCGATCCGCTCGAGATCGCCGGTGAACGTGGGCTTCAACGTGTTGACCGCCTCGCCCGGGACATCGTAGGTGACGACGGCCACGCCGTCGGGGCGCACCTCGAGGGACAGCGGGCTCGCGGCCGCGAGGGCCGGCGTGGCGGCGGCGGATGTCGTGGTCATGCGGCCTCCAGGACGACGGCGGCGCCGAGGCCGCCCGCCGCGCAGACGGTGAGGAGCGCGTGGTGCCCGCCGCGCTTCTTGAGCTCTCGGAGCGTGGAGAGGACCATGCGTCCTCCCGTGGCCGCGAAGGGGTGGCCGAGCGCGATCGAGCCGCCGTTGACGTTGAGCTTCTCCGGATCGATCTCGCCGACAGGGGCGGACCGGCCGAGCTTCTCCGCGGCGAACGACGGCGACGCGAGCGCCTTCAGGTTGGACGCGACCTGGGCGGCGAAGGCCTCGTGCATGTCGACGAGATCCATGTCGGCGAGCGAGAGGCCGGCGCGCTCGAGCGCCCGCGGCACGGCGAGCACCGGGGCCATCAGGAGCTGCCAGCCAGGGTCGACCGCCGCGTAGGACCACGATTTGACGTACCCGAGCGGCTGGTAGCCGAGCGCCTTGGCCTTGCCCTCGCGCATCAGGAGCAGGGCGCTCGCCCCGTCGGTGAGCGGCGACGCGTTGCCCGCGGTGATCGTGCCGTGCCGCCGATCGAAGGCCGGCGACAGCTTCGCGTAGGCGTCGAGGGTCGAGTCGTCCCGGACCACGTTGTCGCGCTCGACCGGCTTGTCGTAAGGCGGGGGGATCACGTGCATGACCTCGGCGGCGTAGGTGCCGTCGCGCCAGGCGCGCGCGGCGTTCGTGTGCGAGCGGTGGGCGATCGCGTCCTGCTCGGCGCGCGAGATGCCGTTCTGCTTCGCCATCTTCTCGGCGGCCTCGCCCATCTGCTCGCCCGTGGTCGGCTCGCGCGAGAAGCCCGGGATCGGGGGCACGAGGTCCTTCAGCGAGAGGCGGGAGAGGATCTCCAGCCGGGCGCCGAGCGTCCTGGCCTTCTGGAAGTCGGTCAGCGCGGAGGCGAGCTTCCGGGAGACGCCGAGCGGCACGTCGCTCATGCTGTCGGCGCCGCCGACGAGGGCGACGTTGTGCTGGCCGGCGAGCATCGCCTCGGCGGCGCTCGTCATGGCCTGGAGAGACGTGGCGCACGCGCGCGAGACGCTGTAGGCGTCGGTGTCCTTGGGCAGGCCGGTGCGCAGCACGACCTCGCGCGCGATGTTGAGCCAGTCGAGCGTCGGCACCACCTGGCCGTAGACGACCAGCGTGACGTCGCGCGGGGTCACCTCGCTCCTCTGGAGGAGCTCCTTGACCACCGTGGCCGCGAGATCGACCGTGCGCAGCGCCTTGAGCGCCGTCCCCGCCTTGGTGAACGGCGTGCGCAGCCCGGCAACGACCGCCACCCGGTCCTTGCCGCCCTTCCCATTCTTGCCTGAAGCCATGTCGACTCCTCTGCTGCCGGAGAGCCCATCGCGAGCCCGCCCCGCGCGCCCCGCGCAGCCCCCCGGATCCCGGCGTGCCAGCGCACACCGGTTGGGGGTATTCCCTTAGGTGTGCTAACGCGGCGTGTCAACCGTGGGCGGCCAGGGCGTCGCAGGTGGCGAGGCGCTCCACGAGAACGCGACGTGGGAGGAAGGACGGTTGGGGCAGCCTGGGCGCTAATTTGGCCCACGCCTGAGCTTGCCGATAGGGTGGTTGGCCATGCGGAAACTCATTCTATGCAGTGCGTTGCTCTGCGGCGCTCCGGCGCTCGCCGGGTGTGCGACGTTTGCAAGCGACTCGGCGCCGGCGGCGCCGGGTTATGTGTATGTGGCCGGTCACAAGAACAACCAGCCTGCGATGTGGATGTGCCCTGACGCGCCGGGCAAGGCGGAGTGCACCGAGGTCGAGGTAACGACGGAGGCAGGCGAATGAAGCGTTCTTTGATTTTCGGGCTCTTGCTCGCGAGCTTCGGCGCGATCGGCTGTCAGGGGAGCTACACGAGCATCCGGCAGATCGACGGGACGCGGTACCACGTCACGCGCACGAAGCAGGGCTTCTTCAACGCGTACGGCACCGTGTTCGACTGCCAGGCCAAGGGCGACGCGATGACGTGCGTCGAGATCAGCGATCTGTGAGCTCCGCGGGAGCGCTGCTCCCGCAGGGTCTCTAGATCGCCGGCCGGTCGAAGAATAAAAAACGCAAAGGCGCAAAGACGCAAAGGCGCAAAAAGACGTCGAGAAGGATTTTTTTTCTCGCTTCTTCTTGCGCCTTTGCGTCTTTGCGTCTTTGCGTTTCATTCTCTCTCTGCGGCTCCGGTGCGCGCCTCGCGGCAGCCGCGCCCGCTCACGCCTCGCGCAGGAAGGCCTCGAGCAGCGCCGCCGAGACGTCGAGGAGATCGCGCTCGGTCACGATGCCCACGAGCCGCTCGCCCGCGACGACGGGCAGGCAGCCGACGCGGTGCTCGCGCATGATCCGCATCGCCTCCAGCGTCGGCGTGTCAGGCGCGACGGTCACGGGGTCGGGCCGCATGATCGACGCCACCGTGGGCGGCGCGGATCCGCTCGGCGCCGCCGCGGCGCCGCGGGCGACGAGCCGGAGCAGCGCGCGGTGGGAGACGACGCCGACGAGCCGGCCCTGCTCGTCCTCGACCGGGACATGGCGCACGTGCCGCCAGTCCATGACGCTCGCGGCGAAGTCGACGATGTCGGTGGGACGCACCGTGAAGAGATCGGTCGACATGAACTGGCCGACGGTCCGGTAGCTGTCGCGCACGAGGTCCAGGTCGTCTTCGAGGGCGGCGGGCTCCCACGCGTGCACCGGGCGCCCGGCCCCGCCGCCCCGGGCCTCCTCCCGCTGGCGGGCGAGCATCGCGGCGCAGAGGGCGCGGCTTCGCAGCTCGGGGGTGCCCCGCCCGGCCATGGCCGCGAGGGAGCCGAGCGCCCACTGCGCGCCCGTCTGGCCGCGGTGGACCCGCTCCTCGACGACGCCGAGGTACCGGTCGACGTCGGCGGCGTCGATGCCCGCGGCCGAGAGGCCCGCCCGGGCGGCGGGGAGGAGGTGCGAGAGGATGAGCTCCGGGGCAGGGAGGCTCCGGCCGCCGAGCCACGTGAGCTGCGCCTTGAGGCCGTGGCGGGCCGCCGCGAAGAAGTTCGCCTTGGCGTCCTCGAATGGCATCTCGAGGTCGATGCGCGGGTGCTCGTCGGCGAGGCCGGTCATGAGGCCGAAGAAGAAGGCGGCGTTCGCGACCTCGTCGAGGACCGTGGGCCCCGAGGGCAGCGCGCGGCTCTCGATGCGCAGGTGCGCGACCCCGGCCAGGGCCCCGTAACAGGGGCGGTTCCAGCGGTAGACGGTGCCGTTGTGGACCCGCAGGGCCTTGAGGTCCGGCACCTCCCCGCGCGCGAGCACGGCCGCGGGGGGCTCGCCGGGATCGGCGGTCATGATCACGCGGAACCGCGCGATGTCCTCGCGGAAGAGATCGAGCACGCCGCCCTGCACCCAGCCGTCGCCGAAGTGGACGCGGGGCCTCTGCTGCCGGCCCTCGAGCGCGCTCGGGCGGGTGTCGACCGAGGTCTCGAAGAGGGCGATCCGCGTCTCGTGCCAGAGCCTCTGCCCGAGGAGCAGCGGCGAGTTGACCGCGGCGGCGAGGACGGGCGCGGTCACCGCCTGGGCGAGGTTGTAGAGCGACGCGAACTCCCGCGCCCCGACCTGGAGGTGGACCTGGAAGCTCGTGTTGCACGACTCGAGCAGGATGTTGTCGTGGGTCATCTCGAGCTCGTCGAGCCCGTGGATCGAGACGCGGAAGTCGCCCTGGCGCAGCCGCAAGAGCGCGCGGTTGAGCTCGTGGTAGCGAGGCGCCGGCGTGAGGTTCTCGAGGCGGAGGTCGCCGGCGCGCAGGGTGGGGAGGATGCCCGTGAGCAGGACGTCGGCGCCGGCGGCGCGCGCGGCCTCGGCCGCCCGCCCGATGACCTCCGACAGCTCGGCCTCGAGCCGCCGCAGGCAGTCGCCGCCGAACGGGAGCGGGGTGAGGTTCGCCTCCAGGTTGAAGCGAGCGAGCTCGGTCGTGAGCCGATCGTCGGCGGCCCGCTCGAGCACCTCCAGCGCGAGCGGAGCGGGCCGGAGCGCGCGGTCGACGAGGAACATCTCCTGCTCGGCGCCGATGCGGCGCACGCCGGACTCGATGCGATCCTCCACGAGGAGGCGCTCGAGCGCCTCCACGTCGTCGAGCAGCGCCCGCATGAACGCCTTGTGCTGCTGCTCGCTCGCCTGCTCGGAGACGTGCTGCTCGCCCATGGTGATCGCCCCGCCTTTCGCTCGCTCTCGCTCCAGGGAAGCCTACGACGGCGAGCGGCAGGGGGCGCGGGGGATCCCCCGGCGGGGAGGGCGGGCGTCTGGCTCGGCGCGGGCGGCGCGGCGGCGGCCCGTCGCGGTCAAAAGCTGCGGCCGGCCGCGAGCCGCAGGGTGGCGACCTTGTCCTCGGCGAGGCCGAACCCGAGCGGCGGGTCGAGCGCCACGAGCAGCCCTGCCCGGGCGTAGTAGCCAGGCTGCTTCAGCGTGTAGGTGAAGAACGGCTCCATCGCGAGCTGCATCCTGTCGTCGCGGGTGAGCGTCAGCGCGGCCTGGAGGCGGAGCCCGCCGCCGTAAGGGCCTCGGCCGCGCAGCTCGAGCTCGTCGCCCTGCTCGACCACGAGCTCGACGCCGGCCCTGCTGGTCGGGAGGGCGAACATCACCGCCGTGTCCGCGCGGTAGACGAGCCGCGCGGCGAGCTCCGCCTCGACGCCGCCGCGGGCCCTCAGGGGCAGGTGCCCGACGGTGAGCCGGTGCAGGTCGAAGGAGGCGCGCGCGGGGGCGGTCGCCTGCAGCGTGGCGCGGGCGTCGGCGTCGGGGGCGCTGAGGACGGGGATCGAGAGCGCGCCGCCGCCGAAGACGGTGACCTTGCGCGAGAGGGCGCGCGCATAGTGGGCGCCGACCGTGGGGTTGCCGAAGAGAAGGCTGCCGGCGCTGCTGCTCTCGTCGACGCCGAGCCGGTCGGACCGGAACGAGGCGGAGACGTCGCCATAAGCGAGCGGGAGATCCACGTCGAGGTGGAGCCGGCCGAACCACTCGAGCTGACCTCGGAGATCGAAGGTCAGCCCGAACGTGCTGACCTCGGAGGTGACATCGTCCATGGCCCAGGAGGCCGACTTGCTCAGGACGTCGAGCTCGAGCTCCGCACGCGATCCCTGGGATTTAGCCCAGCTGTTCTTTTCTGCCGGAGCGGCAGGTGGTGCCGTGAGCCAGAGCGAGAGCAGGAGAGCGGAGGAGAGCAGTGATCTCGCGTTCAATCAGGCCCACCTGCGAGGACTACCATGGCTCGGCTCGGCCGTGGCTATCGAACGGCACCCTCGGCGCCCGCGGCGTCCTCGTCGTCGTCCTCGTCCTCGTCGTCGTTCTCCTCGTCGTCGTCGTCCTCGTCGTCGTCAGCGTCGCCGCTGCCGTCGAACAGCAGGGAGGGAGCGTCTTCGTTGCCGTGCTCCGCGAAGATCGCGTCGGCGGCGATCACGAGCTCCTCCATGCGGTCGGCGTCGACGGGGCCGTACACGGCGAGCGCCATGGCGCGATCCTGCACGAACAGCCACGCGTCGGGGAAGTCGAGCAGGGCGTCGCGGATGCTCTTCGAGAGCCAACGGCCGATGGCCTTCGCTTCGGGTCCCTCGACAAGGAACTGCTCCATGAACTCCGGGTCCTTCTTGAACTGGACGCCGGTGTTGGGGGCACGCCTGCCATCGACGATGGGCAGCGGGCACACGGTGAGCCGGGGTCCGGCCTTGGCCAGCTTTGTGAGGACCACCTGGTACTCGCTGCCGTTCTTCGCGTCCGGGCCCACGACCGCGACGTAGGCGAGCTTCGGGACGAGCTCGTAACGGGCGAGGACCTCGCCGCCGCCCGTCTCCTGCAGCGTGTGCTGGAGGCTGGACGGCAACGAGCGCACCGGACGAGGGCCGTCGCTGCCGGCGCCGGCCTTCTGGCCGCCGGGCTTCGCGCCGGGGCGGGCCGGGGCCGCCTCGGGGGTCATCAGCGCGCGCCAGCGCGCGAGCTCGCGGTCGCGCCGCGCCTCGTGCCGACCGCGCAAGCCGGTCAGGAACCAGACGACGAGCAACGCAAAGGGACCTACGTACCAGAGCCAGGGCATGGGGCGGCGATGCTAGCAAACCTCGCGGAGCTGCGGTGGGGTCGCGCGCGCCCGCGGTCGCGCCCGCGGTGGGGTGCGGCTGTCGCGGCGAGGTTCAGGGCGCGGGGGCCGGAGCGGCGTCGTCCGGCCGCTCGAAGACGCACCAGTAGCCGTTCTTGCTGTGGCGCACCATCCCGGCCACCTCGTACACGCCCCGGAAACGCCGGTCCTTGCGGAGCTTCTCCTGCGCCGGGAACGGGAGCTTGTCGCACGTGTCGGCGCCGCCGACGAACACGAAGTAGCGCGGCATCTTGTCGAAGACGTGCTGCACGTAGCCGGGGCCCGTCTTGCGCGTGTAGCCGCCCGGGAGCTTGGAGATCACGGGATCGACGAGGCCGAGGAGATCGAGCACCGGGTAGTCCGTCACATACCCGATGTACCCGATGTCGCCCACGGCGACCTCGCCGGGCTTGCCGTGCTCCTTGAACCAGTTGGCCACGCCGCCCGCGGCGCTGTCCCAGAACCGCTTCTCGTCGTCGAGGATCCGGTGCTGGGCGCGCTCGATCCGCTGCGCCCGGAAGGCGCCCAGCGCGATGAGGCAGCCGAGCGCGAGCACGCCGGCCCCCGCGGCGAGGGCGATCGTCCCGCCCTCGGGCGCGTCCGCGGCGCGGGCCGAGAGCTGGGCGAGCAGCGGCTCGAGCAGCGCGCGCGCGCCGAGGCCCGCGAGGAGGAAGCAGAACGGCTCGAACGGGCTCATGAAGCGGTAGTACGGCATCCAGTCGCCGCCCACGAGGAGCACGTAGCCCCCCACCGCGAGCGCGAGGGCCGCGACGCAGAGCGCGTCGCGGTGGCGCGCGACGATCGCCACGCAGAGGCCGAAGAGCCCGAGCAGCAGCGCCGGCCACGTGTGCCCCGCGTACTCCGCGAGGTAGTGCTGGCCCCCGGCCAGCTGCTCCGCGAGGCTGCCGGTCTTGGCGCTCAGCGTGTTCGGCAGCCACGTGCCGTAGTAGCTGTGCCGCCAGAGCATGTGGCACGCGATGGGCGCGGCGAAGACGACGCCGCGGAGGAGGTTCTGCCGCCCGAAGAAGCGCAGGCCGAGGAAGAGCATCGGTATGCCGATGAACATCGGCGCTTCCGGGCGCGTCAGGCCAGCGAGCCCGAAGACGAGGCCCGAATACGGGAAGCCGGTCCCCCGGTCGCGCTCGCGGAACATCATCTCGGTGCCCGCGAGGACGAGCAGGACGAACAGCGGCGTCTCCAGGCCGAAGACGGCATATCCGCTCTGCACGATCGAGCTCGCGAACAGCCACGTGGCGATGCAAGGGACCGCGCCGTACGGGCGGAGCCGGGCCGAGAGGAGGTAGAGCGCGCCGAGCGAGCCGCAGGCGGCGAGCCCGCCGAGCACCTTGGCGACGACGTCGGGGTCGAGGCCGAGCTTGATGCCGCCCGCGAGCAGCACGGTCCAGAGGAAGTTCGTGTACCCCTCGATGCGCTCGCCGGCGTTGTAGACGAGCCCGAGGCCCCGGGCGAAGTTGCGCGCGTACCGGTACGAGATGTACGCGTCGTCGATCGTGAACGAGCGCACGCGCACCATGTTCACGACGAGCAGGAACGCCGGCAGCACGAGGCCGAACGCGAGGTGCAGGCGCTCGGAGAGCGGCGCGCCTCGCAGCCAGTCGCGCCAGCTTCGGGCCGGGGGCGCGCCTTCGACGACGCCGTCGCCCGCCGCTTCCATGTCGCCGTCGGCCTCGCCGCTCGGAGGGGCGACCCCGAGTTGCCCGTGCTCTGCTTCTTCCGGTTCCAGGAAAGCCATGTGAAGCCTCTCCCTACCATGGATGGTTCATGTCGGGGTCGTTTCTTGGTCGAGGCGCTCATCCCAGCTATCCTCGCGACATGCGTGCAGCCATGTTCGCTCTTGCCGCCTCCTCCGCCCTTTTCGTCGCGCCCCCGGCGCTCGGCGCCCGAGGCGTGCCGTGCGGCTTCTATGGCATCGATCCAGGGGCGCCCGTCGACGCAGGGGAGGTGATCCTCGACGACGATCACGCGAAGCGGCTCGCGCGCGCGGGCGCCGGCGCCGTGCGCGTCGAGTTCCTGCTCGATGACGTCGAGGCGTGGGACGACGACAAGCTCGAGCAGTACGACGCCATCATCGACGCGGCGCGCGCCGCGGGCCTCGAGCCGGTCGGGCTCCTCTCTCACCGCACGATCGGAGAAGGACAGGACGTCTGGAATGACGATCCGGACCGGGACGGCGACAACGCGTACGTGGAGGCGTTCGCCGAGACGGCAGAGGCGCTCATGACGAGGTACGCCGGGGACGTCGTCCAGTGGGAGATCTGGAGTCAGCCGAACTGCGCCGAGCTCCCCGACCCCGCGCTCGACCCGGAGCACGCCGGCTGCACCTTCATCCTGCCCCGGGTGCTCGCGCAGATCCTCGCCCAGATCCGCATCCGCAACGAGGCGCTCTTCAACGTCGACGAGCTGTCGCTGACCACGGGCGGCCTGCTCGCCTCGGACGACGCGGCCGCGCCGTTCTCGGGGGTCGATTACCTGCGCGAGCTCTACGCGCAGCCGGTGTGGGACGAACTCGAGGCGCGCTTCGGCCAGCGGACGCCGTGGTCTCGCCTCGGTCAACAGCTGTTCTTCCATCAGGGCACCGAGGTCGATCCGGTGACGCTCAACGATTACCTCGACGCGCTGCGCGACCTCGCCGACGAGGAGGGGGACGAGAGCCCCTTCGCCGTGACCGGGATGGCGTGGTCGAGCGCGCTCGCCGGCGAGGAGCTCCAGGCGGCGAACCTGACAACATCGTTCGAGCTCCTCTCGGAGCGCGACGACATCGCCGGCGTGGTCTGGGCCAGCTTCCAGGACGCGCCGCTCGACGAGCAGCCCTTCGGCCTCGTCGACGAGGCCGGCGTGGAAAAGCTGGCGCTCGCCGCGTTCAGCGGGTCGGCCGACAACTGCGAGCCGGCGGTGCAAGGCGGGGGGTCGGGGAGCGGCGGCGGGGGGAGCGGATCGAGCGGCGGCGGCGTCGTCGCCGGCTCGCCGCCCGGCACCAGCGGACAGATGGGGCGGCCGATCGACGGAAAGCGGCGCGCGAGCTCCTGCAGTTATGCCGCGGGCGCAACCAGCGGAGGCGGAACGCGGCCCGATGTGGGTTGGCTCGCGTTGTTCGCGATCGGCGCGATCGCGATGGTGCGCTGCCGCCGCGTCATTTGAAGGCAACTCGAGCGCTCTCGTCGCCGACAGGGGAGGCATGCCTCACAGCTCGGCGCGCGTCGCGCGGCGGATTGCCGTGCACGTCGGACTTTTGCTCTTCAATGGTTGCGGGCGCGACGGCGCGGGTGATCGCTTCGGCGTCTGCGGCGACGGCGTGGTCGACGAGGGCGAGGCGTGCGACGACGTCAACACCGCGGAGGGCGACGGCTGCTCGCCGACGTGCCAGCGCGAGGCGCCAGCGGCGCCCCGCTGCGGCGACGGCGCGCTCGACGCGGGCGAGGCGTGCGACGATGGCAACACGGCGGCCAGGGACGGCTGCTCGGCGGCGTGCGAGATCGAGGTGCCCCCGCGCTGCGGCGACGGCGCCATCGATCCGGGGGAGCAGTGCGACGACGGGAACGTCGCGACGGGCGACGGCTGCGAGGTCGATTGCGCGAAGACGCCGGCCGAGGAGACCGTCTGCGAGGAGCTTTTGCCGCTCGCGCAAGGGACGTGCGAGGTGGTCGCCGGCGCGGGCGCGACGCTGATCCGGGGCGTGGTGCTGGCCCCGGGCAGGGTGTACAGGGGCGGGCGGGTGCTCGTGGACGAGCGGGGCGCGATCGCGTGCGTCGGCTGCGATTGCGGGGCGGCGGGCGCGACGGAGATCCTGTGCCCGACCGGCGTCGTCTCCCCGGCGCTGATCAACACGCATGATCACATCACGTACACGCAGAACAGCCCGTATACCCCGACCGAGGAGCGCTATGAGCACCGGCACGACTGGCGCATCGGCAACAACAAGCACACGAGAATCGATACGCCCGGCATGGCGAGCCCGGCGCAGATCCGCTGGGGCGAGCTCCGCTTCCTGATGGGCGGCGCGACCTCGATCGTGGGCTCGGGGAGCGCGCCAGGCCTCCTCCGGAACCTGGACCGGGCCGACCAAGAGGGCCTGGGCCAGAGCGCGGTCCGTTTCGACACGTTCCCGCTCGACGACACGGGCGGCCGCGAGCTCGTGAGCGGTTGCGGCTACTCGGCCGATATGGTGACAGGGGAGGACGTCGAGGGAGAGGACGCCTATTGCCCGCACGTCGCCGAGGGGATCGATGCGTCGGCGCGCAACGAGTTCGCCTGCCTGAAGGCGGAGCCGAACGACGTGCTCGAGCCGCAGAGCGCGTTCATCCATGGGATCGGCCTGACCGCGCCCGACTACGCGGCGATGGCGGCGGAGGGCACGGCGCTCATCTGGTCTCCCCGCTCCAACATCACGCTTTACGGCGACACCGCCGTGGTCACCGCCGCCGCCCGCCTCGGGGTGCAGATCGCGCTCGGCACCGACTGGATCGCGACCGGATCGATGAACCTCCTGCGCGAGCTCCGGTGCGCGTCGGCGCTCAACGAGACGTATTACGACGGCTTCTTCACCGATGAGGAGCTGTGGAGGATGGTCACCGGGAGCGCCGCCGCGGTCACCGCGATGGACGACGTGATCGGCGCGCTGTCCACGGGGAAGGTCGCCGACATCGCGATCTTCGACGGCAGAGAGCGCGAGGGCCACCGCGCGGTCGTCGCCGCCGATCCCGAGGACGTCGTCCTCGTGATGCGCGGCGGAAAGGTCCTGTATGGCGACGCGGCCGTGGTGTCCGCGGTCCGGGGCGCGGGCGCATGCGACGCGGTCGATGTGTGCGGCGTGTCGAAGCAGGTCTGTCTGCAGGACGAGATCGGGATGACGCTGGAGGACCTCGAGCAGCAGGCGGGCGAGATTTACCCGGCCTTCTTCTGCGGCGAGCCCGAGGGCGAGCCGCTCTGCACCCCGTCGCGCGCGGTGAGCGCGCCCCGGAACGCCTCGGTGAACGGCTCGACTGTCTACACCGGGCAGCCGACGGACGCGGATCTCGACGGTGACGGCATCGAGAACGGCGCGGACGATTGCCCGAGCGTCTTCAACCCGATCCGGCCGCTCGACGACGGGGTCCAGGCCGACTTCGACGGCGACGGCGACGGCGACGCCTGCGACGCGTGCCCGCTCGACGCGGGCAGCGCGCTCTGCTCGCCGCCGGACCCGAACGACGCCGACAACGACGGCACGCCGAACGGCGCGGACAACTGCCCGAACCTCCAGAACCCCGGCCAGGCCGACGCGGACGGCGACGGCAAGGGCGACCCGTGCGACCTGTGCCCGGACCAGGCGAACCCAGGGGCCCTGGGCTGCACGGTGGCGATCTACGATATCAAGGACGGCACGCGCGCGGAGGGCGACACGGTGGCCCTGGAGGACGTGCTCGTGACCGGGAAGCACGCGAGCGGCTTCTTCGTCCAGGCGAAGCCGGGCGACCCGGGGTACGCGGGGCCTGCGCACTCCGGCGTCTACGTGTACAGCCCGCAGAACACGGTGCTGACCGGCGATCGCGTGCGGATCACGAGCGCGGTGATCGCGAATTACTTCGGGCAGATCCAGCTCGGGTCCGCCGTGGTCGAGGTGAGCGCGTCGCTCGGCGAGGCGGCGCCGGCGCCGGAGCCCGTCGCGCCGGCCGACATCGCGACGGGCGGCGCGCGCGCCGCCGAGCTCGAGGGGGTCCTCGTCGAGGTGGAGGACGTCACGGTGATCGGGCTCGATACGATGGTTCATGAATTCGTCGTCACAGGCGATCTGCGCGTGGACGACCTCCTGTACCGGTCCAGCCCCTTCCCGGCGGAAGGCCAGCATTTCGCGAGCATCCGCGGCATCCTCACCCACCGGAACGACGACTCGAAGATCGAGCCGCGCGGCGTCGAGGACCTCGTGACGACCCTCGGGGCGGCGGCCGCGACGGCAGGGCTCGTGATCAACGAGGTGGATTACGATCAGCCGGGCGGAGATGGAGCCGAGTTCATCGAGATCTACAATGGCGCCGGCGCGCCCGTGGATCTCACGGGCCATGCGCTCGTGCTGGTCGATGGATCCAGCAGCGCGCCCTCCGCCTACAGAACGCTCGATCTGAGCTCCGCGGGTACGCTCGCGGCTGGCCAGTACCTCGTCGTCGGCAGCAGGGCGGTGGTCGGCACCGACACCATGCCAGGCGTCGTGGCGGAAGGTGCGGTGACGATCGCCTTCTCGGGCGCGCAGACCGACCGGATGCAGAACGGGGCTTCCGACGGGATCGCGCTGATAAACACCAGCTCAGGGGCCGTGATCGACGCGCTCTCTTACGAGGGGAGCATCCCCTTCGTCACGATCGGGGGCGCCAGCGTGAGCCTCGAAGGCGACGCGTTGCCGGCCACGGTGGCGGACGGCGGCATGGCGGCTGGCTCGCTCTGCCGCCTGCCCGACGGGACGGACACGAACCAGGCCGCCGCCGACTGGGCGCTCTCCGCGACGATCACCCCTGGTGCGGCGAACGTGCCGTGAGCCCGGCCGAGACGCTGCGCTCCTCGGCGCAGCGCACCCAGCGCCACGCGGTCCACGCCGCGAGCGCCGGTGTCTTCGTCCTGTCAGCTGTGTCCGGAGAGAGTGAAGAGAATCAAGGAGGAATGAGCCGTGAGCGGGCGCTCACAGGCAGCCGCAGAGCGGGTCGCCCGCCTTGCACACGCACTTTCCGCCCTTCTTGGCCGGCGCCGCCGCGCTGGCGCCCCGCGCCGCGCTGGCGCCCCGCACCGCCTTGCCGGACGTCGCCGCTCGGCCGCGGAGGGTTGCGGCCCCCTTGATGTTCGACGTCTTTGCGTCGGCCACGTCCTCGCCCTGCGCCAGCGCCTTGGTCGCCTCCGTCGCCTTGTAATCGGAGAACGCCTTCTGCGCCTTCTCGGCGTCGCTCTTGGCGGCGTCGAGCGCGAGGGTAAGCTCGGTGATCTTCCGGTTGCGCTCGTCGAGCTGGAGGTTGAGCTGCGCGATCCTGTCCTGCTCGGCGACGCGGGCGGCCACCGCCTCGGCCTGAGCCGCCTCGGCTTCCTTCACCTTGCCGGCGAAGGTGGTCACCGCGACCGCGGCCACGGCCGCCACGACCAGACCCACCCCGAACACGAACCGACCCCGCCGCTTCTGTCGCACGCCCTGGGCGATCGCCTCGAGCTCGCGTTCAAGGTCCCCCGAGCCCGACATGGGCGGCACGCTGGCAGCGACCGGCGCGATGCTGGCGGGCCCTCTCGTCCCCTGGTAGAGCACTCCCGGGCTTTGCTGCGTGTTCATCATCGCGCGAGACCTCCTCCTGCGTGAGCGATTCCTCCTCTAAGCAAGTGGGGGGCCTCTAAGCAAGTGTGGTGCCAGGTGAGCGCGCCCCGACTTGGCACCGCGTGCATCGTCCGTGAAGCAAACGGCGGTGCAAAGCGAGGACTCCCACCGCAAAGCGGTGGCTCGCACCGCAAAACCAGGACTCCCACCGTAAAACGACGACTCTCGAGGTGCTCCAGAGGCGAGCCGCGGGAGATCCGGGTGGATCACTTGTTCTGGTGCATGGATCGCTCACCGGACCTCGACGCGTCCCCTGGTCCAACGGAGGTCCTGCACCACGCGCCGGCAACACCGGTGCTGCCGGCGGGGAGGGAGGGCCGCCTCAGGGCAGCGACCGGAATCGCTCGAAGTGCGCCAACGATTCCGGCTACTTGCGGCCGTAGATCGGCCACGGCCGCGTCTCCGCGGGATCCGAGGACGAGAGCGCTTCGTGGCGAGGTGGCCGTCAGGGCTGCAGTTTGGCGACGAAGGCGTCGGGGCCCCCGGAGCTCATCATGGGGTCCCCCCCGAGATCGATCCTGCCGCTGAAGCTGCCCGTCAGCGCGATGGTTCCCAGCGCATCCACGGCGACGGCCCGGGCGCGCTGCTCCGCCGCGTCGCCGAACGATTTGGCCCAGGCCGTATCGCCGTTCGGAGCGAGCTTCGCGAAGAAGGCGTCGTTGCCGCCGAGCGCCTGGAGCCTCGGGCTCGGGGCGCCGAAGTCGATGGCGCTCTCGAACTCTCCGACCACGATGACGTTGCCCGCCTGGTCGACCGCCACCCCCAGCGCCTCCTGATCTTCGTCGTCCCCGTACAGACGGTTCCAGAGGTGCTTGCCGTCCGCGTTGAAGGCGGCGACGACCGCGTCGTTTCCTCCGGCGTATCTCCGCGGCGCTCCGTCGAAATTGATCGTTCCCCCGGTGCTCCCTGCGACGACGATGTCCCCCTCCGCGTCCACCGCGACCGCCGTGAATTCCTGGCTCATGGTGTCGCCAAACATCTTGGCCCAGAGCGGCGTCCCGCCCCCGTCGAGCTTCGCAATGAAGGCGTCGTCGCCCTGAGCCGTGAGGAGCGTCGTCCCGAAGTACACCTTGCCCGCGATGCGGCCGACCAGGACCACGCCTCCGTCGGGCGTGATGGCAGCGTCGTTCGCGACCTCGGCGGTCGTATCGCCGAAGTTCGTGCTCCAGGCGAAGTTCCCGAGGCGGTCCATCTTCGCGACGAAGATGTCCTCTCCACCTTTGCTCGTCAGGTGGTCCCCGCCCATCCGCTGCCCGCCCAGCACGTCGGCCCAGTCGGTGAAGCTGCCAGCGACGATGATGTTGTCGTCCGAATCCACCGCGAGCCCGTAAACTCTATCGACGCTCGGACCGGTGATCGTCTTGATCCAGTCCAGGCCGCCAATTGCGTCGAGCTTCGCCACGAACACGTCCGAGCTGCCTTGGCTCGTGAGCGACGTCCCGTCGAAGTTAACTGTATTTTCGAAGGTCCCGGCCACGATCACGCCGCCGTTCTTGTCGAGCGCCACGCGATTGCAAGAATCCGAGCCGTTCCCCCCGAGCACCTTCGACCATTCCGTCGCGCCGCCAGGAGCGAGCTTGACGACGAAGCCGTCGTACGCTCCCTGGCTGCCGACGGAACCCAGGCTGGTGCTGAAGGCACCCGCGATCAGGAGGTTCCCTTCCCTGTCGAACGCGACGTCATACCCGATCTGGTCGCCGTTCCCTCCGAGCTTGGCGCTCCAGTCGTGAGCTCCGGTGCACTCCGCCACACGATCGCAGTTCTCGTCATTCGCCTTCGTCGTACAGGCCTCGGTCCTGGGGAGCACCTCGTCGACGCACGAGTCGTCGCGCAGGCAGCCGTCCTTGCACTCGCCGACTCCCCTTGTCGACTCGGGGCCTGTATAACAAGGCACGCAGGGCTCGTTGCCGCCTGCGCCGCCCGTGCCGCCCGCACCTCCCGCGGCGCCCGCGCCTCCCACGCCGCCCGTGCCGCCCGCGCCTCCCGCGGCGCCCACGCCGGCCATCCCGCCTTGCGCGGCGCCGCCGCCGCTGATGGCGCCCGGCACGAGCACGCCTTGATCGAAGCACCCGCCGAGCGCGCCGGCCACGCCGAGCGCGCCGCAAAGGATCATGAAGCCGTTGCGTTTCATCAAAACACCCCCGCGATCCCGGCACCCCACGGCGATATCCATGGACGGACCGCTGCGCCCTTGGGCCTCGCCGCCGCGGACGGTGCGGTGAGGAGCAGCGCGACGCCGCCCGCGGCGAGCGCCCCGCCCACGATGAACGCCGGCGCAGGGACGAGGCGCAGGTCGTTGTACGAGCCCAGCTTGGCCCGCGTCTTCGGCGTGTCCGGGCACACGACATCTTCGGTGCACCCGAGGTCGATCAGCTCGGCGCGCCGCGCGCTCGTGATGCCGAACGTGATCCCACCGACCACGAGCGCCGCGGCGCCCGTGCCGACGGCGGTCCAGCCGAGCACGCGCTGCGTGGTGCCCGGCGCCGGGCCGGCGGGCGGGGGGAGGACGATAGGCGGGCGGACACCGACGGGGAACTCGAGCGCGAGCGCCGCCTCCTGCCGCTCCTGCAGCGCGACCTCCCGCCGGACGACGCGCCCCGCCCACGCGGCCTCGACGACGTGCTTGCCAGGATCGACAGGCTGGCTGACGCCCACCAGCGCGGGTGGCATCGGCTTGCCGTCGATGGTGATCTGCACCTCGCGCTCCGGGGCGCCGCGCACCCCCACAGAGAGCCTCGGGATCCGGGGCTTGAGATCGTCGTACGCTTTCCCGGCGTCGGCGACCGCGGCCTTGAAGACGTCGCTGGCCGAGGCGTCGAGCGAGGTGCGGCTCACTTGCAGGTAGCGCTCGGAGGCCTCGATGAGGCGCCCGAGCTGCTCGAGGCACCGCGCGGCATAAAGGTCGATCGTCGGCGCCTGGATCAGCTGGTCCGCGCGCCCGAACTTGTCGAGCGCCGCCGCGTACTGGCCCTTGTCGAAGAGGTCGAGGCCCTCTTCGGCGAGGGCCCGGGCGGCGTTCATGGTGGCAGGGTCGACGTCGGCCGCCCGCGCGGTGGTCGCGAGCGCGAGCGCGAGCGCGAGCGCGATGGTGGCGGTGCCCGAGACCCTCGATCGCGCGCGCATTCGTCTCCTCAGAAGCCGAGGCGGTCGGACCTGGGGCGCGTCGCGCTGGAGGCCGCGGGCGGGGCCGCCGACGAGGACCTGGGCCGCGGCGGGGAGGACGCGGCCCTGCCCGGGCGAGCCGGCGCCGTCTGGGCGGAGGAGGCGGCAGCGGCCGGAGCGCTGGCCGCCAGCGCGGAGCCGGCGCGGGGCGCAGGCGTCGAGGTCGCCGCGGCCGTCGTGTCCTGGGGAGGCGCGAGATCGGGCGCCCCCCTGGGCGAATTCGCTTCCGCCGGCGGATTGTTCGCGGGGGCGGCGACAGGCGGTGTCTCGAGCGTCACCGGCGGCGAGGCCGCGCCGGATGGCGGCGGTGCGTGCGGGATCGGGTCGTCCCCGAGCGCGCGCCAGCCGATGAAGAGCGCCCCGCCGAGGACCGAAGCCGCGAGGCCGAGCGCGACGGCCGGGATCGGCATCCTGCGGCGAGGTCTCGAGTCGGCCCCGGCCTCGTCGTAGAGGCCCGGCGGCGAGGCGACGCTCCCCTCCGGCGAGACGGAGAGCGGGGAGGTGGAGATCGGCGGACCGGAGAGCGGCGCGGCGGAGAGCGGCGCAGCGGAGAGCGGCGGGACGGAGGGCGACGTGCTGCCCGCGCCCCCGGGGATCGAGCTCGCCG
This sequence comes from Sorangium sp. So ce367, assembly GCF_051520455.1. Taxonomy (NCBI): domain Bacteria; kingdom Pseudomonadati; phylum Myxococcota; order Polyangiales; family Polyangiaceae; genus Sorangium; species Sorangium sp. So ce367. The sequence continues at coordinate 84,561 of NZ_CP150334.1, forward strand.
AGGCCCGCCCGCCCTCCTGCGCGTCGCTGGGCGGCAAGAGCGCGTCGCGCAGCGCGTCGACCATCGCCGTCGCCGAGGCGAACCGCCCGTTCGGGTCACGGCTGCACGCCTGCATGAACCACTCATCGAACGCCGGCGGCACGGGCACAGACGCCACCTTCGAGGGGACAGGCAGCGGATCACTGCATATCTCGAGGATCATCGCGCCAGGCGCCTCGGCCGTGATCGCAGCCCGGCCGCACACGCATTCGAACGCGATCACCCCGAGCGCCCAGAGGTCCGACCGGTAATCGACGGTCGCGCCCTGCGCCTGTTCAGGGCTCATGTACGGCAGCGTCCCGATCAGCACGCCAGCCTGCGTCCCGATGCCCTCTTTGCCGGACATGCGCGTCTTGGCGACGCCGAAATCGAGGACCTTGGCCACCTCCCGGTCGTCGTCGCGGGCGAGGAAGATGTTGTCGGGCTTGAGGTCGCGGTGGACGATGCCGGCGTCGTGGGCCTTGCGCACGGCGCGCGCGACGTCGGCGAAGATGCGCGCCGTATCGGCTGGATCGAGCGCGCCGACACGCTCGAGCCGGTGCGCGAGGTCCTCGCCCTCGAGGAGCTCCATCGCGATGAAGGGGACGTCGTTCTCGACGCCGTGATCGAGGATCTGCACGACGTTCGGGCTGCGGAGCGCCGCCGCCGCCTGCGCCTCCTGGTAGAAGCGCGCGCGGACCGTCTCGTCCTTCGCATAGAGAGGCCCGAGCATCTTGATCGCCACCGGCGAGCCCAGCGTGAGATCGTCCGCGCGCCAGACGGTGCCCATGCTGCCCGAGCTGAGAGGGCGGAGCAGCCGATAACGGCCGACCAGCACCTGTCCCTCCAGCCCGAACGCGTTCGTCGTCATTGTCGCAGGACCTGTGGAGCGCGCGTGGCCTTCCCTACGCTGGTGGTTGTTCAGTGCTGGTCAACAACAACAACGGGTAGACTGAAAGTCTACGGGGCGTGGCGCGGAGCGTCAATCGGTGCACCCGCCGCGTGCTCGCAGGGCGTCGCCAGAGCACCGAACAGGTTGAAACGCCGCGCGAGAGAGAGTTTGAACCACAGAGACACAGAAGCGACAACAACAAAACCTCGGCGCATCCGTGGTTCGTTTCGTCAATTTTTCGATCGGATCGGTACCCTAGATCAACACGAAGTCCTCGGCCACGGAGACCTCCTCGGCCATGATGCTCGTGGTCTCGTCGTCGCGCTGGACGGCGAGCTTGTAGAGTTGCGCCAGCACGGCCGGGTGATCCTCGACCAGACCCATGAACTCGGTGGCCGGCAGGTACAGCGTCACGGTGGGGTGCACGGCGATCACATCGGCGTTCGCCGGGCGGCGGAGGACCATCGCGATCTCGCCGGCGACGTCGCCGGGGCCGAGCGTCGAGAGCACGAGCGGCTCGACGCGGGCGTCGTCCGCCGCGTCGCGCCGGACGACGGCGACCTCTCCGGAGGCGATGAGGAACAGGCCGGGGGGCCGCTCATCCTGGACGAGCAGCCGCTCGTTCTTCTCGAACGTGCGCGTGCGGAACCGCTTCACGAGCGCGGGCCTGTTGGCCTCGGGCACGACGCGGAGCACGTCGCTCATCCGGACGAGGTTCTCCACCATGCGGTCCCGGCAGTAGGCCGCGAGCTCCAGGCCCACCTCGGGCTCGCGCTGCGCGATGTCGTCGATCGCGTCGCGCTTCACCTCGAGCACGATGGAGGGCCGCGTGGCGATGACGCTCCCGGTGCGCGGGGCCCGGGAGAGCAGCGCCATCTCGCCGAACATGGCGCCGTTCGTGAGCCGGGCGAGGAGGATCTCCTCGTCCGCGCGCCGGCGCCGCGCCTCGAGCTCCCCGCGCGCGACGAAGTAGGCCTCGCTGCGCGCGGCGCCCTGCTCGATCACGGTCGTCCCCGCCGCCACCCAGATGGGCGTGAAGGCGGCGCACAGGGCGCGGAGCGCGTCGCGCCCGACGGACGAGAAGACCGGCTGGGGCGCGATCCCCGGGTGATCGGCCTGGGCGGCCAGCCTGCGCGTGGCGTCGTGGAGGATCTCCGTCGCCTTGTTGAGCAGGAGCGCGCCGGTCAGCACGGAGGCGAGCGGCTGGAACGCCTCGGCGGCCGGCAGGGGCGGCGGCGGCGGCGCGCCCTCGCCGAGCCGCGGCGAGTCCCGGCAGAACGCCTCGGCGATCTGGTCGAGCCCGGGCCCGGCATCGCCGCCGAAGCGCTCGCTCTCGCGCGCGGCCGCCACGGCGAGCGGCAGGTTCTCGAGGTCGATCGCGCGGGCGATCGCGGTGGAGCACGCCTCGCGCGCGGCCTCGTGCCGGTTCAGCTCGCCGAGGAGGCGCCCGCAGAGGCAGAGCGCCGACGGCATCGTCGGGTCGTGCCGGACCAGCGCGGCGGCCCAGCGCAGCGCGGCGTCCCGCTCTCCCGCGAGCGCCAGCGAGAGCGCGCGGTCGATCGGCGACTCCGCCTGCTGGATCGAGCCCGGGAGTACCGGGGGGAGGGCCATGTAAGCGTCTATATCAGGGTTCATTGCGCGGCGGCAAAGAACGCGCCCGGTTGACGGCGCGCACGCCCCGCGCGCCGTCAACCGGGCGCCCCGCGCGGATTACCCCGGGAAGGACCGAGGCGTCGTGCTCAGGCGAGGTGCTGCTTCAGGAACGCGATGCTCCGCTCCCACGCGAGCTTCGCGGCCTCGGGGGCGTAGACCTCGGGGCGCGTGTCGTTCGCGAACGCGTGGTCGGCGTCATAGACGTGGAGCTCCATGGATTGGCCGCGGGCGGCGAGCTCGTTCTGGATCGCCTCGGCGGCGGCCGGCGTCGCCCAGCCGTCGCGCGCGGCGAAGTGGGCGAGGATCGGCGCCTTGACGCGCGTGGTGTCGGGCGCGGGGCTCGGGACGCCGTAGAAAGGCACCACGGCCGCGAGCTCGGGGATCGTCGCGGCGGCGGCGAAGCTCAGCGCGCCGCCCATGCAGAACCCGATGACGCCGACCTTGCCGGTCGACCGCTCGTGCGCCGACAGGAAGCGGGCGGCGCCGGCGATCTCCTCGAGGGCGCGCGGCTTGTCGAGCTCGGTCATCAGCCGGTTGGCCTCGGTGGGGTCCTTGGTGGTCTTGCCGTGGTAGAGGTCGGGCGCGAGGGCGATGAACCCGGCGGCGGCGAGCCGGTCGAGCAGCGAGCGGATGTGGTCGTTCACACCCCACCACTCCTGGATCAGGACGACGGCAGGCGACTTGTCCCCCTGCTTCGGCCAGACGATCTCGCCGGTCGCCGACGACCCGTCCTTCGCGGGGAACGAAACCTTTTCGGACATGCGACTCCTCCCTTTCGAGACGGGGATGGGCTGCGCCGTCCTCGTCAGCAATCGGGGATCGGCGTCCGCCGTCCCCGTCAGCAATCGGGGATCGGCTGCGCCGTCCCCTCATGGCGCGGCGCAGGATAACCGCCCCGCGCACGTTGCGTAGCGCAAATTGCCTGGCACGCGCTCCACGCCGGGACGCCGGCGATGTAGATTGACGGCGTGGATGCGCTGGCGGGACGATGGAGGCGAGCCGTCTCGTCCTTGAAGGAGCTCCGGCTGCGGGTCGCGTTCCTGCGGAGCGAGGTGCTGCGGGCCGATCTCCCCTCCGTCGCCCGCGCGCTCGACGACCTCTGCCGCGACGCCGAGCAGGCCAACCCCCTCGCGCGCGACGTGCTGGGCGCCGTCGTGCCGGTCCTCGTGGATCCTGCGCTCTCGGAGCGCGTCGAGCAGCTCCGCGAGCTCGCGTCCTCCCATGCCCTGCTGCCGCTCTCGCGCCTCCTGCGCCGCAAGGCGCGGCGGCCCGAGGCGCAGCCGGCCTCGCCGGCGCCCGACGAGCGGCTCCTCGCCACGTCGAGCGCCGGTCGCGCGCTCACGCTCGGCGAGCGGCGCGCGCTGGCCCGGCGGCCGACCCGCGCGGCCTTCGACGCCCTGCTCCGGGACCCGCACCCGCTGGTCATCCGCAACCTGCTCGCCAACCCGCGCTTGACCGAGGATGACGTCGTCCGCCTCGCGGCGCGCCGCCCGGCGAACGCGGAGGTCCTGACGGAGATCGCGAAGCACCCCGAGTGGCCGCAGCGCGCGCGGGTGCGCATGGCGATCGTGCAGAACCCGGGCGCGCCGCAGGAGATCGCGGTGCCCATGGTGCGCCTCCTCCTGCGGCCCGAGCTCCTGCGGCTCGCGGCGGCGGCGGACGTGCCCGCGGTCGTCCGGGCCGCGGCGCGGGAGCTGCTCGATCGCCGTCCGCCCGTCCCGCACAAGCCAGGCGGCCCGCTGGCGCAGTGAGGCCGCGCCCTGCGCGGGGCCGGCGGCGTGCGCGCAGGCCGCCGCCGCGGTGTCGCGATCGGAGAGGAGACGAAGAGAGCAGAAAGGGAGTGAAGGAGAGATGGAGTTGAAGGAGAGAGGGAGTTGAAGGAGAGAGCGAGAGAGGTCGTGTAGAGCGCTTTCATGAATCGGCGCCCGCGGGAGAGGCTACGCGACCTCGGCCCAGCACCGCGCGAGGCGACGCACGCCCTCGTCCAGGTCCTCGTCGCACGCCACCGAGGAGAAGCAGAGCCGGAGGGCGAACGGGCTCACGGCGCCGTGAGCCCGGAACAGCGAGCCCGGGTCGAAGGCGACGCCGTGCTCGATGGCGGCGGCCAGGAAGAAGGCCTCGTTCGGCTCGGCGTCGGGCTCGACCCAGATCGCGAAGCCGCCGACGGGGGGGTCGAACCGCCAGCCGGGAAGGTGCTTTCGGAGCGCCCGCTCCATGCGGGCGGCGCGGCGACCGTAGAACTCCCGCAGGCGCACGAGCCGCTGATCGAAGTCCTCCGTGCGGAGGTAGTCTTCCAGGATGGCCTGCGGCAGGCTGGCCGCCTGCTGATCGGCGGATTGCTTCAGCTGGAGGACCTCGGCCCGGAGCGAGCGCGGGGGCACGAGCCAGCCGACGCGGAGGCCGGGGCAGAGCGTCTTCGAGAACGTCCCGACGTGGAAGACGCGATCGGGCGCCTCGGCCAGGAGCGGCCGAGGGGCGGCGCCGTCAAAGGAGAGATCCGCGTAAGCATCGTCCTCGATGATGGGCCGGAGGGTCGAGAGGACCCTGGCTCGCTCGCTGCGTGACAGCGTGCGTCCACGCGGATTGGAGACGGCGGGCATGAGATAATAGGCATCGACGTTGCTGCCGCCGTCGACGACCGTCGCGCCGAGCTCCTGGAACCGATCGAGCGCGCCGGGGGAGCTCTCGCGGTCGACGCCGATCCTGGCGCGCGAGCCGCGGACCAGCTGCGCGGCGAGGGACACGGCCTGCTGTGCGCCGCTGGTCACGATGACGTCGTCGCAAGCCACCTGCGCGCCGCGCCGGCGCAGCTGCCCGGCGATCCAGGCGCGGAGATCCTCGTCGCCCTCGGGCCAGCTACACTGGAGCGCCGGGCAGCTGGGGTTCTGAAGAGCGCGAACGAACGAGGCCGCGAGCTTCGATCGCGGGAACTCGCCCGGGGCGGGCAGCCCGCCCGCGAAGCTGATGAGGCCAGGTGTGTCCACGGCTCGCCGCTTCAGGGGGTCGAACGGCTCGAGGCCGTGTCCGAGCCGCGGTCCGCTCCGCGGCGCATCACGCGAGATCGGGGCCTGCACAGGCCGGGTGTGGGACGACGGGGGAGGAGGCGTTGCGCGCGCGGTGGCATCCATAGAGTTCAGGGTCCGAGCGAGGCCATTCAAGGATGGTGCCGCCCGGGCTGCCCGTCTCCAGATGGAGCGGAAGCGCTCGGGTCTCGTGACGGGACGGAATTCCATGGAAAATTGGTTACATCGCGGCAACCTGGGACGGGTCAGGGCGTGTAACGGCATGTTGCGGGGTGTGGCGTGCGCGCGCGGCGAGTCAGGCCGCCACAGGGCACCGATGGGCGTGGAGGGGCGCGCGTCCGCACAGGGCGGCAGGCCCTGGAGCCAGGTCGGGCTGGTCTGGCCGGCGGGGGATCCGTCCTGAGTTCGATCTCCGGAGCTGACCGTACGCCGAGGTCCGGCGAACGTTCGCCCGGGGCGGCTATCGATGTGGGGCTTGCTCCCGCAGGCCGTGGAGCTCGTTCTCGTGGCCAGTCAAGGCTCTGTTCCCCAGGCGAGCACGCCGTCGTGGTACACGGTGACCCGCTCAAAAGGCATGAAGGCGGTGTTGGTGCCGAAGGAGTAGTCGTCGGTCTGCGTCATGCGGTCGTAATTGACGCCGTTGTAGATGCGGATCTGCACGTTTCCGGACGTGACGTTCGGGGCGACGCTACCCGCGGCGGCGAGGAAACCGAGCTCGAGATAGTGATCGGCCTTCGTGTCCGATGCCTCGCCGAACGTCCTTGTGACGTTGGCGCATCCGCCGATGATCGACGAAAAGTCGCACATGCTCTTGAGATCCACCTTCTCGACGTCGGCCGTGAACCAGTAGCGAATCGTCAGATCGCTGAGCGCGATGCTCGCATCGTCCGTGTTCTTGACCTGTACCATGAACGACAGATGCTGGGACTCGACGGTGGTGTCCCTCGCAGCATATTGCAGCTCGAGCGCCGGTGTTGTCACGCCGCCGGTGGTGGAGCTCGCGGTGGTGGAGCTCGTGGCGCTGCCGCCGCCAGCGCCTGTCGTGCTGCTCGTCGTGGAGCTGGCCGAGCTGCTCGCCGAGGAGCTCGCCGAGGCGCTCGCCGAGGAGCTGGCCGTGGCGCTCGCAGCGTCGTCCCCGCCAGCGCCGCCCAGACCCCCAGCGCCGCCGGCACCATCCGCGCCACCTGAGCCAGACGAGCTGCTCACCGTCGCGCTCGTGACATCGCCTGCGGCGCTGGACGAGACGCTCGTTGCAGAGCTCGTCGAGCTGCTCGTCGCAGACACGGTGGAGCCAGCGCCGGCTGAGCTAGACGAAGGTGCCCCACCCGAGCTGGCGGCGGCGCCGCCTCCGGCTCCTGTGTTCTCGCCGTCCAGGCTGGAGCCTTGGGCACATGCCACGAGCGGCAGGAGCGAGATGGCACAGAGCGCGGTGGTTCCCTTCGGCCAGGAGCTCGATCGGTTGACTCGATTGCCACAACTGCCCAGCTGCGGCAGCGCTCCTGCCCTCGTCGACACCTTTCCCCTGGAACTCCGGATACGAGCTGCTCCCGAGGTCATCGGGCCGAGCAGCGACGCACACCTTGCCATCGGTCGCATCTTGAACACCCCTGCGACCGCTCGACCAAGTCCGAAGGCCGAACGGAAGGAAGTTGAGGTCAACAGCTTATAGAGAACCGCCTGGTATCTGCAAGAGGCTTGCCATGGGAACTTTCTGTCGATGTCGCAGATGATGGGGTATTCGTCTACATGCATTGCCCTCGGATCGGGCGGATGAATGCTGGCCATGCACTGGACGACGCTTCATGTGTTTTGCGGACACAGCGCCAGCGGCGTCCGTTCGCGTCGCTGGCGCCGGTCATGTGAAGTGACGGGGCCGCGCTACGCATCCTCCAGCGGAGGCGGCGCGTGGGGCCGGTTGAACTCGGAGTCCCCCATGAACCGCGTTGACCACGGCGCCGGTCTCTCGCCGTTGCCAAACGAGAGCACCGAATCGCAGAACGGGTCGCCCGTGCCCTCCGTGGACGGCGTGCTCCAGCGAGAGGATCGGTCCGCCCAGCCGTAGTTCACGTCCAGGGGAAGGGGCATGAAGACCCGGCGCTGCCTGTCGGCGAGCGCGCGAGAGGGTCACGTGGCGCGCGCGGGCTGCGAGGCCTCGAGCCGCGCCTTTTCAGCGAGCAGCAGCTCGGTGAACGCCGCGATGAACATGCGCCTGGCGAGCGAGCCGAGCGGCTTGCCGATGAGCGGCAGCGGGATGTCGAAGCGCGATGTCCAGTCGATCTCCGTGCCCTCGCCGCGCGGGGTGAAGCGGAGACGCGAGCCCTGGTGCCGGAGCGGCTGCGTGCTCTCGATGATCTGGTAGTCGAACGAGGACGGCCGCTCGAAGGCCGTGATCTCCTCGACGTAGCGGATCCGCTTCCCGACGTGCACCTCGCGGAGGGCGCCGAGGCCGTTGTGCTCCGTGAGCCCTGGCCGGATGACCTTCGTGTGGGTGCCGTCCCCGGAGCGCAGGAAGCGTTCGTGGTCAGCCACCGCATCGAAAACCCGCTCGACCGGGGCGTGGATGTAGACGTTGACGTGGACCTCTTGCATGCGGCGACCATCGCACGAGGACCTCGCCGAGCGAGCACGCAGGCGCGGTCTGCCGAGCGAGGGCGGGGTGGGGGCGGGTGAGCGGAGAGTTCGCTGGTGGGCTTCGAGATCCGTTCCTGTTGAATGTGGCGGCGTCGCGCTGAGCTCAACCAGGGGCGATCGTTGGTCTCCGGTCGTCGGCTCAACCTCGGTCGTCGGCTCAACCTCGGTCGGCGGCTCAACCTGCGGTCGGCGGCTCAACCTCGGTCGGCGGATCAACCTGGGTGCGGTCGACGCAGCTGGGCGAGCTCAACCATGGTGCGGCTCAACCTCGGTCGGCGGCTCAACCTCGGTCGGCGGCTCAACCTCGGTCGGCGGCTCAACCTCGGTCGGCGGCTCAACCTCGGTCGGCGGCTCAACCTCGGTCGGCGGCTCAACCTCGGTCGGCGGCTCAACCTCGGTCGGCGGCTCAACCTCGGTCGGCGGCTCAACCTGGGTGCGGTCGACGACGTCGGTCGTCGGCTCAACCTGGGTGCGTCGACGCAGCTGGGTGAGCTCAACCAAGGTGCGGTTGACTGTGTTAATGTATGTGGATGTAAGACATATTTGCCTTGATGCCTTGCCAACCGACTGGGATCCTCACATAAGGTGAGTGAATGCTCACTCACCAATCCGGAGGCGGTCTATGACAGAAGCTGTGGATGCGCTGGTCGTCGGTGGAGGTCCGACGGGGTTGACGATGGCCGGAGAGCTTGCTCGGCGCGGGCTCACCGTGCGGATCGTGGACAAGGCATTGGAACCGCCGCCGGATCACTCGCGAGCGCTCGTCGTGCAGACGCGGACGATGGAGATCTTCACCAGCATGGGGATCGCAGACGCCGCGCTGGCGCACGCCACGCGCGTCGGAGGGCTCAACGTCCTCCTCTCGAACGGCCAGCGCGCACGCTTGCCGATCTTCGACTTCCCGGAGCTCTCCACGCCCGTTCCTGGCATCTTCGTCATCCAGCAGTTCGACACCGAGCGCGTCCTCGGATCGCGGCTCTCGGAGCTGGGCGTGACGGTCGAGCGCGGCGTCGAGCTCGCCTCCTATACCCAGGACAGCGCCGGCGTCACATGCACGCTCCGCAGGGTCGGCGGGAACACCGAGGTGGTGCGCGCGAAGTGGCTCCTCGGTTGCGACGGCGCGCGCAGCGCCGTCCGCCAGGGCGCAGACATCGCCTTCGAGGGCGACACCTACGACGATCACTGCATGCTCGGCGACCTCGTCATCGACTGGCCGCTGCCGGACGGCGACATCTATATCAGCCCTTCGCGTTGGGGCCTCGCAGCGGCCTTCCCCGTGCCCGGAAGCCACCGGTTCCGGATCGTCCTTATCCTGCCCGAAGCGTCGCCGGCGCGCGGCGCGTCGCTCTCGCTCGAGGAGTTCGAAGGCGTGATGCGCTCGATGATCCCCACGCCGTTCGAGATACAGAAGGCGATCGTCCTCTCGCGCTACCGGCTGCACCACCGCGTCGCAACGCGGCTGCGCAAGGGGCGCGTGTTCCTCGCCGGCGACGCGGCGCACATCCACAGCCCGGCCGGCGGGCAGGGGATGAACACCGGAATCCAGGACGCGTACAACCTGGCGTGGAAGCTCGCGGCCGTCGAGCAGGGCAAGATGCCAGCGTGGCTGCTCGACACCTACGAGATGGAGCGGCTGCCCGTCGCGCGCCGGCTGATCGACTTCACAGACCGCCTCTTCGGGCTCATGGCCGGACACGGTCCCATGGGCCGGGCGCTGCGCCTCGTCGCGCCGCGCCTGATGACCCGCGCCATCGGCGTCGCTGCCGTGCAACGCCGGATCCTGGGGTTCGTCTCGCAGCTCAAGATCCGATACCGGAAGAGCCCGCTGTCCATCCAGATCGGCCACCGGCCGGAGCGCGGGCCCCGCGCCGGATATCGCGCGCCGGACGCCTCGCTGCGCAGCGCGGCGGGACAGCAGGTCCACCTGTTCGAGCTGATGCGCGGCGTCGAATCCACGCTGCTGCTCTTCGCCGGTCCACCCCAGGGCAGCGCGAACACCGAGGCGCACGGGCACGTCCGGCGGCTCGCCGCCGAGCTCAGCCGGCCGGGCCTCAAGGTGCTGGTCATCGGCGCGCCCGAGGCCGGAGGGTACGCAGATCCGGACGGGCGCGCCCACGCGGCGTACGGCGCCGAGGCGGCAGCCGCCGTCCTCGTCCGGCCGGACGGCTACGTCGGCGTGCGCTGCGACCCGCTCGACGAGCGCGAGCTCAGGCAGGCGCTCGACCGGCTCTTCACCCGCAAGGCCGAGGCCGCGTAGCACAGGCCGACCCCAGCGCGCCCGAGCCGCCGCGCGGCGCTGCTAGAAGTCGAGGAGAGAGGACACAGATGAGCCGACGCCCGCGCCCGAACGACACGTTGACCGAGGCGCAGAAGAAGATCGTCGACGCTGCGGTGGCCGCCTTCGCCGAGCAGGGCTTCCACGGGACCGCGACCAAGGAGATCGCGCGGCGCGCAGGGGTCGCCGAGGCGACGATCTTCAAGTACTTCCCGAGCAAGCGGGACCTCCTCCTGGGCGTCATCGGTCCCGCCGTCGAACGGCTCGTCGGGCCCGCGCTGGCGCGGTCCATGGACCCGCTCTTCGACGCGACGTACCCGACCTTCGAGGCGTTCTTGCGGGCGCTCCTCGCAGAGCGCATCGCCTTCGTGCGCGCGCACCCGCAGCTGGTGCGCATCCTCGCGCAGGAGCTGCCGTTCGACGCCGAGCTGCGGCTCGGCATCGCCGGCAGGGTGTTCGCGCCGCTCCTCGAGAAGGGGATCACCTTGATCGAGCACTTCCAGCGCGAAGGGCAGATCGTCGGGTGGCCGCCGCCCCTCGTCCTCCGCTGCGTCGCCTCGACGTTCGTAGGGTACATCGTCCACCGCGTGTACATCGCTCCCGATGCGGCGTGGGACGACGAGGCGGAGATCGAGCGGGTCATCACCTTCGTGATCCGCGGCCTCTCACCCCACGAGCCCGCGTGACCCCGTGCGCGGGTGTGGAGGCCGCGCGGGCGCGCGGCGGCTCAGCTCGTCGTCAGGAGCGAGCGGAGCTGCGACGGCGACACCTGGTAGTCCTTGCCGCAATAATCGCAGCGGATGTCGAGGACCTTCCCGTCCGTGACCATCTCCTCGATGTCGCTCCGCGGCAGGCTCGCCAGCGTGGCCATCACCCGGAGCTCGCTGCAGCGACAGCTGAAGCTGAGCGGCGAGTCCTCGAGCCGTGAGAATGGCATGCCGTAAAGCAGCTCCCCGAGCAGCACGTCCGCCGAGGCTCCCTCGTGCGCGAGCACGTCGTCGAGGCGCTCGAAGTCCTTGAGCCGCTCGGTCATCACCATGAGCGGACCGCGCTCGACCTCCGGGAGCAGCTGCACGAGGTAGCCGCCGGAAGCGCCGACGCCGTCCTCGCCGATCAGCGTCGCCACCGCGATCATCGAGACGACCTGCTCCGATTCCTGCATGTACGTCATCAGGCCCGCGGAGATGCCGCCCTCGGTCGGGATCTCGACGACCCCCTGGTGGAGCATGCCGCTCGGCAGCGTGCGCATGACCTGCAGCAGCGACCCGTCGCCGATCTCCACCGCGCTCTCCGCCGTGGCCCCCTTGCCCAGGTTGACGAGGCCGCGGCTCGTGCCGTCCGGGTGCGAGTCGGCCACCAGGCTCCCGTTACCGGCCGCGCCCTTGACGATCGCCTGGACCCGCAGGTTCGGCGCCATCGCCTCGCGCACGAGGATGGCGCCGGTGATCAGCTCTCCCAGCCGCTGCGCGGTCACGCCGGTCGCAGATTGCACCGCGACGGCCCCCCGCACGGTCTCGGTGGTCAGCGCCGTGATGACGCGAAAAGCGCCATCCATCGTGATGGCGCGGACGACGGAATCAGAAGGTCGGGGCAAGATGCACTCTCCCGTGGGGAAACATCGTTAGGCCACGGACGGCCGATGGCAACCCGCGGCGCATCGGTCGCCGCAGGCGGAGGCGCCCCACAGGCGGGCGCGCCTCGCATAAAAGCACAGTTATTCCGTTGGCTTGTAGCACAGGCGCCCTCTCCTGCGCGGCGCGGGGGGCGCGGTGCGGGGGGGAGAGCTCAGCTGCGCCGGCGGCGCCGGTGCAGCACGGCGGCGCAGGCGCCGGCCGCGAGCAAGGCCCACGGCGCCGAGCGGCTGCCGTCGCCCTCCGCGCCCACCGTGCAGGCGCAGCCGCCGCCTTCCACCACGACGCCCTCACCGGGGAGCGGCTCGGTGCACGGGCCGATCGTATCGTCGGGGTTGCGGCAACCCGGGACGCACTCCTTCGTCTCCTCGTCGCACACCATCCCAGCGCCGCAAGCGCTGTCCTGCTCGCACTGCGCGGGCTGATCGTCCGCGGGGTTGTTCGGATCGCGCTCGCCCTCGTCGACCACCCCGTCGTGGTCCGTGTCCTCCTCGCCGTCGCTCGCTCCGCCGCCGTCGGTGTCGGCCTGCGTCGGCGAGGTCGTCGTCTCCCCGTCGTCGCCGTCCGGCACGCAGGTGGCCGCGTCGGCGTCGGTGTCCTCGTGCGAGCAGCCCTTGCCCAGCTCGGTCCCATCGAGGAGCCCGTCCCCGTCGCTGTCGGGATCGAGCGCGTTGATCTTCCCGTCCTCGTCCGTGTCGACGCCGGGCTCGACCTCCTCGCCGTCGAGCGCGCCGTCGTCGTCGCTGTCGGCGTCGTCCGGATCGGTGCCGAGCGCCGTCTCCTCGCTGTTCGAGAGGCCGTCGCCGTCGCGATCGCCGAGATCGTCCCCGGCGTCGTTCGGATCGGTCTCGCCCTCGTCGACCTTGCCGTCGTGGTTCAGGTCCTCATCGCCGTCGCTCTGGCCGCCGCGGTCCGTGTCGGGATTCACCACGCTCGTCGTGGTGGTCCCGCCGTCGGCATCGGGCGTGCAGCTCTCGGCGGCGGCATTGGTGTCCGCGTCCGCGCAGTCCTTCCCGGCCTCGGTGCCGTCGAAGAGCCCGTCGCCGTCGCTGTCCGCGTCCAGGACGTCGGGCTGGTCGTCGCCGTTGCCGTCGTCGCTGGGGTTCGGCTCCTCGCCGTCGAGCAGGCCGTCGTCGTCGCTGTCGCGATCTTCCGGATCCGAACCGAGGAACACCTCGAGATCGTCGCTCAGCCCGTCGTCGTCTCCGTCGGCGTTCTGGCTATCGTCGGCGCCGTTGCCGGCGGTCGGGTCGGTCTCGCCGGCCTCGAGCGCGCCGTTCAGGTTGGCGTCCTCGGAGCCGTCGGTCGCGCCGCCCCGGTCGGTGTCACGGCTCAGCGCCGACGTGGTCGTGGCCCCGCTGTCCCCGTCCGCCGTGCAGTGCTCGGCGTCCGCGTCGGTGCCGGGGCCGTCGCAGGCGAGGCCGAGCTCGGTCCCGTCGTAGAGGCCGTCGTCGTCGCTGTCCACGTCGAGGGGGTGGATGAGCCCATCGCCGTCCGCGTCGTCCGACGGGTTCGGCTCCTGCCCGTCCTGCACGCCGTCGTCGTCCGAGTCCGCGTCGTCCGGGTCCGTGCCCAGCGTCTCCTCGAGGTCGTCGCTCAGCCCGTCCTCGTCCTCGTCGTCGTTGTCGCCGTCGTCGTCGCCGCTCCCGCGGGTCGGTTCGGTCTCGCCGTTGTCCGCGACGCCGTTCAGGTTGGCGTCCTCGGAGCCGTCGCTCGCGCCGCCGTCGTCCGAGTCCGCGTCGAGCGGCGACGTCTTCGTGGCGCCGGCGTCCCCGTCCGGGGCGCAGTGCCGCGACGGCGCGGTGCCAGGGCCGTCGCAGGCGAGGCCGAGCTCGGTCCCGTCGAAGAGGCCGTCGTTGTCGCTGTCGACGTCGAGCGCGTTGAGGAGCCCGTCGCCGTCCGTATCGTCCGCCGGGTTCGGCTCGAGCCCGTCGCGGACGCCGTCACCGTCGGTGTCCGCGTCGTTCGGGTCCGTGCCGAGCGAGACCTCGAGATCATCGCTCAGCCCGTCGTCGTCGGTGTCCGTGTTCTGCGGATCGTCGTCTCCGTGACCGGAACGGGGGTCGGTCTCGCCCGCGTCGAGCGCGCCGTTCAGGTTGACGTCCTCGGAGCCGTCGCTCGCGCCGCCGCGATCCGTGTCGGCCTCGAGCGGCGACGTCCTCGTGGCGCCCGCGTCGCCGTCGGCAGCGCAGTTGCCCGCCGTCGCGTCGGTGCCCGGGCCGTCGCAGCCGAGCCCGAGCTCGGTCCCGTCGAAGAGGCCGTCGTTGTCGCTGTCGACGTCGAGCGGGTTGATCAGCCCGTCGCCGTCGTTGTCGTCCGTCGGGTTCGGCTCGTCGCCGTCGCGCACGCCGTCGTCGTCGCTGTCGGCGTCGTTCGGATCGGTGCCGAGCGTGCCCTCGAGATCGTCGCCGAGCCCGTCGTTGTCGGCGTCGTCGCGCTGGTCGTCGGCGCCGTGCCCGGCCGCCGGATCGCTCTCGCCCGCGTCGAGCACGCCGTTCAGGTTCGCGTCCTCGGAGCCGTCGAGCACGCCGCCGTTGTCGGTGTCCGCGTCGAGCGGGTCGGTCGTCGTCGCTCCGGCGTCGCCGTCGGGCACGCAGTGCCCCGCCAGCGCGTCCGTCCCCGGACCGTCGCAGTCCGTCAAGCCGATCTCCGTCGCGTCGAACAGCCCGTCGTCGTCGCTGTCGACGTCCCGCGCGTTGACGAGGCCATCGCCGTCGGTGTCGCGATCCCAGAGCTGCTCGTCGCCGTCGCTCACGCCGTCGTCGTCCGTGTCGGCGTCGTTCGGGTCCGTGCCAGCGAAGTTCTCGTCGCCGTCGCTCAGCCCGTCGCTGTCGCTGTCGACGAGGATCTCCGTGGGCGGCGTGCCCGGCTCCGCGCCGTTGCCGTCCGTCGGGTAGTCCTGGGCCGCGCCTCCCTCGGGGCTCTGCCCGGTGATGATGGCCTGGTTCGCGATCTCGCCGTCCGTGCCCGGATCGATGGTCACGCGGAACCGCACCGTCGTGGTCTCGCTGACGCCGAGCGACCCGCCCTGGGCCGCGTCGGCGCCGTCGCCGAGCCGGACGCGGATCGTCCGCGTGCCGGCGACGTACTCGCCCTCGTCGTCGCCGGGCGCGTCGGTCACGCCGCCCATGTTCGGGCCCGAGGCGATCTCGAGCGAGCCCGGCACGAAGGTGACGCCGGCGGGCAGCGGGTCGTTCAGCACGACCGCCGCGGCGTTGTCGTCCCCGGTGTTGGCGACGAGGATCGTGTATTCGAGCGTGTCGCCAGGCGTCACGCCGCCGCCGTTGAGGTCGAGGACCGACTTGGTCGATGTGGAGAGATCCGGGAGGCGCGTCGGCACCGACGTGATGAGGCCGCCGAGCAGGTAGCTGTCGGCGCCGTCGACGGCCGCTCCGACGTTGGCCTCCGTGTCGCCGGCCATGAGCAGGTTGGCCGGCACCTGCGTCACGTCGATGTCGATGCCGCTCATGCTCAGCGGCCCGCCGGTGAGCCTCGGCAGATCGCCCGCCGAGGACATCGGCGCGCCGAGGAACGAACGGGAGCTGTTGAAGAAGTTGTTCGCCGGGTTCTGCGCGTCGAACAGCGCGGTCCCGTTCCACTCGAGCGCGTCGCCGGTCGAGCTGTCGCCGTCGTACCCGATGACGCCGAGCTTCGCCTGGCCGCCGCCCGAGGGGACGACGAACCCCGAGATCCTCCAGCCGACCGTCGCGCCGTCGATCACCTGATCCAGCCCGTCGAAGACGGCGAGGTTCCGCGCGGGCGCGGTCGTCAGCTCGTAGAGCACGACCATCCACCAGCCGGCGAACGCGATCTGCTGGCTCACGCTGTCCAGATCGGTCCCGTTGGAGATCCCGCTCAGGCGATACGCTCCCGCGCCGCGCGTCTGCACGATCGACGTGACGTTGGCGACCGTCTGGGCGTGGGCGAGGCCCAAGATCTCCGTCTGGCCCGAGATCGTACCGGTCACGCTCGAAGAGAAGCCGCCAGGCCGATCCAGGGTCACGGTGAGATCGGCCGAGGTGCCGCTGTCGCGGCTCGCCGTCCAGTAGAGGTACGCGTGGGTCACCCGAGCGCCCGTGGGGAGGCTGAGGACCGCGGTGCTGCGGGCGGCCGCGGGATCGACGGTGTTGTTCGCCTCGGCCTGGCCGGCGAGGGGGCTGTCGCCCCGCCAGTAGATATCGGGCGCGGAGTCCGCCAGCGTCGCGGTCGTGCCGCACGTCCCGACCGTGCCCACCAGCGGCGCGGGCGTGGACGACGCGCAGTCGTGCGCGAGCGTGTTGCCGATGAGGACGAAATCACCCCGCTGCGCCACCTGGACCCGCCGCACCGGAGCCGCGCTCGCGGTCCCGGAGAGCGCCCCGAGCAGCGCGGCGCTGGTGAGCCCCGTGAATGCCAATCGCTTTGCCATCGACGCCTCCAGCCTAGGGCTGCTTCTTTTCCTTCTCGATGATGTTGAACTGGACGCGCCGGTTCTTCTGGCGACCCGCCTCGGTCTTGTTCTCCGCGATCGGGACGTCGGGGCCGTAGCCCTTCGCCTGCAGGCGCTGGGCCGTGATGCCGCGCTCGACGAGCGCCTTCAGCACCGACTCCGCGCGGGCCTGGCTCAGCTTCGTGTTGAACTGGCGCGTGCCGCGGTCGTCCGTGTGGCCCTGGACCTCGATCTTGAGGATCTCCGGGTGGTCCTTGAGCACGCCGGCGACCTCGTCGAGCAGCTCGTTGCTCACCGGACGGATGGTCGCCTTGCCGATGTCGAACTGCACCTGCTGCAAGATGACGATCTCGGTCTCGGTCACCCGGACCGCGACCGGGCACCCGTTCTGCGTCGGATCTTCGTTCGGCTTGCCCTTCTCGTTCGGGCAGGCGTCCTTGTCGTCGCGGATGCCGTCGCCGTCGGTGTCGCCCGGGCAGCCGTTCGTGGCCGGGTCGGTCGTGATGAGGCCGGGCAGATCCGGGCAGGCGTCCGACGCGTCGGGGACCTTGTCGCCGTCGCGATCGGGCGGCGGCGGGCACCCGTGCTGCTTCGGGTCGTCGTTCGGCGGGCCGGCCTGATCCGGGCAGGCGTCGACGTCGTCCGTGATGCCGTCCTTGTCGCGGTCCCCAGGCGGCGGGCAGCCGTTCTTCTTCGGGTCCGGCGAGGCGACGCCGGCCACGGCGGGGCAGGCGTCGACCGCGTCGAGGATGCCGTCGTGGTCCGCGTCCTTGGGCGGCGGACAGCCGTTCTTCGTGCGATCCGGGCTGCGGACGCCCGGGGTGTGCGGGCACGCGTCGTCCACGTCGGCGATGCCGTCGGCGTCCTGGTCCTGCACGGGCGGCTTCACCTCGGGCGAGTAGGCGACCATGGCCACGGCGCGGAACGAGGGCGTGCCGACGCCGGGGGTGAGGCCCGGGCCCACGCCGAGCCCGGCCTCGAAGTCGTCCGCGAAGCGGTAGCGCCCGCCGAGCAGGGCTTCCACGTTGGTCGTGCGCTGCTGGACGTCGGTGACCGTGATCGCGCCGGTGATCTCAGGGCCGATCTGCAGGCGTCGCTCGTCGTCGAGCAGCAGCCCGACGCCGGCGCCCCAGTGCACCGTCATCCCCTGCTCGACGTTGGCGAACTGTTTCGTGGACCGGAACTCCGGCCCCGCGGCGAGCGACCACACCGCGCGATCCAGGTGGCCGCCGAGGATGAGCTGCGGACCGCCGCGCACGCTGCCGTCGCCCGAATACGCCTCGGGGTCGCCGGTCGGCAGCCACACGTAGCCGCCGAGGGCGAGCTGGAAAGGATCGAAGTAGCCGCCGAGGAGCGTCGCGCGCGCGCCGAGCCGGAGATCCCCGAGGGCGCTGCTGGTCGGCGGCGGCAGCAAGGCGCCGGAGGCGGCGCCGCCGTCGCCTGACTGGAGCGCGATGGGCAGATCGACGTTCACCGTGAGGCGCTCCCACAGAGCGAGCGAGGCGCTCAGGTGGAGCAGCAGCTGGCTGCCGACGACCTTGCCGTCGCCGATGTCCTCGTTCCCCGACAACCGCCGCAACACGAGCGGATCCTGGGCATAATCGCCGAGGAGCATGATGTGGGGTGCGGCGCTTCCTGCCGTGTAGGCGGACTGGACTCCGAACATCCTGTCGCCGGCGGGTGCAGGCTGGAACCTGTCGAGCGCGAAGCCTTCGGGTCTCTCGGGTTCCTGCGCCTCGGCGTGAGCCGCTGCGCCGAGCAGGCACAGCGCCGCCGCGAGCGCGGCCGTCGGATGGGTCCCCTGTGTACGAGCCGGCATGAACGAGGTCGCCTCCTTGCGCGAAGGAACAGCAAGCACCAGGAGTATCGACCGAAACGGCGGCGGCGTTCAACGTTTCACGAGGTTTTTGGGCGTGCGCCGGCCGATCGGGCCAGCTCGGGCGCGGCGCCCTGCGGCGCGCGGGGGTCGTGGCGTCCCTTTGCGGGATCACGGCGCGGCCAGAGCCGGCGTCCGGAGTTTCCTGCGCGGAAGGTCAGGCCCGATGGCGTCGTGAGTCGGCGGTGTGTCACGTCGCACGGCAGGGTTGCTACCAGAGAGCGGCAGCGGTAGAGCGGCCACCTGACGCCGCGGCACGCACTGCTTGCGGTGCTCGTTCAGGAGGGACCATGTCACGCGAACCCAAGAGTTTCGACAACCTCCTCGGCGGCAACGCCAAGGGTTTGAGCGACTTGCAGCTCAAGGCGCACTTCACGCTGTACCAGGGCTACGTGAAGAAGCTCAACGAGATCTGGGAGCAGCTTGGCAAGGCCGACCGCAGCGCGCCGAACTACTCGTACAACGCGTACAGCGAGCTGAAGCGCCGCGAGCCGGTCGCCTTCAACGGCACGGTGCTCCACGAGCTGTACTTCGAGAACATCGGCAACGGCTCGACGCAGCCGAGCGCCCAGTCGAAGAAGCTCATCGAGGCGTCGTTCGGCAGCTTCGACGCCTGGCTGGCCGACGCGAAGGCGTCGCTCCTGAGCGCGCACGGCTGGACGGTGCTCGTGTACGACTACCAGGAGCAGAAGCTCTTCAATAACCTCGTCCGGACCGAGCACGATGTCGGTCTGTTCGCGAACACGCATATCATGGTCGCCGTCGACGCCTGGGAGCACGCGTACTTTGCGGACTACCAGACCAAGAAGGCGGACTATGTGGCCAACGTGCTCTCGGGCCTGAACTGGGACGTGATCAACGCGCGCCTCGCGCAGATCGGGCCGCACGCTCAGCAGGGTTGATTCGTTCCACGGCGGGGGCACGCGTCCCCGCCGCCCCCACCGGCGAGTTCGGCGCTCCCGCGCCACGCGACGACCACCTCCCCCTCGGGCCGGACTGCCCGGAGACGCGGCTTTCCAGATCATGCCTCGCCCCCAGTGCCCCGCCCGCGTTCGTCCTGTAGACTGGGCGCGGCGATGAGCAAGGCCGAGTCGAGCACCCGCGCCGCCGGGGAAGAGAGCCTCATCTACGTGCGCCGGATCCACCGGCGCGACCTGAACCGGGTCTGGGAATTCCTCAAGAAGGTGTTCCGCGACGTCAACCGGGAGACGGTCGAATACCAGCGGCCTCGCTCGAAGAAGCGGTTCCTCGAGGTCTACGAAGAAGAAGGGGTCGAGCAGCTCCTCTTCGAGGTCCGGGCGGCGCATGGTCAGGAGATCGTCGGCTACGCGGAGTGCGCCTTCGAGATCACCGGGACCGATAACTGGATGAACGAGCGCTACTTCACGAAGCACGACATGCGCCCGCTCTTCGTCGAGGAGCTCGCGGTCCACCCCGAGTACCAGGGCCGCGGCGTCGGCGCCTTCATGCTCGAGCAGCTCGAGCACCTCGCGCGCATCCACGGCTGCACCCACCTCGTGCTGGAGGTGGCCGAGAACAACGACGGCGCCCTCAAGTTCTACCGGAAGCGCAGCTTCTACCGGCTCGACGCCGCGATCTTCATGGCGAAGAAGGTCGCTGTCGACGCGGAGCTCCTGCCGCCTCGAGCGCTCAAGAAGCCCCGCAACCCGGAGGCGCTCGGCGCGCCCGCGAAGCCGAAGCGAGCGCCGCGGCGGACGCTGAAGGCGCGCGGCGGCGAGAAGAGGTCGAGCGCCCCGCCGCCGGCGTCGCGCCCGCAGCCGGCGTCGCGCCCAGAGGGCCCCGCGACGGACGAGGCGATCGATCCGCTCGAAGAGGCGGAGAACGACGGCGGCGGCGACCCGCCGTGAGCCCGAGCGCGGCGAGGCGCGCTCGCCACGGCGGGTCAGGGCCGGGTCAGACCGTGCCGTGCTGGCGCAGGGTCGCCGGCAAGGACAGCGCGTGATCGATGCAGGCGCGGATGTCGTCGAAGCTCGACAGGCCGTACCAGAACACCGTCCAGTTCTCGTTGCGGTAGCTGCCCTCGGCCTGCTGGAAATACCAGGGGTTGATCTCGTTGCCGTTCCGGGCGCGCCAGAACAGCTTCGGGTTCTCGCTCTTCATCCGCGTCCAGAGCGAGCCGCCGATCCCCACGCCCTGCGCCTCCGAGGTCACCGCGAACTTGTCGAGGTACGGAGTGAGCGGGGCCCTCCCGCCCGGATCGAGCGTGAGGATCGCCGTCGCCCGGTAGGAGTCGGACAGGTAGATGCGATAGAAAGGCTTCTTGTCGAAGTAGTGCTCGTCGAGCTTCCGCAGGAAGCACGCCTCGAGCAGATCGCGAAGCCGGTCGCGGTCGATGCCGTCCAGCGTGTCGTGCCGGAGGATCCGCTCGCCGCGGCGGACGAGCGTGCCAGAGCCCGTGTGCGTGAAGAGCTCCTTCGCCAGGTGATCGGGCGATGTGATCGAGACCGAGGAGGTCGCCGGCAGCCCGTCGAGCAGGAGCTTGATCTCCTGCAGCTTGAGGCGCATGCCGTCGTTCAGCGAGGGCTGGGCCATGAGGCCCGCGAAATCCTCCTCGAGGTTGATGGCCGAGATGATGCGCCCGTGCTCGTCGAGGAGGCCACCCGTGCTCGTGAGGAAGATCATCTTGAACGGCTGCGTCGCGAGCGCGAGCTCGCGCGCGGCGACGTCGGCGTTGATGTTGAGGATCTGCCCGCCCGGCGTCTCCCCGAGGCAGGCCAGGATCGGCAGGTGCCCGGCGCGGAGGCTGGACCTCACCGCTTCGACGTGGACGCGCTCCACCTTGCCCACCAGCCCGAGGCGCGGCTCGTCGAGCAGCGACGCCTCGAAGACGCCCGCCGTGATCGGCCGCGTGCGCGTGCCCATCTCCTCGAGCGCCTCGACGAGCCGCAGGTTCTCGCGGAGGAAGACGCGGCGGGCGATCTCCAGGATGCGGGGCGTCGTGACGCGCAGGCCATTGACCCGCTCCGTCGGGATGCCCGCCTGGGCGAGCGCCCGATCGAGCTGCGGCCCGGCGCCATGGATGACGACGGGATACAGCCCGACCTGGTTGAGGAACACGAGCGAGGTCGCGAGCGCCTCGAGGTCCTCGTCGAGGATGGCGCCGCCGACCTTGATGATCGCAAATTTCTGCTGATCGACGGCCGCGTACTGCTTCAGGTACTGCTCGACCTCCTTGCGGCTGCCGAGGTTCCTGAGCAGGCGGACGATGACGTCTTGCGTCGAACCCATCGTTGTCACCACCCGTTGGCCAGCACGTCCATCACGGCCTTCTGGACATGCAGCCGATTCTCTGCCTCGTCGATGACCATCGATGCTGGCGAGTCGATCACCGCGTCCGTGACCTTCACGTTGCGCCGGACCGGCAGGCAGTGGGAGAAGAGCCCCCCCGCGGTGAGCGCCATCTTCTGCTCATCGACGATGAAGTGCTTGTTCTTGTCGCGGATGGGCTTCTCCTGCTCCCAGCGCCCGAAGTACGGAATCGCGCCCCAGCTCTTCGCGTACACGACGTGGGCGCCCTCGTAGGCGGACTTGATGTCGTAGGTGATCGAGAGCTTCTGCCCGTTGCCTTCGGCGCTCTTCCTGGCGGCGTCGAGGTAGCGCTCGTCGAGGTGGTACTCCTCGCTGGGGCACAGGAGGGTGACGTCCATGCCGAGCTTGGACGCGATGAGGACGGCCGAGTTGGCGACCGCGGTGTTGAGCGGGCGCGGGTGATACGTCCAGGTGAGGACGAACTTCTTGCCGTCGAGGCGGCCGAGGCGCTCCTTCATGGCGAGCGCGAGCGCGAGCTCCTGGCAGGGGTGGGTGATGGTCTCCAGGTTGATGACCGGCACGGTGGCGTGGCGGGCGAAGCCCTGGAGCACCTTGTCCTGGCGATCGTCCTCCCAGCGCTGGAACTTGGGGAACGCGCGCACGCCGATGAGATCGGCGTAGCGGGAGAGCACGCGGGCGACCTCCTGGATGTGCTCCTCCGGCTCGCCATCCATCGCGATGCCTTCCTCGAACTCGATGGGCCAGGCGCTCCGGCCAGGCTCGAGCACGACGGCGTGGCCGCCGAGCTCCCGGATGCCGACGTCGAAGGAGGTGCGCGTCCGCAGCGATGGGTTGAAGAAGACGAGCGCGATGGTGCGGTCCTTGAGGCGCGGCTCGATCGGCCGCCGCTTGAAGCGCTGCGCGCGCTCGAGGAGGCCCTCGATCTCTGCGCGGGTGTAGTCCATCGTGGTCAGGAAGTGCCGCATCGGATGCCTCCTCGTGTGAACGGCGCGGAGCGGGCACTCGCATTAGGAGCAAGCCTGGCGGTGATGTCAACGCTGCTCGCGCCGCGCGGCGCGCGGGCGATTCAAGGGGGCGGCCCTTCGCCTCCGGCGAGCGGGGACCGCTGCGCGATGCGACGAGAAACCGGTGAGCGTGGTTCGCTTCGAGGACATGTCGGGAGCGGGAACCGACGCCGGTGGCGGGCACGGTCTCGTGCCGGCCCCACCACCCGCTGGACGAGCTCCTCGGCAGTGGCGAGGACACCAGGATTGCAGGTGATGATTTCAGGAACGAAAGGAGTACGCAGGTCCCCTAGGGAAAGACTCGCGGAAATCGGGGGTGCAACCCTTGGCCTGCATCCTGCTAAACAAGTAGGGCAGAGCGCCCGTGACGGTTTCCCCCCCCACCGTCGAATGGGCGCTCTTTTTTTGTGCTTTGGTGATGGGGTGGCGTGAAGGAGCGGCTGTTCCTGTGACGCTGGTCGTGATCCTCACGGTGCGGTGCGAGGCGCTCGACGCGTTCCGCGCGTACGAGAGGAAGGCCGCGGCGGTGATGGCGCGGTACGGCGGCGCGATCGAGCGGACCGTGGTGACCGCGCCCGACGGCGGTGGGCTCACCCTGAAGGAGATCCACCTCGTCACGTTTCCGGATGAACAGGCCTTCTCGGCATATCGCGGCGACGCCGAGCTCGGGGAGGTGGCGCACCTGCGGAGCGCGTCGGTCGTTCATACCGAGATCCTGCGCGGGGAAGAGGGACCGGACTACCACGTCGCCCCTGTCTGACCGGCGCCGCGGTGGGGCGCCGCATCACGTTCCGAGGACGGCGCCGCTCTCCGCTTGCGCGGGCGGTTCTGCGATGCACGCGGTGGCGACGCGCCGGAACCCGACCCGCTCATAGACGCGCGCGACGCGGTCGTTCTGCGCGGACAGGAACACGGTGCGGAGCCCGGCGTCCAGCGCATGGCGGGCCAGAACCGCGGTGACCGCGGCGGCGAGGCCGCGCCCCCGGGCCGCCGGCAGCGTCCCCACGCCGACGATCTCGGCGACGTCCAGCGCGTGCTGGTAGCTGCCGGTGCAGAGCGGACCGGCGAGCGCTCCTTCGCGGCCCCGAGCGGCCGCGTGCACCAGCGTCCCCTCGATCAGCGACGCGTGCCACGCGGCCGCCTGTCCGGCCGGGAGCACGGCCGCGGCGGCCTCCCGCTCGGCCGGTCCCGCAGGACCGACCGCGGTGTCGAGCACGCCGAAGGCGACGGGCGCGACGGCCTGCACCGCGGCGAGATCCGGGTCCTGGGCGGTGACGATCGAGAGCGAGACGTCCTCCGGCAAAGGCGTCTGGTGGGGCTCGCCGCAGAGCACGAGCAGCGGGCAGCGCCGGACATGCAGGCCGGCGGCCTCGGCCGTGGCGTCGAGCCCAGGGGTGGTCTCCAGCACCCACTCGAACGCCTCCGGGATCGAGAGCTCCCGCTGACGCGCGCGCACGGCGGCCACGTCTTCGACCGATACGGGGCCGGGATGGCCGAGGGCAGGGCGGGCGTAGTAGGGCCAGCCGTCGCCGCGGCGAACGAAGAGGGTCAGCGGTCCGTGATCCTCTGCGTCAGCGCGCCAGCGAGGGACGGCATCGTAAAACCGCTCGATGGCGGCGAGGAGGGCGCTCACAGGCCGCGATTGTGTCACCGGATGCGCTCCGGTGCGAGGAACACCGGGCTCCTCGGAGAGGCCCTTGGGTGCCGGCGTCGAGCGGCGCCGGCGCCGGCCGTACATCGCGCGTCCAGGGGGCCGGCGCCCGCCGCCCGGGTGTAGACTCGCCTCATGCACCGACGTGGCTTTGGCGCGACGTGCGCCGCCCTTGCGCTCGCGACGCTCTACATGAGCGGCTGCGGGTCCTCGCCAGCTCGGCTGCCGTCGGGGGCCGCCGCCCCGGTCGAGGTCGTGCTTCCGCCCTCGCGCCCTGGCGCGCCCGAGCCCAGGCTGGCGGCGGATGAGCCGGAGTCCCGGAGGAACGAGACACAGCGCTTGCCCTTCGTGGGCATGTGGGTCAGCGAGGATGACGGCTCGCTCATCGAGCTGAGCGCGACGAGCTTCCACCACCGCTTTCCGTACATGGGCGCTCCGCGCGACCTCTACGCGCGCGTCACCTCGTACAACACCGAGCGTGGCCACATCGCGCTGGAGTACACCCGCATCCTGCAGGATGGAGTCGAGGAGCCCATCGAGGAGCCCGTCGTGTACATGCGCTACGAGATCCGCGAGGGCGACCTGTACAAGCACATCGACGCCGACGATTTTCCCACCACCGTGGACGACGAGCGGTTCGTGCGGACCCCCGGCCGGCGGTGAGCGCCCGTCGGACCCCGGCGTCCACGGCCCGCTGCGTGACATGTCACGGCCCGCTGCGTGACATGTCACGGCCCGCTGCGTGACATGTCACGGCCCGCTGCGTGACATGTCACGGCCCGCTGCGTGACATGTCACGGCCTTGCGGCCGCTCGCGCGGGCAGCGCTCCGGCTTCTTGGCGCGGCGCGAGGAGCTCGTTTCGGACTGCATTTCCCGTGTCGAGGAGCGGTACCGGTCCGGCTTCGAGGCTCGGTGATGACGTTGAAGCCGAGGGGGGCCGGGGTGGCATCTCTCTTGCGAAGTGCCCCTGCGGCGACGACGAGCCGGGCGAGGGAATGCGCCGCTGAAGAGGCGATTCGCCTCCACACCTCCGGCTGGGCGAACCAGCGCATCATGAATTCCGCGGTCCCCCGCTGAACGTCGAGACGCCGTACTCATACGCTTTACACATGGAGAGTGGCACGATGAGCCGAGCTTATGCCGTGGTGGGGTGTCTATTCGCTTCGATGGTCGCGATGGCCGCCACGGGTTGCGCCGTGGAGATGCAGGACGATCTGGTCGACGGGGTCGATTCGCTCGATGAGGACGTCGCTGAGGTGGAGCAGGCGTACAGCGAGGCGACGTGCGCTACCGTCGCGCCGGTGACGACCTACATCGGTGGCTACAACTACACCTCGCCGCAGACGTACACCACGACGGCCTGCTACAAGAGCCTGGCGGTCGACGTCGTCGGCTACGAGGCCGGTTTCACTCCGGCGCCCGGCCCCAACCACGAGCTGAATACGTACGTGGATTGGGCGGACACCCTGCCGACGGACCCGGAGGCGTGCCGCGATCTGTTCATGGCCGCCACCCTGTACCACGAGGATGACGGGGTGATGGTCCCCGTGGAGATGGCGCAGAGACGCGGCAACTACGTCGCCGGCAGCGGCTGCAACGTTGGCCTCAGTCACGGACTCAAGTTCTATACGCCCATGGTGGCCACCCACAGCTACCGCGTCGTCGCCACTGCCCGAACCGGCAATGGCAGCGGCTTCCCGACGCGGAAGTTCAGGGTCCGTTCGGTGTGGGAGCCGAACTGAGCTGCCGATCGCAGGCGCCTGGCGCTGGGGCCGCTCACACCCTGAGCACAACCCCTCTCGCCCTCTCGCCCTCTCGCCCGTCGCCTCCGCGATCGCCTGCACGTAAAGCCGCACCTGCGCCTCCTGCGCTGCGTGCGCCGTGCCCGCCTCGGAGCCGGCCTTGAATCCGACCACGGTCCAGATCCCCACGTCGCCCACGCTCTCGCGGGACGAGAGATCGACGATGCCCTCCGCGAGCGCCGTCACCCCGCGGGAGCGGTGAGGCGAGCGTGCGGCGCAGCCGCGGTACCGGCGCCCGACGACGCTCACCGTGATATGTCACGGCCTGCCGCGTGACATGTCACTTCCCGCTGCGTGACAGACACGCCTTGTGCGGCTCGCGCGGCCAGCGCTCTGGCTTCCTGGCGCGCCACACGGGAGCCCGTTTTGGCTGGATTTGCCGCGTCGAAGGAGCATCCCGGCCCGCGCCCGGGGGCCTGGCGATGGCCTTGAGTCAGAGGGGCGCCTGGCTGGCATGCGCGCTGCATAATGACTCTGCGGCGACGATGAACTGGATGGGGGAACGCCCTCTTGAAGAGGCGACGCGCCTCGACGCCTTTCGCGTGGGCGAACCAGCGCATCATGACCTCCTCGGTCCGGCTGAGCATCGCGGCGCCATTCTCGTACGCTTTACACATGGAGATTCGAAACGATGAGCCGAATCAATGCCGTAGTGGGGTGTCTCTTTGCTTCGATGGCCGCGATGGCCGCCACGGGCTGCGCCGTGGAGATGCAGGACGATTAGGGCCATGAGGACGTCGCGGAGGCGGAGCAGGCGTACAGCGAGTCTACTTGCGCCACCGTCGGCGCGGTTTCGACGTTCACCGGCGGCTACAACAACTACACCTCGCCGACGACGTACAACACGACGGGCTGCTACAAAAGCCTGGCGGTCGACGTCGACAATTACAGGAACGGTTTCACGCCGCAGCCCGGTCCCGGCCACACGCTGCATACGTACGTGACCTGGGCGGACTTCCTGCCGACGAATGAAGCGGATTGCGAGAAGCTGTTCCTGGCGGCCACCCTGTACAAGGAGGTGAACGGGGTCATGCAGTACGTGGATGACCAGGTGCTGCGCGGCGGCTATGCTGATTTCGGCGGCTGCATGGTCGGCTCCCCGGTGGGAATTCACTTCACTGACTTTGTGGCCGGCGCCAACCACCGCATCGTTGTCACGGCTCGAACCGGCAAAGACGGCAGCTTCCCGACGCGGAAGTTCAACATCTCGACGGTGTGGGAGCCATCGATCTGAGCCGCTGGCGCGAGCGCGGCGCAGGCCGCGCTCGCCAAGCTCACCAAACCGCAGGCCGCCTTCGCGAAGGCCCTCGCGGAGCGGGACGCCCTCCTGCCCGAATGGTCCAAGGCGCTCAGGACGCTGAGGAAGCACGCGGCGGCAGCGTGCGACGAGGACGTCGGGACCTACAAGGCCCTGTTCGCGCCGCTGGGCGCCGTCCAGGCGCCGAAGACGCGGCGCTCCAAGGCGAAGCCGGCCGAAGCTCTCGCGGCAGCGCCGGCCTGAGGTCCCCGGCTCACCTGTCGCCGCTCTCGTCCCGCTCCGGCTCGTCGTCGTCCAAGAGCGGCGCCACCTCGGCCCAGAGCGCATCCAGATCGAGCTCCAGCCCGTCGAGCCCTGGTACGCGCACCCTCCCTTCCGAGGCGGGCAACCGCTGCACGTAGTACCCGTCGGGGCCGAGCTCGAACAGCTCGAAGAGCTGCGCGTCCGGATCCACGAGCCAGTACCAGCGCACCCCGAAGCGGGCGTACTCGAGGGTCTTCTCCATCCGATCGCGTCGCACGTCACGCGGCCGCTGCGAGAGCACCTCGACCACCACGGTCGGGGGGATCCGGGAGAGCGCATCGCGGCCGCGGAGAGGCGCGCCCGGGGCGTACATGCACACGTCGGCCTTGCGCCCGCGTCGCGCCGACACGCCGAGCTTGTACTCCGAGCCGAACACCCAGCCGCCCCGCGGTCGGGCCCATCCGCGCAGCACCTCGATCAGCCAGCTCACCACCGCTTCGTGCAGCGTCGTCGGCACCTCTTCCTCCACGAGACGACCGTCCAGGAGCTCACCCGGCTGGTCCTCCTCCAGGTCGGCCCACTGCTCCAGCGTCATCGGCTCAGGTCGGAGGATCTCCGCTGTCGCTGTCGAACCCATGGCACCCATCGTACCACCGCACGGGCTTCCCGCGACGCGCCACCCACGGGCCTCCCTCTGCGTCCGGCAGCGCCCCTCACACCCTGAGCACCACCCCTCTCGCCCTCTCGCCCGTCGCCTCCGCGATGGCCTGCACGTAGAGCCGCACCTGCGCCTCCTGCGCCGCGTGCGCCGTGCCCGCGTCGGAGCCGGTCTTGAAATCGACCACGGTCCAGATCCCCACGTCTCCCACGCTCTCGCGGAACGAGAGGTCGACGATGCCCTCGGCGATCGTCCCGTCCTCGAGCCGCAGGAGCAGCGGCGTCTCCCGCTCGCACGCGCCGCGGGCCGCGCTCTCCGCTGCGCGCCGGAGCAGCGGGTGATCGAGCGCCGCGACCGCCGCGGCGACCGCCGCGTCGAGCTCCTCGGCCGGCGCCCCGAGCAGCCTCGCCTGCGCTGCCGCCACCGTCCTTACCTCGTCCTCGCCCGCCCGGAGGTCCACCTCGGCCAGCACCGCGTGCACCAGCGTCCCGAACCGCTTGCCGTAGGGCCGCCCCTCGCGCGCGATCTCCGTCTGCTCGAACGAGATCACCGGCAGCGCGTCCGCCCTATCCCCGCGCGCCGCCGCTCCGCCGCTCCGCTGCGCCGCCGCCATCCCCGCTCCGACCGCCGCCGCCATCCCCGCTCCGACCGCCGCCGCCGCCTCGTGGCTGATCTCCGTCGCGGTCTTCACGCGGACCGCCGCCACCGCGCCGTCCAGGATCGCCCGCTGCCGCGCCTCCAACCACACCTCGTGCCCGCGCTGTCCGAGCTCTCCTGCGATCACGGCGCTCGACGTCGCCCCGGCGCTTCCGATGATCCCGGCGCCCGCGGCCGCCGCGCCGCCCGCGTCCGCCTGCAGGATCCGCTGCTGGCGCAGCCCCGCCTCCGGCTCGCGATCCAGGTCGAGCGCCCCCGGATCCCACCACACAACGCGGTGCGATCCGGCCATTGGCGCGTGCTCCCCCGGCGCGACCGCGTCCCGCTCGTCGGCCTCGCACCGCGCCGGGCGCTCCAGCACCGTGTCGGTCCCGAACGGAGGGCAGCCGAGGTCCTCGCAACGTCGAGGGCTTCGTCGCTCGCGCGGCGCCGGGTAGAGCACCGGGTGCAGCACGTCGAGCCAGCCGTCGCTCGTGCCGTCGCCTGGGCGCGCGTCGCCGACCGCGGGCACCACCAAGAGCTCGCGCGCGCGCGTCGCCGCCACGTACGCGAGCCGCACCGCCTCCTCGCGATCGCGGCGCAGCACTTCCTCGCGGCGCTCGACGAGCTCCGCGGGCACGCAGCCGGCGATCGGCTCCGCCCACAGGCCGAGCTCCGGATCCACGTGCCGCGACGGGAGCTGGTGCGCCGCCGGCGACGCCGGATCGGCCAGGATCACCACAGGGAACTCGAGCCCCTTGGCCCGGTGCACCGTCATGATCCGCACCCCCTCCGTCCCCTCCTCGACGACCGGCGCCTCGGCGACCTCACCCCGCTCGGCGTCGAGCTCGAGCCGCTCCACGAACGCGCGGAACGACGTCGCGCCGGCCGCCTCGAAGCGCCGCCCGAGATCCATCACCCGCAGCACGTTCGCGAGCGCTTGCTCCCCCGTCGGCCAGATCGCGATGCCCGCGTGCGCGCGCGTCTCGTCGAGGAGCCCGCCGAGGGTGTCCGCGATCGGCCGCCGGTTGCGCTCGCGGTGCAGCCGCCCGAGCACCGCGAGCGCCTCGGCGACCTCCCGGAGCGGCCGCGCCCCGCCCTCCACCGCGAGATCGAGCGCCCCGTCGTCCGGCGGTTGAAACAGCGGGTGCAAGCGCCGGAAGCGGTCGCGGTAGAGCAGCAGCACGTCGTCCGTCAGCGCGAAGAGGGGCCCGCGCAGCGTCGCGTAGACGCTGAGCTCGTCGTCCGGCCACTCGATCGCGAGCAGCGCGCTCCGCACCGCCATCACCTCCTCGCGATCGTGGAACGACCGCCCGCCCACGAGCACGTGCGGGATCCGCCGCGCCTCGAGCGCCCGCACGTAGGCGCGGGTCGCGTCCTCCCCGAACGTCTGGAACCGCTTGAACAAGAGACAGATGTGCCGCGCCTCGAGCGGCACCCGCTGGCCCGGGCGCTCGCGCTCCGTCACCGTCCAGCGCCGCGCGCCCGACGCCGCGCCGCCGTGGATGAGGTGGTGGACGAAGGCGCCCACCGCGTCCGGGATCGACTGCCGCACACGGAAATCGGAGATCTTGCCGAAGTCGCCGTAAGGCCGCGGCACCGGGAGCGCGATGACCGTCGGCTGCTCCGGCGGATCGTCCCGGAACCGCTCGAGCGCGACGTACCGCGCCTGGGTCGCCGCGCGCTCGCCCTCCGCGGTGCCTCCCTGCATCAGCGGCGCGAACGCCGCGTTGACGGCCTCCTGGATCGACGGGGCGCTGCGGAAGCTCGTCGACAGGTACAGGACGCTCGCGCCGCACGCGACGAGCCGGGCCTTGGTCGCCTCGTAGAGCGCGACCTCGGCGCGGCGGAAGCGGTAGATCGACTGCTTCGGATCGCCGACCACGAAGAGCTTGCCGGGCACCGGGCGCGCCCGCGTCCAGTCGGCCTCGGAGAGGTCGTCGGCCGCGAGCAGGAGCAGGATCTCCGCCTGGAGCGGGTCGGTGTCCTGGAACTCGTCGACGAAGAGGTGCGAGAAGCGGAGGTTGAGCTCCTCGCGCACGCCGCGGCTCGATCGGAGCAGGTCCCGGGCGCAGAGCAGCAGGTCGAGGAAGTCGAGCTTGCCGGCGCGGGCCTTGAGCGCGTCGTACGCCTCGATCGGCGGCCGGAGCTCGCGCGAGAGGCAGGCCGCGAGATCGGCGCTCGCGGCCGTGAGCACGGCGTCGAGCTCGACCTTCACGCGGTCGCGCTGCGCGAGCACCTCGGCGCGCGTGAGATCCCCGCCGAACGCCTTGCCTGAGCCCTTCCAGCGCCATTCCTTCCAGCGCGCGACGTCGCCGAGCTCGGCCTCCAGGCCGTCGTGGTCGCGCCCGCCCGTCACCTCCTCGCGGCGGCGGAGCTCCGCGAGGTAGCGGTCGAGGTTCCGGAGGCTCTGCGCGAGGTAGTCGCCCTCCCGGTCGGCCTCGGCGCCCAGGTCCGCGAGCGCCGCGAGGCGGTCCAGGATCTCGTCGATCGCGCGCTCGCGGTCGAACGGATCGCGCCGCCAGGGGCGCGTGAAGTCGCGGTGCTCGGCGAGCTTGAACGCCGCGCTCCGGAGCAGGTCGCGCGGGCCCTGCGCGCCGTCGCGCGGGCGCCGGCGCAGGATCCGGCGCACGCCCTCGGGCGGGTCGTTCAGGGTGCGCTGGAACCAGGCGTCGAAGGCCTGGTCGAAGAGCGCCTCGGCCTGATCCGCGGCCGCGACCTGGAACAGCGGGTCGACGCGCGCCTCGACCGGCCATTCGCGCAGGAGGTCGGCGCAGAAGGAGTGGATGGTCCCGATGCGCGCCGCCTCCAGGTGCGCGAGCGCCTCGTCGAGCCGCGCGCGCTCCGCCGGGCCGGCGCCCGGGTCGCTGCGCGCCCGCTCGATCTCGGCCCGGAGGCGCAGCTTCATCTCGCCGGCCGCCTTCTCCGTGAAGGTCACCGCGACGATGCGATCGAGCGTCCCGCCGCCCTCCTCGGGCGCCCTCCGCAGCACGGCGACGATCCGCGACACGAGCGCGGTGGTCTTGCCGGTGCCCGCGGCGGCCTCGACGACGAGCGTCGTCCGCAGATCGTCGCGGATGCGGCGGCGGGCGGGCTCATCCGCGAGCTCCCGCGCGCCGCGCGATCGGACCGCGTCGGCGGTCACGCGCGCCTCCGCGCGGGCTCGAGGCGCTGCCCGGGGGCGCGCGGCAGGAGCGCGCCGGCCAGGCTCGGGGAGGGGAGGAGGACGTGCCGCACTGGGTCGCGTGGGGAGGCTGTCGGGGGAGTAAGGTGGCGCAGATCGGCGTGGAAGGAAACGCTGCCGTGCCCGGCGGAAGGCGGTCCGTTTTTCCGGACGGGCTCATGTAACCCCTGAGCGTGGATGTTCTTGTGCTAGCAGCAGGGGGAGCTGATCCATGCGCCTCGAGTCGATGAGCCCTGGAGCGCGGTGGGCGTACGCGCTCAAACCCGCGAGCTGGCCCAAGGTGCTCGTCCCGGCCGCATACGGGCACGCGGTGGGCGCGGCCGTCGCCGGCCGGCTGTCCGCAGGGGCCCTCGCCTTCGGCGCGCTGTGGATGATGGCCGACGTCGCCTTCGTCGTGCTCCTGAACGACTGGGGCGATCGCGAGGTGGACGCCCTCAAGCGACGCATGTTCCCGGGCGGCTGCTCGCCGAAGACCATCCCGGACGGCATCCTTCCCGCCAAGGCCCTCCTGCTCGCCGGGCTCGGGGCCGGTGTCTCCGCCTTGCTCATGGCCTGGGGGGCCGGCGCCGCGCTCGATCGCCCGCTGCTGCTCCCCCTGGCCGCGCTCGGCCAGCTCGTCTTCGTCGCCTACACGCTGCCGCCGATCAGGCTCAACTACCGCGGCGGCGGCGAGCTCCTCGAGATGGCCGGCGTCGGCGGCGTGCTCCCCGTGCTGCACGCGTATGCCCAGTGCGGCGCGCTGGCGCCAGCGTGGCTCGTCGCGCTCCTGCCGGGGTTGCTCCTGCTCGCGCTGGCGAGCGCGCTGGCCAGCGGGCTGTCCGACGAGCAGAGCGACCGCGCCGGCGGCAAGCGCACCGTGGCGACGCTGCTCGGCAATGCGGCCACGCGCCGGGTCACCGAGGCCCTCGCCGGCCTTGGCCCGCTCCTCTGGCTCGCGGCGTCCCTCCTCGCCGAGGGCGCGCCGCCGCTCTGGTCGGTCGCGCCGGCGGCGGCCGTGGCGCTCTTCTTCAGGGCGCGGCTCGTCGAGAAGAGCCCCGAGGCGGTGACGAACGCCTTCGCCGCGCAGGCGGCCTACAAGCGCGAGCTCCACCGCGCGATCCAGTGGGGCATCGTCGCCCTGTCGGCGGCCGTGCTCGCCGCCGGGCTCCTCGCCGGGGGAGGGCCGACATGACGGGCGTCGCGGTCATCCCCCCGGAGGAGCGCGACGCGCTCGCGCGCCTCACGCCCCTGCTGGGCGCGCGGGCCTCGGTCGCGCCGGGCCGGCCGTGCGCGCCCACCCCCGTCGCCCTTGTCGAGCAGATCGTGAACGGCAGCGAGGACGCCGAGCGGGCGCGCGCCTTCGCCCGCGGGCTCGGCGAGGTGATCTGCGCGGTCGCCGACAACTTCCCCGACAACATCTTCTGGGATGTCGACTACCTGGCCTGCTGCCTGTGGCAGGCCGGGAGCGCGCCCGCGATCGGCGACTTCGCCCGCCGCGTGGTGTCGCTCTGCCTGGGCTTCGGCAACAAGTCGAAGCTGCGCTTCCGCTACGCGCACGACTTCCTCTACGGCTACGACTGGGCTCGCTGGGTGATGCGCAAGCCGGAGGAGCGCGCGGGCATCGGGCCCTTCGACGTCTCGTTCTTCGACTACCTCGACGGCCGGCAGAGGACGCTCGTCGAGCTCGTGGCCAGCAACGACCGCAAGTACTCGCAGCTGAACGGCCGGGAGTACCGCAACCCCTTCTCGTTCATCCGCGAGCCGCCCGAGGAGTCGCAGCTCCACTGCCTGCTCGCCCAGGTCGACCTGATCCCGCTCAAGGCCTGGCGCCTCGACGGCGAGCGCCGCTGGGACCTCCCCTTCACCGATCTGCGCGCCAAGCTGGCCGATCGCCTCGGCCTGTCGCGGGGCGAGGGGCGATGAGCGTCCGGCCGGGCGCGCTTCGAGCGTGGCTCGATGCGTCTCGGCTGGCCTCGCAGCCGAGCATCGCGCTCCCGCTGCTGCTCGGGCAGCTCGTCGGCGCGCGGGCGGCCGGTCGCCCGCTCGACGTGGGGACGCTCGCGGCGGTCCAGCTGTTCGGCCTGCTGAACCAGCTCTTCATCGTCTACGCGAACGACGTCGCCGACCAGGAGACCGATCGCCGCAACCGGACCGCCACGCCGTTCTCGGGCGGCTCGCGCGTGCTTGTCGAGGGGCGCCTCTCGCCCCGCGCGCTCGGCGCCGCGGCCGTCGTGTGCGCCGCGGCGCTCGTGGCCGTCTCAACGGCGCTCGCCGCGGCGCTGGCGACGGCCGCCGCGCCGCTCCTCGTGCTCCTGGCGATCGCGGCGCTCCTGCTGCTCTGGGCCTACAGCTACCCGCCGCTTCGCCTGTCGTACCGCGGCGGCGGGGAGCTGCTCCAGATGGTCGGCGTCGGCGCGGTCCTGCCGCTCTACGGGTACATCGCCCAGGGGGGCGACCCCGCGCGTTTTCCCTTCGCGCTGCTCGCGTTCCTGCTGCCGAGCCACCTCGGCTCCGCGATCGCCACCGCGCTCCCGGACGAGCCCTCGGATCGCGAGAGCGGCAAGCGGACGCTGCCCGTGCGCGTGGGCGGAGAGCGGGCGGCGCGGTGCGTGGTCCTCCTGAACGGGCTCTCGCTCGTGCTCGCGCCGGTCGGCCTGGGCGCGGTGGGGCTGAGCCCTGGGGCGGCCCTGCTCGCGCCGGCGGCGGCGGCGCTCGTCGTGCTGCTGGCCCGCCCAGCGCCGCCGGGCTCGCGCCTGCTGCTGGTCCGGGTCGCGGCGGCGGGCGCGGCGACGCTGTCGCTGGTCGGCTCGACCGTCATCGCCCTCGCCGCGCGCTGAGGAGCGAGGGCGCGATGTCGCACGAGTTCCTGCTGCTCTCGTTGCTCTTCCTCCTGCCGGGGGGCGTCATCTGGCTCGCGCGCCCGGATCTGCGCCCCCTGATGAAGCGGATGGCGCTCGCCTCGCTGCCGTTCGCGGCGACCGAGCGGCTGTTCTACCCGAGGTACTGGGCCCCGAAGTTCCTGTTCGACCTGGCCGATCGGATCGGGTTCGGCATCGAGGACGTGCTGTTCGTCGTCGGGCTCAGCGGATTCTCCTCGACCGTCTATGCCGTTGTGTTCCGCCGCGCGCCGGTGCCCTGCGCGGCGCAGGGGGCGCCGCGCGCGCGACCGTGGTTGCGTGCCGGGGTGGTGATCGCGCTCGCGCTCGCCGCGGCCGGGGCGCTGGTCGCGGCGGGGGTGCCCGTCCTCTACGCCGCGGTGGCGGCGATGACGGCGTTCTCCGCGGCGCTCGTGGGGGCGCGCCGCGATCTGCTCGTGCCGGGCCTGCTCGGGGCGCTCCTGTCGGCGGCGCTCTACCTCGGCCTGTGCCTCGTCTTCGCTGCGCTCGTGCCCGGCGTGTTCGAGCGCACCTGGCGGCCCAGCGTGCTGCTGCCGGGGAGCGCGCTGCTCGGCGTGCCGCTCGACGAGGTCCTCTACGGGCTCGGCGCGGGCTTCGCGGGCACGGTGTTCCCGGCGTGGGCGTTCGGGTTCAGGTACGGGCACGCCGGAAGCGACGGGGATTGAAATTCCCTCGGCGCTTCCGGCGCGCGTCTTCGGCGAGCGACGCCGTCCATCCGCCTGGACGTCGACGGCCGTAGCTCAGTTCGCGGTTACAACGGTCGATGCTCTGCGTCGCATACTGGATGCTGGGGCCCATGGGGACGATCGATCCCGCTTTGACGAAGAGCGGCAGCTCGCTCAGCGGCGCGGGAACGGAGGCCGTACGTCCGCCGTCTGTCGTCGAGCCCGTCCAGAAATCGTACCAGGTCCCCGCGGGGAGATAAACGGAGCGGCTGGTAGCGCCCGCGGTGGTCACGGGATTGACCAGGAACGCGGGGCCGAACAGGAACTGATCCTTGATGTTGAACACATTCGCATCGCTGGGATAGTCGAAGACCAGGTGCCGCATCATGGTGTAGCCGTCGCTGGTCACCTTCCATGCCAATGAGTAGATGTAAGGCATCAGCCGATAGCGCAGATTGTCGATCTTGAGGAGGTTGGCCTTGGTGGCGGCGCTCCAGCTGTTGCTGTACAGCTCCCTCGAGCCGCCTCCGTGAATCCGGAAGATCGGGGAGAAGGCGCCGTACTGAAACCAGCGGGTGAAGAGCTCATTGTTCGCGCTGGTGGTCCAGTCCACGTTGTGGCCCCAGTACCCGCCGATGTCCGTGGTCCAATAGGGCATCCCCGCGAGCGAGATCAAGTTTCGCATGATTCCTCGCAAGCAACAGAGTTCATGAGTGCTCCCGACTTCAATGGTTCACGCCAGCTGTAAGAGCGCGGACTGTCCCCATGCGGTCGCGGCGCGGAGCTGTCTTCGCCCGCGCTCCGCGCCGCTGAATCAGCATGAGGGCGCCTGGCGACAGCCCGCTTGACCCGTCGCTCGGGAGAGGCGGAGCGCGCGGCGGAGTACGGCGCGGGGGAGCCGCTGGCGCCGGAAGAACGCTGGGGGCGACCTGAACCGCTGCTGTCGAAGACGGAGCCGAAGGCGCAGGGCGGCCGGCCGCGTACTCGTGATCAGATCGCCCTGACGGGGATCTTGTTCGTGCTCAAGGCGGGTTCCTCGAGAGCACCGACCGCAAGAGCTCGGCTACAGCGGCATGGCTCGCCGGCGCGGACTGCGCGGCTGGCAGCAGGCGGGCGCCCTGGGCGCAGCCTGGCTCCGTGATGAAGAAGCGCGATGAGCGCGGTGCGCACCCAACCTCCCGCGTGGCTCAGCCGGATCCCCGGACGGGCCGATGTGATGACACCGGTGCGCCCGAGGAGCGCCTGAGCGTGGCCCGCCGCAAACAACGTTACTCCGCTCCCGAGGTGGCCATCCGGCCACACCGCCAGTATCGCCGGATCCTTGGCGAAATCATGTCCGGTGGACAGCATCCAGGCTTTCACGACAGGCGTCGAATACGCGATGTCTGTCGTGTCCTCTGGCGGATCGCCCTCGGCACAACACCAATCACCCTCGAGCAGCGATCGCTTTCTCGAAGGCCAGGCGAATAGAACTGGTGCAAAAATCGATGAAGAGCGAACAGATGACGAAGATCTCGGTGCCCAGGGCGACCGAGGAGGCCGAAGCGAAAGGATACCCCTCGAGTGCAATGGGAACGCTCACATTGCCGATGTCAATTCCAATCTACCGGCCCGCGGGCATCGTCGAATCCGGGGGAGGACGAGGCTGGCAGGGCTCCTCCGGAGCGCCGCGTCAACAGGGTGAGCGCTGGATCGCGGTCATCGCCGGACCGCCAGACCCGCTCGCAGCGTCGGAGGCAGCCCGATCAACCGTCAAGAAGGCGTGCGCGAAGAGCGCGAGGGGGGATGTGGCGGTGCCCGCCGGTGAAACAGCGAGCCTCCTCGTGGTCAAGGCGGACCTCGCCCGTCGCCGTCTCTCGAAGCGCCCTTCAATCGATCAGCGACCTTCAACGGCACGGATCACGTCGATCGAGCAGGCACGCTTGCTTCAGGGCCCGCTCCACCGTCTTCAATGCGGGTCGCGGCCTGGTCCCGAACGTTGTGCTCTCGGGCGCTCCGTGCGTTGGTGTCGGGTACGAGCCTCGGTGGATGACAGCCGCGCAACGCCGCGACGGTGCCGTCCTGGAACGCCGAAACGCCGGGAGCGCCAGGGGATCGTGCTTCCCCTGGCGCTCCCGGCGCCTTCGTCATCGGATGGGCGCGGGCGGCGGCGTTTCGCTCGCGAAGCCTCCCGCGGTCGGGGGGATCGCCCGCGCCCGTCGCGTCACGGCAGCATCAGGACGCACTCGGTCCGGCAGACGGGGCCGCCGGCGCCGCCGCCGCTCGGCTCCTCGCAGATGGTCCGGACGATCGCGCCGGGGGGGCAGGTGGCTCCGTCCACACACTCGATCCAGCAATCGCCGGGCGGGTACGCGTCGGCGCCGCCCATGCCGGTGCCGGTGCTGCTGCTGCTGCTCTCGCCGGAGCAGACCTTCTGCTCGATCATGCCCGCGGGGCAGTAGGGCTCGACGGGCACGCACTCGGTCCAGCAATCGCCGGGGTAGGGCATGGCGCCCGCGCCGGTGCCGGAGCTGCTGGAGCTGCCGACAGCGACGGAGCTGCCGCCGCCGCAGACGGTCTGCGGGATGCTGTTCGGCGGGCAGTAGGGCTCGGTGGGCACACAGTCGGTCCAGCAGCCGCCGCCGGGGAAGGGCATGCCACCCATGCCGGTGCCGCTGCTGCTCGTGCCGGGCACGGGCTCGCCGTCCTCGCAGATGGTCTGCTGGGTCGTGCCCGGCGGGCAGTAGGGCTCGACAGGCACGCACTCGGTCCAGCAGTACTCCTGGCCGGGGTACGGGTCCTGGCCGGGGTACGGGCCGCTGCCGCCGCTGCCGCCATAGCCGGTGCCGGTGCTGCCCGAGCTGCCGACCGAGACCGCGCTGCCGCCGCAGACGGTCTGCGGGATGCTGTTCGGCGGGCAGTAGGGCTCGGTGGGCACACACTCGGTTCGGCAGCCGCCCCAGTCGCCGTCATAGGCGCCAGTGCCGCCGACGCCGCTGCTGCCGCTGCAGACGGTCTGCGGGGTGGTGCCCGGCGGGCAGTAGGGCTCGGTGGGCACGCAGTCGGTCCAGCAACTGCCGCCGGGGGGGCGCGGCGCGGCGAAGCCTGGATCGGAGCCGCCCATGCCCCCGCCAGCGGTGCCACCGCCGGCGCCGCCGGTGCCCGCCCAGCCACCCGAGCCGCCGACGCCGACGCTGCTGCTGCTGGTGACGGAGGTGCCGCCGTCGCAGTAGGTCTGCGGGGTGGTGCCGGGCGGGCAGTAGGGCTCGGTGGGCACGCACTCGTTCCAGCAGCCGCCGCCGGGGTACGGCGGGCTCGCGCCCGCATCGGCGCCGCCGGTGCCCGCCCAGCCACCCGAGCCGCCGACGCCGACGCTGCTGCTGGTGACGGTGGTGCTTTCGTCGCAGAAGGTCTGCAGGGTGGTGCCGGGCGGGCAATAGGGCTCGACGGGCACGCACTGAGTCCAGCACGGCTCGGAAGGCATCGGCATGCCGCCGGTGCCCCAGCCGCCGGAGCCGACCGTGGTGGTGCCGCCACACACGGTCTGCTCGATCGTGCCCGGCGGGCAGTACGGCTGCGGCGGGATGCACTCGGTCCAGCACTCGCCCGGATCGACGGGGATGGCGGTGCCGCCGGCGAAGCCACCCTGGCCCGAAGACGTGGTGCCGCCGCTGCAGATGGTCTGTTCGCTCCAGTCAGCAGGACAGATGCTGTCGGGCACACACTGCTCCTCGCACATCTCGCCGATCTCGCACGGTGAACAGACCGTCTCCCAGTGAAAGCCAGGTCCGCAGTCGGGCTCTGGTGGCGGTGGGGGCTCGTCCACGCCCCCACAGCCCTGCCCCTTGGCGCCGGTGAGCACAACGAGCGCGGAGAGCGCAACCAGACCCTGGAGAGAGGAGCGAGCGGCTGACGAACGCGAGATAAGAGAGGAGAAGATCGCGAAACGCATGGGGGTACTCCATCCTGCGTGCCTGTGCGAGACACGCGATCAAGGAACGATGGCTCTGCGCCGCAGCCTGCGAGC
The DNA here is from genome assembly GCF_051520455.1 of Sorangium sp. So ce367. Lineage (NCBI taxonomy): Bacteria > Pseudomonadati > Myxococcota > Polyangiales > Polyangiaceae > Sorangium > Sorangium sp. So ce367. The sequence goes on from NZ_CP150334.1 coordinate 124,264, forward strand.
GCTGCTGCGCGCGGCGTCTCAGCGCCGACTCGGAGAGCTCGCGTGGAGATAAAGCACTGGACATGCCAGGCGCGTCCGCCTGCTCGGTAGCGTCGACGGCCGCACGGCGCGCCGCGCATCGGCCGGCTTTTCGCGGTCGCGCGGCGCCCGCTGCGCGCATCCGCTCAGCGCGACGGGGCGGCAGTGTGACGGGGAGCGCTGGCTACGTGTCACGTTGAGCCAACTGGCGCCACAGGGGGTGCCGGGAGGCAAGGGGATGGAAGGATGGGGAATTTTTTTTCTTGAGTGAGCTGGGTTACGCGACCCAGGGGGGATGACCCGACCCAGGTTGAGGTACGGATGACCGACCCAGGTTGAGGTTCGGCCGGCGATGACCCGACCCAGGTTGAGGCTAGCCGCGACCCAGGTTGAGGTTCAGCAGGGGGCGTGGGCGTGGTGGCCCGACCCGGGTTGAGGTGCTCGGGGGCGTGGGCGTGGTGCCCGACCCAGGTTGAGGTGGTAACCCAGGTTGAGGTGGTAACTGAGGTGGTGACCCAGGTTGAGGTGGTGACCCAGGTTGAGGTGGTGCTCGCGAGGTGCTCGCGCGCCCCAGGTTGGGGCAGCGCCCCGATCGAGCGCGGAGCTACTGCGCGGAGGTGGGCCGCACGTAGGGCAGCCGCGCCGCCACCTGCCGGACCTCCGCGGCCCCCTCGAGCAGCTGGGCGATCGGATCCCAGGTGCCCCGGATCAGCGACTCGCGCGCGCCCGGCTTGATCGTGAAGGGCACCGTGAGATCGCTCCCCGCCCGGACGAGCTGCCCCTGCAGGTCGACCGTGACGGGGGTCGTCGGGTCGGCGTTCACGCGCGCCACGAGCGCGGCGCGGTCCTCGCGGCTCACCGAGACGCAGGGGATGCCGAGCGTCGTCGAGTTGCCGAAGAAGATCTCGGCGAAGCTCTCGGCGATGACGGCCTTGAAACCCGCCTTCGCGATCGACTGCGGCGCGTGCTCGCGCGACGACCCGCAGCCGAAGTTGCGATCGGCGATCAGCACCGTGGCCCCCGCGAAGCGCGGGTCGTTCAGCGGGTGCTCCCGCTTCTCGCCGCGCTCGTCGAAGCGCACGTCCCGGAAGAGGTGCTCGCCGATGCCGTCGAAGGTGACGCACTTCAAGAAGCGCGCCGGGATGATGCGGTCCGTGTCGATGTCGTCCCCCGGAACGTGAACGGCGCGACCGGTGACGGATTGAATCAAATCGAGTGCCATTGGGATCTCCCTCGGGTGCGAGCGTCGTCAGATTCCGAACACGTCACGAGCGTCGGCGATCTCGCCGCGGACGGCGGCAGCCGCGACCATCACCGGACTCATGAGCACGGTGCGCCCGGTGGGGCTCCCCTGCCTGCCCTTGAAGTTGCGGTTGGACGAGGACGCGCACAGCTCATCCCCGATGAGCTTGTCGGGGTTCATCGCCAGGCACATCGAGCAGCCCGGCTCGCGCCACTCGAAGCCCGCGTCGCGGAAGACCCGGTCCAGCCCCTCGGCCTCGGCCGCGCGCGCCACCTCCATCGACCCCGGGACGGCCAGCGCGCGCACGTGCGGCGCGACCCTGTGCCCCTGGATGCGCCGCGCGACCTCCCGGAAATCCGACAGGCGCCCGTTCGTGCAGCTCCCGATGAACGCCACGTTGATCTTCGTCCCCTCGATCGGCTTGCCGCCCTCGAGCCGCATGTACTCGAGCGCCTCGCGGATCAGCGCCCGCTCGGACTCGTTCGCCACGTCCTCGGCCGCCGGGACCTTCTCCTTCACCGAGATCGCCTGCCCCGGCGTGATGCCCCAGGTGACCGTCGGCGCGATCTCGCTCGCGTCGATCCGGACGACGTCGTCGTAACGCGCGTCCTCGTCCGACGCGATCGAGCGCCAGTACTCGAGCGCCTTCTCCCACGCTTCGCCCTTCGGCGCGTACGGACGCCCCTTCATGTACTCGAACGTCACCTGGTCCGGGTTGACATAGCCGACCCGGGCGCCGCCCTCGATCGACATGTTGCACAGGGTCATCCGCTCCTCCATCGAGAACCCCTCGATGGTCGACCCGCCGTACTCGTACGCGTAGCCCGTGCCGCCGGACACGCCGAGCCGGCGGATGATCTCGAGGATGATGTCCTTCGCGTAGACGCCCGGCCCGAGCTTGCCCTCCACCTGGATCCGCCGGACCTTGAGCCGCTGGAGGCTCAGCGTCTGCGTGGCGAGCACGTCGCGCACCTGCGTCGTCCCGATCCCGAACGCGATCGCGCCGAACGCGCCGTGCGTCGACGTGTGCGAGTCGCCGCACGCGATCGTCATGCCCGGCTGCGTGAGGCCGAGCTCCGGGCCGATGATGTGCACGATGCCCTGCTTCCCCGACTCGAGATCGAAGAAGGTGACGCCCTGCTCGGTGCACGCCTTCTTGAGCGCGTCGACCATCCCCTCGGCCAGCGTGTCCTTGAACGGCCGCTTGCGGTTGTCGGTCGGGACGATGTGATCGAGGGTCGCGAACGTCCGCTCGGGCATGCTCACCCGCAGGCCGAGATCGCGGAGCATCCCGAACGCCTGGGGGCTCGTCACCTCGTGGATCAGGTGAAGGCCGATGAAGAGCTGGTCCTCGCCGCTCGGCAACGTGCGGACTTTGTGGAGGTCCCAAACCTTGTCATAGAGACTCTTACCCATGATGGCCTCTCGCGGTGCGCTGGAATCGGGTGAAGGGGGGTGAAGGGGACGGCGTGCGAAGCGAAGCGGACCGGCCCGACGCCGGCGCCAGGGCGCGCCAGCGGCCTCCCTCGAAGGCCGCCGGCCGCCGCCGGTCTGGCGGTGCAACGTCGGGCGGGCGGCATGACTATGCGGGCGCGAGAGAATTAAGTCGAATGAAACTTTTTTCACGATCGATTAAGTAAAGCTACATGGACGCGTCGCTGCTCCCCGCGCTCGAGGACGTGCTGATGGTGGCCCGGTCGGGCTCGGTCGCCGAGGCGGCGCGGCGGCTGCACAAGACGCCGTCGGCGATCAGCCAGCAGGTGCGCCGGGTGGAGGAGCGCTTCGGGGTGGCGCTGTTCGAGCGCGACGGGCGCGGCGTGCGGCTGAGCCCGGCCGGCGAGGCGGCGCTCGGCGCGATCACGCGGCTGTTCGACCAGGCGGAGGGGGTGTTCGAGCTGCTCTCGGAGCTGGCGGGGGAGCCGTCGACGACCCTGCGCGTGGCGGCGAGCGACTACCTCGGCAAGGGGCTGCTCGTGCCGGTGATCCGCCAGATGCTCGAGAAGCGCGCGCCGGTGCGGTTCGCGATCACGACGGCGAACTCGGTCGACGCCGCGCGGGGGGTGGAGCGCGGCGAGGTGGATCTGGGCCTCGCGTCGGCGTCCTCGGCGGGCGGCGATCTCGTGAAGCTGCCGCTGTTCGTGCAGCCGTTCCTCTGGGTGGGGCCGCGGCTCAAGGGCTCGGCGCCGGCGCTGCGCGAGCGGCTCCGGCACGAGCCGCTGCTCCGGCTGGCGCCCGGCAGCGTGGGGCGGCGGATGCTCGACGCGTACCTGGATCGCGAGCGGATCCGGCCCATCTCGACGATCGACGTGTCGAGCGTGTCGCTCCTTGTCTCGTACGTCTCCGGCGGGCTCGGCATCGGCCTCGCGCCGGCGCTCGCGCTGACCGAGGTTGCGCGCTCGCGGCTCGACGTCGAGGTCGCGGAGGTCGACCCGCTGCCCGTCGAGCTGATGACGCGCGAGAATTTCCGGCGCAATCCGATCGTCGAGCGCTTCGTCGAGCGGCTCGCCGCCGAGGGGCGCCGCGCGGAGCAGCGGACGCGCGCGCTCCTCGGCGGCTGACACCGCGCGAGGCGCGCCGCTTCTCGTCAGATCGACGGGGGCGCGACACGAGGGCTCGCTTCGTCGACCGGAGCGCGCGCCCCGGGGCGCCAGAGCGACGGTCGGCCTGAGTGGCTCCTCAGGGCTCGCGCGTGTTGCCGCGTGTGTCCTTCAGCATCACGTCGTGGACGCCGCCCTCGTGGATGCTCACCGCGGACGCGACGGTCAGGCGCGCGCGCATGTACAGGTCGCGCAGCGAGGTGGCGCCGCAGTTGCACATCGTCGAGCGCACCTTGGCGAGGGTGACGTCGAGGTTGTCCTTCAGCTTGCCGGCGTACGGCACGTAGCTGTCGACGCCCTCCTCGAACTCGAGCTGATCCTTCTTCTTGCTGGTATCGCCGTGGTCGTAGCGCTGCCAGTTGCGCGCGCGGTTGCTCCCTTCGCCCCAGTACTCCTTCATGAACTGGTTGTTGACGCGGACCTTGCGCCCGGGCGACTCGTCGAAGCGCGCGAAGTAGCGGCCCATCATGACGAAGTCGGCGCCCATCGCGAGGGCGATGGTGATGTGGTAGTCCTGGCTGATGCCGCCGTCGGAGCAGATCGGCACGTAGACGCCGGTCCGCTGGAAGTACTCGTCGCGCGCCTTGGCCACCTCGATCACGGCCGACGCCTGGCCGCGGCCGATCCCCTTCTGCTCGCGCGTGATGCAGATCGAGCCGCCGCCGATGCCGACCTTGACGAAGTCGGCGCCGGCCTCGACCAGGTAGAGGAAGCCCTCGCGATCGACGACGTTGCCGGCGCCGACATAGGCCGGCTTGCCGAGCGACTTCACGAAGGCGATGGTGTCGCCCTGCCACTCGGAGTAGCCGTCCGACGAGTCGATACAGAGCACGTCGGCGCCCGCCTCCACGAGCGCCGGCACGCGATCTCTGTAGTCGCGCGAGTTGATGCCGGCGCCGACGATGAGGCGCTTCTCGTGATCCACGTTCTCGAGCGGGTGCGCCTGGTGCGACTCGTAGTCCTTGCGAAACACCAGGTACTGGAGGTGCTGCCGCTCGTCGATGACAGGCAGGGTGTTGAGCTTGTGACGCCAGATGAGCTCATTCGCCTCCTGAAGATCGAGGCCGACCTTGCCGCAGTGGATCGACTTGAACGGCGTCATGATCTCGCGCACCGGCGTGCTGAGCGGCGTCTTGCCGAGCCGGTAATCGCGGCTCGTGATGATGCCGACGAACCTGCCCGTGGGCGTGCCGTCCTCGGTGATCGCAATGGTGGAGTGGCCCGTGCGATCGGTGAGCGCGAGGACGTCGCCGAGCGTCGCGTCGGGGCGCAGGTTCGAGTCGCTCACGACGAACCCGGCCTTGTAGTTCTTCACGCGCCGCACCATGGCGGCTTCCTCCTCGATGCCCTGCGAGCCGTACACGAACGACAGGCCGCCGCAGCGCGCGAGCGCGATCGCGAGCTCGGCGCCCGAGACCGACTGCATCATCGCGCTGGTGATCGGCACGCTGATCGTGAGCGGCGCGAGCCTCGGATCCGGCGGCGTCGCGCCCGGATCGGCCTTGAACCGGACGACAGGAGCCGTGAGATCGACGTTCGAGGGGACGCAGTCCTTCGTCGTCAGATTCGGGACGAGCAGGTACTCGCCAAACGTCCTGCTCGGCTCATCGTAGATGAATGCCATGTCGGCTCCTAGTGCAAGGATCCCCGGCTGTCAAACGCGAGCGACGCCGCTCTCCCGTGAAAATCGTGTAATATCGATGGCTTGCGGGGCAACGGCGGGCTCTGAAGGGCGGCGCGAGGGGCGAGGCGGCCGGGGCCCGGCCGCCCGCCAGCGTCGCGGCGAGGCGGTACAGGAGCCCGGGCGGATGACCGGGCTCCCTGGGGGGCGGAGCTAGAGCGGGCGCACCGGCAAGCAGAGATCGCAGCGGAAGGTGTTGGTCTTGGGATCGTGGAACTCGCCCTGGTAGAGCTCGAAGCAGGGCCGATGGTCGGGCTGATAGCCGCTCTCAGGGAGCCACTTCCCGAAGAGCTGGTCCCAGGCGGCGCCGATCGTGCGCGCGTCGCCGACCCACGCGCCCGCGGCGTACTTGCCGCCGGCGATGTCGGTCACGTTGACGTCGCCGTCCGCCTTGAAGTCCTGCGGGATCACGATGGCGGCGTCGAGGCGGCACTTGGCAGGCTCGGTGACCTTGGGGTTGTCGTGCGCGATGTTGAGGCAGATGCGGTCCGGGGTCCACAGATCGCGGGCGCTCGCCCAGCGGATGAGCCGTTGCCAGGCCTCGCCGACGCCCCCTTCCGGGCCATAGGGGCCGACGGTTCGGACATAGGCCACGTGGTAGCTCGGCAGGGTCTTCACGGTCACGTTCATGATCTCCTCCTCGTGTTGGCGGGCGTCCGCGCCCGACGAGGAGGCATCTTGGTCGGGCGCGCAGACCGCTGCTTTGCACGGATTGCGCTCGACTTGACCCGGCTTGCGATCCGCTTGCCGCGCGTTGCGCGCGTGCGCGGCGCCGCCGTTGCGCCAGGCGGAGGCGCTCATGCCGAAGCGCTCCTTGAAGGCGCGCGCGAAGGCGCTCGCCGAGCTGAAGCCGTTCTCGAGGGCGATCTCGAGGATGTCGGCGCGCGGCCGCTGCACGAGGTGGCTCGCCGCGGTCTCGAGGCGCGTTCTCTGGATGAACTCGCGAAGGTTCTCGCCCGTCATGGACTTGAACACGCGGTGGAAGTGAAACGGCGAGAACGCCGCCACCGCGGCCAGCGTGTCGAGGGAGAGGTCCTCGGCGCGATGGGCCTGGATGTAGTCGACCACGCGGTTGACCCGCCGCTCGTACTCGGCGCGGCTCCTGTCGGACGTTGCCACAGGCGGAGGGTAGCTGATGGCTGGTTGCAGAAAAAAGTGCCTCGGTGGCGACCGCACCCAGGTTGAGGTGGCGACCGCACCCAGGTTGCGGCGGCGACCGCACCCAGGTTGAGGTGATCGGGCAGAAGACGACCACACCCGGGTTGCTACCGACGACGGTCGAGGCCGGGCGACCTCACCCAAGTTGCGCGCACCCACCCAGAGCGCGCTCCTCGGTTTGTGTGAGCCGCAGGTTCCGCTATCCAGCCGATGCCGCCAAGGCTAGCAGCCGTCGCTGCGACAGCGGTCCAGGTGGCGGACCACGTGGCGGCCGCCACCCGTCGTACCCGTCGCGCGGGCATAAGTCATTGAAATGATTGATCACGATCTCTGGCACGGCATTTGTTCGTATGCCCAGGCCATGAGCCAGCCTCGTGAAATCGCTCCCGGCGCCACCTACCTCATCACCCGTCGCGTCCTGCGCCGGCATCTCCTTCTCCGCCCGGATGCTGCCCTCACCCAGTTCCTGGTCTACACGCTCGCCGTTTCGACCCGTCGATTTGGCATCGAAGTCCACGCTCTTTGCGCGATGTCAACGCATCTGCACCTCGTCGTGACCGATGTGCAAGGCGTTTTGCCGCGCTTCTTGCAGTTTTTTCACCGCATCGTTGCGCTTGGAACGAAGGTCCTCCGCACGTGGGAAGGACCGGTGTGGGACCACGAACCCACGAGCGTGGTGCGGCTGCTGACGCGCGCGGCTACGGTGGAGAAGATCGCCTACGTCCTCGCGAACCCCGTAGCCGCTGGCCTCGTCCGCCACGCGCACGAGTGGCCGGGGGCCAAGTCGGATGTGAGCGAGCTCGGCGGTGGCGCGCTCCGTGCAGCGCGTCCCTCCGTGTATCTTGATCCAGAGAATCGGCAGTGGCCGGAGGAAGCAACGCTTTCGCTCACGCTACCACCCGCCATCGAGCACGACAACGCAGAAGGCTTTCGCCGTGAAGTCGCGGCCGAGCTTGAGCGACAGGAAGCGCAGGCCCATGCGGAGTTGCAGCGGCAAGGGCTCCGATTATTAGGCAACAAAGGCGCCAGTACGGTCTCCCCTTACAGCCGCGCGACGAGCTTCGAGGCGCTGCGCGATCGCAATCCGACGTTTGCCGTCGGCCGTAACCAAGGCGATGCATGGCGAATCGCTGGTGCCGCTGTGCGAGCGTTTCGTGCATCATACCGTGCGGCGCTCGAACGATGGCGTGCCGGGGTACGAAGCGCCGTCTTTCCGTGGGGGACGTGGTGGATGCGCATCTATCACGGTGCCAACGTGGCGGACGTCGTGATCGCGATGTAGGCACCTCGGCGGTGCGTCACAGCGCCAGAGCAGGGCGGGCTAAGGCGCCGTCGTGGGGAAGGTCCGTCTGGGGAAGGTGAGGCGAGCGGGAGCGTTCTCGTGGCGCTGGGGATGGATTGCCGCGCTGGGCTCGCGCGAAGCCGGGTTAACGTTGTGGTCGGATGGGTCTGAGCGAAAGGCACCTTGGGTGCTGGTGAAGTAGACCTGCCCAACCGATGGAGCGATCCGGCTGGGGCCATTCGGGTTAGGTTCATGGCGGATGGTCGACCGAGCCAGGTCGTTTCAACCCGGTTCGACCGTCTTCAGCTGCCCCTCTTTACCTGGTCGGGCGGTCTCGGCAGCCCGCAGACCTCAACCTGGGTCAGGCCGCAGGCCTCAACCTAGGTCGGGTCGGGCGGTCTGGATTGGGTCGGGTCGAGCGGCGTCCGGCAGGCCGCAGGCCTCAACCTGGGTCGGGTCGTCTACTGGAGCTCCAGCTCGACGAGTCGGATCTCTCCCTCCAGGAACCCCGTCTCCCGGAAGTACGTCACGTACTCCACCCGCCCTCCTTCCCGCGCGAGCTCCGCGTGCACGAGGCCGGCATACGGCCACGCCTCCGGGATAGGCGGGACCTCGGCGGTGACAACCACCGCGCTGTCCGACCATGGCCCCTCCGGCGCCGGCGCCGTCCGGAGCGAGATCTCCGACGATACCGGCTCGCTGTACAGCGCGATGTACCTGCCGACGTGCTCGTTCCAATGCACCGACATCATCGGTGCCCCCGCCATGACCGGCTCCGCCTCCTCATGGCCCTCCACCCAGCGCCCGTCCGAGAAGAACCGCCACGCGTCGCGCTCCGTTGCCTCCGCGAGCGCGGCGCGCGCGACGAGGCACGGGCACGTGAGACCCGAGCACGCGCAGGCGTAGGCGTAGAGCATCCCCTCGCGGACGAGCGCCGCCGACGTGAGCGAGGGCTCATCCGCGCCGAAGAGGAGCGTCGGATCCGCAGCGCCCGGGCGTACCTCCGGGCGCGCGAGCGGCGCATCCAAGCTCTCCCAGACCGCGATCGACGAACCCCGCATGTCGAAGTCGAACACCCCGAGCCGCCCCGTCACCTTGCTGTAGAAGACGAGCGCACGGCCGGTCGCCTCGTCGACGACGATGGGGCCCGGCCACAGCGCATAGCGGGCTCCGCAGTCCTCCTCGCACGTCTCCTGCGCCCGAGGGTCGGAGTGCGCGAGGTTGAACGCGAGCTCCTCCTCGGTGAACGGGAGGAACTCCCGCGGCGCGCCGGCCGCGTCGAGCGGCTCGGTGAGCGACGAGAGCCCATCCGACGCATCCAGATCGTCGGTCGCGCAGAAGGTGCTCGACCTCCACAGCGCTCCGTCTTCCCCCGGCATCTCCAGGGTCGTGTCGCCGAACACCCACACCGAACGGTCGCCCCACCGCGCGCTGTAGCCGCCGTCCCGCCCTCGAATCGCCGGGGCAAACTCCAGCGCACCCAGGTCGCGCACCGCACGCACCGCTGCCTCGGGCGCGTCCCCGCCACACCCGGCGCACAGGAGAGCGAACCCCGCGGCTCCCATGGTCCTTCGATAACGCATGCGCGCGAGGGTACCATGGGGAGCCAGAACGCCGCCGCCGTCGGCGTCGCTCCGCCGCCGGACCACACGCGACCGCGGCGCCGACGGTCCGCCGCGCGCGTGAGGGCTCTGGCGCGGAGGACGGCGGCGATCCGCAAAAGGCGAGGGGAGCTACTCCGCTGCTCGGCTCACGGTCCGGAAGACCACGATGTCTCCGCCGCTCTCAGATCTGCCGGCAGGCGGCAGCGCAGCGGCGGCACTCGTCAGCGCACGTCTTCATCTGCGTATCACCCGTGAGCTTATCGCAGCTCGCCGCGCACTGTTCGCAGAGGCTCGCGCACACGCTCATCATCTGGGTGATCTGCGGCGAGCTGCGCAGGAGGAGCTTCGACGTCGCCTCGCAGATGTCGGCGCAGTCCTGGAGCAGCCGCATGTGCGGGGCGCTCACGTGAGAGCCTCCCATCTCGAGGCAATACTGCGCCGCGTGCGTGCAGATCGAACCACAATCCTGGGTGAACCGGGCCACCTCCCGGAACGATCTGTCCCCCGGAAACTTGATCATGAGAACCCCCCTTGACCCAACTGGCCGCCTCTCGCCGCGAGTAAGCCTCGCGACAAGGCGGCAACTTCGGTATCTGGAGGGTGCATGGATTCGATGGCTTTCGCATGTCGGGCCATCCCGCATATAGGCCTCGGAACAGCGACCGACGCCGAGACCGCCGTGCCCTGAACGCCCCTCGCGAACAGCCGGGACGCCGCGAGGCATGCGCGAACGCCTTGCCCGAACGGCTGTTCCCGCCCTGGTCGCTCTCTCTGCGCGACAGCGCGACACCACGACACGCTAGCTCGCGATCGACGCCCGGACGTCGACGGTCAGATCGGCGAACCGCATCGGAGCGGCTGGATCGAGCGGGGTGGCGGTCCGTCAGGACGGTGCCTGAACACTAGCACCCAGGCGCGCGGCAGATACCCATCTTCAGGCGGGCGATCTCCTGGAGCTCCTCGGCGATCTCGAGCGTGCGCATCGCGGCGGCGCGCGCGAGCGCCTGGGCCTCCTCGGTGACCGCGAGGCGCGTGAGGAGCCGCCGGCCCATCTCGTGGTGATGGCCCTCGTCCGGCTGGATGACCTCGCGGTAAAGGCGCGCGGTCTCGGCGTCGCCTTGCGACTCGCAGTAATCGATGAACGCCTGGTTGTGCACCTTCGCGAGCGCCTCCCGCGTGAACTGGCCCGCTGCGACGCGCTCGACCGTGGAGCCGAGCCCCTTCAAGTACCCGAACATCGGCGTGGGCGGCCCGAACTTCGCCGGGATGGCGGCGGGGTCGACGCCGAGCGCGCGGAGCCGCTCGGCGATGAGCCGGTAGTGCCTCGCCTCGTCGCCGCACTGGCGGGCGAGGGCGAGCTTCACCTCCACGTCGGTCTCGGTGGTGAGCCAGAGCGCAGCCTCCTCGGTCGCCTCGAGCTCCTTCTTGAGCGCGGTCGCGAGCAGTGCCGGGACGCCGACGCCGCTCGCCGGCTCCGCCGCGCGGGCCACTGCGCCGATGTGGGCGAGGCGCTCACCGACCTTGCGGTCGAGCTCGTCGAGGAATTCCTCTGGCTTCATGCGGGACATGATGGGCGCGCCCCGTGCGGCGGGTCAATAGGCCGCGCTTCCGGCGGCCAGGGGGGTGTACCCTCCTCGAATGGCCTGGAGCTTCCTGCCGTCGTGGATCGATCTCGAGTCGGTCTCGATCTCGTTCGACCTCCCCGCTCGCGCCGTCCTGAGGCGCACCGGAATCGCCGCGCTCGCCACGTCGAGCGCGACGGCGCTCCGCCTGACGCTCGCGCCGGCGCTCCTGCGGATCACCTTCGAGCCGTACCTCGTCATCAATCTGCCGCCGCCGCTCGGCGACATGGGGCTTCAGCAGGTCGAGTACGACTTCCGTTCAGGCGCGATGACGCCCAACGTCTTCTACACGGGAGGGCTCGTCCGGGTCGGAAAGGGATCGGCGGAGGACGAGGCGCGCGCCTTCATGCGCGGACTGGTCACCTCGACGCCCATGGCCATGCCCCCGTACGACCCCACAAGCGATCCCGATCTCGTCGTGACGGTGCGTCAGGTGCTCTCGAACCTCGAGGCCGGCGGCAGCACGGCCGTGCGGGGCGCCCGCTTGTCTGCGCGGCTGACGCTGCACCAGGAGCTCGCGGGCGGGGTGGGCTCGGATGGGTTCCGCATCCCGGCCGGCGCGACCATCGCGGCCAGCGTCGATATCGAGGGCACCCGGCAGGAGATCGAGACCGCGCCGCGCGTGCAGCGCATCGAGGTCGACTGCTCCTCGGCGGTGCTCCACAAGGGGGGAGTCGACCAGGCCGACGTCCGTCGCTTCGTCGTGAAGCGCGGCGGCGAGATCGCCGTCGAGCGGGTCGAGCCGCTCGGCGCGGCACGAAACGCGGCGGGCGCCGAGTCGCTCGTGCGCCTGTTCAGCGCCCTGGTCGCGGGCGGCGGCGTCGCGCTCGACCCGCAGCGCCTCGGGCCGAGCGTCGTGGAAGGGCTCGTCAAGGAAGAGATCGCGCGCGCCCTGCGCCCCGCGCTCGTCGAATGGGTGCAGCAGAACGCGGACGTCGTCGTGGGGATGGACCTGCGGCAGGTGCTCGGGATACCGGCGGCGGGAGGCGACGTGGCATGACGGCGGGGAGCGTGGGCGCTCGGAACGTGCGCGCCGCGCTTCTGCGGGCGCCGAGCGCCGGAGGGGTGTTATAAGCTCCGGAATGCGACTCTCCGCGATCCACATCTATCCCGTCAAAGGTTGCCGGGGCCTCGCGGTCGACGCGGCCGCCGTCGACGCGCTCGGCCTCGCGGGCGATCGGCGGTTCATGATCGTCGACCCCGAGGGAAAGCCCCTCACGCAGCGCCCGCTGCCGCGCATGGCGCTCATCGAGACGCAGCTCTCCGAGAGCGCGCTCACGCTCGGCTTCGCCGGCAGGCCGCCGATCTCCGTGCCGCGCAGGGCCGAGGGCGCGCGCCTGCTCACGGTCGAGGTCTGGAGCAGCAGCGGCCTCCTGGCCGAGGATTGCGGTGACGAAGCCGCCGCGTGGCTCAGCGGCGTCCTGGATCACCCGGCGCGGCTCGTCCGCATCGGCGAGGCGTTCCGGCGGCCCGTCCTCAAGGCCTCGGTGGCAGGCCCGGAAGACGTCGTGTCGTTCGCCGATGAGTTCCCGCTGCTCGTGATCTCCGAGGCCTCCCTCGCCGATCTGAACGCTCACCTCGAGGGCCGGGGCGCCGCGCCGTTGCCGATGGATCGCTTCCGGCCCAACCTCGTCGTGAGCGGCTGCGCTGCCTTCGACGAGGACCGGTGGGGCCGCGTCCGCATCGGAGACCTCGTGCTCCGCGCCGGCGGCCCGTGCGCCCGCTGCGTCGTCACCACGACCGACCAGCGCACCGCGGAGCGCGGCCCGGAGCCGCTCCGCACGCTGGCCACGTACCGGCGCGACGCGCAGAAGCCCAGCGACGTGAACTTCGGACAGAACTACATCCAGGAGACGAAAGCCGGCACGTTGCGCGTGGGGGACGAGGTGACAGTCGTGTGACCGAGCGCCCGAACGGCTGCTGCATGGCGGCTCCTCAGGTGTCGCGGCGGCTGCGGGGAGGGGATGCGGCGGGCCTGCCTGCGCGGCGCGGATCGCAGCGCGGTCGTGATACAAAGGGCCCATGAAAAAGCACGCGCTTCGTTCATGGATCGTCTCGCTCGCCATTGTGACCCTGCTCTCCTTCGTGTCGCTCGGCAGCGCGTACGCCGGAGAGGCGGAGAAGAAGCTCGCCCTGGAGCTCACGCACCTCGTGATGCCCAAGGACGTCTACAATGCGCTCCTCGATCAGCTGATGACCAACATGGGAGCCTCGATGCAGCAAGCGGGCGCGAAGATCTCGCCCAGGGACGCCAGCAAGCTGAAGGCGGTGGTCGCCGAGGTGCTGCCGTACGACGAGCTCGTCCAGTGGAACGTCGAGATCTATGCGGGGAAGTTCACCGCCGATGAGCTGAAGGAGCTCATCAAGTTCTACGGGACCCCGGTCGGAAAGAAGGCCGCGAAGCTCCTCCCGGAGATCAGCGGCGAGGTGGGGAAGAAGGTCGGGACGGTCATCGTCCAGCGGATGCCCGCGGCGATGAAGAAGGCCGGGATCCAGTAGAGGGCGCGGCGCTCGGCGGTGCGCTCCGCGCGCTACCGCCTCTGGGCCAGGAAGCCGGCGATGGCGTCGAGCAGCGCCCGCGGCTCGTCAGCGCGCACCCAGTGGCTGCTGCGCTCCAAGATGCGTAGATTCGCGCCCGGGATGAGCCGCGCTATCTCCTCCGAGAGATCGAGTGGGCAGATCCAGTCGTGTCGGCCGGCGATGACGAGCGTGGGCACCGCGATCTCGGGGAGGCGCGGCGTGAAATCGAATCTCCGCATGAACCCCTCCAGGCCGACGTTCCACGCGTCGACGCTGTAGATGGTGCGCGCGCGGGCCTCGGCCGCCTTGTGTGGATCGAAGGTGGTCGAGTAGAGCGGCCCCAGGATCTGGAGGAGGTCGGCGAACCGCTCGTCGCTCTCGATCTCGCCGGCCCAGAGGCGCTCGCACGCCGCTCTCTGCTGCTCCGTGCCTCGCTCCGCGACGATCCGCTTCGCCCGGTCGATGAGGCGATGGCTTGGCGCCGTGGCCACCAGGATGAGATGGGAGATGTTCCGCTGGTATTCGAGCGCATAGGCCATGGCCACCATGCCGCCATAGGAGGTGCCCATCACCACGATACGATCGAGGCCGAGGTGCAGGCGCAGCGCCTCCATGTCCTCGACGTTGTTCTCGAGCGTATACGTTTCCTTTGGCCCGCGCGCGGAGCGGCCCTGTCCGCGATGATCGAAGTAGACGAGCTGCGCCTGGTCGGCGAGCGGCGTCATCCCGCCCTTGTGCGAGGAGTGATCTGCGCCAGGTCCGCCATGTACGACGAACATCACCGGCTTTTCGCGCATCCGCGGGCCGTCGGGGACGAGGCCCATGCCCTCGATGTCGAAGTAGAGCTCGGTGTCTCGGATCCTGGCGCGCACCGCGTCAGGGTATCCGATCGCGGGGCGCGCTGGCGCGGGCGTGGGGTGCGTAAGGAGTAGCAGTGGAGGCGCAGCTTGTTGCCGGGGCAGCAGGGGTCGCCGGGGCGCTGTCGCGGCCGGTCGCCGTCAGGCAACGCCGTGTCGGGCCAGCCAGTCGAGCTGGCGCTGCCAGGCGTCGGCGGCGGCTTCCGGCCGGTAACTCGGCCGGTAGTCGGCGTAAAAGGCGTGAGGGACGTCAGGGTAGACCCGGATCTCGGAGTGCGCGGCGCCGGGCGCGCTGGCGGTCTCGGAGGCGGTACGGAGCGCCTCCTGCAGCGCGGTGACCGTCGGGAGGGGGATGCCCTGGTCCTGTCCGGCATAGAGGCCCAGCACGGGCGCCTTCAGCGCGCTCGCCACGTCGATCGGGTGCTTGGGCTGGGCCTCGGTCCGATCGCCGGTCAGGCGTCCGTACCAGGCCACCGCCGCCTTCAGCGCCGGGTTGTGCGCGGCGTACAGCCACGTGATGCGCCCGCCCCAGCAGAAGCCGACCGCGGCCGCCTTGCGGACGTCGGCCTTCCCGGAGGCTTCGGCGAAGGCCACGCTCGCATCGAGGTCCGAGAGCACCTGATGGTCGGGCACGCGGCCCGCCAGAGCCCGGAACTCGTCGACGGTGCGGAGGTGGCTCGGATCGCCTTGCCGAACGAACAGATCCGGGGCGAGGGCGTAGTAGCCGCGGTGCGCGAAGCGACGGACCACGTCGCGGATGTGCTCGTGGACGCCGAAGATTTCCTGGATCACCAGCACCAGAGGGAAGGGGCCACCGGAGGCGGGGTAGGCGCGGTAGCCGGGGAGGTCACCGGCGGGCGCGGGAAGGGTGATCGCGCCGGCGATGAGTCCGGCGTCGTCGGTATGGACGGGCTTCGGAGCGTTGCTCTCGGCGATGGGGGTGGAGGCGGTCATGGCGGGCGATCAGCAGCCTCCGTGCCATGACGGGACCGACCCGACCCAGGTTGAGGTTCGAGATTCCGACCCGACCCAGGTTGAGGTTCGAGATTCCGACCCGACCCAGGTTGAGGTTCGGGGTTCTGACCCGACCCAGGTTGAGGTTCGGGGTTCTGACCCGACCCAGGTTGAGATTCCGACCCGACCGAGGTTGCGGTTCGATGACCCAGGCTGAGGTTCCGGAGGTTCCGACCCGACCCAGGTTGAGGTGCCAGAGGTGCCAGCGACGGAGCCGCAGCTACCCTGCAGCGCGCGCACCCTCGCCGGCGACGGCCTGCGGCCGCCATTGCCCGACGTTGCCGGTGCGCTCGGCGAAGAACTCCCGCGTGCGCCGCCACGAGAGCTGCGCCGCGTCGGCGTGGTACGCCGGCCGCGTCTCGTTGAAGAACCCGTGGCGCGTCCCAGGGTACACGAACGAGATCAGCTCCCGCCCCGCAGCCCTGAACGCCTCCCCCACCGCTGGCGCCCTCGGGGTGATCGCCGGATCCTCCTCCGCATAATGCACCTGCAACGGAAACCGCACGTTCTTCACCTGCTCCAGAGCCGGCGCCTGCCCATAGAACACCGCGCCCGCCGCGAGCGCCACGCCTGCGACCGCGAGCTGCCCCACGAGCCCTCCGCCCAGCGAGAACCCGACGGCGGCGACGCCCCCTGACCGCACGTCCGCCCGCCCGACGAGGTGCGCCGCCGCCGCCCTCGCGTCGGGCAGGTAGGTCGACGTGTCGCGGCTACCGAACCAGGCGAACACCTTCTTCAGCCGCTCCTGTTCGTTCGCCGGCAACCGGCCGACCACCTCGTCGCGGTCGGCCGCGCGGAGCAGGCTCACCCCCCGGGCCACCTCCGCCTCGGTGAAGGTCCGGTGCGTCGCGTCGTGCGAATACAGGTTCGGCGCAAACGCGAGGTACCCTTCCTGCGCGAAGCGCCTTGCCAGCTCGATCGTATGGACCGTGAGCCCCAGCCCCTCGTGGAGGATCAGCACCGCCGGCGCCGGCGAGCGCCCGCCCGACGCCGGGCGGACCTGCACCGCCTCCACCGGCCTGTGGGGCCCCTCGAACGACGTCCTCTCGACGCCTGCGCTCGCGGCGCTCATGCCTGCACCTCCGCCTCGGGCGCCTTGTCCTTGCGGGCGGGTTTTACCTTGCTCGGAGGTCGCTTCCCGAACGGCTCCCCGGCCACGATCTCGGAGCGGACCCCGTCGACCCCCACCGGGATGTCTCCGGTCAGCGTCACCCGGTAGAGGACGCGCTCGACGTCGAGGTGCCCGAGGTCCTGCGGCCCCAGGTGCGCCGTGGCCCGGTTGTCCCAGAACGCAATGCTGCCCGGCGCCCACCGGAACCGCACCGTGTACGCCGGGCGGCTGATCTGCTCGAAGAGCAGATCGAGGATCGCGCTGCTCTCGCGCGGCGACAGCCCGACGATGTGGCTGGTGAAGCCCGGGCTGACGAACAGCGCCCGCTCGCCGGTCTCGGGGTGGACGCGCACCACGGGGTGGATCGAGATCAGCGGGTTCTCGCGCACCTTGCGCAGGTACGGGCTGTCCTGGTCCTGCGGCGCGAACCGCAGCCCGAAGCGGTGCTCCGCGCGCAGGCCATCGACGAGCGCGCGCAGCGGCGCGGACAGCCCCTCGTAGGCTGCCACGAGGTTCGTCCAGGTCGTGTCGCCGCCGTAGGGCGGCAGGATGTGCGCCCGCAGGATCGACGCCGCCGGCGGGTTCACGGCCGCGGTGACGTCGGTATGCCAGCGGTTCTCGTAGCTGAAGCGCCTGCCGTAGCGGCGATCGTAGCGGCGGCTGTCGATGGCGAGGATCTCCGGGTGCTCGTCGAACGGCTCGTCCTCGTGCGGATGGGCGTAAGTCACCTCGCCGAAGCGCGCGGCGAAGGCGATCTGCTCGGCGTGGTCGAGCGGCTGGTTCCGGAAGAAGACGACCTTCCACTTCAGCAGCGCCGCGCGGATGGCCGCCACGGCCTCGTCGGGCAGCGGCTTCGAGATGTCGGCGCCGTGGATCTCGGCGCCGATGTGCCCTGCGAGCGGCTTCACCTGGATGGCTTGATCGGATGCTCTCTGGCTCATGGGTCTCCTCCGCGTGGTCCCCCCGCCACGTCCTTCGCGACGGTCGGTATGCGGGCGCCGTGCCAGGGAGCGAGCGGCGCCGTGCGCGTAGGGACGCACGAGGCGGGGCGAGCGTGCGGAGGTTCGTTTGGAGGGGGATCGAGGTGGCCGGGGTATCGTGACGTCGCCGCCCGCGGCGAGCGCGTCGAACACCTTCGTCCCCTCCGCGACTTCGCCGAAGTGCAAGCAGACCTCGGTGTTGCTCCCCTTCGCGGCCGGCGTGCCGGGCATCGTGTCGCTGACCAGGATGACGCCAGGACCGATGTGCAGCGTGGCGTGGATCATCCGGTCCTTGCTCTCGGGAGATGCGTTGTCGCCCGGCACATCGCCGAAGCGCATCACGCCCTCTCACTTCGCCCCGAGCGCGCTCTCGTAGAGCTTGATGGCCCTCTCGGCGGCTCCGTCGAACATCAGACAGGGATCCAGGCGCTTGAACGACATGGGGGTGCCCCGTGCGGCCCAGGAGCGAGCGGCGTCGCTCCGGGAGCGATTTCGATGCGTCGACTCTTTGAGGAGCTCCAGGACCTCCGTCGTCGCGGAGATGACGCGGCTGACGAGCGGGAGGGGCGTCCCGGAGGCGTCAGTCCACTGCCGCCGTCACGATCCACGCGGCGCTTGCCATGCGCACGCCTCCGGGGCCGTCGTGCGGCGCGACCGCCTCGCGCACGGCGGCCCGCACGCGGTCGACGACCTCCGGTGTGGGGCTCGCCTCGCGCAGCGCCGCGGCCGACGGGCCCATCTGCAGGAGGAAGTCCACGGTCTCATCGAGCGACCTCCCGCCCGCCACGAGGAGCTCCCGATCGAGCGGCTCGTGATGGATCCGGACGAACCCCGCGCGCGACAGGATCTCCCGGACGCGCGCGGCGTCGGCGAACGCGAACGGGCCTGGCGCGTGCGGCTCGGCCTGCGGCATGGGGATGTGCCGGGCCGTCGCCATGGCCGGCACGTGCAACCAGGGGTTCTCCTGGAGCGGCCGCCAGCAGACGAACGCGAGCCGCGCGCCGCCCCGCAGCGCTCGCCGGAGGTTCGCGAAGGCCGCCTCGGGCTCGGTGAAGAACATGACGCCGAAGCGCGAGTAGAGGACATCGAACAGCCCGGGCAGCGCCGCGGTCTGCGCGTCCGCGTTCTCGAAGGCCACGCGCGCGGCGCCTGCCGCCCGCGCGTCCTCGCGCGCCCTCTCCAGCATCGGCGCGGAGATGTCGACGCCGAGCACGGAGCCGCCCGCGCCGACGCGCCGGGCAAGCTCGAGCGTGGTGTCGCCGAGCCCGCAGCCGACGTCGAGGACGCGCTCGCCCGCGGCGATCCCCGCGCGATCCATGGCGACGACGCCCAGCGGCCGGGTCGACGCCGAGATGGCATCGCCGAGGGCCACCCATTTCGGTCCGGCGACCTCGTTCCAGTAACGGATCTGCTCGGCGTTCGGTCCGGCAACCTCGATCATCGTTCGAGCTCCTTTCGATTTTCGGCTGGGTACGCGCGACCCGCTCGTGCAAACGGCGCGACGTCATTCGCTTTCCTGCGGCGCCACCACGATCTCCGTCCGCAGCCGGACGCCGCGCGCGCCCTCGGCGGTGCCCCTGAGGGGCGCGACGTCATCGTAGTCGCGTCCGTAGCCCAGCACGATGTGCCCGGGCGCGCCCAGGCGCCCGAGCGTCGGATCGAGGTCGTGCCAGCCGCCCGACGGCAACCACACCGACGCCCACGCGTGCGAGGCGCGCGCCGGCGCCGAGGCGGAGCCGGCCACGTAGCCGCTCGCATAACGCGCCGCGAGGCCCATCGATCGCAAGCACGCCACGGCGAGGTGCGCGAAGTCCTGGCAGACGCCGCGCCGGAGCTCGCAGAAGACGGCGAGGCCGGTGTCCGCGGCGGTGACGCCCGGGGTAAAGGTGAAATCCCGTCGGATCTGGTCGACCAGCCCCTCCAGCGCGCCGCCGAGCGGGAGGCCTTCCCGGAAGCACCCCCGCGCGTAGTCCGCCATCGCGCCGCTCCGCGGCGCGCGCGCCGTGCCCTCCACGAGCGCGCGCAGCGCCGGGTCCTCCGCCGCGGCGGCCGCCGTGCGCGCCGCCACCGCCCGCCAGTCGTCCCCGAGATCGCCGGCGCCGCCCGTCGCCTCCTCGCAGAGGCGCACAACGCTGAGGGCCGTGACGTCGATCGCGCCGAAGCTCCCGCAGATCTCTATCCGCGCGCAGAGGTTGCCGAAGGCGTCCTCCTCGACCCGCCTCGAGCGCGGCAATGGCCGCACCACGAGCTGGTGAAACTCGACCGCTTGATGCGGCAGCGCGCGCGGGGTGAGGTGCGCCTCCAGCCGGCACGCGACCGCGCCCTCGGCGCCGAGCTCGTACCGGCTGCGGTGAACCACGCGGTAACGACGCGCTGCCACGTGGACCCCCTCCGCCAGCCGCGCGGCCCCTCAGCCGCCCACCATCACCTTCGCCTGCGACGGCGCGACCTGCACGCCCATGGGCATGTTCGGGCTCTTTCCGTTCTGCGCCACCGCGCACGCGTGGAACACGACCGGATTGCCCTCGGCCTTCACCTTCGCCGAGAAGCTGCGGAACATCGCCTCGCCCTTGATCTTGCCGCTCACGACGCCGCCGGCAGCGCCCGCCTCGTCGCCGGTCGACATCGGGATCTCGCTCTGCTTCGTGAGCACCGGCTTGCCCTCCACCAGCACCTTCAGGGCGCAGGTGCTCGGGAGCGCCTGGTTGCACATCGCCACGTTCGGGTACGGCAGCGGCACCGGCGGACCAGGCGGCGCAGGGGTCTTGCACGTGTCCGGCATGGCCTGGCAGATCCCGGCCTGCGTCGTGGTCACAGGGAACATCGCCGCGCCCTCCTAACCCAGGTTGATCCGCTGGCCATCGATGCTCACGTCCTCGCGCGCGTCCACCGATACCTCGCGCCCGCGCAGCTCGATCACGTCCTCGACCAGCGCGCGCACCCGCCCGGCGCGGAGCTGGTGCAGCTCGCGCACCTCCTGGAAGAGATCCCCCGCCCGCGCGATCACCCGCCCGGCGATCGACTCGATCTTGCCCACGGTGGTGTGCGCCCGCTCCAGCACCGCGGTGAGCGCCCGCCCCTCATAGCGCGCCTCGGCGATGCGCACGTCGCCCCGCTCGGCGACGGCGGCGAGCGCCTCTCCGGCCACGGTGACGCGCCCGGGCGCGACCTGCACCGTCGCCCCGCGCTCGCCGGCGCGCGCGCTCAGGCTCGCGCCGCTCCGGCTCGCGATCGCGACCTCGCCGGCCGCCCAGCAGCGGATGGCGCCGCCCGCCACGAGATCGATGTCGCCCCCGGGCGCCGCGAGCGAGAGGCCGCCCGCCGCGACGAGGCTGCCCCGACCGGTCTCCGCGTCGTACTCGAAGAGCAGCCGGCCGGCCCGGTCGTGCACCGCGACGACCTCGTGGCCGTCGCGCTCGACGATCGACGCCGAGGCGCCTGCGCGCGCCACGATGCGCAGCGGGCGCTCCTCTGACGGAGCGCACGGCGCGCACGGCGCACCGTCGCCGAGCCCCTCGGGGCGCGCGTCGGAGGGCGGGGGCTCGACGGGGAGAGCGGGGAGGGCAGCGGTGGGCATGGCGGTGGTCCTCGGGTCGTGGCTTCGCGGCCGTCGTCGGCCGTTCATAACAGCGTGGGCGGGCGCCAGTCCTCGGCGCGGGCACGATCCGGATCGGTCCCGCGGGCGCCCTCGCGCTTCGCGCCGTCCCAGCGCGCGTGCGCGGTGGCCGCCCGGTGCAGGTTCACGCCGCGGCAATCGGCGCCCGACAGATCGGCGCCCGACAGGTCGGCGTGCGACAGATCCGCGCCGACGAGCGAGGCGCCCTCGAGCCGCGCGCCGCTCAGATCCGCCTTGCGCGCCATCGCCTCGTCGAGCCGCGCGCCGCCGAGATCGGCGCGCGCGAGCGCGGCGCCGTCAAGGCACGCCCGGGAGAGATCCGCGCCCGCGAGCCGCGCGCCCCGGAGGCTGGCGCCGGTCAGGTTCGCGACCCCGAGGCGCGCCGAGACGAGCGAGGCGCCGCCCAGCTCGGCGCCGGCCAGGCTCGCTTGCGCCAGATCGGCCCCGTCGAGCCGCGCGTCCCGGAGGTCCGCGCGCGACAGGTCGCAGTCGCGGAGCACCGCGCCCGAGAGATCCATCCCGCCGAGCTTCGCCTCGACGAGCGAGCTCTTCGCGAGCCGCGCGCCGGCGAGCCGCACGCCCCGGAGATCGAGCCCGAGCAGCGAGGTCCCCTCGAGCGAGGCCCCCCCGAAATCCGCGCCGGAGAGGGCGGCGCCGGCGAGCTGCGCGCGCTTCAGCGTGGCGCCGTGCAGGCGCGCGCCGGACAGGTTCGCGCCGCGGAGGCGCCCGCCCGCGACGCGCGCCTCGGAGAGATCGGCGCCTGCGAGGTCGGCGTCCGAGAGATCGACGCCGGTGAGCTCGGCCCGGGCGAGGCGGGCGCCCGGGAGGCGCGCGCGGCGCAGATCCGCGCCGTCGAGCGCGGCGTCCTGGAGCGACGCCTCGGCGAGATCGGCGCCCGTGAGCTCGGTCCCGCGCAGCGTGGCGGCCGCGAGCAGCGCGCCGCGCAGGCGGGCGCCGCGCAGGCGCGCGCCCGAGAGATCGCAGCCCGACAGGTTGGCGCCGGTGAGGTCGGCCCCCTCGAGGCCGGCGCCGTCGAGCCGGGCGCCGTCGAGGTTCGCGCGCTCGAGCACGGCGCCCTCGAGGTCGGCCCCGCTCAGCGTGGCGCCGGCGAGGCGCGCGCCGCGCAGCGAGGCGCCGCGCAGCGAGGCGCCGCCGAGCGCCGCGGACGGGAGCTGCGCGCCGTCGAGATCGGCCGCGTCGAGCTTGCAGCCGCGCAGGTCGAAGCCGGACAGGTCCGCGCCGGCGAGGTTCGCGCCCGTGAGGTCGCCGCCGGCGAGGTCGCGCGGGAGCGCCGCGCCACGGAGGTCCTGGTTCGGAACGCGGAGCCCGCGGACGAGGCGCGCGCGCGACAGGTCGAGCGCGCCGAGCGCGACGCCGATGAGCGTCACGGCGGCGAGCTCGGCGTCGATGAAGCTCGCGCCCGCGAGCGCGCAGCGGTCGAGCTCGACCTCGCGGAGCGTCGCGCCGTCGAGGCGCGCGCCGTCGAGAGCGCACTCCGCGAGCGCGGCGCCGGTCAGCGTCGCGGCCGAGAGATCGGCGCCGGCGAGGTCCACGCCTTCGAGCCGCGCGCCCGACAGATCGGCCCCGCGGAGCGACGCGCCGGCGAGCGACGTGGCCCCGGCGGCATACCCCGCGTACCCGGCGGCGCGCAGCGCCTCGAGGGACTCGGCGCCGAGGTCGCGATCGGCCTCGAGCGGCAGCGCCGCGGCCGCGGCGTCGCGGGTGAGCCGCGCGTGGCGCGCGAGCACCGCGCGCTCGAGGCGCGCGCCCGACAGATCGGCCCCGCGGAGCGTGACGGCCAGGAAGACGGCGCCGGCGAGCCGCGCGCCGGCGAGCCGCGCGTCGCTCAGGTCGACGCCGTTGAAGAGCACGCCCGAGAGATCGCGGCCCGCGAGGTCCACGCCGCGCAGGTCGAGGCCAACGATCATCGGCGGATCGAGCGGTCCGGCGTCGAGGCGCGCGAGGAGATCGTCCTTGTCCCGCGCGAAGCCCGCGGAGGTGGCGGCGGCGCCGGTCACGTCGCGCCTCGATCGCTCGTGAGCAGCGTGGACGCGAGCTGCGCGTCCTCCAGGTCGGCGCCATCGAGCCGCGCCTGCCACAGGGCGGCCTCGTACAGCCCGGCGCCGCGCAGGTCGGCGCCGCGCAGGTCGGCGGCCTCGAGGCGAGCACCGTGCAGGTTCGCCCGCTCGAGGCGGGCGCCGCCGAGCCGCGCCCGCGTCAGGTCGGCGCCCGCCAGGTCGGCGCCGCGCAGGTCGGCGCCGCCGAGCTCGGCCCGGCCGAGATCCGCGCGGCGCAGGCTCGACAGCGCGAGGTCCGCGCCCGTGAGGTCGGCGTGCATCCAGCGCGAGCCGTCGGCGCGGGCGCCGCGCGCCTGGGCGCACGGCAGGCGGGTGTGCTCCGAGGCGCGCAGCCCGCGCAGGTCGGCGCCGCGCAGGTCGACCGCCTCGCCGTGCGCCCCCTCGAGGCTCGCGCCCTCGAGCGCCGCGCCGGCGAAGGACGCGCGGTCGAGCGCCGCGCGCGCGAGGCGGGCGCCGGCGAGCTGGGCGCCGTCGAGCCGCGCCCCGGTGAGGTCGGCCTCGAGGAACGAGGCGCCGGCCGCGGCCGCGCCGGTCAGGATGGCCCCGCGCAGCGCCGCGCGGTCGAGGCGCGCCTTGCCGAGCGCCGCGCCGGTCAGGTCGGCGCCCGCGAGGTCGGCGCCGGAGAGGTCGGCGTCGTTCAGCCTGGCCGCCGGGAGCCACGCGCCCGCCATCCTGGCGCGGGCGAGCGTCGCGCCGTCGAGGTCGGCCCCGGCGAGGCGGGCGCCGGTCAGGTCGGCGCCGACGAGCAGCGCGCGCGCGAGGCTCGCCTCGCTGAGGTCGAGCCCCGACAGGTCGAGCCCCGAGAGATCGGCGCCCGCCATGCTCTCGCGGATCGACAGGCAGAGCTCCACGCGCTCGCGCGTCCACGGCGCCGCGCGCTCCGTGGCTGCCCGGTCCCGCGCCTCGTCCTCGCGGTCCAGCGCGTCGAGCTGCGCCGGGTCGTGCCCCCCGGCCTCGAGCGCCTTCTTCATCTGCTCGCGGCTCTTCCGCTGGATCTCATCGAGCTGCGCCGGGTCCCCGCCGAGCTTGCCCAGCCACGCCTCGAGCTCCGCGCCGGGCGGGCGCGGGCCATCGACCGACGCGCCGAGCGAGGCCACGAGCGCCGCGGGGGCGCCGCCCCGCTCGAGCGTCGCGCGGATCTGCGCGAGGAGCTCGGCGTCGTCGACGCCGGCCAGGGGAGACGCTCCGTCGTTGTCGTTGCCGGGCGGCGCCGCCGCGGCGGGCGCCTCCGCCACGGCAGGGCGCGCCTCCAGCAGCGCGAGCGCGAGCCGCTCGCGGTAGCGCGCGGCCGCGACGCGGCCCTCGCCGAGCGGCTCGCTCTCGAGGAGCACGTGCCGCACCTCGGGGTGGTCCTCGGCGGAGACGGGCGCATGGCCGCGCCACACGAGGATGAGCGCCTCGGCCTCCATGTCGACCCGGACCGTGTCGAGGTGCAGCTGCACCTCGCGGAAGCGCTCCGCGCCGCCCGCGAGCTCGTCGAGGAAGCAGCGCATCCGGACGCCGGGGAGCCGCGCGCGGTACTCGCGCCGCGCGCGGTGCAGGTTGTGGCAGATGATGTCCTCGTCGCCGCGCGGGTACTCGACCTGGAGCGCCGGCACGGCCGCGTTGAAGTGGCTCCAGTCGAAATCGTCGGGGAAGAAGGGCCAGCGCTGCTTCAGCCAGCGCTCGTCGTAGGTGCCGAGCTTGCTCGCGCGCAGCGCCCAGGCGGCGGCGAGCGGCCCGAAGCCCGCGGGCGGCGGCCGCGCCGCGGGCGAGTCGACCGGCGCGCGCGGATCCTCGATGTTCGGCAGCGGCCGTCGCCGGAGATCGCGCTCGCCCGGGTCGAACACGCCGCGCCCAACCGGGTTGGCCGCGAAGCCCGGGCCCCCGAAGGCGCGGTCGAAGCCGAGCGGCATCTCGACGAACGGCTGCGGGTCGGTGCGCTTGCCGGCGGCCGGGTCGGTCCAGTACCGGTCGCCGGTCACCTGCAGCGCGAGCGACGCCTTGCCGACGGCGAAGCTCACCGGCAGGGAGCTGACGGGCCGGCGGCCGGGCGCGTGGGCCTTGCCGGTCAGCAGGAGATCCGCCTTCGGCTTGAAGGGGGCGAAGTCGGACGCCTGGAGAAGCGCCCCGCGCGGATCGTCGCCCTCGTGCACGTCGCCGAGCGGCGGCTCCGGGGCGTCGGCGGGGCTCGCCGGCTCGCCGGGCACGAGGCGGTAGGTGCCCTTCGCGATCAGGCACAGGGCCCATTGCGGGGGCCGGATCTGCCAGGCTACCGCGGCGAACGTGGTGGGGGTGTGGTTGATGATCTTCATGGCAGCTCTCGACGCGCGCGGGCCGCGCGCCCGCCGGGCGGGCTCCTCCTAGAGCGCGTGGAAGTGGGCGCCCTGGATGAGGGCTCCCGCGGCGTCGATCTGGACCTGGTGGCCGCCGAACCTCAGGACGGAGGACGCGGCTGTGCTGCTCAGCTCCAGCTTGGCGGTCCCGGTTCCGGCGATCACGCTCGTCGCGTCGATCCTGAGGCTGCTGGGACCGCAGGCGAGCTCGATCGCGGCGGGCTCGATCTTGATGTACGCGCCGGCCAGCCCGCCGCAGCGCAGCAGGAGCTGGGTCGGCTCGATGATCAGCTCGGCGTCGTTCAGCGGGCTCGCGTGGGCGAGCTTGTGGACAAGGTACGTTCCGACGAGCGCCCCGAGCGTCGCGATGCCCCACGTCGCGCCCGTGAGCCCGCTGCCCTTCTCGAGATCGTCCTTGCCCGCGGAGGCGCCGAGCGGGCCCGCCACCGCGCCCAGGGCGCCCGCGACCACGGCGGCTGCCCACGGCTTCGCGGCTTCGACCGTCGGGGCGTCGGTGCTCCGCACGCGCAGGTGCACCTTGGAGCGCGCCTTGATGTCTTGCTCGTCGGCCGTGGTGAGCTTCTTCGTGCTGCCGAACTCGAGCACCGGGCCGTACGCGATGTTGCAGCTCATCCCGGCCGTGATCCCCGTGTTGAGCCCGAGGAAGACGTTGCCGTTCACGCCCGCCGCGATGCTGTAGTTCCCGCCGAGGCTCGCCCCGAAGTTGACGCCGGTGAAGAAATTCGAGTTGTCGCCGTAGGTGAGGTTGACCGTCGAGACGTGGCTGCGCGTCGTCTTTCGCCAGCCCTGCCAGTCCTTGCTGAACGTCATCGAGTAGAAGTCAACGTCGAAGATGCCGAGCGTCCGGTTCGGGATGACGAGCCGGTAGTTCCCCAGGACGACGTCGGTGCGGTTGCCCGTGGTGACCGACTGGTAGTCCCCCTGGGTCACGACCGTGCGGTTGCCGTCCGTGTGATCGTAGACCCCGTCGCTCGCCGCCCAGCCGAAGTGCGCCGCTTTCCCCTTGTCATTGGCGTCCGAGCTCGTGTCGTAGCCGTTGTCGAGGCTCGACCACGTCCAGCCGCTGTCGCCGAACCCCGCGGTCGGATCGAGCCGCGCGGACTCGGTGAACGTCCCGGCCGACGCGGTCGCCCGCTCGCCGTAGCGCAGGTAGCTGTACTTCCCGTCGCTGTGGGGGACCGCGATGCGGATCCAGTCCTCCGCGCTGCTCGCGGTGGTCGTCATGTCGTCCTGGCCGAGCTGCTGCTCCGTCGGCAGCGCGCCCTCGGCGCCGGCGCGCGTCGCGGGCCCGCCGCGCGCGCGCCCGAAGCCGCCTCCCATCTCGACCATCGCCCCGTTCGGCATCCGGATGCGGCCGCGCCCCTCGTCGGCGCTCGTGACCACGCGGCTCTTCGCGTTGGGCACGACGCCGGTGATCACCGGCCGCTCGGGGTCTCCGCCGACGCCGGTCCACAGCACCTCGGCGCCCTTGCGCAACGTGAAGTGCATGCCCTCGTCGGCCCCGCCGTAGGGCGTCGCCAGGCGCATCGGCACCGAGCCCTGCGCCTCGGCCGCGCCGCTCAGATCGAACGGCATCACCACGCGGTAGCGCCCCTCGGCGTCGACCGCGGCGACGCCCTCCGGGCCGCGCGCGTCGACGTGGGCGACCATCGCGCCCTCGAGGCGCGGCCTCGGCGTGGCGCGCGGCGGGCGGTAGCGCGTCGAGGCCGGGATGGCCTCGAACTCGCAAGCATAGCGCGGCCCGTCGCCCGCCCCGGCGCGGTGCACGGCGCGCGTCACCAGGTAATCGCGGTTCCAGTCGGCCCGGAAATGGCCGGAGAGCCCGAGGCGCTCGCCCGCGGCGAGCGGCGCGCCGATCGCGCCGTCGTACACGGTCGCGCGGCAGCGCAGCTCCTCGGCGCGCACGGCGGCGATCGCGGCGCCCTCCTCGGGCGCCGCGAACGAGCCGCCCTCGTCGACGAGCAGCCCGAAGCCGCGCGCGTCGACCTCGGCCTCGGCCTCCAGCGGCACCTCGGGCGTGCGCTCGTTGTAGTCGAGCAGCACGAGCGCGCGCGGCGACATCCGGCGCCGGCAGCGCAGCGCGCGCACCCCTCCGGCCTCCCCCATCGCGGCCTCGACCGCGCCCCGGAAGCCGTCCGGGTGGTCGCAGAGGACGAGCCGCTCCGCCCCCCCGCGTGGCTCGATGAAGTAGCTGACGCCCGCCTGCTCCAGCTGCCGTGACACGAAGTCGAGCGCGCTCTCCTGGTACTGCACGGCGTGCTCGCGCGGCGGATACGCCCGCTCGAGCCGCCGCTCCACCTCGATACCGAGGCCGCTCCCGGCGATCACCGCCTCCACCAGGTCCGGCACGCTGAGCCGCTGGTAGATGCGCGTCTGCCGCGCGAGGCCGAGCAGGGCGAGGCGCGGCACGAGCACGACCCGGTAGGCATACTGATCGCCGCCGAGCGCGCCGCCCTGCTCCACCTCGGCCACGACCCCCGGGACCGCGCGGCCGGCGAGATCGAGCTCCCCGGCCGCGCCGACGAGGTCGTCGAGCGGCAGCGCGGGATCGGGCGACGCGAGATCGATCTCGAAGCGGTACGGGCGCGACAGCGCCTCCTCGCCGCGGAGCCCCAGCACCGTGAACGCCCCGGCCGGGGCGGCCTCGGAGCGGAAGTGGATCCCGACCGTCGTGGGCTTCGTCATCGCTTCTCCGAGATCTCGAGCATGGCGCCGGACGCCGTGGTGATGCGGCTCTGGTTGGCGTTGCGGGCCGTCACGGGCGACGGCGCGAGCGGGTTGAACATGGCCCCGAGGATCACCGGGCGATCCGGGTCGCCGTTGGCGAACGCCACGAGGACCTCGGTGCCCGGGCGCAGCGGGAAGTGCATCCCGTGGCCCACGCCGCTGAAGGGCTGCGCCATCCGGACCGGGCGCGAGGCCTTCTGCTCGCCCGGCTCCGCCGTGTCGAAGTGGAGCTGGACCGTGTAGCGCCCCTCGGCGTCGAGCTGAGCGACGCCGTTCGTCTTTCCCCCGTGCCCCGGCTGCACGATCCCCGTCACAACGCCGGAGATGCGCGGCCTCGGCGTCCGGCGCGGCGGCCGGTAGGCGACGCGCGCCGGGATGGCGCGGAATGCGTTCCTGTACAACGGGCTCTGCTCGCCGGCGTCCTGGAACGCGGGGAACCTCGCCTCGTGCTCCACCTCGACGAGGAGCAGCTCCTCGGGCTCCGGGAAGCGCGGGTGCTCGATCAGGGTCACGCGCCGCCCGGCGGACAGCGCCGCGCGGCTGGCCTTGCCCTCGTACACGCGCTGCCGCGACAGCCGCTCGTCCGCCCGGATCTGCGCCAGCTTCCCGGCCTCCTCGGGCGTCTTGACGTGGCTGCCGTACTCGACAACGCCGCCGCCGTCGCCCGAGCCCAGGCTGGCGTAGGCCGTCAGGTCGAGCTGGGGCGCGCGGTAGTTGTAGTCCTGCACGACGTAGCTGGTGGGCACCAGGTCGGTCGTCACCTCGAGGGCGAAGATGCCCGAGGCCTCGCCGCGGGCGCGGAAGGGCACCGTCTCCGCGCCCGAGGCGGGGCGGAAGCCGGACGGGTGGTCGGTGAAGACCATCCTGTCGCGGCCGCCCTCGTGCTCGAAGAAGAAGCTGATGCCGACGTGCTCGGCCAGGCGGCTGATGAACGCGAGATCGCTCTCGCCGTACTGCACGACGAACTCGCGCTCGGGGTAGCTCTCGAGCAGCCGCAGCTCGACGTCCTCGGATCCCAGGCCGTGCCGCTCGAGCTTGCTCCGGAGGATGTCGGGAACGCTGCGGTCCAGGTAGATCTCCTGCGTCTCGACGAGGGTGAGCCGGAACGCGCGCGGCACGAGGCGCAGGCGGCAGGTGGCGCGCTCGGCCAGCGGCTCCAGGCGGTCCCGGATCGGGCCGAGCATGCCCGAGACGCGGCGGATCTCCTCACCGTCGGCCTCGAAGACCAGGCTGACCTCGGCGCCGGGCGCGGCGTCGGCCGGGAGCTCGCGGCCCTCGTCGATCACGACGTCGAGGTCGAACGAGAAGAGCTGCGAGATCGCCTCTCGCCCGGAGAGCTCGCGGACCTGCACGTGGTCCCACGGCCCCCGCGCTGACTCGATGCGAACGCTCAACGTCCCGGAGGCTTCCTTCATCGCTCGTTCTCCGATTCCGCTGCGGCCTTCCCTGGGGCACCGGAAAGGTGGAGAGGCCGCGTGGGCGTGTGCGCCGCGGGGGCGCCGGGATGGCCGCACGAGGGCTGCTGGCACCCTGCGCCACCGGGGCTCGCTCTTCGGGGTCTCACGGGCATCGGAGCGTCAGCCTCGCCCCTTGCCGGTGCCGTACAGGAGCGCCCGCACATCGAGCTTCGCGGGGCGCTTCGGCGCTCCGGGGGGCGGCGGCTCCGGGGGCGGCGGTTCGGGAGGCGGCGTCGCCCAGGCGAAGGTGCCCCCCGCGGTCGCGGGGCTTGCCGGCTCCGGCGTGGGGACCGCGGGCGCGGCCGCGGGGCTCGCCGGCTCCGGCGTGGGGACCGCGGGCGCGGCCGCGCTGGCGGCGGGAGCGCTCGGCACGGACGCCAGCGCAGGGGGCGGCTCGGCCGGCGGCGCGCGCGGCGGTCCGGCCGGCAGCGCGCGTGGCGGTTCGGCCGTGAAGGGAGTCGCCGGCTGGCGCGCCGCATGGCTGTCGACGTCCTTCGGCATCTGCATCGTCCCCGACCTGGCGAGCGGAGCCTCCGGTGGCGATGGCGCAGGCCGTTTCGGCGGCGACGGCGAGGCGCTTTGGCTGCCGACGTCCTTCGGCATCTGCATCGTCCCCGACCTGGCGAGCGGAGCCTCGGGCGGCGATGGCGCGGGCCGTTTCGGCGACGACGGCGAGGCGCCTGCGGGGGCCGGACGAAACGGCAGCGTCGCCGGGACCGCGAGCGCCCTGTTCGGCGCGATGTCCAGCGTCCCGCTGGGACTCATGCTCGCCGCGGCGGACAGCGCGACGGTCGACTCGAGGGCAGCGTCGTCCTCGTCGCCCGCCGCGCCCGCGCGGGGCGCCGTCGCTCCGGCCCTGCTGACCGCGGCGCCCGGAGCGGGCCACGCGATCGGCTCGCCCGGGAGCTCGACGCCGGCGAAGATGCGCATGCGCGGGAGCACGTCCTCCGAGGGCACGGGGAAGCTGCCGCGCCACGTCACCGTGCAGCGCTGCTCGTCGCCGTCGATACGCAGCACGTCGGCGCTCAGCGGGAGCTCCTGGTGCTCGGCGAGGCCGAGGCCCGCAAGGCCGTGGATGCGCGCGAAGCCGCGCGCGCCGGGCAGGCGCATGCGCATGCGCGCCGCGCTCGGGTGCAGGCCGTCCATCACGATCCACTCGTCGCCGCGCAGGAAATGCGTGCGCTGATCCGGCGGCGCCGCCTGGAAGTAGTCCCAGCTGAGCTCGTCCGGGATCTCGCGGATACCGCGCTCCAGCAGGGAGCGCGGGGTCGTCCCGAGGAGCCGCCGGCGGGCGGGGCTGACCTTCGAGATCGGGCCGAAGCCGGCCACGCGCCTCGCGTCGGCCGGATCGAGGATGTTCGGCTCGCCCGAGCCCTGCGGATGGCCCTCTCCGAACGGGTTGTCCGGGAAGCCGATCCCGCCAAAAGCATGCTCGTAATCGACGGGGAGCCGCACGAAGCCGCCCCGCTTACGGACCATCAGCGTCTTGTCCAGCAGCGTCCAGCTGCCCGAGAAGAGTCCCAGCCGAACATGCGCCGCCTCGACGGGGCGGCCGTGCGGCGCGTGCGCATGGCCCGTGAAGAGCACGTCGGCCTTGAGCAGGCGAGGAACCAGATCGGTCGTGAACCGGATGCTCCGCGAGGGGAGCCCGCCGTGATGGACCTCCTCCCCGATGATCTCCTGCGGGGCGATGCGCTGCATCATCGTGTCGCTGGCGAACCCGAAGGTGGCTTTCACCATCGCGGTCACCCAGAGCTTGCCCTTGAACCTCCATGCCATGGCGGCGGCGGTCGCAGCGCCGATCGGAGTCGCGCTCACATGCGGAGGGCTGCTCGTCGCCATGGATCCACCAGCGATGAGACCCGCCCTCCGACGCTGCTGTCAAGCCGTTGTGGCCGTCACGCGGCGCAGCGATCACCGGTTCAATCGGCGAGAGGATCGCCCCGCTCCGCTTCTGGCGAGCGCGTCCTCGATATTCGATGTCATCGACGTACCGAGCGGAGCCTGCGAGCCGTTGAATCGCCGCTCCGCGGGGCTCGTGAGCTGTTCGGGTCGGCCGCGATCGAGGGCGCCGGAGACGCCGCCTTGCGGCGCCGGACGCAGAGGCCGCGCCCGCGCGCCGGCTACCCGCGGCGAACGCCGTGCGCTGTGCCATACTGCGCGGCCATGGTGGCCCCGGCACATCGCGTCCACTACACGTACGCCGAGTACCTGGCCCTCGAGGCGTCCAGCAACGTCAAGCACGAGTACCTGGACGGCCAGATCTACGCGATGGCGGGAGGTACGCCCGAGCATGCCGCGCTCGCTGCGGCGGTCATCGGCCTCCTCTTCCCCGAGCTTCGCAGAGGTCGATGCCGTGCTTACGACGCCGATCTTCGCGTGCGTGTGCCGTCGACAGGCCTCGCCACCTACCCCGACGTCACGGTCGTGTGTGGGCCGATCGAGCGCGACGCCCAGGACGAGCAAGCCGTGACGAACCCCACGCTCATCGTCGAGGTGTTGAGCCGCAGCACCGAGGAGTACGACCGAGGCGACAAGTTCGAGCACTACAAGAGCCTCGCCTCCTTGCGCCAGTACGTCCTGGTGTCGCACCGGGAGCGCAGCGTGGAGGTGTGGACTCGCGACGTCGACGGCGACTTCACGTCTGCCATCGCGCGGGATGGCGACGTCGCGCTCCTCGCGTCGATCAGCGCCCGGCTCGACGTCCGCGAGCTGTACGAGGCTGCGGCCCAGCCGAAGGCCTGAGGACGGCGCTATCGACAGGACGTTGTGACAACCTGGCGGTCGAGCGCTCGGGCGGCGCACGCCCCGTGAGCCATGATTGCCCCTCCGCCTCTGGAATGCGAGCGTCGGCCCTCTATCGAGGCAACCTCGGCTCGCGCTCACCCGTCGAGCTCATCGCGGATTCAGGCGTCGAGTGCAGGGACGCCACGCTCCGTCAACCCACCATGGGCTGCGCCATCCCAGCACATTTCTGCGTGGCAGCGGGTATTGACTCCGTGGTTCGTTGGGCGACCATCGCATCATGGCGCGCACAGCTCCGGTTCCCAACATCCCCGCGATCCCTGGGATGAACCCGGGTGTCTTCATCCTCGGCGGCGGCGGCGCCGGCGGTGGCAGCGGCGGGCGGGGCGGCAACGGCGCCGGCGGCGATCAGGGCGCGGGCGGCAAGAACGGCGGCAACGGCGCCCAGGGCGGCGGCCGCAACGCCGGCAGCTGCGGTCAGGGCAGCGGCGGCGGCTGCCCCAACCCGACGCATGGGGGCGGTGGAGGAACGCACGCGGGGCACCCCATCGATCCGGTGACGGGCCGCGTCTACACCCTCGCCGTCACCGACATGGCGCTGCCAGGAGCGTTCCCGCTCGTGATCGAGCGCGCCTATAACTCTGCGCAGCGCGACCTCGACTACGGCCTTGGCTATGGCTGGAACCATTCGCTCGGCTGGCGCGTCGTCGAGCTCCGCCGCCGCAGGGTGCGCGTCGTTACCGCGACGGCGCTCGCGTGCGAGGGCCGCTGCCCCGAGGAGGGAGAGACCGGAAGCTCCCGGTCGGCTTGCTGACGCGCACCCGCGACGGCTATCTCCTCAAGGCCGACGACGGGATCACGCGGGTCTTCGAGGACGTCTTTGCCATCGACAACGAGTTCCGCCTCAGCGCGCTCGTCGATCACAACGGCAACCAGGCACGGCTCTTCTACGAAAACGGCACCGGTCCGCTCCAGTTCGTGAACGACAGCGTGGGCCGCCTGCTCCGCGTGCGGCGGCATCGCGACGGCCGCATCGCCGCGTTCGAGGTGAAGAACGCGTCCTCGAGAGGCGCCTGGACGTCCTTCCGCACGTACGAATACGATGAACGCGGAGATCTCGTGGTCGCGCGCGACGCCTTGGGGCACGCGATGATCTTCGCGTACGACGCAGACCATCGGCTCGTGCTGGAGCGCTGGCCCACGGGCCTCGAGGTGCATTACGGCTACGATGACCGCGGCCGCTGCGTGGAGACGTGGTGCAATGATCCCAAGGAACGCGCGCTCCTGGCCGAGGGCGTGCCCGAGGTGCTGGCGGACGGAAGTCGCGCGAAGGGGTTTCTGCACGCGAAGGTCGAGTACTGCGGGGACGAGAGCAACGTCATCACCTCGCGCGCCCTGCGGAGGATCGGGGTCAACGCTTTCGGAAAGGCGGACCGGATCGTCTGGGCGGGGCAGGTGCACGAGAATGTGTTCGACGATGCAGGCGAGCTCGTGGGGTATCGCGACGGCCTCAGGCGCATATGGCGGATGGGTGAGGCCGACGGCGTGTACCGCGTTGTCGACCCGCTCGCTCATGTGACGGAGTACCGGTACGATGATCGCGGCAACGTCGTGACGACGCGCGGTCCTGAGGGCCTGGAGACGCAGCACGCGCGCGATCCGAACGGCAACCTGATCTACCTCTCCGACGCGATGGGGCTCGTCGCCAGCTTCCGTTACGACGAGCGCGGCTGCCTTGTCCAGGCCGAGACCGCTGACGGCGGCAAGACGGCGATGACGTACGACGCGCTCTGCAACCGCGTCGGGATCGTCGAGCCGGACGGCGGCGCGCGGGCGCTCCGCTACGATTTCCTCGGGCGACTCGTGGAGATGCGGGACGAGAAGGGCGGGGTCCACCGCTGGATCTACGACGCGATGGGGCGTGTGGTCGAGCACCGCTCGCCGCTGGGCGCTCGCACGGTCACGACCTACGACGAGGCCGGCCGCTTCGCCGGCGAGCGCGACGCGGATGGCCGCTGGTTCCGGCTGATCTACGCGGGCCTCCGCGAGGTGATCGCGGTCGAGCGGAGCGACGGCACGCGCGTCTCGTACGCCTACGATCGAGAGCTCGACATGGTACGCATCGTCAACGAGGAGGGCGACGTGCACACCATCGAGCGGGACCTCGAGGGTCGGATCCTCTCCGAGCGCACCTTCGACGGTCGCCTGCTGCGGTACAGGAACGACCAGGCCGGGCGGCTGTCGAGGATCACCTTCGATGACGGCGAATTCGTCGAGCTCGCCTACGACGACCTCGATCGGCTGATCGCACGCACCTTCTCGGACGACACATCCCACAAGCTGGAGTACGACGAGCGCGGGCGCCTCCTGCGCTTCGAGACGGAGGCCGTCTGCACGCTCTATACGTACGACGAGCGAGGGCGTTGCATCCGCGAGGACATGGAGCGGAAGGACGATCCCTCGTCCGCGACATCGCTCCGGCACGTCTACGACGCCGGCCTGCATCGCACGAAGGTGGAAGCGCTCGGCGCTTTCGCGATCGCCGCCCCGCGCGACGCCGTCGGGCGATGCGCCGCGCTCGTCTTCTCGGATCTCTCGGGTACCCGGGGTGCGAACCAGCCGATCGCGAGGTTCGCGTACGACCCGAAGGACGGCGAGACGGGGCGCTTCTTCGCCGGCGGTGGCCGTATCGAGCTCACGAGGGACGCGCACGGCAACGTCCTCCGCTCGGCGGTCTTCGGCGGCAGCACCGCCGTCATCCGCCCGGGCGAGCCCATATGGGTCGGCGGCCTGGGCGGCCCGGAGACCCTGCGGTTCGACTACCGATGGTCGCCTGCCGACGAGCTCCAGGTGCTCGCCGATCGCGATCGTGGGGCGCAGTCCTTCCTGTACGACGCGCGCGGCCGAATCGCGCAGAAGCAGCATGAGGGACGGGCCAGGACCGAGGACTACGTGCTCTCGCCGCGAGGCGACGTGCAATGGATCGACGGCCGCGCGCAGTCCCACCTCAGCGGGGGCCGCCTCGTGACCACCAACGGCGCGGCCCTCACGTACGACGCGCGCGGCCGGCTCGTGAAGAAGGTCGAGGGCACCGCGGTGACCACCTACGCATGGAGCGCGCTCGGCTTGCTCTCGGGCATGACGCTGCCCGACGGCATGCGCCTCGAGTTCGTCTACGATGGGTTCGCTCGGCGGATCGAGAAGCGGTTGCTACGGCGGGACGCGGCGATGGTGCGGCACCGCTACCGCTGGGATGGCGAGGACCTCCTGGAGGAGACGGTGGAGCGCCAGGCGAGCGCCACAGGCGCATCCGCGCCGCTCACGCTGGTGGAGCGCCGGCGCTACGCGTACTCGCCGGGCTCGCCGGCGCCGATCGCGCAGGCGATCGACACCGAGGCGGGCCCGGGCGCCTGGAAGTACTTCGTGCACCGGGACGGGGCGCCTGTGCCGCTCGGGCTCGTTAATGCTGACGGGAGCGTCGACCAGGTCTTCGAGACCGACGCGTACGGTCGGGTCATTGCGGGCGACGCTGCTGCCACGCTGGTCCGGTTCCCGGGGCACTGGTACGAGCCGGAGACGGGGCTCCACTACAACCGGTGGCGGTACTTCGATCCGGCGAGCGCTACGTACCTGAGCCCGGAGCCGCTGGGGCTCCTCGGCGGGCTCGAGATTTACGGGTACGTGAACGGGAAGCCGCTCGCCTGGATCGATCGCGACGGTTTGGCACGGAGCGTGACGACACTTACCGGTCACAGCGGCAATGTGATTGGAACGGGCACGTCCTCCCGTGAGGCAGACCTACATCCCGCAGTGGCGGCGGCGCTGCCGATTCGGAGCGCGCGTGGCGGGGACACGGACGCCGCCTCCTGCTCGGAGCCAGCGGCGCTGTCGGCACACCTTCGAAACTGGGAGGGTCGCAACCCCGGGCAGAGCTGCGATCCTGGCACACCGCAGGGACGACAGAACCTTAGCAGGGCGCTGTCAGAGATCGGCGGCATCTCGAGCCGCGCAGGAACGAAGGACCTCGCGGCGTGCCCGAACTGCTCGCAGACGATCTCCCGGCTTTGGGCGCTCGCCG
Source organism: Sorangium sp. So ce367 (assembly GCF_051520455.1). Lineage (NCBI taxonomy): Bacteria > Pseudomonadati > Myxococcota > Polyangiales > Polyangiaceae > Sorangium > Sorangium sp. So ce367. The sequence goes on from NZ_CP150334.1 coordinate 160,988, forward strand.
ATCCGCGCCCCGAGGCACCCGCGGTGGCGGGGGGTCGAGTCTCGACGAAAGATCCGACCCACGTGCCGGGGGGGCTCCAGAACCCAGAGGGACCACGCATCGTGAACCCGGCTGGTGCGCCAGGACCCATCACGCTTCCCGCCTCGCCTCTCGCGCAGAACATCAACGACCCTGCAATGAGGGCGGCGAACGAGCAAGAGTACCGCCGTGCCCGCGGGACGGGCTCGGTGGCGGGGCTCAATCCAGGCGTATTCGACAACTCGTCGGGGTCCTGGAGGCCACGCCTGTGATGTTCACCGACCGCGACGATCTGCCGAGCGCCCCGGGGCTCGAGAATCTGGGACCACTGGGCTCACTCGCCCTGTCCGACGGGGCGGCGGTGCGCATTCCACTCTCTGGGAACCCCTTCGAGCCGCGACCTCCGGTGCCCGTCGACGATCGGACTGTCCTCCGCGAGGCAGCGCGGCTGGTCTCCGAGGGGCTCGTGCTCCGCGAGCGCCACAACCACGGGGCGCAGGGAGCGCTCATGACCGCGTGGATCGAAGGCGCGCTGGGACCGCCGTGCGCAGTTCGCTCGATCGGGCGTTCGGAGCAATTGCTCTGGTTCGAAGGAGCGATCGTCCTGCTGCTGTGCGACGCGCTGACGGTGGCGTGCGCGACCAGCGAGCGGCTTCGAGCTTTGCTCGCACATCCCCTGCCGCGTGGCCTCTCGCCCGCGCCGGCGAGGTACTCGTACGGCTCAATGGCCGGCGTTCCGCCGCATGGATCGCTGCTCGGGTCGGTGGACCACATGGATAGATACTTCCCAGAGGCGTTCGAGCTGTACGAGACGGCGACCGGTTGCTGGATTCGTGGAGTGCTCGACGGCGCTTTCGAGACGCAATTCCACATGACGGCCGGTGGGCGCATCGCCACGGTTCCGCGTCATCCCGACCGACTCACGGGCGCCAGCTCATTCGGAGAGTGGCAGCCTGGTCTGCAGAATCGTGATGGTCTGCGCGCCCAGCTCGAGCGATACCGGGCATCGGAGGCGCTTACCAGTACTGTCTTCGCTGTGGACGAGCTCGTGGGGGGCTTCCGCGGGCAGAGGGGAATTTCACTCGTTGCCCCATGGGCGGCAGGCGCGATCCGGGAACGGACTTCACCGGGCATCTGGTCTGAGCCAGTCCATCCTTACAATGGCGCCTGGTTCATCGGTTGGATTGAGAACACGTCGGTGCGCACCAGCCTGTACGTCGACGAGACGGGCGGCGTGTGGGCCTCGTGGCAGGAGCCGGACGACGACGATGTGCAATTGCGCCTGGTGGGCACGAGTGTCGAGCGCTGGTTCGAGCGCCAAGTCTACCTTCTCGAGAACGGTTACGCATCGGAGGCCACATGCCGTTCGGAGGAGGTGCTGCCCCACGGACTCAGTCTCCGCGGAGACCTCTCTGACGCTGCAGCGCAGGTCTTCGTCGACGGAGATGCCGTCTGGCTCGTTGAGGAGTGCGGCATTCAGCGAATGTCCCGCCGCGTCTCCAGCGTGTCGGAGGTGCTGGCCATCGCAGATCGCTTCAGGTAGAGGTGGCTCGGATGCAGAGATTGAGCACCGCCGCAATCGCGTGGCCGGAATGACGCCGGATGTCTTCGGAGGCACCGGGGAGAACGACGATTGGGGGCCGACGTGAAAACTCGATTCAGCCATCCCCTTCTCGGAACCATCGCGAAAGGTACGTTCAGCCCCCAGCTCCGATCCATCTGCGGGGCCAAGCAGCTCACGGCCTCCCTGGCGCAGCTGAACGAGGTGGCGGAAAGGCTCGAGCCGTGGCGTGCTCCGAACTTCGAGCTGCGCGCGCGTGTCGATCTCGGGAACTTCTATCCCGAGACGGGACGGGTCACCGCGCTCGACAAGACGAACGCTCTCGTCAAGGGCGTTGCTCGCCGGGTCGGGCAGGCGAGCCGCCAGTATCGCCTGCACGGGTTCGTGTGGCATGTTTGCGATGGGGTGCTCGCACTGCGCGACGACGTGTTCTTGCGCGTGCTGGGCCCCACAGCGACGAGCCTGCGGCCCTGGCTCGAAGAGTGCGCGGCCTTGCGGTTACAGTGCGTCTTTCCGGTGGTGCGAGCGGTCGACAAGCCGCCTATCGCGCCGGAGTCTGGCTGGATCGAGTTTCGCGACGATCTCATCGATGCGACCGGGCGAGCAGCCCTGGACAACGAAGCCTGGCATCTGGATCTCCCGCTTGCGGCACCAGATAAGCGATGTCGGCAGAGCGTGGTCGGGTTTCTCTGCGCAACCGTAGATCCAGCGTCGAGGACGCTTCCATTATCACCCCGCGTGAGAGAGGCGGCATCGCGCTGGCTGTGCCGGCTGCACGATCCCGGCGACCCCGCGCGGCTCGCCTCGTGGGTGCTGGAGAACGGTGGTAGCGAGGCGCTCGCCAGGACGGTCGCAGAAGCCGAGGGCTCGTTCGGTGGTCTGCGCAGCGTCGACCGGATCCAGCGCTTCGGCGGGATCCAGATGCTCGATCGAGCCCTCGCCGAAGGGAGCGTCGCCGAGTGGCCGCTTCAGCAGACGCCGGACGGCCCCGCGATCCTGGTGAGTCCGCGAGACATCGACAACCCCGACACCCTCGCATGCGTGACGGAGGACGGCAGGATGTGGGCCTATGGGTTCGGCTGGGACGAGTGGGAGCGAACGAGCGACTCGGTGCGCGCTTTCGTCTCCCGCATTGCGTTGTGGGGACATCCCAAGGAAGTGCCGGTTCATGTCTCGCGCTCGTCGCACGGTCGTGAACTCGCGCAGGCGCTCGGCCTGGACGAGGTGGAAGAGGCGACCGACTCGACCGGCACGTTCTACGCGGGCGACGCGGCGCTGGTGTTCGAGCGGAGGCTGTCCGAGGGGCGCGCAGTGACGTGGCTGCGCGAGCTGCGCCCCGAGTCGGTGCTTGCCTGGGACGCCCTCACCTCGTCCGCCTGAGCTCCGGGGTCGCGGCGGCCGACGTCCCAGGCCCTCCCACGCGCGGATCGACGAGAACGACGACCGATCCCGCCACCGACGACACGCAGCCACGGCGTGATCCCGCGGAGCACCCTGACCATGAGCGCCGCGCCGCCCAGCCCGTCGAGTAAGCTGCGCCGCATGAAGGTCCCCCGACTCACCGGCCGCGCGCTCACCGCGGCGCGCCTCGCCGCCGAGGCGCCCGGATCCTCCGCCGCGCTCCGGGAGGTGATGAAGCGCAGCCTGGGCATCGATCGCCTCGCCTCGCTCCCGGACGCCTTCCGCGACGACGTCCCCGCAGAGGCGCGCCCCCTCCAGGCCGCGCCGCCGCGGCGCTGGGAGGACGCCGGGCTCGGCGCGCCCCCCGTCCGCGACTGGCCCAGGCCCTCGGTGGCCTACGCGGCGGCCTACCGCAAGGGCGCCACCACCCCGCTCCGCGTCGCCGAGCGCGCGCTCTCGGCGCTCGAGGCGCTCGCCGCCGAGCGACCGTGCATGAACATCGCCGTCGCCACCTCGCGCGAGGCGACGCTCAGGGACGCCGAAGGGGCGACCGCGCGCCACGCCGCGGGGCGGCCGCGCGGCCTGCTCGACGGCGTGCCCCTGCTCGTCAAGGACGAGTTCGACGTCGAGGGCCTCCCGACCACGCTCGGCTCGCCCTGCGGCCCGCAGCCGCCCGCGCCGCGCGACGCCGCCGTGGTCGCCCGGCTCCGGCAGGCGGGCGCCGTGTTCCTCTGCAAGACCGTGCTCACCGAGTGGGGCATGTCGCCGATCGGCAACAGCGTCCACCAGCGCATGCCCCACAACCCGCACCACAAGGAGCGCGCCGCGGGCGGCTCCTCCACCGGCTCCGCCGTCGGCGTGGCGCTCGGGCTCGCGCCGCTCGCGGCCAGCGGCGACGGCGGCGGCTCCATCCGGGCGCCCGCCGCGCTGAACGGCGTCTTCGGCATCAAGCCGACCTTCGGCCGCGTCAGCCGCGCCGGCGACGGCTTCAAGGGCTCGGTCGCCCACGCCGGGCCGATCGCCAGCAGCACGGCCGATCTCGCGCGCTTCCTCGACGCCGTCGCCAGCGAGCCCGACCCCGACGACGACCTCACCGCATGGGCGCCCCCGCCGCCCCCCGGAGGCTTCGGCGCGCGCCTCGGCGCCGGCGTGCGCGGCCTGCGCATCGGCGTCGACGAGGCGGAGTGGCGCGACGCCTCCACCCCGGTCGCGAGCGTGTGCTGGGGGGCGCTGCGCGCGCTCGAGCGCGAGGGCGCGACCCTCGTCAACGTGAAGATCCCCCTCGCCAGGCACGCGGCCTCCATCGGCTACCTCGTCATCGGCCCCGAGTCGCTCGCGGCGTTCCAGCGCGCCTGGAGGGAGCAGCGCGACCTCATCAGCGAGGACCTGCGCGTCACCTTCAGCCTCCTCTCGGGCGTCACCGCGCTCGAGCAGATCGACGCCGCGCGGCTGCGCGCGGGCATGCGGCGCGAGGTGGCGCGCGCCCTCGCCGGCGTCGACGTCCTCGCGCTCCCGACGACGGCGATCACCGCGCCCCCCTACGCGCAGGCCGAGGAAGGCCGCGCCTTCCTGGATCCCATCGCCCTCGACGGCATGTGCCGCTTCGCCTTCCTCGGCAACCTCACCGGCCTCCCCGCCGGCACGGCGCCCGTCGGCGTCGACGCCGAGCGCCTGCCCATCGGCCTGCAGATCCTCGGCGACGCGTGGGACGAAGCGGCCGTCCTCGCCGTCCTCGCCCACCTCGAGCGATCGGAGCTCGCGAGCGCGCGGCGCCCCCCGGGGGCGATCGATCTGCTCGAATAACCAGATCCCATCGAGCCCGAGGAGAGGTCGTGATGAGCCAGAGCGCCGGAAATCATCCTCCTGCTGACGTGAAGCCAGCGCCAGCGCCGTGGACGCTGGCTGGCGACGCGACCATCGTGATGCTCGAGCTCCCGGAGCGGCTGCTCCAGGAGCAGAGCTTCATCCCGGAGGCGCTCCGCCCCCGCTTCGAGGGGCGCTACAGCCTGCTGATGGCGCTCGACTACACGTCGTCGAACGTGGGGCCTTATCGCGAGCTCCTGTTCATCCCCGGGCGCTTCCGCACGCGCCGCGGCCTCTGCTGGTCCATCAGCAAGATCTACGTCAGCTCGTGGGACAGCGTGGTGAACGGGCAGCTCAACTGGGGTATCCCCAAGGAGCACGCCGATTTCGAGATCGCGCGCGAGGCGGACGGGAGCGAGCGCTTCCGGGCGTCGCAGGGCGGCGACGTCTTCGCCGATCTGCGCTTCGCGGCCGCGGGCCCGAGCCTGCCCGCCACGAGCGCGCTCGTGCCCGCGCGCCTCCGCCGGCTGGTGCACCACCGCGACGGGCACGACTACTTCTGCGCGCCGACCGCGCGCGGGAGCGCCCGCCACGCGCGCTTGCTCGAGGCGCGCGTCGATCCGGCGCGCATGCCGCGCGTCGACGAGGGTCGTGTGGTGTTCGCCGTCCGGCTGTCCGGCTTCAAGGCCGAGTTCCCGGTCGCCGACGTCGAGCCCCCTCGCTCGCTCTGATCTCTCACCGCGGGGAGCTGCCCCGCAGCGGCGTCAGGGCGGCTCGGTCGCTCGGGCGCGCAGATCAGCCGAGCGCGATCATCGCGGCCGTCGCCGCGTAGTCGACGCGCTGCGCGCGGTAGGGGTACGTCGGCGGGAAATGCTCGAGCGCCGCGCGGAGGCGCCGGCTCGACGCCCTGTCGAGCGGGTCGAAGCGCAGGCCCACGGCGCGCCCCGGGTCGCCCAGGCGCCGGCCGTGGAGCGTGCGCGCGATCGTCGCCGTCGCGTCGATCCAGACGCTCGTGTCCGGGATCCGGAACGAGACGATCACCGGCTCACCCGTGAGCGGGCGGGCGCTCGTCAGCACGAGCATGCCGTCGATCGACAGGTCGATCGCCCGGGTCCCGAGCAGCCGGAAGCCCCGCTCGCGCACGGCCTGGCACTCCACGATCGCAGCGCGGCGCGTGGCGCGGCGCTCGCTGGCGAGCAGCATCTCCATGGTCGTTCTCCTTGGCGCGGTACGCTACGGAGGACGCCTACAGGTGGACAAGAAACTTACACGCTGGCGCCCAGCGCTGCAGGGGGCGAGGGCGAACGCAGGTAGCAGGTAGAGGAGCGGGTGGGGGATCTCGGCGCCCCTGAGAGGGCGCTCGCGGCGAGAGGCGGCCGCGGCCGCTGGAGGGGTCGCCGCCCCGCCAGGTGGGCGGGGCGGCGCGCGGCCGTGGGCCTCTCTATCCGCCGGTCAGCGGCTCGCGCGGCGCCGGCGCAGGGCGAGGCCGGCGAGGGCGGCGAGCATGGGCAGCAGCGCGGCGGCGCCGCGGGTGCTGCCCGCGGGCGTGGGCCGCGCGGCGCAGAAGCCGTTGCCCTCGGCGAAGATGCCGGTCGGGTCGTTGTCGCTCTCGGGCGCGCAGGTGCCCGCCGTGCTGTCGGTCGAGCTGCACACCTCGCCGGACGGGCAGCTGTTGCCGTCGCTGCCGCGGCAGCCCTCCACGCAGGCGTGATCCTCGCAGATCATCCCGCTCGTCGCGCCGCCGCAGTCGCTGTCCTGCCGGCACGCCGACTGATCGTCGTCGCCGTTGTTGGGATCGGTCTCGCCCTCGTCGATGGCGCCGTTGTGGTTCGCGTCCTCCACGCCGTCGGTCACGCCGCCGTCGTCCGTGTCCGGATCGAGCGGGTTCGTCGTCGTCGTGGGATCGGCGTCCGCGATGCAGGTCCCCGCGGCCGCGGCGGTCGCCGCGTTGTCGCAGGGCAGGCCGAGCTCGGTGCCGTCGAACAGGCCGTCGCCGTCGCTGTCGGGGTCGAGCGCGTTGATGAGGCCGTCGCCGTCGTGGTCGTCGCTGAAGTTCGGCTCATCGCCGTCGACCACGCCGTCGTCGTCGCTGTCCGCGTCGTTCGGGTCGGTGCCGATCTCGTCCTCGAGCGAGTCGACCAGGCCGTCGCCGTCGCTGTCCGCCGGCGTCCCGTCGTCCTCGCCGACGTTGGGATCGGTCTCGCCCGCGTCGACGACGCCGTTCAGGTTCACGTCCTCCTGACCGTCGGGCACGCCGCCGTCGTCGGTGTCGGCGTCGAGCGGGTCGGTCTTTGTCGCGCCGGCGTCGCCGTCGGGGCGGCAGTGGCCCGCCTCCGCGTCGGTGCCCTCGCTGTCGCAGGGCAGGCCGAGCTCGGTGCCGTCGAACAGCCCGTCGTTGTCGCTGTCGACGTCGCGCACGTTGATGAGGCCGTCGCCGTCGGTGTCCTCGCCGGGCTTCGGCTCCTGGCCGTCGGGCACGCCGTCGTCGTCGGTGTCGGCGTCGTCCGGATCGCTCCCGATCGCCTCCTCCTCCGCGTCGGGCAGCCCGTCGCCGTCGCGGTCCTCGTCCACCGCGTCGTCGTCGCCGTTGTTGGGATCGGTCTCGCCCTCGTCGATGGCGCCGTCGTGATCCGCGTCCTCCGCGCCGTCGGAGATGCCGCCGTCGTCCGTGTCCGGGTCGAGCGGGTGCGTCGTCGTCGCGGGGTCGGCGTCCGCGATGCAGGTCCCCGCGGCCGCGTCGGTGGCGGCGTTGTCGCAGGGCAGGCCGAGCTCGGTGCCGTCGAACAGGCCGTCGCCGTCGCTGTCGGGGTCGAGCGCGTTGATGAGGCCGTCGCCGTCGTGGTCGTCGCTGAAGTTCGGCTCGTCGCCGTCGATCACGCCGTCGTCGTCGCTGTCGGCGTCGCTCGGGTCGGTGCCGACCTCCTCCTCGATCACGTCGATCAGCCCGTCGCCGTCGCTGTCCGCCGGCGTCCCGTCGTCGGCGCCGTTGTTCGGATCGGTCTCGCCCGCGTCGATCTCGCCGTCGAGATCGAGGTCCTCCTGGCCGTCGGGCACGCCGCCGTCGTCGGTGTCCGGATCGACCGGCGAGGTCTTGGTCGCCCCCTCGTCCGCGTCGGCGCGGCAGTGGCCCGCCTCCGCGTCGGTGGCGGCGTTGTCGCAGGGCAGGCCGAGCTCGGTGCCGTCGAAGAGCCCGTCGTTGTCGCTGTCGACGTCGCGCACGTTGATGAGGCCGTCGCCGTCGGTGTCGTCGGCGGGGTTCGGCTCCTGGCCGTCGAGCGCGCCGTCGTCGTCGGTGTCGGCGTCGTTCGGATCGCTCCCGATCGTCTCCTCCAGATCGTCGCTCAGCCCGTCGCCGTCGGTGTCCGTCGGCGGCACGTCGTCGGCGCGGACGTTCGGATCGGTCTCGCCTGCGTCGACGACGCCGTCGAGATCGAAGTCCTCGTGGCCGTCGGGCACGCCGCCGTCATCGGTGTCGGCGTCGAGCGGGTCGGTCTTTGTCGCGCCGGCGTCCCCGTCGGCACGACAATGGCCCGCGGCGGCGTCGGTGGCGGCGTTGTCGCAGGGCAGGCCGAGCTCGGTGCCGTCATAGAGCCCGTCGTTGTCGCTGTCGGGGTCGAGCGCGTTGATGAGGCCGTCGTCGTCGGAGTCCTCGCCGAAGTCCGGCTCATCACCGTCGATCACGCCGTCGTCGTCGCTGTCCGCGTCGTTCGGGTCGGTGCCGGCCTCGACCTCGTCGGGATCGTCGATCCCGTCGTTGTCCGAGTCGCAGCCGTTGTTGAACACGCCGTCGCAGTCGTTGTCGATCGAATCGCCGCAGACCTCGGCGCCCGTCGGCTCGCAGACGCAGGCGTGCGTGTCGGGATCGCACGTCGGCGAGAGCGGCCCGCAGTGCGCGTCCGTGAGGCACTCGACGCACTCGTTGGGGGTCGCCGCCGTATCGCAGTGAGGCGTCGGCGCGGCGCACTGCGCGTTGGTCTCGCATTCGTCGATGACGACCTCGGTCGGCGGCACGCCGTCGGTCGGGCCGTTGCCGTCGGTCGGCGTGTCCTCTTCGGGCGCGCCTTGCTGCCCGGAGGCGCGGACGATCGCCTGGTTCGCGATGACCCCCGAGGCGTCGGCGTTGACCGTCACCTGGAAGGTCACCCGCGACGACATTCCGACGGGGATCGACCCCCCCGCCGTCCCGTTCGCGCCCGTGCCGAGCCGCACGCGGACCGTGCGCGTCCCGGCGTCGTACTCGCCCTGGTCGTCGGCGGCCGCGTCCGTCTTCGCGCCCATGTTGGCGCCCGCCACGATGGAGAGCGAGTTGGGCACGTAGCTGACGCCCGCGGGCAGCGGATCGGTGAGCACGGTGTCCCTCGACGCGTCGTTGCCGCTGTTGACGACCTCGATCGTGTACTGGAGCACGTCGCCCGGGAGCAGCAGCCCGCCGTTCACGTCGACGGCCGACTTCGAGGAGGACGTGAAGTCCGGCTTGAAGGTCGAGATCGACGTGATGAAGCCGGCGAGGAAGTAGAGGTCCATGCTGCTCGACGCCCGGATGGGCGCCGAGGTCTGCCTCGGGGTCACCAGCGAGGTGATATCGAAGACGTCGATATCCATGCCCGACATGCTCCCCGCGGTCCCGGCGAGCTGCGGCAGGTCCCCGACGTTCGACACCGGCGCGTTGAAGTAGGAGCGCGTGCCGTTGAAGAAGTTGTCGGCCGGGTTCTGCGTATTGCCGAGCGCGGTCCCGTTGAAGAGGAACTGGTCGCCCGAGTGCGCCACGTCGCCCTCGAACGCGACCATGCCGATCTTCGCGTCGTAGCCCGCGTTCGGCACCAGGAACCCGTCGAGGGTGGCGTTCTGGGTCGAGCCGCTGGCCACCGTGTCGAGACCGTCGAAGAGCGCCAGGTTGCGCGGCGGCTCGGAGGCGAGCTCGTAGAACACGACCAGCCACCACCCGGCGAAGTGGTTGTCGAAGTTGTTGTTCGTGAAGCTCGCGCTGTTGACGCCGCTCACCCGGTACGCGCCGGACCCGTGCTCCTGCACGAGGGCGGTGATGTTCGCGACCGACTGGTAGTAGACGCGGCTCGAGCTGATCGTCTCGACGAAGTCGTCGGCGGTGACCTCCTCGGAGAAGCTGCCCGTGCCGGGCCGCTCCAGCGTGACGGCCTGGTCCGCGTTCCCGGTGGCCCCGAGGTGCGCGCCCCAGTAGAGGTACGCGTGGGTGACCGTCGCGCCGGTCGGCACCTGGAGCACCGCGGTGGTGCGCGCCTGCGCGGCGGTGATGGTGGTGCTCGCCTCCGCCTGGCCATCCGCGGGCGAGTCGGCGCGCCAGTACGTGTCGGGCGCGCTGTCGCCGATGTTGCTCCCGCAGGCACCGATGTCGCCCAGAACGGGCGAGTCGATGTCGTCCCTGCCGCACTCGTGGCCGAGCGTGTTCCCGATGAGGAGGAAGTCGCCCCGCTGGTCGACCTGCTCGCGCAACTCGGGCGCGGCGTGCGCGGCCCCGCGCTGCCCGCCCACGCAGGCGAGCCCGACAAGACTACCTATGACCCAACGTCTCTTCACGGCGCCTCCTGCTGCTGCTTCGGCTTCTTCTCGAGGATCTTGAACTGCACGCGGCGGTTCTGCTGGCGTCCCTCGTCGGTGTCGTTGTCCGCGATCGGGACGTCGGGCCCGTAGCCCTTCGACGCCAGCCGCTCGGCCTCGACGCCGCGCTGGACCAGCGCCTTCATGACCGACTCGGCCCTCGCCTGGCTGAGCTTGATATTGTACGCGCGTCCGCCGCGCGGGTCTGTGTGCCCTTGCACCTCGATCTTGGTGATCTCCGGGTGCTCCTTCAGCACACTCGCCACCTCATCGAGGAGCGGATCGCTCACCTTCTTGATGGTCGCCTTGCCGGTGTCGAACTGCACCTGCTGGAGGATGACGATCTCGGTCTCGGTCATGCGCACGGCCACGGGGCAGCCGTTCTTCGTCGGATCCGGATCGGGCTTGCCCTTGATGTCGGGGCAGGCGTCCTGATCGTCGCGCACCGTGTCGCCGTCGCGGTCGCCGGGGCAGCCGTTCGTCGCCGGATCCGAGGTGCGGATACCGGGGATGTCGGGGCAGGCGTCCTCCGCGTCGATCACGCCGTCTCCGTCCCTGTCGGGCGGCGGCGGGCAGCCGTGCTTCTTCGGATCCTCGTTCGCCGGGCCGGCCTCGTCCGGGCACGCGTCGACGTCGTCCGTGATGCCGTCCTTGTCGCGGTCCCCGGGCGGCGGGCAGCCGTGCTTCTTCGGGTCGTCGTTCGCGATGCCGGGCGTGTCCGGGCACGCGTCGACGCGATCGAGGAAGCCGTCCTCGTCGCGATCGGACGGCGGGCAGCCGTTCTTCTTCGGATCCGGGTCGCCGACGCCGGGCACGTCGGGGCAGGCGTCCTTCTCGTTGACGATGCCGTCCTTGTCGCGGTCCGGGTCCGCGCGCCGGACCTCGGGCGAGTACGCGAGCATCGCGACGGCGCGGAAATCCGGGGTGCCGATGCCCGAGGTGAAGCCGGGGCCGGCGGCGACGCCGAGCTCGAAGTCGCGGAGCGTCGGCGCGAAGCGGTAGCGCAGGCCGAGCAGCGCCTCGACGTTCGTGTTGCGGGCCTCCGGGTCCTCCAGCACCGTCGACACGGTCGCCTCGGGGCCGATCTGGAGCTGCTCCTCCGAGCCCAGCAGCAGGCCGACGCCCGCGCCGCCGTTGAACATCAGGCCTTGCCGCACCTGCGCGAACGTCTGCGCCGGGCGCAGATCGACGCCGGCCGCGGCCGACCAGACGAAGCCCGGGATCCGGCCGCCGGCGAGGATCTGCGGCAGGCCGCGGACCGACTCCTCGCCCACGAACGAGCCGTCGCGGTCGCCGGTCGGCACCCACACGAAGCCGCCGACGGCGAGCTGGAACGGGTCGTAGTAATCGCCGAGGAGGCGCAGGCGCAGGCCGACCCGGAGATCGCCGAGCTGCACGTCGCTCGGCGACCTGAACGAGAGGCCCTCGGCCGCGGGGCTGTCGCCCTGCTGCAGCACGGCGAGGGGCAGGTCGACGTTGACGTGCAGCCGGTCCCAGAGCGTGAGCGAGGAGTTCAGGTGCAGGAACAGCTGGTGGCCGACGATCGCGCCGAGGTGCTCGTCGCTGCCCTGCCGCGTGAGCACGAGCGGGTTGTGCGCGTAGTCGCCGAGCAGCATCACGTGCAGCGTCGCGCTGCCGTCCTGGTTCGGCGAGGCTGCGTACGGCGACGGCACACCGAACATCCGGTCGCCGGCGGGCGCGGGGCTGAAGCGGTTGAGGGCGAGGCCGCGCGCCGGTCCCGCCTCCTGAGCGGACGCTGGCGCGGCCCACGCCGCCGCGGCTAGGGCGGCGGCGCCGCAGATCCATCGAGGGGGCAAGGGGGCTCTCATGCGCAGGATCACCTTGGGTGCTTTGGGCGAGCGGCCGTCGACTGCTCCGGCGCGCAGGCAAGTTGGGGGAAACTCGGCGTACTCGACGAGGAGGATCGTCGAGTACGCCGCGTTTCCCGGGCCGTCTTATAGGCTTCGCGGGACGCTATCGGTGGACTTTTCGATGGGCGGCCGTCCGAATTCGGATCGGCCTCGACAGGGCGGCTCACCTGCGAGCCGGCCTTCGCAGCGCGGCCTATGCAAGGCGTGTGCACGCGCCGCCGTCGCGTGGGGCGGGTGGTTTGTCTGGGATCTCGCGGCTCCAGCCGGCTCTGCGGCGGGCCGATTGAGGCCTACAGACATCAGCACTGCGGCCTCGGTGCGGCGGTATCGACGGGATCGAGCCGGGGCGCGCCGGCGCGCCCGGCCGGCGGGCTCTGCGGTGCTCGCGGCCCCGGCGCTGCGTTGCCGGAGGCCCGGGTTCACCGTGGGATCAAAAGTTCGTTCGGACGGTGCCGCTGAACTGAAAGATGCCAGGGTTCGAGCCGATCTTGCCAACGGCGGTGAACCTGGATCCTGGCGTGACGGCCAGCATGGGCGAGCGGAGCGCGTCGATCGGTGAGGTCGACTCGGCCTGGCTCGTCGCGTAGGGCGAGCTCCTCGTGATCTCTGCGCGGAGATACGAGCTGCCGCTCGCCACGACGGTCCTTGCCCAAGCCGCGTTGCAGCTCGCCGAGTACCGGATCACGATCTTCCCGACCGCGGTGGTGCCCGACATGATGTCGCTCGACGCCCGCGTGACCGCGTCGGCCTCGCACCCGGTCGCGCCAGGGTCCTGCCCGGTGCACGACGCGCCGTAGCAGCTGCCGAGCGCGGCAGCGGCCTCGCCGGTTCCCGCGTCCGCGCGAGAGGACCCGTGTCAGGCGCCGCCCGGGACTCGCTACGTCAGGCGCCGCGGGCTCATCCGGGGCCGCCGGTGGCTCGCGGTGGTCGGGCGCCGCGTCCGTCCGGGTCGTGTCGACTGGCGCATTCCGCGCGGGACGCGCGTTCCAGCGCTCCATCTCGTGGGGGCATCGATTACCATCGTCTCCGAAGGGCGGCTGCCACCGGCGACTCCAGACGACGGAGGTTTCGACGATGAACCTTTTCCCGGACGAGATGCGGCGGGATCCTTATCCCCTCTATGATCAGCTGCGGACCGGCTCTCCCGTGTTCCATGTCGCTCCGCTCGATCTCTGGATGGTCTTCGATTACGACGGGGTGAAGCGGGCGCTGACCGATCATGACGCCTTCAGCTCCGCGGTGACGCCTCCCACCGGCAAGGCGCCGGACTGGATCGTCTTCTCCGACCCGCCGCGCCACACCAAGCTTCGATCCATCATCTTGCGGGCGTTCACGCCGCGCTCCATCGCGGGCCTGGAGCCGCGCATCCGGGAGCTGTCGCGCGATCTCCTGGATCCATGGATCGAGCGCGGGGAGATGGACCTCGCGGCGGACTACGCGGGGCCGCTGCCCACGATGGTGATCGCGGAGATGCTCGGCGTTCCCTCCGAGGACCGGGCGCGGCTGCTGCGCTGGAGCGAGGTGATCGTGAACCTCAGCCACGCGATCTCCGGCGGCGAGGAGGCGGCGAGGGCCGTGAGCGAGCACGCCGTGGTGAAGGAAGAGATGAAGGCGTATCTGGCGGACCTGATCGAGGCGCGCCGGAGGGCGCCTGCGGAGGACCTCTTGACCCGGCTCGTCGAGGCCGAGGTGGACGGTGAGCGGCTGACCGAGGGAGACATCCTGAACTTCTTCCAGCTCCTGCTCGCGGCGGGCACCGAGACGACAACGAACCTGATCGACAACGCGATCTTGTGCTTCCTCGAGAGCCCGGCGGAGCTCTTCCGCCTCCGGGCGGCGCCCGAGCTCTTGCCCTCGGCGATCGAGGAGGTCCTGCGCCACCGCTCGCCGCTGCAGATGGTGTTCCGCGAGACGAGGCGCGCCGTCGAGGTGCACGGCCACGTGATCCCGGCCGGGAAGCTGGTGCTGCCCGTGATCGGCTCCGCGAACCGGGATCCACATCAATTTCACGACCCTGGCCGCTTCGACATCGGGCGTGACCCCAACCCGCACGTCGCGTTCGGCCACGGCATCCACTTCTGTATCGGGGCGGCGCTGGCGCGCCTGGAGGCGCGGATCGCGCTGCCGGATCTCCTCTGCCGGCTGAAGGGCCTCCGGCTCGCGAGCGACGAGCCGTGGGAGCCGCGCAAGGCGATCATCGTGCACGGTCCGGCGCGCTTGCCTGTCCGCTTCGAGCCGGGGAGGCGCGCCGCGGTGCACGCCGCGGGGGCGCACACGCCGTGCCCCGGGTGAAGGCGGCGCCGCAGGAGGCCTGCGACCACCTCAGGTCTTGTCCGTTCCGCTTGACTGCGCCATCAAGTCGTCCACGAACCGGCGCATCAGGCGCACCAGGTCGCTGAAGTCCTCCTCACTCCACGTGGCGAGGATAGGGGCCGCAAGCCGCTGACGCGCGGCGTCCAAGGCGTCGGTCATCTGCCGCCCCTTGTCGGTGATCACCGCCTCATGGATGCGACGATCGGCCGGGCTCGGTCGGCGTTCGATCAGCCCCAGGCTCTCGAGCTTCGCGACCTGGCGGCTGACGGTCGTGTAATCGCGCCCGGCTCGGTTCGAGAGCTCGACCACGCCGATCGGCCCGAAACGCTCGATCCCCACCAGCAGCCGAAAGAGGGCTTGATCCAGGGAGACGCCTGCCTCCGCGAGCAGCGCCTGATCGCGCTGCGGCTGGTTCATGAGCGCGACCAGATCGACCATGGCTCCGTGGAGCTCGCGGAGTCTCTTTTTTGCAATGCGTGTATTTTGCACAAATTTCCTTGACGCTCCGGAGGGCGCAGTTATATGCATGATACACATATCTGAAACGCGGTCCAAGAAAGCGGAGCTCGCTGTGGAATCTACTTTTTCGACGGATGTCCTGATCGTCGGCGCAGGTGCTGCTGGGTTGACCCTCGCCATCGAGCTCGCCCGCCGGGGCGTTGCGTTCCGGCTCATCGACAGGCAGGACGGGCCCTTTCGCGGCTCGCGCGGCAAGGGGATCCAGCCGCGCAGCCAGGAGGTGTTCGAGGATCTGGGCATCCTCGACCGCGTCGTTGCGGCAGGCGGTCTGTACCCACCCCCGCGGGTATATCGCGACGACGGAGGCTACGAGGAGTCGCAGATCATGGAGCCTCAGGACCCGACGCCTGGCGAGCCCTATCGTCTGCCGCTCCTTGTGCCTCAGTTCCTGACCGAAGCCGTGATGCGCGAGCGTCTGGCGGAGCTCGGGAAATACCCGGAGTTCAGCCGCGAGCTGAAGAGCTTCGAGCAGGATGGCGAGGGGGTCAACGCCCGCATCGCCGCCCCGGCGGGCGAGGAGACCGTCCGCGTCCGCTACCTCGTCGGAGCGGACGGCGGCCGCAGCGTGGTACGGCACGCGCTCGCGATCGGCTTTCCCGGCAAGACCCTGGGGGTGCGCGCGGTCGTCGCCGACGTCGTCCTGGAGGGACTCAGCAGGGCCGCCTGGCATCGCTTCAACGAAGGGTCCATGGAAAAGCAGATGTCGCTGTGCCCGCTCGCCGGCACCGACATGTTCCAGTTGCAGGCGCCGATTCCTCTGGAGGGTGATGTCGATCTCTCCGCGGAAGGCCTCACAGCGATGGTCACGGGCCGCACGGGTCGAGGCGACATCGTGATCCGCTCGGTCTCCTGGGCCTCCGCCTACACGATGAACGCGCGCCTCGCCGACCGTTACCGGGACGGGCGCGTCTTCCTCGCCGGCGATGCCGCGCATATCCATCCGCCGACGGGTGGGCAGGGCCTCAACACGAGCGTGCAGGATGCCTACAACCTCGGCTGGAAGCTCGCCGCCGTTCTGGCAGGCGCGCCGGAGGCGCTGCTCGCGACCTACGAGGAGGAGCGCCGGCCGATCGCCGCGGAGACGCTCGGCCTGACGACGAAGCTCCTGGACGCGGCGAAGCGAGGCGACATGCGCCGCGGACGCGAGGTGCATCAGCTCGATCTCGGATACCCGGAATTATCGCTGGCGATGGAGAAGCCGAAGCGCAGCGGCGGCATCGTCGCGGGCGGCCGAGCGCCGGACGCGCCCGTCCGCGGCATTGCGGGGATGCCGACACGGCTCTTCAAGCTCTTCCAGGGTCCGCAGTGGACCTTGCTGGGTTACGGGTCGGACCGGCTCTCGGCCGTCGAGCCGCGCCCCGGACTTCACATCCACGCCGTCGGGCCGCGCGGCGACATCGTCGATGATGGCGGCCATCTCCGCGCTGCTTATGGCGTGTCGCCCGGCGACTGGGTGCTCGTCCGGCCGGACGGGTATATCGGCGCCATCGTGTCGTCCGATCATGCACCGGCCCTGGAAGCCTACCTTGCCAGCGTCGGCCTTCCATCACGCGGATGACAGGTCGGGGCCGTTCATCGCGACAACGGCGCGGCGCCTCGCGTCCGGGGAGACGGAACATCGACCAGGGCACCTGGACGCCGGTACCACGCCAAGGCATCGGCGGGCCGCAGCGGCAGCCAGCGGCCGCCGAGCTCATGGGCCCGCGCCGCGCCGGCAGACGGCGAGGGCCATCGACGCCCGGCCCAGCTTGCCCGTGCTGGCATCGCCGGCCCTTCTGGTGCAGGATCCACCCATGGGCAAGCCCGCGCTCGACCTTTCCAAGCTCAGCGCCGACGAGAAGCTCGAGCTGATCGATGACCTCTGGCGAAGCCTTTCCTCCGATGACCTCCCCCTGAGCTCCGAGCTTCGCGTCGAGCTCGACCGCCGTCTCGATCGTCTCGATCTCGAAGGCCCCGCCGGTGTCCCCTGGGAGGACGTTCGTGCCGAGATGACCACCGGCGAGTCGTGAGCCGCGTTGTCTTCGTCGCCGAAGCTCGCTCCGAAGCCCTCGAGACCTTCCGCTGGTACGAGGAGCAGCGCTCTGGGCTCGGCGCCGTCTTCCGAAGAGAGCTGGATGACGTCATCAGGCGTATTCGGAGCGCGCCGCTCGCGTACCCGCCGCTGTACCGAGACGTCCGGCGCGTGCTCGTCGAACGGTTCCCCTACGCGGTGTTCTACCGGATCCTGCCCGACGCCATCGTGGTCGTCGGTGTGATCCATGGCCGCCGACATCCTCGCGAGTGGAAGCGCCGAGCGTGAGCGATTCCGGAATGCCAGTCGCCTGCCCGACAAGGCGTTACACCTGCGAGGCTCGCCTCGGCCACGTCCTCGCTGCCACCGATTTCTCGCCGGGCGCTCTCGCGGCGATCGAGCGCGCCGCGCGCCTCCCCCTCGCGGCGGGCAGCACCTTGCACCTCGTTCACGTGCTGCCAGCGCCGGCCTCGCCCGCGGAGGGCGAGAGCGCGGAGCAGGCCGCGCGTCGCTCGCTCGACGAGATCGCGGCCCGCGCCCTCGATGTCGCCCGAGGTGCGGGGAACGCAGGTCTACAGGTCTCCCCGAGCGTGCTCGTCGGCAGAGAGTTCGTCGAGATCATCCGTCATGCGCGCAGCCGCGGCGCGGAGCTGATCGTCCTCGGCAGGCACGGGGAGCGCCCGTTCCTCGATCTCCTGCTCGGGTCGACGGCCGAGCTCACCGTCCGTCACGCGGACACTCCCGTGCTCGTCGTGCAGCGACCCCCCGCCGGCGCCTACAGGCGGCCGCTGCTCGCCGTCGAGCTCTCGGACGTCGCGCTCCGGAGCGCCGCGCTCGCGACGAAGGTTATCGACCCCGAGGTGAGCCGCATCCGGGCGATCCACGCCTATCACGTGCCCTTCGAGGACAGGATGGCGCTCGCCCTCCCCTCGATGGAGTTCGCTGCCTACAAGGCGCGATACCATGACGACGCGCGCGCCGGCCTCCGGCGCCTCCTCGACTCGTTCGACGGGCTCGGCGTGACGTGGGAGTCGTCGGTCCGGCGCGGCGACGCGAGGCGCGCGATCGTCCGCGAAGCCGCGCGATGGAAGGCCGATCTCATCGTCATGGGCACGCACGGGCGCTCGGGGATCTCGCGCGCTCTCCTGGGCAGCGTGGCCGAATCCGTCATGCGCTCGGCGCCGTGCGACGTGCTGGTCGCGCGCCCCTCCACGTTCGTGCTGGAGCTGCCCTGAGCGGCGCGGCGGCGAAGCATGCTCCGGCGGCGCCTGGACGCGCGCGCCGGCTCGACCCGCCGAGGGCAAGACGGCGTGAGCGCTGTGAGGCGGTGAGACGATAGGGGGTTGGCTCTGCGGCCCCCTCGGCTAGGCTCCGCCGTCGCATGATGCCGGAAGCTGCCCTCACGCTGGCCATCCTCGGAGCCACGATCGTCCTGTTCGTGAGCGATCGCCTGCGGCTCGACGTCGTGGCGATGATGTCCTTGCTCGCGCTCACCCTCTCCGGCGTCACCACGGTCTCGGACGCGCTCGCCGGGTTCAGCAACCCTGCCGTGCTCATGATAGCTGGCCTGTTCATCGTGGGGGCCGCGCTGACGGACACAGGGGTCGCCGACTGGCTGGGCCACCGCCTCGAGCGCGTCGCGGGATCGGGAGAGGCGAGGGTGATGGTGGTCGTGATGGGGGCGACGGCGCTCCTTTCCGCCTTCATGAGCTCCACAGGGACCGTGGCGATCCTCCTGCCGGTGGTGGGGACCCTCGCGTTGAAGCGTGGAATTGCGCCCGCGAGGCTCCTCATGCCCGTGGCGTTCGCCGCGCACCTCGGGAGCAACCTGACGCTCATCAGCACGCCGCCGAACCTGCTCGTGAGCGACGCCCTCCGTGAGGCGGGGCGCGAGCCATTCCGCTTCTTCAGCTTCATCGTTCCAGGCCTCGCCGTGCTCGTGATCGGTGTGGCCTACGTCGTGTCGTTCGGTCGTCGCCTGCTCCCTGGCAAGGCGGACGCGGCGGACGCGGGCGCGCCGCGCTCGCTCACGCTGAACGATCTCGCGATGGACTACGAGCTCGGCACGTCGCTGCGCGCCTTGCGCGTCACCGCGCGCTCGAAGCTCGCCGGCCTCACGCTCGGCGCCGCGAACCTCCGCGCCGACTTCGGCGTGACCGTGGTGGGGATCGCGCACGACGGGCCTCGTGGCCCCTTGGCCAAGCGCGTCGTTCCGCACGCGGTGTTCGTCGTGGGCGACGAGCTGCGCGTGCTCGGGAGCGACAGCGCGATCGCCGCGCTCGCGGAGCGCTTCGCGCTCGAAGCGCTCCCGGAGCGCCCCGTCTTCTCGTTGCCCGACGAAGAGTCCATGTGTGAGGTCGTGCTCCCGCGGCGCTCCCGGCTGGCGGGACAGACCCTGCGGGAAGCCAAGTTCCGCGATCGCTATCGCGCCAACGTGCTCGCCATCCGCCGAGGCGGAGGATCGCTTCCGGTGTTCCATGCGACGCCCGAGCTGCGCGATCTCAAGCTCCGCGCCGGCGATACGCTCCTCGTGAAAGGGCGGCAGAAGCACCTGAGGAACCTCCGCGACGAGCGGCGGGATCTCGTGCTCGTCGCCGAGCCCGACGCGCCGAGCGCCGTGCTCGTCGATCGCGAGCGCGCCCTTGCCGCCGTGGGGGTCACCCTGGGGATGCTCGTCATCATGGCGTTCGGGTGGCTGCCCAACGTGGTCGCCGTGCTGCTCGCCGCGGTCCTCCTGGTGCTCGCGCGGTGCGTGCGCCCGGCGGACGCCTACCGCGCCGTGAACTGGGAGAGCGTCGTGCTCATCGCGGGGATGATCCCCGTCTCCACGGCGCTGGAGCGCACCGAGGCGATGGGGGCCGCCGTGTCCGCGGTCGAGCAGCTCCTCACGGGGGCGCGGCCCACGGTGGTCCTCGGTCTGCTCGTCCTCTTCACCTCGGCCATCGGGATGGTCCTCTCCAACACCACGACGGCCTTGCTCGTGGCCCCCCTCGCGGTCCGTCTGGCCGAGGCGCTGGGCCTCGCGCCAGAGCCCTTGCTCATCGGCGTCGCGTTCGCGTCTTCCGCGGCGTTCGCCACGCCGATCGCTTCTCCGGTGAACGTCCTGGTGATCGCGCCGGGCGGCTATCGATTCAACGACTTCACGCGCGTGGGGCTGCCCCTGCAGCTCCTGGTGCTCGCGACCACCGTCATCGTCGTCCCGCTCGTGTGGGGCTTCTGACCGCGGGAGGCGCCGCTTCAGGCCGCCCGGCGGCGCCCCGGGCGCGGGACGCGGCCCTCAAGGCTCCTTCTTCTTCCACTTCTTCTTTTTTGGCGGCGGCAGCTTCGTCTTTCGATATCCTCGGCGCGATCGTCCTCTGGACCATCGCCGGCGAGCCATTCATCCATGCCTGAACCCGTCATCCGCAATCCGATCCTGCCGGGCTTCAACCCCGATCCGTCCATCGTCCGCGTCGGCGACGACTACTACGTCGCGACCTCGACCTTCGAGTGGTACCCCGGCGTGCAGATCCACCACTCGCGCGACCTCGTGCACTGGCGTCTGCTCTCGCGCCCGCTCAACCGCGCGAGCCAGTTGAACCTGCTTGGCGACGGCGATTCGTGCGGCGTCTGGGCGCCGTGCCTGACGTATGCGGATGGCCTGTTCTGGTTGATCTACACCGACGTGAAGCGCTACGGCCGGACCACCGTCGGTGGGGCGTCCGGCGCGTCGATGCGCGACTTCCACAACTACCTGGTGACCAGCCCCACCATCGACGGCGAGTGGTCGGAGCCCGTTCATCTCAACTCGAGCGGCTTCGACCCCTCGCTGTTCCACGACGACGACGGCCGCAAGTATCTGAGCAACATGCTGTGGGACCACCGGCCCGGCCGCGCTCGCTTTGCCGGCATCGTGCTCCAGGAGTACTCGCACGCCGAGCGCAAGCTCATCGGGCCTGTCACGAACATCTTCAAAGGCACGTCGATCGGCTACACCGAAGGTTCGCACATCTACAAGCGCGGCGGCTTCTACTACCTGATCACCGCCGAGGGCGGCACGTACCAGGGCCACGCCGTCACCATGGCGCGCTCCCGTGACCTCACCGGCCCGTACGAGCTGCACCCCGAGACGTACATCCTGACCTCGCGCGCTCGCGCCGACGTCGCGCTGCAGCGCGCGGGCCACGCTGACCTTTGCGAGACGCCGTCGGGCGACGTGTACATGGTCCACCTGTGCAGCCGTCCCATCCCGAACCGCGGGCGCTCGACGCTCGGCCGCGAGACCGCGATCCAGAGGATGGTCTGGTCGGACGACGGCTGGCTTCGCACGGCCGATGGTGAAGGTGTCCCGCGCGTCGAGGTCGCGGCCCCCGGCCTGCCCGCGCATCCGTTCCCCGCACGAGCCGCGCGCGAGGACTTCGATTCACCGCAGCTGCCGATCGACTTCCAGTGGCTGCGCTCGCCCTACCCCGGCGAGCTGTTCAGCCTCACCGCACGTCCCGGTCATCTCCGGCTCTACGGCCGCGAGACGCTCGGCAGCCTGTTCCGCCAGTCGCTCGTCGCACGTCGCCAGCAGGCGCACTGCTACACGGCGGTCACGTCGGTCGACTTCGCGCCCGAGCGTTATCAGCAGATGGCCGGGCTCATCTGCTACTACAACGCGAGCAAGTTCCATTACCTGCACATCTCGCACGATGAGACGGTCGGGCGCTATATCCGGATCATGTCGGCGATTCCGGATGGGGTCATGGCGGACGCCTTCACCGCACCCGTCCCCATCCCGGGCACCGCGCCCGTGCACCTGCGCGCCGAGCTCGACCACGACCGGCTCTACTTCGCTTACAGCCTCAACGGTGCGGACTGGAGCTGGTTCCCGGAGCACCTGGACGCCAGCATCCTCTCGGACGAGGCCTCCGCGCCTGGCCTTCCCAACTTCACCGGTGCGTTCGTCGGCATGGCGTGCCAGGACATGTCGGGCGCCGGGCGCCCGGCCGATTTCGACTACTTCGAGTACCGCGAGCGCGAGTACCTGATCGACCCCAGGCGCCCGTAGCGTCACTTTCCCACGAGGGAGGCGGGTAAAGAACCTCGTTGTAGACCGCGGGTCGCTGGATCTGGCGTCGTGGCGCCCGAGGGGGTCGACGACGAGCGCTTCGCCGGAGCGCGAGGCGCGATCGGGCGCGCGCTCGCTCGGCTGAGCTCTCTGCAGCCCGTCAGGGTAGTGAGCGGGCCGGGGCCCTCAAGGCTCCTTCTTCTTCTTCCACTTCTTCTTCTTGGGCGGCGGGAGCTTCGTCTTGTTCGGGTCCTTGGGCGCCCACGGAACGCGCGTGTCGATCGGCAGGATGTCCTCGTGCGGCAGGGCGCGCTCGCCCTCGCGCTTCACAGCGAACGACGCCGAGACCACGTTGATCCTGTGCGCCCCGATATCGGACAGATCGCCCTTGGCGCGGAGCCCGACAGGGATGCAGAACCTCCTCTTTCGCTCTTCTTCATCCATGTCGCCCGCCGGCGGCGCCCCGTCGCCCGGGCCGCGCAGCTGGCCGAGCCGACTCGGGTCCTCCATCGCCAGCTGGAGCTGCTCGAGCACCTCCTCGGCGCACACGAGCTCCGGCTTGGGCTTCTTCTTGCTGCCGGACGGATACTGCACCTTGGACTGGACCTTGACCGTCACGGTCACCGGCTGCCGGTCAGGCCCCATCTGCAGCGCGCTCCCCGCGAGCGCGCCCTTGGCCCCGTCCACGATGCGATCCCACGTGGGGCCGTCCCCGGCCGACGCGCTCACCAGCCGGACGCCGAGGACCTGGCCGTCGGCGCCGAGCTTGACCTCGAAGGTCGCCCGCGCGTCGAGGGGCGCGGCCGAGGAGCGCACCATGTCCGCCAGGGTGCTCGCCACAGCGCCCGCGGCGGGGACGCTGATCCCCACGCTCTTGTCCTTGCTGTGCAGCGTCTCGTTCAGCACCGTGCCCGCGATCGCCGGATCCACGGGGCGAGCGCGCGGGGCGGCCGTCGGGGCGGCGCGCGGCGCGTCGGGGCCGGGGAGCACGCCGGGCACGCTCCAGAGGGGCGTCCCGAGCCCTGGCGCGAGCGCGATGCCCCCGCCCTCGGCGGGCGGTGCCCCGCCGTACTCGTCGCCGGGCGGCGCCGTCGCCGGGGCCCCCGGGGCCTCTGCGGTGGGCGCCGGGGCCTCTGCGGTGGGCGCGGGAGCCCCGGGCGCCTCGACGGCGGGCGCGGGGGCCTCGGCCGCAGGCCGGGCGGCGGCTCCGGCTTCGGGCGGCGCCGTCTCCGGAGGCGCCGCCTTCGGCTCGGCGGCGGGGGCGGCCGGCGCCGGCCTCGCGCGCTCCACCGAGGCGACCTTGGCCGCCGCGGCGCCCGGCGCGGGCGCCTGCGCCTTCTCGGCCGGCGCGGACTTGCCGATCTCGCCGGCCGCCTCCGGCTCGTCCGCGACCGGCTCGCCCCCGGCCGGCGCCGCGGTTGCGGCCTGGGGCGCCGGTGGTTCCAGCTCGAAATCGATGCCATCCACGATCGCGGACGGCTCGGCAGGGCCCTCCGGAGGCCGCTCCGGCGTCGGCGCGACGAGGATCGCGGCGTGCGCCGCGACCGCCATGGCCAGGGCCACGGCATCGCGCCCCCGCAGGGAGATGCTCACCGCCTCCTCGTGCCAAGGCAAGCGCGCATCGACCAGTTCTAGCACGCCCCCCGGCGCGCGGACCGGCATCCCCGGTGGTCCCCTGCCCACCGGCGTGCAAAGCACGATCGCGGCGCGGCGACCGCGAGCACGCTGCGCGGCCGGGGAGGCCGGTGTTTCGCTCCCCTCGTGTCGCTGCGCTGCGAATCGCGTGCCGGCGTGCGGTATCAGAGCACAGGCGTGCCCGGCGCGGCGTCCTCGATCGTGATGGTGCGGACTCGCCCTTCGACCTCGGCGGTCAGCAGCATGCCTTCGGACACGAGCCCTTTGCCGAAGTCGCGCGGCGGCAGGTTGCAGATGACGACGACCCGCTTGCCGACCAGCTCTTCCGGGGCGTAGCTCGCCGCGATGCCCGAGATGATGCGCCGAGGAGCGCCGTCGCCGGTGTCGACGCGCAGATCGAGCAGCCGGTCTTTCTTCTTCACGCGCTCAGCGCTCGTGACCACACCGATCCTCAGGTCCAGCCGGGCGAAATCGTCGAACGCCACAGGGCTCTTGCCCTGGCGCGCCGGCGGGGCGGCCACCTCGGCGCCGCCGCTCGCCGCGGGCGCGGCCTTCGCCTCCGGGGCGGCCTTCGCATCGGCCTTTCCCGGCTCGGCGTCCGGCCGCGGCGGGGCGAACCGGGCGAGCAGCTCGGCCTCTTTCTCCTTCTCGAGGCGCGGGAAGATGGGCGAGCCCCTGCGGAGCTTCTCGCCCGGCGCTCGCGAGGGGAGCGCCATCGGCCAGCGATCGCTGCCCTCCTCGAACGCGATCGGCGGCAGCCCGAGCTGCTCGCGCATCCTGCCCGCCACGACCGGCATCACGGGGGAGATCATCACGCTGATCGCCTCGAGCTGCTCGATCAAGGTCGCGATGATCGTCCCGAGGCGCGCCGGGTCCGTCTTCTTGGCCACCCACGGAGCGGCCTTGTCGATGTAGAGGTTCGCCGCGGCGATCACCGTCCAGATCGCGTCGAGCGCGCGCGTCGGCTGGTTCGCGTCGAACGCCGTCGCCGCGGCCGCCGCGGCCTGCCGATGCGCCCCGGCGAGCTCCTCCTCGAGCGGGCCCGAGGCCCCCTTCGCGGGCACCTCCTCGGCGAACGGGAGCACGCGATTCAGCAGGTTGCCGAGCGCGTTGCCGAGCTCCGAGCCATACCGCGACAGCACGTCCTGGAGGCTGAAGTCGCCGTCCTGACCGAACGAGATCGCGCGCATCAGGCAATACCGCACCACGTCCACCCCGACGTCCGCCGCGCCCGGGCTGCCGGGCAGGGCCGCCGCGGCCGCCTCGGAGAGGGCGGACGCCACCTCGACGGGGCTGATGGTGTTGCGGAGCGTCTTCGACATCTTCTGCCCGCTGTACGTGAGGAACCCGTGGGCGAAGACCTGGCGCGGCAGCTCCGCCTCGCCGTAGCCGGCCGAGAGCAGGAACGCAGGCCAGTAGACGGCGTGGAAGCGCAGGATGTCCTTGCCGACGAGGTGCACGTCCGCGGGCCAGAAGCGCGTGTTGTCCTCCGGCTCCCGGAGGGCGGTCATGTAGTTCGCCAGCGCGTCGAACCAGACGTACATGACGTGCTTCGGGTCGTCGGGGACGGGGATGCCCCATTCGAACGTGGTGCGGGAGACCGACAGATCCTGGAGCCCCTCGCGCACGAAGCTCACCACCTCGTTCAGTCGGCTCGCCGGCTGCACGAAGGTCGGGTTGCGCTTGTAGTAATCGAGCAGCGCGTCTCCGTACCTGGACAGGCGGAAGAAGTAGCTCTCTTCCTTGACGCTCTCGGCGGGCTTCTTGTGCAGCGGGCAGACGTTCCCGGGCTGCTCCAGGTCCTTCTCGGTGTAGTAGGCCTCGCACCCGACGCAGTAGAGCCCCTCGTAGTGGCCGAGGTAGATGTCCCCGCGCGCCTTGATCCGGCTCCACAGCTCCTGCACGGCCTTCTTGTGGCGCGGCTCGCTCGTGCGGATGAAGTCGTCGGGAGCGCAGCCGAGCTTCGGCCACGTGGCGCGGAAGACGGCGGCGATCTCGTCGGCGTGCGCGCCCGGCGCGACGCCGCGCGCCTCGGCGGCGCGCTGGATCTTGAGGCCGTGCTCGTCCGTGCCGGTGAGCATGCGGCTCTCGTGGCCGCGCAGCCGGTGGTAGCGGCACAGCACATCCGCGGCGATCGTCGTGTAGGCGGTGCCGAGGTGCGGGACGTCGTTGATGTAATAGATGGGCGTCGTGACGTAGAAGCGGCTCGCCATGGCAACGCCCTCTTAGCATGGGGCGCTCTCCCGCGGCGAGCCGGCGCGGCGCCGATCAGAGCAGCGCGTCCTCGGGGAGCTCGGCCTGGTGCAGGACTCCATCCGTGAACACCTGGCCGTCGATCTCGTAATAGAGCCGGAGCTGCACCCTGCGCGCGTCCGGCCGTGGTGACACCGAGCCGGGCGTCGCGGTGGATCCCTGGAAAATCTTGCCGGCGAAGCTGAACTGCTGGTTCGGGCCCCACCCGGTATACGAAAGCGGGATCGTCTCGGCGTGGACGAGCGCGTCGTGGCCGTCGAACACGTGGACATCGATCCATGCGCTGGCGCCCCACGCCGAATGGCTGACCCACGCGTCGAGGTCCAGGTGAATCTGGATGTCTGTCCCCGCGATCGGCCCCTGCGCGGGCCTCGGGAACGCGTAGACCTTCGAGACCCGAAAGGCCCGGACGTTCGTGATGTCGGGGCGCCGCTGCGCCCCCGCGCGGTAGAGGACCGGCTGCGCCGGGATCCGCGGCGGCGGGCCCCCCACGTCGAACCAGTAGTTGTCGCCGAAGCGCGTGTCCCACGCCTCGCACCGGCGGCTGGTCTGAGAGAAACCGTGGAACCAGATCTCCGCCTGGGTCGCGTCGTCGGGCACCGAGATCTCCAGGGCCGCGGGCCTGTGCGCGACGACGTGCCCGGGCGGGTTCCCCGGGGCCCGCACCTCCTCGACGACGCTCCCTTGCACGATCGCGCCCCGCGGGTGAAAGCGGACGTAGGCGGTGATGTCGCCGATCTCGGCGCCGCGCCACGTCGTGAAGCAGCGCGACAGGCGGCTCAGCTCATACTCGATCCTGAGCTTCCCCCCGCGCTCGATCGGACCCTGCTGCGCGTGCTGCCAGTCAGGCAGGAACTGGAGAACAGCGGTCGTTGCCATGGGACCCTCCTTGCATGGACGCGTAGCCAGGAACGGGCAGCCGATGCAAGCGGGACGACGTTTCGGCCGGCGTGAAGGCCGATCGCGCGCCGGTTGATCGCGCGGTGCGGTTTCAGGGGGGCGTGACGGCGGATCGCGTCCCCTCGGACGGCAGGGACCCGGACCGGGCCCAGCTGTCAAGCCCCGGGCCTGGGGAGCTCGCCGCCGGCGCGCGACAGGCCTGGGGACGAGACCGCTCAGGAGTTCGCCCGGAGCGCGGCGAACTCGCCTGGATCGTGGATGGTGGGGGGATTGGTCCCGCCACCGATGAAGTCTTCCGTCCGGTCGTACATGCCGAAGTGGGTCACCGGCGCCGAACCGCCCGGCGCCGGGAAACCATCCGCGCCCGCCTTGACCCCGAGGGCGTTCATCAGGCTGCAGAAGTACTTGTTGATCGGCGCGTTGGCGAGCGACGGATCGGTCCCCGTCTCCTGGGAGATCGCGTCGACCCGGTCCGACGTGCCGTCGGCACACGTGATCTCGCTGTTGCCGGTCGTGAGATCGGGCGAGCCGTCATCGACGTTCACGGCCCAGCCGGTCTTGAAATAGCCGCCGGCGCTGCCGGCCTGGATGATCGGCAGGTTGTTGAGGTTGCGGGCGCAGCCGTCCGACGCGTCCTGGAACCAGACGGCCGCGCAGCTGTCGAGGAGCGTCCCGTCGCCCTCGTCGATACCGTTCAGCTGCCCGACGAGGTGGGCGAACTTCCTCGCATAGTAGTCGTCGATCGTGAGGATCATGTCGATCACACCGGGAACGCAGGTGCCCGTCATGCCCGCGTGGTCCAGGCGACTCGCGAGACCGGCGGCCTCTTGCGTCAGGCCGAGCCCCTTGAAGCTGTAAGCCGCGGGGTACTTCAGGAAGATGACGGGGTTCGCGTTGCAGGCCGCCGCGAGCACGGCGAGGTTCGAATAGAGGTCGGCTCCGTCCAGGCTGTCCGAGATTCGCTGCGTCAGCTTCTCGGAGTACGAGACCGTGCTCGTCAGGTCGATGTTTTCTTGCGTCACGCCGAGCGCCGTGGCGAGGGACGTGTTGCACTGCGAAGGGACCACAACGTTTCCTGTCGCGTGGAGGAGCTCCTTCCAGGCTGCGAGCTTCTGCTTGTCGGAACGGCTCATGTCGAACCGCTCGAGCGTCTGCAGATCCTCCCTCACGATGTCGAGGATGCTCTTGCCGCGCATCGCCGCGTAGGTGTCCGGAGACGTCGGCTTCCCCGCCTCGAAGAGGCCCGTGAGGCTGCTGAAGGCCTGCTGCGCGTCGAGGCCCTTGAAGAGGGTCTCGGCGGCGGAGTAGGAG
The DNA here is from genome assembly GCF_051520455.1 of Sorangium sp. So ce367. Lineage (NCBI taxonomy): Bacteria > Pseudomonadati > Myxococcota > Polyangiales > Polyangiaceae > Sorangium > Sorangium sp. So ce367. The sequence goes on from NZ_CP150334.1 coordinate 189,190, forward strand.
ATCGCCGACTGAGAGTTGTCATTCCCACCGATCGTGTTCATGAGCAACGGAGTTCCTTGCGGGCTGAGCTGTCGTGCGATGACGTGGTCCAGCGAGGGACCGGTCGGCATGGCGTAGAACTTCGTCGCCGTGTTGAAGCTGAACGGGTCGTTGCTGTTGGGAGTGACCGGGTGGCAAGTGAAGTACGACCCGTTCACCTGCGTGTTTTCATCGTTCCCCTGCCCCCGAACCATCGTCGCCGTCCACTCGTTCATCGCGCGGATGCCTCGGGGCATGATGAGCTTGTCGACGTAAGGCGCGAGGTGCTTGAGCGTCGTCGACTCGAGGTCCGCGGCGGTGAGCGGGCCGTGGGACTTCTTCGGGAACCACCGCGTCGTGATGCAGCCATAGTGTGTGTACATCACGATCAGCCGCTTCGGCGGTGTGGCCGGCTGCGCCATCACGGAGCGGTCGAGGATCGAGCCGAGGAACGGCGCCGCGACGCAAGCTCCGCCCAGCCCCCGGAGGAAAATTCTTCGGCTCACGCGCTTTGTCATGGTCGTACTTTTCCTGCCTCAATGGATTGGACGCACGGTTGACACCCGGAACGCCCTCCGGATGCCCGCGTTCGCCACCTCTCCGTCAGCCCTACAATGCCCGCGGACTCGTGAACCTATTTGGATTTCGCTCGGCCGGGAGCGTTCTTCGCGCGGAAGGATGCCCCGCGCGTCACGGGCGACAGCGACGCCGGGAAAGAGCTCGTCGCGCGGCGGGGGGCGGCGGTAACTGGCGGCCAGCGCGACGCTTCGCTGCTTGCGATGCTAGGTTGAGAGCATGACGATGAGGTCGAATCGCGCCCTGTTTGCGGTTGCCGTCTCTGCGTTGCTGGGCGCATGCGGTGGGGAAACAGCGCCCTCCAGCCCGGAGGCGGGCGGGACGACGGGCTCGCCCGCCGGCGGTACGGGGGCAGGCGGCGTGGGCGCGAGCAGCAGCGCGACCGGGGGAGGGACGGGTGGCGCGGGCGCGAGCAGCAGCGCGACCGGGGGAGGGACGGGCGGCGCGGGCGCGAGCAGCAGCGCGACCGGGGGAGGGACGGGCGGCGCGGGGCCCGTGCAGCTCACGGGAGCCGTCGAGAAAGGGCCGTTCGTGGTCGGCTCGTCGGTGGTGATCTCGGTCCTCGGTCATGACCTGACCCCGACGGGACAGACGTTCATCACGGCGACGGGCGACGACCTTGGACATTTTGAAGTGGCTCTCGCTCACCCCGGTCCGGTCTCGATCGTGAGCGAAGGGTTCTATTACAACGAGGTCACCGGCCGCCTCTCGGGCGCCCCGCTGACGCTGCGCGCGCTGTTCGACGTTGCCGGCGATGCGCCGGAGCAGACCGCGTACGTCAACCTGATCACGCACCTCGGCTACGAGCGGGCCAGGCGGCTCGCCGAGGGCAGCGGGGATCTCGCGGCTGCGGTCGAGCAGGCAGAGGGTGAGCTCCGCGCAGCGCTCGGCATCGGCCCGGCAGGCTTCGACCCCCACGCGGGCGGCGTCGAGATGAACGCTCTCGGGGGCGACGGCGACGCCAATGCGTACCTCCTCGCCGTCGGCGCCGTGGTGCTCAAGGCAGCCCTCCTCGAGGCGGGTGAGCACGGCTCTGTCGACGCGACGATGCAGGAGCTCGTGAATCAGCTCTCGCTCGATCTGGCGAGCGACGGCGCGCTCGACCCCGCGCTCGTCGCTGAGCTCGCCGGCGCGGCCTCGGCGCTGGATCGCTATGAAGTGAAGGATCTCCTGGGCGAGCGGCTCGAGGAGCTGGGCTCGACCGCCGAGGTGCCGGACATCGACAGGTTCTTCGACGAGGATGGCGACGGTATCTACGACGCCGAGGATACCTGTCGCCTCGTCCCGAACCCGAGCCAATCGCCGCTGAACGCGGTCTGCTCGGTCAAGAAGGTCCGCGTCTCCGAGCCCCTCGAGGGCGGCAGCCTGACCGAGATCTTCGTCCGCGACGCCGATCAGGACGGCCGCGCCGACGTCATCCTCGGCAATGTCGGCGGGGGCTCGGGCGAGGGGCTGGGCGTGATGCGCGGCAAGGGGACGGGGCGGCTGGAAGAGCCCGTCTGGGCGCTGCCGCCCAGGGATTACTACGCCGCGGCGGTCGTCGCCGACTTCAACGAGGATGGCGATCCCGACGTCGCGGCGGAGGTGTGGGGCCTGTCGCTCGCCGTGGGGGGGCCGGGAGCGACGTTTCTGCCCGCGGTCGAGATCGATCCGGCGAGCGCGCTCTGTCTGGCGACCGCGGATTTCGACGGGGATGGGCATCAAGATCTCGCATCCGGCGGTGCTTCCGAGGTGACCATTTTCCTGGGGGACGGCGCGGGCGGGTTCGTGGCGGCAGCGACGGTGCCCGCCGACTCTCCGGTTGCGCTCGCCGTGGGGGACTTCGACGCCGACGGCAACGAGGATCTGGCGGCGGCCCACTGGGACCAGAGGAAGGTCAGCGTCTGGCTCGGCGACGGGGCGGGGGGCCTCGATTCACCGACCTCCTTCGCGATGCCTTCCAAGGCATCGTCGGTGTCCGTCGGGGACTTCGACGGCAATGGCGACCAGGACCTGGTCGTGGCCATGCTCGACGGGAGGCTGCGCGTGCTCGTCGGCGACGGCGCGGGTGGCTTCACTCAGGGGCCCGAGCACCAGGTGTCGGCGAATCACCATGCCAGGACCGCGATGGCCGACTTCACCGGCGACGGGAGAGACGATGTCGTCGCGAACTGGGCCATGGACGGCGTGATCCACCTGGTCGTGAGCGAGGGGACGGCGTTCGGCGAAGATCACACCTTCGACGAGGCGAACAGCCGGGAGGGCCTGTCTCTCGGTGTCGGCGACCTCAACGGGGACGAAAGGCCCGACGTCGTGTACGACGACGGCGAAGCCGTGACCGTGCTGGTCATCAATCTCTGAAGCCGCAGGCTGGCTGCTTCCCTCCGCGAGGCCGACGAGCTCGTGCTCTCCGCGGGCCGGGGCGCCGTGTAGAACGCGAAGGCAACGGGGAGCGTCGATCTCGTGCTCGGCGGTGAGCTCGATCCGGCGCCGCACCACCGGTCGCCCTTGCGATCCGTCCACACTCCGAAAAGCGTGTCCGGTTTGATCGTTCCTTCATCGCCGGGTCGAAGGGGCTGTCTTCACGCCGCCGCCTGCGGGGCGTAGCATGCGTATGGGCGCGTCGACTCCGGGGGCAACCTGCCTTCGAGCGCTGCGCCGCGACGTCACCCAACCCGCATCGAGAGGTCTCATGAGTTCTCCGACCGCCCAGCCCGCCGAGAGCTACAACCCCTACGAAGCACCCAAGGCAGACGCGTCCGCGGCGCTGCGACCGGAGGAGCGCTCGCGGTTGCGGCTCGCGAGCGGCGACAGGCGGCTCGTGAACCTCGTCGTCGATTACATGGGATTGATGCTGTTCACGTTCCTCGTGGGCGTGATCTTCGGGCTCGTCGGAGCCGCCGAGGTGTTCGAGCAGGCCAACGATACGTTGCTCGGCCTCGTGATGATGTTCGCGTATTATGCCTCGACCGAGGCGATCTTCGGCGCCACGCTGGGCAAGCTCGTCACGGGCACGCGGGTCGTGATGGAGGACGGCAGTCGCGCCGGCCTCGGTCGGATCGCGATCCGCACCCTGTGCCGGTTCATCCCCTTCGAGGCGTTCACGTTTCTAACGCGGCGGGGCGGCGCGCCCGTGGGTCTGCACGATCGGCTGTCGAAGACCCGCGTCATCCTCGTGCGCGGCTCTGGCGACGCACGTTGAGAGCCGGCGCGCCGAGCTCCTGTGGGGACAGACCGTGTCTTCGGGGGGCGGCGGCGTGCGTGGTGCCCGTCGCGAAAATTCAATCGTCTCGCCGTGGCCTCACGGCGTTCTCGGCGAGTGCTCTCGTCGCCTCGCGACGGGGCAGGTCAGGGGACGGCCTGCTTGCGAATGCGAGCGAGAGAACGTGAGCACTGGAGGGCCATGGCGCCGAACCCGAGAAAGCAGACACCCACGTCAGACCAGCTCCGGAGGTCGAGGGCTTCGACGCGCACAAGCAAGAGGTACGCGAAGGCGAGGTTGGCCAGCGCCCAGGCAACGTTCACCGCCGGCGGCGACAACCCCTTGAACGGCGGTGATGCGAACGGGGTCTGCAACGGTTGGCCGGAGACGCCCGCGATCAAGTGGGGGAGCGCATTGGCGAGGAACGCCCCACCGAAGAAATACGCGAAATAGACATACCAGGGCATGGAGATCTCCTCGAGCTGTTCGAGCGGAGACGGCTCTCGCACCAAGAAGTAGGTTGGGCGGCTTTCGCACGCAAGGAAGAAGACAGGGCCACCTCGGACGGAGGATCGACGACCGCTGCGTCTTGTGGCGGGGGATCCTACGGCGAGGCCACCACGACGCAGCGGCGGTGTTCACCGGCGCTGCGGGCGGAGCGCCCGGGTCAGCGCAGCGATTCCGCGGGCGCGCCACCTGTAGGCCGTGCTAACCGGCGCGTCCTGCTGCTCGGCGGCCTCCTCCATCGACATTTCGAAAACGTCGTGAGCCGCGATCACCGCGCTCTCGTGCTCAGGTAGCTGGTGCAAGGCTTCCAGGAAGGCTCGACGCATCTCCTCGCGCTCGAGGGCTTGCTCCGGAGTCGGTGCCTCGTGTGATGCGTGCGGCGGGGCCGCAACGATCTCCTCGCGCCGCATCCGGGCACTCTCGAGGTGATGGCGGACGCGATGATAGGCCAGCGCCCGCAGCCAGACACGAAGCGCTTCCGCGGGCTGCACGTCCGGGTCGGGTCGGTAGCGGCCCTCTTCGCTGGACTCCCACGCGGCGAGGAGGACGTCTTGCGCGAGGTCGTTGACATCCTCGCGTGTCGCCCGGGTACCTCGAAGGTAACGTGCGATGAGGGCGCGGACGAGGCCCGCCTGCATGCCGAGATCGGCGGACTTGAGGCGTTTTGGTGCAAAGCCTCGATCGCGAACGATGATCGCGATGAAAAAGACGATGAACTGAGCGAGCGTGAACGCTACGGCGTCCGTCGCCATACCGCCACCCCCTGGACAGGAACGATCGTGATGTACAGCGCAATCAGCATCGACTGCGCGAGATCCCAAGTCGTGAAGACGCCGAAGCGGTACGGGCCCGCGAGCATCGACAGTTCTGTGAGGATGATCAGGCCCGCAGCGACGTGGTGCACCTTCGTCCGCTCCCTCCCGACGAACCACCGGAGCAGGCATCCGACCGACACGCACAGCGCCGCGAGCTGCAGGGCGAGATAGGCCCTGCCGAGGAGCTCACCGCGGAAGGTCGGGTATCCCGCGGCGAGGACTGCGACCGCCACGACATAGCCCGCGAGCACGCCCCACGGTCGCCGCCGTCCGAAGATCCACACCGCGAGCGCCGCCACCCCGGCCATCCAGCCGACGAACAAGGCGGACTCGACGTGGCCAGCGACGCGAACCCAACCCGTGAAAGGGGCTCCCCCGAGCTCGGCCCGTGCTGGCTGCAAGACGTAGAGCCGGACGATCCGGCGCACGACGTCGGAGGCGACCCCGTACCCGAGGAGCCATGCGAGCGGGCGGTGCTCGGGGCGATGTCGCGCGACGACCAAGGCCAGGGCCGCCGACAGGACGGCAAGGCCGTACAGCGAGGGGATCACCCCGCCGACGGTATGCGGGGCTTCGTTGCGGGCCAAAAACCGCGCTCCTCCGGTCCAAGAGCACGGGAGGTGTCCGGGAGCGCTCGCGCCTCCTACGGCTTCCGAGGGCGTCGGCGCGGGCGCTGGAGGGCTCGGGGGAGCACGGCGGTCCCGAGGCCGACGAAGACGAGAAAGTGCTGGAAGAAGCGGGCGAGGTTCAGCGGGTCGGGCGGTTCGATCGGCATGGCCGGAAGGCTACCAGCGCCCCGCGACTGACGTCGTCCGCTTTCTTGGCCCGGCGGGTCGACCTGTGGCACGCGCGCGTGCGCGCGAGGGGGTCGGCGCAGTGTCAAGTGGAAGATCGCGCCCAAGCGACGGCCTTCACCGCACGCTCGTCTCGACGGCGCCGCGGCCACCGGCCGGACGAGCAGCGCGCGGAGACTACCAGGCCTTCCGGTGGATGGGTGACGATTTCGTGAGAGAAGATCGGACGCATCCGTAAGCGGCACCAGGGCGAAAAAAATTCTGAATCCTCCATGGGCCGAACGATTTCCAGCGCTCGCAGCGATGCTCCCCAGGCCCCACCTCGCCCCTGTCCCCGCCGCCAGCCCTCACGCGCGGAGCCGCGACCAGCCAGCCCTCCGGTGTGAGGCCGTCGCTGCGGTCGTTGCCACCGCGCGGCGCGCCGGTACAGGAGGATGCGATGAGACGAAGGGGCGGCGGACACGCCAGCGGCCCCGCGGTCGCCGGAGGGACGAACGGACGGGGAGCTCATTTGCGCCCTTCAGAAGGGCTAGATGCGTACTCTCGACGCGCTTATGCGCGTGTACCGCACGGATGTGCTCCGGTATGCCATGCGCGTTTGCGTCTCCCATGACGACGCCGAGGACGCCATCCAGGAGACGTTCCTTTGGCTGGCCTCCACGACGTGGGTCCCCAGTCGCCTGCCGCTCTCGCTGAGAACGGCGAATGTCGTGCTGGTGGCATGCACGTCCAATCCGATGACGCTCTTCATCGGCGCTCTCCGCGTGCCGTCCCGGGTGTCCGGATCGCAGAACGGACGCGACCGGTGGTATGCTCGCCAGGATGTCGGAGCCGCCTCCCCAGCAGGAACCTAAGGGCAAGGCGTTCGAGCGCCTGGTAGCGGCCGTTCAGAAGGCTATCGGCCCAGATGCCCAGCGGATCGAGTGGGATCGTCGGCTAAAAGCGAAGAGCGGTGTGCGTCGTCAGATCGACGTGGTTGTGCACGTCGGCAACGAGACGACCAGCGCTCTTATCGCCCTGGAGGCAAAGGACCGAGCAACACCGGTCAGCATCGGCATGGTGGGCAACTTCTACACGGCCGTGGATGGCGTGGGGGCCACGAAGGGCATCCTCGTGTCCAGGATGGGGTACACGAAAGATGCTCTGCTGGAAGCACATTATCGGAATATTGATGCCTATGAGCTAAGGCCGGTCGAAGAAAAGGATTGGGAAGGGCACGCCAGAGAGATTCGCTTCATCGTACAAGCGAAGAAGCTCATCTACGATCAAGCTGAGATTGTGCTCGCCAACGGAGAGCGCCACCCGGCAAGCCCTGGTGGAATGACCATCCTAACCAGAGAAGACGGGGGCAACGCGTTCTTTAATCGTGTGGTCAACACATGGCTACTGAAAAATGCGTGGCGGGAGGACGAACCCATCGAGGTGGTTCCCCGGCAGCACCTTACCTATTACATGAGTGCTGAACCGTCACAGGTCGTTTCCCTGCGATGCATTCCGACATACATCGCTGGCATGCAGGTCGAGAGCATCTTGACTAACCCTGCAGATTGGGTGCTCTGCAAGTGCTTCCCAAACGGTGAAGTCGAACCGGAATTCTTCTTCGAGTACGCGGAGCTCCAACAGGTGGCTGATGAATTCAAGCGGCAACCCAGGACGTCGCGCATCACCACAGAGCCAAGAAAGCGGAAGCCTGACTCGTCGGACTCCTGAGCCTTAGCCTCGCGGCGATTCGCGGCAGTTTCGCCCTCCCAGTCGCCAGGCGATGCCCCGGGGCCAGATCCACGGGGTCCGACGTAGATCGCCGTTGGGCCGGGACGGGCCTCGTCTGCCTGCATTGGCACGGCGTCGCTGGTCGCGCTCAGCCACGTCCGCCCGGCCGACCTTGAGAAGAGGCCCACCCCGCTCCTCGACGAGCGGTCGGTAAACCTAGGGCGTGAGATCGATCATCGATTCGGTGCCCTTCAGGGTCACGGAGATCTCCGCACCCAGGCCCGCCCCGCCGGCGAACGCCGGCGCATCGACGCGCACCGCGCACGTCCCGTCGGCGATGACCTCCGCGGAGCGGGTCAGCATAACCCCGCGAGGGACCTCGCTGCTCTCGCAGAACTGGCCATCGACGCAGGCCTCCGGCGTGGAGGACCTCACCTCGAAATCCTCGGTCCTCGCCTCGCTGCACAGCGGAACACCGCCGGACGCGAGCCCGGAGATCACGGCGACCACCCGGTTCCCCCTGCGGTGGAACCCGTCGAGCGTCTCGCCGTCCACGAGGGCCCTTTCGCCCCCCGCGACGCCCGGGATCGCGAACACCACGTCCATGGCGTCGATGCGGGCGGCAGGGATCACCGAGATCTCGCGCGATGCGCCGCCGTCGGCCGCGGTGATCACGACGCTGCCGTCCCCTGTCGCGACGATATCGGAGGGCGCGCCCCCCTCGCGCACCCGGAGCCCCACGCCGGTCCCCACCACGTCGACCGCCGGGCGCTCGACGTTCTGTGGAGAGAAGCGCAGGCCCGCCGCGTCGAACGCCGCCGTGGTGATCGGGAGAGGCCGGTTCGACTGGATGACGGCGCTCGCGCCGCAGTGGGCCGGTGTCTCGATCTGCCAGCGCGGGCGCGCCGCCTGGACGGTCATCAACAGCGTGACGGGGAGCTCGCGGGTGTCGTCGTACGCGGAGCACGCGTCGAGGCCGCCCTCCGGCACCGCGAGCACGCCCGAGACCTCGAAGGTCGATGTCCCCTCCTCGCTCACGCGGACGGAGAACGTCGTGGGCCCCGTCTGCTCGACGGCGATCGCACCCTGGATGGCGCCTATCTGGTCAATGGTGATCGCGCCCGGGATCGGACTGCAGCAGCAGCGCGGGTCGACGACCGAATCCAGCGCCATCGTCACGGAGCTCGGATAGTCGGGCCCGATCGCCAGCGCGGCCTGGCCCTCCACGACCACGCGCGTCCGCGTCGAGCGCTGGTCGCTCGCGATGTAAGCGCCGGACAGCGTCGATACCGTGCGCGCCGGGAGCGAGAGCGCCGCGACCTCGCTGGTGTCCGGCTCGACGGGGCCGGGGCAGAGCGGGTTGGGGTTGTCACCATCGTCAGGGAGCGGCTCCTCGACGCCCGTGTCCGACCCGGAGGGCACCGGCTGGCACGCGAGGCCAGCGCTCATGAACAAGAGAACCTGGAGTAAGCCTCTTCGCATGCCGTAGAAGTAACAGACGTAACCTGCGGAGAGAGGCAGCGGCAAGGTTGCGACCGGGCGATCTGTGAACGGCATTCACAGATCTTCGTCTCCGCAGGTGGATTGTCCGTCGCGCCGCCGAGGGTCACCTTGCGGCGCGTGACGGGGCCTCTTGCCGGTCCCGCAGAGGAGCAACACCATGCATGCCGTAGGAGTCCACCGCTACCTTCCCATCGAGCACCCCGAGAGCCTGCTCGATCTCCAGCTGCCGGAGCCGGCGCCGAGGCCGCGCGATCTGCGCGTGCGGGTGTGCGCGGTGGCCGTGAACCCGGTCGACGTGAAGGTCCGCGCGCCGAAGCCCCGGGTCGAGAACCCGCCGCGCGTCCTCGGCTGGGACGCCGCCGGCATCGTCGAGTCGGTCGGCGCGGACGTCACCGTGTTTCGGCCGGGAGACAAGGTCTATTACGCCGGCAGCATCGCGCGGCCGGGCAGCAACGCGGAGGTGCACCTCGTCGACGAGCGCATCGCCGCGCCGATGCCGCGGTCGCTCGGGTTCGCCGACGCGGCGGCGCTGCCGCTCACCTCGCTGACCGCGTGGGAGGGGCTCTTCGAGCGCCTCAACGTCGACCCCGAGGGGCGCGACGCGGGGAGCGCCGTGCTCGTCCTCGGCGGCGCCGGCGGCGTGGGCTCGATGGTGGTGCAGCTCGCCAAGGCCGCAGGGCTGCGGGTCGTCGCGACCGCCTCGCGCGAGGAGAGCCGGGCGTGGGCGCGCTCCCTCGGCGCGGACGTCCTCGTCGACCACCGGGCGCCGCTCCGTCCGCAGCTCGAGGCCGCGGGGATACAGCACGTGGAGCTCATCTTCAACACGCAGAGCACCGAGGCGTGGTGGGACACGATGGCGGACCTCGTGGCGCCGCGCGGGCGCATCGTGGGGATCGTCGAGGCGAAGGCGCCGCTCGATCTCGGGAAGCTCATGTCGAAGAGCGCGACCTTCGCGTGGGAGCTGATGTTCACGCGGTCCCTCTACGAGACCGCGGACATGGCCGCGCAGCGGGCGATCCTCACGCGCGTGGCGGCGTGGGTCGACGAGGGGCGGGTCCGCACGACGCGCCGCGAGCACTTCGGCCGGATCAGCGCGGCGAACCTGCGCGCCGCGCACGCCCGCATCGAGTCGGGGCAGGCGGTGGGCAAGCTGGTGCTGGAGGGGTGGGGCTGACCGCGAGGCGCGCCGGGCCGCTGGCTCACCTGCCACAGGGTGTCACGTGACACCCTCGTGGCGATGTGTCACCCGCGGCGCTCCTGGCCAGCGGCGCGTGCAGGCGCCCGAGGGCGCGGCGCGAGCACCTCCGCGCAGCGGAGGCGGGCGGCGCGCGGCCGAGACGAGGCTCAATCTTCGCGGTTCGGCGCGAGTTCGCCTCTGGCCTGCCCGTTGCTGAGGTCCCTGCGCGAGCGAGCCGTCGAGAGGAATCGACGGCCGCGCCACCCCAGGAGAACTCGCCATGATGTTCGAACGACATGTGCTCATTCGCCGGACCTTGATCGCCGCTGCCCTCGCGTTGCCCATCGGCGCCGCGATCGCCGCGAGCGCGCCGAACGACGCGGTGGCCGGCTGCCAGATCACGGTGCGCGTGCACAACTCCGGCAGTCGGCCGTTCACGGTCGACTGGGACGAGAGCAAGGTGAAGGTGTCCGGCGGCACGTGGGACAAGCTCGCGAAGACCTCGTCCGAGTCGGTCGGCGCCGGTCAGACGAAATCGGTCGTCTATGGGGCGCTCTTCAACTGCGGAGCGAATCGCCGGTATCAGATCCACACGACCCGGGGCGGCGACGAGGAGACGACCTACTTCCCGGGCGTCAGCGACTGGACGACGAGCCAGTCGCCCACGATCAACATCTCGATGTGACGCTGCCTCGAGCGCGGTCCGTGCCTCTCGCGCCGTGGGTCGACGTCAGCGGGCGAGGAGCGCGATCGCGTCCTGGATCCCGGCGTGGGTCAGCCGCACGCGGACGTCGACGCGGGCCGCGCCGGATCCGAGCACCTCGGAGGTGACGGCGAGCGGGACGGCGACCCCGCCGCGCGCCGGCAGCGCCGCGAGCGCGGCGAGATCCCTGGCGGCCTCGTCCAGCGCCTCGGGCGTGTCGCCGTTCGCCGCGAGCAGCGTCAAGCCGACCAGCGAGAAGAGCCCGCCGGCCAGCGTCCCGCGCCTCCGCAGCACCTCCATGTCCGGCGCCGCGCCGAGCGTGCCCTCGTCGCGCCCCGGATCCACCGCGACGCGCAGCCGAGCCACAAGGGCGGCGTCGTCCTCGCTGATCCCGAGCCACGTCCGCTGGCCGGCGGGGACGACATAGAGGTGGGTCGTGTGCGCGGGCGGGGCGTCCTTCGTGAGCGGCTTGGAGCGGAGCTCGACGTGGAGCGTCCCCGCGGGCAGCGAGGCGGGCGCGCGGACGATCGCGTGCGTCGTGCTCTGCTTGTCCTCGTCGTCCTTCTTCGGCTTGCCCGAGGCCTGAGCGGTGTTTCCGTCCTTCGGCGCGCTCCTCTTGAACCTGTCGAGCTCATCGCCGCGCTGGAGGAGCTCCTTCACCCCCGAGATCCAGGTTTGCGCCGGCTCCTCGACCGAGGCCAGCACCCACCCCTGGAGCGCGAGGCGCGCCGCCTTTCGCGCGCGCGGCGCGCCCTTGTCGCGCTGGTAGGCCGCGAGCGCCTTCTCCGCCGCCGCGCCGTTTACGCCCGCGCCGACGACGAGGGGGCCGCCCGTGAGGGCCAGGGTCTCGAGGCGAGCGAGGACCTGATCGAGCCGCGGCCCGTCGTAGCCGTCGTCGATCATGTCGTCGCGCAGCGCCTTGAAGACGGCCTCCCGCAGCGGGGTGAGCTCGGCGCGCGACGCGCCCTGCGTGTGGAAGGCGACCGCCGTGTCGGCCGGGAGGCGGAAGAACGCCGGCGGCGGCGCGGCGTCCTGCGCCGTGGCCGGCGCGAGGGCCAGCGTGAGGGGCGAGCGCCGGCCCGCGAAGCGCAGCGTGAGGCCGACCTCGACGTCCGCGCGGCCCCACGTGAGGTCGACGTTCAACCGCTCGATGTCGCGCAGGAACCCCGCGGCGAGCTCCTCGCCCAGCGCCCCGGCGCGGCCGTCGTCCTCGTCCGCGTCGCCCGCGGCGCTCGCCTCCTCCACGGCCTGGCGGAGGGTCCGATCCGAGAGCTCGATCCGCGCGTCCGCGTCGAGCGGCTCCCGGGCCACGACCTGGACGAGGTAGGCCGCGGCGGCCTCGATGTCCTCCACGTCCTCGCCGCAGAGCAGGCGCGCGCCGTCCCGCCGCTCGCCCGGATCGAAGGCGCAGGCCCAGGGCGGCGCCTCCTCGTCGGGATCGGCGTCACGCGCGCGCTCGACGCGCAACAGGCCCGGGTGCTCCTCGAGCTCCTTGAGCACGAAGCGATCGGCCAGCCGCGGCACCTCCTGCTCCGCGACCGACAGGGAGGCAACGGCGTGAGCGCCCGTGGTGCCCAGGAAGGCGACGTCGATCGGCCTGTCGAGATCGACGATCCCGGCGAGGTCCGGGCCCACCGCTCCCTCGAGCACGCTCGTGGGTTCCGTCGAGCCCATGGTGAACACGAGCGCGCTGCTCGGCACGAGCTGCGCGGCGTTGGCCCAGGTCCGCTTCGGATGGGCGATCCTCAGCACGAAGGTGAGCTCTGCCGGCGCGCTCGCGGGCTGCGCCGCCACGACCGCGGGCGCGGCGACGGCGGGGCGCGGCGCCGCGGGCAGCGGCGCGACGGGAGCACGCTGGGGAGCCGAGGGGCCGGCGCACGCGGTGAGGAGGGCGATCGGGAGGAGGGCGGCGCGCTTCATGGCGGCGCCGATCGTCGCGCTCGAACCGGGCCCCTGGCAAGCGGGGTGTCACTTCGGGAGCTTCATCACCGTACCTGCGGCGCTGTTCGTCCAGTAGACGCTTGTCGCGTCCACGGTGATGCCCAGCGGATGATCTTGCCCCGTCGCGAGCGTCTCGGGATCGCCGCCTCCGATGGGCACCTTCTTCACGGTGCCGTCGTCGTTCGTCCAGTAGACGCTCTCGGCGTCGATCGCGAGCTTCCGCGGGTTGCGCTGCCCCTCCGCGAGCGCGAAGGGGGGGCCGCCCTCGAGCGGAGCCTTCATCACGGTGCCTCCGTCATTGGTCCAGTAGACGGCGGCGGCGTCCACGGCGATGTCCTGCGGCTTGACCTGCCCGTCCGCGATCGCGCTGGGGGCGCCGCCCGCGACAGGCACCTTCATCACCGTGCCTCCTTCGTTCACCCAGTAGACGTGGGTCGCGTCGACCGCGATGCCGAGCGGCGAGTCTTGCCCCTCCGCGAGCGCGACCGGGGCGCCTCCCGCGACGGGCACCTTCATGACGGTGCCCTGGTCGGCGCTCGTCCAGTAGACGTTCTCGGCGTCGACCGCGATGCCCATGGGGTATGTCTGTCCGTCCGCGAGGATCGTGGAATCGCCCTCGTACGTCGCCATCATGATGATCTCGAGGCCTGAGTCGGTGAAATAGATCTGGCCGGAGGGGTCGAGCGTGATGCTCTGGGGGGCGAAGGGGGGGTCTCCCATGAAGAGGAACTCCGCATTGCCGCCGCGGACAGGCACCGTCATCACCTGTCGAGCGACGGGATCGACCCAGTACGCCGTGGTGTCGTCGACCACGATGTCCGTCGGCTCGACGCCGCCCGACGCCAGGAGGAGGGGCTGGCAGCGCGACGCCACGCACGGCGCTCCCAGGCAATAATGGCCGCAAGCGCCGCAGTGCTCCGGATCGGAGGTCTTGTCCGCGCAGGCGCCGCCGCAGAAGGACAGGCCATCCTGGCAGCCGGGCGCGTCGTCGCCTCCGGTCCCCGCCGCGGCCACGGCGACGCCTCCGCCCCCGCCGGAGGTCCCCGAGCTCGCGGCGTCGGAGCTCCCAGGAGCGAAGTCCCGAGCTTCGGGGCTACACGCGGACAAAGCAAGCACACTCATCAGCAGGAAGCGGTTCATGGCGCATAGTGTACACGGAACGCGGGAGCACGTCGGCAAGCCTCCCTCGGAGCGCTCGTGCTGTTCGCTGCTGTCGGGCGCTGTCGTATCAGCGGGCCAGCGCGACGAGCGACTCGGGCATGCCGAGGTCGACAAGGGCCGGCCGCACGAGGGAGAAGAGCTCGAGCCAGACGCGATCGAACGCCGCCTCGAGCGGCGTCGCGGCCCGCCTCGATACCGACCGGCGACGTTCGATGAGCCCATCTCCGGCGCGGCACCGGATGCGCCGGACAGGAGCGTCGTCGAGCGCCCACCGCTGGAGCTCCTCGGGGAGCTCGCTGAGCGCGCCGCTGAGCCTCTCGAAGGCTTCCGGGGTCAGCGAGAGATCGTGGCGTGTCCCGGTTCGCTCCTCGGGGCCCGACGGCCCGATCCAGTGGCACCTCACCGCGCCATGGCCGCTCACGCGCAGCGTGGCCTCCCAGCCGGCGAGCGACGCGGAGAAGCCGGGGACGAACGCGAGGTCGATCTCCATGATAGAGCGGGCGGGTGCCGTGAGGCGCGGGCCTCAGCGCGCCGGAGTCATGCCCGTGTCGTCGAGCGCCGGCCAGGCTGGCCGGAGCGGGAGGACGAGCGCATCGAACGGCGCGGGCAGCGATACGGAGGTCGCCGCGTGCAAGCAGAACTCCCGGCCGGGCCCGAGCACCATCTGGCGCATCCACAGGCCGGCGCTCGCTTGCTCCAGGATCGGCGTGAGCCGGGCGAACAGCTCACCGTAGGACACGCCGTCGGGCTTGCCGAACCAGTGGGCGTAGCCGGGCGCGTTCAGCGCAACCCCGCCCCGCAGGCGATACAGGCCCCCGGCCCCGCCGCCGGCGACCGCGGCCGCCGCGTCGTGCGGCGCCGAGCGGCTGGCGGAGACCGCGGCCTCGTTCAAGGCGCCGAGCGCACCGAAATCGTGCACGAGGTACCAGTCCTCGTAGACGTCGCCGCCGCCGGCCGCCCACGGGGCCCCGGAGAGCCCGACGCTGAACGACCGGAGAAAGTCCGGCGCGGGCGCTCGGGCGAGCGCCGCGTGGAAGGCGCGCTGCCGGCGCTCGTACTCGCCCGCGGCGGCCTGCGGTTGCCTCCAGTGCCAGAACACATAGGCCAACATGGACTCGCTGTTCCCTTCCGCGGGATAGCTCACGTCTTCTCCGATGCCGGATGCTTCATGTTCATGTAAACACCGCCGGCTTCAAGCTCATCCAGCATCTGGCGGAGGCGCTTCTCCCTGGTCTCCTGCCGCTTCGCTTGATTGATCCACCCGACATAATCGTTCTGCTGGTAGGCAGGGCGCGCCCTGTAAGCATTCATCAGGCCACGCTCGTTCAGCGCGGTCTTGACGAAGTCGGGGATCGGGTGCCTGGGCCGTCTCAGGCCTGACGGGTCGGCGCTCATGGCTTCCTCGTTATACCGATGCACGGCGTGGAGGTGAAGCGGAGGGCCGTGCCCCTCGCCGCTCGGGGCTCGCCCCGGGCGATCACGGGCTGGGCGCGGCCCTCGTGGTCGATGAAACTTTCACCGCCGTGGGGCGTCTCAGCTCCCCGGAGGTTCCGCCCGATGCCCAGACGTCGTGGTCTCTTCCTTGCGTTCTCCCTTCTTTGTCCGGCGCTGCTCTCCGCCGGGTGTGCCCAGCCGATCGACGCTCCGGACACGACCGCGTACGTGCTGCTCGATCCCGCGGCGCGCGCTCGCTGGACCGTGGCCAGCGACGGCTGGCAAGGGGCGCCGATCCTGCCGGTCGCCCTCGACGTGGAAGAGACGGCCGTGCTGCGCGGCCCGGAGGGCGCGCAGCGGATCGCGCTGCGCGCGGGCATGCTCGCGCACGTCCGCGGCGTCGAGGGCGAGATCCGATGGCTCGCGCTGGGGGAGGAGGCGCGGGACGACCGCCTGACGCTGCACGCGAGCAAAGCGGCCGCGGCGGCGCTCGCGGCGCTCGTCGGCGGCGAGATCTCCCCGCGCCGCGACGGCATGTGGACGCTCACAGCGCCGGATCTGCTGGAGCGCGGCTCCTTCCTCGATCCGCCCGAGGGCGTGATCGAGGCCCTGCCGGACGCGCAGCGCGAGCCGGGCGATCCCGCCGCGTTCGCGCCCTCGGCGGCGCAGGACGCCCTGGACGCGCTCGCCGCGGTGCCTGCGGCCGCCAGAGGCGGCGCGCTGGAGCCTGGCAGCGCGGAGGCAGAGCTGGTCGGCCTCTACGCCGCGGGGCTGCGGACGCTCCTCCTGGACGCGTCCGGGGGCTTCACGCTCGAGGACCGCTGCTCCGGCGAGGTGGTTGCGACGGGCGAGTACTCGGCCGCGGGCGATCACGTGGTGCTGCGATCCGCGGGGGCGGCGCCGATCGTGCTGCGCCGGCACCAGGATAGGCTGGTGCGGCCGGGCTGGGAGGCCTTCGCGCCGCTCGCGCCCGAGCCCTCGGGGCGCGGCGAGGCGGAGAGCGAGCTGCTCGGGAACGGCGGTGAGGAGTGACCATGAAGCGCAGGCATTTGCTGGGAGCGACTGCAGCAGGGCTCGCGGCCACCGCGTGGCCCACGTTCATCCGCGACGCGTTCGGCGATGGCGCCGCGTGCGACGAGACGGGCAAGCCGGCGGCCGCCGCGGGGTCGCTGGTCCAGGTGTCGGCCGCGTTCCGCCGCGCCCGGCAGGCGAGCAGGGCGCTGCTCGTCTTCGTCATCCCCGCCGACGACAGCGCCAAGTGGGAGCGCGGCCACGCGTTCGGCGAGCTGCTCAACTTCGGCGCGGACGGGGATCTCGCCCCGCTCGCGGGCGTCGAGGTCGTCTGCGCGACCATGGCCGATCTGAAGAAGCTCGTGCCCGGCGCCGGCACCGGGGAGCCGCTCATGGTGGCTGTCAGGACCGACAAGGTGCCTGTCGTCGCGACGCAGCTCGACGTCGCGCTCCCGAGCTACGACGGAATGCGCCGCATGGCGTCCGGGGGCCGGGAGGAGCAGCTGAAGCACGACGACACGATCGCCGCGCAGCGGATCGGCGCGCTCGGGGCGCTGCTCCGGAAGGGCCTTGGCGCCGGCGCGGGCAACGTGGAGGCCCGGGCCGCGAGCGTGCGCGCGCGGCTCGTGAAGGCGCCGCCGGCGGGCGCGCACTGGGCGATCGCCAGCGGCTGCGGGATCGACGTCGAGGGGGCCAAGGACAGCGGGCTCATGGCCTGCGGCATGGGGCACGTGCCCTCCAAGTCACGGCGCTTCCTGTACTTCTTCTCGGTCGACGGGCGCGGGGCATCCACGCGTTGATCCCGGTCGGCCTCACGCTCCAGCCCGACGCGGCGTTCCTCGACCTGCTGGCCGAGGTGATCCTGCGCGACGCCGACTACTACGAGGTGGCGCCCGAGACGCTCTGGCGCGTGCCGGACGCCGCCGAGGCCGATCTCCAGGAGAACGGCTTTCACCGACGCTTCGCCGAGCTCGCGCGCCGGTCGGACCGGCCGTTCGTCGCCCACGGCGTCGGCTGGTCGCTCGGCGGCGCCTCGGCCGCCGACGCGGGCCGGCGCGCCCGCTGGCGCGCGGCCCTCCGGCGCGACCACGCGATCTTCCGGTTCCGCTGGTACACCGATCATCTCGGGATCAGCGCGCCCGCCGGGCTCTCGACCGGGCTGCCGCTCCCGATGCCCATGAGCGCGCACGGCGCCGCGGTCGCCCGCCGCGCGCTCCGGGCGATGCAGGACGTCGTGGAGGACGTCGGCGTCGAGAACAGCGTCAGCTACTTCGTGCTCGGCGACCCGCTGGACGAGCCGCGCTTCCTCGAGCGCATCCTGAGGGCGCCGCGGACGCACCTGCTGCTCGACCTGCACAACGTCCACACCATGGCGGAGAACTTCGGCTTCGATCCGGCCGAGTACGTGGCGCGGCTCGATCTCGCCCGGGTGATCGAGATCCACCTCTCCGGCGGCGGCCCGAGCGATCCGGGCTGGCTGCCTTCGGGCCGGGTGTTGCGGCTCGACGGCCACGACGACGCCGTGCCGGAGCCGGTGTGGCGCCTCCTGGACGAGGTCGCGCCTCGCTGCCCGAACCTGCGCGGGGTGACGCTGGAGCGCATGGAGGGCACGGTGCATGGCGCGGACGACGCGGCCGCCGTGCGGGAGGAGCTCCGCCGCGCGCGGCGCGCGCTCGGCCGGCGCGGGAGGCGCGGGTGACGCGCGCGGCCGGCGGCGGGGCCGCGGGGCGCGCGGCGCGTGGCAGGGCAGGGGAGGCCCGCGGCGGGGCAGGGGAGGCCCGCGGCGGGGCAGCGGAGGCCCGCGGCGGGGCAGCGGAGGGCGCGGCGGCGCGGCCGGCGCGGCTGAGCGGGGCGCAGGCGCACGCGCGTTACGAAGCGCTCGTGGCCCGCGCGATGACCGCCGAGGATCCCGTGGCCGCGCTGCGCGCCGCGGCCGAGGATCCGGCGCTGCCGCCCGCGCTCCGGAAGGCGCTGCTCGGCGCGGACGAGGACGGCGTGAGGATGTCGGCGCTGCTCGTGGCGCGGCTGCGCTTCGAGCGGCTCCTGCGCGGCTCGCCCGAGGCCGAGGCGTGGTTCGACCGCGATCCTGCGGAGTTCAGCGCCGCGTTCCGGCGCTACCACGCCGAGGTGCCGCCCACCGCGTTCTTCCCGCCGGGCGAGGCCCGCCTGTTCCGCCGCTGGATCGAGGCGCCCTCCGCGCCTGCGCGCGCCCGACGGCCCCGATGACCCGTGGGCGTCAGCAGCGCTTCCTCGCACCTCTGCCGGGCGTCAGCAGCGCTGCCTCGTCGGAGATGGTGAAGTTGACCCGGTGGATGCCGACGGGGTCAGCCGCCTCGTCGGCGCAGCTCGGCCTCGAGCTCGGCGATGCGCCGCTCCGCTGTCGCGCGGGCGGCCTGCTCGGCCTCGGCGCGGCGTCGCTCCGCCTCCTCAGGGGTCAGGACGAGCTCCGCCCCGTCGGGGGTGCGGGCGAGACGGAGCGCCGCCGGCTGGCCTGCGGCAGGGACGATGACCCAGTGCAGATTGAGCACGGTGCACGGGCTGCGTTCCCCTTCGACGACGCGCTCGATCAGATCGTCGTCGATGCGATCCCAGACCCGCAGCCGCTCTCCTGGCGCGGCGTCAGGATCGAACGCGACGAGCTCCAGCACGCCGAGCTCGTGGTACTTGCGGAGCTTGTCGGCCCACGTCTGCGGATCCGAGTCGTGCTCGCTCACGATCTCGACGGCGAGCTCAGGGGCACCACGCTCCCACGTCTTCCAGGAGCCGAACGGCGTGTCAGGGGTGTCGAGCCGGACAAAGGCGTCCGGCGCCAGACACCGGCTCGGATCCGACGCGGACCAGTAGACGAACTGGTCGGATCCGATCGACGCGCGATCCGCGAAGGTCTTGAGCACCACATAGAGCAGGGTCCTGATCTCGAGGTGGCGCTTGGTCTCCGGCACGAGGGCCTCTTCCGGGAAGTGGAGCGGGGAAGGCGCGCGAACGTGGCGGAGCCGGCGCGCGAGCGCGGCGTGCTGCATGGGGAACAGTATCCACACGCCGTGTGTGTACGTCGACCGCGACCCGGCTCGGTTTGCTCGCTTCGTCAAGATCGCCTCGAGATCGTCGCGGCGCGCGCCGGTGTAGCCTGGCAGCGTGCGCCCCCGCCGCCTCCGTCACGCCCTCGCCCTCGCCGCGCTGGTGGCCAGCGCCGGCATCGCCGGGTGCTCGTGGTGGCCATCCGAGGGGCCCTCCGCGGCGCGCCAGGATGTCGGGAGGGCAGGGGGGCGGCCGCCCGCCGCGCCGCCCTCTCCGGCCGCTTCCGGCGGCTTCGCCGCGGGAGGGCCGCCGCCCACCGCCGCGCCGCAGGGAACCCCGCCGCAAGCGCGGCCTCTCCTGCTCCTCACGGACCCTGCCGTGCTCGCCGAGCTCGAGGCCGCGGGCCTCGACTTCGGCACGGTGCTCACGGGCGCGCCGCGCGCGCCGGCCTCGCTCTCCGCGCTCTCCCGCACCGCCGAGCTCGGCTCGATCGCGCGCGTGCTCGCCGACGACCTGCGGCAGGTCTAGCGCGCCGATCCGAGGAGCGGGACGAGCATCGCGCGCCACGCGCACCGCCTCTTCGACGAGCGGTGGCTCTCGGCCGAGGGCGCCCGCTTCGAGCTCATCGGCGTGGTGAACCGGATGGATCGCCGCCCGTTCGACGCCTCCGCCTGTGGAGAGACCCGCCTCGTGTACCGGCTGGCCTACGCCGCGAAGACCCCGGCCGGCGCGGCAGGCAGCGCGGCAGGCGCCACGTCCGCTGCGGGCGCCTCCGTCGCCACGCCGGCCCCCGCCGCCTCCTCGCGCCTCCCGATGACCGTGTCGTTCGAGCTGCTCGCCCCCGCCGGCGATGCTCGCGCGTGCCGCCGGCTCGCGCAGGCCTGGTCGCGCGCCGGCGCGCTCTCCGGGCCGGATCTCGTCCGCTTTCTCACCTCGCCCGAGGGCCCGCTCGCCCCGGGCGCCGCCGATCGCGCGCACCTCGCGCGGCTCGTTGTGAACCTGCAGAGCGTCCGCTGGCCCTCGACCGTGCGCCCGGATCTCGGCGGGCACGCGGAGTACGTGCTCCGCGCCTTCCGCTGGGACGCCCGCGCCGGGCGCTACGCGCCGCTCGCCCTCGAGAACACGCCCGACGTCGCCAGGCTCTCGCGCGACCCGGCGCGGCGCGAGCGGCTCCGCGCCTGGCTATCGGCCCCCGAGAACCTCGCGCGCCTCGACGAGGGCACGGCGCTCCTGCCCGAGGAGTTCCTCGCCACGAAGGCGCTGTCGGCGACGCCCCACGGGCTCGCGCGCCGCGCCAACCGGCCCTTCCGCGTCCTGTTCGAGCCCCGCGACTTCGCCGGCGTCGACTTCGGCGGCCTCTCGCGCGTCCGCTCGCCGGAGGGGCTGCTCCGGCGTCTCGATCAGATGACCTGCCCCGGGTGCCACCAGAGCGGGTCCGTCGCCGGCTTCCACCTGCTCGGGCAGGAGCCCCCGGGCCGCGTCCACGACGCGCTGTTCACCGTCGAGTCCGCGCACCTCGCGGGTGATCTCCCGCGCCGGCGGGCGGTGGTCGAGGCCGTCGCGCGGGGCGCCGCCCCGGACGACGAGGTGCCGTATCCGGAGCGAGGCGACGGCGCGCGCGGCGGGTATGGCGCGCGTTGCGGGCTGGGCGACCCGAGCTTCGCGGGCTGGACCTGCGCGGAAGGGCTCGTGTGCTCCGCGTACGACGCCCCTCAGGAGGACCGCGCGACCGTCGGCGTCTGCCTGCCGGCGGCGCCGGAGGTCGGCGACCCGTGCCAGGTCGGCGCCGTCGTCCCCCACGCCGACCCGCACCGCGATCGCGCCGCGGCGGCGCAGCCCGGGGCGTGCCCGCTCGCGGCGGTGTGCAACACGAGCCCCGTCGGGTTCCCCGGCGGCATGTGCACGAGCAGCTGCGTCGCGCTCCCGGAGGAGGGCGTCTGCGGCGCCATCGCCGTGCTCGACCCGTTCAACCGCTGCCTCGCCCGCGGGACGGTGTTCACCGAGTGCCTGAGCCGCCACGTCACGCCCGCGGGCCTGCGGCGCTGCTCGAGCGAGGCGCCCTGCCGCGAGGACTACGTGTGCGCCAGGACGAGCTCGGGCGAGGGCGCCTGCATCCCGCCGTACTTCCTGTTCCAGCTCCGGGTCGACGGCCACGCGGTGCCGTGACCCGCCCGGCGCTCCACGGCGCCGCCGGCGGGGGGAACGGCGCGTCTTCGGGCTGGAGATCTCGATAGAGCCCCAGGACCCCCGGAAGATCCCCTGCCTGCGCCCCACGGACGATGCCGTCCAGCATTGCCGAGTCCGTCCGCTCATCGCCGCCCCGCCGCATCTTCATTCGATATCACCGGGCCCCGGACGACAGAAGTCCTGCCGGTGCGCTGCGAAACAAAGTCCTTGCTCGAGTCTATCCGTTATAGTAGACGTTTGTCCTATAAAACGGACGCAGCGAATTGAAGCCGCTGTCCGCTCCTTTCCTGGCCTCGTCGGCGCTCGAAGCGCGCGCGTCGCCGGAAGCTCGACCTCACCGTCTCCGCTTCCGGGGCGATCCGCCGCGATCTGAGCGCACAGGCCGATTCTCACGGGTGCCTGACCGCGAACGCCGCGGCGGGCGGACGCGAAGGTCCACGCAACGAACGGAGCTGAACGCCATGACCATTGATTCTCATGACAGCGATCCCAGGAGCGATGCTTCGACTCCCGACGCCCCGAAGCCCGTGGGCTCCGAGGGCGCCGCAGGGCGGCCGGGGGCCGAGAAGGTCGCAGGCCGGCGCGCCTTCATGAGTGTCGCCGGCTCGCTCGCCGTGGGAGGCGTCCTCGCCGCGAGCCCCGGTGTTGCCAATGCGGCGCGGGGCAGGGGCATCGACGATCTGCTCGACGGCATCGATTCGTCGCGCCGCGATCCGCGCGTCTCGCCGCTCGATCATGAGCTCCGCCTGCGCGCGTTGCGCGTGCGCGTGGAGGCCGCGGTCGACGATTTCGAGGAGCCGATCGCGCCGCACCCGGACAACGGCGACGAGGCGCGCTATCGGAACAAGATCGGGACGGACACGCGCGGCCTGCCGCACGACGCGCGAGGCGAGGTGGATCTGGCCGCGTACCGCGTCGCGGCGAGGGCCCACGCGTCGCGCGAATGGGACGATTTCGAGGCCATCCCGCTCGGCGGCACGCGCAAGTTCGTCAATCCGATCGGCACGCTCGCCGTCAGCCTGATCGGAAAGACCCCGGCCCAGATCGGCGTGCCCCCGGCCCCCGCGCTGGCGAGCGCGCAGAAGGCCTCCGAGGCGGTCGAGGTCTACTGGAAGGCGCTCCTGCGGGACGTGCCGTTCGAGAGTTATGCCGACAGCAGCGACGTGGAGGACGCGCTCGAGGAGATCGACCGCCTGTCGGGCTACACCGGCCCACGGGTCGGCGGCCGCGTCACGCTGGACACGCTGTTCCGCGGCAGCGTCACCTACGTCGATCCCCGGGATCGCTCGGGCAGGACGGCCAGGCACGTGGTTCCTCCCGGCGTGCTCGACGGCCCTTACATCTCGCAGTTCCTCCTGCGGGACATCCCCTATGGCCCGCAGGTGATCGGGGGCGCGATCCGCACGGCGCTGCCGGGCAACGACTTCCAGACCGATCACGCCGAGTGGCTCGCGGTGCAGAATGGGCGCGCTCCCACCCGGTCGATCGCCTTTGACCCGGTGCGCCGCTACATCTCGACCGGGCGCGATCTGGCGGAGTACGTGCATGGCGGCGCGTCCAGCTTCTGGGGCGCAGCGTTGCTCCTCGGCGCGGCGCGCAGCGCGAACCCGAACGCCCCGGGGGGCATCGCGGCCCCCCTGAGCCCCACGAACCCCTATCTCACGTCGGAGACGCAGGCCACCGCGGCCGCGACCTTCGCGCTCGCCTACCTGCAGGGCCTGCTCCCCTTCGGCACGTCGCGCGCGATCCGCGCCGCCTACTGGCAGAAGTGGTTCGTGCACCGCAGCATCCGCCCCGAGGCGTACGGCGGGCTTGTCCACCGCCGGCTCGCGAACGACGCGCGAGAGTACCCGCTGCACGACGACATTCTGAGCTCGCTGGCGGTCGAGCTGACATTCGACACGTTCGGGAGCTACCTGCTTCCGCAGGCCTTCCCGGAGGGCGCCCCGATCCACGGGTCCTATCCGGGCGGCGCCGCCGCCATCGCGGGCGTCAATGTGACGCTCCTGAAGGCCTTCTTCGACGAGGACCATGTCATCGAGGATCCGTTCGTCCCCGATCCGGCCGACCCGACCCGGCTCGTTCCGTACAGCGGGCCGCCGCTGACCGTCGGCGGTGAGCTGAACAAGCTGGCGACCAACGCCGCCTTCGGGCGCAACTGGGCGGGCATCCACTGGCGCACGGACGCGGCGGCGTCGCTGGCGCTCGGCGAGGAGGTGGCGATCAGCCTGCTCCGGGACGAGCGACGGACCTTCCGCGAGCCGTTCGAGGGCTTCACGTTCACCCGGTTCGACGGCACGCGGGTCACTGTATGAATCGACCCCTCGCCGGCGTCTGAGCCCGAGGAGGCCAGCGGCAGCTCAGGGGCAGAACACGATGTCGTAGTCTTCCCCGGCGCAGGCGGCCATCGACTCCTGATCATCGCCGGACCACGAATACGCGTCCTTGCATTGCTCTTCGAAGTACGTGGCCACGGGGTTCGCGGAATCGTCCCGGTCAGGGCTCACGCAGGAGATCGTCGCGCCGCCCGCGTCCTTGTAGCGACCCACCTCAGGGCACGCTGCGAGCAGGCTCGTCGGGCACGACAGCGTCCGGCAGTCCGGCAGGCCGACGGGCACGATCGCCATCGGGAGGTTGTGCGCGTCCACGTGGCTGATGTTGTACCAATCGAAGTCGTTGAAATCGGTGTTGAGGGTCATCTCGGCCAGCGTGTGTCGGCCGCCGCCGGGGTCCGACCCGGCGTATGCCCAGTAGCGCAGGGACGACAGCGGCTCCTTGCTGGTGCCCACGTCGCGGCACGCGAACTGTCCCGGACCGAGCTCCCCGCCGTCGATGAGGCTCCCCAGGAACTGGAGCGGCTGGTCGCACTTGTTGACGAAGGCCAGGGTGGTCTTCCCGTCACCGGGGGTGCGGCAGTCGACCTCGCCCGGAGTGACGGGCGGCTGGCCTGTCGACGCGCTGCTGGCTTCGCTCGACGAGGCTCCGCCGCTCGCGCTGGACGCGGCGCTGACCGAGGTGGATCCGCCGCCCGTCGCGCCGGAGGACGTGTCCTGCTCGGGGGACGCGCAGCCGGCATCGAGCAGCGCCATGGCGAGCAGCGCGGCCGCAGCCTTCCTGTGTTGCGACATGATGGTCCTCCTTGCGGACTCGGTGGTGGAAGGAGGATGAGGATACCGAAAGCCTCGTTCACCGAGAAGCCGTGTCCTCATCGCGCCGCGAGCAACGACCAGCCCGGACTCGGCACCTCGGGTGCCATTCAGGGCGCCTGGCAGGACACGCGGTGGATCGGCTCCTCTTTCCCTTCACCGACCGTCACGTAGTCCCATCCACCGGGAACCCACGTGATCGCCTCGGCCTGCTCCTCGTCGGGCGACGGCAGCACGCAGGGCGGTTCGGCCAGCGCCTGCGCCACCGTCTGATCCGGTGTCATGGGGTAGTAGAACACGTGGGATGAGGTGCGCAGCAGCACGCCCGTGCCGTCCGGGTGGACGTCGCCGCTGGTGAAGCGCGCGCTCCCGGCGGGCGGCTCGATGGAGCCCGTCCGGACGAGCGTCGCCGGCGCGCCCGCGGCGGGCAGCGCAGGCAGCTCGTAGACGCTCGAGGTGCCCTTGTTGACCTTCGTCACGATGGTGAGCGCTCCGGTGGCGGGGTGGATGAGCAGCGTCTCCGCGTCGTGGTCTCCGTCGGGGTACGAGAGCACGAACACCTCGGCGGTCGAGGCGAGCGGCCCTCCTCCGAGCGTGTCCGGCTCCGGCACGCCGTAGATCGTGTAGCTGTCGCGCTCGCCGTCGTTGTCGCCGATGTCCGCGAGGAAGAGGCAGCTGCCCACGCCCGAACGGCAGGGTCCGCGCGCGATGTCCTCCCAGTCGACCGCGGCCGCGCCGGCCACGGTCACCTCGGCCCGCAGCGCGCCGCCGAACCCGATCGCGAAGAACCTGGGGTCATCGCCGTGGTCGTTGTGAACATAGAGCGTGTCCGGGTGCAGCCCGCTGGCGATGACACCGGAGCACTCGTCGATGTCGCCCGGCGGGAGCGCGCCGATTCGCGCGGCCCCGGTGCAACGAGGGCAGCCCGTCTCCCGCACCTGCGGTGGATCCGAGGCCCCGCAAGCCGACAGGAGCAGCGAGAGCGCGAGCGCCGCCGAGCGCCATGCCAAGGCACCTGGCGCATTTCCGCCAGGCGGACGGGACGCCCGAATGCGAGGCGGCAGCGGCCGCGGGGCGCGGAGGATCTCGATCGCGGACGTCGGTGACAGGCGCATCGCGGTTCGGTGCAGAGAGAGAGTTGAACGCAAAGGCGCCAAGAGCGCAAAGACGCAAAAATGCTCTGTACTCATTTTTTTCTTTTTGCGCCTTTGCGCCTTTGCGTTCACTCTCTCTCTCCGGATTCCCGGCGCGCGGAGCTAGGGCGCCGCGTTCTCCGCCCCGGGGGTCGGCGCCGTGGTCGCGCCGTCGCCGGTCAGGTCGGGCAACCTGCCCCACGTCTCTCCATCGGCTGCCGCCTCGATCGGGTACTCGAGCCGGGCGAGCACCTCGTCGCTCTCGGAGATGAGGTAGACGGTCTCGCCCCTGGAGGCGCTCACCTTCCAGGTCGCATAGAAGCAGCTGCTCGGTCCGCCGTCCGGCAGGCATGCGGTGTGGGGCCCAGGGCCGTCCTCGGGCAGCTGGTCGCCGAGGATGAGCAGGTACGCTCCCGGGGCGAGCTGCGTGCCTTCGGGGAACCTGAGCGCGTCGGCCGTGTTGCACTCCCCGCTCTCGTCGGAGTCGCACAGGCCGAGCCCGCCGAGGTCGGCCGAGCCCGGGCCCGGGTTGCCGAGCTCGATCCAGTCGCCGCCCTTGGCCGAGATCTCGTTCACCACGACGGTCGTCGTCGCGGTCCCGCCGCCCGTGCCCCCTTGGCCGTCGCCGCCTGCGCCGCTCGAGCTCGAGCTCGAGCTCTGGGAGGTGGTGGTCGCGCCCGCGCCGCCCGTGCCGCCCGTGCCCGGCGTGCCCGTGTCCCCGGGCTCTTCGCTCGAACCGCAGCCTCCCGCGCAGAGCGCAGCGAGGCAGAGCGCGGCATATCGAAATTGTCCCATCACGATGTTCTCCTCGGCCCCAGCACACGGCGATCCCGGCGGTGTGTCAACGGTGTGTCGACGGGCGGCGCGCGCGGGCTCCCGTTTGCGACCGCCCCCGCCGTGGACGCGCGCGTCTGCACAGCGCGCCGCCGCGCCCCTCAGCGCGCGCGTGCCCCGTGGTCCGCGATCACGCTCGCCACGCAGCAGGTCAGCTTCTTCCCCATGCCGAGGTGCAGGAACTCGTTCGGACCGTGCGCGTTCGATTGCGGCCCGAGCACGCCGGTGATCAGGAACTGCGCCTCCGGGAACTTCTCTCCCAGCATCGCCATGAACGGGATCGTCCCGCCCTCGCCGATCCCCATCGCCGGCCGGTCGAAGAACGTCTTCGACGCCTTGCGCACCGCAGCCTCGAGCCAGGGCGCCGTCGCCGGCGCGTCCCATCCGGCCGACGGCTCGCTCACGTGGAACCGGACCTCCGCGCCGTAGGGCGGGTCCTTCTCCAGGGCCTCCTTCAGGGCCGCCGCCGCCTTCCGCGGGTCGAGGCGCGGCGGCAGGCGCATCGAGAGCTTCGCCCTCGTGAACGGGCGCAGCACGTTGCCCGCGCCCGCGATGGGCGGCAGCCCGTCGGCGCCCGTCACCGAGAGCGCGGGGCGCCAGGTGCGGTTCAGGAGGAGCTCCGCCGTGTCGCCGGTCACCGGGCACGCGCCCTTCACCCACGGCAGCTCGCACACGACCGACTCGCCCAGCACGTCGGCCGCGGCCCGCGCCTGCGCCGCGCGCTCCTCCGGGATCTGCACGTGCAGCGCGTCCACGAGGACGCGCCCGGTCCGCTCGTCCTCGATGCGCGACAGGAGCTGCCGCAGGATCCGGAAGCTCGAGGGCACCACGCCGCTGCCCACGCCCGAGTGGACGCCCTCGCGCAGGATGTTCACGTCGAGCGTGCCCTGGAGCAGCCCGCGGAGCGACGTCGTGGTCCAGAGCTGGTCGTAGTTGCCGCAGCCGGAGTCGAGGCACACGACGAGGCTCGGCTTGCCGATGCGCCCCGCGAGCGCGTCGATGTAGGCCGGCAGGTCCGGGCTGCCGCTCTCCTCGCAGCCCTCGATGAGGATCACGCAGCGCGCGTGCGGGATCCCCTGCTCGTGCAGCAGGCGCAGCGCCGCGAGCGACGCGAAGGCCGAGTAGCCGTCGTCGGCGCCGCCTCGGCCGTAGAGCTTGTCGCCCTCGCGCACGGGCTCCCAGGGGCCGAGCCCCTCGCGCCACCCCGTCATCTCGGGCTGCTTGTCGAGGTGCCCGTAGAGCAGCACCGTGTCGTCGCGCGTGCCCGGCACCTCCATCAGGATCACCGGCGTGCGGTTCCCGATGCGCACCACCTCCACCGTGAGCCCGGGGATCGGCTGCGCCTCGCACCAGGCCGCGATGAGCGACGCCGCCCTGTCCATGTGGCCGTTCTCGCGCCAGGCGGGGTCGAAGGCGGGCGACTTGTTGGGGATGCGGATGTAGTCGTGCAGCGCGGGGACGATCTCCTGCTCCCAGCAGCGCTCGCAAGACGCGACGGCTTCACGCTCGTTGAGCTTCGTCAGCATGAACCTCTCCAGGGGCTTGAGGACGGCGGCGATCTCCGGGGATCGACTCTACAGCGCCCACGACGTGGGTGTACCGCGGACATGGGGGGTTGACATCCTCGACGTTCCAGAGCGCCCAGGCGAGGAGCGCGGGGCCGGCGAGCGGGCGCGGCGCATGGACGGGCGGACTCAGCAGGCTCTTCCGGTGTCAGGGCCGCTTCTCGAAGGTCACTTCCGGGTACTCCGGTGAGGGACCGTCGAGCAGCGGGGCCGCTTCGCCGCGCACGTGCGCCTGGACGAAGGCCCGCGTGTACGCGTTCGTGATCTCGACCGCGCGGGCCGGATCGAGCGTGCCCAGCAGCTCCGGGAGGACGCCTTCGCCAAGGAAGTGCTCGACGACGACCGGCAGGTCCGAGAACGTGAGGTGGGCGGCGTCTTCGACCCGCGCCCGGTAGCCTTGGCCGTTCAGCGCGTTGTAGGTCTCGTCGATGCTCGGATCGTCGGGGTGGTCCGCCGCGAGCATGATGAAGAAGGGCTGCGCGAGGCCCCTGCCGCCGGCGCCGTCCTGCGGCCCGAAGAGCCTGCCGTCGATGTCGAGGCCGGCGTCGAAGCGGTCGTCGCGGGCGCATACCTCGGCGGCCATCGCGCCGCCGTAGGAGTGGCCGAGCACGCCGATCCGCTCGAGGTCGAGCCGGCCCGTGAGCAGGCCGCCCGGGTCGTCCTGCGCGGCGGCCGTGAGCTCGTCGAGCACGAAGAGCGCGTCGTCGGCCCAGACCGCGACGTGCTCGCCCATCGCCTGAGTAAAGGCCTCGATCTCCTCCTCCGACGCGTCCATCGCCGGCGTCAGGACGACCGAGCCGAAGGGCACGGCGCGGCCGTCGGGGAACACCGTGAGCTCGCTGTCGTAGGTGTGGCTGATGGCGGCCACCACGAACCCGTGGCTCGCCAGGTCCTCGAGGAGGCTCGTGTAGTCGGCGCGGAGCATCCCGAACCCGTGCGAGAAGAGGAGCACCGGGTGCGGCGCGCCGTCCTCGGCGACCGGCACGCCCATGCGCGCGTGCGTGAGGATGCGCGCCTCGAAGCCGTCCTCGGCCGGGAGGCCGCCGGTCGTGCGCCGGCTGTCGCCTTCCTCCGGCGACAGGTACGGCGCGAGCTGCCCTGTGCCGCAAGGATCGGCCGGGTAGAAGAGCTGCACCATGAGCTCCCGGCGGTCGTCGGGATCTTCCGTCGCCTCTTCTCCACGCGCGCTGTCGGTGAGGGCGCGGATCTGCGTGCCGACCGGGTGCGGGCCGGTCGGGCGGGGCAGCTCGAGGACGCCGTCGGCGGGCGCCTCGTCGCCCCAGCCGGCGCAGACCGGATCGCCCTCGTGCGGAGGCACGGCCTCGTCATCGGCGCAGCCGGCGACGAGCGTCGAGGCGGAGAAGGCTGCGAGCAGGCAGAGGGCATGTCGAGAGACGTCGCTGTGGAGCATGCGCGCATCGTTCTCACGCCCTGGCCAAGACCGGCGCGGCGAGCACGATCGTGGCGCGGAAGGACCGCGCTCGGCAGATGCAAGGCTCGGCCTGACAGAAGCCGCAGACCCCTGTAGTATCGGTTACGTGCGGGCAGCTCTGGAGGCGTGGCGCGGCCGAGTCGCGGCGCCATGCGGACCAAGACAGCGGAGCGGGTGAACGAAGATGGAAGAGCTCGAAGAAATAGCGCTCGCCAGGAGTGAAGACGCGCACGACATCCTTCCGTTGATGGTCGCCTTCAACGAGGCCGAGGGCATTCCCTGGAGGCCCGAGGCCATGATTCCCGCTCTGCACCGTGTGCTCAACGACAAGGACCTCGGGCTGATCCTGGTTGCGCGTGTCGGCGCGCGTCGCCCCCTCGTCGGTTATAGCCTGGCCACGTTCGGGTATGATCTCGAGTTCGCGGGGCGTGATGCCTTCGTGACAGAAATCTTCGTGGAGCCTGGGTCCCGACGGCGGGGCCTCGGGCGGACCCTGCTGGAATCGACCGTACAACACCTGCGGGAGCGCAGCGTGAACGCCGTCCATCTCATGGTCCGACCGGACAATCAGCGAGCGATCGCTTTGTATGAGGGGCAGGGGTTCAAGGTCTCGCCGCGGATCATGATGACCAGGGAGCTGACCCCCTGACCGAAGACGCAGTTCAACAAGGTGTTCCATCGGGCAGCGCTTCGCGCCCCCGCTGAGCGCCAGATCATTCGCCGGAGCCTTCCAGATGCTCGAACACAGCCCCGCATGGCCGCATGGCGAGATACAGGACGCATTCCCAGAGGTCTTTTACGTCGTGGGTACGAACAGGACTCACCACGCCGGGATCGATCTCCAGACGAGCCGCACGATGACCGTGCTCCGACAGGACCGAGACCTCACGCTCGTGAACACCGTGCGCCTGACCGAGGAAGGGTTGCGCCAGCTCGACGCCCTCGGCCAGGTCCGCCACCTCGTGCGGCTCGGCGCATTCCACGGCCGAGATGATCCCTTCTATCGCGATCGTTACGGCGCCGCCCTGTGGGCGCTCCCCGCGGCGGTGGCGGCCGACGGCCGACCTGCCGACCGAGCGCTCGCAGCAGGGGGCCCGTTCCCGGCTCACGGAGGCATTGTATTCGTGTTCACGACCGCGCGGTTCCCTGAAGCCGCCGTTTTGCTCCCGCGGGAGGGCGGAATCCTCATCACGTGTGATGCCGTCCAGAACTGGTCACACGTCGATCGCTTCTTCTCCGAAGAAACGGGCGCGCTGTTCGTCGCTCAAGGGTTGATCGGCGCGGCGAACATCCCCGCGACCTGGCGAGAGGCGTGCGCCCCCGATATTTCAGATTTTCGCCGCCTGGCCGATCTGCCGTTCCGCCATCTCATCAGCGCTCATGGTGAGCCGCTTCGGGACGACGCCAAGAGGCTACTCCAGGCCCGCATGGACGAAGTATTTGGCCCGCGAGAACAGGAGCCTACGTGAGGCCGGTGACGCTGCCGACAAGCCGTCGCGGATGACGCCCTCCGACGCCACGCTCGGCCTGGCACCGGCACCTGAACGACAGTATCGCCAGAGGCATCAAGGAACGCAATGCACAGCGCACAAGCATGCTACCGTGAGCTCTATGACTCGCTCCTCGAGTACGACGGTGGCTCGCTCTACCCGGACGTGCTCGCGCCCTGGCTCGAGGCGAACGCCGGCGAGCGGACCTGGCTCTGCTCCTTCGCTTCCCGGCGCGGAGGCCCCATCCCGTCCGTGGACGTCGAGGACCTGTGGCGGCTGTATGCCTTGAGTCGCGTCAATGACACGTTGCTGCTGCGGTTTCAGCGCGGGACGGCGGACGGATCGGACTGGCCGGGGCCGCTGATCTCGCAGGCCGAGTATGTCGCGTTCGCGGAGGCGCTGGGGCTCACCATCGTCCAGACGTCCTCGTTCTCGCCGTTCCATCACGAGATCGTCGCGGTCGAGTACGCCGACGACCGCCGTCAGCCGGTATCGCTCGTCAGCTGCTCCTGGCCGTGCCTGATGCTCGGTGACATGCTCTTTTCTCGGGCCGGAGCGCGCGTGTGCGGCGGCAGCGATGTCATCCGCAAGGACATCGCGGAATCATCTACCATGTACTGGGCGTACCGGCGGAAGAACCGCCCCCAGCAGGACCTCTCCCATGGCTGGGGCAGCAACTCGCAGTGGCGCACCGCCTTCCGCAGGGACTATCACTCGGGCCAAACATTGTACTACAACGTCGATGGCAAGCGCGATCTGAGCACGCTGGCGTCAACGGTCGAAGATGACGATGGCCTGACGCGGGAGGAGCGCGTCGAGCTGCTCACCAACCGCTGTTTCATCTTCACGATGAAGCCGCACGATGATCTGTGGCCCTATGATGACAGGCTACAGCTCGAGGGGTGATGAGAGCTTGTTCGCATGTCGGGCATCTGGATCAAGCTGTCGGACAGGGTGGTGGCCTCGGGGCCGAGAGCGTGACGGACAGGCTGCATGGGGCTCGCTCGGTGGACCGATCCGCCAGGGCTGTGCGCCGAGGACCCGGAATAGCTGATTTCCTTCGCGCACACGGCGATGCTGGTGGAGAGACATCCGTGATCAGTTAGCCAAACTAAGCGTCATGGGACTATTTGACATCGTCATCGCCCGAGCGGACTGCCCCAGCTGTGGATATTTCCAGGAGTGGCGCGTCCAGTACAAGTATGGCTACTGCTGGCAGCACGAGTACAGGATCGGTGACCGAATCTGTTGGTTCGATCCGCCGGGGCGCCCGGCGCCGCTCAGCGATGATGGAGAGAACGTGGGCGGGCTCGTCACAGTCCCCGGGCTCGTCGAGAGCGGCTGCTCGAAATGCGGCCTTGGCGACGGCGCGGCCCTCTGGTTCCGGGACAATGTTGTTCATGCGATAGAGATCACGCTCTCGGAAGTCGGCGGCGAGCCCGAGCGGCTCGAACCTTCCTCTGCCTGGATGCGCTTCTGGTCACGCCGCGTGGCAGGCAGTGCGAACGAGGATCGCCTCGAGCTGAGCTGCCGTGGCGATCGGTGGACCGTGGTCATCGCCGACGGGGCGGGCGGGCTCTCGGGCGGTGCGGCCGCCGCCCGCTCGGCGACGAGCGCGATGGCGGCGCTCGGCGCCGAGACGGAGCTCGACCCGGACGGCTGGTGCGAGCGCCTCAGCCTGCTCGACCGTGAGCTGGAAGCGGAGCCCAGATGTGGCGAGACGACGCTCGTCGTGGTCCAGGTGAGCCGAGGCGAGCTCTGGGGCGCCAGCGTGGGGGACTCTGGTGCGCTCCTCGTCACGCCCGACGGACCGATCGAGCTGACGGCGGGGCAGCGCCGCAAGCCGCTGGTCGGCAGCGGCGCGTGCAGGCCTGCGATCATTCCCCGCCAGCCGCTCTCGGGACGCCTCCTGGTCGCCACCGACGGCCTGCTGAAGTACACGTCGCTTGCGACCATCAACGCTCTTGCGCGTACGGGCGACGTGACTACGGCGGTCGAGGCGTTGATCCAGGCGGTGACTCTTCCGTCCGGCAACCTGCAGGACGATGTGGCGGTGGTGCTGGGCGAGCGCGTCGGCTAACCCGGCGCCGCTTCGCTGCGCTGCAGAATCGCGGTAGCTGAGCGGAGGGGCACCCTATCATGGCTCGGCGTCTCGCACGTCGGCGCGCCGCCATGGCACCTGCGTCGTCGGAGCGCGGTGTCCACGGGCAGCGCGCCCGGTTGTCCGGCCGGCGCTCAGCCCTGCTTGCGGGGGGCCTTGAGCGAGAGCTTCAGCAGCACGTCGTCGCGGATCAGGTCGTCCTGCTTGCCCGGATAGACGATGCCGAAGTCCTTGCGGTTGATCACGAACTCCGCGCTGCCCGAGACGGCATCGGCGCCCTCGGTGATGGTCGCGGGGAAGGTGAGCGTCTTCTTCACGCCGTGCAGATCGAGCTCGCCGGTGATGGTGTGCGTCGCGCCCTTCTCGCCGCCGGCCTTGATCTCGGTCGAGGTGAACGTCGCCTTCGGGTACTTCTCGACGTCGAAGAAGTCCGGCGACTTGAGGTGGCCGTCGAGCTTCTCGGCGTCGCTCTTCACCGACGACGCGTCGGCCTCGACGGTGAGCTTGCCGCCCGCGGCCTTGCCGCCGGCGAGCGTGATCGAGCCCGAGATCTTCTCGAATTTGCCCTCGTGTTTGCCCGTGACCTTCGAGCCGACGAAGCCGATGGTCGAGGCGGCCGCGTCGAGGGGCAGCGTCTCGGCGGGGCCCGAGGGCGCGGCGGCGGCCTGGGTCTGCGCGGGCGCGGCGGTCGAGATGGTCGCCTTGGGCTTGTCCTTGGTCGGATCTTCGCACCCTACGAGCGAGAGCAAGAGGGCGGCGGGGAGGGCGATGCGAGCGAAACGAGCGGTGAACATGAGAGACAATCTCCTTATTGGTCAGCCAAACTGCACAGAACGTTTCGTGAACGAGCCATAGGTGAGCCCCGTGATGGGGAACTGCACAGGCTCGCTCACGTCGATCGACGCCCCCATGGCGGCGACGACCGGCACGAAATGCTCGTGGGTCGGGAGCGCCATCCGCACGCCCGGCGCGCGGGCGCGGTACTCGATGAGCGCGCCCACGTCGCGCTGCGAGAGGACCTCGGCGCACCATGCGTCGAACTCCGTGGCCCAGGGCTGCGCGACCGCATCTCCGCGCCAGTCTGCCGCGCGGAGGTTATGGGTCAAGAAACCGCTGCCGACGATCAACACCCCCTCGTCGCGGAGCGGCGCGAGCGCTCGCCCCATCTCGAGGAGCGGAGCTGGAGAGAGCGTCGGCAAAGAGATCTGGAGCACCGGGACGTCCGCGCCCGGGTACATGCAGACGAGCGGCACATAAGCGCCGTGATCGAGCCCGCGGCGAGGAGCCTCGGCGACCGGACCCAGCGGGCCGAGCAGCTCCCGGACGCGCCGCGCGAGCGCGGGGGCGCCGGGCGCGGGGTACGTCACCTGATAGTACTTCTCGGGGAAGTTGTAGAAGTCGTAGACGAGGGGCACGGCCTCGGTGGCGCCGAGCGTGACCGGCGCGTCCACCCAGTGGGCCGAGATCATGAGGATCGCCGTGGGGCGCGGCACCGCCTGCGCCCAGGCGGCGAGCTCGGCGACCCACGCGCGATCGTCGAGCAGGAAGGGAGAGCCGTGCGCGAGGAACAGGGCCGGCATGCGCCCCTCGCGCGCCTTGTGCTGGGTGTCGGACATCGAACCTCTCTCGGCCGCGGTGGACGTGGCGCTCGACGCCGGAGCCGCGCCGGGCGCGGTCGACGTCGAGCGCCCGCAGGCGCCGGCGATCGGTGCGGCCCCGCCCGCGGCAAGGAGGAGCCTTAATGCAGCCCGGCGATCCATGATGAGTTCACCCTAGGTCGTTTCCGGGAGTGGTACAATGACCCTGAAATGAAACGCCAGGTTGCAGAAGCGGAAACGATCGACGCGAATGTGAGCGATTTGCGGGCCTTCTGCCTGGTGGTCGACCTCGGATCGATCACGGCGGCCGCGAGGACGCTGGGCGAGACGAAGGGCAGCGTCAGCCGCCGCATCACGCGCCTGGAGCACGCGCTCGGGGTGGAGCTGCTCCGCCGCAGCCCGCGGCTCGTGCAGGCCACCGAGGACGGCCTCGCCTACCGGATGCGCGTCGGCCGGGCGCTCGAGCTGCTGGAGGACGCGAACGTGGCGGTGCAGCAGGCGCGCTCGAGGCCGCGCGGGCACCTGCGCGTGACGGCGCCGTTCGATCTCGGGCTGAGCATCCTGGCGCCGCTCTCGGCCGGCTTCGCGGAGCGCTTCCCCGAGATCTCGCTGGAGCTGCTGCTCACCGAGGCGCTCCTCGACTTCGACGCCCACCAGGTCGACGTGGCCCTGCGCGCGACCTCGAGCCTCCCGGACTCGTCGCTCATCGCCCACAAGCTGCAGCACATCGAGGTCGGCCTGTTCGCGGCGCCCTCCTACCTCCGCAAGCACGGGGCGGTGCGCCGCCCGGAGGACCTCGCGGGGCACCGGCTGCTGCTCGCCCAGACGGCGCGCGGGCACGCGACGATCGCGCTCTCGGCGCGCGACGGCCGCGATCGCGCGGAGCTCCGGGTGCGCGCGGCGATCTCGGCCTCCGATTTCTCGTTCTGCCGCGAGGTCGCGCTGGCCGGGGGCGGGATCGCGCTGGTCCCCGCGATCAACGTGCGGGGCGACCTCGACGCGAAGCGGCTCGTGCCCGTGCTCAAGGACTACGCGATCCACGGCGCCGCCTCCCTGTACCTCGTCCACCCGGGGACGCGCTTCCTGCCGTCCAAGATCCGCGCCTTCCGCGACTATCTGCTCGACGCGTTCGGCGTCCAGGGGCGGCGCGAGGCCCCCGCCGCGGCGCGGTAGCGGGCCGCCCCCTCCGCGCCTGCCCCCGCCGGAGGGAGGCTGGCCGTGCTCGCGCCGGAGCAGCGGATCACCACCGGCTGTTGCTGGGGAAGCAACGCGGCCTTGGCCCGGCCGCCACGCGGCCGGCGGGCGCCGCGCGAACGCGGGCGCGGGCCGCTGGACGGCGCCGTCCACGGGCGAGCGGCGCGGCGGCATGGGCGTTGCTGGTCATGGCGAGACGATCCCGAGGAGGGGCCGCGAGCCATCGGCTCGGAGAGGCCCATCCCGGCGTCTCCCGAGCGCTCCTCTCCCCCGCCGGCTGGGCGGCGGGCGGGGCGGCGCCTGGGCATCCGCGAAACGGCACCGCTTCCAGCCGCGCACCGAGGTCCATCTGCGCTCGTTCATCGACAGGATTCGCTCACTCGCGACGTTCGCGGCGCTCTCCGCGCTTCCTGCGCTGATTGCCTCGTCCGGGTGCAAGCGCGACGGCGAGGCGAGCGCCGCTGTCACGCTCGCCCCGGACGCCCCGATCCCGGCCGAGATCCCGCGCGAGACGCGGCTCAGCATCGGTGATCCGACGGTGCAGAAGCAACTCCAGCTCTCCGGCGACATCGACAGGCTGCCGTTCCGCGTCGACTGGCAGAACATCAGCGGAGGACCGCAGACCATCGAGGCGTTCCGCGCCGGGGTGCTCGACGCGGGCGCGGTCGGCGACACGCCGCCCATCCACGCCACCTTCACCGGGGTCGACGTGAAGATCCTCACCGTGCAGGTCCGGGAGAAGCCCATCTACGAGCTGGCCACCGCGCCGGGCGCGCAGGTCGCGTCCATCGACGACCTCCGCGGCAAGAAGATCGCGTATTCGCCGGGGCAGGCGCAGGGCGCGCTCGTGCTGCGCGTGCTGAAGAAGGCCGGGCTGTCGCAGAAGGACGTGACGCTCGTCCAGCTCGGGAGCACCGAGTTCAAGGAGGCGCTCACCAGCCGCCAGGTCGACGTCGCGCCGCTGTCCGGCGTCACCCTGCTGCGTTATCTCAACGAGTACCGCGCCGAGGGCGCCTCGTCGATCGCGCACGGCGTCCGCGACAACCTGGGCTTCCTTCATGTGCGCGCCGAGGTGCTCAAGGACGCTCACAAGGCGGCCGCGCTGGTCGACTATGCGAAGTGGCGGGCCAGGGCCCAGCTGTGGGCCTATGCGCACCCCGAGGCCTGGATCGAGGCGTATTACGTCAAGGATCAGGGCCTCTCGGCGAAGGAAGGGCGATTCCTTATCGAGGCCGCCGGCAAGCCGCAGGTTCCGCGCGACTGGTCCGAGGCGATCGCGCTGACCCAGGAGACCGCCGATCTGCTCGCCGAGGCCTCCGGCCAGAAGCGGTTCGAGGCCAGGACGATCTTCGACCTTCGATTCCAGACGATCGGAGCGGAGGTGGCCGGCGCCGCCGAGGGCGCCGGACCGACGGACCGGCCGGCGACGGCCGACAGGAGCACTCCATGACGACCGCACTGCCCACGAGCGCCGCCTCGCCGCGCCTCGCCAGCTTCCCGGATCTCACCGCGACCGCGGACGTCTCCGCGCCGCCGTCGGGCGCCCCGACCGGCCGCCGCGTGTCCGGCCGCCGCTTGCGGCGCCGCCTGGGCCCGGGGCGGCGCATCCCGTACGGCCTCGCGCTCGGCCCGGCGCTGCTGCTCGCGCTCTGGGCCGCCGCCTCCGCGACGGGCGCGCTCGACGCGCGCGTGCTCTCCGCGCCGTGGACCGTTGTGACCACGGCCCACGAGCTCATCGCCGACGGGCGGCTCCTGTCCAACCTGCTCACGTCGGCGCAGCGGGCCTTCCTGGGGCTCGCGCTCGGGGCCGGCCTGGGCACGGTGCTGGCGCTCCTTGCCGGGCTGACGCGCGTCGGCGAGGCGCTGCTCGACGGGCCGGTGCAGATCAAGCGCGCGATCCCGACGCTGGCGCTCATCCCGCTGCTGATCCTCTGGTTCGGCATCGGCGAGCAGATGAAGGTGCTCACCATCGCCCTCGGCGTCGTCATCCCGGTCTACGTCCACACCCACGCGGCGCTGCGCACCATCGACGCGCGCTACGTGGAGCTGGCCGAGACGGTCCGCCTGACGAGGTGGCAGTTCATCCGTAAGGTGGCGTTGCCGGGGGCGCTGCCGGGCTTCCTGATGGGCCTGCGGCTGGCGGTGACCGGCGCGTGGCTGGCGCTCGTCGTGGTCGAGCAGATCAACGCCACGAGCGGCATCGGCTACATGATGTCGCTGGCGCGCTCGTACGGGCAGACGGAGATCATCCTCCTCGGCCTTGTCGTGTACGGGCTGTTCGGCCTGGCCTCCGACTCGGCCGTGCGGCTCATCGAGCGAAAGGCCCTGTCATGGCGCCGCATCCTGGCCGGCTGACGGCGGCCCCGCCCGCGGTGCGGATCCGCGGCCTGGTCCGCCGCTTCGGCGCCCGCGTGGTGCTCGACGGGATCGACCTCACGATCGAGCGGGGCGAGTTCGTGGCGCTGCTCGGCCGCAGCGGATCGGGCAAGAGCACCCTGCTGCGGGCGATCGCCGAGCTGGACGACGAGGTGACCGGCTCGGGCGAGCTGCACGTGCCGGACAACCGGGCGGTCGTGTTCCAGGACACGCGGCTCCTGCCGTGGGCGCGGGTGCTCGACAACGTGATCCTCGGGCTCGATGTACCGCAGGCCCGGGAGCGCGGCCTGGACGCGCTCGCGGAGGTGGGGCTCGCCGGGCGGGAGCGCGCGTGGCCCGTCGAGCTGTCCGGCGGCGAGCAGCAGCGGGTGGCGCTGGCGCGGTCGCTTGTGCGCGATCCGGAGCTCGTGCTGGCCGACGAGCCGTTCGGCGCGCTCGACGCGCTGACCCGCGCGCGCATGCACGACCTCCTGCGCGAGCTGTGCGCGCGGCACCGGCCGGCCGTGCTGCTGGTCACCCACGACGTCGACGAGGCGATCGCGCTCGCCGATCGGGTGCTTGTGCTCGAGGGCGGCCGCATCGCCGAGGAGCGGCGGATCGATCTGCCGGCGCCGCGCCCGCTGCGCGATCCGCGGTTCCTCGCCCACCGCGAGTCGCTGCTTTCGGCGCTGGGGGTCGCGCCGGGCGCGGCCGCTGCCGGAGATCCTGACGCGAACCCTGAACTGGAACGGAGTTCCCCGTGACCCAACGACCCGGACAGCTGCATCTCAACGCGTTTCTCATGAGCGTCGGCCACCACGAGGCCTCGTGGCGCTTGCCGGAGAGCGATCCGTTCGCGAACACGAGCGTCGCGCACTTCAAGAACCTGGCCCGCATCGCGGAGCGGGGGAAGCTCGACTCGGTGTTCCTCGCCGACAGCCCGGTGCTGTGGAACAACGTCGGCCGCAGGCCGGCCGGGACGCTCGAGCCGACGGTGCTGCTCGCGGCGCTCGCCGGGGTGACCGAGCACATCGGGCTGATCGCGACCGCCTCGACGACGTACAACGAGCCGTTCAACCTGGCCCGGAGGTTCGCCTCGCTGGACCACCTCAGCGGGGGTCGGGCGGGCTGGAACATCGTCACGACGGCGGGCGTGGACGCGGCGCGCAACTTCAACCTGGATGAGCTGCCGGCGCACAGCGACCGGTACGCGCGGGCGGCGGAGTTCATCGATGTGTCGCTGAAGCTGTGGGACAGCTGGGGCGACGACGCGCCCCTCGGCGACAAGGAGAACGGCGTCTGGGGCGATGACCGCAAGATTTACCCGCCGCGGCACGTGGGGCGGTACTTCAAGGTCGAGGGGGCGCTCAACGTGCCTCGCTCGCCGCAGGGGTATCCGCTGCTCGTGCAGGCCGGCTCGTCGGACGACGGCAAGGAGCTGGCGGCGCGGTACGCGGAGGCGGTGTTCACGGCGCAGCAGACGCTGGAGGACGCGCAGCGGTTCTATGTCGATCTGAAGGGGCGTGCGCGCGCGCTGGGGCGCGATCCGGGGTCGATCAAGATCTTGCCGGGGATCGTGCCGGTCATCGGCGCCACGGAGGCCGAGGCGCACGCGCTCGACGCCGAGCTCGAGCGGCTCATCAAGCCGGAGTACGCGAAGCGCCAGCTGGCGCAGACGCTGCGGGTGAAGCCGGAGGAGCTCGACCTCGACGCGGAGCTGCCGCGGGATCTTCCGAGCGAGGATCAGATCGAGGGGGCGAAGAGCCGGTACACGCTGATCGTGAGCCTGGCGCGGCGGGAGCGGCTGACGGTGCGCCAGCTGATCGGGCGGCTGGGCGGCGGCCGCGGCCACCGGACGTTCGCTGGCGCGCCCGAGCAGGTGGCGGACGCGATCCAGCACTGGTGGGAGCAGGGGGCGGCCGATGGCTTCAACGTGATGCCGCCGGTGCTGCCGTCGGGGCTCGAGGCGTTCGTCGAGCACGTGGTCCCGATCCTGCAGAAGCGAGGGCTGTTCCGGACGGAATATGCGGGGAAGACGTTGCGAGACAACTATGGGCTGCCGAGGCCGGCAAACCTCAACCCCGGTCGGGATCTGGTCGCGGCGGCAGAGTGATTTGTATTACAATAAGCCTCAACCTCGGTCGGATAAACCTCAACCTCGGTCGGGAAACGGACCGGGCAAACCTCAACCTCCGTCGGGATCTGGTCGAGGCGCAGAGTGAGATAGGCCACAATTGGCAGCGGCGCCGGTCGGGGAATGAACCGCGGCTGAACCCAACCCCGGTCGGGTCGAACCGCCCCGGTCGGTGAACCCAACCCCGGTCGGGTCGAACCGCCAACCCAACCCTCTTCAGGGGCCAACCTCGGTCGGGGATCGACCCGCAACCCCGCTCGGGCTGCCGGCAAACCCAACCCCGGTCGGGGCGAACCGCCAACCCAACCCCGTTGCTCGCCCTTTCCCTTTCGTGGTGTGCTGAGGCGCATGCTCGCCTCGAAGCTCGTCGCGGTCCTCTCCGCATGCACCCTCGCGCTGGCCGCCGCCGCGACGGGAGGCTGCACCGCCTCGGACGGTGACGCAGAGCCAAAGGCAGACTGCTCGCTGCAGGGACAGAACCAGTTCCTGTTCGAGCTGATGAAGGACGCCTATCTCTGGTACGACGGCGTACCCGACCTGGACTACCGGGCGTATCCCTCGCCCGAGGCGCTGCTCGTGGATCTCGTCACCGAGCCGCGAGACCGCTGGAGCTACATCTCGACCAAGAGCGTCGACGACGCCTTCTTCCGGGAAGGGCAGACCCTCGGGTTCGGCATGCGGTGGAGCTTCGACGAGGAGGACAGCCTCCGGCTCGCGCTGATCCAGCCGGGCTCGCCTGCCGGAGAGGCCGGCCTCCGGCGGGGCGACGCGGTGGTGGCGATCAACGGGATCGACGTCGAGCAGGTCGTGAGCGACGACCTCTGGGAGGAGCTCGCGGGCCCCGACGAGGAAGGGTACGAGATGTCGCTGACGATCGAACGCGCGGACGCCGAGGCCTTCACGGTCGCGCTCCGGAAGGCGTGGTATGGCATCACCACGGTCGTGAGCCCGCGTGTCCTGCAAACAGGGTCCGCGACCGTCGGATATCTCATGCTCACCACCTTCATCGAGCCTTCGGTGAGCGAGCTCGACAGCGCCTTCGCGCTGTTCAGGGAGAGCCAGGTCGACGAGCTGGTGCTCGACCTGCGCTACAACGGCGGTGGGCGCCTCTCCGTCGAGAGGCACCTCGCGAGCCTGATCCACCGTCCGGCGGAGGCCGGCGCGCTGCTCGACATCACCGCGCACAACGACAGGCACCTCGACTGGGACAAGCGGGAGACGTTCGACGACCTCGACCAGCCGCCGCTCCCCCTGTCCCGGCTGGTCGTCATCACGTCCGGCGGGACGGCCTCCGCGAGCGAGTCGCTGATCAACAGCCTGCGCGCCTACATGGACGTGAAGATCGTCGGCTCGACCACGCATGGCAAGCCCGTCGGCATGTACGGATGGGACAACTGCGACATGGTCGTGCACCCGATCGCGTTCCGGGTGCTCAACGCGAAGGAAGAGGGCGATTTCTACGATGGCCTCCCCCCCGACTGCGCCGCCGACGACACGCTCGGCGCAGAGCTCGGCGACGCGGGCGAGACGTGCCTCGCCGAGGCCCTGCACCTGCTGGAGCACGGCGCGTGCTCGACCGCGGCGCAGCCGGACGGGGCGGGCGAGCGCCGCGCCTCGCCGCCGCGGGAGATCCCGTGGCGCGGCCTCCACCGCGAGGTCGGCGCGCTCTGAGGCGCGGCCGCGCCTCAGAGCGCGGCGCGGTGCGGTCGAGCGCGCCGGCCGCGTCCCGGCGCGAAACACCGCCGCTCCCGGCTTGACACCCTGAGCGGCTTGACGGAGATTCCTCCGCCATAGCGGAGACTGGGCCGCGGCCAGGAGGGAATGTCATGAGCCTGCAACTCGGAAGCATCGCGCCTGATTTCGAGCAAGAGTCCACGCACGGGACCATCCGATTCCACGAGTGGGCCGGGAGCTCGTGGGTGATCCTGTTCTCCCACCCGAAGGATTTCACCCCGGTTTGCACGACCGAGCTCGGCGCGGTCGCCAATCTCAAGGCGGAGTTCGACAAGCGCGGCGTGAAGCCCATCGCGCTCAGCGTCGACGACGTCGACTCGCACAGGCGCTGGTCGGTGGATATCGAGGAGACGCAGCGAACGAAGCTGAACTACCCGATCCTCGCCGACGTGGACCGGAAGGTGTCGGGCCTTTACGGGATGATCCACCCGCAGGCGAGCGACACGCTCACGGTGCGCTCGGTGTTCGTCATCGATCCGAACAAGAAGATCCGCGCGACGTTCACGTACCCGGCGAGCACGGGGCGCAACTTCGACGAGATCCTGCGCCTCATCGACTCGCTCCAGCTCACGGACAGCCACTCCGTGGCGACGCCCGCGAACTGGAAGGACGGCGATGAGGTGGTGATCGTCCCCTCGCTCCAGGACCCCGCCGTCCTCGCGCAGAAGTTCCCCAAGGGGTACAACGCCGTCCGCCCGTACCTGCGCCTCACCCCGCAGCCCAACCGCTGATGCGGCGTGGCGCCGCCCGCGCGCGGCGAGGCGTCGACGCGTCGACGCGACGCCTCGCCGCGCTCGCGCTCGTGTTGCCGGCGGCGTGCTCGGGCGCGCCCGCGCCCGAGGCGCTCGGGGCGAGCGGCGGCGGGCCGAAGCCGGCGGCGCGGGCCGCCGGCGCCGGCTGGAAGCTCGTCCACCACGAGACCTTCGATGCGCCGTTCCAGGAGCCCGCGGCGTGGACCGAGGATCGGTATGGCGACGAGAGCCCCTATCACGTCGATGTCTTCGACGAAGATGGTGAGTTCTTCTCCGCGCGGGGCGGCGAGGTGTTCCGGGAAGGCCTGCGGAGGTTCCGATCGTTCCGGAAGTCCTTCACCTATGGCGAGGGCGGCTGGCTCACGGTCGAGCTGTATGGCCGCGACAGCGACCGCGACGGCGTCCCCGAGACAGGCGGCCGCTTCGAGGCGGCGGGCGGCAAGGCGAGGCTCGTCTCCACCCGCCATTACGACGGCGCGATCCTCCGCTCGACCGCGCCGCTGCCCGCGCGGTACCGCGTGGAGGTGACGGTCTCGAACATCGACTTCGGCGGCCTGCGCGAGGGCAGCTGGACGCACGGGGGCAAGACCAACGGCTACGACGGGGACGAGCTGGCCGACCCGTGGCGGTTCAGCGATCGCAGCACCGCGCCGCGGTCGGCGACATTCGATAACGGTGTTTACTTTCTCTGCATCACCGATTACCCGCGGCCGGCCCCTCACAACAACGTCTTCATCCATCACCACCGGAAGGTCGTGATGGACACGGACAGCAACTTCGGCGAGGACGGCCCCTGGTCGCAGGTCTGGAACCCCTCGACCGGCCGGGCCGAGCAGGACGGATCACGTTATGTGAGCATGATCTGGCTCCGCGGCGACGCGTTCGGGAGCCCGTGGACCGGAAATGGGTTCACGTCGTACACCGCGGGCGGGTGGAAGGACGGCCCCATCTTCGTGGACAAGTACCTCGACAGGGAGGCTTACGTGGTCACCGTCGAGCGCGACGGCCGGGGTTATGCGATGTCCGCGGCGGGCAGGTTCCACCACGGCGGCAGCACGACGTACGCCGCGCGGAGGGAGTTCCGCGAGCCGCCGGTGACGTGGCACTACAACCAGCGCCCCGACGAGATCGAGGCGGAACACCCCAACGAGACCGTCGATTTCGGCAAGACCTTCGAGACCTGGCCGGCGGGGTCGGCCTACCCGGATCACTTCTTCTTCGGTGATCCGCAC
The DNA here is from genome assembly GCF_051520455.1 of Sorangium sp. So ce367. Classification (NCBI taxonomy): domain Bacteria; kingdom Pseudomonadati; phylum Myxococcota; order Polyangiales; family Polyangiaceae; genus Sorangium; species Sorangium sp. So ce367. Next base: position 233,626 of record NZ_CP150334.1, read on the forward strand.
ATCAACTATTACGAGGGCACCGCCGAGTTCGACGACGTGAAGCTCTACCTGCCGGATGACGGGTAGCGCCCGCTCCGGCGGGCGGCGCTGGCCGGGCGCGGCTCCAGCAGCGGCGGTCTCCCCCAGACGAGCCGACCCGGAGCCTCCGGTCGAGCGCGTTCACTTGGGCGTGCACCCCGGCGAGAGCTTCAGGAGCGGTCCCGATGTGCAGGAGTCCAGGCCGAGCCGGAGGTCGGCCACCAGGTGATCGAGCGCCGACAGCGGTGCAGGCGCTCCAGCGTACTCGTAGAGGTGCGACGTCTCGAGACCACCGCGGCGCAGGCGCACCGATGTTGCGCCGCCGTCGGCGCAGTCAGGGCAGCCGTAGCGGCCGTCGAGGGCGACGCCCGAGAGCGCGTCCTCGATCTCGTCGAGCTTTCGCGCGCCTTCGTCCGTCAGCGTCGCCAGGTTCGAGCGGGGACAGCCCTGGTTGCGCGTGCAGGCCGTGAGCGAGAGCTCGACGCCGTCGCGGGACACCGTCGTGACGCACTCGCCGGCGCAGAGACCGAAGGAGTATTTCGTGGAGAGCCAGATCCCCTCGGCCTCGGACGAAGCGCCGAGCGACTGTTGCTCAGGCGCTGCCTCCTCCTCGGAGCCGAGAGCGCAGCCGGCGGCGAACGGAAAGCTAGCGACCAGCGCAAGGACCTTGAAGAGCGTGTTCGGTTTCATGCCGGCGCCAGACGGCAACCGCTGTGCCACGAGCCAGGACGCCGCGTGTGGCTCCGGTGCGGGCAGCGTCCTGCGGCCGGGCAGAACAAGACTGCACGCCCGCCCGGTTGCCCGAGGCAGGCGAGCTCGCCGGAACGCGGCGTGCGGCCTGACTCAGCCTGCGCAGCGACATGAACGTCAGACCTCGCACTTCTCGCGAGCGAAGCGGTGCTGATCCCACGGCAGCTCGATGCGCTCGCCGGCAGGCGTCTCCACGGTGACCGGCGCTGCGCCGAGCGCGGCGACGACGTGCATCTCTTCCTCACCCGTGTTCGCGATCTGGTGCGGGACGCCCGCCGGCACGATGAGCGTCGAGCCCGGGCCGAACGTGAGGGCCGCTCCATCGATCTCGCATGTCCCGGAACCGCGGAGGACGACGATCACCTCCTCACATGCGTGCCGGTGACGCGGCGTTTGCGCGCCCGGCGCAACGGTCTGCATCCACACCTCGAGCGTCCGGAGGCCGTCGCGAGGGCCGGCGAGGGTCTGGTGGGCGAGCCCGGGCAGGCTGAGCTTCTCGATCGAGGCGATGTTCAGGACAGTCATGGCTTGATCCTCCACGGCAGCGTCGGGCGCGGGTCTGCCCAGCGCGACAGGCCGTCGCGACAGGCCGCCCTGCTCGCTGGATACGGCAGCCCTCCGCCTCCGTTTCGCTGGCCGAGCCGAAATGTCGATGCGGCTCCGGGGGCCGGGCGCGGGCGATGGCCGCCCCGACGTCGCCGCGCGCCGGCGTCGGCTCAGCCGGCCGCGGCCGCGACGATGTCGCGCACGAGCGCGGCCACCTCGTCCGGCTGCGACAGGAACGGAGAGTGGCCCGCGTCGAGTCGCCGCACGTCCCTCGCGCGCCGCGACATCGCCTCCTGCGCGAACACCGGGATGGCGTTGTCGCGCTCGCAGATCACGTAGGTGGAGGGCAGCTCCTGCCAGGCCGCGGCCCCCAGCGGCTCCGCGAAGGACGCCCTGGACTGGGGCCGCAGCGCCGCTGCCGCGGCGGCCGCGACCTCGTCGCTGCAGTCGTTGTAGAAGATGTCGCGCGCGCGGTCGGGCATCATCGTCCGGCCATCCGCGGAGGTGATCCACCATGGCGGCTCCTGGCCTCCGATCGCCGAGAGCAGGGATTCCCCCGGGCCGAGCATGAACGCGCACACGTAAACGAGGTGGGCGACGTTGCCCGCGCGGGCCGCCACCTCCGTGACCGGCAATCCCCCGTAGGAGTGCGCGACCACGACGGTCTCGCCGGGCGCCTCGGCCAGCGCCGCCCGCACCGCCTCCGCGTCCCCCGCGAGGCCGCCCGCGGCGGGCCCGACGCTCTGCAGCTCTGGCACCCGGACGTCGAGCCCGCTGGCGAGCAGCCGACACGCGACCTGGGACCAGCAGGACGGGCTGTGCCAGGCGCCGTGGACGAGTACGACCGATGAGATCTTGCGCATGTGCTCCTCTCCTCCGCAGCTCACGGCGGGACCGAAGACGCTATCCGACCCCCTCGAGCGACACCAGCGCGCGTCGCCCGCAGCGCTGAGCCCGCTCCCCCCGCGTCTCCGCCTGCCCCCGCGCGCCGACGTCCGCCACGCCGCGGGGATCCCGCGGCGCCGCGCCGCGCCGCGCCCTCGACCGAGGCACGGGATGGAGCTATACCAATAATCGGAACGTCATTCCGAATAGTGGAACGAGCATGGAGCGATCCGGGACGGTCGACAAGGCGGTGCGCGCCCTCGAGGCGCTGGGCGAGGGCGGCGGGAGCGCTTCGCTCTCGGAGCTCGCGGGGCGGCTCCGCATGCCGAAGGCGACGCTGCACCGGCTGCTCGCGTCGCTCGCCGCGCACGCGCTGGTGGAGCAGGACGGGGAGGGGCGCTACCGGCTCGGCGTCGGCCTGATCCGGCTCGGGCTCGGGGCGCAGGGGCTCGACGCGGTCGCGCGCGTCGCGAGGCCCGAGCTGGAGCGGGCGGCGCGCGCCTTCGGCGAGACGTTCTTCCTCGTCGCCGCGCGCGCCGGCAGGCTCGTCGTGCTCGACAAGGCGGAGGGCACGGGGCTCCTGCGCGCGGCGCCCACCGTCGGGGCCGAGGTGCCGGTCGACGTCACCGCGAGCGGCCGGCTCTACCTCGCGCACGCGCCGGAGCTCGTGGGCGCCGCGGGCGCGGACCCGGCCATGCTCCGCGCCGCGCGGCGCGCCGCGAAGCGCGGCTACGACGTCAACGAGGGCGCGTGGATCGACGGGCTCACCGTCATCGCGGCCCCGGTGCTCGCGCGCGGCGGCCTGCACGGCTGCGTCGCCTGCGCCGCGGCCGCCCAGAGCCTGCGCGGCGATCGTCGTGACGCCGCGGTGAATCACACGCGCGACGCCGCCGAGCGGGTCGCGCGCGCCCTCCAGGGCGAGGGCAGGAGGTGAACGGCATGAAGACATGGATCGATGGGCGGATCGTCGACGCTGCGGACGCGACCGTGAACGTGACCGATCACGGGTTGCTCTACGGCGACGGCGTGTTCGAGGGCATGCGCGTCGCGGCGGGGCGCGTCTTCCGGATCGAGCGCCACCTCGCGCGGCTCGAGATCGGCGCGAGGGCGCTCGGCATCGCGCTCCCGCGCTCGCTCGACGGGCTCCGCGCCATCGTCGAGGAGACGGCGCGCGCGCACGGCCAGCCCGAGGCCTACGTGCGCCTCGTGGTGACGCGCGGCGTGGGCCCGCTCGGCGTCGACCCGACGACCTGCGAGCGGCCGGGGCTGTTCTGCATCGTGGGGGCCATCCGCCTCTTCGACGACGAGCAGCGGCGGCGCGGCCTCGAGCTCATCACGTCGAGCCACAGGAGGCCCAACGCGGACGCGCTCGACATGCGGATCAAGAGCCTGAACTACCTCGGCTCCGCGCTCGCGAAGCTCGAGGCGAGGCAGCGCGGCGCCGACGACGCGCTGCTCCTGAACGCGCGGGGCCACGTGGCCGAGGCCTCCGTGGCCAACGTGTTCGCGCTCCGCGGCGACGTGCTCGCGACGCCGCCGGCGACCGACGGGTGCCTCGAGGGCATCAACCGCGCGGCCGTCATGGAGCTCGCGCGCGGCATCGGGCTCACGGTCGTGGAGCGCTCGATCGGGCGGCTCGACCTCTTCGCCGCCGACGAGGCGTTCCTGACCGGCACCGGCGCCGGGGTGATCGCCGTCCGGAGCCTCGACGGGCGCACCATCGGCCGCGGCGAGCGCGGCCCCGTCACGGCCCGCCTGACCTCGCTCCACCGGCAGCTCGCCGAGACCGAGGGCACCCCGTTCATCGCCGCGCCCGGCGACCCCGGTTGAACGAAGGCGCCGGTTAACCGGTTCATTTTTGCATTAATCGGCATGCCGGCTCGCCCCTGATCCTGCGAGCCCTGGCCGCCGCGCGGGAGAGCGCGTCAGCTGTCGCGGGCGATCTCCGCGAAGACGCCGCGCAGCCAGGTGTGCGCCGGGTCCTTCGCGTGCCGCTCGTGCCACACCTGATCCACCGAGAACCCGCCGAGCTCCACGGGCGGCTTCATGACGTGCAGCTCCTCCATCTCCGCGAACACGCGCGCGATGCGCTCCGGCACGGTCAGCACGAGATCGGTCTGGGCCACGATGTGGGCCGCCACGAGAAAATGCGGGATCTGCAGCGCCACGCGGCGCGAGAGCCCTCGTTCGGCGAGGACCTCGTCCACCCGGCCTCCGCCCTCGCCGCGCGGGCTGATGAGCGCGTGCGGCAAGCTCGTGTACGTCTTGAGCGTGAGCTTGCCCCGGACCGCGGGGTGGCTCCTCCGCACGACGCACATGTAGCGCTCCTCGATGAGCCTTTGCCGGTAAAACCCCGCGGGCAAGGCGGGGAGCAGGCCGATCGCGAGATCGACCTTGCCTGTCTCCATGGAGCTCCACATCTCGCTGTCGTAGGGGCGCGCGACGAGGTCGATGAAGGGCGCCTCGGAGACGAGCTTCTGCACGAGCCGCGGCAGCAGGATGAGCTCCACGTAATCGACGGTGGCGACGGTGAACGAGCGGCGCGCCGTCGCGGGCTCGAAGCGCGGGCTGCGCGCGACCGTCGCCTCGATCTTGGCGAGCGCCTCGCGGATGGGGCCGATGAGCTCCTGCGCGCGCGGCGTCGGGATCATCCCCCGCGGCGTGCGCACGAGGACGGGATCGTCGATCAACACGCGGAGGCGCCCGAGGGCGTGGCTCATCGCCGACTGGCTCAGCCCGACGCGCGCCGCCGCGCGCGTGACGCTCCCCTCCGCCAGCAGGGCGTCGAGGACGACGAGCAGGTTCAGGTCGATGGAAGCGAGATGCACGGGATGCATGGGGCCCATGCTACTAATGAGTTGGAAGGGCGCCATCGGCTGACCTAAAGGTTGGCCATTGAGCCGGCACGGTCACTGACCTCACCGAGAGCGGTGGGGGGATGCCGCCGGCCTCCGCGCCCATGTCCCGCTTCGATCTCCCGAGCACGCCCGCGGAGCCGGGCTCACGGCTCCTCCTCGCGCCCGCTCCGCCCGCCGTCATGGCGATACCCGGCGATGCCGCAGGCCGATCCGCCGGGGGATGTCGTCTCGTGGTCCTGTTTGTAAAGGTTCGTTAAGAAGTCAGATTTGTGCTGCGAACGTTTGTGAACGTTGCCATGTCTGGTCCGGTCCGCTAAGTAGTCGCCGCCTGAGATCGCCTGTGGCGCGATCCCCGTAAGGGGTCGTATCGAGGCGGAGCGGCCCGAGCGCGCTTGTCGCATGGAGCGCGCGAGGACCGGGCCTCGAGCACTCCGGAGTGCCTCCAAAGCCGCGCGGATGGCCTGGATCGGCCATCTCGCCCGCAGCGCCGGCTGCCGGCCATCGGCGTGGCGTCAGGTCGGTTTCATCTGTGTTTCCGCGGCGCTGCCGCCGAACGGCGCGCCGCATCCATGAACGCCGTGGTTCGAGATCGGTGTCGAACAACCGTAACAGGAAGAGAGAGCGTCATGCCAAGTCCGAGATTGAGTTCCTTGATCCTCGCTCCCATCGTCTCTGTTTCTCTCCTCGCCTCGTGCGCGCCGTCCGCGCCGGAGTCCGCGCCGGAGGGCGAGGGCGAGGTAGAAACCCTCGGCGCGGCGTCGAGCGCGCTCACGGCTCAGCAGCGGCTCGCGGCGTGCGACCAGGATCCTCGCGTGATCGCCGGGCTCGTCACGAGGGAGATCTGCGCGGGCGCCGACATCTTCTTTCGCGAGACCTTCGAGGGCAACGGCCGCTCCTGCGGGACGTGCCATCCTGTCGGAAACAACTTCACGATTGACATCCCCTTCATCGACGCTCTGCTCGTCGATAACCCGCTCGACCCGCTGTTCGTCTTCGAGCAGGACCCGGGGCTGACCGATCTCGAGACGCCCGAGCTGAAGACGCTCGGCCTGATCCGCGAGAACATCGACGGCTTCGACGATCTCGACAACAAGTTCTCGATGCGCGCGGTCCCCCACACGCTCTCGCTGGCGACGAGCATCACGCCGGACCCGGTGGACGGGATAACGAGCCCGCCGGTCCATCGCACGGGCTGGTCGGGCGACGGCGCCCCGGGCACCGGCTCGATGCGCGAGTTCCTCACCGGGGCGGTCACGCAGCACTACCCGACGGATCTCGGCCGCGAGCCGGGGGTGGCCTTCCGGCTCCCGACGGAGCAGGAGCTCGATCTGACGCTCGCCTACCAGATGAGCCTCGGCCGGACCAACGAGCTCAACCTCACGCAGGTGAACCTCGCCGATCCCGAGGCGAACGAGGGGCGGCAGGCGTTCCTCGACCCGGCGCGGGGCCGCTGCAACGTGTGCCACTCCAACGCGGGCGCGAACCACCTGGACACGGGGCGCAACCGCAACCTGGACACCGGCACCCGGAAGGCCCCCGCGACCGGCACCATCGGCGCGTTCGACGGCGGCTTCGGCGGCTCCGGGCTGGCCTCGCCCAACATCGATGTGCTGGACATCGGCTTTCTCAACGGGTTCGGCGACGGCACGTTCAGCACCCCGCCCCTCATCGAGGCCGTGGACACGCCGCCGTTCTTCCATACCAACGCCTTCGGGAACCAGATCGAGGGCGCGGTGGCGTTCTACCTGTCGAACTTCTTCAGGGATTCGCCGGCCGGTCTGGAGCTCGAGGCGCGGTTCGGCAGCCCCGTCCAGTTCCCCAATACCGACATCAACAAGATCGGGCGGTTCCTTCGCGTGCTGAACGCGGCGTTCAACCTCGACATCGCAAGGCAGCGCCTGAACGCCGCCCAGGTGCTCGTCCAGCAGTTCCACGACACGCGCGCCGACGTCCAGAAGCGCCTGATGGAGCTGGCCGAGGCCGAGATCGACGACGCGCTGGAGGTCCTCGACGCCGGCGGCACGCCGCTGCACCCCGTCTCCACCGATCGCCTCCAGCTGGCGAAGACCGAGATCGCGGCGGGCCTCTCGGCGGCGACCTGGTCGCAGCGCCAGGGCCGGATCTCGAACGCGATCTCGCGCGTCCAGAACGCGCGCGATCAGTTCGGATCGAACATCAACTTCCAGCTCGGCACGGGCAACCTGATGTACTAGCGGAGCGCCAGGAGCCCTGTCAGGGCGCTGGCCCGGCGGTCCAGGCGACACGCGGGCCGCGCCCCGGGGTTCGTGTCCCCGCGGCTGGCGAACGCCGCACAAATCGGTAGCTTACGGGCCCCGGCATGGCCGGAATGCCAGGTGCCCTGCGCTGATGTTGTCCGGTTCACGTCCTGATGTCGTTTCCCTCGCTTCTCCTGAAACAGGGCGCTCCCGCGAGGGCGGCTCGCTCCTGCTGCGGCTCCTCGGGCTGAGCTGGGCCTACCGGGGGCGCGTCCTCCGTGTCCTCGGCTACCAGATCATCCTGCTCTCGCTGGGGCTCGCCGGGCTCGGCCTGACCGGGCTCGCCATCGACATCCTCCGCCACCGGCTCGATCCGTCGATCCACCTCCCCGAGCTGCCGGCCGGCCTCGGCACGCTGGTCGACGCCGAGCGTGAGCCCATGCGCGCGGTCCTCTCGATCGGCGCCGCCATCCTCGCGATGGCGGCCGCGCGCGCGGTGATCAACTACGGTTACGCGCTCTCGGTGGGCTACCTCGTCCACATGGAGATCGTCCCGGATCTCCGGGCGCGGGTGTACGACAAGCTCCAGCGGCTGAGCTTCCGGTTCTTCGACGCCAACAAGAGCGGCTCGCTCATCAACCGCGTCACCGGCGATGTGCAGCTCGTGCGCTCCTTCGTGGACGGGGTGCTGCTCCCGAGCGTCATCATGGTCCTGTCGCTCGGCGTGTACGTCGCGTACATGCTCCGCGCGCACGTCCTGCTGACGCTCGCGTGCCTCGCCCCGACGCCGCTCCTCTGGATCGCGAGCACGCTCTTCGCCCGGTGGGCGCAGCCCGCCTACCTGCGCAACCGGGAGCTCGTGGACCGCATGGTCCTGAGCTTCACGGAGGGGCTGCAGGGCATCCAGGTCATCAAGGGGCTCGGGCGAGAGCGCGAGGCCCATCGCCGCTTCGACGAGCGCAGCCGCGAGGTGCGCGAGCAGCAGCAGGAGACGTTCCGGACCGTCAGCGTGCTCAGCCCGACCATCGATCTGCTCGGGCAGATCAACATCGTGATCCTGCTCGGCATGGGCGGGCTGCTCGTCACGCGCGACCGGCTGACGCTCGGGCAGCTCGTCGTGTTCGCCGGCATCCTGCAGCAATTCTCGGGGCAGATCGCGAGCATGGCGACGATCGTCAACACCGCGCAGCAGAGCTTCATCGGGGCGAAGCGCGTCTTCGAGGTGCTCGACACCCCCGTCGAGATCACGAGCCCCGAGGCGCCGGCGCGCCCCGCGCGGGTGGAGGGGCGCCTCGTGTTCGAGCGCGTCACGTTCGGGTACGATCCGGAGAGGCCCGTCCTCCACGACGTCCACCTCGACGTCGCGCCCGGGCAGTTCGTCGCGGTGATCGGCCCGACCGGCGCGGGCAAGAGCACGCTGCTCAGCCTGATCCCGCGCTTCTACGATCCGACGTCGGGGCGCGTCCTCCTCGACGGCATCGACCTCCGGCGCCACGACCTGGACCAGATCCGGCGGCGCATGGGGGTCGTCTTCCAGGATAACTTCCTCTTCAGCAACACGGTGGCGGCGAACATCGCGTTCGGCGCCCCGCACGCGACGCGCGAGCAGATCGAGCGCGCCGCGGTCATCGCCTGCGCCCACGAGTTCATCCGGGAGCTGCCCGAGGGCTACGACACCGAGCTCGGCGAGGCGGCGGCCAACCTCTCGGGCGGCCAGCGGCAGCGGCTCGCCATCGCGCGCGCGGTGCTGCTCGATCCGCCGCTGCTCCTGCTCGACGACCCGACAGCGGCGGTGGACGCGAGCACCGAGCGCGAGATCCTCGACGCGATCCTCAGCGCGACGCGGGGGCGGACGACGATCATGGCGACGCACAGGGCGCACCTGCTCCGCCGCGCGCACCAGGTGATCGTGCTCGACCGGGGCCGCATCGCCGAGCGGGGGACCCACGAGGAGCTGCTCCGGCGGCGCGGCCACTACGCGAGCGCCCTCGCGCTGCACGACGCCCACGCCTCCGGGGCGCGGGCGGACGACACCCCCTCGCGCCGCGCCGCCGCGGCTGCGCGCCCCGCCGAGGACCCGGCGTGAGCCGCGGGGTCGACGCGCCGAGCCGCCCCGCGACGGCGTCGAGGACGGCCCGCTCCGCGGCCGAGGCGGCGCCGATCGACGCGCGCCTCGGCCTCGCGCGCGTGGCGCTCGAGGACGAGGCGGACCAGCACCACCGCACGCTCGATCTCGGGCTCGCGCGGCGGGTGTTCGCCTTCACCCGCCCGTACGCGCGCAAGCGGAACGCGCTCTTCGCCCTCGTGGTGGTCCGGTCGATCCAGCTCCCGATCCTGACCTGGGCGGTCGGCGCCATCATCAGCGGCCCGGTGGCCCGGCGCGACGAGCGCGCCACGCTGCTCGCCGTCCTCGGCTTCGCGGCGCTCGTGCTCTTCACCGAGATCGTCTTCCACTACCGCGCGCGGCTCGCGCTCGAGCTCGGCGAGGCGGTGGTGTTCGACATGCGCGATCGGCTGGAGAGCCACCTCCTGCGCATGCCGATGCGCTTCTTCGTGAAGACGAAGGTGGGGCGCCTCATCGGCCGCATGACGTCCGACATCGACGCGCTCCGGGTGGCCGTGCAGGACGTCGTGTTCGTGAGCACGGTGAACCTCGGCACCATGGCGGTCGCGATGGCGCTGATGGCCCACGCGCACTGGCAGCTCTTCCTCGTGGTGGTCGCGATGGTCCCCGTCTTCTGGGGGCTGATCGTCTATTTCCACAAGCGCCTCGGGGCCGCCCACCAGCGCGCGCAGGAGAGCTTCACCCGCGTGACCGCGACGCTCGCCGAGTCGGTCACGGGGGTGCGCGTGACGCAGGGCTTCGTGCGGCAGGACATCAACGGCGGGCTGTTCCGCGCGCTGATCTTGGACCACTCCCGCTACAACATGGATGCGGCGCGCCACTCGGCGACGTTCCTCCCGCTCCTCGAGTTCAACGGGCAGCTGTTCCTGGCCGTCCTCGTGGTCGTCGGCGGCTATCAGGCCCTTCACGGCGCGATCGAGCTGCACGTGCTCGTGGAGTTCTTCTTCCTCGCGAACCTCCTGTTCAACCCGATCCCCGTCCTGGGCAACCAGTACAACCAGGCCCTCACGGCGATGGCGGGCGCCGAACGGCTCTTCCGCGTGCTCGACACGGCGCCCGACTGGCCCGACGAGCGCGGCCTCCCGGCGCTGCCCCCCGTGCGCGGCCGGGTCGCGTTCGAGGGGGTCCACTTCGCCTACGATCCGGGCAAGCCGGTGCTCCACGGCGTCGATCTCGTCGCCGAGCCGGGGCAGATGATCGCGCTGGTCGGGCACACGGGCAGCGGCAAGACGTCGATCCTGAACCTGCTCGCGAAGCTCTACCTGCCGACGGCGGGGTCGATCACCGTCGACGGGCACGATCTTGCGGCGACCTCGTCCGCCTCGCTGCGCGCGCAGCTCGGGCTGGTGCTGCAGAGCAACTTCCTCTTCAGCGGGACGGTGCTCGACAACGTGCGCCTGGGCAACCCCGCCGCGACCGACGTGGAGATCCGCGACGCGGCGCGGGGCCTCGACGTGCTCGACATGCTCGACGCGCTGCCGGACGGCCTGGGCACCGAGGTCGGCGAGCGCGGGACGGCGCTGTCGCTCGGGCAGCGGCAGATCGTGTGCTTCCTGCGCGCCATGGTCGCCAATCCGCGCATCGTGCTGCTCGACGAGGCGACGAGCGCCGTGGACGCGCTCACCGAGGCCCGGCTGCAGGCGGCGCTCGGGAGGCTCTTGCGAGGGCGGACGAGCTTCGTTGTGGCCCACCGGCTGAGCACGATCCGGCACGCCGATCGCGTCGTCGTGCTCGACCACGGTCGGGTCGTCGAGCAGGGGACCCACGCGGAGCTGCTCGCGCGCGGGGGAGCGTTCGCGGCGCTCCACCGGGAGCTCGTGAATGAGGGGCCGGCCCCCGTGGAGGGGGCGCGCGGCGTCAGAAGGTCAGGCGACCTCTAGACGGACGGGGACGTTGTTGCGGGTGGCGTTCGAGTAGGGGCAAACCTGGTGCGCCTTCTCGACAAGCTGCTCGGCTTGCGACCGCTCCAGGCCCGGCAGCGCGATCCGAAGGCCGATGTCGAGGCCAAACCCGCCCTCGGAGCGCGGGCCGATGCCGACGGTCGCCGTCACGGTGGCCTCGGCCGGAATGCGGGCCTTCTCCTGCGCGGCCACGAACTTGAGAGCGCCCAGGAAGCAGGCCGCGTAACCCGCCGCGAACAGCTGCTCCGGGTTGTTCCCCTCGCCGCCAGCGCCGCCGAGCTCCTTCGGAGTCGAGAGCTTGACCTTGAGAGCACCGTCGGCAGTGGCAGCGTGGCCATCGCGGCCGCCATTGGCCGTGGCTTGTGTCGTGTACTTCACGTCAACAGGCATTGGAGCGTTCCTTTCGTGGCGATGAGCCCGGTCACGGGCAGCGCGTCCCCGCCGGGCACGGCCCGACCGGGCAGCGCCGTTCGGGTACGCTCCCATAGTGCCCACGCTCCTCCCGGGCAACCGCGGGAGGAGACGCCACCCGGAAATCACGTCCGGCATCGACCGCGCGGCGTCATCCGCCTGTCATCCGCTTGCAGTCAGCTGGCAGTCCGCTGACTGCAAGCTTGCAGCTCACCGGCCAGCCCAGGTGTAGCTCAGCGCGGAGACGTCGGGCGCCCCGACCGGTATCTCCCCTGTGAAGCCGAGCGTGACGAGCTCGAGGCGGTTGCCGAATGGATCGTTGAAATAGAGCGACGCCTGGCCCGGTGGACCGAGCCGCGTCGGGCCGTACGTCGGCACCGAAGCGGCATTCAAGCGCTCCTTCCACGCGAGCAGCTTCCCAGGCGCGACCCAGAGCGCGCAGTGCGGATGATCCGCCTCGCGGGGCGGCTGCCCGATCGGCGACTCGAAGAGGTCGAACCGCGGGCCCCCGGCGAACACGACCGAGAGGTGGACCCCCCGCGCGATCTCGTCTGCAGGACGCCCCATCCGCTCGAGGAACGGGACGTCGACCCGCATCACCACGCGCGCGCCGAGCAGCCCGACATAGAACCGCTCGGCCACCTCGAGATCGGCGCACGGCAGCGTGAGATGATCGACCGCGCGCAGCTTGCCGCCCCACGGCGGAAGCAGGCGATACGCAAGGTGCGACCAGGCGAAGAAGAGACGCATCCCCACGCCTATCGCCTTTCGCTGGACCCGGGCGGCGAGCGGCGCGGTGGTGAGCTCGAAGGACATCATGCATTTCCTCCATGCGATGGAAGTCAATCAATCAGTTGATTGACAATACGGGACGGCGGCCGGACGGTCAAGGCGCGCGCCGCGGGCGCTTGCTGGGACCGGAGAAAACCTGTAGCTTTGCGCGGGCTTGGCGAAGACGAGACACGCCGCCTCGGCCAGCAAGACCTCGGCCACGGAGCTCGGTGCAGCGCGGCGGCGCGACCTGCTCGACGCGGCGTATACGCTCATCGCCGAGAAGGGCCTCGAGGGGCTGCGGACGCGCGACATCGCGGCGCGCGCAGGGGTCAACATCTCGACGCTGCACTACTATTTCGGGACGAAGGACGAGCTCCTCGCGGCCATCGTCACGCACGTGACGGACAAATTCGTGGAGGCGCAGCGCCGCCCGGCAGGCCAGGGCGCCGCAGGGCCGGCGGACGCGCGCGCGATCCTGAGAGCGCACCTCGAGAGCGCATGGCGCACCTTCCAGGACACTCCGCACCTCACGGCCGTGCTGCAAGAGCTCTCCGTGCGCGCGCAGCGCGACCCGGCGGCGCGGACCGCGCTGAGCGCCGTCCACCAGGAGTGGAACCTCGCTGTCGAGCACCTCGTGCGGCAAGGCGTGCGCGGCGGACAGCTGCGCTCCGATCTGGATCCTCGCGCCGCGGCCCGCGTGGTCACGTCCTTCATCATCGGCGCCATGACCCAGCTCGGGATCAACGCCGAAGCGTTCGACTTTCACCTCGTCTCGGGCGAGCTCGAGCGATGGCTCGCACCCGCAGAGGGCAAGCGGGCGCGCAGCCGCGGGTGAGCGGCTCGACAGCCGTCGAGCGACGCAGAGGCGCTCCCCGCCTCCTCACGTCAGCTCGAGCGCGCGTCGATGCGCGCGTCCGCGCGGCTCACCGCGCGCCCTCGGCGCCGCAGCGCGAGAGCGCGTAGCGCAAGGCGCTCTGGAGCACGCCGAAGGTCTTGAACCCTCCATCCGCCGCGCCGAGCTCCGTCATCGTCCGCGCGATCTCGGGCGAGATCCCGGAGACGAGGCAGCTGCTGCCGAGGAGGTTCGCCGCGCGCACCACGGCGAGGAGGTGCGCCACGGTCGCGGCGTCCACGGCATTCACGCCGGTCAGGTCGAGGATGGCGAAGCGCGCGCTCGTCCGCACGATCTCGGTGAGGAGCCGCTCCATGATGTCATTCGCCCGCCCGGTCTCCACGGTCCCGATGATCGGCAGCACGAGGACCCCCTCCCACGCCTGGATGATGGGCGTGGACATGGCGCGCATCGTCTCCTGCTGCCGCCGCATCAGCGCCTCGGCGCGCTCGCGCTCGGTGTTCTCCGCCGCGAGCAGGCGGTTCTTCTCCTCGAGCTCCTCCGCGTGGATCGCCCGGCGCTGGAGCGCCTCCCTGAGCTCGGCCTCCAGCTGCTTGAAGGGCGTGATGTCCCTGATCGTGATCGCGACACCGTCGCTCAGCGGGATGACCTGATGCTGGAACCACCGATCCTTGTGCGCTGGACTCTCGCTCTGCTCCTCCTCGAGGAGCCGCTCGCCGGTCCGAACGACGCGCGCGTACTTGTCCAGCTGCTGGCGCGCGGCGGGCGAGAGCTCGCTGAGCCGCTTGCCGACGATCTCCTCGCGGAGCATCGACATCCCCGCGAGGGCCCTCTGGTTGGCGTCGGTGATCACGAAATCAACGAGTGTCCCGGCCTCGTCGAACACGCTCCGGAGCACGAAGAAGGCGTCCAGGCTCCCTTCGACCGCCGCCCGGAACCGGGACTCGGCCTCGAGCAGCGACTCCTCCGCGCGCTTGCGATCCGTGATATCGCGAGCGACGAAATAGACGAGCTCCTCCTCCGGGTGAACCGACGAGTTCCACTCGATCCACCGGTAAGAGCCGTCGCGACACCGGTAGCGGTTCGTGAACGTCACGCTGCCGCTGCCGCCGAACACCTGCGCCGACTCGGCCAGCGTGCGCTCTCGATCGTCGGGGTGCACGAAGTCGATGAACGGCGTCGACAGGAGCTCTTCGCGCGAGAACCCGAGCGTGCGCTCCCACGCCTGGCCAACCCGCTTGAAATGCCCGTCAAAACCGGCGGTGCCGATCAGATCCACGGACATCTCGAAGAAGCGGCCCAGCTCGTCCGTTTGCCACGCTTGATTCATGGTAAATTCCACCGCTACCAGATCCGGGGGCCATGATCGAGCCTCTGGCGCGACGCGAGGCCCAGCGCTGCGGACGAGCCTGCCAACGGTCGGGGGGCGCCTTGGATGACCGCTCCTGGTCAGTCGCCCTCAACGCCTGAAGGAGAGAGCCCCCGATGAAGCACAGTGCCATGCTGGTTTACCCGGGCTTCACGGCGCTTGAGATATCGCGCTAGCCCGACCGGGCAGGTCAGCTCGTCCGGTAGGCGCGGTAGAGCTCGTCGCGCCACGCGACAAGGTCGTCGTAGCGATCGCGCAGTTCGGGGTCGGAGAAGCACCGGCGGCTGGCGGCGCCGAGCTTCAGCTGGGCGGGCGGCGCGACGTTCACGAGGACCTGGCTCATCGCGATATCCGCGAACGTGAAGCGGCCGAGGAGCGTCCGCGGCGCGTCTCCGGACGGCGCCGCCCGCGCGAGGGTCTCGCGGATCTCCTCCAGCACGGCGACCTGCGTCTGCCGGTGCGCCTCGCCGTCGGTCTTGTCGCCTTCGTACTTGCGGAGGGTGCGGGCGACCCCCAGCGCTCCCAGCCGTGAGGCGAGGGGGCGGAGCGCGCGGCGGATCGGCCTCGGCGCCATCTCGGCGAGCGCCTCGTCGTCGGCCAGCATGCGCGTCAGCGCGCGGGCGCGCCCGGCGGAGAGGCCGCGCTCCGATAGGTCGATGAGCCGCGCGATGTCGGCCTCGTGCTCGACAGGGAACAGGGTCGGTCCCGCGCCGCGCCCGTCTGCCCAGCGCGCGATGTCGGCCGAGTCCCCGAACACGCGCCCGTCGTCGGTGGTGAGCACCGGCACCGAGACACGGCCCGTGAGCCGGCGGAGCTTCACCCGGAGCGCCGGCTCACCGACGAGCGGCTGGTAGTGCCGGAAGGTGTAGGGGACGCGCCGGACGTCGAGCGCCCAGCGGGCCTTCTCCGTCCACGGCGAGAAAACGAGGCCAAGTAGCTCGGTCATGGCGCCGGCAGGCTACCACACACGGCCGCGCGCCTCCGGCCGATCGCTCGCGGGCAGAGGGCGCGGCCCGTCGGTGGGCCCTTGGCTCACCGAGAGCGATCTCACGGGCAGGCGTCGGTCTCGTCGGTCCCGTCGGTCTCCACCCAGATCGACTCGAGATCGTCGAACCCCTTGAGCCGGAACGCGCCCGCTCGGCGGAAGTCCGCGCGCGACGGGTCGGGGAGCGCGGCGGCCGCGGAGCGCGAGAGCGTCACGCGGCCGGGGCGCGGCAGGCCGATCCCGGAGCTCGGCTCGTCCGCGCGATCTTCCTCGGTGACCGCCTCGATCCGGAAGAGCCGGTGGACCTCCCTGCCGATGACGTCGTGATCGCTCATGCGCACCCAGCCCCAGTGGACGACGAGGCGCAGCTGGGCAGGGTCGTCGACGGTGCCACGGAGCATGCGGGCCGCGTCGACGGCGCGGGCCACCGTGGGATAGACCGCGAGGTACCCATCGCCGGTCCCCTTCAGCAGGCGCGGGTTCGTCGCCCCTCGGAGGGAGCCGCGGAGCCGGTGAAGGTGGTCGACGAAGCCGGTGTCGCCGATGCTGCGGATCATGTGGGTCGACCGGACGATGTCGATGAGCAGCATCGCCACCTCCGCCCGGTCGGTCGGCTCCGTCTCCTCCCGCCGCTCGTCGGGGAAGAGCTCGAGGAGCGTGAGGTGGAGATCGTCCCAGTGGATTCGCTCGAGGTGCGCGCTGAGGCGGGCGAAGGTGGGGGAGGCGGCGATCGCCCGCCGCGCGGCGTCAGGGCCCTCGCCGTCAGCGACCTCTGTCGAGAGGCGGTCGAGGAGGGAGAACACCGCCCCGCCGATCTCCTCGTCGGCGTCCGGGCGCCGGAAGAGCTCGCGCTGGACGTCGACAACGAGATCCCAGTGGCGGGGCCAGGGCTCCCCGTGGCCGATGATCACGTGGCGGATCGCGTGGAACCGGCCGCCGCCGGGGAGCGGCTCGATCAACGCGCGGAGGGAAGGGTGGAGCAGGTAATACCGCGAGCGCGGCAGCTCGTGGCGCGAGCCGGCGACGGCGTCGTGCGGCTGGCGAAAGCGCTGGACCTGGCGCTCGGCCCCCGGATCGGCGCCGAGCACCCCGAGGAGGCCGCACTCGAAGAGCTCGCGGAAAGGGTGGTAGACGTCGTCGGCGTTCCTGCCGTGGGCGTCGTAGAACGCGCGGTCGACCTCATGAAACCTGCACCAGACCTCGACCACCTCGTCGTGGGTGAGGACGTCGCAGGGGAGGAGGCCGAGGAAGCGAGCCCGCTTGTCTCGGTGACAGAGCACCTCGAGGAAGACCCGCATCTCGTCGAAGATGTTGGCCACGAGGAGGCCGGCGCTCGTGCGCTGCACGATCTGCGTGAAGGTCCGCTCGTCGAGCGCCTGTCGGTTGCGCGAGATCTCGGAGGCGAGGATCACGAGGTCGCGCGGCCGCCCGAGGGTGTGGCGGTGGAGGAAGTCGAAGGTCGACTCGCCGCGGGCCGAGCGCCCCGCGCTCACCACGTCGAGGTGGATGAACTCGCGGAGCGGCAGCCGCTCGTAATAATACGTGAGCATCTCGAGCAGCTCGAAGAGCTCGTGCTTGGCGTAGCGGAGCGTCGACGTCGCGCCGTAGAGGTTGGTCTTGATGTCGGACTCGTAGGCGGAGAACGCCTCCTCGCGGATGGCGGCGAAGATCTTGACGTGCCGGTTGGCGTTCATCAGATCCCACGCGGCCTCGATCATGCCCGCTTGCATGTGGATCCACGCGGCCCGCGGGAGCCGCCGGAGCGCCTGATCGAGCTTGTCGATGAAGATGAAGACGCCGCTGTGGAGCGAGCGGAGCCGCCGCTCGAGCGGGCGCTCCATCGCGTCGACGACCTGGTTGATCTGGCGAACGGTCAGCGAGAGCAGCTCCTTCAGCACGATCGTCGGCTCGACAGGCCGGCCCTCCAGGAGCCCGCGCAGGCTCCGGGGGAGCGGGGCCAGATCCGCGGGATCGCCGGCGCCGGCGGCCGCGGACTGGTAGGAGACGATCGACATGCGGAAGCTGAAGCTCCAGAGCCGCTTGCACTCGTGGAGGCCCGACATGAGGTCGCGCCGGGTCTGATCGACGCTGGGCAGATCGCCCATCAGATCGAGGTACGGCCGCCCTTCCGGGATGAACTGCACGGCGGCGTGGCGGCGCTCGCGGCCGGTCGCCGCCAGGTAGATCTCGCTGAGGACCGAGCGCTTGTACGTGAGGAGGAGGGTCTTGCCGAGCCCCTTGCTCCCCGAGACAAAGTGCTTGTTGGCGCTGTCGAGGAACTCGCGGACCACGGCGTTCTTGAAGGTCAGGTCCTTGAGGGCGCCGATATCGATCTGGTTGGCGTCCGAGGCCCAGCTCTGGTTCGTGGGGAGATCGGTCGGCGCGGGCCGGGGCTGGGGCGGCTCCGGCGGGCGCTCGGCGAGCGCCCGGAGGGCCTCGATGAGCTCGCGGGCGGAGGTGAACCGGCGGTCGAGGTCGCGGTGGGTCGCCCGGGCGAACCAGGCGTCAAAGCCGCTCGGGACGTCCGCCAGCCGCGACGGCGGGGCCGGGACATCGAAGCAGATCTTGTGGACGAGCTCGAAGAGCGACTCGCCGCGGAAGGGCCGTTGCCCGGTCATGCACTCGTAGGCGATGACGCCGAGCGACCACAGGTCCGCGCGGAGGTCGACCCCACGGGCGTCGGCGATCTGCTCCGGGCTCATGTAGCTCACCGTGCCCAGGGTGGCGCCGGCGTCCGTCTGCGGCGCTCCCTGGGGGTCGAGCCCGAGGTCACCGAGCTTGACGATCCCGAAGTCGAGGACCTTGCAGAGCGGTCCATCGTCGTCCTCGACGAGGAAGACGTTGGCCGGCTTGATGTCGCGATGGATGATGTCCATGCGGTGGGCCTTGGCGATCGCGCTGCAGACATCGCCCAGGATCGCCTTCGTCTCTTCATAGGAGAGCGGCCCGCGGGCGATCCGCTGGGCCAGGTCCTCGCCGCGAAGGAGCTCCATGGCGATGTAGGGCACCTGCGTGGCTGCATCGACGTTGAAGTCGAGGAGCTGCACGACGTTCTTGCTCCGCAGCTTCGCCGCTGTCTGCGCCTCGCGGAAGAAGCGGGCGCGCGCCCGCTCCGTGCCGACGATCGCCGGATCCATCAGCTTGAGCGCGACCGGCTCGCCGAGGCGAAGATCGGTTGCCCGGTAGACCCGGCCCATGCCTCCCTTCTTCAGGAGCTCGTCGATCCGGAAGTGCTGGCCGACGACATCCCCCGGGCCAACGCTCCTGGCCCCTGTCGAGTCGCTCCCGCGAGCGGATGGCTTGGTGGCCTGGTGCGGACGGCGGGCACTCTCATCCGACATGTCGCCCAGCGTACCAGCCTTGGCGCCTCAGGAGAACCTGCGCGCCCGCGCCGCCCGTTTTTCCGTCGTTTACGCCGTCCGGGGCCCGGAGATCGGCATACCCCGTGCAGTCCCAGCGCCCCATGCGCTCCGGTGAGGCCTGGCTCCGGTCTTGTGATCTCCGGCGCGCGGGTCGCGATGAGCAGTTCGAGCGCATACCGCGCCGTGGGCCCGCGTCGGCGCCAGCGCGTCGAGCGGTCGTCGCGGGAGCAGGGTAGCCGCGAAGGGGGAGGTGCGTCCGTGCGAATCCATCATCTCAACTGCATCTCGACCTGTCCGGTCGGCGGCGCGCTGATGGACGGGCGGACCCTGGGGCTCCGCGGGAGGCTGACGTGCCATTGCCTGCTCCTCGAGACGGAGAGCGGCCTGGTCCTCGTGGACACCGGGCTTGGGCTGCTGGACGTCTCGATGGCGAGGAAGCGGCTCAGCCGGTTCTTCCTCTTCCTCGTGCGACCGGAGCTTCGCGCCGAGATGACCGCGCGCCGGCAGATCGAGCGCCTCGGCCTTCGACCCGAGGAGGTCCGCCATATCGTGCTCACCCACCTCGATTTCGACCATGCCGGAGGCCTCGACGACTTTCCTGGAGCGCAGGTCCATCTGCTCGCCGACGAGCGTGACGCCGCGGTCGCGCGGCGGACGCTCCTCGACCGGATGCGCTACCGGCCGGCTCAGTGGTCGACGCAGCCGAGCTGGATTGCCTACCCCTCGGGCGGTGGCGAGCGCTGGTTTGGCTTCGAGGGCGCGCGGCCGGTGGGTGGTTTGAAGGACGAGGTGCTCTTCGTCCCGCTCATCGGTCACACGCTGGGCCACGCTGGCGTGGCTATCCGGAGCGACGGCGGCTGGCTGCTCCTCGCCGGCGACGCCTACTTCTATCACCGAGAGATGGACCCGGTTCGGCCGGCGTGCACGCCGGGTCTGCGTCTCTATCAGTTCATGATGGAGAAGGACCGCGGCGCGCGGCTCGAGAACCAGCGGCGGCTGCGCGCGCTGCGCGAGGAGCGCGGCCACGAGGTAAGGCTCGTGTGCTCTCACGACGTCGTGGAGTTCGAGCGCATCACCGGACGAAGCCATGCTGTGCCGGCCGGAGCGGGGAGGGGCGTGTCGGAGCCGCCGCTGTGGATCCCCGCTCCGGTCGCGGGCGCGCGCTGACCGCGCACAGCAGGCCATCTCCTCTCGGTAGGCCGCCTCCGAGGGCCGGGCGGCTCGTGGCTACGTTGCATCCCGGCGCGGCGCCGCGCCCACCGGAAGCGTGAAATGGAACGTCGTGTGGCCCTCCTCGGGGCTCTCGACCCAGATTTTGCCGTCGTGGGCCTCGACCAGCCCCTTCGCGATGTACAGGCCGAGGCCGAGGCCGACCACGCGCTCCTCCTTCGCCTTTCCCCGGAAGAAGCGTTCGAACAGGAGCGGGAGGTCCTGGGCCGGGATCCCGCGGCCGCTGTTGCGGATGGAGATCTGCACCGCGTCGTCGCGCCGCTCCAGCGCCACCTGTATCGGCGTCTCTGGATCACCGTATTTGACGGCGTTGGAGATGAGATTGCTGAGCACCTGCTCGACGCGCCCGGCGTCCGCGTGCACGATCGGGATCTCCCCGCGGCTCTCGACGTCGACAGCGCGCTTCTCGGTCTCGCTCTCCATCCGCTCGACGACCGCCTCCACGAGCGCGCGCGGGTCGATGGGGGCGCGCTCGATCGCGAGGCGACGCGACTCGATCTGGGAGATGTCCGTGAGATCGGAGACCATCCGCCCGAGCCGCTTGGCGCTCGCCAGGATGTGTCCCGCCCTCGTCTTCACCTCGGTCGTGACCTGGGGCTTCCGTTCGAGCTGGGTCGCGTAGCCGATGATCGTCGTCACGGGCTGCTTCAGGTCGTGCGCGACGACCGACGTCCACTCTTCCTTGAGCCGCTCGAGCTCCTTGAGCCGGGTGATGTCGTCGAAGACGACGACCGCGCCGAGCAGCTTGCCGTTCCCGTCGACGATGGGGCCGGCGCTCGCGAGCACCGCCAGCATGCTGCCGTCGGCGCGCCGGAGCGACAGCTCCCTCGAGCTCGTGACCTCGCCTCGCAGCGCGCCCGCCGACGGCTGCTCCTCGTCCGTGAGGGGCTCCCCGTCGGGGAGGCACAGGCACCATGCGCCCGGGAGCCCGGGCGGCGAGTCTGTCCCGGCGAGCTCCTGGGCGCGGCGATTCCGGGCGATCTGCGCGCCGGAATGGTCGAGGAGGAGGATGCCGACAGGCGAGCGCTCGATGACCGCGTGGAGCCAGCGCCGCTCGGCAGCGAGCTGTCCGAGGAGCTGGTCGCGCTCCTCGTCGGCGAGCTTCTCCGTGGTGACGTCGCGCGAGATGCCGATCCCGGCGATCGGGTTTCCGTGCTCGTCGTGCTGGATCGTGATGTGGGTCGAGACCCAGCGGGTCCGGCCGCTCCTGTCGATGATCCGGAAGGTGAGCCGGCCGCCGGCCGCGGCCATGTGCTCGACGAACGCATGATAGCGCCCGACGTCCTCGGGATGGATCAGGGTGACGAACAGCTCAGGGTTCTCGTACCAGGCCGCGGGCGGATAGCCGGTGTGCTCGAGGACGGCGGGGTTGATGTACTCGTAGCCCCCCTCCGGGCCGAGCCGTATATGGAAGATGACGTCGCTCGCGTGCTCCGCGATCAGCCGCAGGCGCTCCTCGCTGAGCCGCAAGGCGCGATCGGCGCGCCGCTGCTCGGTGACGTCGAGGGCCGTGCCGATCATCCGCAGCGGAGAGCCGTCCTCGGCGCGGATCACGTCCGCCTCGGTGTGGAGGCAGCGCTCTTCGCCGTTCGGGCGGACGATCCGGTAATCGACGCAATAGGGCAGGGTGCCCTGGAGCGCGAGGTCGACGGAGCGTATCACACCCTCGCGGTCCTCCGGGTGGATGCAGGCGAGGAACCGCTCGTACGTGAGCGCGCCGGCGTCGCGGGACAGGCCCAGCATCCGATAACACTCGTCGGACCAGAGCAGCTCGTCGCTCGGAATGCGCCAGTCCCAGTTGCCCAGCTTCGCCAACCTCTGCGCGCGGGCGAGGCTGTCCTCGCTCAGCCGGAGCGCGGCCTCCGTCTGCCTGGCTTCCGCGAGCGTTGCGTGGAGCTGCTCGCGCGCGCGCTCGAGCTCGTGGTTCTCCCGCTCGAGCTCGTCGATCCGTGCGCGCTGGGCGTGGAGCTCGGGGGCGGCGAGCGCCATCCCGAAGAGGCTCGACAGGGCGCCCGCGATCTCGACCAGCTCGGCCTGCGGGGGGGTGGGCTGCGCCGTGGCGCAGAGCAGCACCGCGCGCAGGGTGCCGGCGAAGGCGATGGGGATCGCGAACGCGCGGGTGCAGCCGCAGCGTCGGCGCAGATGGCCGGCGTCCAGGAGCGCGTCGGCGCTCTCGTCCTCGGGCGCGACCTGCGCGACGTTCGAGCGGGCGGCGGCGCCGGCGAGGCTCGGGGCGTCGAGCGGCAGGCGCCGGAGGGCGTCCAGCGAGCCCGCGCTGCCGCCCGCGGAGGCGACGAGCCCGAGCGTGTGCGGCATCTGCGCGACATCGTAGAGGCAGGCGATGTCGACGTGGAGGAGGCGCGCCGCCGCCGCCACGAGCGCTTGCTGCGGACTGTCATCGCCGGCGCGCGAGGGGGCCATCGACGCGTCGGTCACGGCGCGGGCGAGCGTGTCGTCCGACGCCGGCGGATCCCCGCGGTGTCGCTCCCTGGACGGTCCACCCCGTTCGGCTCCGCGCCCTCTGTCGTCGCTGTTCAATCCGCCCCTCGCGCCTTCTACCCGGATCCTGGTGGGCGCGAGGCGAGACTATCACGAGCCTTCGCGCCGCAACCTGGTTCACGAGCCTTCGCGCCGCAACCTGGTTCACGCGGCCGTCCAGGGCCCGGGCCGGTGCAGACCGGCGGCGGCTGTGCCGCGCCCGCGCTGGCTGAGGACGCCGGGGAGGAGATGCGGCGCGCCGGGAGGCGGCTACCGGGCAGCGTCGCTTTCTCGTGGCGAAGGCCAAGCACCCTCGCACCTCTCGAAGTGCGTGGGCGATTTGCATACTGACGGTAACCTCTCACCGTCGCTGTAGGGGCCGAACGCCGTCGCGCGCACCCGGGCGTGCGGAGGTGGCATACCTCGGTTGCGCCGCACAGGCGCGCGGGCTCTGGCTCTGTGATGGCCAATCACACCGGGACAGGGGCATTCCGGTGAACCATCGAACCGAGAGCCGCGCTTCCACGCGGGGGTGCGGAGGCGCAACCCATGATTCACGCGATGCAGGAAGACCCCGGCGTTTGCGCGGCGAGGTTTCAGGTGGCTTTCATCCTCCCCCACTCAGAAGGGTCTTCGCGACCCGTCGATGCCATACGGCCGGGCGACATAGATGCGCAAGAGAAAACGTGAATTACAGTGTGAGCGTTGGGCGGACCCGACCCAGGTTGGCGGCCCGGCTCCTGTGGACCGACCAGGTGCAGCGGATCCGATACCGGTTGGCGGCGGTGGTAGTGGTCTCGACCAGGTTGCAGCCGGACTAACCGCAACCCAGGTTGGGCTAGGAGAGGAGGGCTAGGAGTAGCAACGGCTCCCGCTCGGGTGGCGGACCGCCAGGCGGCCGCCACCCACGAAGCTTGATCGAGCAGCGAAATGATTGACGAAAATCCCTGGCACGGCGCTTGTCTTATTGCGCCTGTCATGAGCCAGCCCCGCGAGATCGCTGCCGGAGCCACCTACCTCATCACCCGTCGCGTCCTGCGCCGGCACCTGCTCTTCCGCCCCGATGTGGCAATCACCCAGCTCCTGGTCTACGTCCTCGCGGTGTCGACCCGCCGTTACGGCATCGAGGTCCATGCGCTCTGCGCCATGTCAACGCATCTGCACCTGGTCGTGACCGACTCGAGGGGCGTCCTGCCGCGGTTCTTGCAATTCTTCCATCGCATCGTCGCGCTCGGCACGAAGGTGCTTCGCGGGTGGGAAGGCCCGGTGTGGGACCACGAGGCCACGAGCGTGGTGCGGCTGCTGACGCGCGCGGCGGTGGTGGAGAAAATTGCTTATGTCATGGCGAATCCTGTCGCCGCTGGCCTGGTGCAGCATGCTCGCGAGTGGCCGGGCGCCAAGGTGGACGTGGACGACCTCGGTCGCGGCGTGCTGCGCGCGGCACGGCCTTCGGTGTATCTCGACCCGGAAAACCCGCAGTGGCCCGAGGAGGTGACGGTCTCGCTCGCGCTGCCGCCGGCCATCGAGGAGGACAGCGCGGAGGGCTTTCGCCAGGACGTCTCTGCCGAGCTCGAGCGACAGGAAGCCCGGGCCCGCGCGGAGGTGCAGCGGCAAGGACGTCACTTCTTGGGCGCCGAGAGAGTCAGCAAGGTGTCCCCTTACGAGCGCGTGACGAGCTTCGAGCCGCTGCGCGACGGAAATCCGACGTTTGCGGTTGGTCGCGAGCAGGGAGACGCGTGGCGAATCGCTGGTGCCGCTGTGCGTGCGTTTCGAACGTTGTACCGTGCGGCACTCGAGCGATGGCGTGCTGGCGTACGCGACGCCGTATTCCCCGCGGGGACGTGGTGGATGTGCACGTTTCACGGGGCCAGCGCGGCTGACGGCGTGCTCACGATGTAGAGCCACAGCGGCGGCGCTGCAGGAAGGCGGGCGGGACGGGCGAGGGCATCCGTGCCTTATCGTGGGGCCTTCCGTCTGGGACCGGCGGTGTGGACGGCCGAATCTCGTGCGGCGGTGTATCCGTGCCTTCGTACGTCTGCATGCGGTGCCGAACGCAGAGGAAGCGGCGTCAGGGGCAGAGTGCTGTACGCGATGGTTGGCCGAGCCGAATGATTCCTCTCGAAAGGTGGACCCATGGGATAGTCATTCCGGGGTGGGGCCGCCGCGCCCCGGTTGCAACGCAACCTGGCCGCATCGCAAGGTAGGTCGGTCGTTTTCGTCGTTTTCGGGCGCGGCGCAACCTGGGTAGGGTGGGTTATGCAGGCACGCGGACGAGGCGAATGATGATCGGACGAAGAGGCTTCATCTCCCGAAGGTGGGCGGCCGCCTCGCTGCGCATCAGGGCGCCCCTCGCCGGTGGCTGCTCGGAGGACTACCACTTCACCACGGTGCGCGTGAAGGCGCTCGAACCCGCGGCGCAGGTCGTCGCCGGTGCCTACCATACCTGCGCGATTCTCAGGAACGGTAATCCCGCGTGCTGGGGCACAACGACGCGGACCAGCTTGGCGACGTTTCTATCGGCTCGCTGAGTACCTCCCCGAGGTAGGTCTCGCTGGGCTCGTGGAGCGGACGACCCGTCGCTCGAGTTTACGTGCGTCGTGCGCGGTGCCGACACCGTGGTCTGCTGGGCGACAACCGCAGCCACCAGCTCGGCTCCGATCCCGAGGCCATCGTGAGGAGCGAGCCCGCGCTCGTCCGCCTCGTGCTCAACCTGGGTGGGTTCCCGGCGGGGTGGGTTCCCGGCGACGCGTGGTGCTGGGGAGAGGGTGCCGTCGGAGCTGCCCGCAAGGAGGGCGTGCGCGGCGCGATCGACGTTGCGGCGGGCCTTGGGCGTGCGCGGCGCGACCGACGTTGCAGCGGGGGCGTGCGCCACAGCTGCGTTGCGCTCGGCACGGGATAGGTGGCGTGCTGGGGTTGGAACCTCAACGGCCAGAGCGGCGGCGGGCCCATCGTCGACAGCGCCGACCAGGTCGTCGGCGTCACCCTCGTCGAGGGCGTCGCCGCTGCGAAGGCCGTCATCGCCGGCGGGCGCCACAGCTGCGCGCTGCTCGACGACGGCGGCGTCGTGTGCTGGGGCTCCAACCAGAGCGGCCAGCTCGGCTCCGAGGAGGCCAACCTGGTCTCCGCGCCGGTGCTGGCGGCGCTCGACGTGCGCGCGGTCGCCCTCGCTGCCGGGCGAGAGCACACCTGCGCGCTCGACGAGCAGGGCGGGGTGTTCTGCTGGGGCAGTGACAGCCAAGGTCAGATCGGGACCGGGCGACCGTGACGCGCGCCGTGTGGTTGCTCGCGGCCGTGGCAGGGATGGCCGGCACCCTCGCCCGGGCGCTGCTCTCGCCGATCCGGTGCGGTCCTTTCAGATGGATCTCGCCTTCGGCGCGCGCGCGGGCAGCGGCGTACGGGTCTTCGAGAGCAGGCTGTTTCTCGACTAGTGCGGGTAGTGCGGGTCTACCGGCCCCGACAGCGCGTCGTGGGTCCCCTACTTCTCCGCGGGCTCTCGGCTCGACCGACGTTGACAATCGCCGTGGCTTCGACGGCCAGGTGCGCGTCGCGCGCTACGCGCTCGGTCCCGAGCTCCGCGCCGGCTTTGTCGGCAAGAGCCGCACGATGAACCACCACGTCTATCTGGCCGTCGCGCCGGTCTACCTCTTCGCCGGGACGCTGAGCGACAGGCTCCCCGAGGCCGAGGGCGGCGCGCTCCGCGCGCGCCGCCCTCGGCCTCGGCCTGCCCGTGAAGTGGCGCATGATCTTCGGGAGCCGGGACGAGCGGCTGTGCGACGGCAAGGACGACTGCCTGCTCGTCGACGCCCTGCTCTTCCTCGTCCCCAACCACGTCGAGCTCGCGGTCGAGAACGCGGCCGGCTCGTCTCACTGGCTGGGCGGGGACGGTGGGGTACAGTTTCTGAAGCGCGCCGGCGCTTCCCGCGCCCTCACCCCTCGAGATAGGAGCCGAGCTCTCGCTGCCGCGAGCGCGTCCGGAGCTTCTCGAGCAGCTTCGCCTCGATCTGACGGATGCGCTCCCGCGTCAGCGAGAACGACTGCCCGATCTCCTCGAGCGTCTCGTCCTCGTTGCCGTCGAGGCCGAAGCGACGCCGCAGGAGCTCGCGCTCGCGCGGCTGCAGCGAGTCGAGCAGCTCGCGCGTCTGCTCGATCAGCCGGCGCCGGGCCAGCATGTCCGCGGGCGTGGGCTCGTCGTTGGCCAGCAGATCGCCGTACCGGGTATCTCCCTCCTCGCCGACGGGGGCGTCGAGGCTGAGCGGCTCGAGCGCGAGCTCGCTGATCACCCGCACCTTCTCCACGGTGAGGCCGCTGCGCTCCGCGATCTCCTCGACGGAAGGCTCGCGCCCCCGCTCCTGCACCAGATCTCGCCGGGCGCGCACCACCTGGCTTCGGATCGCGGTGAGGTGGACCGGCATCCGGACGGGCTTTCCCTGGTTGAGGATCGTCCGCTTGATCGCCTGCTTGATCCACCACGCGGCGTAGGTGCCGAAGCGGTGGCCGCGGCGGTACTCGAACTTGTCGGCGGCGCGGATCAGCCCGAGGTTCCCCTCCTGCACGAGGTCGAGCAGCGGGACGCCGAAGCGCTGGTGCTCCCGCGCGATGGCGACCGCGAGCCGCAGGTTCGCCTGGACGAGCTCGGACTTCGCCTGCGCGACGGCGCGCCGCCCCCGGGCGATCGCCGCGATCGTGGCCTCGATCGCGGCGCGCTCCGCCTTGTCCGCCTCGGCCGCTGCTGTGCGAAGGCTCCGCTCGATGCGCTCCTCGAAGGTCGGATCGAGGCGCAGCTCGGCGAGGCCTGCTGCGAGGCCCGCGAGGGCGGTCTCCACGCCGTCCTCGGTGATCTGCCGGCCGAGGAGCGAGCGGGCGAGAGTGAGCAGCTCCGCGAGCCGCTTCGCGGAGGCGTCCGCCTCGGGATCACCCGCGTCGGTCTCGCACAGCAGATCCCGGAGGCTCAGCGCCCCGACCTGGACGTCCTCCGCCGTCGAGGCGAGCTCGCGCAGCGCGACGGGCGATCGGACCCACGCCTCGAAGCAGGCGAGCGCGCCCGCCTCGATACGACGGCCGATCGCGACCTCGCCCTCGCGCGTCAGCGGCTGGCTGCCGGCGAGCGCCCTGAAGTAGAGCTCGGTCGCGCCGAGCGTGGCTTGCGCGCCGGCGGCCTTCGCGCGCCGAGCTGGCGCGCGCTCGCCCGCGCGTCCGCCCGCGGAAGCGATGGAAACGGGATGACTCGATTCGGACTCGCTCGTCGAGAGCGAGGGACGGAACCTCATTCAATGCGCTCCAGTGTTGCCGCTGCGTCGTACCCGACCGCGAAGGGTGTGAGGGGGCACGATCATCAATGCGCCTCGATATCCTAACCGCTGAGGACGTAAATAGGAAAACGAATCGACCGCCGACATGGCGCATTTCCACGGCGTTTTTCGGTGTTGTTGCCCCGCTCGGCGCGGCGCGTTCTCGTTGTCCTGGGATGGCGGCGCGCGCGTGTGCGTTGCCGGACGAGTGTACGTCGCCGGGCGAGCGGGCGCGTCCCGATCGAACGCGCTGTAGGGCGGAGAAGCGGGCGTTGGAGGGCGCGACGTGAGGGCGCTGGCGGAGGGCCTCGAGGGGGGGCGCTCTCGAACCGACACGAGCGGCCTCGGAGGGGGCACGGCGAGGTCGCGAGTTGCCGGGACCGCCCGGCGGGGGAGCGGGGCCGGTCGAGACCGGAGCGGGCGACCTCGGAGGGGGCGGCGCGAGGTCGCCATCTGTCCGGTGGAGCGGCCGCGACGGGGCGCATCGATCCGAGACGGCGGCGGACGGCAACGTCGGTCGGAAGAATCGACCCTTGCGCGCGGCGGCGCTGCTGCTGAGCCGCGCTTCGGGGCGATGCGCTTCGGGCACGACGCGGAGCGTCCCGCGCGCCGCTGGCCCTGCGCCGTCCGGGCAGCGGTTGCTATGCTCCACGCCCGCGCTGCCCTCCGGAGCGCGCAGTAGCCATTCCACCGAGGAGCGACGCGCATGATCCAGATCTTCGGCACGGCCAAGTGCAAGGCGACGCGGGCGGCGCAGCGGTTCTTCGCCGACCGGGGCATCAAGGTGCAGCTCGTCGATCTGCGCGAGAAGGGCCTCTCCAAGGGGGAGCTCGCGAGCGTAGCGCGCGCGGTGGGCGGCGTGCGCGCGCTTTACGACGCGGAGAGCGCGCGGGTGAGGGAGCGTGGCCTCCAGCACCTCGGCCCGAGCGATGCGCGGCTCGCGGAGCTCCTCGTCGACGATCCGCTCCTGCTCCGCACGCCCATCGTGCGCGACGGGACGCGCGCCTGCGTGGGCGCGGTCGAGGCGACCTGGAAGGCCTTCGCTGACGCCGCGAAGGGCGGGTAGCGGAAGGGCGGGCGAGGGGATCGGGGGAGGCTGGGCCCGTGCGCGGGCGGAGGCGGCCTCGAAGGGAGCGCGGTCATGCCGCGACTCGCGCCGCCGCCTCGTCGCTGGTGTAAGCGCAACGTTTGTGCCAACGCCGAGGCGGCAGTCAGCGCTCGGGGCGCCTCTCCTCGACGTGGTGCCGTCGACGCTCCACGCGATGCTTCTTCTTCGCCGGCTTCGCCGGAGTCACCGGCCTGACCGACGCCCCCGCCTTCACCGTTGCCCCCGCCCTCACCGAGGTTGCTGGCCTGACCGAGGTTGCCGGCCTGACCGAGGTTGCTGGCCTGACCGAGGTTGCCGGCCTGACCGAGGTTGCCGGCCGGACCGAGGTTGCCGGCCGGACCGAGGCCCCCGCCCGGACCGTCGCTGCCGGCCTGACCGTGGTTGTGCGGTGCACGTGGTGATGGTGATGGTGATGGTGGCCGTGTCGCTCGAAGCCGACGCGGTAGCGGACCAGGGCGCGCGGCTCGTCGCGGTAGTAGACCCAGCCGTGGTGCGACGGGTAGTACCAGCGGCCGTCCACATAGTAGACGTAGGTCCCGCGGTAGTACACGCGCGGGTAGGTCTCGACGTGGACCGGCGCCGCTGCGATGTGAACGACCGGCTCCTCGTACACCGCGAACTCCTGGTACGTGACGGTCGCATGCGCCGGCGCAGCGGCCCTGGTGTGGACTTCTGCCGCGCACCCGGTCGCGCCGAGGAGCGCGAGCGCAACGAGCGCGGCCAGCACGGCGAGCCTGCTGCTGCGCTGCTGAGCGCGCGCCGCAGCTCTGGGGGAGGAAATATCGAGGACTGGCACGTTCATCTCCATGGGGGTTCACAGGAGCAACTGCGGTGCCACCCGGCGAAGGGGGGGCGTGGCCGCGTGGCACCGCAGGGCGCCGCTCGCTGGTATAG
Organism: Sorangium sp. So ce367; assembly: GCF_051520455.1. NCBI lineage: Bacteria > Pseudomonadati > Myxococcota > Polyangiales > Polyangiaceae > Sorangium > Sorangium sp. So ce367. The sequence continues at coordinate 263,677 of NZ_CP150334.1, forward strand.
CGCTTGCTGCCGTGCCGCGCATCGGCGCGACGGCGCCAGACTTGGATAAAGGAAGACGATCCCCATGAAACTTTCGAAGGTGCTCACCGGTCTCGCTGGCTGCGTCCTCGCCACTGCCTCGCTCGCGGGGTGCATCGTCGTCGATCATGACGATGACCACGATCACCTCATGCGCGGCTCGCTCACCGTCGCCCTGACCATCGACGGCAGCGACGACCCGTGGGCGTGCTTCGATCACGACGTGAGCGGGGTCGCGGTCAGCGTCGAGGACGAGGATGGCTTCCTCGTCCTCGACGCCGTGGGGGACTGCGATGATCTCGGCCTCACCATCGACGGCCTCTCCGAGGGGTACTATGACGTCGATGTCTGGCTCGTGGATTTCGACGGACACGCGATGAGCGACATCGTGCGCGTCGAGAGCGTCGACGTGTTCGACGGCGCCGACACGCTGGTGGAGGTCGATTTCCCGTGGACGTGGATCGACTCATGACGCGCGCGGCTCACCTGAGCGGCGGCGCGCAGGCGCCTACTCGCCCGCGATCGCGGTCACGAGATCATGGACGCCGTGATTGGATCGGGTAGGCGGGGTCGCGCTCGGGGAGCTCGGCGCTCGCGAAGGCCGCGAGCAGGCGCCGTCGCCGCCGCCCTGCGGGACATGAAGCCCTGTTACTGGGACTTCTGCGATTCCCCTTGCCGCTGCGCGTAGGCCTGGGGGCCTTGCTGCTGGCCGGGTTGCGGCTGGCCGAACTGGTCGCCTTGCTGCTGGCCGAGCTGGGCGCCTTGCCGCTGGCCGGGCTGCATCTGGCTGACCTGGCCGCGTTGCTGCTGGCCGCGTTGCTGCTGGCCGAGCTGGGCGCCTTGCCGCTGGCCGGGCTGCATCTGGCTGGCCTGGCCGCGTTGCTGCTGTCCGACCTGGGTGCCCTGCTGCTGTCCGACCTGGGTGCCCTGCTGCTGTCCGACCTGGATGCCCTGCTGCTGTCCGACCTGGATGCCCTGCTGCTGTCCGGTTTGCGCCCAGCCGAACTGCCCGCGTTGCTGCTGGCCGGGCTGGGTGCCTTCCTGCTGGCCGCGTTGCTGCTGGCCGCCTCCCTGCTGCTCGTGGAGCAGCAAGCAGAACAGCTGCTCGGCCTCGGTCAGGTGCTGCTCGACGTCCGCTCGCATCGCCTTCACGCTGGTTCGTATCCTGGCGTTCTCCGCGTTCGCGACGCCCGGCACGTCGAGGAGCTCGAGGGCGCGGCGATGGAAGGAGATCTGAGCCCAGATGAAGGCCGTGTCGAACTCGGCGCCTTCCTCCTCTTCCAGCGCTCCGCTCACCTCGGTCGAGCTCTCGTCGAGCTCCCGGCAGCGCGAGCACGACTCCATCTTCACACCTGAACCCCTCGAGCCCGCGCCGAGCTGCTCGGACTGGGCGTGCTCCTCGACGATCTGCTCGGCGTAGCGCTTCACATCCGGGGACTCGGCCTTGTCCAAGGCGATCTGCGACAGATCCACTTCCTTCTGGTGGATGAACGAGATCAGCATCGTGAGCTCCGCGTCCGACGGCTGCTGCATCCCGCTGCGCTCTCCGCTGCCTCCCTGCCTGTCGCCCTGACTGCCGATCTGTCCGCGGCCCCCTTGCCTGCCGCCTTGATGGCCGGCCTGCTCGCCGCACATCTGCCTGTCGCCCGCGCGCTGGCCGCCGCCCTGTCGGCCGCCTTGATGACCGGGCTGCTCGCGGCCTCCCTGCCTGCCGCCGGCCTGCGCTCCACCGCCCCTCCCGGCGCCTCGCGCGCCGTCTCGGCCCGTCTGTCCGTGGCTCCTGCCGTCGGGGCCCGTGCCGGTCCGCTCTTGCCCATCCCTTCCATCGCGATTCGCCTCGGCGTCATCGTCGCTGCCCATGCAGCCGCCGGCCCCCGCGAGGACAAAGCTCCCAGCGAACATGATCGCCATGAGGCGACCTGAACGATTGCCCATCATTGCTTGCTCCTTGGCCGACACCGGCGCGCTGTCGCGCTCACCTGCCGGTTATCGGCCCCGAACATCTGGGTTCGGGAAGCGAGGATGGTGAGCGAGGTGGAGCCCTAAGCCAGCATCGTCATTTCCCCGAGCGCCCCTGCGCCCCCTGCGCGATCGCGCCGAGAGTCGCAGTCCCGCTCGGCGTTGACCCAGACCCAGCCGGTGCGCAGCGGCCGGCCCGGCGATCGAGCGTGATCCCAAGGACCCGCTCGGGCACTCGGTCGCGCGAGGGCGCGCCGCCGCCGGCGCTGTCCGCCCGCGCCCGCGCCTGCGCGGCGCCGGACAAGCTGCCAGGCGGCCGGATCGCCACCAGGCAGCCGGGCATGCGCACGAGCGCCGCGCGCTGAGGAACCCGCCCGGCCGGGTCGCGCCGCCTTCCGCCGCGCCATCGATGCGCGTAAGCTCCGGCGACGTCCGACCGAGCGCCGCCTCGGCCCTCTGCCGAGGCGCCGGTCGCCGTCATCCTATGAGAACCTCCGCGCACAACGGCCCGTCTCCCGGGCCCGCCGCCCGCGTCGATACGACGGACATCGAGGCCCTGAAGCGTGAGCTCGAGCGGCTCCGCGCCGTGGGGTCCCGGGATCGCGGGTGGCTCGACGCCGTGCTCGAGCACAGCCCGCACGGGGTCATCCTCTGCGACGCCTCCGGGAAGCTCGTCCTGCACAACCGGGCGGCGGAGCGCATCTGGGCCGGCAGCGCCTCGACCGAATCGATCAACGACTGGACGCTGTATCGCGCCTTCCACGAGGACGGCCGCCCGTACGAGGCGAAGGACTGGGCCATGGCCCGCGCGATGTCCGAACGGCAGGTCATCGAGAGCGAGGAGACCCGGATTCAGCGCTTCGACGGGACGTATGGCATGGTCCTCGGGAGCGCCGCGCCCATCATCGGGCCTGGCGGCGAGCTCGAGGGCGGCATCTCGGTGTTCGCCGACATCTCGCGCCTCAAGCAGGTCGAGGCCGAGCGCGGCGAGCTCGCCGCGCAGCTCACGAGGCGGGTCGAGGAGCTCGATCGCCGCGCCCGGCTCACCCAGGCGCTGCTCGCGGTCAGCACCGCGCTGAGCGGCGCCGTGACGGTCGAGCAGGTCTCCGCCGCCGTCGTGAGCGACATCCACCGGGTGCTCGGCGCCTCGACGACGATGATGTACACGGCGGACGAGGCGGCCGGCGTCGCGGCGCTCGTCGGCCACTCGGGGCTCGAGGAGCAGCGCACGAGCCCCTACGCGAGGGTGCCCCTCGACGCCCGACTGCCGCTCTCGGACGCGCTGCGGGAGCGCCGCCCCATCTGGGTGGACACGAGGCAAAGCCTGCACGCCGCGTACCCCGAGCTCGCGGCCCTGCGGCCTGTCCGCGACGACGTGAAGGCGCTCGCCGTCCTGCCGATCGTCGCCCACGCGGCGCTGCTCGGCGGCCTCGCGTTCTCGTTCGCGAACGATCGGGCGTGGAGCCCAGAAGAGCGCGAGTTCCTCTTCAGCGTGGCGGCGCAGTGCGCGTCGGCGCTGGACAGGGCGCGCCTCCTCGAGCGGGAGCGCGAGGCCCGGGCGCGCGCGGAGATGCTCGCGGCGGAGCTCGAGCGGCAGCAGGCGACGCTCCGCCTCCTGAGCGAGGCGGGCGCCGCGCTCTCCGGCTCGCTCGACGTCGCGTCGCGGCTCACGCACCTGACCCACCTGGCGGTCCCCACCCTGGCCGACTGGTGCGCTGTCGACATGCTGAACGGCGATTCCATCGAGCGCGTGGCCGTCCACCACTGCGATCCCGCGAAGATCGAGCTCGCCGAGCGCCTCCGGGCGATGTCCCCGCCCCGGCCCGACGCCCCGGCGGGCGTGCCCGCGGTGATCCGCGCCGGTCGCTCCGAGTGGATGGCCGACATCCCGGACGCCGCCATCGAGTCCGCCGCGCTGAGCCCCGAGCACCTCCGCCTGATCCGGTCGCTCGGGCTGAGATCGTATGTCGTCGTCCCGCTCCGGGGGCGCGACCGGACCATCGGCGCGCTGACGCTGGTCCACGCGGAGTCGGGCCGCCGCTTCAGCCAGGCGGACGTCGCGCTCGCCGAGGAGCTCGCCAACCGCGTCGCCCTGCTGATCGACAACGCGAGGCGGTTCCAGGAGGCGCAATCGCTCATCCGCGCGCTGGAGCGGACCAACGCCGAGCTCGACCAGTTCGCGTACGTGACGAGCCACGATCTGAAGGCGCCCCTCCGGGGCATCGCGAGCCTCGCCCAGTGGATCGAGGAGGACCTCTCCGACAAGCTCACCGCGGACACGCGCCATCAGATGGAGCTCCTGCGCGGGCGCGTGCGGCGCATGGAGGCCTTGATCGAGGGGATCCTGGCCTACTCCCGCGCCACGAGGTTCCGCCAGAAGCCGGAGAGCGTCGACCTCGAGAGGCTGGCGAGGGAGGTGGTCGAGCTCATCGCCCCGAGGCCGCCCGCGCGGGTGACGCTCGACGTGCCGCCGGCGACCCTGCGGACGTACAGGGTGCCCTTGCAACAGGTGCTCATGAACCTCATCACGAACGGCCTCAAGCACGCGGGCCGCGAGGACGCGGCGGTCTCCGTGTCCGCCCGGGAGCAGGGCGACAGGGTCGAGGTCTCCGTGTCCGACAACGGGCCTGGGATCGCGCCTGCGTTCCAGGAGAAGGTGTGGGGGATGTTCCAGACGCTGCAGGCGAGGGACAAGGTGGAGAGCACCGGGATCGGCCTCGCCATCGTGCGAAAGATCGTGGAGAGCCGCGGCGGGCGGGCGTGGGTCGAGTCGGACGGCAAGAGCGGCGCGACGTTCCGGTTCACGTGGCCCAGGAGGGAAGAGGCGGAGGGCGCCGGGTAGTCGTCGCGCCCGCCGAGCTGCCCGGGAGCGCGCTGCCAGCGACGGAGTCGGGGGACGAGGTGCTCAGTTCGAGGGCTTCGGCATCTGGAACACCACGCCTTCCTCTTCGGCTTCCACGTTGTTGACGTTCCAGTAGATGGACCCGCAGTCGACGGCGATCTCGAAGAAGTACGGCTGCCCGGTCGTGAGGGTGATCATGTCCCCCATGCCGAGGTGCGCCCTCCGCACCTCGCCTTTCCCCTCGCTGTTCATGTAAACGGTCCAGTAGACGAACTCGTCGTCCACCGCGAGCGACTTGGCGACGGCCTGAGCGTCGACCGTGGTGGTGAAGGGCGGGGCGCTCGGCGCCGCGCTCGTCGCCTTGGACTGGACCGCGCCGTTGGTGTCGGTCACCCAGTGCACGACGCCGTTGGCGAGGACGAGCGTTGTCGGGTTGCCGTTCGTCTCCGCGAAGACCTCGGCGGTCTCGCCGAGCGGATTCCTCGTCTTGCGCAGGATCTGGCGCGACCAGTAGTTGGACCAGTAGACGTGCGTCGCGTCGACGGCGACGCCGATCGGGTGATCGTCGGGGGCGACCAGCTCGGCGACGGCCTGGCTGCCGTCGGCCTTGGCCCGCCAGATGGCTGCGGGCGTCTGCGTCGCCCAGTAGACGCTGTCGCCGAAGGCGGCGATCCGGCCGAAGGCCGTGACCGCCGGATCGCCGTTCTCCTGCAAGGGGACCTGCGCGATCTGGATCGGGCTGGAGCTCGGCGGCTCGATGGAGATCCCCAGCACGTCTCCATTGCTCCAGTTGGTCCACGAGAGCTGCCCGCCCGAGTAGGTGACCCAGGCGGTATCCCCGAAGCCGAGGGTGCCCGGGAGCGTGCGCGCGGCCCCGCCGTCCTTCGGGATGGCGACGATGGCCTGGTTGTTGGCCATGAGCACGAGATCCCGGGTGACCACCATGCCTTTCACGTTGGACCCGAGCTCCCCTTGCATCTGCGTCACCGGGCACTCCCCCACAACGCAGTTCGACGGGGGGCACGAGGGCGTGCCGCCGGCGCCATCGCCACCGTCGCCCCCCGCGCCGTCGCCCCCGTCGCCGCCTGTGCCGTCGCCCCCGTCGCCGCCCGACGTCGTCTGGGCGGAGCCTCCGTCACCAGGTCCGGTGCTCGTCGTCGAGGAAGCGGCGGAAGGCCCCTCCGTGCCAGGCTCGATGCCGAAAATGAGATTGCAGCCGGTGCCCGTCGCCGCGAGCGCGAGCAGGGCGCAGGGCAAAGCGATCTTGCTGTGCATGATGGAGTGTATACATCCCCGGCCACGCCCCCGGCGATCGCGGGCCGCCGTCTGGGGGCGACGCTTCCGTGCGACACCCGCGCTCACGCGAGCCGGCGGAGCTGCTCCAGCCGCCGCCGCGGCTCGATGTCGCGCCGCTTGATCTTCCCGGTCCTGAGCTCCTCGTAGGGCCCGCACACCGGCCGGTAATCGCACTGCGCGCACGCCCCCTCCGCCGGCATCGGCAGGAGGGCCGCCTTGTCGATCGCGTCTCCGATGATCCCCGCCACCTGGGCGGCCGCGTCGCGCGCCCGCGCGTCCAGGTAGATCGGCACCTCCGTGAACCCGCCGGCGGAGGTGCAGTAGTAGAGCCGCCCGGACTCGACCTGCGTGCCCGGGGGCATGAGCTTCTCCAGCGCGAGCGCGTAGAGGACCGGCTGGAGCGTGCCGCCGCCGCTCACGACCGCGTCGCGCGGCGCCCGCGCCTTGCCCGTCTTGTAGTCGGTCGCCCGCATCGCGCCCCACACGCTCCGCTCGACAAGGTCGATCGAGCCCCGGAGCCGGACGCCGCAGTCGAGCTCCACGGGCGCGTCCGAGCTCCCCGGATCGCGGGTGGCGAGGCGGCGCGGCAGCCCGAACGACAGCTCGAAATGGATCGGCTCCCAGTCGCGGTCCTCCGCGGCGCGCCGCAGCCACTCCCGGAGGTCGGCCCGCACCGACGCGATGCCGTCGTCCCAGACGCGCCGGATCGCCGGCGCGAGCTCGTCCGCGTAGCGCGCGGCGACGCGGTCGAGCGCCCGATCGAGCTCGGCCCGCGCCTCGTCGAGCGCTGGCAGGCCGAGCGGCAGCTTGCCCGCGTCGCGGAGGGCGACAAGCACCTCGTAGAGCACGTCGTGCACGAGCCGGCCGCGCTGGAGCGGGTCGAGCTCCTCGATCGCCTCGGGCGCCGGGCGCGGGGCGAGCTTGTGCACGGCGTAGAGGAAGAAGCGGTACGGGCACGCGGCGAAGTGCTGGAGGGCGGTCGGCGAGAACGACCTGCGCCCGAACGCGTGCTTCGCGAGCGCCTCGCGCGCCTCCGCGATCGGCTTGAACAGCCCGTCGGCGCTCGTCCAGCCGGGGATCCAGCGCCGCGCGCGGAACCGGAGCGCCCGCGCGAGGTGGGGGTTGGCGTTGAGCAGGTAGCGCGCGGTGCCGACCGTCTGCGCCTCCGGCAGGCTGAAGAGCGTCTCGAGGAGCGCGAGGTCGTGCTCGGCCGCGTCGATGGCGTCCTCGGGCCGCGCGGGCGCGGGCCAGCCGATGCGCGCGGCGCCGCCCTGCTCGGCGCGGCGCTCGAGCTCCCCGAAGCCGGGCAGCCTGCCCTCGGCCGCGCGCAGGAGCTCGAGGCCGTAGAACGAAGGCACTCGAGGGCGGGACTGATCCATGTCCACGCGCGGGTACGACACGACGAGCCGCTGTCGGGCCGCGCCGACCGCGAGCCGGAGCGCGAGGCGCTCGCGCGCCACGCGGTCGTCGCTCGTGTCGAGGCCCGAGTCGCCCCCGGCGATCGTCCGGCGGAGGGCGTCGCGGAGGATCGGGTCCTCGGTGACCTTCTGCGGGAAGATCCGCTCGGCGAGCCCGGGGACGAAGACCACGTCGAACGAGCGCCCGCGGGCGCCCTCGATGGGCGAGACGAAGAGGCGCCCGTCGCGGCGGGCGGCCGGTGGCAGCACGAGGTCGGTGAGGCGGCGCGAGAGGCAGAGGCGGATCTCGCCGAGGTCCACCGGGCCGACGTGCGCCATCGGCGCGAGCTCGGCGAGCACGGCGAGCACGCGCTCGGGCCGCCGGAGCGCGCGCGTCGCGAGGGCCGAGAGGCGGCGCTGCCACTCGCCGAAGGTCGCGCGCTCGCCCGCGCCGGGCAGCGCCGCGAGCAGCGGCAGCGCGAAGGCGCGGAGGGCCGAGAGGTCCGCGAGCGTCCGTGCGATGCGCGCGGCGTCGCGGTCCTCGGGGGCGCGGGAGAGCGAAAGCCGGAGCTCCCGCTCGAAGCCCGAGAGCCGCGCCTCCCACCGATCGAGTCCGCCGATCACCGCCGCGTCGACGAGGATGCGCTCCCAGCGCCGCGGCGCGCGCAGGGTGCCGTCGTGCACGGGCGCGTCGGGGCCCTGGGCTGTCGGATCGGGGGTCGGGGCTGTCGGATCGGGGCTCTGGCCTGTCGGATCGAGGTTTGGGGCTGTCGGATCGGGGGTCTGGGCGGCCGGACTGAAGCTTTTCGCTGGCGGATCGAACCCGAGATCTCCCCCCTCCATGTCGTCGTCCGGAGGCACCTCGTCGAAGCCGCCGCGCAGGAGCTCGGGGAAGAGGTCATCGTCCGGCGGCACCCAGCGGTCGGCCTCGGGCGCGGCCGGCGGCGGCTCGCCCGCGGGCGTCGCGTCGGGGACCTGCCCGAGCGAGAGGTACTCCGCGAAGCGCGACGCCGACAGGTGCTCGGCGGCGCACGCGAGCAGCGCGAGCAGCGCGCGGCCCGCCGGGTCGGGTTGCACCGAGCCCTGCGCGAAGTGCGCAGGGATCCCGGCCCGGCGCAGCGCCTCGACGAGGTGCGCGCGGTACTGCTCGGGCGCGCGCAGGAGGATCGCCATCCGCTCGAACGGCACGCCGCGGGCGGCCTCGCGCAGCGCGATGCGCGCGAGCTCCACGCACTCCCGGCTCTCGCCGGGCGCGGAGAGGATCTCGACCTCGTCGCCGAGCCCGGGGGCCTCGTCGGTCAGCGGGTCGAACAGGTGCTCCTGCAGGCGCGCGAGCGAGGTGCTGGGCGCGACCGGCGGCGGCTCGTCGCCCGCGCCGTCGTCTGCGCCGTCGTCCACGCCATTGCCCGCGCCGGCGCCGTCGTGCGCGGCCGAGACCGCGGTCAGCGAGACCCGCCGCGGCGGCGATCGGAGCGCCGCCTGCAGGTGGCGCAGCGACGCGGCGTCGCCGGCCGGCACGGTGGCGAGCGCGTCCGGCGAGCGCGCGGCGACGGCCTCGAGGAGCTCGCGCTCCAGCGCGAACCGCACGGGCAAGTCGAGCAGGAGCATCGGCAGCCCGAGCAGCGGGTGGCGCGAGCGGGGGTCGCCGTCGTCCGCGGCCCGGGCGCGCTCGGCCGCGAGGCGCAGGACGATCGCGCGATCGGCGAGCCCAGCGTCGTCCAGGGCGGCGTCGAACGCGTGGGCGATGCGGTCGAGATCGGCCGGCGCGAGCGCGTCCGGCGCGACGCCGGAGAGCCGCGCCTCGTCGAGCGTCCGCGCGACCGCGCGCGGCAGCCCGGGTCGATCCGCGACGCGGGCGAAGCGGCCGAGCAGCCCGTCCTGCGCGAGCCCGTCGAGGGTGCGCGCGCAGAGGGCCTCGATGGCGAGCGCGCTGGCCGGGACGAGGCCGCGCTCGGCGAGCGCCGGCATCGCGAGCGCGGCGGCGAGGCGCCCCAGGGTCAGCCGGTGCCAGCCGAAGGTGGCGCGGCGGCCGCGGATCGACGCGCGCGCGAGCTCGCTCACGGCCTCGACCGAGGCGCCGACGAGGAGCACGCGCTCCGCGGGGCGCCGGCGGCGCAGCCAGCCCACGGCCCGATCGATGCGGGCGGCGGCGCTGGGAGAGGTGATGACGGCGTGGGGCACGGGTGGCTCGGGAGGCGGCGGAGACCGCGGGGAGGTGATGAGCGACGCTTACGAGCTCGGCAGTCTGCCGTCGGCTGGCATCGCTCCGCTCAGGTCCGGGAGCACATCGGCGATCGATGCAGCGACGATGGCCCGCTCAAGCCACCGCTCCAGGAGCTCAGGATCCTTCTCGATCAGGATCCGCTTGCGCAGGATGTCCGGCACCGCGATGCCGCGAACCCGGAGCGCGGTCAGCACGGCACGCGCCGCCTCCTCGGCGCGCCCCTGGTTCCGCCCCTCGTCGCGGAGCTGCTGCGTGTACTCCTCGAACCAAGCCCGGATCGCTGCGCTCACATCGTCCTCCTCGTCGGTTGTGGGCTCCTGTTGGTCGAACCCGAAGTGTAACAGCAGCGGCACGGCGATGCTCTTCTCCCAGGCATCGCGGGGCAACGCCGCCAGATCCGCCACCGCTTCGCGAAAGCGGCGGCCCGAGCCGAGCAGCCGCAGCAGCAGGGTTGCGCGCGTCCGGGGCAGCTCCGCGAGCACCACCACGCGCATCGCCAGGCCCGGCACGGCCTGGTAGACGCCAGCCTGCACCGGCTCGCACCGGTAGGCGTCGAGCACCGTCTCGGGACGCCCCGGGCCGATGACGACCAGCGCAGGGAAGGCGACCGCCGGCTGCGGCGGCGTGTCGGTGTCCTCGTCCGGCGCGACCGAGCGGGCTGCAGAGCGGACGCGGCGCTCGAGCTCGTGATGCCACGTGAGCTGCTTGCGCAGGCAGTGCCGGACCTGACGAAGGCTCGGCGTGCCGTTGAACGGTTCGAACAGGCTCGGCTCCGCCGAGAGCTCGCCGAGCAGTCCCATGGCGGCGCGTTCGGACTCCCGCGCGGGATCAGGCACGCTGTAGACATCGATCTTCTGTGTCGCCGCCAGCACCTCGACCTCGGTCTCGGCCGCCGAGGCAAGGCTCAGTCCGTCCCGCAGCAAGCTCTTGGTGAACTGGTCGGAGCGGTTGTGCACTGGCGCGGGACTCTAATCGAACATCGCGGCATGTCCAGCCTTGTTCGATGCGAAGGGGCGAATCGGAGAGCCGCAATTTGGACTGCGAGAGTGGAGCTGTGCACGTAATGCAGCGTGCGAGAACAAGCGCTTACCGGAAGGCAGAGCAAGTCGTGTGGAAATCCTTGTCAGCCGCACGAGATTTCCGGTCGGCTGTGGGGAATGAGCACGACGCCCGGTTCAGGGCCTTCCAGGCCAGTACCTGACGACCGTGTGACAGTCGCCGACCTGCCAGCCCTTGGCGGCATCCCAGCGGAGCTTGAACACCTCCCCGCTGGCGTCGAACTCGTCATCGTATTCGCCTGCGGTGACCTGCAAGAGCTCCGCGTCCGGGCCCGTGCGGCGGAAGGCCGCCACCTGGAGCCGCGCGCTGTCGCCGGACGAGTAGCGGAGCGAGGCCTCCGAGAACGCCCCGAGCTCCGTTAACGGTACTCCCACCTTCGTGCAGCCCCGTTTCGTGAACGGCTGCAGCTCCCCTATCTCCGGGAAGCCAGCGACGCGGACGGATGGCCTGAGGAGCCATCCGAGCGCAAAAGAAACGACGGCGACACCGAGGACCAGGAGGTAGCGCATTTTTGCGGATTGGAAGGAGGTATGCACGTCGTGTCCCGATGGGCTCAAGGCGTCTCTCTCGGTGGGCTCAACCCCAGCATCGCCCCGGAACGAGGCTCGATGGGAGGTCAGCGGCGGCGGGGGGTGAAGCGGACGAACAGCCCTTCCGGCTTCATCGTGAACCCGAGGAGCTCCTTCACGGGCCGCGCCGGGTCGACAAGCGATACATCGAAGTCGCGCACGACCATGGCGCCCACCATCGCGCTCTCGACCATCGAGAGCGCGCGCCCGGGGCAGACCCGCGGGCCGCTGCCGAAGGCGAGGGCGGCGCGCGGGTCGTGCTTGCCGGCGCCCGCTGGCCGCGGGGTCAGCCAGCGCTCGGGCATGAACGAGGCCGCGTCGTGGAAGTGCTCCTCCTTCAGGGCGATCTGCCGCGTCAGCAGGATCATCCGCGTCCCCGCCGCGAGCCGCAGCGAGCCGACCACGGTGTCCGCGCACGCCTCCATGAACAGGATCGGCGCCGCGGACTTCAGCCGCAGCGTCTCCTGCGCCACCGCCCCGAGATAGCGCAGCCGCTGCGCGTGCTCCGGGCTCTCGGGCAGGTCCGCGTCGCCGAGCTCGGCGTCGACCTCGGCCCGCATCCGCGCTTGCACGTCCGGACGCAGCGCCATGAAGTGGAGCATCCAGGCCATCGTGTCGGCCGTCGTGTCCTCCCCGGCGAGCAGCAGCGTGAGCACGTTGCCGAGCACCTCCTGCTCCGATAGCCGCGCCTTCGGGTCGTCGGCGTCGCGCGCCACGAGCAATGCCTCCAGCAGCGAGCGAGGCGCCGCGGCCCGCGCCGGATCCCTGTCGAGCTCCGCGCGCGTCGTCCGGAGGATGTCCAGCATCCGCGTGCGCACCTCCGAGAGCGCCTGATCGAGGGCCCGATCGGCGGGCAGCTTGACGTGTCGCCAGTACGGAAATGGCGCGAAGATGCGGCGGTTGAGCGCGGCGAAGACCGTCTCGAGCTGGTGCGACAGGGGGTCGGTGCCGCGCTCGACGAGGTTCATGTCGAGGCCGAACGCCACCGCGGTGGTGACATCCACCGTGTAACAGGCGAGGTCTCGCCGCGCGTCGACCGGCGCCCCCCGCGCGGCCGACGCGCGCCATCGCTCCCGGAGCCGGCGGGTGATCGTGGCGAGCGTGCCGTGGCTCTCGCGCAGCTGCCCGGCGGTGAACGCGCTCATCACGAGCCGCCGCTGCCGCGTCCACTGGTCGCCCTCGGCGGAGAAGACGCCGCCGAAGCCCATCTCGTCGATGAGCTCCTGCAGCGGGCTCCAGCGACGGAACTCCTTCGGCCGCTCGCGCAGGATGCGCTGGACGAGCTCGGCGCTGCCGATGACGACGACCGGCGTGCGGCCGAGCCAGAAGGTGTAGAGATCGCCATACTTGCGGTTCCAGCCCTCGAGCGTGAGGTGGAACTGGGTCGGCCGGATCTCGAGGAGGTTGCCGAGCAGCGGCAGCCTCCGCGGTCCTGGGAGCGTCGATAGATCGCGCATGCCCGCTGAAGGGGCGACTTCTGCTGTGGCGGTCTCCATGGTCTCCTTTCGAGAGAGCGAGAGCGGTCAGCGCCGGCGCCGCCGCGGTCAAGGTGCAACGTAGCTCGTCCTTTCGTGTGCGTGGGCGCTCGCCGGCGCGCCGGCATCGCGAGCGCGGCGGCGAGGCGCCCCTGGGCGAGCCGGCGCGTGACGAAGGTGCGCGGCGGCCGCGGCTCGACGAGCGGGCGAGCTTGCCGACGGCCGCTGCCCCGCCCCCGGTCCTCCGCTGTCGTGGCATCGGTGAGCGCGCGAGGGCCGCGACCGCGGCGCCATGGGCCGCGATCGCGGCGCCATGCCCTCTCCGGAGCGGAGCGAACGTCCGCGCCGTCCCTCCAGCGGTGATCACTCCGACGAGATCCCCCCGCTCGCGCGCCATTCCAGGAGTCTCCGCCGCGCCCCGCGGCCGACTCGCGCGCTCACCGAGCATGGCGCTGGCACTGCGCTTGTTATGCCCCCCGCGCGCCCACGGGTCCGAGCGGCGCCGAACCGTGGGCGCCTCCGCAATCCGCCGCTCTGGACACCATTTCTGGACGGAAAGGTTGCAGTATGAAGAATGCCATCCCGATCGCGATCCTGTGCCTCGGCGGGCTCGGCTGCGCGGACGCACCTCTCGGGGGCGACGGCGAGCAGCCATTGCTCACGTCCCAGCAGCGCATCGTTGGAGGCGCTGTGGACACGACGCACGCCTATGTCGTGGGCGTGGGCAATCGGAACCGGGCGTACTGCAGCGGGACCGTCATCTCGCGGCGCACCGTGATCACGGCGGGACATTGCCACGGCGCGCTCACGCGCGTCTTCTTCGGCCCGACCCTCGGGCGGCGGTCGGAGAGCGTGCGGATCGAGACGTCGAGGAGGCACCCCGCCTTCGATCCCGCAAGCCTCCAGAACGACCTTACCCTCCTCCGGCTGGAGAGCGACGCGCCCGTGCAGCCCGCGCCCCTCCTGCGCGAATCGATGGAGAATACCACCTGGTACGTCGGGCCGGACTACACCTTCGTCGGTTACGGTGTCTCCGACGGGGTCGCGGGGACGGGGTTCGGCATGCGCCGCGCCGTGACGTTCCCGATCGTGGCCGTCGGCCCCGCCCAGGTCGGCGGGACGCCGGGGACGATCGACGCGACCCAGTTCTATTACCAGGTCCCCGACATGAACACCTGCGCCGGCGACTCCGGAGGTCCGGCGTTCCTCGTGCGCGGGGGCGTCGAGCGCCACGCCGGCGTGACCTCGTTCGGCGACGACCCCTGTACGCTGGACGGGGTGCAGGCGCGCACCGATCTCGACCAGATATCCCGCTTCATCCAGCCGACGATCGACGAGTTCGAGCCGGACAACCCGTGCCGCGCGGACGGCCTCTGCGAGGCGGCCTGTGACGTCGGGCCCGAGATCGTCGACCCCGATTGCGCCGATCTCCACTGCGGCCAAGATGGGGTGTGCGCCCTCGCCTGCGCGTTCCCGGCCGACCCGGACTGCGCGCTCCGCACCGGCGTGCAGGTGAGATGACGGGACCGGTGAAGGCCAGCGGGCGCCGGCCGCGCGCCGCGCCGCGAGGCGGAGATCAGGGCGTGTCGGCCGGGTCCGCCGGGTCGCTGCCGGCGCTCCGCTCGTCGCCGTCGAGGAAGCCGTCCTCGTCGCGATCGAGGCCGATGCGGTAGCCCGAGCCCGGCGGCGTACACGTGTAGGTCAGGGGTCGCCCCGTCGCGAGGGCGATCTGGCGGAGCACCGCGTCCGGGATCGGCGGCAGCGCCATCCGGTCGGCGACGAACTGCCCTGCTCCGGTGTGAAGGAAGCCGATCTCCTGCAAGGTCAGGTGGCTCTTCGCCACGAGATCACACTCGCCGGCGTCCGCCCTGGCGATCAGGAGATCGACGCGCGGATCGGCGGCGGCCTGGTTGCCCGACGCGAGCGTGACCTGCTGGCCGACGATCGGCGCGACGTTCGAGTCGAAGGCGAGCAGGAACGACTCGAGCTGCCGGCGGACCGCGTCGCCCGCAGGCGAGTCCGGCAGGCCGTTCGGGTTGTCCGGGAAGGTGCCGAACTGGTTGGTGAAGCCGGTGAACGGCGAGAAGCCCATCCCGCGGAAGAACCGGAACAGCGTGTCGAAGCTCCCGTCGTGCAGGAAGCCGAACCCCCGCACCTGGTCTCCCATGGGATCGTTGTCGCCGGGCAGGATGCCGAACAGCGGGGCGGCCATCCCGAACATCCCGACCTTCTGGTACATGTTGCGCAGGTGCGGCGTCTTGATGAGCTGCGGCTGGAAGTCGAACGTCATGTTGCCGTTCGCTCCGAAGAATCCCGGCTTGTCGACGCCGGGGTTGCCCTCCGGGTCGAGGACATGACAGCCATTGCAGATGGCGGTGCCGTCCAGGTTGCCGCTCATGAAGGTGTCGCGCCCGGCCTGCTGATCCGGCGTGAGCGCGTTGTCCAGGCGGCGGATCGGGTTGGGCGGATACGTCACCTGCAGGATGAAGTCCGCGAACGCCTCCATGGAGGCGGCCGGGATCGGGCCGCTCCGGCCGAGGAGATCGGTGAAGCCGGCCTGGAACTTCATGAACGCGGCGCGCTCGTCGAACGAGCCGCTGTCCGGCTGCGCGGTGGGCGCGTCGTTGCCGCCGGTGCGATCGCCGCGCCAGTGCATGGGGCCGTGGTTGGCCATGCCGCGCAGGCTCTGGGTCGTCGTCGGGCCCTTCATCGGGTGGAACTCCTGGGGCATCGGCTGCTGCGTGAAGAGGTTGAGCAGCGGGCCGACGAAGGGGCCCGGGTTGGTCGTGACCGGCTCGTCCGGATTGCCGAGATCCCACCCGAGGCTGTCGAAGTCGCCGAAGATATGGCAGCTCGCGCACGAGGAGTCGCCGTGCGCCGAGCTCACGCGCGCGTCGTAGAGGAAGCGCCGCCCGAGCGTGACGCTCGGCGGCTCGGGGCTGTACATCGCGACGTGCGCTGTCTCGGTCCGGGTCGCTGTGTCGACGATCGAGATGGAGTTGTCGAAGCGGGTCAGCACGAACAGCTGGCCTCGCGCCTCGTCGAGCGCGAGCCCCGACGGGCCGCCGCCGCTCACCTCGATGTGGTCGGAAGCGTCGGGCACGAACGTGTCGCTCTCGAGCGCGGCCGTGCCGAGCACGCCGACCTTGCTCGACCCGAGCGCGGCCACGTAGAGCGTCGCGCCGTCGCTCGTGACGGCCATGTCGACAGGCTGGGCCAGGCTCGCCTCGCTCTCGGCGTTCGGCGTGGGGGCGCAGCAGACCGAGTAATCGATGTGTTTGTTGAGGTGCCGCGGCGCGACGCGCGGAGGGGCGTTGCCGGGGCGGAGCACCGTGATCCGGCTCTCGTGGAGGTGGCCCCGCAGGCTCTGCCCGGCGAAGACGCCGGGGCCCTCGAACCGCTGCTCGTTCCGCGCGTCGGTGTTGGAGACGTAGACCTTCCCGTTCACCGGGTTGACGACCATGTTGAAGAGGATCGTCCCGACGCCGGTGAAATGGCCCGAGGGCCCGGCGATCGGCCGCGGGGGGTTCGCCATGGCGTTGATGGCGAACACGTCCTTGTCGGGCAGCGAGAGCCGCACCGTGTCGTCCCAGGTGCGGCCGAGCTCGTCGACCCAGTGCGCGCCGTCGAACTTCACGATGAGGCTGACCTCGGGCGCCGGGTCGCCGAACGCATTGGTCATGGGGCCCGGCGAGCCGCCGTTCACCGCGCCGCCGTCGGGCACGAGCAGCTCGGTGACGACGGTGCTCCGGTTGCCCGAGTGGAAGCCGGCCGCGTAGACGCGCGCGCCGTCGGGCGTCGCGGCGAGCGCGCGCGGCGTGTCGGTGAAGAGGGTGAGGATCGCGAGCGGCTCGCCGCCGAGCGACGAGCCCAGGTGGTTCGCGTCGAACACCCAGACGTCGGCCCGGCCCACGCCCGGCGTGGTGAGCTGCGGATCGTTCGGGTTGTTCTGGCCGCGGTGCGCCGCCGTGATGAACGCGCGGCGCCGCCCGGGGCCGGCAAACACGATGTCTCTCGGCTCATCACCCACGAGCAGCGTGCGCTCGACGCGGCCGCCGTATCCGCCAGGGGACAGCTCGACGACGCTGACGCTGTCGGACAGGTGGTTCACGACCCACACCTCGGTGTCGCTCCGCGCCGCCACGGCGACCGGATCCAGCCCGACCGGTATCGAGCTCCGGTGGACCAGCGCGCCGTGATGGACGCGGAAGACCTCTAGGCGGCCATCCGGCGTGTTGAGCGCGAAGAGCAGGTTTCCGCTGGGAGAGAGCGCGAGCGGGCGCACCTGCCCGCTCTCGAAGAGCGTGTAAGACGATTCGGCCAGGGCGGGGGCGCTGGCCGCGAGGACGAGAGACGACGCCGCGGCGGACAAAAGGCCGCCAGCGACCCTTCGCAGGGCGAACGGTGACTTCATATGACCTCCTCGAGAAAGCGACTTCAGGAGCGATCGGGGATCGAGTGATCATTCAACAACTAACACGGACACGCTCTTTGGGGATCCAGGAAAGAGCATTTATGTTTCAAATTTGAAATACGCACAGCGCGCAGTCCACAGCGCACACTGCCCCACGATCATGACCCTTTTCAGGGGTGCAGCGCGTCATGGGGCAAGCATTGAATGGCGACGCGCGCAGCCCACCGGCGCACCCGAGCGACGGGTGGTGAGCCTATGTGCGTTCCAGCGGTGCGGGAGATGAGATAAGGAGAGGGCGGGGCGCCGCCGCGCGCTACGCGGACGAGCTCGCGTCGACCCCGGGGACGCGGGGCGCGACGCTACTTCTTCGCGGTCACGTACCGGAAGTCGCACCGCTCGGCGCCCGTGCCGAGGGTGCCCGTGCGGCGGAGCTCGATGCCGTGGAGCTCTTTCACCTTGAGGTCGTCGAGGCGGCAGATCATGGGGACGATCTCCGGCGCGCCGTGCCGCCGCGCGAACGCCACGATCGGGCACGCGCGCACGTCGAAGGCCAGGAGCGCGCCGGTGCCGCTGGCCTCGTCGAAGCGGATGCCCTCCGGCTCGTCCGCGCGCAGGCTCATCATGAGCAGGCTCCGCGCTGGTTTCAGCCGGAACATCACATCCATCGCGGCGCCGAGGAGCGGGCTCCGGTTCAGCTGCTTGCGGTAGAAGGCCAGCAGGATGTCCTCGGCGAGGCGCAGGGCCGGCTCCCGGTCCACGCCGAGGTCGTGCAGGAGCGCCTGGTAGATCGCGAGCACCGGCGGGCCGAGCTCGAAGAGCTTGCGATTCATGCTGCTCCGGAACTGCGGCATCGTCGCCTCCAGCGCGAGATACCGCTCCTTGGCGCGCGTGTGGAGCTCCGCCGCACACTCTTCGCCGAGCTCGCGAGTCGCGATGACTCGGCCTTCCGCAAGGATCTGCGCGAGACGTTCGGACGGCGACGACATGCTGAAAATTTACCACATGCGGCGCCGTGGCAAGCCTCCTTGTGGGAGCTCCCGTGAGCGGAGTGGCCGGCTGAACTGGCCTGCTGGCCGGCCAATCGACTGGCCGGCCAGCAGGCCAGTCCGAACAGCGGGCGCAGCCTGTTCCAGCCGGCCTGGGCGGCCAGAGGGTCAGCGACGCTCCTGCGATCGGGGGGAGTCCGGTAGGGACGCAATATGGCTCTGCCGGGATGCGCGGAGCACCGGACAGGGCGTCTGGTGAAATGAGACAGAAACCTCTCAGCAACAGGCCCAGTCGGCTCCCGGGCGGCGATGCGCGCGCGGGCTCAGCAGGAGCCGGGCGTCCGCCTGTGCGGCGCTACGGCGCCGCCGGTCCCCACAGCCCGGGCACGCGCGTCCCGCAGGAAGGGCACGCGCCACCGGAGAGGAGGACCTCCTGCGTCTCGTAGTTGAACCGCCGCACCACGACCTCGTGGCAGGCGGGGCAGCGTGTATGCGAGAGCTCACGGACGCGGTCGGCCACGTTGCTGACGTAAACGTACTTCATCCCCCGCGCATAGGCGACGCCCGCCACGTCCACGAGGAACGCCGGGTCGGTCGTCATGCGATCGCGCATCTTGTAACGCGGGTAGAAGGCGTTGAGGTGCCAGGGGATATCGGGGTCGACGCTGGCGATCTCGGCGCCGAGGGCGCGGAGGCCGGCCGCCTTGTCGTTGAAGCCGGGGACGACGAGCGTCACGACCTCGACCCAGTAGCCGAGGCGCCGAGCCTCGCCGATCGCCGCGAGCACCGGCTCGACGCGGCCGCCGAGCGTCCGGTATTGATCCGCGCTCCACCCCTTCAGGTCGACGCGGAACACGTCGGCGACCGGGCGCATGTACGCGAGCGCCTCGGGCGTCGTGTTGCCATCCGAGATGAGCGCCGTGACGAGCCCCCGCCGCTGCGCCTCCGCGAAGACGGCGCGCGCCCACTCGGCGGTGATCATCGGCTCGTTGTAGGCGCTTGCGAGCACCCCGCAGCCCGCCGCGACGGCCACCTCGACGAGATCCGCGGCGCTGATGTCGATGGGCTCGCCGTCGCCCTCCGGCTCGCGCAGGGCCTGGGAGACCTTCCAGTTCTGGCAATAAGGACAGCGCAGGTCGCACCCGAACATGCCGAAGGTGAGGGACCTCGCGCCGGGGCGCACATGGAAGATCGTGTTCGTCTCGACCGAGCGCACGTAATGGCGCGCGACGTAGCCGAACGGGACGCGCAGCTCGCCGTCCTTCTCGAAGCGGATCCCGCACGCGCCCGCGCGACCCGGCGCGAGGACGCAGCGGTGCGCGCACGCGGTGCACCGGAGATACCCCTCCTCGGGGCCGGGCTCGTAGAGCGCGCCGGGCACGGTGCGGCGGGCGAGCTTCGCCGTGAGGGGCTCGCCCGCGGCGCCGCCCTCACCTGGCCCGGCTGCGGCGCGCTCGCACGCGGGCTCGTTCGCAGCGCCGCGCACGAGGTCCTCCACGCGGACGTGCGGGCGGACGCCCGGATCGAGCGCGTCGAGCGGAGCGTCGATCGCGGCTTTCGGGGCGCTGCGTCCGTTCGTCTCCATGGGAGAGCGGGCATCGCTAGCATCGCAGCCGCGAAAAACAAGGGGCTTGTGTTGCGGCGGTGCGGCGGTGCGGCGGTGCAGCTGGGCAGCGGGGCTGCGGCGGGCAGCGGCGCTGTGGCGGGCAGCAGCGCCGCGGCGGGCAGCGAGGTGGGCCGGCGCGGGAGCGCTTTGTCAGGCCGGGAGCGCGCCAGCGCCCTGCGCGAGGCGATCGAGCTCGTCCTGACCGAGCTCGCGCTCGCCGGCGAACGCGATCCCCACGACGGCGCGCACGCTCGCGGAGGCGTCGCGCACGGGCAGCGCCACCGCCGCCTGCGCCGCGACCGCCTTGGCCCCGGGCCGCACGTCGCCGGACGTGTCCGTCTGCAGGTTGCACGTCTGCACGGGCTGGTCGCGCTCCCAGGCGAGCCCGGCCATCCCCTTGCCCCGCGGGACGCGGCGCGTGATCTCCTGCACCTTCTCGGGGATGTTCACGGCGGCGGCCAGCGCGAGCGCATCGCCCTCGACGAGGTGCACCGTGCCAGCGATACCCCCGTTGTCGGCGACGAAGCTCCGAAGCCACGGCTCCAACGACTCTCGGCGCGCATGCATGCCCGCACCTTCGGCCGTCGCGGGGCCTGCGTCAACCCGGGGCAGCTCGCGGGACGCGCCGGATCTGTCAGGCCTCGTCCTTCACCCGCTTGGGCCAGCGCACGATGAAGGTGGCTCCTGCGCCGGGGCGCGACGAGACGGACACGCTCCCTCCGCGGCTCTGCACGATCTTCTTCACGACGGAGAGCCCTATCCCGGTGCCTTCCACCTTGTCGCGCGACTCGAGCGTATGAAAGAGATCCCAGATGCGCTCGTGGTACTCGGGCGCGATGCCGGGCCCGTTGTCGCTCACGGAGAACTCGAGGTAGGCGCCGGCGTCCTCACACGTCACCTCGACGCGCGCGTCGCTGCGGCGCGCGTGCTTCAGGGCGTTGCTGATGAGGTTCTGGAACACCTGCTGCATCGGGACGCGCTCCGCGGCGATCGTCGGCATCCCTGGCGCGATGTCGACCCGGGCGCCCGCGGGCGGCGAGAGCAGCTCGACGACCTCCGCGAGCAGATGGCCGGTGTCGACGCTGACCACGTCGCCGCGCAGGCGCCCCGCCCGCGAGTAATGGAGGATCCCGTCGATGAGCGCCTCGAGGCGGCGCACGCGCCCGCGCAGGAGGTGGATGTGCTCCTGCGTCTCGCCGTCCAGCTTCCCCGCCAGCGACTCCTCGATCCACTCGGACAGGTTCGCGATCCCCCGGAGGGGCGCCTTGAGGTCGTGCGAGGCGACGTAAGCGAACTGGTCGAGCTCCTGGTTCGTCTTCGCGAGCGCTGCGATGAGCTCCTCTCGGTGCTGGCTCAGCTGCTCGATGCGGCGCCGCGCGAGCACCTGATCGGTGATCTCGAAGCCGACGACCATGACGCCCGAGACGGCGCCGGAGGGGTCGCGGATGGGCTGAGCGACGTAGTTGAAGACGGCCTCGTGCACCGCGTCGCCGCGCTGGACGGGGATGCTCAGCTCGGTCATGCGCAGCGGCTGGCCGGCTTTCCGCGCGCGGTCCAGCATCGCGATCGCCTCGTGCTCGCCGAGCTCCGGGAACACCTCGCGCACGCTCTTCCCGACGAGGTCCCGCCGGCCGACCATCTCGCAGTACGGCGGGTTCGCCACCTCGAAGCGGTGCTCGGGGCCGGCGAACACCGCGATGGGGACCGGCGCCTGCATGAAGAGATCGTGCAGCTTCTCGCGCTCGCGCTCGGCCGCTGCCCGCAATCGGGCGAGCTGGAGGTGCGTGGCGACGCGGGCGACGAGCTCGCGCGCGGAGAACGGCTTGGGGAGGTAGTCGTCCGCGCCCGCCTCGAGCCCCTCGACGCGCGACTCCTCCCCGGCGCGCGCGGAGAGCATCACGACCGGGACACCCCTCGTGCGCTCGTCCGCGCGCAGCGCGCGGAGCAGACCGAAGCCGTCGAGGTTCGGCATCATCACGTCGGTGAGCACGAGATCGGGCGGGCTGCGGCGCGCCGACCCGAGCGCCTCGGCCCCGTCGGCGACGGCCTCGACCGTCCAGCGCTCGCGCAGCACCCGCCCGACGTACTCGCGCATATCGGCGTTGTCGTCCGCGAGCAGGACGCGCCCCGCCGGCCCGGCCTGGATCGCAGCGCCGTCGGACGACGTCCACGCCGCCGGGGAGAGGTGCTCGACGGCGTCATCACGCTCTGCGCCGGCGGGTGAGTCACCCTCTGCGCCGGCGGGTGAGTCACCGTCTGCGCCGGGGGGCGAGTCACCCTCTGCGCCGGGGGGCGAGTCGCTCTCCGCGCGGGGCAGCCAGCGGAGCGCCTCCTGCACATAAGGCGCTGCGCCCGTCGTCGTCGACGCCAGCGTCCGCGCGGCGTTCACGCGGTCCTTCGGCAGGTGCCCGGCCCCGCGAGGCAGGGAGACCGTGAACGACGTCCCCACGGAGAGCTCGCTCGTGACGTGGATGGTCCCGCCGTGGAGGCGGACGAGCTCGTGGACGAGCGCGAGCCCGATCCCGGACCCCTCGTGCGTGCGGGATCGCGCGCCCTGGACCCGATGGAACCGCTTGAACAGGTGCGAGAGCTCGCGATCCGGGATGCCCGTCCCGGTGTCCCGCACGGTGAGGTCGGCGCGATCGCCGTGCGCGCGGAGCGAGATCGAGACCGTCCCCTCGAACGTGAACTTGAGCGCGTTCGAGAGGAGATTGAGCACGATCTTCTCCCACATGTCGTGATCGACGTAGACGGGCTCGGGCAGCGGCGGGCAATCGACCTCGAAGGCGAGCCCCGCGCGCTCCATCGCCGAGCGGAAGGCGCTCGCGAGATCCGCGGTGAGCGCGGAGAGATCGGTCGGCTCATACGACGCCTGGATCCGGCCCGCCTCGATGCGCGAGAAGTCGAGCAGCGCGTTGACCAGCTTGAGGAGCCGGCCCGCGTTGCGGTGCGCGGTCTCGAGAGCCGCGCCCGACAGGCTCCGCTCCGCCGACGCGAGGGCGTCCTCGAGCGGCCCGAGCATCAGCGTGAGGGGCGTGCGGAACTCGTGGCTCACGTTGCTGAAGAACGTGGTCTTCGCGCGATCGAGCTCGGCGAGGGCCTCCGCCCGCCGCTTCTCCTCCTCGTACGCCTGCGCGTTGGCGATGCTGGCGGAGATCTGGCCGGCGACGAGGTGGAGGAAGCCGCGGTAATCGTCGTCGAAGAGGCGGAATGGATTCAGCCCGACGATCAGGACCCCGGCGCGCCCCGTCTCGCCCGAAGGGGAGATCGCGAGCGCGGCCGCCCGCGTCGGCGGCCTTTGCCATGCGCCGGTCGGGAGATCGCGGAGGTGAGTCGGTATCTCGACGACGCGGCAGGACTCGTGCTCTCGCAGCACCGCGGCGAGCGGCCACGGCGACGCGTCCGTGAGCGCGATCGTCTCGGGGGCCGCGGCGTGCCCCCGCTCGAACCCCGCGCTGCCGGCGAGCTGCACGCGCCGCCGGTCCGGGTCGACGACGTAGAGGAGCGCGAACGGGAGATCCTTCGTGTTGGTCGCGAGCGAGCTCGCGCTGCGCGCGCACACGTCTTCCCACGAGCGCCCGTGCGCGGTCCGCGCCGCGAGGTCGCGGAGGAGCGAGAGCTGCCGCTCTCCGATGATTCGCCGGGTGTCGTCGGTGTTGGCGCAGAGGATGCCGCCCGTGCCGCCCTGATCGTTCGGCACAGGGCTGTAGGAGAACGTGTAATACGTCTCTTCCTGGTAGCCGTTCCGCTCCATGATGAGGAGGAGCGCCTCGTCGTAGGTGCCCTCGTCGCGGCGCATCGCGGACGCGGCGCGCGGCTCGATCTGGCCCCAGATCTCGCGCCACACGACGGACGCGGGCTGTCCGAGCGCCTCGGGGTGCTTGCCGCCGACGATCGACTTGTAGGCGTCGTTGTACAGATTGATGAACGAGTCGCCCCACCAGACGAACATCGGCTGGCGCGACGTCAGGACGATGCGCACGCACGTCTTGAGGCTCTGCGGCCACGACGAGACCGGCCCGAGCGGCGTCTTCGACCAGTCGATCGCGCGCATGCGCGCGCCCATCTCGCCTCCGCCGGCGAGGACCGCGCGAACGTCCGCGCGAGCGTCCGCGCGATCCGGCGGCGGGCCATCCAGCTCGAGCGACATGGACCCTTTGTAGCGTGCTGTAGGTGGCGGGAGAAGGGCAGAAAAACAACGTGTTTTGGTTGCCCGGGTGATCCGCCGCACCGCGGAGGGGCCGGCGCGCCGGCGCCGCTCACGGCGGCGCGTCGAGCACCGCGCGCAGCGCCCGGCGCGCCACGTCGGGCGAATAGCCCTGGCGCGCGAGGAAAGCATAGAGCTTCTGCCGTTGCTCCGCAGGAGCGAGCCCCGAGAGCGAGCGGAGCTTCTTGCGCGCCGCCCGCTCGGCCACGGCGGACTCGTCCGTTCCCTCCTCGGTCATGACCTGCCGTATGGCCGCGTCCGCCACGTCGCGCGAGACGCCTTTGCGGGCGAGGTCCTGCTCGATCCTGCGGCGCGACCGGGGCTTGCCCACGATGCCGGAGCGCGCCTTGGCCTCCGCGAAGCGCGCGTCGTCGAGCAGCCCGCTCGAGGTGAGGCGCTCGATCGCGGTCGTCACGTGCTCCCTGGGCTCGCCCTTCTCGATCAGGCGCTTCTCCAGCTCCCTGGCCGATCGCGCCCGGAACGACAGGAGCCGCAGCGCCCGCTCGTAGGTCTTCTGCTCGCCCGCGGCGGTCTTCCCGGGCGGCTCCGCCGCGGCCCCGGGGCTGTCCTGGCCGGGGGTCAGGCCGGCGGCGGCCTGCTCGGGCACCGTGGCGAAGGGGACCCCATCCACCAGGATGACGACGTGGCCGGGCTTGTCGGGCGAGGGGACGATTCCCGTGATGAGCGGCATGCGCGAGGGACGATGGCGCACCTGGCGCGGGCCGCAAGCTCCCGCTCACCCCGCCTGCTTCCGGCCGCGGCGGGGCGCCCGCGGGCTCACCTCACGGATCGAGCACGAGCACGCCAAACGCCTCCGGGACATGGAAGTTCGGCTTGCTCGTGCGGGGCGGGCTCCACGCGAGGTAATGCCGTGGGTCCTTGCCCTCCATCCGGTACAGGTTCATGGGCAGCCGCGCGCTCGGGGCGAGCGCGCCCACGATCCCCGGCGCCGCCAGCAGCGCCTCGATGACGGCCGTGCGCGCCTGCGCGTCCTGGCTCGTCGCGATCGTCGCGCCGCTCGACCACGCCGTGTCTTCCAGGCGCGCGTCGCGGTCGATCGCGATATCGAAGAAATGGCCGAACGGCCCGATCTCCACCTCGAAATACCGCCTCGGCGAGCCCGGGGCCGGCGTCAGGAAGAGCTCGATGCAATCCTCTTTGTAAAGCCCCTTTCGCTCCGTGCCGACGGGCTTCGAGCGATCCGTGTTGAGCCCCGCGTTCGAGAGCTCGAAGAGCGCGTGGAGCCCTTGCTTCGACCAGAGGAAGCGCGCCCGCGTGGGGAACCCGGCGGGCTTGCCGGCATAGTCGGTGTCCCACTGCACGGCCTTCGCGCGGCCCCACGCCGCGTCGTCGGCCTTCCCGTCGAGCACGATCTTCTCTCCGGGCGGCAGCGGCGACGCGTGCGCCTCCGGCTTCGCGGGGCCTCCGCCCGGCCCTTCGCCCTGCTTCCCGTCGGGCGCCTTCTGCGAGGCCGGCGGCGCGGGATCGAGCCCCTTCGCGGGCCCGCCGGGCAAGGGCGCCTGTCCGGGCTCCCAGTCGAGCCGGAAGGGCGCCATCGCCTTGTAATGCACGGGCCTCGGGCTCTTCAGGAGATCTGCCCCGTCTCCCGTGATCGCCGTCGCCTTGAGATCCAGCCCGAAGCGCTTCGCCGCGGCGTCGATGAGCGGCGAGGTCCGGTGGCCGCCGAGCTCGCGCGCGAGCGCGGGGCTGTTCCACACGCCGAGGAGCTCCGCCGCCACGCGGTCGACCCGCACCGGGTTCGTGCCGCCGATGGCCACCATCTCCGCCGTGGGGTGCAGCACCTGGAAGCCGTCTCCGCCCATCGCCGGCGCGCCGTCGCCGAGCACCGCGTCCGGCGCGGATATCTCGAGCACGTCGACCATGCGCTCGGCGAAGACGCGGAGCGACGATAAGTAAAGAGCTCTATCCTCCTGGCCGGCGGACTTCGTGTCCAGGTACGCCTTGAGCTCCCTGTGCATCCTCCACTTCTGCTTGTAGGCAGGCGCGCTGTCCGACAGCATGACCGTGCCCTGCATGCCCTTGATACCGACGGAGATGACCGAGTACCGGTGCATCTTGAGCCGGGGGAGCGACAGGAAGAGCCCGTGGTCGAGGTGCTCGGCCAGCACCTTCGGCATGAGCAGCGTCGGGACGTGGGTCGCCTGGATGCCGCGGATGGCGAGGGGCTTTCCCGGCCTGTCGCCGGCGACGTCGTAGACCCCGTCGTCGTCCATCGCGACGAGCGCGGCGCCCTCCTCGGCGGCCATCGCCTCATAGCCGGTGCGCTGCGCGATGTCCTTCCAGAACTTGTGCGAGTGGCCGCAGCCCTCGGCGATCGTGATCTTCGTGTGTCCGCGCGCCTTGAGGCACTGGACGACGCCTCGAACGAACTCCGGCTGGGTGATCCGGCCGGTCACGCCGTCGTCGCCCTTCGACTTCGCCGGGTCCTTCACGCTGTCGAACCCGCAGATGTTGGGCTTGAGGAGCACGGGAGTCGCCGCGGGGCGCCTCGGCACCACCGCCTCGCAGATGCGCTTGCCGAGCTCCAGGGGACCCTGGCCGCGGAGCACGGTGACGGGCGAGTCGTCGGCCTTGATGCGCTCGACGTGCCGCTTCCTGAGGGCGGCGCCGTCGATGCTGTCCGACGCGATCACCGAGGGGCCGGACTCGTACCGCTGCGACGCCCCCGCGACCACGTCGCTCGACGCGCTCGGGACGGCGGTCGGGACGGCCGGGTGCGCGGACGCGGCGGCGAAGGAGGAGGCGGTCGGCGCCGGCGAGGGCGCCGACGAGGACGCCGCCGCGTCGGGCGGCGGCTGCGGGGCGGCGGGGCCGCCGTCGCCGGGACCGCCGCCCGGCTGGGGTTGCCGGTCCCCGCAGCCCGAGAGGACGGCGAGCAGCGCCGGGAGCGCCGCGATCGCGCGGGGAGCCCGCCGCGCCAGGCCGCCGTGGATCGTTCGTGCCCTGTTCATCCCGCGAGCACGATGGCCCGAAACGGCGGCGAGGAGAAGGCGCCACGAGACATCGTCGAAGCCAGGGCCTGCGCGGGTGCCGGGTGGTGAGGGCGACGCGGCCCCCACCTCGCCCCCGCCGTCGGCGCCCGAATGGGCGCCTCGATGCGCGCTCGTCGAGGCGGCTCACGCCTTGCAGTGCGGGCGCGGAATGAGCGTTTGGCTTGTTCCTGTCAAAGTGAAAATTGCTGTCCGTGCTGAGGTTCTCAGGGCTGCGGGGATGTTGTTCGCAGCGGCTCTTGTCGCCTGTGGCGGGGGTTCGAGCGGCGGGGGAGCTGGAGAGGGCGGGGGCGTCGAAGGGTACTCGGAGGCTCGGTCGACAGCCGTGTGCGAGGCCGCGTGCGACGTGTTCAGCGCGGGCTGCGCGCCGGAGAGCTGCTCGATCGCGTGCTTCGTGGCGGTGGATCAGTACCCGACGGAGGCGTGTTTTGCCGAGTTCGACGCCTACCACGCCTGCCTGGCGGCCCAGGAGCCCGCGCAGCTCGCCTGCGGAGCAGACGAGAACTTCTTCGCTCCGTGGGCGCCGGCGTGCAGGCCCGAGTGGACGGCGTATTCGCAGTGCCGGAGGACCGGAGGCGCGGACTGCGCGGTGGTGGCCAAGGACGTCGAGTCCTGCACCTACTTCGGCGACCCTCCGGACTGGGCGACGTGCAAGATAGGAAAAGAGCCGCCCCCCGGGTGCGTACCGCTGACGAGCCTCGACTACTGTTGCCCGGAAGGCACGCTGCCGTGACAGCGTGATCAGGGGCTCCGCTTCCCCGCAAGCCATGACGCCTGCCGTGCCGTGCACGGTACTGTCGTGGAGGGGTCTGTCTCGTTGCCATGGAGGATGCGATGAAATGGGTTTCTCGTGCGCGCTCGGCCGTAATCATGACGTCCCTGCTGGCGCTGTCCGCGTGCGGCGGCAGCGTCGACGACGAGCGAAACAGCAAGGAAGAAGGCCCCTCCTGCGGGCTGGTCGCGGCGTGCGGCGGCGATCCGACAGGAACGTGGACGATGGATGAGGCGTGCCTGGATCCCTCGATGTTCGAGGACCTCGACGAGGGGTGTGACGCGGAGATCGACATCAGCGGCCTGGTGGTGAGCGGACGCGCCGAATTCCGGGCCGATCACACCTATGCCACGACCATCACGCAGCAAGGGCCGATCAAGGTGGTGTACCCTGCGGCGTGCCTGGCGGCCGAGGACATGCCGATCTCGTGCGCGCAGCTCAGCGTGGAAATGCAGCGGGCCGCCTCTGGGAAGGAGTCGCCCTTCACCTCGGCGGAGTGCGCTCAGGCGGGCGCCGACTGCGCGTGTACGTTTGTCCTGGGGCGGCTCACGACGCCGTCGATGGGCACCTGGTCGGTCTCCGGATCCATCTTGACCATCGAGCCCGAGCGCCGGGAGCCCGAGGAGAGCCCGTTCTGCGCGCAGGGATCCTCGCTCACGAGAGGCTTCCCGGTACCGGCGGGAGCGGGCGCCTCGGGGCCCATCAAGCACTACATGAGGTTCACGAAGGAGTGAGCCGCGGCGAGCCCGGTCGTCGGGGCGCCGCTCAGCGCCGGTCGAGCCCCACGATGCGGTCGAGCAGCGCCCGGTCGAGGCTCGCCTCCACCGCATTCGCGAGCCGGTCGTACTCCTCGTGCCGGCTCGGTATCGCCGGCTCGCCCGAGGCCCTGGGGAGCCCCCGTCGCTCGCGCAGCGCCGCGAGGAGCGACCGCCTGAGCCCGTCGTTGTCGAGGATCCCGTGGATCATCGTGCCCACCACGGCGCCGTCCGCCGACACGGCCCCGTCGAGCGCCGGCTCGGCCTTGCCGCCCCGCGACCCGATCGCGAACGCCGCGGCCGCGCCGCCCACCCGCTCCACGCGGCCCATGTGGATCTCGTAGCCGGTCAGCTCTCCCGCGCCCTCGCTCTCGGCCTCTCCAGCGCCCGCCGCCCCCAGGAACGAGCGGCCCGCGAGCCGCGCCCGCACCTGCGCCACCGTCTTGGTCCGCTCGAACCGCGTCCACACATCGAGCAGCCCGAGGCCCCGCGCCGCCGGCTCGGCCGACTCGACGCCTTCCGGATCCTCGATCGCCCCGCCGAGCATCTGGCAGCCGCCGCAGATCCCGAGCGTCCAGCCGCCCTGCCGGGCGCGCGCCGCGACCGCCTCCGCGAGGCCGCTCGCGCGCAGCCAAGCGAGATCGGCCATCGTGCTCTTCGTCCCGGGGAGCAGCACGAGGTCTGCATTGCCGATCTCGTCCGGCCGCTCGATGAACCGCACCACCACGCCGGGCTCGTGCTCCAGCGGCTCCACGTCGTCGTAATTCGATATCCGCGGCAGCCGGACCACCGCGATGTCGAGCTGCCCCGGGCCCGCCGGCGGCCGGCGCCGACGGCCCTCCAGCGACACCGAGTCCTCGTCCGCGATGCGCAGCTGCTTCAGGTAAGGCACCACGCCGAGCACCGGGACGCCCGTCCGCGCCGTCAGCATGTCGAGCCCCGGCTCCAGCAGCTTGAGGTCGCCGCGGAACTTGTTGATCACGAACGCGGCCACGCGCGCGCGCTCGTCGGGCTCGAGCAGCGCCATCGTCCCGACCAGCGCCGCGAACACGCCGCCTCGGTCGATGTCGCCGGCGAGCAGCACCGGCGCGTCGGCGACGCGCGCGACGTGCATGTTCACGATGTCGCGGTCCTTCAGGTTGATCTCCGCGGGGCTGCCCGCCCCCTCGATCACCACGACGTCGTGCGCCTCGCGCAGCCGCCCGAGCGCGCGGGCGATGATGTCCTTCAGCTCTCCCCGGTACGCGAAGTAGTCGCGCGCGTGCAGGCTGCCGATCGGCTTGCCGAGCACGATCACCTGGGAGCGGGAGTCGCCCTCGGGCTTGAGCAGCACCGGGTTCATGTCGACCGTCGGCGCGACGCGCGCCGCCTCGGCCTGCACCGCCTGCGCCCTCCCGATCTCGCCGCCGTCCAGGGTCGCGAACGAGTTCAGCGCCATGTTCTGCGACTTGAACGGCGCGACGCGGAGGCCCCGCCGCTGGAAGATGCGGCAGAGCGCCGCGCAGAGCAGGCTCTTGCCGACCGAGGACGCCGTGCCCTGGACCATCACCGTGAGCGCCGTCATCGGAAGAGCTCCTGTCCAAAGGAAGCCGCCGCCAGGAGGGCCGCCGCGAGCCCGGCGAAGAGCAGCGCCGCGAGCTGCACGATCCGGCAGGCCTCGTCGATGAGCCCCCGCCGGAGCGGCTCCACGGGGTCGCCGAGGCGGTAGTGGCCGCGCTTCTCGAGCTCGACCCGGAGCAGCCCGGCCATCGCCGCCATGGGCCGGCCGGCGTTCGGGCTCTCGGTGAGGCCGCCGTCGCGCAGGAGCACGGCGAGGCCGCGGCGCGCGTCGGCGCCGCGGAGCCAGCCGGCGGCGAGCAGGAGGAGCGCGGTGAGCCGCGCCGGCACGAAGTTCAGCGCGTCGTCGAGCCGCGCCGACGCCTTGCCGAGGTACTCGTAGCGGCCGTGGTAGCCGATCAT
The DNA here is from genome assembly GCF_051520455.1 of Sorangium sp. So ce367. Lineage (NCBI taxonomy): Bacteria > Pseudomonadati > Myxococcota > Polyangiales > Polyangiaceae > Sorangium > Sorangium sp. So ce367. The sequence goes on from NZ_CP150334.1 coordinate 294,226, forward strand.
CGCGTCGAGCGTGTTCACCGCGCGGTAGAAGAGCGCGCCCGGGAGCCCGAAGAGGGCGAAATAGAAGAGCGGCGCGACGAAGCTGTCCGACGCGTTCTCCGCGACCGACTCGACCGACGCGGCGACCAGCGCGGGCTCGTCGAGCTCCGACGGGTCGCGGCTGCAGAGGCTCCGCAGCGCGCCGCGGGCCCCGGTGACGTCGCCCGCCGCGAGGGCGTCGCGCACGCCGAAGGCCGCGTCGCGGAGCGCGCGGAGCGCGAAGGTAGGCTTCAGCAAGAGACCTGACAAAGCGAGCGCGAGCACGGGGTGCGGGGCGAGCAGCGCCGCGACGCCGGCGCCGAGCGCGGCGAAGAGGCAGGGGACGGCGAGGGCCATGAGCGCGCCGAAGAGGAGCTCCGCAACGCGGCCGCCCGTGGGCGCGGCGCGCTTCAGGGCCTGGATCGCCGAGCCCATCCACACGACGGGGTGGACGGCGGAAGGGGGCTCGCCGCAGGCGAGGTCGAACGCGACCGCGACGAGCAGCGCGGCGGCGGCCGTCATCGCGCGTCCTCGCCGCCGCCGACGAGCGCGACCGGGCCGGGGCGCAGGCGCAGGATCGCGCCCATCACGGCCACGTAGAGCTCGCTGGCCGAGCGGCCGAGCCGCTGGTGCGCGCGCCCCGCGAGGTCGCGGAACGCCCGGCCGAGCCGGCTCTCCGGGACCACGCCCATGCCGACCTCGTTCGAGACGAGGACGACGTGGGGCGCCGCCGACTCGACCGCGGCGGCGAGCGCCTCGATGCGCTCCTCGATGGGCCCGAGCGCGCGGCCCTCGGTCTCGTCGCGGAGCAGCAGGTTCGAGAGCCAGAGCGTGAGGCAGTCGACGACGACGACGTCGACGCCGGAGAGCGAGGCGATGCGCTCGGGGAGCGCGATCGGCTCCTCGACGGTGAGGAACGCGCCGCCTCGCTCGCGGACGTGCGCGTCGATGCGCGCCCTCATCTCGTCGTCGAACGGCTCGGCGGTCGCGATGAAGGCGCGGCGCTCGCCGAGCGAGCGCGCGAGGGAGAGCGCGAACGCGCTCTTGCCGGAGCGCACGCCGCCGCCGATGAGCGCGACCCGGCGCGGCGCGGTGCCCGGGCCGCTCATCGCGCGCGCTCCTTCCGGTGCGCGGCGGCGCTCGCGACGAGCCCCTCGGGGACGAGCGGGTTCGAGGCCCAGTGCGCGTGCACGTACGAGGCGAGGACGCTCGCTGTCCGGTACCCCTCGCGGCTGACCTGCCCGCCGCGCCGGCGCCGCACGGAGTAGGCGTGCTCGATCGGCAAGGGCGCCTGTGCGGACGGCGACGGCGGCTGCTCGGCCGGCGCTGGCGCTGCGGACGGCTCGACCTGCACAGCGCGCTGCGACGGGCGGAGCTCGGAGTAGCGGAACTGGTGCCCGCGGAAGCGGAGCCCCGCGCCGCCCAGGATCGTGCGCGCCTGCGTCTCGACCTCCACGTACCCGAGCGCCTGCAGCTTCTCGCACATCGCGGCCTCGGCGGGCACGAGCCCGACCATGGGGTGCGCGCGCCCGTCCAGCGTGCGGATCGCCTCGGTCAGGTACATGAGCCCGCCGCACTCGGCGTAGATCGGGCCCCCACGGCCGGCGAACGCGCGGATCTCGCCGCGGAGCGCGGCGTTCGCGGCCAGGCGCTCCGCGTGCACCTCGGGGTAGCCGCCCCCGAGGTAGAGCGCGTCGACGTCGGGCAAGCGCGCGTCGCCGATCGGCGAGAACCGCACGAGCTCGGCCCCGGCGGCCTCGAGGCGGCGCAGGTTGTCCGCGTAGTAGAAGTGGAAGGCCTCGTCGAACGCCAGGCCGATCCGCGCCCGGCCGCGCTGCGCGCCGGCGGTTGCAGCGCCGGGCGTCGCGGCCGCGCCGGCCGCCGGCAAGGGCGGCGCGGCGCGCGCGATCTCGAGCAGCGCGTCGAGCCCGATCCACGCCTCGGCCTGCGCGCCCCAGTGGTCGAGGCGCTCCTCGGGGAGCGCGGCCTCGTCGGCCGTGCGCAGGCCGAGGTGGCGCTCCGGGAAGCGCTGCGCCTCGTCCCGCGGCAGGCCGCCGAGGACCGGCAGCGACCGGTTCACCTGCGCCTGCGCCTGTCGAAGGATGTCGAGGTGGCCGCGGCTGCCGACCTGGTTGCACACGACCGCGGCGATGCGCAGCGCCGGATCGAAGCCCGCGAAGCCCTGGACGAGCGCCGCGACGCTGCGGGCCATCCCGGACGCGTCGATCACGAGCGCGACCGGCGCCTCGAGCCATTTCGCGATCTCGGCGGTCGAGCCCTCCTCCCCGGTCGGGCTCGCCCCGTCGAACAGCCCCATCACCCCCTCGATCAGCGCGACGTCGGCGCTGGCGGTCTCCGCCGCGAACGTCGACAGGACCGCTTCCCGGCCCATCATCCAGCCGTCGAGGTTGTGCGATGTGCCGGCCACGGCGCGGGCGTGGTACGTCGGATCCAGGTAGTCGGGGCCGCACTTGAACAGCGCGACCTGGAGGCCGCGGGCGCGGAGCGCGCGCGCGATCGCCACCGTGGCGGTCGTCTTGCCGACGCCGCTCGCCGTGCCGGCGACGACGAGCCGGGGGATGGCCCGGGACATCAGAAATCGACTCCGATCTGGGCCTTTTGCCCCTGCTCGAACGGGTGCTTCACCGACTTCATCTCCGTCACCAGATCGGCGAGCGCGAGGAGCGCGTCGGGCGCGTTCCTGCCGGTGATCACGACGTGCACGTGCGCGGGCCTCGCGCGCAGCGCCGCGAGCAGCTCGTCCTCGGCGATGAAGCCGTAATGGAGCGCATACGTGATCTCGTCGAGCACCACGATGTCCTGCTCGCCGCCCGCGATGAGCGCCGCGGCCTCCTGGAAGGCCGCGCGCGCCGCCGCCTTGTCGCGCGAGAGATCGTCGCTCTCCCAGGTGAAGCCGCGCCCCATGACGAGGAACGTCAGGTTGGGGAGCGTCTCGGCGAACAGCCGCTCTCCCGTCATCCACTTCCCCTTGATGAACTGCACGACAGCGACGCGCATGCCCCGGCCGAGCGCGCGGAACACCATGCCGAGCGCGGCCGTCGTCTTGCCCTTGCCGTGGCCCGTATAGACGATGACGAGCCCCTTTCGACCTGCGGCCGCCGCGCCCGTGCCGGCGCTCTCCTCCGCGCTCACGAGCCCTCCTCGGTCTTGCCAGGGACGAGGAGCTTTTTCTCGGCCTTGCGGAAGCGGTGGCTGAAATCCGGATCATAGAGCCGCGAGTCGGCGAAATCCGTGGACGTGAGCACCCGGCCGACCAGGATCATCGACTGGCTCTTGATGCCCTCGGCCCGCACCTTGTCCCGGATGTCGGCGAGCGTGCCTCTCACGATCTTCTGATCGGGGCAGCTCGCCTTGTGCACCACCGCGACCGGGCAATCCGCGCCGTAGGCCGGGATGAGCGCCGCGGTCACGTCCTTGAGCAGGGTGATGCTCAGGAACAGGCACAGGGTCGCCTGGTGGCGGGCGAGCTCCTCGAGCCGCTCGGCGGGCGGCACCGGCGTGCGCCCCTCGGCGCGCGTCAGGATGACGGTCTGCGAGAGCTCGGGCAGCGTGAGCTCGCGCCCGAGCGCCGCGGCGGCCGCGGTGAAGGACGAGACGCCGGGGATGATCTCGTACGGGATCCCGAGCGCATCCATCCGGCGCATCTGCTCGGCCGTCGACCCGAAGAGGACGGGATCGCCCGTGTGGACGCGCGCCACGTCGTGCCCTGCGTCCCTGGCCTCGACGAAGACCTCCACGATCTGGTCGAGGGTCATGCCGGAGGAGTCGATGACCCGGGCGTCCGGCCGCGCGGACGCCACGATCTCCCGGGGGACGAGCGAGCCCGTGTACATGACGACAGGGCAGCGAGCGACGAGCTCGGCGCCGCGCACCGTGATGAGCCCGGGGTCGCCCGGGCCCGCGCCGATGATGTAGACGCGCATGGTGTTATTCCTCGGTTCGTGCGCCGGCGATCCCGGAGCGGACCGGCGGCGCGCGAAGCTAGAGCGGTCGCGGAACAAACGCCAGCGTTCATGGCGGACGCCTCGGGGCGGAGATGCCCGAGGAGACGGACGCTGCGGCGTCGAGGGAGAGAGCGCGCCTGTCGCTCTGCTCAGGCGAGCCGCGTCCCGAGGAAGACCGCCATCGTGGCTACCCGAGGCGGGAGCGGTGGGCGTCGTGCTCCGCCGCGCGGTCTGTCAAGCGGCAGAGCCGACGCCACCCTGCTCCGTGGGGGCGGCGCCATCGCGGTGGCTGCGGGCGTCTCGCCGCTCCCCCGGGAATTCACCGCTCACCAAGCGATGACGTCGTACCCAGTTGCCACGAATTCGTTCTGGACGGCTGTTTCTAGCGCAGCAGTCCCGACGCCGGCGGCGTTGGTGACGTACGTCGCTTCGGTAAGCCCTTGATTGTAGTTGAGGGTCACGCCCCAGGTAGGATTGAGCCCATTGATCGAATCGAGCGCAGCCTGCGCAGTGAGCTGGCCAGGGCCCGTCCCAGGTTTGGTGCCGTATACTTTGCAGCTTGGCATGGTATTTCCTCAGTGTTTTCGGTGAGTTGAAGGATGCCGTGGGCATCTGCCCAACCTCGAACGGACGGCTGGCCAGCCACTAGAACCCACAGCTCTCACCCCGTCAAGCGCTCGCGCCGGGCGGAATCGTGTCCGGCATCCCTGATCACCGGAGGAAGCGCTTCGCGCGGAACCCCACCTCGCGCGGAACCCCGGCTGGCTGCATGGTGATTCTTCTGCTGAACCGGGGCGACCTCTCGCAGCAGTGCCGAAGAGCGCCCCGCAAAGCCACCACCGCGATCCGATCGAGCGGGCAAGGCAACGGATGGCTGGATGGCTGAATGGCTGGATGGCTGGATGGCTGGATGGCTGGATGGCTGGATGGCTGGATGGCTGGATGGCAATCGCCGCCGCGACCCTTGGCGGCGGCGCGGCGCCTACCTTGCATGACACCCGGCTCCCCTGGAATCCGCTGACCTTGCTCAGGCCATGCGCTTGTGATGCGATGGGAGATCGCTCCCCTTCACGAGGAAAGGCAATGGACCAGAAGAACACCGGGTCTCAGCCCGCGGCGCCCATCCTGTCCGCGGCAGCCCTCTTCGAGCCGACGCTCCCGGCCGCGTGGGGACCCACGCTCGATCTGCTCGCCGACATCGAGGAGCTGCAAGACGCGGCGAAGGGCAGCCGCGAGGAGCGGGAGGCGAGGGGGCGAGATCTTCGCGAGCGGCTGATGCGCGGCATCGACGCCCTGAGCGAGCCGACCCCGGACGAGTTCCACGCGGCGAGCGCGTCGTTCCGGGCCTGGTTCACCGAGGCGGTGCTGCTCTGGCTCCGGTTCGCCGGCAGCAGCTCCGCGCCGCTCATCGATACGGTCGCGTCGCGCCCGCTCCTCGATTTCCCGCTCGATCTGCCGGCGGGCAGCGAGGGGATCCCGCGCGTCCGGCGGGCGCTGCGAGAGGCGCTCGGGTGGGACGAGGCGGAGCTCGCGCAGGTCGAGGCCGCGATGGATCATATGACCTCCAACCTCGCGGTGAAGCACGCGATCACGAAGGCGATCGCCTCGCAGCTCGCCGCGAAGGGGGGCGCGTCGCCCGCCGCGTGCGCCGAGCTCATGAGCGCGATCTACGGCCCGTTGCCGTGGCGCCCGGGCGACGTGGATCTGCTCATGACGTCGACCGCGATCTTCCTGTGCATCCGCGCGTCGGCGCCGGCGACCGGCTCGCCCGGGGCGGCGGGCTCGGGCGAGGCGCCGCGGCTCGAGGTGCCTGGCTGGGACGAGCGCCCCGAGGACGAGCGGCGCGCCATCTCCGCCTTCATCGCCCGATGCGACGACACGAACACCGCGGCGACGGCGCGGTTTCCCGCGTTCGGCTACTTCGACCGCGCGGCCATCGATCCGGCGCTCGCGCGCTCCCTCGCGGACGCGGCCTCGGTCCCGACGGAGGTCGTCACACAGACCCTCGCCACCATGGTGATGGTCCTCCGGACGCCGGAGGTCGAGGACTACGTGGTTCATGACGCCTGGGGCCATGCGTGGCAGGAGGCGCTGGCCGAGTTCGAGTGGGAGTACGCCGTGCTGCCGCGGATCGAGGAGCCCCTCGCGCTCGACACCGTGTTTCCCGGCGCGGTCGGCCCCGGCATCGCCTCGGCCTTCATCGAGCGCGGGGGCCGCACCGAGCTCGACGAGGCGGCGCTGCTCCGCTTCGCCGAGGCCGACATCAGGGCGCGACTCCAGGTGGCCGCGAGCAACGGTATCGCCGAGATGCTCGCCGATTTCATGGAGAGCAAGTACGCGTGGCACAGGCCCTCCCTGAAGCTGCCGGATGCGTCGCTCCTCCCCATCACGGGGCTCAAGCTCGATCTGACGGTGGGTGACGTTCGCCGCCAGGTCGCCCGCTGGTCGAAGCCGTACCGCGCGCTGGCCGAGGACGAGGGGGCGCGCGCCCGCCTCGTCGACGCGCTCTCGCCGCGCGTTCCGGCTGCGGGGCTCAAGGAGGCGGTGGATCAGGCGGGCGCGCTGCTGTGGCGCGAGTTCGCGACGGCGTTCGACGACACGCTGCGGCCGGTGGCTGCCAGGGGCGGAGGGATCCGCGCGAGCGCGTGCCGCCGGATGGTGCTCCAGCTCGCGCAGGTCGCCGCGGTGCTCGAGCGGACGCTCGCCGCGTCGTGCGCGGGCGGGCCACGGAGCGGGTCGCGGAGCGGGCCGCGGACGGAGCTCGCCTGGCGCGACCCGGCGCTGTGCGTCGACCTGCTCCTGGTGACGATCGCCCGGTTCTACGAGCACGAGCGGCAGAGGAACTTCTGGCACCTCGACCAGATCCTCGCGACCGGGTTCGTCGAGGCCTGCGGCCGGCTCCGGGCCGCCATGGCGAACGCCGAGTCGCCCTGAGTCTGTCCTCCGGAGATGGCGTATACTTCCGCCGATGTCCGGCGCCCAGCGCGACGTATTTCGGCTCTGCGGGACCACGATCGACGGCAAATACCGTGTCCTCTCCGCCGTCGGCGCAGGCGGGTTCGGCGTCGTCTATCGCGGCGTGCACGAGGGGTTCGACGCGCCCGTCGCGATCAAGTGCCTCAAGCTGCCCGACGAGCTCTCGCCCGAGGCGCAGCAGGATTTCGTTCGACGGCTGCGCGACGAGGGGCGGCTTTTGCTCCAGCTCTCGCGCCTCTCGCCCGGCATCGTCCAGGCGCTCGACATCGGCGCCTTCACGACCCAGGAGGGCGCTCGCGTGCCCTATCTCGTGCTCGAGTGGCTCGACGGCGAGACGCTCGCCAGCCACCTCGAGCGCCTGCGCGCCGGAGGCGGCGGCGCCCTGTCCCGCCGCGAGGCGATCCTCCTGCTCGACCCCGCGGTGCGCGCCCTCGCGGTGGCGCACGAGCAGAACATCGCCCACCGCGACGTCAAGCCGGAGAACCTCTTCCTCGCCGAGGCGGGGGGCGCGAGGACGCTCAAGGTCCTCGATTTCGGCATCGCCAAGATCATCGGCGATCAGCGCTCGCGCACCGCGGCGCTCGCGAGCACCGCGCAGGGGCCGTCGGTGTTCACGCCCCGCTACGGCGCTCCGGAGCAGTTCGACAAGCAGCGGGGCGCGACGGGGCCATGGACCGATGTCTTCGCGCTCGCGCTCGTCTTCGTGGAGCTCGTGACGGGCGCTCGGGCGCTGGAGGGGGAGGGGATCGTCGAGCTGTATTCGGTGGTCGTCGATCCCGCGCTGCGCCCCACGCTGCGGGCGCGCGGCGTCTCGGCGCCGGACGCGGTCGAGCGCGTGCTCTCGCGGGCGCTCAGCGTCGCTCCGCGTGACCGGTACGCCGACGCCGGCGCGTTCTGGCGCGCGCTGATCGCCGCCGAGGGGCTCGAGGCCGAGCTGCCGAGCCTCCCGCCGCGCTCGCCGCCCGCGGCGCGAGAGGCCGAGACGCGGGTCGAGAGCGGGAACGCGCGGGGCGGCCCTGCGCCAGGCGCCGAGCACGCGGGCACGCCCGCGGGGATCGGCTTCGAGCCGACCGTGCCGTACCGGACCGACCCGGCGTCGCCGCGCCCCGATGGCGCGCCGTCCGCGGCAGCCGGTGCGGAGCCTGCGCCGCGGCCGGACCATGGGGCTGGGGCCGCGTCGGGCGAGGCCGTCGTTGTGCGGACCGCACGCGACGAGCGCGCGCGGCCGGGCCGGCGCGGGCTCGTCGCGCTCGCGCTCGCGGCCTCGGCGGTCGCCGGCGCCACGGTCGCGGTGCTCCGGCGTCCCCCGGAGCCGCCGCCCCGGCCGAGCGGCGCGGCAGTCGCCGCCCCGGAGCCGCCGCGCCCCGCCTCGAGCAACCCGGAGGCCGCGGCGCTCTACCAGGAGGCGCTGCAGGCCTACCGTGACGGCGCGCCGGACGTGGCCGCGCGCACGATGGAGCGCGCTGTGGCGCTGGATCGTGGCCTCGGCGCCGGCCACCTGCGCGTGGCGATCTGGACGTTTCGACAGAGGCCGGCCGTGGCGCGCGAGCACTTCCAGCTGGCGCTCCGGCACCGGGCCGCCCTCGGCGAGCGCGACATGGCGCTGCTCGACGCGGCCGAGCCGTACGTGCGCCAGCCCTCCGACGCCGTCGCATGGGAGCGGCGGCTCGAGGCCGCGGTCGCGAGGTTCCCGGCCGATCCGGAGCTCCTCGTGTACCTCGGCGCGGCGAGGTTCGCTCAGCTCCGGTTCGACGCCGCCATCGAGGCCTACGATCGGGCGCTCGCCCTGGACCGGGGCCACGTGCTCGCGTGGGGGTCCAAGGGAGAGTCGCTCGGGATGAAGGGGGATGTCGCGGCGGAGCTCGCCGCCTACCAGGCGTGCGCCGAGACGGCTCCCGGCGCGACGCTCTGCCTCGCGAACCGGGTTCGCCTCCTCCATCGCCAGGGCGATTGCCAGCAAGTCGAGGAGCACGCGCGCCGCTGGCTCTCGATCGATCCGAAGGCGGCGCCGGCGCACCGGCACCTGGCGCTGGCGCTCCACGCGCGGGGCGCGCCGCGCGAGAGCGTGCTCGTGGCGCTGGAGCAGGGGTGGGCGGCGGTCCCCGAGGGCGAGCGGAGGGCGAAGGAGCTGCTCGATCGGATCTCGCTCGCGGTCCTGGACGGCGATTTCGAGCTGGCGGTGGAGCATGCCCGCGCGTGGCAGCGGGAAGTCGCCGGCAGGAACGATCAGGACGCGCACGCGAGCCCGGCCCTCAGGCTGGCGGAGCTCTACCGTGAGATGGGTTTGCCGCGGGAGGCCGGGCGTGTGGCGGACGATTTCCTCCGCCGGATGAGCGCCTGGTCCGAGCCGGCGACCACGGCCGACTGGACCATCGCGTTCTTGCCGTACAGCCGCCGGGCAGCGTCGATGACGCAGGAGGCGTACGACGCGGCGCGCTCGGCGTGGCTGGAGCGGGTCCAGGCGAAGTGGCGCGCCGCGGCGCAGGAGATCAAGCCGGAGCACCGCTGGCTGCTCTGGACCGAGGCGTACGCCGCCGGCGTGGAGACCGCGGCCGACGCGGCGGCGGCCTTCAAGACGATGCCGCTCGACCAGCCGCTCCCGTTGGAGAGCGGCCGGTGGCTCCTGCTCGATCTGCACATCGGCAAGGTGTACGCGCTCGTGGGGCAGGGGCAGGAGGCGATCGGGCCGCTGACGCGCGTGGCGCGCTCGTGCGCGGCACTGGCCGACCCGTTCTCGACAACGGAGGCGCGGCTCTACCTCGGCATGGCCCTGGAGGCGACAGGCGATCTGCGCGGCGCCGCTGCGGCGTACGAGGCTGTCCTCGAGCGCTGGGGCAAGGCGCGCCCGCGATCCATCTCCGCAGAGCAGGCGCGAGCGCGGCTCGGCGCGCTGCGGGCGCGGCGTTAGCTAGGGAGGGAGATCTCTCGCGCAACGCGCGCTGGTCCAGGGGCCGCGCACCGTCGGAGGGTCGGTGCCACGGTGCGCGTTGCTCACCGTGTATTCATCCGAGGCGTAGTAGCCGCCTCGACGGGTGCGTTGATTGTCGCCGGCCACGTCCGAGAGCTGGGCCTGGTCGTTCCAGGGAACGGTGTAGTTGACGGCCCAGTCCAGCGCCCATTCCGAGACGTTGCCGCTGAGATCGAACTGGCCCCACCGTCCCCGCCCCTGCGGCAGCGAGCCGACCTCAAGGAGGCTGCTCAAGGCGCACGGCATCGTGCAGGCGTACGCCGCGTGGTCATGGGTGATCACGTCGCCCCAGGGGAACTTCCGCTGCATGTTCCCTCCGACAGCTGCGTAGTTCCATTCGGCATCGGTGGGCAGCCGCCCGCGGTCCCAGATGCAGAACGCGAACGCCTCGTACCAGGTGATGCAGTTGATCGGCAGCGCCTCGTTATGCTCAGCCGTTGGGGTCCACGTCGCGGTCATGCTGGTGCAGCGCAGCGCTGCCGAGAGCGAGGTGGCGTCCGGGCGGAGCGCCTCGTTCCATGCGGACTGCCATCCGCTCCCCGGGATCTTCGGGTGCTCTCCCGCTGCGGCGGCGGGCGGCGAGGTCCGCACGCCGTGTCCGCTCTCCATGAAGGCTCTGAATCGCCCCACGGTGATCTCGAACGTATCCAGATGGAAGCTGCTGACCGACGCGGCGAATGCAGGGTTGTTGTTCCGGTTGAACGTGCCGCCCGGGACCTCGCGGCTATCACAGCAGCTGATGCCGGGAGGAGGCCCGCAGAGGGGGCCTGTCTCAGGCGGGCTGGTCGCACAGCTCGGGGCGGTCACGCCGCCTCCAGAGCCGCCGCTGCCGTCGCTGCCGCCGGCGCCACCGCCGGAGCTGGTGCTGGTGCTATTGCCACCGCCGGAGCTGCTGCTGGTGCTATTGCCACCGCCGGAGCCGCTGCTGCTGATGCTGGTGCTGGTGCTATTGCCACCGCCGGAGCCGCCGCTGCCGCCGGCGCCACCGCCGGAGATGCTGCTGCTGGTGCCACCGCCGGATCCGCCTGTGCCGTCGTCACCGGCTGTGCCGCTTCCGCCGCTGCTGGCGCCGCTGCCGCCGCCACCGGACGCGTCGCCTCCGGCCACTCCTCCGCCGCCCCCCTGCTCGGGGCCGCCACTCTGGCCACCGTGGCCAGATGCGGAGCCGCCGCCCGTGCCACCTCCCCCGTGCGCTCCGGGAGGCGTGTAGCTATCCCAGTCCACGCCCAGGATCTGGGCACAGCCAGCAGCGAGCACCGCCGCGAGCCACCCCGCGGTCCACCGTGCTGCGCCGCGCGCCTGAGGCATCGACACCAAACTCCGATCTTCGCCCGGCATTTGTCAAGTCACCTTCCGAACCGGGCGGATGACCCGGTTCGGGGTAGTGCGCCTTGCGCCCGCATTGGACAATCGACCCGCCACTCCGGATCGCGCCGATCTCGTTTACCACCCTCGTCAGACATCGTTGATCGTGATGCGCGCGCCCGAGGCGACGTCGTTGCGTGTCACCACCGAGCCGTCGGGGAACGTCACGCGGATATCGACCGACGCCGCGGCCCCCATCCCGATGACCAGCGGGAGCTGGCTCTGCTGCCGGTTGCCCCACTGGCCGGCGCCCACCAGGTAGGTCGCCACGCGATCGGCCCCTGTATAGCCGCCCGCGCGGAAGTCGCCGTCTCCGTCGAGGTCCACGTCGACGCGCGCGCCGATCGCGTCGCGGTCTTCCCTCACGTTCGCGTCGGTCGCATTGCCGTCGCGATCGGTGAGCACGCGGACGACCGCGTAGCCGGGCGCGCGGCAAGGCATTCCGGTCACGTCGCGGCGGTAGAGCGCCGTTTCTCCGAAGCTCGTGGTGAGCAGGTCGAGGTCGCCGTCGCCGTCGACGTCCGCGAACGAGCCGACCTGCCGCGCGGTGATCCCGAGCGAGGCGCCGGCGGCCGCGAACGTGCCCGCGTCGTTGCGGTAGAGCGTGCCGCCTGCGTACGCGTCGAGGTCGCCGTCCTGGTCCCAGTCGGCCCATACGCTCGCGCTCATGAACGCTCCGTCTCCGAGCCCCACGCTCGCCGCCATGGCGCCGGAGAACGGCGCGCCCGCGCCGGCATTGTAATAGAGCAGATCGTCCGCGTCCCCGTCGCGCACCGAGAGGAGATCGAGGTCGCCGTCGGCGTCGATATCGATCCAGGTCGCGCCGCCCCAGCGGGAGCTGGCCGCCGGCGTGTCCTCGAGCCCCGCCGATGTCGCGACGTCCGTCCAGCTCGGCGATGTAAATCGGAAGAAGCGGTTACCGTCTCCGGTCGAGCCGGTGGCCATGTAGAGGTCGAGATCGCCGTCGCCGTCGGGATCGGCCCACGCCGCGCTGTCGCCCTGGAGAAAGGTGCTGAAGCGCGCCCTGTCATCCGCGAACGGCAGCGCACCGTCGTTCCGGAACATGCCGGACGCGCCGAACTCCGAGCCGAAGAACAGATCGAGGTCGTTGTCGCGATCGTGATCGACCCACACCGCCGGGCCGGGCGTCGTCGCCGTGAGCTCGAGGTTGGCCGAGAGCGCGACGTTCATGAACGTGCCGCTGCCGTCGTTGCGATAGAGCCGGTTCGGGATCGTGCCGTAGCGGGTGTCGTTGGCGACGAAGATATCCATGTCGCCGTCGTTGTCGAAGTCGGCGGCGATCACCGGGTAATGCTCGGAGGTGGTGCCAAGGTCCCTGATGCCGCGCGCGGCGGCCCCCTCCGTGAACACGCCCGCGCCGTTGTTGATGTACAGGCCGCTGCCGCGCAGGAACACGTCGAGGTCGCCGTCGTTCTCGACGTCGAGCCACGCGACGACCGAGCTGCCTGTCGTCGCCGGCAGGCCCGAGGCGGCGGTCACGTCGGCGAAGCGGAGGCCGCAGGTGACCGCGGGCCCATCGGCGCACACCCCCATCGCGCAGCCGCCGCACGCCCCGCTCGGGCACCCCGTGCACGCCGTGCCCTCCGGCGCCCGGTTTGCGACGCACTCGCCCGCGCCGTCGCACGTGTCGGCCGCGTCGCACTCGCCGGCCGCGGCCGCGCACTCGGTCCCCGCTCGCCGCGGCTGGGCGAAGCACTCGCCCTCGATGCACACGCCGCGCATGCAGCCGCCGTCGAGGTGGCTGCAGTCCACGCCGACGCACAGCGGCCCGCCGCCGTCGTTCCCGCCGCCGCCGTCGCTCCCGCCGCCGGTGCCCGCGCCGCCGCCGCCGTCGTTTCTGCCCCCGCCGTCGTTCCCGCCCGCGCCCTGGGGCTCTTCGCCGGAGAACGTCCTCGACTTCGCCGAGCAGCCCACCGCGAGCAACGCCGCCGCGAGGGCGAGGAAAGACCGTTTCACGTTCGACCTCCGATCGTCAGGCCCGCGGTCGCCGCGGGAAAAGCGATCCGGTCGAGACTACAGGCAGCGCAGGACGTTGTCGCGCACGAGCTGGCAGCCTCACTCGACGGGGAGCGCGACATCACGGCAGCGGCAAGCCGAACATCGCCTCGCAGACGGCGACGTGCGCGCCGCAATTACCGGCGGCTCCGTGGTCGCCGTCCTTGAGCGCGAGCCGGTGCGACCCGCCGTACGGCGGCGCCGCGCCCGGGACGTCCACCTCGACGAGCTCGCCGGGCAGGCCGATGAGGTCGAATGCTTCGAGGTGATCCGGGTGCTGCTCATCGCGCTCGCCGGTCAATCCGAACATGCGATCCACGGGCGTCGCCGACGGCTCCGAGAGCCAGGTGGCGCTCACCGGGTTCGTGTCGCGCGGCCCGGCCAGCGACACCACCCGATCGAGCCTGACGACCTTGCCGATGCGGGCGGCCGAGCTCGCGCCGTGCGAGTGGCCGCTGAAGATGATGACCGACCAGCGCGGGCTCCCGTCGTCTTCGAGGAAGTAGCCCCAGTCGCCTCGCGGGTGGACCTCTTTCAGGTGCGCGAGCGCCTTCGCCAGCCGCGCTTCGATGCTGTCGGCCCTTGTCACCTCGATGAGCGCGGTGTGGTCCTGACCGTCGAACGCCTCAAGCCGCGCGTCGCCGAACGTGTCCGGATCATTCTGAACGATGTTGTAGTCGTTCTTGTAGGCGACCGCGAACGCGTGAAAGCCGCGCGCGGCGACGAAGCGGGTGAGGTCGAGCGGGCCAGGAGGCTGGCTGCTCCCCGACAGCGTGACGACGAGCTTGCCCGCGAACCGCGCGACCCGGGTGTCGAGGAGGGCCACCTGCTCCAGGTCGCGGTCGGAGACCTCTGGATCGAGCTCGCTGGGCTTGAACCGGATCTCGCTGAGCTCGGGTGAGCTCGTGTCCACGTGCAGCTCGCGCGGCGCGCCGGCCGCGCCGCCCGCGCCGTTCGCGCCGCCTGCGCCGCCCGCGCCGTTCGCGCCGCCTGCGCCGTTCGCGCCGTTCGCAGAGCTACCGACTCCGGAGGTCGCGGCGGCGCCGCCGGTCCCGGTCGTCGCGGTGCCCGTGGCTGCTCCGCCGCCAGCGCCCGGGGGGCCGCCGTCGCTCGACGAGCCGCCGCACGCCACGCACCCGAGCGTCCACCAGGCGCAACCGATCCACGCCGCGATCCGCATGCTCGAAACGTTACCAGATCACCTCCGGCGCCCCGCGGTGGACGAGCCGGATCACCCGATTTTCTCGGTCACGCAGCGCGGCGCGGGCGCGCACGGCGGCGCTTCACCGGCCTCGCCGTGGCGTGGCGCCGATCCGTGGCGGCGGCTCCGTGACGGGGCCTCTCCGCGCCAGCGCCGCCACGCGCGCGTGAAGGAGGCCTGCTCGGCGAACCCCAGACGGGCGGCGATCTCGCCGAGCGTCAGCGCCCCTTCGTCCAGCAGCTGCTCCGCGCGATCGCGGCGCACCTCGTCCAGCACCTCCACGAACGAGGTGCGGCTCAGCGAGAGCTTGCGCTGCAGCGAGCGCACGCTGAGCCCCAGCGCCGAGGCCACCTCGCCGAGGGTCGGCGTGCCGGGGAGGCGCTGCAGCGCAAGGGCGCGCACGGCCACGAGCAGCGCGTCGCTGGTGCGCTGCTCGGCCCCCACCGTGGCCTCGAGGGTCGCCAGCAGCCGCGGGTCGGCGCTGCGCAGCGGCGTCGTCCAGTCGCCCGAGGAGAAGCGCAGCGCGGTGCGCCGCGCGCCGAACCGCAAACGGGCCACGCCGAGCAGCTCGATCCACCGCGCGCGCGGCTCGGGGCTGGGTTCGGCCAGCTCGAGCGACGGCATCTCGAGCGACCGGCTCGCCAGCGCCCGCATCCGCGCCAGCACGATGCCGAGCACCAGCAGGTCGCTCTCGAGCTCCCCCGGGAAGGGCGGCTGGTTGACGATGACCACGCGCCGCACGCCGCTCCGCAGCCGCTCGATGAGCAACTGGACGCCGGGCGCGACGAGCGGGAAGAGCCGCTGGGCCACCGTGAGCGCCGCCCCCACCGTCGCCGAGGACGCCGCGAGGTAGTCCACCACGCCCATCGTGCCCAGCGGCATCGTCAGCCCCACCTCGAGCGGGAGGGTCCGCCGGCCCGTGCGCGCGATCGCCCGGGCCCACAACGTCGCGAGCGCCAGGTCGTCGTGGATGGGGCCAATCTTCAGCCGCGGAACATCGACCCCGAAGCGACCCAGCGCCTCGGAGATGGCCTGTGCGGTCGCGGCGACGACGGGCATGCCGCGACGGTACCACGTGGCGCGCGAAGACAAGCAACTGGCGCACGCGGACAAACGCCTGAATGCATGGTGGGCGCATGACTGCTGCGCAGATACTGGCCAGGGCGTTTCACGAAGATCCCTTCATCTCCTGGGCGGAGCCCGACCCCGCCCGGCGACAGCAAACGATGACCACGGTGTTCGGAGCGATGCTGGCGCACGCGGAGCGGCACGGCGGGCGGCTGTTCGAGCCCGGGGTCGGCTCGGTGGACTGGAAGCCTCCCGCGCACGCGGGCATGGGCCTCGGAGACGTCGTCCGCAGCGGCCTGTGGCAGGTGATGCTCGTCGCCCCACCGGCGGTGTGGTGGCGGCTTTCGGCGCACGAGGACGCCGCGATGGCCCGCGTTCGCCTCTTTCTCGGGCAAGGCAGCGTCTACCTCGGCACGCTGGGCGTCGAGCCGTCGCTGGCCGGGCGCGGACACGGGGGCCGGCTGCTCCAGCGCACCCTCGCGGTGCTCTCGGAGCGGTGGACGACCTGCGTCCTGCGTACCGAGCAGCCGCGCAACGCCGCGTTCTACCGCAAGCACGGCTTCACGCTGGTGGACGAGAGCGTGGTGCCGGTGAGCGGGCTGCCGGTGCTCATCTTCTCACGCCCGCTCGAGAAAACGAGGTGACGCCTGCAGGAGCTGGCGTCTTCCGGCTCCAGCACCGACGCCGAGCAGCAGCGCCGGCGCTGCCACGGCCTCCGAGGCAAGAAGGGGCTCGCGTCCCGCCCGGACGCACTGCGTCCGCGGGAGACGCGAGCCTGTTCGTTCCACCTGGACCCGCCCCCGTTCTCCTGCTCTTCTGCTCCCCACCGTGACCGCGTCCCGTGACGAGAGCTTCATCTCCCTCGTCCCCCGCCTGGTGTCGGCCACGTACTTCGACGAGGCTGCCACGGCGGTCCTCCAGGCCATGTTCACCTGCGTCGAGGAGGCGCTCGCCGGCAGCCCGTTCGCCAGCCGCGCCCGGATCCTGCGTGGCGTCGTCCACCTCCGTCCCGAGGACAGCTACCAGCGCCTCTTCGGCATCGACCGCCCGAGCGGCGCGCGCATCGAAGGCACCGGCTATCTCACCTCCGGCAGCGTCTGGAGCTGGATCGAGAAGCACCGCTGTTCCGTTTCGATCGACGTCCAGCGCGCTTCGCTCCGCTCGTGGATGCCGGACGGGGCCATCGCGCTCCGCCACGCGCCAGAGGCGGCCGGTATGCCCGGCGACGCGACGCGCGAGCGGATGCTCGGTCGCGACGCGACCCACGTCCATGTCGTCCCGCTGCGCGCGCCGGGCGGCAGCGTCGACGGCATGATCGCGATCGAGGTGAGCTGCAGGGGGGCCGCCGGACTCGAGCTCCCCTGGGCGGAGTGCCACGAGGAGCTGGCGATCCTCGCCAGCATCGCCGGAGCCTTCATCGCCGCCCGCGCGCTGCCCGTTCGCTCGGACGAGCCGGCGAGCCCGGACGAGTTCTTGCCGGTCGTCGGTCAGAGCACCGCGCACCTCGTCGAGCTGCTCCGCGCCTTCGCCCCGCGGGACGACACCATCCTGATCACCGGCCCGACCGGCGCCGGAAAATCCAGGCTGGCGCGCTGGTGCCACGAGCACTCGCAGCGCCGGGGCCAGCCCTTCGAATCGCTGGATCTCCTCGGCGTGCCCGAGGACCTGCAGATGGCCGAGCTGTTCGGCTGGAAGCGGGGCGCCTTCACCGGAGCGGTCAAGGACAACCCGGGCGCGGTCGCCCGCGCCGCGAAGGGCACGCTGTTCCTCGACGAGATCGACAAGCTCTCGCTCAAGGCCCAGGCGGGCCTCCTGCGCTTCATCGAGGAGCGCGCTTACCGGATGCTGGGCGATGACGGGGCGGGGGAGCGCCGCGCCGACGCGCGCCTCCTCGTCGGCACCAACGCCGATCTGCGGGCCGCCGTGCGCGCCGGCCGCTTCCGCGAGGACCTGTACTACCGCATCAACGTGCTGCCGGTGCGGCTGCTCCCGCTCGCCGAGCGGCTCGACGAGCTCCCGCGCTGGGCCGACTACATGCTGAACCGGCGCCATCAGGAGGCCGACGGCAAGGGGGCGGCGCGCTTCGAGCCCGACGCCATGAAGCTCCTCGTGTCCGCGCCCTGGCCGGGCAACCTGCGGCAGCTCGACAACATCGTCCGGCGCGCTTACGCGCTCCATCTCGCGGGGCAGAGCGGCCTCGGCGGCGATCTGGTGATCCAGCGGCGCCACGTCGAGCGCGCGCTCACCTTCGACGGCGACGCCGAGCCGAGCGCGCTGACCAAGCTGCTCTGGCGGGCGGCCCTCAGCTTCGTGAACGAGGCCGAGCGACGCCGCGGCGGCGGCGCCCCGCTCCCGCTCGAGCTGACCGACGCATTCCGGGGCATGGTCCTCGGCGCGGCGGTGCAGCGGACGGGCAACCGTGACGACGCCTTCACGCTGCTCGGCCAGGAGATGCTGCTCAAGAACCGCAACCATCATCGGACGCTGCGGCGCGAGCTCTCGCGGGTGCGCGAGGTCCTGGACCTGCTGGGAGGTGAGGTCGACCCGGAGCTCCTGGCGGTGCTCGACGCCGACAAGGAGCCCTGAGGGCGCGGTGCCAGCGCTCTCCGAGCGCCTCCAGCGACCACGAGATCGAGCATGCAGTGCTATGCCGCAGACGGTGCCGCGCTCGCGCCAGGCGCCACGTTCGACGGGCGTTACGAGATCCTCGCCAAGCTCGGCGAGGGCGGCTTCGGCGTGGTGCACAAGGCCCGCCAGCTCACCACCGGGCAGCCGATCGCCCTGAAGATCCTGCGCCTCGCCGAGCAGGGAGGCGCCGCGCAGGCCGACCGGCGGACCGCGCGCTTCCTGCGCGAGACGCGGCTCTGCGCCCAGCTCCACCACCCCAACATCGTCCAGCTCGTCGACGCGGGGCAGGCAGGAGACGGGACCCTCTACGCCGCGTTCGCCTTCGCGCCTGGCGACAACCTCGCCGCCCTGCTCCAGCGAGAGGGCGCGCTCGCGCCGTCCGAGGCGCGGCACCTGATGCTCCAGGCGCTCGACGCCCTCGCCTGCGCCCACGCAGCGGGCGTCGTCCACCGCGACCTCAAGCCGAGCAACATCATGGTGATCCCCACGGGCGCCCGCCGCAACGCGCTGGTGCTCGACTTCGGGATCGGCGCCACGCTCGACGACGGGCGATCCACGCGCCTGACCGGCAGCCACGACGCGCTGGGCACGCCCGGCTACGGCGCGCCGGAGCAGTGGCGCGGCGCCGAGGCCTCGCCGCGCGCGGATCTGTTCTCGTGGGGCCTCGTCTTCCTCGAGTGCCTCACGGGCAAGCCGGCGTACGGCGGCACGGAGGCCGAGATCTTCTACCGGCTGCTCGGCCCCGATCCCGTCCCGATCCCCGCCGCGCTCGAGCACCACCCCCTGGGCGACCTGCTCGCCCGTGCTCTCCGCAAGGACGAAGGCGCGCGCGACGTCACCGCCCGCGGGCTCTTCGAGGCGCTCGAGGCCTGCAACCTGCGCGGGCTCTCGCGCGAGGCGATGCTCGCCGCCAGCGGCCGCCCGGCCGGCGGGGACACGCGGTCTCTGTCCTCGATCGCGAGTGTCGCCACATCGCTCGACCGGCGGAGGGAGCCCGCTCCGCCCGCGCTCGACGGCGAGCGCCGGCAGCTGACGGCCCTCTGCTGTCACGTGAGGGCGCGCGCGGCCGTCGCGCAGGCCCTCGACGCCGTCGATGTCGAGCGGCTGGACGACCCCCTGCGCGCGGCGCTCGCCCGCTGCGCGGACCTCGGGCGCCGCCACGGCGGGTACGTGGCCGCGGCGTTCGGCGACGATCTGCTCGTCTACTTCGGCTACCCCAGCGCGGCGGAGGACGACGCCAGGCGCGCTGCCCGCGCGGCGCTGGCGATGGCAGGCGCCGAGGACGCCGAGGACCCGCGCAGCGCCGCGCCGGGCGCGCGGATCGACGTGAGCGTCGGCCTCCACACCGGCCTCGTCGTCGACGGGAACCTGGGGGACCTCGACGGCGCGTGCCTCGTCACCGGCGCCACCCCGCGGCTCGCCGCGCGGCTCGCCGCGCTGGCGCCGCCGGGATCCGTGGCGGTCAGCGCCGCGTCGCAAGCGTTGCTGCGCGCCTCGTTCGACCTCGAGAGCGAAGGGGGCCGCGCCATCGAGGGGATCGCGGCGCCGGTGGAGACCTACCGCCTCCGGCAGGAGCACGGCGCCGCGGCGAGCTGGCCGACCCCCGACGGCTCGAAGGCGCCGCTCTCCGGCCGAGATCAGGAGACCGGGCTCCTCGCGGAGCGGTGGCGCCGCGCGTGCGAGGGGGCGGGCCAGTCGATCCTCATCACGGGCGAGCCCGGCATCGGCAAGAGCCGGCTGGCGCGCGCGCTGCGCGATCGGCTGGCGCGCGAGGCCCACACCTTTCTCGAGGCGCGGTGCTCGCCCGACACGCAAACCAGCCCCCTCCGTCCGGTGGTCGATCTGCTCGAGCGCACGCTCGGGCTCGATCAGGAGCCCGACGCGGGCGGCAAGATCGCGCGGATCGAGCGGGAGCTCGCCGGTCACGGCTTCACGCTGGCCGAGGCCATGCCGCTCTTCGTGCCGCTCTTCTCCCTGCCCCTCGGCGAACCGTACGCCCCGCTCGACGTCTCGCCGCAGCGGCACAAGGCGCTGACGCTCCAGGCCGTGGCGTCGCTGCTCCTCGCGATCGCCGACGAGCGGCCCGTCCTCCTGGTGGCCGAAGACTTGCACTGGGCCGACCCCACCACGATGGAGTTCCTCGCCCAGCTCGTTCGCGAGGCGCCCGCGGTCCCCCTGTGCGTCATCATGACGGCTCGCCCGGAGTTCTCACCGTCGTTCTCGACGGCCGACATGCTGCTGCTCCCGCTGAGCCGCCTGGAGCGCCCGCACATGGAGGAGATGCTCACCGGGCTCTCGGGCCACAAGGCGCTGCCTCCCGCCGTGATAGAGCAGGTCGCAGACCGCGCGGACGGGGTGCCGCTCTTCGCCGAGGAGCTGCTCCGGATGATGATCGATGCGCGGCTCCTGGTGGAGCGGGAGGATCGCTACGAGCTGACCCGGCCGCTCTCGGGCGCGGCGATCCCGGGGACGCTGCGGGCGCTGCTCACGGCGCGGCTGGATCGTCTTTCGCGCGCCAAGCAGACGGCCCAGCTCGCGGCGGCGATGGGCCGGGAGTTCAGCGTCAAGGTGCTCTCGGCCGCGAGCCCGCTCGGCCCGGCGGCGGTGGCAGAGGATCTGGAGCGCCTGATGAGCGCGGGGATCGTGCTGCGCAGGCGGCGCGGCAAGGACGCGGTGGGGAGCTTCAAGCACGCGCTGGTGCGGGACGCGGCGTACGAGTCGCTGTCCACCGGCGCGCGGCAGCGGAGCCACGCGCGCATCGCGAAGACGCTGGAGGAGGGGTTTCCGGAGGTGGTCCGAACGCGGCCGGATCTGCTCGCGCACCACCACGCGGCGGCGGAGCAGATGCGGGAGGCCGTGGGCTACGCGCAGAAGGCGGCGCAAGCGGCGCTGGCTCGGTCGGCGTACGTGGAGGCGATCACCGGGGCCAAGCAGGCCATCGCGTGGCTGCCGGCCATAGCGCAGGAGCACGAGCGAGCCGAGATGGAGCTCGGGCTGAACGGTATCATCATGCCGGCGCTGATCACGACCAAGGGCTGGTCGGCGCCCGAGGTCAAGAGCATTTACGATCGAGCCATCGAGCTCGCCACGCAGACCGGCGAGCGGGAGCGGGGGAGCCAGGCGCTGCACGGCATGGCCATGTTCACGCTGTTCCGCGGCGATCTCACGGCGGCCCGGGACATCGCGACCCAGTGCGCGAAGCTGGCGGAGGACACGAATGACGTCGTCGCCCTGACGCAGGCGTCGCTCATCCTGGCGAACGTGACCACGTGGCTGGGGGACCACACCGAGGGCGAGCATCACCACCGGCGTGTCATCGAACTCTACCAGCCGGCAGAGCTGCCCGCCTACATGGCGCGTTATGGCTGGAATCCGAATATCGTCGTGCGCGTGACCCACGCCATGAGCGCGTGTATTTGCGGCGAGCCGGATGGCGCGGTGCGGATCTACGAGGATGCGATCGCCGCGGCGGAAGCGACGGAGCACCCCTTCACCATCGCCATTGCCTATCAGATCGGCGCGTGGATCCACCACCTCAGGCGCGAGGTGGCCGACACGCAGAGGTACGCCGACGCGCTTGGGAAGGTCGCCGCCGACCATGGATTCCCCGCGTTCATGGTGCTCGCCGATGCGCTGGGGGGTTGGGCCATGGTCCATTCGGGACAGGCGGAGCAGGGACTGGAGCGCGTCCGAGGCGCCATCGCGCGCTGGCGGCGAATGGGCTCGGGCATGGTCACCACCTTCTACGCCACGCATCTCGCCGACGCCTGCCTGGCCGCCGGCGCCGTCGAGGGCGCCCGCGAGGCGATCGACGAGGCGCTCGGCGAGACGTTCACGACACAGGAGCGCTGCTACCATCCGGAGCTCCACCGGCTGCTCGGGGAGGTGTGGCGGGCCAGAGGAGACCCAGGGCAGGCGGCGGCCGCGTTCGCGAGCGCGAGGGACATGGCCGAGGCGCAGAGGGCCCGGCTCTTCGCGCTGCGCGCGCAGGTGGCTCTCGTTCGCCTGCGCAGGGCTGAAGGGCGCGTGGAGCTCGACGATGTCGAGCGGCTCCGCCGGCTCCGGTCGGGCATCACCGACATTCCGGATGCTCGCGAGGCCGACTCGCTGCTGTTTGCGGGCGCCGGCCAGCCGAGCACGGGCGAGAGCTCGAGGGGTTCAGGACAGTAACCAACGTGACAAAGGAGGAGACGATGAAGGATGAGAATGCAACCAGCGCGGCACAGAAGGGGACGACGGACGACAGGAGCACGACCGGCGCGGCAAAGGAGGACACGAGGGGTGATAAAGAGGCGCCGGATGACCAATGCTGGGGTTTTACGATGATCCTGGCCGTGCCGAACAAAGAGGGTACCGAGACCCTGTACTACGAGGTGCCCTCGGACGTGTTGACGAAGAAGCGCTATCGCAGGCCAGCAGATTCAGTACAATCGTGGTGCAACGATCTGGTGGATATGGGCGCGCAGATAGGACATGTGGCGGACGAGCCGGATCCCCAGCAGCTGGTGGACATGGACGCGCGGGCAGGACACGAGAAAGCACCGAAAGTACCGGTGAGCTCGGATTTCTGCGGCACCTACCTGGTCAACCTCACCAGCTTCAGGCGCCGGTAGCCGAGGGCGCCTGAGCCCGCGCCGCTCGCTGCGAGATCCTGACGACATGACCCCGCCCTCCACGCACAAGACCTTTCTCCGAGGCACGCACCGCCTGGTCAGCCCGGCGGAGACCGTCGAGCGGGTGCTCCCGATGACGCGCGCCATGGGGATCACCCGGGTCGCCGACGTCACCGGGCTGGACGTCGTCGGGATCCCGGTGGTGATGGTGTGCCGACCCAACTCCCGATCCGTGTCGGTCTCGCAGGGAAAAGGGCTCGATATCGACGCCGCGCGCGCGTCCGGGCTGATGGAGGCCATCGAGCAGTGGCACGCCGAGCACATCCTGCAGCCGCTCCTCTTCTGCACCGCTGCGGAGCTCTCGGCGCGGCACCGCCTCGTCGATCTCGCCGGGCTGCCGCGGCTCTCGATCGGCTCCTTCCACCCTCATCATAAGATGCTCTGGATCGAGGGTGAAGACGTCATGAGCGGCGGTCCGCTGTGGGTGCCGCTCGAGGTGGTCCACTCCGACTACACCGTGCCGCTGCCGCCCGGCAGCGGGTGCTTCTTGACCACGTCGACGGGGCTCGCATCGGGCAACCACCGGCTCGAGGCCGTGCTCCACGGGCTCTACGAGGTCGTCGAGCGCGACGCCGTGGCGCTTTGGCGCGCGGCCGGGCCGGCGGGCCGCGCGCGGACGCGCCTGGATCTCGATACGGTGGATGATCCGACCTGCCGCGACGTGCTGGCCCGCTTCGATCGGGCCGAACTCGCGGTGGGCGTGTGGGACGCGAGCAGCGAGCTCGGGCTGCCGGTCTTCGTGGCGGAGATCGTCGACCGCGTGCCTCACCCGGGCCGCGTCCTTTACGTGAGCGGCGGTCAGGGGTGCCACCGCTCCCGCGCCGTCGCCCTGGCGCGCGCCCTGACCGAGGCCGCCCAGAGCCGTCTGACCGCCATCGCGGGGGCGCGCGACGACGTCGACCGGGCCTCGTACGAGCTGTTTCGGTCGCCGCCGCGGATCGCCGCGGCGCGCTCGGAGATCGAGCGGTTCGAGGGGCGGCGGCGCTCCTTCGGCGCCGCGAGCGACGGGTTCAGCGAGCGCTTCGACGAGGATCTCGCCGCCGTGCTCGCTGCGCTGCGCAGCGCAGGGCTCCGCCAGGTCGCGGTCGTGGATCTCACGCGGCCAGAGCTCGGACTGCCCGTCGTCCGCGTCGTCGTGCCCGGGCTGGAAAGCATGTGGGATGCCCCTGGGTACACGCCTGGACCGCGCGCGCAGGCGGTGTCGTCGTGATCGTCCTGTTCACCGGGCCCAGCCTTCCGCCCGCGGAGGTGCCCGGGCTCCCGGAGCTGCGGGTCTTGCCGCCCGTCGCCCAAGGAGACGTCTACCGGGCCGCGCGCGAGCGACCGTGGGGGATTGGCATCGTGGACGGCTTCTTCGAGCGCGTCCCGGCGGTCTGGCACAAGGAGATCCTCTGGGCGATGTCCCAGGGCGTCCATGTGTTCGGGGCGTCGAGCATGGGCGCGCTCCGAGCCGCCGAGCTGGCCGACTTCGGCATGGTCGGCGTGGGCCGGATCTTCGAGCATTATCGTTCGGGCGCGCTCGGCGCCGACGACGAAGTCGCGGTCGCGCACGCATCCGCCGAGCACGGCTATCGGTGCACGTCGGAGGCCCTCGTCAATATCCGTGCGACGCTCGGCGCCGCCGTCGAGGCGAATATCTGCGATCCGGCGCTCGCCGAGCGACTCGTCGCCATCTCCAGAGCCCTGTTCTACCCCGATCGCACCTGGCCAGCGGTGCTCCAGGCGGCCCGAGCCGCGCAGGAGGCCCCGCACATGCTCGACGCGCTGAAGCGGTGGCTCCCCGCCGGGCGCGTGGACCAGAAGCGCCTCGACGCGCTCGCCATGATCGAGGCCATGCAGGCCGCGTGCGCCATGCATCGAGGACCGCTGGAGCCCGGCTTCATCTTCCAACGTACCGACGTCTGGGAGCGGGCCCTCGATCGCATGCGCGCGACTCGGCTCGACCTTGACCCCAGCGCGGACGTCGAAGCCCTGCTCGACGAGCTGCGCCTGCTCGGGGACGAGCCGCTCTACACCCTCGCGATCCGGGGCGCGCTGCTGCGCGGCCTCGCCGAAGAGGCGGCGGAGCGCAACGGGGTGAAGGTCGGCCCTGGACACCTCGAACGCACGGCGATGGAGTTCCGGCGTGAGCGAGGGCTGTACACCGGGCCCTCGACCCGCGCGTGGCTCGGCGAGCAGGGGCTCGACGCCAAGTCCTTCGCCGACTTGATGGCACGAGAAGCGAAGCTCCGCTGGACGGCCGCCGTGTGCGAGCCGGAGGTCCGCCGTCACCTCGTCGACCAGCTACGCGCCATGGGCTGCTACGGGCGTCTCGAGAAGCAGGCTCGCGCCAAGCAGGCCGTGATGGCGGGTGAGCGGCTGGACGCTCTGGATCTGGCGGGCAGCGGCGTGAGCGACACGGACGCGTTGTGGCGGTGGTATTTCAACGAGCGGCTCGGCAAGCCGGTTCCCGAGGATCTGGAGACCTACGCCGCGCTCTTCGGCTTTGCGAGCGCAGGAGCGCTGCTCCGATCGGTGCTGATCGACCGCTGGTGCACGAGGCTCCGTCGAACACCTGACATGCGCTCTTCCGATGCCGATGCCGACAACGAGCCTTGAGGGCGGCGGCGGGGGCAGCGCCGCTCCCTTTACCCACCTGCGCGCCGCCTATCTGCGAGCCATCGCTTCGTCGAGTCGGGCTGCGGGTGGTTGCCCTACTGGCTCTGGCGCCTCGACGAGATCGAGTATATGCAGCTGAGCAACGAGGTCAGCGGTCGCGTGAACCAGCGCCCATTAAGCTACTCCGCGCACACTTCATCGCGAACGACGGTCAAGCAAAGAGGGGCTCATGAGCACGAACCAATTGACGGAGTTTCGCTCGACGTACCTGCGCGCGATCGCAGAGGCATGGGCCGATCCGGACGGTTTTGGCAAGGAGTTGACCGGGGGCAACCCCGCTTCCGCGCTCAAGGATCGATTTGGCTATATCTGGCCATGGCCAAGGACGTGCGAGCTTCAGATCGCACGAGCGGACGAGGACTTCAGGTGGATCCACGATGAGTGGGTCTGGCCCAGCGACCTGCTCGACTGCTTGACGCTGCGCCTGCCGCTCGCGCCCAAGCGTTCCGCAGCTCGTCCAGGGTACGATGATCTGCGGGAAGACCTCCGTCCGGAGGACTACGCGAGGGCGCTCGGGGATTATTACAAGCAGCGCCCGTCGCTGTTCAGCGATCAATCGAGCCGGGAGCACGATCCGCACGGGGTTCATGCGCGCCCTCAGGACAGAGGGGGCGGGCTCAACATGCGGGCGGACCACGGGGTGCAGCTCGTCCGTCGCCCCGAACGAGGGCGGGAGCACGCGGGGTGCTGTCATGAGGGCGAAGAGGCGGGTCAAGAGCGTGTCGGCCTCCACAGCGGCCCTCCTGCGGGGGGCTTCGTTCCCGACGACAGCTTGTTCGCCGAGTTCAACGTCGTGCTGCTCGCGGCGATGGCCAAAGCCTGGAGCGACCAGGAATTTCGACGAGCGCTCACGATCGACCTTGCCTCGGCGCTGCGAACCATCCGAGGTTACAGGCTACCCTGGACGATGAGCCTGCGCGTCGAGGAGGACGGCGCAGCCCGGTGGCATCCGCCGGGATCTCCGCTCGACAAGGACCATCCGTCGTACTGGGGTTCGCTCCAGCCTCATACGCTCAAGCTCTATCTGCCCACGAAGCCGAGCAACGTGGACTCCGAGCCCATCGCGCTCGCCGTATACAACGCGAGGGGAGCAGCGTACCCGTTCACTTGCTGCTGCTGATCGGGGGACGAGACCAGGACCGACGATGGATCCGCTGGAGCTGGGCCGGGCGCTGAGAGCCGTTCGCGCCCTTCAGGCCGCCCGAGTCGCTGGCCAGGCGGATGAACCGCCTGGGCGAGCACGCGCTCCTGCCCACGCCCCGATGGTCGACGAGGTGATGGCGTTGCGGGGCGCGCTCGGGGATGATGCGCTGCGGGCGATCCTCTGGGAGAGCCCTTGCGGCCTCATGGGGATGTAGTGGAACGCCCGCGTGCGACGCCGCTCGGCCAGGATTCTGGCGGGTCTTGGGAGCGAGGCGATCCCCGGCCATCCAGCGGTCGCTCTCCTCGAGCGCGCCACTTGCACTTGCTCATCGGCGGGTGAAACCAGGAACGACGATGGATCCTCTGGAGCTGAGCCAGGTTCTGGCGTTCAAGCCCACGCTGCGCGTCGAGCGCATGGATGCGGGCGTGGTCTTCCTGATCGGCGAGCGCGAGCGCTTCGTCGTCTCCGGCGCCTGCGCCGCCGAGGTGGCCGCGCTCGTCAACGGCCGGCGCACGGTCGACGAGATCCTGCGCGCCGCGCGCGATCGGTTCTCCGAGCCTGAGACCCTGTATGCCCTGAGCCGGCTCGCGGCGCGTGGCTACCTGGTCCCCGCAACGCCGGAGCTGCCCTCCGAGCACGCGGCGTTCTGGCATGGGGTGGGTCTCGACGGCAAGGCGGCCGCCGAGGCCCTGAGCCGGACTCCGGTGTCGGTCCTGGCCGTCGGCGAAGCCGCTCCCGCCGGGTGGATGACCGAGGCGCTCGAACAGGCAGGCGTGCGGATCGACGGCGATGCGGCGGTGCAGGTGGTCGTGGCCGACGACTACTTGCAGCCCGAGCTGGCCTCGATCAACCGCCGCGCGCTGCGCGAAGGAGCGCGCTGGTTCCTGATCAAGCCTGCCGGCGTCCAGCCGCTCATCGGGCCCGTCTTCGAGCCCGGCGCCGGCCCCTGCTGGGGTTGCCTGGCGTTCTGGATGCGCCAGAACCGCCCGGTCGAGGAGCTCGTTCGCCGGCGCCGGGGGCACGAAGGCCACGTCCCTCCCCCGAGGGCGGCCACCGAGGCGAGCGTACGGACCGCTTGCGGGCTCGGCGCCTCGGCCATCGCCCGCGCGCTCGCCAGGGAGGACACCAGCGCTCCCCAGGCGCTCGGTTCCCGGGTGCTCGCCCTTGACCTGGCCACGTTCGAGATCACCGCGCATGCGGTCGTCCGGAGGCCGCAGTGCCCGGCGTGCGGCGATCCGGCGCGGATGGCGGCCGTCGGCGAGCGCCCGGTCGAATTGCAGCCGGTGGAGAAGGCGCATTACGAGGACGGTGGATATCGCCGGCAGACCCCGCGGCGGACCTACGAGCGCTATCAGCACCTCGTCAGCCCGATCACCGGAGCCGTGACATACCTCGTGCCGATGCCGGGGCGGGACACCGAGCTCCGCGCCGTGTACGCGTCCGGCTACCTGGCCTGCCCTCGGGAGGACGTCCCGCGCACCAACGTCTTCGACAAGAGCTGCGCCGGCAAGGGGCGCAGCGCGGACCAGGCCAGGGTGAGCGCGCTCTGCGAGGCGCTCGAGCGCTACAGCGGCGTCTACCAGGGGGACGAGGCGCGCGTCCGCGCAAGCGAGGCCGAGCTCGGCCCGGCGGCGCTCTCGCTCGGCGATCTGCTGAACTTCAGCGAGGCGCAGTACCGCGAGCGCGCTCACCTCAACGCGCGGGCAGCGGATCGTCGCCAGTGGATACCCGAGCCGCTCGATGCCGGCACCAGGATCGACTGGACCCCGGCCTGGTCGCTGAGCAAGCGCGAGCGGCGCTATGTGCCGCTGGCCTACTGCTACGCCGAGGCCCCGGCCGAGAGCGGCACCGCGTTCTGCGGCCCCTGCAGCAACGGCGTGGCGGCCGGCACTTGCCTCGAAGAGGCCGTGCTGCAGGGCCTGCTCGAGCTCGTGGAGCGCGATGCCGCCGCGGTCTGGTGGTACAACCGGGTCGCGCGCCCGGCCATCGCGCTCGACAGCTTCCGGGACCCGTACTTCGAAGCCCTCCAGGCGGACTATGATCGCCTCGGCTGGGCCGTCTGGGTGCTCGATCTGACGCACGATCTCGGTATCCCCACCTGCGTCGCGCTCGCCCACGACGCCCGTGAGGATCGATTCAGCATCGGGTTCGGCTGCCACCTCGACCCGCGCCTCGCTGTGCAGCGATCGCTCACCGAGCTGAACCAGCTCTTCGATCCCGGCGGCACGCGCCGGGCGCCGTGGGACCTCGAGCGGCTGCCTGACCGAGCGCATCTCTTCCCCCACCCGGAATTCCCGCGGATCGCGGCGGGGAGCTTGTCCCGGATCTGCGGCCCCGATCTGCGCGCTGACATCGAGGAATGCATGAGGCGCCTCGACGAGGCGGGCCTGGAGCTCATCGCTGTGGACAAGACCCGCCCCGACATCGGCTTGCCCGTGGCCCAGGTGATCGTCCCAGGGCTACGCCATTTCTGGCCCCGGTTCGGCCCGGGGAGGCTCTATCAGGTGCCCTGCGCGCTGGGGTGGCGCGATCGCCCGCTCTCCGAGGGCGAGCTGAACCCGGTCCCGCTGTTCGTCTAGCCGCGATAACCGCCTCGGCGTTCAGCGGAGCCGCCGGGCCTGCGTCCGTGGGACGCGCTGTGTCCTGCCGAGACGCGAGCGCCCAGTGCCTGAGGGGCTCAGTTCTCGCCAGCTGAGCCGGCGTCCGGGGGGGACGCGCCGTGTCCTGCCCAGACGCAGGCCCCCGGGCGGTACGGTGCCCATTGAACGGATTCGGGCGCTTGCCCGCGCTGCCTCGGCCGACGCCGCCCAGCCCGCCCGGCGGCACGGGCGTTGCAATCTGCAATGCACGAGCGTCGCGGCGCGACCGCTCACCATGGGCTCGCCGCGCACGAGATGGAGCGCATCCCCTGGTCTGGCTCAGGCTGAGGGACCTGGCGACGCTCACCTGTCCTGATCGTGAGAGAATGAGGTAAGAACATGTCCATACTCGTAAATGCCCCGTCGTTCGATAAGCTGGGCCTGCAAGCGACCCCCCCGCCCATCGGGTATGCCGTACCCGTCGAGATTCCTGTGTCCGTGTGGCCCACGGACGGCAGCACGAGCATCAGCAAGCTCAAGCTGACCGTGGCAGGGAAGACCACGGGCCTCGTGCAGCTCAATGGTTGGAGGATGGCCTTCGCTAAAAACAAGGATATGACGGATGCGACGCTCGACTCCATCACCATCACATTCGATACGTTCAGCAATACCACCACGCAGAGCGTGTGGGTCCAGCTGGTTCAGGGCTCCTCCAGGACACAAGGTAGTTATACCCTGACGGTGACTCCCGCGTCCTATACGGCATCGACGGAAGATGAGTACAACGTCGGGATCCCCGGTACGGGTCAAGTTACCAATTGAACCCATGAGCCTCGGCGAGTGCCGACGCCTGGTGTATCAGGTAGCACTCGCCGAGCGGGTGGTTTGCTGAAGGCCACCCGGCGGGCCTCGGTTCCCCCATGGCCCAGCCAGCGCGCGTCGCGCTCGGCCGGCGCCTTGGCGTCGTGGAGCGGGTCATCGGGGTCGTGGCTGTCGACGAGCCGCCCCAGCCGCTCGCTCATGAGCCGGCTCGCATGGGGGAGCACGCCGCCTCAGCGTATCTTCTTTACTTCCTTCACGGGATTCAAGCTGGGCGGCTTGCCGCGCAAGCAACTCCAGATAGCGAGCACCCCGATGAGGCGCATCTCCGGCTCAACGGCGTAATACACATAGTACTGCGTCCGCGAGAGCAAGACACGGCGCACTCCATCCTTCGCCTTGGGGCCGTAGGGGGCTCCCATCTCCGGCGTACGTAGAAGCGTGCGGAGCGCTGCGGCGAGTTCATCGGCGAACAGCGACGGCGCTGCGGGACGGTTTTCGCGCCACCATGCATCCGCCGCGCGCGCCTGCTCGGCCGATCTCCCCAGGAATCGGACCTTCACCCGCGCGCCTGCAGCTCGGCGAGCAGCACGTCGGCCTCGACACCTGCCCCTGTTCGCATCTCGGCGAGCCCCTCTTCGAGGGCCGCGTGCAGCTCTGCGCGCTCCTCGTCGTCGAGCTCGTCGCCCGGATCGGCGATGACGAGATCGAGCACCATGCCCTCCGGCAGATCCGTGGGCTCGTCCACGACGATGCGGCCGTTCTGGACGCGGGCCTTGAGCGCTTGCACGTCGCGAAGCGTAGCGCCGTCATCACCTTGTTGCACCAAGGAGCAGCGGCATCCCGCCGTCGTGGCCACGGTGCGCCATGGAACAGCGGCATCCTCGACGTCACAGGAGCCCGGGCGTGGGACGCACATCTTCCCGGGTATCTCCGCGCGGCCAGCGTGCGGGTCGCCCTGAGCACCCCGACGTCCGGGCGAGCGGCCGGAGCGTCCTCCCCGTGCCCGATCGCACTACAGGCAGCGCAGCACGTTGTCGCGCACGAGCTGCCAGATCGGCTCGGGGATGTCGCCCAGCCAGCGCGCGTCCCGCTCGACAGGCGCCTCGGCGTCGTCGAGCGGGTCGTCGTGGCTGTAGACGAGCCGCCACAGCCGCTCGCTCACCGAGCCATTCCGGTCGATCACGAAGCGATGGACGAGCTTCTTCGCGAGCTCCTCGCCCTCGACGTCGAGCAGCAGCACCGGCGGCGCCACCTTCACCTCGCGCAGCGGCTTGAGCCGGACATAAGCCCCCTTCACGAGATCGACCTCGTCCGGGGGCTCGAACCCCGCCGCGCGGAAGTCGCACGGCGCCTTGGTGTTGCCGATGAGGTAATACGCCCCCTGGGTCTCGGCGAGGATCGCGCCGCCCAGCCTCCCTACGCGTGCCATCTAGACCTCCTCCGCAGTGCCGCTCTCGTCCGAGAGCACGAGCGAGCGCCCCGGCGTCTGGCCGGGGAGCGCGGCTCCATCCCATGTGTACTTGTTGGTATACCCGCGCGGGGTGACCATGTACCCCTCGAACATGAAGGTGTTGGTCGACCCGACGAGCACCGTGGTCAGCATCCCGATCTCGTACTCGAGGAAATGGTCGAGATCGGTGAGCACCGCGCTCTCCAGCTTGCGGTAGGCGCTCTTCACCAGCGCGACCGGCGTCGTGCCCGCGCGGTGCTGGCGGATGATCTCCTGCGCCCGCACGATCTGGCGCGTGCGCCGCCCGCTCGCCGGATTGTAAAGGCCGATGACGAAGTCGGCCCCGGCGGCGGCCTCGAGCCGCCGCTCGATCGCGGGCCATGGGGTCAAGAGGTCGGACAGGGAGATGGCGCAGAAGTCGTGTCCGAGCGGCGCGCCGACGAGCGACGCGCACGCGTTGAGCGCGGTCATGCCGGGCACGATGCGGAGCTCCGGCGACTCGCCCCGCTTCCAGCCGATCTCCTCCAGCACCTGGAAGACGAGCCCGGCCATGCCGTAAACGCCCGCGTCGCCCGACGAGATGATCGCCACGCGCGCCCCGTCCCGCGCCCGCTCCACCGCGGCGCGCGCCCGGCCGATCTCCTCGGTCATGCCGGTCTTGATGATCTCCTTGCCCTCGATCAGGTGCTTCACCAGCCGGATGTAGGTCGTGTACCCGACGATGAGGTCCGAGGCCGCGATCGCCTCGAGGGCGGCGCGGGACGCGTGCTCCTCGGCGCCAGGGCCGATCCCGACGATCGACAGGACTCCTTTGCTGTCACCCATGGCTCTCCTCCACGTTGCGCTTCGAGAAGGGGACGCGCGCCACGGCGAGCGTCATGGACCGCCCCACGCCCTCCTCGGTGTACGCCCGCTTCGGCACGAGCAGCTTGGCGGCCCCCGCCGCCCGCAGCGCGGCCGGCTCGGCGACGCCCCGGGCGCCGACGTGCTTCTTCACCGTCTCCGACGGGTTCTCGATGCCCTCGGTCGCGTCGAGCTCCTCGGGCGTGAACGTGACGAGCGGCCACCCCCGCCGCGCCGACAGCGCGAGCAGCGCCTCCTCGTCGGCCTTCTTGTCGATCGTCGCCAGCGCCTTCACCGATCTCGCCGATAGCCCGTGCTCCTCGAGCAGCCGGTCGACGCCGCGCTCCACCATGTCGAGCGGCGCGCCGCGATCGCAGCCGACGCCGAGGACCAGGCTCTTCGGCCGGTAGACGACGGCGCGCTCGACGATCTCGGGGTGCGAGCGGGAGAGATCGCGGTCGCTCGCGACGAGCAGGATCTCCCACGCGCCGGGGTCCACGCCGTCGAGCGACGTCGCGTAACGCACGCCGGGCGGCAGGGGCGTCGCCTCGGGCCAGAACGAGGGCTCGCCGGTCTCCTGGACGAACAGCACCGGCGCGGCGTTCACGACGGCGGCGCAGCCGCGCGTCACGTTGCGATCGGGATCGTCAAGGGTCCATCCGAGGTCCCGGCCGAGGATGTCGACAGTCAGCGTCCCGAGCGCGTCGGACGCCGTGGTCACCACCGGCTGCGCGCCGAGTAGCCCTGCCACCTTCTCGGTGAACGCGTTGCCCCGCCCGACGTGCCCGGAGAGCACGCAGATCGAGAAGCGCGCCGTGTCGTCGACGCACACGACCGCAGGATCGACCTTCTTGTTCTTGAGCAGCGGCGCGATCATGCGCACGACCGCGCCGACGCTGATAACGAAGACGTGGCAGTCGTAGGCCGTGAACGCCTCGGTCAAGAGCGGCCCCATCGGCAGCGGCAGCGGCTTCGCACCCGCCGGCGCCCCGTCGAACAGCTTCTGCGACACGTAGAGATCCGCGCCCGGCAGCCCCTCGATGAGCTTGCGCGCGATGGAGATCCCGTGCCGGGTGATCGCGTAGATGGCGTAGGGCTTGCGCTCGGCGATCATGGGGCCTCCGGTTCGGTAACAGCCTTGTCGAAGCCGCCCGGCGGCGAGGCCGGGGCCTCGCCGACGAGCAGCCCGCTCCGCTCGCCGCGCGTGACAACGACCATGGCGAAGCAGTCGCCCCGCTCGCCCTGGGCGGCGCGGAGGTCCCGGACGATCCGCTGCTCGGGCATCGTCGCCTTGGACACGAACACGGCCCGATCGAGGAGGCCAGCGCGCGTGAGCGCCTCGGTCACCTTCGGCATCTCCGAGCCTATCTTCATGAGGACCACGGTGTCGAAGCGCTGGAGGACGTCGGTCAGGTCGTCGACGCCGTACGTGGCGGGCAGGATGGCGATGCGCTCCTGCCCGTCGGCGAGCGCGAGCCCGCTCACGGCAGGGACCGCCGTGACCGAGGTGACGCCGGGGACGACCTCGACCTCGAGCCCGGGGAAGCGGCGGAGCGCCTCGCGGCGCACATAGACGAAGGTGCTGAAGAGCGACGGATCCCCCTCGGTGGCGAACGCCACGGTGAGGCCGCGCGAGAGCCGGTCGCCGATCTGCTCGACGGCCGCGTCCACGTAGGGGCGGACGCGATCCGGATCCTTGCTCATGGGGAAGGTGAGGAGCAGCCGCTCCTTGTCCCGCTGCTTGCCGACGACGGGCTCGAGGATCCGGTAGGCCATCGAGGCGCCGAAGTCCGAGCTGCGGGGGAGCGCGAGCACGTCGGCCTCCTGCAGCACGCGCACGGCGCGCAGCGTGAGCAGGTCCGGCGCGCCGGGGCCGACGCCGACGCCGTAGAGCTTGCCGAGGCCGCTCATGACGCCTCCGAGGTGGACCGCCGCGCGCCGCCGGCCGCAGGCTGGGTCGGCGCTGCGCCCTCCACGGCCTCCTCGGCGTTCGCCGGCTTGGTCGCGGCGAAGATGTGGATCGGGTTCAGCGCCTCGTACCGCACGTAGCGCGCGAGCGGGACGCCGCGCGAGACCGAGAGCAGCGTGACCTCGGGGTCGAGCCCCCGCGCCCGCAGCGCGCGGTACGTCTCGGCGACGTTCTCCATCGTGATGGCGTTGACCACGAGCCGGCCGCCTGGCCGCAGCCGATCGAGCGCCACCGTGACGATCTCCTCCATGCTCCCCTTGCTCCCTCCGACGAACACCGCGTCCGGGTCCTCGAGCGCCGCGAGCGCCTCGGGCGCGCGGCCCGCGACGACGCGCACGTTGTCGACCCCGTGCGTGCGGACGTTGTCGCGGCAGATCTCCACGCCCTCCGGGTCGACCTCGATCGCATAGACCCGCCCGAGGGGGCAGAGCATCGCCGCCTCGATCGAGACCGACCCCGAGCCGGCGCCGACGTCCCAGACGACCGCGTCGGGGCGGATCGCCATCGAGGCGATCGAGAGCATGCGCACCTCGCGCTTCGTGATCAGCCCGTTCTTCGGCATGCGCTTCGCGAACGCGTCCTCGTGCAGGTAGGGGACGGCCGGCGGCGGGCGCCACGCGGGATCGCTCCGCAGGAGCAGGAGCACGTTCAGCGGGCCGATGTCCTCGCAGGCGGCGAGCGCGGCGAGATCGAACGCGCGCACGCGCTCGCCGGCGCCCGCGAGGCTCTCGCAGACCCACGCCTTCCAGCCGGCGTCGCCGTGCTCGAGGAGCCGCGCCGCGAGGCGGGCCGGGCTGTTCTCCCCGTCGGTCAGCACCGCGACCTTCGTGAGGCGGCGGAGGCGCGTCGCGAACCCCTCGGGGGAGCGCCCGTGGACCGAGACGAACGCGGCGTCGTCCCAGGCGATGCCGGTGCGCGCGAACGCCCACTGGACCGAGCTCAGGCTCGGGATGATCTCGACGTGCTCGCCGCCGAGCTTCCGGACGACGAGCGCGCCGACGCCGAAGAACAGCGGGTCGCCCGAGGCGAGGATGCACACGTTCTGCTCGGCGGACAGGGCGTCCACGCGGTCGAGCGCCGCGGACAGGCCGCCCTTCAGGGCGATCTTCTCCCCGCGGAACTGGGGGAAGAACTCGAGGTGCCGCTCGCCCCCCACGAGCACCTCGGCGCGGGCGACCGCGGACGCGGCGCGGCTCGAGAGGCTGGCGCACCCGTCGTCGCCGATGCCGACGACGGTGACGGCGCGGCGCGCGCTCATCGCGCCACCTTGGCCGTTCCGGAGGAGCCCGCGGATGCTGTCGATCCCGGCGATTCCGCCGAGTCCGCCGACAGGAGCAGCAGCGCGTGGACGATCGCGACGGCGATGGGGCTTCCGCCCTTGCGGCCGCGCGCCACGATGAAGGGGAGCCCGGACTCGAGGAGGGCCTCCTTGGACTCCGCCGCCGACACGAAGCCGACCGGCACGCCGATCACGAGCGCCGGCCGCGCCCCCTCCTCCCGGGCGAGGCGCACGACCTCGAGCAGCGCCGTGGGCGCGTTGCCGATGGCGACGATCGCGCCGTCGAGGAGCCCGAGCCGGTGCGCCTTGCGCATCGACTCGATCGCGCGGGTCGAGCCGGCCGCGGAGGCGGCCTGGATGACGTCGTCGTCCGAGATGAAGCAGTGGATCGCGCAGCCGTAGGACGCGAGCCGCTGCTCGTTCAGGCCGACGCCGATCATCTTCACGTCGACGAGGACCGGCGCGCCGCCCCGGAGCGCCGCGATGCCCCGCGCGATCGCCTCGGGGTGGAGCCGCATGAGCGACGAGAACTCGAAGTCCGCTGTCGCGTGGATCACGCGGCGGACGACCTGCCACTCGGCCTCCGGGAAGCCGTGCGCGCCGGCCTCCTCGTCGATGATCGCGAAGCTCTTGTCCTCGATGCGCCGCCCGAGCGCGGTCATCTGCCGCATGTCGTTCACCGCGCGCGCCTCATCACTGCTCATGGCTCCTCCGCTCTCTCCGCACCGATGGCACCGGCGGTCCCGGCCGGATATCGGCCGAGCAGCGCCCCGTTGAAATCGACGAGGCAGGCGTGCACCTCGAGGGCGCCGCCCGCGTGACGCGAGGTGTGCTCGACGACGCGCCGGCAGATCCCCCCGGGCACGCCGGTGAGCCCCTCGCGCTGGCACAGCTCGAGCACGTGCCGCGCGGTGTTCGCCTGCCGGATCTCGGCGGCGATCTCCGGCCGCGCGCCGAGCTCCTCGGCGATCTGCGCGAGCAGCTCCATGCTCACCTCCGAGCCTGCGGCGTGCGTCATCATCTTGCCGTCGGCCATCTTCGAGAGCTTGCCGATCATGCCGACGATGATCGCGCGGGCGATCCGCCGCCGCGCCGCGTGGCGGACCCCGGTGCCGATGAAGTCGCCCACCTGGATGAACGCCTCCTCCGGGAGCTCCGGGTAGAGCTTCATCGCGTACGCCTCGGATTTGCCGCCGGTCGTCAGCGCGAGCGCCGCGATGCCGCGCTCCGCGGCGACGTCGATCGCCTGCACGACGCTCGCGCGGAAGGCGGCGGTCGAGTACGGCTTCACGATCCCGCTCGTCCCGAGGATGGAGATGCCTCCGATGAGCCCGAGCCGCGCGTTGATGGTCTGCTTCGCCATCTCCTCGCCCTGGGGGACGCTGAGGGTCACCGTGGCCCCGGCGAAGCCCGATCCCTCGAGCTCCTCGAGGACCATCTCGGTGATGTTCCGGCGCGGCACGGGGTTCACGGCCGGCGCGCCGACGGGCAGCCCGAGCCCCGGCTTGGTCACGACGGCGACGCCCGCGCCGCCGCGGATCTCCACGCCGGGCTCGTGGCGGAGCTCGACCTCGGCGACGAGCTCGGCGCCGTGGGTGCAGTCGGGATCGTCGCCGGCGTCCTTGATGACGCTGCACGTGGCGCGCGGCCCGTCGCGATCGCAGCGCCTCAGCGGGAAGGTGACCTTCTGCCCGTTCGGCAGGGTGGTCTCGATGGCGTCGACCGCCGCGCCGCGCGCCAGCACGCGCGCCGCCGCCTTGGCCGCGGCGGCCGCGCACGCGCCCGTCGTGAACCCCTCGCGCTGCCCCTTCGGGTCTCTTGGCCGGAGCTCTGCCATCGCAGGTGCCGGAACGACTACAACGATTTTCGCGCGGCGTTGTGGGAGAAGCTTTCGAGGCGCGCGCCGCCCTCGGGCGGCGTGACGATTTCCCGCCCTCCTGGTCGGTCGGGGCGAAACTCCAGGAGAGACCCTCAGCCCACGAAGGCCCGCGCGCTCTCGAAGAGGCGCAGCCAGGGGCCGCGTTCCGACCACCCGGGGGGAGCCCAGCTGTGCTGCACGGCGCGGAAGACGCGCTCGGGGTGCGGCATGAGGATCGTCACACGGCCGTCGTCGGTGGTGAGGCCGGTGATGCCGTCGGGCGAGCCGTTGGGGTTGGCGGGGTAGCGCGTGGCGACCTGACCGCGGCCGTCCACCCAGCGGGCCGCCACACGCGCCGCGCGGCGATCGGCGTCGCTGGCGAAGTGGGCATAGCCCTCGCCGTGGGCCACGGCCACGGGCAGGCGCGCGCCCACCAGGCCGCGCAGCAGCACCGAGGGGCTCTCCAGGATTTCGACCTGCGCGAGACGGGCCTCGAACTGTTCGGAACGGTTCTTGACGAAGCGCGGCCAGCGCTGGGCACCGGGGATGATGTTCTTGAGGCCGGCCATCATCTGGCAGCCGTTGCAGATGCCGAGGGCGAAGGTGTTCGGTCGCCTGAAGAAGGCCGACAGCGCCTCGCGCGTCTCGCTGTGAAAGAGCGCCGAGCGGGCCCAACCCATGCCGGCGCCGAGCACGTCGCCGTAGGAAAAACCGCCGCAGGCGGCCAGGCCGCGGAAGCCCTCGAGCGACACGGCGCCGCTCATCAGATCGCTCATGTGCACGTCGTGGGCGGCGAAGCCGGCGCGGTGGAAGGCGGCGGCCATCTCGATCTGACCGTTGACGCCCTGCTCGCGCAGAATGGCCACCTTGGGCCGTTCGCTGGCGGCTTCGATCAGCGGGCGAGCCAGCGATCGTTCGACGTCGAAGGGCAGATGCGGCGAGATGCCCGGATCCCCGGCGTCGAGCAGCGCGTCGAACTCCTCGCGGGCCTTCTCGGGGTTGTCGCGCAGCGCTCGCATGCGGTAGCTGGTCTCGGACCAGGCGCGGCGCAAGTCCACGCGCGGCTCGTCGAGCACGGCCTGGCCGCCCGCGGTCACCACCAGTCGATCGTCGCTGCGGAGCTTGCCGACGACGTGCGCCGCTCCCTCGAGACCGGCGCGGGCGAAGGCCGAGATGACCTCGGGCGCGTCCTGGGCGCGCA
Organism: Sorangium sp. So ce367; assembly: GCF_051520455.1. NCBI lineage: Bacteria > Pseudomonadati > Myxococcota > Polyangiales > Polyangiaceae > Sorangium > Sorangium sp. So ce367. Next base: position 332,907 of record NZ_CP150334.1, read on the forward strand.
CCTGCAGGAGCGCGCCCAGCTCTTCCGAGAACAAGGCTGCAGCCTGAGCGGCCGGAAGCGAGATGTTCGCCGCCAGCGCATCGAGCGACAGCTCCGCGCCGACGCGGCCGGCGAAGCTCATCTCGGCCCAGGTGACGAACAGGCCGCCGTCCGAACGATCGTGGTAGGCGAGCACCAGCCCCCGCTGCCGCAGGCCCTGCACGGTCTCGAAGAAGGCGCGCAGATCGGCCGGCGAGTCGACGTCCGGCACGCTGTCGCCCACTTGCTCGCTGACGGTGGCGAACGCCGAGAGGCCCAGGCGATTCTTGCCGCGCCCCAGGTCGACGGCCACGAGCACGGTGTCCCCGACGTCGGTGCGGAGCTGGGGCGTGAGCGCGCCGCGCACGTCCGGCACACGGGCGAAGGCCGAGACGATGAGCGAGATGGGAGAGACGACGCTCTTCTGGCCGCCGTCCCAGACCGTGCGCATCGACATGCTGTCCTTGCCGACGGGGATGGCGAGACCGAGCGCCGGGCACAGCTCGAGGCCCACCGCCTTCACGGCTTCATAGAGCCTGGCGTCCTCACCGGGGGCACCGGCCGCTGCCATCCAGTTCGCCGACAATTTCACGCGCTCGAGGCTCTCGATCGGAGCCGACGCCAGGTTGGTGAGCGCCTCGCCCACGGCCATGCGCGCCGAGGCCGCAGCGTCGAGCACGGCGAGCGGGGCGCGCTCGCCCATGGCCATGGCCTCGCCGCCGTAACCCGTGTAGTCGGTCAGCGTCACCGCTGCGTCGGCCACGGCCACCTGCCAGGGCCCGACCATCTGATCGCGGTGCACGAGGCCGGTGATGGTGCGGTCGCCGATGGTGATGAGGAAGGACTTGTCGGCGACCGTGGGCAGCCGCAGCAGGCGATAGACCGCCTCGCGCAGCGGCAGCTTGGCGGCGTCGAGCGCCTGCCTGGGCGAGGGCAGGCGGCGGACGTCGCGCGTCATCTTGGGCGGCTTGCCGAGCAAGACCGACAGCGGCATGTCGATCGGCTGGTCGTGGAGCTCGGCGTCGTCGAGCACCAGATCGTTCTGCGCCGTCGAGTGACCGACCACGGCGTAGGGGCAGCGCTCGCGCCGGCAGATCTCCTCGAAGATCGCAAGGCGCGAGGCGTCCAGAGCCAGCACGTAGCGCTCCTGCGCCTCGTTGCACCAGATCTCGAGCGGCGACATGCCGGGCTCGACCGAGGGCACCCGGCGCAGCTCGAAGCGACCTCCCACGCCCGCGTCGTGCACCAGCTCGGGCAAGGCGTTCGACAGGCCGCCCGCGCCCACGTCGTGGATGCTGAGGATGGGCGAACCGGCGCCCAGGGCGTTGCAGCGATCGATGACCTCCTGGCAGCGCCGCTGCATCTCCGGGTTGTCCCGCTGCACCGAGGCGAAATCCAGATCGGCGGACGAAGAGCCCGAGGCCATCGACGACGCCGCGCCGCCGCCCAGGCCGATCAACATGGCCGGCCCGCCGAGCACGACGATGGGCGCCCCGGCCGGGAAGGTCTTCTTCAGCGCAAGCTCGGGCCGCACATTGCCGAGCCCGCCCGCCAGCATGATGGGCTTGTGATAGCCGCGCACGCTGGAGGCCGAGCTGCCGTCGCCCGGCACCTTCTGCTCGAAGGTCCGGAAGTAGCCGGCCAGGGCAGGACGCCCGAACTCGTTGTTGAAGGCGGCGCCGCCGAGCGGCCCGTCGATCATGATGTCGAGCGCCGAGACGATGCGATCGGGCTTGCCGATCGGCTCGGCTTCCCACGGCTGCTCGAAGCCGGGAATGCGCAGGTTCGACACCGAAAAACCGGTGAGCCCGGCCTTGGGCTTCGCGCCTCGCCCCGTGGCGCCCTCGTCACGGATCTCGCCGCCGCTGCCCGTCGAAGCGCCGGGATGCGGCGAAATGGCCGTGGGATGGTTGTGGGTCTCCACCTTCATCAGCACGTGCGCCGGCTCACGCCGCGTCTCGTACAGCGCGCCGGCCCCCGGCTGTGGAAAGAAGCGCTCGGCGTCGAGCCCCTCCATGACCGCCGCGTTGTCGCTGTACGCCGACAGGACATGGTGCGGCGTCACCGCGAAGGTGTTCTGGATCATCTTGAACAGCGAGAGCCCCTGCGCCTCGCCGTCGATCACCCAGTCGGCCTTGAAGATCTTGTGCCGGCAGTGCTCGCTGTTGGCCTGCGCGAACATCATCAGCTCGACGTCGCTCGGATCCCGCCTCAGCTCCGTGAACGCGGCCAGCAGGTAGTCGATCTCGTCCTCGGCCAGGGCCAAGCCGAGCTCCTTGTTGGCGCGCGTCAGCGAGAGCCGCCCCTCGCGCGACAGCGGCACGCGAGCGAGGGGCCGCGGCTTTTCCTCGCGAAAGAGCGCCTGCCCGGCCGCCAGATCGAAGGCCACCGACTCGGTCATCCGATCGTGCAGCGCCCCCGCCGCGCGCGTCAGCTCCTCGCCGGTCAGCGGCCGCGACGCCCGCACGTAGTAGGCGATGCCCCGCTCGATCCGCTGCACCGCCGCGAGCCCCGCCACCCAGGCGATGTCGGTCGCCTTCGAGCTCCAGGGCGAGAGAGTGCCGAAGCGCGGCACCACCAGCACGAGCTGACCTTCGTCCTCGCCCGTCCCGCCCCCGCCGTGCGCCAGCGCGTCGTCGTCGAGGAGACGCGACAGCACGTGCTCGCCGCGCTCGTCGAGCGAGGCCCGCGAGTGCACGAAGTAGATCCAGCGGCTCCCCAGCCCGACCACCTCGGGCACCCGCTGCTTCAGCTCGGTCAGGCGCTTGTCGGTACGAAATGGAGAGAGAGCGCGCGCGCCGCGGACGTGTCGGAAGGCAGCCATGGCGGGCATTTGGTCCATGGGGGCGGCCGATTCAACCGAAACGGGCAGCCACGGGGCTGGGGCCCGGTGTCCCCGCCACCCGCGCCGGTGCGGGGGGCCTTCCCCGGGCTCGGACCGTCGACAGCGCCCGAGGCCGCACGGAGGGCCACGCCCCTTCCGGGGTCCGGGCGGGCGCGGGGGGACCCCTCGCCGGCTGGAACCCCTGGCTGGCCTCGATCCGCGATGCTGGTCCCAGGATCGAGCCGCCCGGGAGCGGCTTCGGGAGCCGTTGCGGGGGCCATCCTCATCTCCCCCGCTCGGGTTCGTCACTCGCAGATCAGCGCGCTCGGGCTCGCCTCGATGGGATCGCACTCGAGCGCGGGGATGTCCCCCCGCAGGCGCGCGATGACCTCAGCCATCAGGTACCGGGTCGCGAAGCACGACCCGACGTCGCCCTCGCTGCACAGGTTGGCGGTGCGCTTGCCGTCCGAGGTCGGCATGCACAGCACGTTCTTGTTGTTCATGGCGACCATGGTAGGCACGAAGTAGCCGTCCTCCTTGACCGAGGAGAGCTGGCAATTCGTGCCGCGTGTCCGCTCGGCGTCGGCGATCGTTCGCTCGATGGCGGCCATCTCCGCGTGGACGTCGATGAGGTTGCTCCGGCGCTCGTCCGCAGGTAGGCCCGTCAGCCGCGCTGCAAACGTGAGCGCCTCGATCGCCAGCGCCGCATCGTGAGGGCGGCAGGGGCGATAGCTGCCTGGGGAGGGATTGCCGTCTCCTTGGAAGTAGCCTTGTTGGATTCCCCAGCCGATGAAGGAAGCCGGCCAATCCGTGACGCGCAGCGCGCCGCTCTGGGCCTCGGTGCAGAGCTCCCAATTCGGGCATGTCCCGGCTTCGGCGCACCCGGACACCTCGGCGCGCCTCGCGTCGTTCAGCAGGGCCTTCGCGCCAGTCGCCAGCGACTCGGCACGCGACAGCCGGCACCTCCCGCACATGACGTATTTCCCGGGGTGGGACGACGTATCCGAGGGACAGAGCCGCTCGCCCGTGGCGGCGTCGATCTTCTCAGGGCAGCTCTCGAAGTAACCCTCGAGCACGCCGGCACAATTCAGCTTGTCCGACGCGTCGGCGCCCTTGGCAGCGCCGAGCACCTGGTCGGAGCTGTTGGTGTCGGGGAATCCTGCGCAGGAGCTGGGGCCCGCGCTGCCCGTACCTGCCGGTTGGCAAGCATCGTTTTCGGGGACCTGGTCGTAGGAGGCGATGCTGAAGTCCTTGATCTCGGTCGGGCTCAACCTACGCTCGCTGACCGTGCGCTCCCAGGGGAGTTGACCGAGCGGCTGGTTGAACTCATCCCCGACATTCGCCTCGACGACTCGGTAAAGCAGCGGTCCTTTCGTCGAGCTATGCAGGATCTCGGTGACCAGCACCGCGTGGCTCGAGCCCTTGTAGCCTCCGGTGCCCGCGCGATGCTGCTCGGGCTGCAGAGCAGCGAGATCGGCCTCTCGGTAGCTGTACGTGCGAATTTCGGCGCCCACGGACCGAGCGGCCTCGATCGCGGTTCGTTCTTGCCATTCGCGGCACTGCGCCCGGAAGGCGAGCGCCTCGAGCAGCGTTGCGTCGCTCGCCGTCAAGCGTGCTGGATCGACGCCGCCTCGATTCGGATCGAACGCCCCCTCCTCGACGCGCCGCACGATGTGCTCGGCCAGCGCGTCGGCATCGCTCGAATTTTTGTAGGTGGCCGCGACCGCGGCGCGGGCCTTGGCGACCGCCACGTCGCGCCCTTCAGGGGATGCGTTTACGGCGGCCTGCGATGCGCTCAACAGCGAACTGCCATCGCCGTGATCGAGGTCGGTCTCCCAGCGCCCGGCCCCGAAAGCAGCACGCGTCGTGGAGATGGGCGAGTCCTGCTGGATCTGAGCCGTCGCAGACGCGGCGATCGCCCGGCGGACGTCGGTGTTCCCCTTGTCGACGCAGAGGTCGCCGACCTCGTCGGCGGGCACGCCGTCGCCCCTGCACGCGTCGATTTGGCTGGGAGGCGCTTCATCGCACGTGCAGAAGGTGCGTGGGCCCATGGTGTCCCCTGTGCAGGTTGCGAGGAACGCGTCAAGGACGACGTCGTTACCGACGATGAGGTCGAAGCACCATCGATGGCCGCCCGCCCTCAGGCCCTCGGGAACGTCGTTGCAGGTCTGGTAGTTGTAGAGCGAGAAGCGGTTCGTTTCGGTCGACACGACCGGTCCGTCGAACGTCGTCGGCGTCGCCTCGATGTTGTTGCGGTAGATCGCGCCGCCTCGCCGGCCACCGGTCGGCATGGTGATCGTCGCCGGGCCGCACAGTTCCTGATGGGGGGTGGCGAGGATGGAGTCACCGGCCACGATCGGAGGGGCGCCCTCGTCGCGAACTCGACCGATCGTCACGGTCTGCCCGGCATCACATGCTGCGCGCTGGTCTAGGAGCACGGCATATCCGTCGCCGAGGTCGATCCGGGTCCCCTCTGGCAGGTCGGCGAGCCTGGCCACGATCGGCTGGTTGACGAGGCGCCCCGGGAGGCGCGCCCCCTCGGGCAGCACGAGATGGTGGGTGTGCACTCGTGCGTGGACCGCCACGTGGTGTCGGCACGGAAGCCCCTGGGGGTGGTTCCCATCGTCGTGGTCGCCATGATGGTCGCGGTCACCATCGTGGTCGCGGTCGCCATCGTGGTCGTGGTCGCGGTCGCCATCGTGGTCGTGGTGGCCATCGCCATTGTGATGGCCATCGTGGTCGTGGTGGCCATCGCCATTGTGATGGCCATCGTGGTCGTGGTGGCCATCGCCATTGTGATGGCCATCGTGGTCGTGGTGGCCGTCGCCATTGTGATGGCCATCGTGGTCGTGGTGGCCATCCTCGTCGTCACGATCCCAGCCCGGGTGCCAGCTTCGGCAACCTTCCGAGTCATCATCGTCACGGTCCGAAGCCGCGTGCTCGCACACGATCGCGTCCGGATCCAGATCGATCTGGACCGCCAGGCCGGTCTCGGCCGACGGGATCACCAGAGCGCTGGTGGTGATTTCCAGCCGCTCCCAGGACGGGTGGCCCGTGGCGGAGCCCGATCGCCAGACCCCACCTCGTGCTGACAGGAAGAGTACAATGGCTCTATAGGTACCGGCCGGCACGTTCTCGAACACATGGTGCTGGGGCCTGGTCAGATCGATGGACACCTCACCAGCGTCGATCATTGTATCCGGCGTCGTCCCTTCCCCTTTCAGAAGAACGCGGCGGTACGGGATCGTGGCTTCGTCTGAATCTAGTTTCGCTGCACTTCTTGCGCCGTCGATGTGGAGGATCAACCTCCCTGTCGCATGTGCTCCGCCGACATCGGGTGGACGAGGGCCGTTGGGATTGCACCCTGCCAGATCCACGCTGAAGGTGAGCGCAAGGCAGAGCATAGACGCTCCGATTGTGCGCATTGATCGAGGAGCTGGCGAGCTGATCGCTGAAGGCTTGACGTGCGGGCTCGATCCGATGAACGACGATGGAGGAATATCGTTGGACCTCATGCTGCTGGCCTCCTGGCTTGCGAAGCAGGTTGGTCTTGAGGCGGATGAATCCGAGAGGGCTTCGCCGAACGCCGTTCTACGAATGCTGTGAGCATCGTGTAAGGCGACCGCGTGGGGAGAATATCGTGCTCTCTGAACGAGGGGCGAACAAATGCAGCGGAGCGCTGAGCGCACTTTGGAGCGCACCGATATCGCACTTTGAATCTCTCTGTCGGAGATGCATGAAGGATGCGAAGCGGACGGATCCCAAGACCTCGGCCCTTTACCGCCGCCCAGCGCTGAGCTGGCGTGCCGGCGGGCGTCCCCCCACGCGGCGCTACATGCCGGTGGGCGTCCCCCCCACGCGGCGCTGCATGCCGGCGGGCGTCCCCCCACGCATCAGCGCACGCCGCCGAGGGGTCCGCCACCGAGGGCTATCCCTCCAACCCCTCGGCCGGAGCTCCGCCCTCGCAAGATCCCGAACGATTACAAAGACTTCTTCATCGGGTTGTTGAAGAAGCTCTCGAGGAGCACACTGCCCTCGGGCGCGCCGAGCGAGACCAGGTGGTCGCGGAGCGGGTAGAGGACCGCGCCGTCGCCCGCGCAGAGCACGGCGTCGTACGGCCCTGCCGCGAGCTCGCGCTCCACGAGGGCGCACGCGCGCGCCGGCCGCTCGGGGTGGCCGATCGGGGGGAGATCGCGGGCGACCGCGAGGCGGACGGCGGCGGGGAGGCGCTCGCGGACGAACGGCTCGGAGGCGAAGGTCTCGCCCGGCTCGACGAGCCAGAGCAGGTCGAGCTGCGCCGCGCCGGCGGCGGCCGCGCTCCGGGCGATCCCGAGGGCGGCGGTGATGCCGGTGTCGGTGGCGATCACGAGCGCGCGGCCGGAGAAGCCCGGCGCGAGCCGCAGCTTGCCCCAGGGTCCGCTGAACTCGAGCTCGGCGCCGACGGCGATGTCGTTGAGCACGTTCGAGCCCGGCCCGGCCCCGACGCGCTTCACCGCGATCTCGACCGCGCGCTGCTCGGCGTCGCTGGAGAGCATCGAGTAGGCGCGCTTCGCGAGCCTGCCGCCGGGCAGGGTGACGCCGGTGTTGATGATCACGTACTGCCCGCCGGCGAAGCCGATCTCCGCGCCATCGACGCGCTCGAGCCGGAGCAGCCGGGCGGCGTCGCCGAGCGGCGTTGCGTGGGCGATCCTGATCTTCGGGTTGCCTTGTGTTGCCATGACGTCACTCCTGCGTTCGCGCGGTCGCGATCACGCGCTCCATGGTCTTTCCGGTGAGCGGGGCGTGAGCGGCGCGCGCTTCACTCGGCCGGGTAGATCTCGTGCACGAAGTCGTGCATCTCTTCGAGCTCCCGGTAGAGCCGGCCGAGCCCGTCGACCTGCGCGCGCAGATCGAGCTCGACCTGCTTCGTGAGGATGAGGAGCGAGCGCAGGTAAGGCAGCTTCGGGTCGCCGGCGGGGGTCTTCGCGACCTTCTCCTGGAGCTCCACGAGCGACCCCTCGAAGAGGCGCGAGAGGTTCTTCAGGTCCCCGGCGCGCAGCATCGCCGAGACCGGCCCCGGCTCGGCGGCCGCGGCGCCGAGCTCGGCGAGCTCGTGCGTGCGCTCGGCGGGATCATCGATGCCCAGGATGTTCATGAGCCCAAGGCGGAGCGCGGCGATCTCGTGACAGGCCATATCGGTTCCCTTCTATCGGGCCCTCGTACCAGCTAGGAGAGAGGGCGGAAAGACGAAGGCGGGGAGAAGAGACGCGCGCGCCGCCGCGTGAGCGTGAGAGCGAGAGAGGCGCGCCCGACCCCCGCGGCGCACGCCGGGCTCAGAGCGCGTCGGTGCGCTCGAGGAGCACGCCCGAGGCGGCGATGGAGATCGCGGCGAGCGGGATGGCGATCGCCAGCGCGACCGGGCCGAGCCAGGCCGATGTCGCGTCGCTCCAGAGCAGCGACGCGAGCACCGCCGCCTCCCTGAGCCCCGCGTGCGCCTCGAACGCGTCGGGCCGGTAGATGAACGCCGCCGTGGGCATCAGCGGCGCGATCCACGCGCCCGACGCGACCAGGAGCGCGTGGAAGCCGTCCCGCATCCGCACCAGGAGCGGCAGGAGCGCCGAGAGCAGCGCGATCGAGAGCGCGACGAGGAAGAGGCCGGCCCCGAGCGCGCCCGCCGCGCTGATCATGTCGCTCGCGCCGATGTGCGGCGCGACGGCGAGCGCTGTAGAGGCCGCGACCACCACGCCCGCCCCGGCCCCGGCGAGCAGCGAGGGCGCCGTGCGCGCGGCGAGGAAGACGCGGGCGCGGATCGGCTTGGCGAGCAGGAGCTCGAGGCGATGCTCCTCTCGCGCCGTGACCGTCGCGTCGACGAGGCCCGCCAGGGCGACGAAGTACGCGACGAAATAGGCGGCGAGGAGATCGTTGATGAGGAGCACGGCGGCCATCCCCTCGATCGCGAAGGCCTGCTCGAGGAAGCGGATGACCTGCGCCGGCAGGCGCACGATCAGCGCGTGGCTGCCGAGCACCACGAGCACGCCGGCGGCCGCCGCGACGAGCGAGGTGCGGCGCGGGGCGCGCCGCGCCTCGAGCGCGAAGTAGCCGCGGAGCGAGGCCGCGGCGGGGGCGGTCGTCGAGGTCATGCTTCCATCCTCCGGACGCCCGCGGCGCCGATCGCGATGGTGAGGGCGCTGAGCGCGGCGAGCGCGAGCATCGGGGGGCCGAGCACGGCGGGGCCGAGGTGGTCGAGGCTCCCGAGGCCGAGCGCGCCGAGGGCGATCGGGTTCGCGAGAGAGAGGCTCCGCCAGGCGGGCTGATAGAAGCCGAGGAGCGAGAGGCCCACGAGGCCCCCGAGCGTGGCGAACCCGATCAGCGCCGAGGCGCCGCGGTGCCTCACCCACGCGGCGATCGCGGCGCAGAGCGCGGTCGCGAAGAGCGCCGCGAAGGCGTGGAGCGACATCGCGCCGAGGAAGGGGCCGGGGCGGAAGCCGGGGACGCGCGCCGTGAAGTAGGCGGCGCCGGCGAGCTGGGTCGCGACGTGCAGGGTCACCATCACCGCGCACGCGCTGAGCGCGCGGAGCACGAAGTAGCGGGGGATCGAGAGCGGCTTGCTGGCGAGGAGCGGCAGCACGCCGGTGTCGCGCTCGCGGAGCACGACGCCGCTGGCGAGCACGACGGGGATGAACGCGATCACCTTGTTCATCGTCAGGTCGATCCACACGTACATGAAGACCTGGAACGGCGCGGCGTCGCCGAACCACGCGGCGATCGCGGCGCGCACGTGATCGGGCGGTCGCGCGAGAACGACGGGGATCGCGACCAGCGCGTAGACGAGCATCGCGACGCAGAGCCAGGTCTTCCGCTCGCGGAGCGTCGTGAGGTAGTCGAGCCAGAGGAGGCGGATCACGCGGCCTCCCTGCGCACGAGCGCGAGGTAGAGATCGTCCATGGTGCGCGCCCCGTGCGCGTCCTTGAGGCGCTCGACCTCGTCGCAGGCGACGAGGCGCGAGCGGTGCATCACCGCGACGCGCCGGCAGAGGGCCTCGACGTCGGAGAGGATGTGCGACGAGAACACGATGGTGACGCCGCGCTCGCGCGCGAGCGCGCGGAGCACCTCGAGCAGCTCGTGGCGGCCGAGGGGATCGAGCCCAGAGGTCGGCTCGTCGAGCAGGAGCACCGCGGGCTCGTTGATCAGCGCCTGGGCGATGCCGACCTTCTGGGCCATGCCGGTGGAGAAGCCGCGCAGGGGGCGGTCCGCCTCGCGCTCGAGCCCGAAGCGGCGCAGGAGGGCGCCGGCGCGCGCGGCCGCGACGTCGCTGGGCAGCGCGAACATCGCGGCGATGTAGTGGAGGAAGCCGCGCGCCGTCATGTCGGGGGGCAGCGAGTACGACGCGGGCAGGTAACCCGCGTTCCGCCGGACCTCGAGCGTCTCGTGGACGACGTCGCGCCCGAGCACGCGCGCGGTGCCCGCGGTGGGCCGGGTCAGGCCGAGGAGCATGCGCAGCGTCGTGGTCTTGCCGGCGCCGTTGTGCCCCATGAAGCCGAATATCTCGCCGGCCGCGACGCTGAAGCTCACGCCGTCGACGGCCGTGACCTTCGCGAAGCGCTTGCCGAGCGCGTTCACCTCGATCGCCTGGTTCATCGCTTGCTCCTTGCGCGCGACGCGGTCGCGCGCTGCTCCGTGGGGATCGCCGTCGTGGAGGTCGTCTCCGTGGGGGTCGCTGCAGGACGCGCGGCCAGGCCGGCGCGAAAGATGTCGGCGATCGCGTCGAGCGTGCGCTCGCCGGCGAAGGCGCAGAACGACGTGATCAGCCCGAGGTGCTGGGGCGCGAAGCGCAGCACGCCGAGGACGAAGGGGATCGCGTCGCGATCGACGTCAGGCCGGATCTCGCCGCGCGCGATGCCCTCGTCGACCCAGCCGTTGATCTGGGCGATCTGCGCCTTCGCGGCGGCGGCGCTCGCGGCGTCGTCGAGCGGGCGGAGCGCGCGGAGGTCGGGATCCTCGCGGAGGAGCTTGCCGAAGAGCGGCTCGGCCGCCTGCTGTCGGTAAGCGAAGCGGAGGGTCGCGACGAGGCGATCGAGCGGGGATTCCAGGCCGAGCACCTCGGCGGCGAAGCGCGCGCGGATCGTGGCGAACGCTTGCTCTACCACCTCGCGCAGGAGGGACTCCTTGTCGGCGAACTCGAGGTAGAGGGCGCCCTTTGCGCAGCCGGCCTCGGCGGCGACGGCGTCGAGGTTGGTGCCCTTGAAGCCGCGCTCGACGAAGTGGCGCTTCGCGGCGTCGAGGATCCTGGTGCGCCGCGCAGGGTCACGGGGTCTGTCGGGGCGGCGGACGGGCACAGAACTCATATGACTGAATTGGGCATATGAGTCAACTCGGGTGGCCCTGGCGCGGGACGTGGGCAGGGACCACGACGGTCGAGGTGGCGAGCGGGCTGCGGGGGAGGCTCCGCGCGTCGGCGATCCACGCTCGAGGCGGCGCCCGGCGCCGCGCCTCACTGCATGATGTCGTCGACGAGCCGGGCCACCAGCCGGTCGCCGAGCAGGTGCTCCTCGACGAGGTCCTTCGCGTCCTCCTCGCGGACGCCGCGGTACCAGACCCCGTCGGGGTAGACGGCGACCGTCGGCCCCTCGCCGCAGCGCCCCATGCACGACGTCCTCGTCACGCGGATCTGCTGCTGCTGGCCGGCCTGCTTCACGAGCCGGCGCACCGACTCGAGGAGCGCCAGGCTGCCGCGGTCCACGCAGTCGGCGTTGCCGCAGACGAGCACGTGCTTGCGCAGCGATCGGTGCGCGTGCGGGTGGTTCGACGCCTGCGTGTGCGTGAGCGTGTGGCGCACGCTGTAGAGCATCGCCTTGAGCCCGCCGACCTCGCGGGCGAGCCCCGGCAGCGCGGTGCGGTACATGCACGTGTCGCAGGGGAGCGGCGCCTCGCCGGCGAGCGCCTGGCGCGCGCGCTCGTCGATCAGGCCCTCGAGCGCGCTCGACCGGCCGAGGTGCGGCGCGAGCGACGCCCGGATCCACGGGTACGTCGATGAAAAGCGTTCGACCTGCTCGGCGAGCTTCGTCATGAGCCGCCCGGCGAAGAGGAAGTAGGGGACCACCACGACGCGCTCCGGCCGGTGCCGCGCGACCCGCTCCAGCGTCTCCTCGACCGAGGGCCGGGTGACGCCGATGAAGGTCGGCTCGACGAGCTGGAGCCCGCGGCCCTCGCCGATGAGGCGCGCCGTCTTGCAGAAATCGCCGTTCGCGTCGGGGTCGCTCGACCCGCGCCCCACGACGACGAGCGCCGACCGGGCCCGCGCGGCCGGGTCGGCCGGCAGCGCGGTCGCGGCGCGCTCGAACGCGATCTCCGCGAGCGCCGGGTGCACGCCGAGCGGCCGCGCCGCCGAGAAGCGCACGCCCGGGTGCGCGGCCCGCGCCCGCTCGAGCGCGATCGGGATGTCGTTCTTCACGTGCCCCGCCGCGAACAGGAAGAGCGGCACGACCGCCACGCGGGACACCCGCGCCGCGAGCGCCGCGAGCGCGTCGGCGAGGTGAGGCGTCGCGAGCTCGATGTAGCCGTGCTGCACGGCGATCTCGGGCCGCGCCGCGGCGTAATCGGCCACGATCGCCTCGAACTCGGCGTTCGACGCGGCGTCGCGGCTGCCGTGGCCGATCAGCAGGAGACCGTCGTCATGCACGCGAGCGCCTCCTCCAGGGTGAGCGGGAGGCCCGCGCCGCCCCGCGGCGGCACAGGGCTCATCCGGGTCCAGAGCTCGGCGACCCACGGCCGCCGCATCCGCGCCCGCGCGAGGAGCTCCCCCCGCGCGAACACCTCCCGCGGCGGCCCGTCCGCGAGGACCTGGCCGTCGCCCAGCAAGACCGCGCGCGAGGCGAAGAGCGGCACGAGATCCACCGCGTGGGTCGCGGTGACCAGCGTGGTCCCCTGCTGCTCGGAGAGCGCGCGCAGCGTCTGGCACAGGGCGAGCTCGCCTTCCGGGTCGAGCCCCGCGGTCGGCTCGTCGAGCAGCAGCACCCGCGGGCGCATCGCCAGCATCCCGGCGATGCACGCGCGCTTGCGCTCGCCGAAGCTCAGCGCCTCGATGGCCCGATCGGCGAGGTGGGCGATCTGCACGGCGGCGAGCGCCGCCTCGGCGCGGCGGCGCGCCTCGGGCGCGGGCAGGCCGAGGTTTCGCGGGCCGAACAGGACGTCGTCGAGGAGCGTCGCGCCGAGCAGCTGGTCGTCCGGGTCCTGGAGCACGAGCGCGGCGCCCGCGGCGACGGCGTCCGAGGGCGAGCCCACGCGGCGGCCCGCGATCTCGACGCCGCCGCCGGGCGCCGGGAGGAGCCCAACGAGCGTCCGGAGCAGCGCGGTCTTGCCGGCGCCGTTGCCGCCGAGCACCGCCACGGACTCGCCCTCGCCGACGTCGAGGCGCACGTCGCGCAGCACGGGCTCGCCGAGCCGGTAGCCGAGCCGGGGGGCGCGCAGCGCGATCATCCGGCCTCTCCCGCGGCGACGCTGAGCCCGAGGGCCGCGAGGGCGGCGGCGGCGAACGCGACGTTCGCGGCGGGCGCGCTCGTCCTTCGGTCGGCGACGGGGAGCTTCCCCTGGTAGCCGCGGAGCTGCATCGCGAGCGCGGCGCTCTCGGAGCGCTCGAGCGTCCGGAGCGCCACGACGCCCGCGACGGCGCCGGCCGAGCGCGCTGCGGCCCCGGGGCGGGTGAACCCGCCGCGGAGCGCGGCGGCGCTCCACGCGCTGTCGGCCGCGCGCTGGAGCACGCCGGCGAAGCGCCGGGTCAGCGCGAGCAGCTCGACGAGGGCCGCGGGGACGCCGAGCCCGGCGAGCGCCGCCTCGATCTCGGCGGGCGCGGCGGCGCCGGCGAGCCACCGGAGCACCGCGGCCGCCGCGAGGACGCGCGCGCCGATGGCCATGGCGCGGTGGGCCCCCTCGGCCGTGATCGCGTCGACGGGGAACGGCGCGCCGGGGAGGAGCGGCGCCCCCGGCGTGAGCGCGAGCGCGAGCGCCGCCGCGACCGCTCCGATCCACGCGGCGGGCGCGGCGGCGCGGAGGACGGCGCGCGCCGGCGTGCCCTGGAGGTGGAGGGCCGCGCACGCGAGGAGGAGCAGCGCGGCCGGCGTGGCGGGCGAGCGCGCGCCCGCGGCGACGCAGCACGCCGCCACGGCGGCCCCGAGGCGGAGCCGGGCGTCCACGTCGCGGAGCCGCGGGGGCGGGTCAGTCCGCACGGAGGCCTTCGCCGCCGGCCTTGACCGCGGGCGCGCCCGCGCGCTCGACGAAGAGCACGCGCGAGAAATAGCCGAGGGCGAAGCCGGCGAGGAGCCCGGCCCAGAGGAACGCGAAGAGCAGGAGGTCGCCCTCGAGGCCCGCGAACAGCGGCCCCGTGTCGTGGCGCCCTGCGTCCTCGGCGACGCGGCGCACCACGGCCTCGTCGACGCCGTCCCAGGACGCGTTGCCGCAGGCGGCGAGCCAGAGGGAAGCGGCGAGCCGGAGCGCCACCGCGCACGCGCGCCGCGCGAGCGGCGCTGGCAGCGGGCGCTGTCCGAGCCGCCGCGTCACGACGCCCCCGGGGCGAGCCGGACGACCTGGAGCCGGTCCAGGATGTCGGGCCGCCGGGCGCGCAGGAAGGCGAGCGCCCCCGCGGTCATGACGCCCTCGAGCAGGCCGAGCGGCAGCTGGGTGGGGACGAAGGCCAGGGCGACGCCCGTGAACATGGACGTCACCGACCCCTCGCCCGAGAGCCCGAGCGCGAGCGCGAGCGCCGTGGTGGCGTAGGTTGCCCAGTCCGACGTCACGCCCGCCAGGAACCCCGCGACCCAGAGGTTCGCGCCGCAGCGCCGCGCGAGGTGGAAGGCGAAATATCCGGTGAAGGCGCCCGCGATGCCCATCGACGCGACGTCGGCGCCGAGCGTGGTGATGCCGCCGTGCGCCAGGAAGAGGGCCTGGATAAGGAGCGCCACCACGGTGACGAGGACGGTCATCCAGGGGCCGATGAGCACCGCCGCGAGCCCTGTGCCGCACGGGTGGGAGCAGGTCCCGGCGGTCGGCACCGGCACGGGCATGCACGAGATCGCGAAGACGGCGGCCGCGATGAGCCCGACGAACGGCTTGTAGAAGGCGTCCTGCTCGGTGCGGCGCCGGAGCAGGTGGAGGGCGATCGCGACGAAGGGCAGGGCGAGCGCGTTCCAGAAGGCGCACCAGCCGAGCGGCAGGACGCCTTCCGCGAGGTGCATCGCGGCCGCGGGCCGGGGCGCGAGGAGCGTCCCCAGGGACACGGCGGCGATCGACAATGCGCGGCCGTGAAGACCGATTTCGGCGCTCCGGGTGAAGTCCGCACCCGAACGCCACGAAGACGTGCGCAAGCTGCACCTCGTGGGAGGCTCGGGTAGGTCTCCCGGCTCATGGGTTCAGGGAGCTGATCGAGCTCCCAGCGCTGCGTCCACCTTCCCAGGCCTCTTCTAATGGGGCCCAGTGGTCTTCGGAGGCAGCTCCCCACTCACGGTGGCGGGACCGCGCCGGTTTTGCACCGGCTTCCCTGTTATGCCCCGGAGGGCACCCGAGGAATGGATTGTCAGGCCGGTGCTCGGTAATCCCGTTTTGTGCCCGGCGTCAAGGACGTCGCGCCCCGATCGCGGAGGAGGCGCTCGGCGGGCGCTGCCTGTGGCATGGCGTGTCGGACGAGCTCCCCGTCGAGCGCGGGTCAGCTCCACCTCGCGCGCGGTGCCCCGCGCGTCGGCCCGTGTATCCAGGCGGCGCGATCGCGCGAGCCGGGCGCGTACCGGGGTGCGGACCCCGGGCGCGCGGACCGGGCGAACCCGGGTGGGTCGACCGGGGGCGCGAGCTTCCGCCTTGCGCGGTCCGGCCCGCCGCGAGCGCCCTCGTCCGCGGCGTCGGTGCGGCGGTGATGCCTGCCGCTTGTGGACGCCTCGCCCTCGCGGGCACTGCCGAGGCGCACGAAGCCATCACTGCCGAGGCGCGCCGCGCGCCCGTCGGCGCCCCCATCGAGCAGACATGGGCGCGCCGACGAGCGATCGAGGCCCTGTGATGCGATGGCCGAGGCCGAGAAATTGACCCAGACGCATCACGCGAAGAATCGTCGAGCACACGTCTTGGATTATGTCCCTCTTAGAGAAAATCTGTTTACTTTATCGCCGCGCGGGTGCAGCGCCTGTCGCGGGCTGCGCCTGAGCGAGGTCTCTCGTGCGCTTGAATACAAGGCGCAGGCGCGTTCTTTCCGCAGTGTGCTTTGTTCGTCCTGGCTCTTTACTCGGGAGCAGGCGTCCGGTGTACGGCCCGCTGCCTCGTGGCATCTCTTATTGAAGAGATGAGGGATTTCGTGTTCGCTCGTCTCGGAATGCACGGCGAACGCTGCGCTGAGCGCTGTCTCCGGTGGAGGGGTATGCCCGGCTCGAACGTGAATTCCCGCAGCGCTGGTGTGTGTGGGTCGCGCGCCCGCCTGGCCGCCTTCGTGTCTGGAGCGCTCTGCTCGCTCGGCGTGCAGTCATTGCACTTTGTTATCGACAACGCGCATGCGGATGCCACAATCTGACTACCGCATGCGCACCGGCGCGGACCCCCCAGCCCGGAGCGCATGCGGTCTTTTTTCTTCGCACCGTGGCGGACGTTCAAGGCTCCGGCGCGGTGTCCCTGCCGCGGTCATTCTGGGCCCCCCTCCAGCGTGATGCGCGGTATTTTTTTTGCCGTCGAGCGCGCGGTTCGCGCCTCCCGAGCCTTCACTTGCCCGTGAATGTGGCCTGCGATTTCGCCAGGAACGCTTTCATTCCGAGCTGTTGATCTTCGCTGCCGAAGAGCGCGGCGAATGCCTGGGCTTCCAGCTCGTTGGCGGCGGCGAGGTCGAGGCTCTCGCCGCGCAGGAGGACGCGTTTGGCGGCGGCGACGGCGAGCGGCCCGCGCGAGGCGATCTTGAGGGCGGTCTCGCGGGCGCGCGCGAGGAGCTCGGTCGCCGGGAAGACGGCGTTGACGAGCCCGATCGACAGCGCCTGCTGGGCGGTGATCATGTCTCCTGAATAGACGAGCTCGCGCGCGCGTCCTGGCCCGACCCGTCGCAGCAGCCGCTGGGTCCCGCCGAACCCCGGGATGACGCCCAGGTTCACCTCGGGCTGGCCGAGCTTGGCGCCTTCGGCGGCGTAGATGAAGTCGCATGCGAGGGCGAGCTCGCAGCCGCCGCCCAGCGCGAAGCCGTTGACGGCGGCGATCACGGGGAAGGGGGCAGTCTCGATGAGCTCGGCGAGCCGGTGGCCTGCGTCGGCGAACCGTTTCGCGGCGATGCTGTTCATGGTCGCCATCTCCGCGATGTCGGCGCCGGCGACGAACGCCTTGCCGGCACCGGTCAGCACCGCCGCGCGGACCTCGTTGCCGTCGGCGGGCGCGAGGAGGTCGCGGAAGGCCGTGGTGAGCTCGCCGAGGACGGCGGGGTTCAGGGCGTTGAGTTTGTCGGGCCGCTGGATGGTCACGATGGCGACGTGATCCGCGCGCTCGACGGCGACGAACTGGAGCGTACCGCGAGCAGGGGCCCCCGGCTGCTGTTCTTGAGCGGTCATGGAGCGTGGTTAGCAGCGCCCCGCGCCGGGGGGAAGCGCCTGCCGTGGGCCGGGGAGGGCGTCATTCCGTGTCCTCTCGGGCCTGCTATGCTGAGCCCGTGGCCGAGCCGACGACCGAGCGATTTCCAGAGGACGTCACGCGCCTGTTCTGGGACACGGACCCGGACGCCATCGATCTGGAGCGGCACCGCGACTACGTCATGGAGCGGGTGATGAGCCGGGGCGGATGGGCGGCGATGCGCTGGCTGAGGCAGGCGTACTCGGCGGAGGCGCTCGCTGACTTCTTGCGCCGGAAGGGGCACCGGCTTGCTCCGCGGGAGCTTGCGTACTGGGCGGTCATCGCAGGCATCGATCTGCCGATCCCCCGTGGAGGAGCGCGGCCGACGTGGGCGGGGCGATGACCGAGGTTCTCTCCAGCGCGCAGCGCACGGCGCTGGAGGTGCTGGCACGGGCCGTCGAGCCCTCGACCTACCTGGCCGGCGGCGTCGCCGTGGCGCTTCGGCTGCATCACCGGCAATCGCGCGATCTCGATCTGTTCACTGCCGAATCGGATCCGGCCGCGTTGGTGTCGGCGCTCGTCGATCCGACGATCCGGGTCCTGACGCGCGCGGAGGGGACGTTGTACCTGGAGGTTGGGGGGGTTCCGGCGAGCATCCTGCGGTATTGCTATCCGCTGCTGGGACCGCCCGAGTGTCTATCCGGGATCCCTCTCCCGGTCGCCTCGCTCGATGATCTGGAGTGCATGAAGCTGTCGGCGATCGCGGGGCGCGGGGCGCGCCGGGACTTCTGGGACCTTCACGCGCTGCTCACGTCACGAGGGCGCAGCGTGGGGGAGGCGCTCGATGCGTATGCGAGGAAATATGCAGCCGAGGATGTTGGCCACGTGGTGCGCAGCCTCGCGTATTTCGCCGACGCCGAGGCGGAACCGATGCCGGCAGGGATGACGGAGGAGCGGTGGACGCAGATCCGATCCGATCTCGTAGCGTGGGTGCGCGCGACATGACGGTCCTGTCGCGAGCCCGCGTGCGATCGTGGTGAGTCGAGCAGACCGCCCGTCCTCCGACCCGCACACCCGTGTTCGCCTCGCGCGTATCCCGCCGCCGCTCCCCCGTCATCATCCCCCCCTGGAGAGAGCCAGGGAGGGAGGGGGTGCCGCGCGGGGGGCCGGCGGGGTAGGGCCCCACGAATCCGAGCGCCGGCCCGCTCCGTGCGACGTCCTCTCGGATCGGCCCCGCCGTTCAGCCGGCCACGGCCCCCCAAAAGGCGCGAGTTCGTGGGAGGGGCCCCCGCCGGCCCCCCGCGCGGCGCCCCCTCCCTCCCTGGCTCCGCAGCAGCCGCCTACACCGCCCGCCCGCTCTTCTGCCCCTTCTCGTCGTACACGTAGAACCCCCGCCCGCTCTTCTTCCCGTACCACCCCGCCGCCACCAGGTTCCGGAGCAACGTGGCCGCCCGGTACTTCGAGTCCCCGAACTCCCGGTGCAGCACCTCCGCGATCGACAGCACCGTATCGAGCCCGATCAGGTCGGCGAGCTCGAGCGGCCCCATCGGGTGGTTCAGCCCGAGCCGCGCCCCCGCGTCGATGTCCTCCGGCGTGGACAGCCCCTCCTGGAGCGCGAAGCACGCCTCGTTGAGGAACGGGATCAGCATCCGGTTCACGATGAACCCGGGCTGGTCCTTCGAGGTGATCACCGTCTTGCCGAGCCCCACCGAGAGCGCCCGGACGGCCTCGTACGTCGCGTCCGACGTCTGGACCCCACGGACGAGCTCGACGAGCTTCATCAGCGGCACCGGGTTCATGAAGTGCATCCCGATGACCAGCTCAGGCCGGCCGGTCACCGCCGCCAGCCGCGTGATCGAGATCGACGACGTGTTCGACGCCAGGATCGCCCCCTTCGGCAGCGCCGCGTCGGCGAGCTTGAAGATCCCGCTCTTCACGTCGAAGCTCTCGGTCACCGCCTCCACGGCCAGGTCGACCCCGGCCAGGCCCGCCATCCCGTCGGCCACCGCGACGCGGCCGAGGAGCGCCTCCCGCGCCTCCGCGGCCAGCTTGCCCTTCTCCACCTGCTTCGCGAGAATGGCGGCGATCTGGGCCTTGCCCGACTCCGCCAGCGCCCTCGAGACGTCGCACAGGACCACCTCGAGGCCCGCGGCCGCGGCGACCTGGGCGATGCCTCGCCCCATCTGGCCCGCGCCGATCACCCCGAAGCGCTTGATCGTCGTAGCTTCCATGCCCGCTGTTGATAGCCGAAGCCGCGAGCGCGGTGAACCGCCCTCGCCGCGGCCAGGCGGCCCGGCGGCCCGCCCGCTCGGACGTCCACGCGCCACAGGAGCAGAAGCGCGCGAAAGCTCCGGCCGACCTTCCAGGCCCGCGGGGGCGAGGAACCTTGAAACCGTGTCGTCCGCCCGGCTATCTTCGCCCGGCCCGTGAACGGACCGGACCGAATTCGCGAGGTCCGCGGAGAGACGATGAGCGTTGAGACGATTCGGATGGCCCTTGGGCGTCTGCAGGATGAGCCCGAAAACGAGGCAGCCTGGAACGAGCTCGCGGAGGCCGTGACTGCTCCGAACAACGGCGCGGGCCCCGGGGACGTCGAGCGCCTGCTCGGCGCGGCGCGCGGGCGGCACGAGCAGCGGAAGGAATGGCAGGCCGTGGCCCGCCTCCTCGAGCTGGAGATCGCCCTCGCCGCAGGCAGCGCGGTCGAGCCCGCGATGCAGGCCGAGCTCGCCCGCGTCTACCACGAGGAGCTCATCGACGTCGACCGCGCGGCGGCCGCGTACAAGCGGCTGCTCGAGCTGCGCCCCGACGACGACGCCGCGGCCGAGGCGCTCGAGACCGACGCCTCGAAGCGCGAGCGGTGGCGCGACCTCGTGGACCGGTACGTGGCCGAGGCCGAGGGCGCGACCGACGGCGCCTTCAAGAGCGCGCTCTACACGAGCGCGGCCGACATCGGCTACCGCTACGGCCGCGCCGAGCTCGGCGCCAGGGTGGCCGAGCTCATCGAGCTCGCCCTCATGCTCGACCCGAAGAACCTCCGCGCGGCCAACCTCGCCGAGATCGCCTTCTCCTCCGCGGGGGACTGGGACGCCGTCGTCCGCGTCCAGTCGCTCGTCAAGGCCGAGGCCCAGCTCAAGGAGGACCGCATCGCGGCGGCCCTCCGCGCCGCGCGCACCACGAAGGCCCGCTTGAACGATCCGGCCCGCGCGGTCGGGGCGTACGAGGAGCTGCTCGACCTCTCGCCCGGCCAGCCCGAGGCGCTCTCGTTCCTGACCGAGGCCTACTCCGCCGCCGGCGACTGGGATCGCCTCGTCGCCCTCTACGAGGACCAGCTCCGCAGCGGCGGCGTGAAGCCCGGCGAGGAGCTCGGCATGCTCGTGCAGATCGCCATGGTCCACTGGCGCATGCGCGGCCAGCCCCAGGCGGCCGAGCCTTATTTCGACCGCGTGCGCCGCGCCGACCCCGCGCACGCCGGGATGCTCAACTTCTACCGCGAGGTCCTCGAGCAGCGCGGCGACAAGCCGCGGCTCACGACGATCCTCACGGACGCGCAGCGCGCCGTGCCCGACGGCGCCGAGAAGCGCGCCATCGCCACGGAGCTCGCGCGGCTCGCCGAGTCGCAGGAGAACGCCGCCAAGGCGATCGAGCAGTACAAGTCCGTGCTCCGGACCGACCCGGAGAACCGCCAGGCGCGCGACGCGCTGAAGCGCCTCTACCTGCAGACCGAGGGGTACAACGCCCTCGTCGAGCTCCACCGGCAGGACCTGGAGCGCACGCCCGCCGACGACGTCGCCGGCAGGGTCGCGGTGCTCCGCGACATCGCCGGGATCTACCGCGATCGCGCCAAGAACGACGCGGCCCTCGTCACGGTCCTCACCCAGATCGTCCAGCTCGACGACAAGGACGTCGACGCCGTGCGGGAGCTGACCCGCATCTACGAGTCGCTCGGGCGCTGGCGCGACCTGCTCTCGTACCAGCAGCGCCTCGCCGAGCTGACCGAGAGCCCCGCCGAGAAGGCGGGGCTCTACCGCGCGGTCGCGCGGCGCTGGTTCGACCAGTTCTCCAACGTCCAGAACGCCATCGCGGCGTACGAGGCGCTGCTCACGGTCGAGCCGATCGACGAGGAGGCGCAGCAGAAGCTCCGCGAGCTCTACCTGAAGCGGCGCGCCTGGCCGCAGCTCTACTCGCTCTACGAGCGCAAGCTCGAGGGCGCCGAGGGCGCCGCGAAGATCGAGCTCCTCGGCGAGATGGCCAAGCTCGCCGCCGAGCGGCTCGACCGCGGCGCGGACGCGATCGCGCTGCAGAAGCGGATCCTCGAGCTCGACCCGAGCGCCCCCGGGGTGCTCGACGCGCTGGAGAAGCAGGCCGAGCGCGAGAAGGACTTCGGCACGGTCGCCGAGGTGCTCGAGCGCCGCGTCGACCTCGCGCCCGACGACGCGGCGCGGCTCGTCTCGCTGCAGAAGCTCGGGGCCGTCTACGCCGAGCGCCTCAAGGATCCGGCCCAGGCGGCGCGGACGTGGCGGCGCGTGCTCACGCTCTCGCCGGGGCACGCGCGCGCGCTCCGTGTGCTGCGCGACGCGTACTTCGTCGCGGGCGACTGGGACGGGCTCGAGGAGCTCTACGCCTCGCAGAACGACTGGGAGGGGCTCGTCGACTTCCTCTCGGGCGCGGCGGACAAGGCGACCGACCCGGCCACGAAGCTCGACATCTCCTTCCGCGCGGCCCGGATCTTCGAGGAGCAGCTCAAGGCGCCCGAGCGCGCGGCGCGCTCGTACGAGCGCGTGCTCAGCGTCTCGCCGAAGGACGCGCGCGCCGCGGCGGCGCTCGTGCCGATCTACGAGGAGGAGGAGAAGTGGGCCCGGCTGCCGGCGCTCTACGAGATCCTCCTCGACGCGACCGACGACGCCGAGGCGCAGGTCGGCATGCTGCGCAAGCTCGCGGCGGTGACGGGCGGGCCGCTCTCGGACAAGCCGAGCGCGCTCGGCTACGCGCGCCGCGCCTACGAGCTGAAGCCGGACGACGACGGGCTCGATCTGCTCGAGGCCTGGTCGCGGGCGGCGGGCTCGTGGGGGCCGTTCGTCGAGGCGGTCGAGGGCCGGCTCCGGACGGCGGAGGACCTCGAGACCGACGTGCAGCGCACGCTGCGCCTGAAGCTCGCCGAGGTGTACGCGCGCGAGATGGGCAAGCTCGACGAGGCGGTCACCGTCTACCGCGGCCTCGTCGAGGACGATCCGTCCGACGACGCCACGGTGCGGGCGCTCGACGCGCTCCTCCGGGCGAACGAGCGGCAGGCCGATCTGCGGTGGCTGTTCGAGCTCAGGGCGAGCCAGGTCGGGGGCGAGGACCGCGCCGAGATCCTCGAGGAGTGGGCGACGCTCGAGGAGGAGGTCTTCGGCGACCCCGCGAAGGCGATCGAGCTCCTGCGCAAGGTCATCGCGCTGACGCCCGGGCGCATCAACGCGCTGCGGGTGCTCTCGCGCCTCCTGAACGCCGCGGGCGAGTACGAGGCGGCGTCCGTGATCGTGGCCACGCACCGCGACGTCAGCGAGGGCGACGAGCGGGCGCGCCGCGAGATCGAGCTCGCGACGCTCTACCTGGACCGGCTGGATCGGCCGGCGGACGCGTTCGAGGCGGCGGTGCGCGCGCTCGATCTCGCGGCGCACGATCCGGACGCGATCACCGTCCTCTCGCGGCTCGTCGAGCGCCCGGAGACGCGCGTGCGCGCGGCCAAGGTGCTCGCCGTCGAGTACGCCGAGACGGGCAACCACCGGCGCGAGGCCATGGCGCTCCGGGTCATCCTCGAGTCGGAGCGGGATCCGGCGCGGCGGCGGGAGCTCTACCTCACGCTCGCGAGCGTCGAGGAGACGAAGCTGCACGCGGCCGGGACGGCGTTCGACGCGCTCCTCCGGGCGCTGCACGAGTTCTCGGACGACATCGAGCTCTGGGATCGCGCCGCCGAGCTGTCGCGGCGCGCCGGCCGCCCGACCGACCTCGCCGAGGCGTACCGCGTGCACCTCGTCGCGGGCCGCACCGAGGGCGACAAGGTGCTCGGCAGCTCCGTGGAGGTCGAGCTCTGCGAGCGCGCGGCGAGCCTCCACGACGAGCAGCTCGGCGACCCGGAGGGCGCGAAGCCCTACCTGGAGCGGGTGCTGAGCCTCGACCCGAACAACCACCGCGCGTTCGAGCGGCTGAAGCAGATCCTGACGGCGGCCGAGCGGTGGGGCGAGCTCGAGGAGCTCTACGACCGCGCCGCGAAGGGCACGACGGACCAGAGCGAGCGCATCGAGCTGCTCAACGAGGTGGCGCTCATCGCCGAGGAGATCATCGGCGATGCCGCCAAGGCGATCGGCTACTACGAGCGCATCCTCGAGCTCGATCCGTTCTACACGGCGGCGCTCGACTCGCTGGAGAAGCTCTACGAGCGCGAGGGCCGCTTCCGCGACCTCGCCGCGCTCCTCGAGCAGCGCCTGAAGACGGCGACCGAGGCCGAGAGCGTCGAGATCAAGCTGTCGCTCGGCAGCATCTACCTCGACCGGCTGCACGAGCCCGAGGGGTCGCTCGGGCACCTCGAGGACGTGCTGCGGATCCGCCAGAACGACCCGAAGGCGCGCGAGCTCGTCGAGCGGCTGCTCGACATCGGGGCGCTCCGGCTCCGCGCGGCGCGCGTGCTCGAGGCGGTGTACGAGGCGCGGGACGAGATCCGGCAGCTCGTGCGGGTCCTCGAGATCCGGCGCCAGGGCGCCGAGACCGAGTCGGAGCGGCGCGAGCTGCTCCGCCGGGTCAGCGTGCTCCAGGACGAGCGGCTCAGGGACGACGCGGGCGCGTTCGCCAGCCTGTCGGAGCTCCTGCCGCTCGAGCCGGAGGACCTCGCGGCGCGCGAGCGGCTCATCGAGATCGGCCGGCGCCTCGGCGAGCACGAGCAGGTCGCCGAGGTGCTCACGGCGGCCGCGGACGCGTGCGGGACGGCGACCATCCGCGGCGAAATCCTGATGGAAGTCGCGAGGATCTGCGAGGACCTCCTCGGCGACGCCGACCGGGCCGAGAAGGTCTACCGGCGCGTGCTCGCCATCGATCCGACCGATCCGACGCTGGTGATCCCGGCGGCGCAGGCGCTCGGCCGCATCTACGCGGCGAAGGAGCAGCACCAGGCGCTCGCGGGCGTGCTCGCGATCGAGGTGCGCCTCGAGGAGAACGTCGAGACGCGGCGGTCGCTCTACGAGCGCATCGGGACCCTGCACGAGACGGTGCTGGACGATCCGGCCAAGGCGATCGAGGCCTGGCAGGCGCGGCTCGGCGACGACGGCGCCGACGTGGCGGCGCTCGCGGCGCTCGAGCGGCTCTACGAGCGGACGTCGCAGTGGCGGGAGCTCGTCTCCGTGCTCCGGGCGCGCGAGCAGTCGACGACGGAGCCGGAGGAGCGGCGGCGCGCGATGACCAAGGCGGCCGAGACGCTCGCGCAGAAGCTCGCCGACGTCCCCGAGGCGATCAACGCGTGGCGCGCGGTGCTCGACGAGTTCGGCCCCGAGCGCCCGACGCTCGCGGCCCTCGAGGAGCTCTACGAGCTCGACGAGCGCTGGGTCGACCTCGCCGAGACGCTGGAGGTGGACCTGTCCCTCGCGGTGGAGACGTCCGCCCGGCTCGATCTGCTGGCGCGGCTCGGCGACGTGCGGCGGCTGCACCAGGCCGACGCGACGGGGGCGCTCGAGGCGTACCGCCAGGCGCTCTCGCTCGATCCGTCGAACGCCCGCTGCCGCGCGGCGCTCGAGGCGATGCTCGAGCGCGAGGACGCGCGGCGGGACGCGGCCGAGACGCTCGAGCCGCTCTACGAGGCGGACGGCGACGCCGAGCGCCTCCTCCGGGTCCTGGAGATCAAGGTCGAGACCTCGGATCTCCCGAGCGAGCGGCTCGCCACCCTGCAGAAGTCGCTCCGCACCGCGGAGGGGCCGCTCGGCGACACGTCGCGGGCGTTCGGCTACGCGCTCCGCGGCGTGCGGGAGGCGGCGGGTGAGCCCGAGGTGACGACCTGGATCGCCACGGTCGAGCGGCTCGGCGAGGCCACGGGGCGCTGGTCCGAGGTGTGCGAGCTGTTCCAGCGCATCGCGCCGGACATCCTCGACGGCGACGTGCAGCAGAACGTGCGGCTGCGGGTCGGCGAGCTCGCGCGGCACAAGCTCGACGACCGCGAGCTCGCGGTCGAGCAGTACAAGAAGGCGCTCGAGGCCCGCGGGGACGACCGGCGGGCGATGATCGCGCTGGAGGAGCTCTACGGCGAGGCGCGCGACGCCGGGCGGCTGCTCGAGATCCTGAAGCTCCGGGTCGAGAACGCCGAGACCGACGAGGAGAAGACGGGGCTGCTCTTCCGGATCGCCGAGCTCGAGCGGGGCCCGCTCGGGGACCAGGCCAGCGCGATCGCGACCTACGAGACGATCCTCGACATCGCGCTCCACCCGGACGCGATCGCGGCGCTGGACGGCCTGTACCGCGAGGCGGGGCGCTTCCAGGACCTCATCCGGCTCTACGAGCGGCAGCTCGACGTGCGCGCGGGCGATCTCGCCGAGCTGCACGTCAAGATCGCGCTCGTCGCGCACCGGTACACCGAGGACCTTCAGCGCGCGTTCGACGAGCTCTCCGAGGCGCTGCTCATCGATCCGGCGCACGAGGGCGCGGTCTCGCTGCTCGAGGTGATCCTCGAGGGCTCGGCCGAGGCGGAGCACAGGGCGCGCGCCGGCGAGATGCTCGAGCCGGTGTACCTGCGCCGGGCGGACTGGAACCGGGTGAAGATCGCGCTCGACGCGCGGCTCGCCGCGAGCCAGGACCCTGTCGAGCGCCGCGATCTGCTGCAGCGGCTCGCGACGCTGCACGAGGAGCAGCTCGAGGACTACCGCGCGGCGCTCGAGACGGTGGCGAAGCTCCTCCACGAGGACCTCACCGACGAGGGGGTCTGGGCGGAGCTCGAGCGGCTCGCGAAGGTGGCGAGCGCGGAGCGGCGGCTCGCGGAGATCTACGCGGCGGAGCTCGGGGAGCTCACCTCGGACGACGCGTCGAGCGCGAAGCTCAGCCGGCGCACCGGCGAGCTCTACGCCCAGCTCGGCGACGTGGCCGACGCGCTGCGGTGGTACCGGCGCGCGCACGAGTTCGAGCCGGACTCGCGCGAGCTGTTCGACGCGATCGACGGGCTGCTCGTCAAGGAAGGGCGCCACGCGGAGCGCATCCAGCTCTACCGCGCGGCGCTCGACTACCGGAAGGACGAGGACCGGCTCGACGCGCTCCACACGATCGCGCGCCTGGAGCGGACGGAGCTCCGCGAGCCCGCGCTCGCGATCGAGACGTACCGCGCGGCGCTCGACGTCGACGAGAACGACGCCCGGGCGCTCGACGCGCTGACGGAGCTCTACCGCGAGCTCGACCGGCCGCGGGACCTCGCCGACCTCTACCTGCGCCGGGCCGAGGCGGCCCCGAACGGCGAGCGGGCGGCGCCCTACCGGCTCGCGCTCGCTGCGCTCTTGCGCACGCGGCTCGAGGACACCTCGGGCGCGATCGATCAGCTCGAGGCGATCGTCGGCGAGGTGCCCTCGCACGCCGAGGCGATCCGGGCGCTCGAGGCGCTCATCCAGGACCCGCAGCACAAGGCGCGGGTCGTCGAGATCCTCGGCCCGCTCTACGAGGGGGCGGACGACTGGCGGCAGCTCGTCCGGCTCAACGACGAGCGCTTCGGCCTCGCCTCGGACGCGCGCGAGAAGGTCGCGGTGCTCCGGGAGACGGCGAAGCTCTGGGAGACGCGCGGCAACGACGAGCTGCGCGCCTTCGACGCGACCCGGACGGCGTTCGGGCTCGATCCGGACGACGGCGAGACGCGCGGCGAGCTCGAGCGGCTCGCCGAGCAGCTCGGCGCCTGGGAGGAGCTCGCGGACAGCCTCGAGGCGGGGGTGACCACCACGTCGGACGAGCTCACGAAGCGCGAGCTGCTCTCGTCGCTGGCCAAGGTCTACGACACGCGCATCGACGACCCGCGCCGGGCGCTCCGCGCCTACGCGCGGCTGTCGGCGCTCGACCCGAGCGATCCCGAGCCGCTCGAGCAGATGGACACCCTGGCCGTGCTGCTCAGCGACTGGGACACGCTGATCTCCGTCCTCGAGAAGAAGAGCGAGATGGCGTCGGACGAGGAGAACGCCTCGATCTGCCGGCGCATCGCCGAGACCAAGCTCGAGATGCTCGAGGACACGGAGGGCGCCATCCAGGCGTACGAGCGGGCGCTCGAGCTCGATCCGGAGAGCGCGATGACGATCGACGCCCTCATCGAGCTGCACGAGCCGCGCGGCGCCGCGAGCCGCCTCGTCGAGCTCTACGGCCGGCGCGTCGAGCTCGCGGGCCCCGATGAGGAGGAGCTGCGCTACGACCTCAACGTGCGCGCCGCCGAGCGCTACGAGCGGGATCTCTCGAGCCCGCGCGACGCGATCGCGGCGCTCAACGCGGCGCTCGAGGCGAAGCAGGGCGATCCGGCGGTGCTGTCCTCGCTGGAGCGGCTCTACCGGGCCGAGCGGATGTGGGACGAGCTCCTGTCGAACCTGATGCTCCAGGCGAGCGCGGCCGCGGACAGGGGCGCGCGCATCAAGCTGCGGACGGCGATCGGCGACCTCTACGCGGGGGAGCTGGAGAGCCCGAGCGACGCGATCGAGCAGTACCGGCTCGTCCTCGACGAGGACGCGGTGAACGACCACGCGATCCAGGCGGTCCGCGCCATCGGCGAGGGCCGGGAGGAGCTGCGGCTCGACGCCGCCGAGGTGCTCGAGCCCGTCCTCCGCGCGGCCGGCCGCCACGAGGAGCTCGCGGCCGCGCTCGAGCTGCGCCTGCGCGCGCAGACCGAGCCGACCGATCGGGCGGCGACCCTCCGGGCGATCGCCCTCGTGCAGGACGTGCAGCTCGGCCGCCCGCTCGAGGCGGAGCAGGCGCTGCTCCGGGCGCTGGAGGACGCGCCGGACGACGCGTCGCTGCACGGCGAGATCGAGCGGCTCGCGGAGCGCACGGACGGCTTCGGCCGCTACTGCGACGCGCTCGCGCAGCGCGCAGCGGCGACGTTCGACGCGACGATCGCGAAGGACCTGTTCCTGCGGATCGGCCGCATCGCCGAGGAGAAGCTCGGCGACGACCGGCGCAGCGCCCAGGCCTACGCGAAGGCCGTCGAGCACGCCGGCGACACGCCCGAGCTCCTCGAGGCGCTGGACCGGCTCTACGGCCGCCTCGCCGACGAGCGGTCGCTCGCGGACGTGCTCGAGCGCCGCGTCGCGGTCACGCCCGGCGATCGCGA
This sequence comes from Sorangium sp. So ce367, assembly GCF_051520455.1. NCBI lineage: Bacteria > Pseudomonadati > Myxococcota > Polyangiales > Polyangiaceae > Sorangium > Sorangium sp. So ce367. Next base: position 361,583 of record NZ_CP150334.1, read on the forward strand.
CCAGGCGGATCTCTTCTACCGGCTCGCGGTGATCCAGATCGGGTCGTTCGGCGACAAGCCCCAGGGCCTGAACACCCTGCGGCAGGCGCTCGATCGCGCGGTCGATCACGAGCGGGCGAGCGGCGCGATCGAGGCGCTCACCGAGGACCCGGCGCTCTTCGACGAGGCGGCCGAGGCGCTCGAGGGCGTCTACCGGACGCGGGGCGACAACGCCGCGCTGGCGCGCCTCTACGAGAAGCGCATCCGCTTCGCGCCGGGCGGCGCGGAGCGGATCCGCATGCGCCTCGACCTGGCGAAGGTGCTCGAGGTGCGCTCGAACGACCCGAGGGCGGCGCTGGAGACCCTCGAGAAGGCGCTCGCCGACGACCCGTCGGACCCGGACGTGCTCGGCGAGATCGAGCGCCTGGCCCCGCTGACGGGCGGCTGGGCGAGCGCCGCCTCCGCCCTGGAGCGGGCGGTGCGGGCCGGGACCGAGCTCGACGGCGACACGGCGCGCGACCTCTGGATGCGCATCGCCGAGTGGCAGAAGAACAAGGTGGGCGACGCCAAGGCCGCCGAGGCGGCGTACGAGGCGGCGCTCACGCACGATGCCACGAGCGAGCACATCCTGCGGTCGATCGAGGAGCTGCAGCGGGCGCCGGGGCGCGAGCGCGACCTCATCGGCACGCTGCGCCGGATCGCCGCCCTCGACGGCATGGAAGGGAGCGCGGGCGAGCTGCGCCGCGAGGCGAAGGAGCTCGCGGAGCGCGCGCTGGGCGACCGGGAGCTCGTCGAGGCGATCCTGCGCGAGATGATCGCCGCGGACGAGGGCGACACCTGGGCGCTCGCCGAGCTCACGAAGGTGCGGGAGGAGGCGGGCGACCACAAGGAGGTCTTCCGGCTGCTCGTGCGCCAGTCCGAGCTCTACGCCGAGGCCGAGCGCATCCGCGACGCGCGGCACGCCGCCGCGGCGGTCGCGCGCGAGCGGCTCGGCGACGACGCGGCGGCGATCGAGCTCTACGAGACGCTCTTCGAGGCGGATCCGGGCGACGCGCGCGCCGCGACGGCGCTGCGCGAGCTCTACGCGAAGGCCGGCAAGCACAAGGAGCTGCTCGCGCTGCTCGAGCGGCTCACCGACCTGGCGGAGTCGCCCGAGGCCCGCTCGGCGCTGCGCCTCGAGAGCGCGGAGATCTGCCTCTCGCGGCTCGACGCGGTGAGCGAGGCGACCGAGCACCTGCGCGCGGTCCTCGACGAGCAGCCCGACAACGAGAAGGCGACGGTCCTGCTCGCCCAGCTGCTCGAGAAGACCGGCCGCGATCAGGAGCTGTCGGACCTGTTCGTCACGCAGATCGAGCGCGCGAAGGACCGCGGCGACGTCGCGGCGGAGCTCTCGTACAGCGTCCGCCTCGGCGAGGTCTACGAGGCGCGGCTGAACGACACGGCGCGGGCGATCGAGACCTACCGCGCGGTCCTCGAGCGAGAGCCGCGCCACCACGGCGCGCTCCTCGCGCTGGCGCGCCTGCACGAGCAGCGCGGGGAGAAGGCCGAGGCGGCGCAGCGGCTCGAGGTGATCCTCGAGGACGCCCGCGCCGCGGAGGCGGTGGCCACGGCGCTCCGGCTCGCGGATCTGCACCGGTCCCTCGGCGACGAGGGCGCGGTCCGGCGCGTGCTCGAGCGGGGGCTCGCGGCGGACGGGTCGGCGCAGGAGATCAGGAAGCAGCTCCTCGCCCTCTACGAGAAGCAGCAGGCCTTCACCGAGCTCGCGGATCTCATCACCGGCGACGCCGAGGCGGCCGCGCAGCCGGCCGAGAAGGTGGCGCTCTACCGCAAGGCGGCCGGCATCCACCTGGCGAAGCGGAACGATCCCGGCCGCGCGGCGGATCTCCTGGTCAAGGCCACCGAGCTCGTGCCGGGCGACCGCGAGCTCCTGCTCGCGCTGTGCGACGCGTACAGCGCCTCGGGCCGCGGCCAGAAGGCCGCCGAGGCGCTCCAGCAGATCGTCGAGTCCTACGGCGGCCGCCGCTCGAAGGATCTCGCCGCGATCCACCACCGCCTCGCCAAGGCCTACCTGGCCGAGGGGCAGCGGGAGCGGGCGCTCGCCGAGCTCGACATCGCCTTCAAGATCGACCCGGGCTCGATCGCCATCCTCCGCGACCTCGGCGTGCTGGCGCTCGATCTGTCGGAGTCGGGCGACGACGCGGCGAAGGCGGCGCACATCGATCGCGCGCAGAAGACCTTCCGCGCCCTGCTCCTCCAGAAGCTCGACGAGGGCGCGCCGATCAGCAAGGGCGAGGTCTTCTATTACCTCGGCGTGATCAGCCACCGTCAGAACGACGACAAGAAGGCGATCCAGATGCTGGAGCGCGCGCTCGACAACGAGCGGGACTTCGCCCCGGCGAAGGAGCTCCTGGCGCAGCTCAAGAAGTGACGTAATCTCGCCGCGTGACGCGGCTAGTCAGCATCGATGGTGTCATCCACCGGCCGGAGGAGGCCAGGGTCTCGGTCTACGACCGCGGCTTCCTCTATGGCGATAGCGTCTTCGAGACCATCCGCACCTACGGCGGCGAGCCGTTCGCTCTGGAAGAGCACCTCGCCCGCCTCGAGCGCTCGGCCGAGCGGATCGCGCTCGCCCTGCCGATCCCGCGCGACGAGCTCGGCCGCGAGGTCGTCGCGCTGCTCCGGGCAGCGACGACGGCCGGGAGCGCCGGGGGCACGGCGGGCTCGGCGGGCGCTCAGGGCTCCGCGTCCGCCGCGGGCTCGGCCGCGCCGCTCGAGAGCACCCTCCGGGTGATGCTGACGCGCGGCAGCGGCCCGCTCGGGCTCGATCCCTCGCACGCGGGCGCGCCCCTCCGCGTCATCCTCGTCGAGCCGCTGAAGCCGCTGCCGGGCGGGCTCTACCGCGAGGGGATCTCGGTCATCACGATCTGCACCCAGCGGGCCGGCGACGCGGCGCCCGGCGCCAAGGTCTCGAACTACCTCGAGAGCCTGCTCGCCCTGCGCCAGGCGCGGGCCGCGGGGGCGCACGAGGCGCTGATCCTCGACCCGTCAGGTCATGTCGTCGAGGGCACGACGTCCAACGTCTTCCTTGTCGAGCGGAGGCCCACGGCGCTCGAGGGCGCGGAGGACCCGGGGCACCTGCTGATCACGCCGCCCAAGGAGGCAGGGATCCTCGTCGGCATCACCCGGGCTCACGTGATGCACGTCGCTGGCGAGCTCGGCATGCCGGTGTGCTGCGAGCCGGTCACGATGGCCCGGCTCCTCGCCGCGGAGGAGGTGTTCATCACCTCGAGCCTCCGGGAGATCGTCTCGGTCGTTCGCGTGGACGCCCACACGATCGGCGCGGGTGTCCCCGGCCCGAAGACCCGGGCGCTGCACGCGGCTTTCCGCAGGAGGGTGGGGGCTGGTGCGATGCCCCTCCCGTGGGAGACGCCCTGAGCCCGCTGCGGCCGTCTCGACAGCGTCGAAATCTTGCGATCCATGACGTGCCGCTCGGAGCGCGCGTCCAAGGAACTGGCCGGCATGTTCCCTGCGCGGGTCGGATGGGGCTCGCACGTCGCCCGCCGTACAATCTGCCCGAGAGGAATCCATGATGAATCGCTCGCTTCGAATCGCCTGCTTCCTGGTGTGCTCCGTGTCCGCTGCAGCGACGGCCGGGTGTGCCCTGAGCATCGACGACAACTCCATCACCGCTGAGACCCTCGTACGTTACGAGGGCACCGAGGAGCGCGCTCGGGTCGAGTACCTACCGACCCAGAGCGTCCGCATCGTGAGCGAGAACGGGGACGTCGAGGTCGTCACCGGGGACGTGAGCGCGGTCGAGGTCACCTTCTCCCCGTTCACGATGCGCAAGAAGGACGAGAACCAGGTCGCGGTGGAGGAGATCGAGAACGACCTCAAGCTCGCCGCGATCACCGACGGCGACGTCGTGATCTCGACGCGGCGCGTGTCGGGCGGGTGGGGAGGGCTGGGCGCCGACATCCAGGTCGTCCTGCCCGCCGCGTTCGACGGCGGGCTCCGTGTCGAGCAGGACAACGGCGGCGTCGAGATCAACCTGGATGGCGCCCCGTCCCGGGGCACCACCGTGGTGAGCGACAACGGCAGCATCGACGTGGTCGGCGCGCGCGGCGCGATCGACGTGACCACCGACAACGGCCATGTCTTCGTCGACCTCGACGCGTGGAGCGCCTCCGACGGCGCGATCAGCTCCGGCAACGGCGCGATCGAGCTCTCGGTGCCGGCCGGGGTGGACGGGACGATGACCGCGCAGACGCTCAACGGCGACGTCGTGGAGCAGGGCATCCCCTCGACGTGGGCCACCGCCGGCGAGGGCAGCGCGACGTCGTACACGATGGGTGACGGCGACGGCGGCCTGCTCGAGCTCTTCACCGAGAACGGCGACATCACCATCGCGGTGAAGTAGCTCCGCCAGGACAAAAGCCGAGAGGCGAGCGCCGGGTCGCCCCGGGCTCGCCTCCTGGCCTTTGGGTCACCGGCTTCGCGTCGCCGGCGCGCCGGCGAGGCCGGCGCTCCCGATCAGCCGCCGGTCGACGGCTGGGCCTCGGGGCCGGAGCCCTCGGCGGGCTCCTCGCTGCCCGCCGCGGCGTCCCTCGCGGGCGGGACGGCGCCGGCCGGGACCGGGATCCGCAGCTGCCCGCCGCCCTGCTGGGCGAGCACGCCGAGCGCCTTCTGGAAGAAGGCCGCCAGGAAGGGGATCTCCCGCGGCGGCGAGGTGATCAGCCCGGCGTCCTTGATGGCGCGCGCGACGGCGAGGGCGGTGGTGGCCGCCGCGTCGCCCTTGCGCGCCCGCAGCGACACGGCGCTGCTTCGAATCCGCGTCGCGAGCTGCCCGCGCACCTCGGGCGAGAAGAAGCGGTCGGTCGCGAGGTCGATCTCCTCCCGCAGGGCCGTGTTCACCAGCCCGGGATCGCGCATCCCGGCGGCCCCGAGCCGCTGGCCGACCTTCTGCAGGAGCTCGTCGAGCGCCGGCCGCGAGGGCAGCCAGTGCCGGAACTCGGGCTCCTCGTGCAGCGCGGCGGAGCCGGCGATCTGCGCCGTCACCAGCTCGTCCGTCAGGCTCTCTTCGAGATCCGCCACCGGGTGCCTCGGCTCGGCGTCCGGCGCGGGCTCGATGAGATCGCGACATCCCTCGAACCCGAGCGGCACGACCTGCCCCGACACCGCGTTCTGCCGCTTCGCGGCCGCGATCCGGTGGCGCGCCCACTCCAGGGAGACCGGCACGGGCGCCGTGCCCAGGTTCTCGTACGCGCGCGCGCGGCCCTCCTTGATCTGCGAGCCGCTGAGCCACCCCGCTCCGGCGTGCAGCACGCCGACCGAGTCGCGCACGATCACCTCGGCGATCCGGTAGCGGCCGCTGGTGTCGCGGCTCGTGATCGCGATGGCCTCGGTCCCGCTCGAGTCGGGCGGGATGAGCGTGGCCTCGACCACCTCGGCGCGCTCCTCCGCGAGCCGCACCACGCGCGGGCGCGTCGGGATCGTCGCCCCGCGCGACTTGAGCACGTTGAGCGCGCGCCGCGCCGCCTTCCGCGCCGCGCCGGAGGCGTCCTCCGACTCGGCGGCCGCCGCGATAGCCTCCGCGTTGGACGCGCCGAGCCAGGCGTCGACGAGCGCCGGCGCGGCGTCGCCCGCCGACTTCAGCGCCTCGAGCGCCCGATCCCAGCCCGCCGCGAGCACCTCGGCGTCGAAGTCGACCTTCGCCGCCCCGGCGCTCGGGCTGCCTTCCGGGCGGGCGCCGCTCTCGGCCTTGCTCTTCGCGGTGGCCGCGGCCTGCTGGGCCTTCGCGGTGCGCGCGCCGAGCGCCTCGCGCGCCGTGAGCGCCGGCTTGTCCGCGGTCGCGACCGGCTTCGCCTTGGCGGCCGGGAGCGCGAAGAGGAGGTGCGCCGGCTTGGCCGGGCCCTGCGGCTGCCGGGCGCTCTTGCCCGTCACGACCGTCGCGGTCGCGCCCTGGCCGACCACGGTCACCATCCGGTCGCTCTGCTGCTGCTTCGCCGCGGCGGGCGCTCGTCCTTCGGCGCCCCCGGGGCCCTGCGGCCGACCGCCTTCTCCTGCCGGCCGCGCCGAGAAGCCGCGGTCGGGCCTGGGCCCGCGCTCGGGGCGCGGCCCGCGGTCGGGGCGCGGCCCGCGGTCAGGCCTGGGCCCACGGTCGGGCCTGGGCCCGCGGTCGGACCAGGGGCGGTCGGGGCGCGGCCCGCGGTCGGGCCTCGCGCCCTGCTCTGCGCCTGCTACCTGCGCCGCTCCAGGGCCCTGCTCGGGCCTGGGTCCACGGTCGGGGCGCGGCCCGCGGTCGGGGCGCGGCCCGCGGTCGGGCCTGGGTCCACGGTCGGGGCGCGGGCCGCGATCGGGCCTGGGCCCGCGGTCGGGCCTCGGCCCGCCGGAGGCCACGGCGGGCCGCTCGGGCCTGGGCGCGCGGTAGTCGCGCACCACCCGCGGCGCGGCGGCCGGAGGCGGCGCGGCGTCCTCGGTCGTCGGCGGCGGCGGCGCGTCTGCGAGCGCCGGCCGCTTGCGGGGCGCGATGAGATCCAACAGCGAGCCCTGCGGTTCCTTTGCGGCGGCCTTCGACGAGGGGCGCGGCGCCTCGCCTGCGGGCTGCGCCGACGCGCCCTCGGAGGGCTCGTCGGTCCGCTTCACGCCGCCCGCGCCGCTCGCGCCGACGGACGTGCTCGCCGACCGGACGACCCGCCGCGCGCGCGGCTTGTCTCCGCTCTCTGCATCGGGGGCGCCTTCGCGCGCAGATTCGGGAACTGCGCTGGCGGTCCGCTCCGTGCTCTCGCTCTCGTTCTTTGTGCTCATGTCGAGGCTCCCGGGGACATAGTGGAGATGGGGACCGCGGCCGCGGCTCCCCGATTATCGCGAAAGATGGGCAACAGCTTCGATCTCGACGGCGGCGCCCTTGGGCAGCGCCGCCACCTGCACCGTCGCCCGTGCGGGCAGCACGCCGCCGACGGCTGCTCCGTACACCTGGTTGACGATGGCGAAATCCGCGAGGTCCGTCAGGTAGATCGTGGTCTTCACCACGTCGCTCCAGCTCGCGCCGGCCGCGGACAGCACCTCGGTCAGGTTCTTGATCACCCGGGCCGTCTGCTCCTCGATCCCCCCGGCGACGAGCTCGCCCGTCGCGGGATCGATCGGGATCTGGCCGCTGCAGAACACGAGATCTCCGGCCTTGACGGCCTGCGAGTAGGGGCCGATGGCGCGCGGGGCCCGATCGGATGTGATGGCGATTTTGGACATTTCGACCTCTGAAATTCGTGGGCGCTTCGGCGTGAAGAACGCCCGCCCGCCCCGCCCCTCGCTTTCGTTGGCTGGGGCCGATTCTCGCGTTTCCTGCTAGCCGAAGCTCTTCCGGCCTTCGATGGCTCGCCCCAGCGTCACCTGGTCGGCGAACTCCAGATCTCCCCCGTGCGGCACGCCGCTGGCGATCCGCGTGACCTGGATCCCCATCGCGCCGAGCTCCCGCGCGAGCAGGAGCGCGGTCGCCTCTCCGTCGACGGAAGGCGGGGTGGCGACCAGCACCTCTCTCACCGGCTGCTCGGGATCGCGCACGCGCGCCCGGAGCGCCTCGAGCGGCAGCTCCTCGGCGCCGACCCCCTCGAGCGGCGAGAGGAGCCGGCCGAGCACGAAGTACCGCCCGCGCATCGCCCCGCTCCGCTCGATCGCCAGGAGGTCCTGGACGCGCGCGACAACGCACAGGAGCGCGCCGTCGCGCCGCGTATCCAGGCAGATGGCGCAGAGCGCCCGGCCGTCGTCGTCGAGCTCGGCGATGTGGCCGCACCGGATGCACGGCCTGATGTGATCGCAGAGCTCGACGAGCTCGCCCCCCAGGTCGCGCGCGGTGTCCTCGCCGGCGGTCACGAGGAAGAGGGCGAAGCGCTGCGCCGTCTTCTCGCCGACGCCCGGCAGGCGGGCGAGCAGCTGGGCGACCCGCGACAGCCGGCCGGGCAGGCCGCCGGGCGCGCTCCGGAAGCCGGCCGCGGGCGCGCCCCGGTCGCCGTTCGGGACCTTCGAGGAGCCGGGGAGCGACGACGGGGAGCGCAACGCCGTCAAGTGTGCATGCCGGGGAGCTTGACGCCGCCGGTCACCTTGGTGATCTCGGTCTCGACGAGCTTGTCGGCCGCCTCGAGCGCCGAGTTCGATGCGGCCACGACGGCGTCGAGCGCCATCTCCAAGCCCTCGCTCGCGAGGAAGGCGGGGTCGACCTCGATCCGGCGCACCTTGCCCTCGCAGGAGACCACGACGGTGACCTTGTCGCCGGCGGCGGTCGCGCTCACCTCGCGGTCCTTCAGCTCGCCCTTCACCTGGTCGATCTTGCGCTGCACGCGCGCCGCCTGGCGAACCAGCTCGTTCATTCCGCCGCGAAATTGCATATTCAGATCGGCGTCTATGCCGTGAACCGCGCCGCGCCGCAACCGTGAAGGGGAGGGGGACGGGGGAGGGATGGGGACGAGGAGGGGCGCTGGACGCGCGGCCCGCCGACGCAGCGCGCGGCCGTTCGACGCAGCGCGCGGCACCACGGGCGTCTCCCTCCGGGGCCGCCCGCCGCGAGCGGGCTCCTCCGTCTCTTCAGGGGGCTCGCTGGCGCGCTCTCCAGGGGCTCCTTGGCGCGTGCGGCGGCGCGGTTCCGGCGGATTCCGGCCGGTTCCGGCCCCGGCGCGGGCGGGGTGCATTTTGTGCGGCAATTCTGGCAAACTCTCCGGAATGCAGGGCGACTTCCGTACCGGCCACAGCCGCGGCGACGCGCCCGCGAGAAGGTGCTAGTCGAGCAGCGTATGAGCTACGTCGTCCTCGCGCGGAAATGGCGCCCGCAGTCCTTCGAGGATCTCGTCGGACAGGAGCACGTCTCCACGACGCTCGCCAACGCCATCGCGCGGGATCGCGTCGCCCACGCGTTCCTCTTCACGGGCGTCCGCGGGGTCGGCAAGACGACGAGCGCCCGCATCCTCGCGAAGGCGCTGAACTGCGTCCACGGGCCGACGGCGACGCCCTGCCAGACGTGCGCGCCGTGCGCCGAGATCACGGTCGGCGCGGACGTCGACGTCCAGGAGATCGACGGCGCGAGCTACAACGGCGTCGACGAGGTGCGCAAGCTCCAGGAGAGCCTGCCGTACCGGCCGGCGCGCGACCGGTTCAAGATCTTCATCGTGGACGAGGTCCACATGCTCTCGAACGCGGCGTGGAACGCGTTCTTGAAGACGCTCGAGGAGCCGCCGCCGCACGTGAAGTTCATCTTCGCGACGACGGAGGTGCACAAGGTCCCGGTCACGATCCTGAGCCGGTGCCAGCGCTACGACTTCAAGCTCATCGGGGCGCAGGCGATCGCGGCGCGGCTCCGCTGGGTGCTCGATCAGGAGAAGATCCCCGCCGACGACCCGGCGCTCAGCGCGCTCGCGCGGGAGGCGGCGGGGAGCATGCGCGACGCGATGAGCCTGCTCGACCAGGTGATCGCGTGGGTGGGGACGAGCGGCGATCGCATCACGGCCGAGGGGGTGGCGAAGGTGCTCGGCGTCGCCGACCGCGTCGTGCTGCACCGGCTCGCGGGCGCGCTCGTGGACGGCGACCCTGCGGCGTGCGTGCGCATCGTCGGCGAGCTCGCGCAGGAGGGGTACGATCTGCCCCACGTGGCCCGCGATTTCCTCGCGCACCTGCGCGATCTCGTGGTGGCCAAGGTCTGCGAGGACCCGGCGCCGCTCCTGGATCTCGCGGACGAGGAGGTCGCCGACACGCGCGCGCTCGCGGCGCGGGCGGACGCGGACGATCTCACGCGGCTGCACCAGGGCTTCTCGCGCGCGTTCGACGACATCGCCCGGAGCGGCCAGCCCCGCGCCTCGTTCGAGATGGCGCTCGTCCGGCTCGCCCGGAGGCCGCCGCTCCTGCCGATCGACGAGCTGCTGCGCCGCCTCGGCGATCTCGAGCGGCGCCTGAACGGCGGAGGCGGCGGCGGGGGTGGCGGCGGCGGCGCGCCGGAGCGCGGGCCGCAGCGGCCCGGCGCGCCGTCCGGCGGAGCGGCTGCGCCCCGGCGCGGGGCGGCATCGGCCGAGGCTGCGCCCGAGGACGCGCACGCCTCCGGCGCGGCGGGGTTGAATGGCGCGGCGGCGGCGAGCGGCGTGGCGCGAGCGAACGGCGCGGCGGCCGCCGGCGCACCGGCGAACGGCGTCGCCTTCGCGAGCGGCGCGGCGGGCGCGGGCGGGGCTGGGAGACCGACTGGCGCGGCGAACGGCGTGGCGGCGAACGGCGTGGCAGCGGCGAACGGCGTGGCGCGAGCGAACGGCGCGGCGGCCGTCTATGGCGCGCCGAGCGGGAGCGGGGTGGCGAGAGCGCACGGCGGCATGGCGGCGAACGGCGGTGTCGCGGCGAGCGGCACGTCGGCTGCCAACGTCGTCCCCTTCGTGAACGGCGCGCCGGGCGTGCACGGCGCCGCGACCAGCTTCGCGAGCGGCGGCGCGGCGCCGGCCTTCGCGAAGGCGCCGCCGTACGCGAGCGGCGCGGTCGCGCCCGCGTACCGCGCCGACAGCGCTCCGCCACCGTCGCCGCGCGGCGCGCTGTACTCCGTTCCGCAGAGCGCGCCGCAGTTCGTGGCGCCCGGCTCGGCGCCGAGGTCGAGCGCGCCGCCCTCGGCGCAGGGCCCGGTGCCAGCGTCGAGCGCGCCGCCCTCGGCGCCGAGCCCGGCGCCAGCGTCGAGCGCGCCGCCGCCGCCAGCGATGAGCGCCGAGGACCTCGCCACCTGGCGCGCGGTGATCGCCGCGGTCAGGGTGCAGCGGCCAGCGCTCGCCTCCGTCCTCGAGCACGCGGCGGTGCTGGAGCTCACGCCGACCCGCGTCGCGCTCGGCTACGAGGCGAACTCGTTCCTGTCCGGCCAGGCCACCGAGCCGGCGTCCCGCGACCTGCTCGCCCGCGTCCTCGGCGCCCACTTCGGCGCCCCCGCCGAGCTGGTCTTCGAGACGATCACCCGCGGCAGCGCCGGCCCGTCGCTCGCCCAGGTCGAGACCGCCGAGCGGAAGGCCCGCGTCGAGGCCGCCAAGCGCGCCGTGGCCGACCACCCGCTCGTCACGGCCGCGATCGAGCTGCTCGGCGCGGAGCTGAAGGACGTGCGGCTCGCTCAGGACTTCGCGGAGGGGTGAGGGCCCCGCGCCGCCGCGCCATGCGCCCTGGCGCGCCGAGTCAGGCGCGATGCGCGGTACCGGTCAGCCGCGCGCGGCTCGCCAGGAGCTCCGCCCGCTCCTCCACCGTGCCGGGGCCGACGTCGATCACCTCGAAGCCCGCCTCGCGGTAGAGCGCGCCGAGCCGCTGGTTGATCCGCTCCGCCTCGGCGGCGCGCGCCTCTCTGCTCTTGCCCCAGCGCGGCTCCTGGAGCTCCGGCATCACGGCGAACAGGAACACCAGCGCATAGTGCTCGAAGGCGGGCTCGCCTTCCCGCCAAGGGTACTCCGCCTCTCCGCTCGTGCGCAGGTAGTACTCGACCGGATCGAGGTACCCGCGCTCCAGCCAGTCTCCCTCCCGCGCGTCCGCCTCGATGGTCTTCTGGGTCTCCAGCACGAGCGCGGCGAACTCCCGCTTTCGGCACATGGGACAGAGGTGCTCCGGCGTGTCGATCGGGCGAAACGGCGCGTCCGGCGCGTGGCCGTGGGTGCGCGCGCCGAGCTCGTCGAGCACGCGCCGGTGCGCCTCGCCGTGTACGCGGTAGCCCCGCGTGGACGCGAGGTGACGGAGCGTCGTGGTCTTGCCGCACGAATAGGCCCCTGTCGCCACGAAGAGAGGTTTGCCCATCACCATCCCACCTATCGCCGCGCCCACCACACCGAGCCAGCGCCGCGCTCGATCGCCCGCCCGGTGCGGGACATGAAGTGAGCGACGGCCTCCATGACGCCCGCGTGATCCTCGTTGTGGTCATGGCCGGCCAGGACGCCGCCCGGCTTGAGCCTTGGCCACCAGGCCTCGAGATCGGCGAGCACGGCCGCGCGGTCGTGCGAGCCGTCGAGGAACACGAGATCCAGGCTGGCGTCGGCGAAGCGCGCCGCCGCGTCCGTGGACGCCATCCGGAGCACGTCTGGCTGGATCCCGAGCGCCGCCATGTTCGCCCTGAACGCGCCGGGCACGTCCTCCGCGGCGAGCAGGGCGCGATACCTGTCGGCGTACTTGTCGCTCGAGCCTGCCCAGGTGTCGACGCAATGGAGCGCGACCCCGTTCCTCGCGGCGAGCCGCCCGACGTACGCCGTGGAGAGCCCTTTCCACGAGCCCACCTCGACCATCGCGCCGCCCCGGAGGGGGCGCACAAGCGCCCGGTAGGCGAGGCCGTCCTCCTCGGAGAACCAGCCCTGGATGGGCGCGACCCGGGTCACCGGGAACAGCGCGAGCAGCGCCGCTCGCTTCTGCGCCGGATCGCGGTACTCGTACTGCCTGTCGCACAGCTTGACGAAGCAGCGGGCGTCGTGCGCGATGAACAGCGGCCGCTCGATCACGGCGAATTTCTTGAGCGACGTGGACCGCTCGGGCTCCCGTTCCCCTCTCCGGATCTCGTCTTCGGTCGTCGCGAAGATCACGTCTTCGTGCCGGATCGCCCGCCCCTGATCCGGGCCGTCGGTCCACGCCCTCTCTCCAGGGTATCCTGCGCGGTCGGTGCCGTGCTCGAGGAGGCGAGCCAGCTTGTCCGCCTCGCTCGCGCGGAACAGGAGAGGGGGAGGCGCGCCGCGCTCTTCGAGCTCGTCCAGGACCTCCTCGAGGAAGAGCAGATTCCGGCCGATATAAGGAAGGGGAAGGATGAACGGTGTCATGACGTGGCCAGCGAGGCGCGCATCGAAGGGGGAGGGCCGAGGACGCCGTCCCAGGGTTGCCAGGTCGAGGCGAGCCTCGCATTGGGGTGGAAGATGAGCTCGTGGACGATGCCCGGGCCCGAGCGCTTCGTCTCCTCAAGCTGGGCGAGGTCGGCCTCCTCGAAGACGACATCCATGTCCTCGAAGCGGAACACCTCGACATAGTAATAATAACCCACGATCTGCCGCTCGAACGAGAACCGCGCGTCGGCGCTCAGCGCGTCGAGGAGCGGCTCGAGCCGGACGCGCGCGCGATCGCTGTACTTGACGACGTGGTTCTCGACCACCGCGGTCGGGTCGGTCTTCATCAGCTGCCGGAAGATCACGTTGTCCACGCCGAGCGACCGGGCGAAGCGCAGGTAATCGACGATGGGCTCGACGGCGTCGATCTGCCCGTCGAGGAGCACACAGGAGAGGCGCACCCGGGTGCCGCCCGCCGTCGCCGCCGCCACGACGCTGCGCAGCTCGTCGGCGCGGAGGCCGTCCTTCATCACCATCAGCCGTGCGTTCCTGTCGTGATCGGGGTGGGCGCGGCTGATGTTGAGGTGCTGGATACCGGTGTCGACGATCCAGTCGATCACCCGCTTTCCTTCCCGCTGCTGGAGCAGCCCCGATCCGTTCGTCGTGAGCGTCCGCTTGCGGCCCCGGTGGGCCTGCCCGAGCGCTAGGATGCGGGGCAACCGCGGATCGTGGCTCGGCTCCCCGCCGGTCACCGAGACCGTCGGATCGAGCGGCCGGAGGGCTTCCAGGGACGCCGCCATGGCATCGAAATAGCGCTCGTCGTCGTCCTCGACGGTCTTCTGCACCGACAGGCTGCGCCCGCGCGACGCGGGCCTGAGCTCCTCGACGCAGAAATGGCATTTCGCGTTGCAGGGTTGACGGCTGTAGATGGAGAAGTTCGCGTTGCGATAGACCTCGATCGGCCGGCCCCACAGGTCGAAGCGCACCGTGTCGCCGGCGGTGCTGTTGCCCTTGAGATCGAAGGCGCGGCTCTTCAGGCGGCGCCATTCCTCGCGGAAGGGACGGGCGTTCACGGCAGCCTCCTCATCGCGTCGGAGCGCGCCACGAGGTCGGGGCCAAAGGCGCTGCCGTCTGGGTTGAGCATCGTGAAATGGGTCCCCACGAGGAAAGGCTCGTCCCAGTCCTCCCGCTTCTGCGCGAAGCCATAGCGCTGCAGGTGGAACACGTTGGCGAGCGCGAGGAGCCCCGCGTCGCGCACCGCCTCGACGATCCATGCATCGCCGTCGGGCTCGGTCTTGCGCAGCCGGACGTTCAGGACGAGCTGGCGATCGCCGCCGAGCGCGGAGAGCCGCTCGCGCAGGGCGCACGCGAGGGCGAGCAGGCCGCCGTCGTGCTCGAGGAGGTGGTGGTTCACCGAGAGCTTGATCGTGGCGGGCTCGCCGAGCCTCTGGAGCCACGCGTCGAGCCCGGCCGGTTCGCGCGGGATCTCGACGCCGTTGGTCACGACGACGACGCGCGCGCAGCGGGGCTCGGCGCGGGCGAGGCGGACCATCTCGTCGAAGTGCGGGTGGATCGTGGGCTCGCCGCCCTCGAGCTGCACCTCGAAGGGGCCCTCGGCCGGGAAGCTCGCGAGGTAGCGATCGAGGGCGAGGAAGGTCTGCCCCCGGGGCGATGAGCAGGTGCAGCACCACGGACAGGAGCGGTTGCAGTGGTTCGAGGTGGCCACGTAGAGCCGGTGCGGCCGCTCCGCCGTGGGGCGGTCGAGCGGCAGGGTGCCCGTGAGCGTGGCGTTCTGGGGGCGCGTCGCGGTCGGCATGGAGCCTCCTGCGAGGAGGATACGGCGGCGGGAGGAGGGGATGAAGGAGATCCGCGGCGGGGGATCACGGCGCCGGGGCGAGCGTGCCGAGGCCGAAGGGGGAGGCGTAGCCGAGGGCGATGGGGCCGCGGACGGGCTCGGCGAAGGTGAGGCGCAGGCCGAGGCTCGTGGCGATGGGAGGGCGATGATCGAGGCTGAGTAAGCGTGTGCCGCGGAAGTGGCGCTCGGAATATGCTTAGAGAGCCTAACAAAAGCCTGTCGGGATATGGTTGAGGCAGATCAGGCATACGGCGAGCAGGAGGAACGCTCGGTGAATGTCGGCACGGCGCTCATACCGCACGGTCAAGCGGCGGAAGCGCCGGACCCAAGCGATCGTCCGTTCGACGACCCAGCGGTGACGGCCGAGTTTCTCCGACGACTCGATGCCCTTGCGAGCGATGCGGGGCACGATGTGGCGCAGATGACAAGCCAACCGCAGGGCCGGGTCGTCGTAGGCCTTATCGGCATGCAGTTTCTTGGGGCGGCGCCGCGGTCGGCCGCAAGGACGCGCGATCGGCGGCACCGCGTCCACCATAGGAGTGAACATCCTCGAGTCATGGACGTTCGCCGGCGTCATCTCGACGGCGAGCGGGATACCATTCTGATCGACCAGAAGGTGATACTTCGTGCCCGGCCGGCCACGATCCGTGGGGTTCGGGCCAGTTTTTCACGCCCCTTTTTGCTGGAACCAGCGAGGCATCCAGCTCAGCACGCCCGCGTTGGTGGCCCGCGCGGTTCTGCTTTTCGTGATCCGGCCGGCTCGTCCCGGCCTCCTCGCCTCGTTGGCGTCCACACGCCCAAGGGCTACTGCTTCGTAATCGTTCACGGATCGACTCAATCAATGCAACAATTCGCGTGCCTGCAAGACTGAGCGAGCATATGAAGACAACCGTTGCTGGTACTCGCAAGCGCCCGAGGTTGGTCAGGAATGCGATCCAGCCCGTGAACGGTTACACTGCTTCTTCCTGACCAACGCGCCCCGCAAGACGCACGGCCCGCATCAGGTAGGCGATCTCTCATGCGTCCGCTGGGAGAGCGAAGCTGCAGTTCTCGATGCCGGGCACCGGATGGGCGACCGTCGTCGCGCCGTGAGATTGCCATAGGCTGCCCGATCGTCGATTCCGACTGCCGTCGTTTCAGTTGACAAAACCGTAGCTTTCGGCGTTACCATCCTCCGGCATGAAGCCGCTCACATCTTGGCCGGTCCTGGCCGGGCTCGTCGTCATCGCTCTCGGCTGTAGCGGCGGCGGCGCGGGCGGCGTCGGCGCGGGCGCCGGCGGAGCGGGCGAAGCGGGCGCCGGTGGCGGCGCAGGCGGAACGAGCGACGGCGGCGGCACGGACGGCGCTGCCGCGGGCACCGGCGGAACGACCTCTGCGGCCGGTACCGGTGGATCGCTCGCGGGAACGGGCGGTGGCGGGGATGGCGGCGGTGCGGCGGCCGGCGGCAGCGGCGGCGATTCGGGCGCGCAGGGTGGCGCCGGTGGCGGCGCGGGCTCGACCTATCGGCCCTGCCCGACCGACGGTACGGCGTGCAAGATCATGCCGTTCGGCGACTCTATCACCGACGGATACAACGGGGACACGCCGGGCGGCTATCGCGTCGAGCTGTTCCGGCTCGCGCACGCGGCGGGCAAGAACATCACGTTCGTCGGTTCGGGATCGAACGGACCGAACACCGTTGGCGGCGTGGCGTTCCCGCACAACCACGAGGGCCACAGCGGCTGGACGATCGCCCCCGCAGGCGGAAGGAGCGGCATCTCGACGCTGGTGTCGACCGTCATGCCGCAATACAAGCCCGACATCGTGCTCTTGATGATTGGAACAAACGACGCAATCGACAATTACGACATGCCCAACGCCCCCAAACGTCTGGGCGCGTTGATTGACAGCATCTACGAGCAGCTCCCCAGTGTTCTCATCGTGGTGGCCGCGCCCGTCCCGTCGCGCGGCGATGCGAGCAAGGGCGACGACACCGCGCTCAGCGCGCGCATCAAGACCTACGACGACGCCATTCCGGCGGTGGTGAAGGCCCGCGCGGACGCAGGCCGACACATCATCTCCGTCGACATGTACACGCCCTTCAATCCGAACAAGACCACGTTACTCGAAGATCAGTGGCACCCCAACCTCCAGGGCTACGTGCTGCTGGGCGAGCAGTGGTACGCGGCGTTGCAGCCTCTGCTCTGACGGCGCGGTCGCTCAAGGGAGGCGCGCGGAGCCCGACGCCCGGCGCGGCGTGTGCAGGCTCGACCAGGGGGTAGGTAATCTCAGCCTTGATTTCGCGCCCACGGGGCACGAATGAGCCGACGGCGACGCGCGCCCCGGCCCCCGCGCGTCTACTGCGTCCAGCACCAGGAGAGCGATCTCGCCTTCATCGCCAGGCTCTGCGCGGAGGACAACGTCTTCTTCTGGTTCGAGCCGCCCGAGGGCGGCGACCCGGCGGCGCCCGAGGTGATCGTCTTCGCCGATTCCCCCGGGGCCTATGCGCAGATCGCCGGCGATCCCACGCTCGCCTACCGCCAGGCGACCGGCGCCGCCGCGCTCGCTCCCGAGGAGCGGCACGTGACGCGGTTCGTGCGGAGGCAGGCCAAGGCGCCGCGCGGCGCGCGGGTGAAGGGCTTCGACTTCGCGCGACCGGCGCTCGATCTCGGCGGGTCCCGAGGGGAGGCGATCCGGGGGCGCACGACGTACGAGCACCACGATCACGACGAGCGGATCGACGCCGGCGCCGAGCGGGCGCAGATCGTGCTGGAGCAGGCCCGGGCGCGCGCGGATCTCGGCGAGGGCGCCTCGTGGTGCCGGCGGCTCGCGCCGGGGCACAGGTTCTCGCTGGAGGGCCACGACGTCGCCGCGCTCAACGGGCGCTATGTGCTGACCCGGGTCGAGCACGAGGGCCACAACGCGCACCTCTCGGGCAGCGACGGGCCGAGCTACGAGGCGCGCTTCCGCTGCGCGCCCGAGGCCGTGCCGGTGAGGCCGCCCGCGCCCCGCGCGTCGGTGCGGCAGGCGCTCGAGACCGCGACCGTCGTCGGCCCGCCCGGCGAGGAGATCCACACCGACGCGCTCGGCCGCGTGAAGGTGCAGTTCCACTGGGACCTCGACGGCGCGCGCGACGACAGGAGCTCGTGCTGGCTCCGCGTCGCGACGCCGTGGGCGGGCGCGGGCTGGGGCTTCCAGTTCGTGCCTCGCGTGGGGATGGAGGTCCTCGTCGGCTTCCTCGGCGGCGATCTCGACCGCCCCGTCGTCGTGGGCGCGCTCCACAACGGCCTCCACGCGCCGACGCACCGGCTGCCGCGCTCGCGCTCGCGGAGCGGCATCCGCACGCAGTCGACGCCGGGCGGCGGCGGATACAACGAGATCGCCTTCGAGGATCGGGCCGGCGGCGAGCAGGTGGTGATCCGCGCCCAGCGCGATCTCGACGCCTCGATCGAGAACGACGCCACGGAGACCGTCGGCCGCGACAAGACCCTCAACGTCGCATCGACATCACGATTCCATCGCTGTTCCGTGACGGCGAGGACACGAGGAGCGCGAGCGAGCATGACGCCGAGCCCATCGCGACCGACGATGACCACGCCGAAGAGCTCAGGATGAGCATGATCGACGACGAACCGAGGACACCGGGTGAGGTGGAGCTCGCATGAGATCGGTGGTAGCGTCTCTGCTTACCGGATTGATGTTCGTGTTCGGCTGCGCTGAAACGCCGCCGCCCCGACCGCTTCAGTCCGCGCCACCCCCGGTGGCACGCCCCACGGCGGCGGCAGCGACGGCGAGCGCTCCGCCAGCAGGCCCGAAAGACTGCGCGAAGAGCGCCACGATCGAGGAGTGCACGTGGGCGTGCAATCACGGCGCGCTCGCGAGCTGCGTCCGCGTCGGGGAGATCCGGATGCAGGCCGATCCCAAAGAGGCGGCGACCGTGCTCGAGAAGGCGTGCAACGGCGGTGAGCAAAGCGGCTGTGAGCGCCTCGCGCAGCTCTACCTTGGCGGCGCGCTGGAGAGGGATTATCCGCGCGCAGCGGCGCTCTATACCAAAGCCTGCGACGCCGGATATCAACCCGCCTGCGGTCGCCTGGCCGACCTCCGTTTCCGGAGCGAGCCGGGCATCGAGGCGCAGACCGACGAGGAGTTCGCCGCCGCGATCAAGCTCCTGGAGCGCGCCTGCAACGCCGATGATGCGAAGTCCTGTGGTACGCTGGGGGCGATCCATTTCACGGCGATCCATGTGCCGGAAGATCAGGCCAAGGGATGCGCGCTCCTCGCAAGAGGATGCTCCATGGGCAACGAATGGAGCTGCGGCCATGCAGCCGAGATGTGGGCCCGCGCGGACCTCCCCGCCCTCGGCGACATCAAGGAGCATGAGAGATGGGCGCGGGTCAACGAGTTCGCCAGACGTCAGGTGGCGCTACGCAAGGCCGCCTGCGAGGACACGGGCCGATTCTGCAACCTGGTCGCCAAAGAGGATATCACCAGCGCGAGGAGCCTGCTCGGCGAGCTCTGCCGAACCCGCAACAACATCGCCGCATGTAACGATCTCGGGCTGATGTACGGCGAAGGAGAGCAAGGCGACAGAGACTACGTGGCCGCAGCAGCGCTGTTCGAGATCGCGTGCCGAGGCGGCGCTGAGCCCTCCTGCTTCGAGCTCGCCAGGTTTTACAAATTCGGCTACGGCGTGGCGAAGGATCCGCGCAAGACGTTCGTGTTCACCGAGCGGAGCTGCGCGCTCGGCTATACGCCTGCCTGCGACATCCTCGGCACACTTTATCTCAACGGGGAGGGGACGGGGCGCGATATCCACAAATCGCTCGATTTTCGGCGAAGGGCCTGCGGCTGGCACGACAGCAATGCATGCCGTACCCTCGGTGTCTGGCTCATCTCCCACGACGGCGAGGAGGTACGGGAGGGAGAAGGGATGCGCGAAGGCGCCGAGCGTTTTCGCGAGGCATGCAATGGCGATAGCCGTCCGAGCTGCCTCGATTACGCCCTGCTCCACGACAAGGGCTGGGGCGTGCCAAGGGACCCGAAGAAGGCGCGCGAGACCGCGCAGCTCGCGTGCGATCGAGGCGATCGCGAGGCGTGCGGGTGGCTGAAGAACCCCGCGCTCCACACCCCGAAATGGGTGAAGGAGCGCGAGCAGCGGCTGGCGAAGCGCAAGGCGCGCGGCGCCGCGACCAAGGAGCCGAGATGAGCGCGGCAGAGCGAGGGCGGCAGGCAGGGCGCGCGCACCAGCGCGAACCGCGGATCGAGGGGCTCACGATCGAGCGCTACGCGGAGGTGATGGCCTATCGTCGCCACTTCCCCGCGGCGCGCTCGACCGAGGTGCTGCTCCGGCTCGGCATCCAGCCGGCGCGCTGGGACGCGGCGACGCGCGGCTGGGGCACGGCGATGAGCAGCGCGCTCGCCCGCGACGAGCCGGAGATCCTGACGCGCTTTGCGAAGGCGCTCGCCACCCAGGAGCGGCGACTTCGCGAGTTCCCGCCGCGCATCGAGTCGCTCGGCGAGCCCGTGGCCCAGCAGGGGGACATCGACGGCGCGCGCGCGTTCGAGGGCGGGCGTGCGGCGGAGCGGCCGTCGTACCTGCGCGACGAGGCCGCGAGCGCGCCCCGGGAGGCCGCGAGCGCGCCGTGGCCCGCTCTGCCCGCGGAACCGGCGCCCGGCGCGCTGCGGAACCTCCACGGGACCACCGAGATGAGCCGGTTCGTCCCCCGGCCCGCGCTGCCCTTCCAGGAGCTCGATCCGGCGCGCGAGCCCAGCAAGAAGCGCTGATCCCGAGATGGGTTCTCTTCTTGGCGCCCTCGGTGCGCTTGGCGGCTGATCTGCCCTCGACGCGGAGCCAGGCACCGCCACCGGGCCGACGAAGGGAATCGGACAGGGGATACGCAACACCCTGTGTCGCCTCGGCCAGGAGTACAACCATCGCTGCTCGGTCCAGATGCGCTCGGACAGGTCAGCGCGGCTGCAGGTCACCTCGCCCAGAGGACCGAGAGATCGAGCTCGATGGCGTGGAAGGGCTCGGCGCGGACGCGGGCGGCGTCGCGGTGGACGACGGCGGGCCCCCGTGCAGGGTGCCGCTGACGAGCTCTGCCACCTGGTGCGACGGAACGGCTTCGAGGTCGGCGTACGTGGCGCGGCGCTGTTTCTCGGCGGCTTGGCCCATAGGGGCCACGTCTGCCCGGGGGCACACAGCGTAGCAAGGCGGTAAGGCGCAGGGTCGGGTCGGCGCGCCGGCCGGCTCGCTCATTCCGCCACGAGGTCTCCTGTCGAGCGCGGCGCGACCTCGTAGGTCACCTCGTATTGCGCGGCGAGGCCGGTCACCGTGATGTCCTGATCGACCTTGAGCGACGTGGTGTCGATGACAGGTTGGCCGTTCACGATATGCACGAAGACCTGGATCTCGCCCGAGCCGTCGTCGATGTACACCTTGAAGCCGTAGGGCTGGTCGTCCTCCACGGCCTTGGTCACGCGGCCGTCCACGCGCACGAGCAGGCCCTCGACGGGCTCGCCGACCTCTCCGGTCGTGACGTCCTTCGGTCCGACGGAGCGGGCCTCGCCGAGCGTCGTGACCGAGGCTGCCTTGGCGTTGAGCACCGTCTGCTGGGCCGTCTGCCCGAGCGTCCCCGTGACACGCACCCGGGTGTCGAGGTTGAGATCGAGCGCGTCGGGCAGGCTCACGTAGATGCCCCCGGTGTCGTCCTGCAGCGCGAAGCCCTGCTCGCCGGTCGCCGAATTGAATGTGCCAGGCGCGACGGTCACGACACCGTCGACCGTCGCCGTGGAGCCCTCGGCCAGGCCGCGGGCTTCGGAGATGGCGACGGCGACCTCCTCGTCCGGAGCAGGCGACTCTTCGTCAGAGCTGCAGGCCGTCGTCGCGAGGACGCAGGTGGTGATGGCGATCGAGACGATGCTGCGAGTCGAAACGGTTTTGCGCATTCCCCGTCCCTAGCCGTGCTGTCCCCCAGGGACAAGACATGGCCCCGGAGCGCTCGCCCCTTGGCACCCGCCGTCGATTTCGTGACGATCCCGAGAATCCCCCGCAATTCTAAGCATGAGCCCTCTCTCTCCCCTCCCGCCTCCTCCCGCCGACCTCGTCCAGCACAGCACCTGGACATCGATGCACGCGACCGCTGTTCACGTGCTCCCGGGGATGCTCCGCTACCTCGGCGTGGCCGAGGACGACATCGACGACCTCTCCCAGGAGGTCCTCCTGGGCGCCTACACGAGCCTCCCCCGGTACAACCCCGCCTATCCCGCCGCAGCACCCGGCTCTGCCTCACTGCCGCCGGTCGCCTCGCCGTTTCTCGAGGACTTCGTGTTGGCCGTGCCCGCTGCCGCCGAGGACACCGCCCAGGAGCAGCGGGAGCAGGACGACCCGGCGTCGCTCCCGCTGCCGGCGCCGCGCAATCCCCCTCGGCCATCGCGCCCGCACGGCCTCGGCCCGCGCTGGCGAGCCGAGTCCAGCTGGCTCTTCGGGATCGCCTGGCGCAAGGTCCGGCGCCATCTGGAGCGCAACTACCGGCGCCTCGAGGTGCCGGTGGGCCTCGCGGATGAGGCGTACTTCGAGCGCGCCGACGTCGCGCCGAGCAGCGAGCAGCGCATTGCCACGAACCAGCGGATCGCGATCGCGACCCGCCTGCTGGCGACGATCGCGCCCGAACGGCGCGCCATCCTGATCATGGCCGACATGGTCGAGATCCCGCTGCGCGAGATCGCGCGCTCTCTCGAGCTCAACGAGAACACCGCTTCAAGTCGGCTGCGCCTCGCGCGCGAAGACTTCCGCGCCGCCGTGAAGCGCCTGCGTCCCGAGGAGCAGCGCGCGCTCCGGTCCGTCCTGCTCATGCTCCCGCTCTTCTCCCTCGCCTCCTCGCGCTCCGCCGCCGCGTCGCCGGCCGTCCACGCCGGCGCAGCCGCCATCGTCGAGACGAGCGCGCCTGCAACCCGTTCCGAGCCGCCGAGCGATCTCGGACGCCAGGACCTCGCAGATCGACCCGGGCATGCCGCTCGCTTCGCGCGCCTGCTCGCCCGGTTCATCCTCCCGGCGCTGGTGTGGGCGACGGCAGGCGTCAGCGGCGCCGCGCTGTTCGCCGCGCTCGCGCCGGCGCCGGCCCTCTGGGCCCACCGTCTGGGCCCGATCGCGACACCGATCCTCCTCTCGCGTGCCGTCGGCCTCGATGCGCGGCCGGAGACGGGGCCCGGTGGAAGGCCGCGATCCGAGGCGCCGCGATCCGATGCGATCTCGGACAAGGAAGCTTCACCCTCTCGCGCGCCCACGCCGGCACGTGTCTTCCGCCAGCGCAAACCCGCCGCGCCGGAGCAGCACGCTCCCTCCGACCAGGATCGAGAGCCGCTCGCCGACGAGCTGCAGCTGCTCGACGCCGCCAGGCAGGCGCTGCTGCAAGGCGATAGAGCGCTCGCGCTGGAGCGCATCGCCGCCCACGAGCGGCGGTTCCCCGAGGGGCGGCTCAAACTGACGCGCGAGCGGCTGCGATCGAAGGCCGCGGGGGCGCAGACAGCGCCGGCCGGCAGCGCGGCGGGGCAGACGCTTCCATGACCGCGCGGACGAGGCCGATGCGCGGGAGATCGCACGACGAGGGCGCGCGCAGGAAGCGGGCAGCACGCGCAGCGCTCGCCTCGACGGCCGCGGCCGCGATCTCGGCCGCCGGGGTCGCACCGGTCCGGGCCGAGCCCACGGCCACGCCGCTCCGGGTGCGGCTCGAGTTCATCCGTGGGCCAGGCGCCGAGGAGTGCCCGGACGAGCAGCTCCTGCGCGCGGAGACGGTCCGGGCGATGGGTGGGGTCGACCCCTATGACGCCGAGGCTGCGTTCACGATGACGGCGTCCATCGAGCGCCGGCGCGGCAAGCTCGCCGCCTCGATGTTCCTCCGCGACGGCGACGGTCACGGACGCTGGTTCGACGGGTTCAGCGCCTACGATGACTGCAAGGTGCTCGTCACCGCCATGGCCCTGTCCATCGCCGTGCTGCTCGACGACGCCGCCGAGCTCGCCGCACCACCTGGGGTACCAGCGAAGCCCGCTTCGCCGCCCGCACCACCCGACGGGCCCTGTTCGCCGGATCGGCCCTGCCCGCCGAAGCCGTCCCCTGCGCCGCCATCATCCCCGCGCACAGCGTCACCCGTGCGCGCGCCGCCCCGGAGCAGCGCGTCGCCGGTTGCGGCGGAGCGCTTCCGCTGGGTAGCCGGCCTCGGCGCCGTGACAGGCCTCGGGATGGCGCCGGGCGTCGCCATCGGCCCGGCGTTGTCAATCGGAGGACGCTGGCCAGCGTGGTCGGTCGCGCTGGAAGTCCGCGGGCTCGCCTCGCTGTCGCAAGAGATCGACGAGGTGCCCATGGCAGCGTCGCTTTTCATGACGAACGCCGCGGTGTGCCTGCATCGCCACGTTCTTTTCGCCTGTGGAGCCGTGGAGCTCGGCATGCTTCGTGTTACACCCGAGGTTCCGCTCGGCGCGGCATCGTCTCTGCGCCTCGGTCTTGGGCTCGGTGGCCGGATCGGCGTCGACTGGCCATTCTCGAAGAGCCTCTCTGCGCGGGGATACTTGGGCGTGGCTCCCACCCTGGTCGGCGCAGCGATCGGCCGTCGTACGAACGATCAGATGTCCGATAGTTCGCTCTGGGCCTCACGCGACATCGCCGGCACGCTCGGGTTCGGCCTCCAGGCGAGCTTGTGAGCGCGCCGGTGGCGGAAGGGGTGGGACGAAGCGACACGCGCTCGAGTAGTATGAGAAATTATCCCTCAAATTTGTAATGGTTGCCCATGAAGCTATTTGTCGAATCTTTGCGTTGCGCCGAAGATGCGCGCCTGAGTAGGCTCTCTGCGATGCGCACTCCCCGCCTTCTCCTTCCGTGGTTGCTGCTGGTGGTTGCCTGCAATCAAGAACCAATCATCATCACCGGCCCTTGTACGCCCGGAGAAATTGAGCATCAGCTGCACGGCTGCGGACAGCAGCCCGACGCCGGAGCGGCCGGTGCAGACGGCGCGGGGGGCGATGGTGGTGCGGGCGGCGCCGGCGGCGAGGCCAGCGTCAGCGGCCAGGGCGGCTCCGGCGGCGACATGCACAGCTCGCTGTGCTCTGGCCAGTGCACCCCGCCCGCGCCGCTCGGCTGGTTCGGCCCTGCGCTGCTCTGGTTCGGCCCACCCGAAGCTGTCCCCGACTGCCCCGCCGACGCGCCCACGCTTGGCTACGAAGGCTTCGCCGATCTCCAGCAGCCGCCGATGGACTGCGCGATCTGCGCGTGCGATCCGCCCGAGGCCTCCTGCGCGCTCCCCACCGGCTGGGCCGCATCCTCGTCCGCCTCGTGCCCCGGCGACGAGCCGGGCACCGTGATGACCTCCTTCGCCGCGCCCGACGGCTGGGACGGCGCGTGCACCGCGGCGAACCCGATCCCCGAAGATCAGCTCTGCGACGGCGAGCCCTGCGTGCAGTCGCTCACAATCGCGGCTCCCTCGGTGACGACCGGCGCGTGCACGCCGCGCATCGACGCCCCGCCGCCTGTCCCCAGGCTGGCTCCGTGGGCGACGCGGGCCAGAGCGTGCCTCGCCGGCGCGTACACCGCGTGCGAGGACGCAACGACATGTGTGCCAGCCGCGCCGTCGGGCTTCCTGACCTGCGTCTACCACGAGGGCGACGACGCCAGCTGTCCGGAGGGGTATGCCGTCAAGCACGTCTTCTTCGAGGACATGATTGACGGCCGCGAGTGCACCCCCTGCGGCTGCGGCGATCCGACCGGCGCCTCGTGCACCCTCATGGCGTCCGTGTACCGCGACGCCGCCTGCACCGACCTGCTCGCGTCGAACATCGTCAGCTCCAGCGTCCCGTTCTGCGTCGTGACGCCTCCCGGCGCAGGCCTGGGGAGCAAGTCGGCCGTGATCGCGGATGTCGAGCCGGGCGCATGCCCGCCGCACGGTGGCGAGCCCGTGGGCGAACTCTTGGCGAGCGCGCCCTCCACCTTCTGCTGCATGTCATGACTGGCTTCCTCCTGGAAGCCCTCTCGCAAGAGCGCACTGCACCGCCGCCCTCGCCGCCTCCTCAGCGCCTCGCCCCCGCCGCCCACTGCGGCAGCCGCGCCGTGAACGTCGTCCCTCGCTCCGCATTGAAAGGCCATGAATTACAACTTCGGACACCACTGCAAGTGTGGCTCTGTTGAGCATGGCGAACATCGTTGAACTTGGCGGGGCTACTCATGTCGCTCTCGATGGGCTCACCACCGAGCGGCTGTTGCAGGTTGGTGCGACCCATGTCGTGTGCGCGTCCGACCGTCTTGTCATCGGTCCGAGCCGTGGAGACGCTCTGGAACATGCGCGGGCGCGTCGTGCGTGGTGGAATTCGACCGAAGAATGGGACAAGCTCTATTCGTCGGATGTCCACTGGGAGCCCCCCATCGCCTTGTGGGTATCGGCGAGCCTTCACGAGCGGGTGAACCTCTGGCGGATTTGTAGCTGGTTGCGTCATCTCGGGTTCGCACATCACGATATCTTCATTCTCGATTTCGATCCCCATTCCACCGTCGAGAGCAGCAAGCCGTGAGGTGTCGGCTCGTCCGTTTACCTGCTCCGAGTCCGTGTCCGATCATGCGGACGAGGTCCTCCTGAACCGTCTTGGTAAGGCGAGCCCCTGGCCGCCCGAACGCTACGATCGCGCTGTTCGCCTCTGGGACAGCTACGTCGACGAGAATCCCTTGTCGTTCGCAGAGAGCTGCAGGGCTGGCGTCGAAGGCTTTCCGGAGCTTGCTCCCCTGTGGGCGTTCCTCTCCTGCTTCTTTCCAAGAAGGACCGCGGAGGGAGACCTGCGCTTGAGTCGATTCGACGAGATCACTCTCTCTCGGCTGTCGACTGAGTGGCAGACTCCGGCGGGCGTGGCCGCACAGAAGTCGGAGACGCTGGTAGACATGTGGCATCTCCTCTTCTGTACAGGCGATCTGTTCCTGCCGCGCCGGCTGGAGCACTGGGCAGACCACGAGTCGAGCGCGGCCGTGGATCGCGCGCCTGGTCCAAAGCCGCCCAATGCTGGCTACCCCATGCTCTCGGAGGTGTATCGCCTCACCGAACGTGGGATGCGGCTACGGGACAAGGGACTCGACGAGCTCACGGATGCGCCAAGCCTGCCCATCGCCGGGACCGAGGCGTACTCGGCTGCCGCCCCCTGGGTGCTGCTCGACGACGGACGGCTCGCTCGGCTGTAAGAGCAAACGTAATCCGTTCGGCGGCATCGCTGTGGTCGCCTCACGCCACGCCATCCTATGCGTGCCTCGCCCCCACCCCTCAGCCCCTCGCCGCCCCCCTCCGCGGCAGCCGCGCCGTGAACGTCGTCCCCCGCTCCGCCTGGCTCGCCACCTCGATCGCCCCGCCGTGCGCCCGCGCGATCTGGTGCGCGATGAACAGCCCGAGCCCGAGCCCCCGCCCCGCGCTCGCTCGCCCCTC
The DNA here is from genome assembly GCF_051520455.1 of Sorangium sp. So ce367. Taxonomy (NCBI): domain Bacteria; kingdom Pseudomonadati; phylum Myxococcota; order Polyangiales; family Polyangiaceae; genus Sorangium; species Sorangium sp. So ce367. Next base: position 388,627 of record NZ_CP150334.1, read on the forward strand.
CGCGGGCGACGCCTGCTGCCAGGGCTCGAACAGCGTCGCCAGCCGCTCCGGCGCGATCTCCGGGCCCTTGTTGTGCACCTCGATCAGCACGTCGCCCCCGCGCGGCCGGAGCGCCACCCGCACGGCGCTCCCGGGCTCGGCGTGGTCGACCGCGTTCTGCACGAGGTTCGTCACCATCTGGGCGACCCGCTCGGGATCCCACAGCCCCGCGCCGCTCCCCCGCAGATCGAGCCGGATCGGCACCCCCGCGTGCGTCGCCCGGAGCTCGTCGATCGCCCCCTTGCAGAGGACATGGAGGTTCCCCGGCCTCCGCGCGATCGGGATGCTGTCGCCGAAGCAGCTCCGGGTCAGGTCGAGCAGGTCGTCGATCGTCCGCGCCATGCGGCGCGCGCTCGCCGCGATCCCCTCGACGCTCGTCGCCTGGCGCGGCGTCAGGTTGCCGTGGCGCACCAGCGTGCTCGACGCCAGCGTGACCGCCGTGAGCGGCGTGCGCAGGTAATGACTGAGCGCGGCCAGGAATCGATCGCGAAACGCGAGATCGTCCAGCCGCGCAGCTTCCGCCCGCTTGCGATCGGAGATGTCGATCGCCGTGCCGATCATCCGGACGCTGCGCCCGGTCGCGTCGAAGAAGGTGCGCCCCTGCACGCAGACCCAGCGCTCGATCCCGTCGCGGATCCCCACGAGGCGGTACTCGATGCTGTACTCGCCGCCGCTCTCCGGGGCCTGCGAGCGCAGCACGGCCTCCTGCACGCGCGCGCGATCGTCCGGGTGGATCGCCGAGAGGAAGAGCTCGTAATCGACGTCCGACGCCGGCTCCAGCCCGCACACCTCCCGGCAGCGGTCGTCCCAGCGCAGCTTGCCGGTCACCGTGTCGTAATCCCAGACGCCGACGCCGCCGGCCTGCGTCGCGAGCCGCAGGCGCGCGCCGCTGTCCTCGAGCGCGGCGCGCGTCGCCCGCTCGATCTCGAGCGCGCTCGTCCACATGCTCGCGTCCACCACCGCGTGGAGGACCTGCGCTTCTCCCACCCCGAGCGCGATGCCCTGGGCGACGCACTCCTCGATCAGCGCAGCCCGGAGGTGCGATAGCTCCCGCAGCGCCGCCTCGATGCAGCGGCCCCGCGTGACGCAGCGGCGCGCGTGGTCCTCGACCCGCTCGTAAGCGCCGCGGAGCGCCGCGTCCTCGCCGGTGAGCCGGCTCGCCGCGAGCGCCTCGATGAGGTGCTCGAGCAGCGCCGGCGCCGCGTCGACGAGCACCGGGCGCTCGCCCCGCCGCGGCGCCGGCGCCCTGGGATCGTCGAGCACCCGGCGCGTCCAGCGATCGAGCACGTCGCGCTTGCAGCTGCGAAGCCGGGAGGCAGCGGAGATCTTTGCTAGCGGGCCGGCGTCATCCATCGATACAAAGCGAGCGCCCGCCGGCGCGGATGTCACGTGAGGACACCCCCTGATTGGCGCGTAAGTGACCGTCACCGGGGCCGACGTCTCCGCCCTCGGCCACCGGGCCCGATGCCTCCGCCCTCGGCCCGCTGGCTCTTCAGTCCCCGGCCGATCGGCGTCTGCCGCGCCCCGGCGCTAGAACGCGCCCAGCACCCCGACCCCGCCGCCCTCCGGGCCGATGAGCGGCACGATGCGCGCGTGCACCCGCGCTGGCGAGCCCTGCCGTGCCCCCGCGGCGCTCGCGCCCTCCGCCCTCGATGGGCCCGAGGTCAGCACGAGGACCGCCCCCGCGGCGAGCGCGGCGACGCCCACGCCGACGCCGATCGTGGACACGAGCGCCTTGGTCTCCGCCGCGTTGATCTCTTTGCGACCTTCCGGCGTACACAGCTTCTCCGGACAGAGCGCTTCGTCCTTTTCCGCGTCGCTCGCTTGCCCCGCGGCGAGGATGCCGAACACGGCGCCGACGCCGAGCACCGCCGCGCCGGCGCCCCCGATCACGAAGCCCGCGGTCTGCAGGCCGCGTCCGCCGCTGCGGCCGCCGACGTCACCGCCGGCCGGCGGCGCCTCGGGCCCGGCAGGCTTGCTCGTGGGTGCCACCGGCAGGAGCTTCGGGATGGCGATCGCCTTCAGATCGGCGCTCTCGCCGACCTGGACGGTCGTCGACCAGACCGTGTAGCCGCTCGCCGTCGCCTCGACCTCGTGCGCCCCGGGATCGATCGGGATCGGCGTGCCGAGCGCTGCCGCGGGGATGTCGCCGCCGTTGACGCGGACCAGCAGGCCAGGCGTGTTCTCCGCGTTGAGCTGGATCTTCGAGAGCCTCGGCTCCAGGGCGTCGATGTGCTCCTGCGCGAACGCCTCCCGCGCGGCGTTGCCCTCCTTCTTCGAGGCGAAGAGCGCCTCCTTGAACTGCCCCCACGCCGTCGCCGTCTTGCCGAGCCCCTCGTTGCACAGGGCCAGGTTGAGCAGCGTCCCTGTGCCGGGCCGCAGGCGCTGGCTCTCGGCCAGCTTGGGGCACGCCTGCGCGTACGACTTCGCCTCCATCAGGCGGCGCCCCTCCTCGAACAACGTCTGGGCGAGCGTCGGATCGCCGCCCGCGCCCTGCGCGGCGGCGCCCGAGGGCGCGAGCAGGGCGGCCGAGCCGAGCACGACCGCGGCGAGGGCGAGGCGGGCGCGACGGAGCGCGCGGGGGGCATGGACTGTCGAGGGGATCATGGCTGTGGGCTCAGTGCGGGTCGTTCAGGTCGATGCCCTTCGGAGGGCGCTGCGTCGTCGTGGCTTGCGACGGGCGGGCGGCCGGCGTGGTGCGACCCGCAGGCGAGCCGCCCCGGGCGGCGGTGGGCGCCGTCCTCGGCGACGCCGCGGGGGAGCTCGCGGCCGCCGCGGCGTTCGGCGCGGGGGCGCTCGCGGCCGCGGTGGCGCTCGCCGCCGCTGTGTCCGCCGTGGTCGCTGCGTCGGCTGCCGCGCCTGTCGGTCGGATCGTCGGCCCGTCCGGCGTCGTCGTCCCGGCGGAAGGCGCGGGCTGCTCGGGCGTCGGCGCCGGCGCCGGCGCGGCGGTCTCCGTCGCGCTCACGGCGACCGTCGGCGCCGCCGCCGTGCTCTCCGTCCCGTCGGCGCCGCCCCGGCGGAGCATGTAGACGCTGCCGACGATGAGCCCCAGGAGGAGGGTCGCGGAGATCAGCGCGATCGCGAGGATCGCGGAAGGGGAGACCGATAGCCCAGGGATCCGGCGCCCGTCCGACGAGATCCCGAGGTGGGTCGACGACGCGAAGGTCGCGGCGGCGCGCGAGCTCATCGGCGCGTTGTACGGACCGGGGACGATGTGCTGCTGCGGCGTGGGCGCCGGGAAGCCGTTCGGCGGGACCGGGCTCGGCCTGCCGTCCTCGCCAGGGCGAGGCCCGAAGGCGCCGTTGCCGGACGACGGAGGCTGGGAAAACGGCGACGATGGATGCGGGTAAGGCGTCGAGGCATGGGCGACGGGCGACGGCGCCTGCGGGAACGGCGTCCCGTGAGGGAGCGGCGTCGGCGGGCGCGGCTGCCCGGTGTCGCGCTGCCCGGCCGGATGCGAGGCGAGCCCCGGCCACGACGGCTCGCGAGCGGCCGGCCCAGGGGGCCTCGAGTCGATGGTGGAGAACGACGGCTGTGACGCGCGCTGGCCGCCGGGGATCGCGGCGTGGAGCGACAGGCCGCCCATGCGCGCGATCCGGGCCAGGGTCGTGTACGTGCGCGCGGGCGCGAACGGCGCGAGCGACACGATGAGCTCGGCGACCGACGCGTGCCGGTGCTCGCGCTCGCGGGCGTACGCCTTCTCCAGCACGGCCGCGAGCGCGGCGGGCACGTCGGGGCGGATCTCTCGCAGCGGCGTCGGTGTGCCCGTCAGCACCTCCGCGCAGAGCTGCGGCAGCGTCTCCGCGTAGTACGGCTGCCTGCCGGCGAGCAGCTCGTAGAGCGAGACGCCGAGCGCATAGATGTCCGTCCGGTGATCCACCGAGCGCGTCTGCCGCATCTGCTCCGGCGACATGTACAGGGCCGAGCCCAGCGCCGCGTCCGTGCCCGTCAGGATGTCGACCGCGCCGGTCGCCATCTTGGAGATGCCGAAGTCGAGCACCTTGACGAGCGGCGAGCCGTCGACGCGCGTCGTCAGGAACAGGTTCGCCGGCTTGAGATCGCGGTGGACGATGCCGAGCCCGTGGGCCTCGACGATCGCCTCGCTGCCCTGCGCGATGTAATCGATCGCGTCCTCGATGCCGAGCACGCCTTGATCGCGGAGCAGGCGCGCCAGGTCGCTCCCGATCAGGAACTCCATGACCATGTAGGGAGCGCCGTTCTCGAGCGTGCCGACGTCCGAAACACGGGCGACGTGCTCGCTCTTGATCTTCATGCCGGCCTTCGCCTCGCGGAGGAAGCGGGCCGAGCCCTCCGGGTGCTGGGTGAACTCCGGGAGCAGGAACTTCAGGGCGACCCGCTCGTCGAGCACGACGTGGCGGGCCTCGACGACCACACCCATGCCGCCCTGGCCGATGACCCGCTCCACGCGGTACTTGCCGGCGAGCACCGTCCCCGGCTCGACCGGGGGCAGCGAGGGCTGTTTCGTCTCCGAACCCGACACAGCGGGCGATGATCACCGCTTCGCCCTCGGACGGCAAGCGCGGGCGGCGCCGGTATCGGGGCGCGGCGTGGCGAGGCGGACAGAACGGCGCCAAAGGCGCAGCAGCACGCGGTTTTTGTGCCGCCGCACGGTCGCTTCGGCTCGCGGCTCGCGCCGTCGCGAGGCCGCGTTGGCGTGCGATCGCTCCGTCAGACGCTCGCGTCGCTGCGCGGTCGCTCCGTCAGACGCTCGCGCCGCTGTGCGGTCGCGTTGCGCCACGCCGCCGTCAGACGCTCGTGGTATCGCGTCCGCGCGCTGCGGTGCGCTCGCGTTCACGCACCGTCACGCGCTCGCGCCGCGACCCGCTCGCCCGCCGCATGCCCGCGCGCTCGCCCGCCGCACGCTCGCGCCCACGCGCCGCCACGCCGTCGATCCCTGGCCGAATCGTCCTCGAAACGATCGCGCAGCGCGCCTCACGCGCGTCACGGAAGGCGAGACGGAAGGGGGCACTTCTGGTTGGATAGGGCCACCCCCGGAGACAAACCACCGTGCGCCTGCTCATCCAGCACCGGACCCGTTACAATTATCCCCGCCCCGCCTCGCTCGGCCCGCAGCTCATCCGGCTGCGGCCCGCGACGCACGCGAAGGCGAAGATCGAGTCGTACAGCCTGAAGATCGACCCGCCGATCGCGGCGCGCTGGCAGCAGGACCCGTATGGCAACCACGTCGCGCGGGTGCTCTTGCCCGCGGGCGAGCGCGTCCCTCACTTCGACGTCCTTGTCGAGCTCGCGGTCAGCGTGCGCCCCGTGAACCCGTTCGACTTCTTCCTCGACGAGCGCGCGAAGGAGGTCCCGTTCGGGTATCCGGCCGAGCTCAAGCAGGACCTGGCCCCCTTCCTCGACAGCACCGACCCCTCGTTCGCCCGCGGCCCGCTGCTCGACGAGTTCCTCACCGGGCTGCCCTCGAAGGGCGACACCGTGTCGCTCCTCGTCGCGCTGAACACCGCCGTGAACCGGCGTATCAAGTACGTCATCCGCGAGGAGGCCGGCATCTGGACGCCGGAGGAGACGCTCGCGCAAGGGCGCGGCAGCTGCCGCGACTCGGCGGTGCTGCTCATCGCGGCGCTCCGGTCGCGCGGGCTCGCCGCGCGCTTCGTGAGCGGCTACCTCGTGCAGCTCACGGACGAGGGGATGATCCCCGACCAGCCGCGCGGCGTGAGCCGCGACGTCGTCGACCTGCACGCGTGGGCCGAGGTCTACCTCCCCGGCGGAGGCTGGATCGGCCTCGACGCGACGAGCGGCCTGCTCTGCGGCGAAGGCCACATCCCGCTCGCCTGCACCGCCTCGCCCGCGCTCGCGGCGCCGGTCGAGGGCACGAGCGACACGCGCGCGACCGACGTGACCTTCGAGATGAAGGTCGGGCGGCTCGGCCACGAGCCGAGGCCCACCACGCCCTACGAGGAGCCCGTGTGGCAGGAGCTCCTGTCCGTGGCCGATCGCGCGGACGAGCGGCTCGCCGCCGCGGGCTTCTCCCTGACGATGGGCGGCGAGCCGACGTTCAACTCGCGCGAGTACCCGGACGCGCCCGAGTGGTGCGAGGGCGCGCTCGGCCCGACGAAGTGGTCGCAAGGGCTCCGGCTCGCGCACGAGCTCCGGCGCCGGATCACGCCGGGCGGCGTCCTGCTGCTCCGCGCCGGCAAGCACTACCCCGGCGAGAGCCTGCCCCGCTGGGCGCTCGAGATCATCGGCCGGCGCGACGGCGTTCCGATCTGGACCGAGATGTCCCAGGCGCGCCACGCCGATCCGGCGACAAGCGCGTCGCGCGGGCGCGGCGTCGAGCTCTCGCGGAAGTTCGCCGACGCGCTCGCGGCCCGGCTCGGGCTTACCGACTTCCTGATGCCGGCCCTCGAGGACCCCTGGCGCCACCTCCAGGACGAGGCGAGCCTGCCCACCGACGTCGACCCGCTCAAGGCGAACCTCGACGACGCGGAGGAGCGGCGGCGCCTCGCGCGGGTCCTCGATCGCGGGCTCGGGCGCGAGGTCGGCTTCGTCCTGCCCCTCGCGCGCCAGTGGGGGTCGTGGATCAGCGAGCGCTGGGGCTTCCGGCGCGGGCACCTCTTCCTGATCCCGGGCGACAGCTCCATCGGCCTGCGCCTCCCGCTCCGCTCGCTCGTCGCGGTGGCCCCGCCGCCGCCGATCGAGGAGCTCGTGTCGCCGCAGGACCCGCGGCGCGGCGAGCCCGAGGCCGACGAGGAGGAAGAAAGACAGCGCCGCGTCCAGCTCCTCGAGGGCGACGGCGACCCGGAGCACGCCGAGACGGCGCGCGCGCGCGCGGCCCAGCGGCACGCCCCCGAGGACAAGCACGCCCAGCGCGCCGCCCCCGCCGCGGGACGATCGGGCTACGGCGTGCGCACGGCGCTCTGCGTCGAGACGCGCGACGGCCTCGTCCATGTCTTCCTGCCGCCGCTCCTCTCGCCGGCCGACTTCTTCGACCTCATCGCCGCGATCGACGCGACCCGGCAGGAGACGGGCATCGACGTGCTGCTCGAGGGGTACCCGCCCCCGTCCGGCGCGAACGTGCTCCGCTTCTCGGTGACGCCGGACCCGGGCGTGCTCGAGGTGAACCTGCCGCCCTCCGACGGGGTGCGCGCGTACGCGTCGCTCCTCGAGACGGTGTTCGACGCGTCGCTCCACAGCGGCCTGCACTGCGAGAAATACCTGATCGACGGGCGCATGGCGGGGAGCGGGGGCGGCCATCACCTCACGTTCGGCGGCCCGACGCCGCTCTCGAGCCCCTTCCTGCGCCGGCCGGATCTCCTGGCCAGCCTGCTCACGTTCAACCAGCACCACCCGTCGCTCTCGTACATGTTCGCGGGCCTCTTCGTCGGCCCGACGTCGCAGGCACCGCGCGTGGACGAGGCGCGCCACGAGAACCTCTACGAGCTGGAGATCGCGCTCGCGCGCGCGTTCGAGCGCCGGCAGAACGAGCCGGCGTGGCTCTCGGACCTCCTGTTCCGCCATCTGCTCGTGGACATGACGGGCAACACGCACCGCGCCGAGGTGAGCATCGACAAGCTGTTCGATCCGCAGACGGCGCACGGCCGGCAGGGGCTCATCGAGCTGCGCGCCTTCGAGATGCCGCCGCACTTCCGGATGGCGGTCGCCCAGGCGCTCCTCGTCCGCACGCTGCTCGCCTCGTTCGCCGAGGAGCCGTATTCGGGCCGGCTCGTGCGCTGGGGCCAGGCGCTGCACGACCGCTTCCTCCTGCCGTACTACCTGTGGCGCGACTTCGAGGACGTGCTCGATCACCTGAAGCAGCGCGGGCTCGCCCTGCCCGCGGACGCGTACCGGCCGTTCATCGAGCTGCGCTGCCCGGTGGTGGGCACGCTGCACGCCGGCGACGTGGTGCTGGAGGTGCGCAACGCGATCGAGCCGTGGCACGTGCTCGGCGAGGAGCTGACGACGACGGGCACGTCGCGCTACGTGGACTCGTCGATGGAGCGTATCGAGGTGCGCGCGCAGGGGCTCACGCCGGAGCGCCACACGGTGCTCGTGAACGGCCACGTGCTGCCGCTCCGGCCGACGGGGACGGCGGGCGAGCACGTGGGCGGCGTGCGGTTCCGCGCCTGGGCGCCGCCGCACAGCCTGCACGCGCACATCGGCATTCACCACCCGGTCCACATCGACATCCTGGACACGTGGGGCAAGCGCTCGATCGGCGCGTGCGCCTACCACGTGTGGCACCCCGAGGGCCGCGCCTTCGATGCCGCGCCGCTCACGCGGTTCGAGGCGTCGGCGCGGCGCGCGCAGCGGTTCACGATCGAGGGGCCGACCCCCTGGCCGGTGACCGCGAAGCAGGCGATCGCCCACGGGGACGCGCCCTACACGCTGGATCTGCGGCGCTACGCCGTGGACCGGCCGCCGCCCAAGCCGCAGAAGCCCGAGGACGAGGCGTGAGCTGCCGGGCCGCGCTGCGGTGAGACCCAGCGCGGCCGGAGGCTCACCTGGACGGAGGTCCGTCGCCCACGGTCGAGCCGGCTGTGACACTTTGACCCAGCGCGCACGCCCGGCGCGCCGCGCGGAAAAGCCCGGCGCTGAGGGCGCCGCGCGCCGCCATGGCCTCCTCCGCTGTGGCGATTTGCCTTCTCGCGGGAACCCTCACGTCCGCCGGCCGGGGCGCTCGGGTGACCCGGAGCTCCGGCGCCGAGCTCGCTTTGCGCGGCATAACGGCTCTCCGGGCCTGCGATCCAACGGTTGAGTCGCGTCAGAACAGCGATTGGTACGCCCCCTGCTTGAGTGTTCGATGTCCCCTGCATCGCATGCGGACAGTACACCACGAAGGAGGACAACCCATGTTGCGTAAGGTGCTTGCAGTGCTCTTGGTCTCCACGATTCCCCTGGCCGCCGGCTGTTTCGTCGACACGGACGACGACAAGGACGAAGGCGAGGACGACTGCATCACGGCGTGTTCGACGGATCGAGACGATTGCATCGCGGCGTGCGATGACGACGGCGATTGCGTCACGGCGTGCGAAGAAGATCACGACTGCGACTCGCTCTGCATCTGAGCGCGCCGCGCCGTCGCTGGTTCAGTGATGTCGCCCGGCCAGGCGCCGCGAGAGCCTGGCCGCGAGCGACGGGCGCGTCCGGATCATGTGCCGCATCGGCCGGATCCCGGAGGGGAAGGCGGCCTCGGCGAGCGAGGGCATGAGCGCCTCGTCCACGTTCTTGAGGGCGACCACGCGCTCTTCCCTGCGCTCGATCCAGATGAGCTCGCCGTCGCCGGCGCGCCCGAGCCGCGGCTCGTCGCCGGCGATCGGCGAGCCGTCGTAGAGCTGCCACAGCGCGGCCTCGACGCCCGCCGCGGCGCCGGCGTCGTCCCACGCCGACGCCCACGCCGTGCCGATCGCGTCCGTCTTCCGATCGCGCACGAACAGGGCGCGATCTCCGTCCCAGGCCGCGGCCAGCGCGCGCATGTCGCCGAGATCGGCCGTGCCCTCGAGCGGGCGCAGGAGCAGGTAGGTGAGCCACTCACCGAGGGTGTCCCAGTCGAGCCGCTCGAGCCGGTCGTCGAGCGTGGACGGGATCTCGTCCAGGCCGACGCCGACCTCGGGGTCCTGGGCGTCGAGGGTGAGGATCTGCTGGGTGCTCGTGGGCGCCCGCGTCGAGAAGAGCGCGTCCTCGCTCGACCAGTCGAACGGCGGGAGTCTGTCGATGACGGGCGTCGCCGCGCTCGCGCCGGTCAGGTTGTGGGCGCAGTACTCGAGCCCGAAGCTGTAGGCGAACGATGGATACGCCATGAACAAGAGGGGGAGCCCGCTTCCAGCGAGGAGCTCCTCCCGCTGCGCATGCACCGACGACAGGAGCCGGCCCCAGTCCACGAGGTGCAGATCGGCGTCGAGGTGCTCCTGCATGATGAAGCGCCCCTCCGCGAGCGTTGCGTCGCCCTCGGTGACCGCCCGCTGCGCGAGAAACGCGTCGCTCGTCAGCGCGTCGTCCTGGTCCGGCGCCAGGTCGAAATGCTGATCCTGGAGCCCGTGCACGTACTCGTGGATGAGGACCGAGTCGTCCACCTCGCCGATGAGCACGATGCCGTTGCTCCCGGGAGAGTACCAGGCAGCGGCCCAGTCCCCCGAGCGAGCCAGCGTCTCCCGGAGGTCGGCGTCGACGGCGAAGTAGCCGAGCCGGCCGTAGGTCGCGGCCATCTCCTCGAGATCGGCCTCCTCGGCGGCGTCGGCCGCCGCCTCCTGGTCCGCCTCGAACTCGTCCCGCGTGATCGTGACGACCGGCACGGCGTGGCGGAACGACAGCTCGCGCACCTGCTCGGCGCGCTTCGCGAGCCGGGCGAAGCGGCGCTCCTCCTCGGATGGCTCGTCGCTGCAGCCGGCGATCGTCGGGATGACGGACAGCCCCACGAGAAGCGCGATGCCATCGAAGAATCGGTTCATGGTGGGCGGGCGCCTAGCACCGCATGTGCCGGGCTCTTCTTCGCGGTGTTCCCGGCCGATCCAGGCGATCCGAAGGCGCCCTCGCCGGCGCGTGGCGCGCGCGGCGGGGCGGCGCAGCGCGCGCCGTTGTGCGCTTGCGCAAACGGTCGCGCGATTGCGCAATGGGCCGTCCGCTCGACGCGCTGCCGCCCCCGGGATGCCGGCGCGCAGCCCGCCGCTGCGGTCCATCCCGGCGGGCGACACATGGCCGGAAGGGGAGGGGGATCAGGCCGCCGAGACGTAGTGGCGCGCGAGGAGGTCGTTCTGGAGCCAGAGCAGCTTGTTGAACGCGCGGAGGGTGCGCACCTCGGTGTCGCGGTCGAGGCCCAGCGACAGGATGGTCTGGAGCAGGGCGTCCGACACGAAGCCCATGAGCGCGTTCATCTGCACGAGCGGGACGACGACCTCGGGATTGCCGGCCTTCGCGGTGTGGATCTTCCCCACCATATCGAGGTAGGCGACCATCTTCGGATCGTACGGATGGGTCACGAGCCGGACGAGGTAGGCTGCGAGGTGCTGCTTGCGGAACTTGATCTGCTCGTGGTCCATCGTGAGCGACGCGAGGTCGACCGGGGGCGCCCCCTCGTAGCCGTGCTGCTTCGGCACGAAGTGGCGCTTCGTGGCGTCGTAGAGGAACAGCTTCTCGTACACCGCGTTGACGAGCGCCTCGACCCGCGGGGCGAGGTGCGGCGCGGCGCCGTGGATCGCCGCGATGTCTGCCTCGCCGAAGCCGACGAACTCGATGAGATAACCGAACCGATACTCGAGATCTGACTCCAGACGGCTCTCGTCGACGTGTTTCATCACCACGGTTCTCCTCCGCGTCTTCGCCGGCGGCGTGCCGCGAGACAACGCAGGGTGAAGACACCGGACCAGCTGTCGCCTGTCAAGCCTTGACGTGACAGGTCGTGGCGGTGCCGCGCGACAGGGGCGCGCGCCGTCTGCTCGATCACGTCGATCCACGTCGAGCCACGTCGATCACCGAGAGATGTCTGCCGCCGTGTCCGCTCGGGAGCGCCCGGCGAGGGGCCGACGGCGCGCGCCGCTCGCTGGTCGCTGCGCCGGTGTAGGGGCGGCTCCGATCTGGAGAGCAGGCGGCCACCGATGGCCGGGCTGTGCCGCCGCCCTTATGGCCAGGGTTCGGTGGGAGCGCGTTCGGCCTCTCACGACAGCGCAGCGTCAGGAGGAGGTTATGCAGAACACTGGACCGGCAGCGGATCCGAAAGGCGCGGGCCCGAAGCCGCCTTTCGAGGGCAAGACACAGGAGCGTCCCGGAATCGAAGCCAAGATGGATCCGAGGCCCGATTACGGCGAGTCGTCGTACAAGGGGCTCGGCCGGCTGAAGGACCGCATCGCGCTGATCACCGGAGGGGACAGCGGGATCGGCCGAGCCGTCGCGCTCGCGTTCGCCCGCGAGGGGGCCCACGTGGCGATCTCCTACCTGAGCGAGCACGAGGACGCGAAGGAGACGGCGCGGGTCATCAAGGAGGCGGGGCGCGAGGCGCTCACGCTACCCGGCGACCTGGCCGACGAGGCCCATTGCCGGAAGGTGGTCGAGGAGGTGGCGCGTAAATTCGGGCGCATCGATGTCCTTGTGAACAACGCGGCGGAGCAGGGCAAGGCCGTCGAGCGGTTCGAGGACATCGACGCTGCGCGCCTCGAGCGCACCTTCCGCGTCAACATCCTGGCCATGTTCCACATGATCCGGTACGCGCTGCCGCACATGAAGGAAGGCGGCTCGATCATCAACGTCGCCTCGATCCAGGCGTACCAGCCGAGCCCGGCGATCCTCGATTACGCGTCCACGAAGGGGGCGATCGTCACCTTCAGCAAGGGCCTGGCGCAGGACCTCATCGAGCGTGGCATCCGCGTCAACGTCGTGGCGCCCGGCCCCGTGTGGACGCCGCTCATCCAGCAATCGTTCGACAAGGAGAAGGTGGCCACCTTCGGCAAGAATCATCCAATGGAGCGCCCGGCGCAGCCGGTCGAGCTCGCCCCCGCATTCGTGTTCCTCGCCTCGAACGAGGCGATCTACGTCAACGGCGAGGTCCTCGGTGTAACCGGCGGCAAACCGCTTTCCTAGAGCGGGGCTCGTCAGGGATCGGTGAGCTGCTTCAGGTCGACGCTGACGCCGAGGTGGTGGAGCGCGTCCTCGGGGCGGGTGAAAATGCCCATCGGTTTTTCATAGCCCTTCGAAAGCCGGCCGACCTGGAGCACCCCGGTCGCGCTCTTCAGGAGGACCGCGGTCTTCTTGAAACCTTGCGTCAGCCGCGTGTGACAGTGCGCGAACGCATTCTCGAATCCGGCGTCGTTGCGCAGCGGTGCGTCGCGGGCGTCGACGAGCAGGAGCGTGTGCCGCCTGGCGATCGCCTCGAGCGACCGATCGATGCGCTCGAAGCTCAGCTCGATCGCCGCGATGCTCGGATAGTTCAGCGAATATCGCTTGATGAGCACGAGCTGCTGAGCGGGGTCGTGATGGACGACCGCGTACGGGTCCCGCTCAATCTCGCGCAATCCGAGGAAGGCCACGACGGAATGCTATGCCTGTTCGCCCAGGGCGTCGACCCCCGCGGCGCCGCGCGGCATGGCGGCCCGCGGCGGCTCACCGGTCACTCGCAATCCGCCCCGCACCGCGCCTCTTCGCATGCGAAGACGGCCCCGGCAGCCTGCACGCCGTCCGGGTACATCGCCGAGCATGCCTCCAGGCAGCCATCTCTGTCCGCACGGCACGCATCCACGCACGCGAGCATTGCCCTGCACGACGGCTCGGCGACGCACGCGTTCATCTCAGCTGCGCACCCTGTCAACCGGCAGGACGCGCAAGGGGACAGCGCGTCTCGCGATGGGCATTGCGCGCTGCACAGCGCGGACGCGCAGCCGCCCTCGAGGAAGATGCCCGAGATGCCCGCCCGGTGCGCCGTCAGGCACGCCTGCTCGCAAGCCACGTCCGCCGCCGCGCAGCCGAGGAGGCAGTTGCCCAGCGCGGCGCACTCCGCGCTCCGCTGGCACGCGCAATAGCTCTCCTGGCAGCGCAGGGCGAGGCAGGTCGTGCACGGATCGCCGAGCGACGCGCAATCGTAGACCGCCTCTCCCCCCGCGCCGCCGCCGGCCGTCGTGGAGCTCGCCCCCACGCCAGCGCCTGCGCCGCCGGAGCCGCCTGCTCCGCCCGCGCCCCCGCCGGAGCCGCCCATGCCAGCGCCGCCTGCGCCGCCCGTGCCCCCGCCTGCGCCGCCCGTGCCGGCTCCGCCGGCGCCGCCTGTCCCGGGGCTGCCGTCCGTCGAGCTGCAGGCCGCCGCCAGGAGCGCCGCTGCGGCGCACGTCTTCCAGGAAGAGAAGGCCATGGTCGACGCTACCGCGAAGGCCGCCGGCGGCTCAAGGTGAGGTGAGGAGGGAGCGCGCACCGATGCTACGGTGCGCGGCCGAGGAGCCTCGCCATGATCGCTATCGTCAATCCAGAGCTGGATCGCTACGTTCACGACCACTCCGAGCCGCCGCCCGCGCTCCTCGATGAGCTGCGCGAGTTCACCCTGGCCCACGAGCCGAGGGCGGTCATGCAGGTCGGGCGGGTCGAAGGCTCCCTGCTCAGGATGCTGGTCGCGCTCATGCAGGCGCGCCGGGTGCTCGAGATCGGGACGTTCACCGGCTACTCGGCGCTCAGCATGGCCGAGGCGCTCCCGCCGGACGGCGAGCTCATCACGTGCGATCGCGACCCCGAGGTGGTCCGCATCGCCCGATCGTTCTTCGACCGCAGCGAGCACGGCGGGAAGATCCGGATCGCGCTCGGCGACGCGCTCGCCACCCTCCGCGCCATGCCGGCGAGCCCTGCCTTCGATCTCGTGTTCATCGACGCCGACAAGGAGCGGTATCCGGCCTACTACGAGGAGGCCCTCCCGCGCCTCCGCAGCGGCGGGCTGATCGTCGCAGACAACACCCTCTGGAGCGGCGAGGTCCTCGCCCCCGAGAGCGTGGACGGCCGCGCCATCGCCGCCTTCAACGATCTCGTCTTCCGCGATCCCCGGGTCGAGAAGGTCATGCTCACCGTGCGCGACGGGGTGACGCTCGCGCGCAAGCGCTGAAGGCCGGGCGCGGCGGACGTGCGGCAGCGCGCCGCGCGCGCCGGCAGCGCGTCCGAAATCCTGGCCGGATCCCGGGCGCGCGGCGCTAGAGTCGGGCCAGCATGCTGCTCGCCATCGACGTCGGGAACACCAACATCAGCTTCGGGGTGCTGGAGGGCGAGGTGCTCCAGCACCACCTCCGCTGCGAGAGCGCGCGCTCCCGCACCTCGGACGAGTACGCCGTGCTCGTCCGGCAGATGCTCGACCTCCGCCGCGTCGACCTCGCCCGCATCGACAGCGCGATCGTCGCGAGCGTCGTGCCGACGCTGACCGACACGATGGTGGGGCTCGTCGAGCGGGCGTTCGGGATCGAGCCGCTCGTCGTGGGGCCCGGCATCAAGACCGGCATGGCCATCCTCTACGAGAACCCGCGCGAGGTCGGCGCCGACCGGATCGTCAACGCGGTCGCGGCGCACGAGTGGGTGCGGCGGCAGCCCGAGGCCGCGCCCCGCGCCGCGCCGGCGCGAGCGCACGCGGCCGAGCACGACCGGGGGGATCACGCCGCCGCCGGCGTCATCGTCGTCGACTTCGGCACGGCGACGACGTTCGACTGCGTGACCCCGAAGGGAGAGTACCTGGGCGGCGTCATCGCGCCGGGCATCCAGATCAGCGCCGAGGCGCTCTTCTCCCGCGCCGCGCGGCTGTCCCGCGTCGAGATCGCGCTCCCGCCCCGGGTCGTCGGCCGCAACCCCGTCCACTCGATGCAGTCGGGCATCGTGTACGGCTACGCGGGGCTCGTCGACGGGCTCGTGGGCCGCCTCCGGCGGGAGCTCGGCTACCCGTGCCGCGTCATCGCGACCGGTGGCCTGGCGCGGCTCATCGCGCCGCAGACCGAGACCATCGAGGGGGTCGACGACGACCTGACGCTCACCGGGCTGCGCCTGATCTACGAGCGGAACGCCGAGCGAGGCGGCGGGCACGCGCCGCTGCCGCCCGCGGCGGGCGGAGGCGGCCAGGATTGACCTTGCCCGTGTCCGGCCCCGCCCCGCGCCGAGCGAGCGTGCCCTCCCTCCCGGCGCCGCCGGCGTCCGGCCGGGGCCCCCGCCGCGCGCTCGTCCTCGCCGCCGCGCCCGCGGCGCTCGTGCTCTCGCTCGTCCTCGCCGTCCTCCTCGGCGCCGAGCCCGTCTCGATCGCGCGCGCCGTCGCCGAGCCCGGCCTCGACCGGACCCTCCTCATCGACGTGCGCCTGCCGCGCGTGCTCCTCGCGGCCGTCTCCGGCGCCGGGCTCGCGGCCGTGGGCGCCGCGTTCCAGGCGCTGCTCAGGAACCCGCTGGCCGAGCCGTACGTGCTGGGCGTCTCCGGCGGCTCCGCGCTCGGCGCCGCGGTCGCGATCGCGCTCGGCGTCGGCGCGACGACCGTCCTCGGCGCCACGCTCCTGCCCGCGGCGGCGCTCGCCGGCGGCCTCGTCGCGACGCTGCTCGTCTACGCCATCGCGCGCGGCGCGGCGGAGGGCACCTCCGGCGCCTCGATGCTCCTCGCCGGCGTCATCGTGAACTCCATCGCGGCGGGCCTCATCTCCTTCCTCAAGACGCTCGTCTCTCCCTCGCGCGCCCAGCAGCTGCTCCGGTGGCTCATCGGCTTCGTCGAGCTGCCCACGACCTCGGCCCTCCTCGGCGTCGCCGTCTACGTCGCCGCCGGCTGCGCCGTGCTCCTCGCCGACGCCGCGCGGCTGAACCTCCTCTCGCTCGGCGACGAGTCGGCCGGGACCCTGGGCGTCGACGTCCGCGCCGTCGAGCGCCGGGTCTTCCTCGCGTCCTCGTGCGTCGTCGGCGCGATCGTCAGCCGCACGGGCCTCATCGGCTTCGTCGGGCTGATCGTCCCGCACGCGGTCCGCCGGCTCTGCGGCGCGGATCACCGGCGGCTCCTGCCGCTGTCGCTCGTGGCCGGCGCGGTCCTGCTCGTCACGTGCGACCTCGTCGCGCGGCTCCTGTTCCGGTGGCTCGGCACGGAGCCGCCCGTGGGCGCGGTGACCGCGGTGCTCGGCGGGCCGATGTTCCTCGTGCTGCTGCGGCGCTCGCCGCGCCTGTGAGGGCGCGGGCGCGTCAGGTCATGCCGAGGAGCTTGTTCATGCTGGCCTCGTCCGCCGGCGTGAACGGGTAGCGATCGAACTCGGCGCTCGTGACCCACCGGAACGCGTTCACGGCCAGCGAGGCGAGCTCGCCGCTCCTGATGTGGCACTCGTAGAGGTACAGATCGACGACGTAGCGCTCGTAGGGGTGGCTCACGAACGAGATCAGCTGGCCCACCTCGATCTCGACGCCGAGCCGGTGGCGGACCTCGCGCTTCAGCGCGGCCGCGTCCGTCTCGGTCTCCTCCACGCGTCCCCCGGGGAACTCCCAGAGCATCGGGAGCACGGCGGTCGGCCGGCGCTGGGTGATCAGGTACCGGCCGTCCTGTTCAATCACGGCGGCGACCACGCGGATGGTGCGGACCATTTCCATGGCGAGTGCCTCAGGGCTGCTGAGCGTACGATGGGGCGTCGGGTTGTGCGAGCGGGACGGTCGCGCCCTCGGGGCGCCGCTGGCGCGCGCTCAGACGTTGATGCGGAACAGTTGCTGACCCATGAGCAGGATGTCGCCGCCCGTGATCTCGGTCTCGCCGAGGACGCGGAGGAAGGTGCCGTTCGAGCTGCCGAGGTCCGTGAGGAACAGCCGGCCGCCCTGGAGCGAGATCTGGCAGTGGAGCCCGGAGACGTAGCCGTCCTCGGGGAAGAGGATGTCGCCGCGCTCGCGCCCGAGGTGCAGGCCGGTGTCGGGGACCGGGAACGCGTTGCCGGTCGCGTCCCTGCCGATGATGAGGGCGAGCCGCGCGACGTAGCCCTTCGAGGGGCTGCCGAGCCGCTCGACGCCGTCGGGGGTCGCGGGCGCCGGGGAGAGCGGCTCGACGCGGACGATCTCCTGGCCGATGCGGAAGACGTCGCCGTTGTCGAGCTGCACCGGCGTGTCCCTGCGCAGCCTGCGGTAGACGCCGTTCAGCGAGCCCTCGTCCTTGACGAAGAGCCGCCCGCCCTTGATCGAGAACGTCGCGTGGCGCGGCGAGAGGTAGCTGTCGCCGCCGAAGATCGTGCCCGAGTCGCGCCCGATCAGCGTGGGGTTCGTGGGCAGCGTGTACGAGCCGGCCTCGGTGCCGTCGGCCCGGAGCGCCGTCAGCACGACGTTCGCGGCGCCCGACGTGGAGACGACCGGCGTGGAGGGCTGCGCGGCCTGGCCCGCCGGCTTGACGAGCTTGAAGCCGCACAGCGCGCAGAACTTGTTCGACGGCGGGTTGGGCTCCTGGCACTGGGGACAGACGACCGTCCCTGCGCCGGCCGCCGCCGCCGGCGTCGCGGACGCGGCCTTCTTGCTGGCGCCGGTGTCCTCCCCGCGGGCCGGGGCGATGAACGCCGCGGGATCGACGAGCGCGGGCGGCGGGGGCGCGACCGCGGGGCCCTTCTGGGCGCCGGTGCCGATGGCGGTCGGCTCATCGCCGTAATCCTTCGCCCGCGTCGCTGCCGGCACGCCGTGGGGCGGGGTGCCGGCCGCGAACTTCTTGGGCGAAACGTCGCGAGGTAGCTCGGCGCCGCAGCCGAGGCAGAACTTGTAATGGTCCTGATTTTCCTTGGAGCACTTCGGGCAGGTGATCACCACGCCTCCTCACAACGAGCGACCGGACTGGGTCCCAGGGCGAACGGCGGCGGGAGCATATTCGCCGCGGCGGCCCTCTGTCGACTGTCTGTCGCTCCTCCGCCCCTCGAGCGGGGGTCCCGCGCCGCCGCCCGCCCGTTCGCTGGGGCGATTCTGCCGGGCAAATCGCGGCTCGCCGGGCCCGGGCGGCCGCGTTTTTCCGGGCGCGGGCGATCGCGTTTTGCCGGGCGCCGGCGGCGTGGGTCACTTGGACGTGGGTCACTTGGAGAGGAGCGCGAGCGCATCGCGCACGAGGTCGCCGAGCGGGGCGCTGTCGACGCGCGCGCCGAGGGCGGTGACGGCGCGCTCGGCCTCGGCCGGGCGGTAGCCCATGCGGGTGAGCGCGCTGTGCAGGAGGTCCTGCTTGGCGCCGGTGGCCGCGGGCGGGGGAGCCGCGGGGGAGAGCGGGGCCGCGGGGAGGTGGACGAGCTTGTCCTTCAGCTCGAGGACGAGCCGCTCGGCGGTCTTCTTGCCGACGCCGGGGATGGCGGTGAGGCGCGCGGTCTCCCGGCGGGTGATCACCGCGGCGAGCTCCCCCGCGCCGAGCGCGCTGAGGATGGCCATCGCGATCTTCGGGCCGATGCTGGAGATGCCGATGAGCACGCGGAAGGCCGCCCGGTCCTCGCGCGTCGCGAAGCCGTACAGGAGGAGCGCGTCCTCGCGCACGTGGGTGTGGACGAACAGGGTGATCGCGTCCGAGCCGGCCTTCGCGTTCGCGGCGATGCCGCGCGCGCGCCCCAGCGCCCCGAGCGGGACGGTCACCTCGTAGCCGACCCCGCTGACGTCGAGGACGACCGTGCCCTCGTCGCCTTCTTCCACGACGTGGCCGGAGAGCCGGCCGATCAATTGACCTTGGCCCCTTGCTGGATCCACCTGCGGATGACGTCACGCTCCGCGGAGGGCAGGGGGTCGCCGCCAGAGGGCATCGGGTCCCCGCAGCCGTCGGGGGCGCACTCGAGGTCCCCGCAGCTCAGGGTGTCGTCGAGCTTGTGCAGGAGGAAGCTGTTCGCGGGGTCGCCGGCCGTGATCCGCGCCATCCCGGAGGGCGCCCTCGACGCGGCGCCGACGTTCTGGGCCACGATCGCGTCGATCTGCGCCTGCGTGGCCTGCTCGATCAGCGGCGGGCCGAGGTACGCGAACCCGGCCGAGCCGGCCTCGGCGCCGTGGCACGTCGAGCTGAACGCGCAGGACCGCTGGAAGATGGGGAGGACCTCGCCCGCGAAGCTCACCTCGGGCGTGGTGCCGTCGAACTTGCTGTAGTCGAAGCACTCCGTCGCCGCGGGCCCGGGGCCGTCGTCACCGCAGCCGGCGCCGGCGCACGCCGTCGCGACAAGGAAAATCAGGAAGAGTTTCCGCACGTTCACCCCTCGCACCAGATCTCGGGGCGGGACCCTAGCAGAACTGCGCGCGCTCCGTAACGCGTGACGTCGCGCCGCCCACCTCCGGTCGCGTGCGGTTGTTCCGGCGCGTCGTCCCGTCGGGGCGCGCGGCGTCCTGTCGCGGGGCGCGGAGATCGCCGCGCGTTTGGCCGGCCGGCGCGGCGGCGGGTAGGCTGGGCGTCCCATGAGGATTGGCCTGGGCATCGGCTCGACGGCGCTCGCGCTCGCCGCGCTCAACGTCGGTTGCGGCGGAGGGCACGACGCGGTCGAACGACAGCTCTCCGAGCTGCGCGCGGAGCTCGTCAGGGTGCGCGCGGAGAACGCGGTGCTCGCGGATCGTGTGGGCTCGCTGGAGCGCTCGCGGGGCGGCGCCCGCAGCGCGGCGCGCCCTGACGAGGCCGGGGCGCGCGCGGTGCCCCCGGAGGAGCCGGACAGGCCCGACCTCGAGGTGGTGCGGCTCGCGCCGGAGGACGACGGCGCGCGGCCGCCGGTGCTCCGCTCGACCGCGAACGGCGCCGTGATCGAAGAGCCCCCGGGCGGGTCGCCGCCGTCGAGCCAGCCCCCCTCCACCCTGTCGAGGCGCAAGCGATGAAGTTCCCCCCGAAGGCAACGCTGGTCCTGGTCTCCCTGGCGATCGTCGCCGCGCCGCCGCTGGCGCGCGCTCAGGACCAGCAGGGCGGCGAGGAGGGCGCCGGCCAGGCGCCGGGCGTCACCGTGGTCCAGCTCCCGAGGGGCGAGCCGACCGTCGAGACGCAGGTCGTGGTGCCGGGTTATCCGCAGCCGGGGTTCGATCCGAACGCCCACCTGCCCTCGAGCTCGCGGGGCACGACGGACACGTCCCGCCCGTCGGACGGCTTCGATCTGGGCCGCCGGAGCGAGGGCGCCGCCTCGGTGAAGGGCGGCGCGAGCGGCAGCTACGTCGTCGAGGGGCAGTTCGTGCCCGAGTCGCACTCGGTGCGGCGCGGCGACACGCTCTGGGACATCTCGGGCAGGTACTACACGAACCCCTATGCGTGGCCGCAGGTCTGGGCGCTGAACCCGCAGCTCCAGAACCCGCACTGGATCTACCCGGGCGACCGGATCCGGCTCCGCGACCCGAGCGAGGGCCCGACCCGCGGCAGCATCGGGTTCGGCGCGAACCAGCTGGGGCGCGGGGGGCGGGTGCCGTCGAAGACGATCTTCCTGCGCGAGCTCGGCTGGGTCGACGACGTGAAGAAGGACACGTGGGGGGAGCTCGTCGCGAGCCCCGACGACCAGATGCTTCTCAGCGAGGGCGACGACGTCTACCTCCGCCTCTCGGACGATCACGACGTCTCGATCGGCCAGGAGCTGACGATCTTCCGCGAGATCAAGAAGGTGAAGAGCGGGGACGTGAAGGGCGAGCTCGTGACGGTGCGCGGCACGGCGCGCGTGGATCGCTACAACCCGAAGACGCACATGGTGCGCGCGCGGCTCATCGAGTCGCTCGACGTTGTCGAGCGCACGGACAGGGTCGGCGCGGTGTTGCGGCGCCTCGACGTGGTGCCGCCGGTGGGCGCCGAGGCGGATCTCGAGGCGAAGATCCTCGCGGCCGTCTACCCCTACCAGCTCGTCGGGCAGCACCAGGTGGTGTTCATCGACAAGGGCGAGAAGGACGGCGTGAAGCCGGGGCAGCGCTTCTTCGCGGTCCGGCGGGGCGACCGCTGGCTGCAGCAGATCAGCGGCGCGGGCAAGCTGGCCACGGTCCGGCCGCGGGTGCAGGACGAGCGTCCGGCGCAGGTCGACGAGCCGAAGTTCGGCGTCGACGAGGAGCTGCTGCCGGACGAGACCTACGCCGAGCTGCGGGTCGTGCATGTGCGCGAGCGCACGGCAGCGGCGCTCGTGACCCACGCGATGTACGAGGTCGAGCGGGACGCGGTGCTGATCTCGCGCAAGGGCCTCTGAGGATCGACCGCCTGCGGCGTTATACGGCCGGGGTGTGCGGGGCGAAGCCCACGGGCCCGCGTCCGATTGCGTGAGCGGGCCAACGTGCGGGAAGGCAGCGGCCCCAGCCGTCGGCGCGCCGCCGCGCGCGACCTGGGCGGCGGAGGCGGCGGCGGAGGGAGGCGGGGGGGAGACGAAGCGCTGCCGCCGCGCTGACCGCGCAATGTCTCCACGAGGGGGGCGTCGGCGCGGTATGATGTTCCGCCTGGCATGCGTCGCCTTCCCGAAGTCCAGTCCGAGCTGAGGGGAGTGGACGGCGATCCTCCCACGCAGCGCTCGTTCGACAGCGTGACGGATCGCTGCACCCCGCGGAGCGGATCGCTGGCCGAGGTGCTCGGCGAGGGGGTGGTGCGGGGCCCCCGTTCGAGCGCGGCGCCTCCGAGCCTCAACAGCACCCCGCCGGAGGCGCGCGGCCACGCGCTGCGGGAGCGCGGCAACCTGCTCCTCCGGCGGAACGACTACGCGGGCGCCGCGCGCGACTACGACGAGGCGCTCGCGATGTTCCGGGCGACGGGCGACGCGCTCGGGCAGGCCCAGGTGTTCATGGATCGGGGCGCGCTGCGCCTGCGGGAGGGCGTCCCCGTGCAGGCGGTGCGCGACTACGACGAGGCGCTCGCGCTGTTCCAGGCCGCGGGCGATCGCGCGGCGGAGGGCGACGCGCTGCGGGCGCGGGGCTTCGCGCGCGCCGAGGAGGGCGATCTCGGCGGCGCTGTGTGCGACTACGATCTGGCGATCCACCTCTTCCTGCAGCTCGGCGATCGCGAGCCGCTCAAGCCCCGGGCCGGGTCGCGCGGGGCGGCCGCCGACGCCGACGCCCCGGGCCCCTCGGAGCCGCCTCGCGCCCGCCCTCACGGCGCCGCGCACGGGCGGGCGCTCAAGGCGCGCGGCGATCTGCGGGTCCGGCTCCGCAACCTGGCGGGAGCGGCGCGCGACTACAGCACGGCGCTCGCGCTCTTCCAGGACACGGGGGATCGGAGCGGGCAGGCCAGCGTGCTGAAGGCGCGGGGCGACATGCGGTTCGCCCAGGACAACGTGACGGGCGCCGCGCGCGACTACGACTGGGCGCTCACGCTCTACCAGGCGACCGAGGACCACCTCGGGCAGGCCGGCGTGCTCAAGGCGCGGGGCGATCTCCGGGTGCGGCAGGGGGATCTGGCGGGCGCCGAGAAGGATTACGACCAGGGGCTCGAGCTGTTCACGGCGACGCGCGAGGTCCTGGGCCAGGCCGCGGTGCTCAAGGCGCGGGGCGATCTGCGCTCCGTGCAGGAGGACCTTGTGGACGCGGTGCGCGACTACGACCGGGCGCTCGCCCTGTTCCGCACGGGCTTCGAGCGCCGCGGGCAGGCCGCGACGCTCAAGGTGCGGGGCGATCTCCGCCGCAAGCAGTTCGAGCTGGTGGCCGAGCTCGTGGGCGTCGCGGCGGCCGACGCGTCGGACCTGGAGGAGGCGCTCTCGGACTACGAGCAGGCGCTCGCCCTGTTCGAGGTGCTCGAGGACGGCGCGGGTCAGGCCGGCGTGCTGCGGGCGCGGGGCGATCTGGCGCGCATCCAGGGGGATCTCGCCGGGGCGCTGTCGCTCTACCTCGGCGCGAAGCGGCTCCTGGACGTGTCGGGCAACGCCGCGGAGCTCTCGGCGACCCTCGCCGAGATCGCCCGGACGCACGCGCTCGCGGGCCGCGCGGCCGAGGCGCGCGCCGCGGCGGAGCAGGCGCTCGCGCGGGCCGATCGCGCGACCAGCGCCGAGCACCGCGAGCTCGCGGAGGCGGTCCTCGCCGGCCGCGTCGTGGCCCGGGACGAGGCGTTCGCGAAGCGCGACTCCAGGGCGCCGAACGGCCTGAAGCGGTTCGACTGAGAGAGGCCCTGAGCCGCGCCGGCGCGCGGAGGGCGTCGGGGCGAGCCTCCGCGCCCCCGGGCCTCCGCGGGCGGCGCGGCGCCGCACCGAGGACCCGCGCGCCGCTCCCGGCGAGCGAGGACAGCCTTCGATGACGCTGATGGCGAGTTGACCCGATCGACGGACAACCCTCCTGACTCCGCTCGATGCTGCCGAGTGCGGGGATGACCCGATAAGGGCGTCTCCTCCCCGAGAGCTCCGGAGTGCGCCGTCTACGTGTACGGCACAAATCCAGGCGCACCACGGCCCGGGTGGCAATGCCCGCTTCCGTACATGTCGGCATGGCATCGCGCTGCGGTGTGATGATCCGCCGTCACGACAGACGGGCAACACCACGGCATCCTGAGCACGTTGCAGCGCTGTTTCCTGGTTGGCCGCCGCGCGCGCTTCGGGATAGAAAAGAATGTCTTAAGGAGTCATCTACATGAAGAGAGGCTTGAAAGCAGTGCTCGCCCTGTCCGCCGCGCTCGCTCTGCTAGGCATCGGTGCGCCCGCGGACGCGACGACGGCCGTCCTTCTCTCGCGGGAGGAGCTCGTGCGCCAGTCGGCGACGATCGCGCGCGTGATCGTCGGCCGATCGTACACGGCGGAATCCGACGACGGAAAATCGATCGTGACCCGCACCGAGCTCACGATCACCCAGCCGCTCAAGGGCGGCGCGGCGGACAAGGGGGGGTCGAAGATGATTGTGCTGGAGCAGATGGGCGGGACCTACAACGGCAAGACACAGCGGCTGCTCGGCGACGCCAAGCTCTCGCCCGGCGAGGACGCCGTGGTCTTCCTGCGCTCGGGCGACAAGGGGCGGTGGCACCTCACGGCGCTGGCGCTGTCGGCCTATCACGTGGACAAGAAGGGCATGGCGCGGCGCATCCTCGATGGGCTGCACCTCGTCCGGCGGACCGGAGCCGCGCTGGTGCCCGTCGAGACGCCCGTCGAGGCGGTCGAGCCCATCGAGAGCCTCATGACGGACGTCGTGCGCATCGCGGGAGGGAAGTGAGGTGAGGCGCCGCGTCGCCCTCGCCGCCCTGCTCGGCGCCGTCTCGTCCCTCGCCGTGGCCCGTGAGGCCGCCGCGTGGACGCCGCTCGATGACGTGGTCCCCCGCTGGGGCAAGCTGCCCGTCACCTACTACATCAACCGCTCGACGATCCCGGGCGAGATCTCCGCCTTCGCCGTCGACCGTGTCGAGACCGGGTTCGAGACGTGGTCGAACGCGGGGTGTACGGCGTGGCAGGTCGAGCTCCTCGGCGACACCACCGATCGTTACAACTACAACGACGGCAAGAACGTGTTTCAGTGGGTCAGCTCCTCCTGGCCGAACATGCTCGGCGACGTCAACTCGGTCATCGGCGTCACGATGCCGGTCTGGAGCTTCGACGGCGCCATCATTGACGCCGACATGGTCTTCAACGACGTCGGGTTTTGCTGGAACGACACCGGCAACAACGGCTGTGTCGACACGCAGTCGATCGCCACGCACGAAGAGGGGCATTTCCTGGGCCTCGGCCACTCCGCCGAGCGGAGCGCGACGATGACCCCTTACTATGTCGTGGGCTCGTCGATGCGCACCATCGAGCAGGACGACATCGATGGCGTGTGCGCGCTGTATCCCATCGGCGGGACCACGGCCGCGAGCGCCGCGAGCGCTGCCGCCGGCGGCGGCGGCAGCTGCGATAGCTGCTCGAACGATTCGCTCGCGGACACCTGCAGGGCGCCCTATGACGCGTGCGGTGGGTCGAACGCGTGCAGGGGATTCATCGGCTGTGTCAACGAGTGCCAGGACGACGCGTGCGTCGAGCGATGCATGGATGACCATGCCGAGGGCGCCGGCATGTATATCAGCATCCTCGAGTGCATCTGCGGGGAATGCTCGACCGAGTGCTCGACCGAGTGCGCTGGCTTCGATGGCGGCGGCAGCGGCGCCGGCGGCGCCGGCGGCAGCGGGGGCGATGGCGGAGCGGACGGCAGCAGCGTGTCGACCTCCTCCTCCTCGGCCGGCGGCGGGTCGACCGTGGGCGCGACCGTGAGCTCGTCGGTCGCCTCGAGCGGCGGGGTGGGCGGCGCGGGCGGCGCCGATCCCGACGACACGCCGAAGAGCGGCGATGAGGAGTCTGGCGGCGATGCCGGGTGCTCCTGCTCGACGACCGGCCGATCGGCGGATCTCGGCGGCGTCATGCTCCTCGGCGTGCTCGGCGCGCTGGCGTCGCGACGGCGCCGGCGCTGAGCGTTCGGTCGCGGGGCTTCAGGGGGAGCGCCGGCCCCCGCGGCGGCGCGGCTCGCGTCTGGGCCTGCCGCGATCTTCCGGGCCAGAGAGCACCTGAGAGGACACCTGGTGGAGGCCCGCGCCGTCGGCGTGGGGGCTCTGACCTCCACCGCGCCGCGCGGGCGCCCGCCGGCGCGGCGCGGTGGAGCGCGAAAACCCCGAGATAGGCCGTCTTCCCCGCGGATCCTGGGCGCGCCCAAGGCGGGCCGAAGCACCCCGACAACCTGGCCCGCCGGTTGCTCTATCCGGATGCGACGCCGCGAGACAGCGACGAGGGACGCCGAGGCGAGCTCGAGCTCGCAAAGAGGCCGTCGACACGCGATCTCGCGAGCGCGAACACAAGGCCCAAGGACACACCACCATGAACATCAAGAACCTGCTCCTCTGCTCGCTCATCTCTTCCTCCTCGCTCGTCGGCTGCATCGCCGAGCCGCTCGAGGGCGACAGCGTCGATGAGGGCGCGAGCGACGCCGCCGAGGTCGTGGGCGAGGGCGCAGAGGCGATCATCGGCCCCGGCGGGGATGACGGCGGCGGCCCGGTCACGAAGACCGTGAACCTCTCCTGCTCGATCACCTATCCCAGCATCTTCAACCCGAACGCCGCGATCAAGAACACCTCGCTCTTTGGCGTTCCGGAAGATGCGAAGATCACCTTCACCGTCACGCACTACTACGGCGATCCGGGGCCCTACACCCGCTCGGTCACCGGGCCGCTCGCCAAGGGCCAGACCAAGCTCGTCCCCCTCACGCACCCCGGCGCGCTCGACGCCTACGGCTGCACCGCCAAGGCCACCTGGATCCTCCCCGACTGAACCCGCGTCGGCAGACCAGCAGCCCTGTTGCAGGGCCAGGGCGTCACCGCGCACGGAGCCCCGATGTCCCCAGGCGCGCGTCCACGCGCGCCTTCGCGGAGCTCGCCCTGGCTCCCGATCTCCACGAGAGCAGCGCTCGACACGAGGGCAGCACTCGACGTCTTACCTGTTCCTACCTCTCCCGCCTCGCCCCCAATTTTTGTTTTGCCAATTGACACAACAGAAAATCGGGCTACCTTGAAGCTCGTGACAGCGCCAGGCCGCCCGCGCGGCAGACCGAGGAAGGATCCGCAGCAGCTCGCGACATGGGTTCCGCCCGAAGGCTGGTCACGCCTTGTCGCGTGGATCTCGCCGGAGGAGCGGATGGCGCTGAAGCGCGTCGCGCTCGAGGCGAGCACCTCCGTCGCGGAGCTGGTGCGTGCGCTGGCGAGCGGGCTCGCTGGGGGCGTCATCACCCCTGACGAGCTGCTCGGCCACGTACGAAAGGGCATTCAGGTCATGGAGAAGATTCCGACGATTTTCGATCGCGGCGACGACTTCAAGGTGCTCCCGAAGCCGCGGGAGGGGTGCGAGTGGGTCTTTGCGGGCGAGGGCCGTCCCACCGAGAAGCTCGACGGCACGAACGTGCGGTTGACCATCCGCTCGGGCCACGTGGTCCGGGTCGAGAAGCGCAGGAACCCGAGCAAGCTCCAGAAGCAGCAGGGAATCATCGACGGCTGGTACGTCGACGCCGATGAGCACGGTCCGGAAGACAGGTGGATCTTCGAGGCGGTTCGCGGGACGGAGTTCCAGGGCTGGCCGGACGGCGAGCATTCGGCGGAGGCGCTCGGACCGAGCATTCAGGGCAACCCGCTCGGGCTCGCCAGGCACATGGTCGTGCCGTTCAACCTCGAGATCCCCGTCTACGATGACGTCCCGAGGACCTATGACGGCCTCCGCGGCCTGTTCCAGCACCTGGAGAGCCGCTTCGCCCCGGGCCACCTCGCCGAGGGGATCGTGTTCCACCACCCCGACGGCCGGCGCGCCAAGATCAAGCGCAAGGACTTCCCCGGAGGGGCCGGCAAGTCGCGGTGAGGCTCCGGCCGATCGGGGCGCCTCTCCGCCGGGATCGAGGCAGCTCGCGATTCGCGCCCGTACCGCGGGCGTTCAGCGCCGCCGCCTGCCGCGCGCTGGCTTGCTGCTGCCTCCGCCGCGCGGCGCTGGCTTCTCTCCGCCGGGGCGCTGAGCCGGCTTCGCTCCGCCGGGGCGCTGAGCCGGCTTCGCTCCGCCGGGGCGCTGAGCCGGCTTCGCTCCGCCGGGGCGCTGGGCCGGCTTCTCCGGCGGCGCCTCCGTCGTCCGGACGACGAGCAGCGCCTGCCCGCGCTCGAAGGTCGGCGTCACGCTCACGTAGCCGTTCTCGCGCGCGAAGCCCGCCATGTCGCCGCGGTGCTCATCCATGTACCGGCTGAACCGCGTCCAGAGATCGCGCGCCTCCTCGTCGGCGAGGGGCGCGCCGTCGATGGAGGCGGCGAGGTTCGAACGATCGCTCACGTGGGTCCCGTGGCCGGGATGATGCGCCGTGAAGTGCGGCGCTTCCAGCTGTTATTGGCGGGTCTACCCCGCACGTCTCGCCGCCTTGCCGCGCCATCCGCCCCCGGGCAGGCTTCGCCGATGGGCCAGCCCGCCGAGAAGCAGCGCCGCGCGACGTACGCCGACCTCGAAGCTGTCCCACCGAACAAGGTGGCGGAGCTCGTCCGCGGCACCCTGCACGTGTTCCCTCGGCCGGCGCCGCGGCATTCCGAGGCCATCGAGCTCGATCTCTCGGTCCTCTGGGCGAGGTGACACGCCACCGCGCTGACACGGCTGCTCCAGCCAAGGCGCCGGTGTTCCCCCAGCTTCGCCGCCGCGCCCCGCCCGGAGCGCGGCCCCCGCATCACTGGATCCCGTATCCGGATTGTGGGGGGCGAAGTGCTGCATTTCCCGGGTCTTTTCGAGGATCGGAGCCCACCGATCGTGGCAGCTAAGTGCCCGTGGGTCCGTCCCGTGGGTCCACCTTCGGGCGTCCCACCCCCCTCCGTCAAGGGGCCGCCGCGCCCGTCCGCCGGCGCCGGCGCGAGCTCGGGGATCGCGCCGGTGATGTCGGGGAAGGGCTCGATCCGGAGGTCCGCCAGCGTGCGGGCGGCGCGCGTGTAGCGGTCCACCTGCCGCGTCTCCACGCACTCGACGTCCTGCACGACGCGCTCGCCATCGGCCGGGGCGCCGCACCGCGCGCGCCAGGCGCGCAGCACGTTGACCAGACCAGCGGGGATCTCGAAGAGCTGCGGCACGCCGTTCTTGGTGATGAGGGCGGCGAGCATGGCGTGGGTGATGTCGACGTCCTTCCACTTCAGCGCCATCAGGCTCGACTTCCGCAGGCCCGTGTAGACGGCGAGCGCGTACAGCACGCGGCGTCCGATCGCGATCTCCACGGACGCGAGGAGCGCGAGCACCTCCGCCGGCAGGAGATAGGCGAAGAGCTTCGCCGTCCCCTTCGGCGGGCGGTCTATGCGTCTACCGCGTCGCGTCTGGAGCGACGTGCCGAGCGCTGGCCACGGCGAGGGCGTCGCTCGGGAGCGCCCTTTCGGCTTGACACCGCGCCGAGGCTTCGCAGTGAGCGGGCGGTCGCCATCTTGCCCCGCTGCCCGCCCCCGTGCAGGCTTCCGCCATGGGCCAGCCCGCCGAGAAGCAGCACCGCGCGACGTACGCCGACCTGGAAGCCGTCCCGCCGAACAAGGTGGCGGAGCTCATCGGGGGCGTGCTGCACGTGATGCCGCGGCCAGCGCCGCGCCACGCGAACGCCAGTTCTGGCCTGATCGGGGAGGTCCGCGGCCCGTTCCAAGGCGGCCGTGGCGGCCCTGGGGGGTGGTGGATCCTGAACGAGCCCGAGCTGCACTTCCCGGACCCAGCGGCGCCCGGCGAGGTCGACGTGCTCGTTCCGGACGTCGCTGGCTGGCGTCGCGAACGGATGCCGGAGCTCCCTGAGACGGCCTACTTCTCCCTCTCGCCCGACTGGGTCTGCGAGGTGCTGAGCCCGTCCACGGAGAAGGTCGATCGGAACGACAAGATGCTGATCTACGCGCGCGAGGGCGTGCAGACGGCGTGGCTCGTCGACCCCATCGAGAGGACGCTCGAGGTCTACTCGCTCGTCCCGCATCGGGGCTGGGCCGCTGTTGGGACGCACCGCGGGGCGGCGCGGGTTCGTGTCGCGCCATTTCAGGCCATCGAGCTCGATCTCTCGGTGCTCTGGGCGACGTGACCTGCAGCCGCGCTGACCCGGGCGCTCCGCCCGCGGCGAGGGTGAGGAGCGGCGTCGTGATAGCCTCGCCGCATGATCGTCCCACCCCAGGACGCAGAGATCCTTGATCCGCCCTACCCCGGCGTGACCGCGAGCCCCATCTCTCCGCGCGACGGCGTCGAAATGAGCGTCTCCGAGCTGTTCCCCGACGTGGCCGTCATCGAGCCGCCGCATCCGCACGTGCACGCGCTCGGGCTCGCCCTGGCGGTCGCCGTCGTGGCCCTGCGTCGATGAGTGCCATGGCCGGCGCGTCGGTGAAGTCGGCGTTCAGCTCGTGACGTGAAGGCAGAGCTCGCACGGGCGCCCGTCGCCCCGCGCCCCACGCCGAGCGCGGCCCCCGCGTCACTGGATCCCGTACTCCTTGAGGCGCCGGTAGAACGTCCGGCGCGGCAGGCCCACGACCTGCGCCGCCTTCACCCGGTTCCAGTTACAGCTCGAGAGCGCGACGAGGATGCGCTCTCGCTCGCTCGCCTTGTGCGCGTCCAGCGACGTCTCGACGCGGTGTGGGTCGCTCGACGGCGGAGCCCGGCCCGCGCTCGCGGGCGCACCGCCGCCAGCGGGCGCCCGCGGCGGGGGCGTGGCGCCGCTGTCGAGCGACCCCCGCAACGACCGAGGCGCCGCGTCGGGGAGCTCGAAGTCCTCGCTCTCCAGCTCGGGGCGATCCGACAGGACCCACGCGTTGAGCAGCACGTTCTCGAGCTGCCGCACGTTCCCGGGCCAGGTGTACGCCGACAGCCGCTTCAGCGCGGCGCGGGACACGCTGCGGCGATCGCGGCCGTAGCGCGCGGCGAAGATCCCGAGGAAGTAGTCGATGAGCAGCGGGATGTCCTCGATCCGCTGGCGCAGCGACGGCACCCGCACCTCGACGACGTGCAGCCGGTAATAGAGATCCTCGCGGAACGTGCCCCGCGAGACCATGTCGGCGAGATCCCGGTGCGTCGCCGCGATGACCCGCGCGTCGACCGGCTCCTCACGCGCGCCGCCGACCGGACGGACGACCTTCTCCTGCAGCACACGCAAGAGCCCCGCCTGCATCTTCTGCGGCATCTCCCCGATCTCGTCGAGCAGGATGGTGCCGCCGGTCACCTCCCGGAAGAGCCCCTTCCGGTCGCGATCGGCGCCCGTGAACGCGCCGCGGACGTGCCCGAAGAGCTCGCTCTCCAGCAGGTGCTCCGGGATCGCGCCGCAGTTGACGCCGACGAACGGCTTCTTCGCCCGCGGGCTCGCGTTGTGGATCGTCCGCGCGACGACCTCCTTGCCCGTCCCGCTCTCGCCCGTGATCAGGATCGGGATGTCCGTGTCCTTCACCCGGTCGATGAGCGCGTAGACGCGGCGCATCGCCTCGCTCGTGCCGACCAGGCCCTCGTAGCCGAAATGGCCGCGGATCACCGCGCGCGCCGAGCGCAGATCCCGCCGCGTCGCGGCCAGCTGCGCGGTGCGGTGGCCGAGGAGCTCCTCCAGCTTGGCGCGCGCCGCGCGCAGCTCCTCGTTCGCGCGCTCGAGCTCGCGGGCGCGGCGCTCGTTCTCGCTCACGAGGCGCGCCGTCTCGATCGCGATCGCGACCTGATCGGCCAGCGCCGTCAGCGTCGGGAGCTCCACCTCGAACTTCGCCGCCGCGCTCAGCCGGGTCTCCAGGTACAGCGCGCCGATCACCTGCCCGCTCCGCTGCCGGATCGGCACGCACGCGACCGACTGCAGCATGAGCTGATGCACCGAGACGTAATCGCTCATGCGCGCGTCGTCCCGCGCGCTCGCGGTCACGACCGGCTCGCCCGTGGAGATCACCCGCTCGGCGATCGAGCTGGAGAAGCGCGCGTGCGGGTCGTCCCCCGCCTGATCGCGCGAGGCGTGGATCGAGAGATCGACCGCGCCTTCGCCCGCAACCGGCTGCAGCTCGTCGCGCGGCGGCCGCTGCAGGATGATGAACCCGCGCTCCGCCTGGAGGAGCGCGATCGCATGATCGGTCACCTTCGCGAGCAGGCGCGTGAGGTCGTGCTCGCCGGCGATCTCGCGGTTGATCTCGAGGACCCGCGCCAGCCGGTCCTCGCCCTGCGGGGCCGCAGCGCCTGCCTGAGCCGCCGCGCTCTGCTGGGTGAACGGCACCGTGCGGCTGCTCATCAGCTCGAGCATCGCGGCCGCCCGGATCTCCTTGCGCCGCGCGTCGTTCCAGAACACCTCCCGGAGGTCGCGCGGCAGCTTCGAGGCGATCTCCTCCAGCGTGATCAGCGCCTCCTCGCGGTCGTGGCGCGCCCGGATGAGGTGCCCCCGCTCCGTCTCGAGCTGCGCCCGCGCCTCGAGCGCGCGCCAGATCCAGTCGCGCTGGCCCGCGGCGCGCGCCGCGTCGAGCGCCTCGTCGTACGCCGCGCGGGCCCGCCACTCGTCGCGCGCGACCGCCGCGACGCGGCCGCGCGCGAGCGCGAGCAGGGCGCGGTGGGCGCCGGTCGTCCCCAGGCGCTCCGACGCCACGTCGATCTCCTCGCCGAGGGCGCGCGGATCCGCGCCGGCGCGCGCCACCGCGAAGAGCACGCGCTCGAGCCGCGCCTCGACCCCGTCGATGCGCCGGCCCATCGCCTCGTACGCCTCGGCGCACTCGAGGCAGAGCCGCTCGGCCTGCTCGAGATCGCCCGAGCGCGCCGCGTGCTCCGCCTCGAGCGCGAGCAGCTGCGCCTGCTGCTGCGGCGCGAGATCCGCGCGCTGGGCGGCGAGCGCGTCGAGCGACACCCGGGCCCGCGCGAGCCGCCCGAGGTAGAGGTCGAGGTTGGCGAGGTTGAGGAGCGCCTGGCGGATCGTCGCCACGCGGCCGGAGCGCCGGCCCAGATCGACGGCGGCCTCGAGGTGGCGGATGGCCGCGCCGAGGTCGCCCTGGAGCTTCGTGAGCGCGGCGAGGTTCAGGCGGGTCGTCGCGAGCGTGCCCGCGTCGCCGGCCTGCTCCGCGGCTGTGAGCGCCTCCTCGTAGACCGCCTTCGCCTCGCTGAGGTGGTCGTCCCGCTGGAGCGCGAAGGCGAGCGACACGAGCGCGACCGACAGGATCCGCGGCTCTCCCGTGAGCCGCGCGAGCCGGACCGCGTGCTCCAGCGTGCGCTTCGCGTCCTCGTGCCGCGAGGCGAAGCTCTGCGCGAGCCCGCGCGTCGCCACCGCCTCGGAGACGATCGCCTCGGGCGAGGCGCCGAACGCGGCGGCCGTCGTGAGCTCGGGGCGCGACGCGCCGGTCAGCCCCGCCTCGATCTTGAGCGGACCCACCCGCTCCACGGCCTCGCCCGCGCGGCGCTCCGCCTCGCCGTAGTCGCCGGCGCGCACGAGCGCGCGGGCCATCTGCAGCGACCAGAACGCCGCCAGCGCGTGATCGTCCGAGGCCTCGACCTGCTCCTTCACGCGCCCGAGCTCGGCGAGCGCCCGCGCCGTGTCGCCGCGGTTCATGGCGAGCCGCGCGCGCGCGAGCGTCAAGGTGGGCACCGCGGCGGCGGAGCCGTCGCCCTCGTGCCGTCCGAGCGCCTCCGCGGCCGCGTCGAAGTGGCCGCGGTCGAGCAGCCGGTGGATCTCCGCCGGCGGCAGCGCCGCCCCCTCGGCGCCCGCGCCGCCCGGCCCGGACGCCACCGCGCTCGTCGGGGGCGCGTCGAGCAGCCGATCGACGTCCTCGGTCGACGCGACGGGCGCGCGCGCGATGCACGCGACGATCTCGCGGATGCGCCCGGGCCACCGCCCCGCGCGGGAGACGACGTGCGCCGCCACCGCGTCGCTCAGCGACGGGATGGTGCGCTGCACGAGCTCGCGGGCGACCTGCTCGTCGAGCGGCGCCATCTCGAAGCGCTCGAACCCGCGGCCCAGGCGCGCGGGTGGAGGCGCGCCGTCCGTGGGCGCACCGCGCGCGCCGCGCCGCGCGCCTGGCGCCCGGTCCGCGCCGCTCTCCGATGGATCCCCGAGCACGAGCACGAGCTTGCCGCCGGCCTTCCGCACCTCGTCGAGCCGCTCGATCGCCGCGTCGCCGAGCCGATCGGCGTCGTCGACGAGCGCCGTCACCCGGCCGAGATCGTGCTCCGACAGCTCGATCGAGAGCGCCTCGCGCGGGTCTGCCACGCCGGCCGCCTCGACCCACGCGACGGCGTACCCGCCGACCTCGAGCGACCACGCGATGCGCCGGAGCAGCGCGCTCCGCCCGGAGGCGCGCGGGCCTTCGATCGAGAGCCCGCCGCCCGCGGGCAGCGCCATGATCTGCGCGAGCAGCCGCGTGGAGGGCGCGTCCAGCCCGACGATGGGCCAGACCACGGCGCCCGCGTCCGCGTCGGGCCGCGCGCCCGCCTCGCCCGGCCTCGCGGCCTCCTCTCCCGGCCCGGAGGGGAGCCGCGCCGCGCGCCGGAGCGCGTTCGCGAGCTCGTCCGCGCTCGGGTAGCGCACGTTCGGGTCCTTGGCGGTCGCCCGGTCGACGACCCCCTGGAGCGCCTCGACGACCTTCGGGTCGCGCTCGCCCCCGCTGTCGCGGAGGGCCTCGGCGAGCGTCGCGCCGAGCGCGAACACCTCGGCGCGGACGGTGAGCGGGTCGCCCTTGAAGAGCTCCGGCGCGGCGTAGCGGGGCGTGAGGCCCACGGGCCGCGAGCCGTCGTCCCGGAACGGCGCGGCGAGGCCGAGGTCGACGAGCGTGGCGCGGCCGCCCTCGCCGACGATGATGTTCGCGGGCTTCACGTCGCCGTGCAGCAGGAGCGCGCGGTGCAGGCGCGTCAGCTGATCGGCCGCGTCGGCGATGGCCGCGAGGTTCCTGGCCAGGTCGCCCTTGCGCGCGAGCAGATCGGCGAGGCTCGTCCCCTCGACGAGCTCGCGCACCATGAAGGGCCGCCCTGACGCGGGCAGCCGGCCGAAGCGCAGCACGCGCGGCACGCCGAGGCCCTCGACGCCCGACAGCGCCGCCGCCTCGCGGACGAGCGCGAGCACCTCCGGCTCGTCCGCCTCCTCGCCGAGCGTCTTCAGCGCGACCGTCTTGCCGGTCAGGCGGTCGCGCACCGCCCACACCTCGCCACCACCGCCCTTTCCGAGGGCCCCGATCGGCTCATAACGCGGCGGAAACAGCGGACGCGACGTCACCTCATCCCTCGATCAGAGGCCATACCCCGCGGACAGCCCGAAGAACAACCCTGTGATGGAGAAGCCGGCGTCGAGCCGCGTCTGAAGCTGCTTGATCGGCTTGTACCGGAAGCTGAGCTGCGGGAACGAGATCCACGGGAACACCGATGGCTTGGAGCCTCCGTTGATCCAGCTCGGCTCGTCGTAGTCGCCGAAATGCTCGTTGGAGCCGTCGCAGAAGCCGCCGGTCGGGCCGGCGCACTTGCTCCACGAGCCCACGTCGTCGGGGTCGAGGCGCGACGGGTTG
Organism: Sorangium sp. So ce367; assembly: GCF_051520455.1. Taxonomy (NCBI): domain Bacteria; kingdom Pseudomonadati; phylum Myxococcota; order Polyangiales; family Polyangiaceae; genus Sorangium; species Sorangium sp. So ce367. Next base: position 423,884 of record NZ_CP150334.1, read on the forward strand.
TTCGGGTACGCCTGCGCGCGGTAGAGGTTGCCGAAGACGACGCCGAGCCCGACGCCGCCGCCGATCAGCAGGGAGAAGCGGCCCTTCTCCTTGTCGAGCGGGATCTCATAGAGGAGATCGGTCGTGAAGTAGACGAGCTTCATGGTGCTCGACACCATCTCCCAGGCGTCGTTGCCGTCGTTCTTCCCCTTGAAGAGGAAGGGGTCCATCGAGTAGTCCGCGTAGGAGATCGCCAGATCGATCTCGAGCCCGTCCCTGCGCGTCGAGAGCTCCGGGCCGAAGGTGAACACGTTCACGCTCGACCCGCCGTCCGCGAAGAGGTTGATCATCGCCTTCGGCACGATGAGGTTCCGGAACCGGAGCCCGGCGAACCGATAGGTCTTGCCCTCGCGCTCGAACGGGGCGTTCTCGTCCGCCGCCTCGGGCGGCGCTTCCTGCGGCTTGTCCTTCTCGCCAGGCGCCTTGTCGTCCTGCGCCTTCTCGTCCGCGGCCTGCTTCTCGGCGGCGGCGGAGTCGTCCAGGTTGCCTTCCGCGTCGTCCTTGGGCTGCGCGCCGGCGCTCGACGAGAAGCTCACGGCGCCGAGCAATGCGGCGAGCGCGGCGGCCCTTGCGTGCACCCCGACCGCGAGCTGCCGACCCATCTTCACGTGGTCCATTGTAGGTCACCTAGCGATGCGTAAGTTCAGGGCCGGGCTCCGCGCCCACGGAACGGGCGCGCCGAGGCCAGCATCGGGTTCTCCGCGCGCCCCGGTGGACCGGGCACCAGCGGAGGGGAGGGTACACGAGACGCAGCGCCGTGTGACGCCTGCGGACCGCCCACGGCGGAGCTTTTTCCATGACGGCGCGCCAGAGCGCGGCTGCTCGTGATCGCCGTCGGCGGCCGTGCGATATCGGCGCTGCAGGGCCCCACGGCGGTGGCATTGCTGGCGGACCAAACGAGGTTGCACACAGCAAAATAATCCGCAATAGACGGAAAGGATGATCCTGCATCAGGCCCAGGTCGAGCAGACGATCGACCGCGACGAGCGGGACAGGTTCATCAAGGAGCTCGTGGTGGTGCGGGTCCGCAGCACCGCGCACGAGTCCCCGCCGGCGAGCCGTGGGATCGAGGGGGCGCGCGCGCCGGGGGTGGAGGACGCGGAGTCGGTGGAGCGGGACGTGCCGCTGGCGATGATCCGCAAGCGGAGCGCGCGGCTCCGGAGCACGGTGGCGAGCGTGCTGCTGGTCCACGGGTACGGCCAGAACCGGTACATCTGGCACCTGCCGTCGCGGAGCTTCTCGAACTACCTGGCGCGCGCGGGCTTCGACGTCTTCAACCTGGACCTGCGGGGGCACGGTCGGTCGCGGCACCTCGGGGCGCGGCGGCCGGCCCACGTGACCGATTTCGTCCGCGAGGACGTGCCGGCGGCGATCGAGGAGATCCGGCGCATCTCGGGCCCGCGGCCCGTGTACCTGATCGGCCACTCGCTCGGGGGGCTCGTCGGCTACGCGACGGCGCCGACGATGGGGGACGCGGTCGGCGGGATCGTCACGCTCGGGAGCCCGTACCTGTTCACGCACGGGTCGCGGTCGCTCGCGCTGCTCGGCCGGCTGATGCTGACGGTCGACCGGCGCGTCCCGCTCGGGCAGGGGGCGCTCCCGCTGTCGGCGTGGGGCGAGCCGTTCCGGTTCGTGCGGGCGTTCGTCGAGAGCCCGATCTTTCCGCTGCCGATCCGGGGGTTCGTGCCCGGCTCGATGGAGACGCGGGTGCTCACGCAGCACATGTCGCTGGCGATGGACAGCGGCAGCATCACGGTGCTCCGGAACATGTTCCTGGACGCGGCGGCGTCGCGGAAGAGCGGCCACCACATGGGGAGCCTCTTCGGCTACGCCGAGCGCTTCGAGCAGCTCGACCTGCCGCTCCTGGTCATCGCGGGCACGCACGACGACCTCGCGCCGCCGGCGTCGGTGAAGCCTGCGTACGATTTCAGCCGCTCCTCGGACAAGACGTACCGCGAGTTCCCGCGCGGCCACCTCGACATCGTCGTCGGCCGGGACGCGCCGCTCACGGTGTGGCCGCTCATCGAGGCCTGGCTGAAGACGCGCATCCGGCGGGCGGCGGCGAGGGAGCGCGAACAGCTGAGCGCGTAGGACGCCGCGCGAGGGCGCCGGCGCGACTGCTATCGTGGGCGGATGACCATCGAGCTGCGGCAGCTGGCCCCCGAGCAGCACGGCGAGTTCGTCCATCCCATCCTCACCGCCTTCGGCGCGCTCGTGAACACCGAGCGCCTGGAGGCGACGAAGCGGCTCCGGGAGCTCACGTATGGCCTCGGCGCGTACGACGGAGGGTCGCTCGTCGGGGCCGCCGGCACGTTCTCGCTCACGATGACCACGCCGGGCGGCGCCGTCCCGGTCGCCGGGCTCACGATGGTCGGGGTCATGCCGACGCACCGCCGCCGCGGCATCCTCACGCGCCTCGTCCGGCGGCACATCGACGAGGCGCGCGCCGCGGGGCAGCCGATCTCCGCTCTCTGGGCCACGGAGGGCTCCATCTACGGCCGCTTCGGCTACGGCCTCGCGTCGCAGGCGTGCTCCATCTCGATCGAGCGCGATCGCACCGCGTTCCGTGGGGAGGCGAGCGCGGAGGGCCGGGCGCGGCTGCTCGGGGAAGCCGAGGCGCTCGAGGCGTTCGCGCCGGTCTGGGAGCGCGCCCGCCCGCTCGTCCCCGGGATGCTGGCGCGCTCGGAGCCCTGGTGGCAGGGCCGGCGGCTCTCCGACAACGACTTCATCCGCCAGGGGGGCGGCCCGCTCCAGCGCGTCGTGATCGAGGTCGACGGGCGCGCCGAGGCCTACGCGCTGTACTGCGTGCACCATCGGTTTGACGCGTCCACGATCCCGATCGGCTCCGTCCGCGTCATCGAGGCGATCGGCGCCTCGCCGCTCGGGACGAGGCTCGTCTGGCGGTACCTCTTCGACATCGACCTGGCGCAGCGGATCGAGGCGAGCCTGCTGCCGCCCGATCATCCCCTCGGCATGCTCCTCGTCGAGCCGCGGCGGCTGCGCCTCACGGCGAGCGACGGGCTGTGGGTGCGCATCGTGGACGTAGAGGCCGCGCTCGCGGCGCGCGCCTACGGCAGCGGCGAGGCGCTCACGCTCGAGATCACCGACCGCGATTGCCCCTGGAACGCGGGCCGGTTCCAGCTCGACGGGGGCGAGCGGCGCGCGACGCGGACCACGGCGGCGCCGGACCTCCGCCTCGACATCACGGCGCTCGGCTCGGCGTACCTCGGCGGCGTCTCGTTCCGTTGCATGGCCGACGCGGGCCAGGTCGAGGCGCTCTCCGGAGGCGCCATCGAGCGCGCGGACAGCCTGTTCCGCGCCGCGCGCGCCCCGTGGTGCCCCGAGATCTTCTGAAGGCCAGGCCCCGATGACGCTCCCGCTCCGCGGCGTTTACGCGGTGACCCCGACCCGCCGCCGCCGCTTCCTCTGGGCCGCCTGGTGGACGGCCGAGCCCGCGCGCGACCCGTTCCGCCCTCCGGACGCGAGCCAGGGCGGCGCGCGGACCGTCGAGGAGGCGCGGGCGCAGGCCGAGCGCGCGGCCGGGCGCCCGCTCGTCGAGATCGAGCCGGCGTGGGCGACGGCCTGGACGCGCGTCCTGCGCGGCGAGCCCCCGTGGCCCAAGCCGCGCGCGCGGCGGGAGGCGCCCCCGCCGCCGCCACCCGGGCCGTCGAGCCGCGCGCCGTCGCGGCCGGCGTCCGCGCGCGGCGCGTCGCCGTTCGCGGTGCTCGGCCTGGCGGAGGCCGCGAGCGCGGACGAGATCCGCCAGGCGTTCCGCCGGCTCGCGCTCCTCACGCACCCCGATCGCGGCGGCGACGCCCGCGAGTTCATGCGCGTCAAGTGGGCCCACGACGAGGCGATGGCCAGGCTCGCGCGGCCCAGGCGCAGGTAGCGGCGCGATCCAGGGCTAGTACCTAGGGTCAGAAATGCTGCCAGGGATCTGCGTCGCGAGCGGAGCGAGAGTTCGACGCAAAGGCGCCAAGAGCGCAAAGACGCAAAAATGCACGATATTTGTTCTTTTATTGCGCCTTTGCGTCTTTGCGTCTTTGCGTTGAACTCTCTCTTCGGATCCCCTGGTCAGACCTCTGGCGGGCGGAACTAGGGTCGGCTCGCCGCGGCGACCTTCCCCGCCTCGTCGAGGAGCGGCGCGTACTCGCGCGCGAGCAGCGGGTTGCCGCGGAGCGCCTCGTCGAGCAAGGCCCCGGCGCGCTGGGCCAGATCCAGGCGCGCTGCGCGCTCGCGCTCCACCTTCGCCCTCAGGAGGAGGAGCGCGCCCTTCCTGGCGCTCGCCAGCGGGAAGCCCGGGTCGATGGCCAGCGTCCGATCGATCAGCGCGAGCCCCGCCTCGACCTCCGAGCGCACGTCGAGGAGCCCCGGCCCGGTCAGGGCGGCGCGCTGCCGGTGGACCTCGGCCAGGGCGCCGAAGATCCTCGGATTGCCCCCGTTCGCCTCGAGGGCGCGGAGCAGCGAGCGCTCCGCGGCGTCGAGCGCCGCCGCAGGGCTCCCGCCGCGCGACGCGGCCCACCGCGCCGAGAGCAGCTCGATGTGCCCGAGCGCGAGGAGCGCCCCCGCGTGCTGCGGCCTCGCGGCCACGATGGGCTCGATCGCGCCCCTCGCCGCGCGGAGCGCGGCCGTCGGATCGCCTCCCCGGAGGAGCGCCCCGTGCGCCGCCTCGATGCGCGCGAGGCCCGCCCCCTGCTTCGCCTCGAGATCGTCCGGGTTGAGGCGCGCCGCCGCGCCGTACGCCTCGATCGACCGCGCGAGCGAGACCTCCGGGCTCTCGCCGGTGAGCCGCTCGTGCCGGCCCTGGATCAGGTACGTCAGGGCCAGGTTGTTGTAGGCGCGGTAGCTGTCCGGGCGCCGCCGCAGGGCCGCCTCGAGGCTGTCCTTGGCCACGTCGAGCGACTCTTCGGGCGACGCTCCGTGGTCGAGCTCGTACTGCGCTCGCCGCGCGTAGAGCCAGCCCTGGTTGAGGAGCGGCGGCATGTCGTTCGGCGCGATCTCGATCGCCCGCTCGGCGTACGACGCGCCGATCTCGAAGAGGGGGAGGGGATCGGCGCCGCGGGACGCGGCGTACTCGGCCATCATGCCGTAGGCGATGGCGGCGTCGTTCCACGCCCAGAAGGAGTTCGGGTCGAGCGCGAGCGACCGCTGCGCGCTGTCGACCGCGCGGCCGAGCGAGGGCCACGCGTCGAGCCCCACGGCGCTCTCGTGCGACGCGAGGAGGAAGAAGCTCGCCCCCATCGCGCCGTACGCGGTCGCGTCCGATGGGTCGCCCTGGACCGCTTGCTCGCTGGCCGCGACCGCCTCGACGAGATCCGACCTCGGGTCCGAGCCGCGCGACAGGTCGCGCCTTCCGCGGTGCACGAGCGCCCAGGCCTTCTTGGCGAGCGCGCCGCTCGCCCGCGGGTTGGCCCGGAGCGCCCTGTCGCACCGGGCGATGATCTGCGCGACGACCTCCTCCGCGTCTCCGCCGCGCTGCGCCTCGATCAGCATGATCTCGCTCAGGGCGCGCGCGGCCGCCTCGTGGACGTCGGGATCGCTCTCGGCCATCTCCGCCGCGGCCTCGTACGAGGCGACGGCGCCCCAGAACTCGACGAGCGCCGCCGCGTGCTCCCCGAGATCGCGCGCCGCCGTGCCCTTCGCGAGCAGGACGTCGCCCTCGAGCTTCTTCGCCTCGTATTCCCAGGGTGACCGCGCGAACGCCAGCCGCGCGTCGGCGAGCGCCTCGTCGAACCGCCCCTCGTAGAGCGCGATGAGCGCCACGGCGTACGACGGCGGCTCCGCGGCCGATCTCACGCTGTCCCTCAGGTACCTGAGCGCCGGCTGCTTGTGCCGCTCCTCGAGCTCGAGCTGATGCGCGGACCGCTCCCCCTTGTCGGCGAGGCGCCGCGCCCGATCGAGCCCCTTCAGGTAGAGCACGCCGTGCACGAGGCCCGCCGCGAACTTCGCCTCGCGCGTGGCATACCCGCTCGCGAGCGCCGCCTCGAGGTGCGCGAGCGCCTCCTCGGGCTCGTGCAGCGCGAGGTGCCCGCGCCCGAGCGCGTAGCGGCCAGGGCCCTCGACGAGATCGCCCGTCGTCTCGCGCATGCCCTGCATCTTCCGGTCGATCTCGCCCAGGCGCGCCCGGATGACCTCCTTCTCCCGCGACACCTCGTGGAGGGGGAGCGCGTAGGCGTAGCGCATGAACAGCTCCATCTCCTTGACGTCCTGACCGAAGCCCTCGGCCAGGGACGCCACGCGCGCGGCGAGCTCGGCCTGCCGCGCGGCGGCGAGCTTCGCGCGGAGGGCGACGGCGCCCGAGAGCGCGAGCACGACGAGCGCCACGGCGGCCGCCGCGACCGCCAGCCTGTGCTTCCTGGCGCGCTTCAGGGCGCGGTAGCCGATGCCCATCGGCCGCGCGTCGATCGGCTCCCCCTCGAGGTAGCGCTCGAGATCGAGCGCGAGCATCTTCGCGGAGTCGTACCGCCGCTGGGGCTCCTTCTCGAGGCACTTCATCACGATGGTCTCGAGATCGACCGGGATCCGCTTGTCGATCTTTCGCACCGGCGCCGGCAGCTCGCGCGCCACGCGGGCGATGAGGCTCGTCACCGAGGGGTCGACGAACGGCGGGCGCCCGGCGAGGACCTCGTAGAGCGTGGAGCCGAGGCAGTAGACGTCCGTGCGGCGGTCGAGCTGGCGCTGGCCCCCGGACACCTGCTCGGGCGCCATGTACGCCGGCGTCCCCTCGCCGCTCGCCGTCGCTCGGGCGTCCGCCGCGGTGTCCCTCGCGAGCCCGAAATCGAGGAGGTAGGGGCGGAAGGCGCCCTCGGCGGTCCGCTCCACCAGGATGTTCGCCGGCTTGATGTCGCGGTGGATCAACCCGAGCCGGTGGGCGGCGTGCAGGCCGTCCGCGACGTCGGCCACGATCTTCACCCGCTGCTCGAGGGACAGCTGCTGCGCCACCCGGTGGAGCGGCTGGCCGTCGATGTACTGCATGGCGATGAACGGCTGGCCCTGCGCCTCGCCCACCTCGTACACCTTGCAGATGTTCGGGTGCTCGACCCGGGCCTGGGCCCGCGCTTCCCAGATGAAGCGCTGGGCGAGCTCCGGATCGTTGCCCCGTATCAGCTTGAGCGCCACGTACCTGTGGAGTCGCGGGTCTCTGGCCTTGTAGACCGTGCCCATTCCCCCTTTCCCGATGAGCGACTCGCACTCATACCGATCCCAGTTGCGGATGGGAAACCTGCTCGGCACGCGCGACGAGGGCGGCTCGACGCACTGGAACACCGTCTCCTGCCCGGCGCCCGAGCTCCCCGGCGGGGCGGAGCGGGGCGGCCTGCTCTGGGGCGCGATCGAGACGGGGCGGGACGTGGGCTCCTCGCTCGCCGGCCACGCGGCGTTCGCACTCTCCGGGCCCGCTCCTCCCATTCGGCTCATGACTCGGACCCTTTTCAACAGCGAAGGTGGAGCCCCCCAGCGCATGGCCTCGAATCGCCATCATCCCGGACCGCCCGGCCGCGTGCCAGTGAGCGCCTCGCTTCAGGCGTGAGCTACGAGCGATATGACAAAACTGTCGCCCAACGGTAAACCTGAGTTTACGTCCATGTCAACACCCCGGACTGGGCCTGTCGCCGCGAGGGGGCCAGGGTGCGATGCGCTCGACGCGGCGATGGGCGTGGGGCGGGAACAGGCGGCGGGCGCGGCGTTCAGCGGCGTTTTGCGACGTTCTGCGCCGCGCCGACGACAGCGCCAATGACGATCCAACGAGAGAGCAGCGAGGAGCGGACGCCGTCCGCGACGCTATTTGTGGGGCGCGCGACATGATGCCGAGGTGGGTTCAGCTGCTCCGCTGCTCATGGGCCCGCCGGCGGGCTGGTCAGTACTTGACGGTGCAGCCGAACGCCTCGGTCTCTTTCGTGGAGATCGCCGTGCCGGCGGCGAGCTCGGTCAGCGCGGCATCGACGTAGTTGGTGACCTGCTCGCCCGGCTCGGGCTCACCGCCCTTCGTGCTGTCGATGGCGCCGGCGTAGACGACCGTGCCCTGCGGATCGATGACGACCATGTGCGGTGTGCGCTGGGCGCCGTACGCGCGCCCCACATCGCCCTTCTCGTCGATGAGGACCGGGTAGCTCATCCCGAACTCGCCCTTTGCCTTCACGTTCTCTTCCTTGGCGGTGCCCTGCTTGCCTGGAGCGCCCGAGTTGATGGCGAGCCACACGACCCCCTTCTGGGTCTGCTGCGCCGGCACGTCCTTCAGGCCGCCCTGGCGGTGCGCGAGCTGGACGAACGGGCAACCGGGGTTGAACCACTCGAGGACGACCGTCTTGCCCTTGTGATCGGCCAGCTTGACGGGCTTGCCGTCGAGGTCCGGCAGCGTGAAATCGGGCGCGGGCTGGCCGATCTTGGCCTGGGCCGCCTTCGCCTGAGCCGCCGGCGCGTCCGCGGCCTTCGCCTTCGGGGCGTCGGCCTTTTCGGGCTGCGGCGCGGCGGCGCCGGTGGCCGCGGGCGCGCTCGCCTCGCCGGGCTGCGTGCACGCCGCGAGGGCCGCGGCGAGGAACGTCAGGGAAATGAGCTTGTTCATACGGGGACGCTTACCACGCGTCGCGGCAGGCGCATGCGTCACGGGAACTCCGGCCAGTGATCGCCGGTCGCCCACCGGTACCGAAGGCCGAGCTGGCCGAGATCCGCGCCCAGCAGGCCGAGCTGATCGGGCGTCGCGGCCACCACCATCACCGTCCCCACCGCGTCCAGGTGGTGCGTCAACGACACGGCCAGCACGGGGCCAATGCGCACGACGAGGCTGTCGCGGCCAGGGTTGCCGAGCACCTCGGCGGCGGCGCCCAGGCGGAGCTCGCCGAACCGGTCCATCTCCGCCATGTAGCCGAGCCGGGCCCGGTAGAGGTACGGCGGCTTCATCACCGCGTGGAGCGCCTCCTCGTAAAGGTAGAACCCCTCCGGCGTCCCCAGCACCGCATAGCCGGTCGCGACGCCGAACAGGCTGCCTCCGAGCAAGGGTATCGAGCCCGACACCTCGAGCTCCCCCGCGACGTACCGCGACGGGGGGCCCTGCATGAGCTCGGTGTCCCTGCGCGTGTACGACGCCCGAGGCTCGAGGAAGTACTGGGTCGTCGAGAAGGCGTACCGCGCGCCTCCGCGGATCTCCACGCCGGGCAGCGCGGCGCGGAGGCCGAGGTACTCGGCGCCGCCGCTCGGAGATACGCTCGTGTAGGCCTCGATCCCGAGCCAGGACCAGTGCGGCTTGCCCACGCCGAGCGCCAGGCTCGGCCTGAAATAGATCACGCCGAGATCCATCAGCGCGGAGACGAACGGGCGCGCGGCGGCGCTCCGCGCCCAGTAAGAGCGCTTCTGCAGGAGGTCGATGCCCGAAGGCACCGGCGGCGGCTCGCCGGCGGGCGACGGCAGGTCGGCCGGATCCTGGGCGCCGGCCCCGGCGGGCAGCAGGGTGAGCGCGGCGAGCGCCGCGGCGGCGGCCAGCGCGTGGCGGAGCGCCATCGCTAGAACCTGCCCACCAGATACCCGCCGAGCGGCGCGGGCGCGAAGCTGAGCGTGATGCCGTCCCCGCGCCGCGCGTCCGAGGCGGGGGCGCCGCCGCGGTAATGCAGGAGCCACGGGAGCCCGAGGCCGGTCAGGGCGCCGACCGCCGCGCCCGTGAGCGCGTCGGTCGCGAAGTGCTGGTCGGAGACGACCCGGAGCGTCGCCACGGCCGCCGCCGTCCCGAGCGACGCGGCGCACGCGAGCGCGTCGGGGGCGCCGCCGCCGTACAGGGGCAGGCGCGCGTGGTGCGAGCACACGAGCCCCGCCGCCGTGAAGGCGGTCGAGCTGTGGCCGCTGAAGAAGCTCCTGTACCGCTTGCTCCCCCGGCAGTCGCGGTCCTGCTGCTCCTCCGGCCCGGCGCACCCGGCGCGGTAGGGGCGCTCGCGGCTCGTGAGCCCCGCGACGACGCCGTTCAGGGCCGCGTTCAGCGCGAGCGCCTCGACGTCGATCATCGCGATCTCCCAGGCGACGCTGCCGCGGCCGTGCCCCCACCAGGTCACGAGCAGGGCGTCCACCGCGAGGTGGTTGGTCATCAGCGTGAGCAGGAGATCGCTCGCGTCCCGCGCCATCTCGCGCTGGCGATCGCTGCGGATGCGCAGGGCGCCGCGCACCGAGCCGTCGAAGCCGTTCACCGTCGTCCACCGGCCCTCCGACGGCGGGATGGCGAGCGTGCCGAACGCGGTTGCGGCCAGGAGCCCCGTGGCCACATACTCGCTCACGCGGAAGCGCGGCCAGGCCGGATCCCACGCGACCTCGGGCCGCGCGCGAGAGAGAGCCTCCGGCGCGGCGCGGCGCGGCGCGCTCGGCAGCGCCGCCCCGGAGCGGAGGGCGGTGGTGTCGCCGGCTCCCCGTGTCGCCGCGCCGGACGGCGCCGCGAGCGCCTCGGCTCGCGCCGCTGCAGGCGGCTCGGCTCGCGCCGCTGCAGCGCCGAGCACCGCCGTCACGGCGAGCGCGCTGGAGGCGAACCGGAGGGGCGCGGCGCACCTCAAGGAGCGGACCGCGCGATCAGAAATCGGGGTGGCCGATGACGAGGAACTCGAGCGGCCCGGCGCCCGCGTTGCGCAGCCCGTGGTGTACGTTCGTCTCGACGTGCATCATCTGGCCGGGGCCGAGGGGCACCTCGCGATCGCCGACGATGCCGAGCGCCTGCCCGGCCAGGATGTAGATGGTCTCGGTGGTCTCCGTGTGGAGCTCGCGCGAGATCTCACAGCCGGGGCCCATCGTGCCCCTGTAGAAGCCGAAGGCGTTCCCGCGGTCTCTTCCCAGCAGCTGCGCCATGAAGACGCCTCGGTTGGGCAAATACTCCATCACGTCTTCGTCGGCTGCGGTCAGCACCACGGCCCCGTCGATCTGCTGCCTCATGGCGATCCTCCTCCTTCACGAGTGAAGCCGCTGGGAGATCGATCCGTTACCGAAGCGCACTGCGTCCTGTCAACGGCGCTCCGCGCGAACCGTGCGACGGCGGCCGTCGGCGTCTCGGCTTCCGTGCTTCTCTCCCTCTCTCCTTCCACGTTCCCGCTCTCTGCGTTTCCTGGCTTCAAAAAGGCAACACCACGCTCGCTGCGGCGCGGAGCTCGTAGCTGAACGACAGCGTCTTCAACCCTTTCGGAGGGAGCTCGACGTGGCCACGGAGAAATCCGTCCTTTTCGTCCAGCGTCCAGCCGGGGGCCTCGCCGAGCGCGACCTCGACCTCGGCCACCTCGCTGACAGGGATCCGCTCGGTGACCAGCACCCGCTTCACGTTGCTGGAGAGGTTGGACACGGAGAGCTTCACACGCCGGCGGATCTTGCGGCTCCCCGTGATCGCGGCGGTGTCCTGCTCCTCGTCGACGGTGCGCCGCACGCGCACGGCGTCGTCCACGCCGAAGCCGAGCTCGAACGGCTCGCCGGCGCCCACGAAATCGAGCCGGGCGCGGCCGATGAGGCTGCCGCCCCGCGCGACGCGCACCGGGCCCGCCAGCAGCGGGCGCGGCCGTCCGCCGGCGCCGCCGCCGTCCAGCGTCACCGTGGCGCGCAGGTGGGCCGCGGGGTGGACCTCGGGGTACAGCACAAGCGCGAGCTCGGTGGGGAGCGAGCGCCGCGCGATCTCGATGCGCGTCGGGCGGCCGTCGGAGGGGAGGGTCACCGGCTCCGCCGCCTCGAAGATCAGCGGCTCGCCGCCGTCGTCCACCCCCGGCATCTCGTCGACGGCCCGCGCCCCGCGGTCGAGCCCGGCCGCCGCGATCGCCTGATCGCGCGCTTCGACGATGACGCGGCGGCGCTCGATCTCCGTCTTGCGCCGCGCCCGGAGCACGTCGTCCTCGAGCAGCGGCGCCTCGGCGCTCCTCGACGGCCGCGCTGTCGAGAAGCGCGCGGTGACGTTCGCCCAGACCTCGCCCGTCGCCTGCCACGCCGCCGCCCAGGTGGTGAGCTCGATCGAGCCGCCAGGCCCCTGCGCCGCCGCGCCGCCCGCGGCGCCTGCGGCGAGCCGCGCCAGGTGCTCGGGGCGCCAGATCGCGCACGCGACGCGGTACGTCAGCTCGATGTCGACGGGCTGCGGCGAGGGGGCGTGCACCTCGACCTCGATCACCGCTTCATAGCGCGGCTGCTCGACCGACCCCTCGCGCAGCCGCGCCGCGGCGCGCCGGGCGTCCTCCTCGGCGCGCGCCCGCGCCGCGCGCGCGTCCGCCGAGGCGCCGAGCGCCTCGGCGAGCGCCGCGTGCAGCGCCTCGGCGCCGCCGCGCCACGAGGCGAGGCGCGCGGGCTCGCCGGCGTCCTTCGGGACCTCGCTCATCGCCCGCGCCCACTTCGCGAGCAGCTGGTCGAGGTGGGCCTCGCGGCGCGACGCCCGGTCCCGCGCGCGCTCCGCGGCGCCGGCCCGCAGCGACGCCTCGCGCTCCTCGCGCTCCAGCGCGTCGATCGCCTCGCGGCCGAGCGCCGCCTCCCTGTGCGCCCTCCACCGTACGCGCGCCGCCGTCACGCGCACCTCGTCGGCGCCAGCGCCCGCGATGCGCGCCTGCACGGTGCGCTCGTCGACGAACACCGAGACGCCGCCGATCGCGATCCACTGCGCCCCGGCCTGGACCTCGACGCGCGCCGCGCGCACGACCTCGGCGCGATCCTCGAACAGCGTCACCGCGCGCGCCACGCTCGGGTACGGCGCGCGGGCGCCTTCGTGGCCGCCGCTCCCGTCGCTCCCTCCGCCTCCGCTGGCGCTCCGCCCAGCCCGGTCCGAACCGCTCGCATCCGTTGCCATGGTGCGCTCGTTTCCTTTGTTATTCCCGACGGTTACCGCCGACGATCTCGTTCTTGGACGAGAGCACCACGCGGTAGGTGAAGGCGACGGAGGCCTTGCCGCCTGGCGCGATCGGGACGCGCCAGCGCAGCCCGCCGCGCACCGGCTCGCCGAGCTCCTCCTGGGTGTAGGGCTCGGCCTTCGGCTGCGACGAGAGGAGCTTGATCTCGACGTCCTTGTCGTCCGTCACCGGGATGCGGTCGAGGACCTCGACCTCGACGCCCATCCCCAGCGACGAGGAGAGGTCGATGACGACCGCGTGCTCGACGGCGAGCGAGCCGCCGAGCAGGCCGGCGCTCGACTCGTCCACGCGCGCGTTCCTGGCGACCCGGATCCGCTCCTCGACGCCGAGGCCGGCGCGGAGGAGGCCGCCCCGGTCCACGCGGCCGAGCGCGGACTGCGCCGCGAGGGCGCCGTCGACGAAGATGTCGACAGGCCCCGCGAGCAGCGGGGCGTCGAACGGGTTCTCGACGCGCGCCTCGCGGTAGACCTCGGCGGCCTCGCGGGGCGCGGTCACGAACCGGGGCGCGGCGGGGGCGCGCGCGGCGCCCAGCGCGACGCGGTGGAGCCTGCCGTTCGACGGCACGTCGGCGGCGCTCTCGCCGACGTAGAGGTGGTCGAACTGCCCGCGCGAGTCGCGCGGATCCACGGCCCGGGGCGGGGCGTCGAGGTCCGCGATGTCCTGCTCCGCCCGACGCGCGTCGCGCCGCGAGGGCCCGGGCTCGTCGCGCGCGAGCCGGCCGCGCTGTTTGCCCGCGCCGGGGAGGTGCAGCGCGTCGAAGTCGAGCCACTCCTCGACCTGCGCGGGCTCGAGCGGCGCCGGGGCGGCCCCGGCGCCCTCCTGCACCTGCTCGGGAGCGAGCCATTCCTCCTCGAGGCTGGCCGCCGCCTCGACGCTCGCCGCGGAGCCCAGGGCGCTCCAGGGGGCCGGGGGCGCGCTCGCCTGGGGGGCCGGCGGGGGCGGCGCCCCGGAGCCGCCGAACGACGGGAGCGACAGCCCGCGCGACTTGCGCGCCGGCGCGGCGAGCGGCATCGACGCGGCCGCCGGCATCGGGGGCGGCGGGGCGAACGCCATCGGCGCGGCGGCCTGCACCGGGGGCGGCAGCGCGCCCGCGACGGACGGCGCTGGCGGCGCTAGCCTTTTCATGGCCGCGAGGGGCTCCGGGCTGGCCCGGTTCCGCGCGGTCTCGTCGCCCCCACGCGTGCGCGGGAGCTTTCCAGGCGCGGCGGTGGTCCGCCCGGCCGGCTCGGGGAGGGCGGCGACGAAGCTGTCGAACCCCTCGAACATGGCGTCGAGCCCCTCCGGCGCGGGGCGGTAGCCGCGGCGCGGTGGGCGCTGCGCGCGGCTGAGCCGCAGCGAGGCGAGCTCCGGCAGCCGCGTGTCCTGCACGAGATCGGCCGTAGCGAGCGCGAGGCGCACGTCCTTCCAGTCCTCGCCCGAGGCCTGCGCGACGAGGGCGTCGAGCTGCAAGGCGACCTCGGTCGCGCCGCGCGAGAACCGCGCCGCGTAGGCGGGCCACCAGCGCGCGGCGGACACGGCGTACTCGAGCCGGAGCGCGGGCTCCCCGGCCGCGCCGCCGCGCTCCGGCGCGAGCCGCACGACGACGTCGAGGCGCGCCGGGTCGCGCTCCTCGACCTCGCCGCTCGTGGCCTGGGCGGCGTCGATCTGGGCGGCCAGGAGCTCCTTCCCGGCGCGCTCGAGCTCCGCGTCGAGCGCGGCGGCGCGGGCGTCGAGCGCGGCGAGCTCGTCCGAGAGCAGGCGGCTCACCGCGAGCGCGTCGCGGATGCGGGCCGCCGGGTCGCCCGGCCGGAAGCGCCGCGCGAGCTCCGGATCGAGCGCGACGGCGCCGAGCTGGTCGCGCCAGAGGCGGAGGTGGTCGCGCTCCGCCGACAGGCGCGCGATCGCGAGCTCGAGCTCGCGGAGCTCGGCGGAGAGCGCCGTCCTCGAGACGGGCGCCGGGGGCACGACGAGCCGCGCGCGCACGCCGATCACGTCGCGCACGTCGCGCGCGGGCCCAGAGGCCGCCGCCGCGCCCGCCGAGGCGCCTGCGGCGGCGTCGATGAGCGCGCGGAAGCTCCCCGGCTCGGCGAGCGGCGTGATCCCCGGCACCGAGATCTCGACCGCCTCCCGGGGGAGCGGCGCCGCGAGCTCGACGCGGCGGGTGACGATCGCCCCGCGCGCGTACACGACGACCCCCTCGATACGGCTAGCGCACTCGATCTTCTCGGCCGTCATCGCTCGTCCCCTCGCCCGCGAACGCCCCGTGAGAGCGCGACGGTATCACGCCGCGCGTGGGCCCGGATAGCGGGCTATCTCCTCGTGTCGAGGAAGCCGAACCCGGGCAGCGCGTCGATGCCGTAGGCGCGCAGCGCGAGCTCGTCGAGCCTGCCGAAGTCGCGCCGCCGGAAGGAGCTGCGGAGATCGCTCATCAGCTCCTCCGCGACGCTCTCCGGCGGGGGCAGGCGGATCCGCCGCAGGTACTGGGCCTGGAAGCGCAGGTAGCCTCCGCGCATCTTGACCGCATAGGACCACACGAAGAAGAGGGCGACCCTGGAGCCGAGCAGCCCGCCGAGTGCCTCCATGTCCCAGCCCTCCGAGGTGATGAAATAGAGATTGTGGTGCGGATAGAACCTGCCCTCGTCATAGACCACCTCGTTGGAGCCCGCGATGTCGGGGACGAGCAGCTTCGGGGCGCTGGTCAGCCCCGGAACCACGCGATCGATGGTGCGGAACCAGCCGGCGCCGCCCCGCCGGGCGATGTAGCGCCTCCTGATCTCGGCCTCGTGCGCGTGCAGGTACCCGGAGAGCCTGGGGTACTCCTCGAGATTGACCACCTTGCCGTCGGATCCGAAGGGATTGATGACGAACCGCCTGGCGTCGCGGATGCGGCCGTCCTCGATATCGCCTCGCATGACGAGCGGCACGAGGCGATCACGCTCGATATCCACCTCTTCACCGACGATGTAGATCCTGTCGTTCCCGGTGGCGACGCCGATGCCGACGCGCGTCCCGCCGACCTCCTCGATCGGCGCGAACCGCGCCTCGAGCGCGCGCAGGGCCTCGAGGTGCTCTGGCGAGCCGAGCACCCACGGGTCGTCGCCCTCGAACCAGGAAGGGTACTCCGACACGGCGACGCCAAAGCCGCGCTCCGCCGCGCCCGCCTCCGCGCGGCCCTCCGCGCGTTGAAGAGCGGCGGAGGCGGCCTCGCACTCCTCCGGCGAGGCGGTGCGCAGCGTCGCGACAGGGACGCTCCCCGTCTTGCCGGGCGACACGGCGAATATCGACGGGTAGGCGACGACCTCGGACTCGAAGGGAGACGCGCCGCGCAGATCGACGTAGCACCGCACCCGGAACCACCTCGACAGCATCCGGCGGAGCGGCGCGCCGTACCGGTTGAGGGTCCACCGGTCGGCGCAGATGAAGGAGAGGACCCCGCCGGGCGCGAGGAGCTCGAGGCCGCGCTCGATGAACGCGACGTAGAGATCGGCGCGGTCGTAGAGCGACCTGTACCGGTGTCGATACTCCTCCTGGAGCTCGGGCGAGAGCTGTTCGATCCTGACATAGGGCGGGTTGCCGACCACCGCGTCGAACAGACGTCCCTGGCTGGTGAGCAGGAAGTCGCCGTGGGCGATCCAGGCTTCGGAGAGGCGCGTCGCGTCGCCCTGCGGCAGCCCGAGCCGCGCGAGGGCGCCGGCGACCGCGAGGCGCGCGCGGTCGACGTGAGCTCGCTCGACGTCGTACGAGCGGATCGCCGGCTCGATCTCGAGGAGGTCGCGATCGTGGCGGCGCGCCGACTGGATCAGCCGCTCGGCGGCGGGGACCAGGAACGCGCCGTGGCCGCAGGCGGGCTCGAGCAGCGACAGCGACGCGAGATCCCGGTCCGCGGTGTAGCCCGCGAGATCGAGGATGAGATTCACGACGTGGGGTTTGGTCAGCACCACGCCGTGGGCCTCGCCCGACGAGCGCTCGCCGTAATCGTAGGCGCTCTGCGGGAGCATGACCGTCAGATCGAGGGCTGTCTGCATTGGCGCCGCGAGCATGGTAGCCGCGATCGGCGCGCGCGGGCGACGCTCCACGGCCGCGCTCGCCGCGCGGTCGCGGCGCCCGAGGCCGCGGCCGGCCGCCTCGCGCCGCGCCTCTTCCCCGCTCGCGTGCCGCCGTCGAGGCGCTTTCTGCGTCTGCGTCTGCGTCTGCTTCCGCGCTCGGGGCGAGGCGCGGATCGCGTTTCAGGAGGCGTCGCCATCGAATGGGGTAGAGTCGCCACATGGCCTTCCCCGTGTCTGTCCGTCCCGCCAATCGCATCGCGGCGAACGTCGCCCGCGGAGGCGCCGTGCAACCGCCGGCCGCCGGCCGGGACGCTCGGTCGAGCGAGGGGGGCGCGTGATCCTCGGCATCGGCATCGACGTCTGCGGCATCGGACGCATGGAGGAGGCGCTCGCGCGGTGGGGGGAGCGGTTCTGGGAGCGGGTGCTGTCTGAGCCTGAGCGCCGCTCGCTCGCGCACCGCGTGGACCGGGCGACGGCGCTCGCGGGCCGCTTCGCCGCGAAGGAGGCCGTGGTGAAGGCGATGGCCGGCGCGCCGGGCGTCAGCTGGCACCACCTGGAGGTGCGCGGCGCGCCGCGCATGCCGCCGACGATGGCGCTCCACGGCCCGGCGCGCGCGCTCGCCGAGCGCATGGGCGTCCAGCGGGTCCACCTGTCGATCACGCATGATGCAGGCGTGGCGGCGGCGGTGGCTATCCTGGAAGGGGACGGCGAGAGCCGATCCCCGACCGAAGCGGACGAGGACGGCGAGAGCCGATCCCCGACCGAAGCGGACGAGGACGGCGAGAGCCGATCCAGCCTGGACGAAGGGAAAGAGCGCTCGTGATTCCGGTCCTATCGCGCGCGCAGATGCGCGCCTTCGACAAACACGCGATCCACCAGTGCCACGTCCCCGGCGTGGTCCTCATGGAGAACGCCGGCCGCGGCGCCGCCGACGTGATCTCGGCGATCATCGAGGGGCGCAGCGCCGGGCAGCCCGGCGACGCCGCGCACAGCGCGCCGCACCCGCTCGCGTCCGGCCTTTCGCCCGCGCGGGCGTTCTGGCCGGCGACGTTGCCCTCCGGGGCGGGTCTCCGGGGCCGCCCCGGGAGCGTCCCGCCGCCGCCGAACGGCCGCCGCGACGCCGAGGAGGCCCGCGCCGCGCGCATCCGATCGTTCCCGGTCCGGCACGTCCCGAGCCCGGGGCAGCCCGCGACGTACCCCCTCCACGCCCGCGTCGTCGTCGTCTGCGGGGCCGGCAACAACGGCGGCGACGGCTTCGTCGTGGCGCGCCACCTCCTCGCCCGCGGCGCGGAGGTCCAGGTCTTCCTGGCCGCCCGGTCCGAGAAGGTCACCGGCGATAGCCGCATCAACCACGACGCGTACGTGGATCTCGGCGGCGCGCTGACCGAGCTCCCCCCGGGCGCGCCCCTCGCCCCGCTCGAGGTCGCGCTCACGGGGGCCGACCTCCTCGTCGACGCGATCTTCGGCACGGGCCTCGACCGCCCGATCGAGGGCCACCTCGCCGACGTCATCGGCGTCCTCAACACGGCGACCTGCCTGTGCATCGCGCTCGACGTGCCCTCGGGCCTCGACGCCGACAGCGGCGCGCCGCTCGGCGCCGCGGTGCAGGCCGACGAGACCGTCACCTTCGGCCACCTCAAGATCGGCCTGCTCACGCCCGAGGGCGCGCGGCTCGCGGGCAACGTGCACGTCGTCGATCTCGGGGTCCCGGACCGGCCGATCCTCGCCCACGTGGGCCACGTCGCCGAGGTCCTCCGCAAGGAGACGATCGGCTCGTCGCTGCGCCCGCGCGAGGCGAGCGTCTACAAGCACCAGGCGGGCAACGTGCTCGTCATCGCCGGCTCGTCGGGCAAGCTCGGCGCCGCGCTGCTGACCGCGCGCGCGGCGATGCGGACGGGCGCGGGCCTCGTGACGATCTGCACCTGGGCCGACACCGCGCGCGCGATGGAGTCGCGCGTCGTGGAGCTGATGACGACCTCGATCGATCCGGCCCGCATCGCGGCGTCGCTCGACGACGCGCTCGCCGGGCGGCGGGCGGTCGCCATCGGCCCGGGCCTCGGCCTCGACGAGCGGGCACGGGCCGCGGTGGATCACGTCGTGCTCGGCTGGGACGGCCTGAAGGTCGTCGACGCGGACGCCCTGACGCACTTCGTGGGCCGCCCGGAGGCGCTCGCGACCGCGCGCGGGAGCCTCATCATGACGCCGCACTCGGGCGAGCTCGGGCGGCTCCTGGGCCGGAGCGCCCGGGCCGTCGAGGAGGACCGCTTCGGCGCCGTGCGCGAGGCCGTGGCGCTCACCCGGGCGATCGTCGTGCTCAAGGGGGCGCGCACGATCATCGCGCTCCCGGACGGCCGCATGTTCATCTGCATGGCGGGCAACCCTGCGCTCGCCACCGCCGGCTCGGGCGACGTCCTGACCGGGATGATCGCGGCCCTCCTGTGCTCGATGGATCCCACCGCCGCGGCGAGCGCCGGGGTGCTGATCCACGCGCTCGCCGGCGACGTGTGGCGCGCGCAGACGGGCAGCGATCGGGGGCTGCTCGCGGGCGAGATCGCCGAGCTGGTCCCGGGCCTGATCGCCGCGCTGGCCGCCGGGAGCGACCCGCTCTCGACGTGACGCGAGCGCCTGCTCCGCCGGACGCCCCCGCCGGGCGCTCGCTCTGCTGGACGCCTCGCCCGGCGCTCGCGCGGGTGGGGCCGCTTCGCCCGGCGCGGGTGGCGCCGCCGGGCCTGGCGCGCCGCGGGCGGCTCGCCACCCTGGCGCGCCCGTTCTCCCTGCTGTCGATTTGACACGCGCCCGCGTGTCTCCGCCCGCGCCGTTCGGCGTGATCCGCGGCCTTCGCGAGGTCCGCGCGGTGGCACCTGCCTTGCCAGTGCCGGTTACGCAGGAGGTCCCGTCATGCTCGTCCACGCCGCTCATGCCCCCGCCCGGTCCTCGAAACTAGCGCCGCCGCCCGGCGCGACGCGCGCGCTCGGGCGCGGGCCGTCCTTCGGCACGGCGCGGACGGCGCCGGGAGAGGGCTCGCGGGGAGCGGTCGACGAGCTGCTCCGGGGCCTTGTCGAAATGACACCGGAGCTGTTCGGCCGCGCGCTGCGGCTCTCCCGGACGCCCGCGACGGCCGAGGACCTCGTGCAGGACACGGTGGAGCGCGCGATCCGGTTCGCGGGGAGCTACGAGCCCGGGACCAACCTGCGGGCGTGGGTGCACCAGATCCTCTTCAGCGTCTTCATCACCCGCTGCCGGCGCAGCCGCCGCGAGCGCAACGCCCTCGACGTGCTCGCGACCGACCCGTGCGCGTGGACGGCGCCGGAGCGCTGCGCCGACATGCACGCGCTCTCGCCCGGCGTGCGGCGCGCGCTCGCGACGCTCCCGCCGACCTTCCGTGACACCCTGGTGCTCGTGGATCTCGAGGAGATGTCTTACAAGGACGCAGCGACGCGGCTGGGCGTCCCGGTCGGCACCGTCATGAGCCGCCTGCACCGCGGCCGGAAGCTGCTCGCCGAGGTGCTGCGGGGCGAGGCGCCGGACGGCAAGGCCGAGGCGAGGAGCGACGTGAAGGCCGCGGCAGCATGAGCGATCGCGGCGCCGCGCCCGCGCGCTGCGCCTGCTTGCCGCGGTGATCCGCGCCCCCTACCATCGTCGTGCCACCGAGGAAGCGTTCCTCGCCAGGAGGCACCATGGCAACGACCGCGAGAGAGCCTCACGTCGTGATCGTCGGCGGAGGGTTCGGCGGCCTGAACGCGGCAAAGGCGCTCCGCGACGCGCCCGTCCGGGTCACCCTCATCGACAGGACCAATCACCACCTGTTCCAGCCGCTGCTCTATCAGGTGGCGACGGCCAGCCTCTCGCCGGCCGACATCGCGGTCCCGATCCGATCGGTCCTGTCGCGCCAGCGCAACGTCCGGGTCCTGCTCGGCGAAGTGACGGGCGTGGACCTCGCCGGCCGGCGCGTCACCGTCGACGGCGACCCGCTGGACTACGACTTCCTGATCCTCGCGGTCGGCGCGACGAACAACTACTTTGGCCACGAGGAGTGGGCCCGGTTCGCGCCGGCGCTCAAGAACCTCGACGAGGCGCTCACCATCCGCGAGCGCATGCTGCTCGCCTTCGAGGCCGCCGAGCGCGAGGAGGACCCCGCGGCGCGGCGGCGGCTGCTCACGTTCGTCGTCATCGGCGGCGGCGCCACGGGCGTCGAGATGGCCGGCGCCTTCGCCGAGCTCGCGCGCTACATCCTCGCGCGCGACTTCCGCTCCCTCGACCCTTCGCTCTCGCGGGTGCTGCTCGTCGAGATCGGCGCCCGCATCCTCCAGGCCTTCCCGGAGAGCCTCTCGGCGAGCGCCGAGGAGCAGCTCACGTCCCTCGGGGTCGAGGTCATCAAGGGGCGCCGCTTCCGAAGCATCGACGAGTACGGCGTGCAGTTCGAGGACGGCGAGCGCCTTCCCGCCGCGACCGTCATCTGGGCCGCGGGGGTCCGCGGCACCCCGCTCGCGCGCGCGCTCGGCGTCGAGCTCGATCGCGTCGGCCGCGTGAAGGTCGGGCCGGACTGCTCCCTCCCCGGGCACCCGAGCGTCTTCGCGATCGGCGACATGGCCACGCTCCGCGACCGGAACGGCGTCGACGTGCCCGGCCTCAGCCCGGCCGCGATCCAGGAGGGTCGCTTCGTCGCGCGCTGCATCCTCGACGATCTCGAGCGCCGCCCGCGCGGGCAGTTCGCCTACCGCGACAAGGGGACGATGGCGACCATCGGCCGCTCGCGCGCCATCGCGAAGGTCGGGCGCCTGCAGATGTCGGGCACGCTCGCGTGGCTCGCCTGGCTGGCCGTCCACGTGCTGTTCCTTATCGGCTTCAGGAACCGCTTCACCGTCATGTTCGCGTGGATGTGGCAGTACATCACCTTCAAGCGCGGCGCCCGCCTCATCACGGGCCATACCTCGCCGGTGCTCCTGGCGGCGCCCGCGCCTTCGGTGCGTCGCCCGTCGCCCGCGAGCCCGGTCGCGGAGGCGGTCTCCGGCGGCCCCTGAGCGCGCCCTTCCCCCCGCTCGCTTGACGCGCGCCCTCCACCATGGCGGATACGCGTCCAGTGAAGGCACGCAGAGCCCAGACCCCCGCGCGATCGGCGGCCGCCGAGCCGCCGTCCCCACCCCCGCCCCCGGCGAGCGAGCCTGGCGGGGACGACCCGGCGTTCGACGACGCGTCGGACCTCACGCCGGTCGTCGCCTCCAACCTGAAGCGGTTCCGGGCCGAGCGGGGCCTGTCGCTCGAGCGCCTGGCGAAGGCGTCCGGGGTGAGCCGGGCGATGCTGGGGCAGATCGAGCTGGGCCAGAGCACGCCGACCATCAACGTCCTCTGGAAGATCGCGCGCGCCCTCGGGGTCCCCTTCTCGGCGCTGATGAGCCAGGCGACCTCGCCCGTCACGACCGTCATGCACGCCTCGCACGCGCGCATCCTGCGGTCTCGCAACGGCGACTTCTCTTCCCGGGCGCTCTTTCCGATGGACCGGCCGCGCAACGTGGAGTTCTACGAGCTCCGCCTCGCGCCGCGCTCGGTCGAGCACGCCGACGCGCACGCCCCGGGCACCGCGGAGAACCTGATCGTCACCGAGGGCTCGGTGGAGATCACCGTGGCCGGCGAGCGGCGCCTGCTCGAGACCGGCGACGCCATCCTGTTCGAGGCCGACAGCCCGCACAGCTACCGCAACCCGGGCAGCGCCGAGGCCGTCATGTACCTCGTCATGACCTACGGTTCGCGCGGGTAGCCCCGCCCCGTTCCCGGACCCCGCCGGCCTCGTGTCCCTCCGGTATCCAAGACATGTCCTCCGTTATTTTGGCAGATCTCGCTTGCGCCCTCTGCTTTAGCGTGAGATATGTCCGTTATAGCGGCGGTCACCCGCTGCGAGGAGCAAGGAGGCGGAGCGATGCGGATCACCTGGATTGGTGGGTTGGATCGCAACCAGGCTCAGCTGGAGCGGATGGCGCTGCAGGCGGGGCACCATCTGGAGTTTCACACGGGCAACACGGGCGGCCGCGGGGCGTCCGAGCTGCGGGCGGCCATCGAGCGGGCCGATCTCGTGATCGTGCTGACCGACGTGAACAGCCACGGCGGCGTGCTCCTCGCCAAGAAGCTCTGCCAGAAGCTCGGCCGCGCGGCGTTCATGGCCCGGCGCATCGGCGCCTCGCGCTTCCAGCAGCTGCTCGACGCGCTCGCGCAGCGGGAATCGCGTTATCTCGCGACTGGCTAAGGGAGTAGGAACGATCGATGCGACGCTTGATGACGATGCTTTGTTGTGTGCTGGCGCTGGCGCTCTCGGCGTGCTCGAAGGGCGACGCGGCCGGCGCCTCGAAGTCGGGGTCGGTGCAGATACTGAACGTCTCCTACGACCCCACGCGCGAGCTCTATGAAGAGGTGAACGCCGCCTTCGCGAAGCGCTGGAAGGAGCAGAGCGGACAGGACGTCACCGTCAAGCAATCGCACGGCGGCTCCGGCAAGCAGGCCCGGTCGGTGATCGACGGGCTCGAGGCGGACGTGGTCACGCTCGCGCTCGCCTACGACGTCGATGCGGTCGCGTCCGCCGGGCTGATCAAGGAGGGATGGCAGGCGCGCCTCAAGGACAACAGCGCTCCTTACACGTCGACCATCGTCTTCCTTGTGCGCAAGGGCAACCCCAAGGGCATCAAGGACTGGGACGATCTCGTGAAGGAGGGCGTGGCGGTCATCACCCCGAACCCGAAGACCTCCGGCGGGGCGCGGTGGAACTACCTCGCTGCGTGGGGCTACGAGCTGAAGCGGGCGGGCGGCGACGAGGCGAAGGCGAAGGATTTCGTCGGCCGGCTCTTCAAGAACGTGCCCGTCCTCGACACGGGGGCGCGCGGCTCGACCACGACGTTCGTCGAGCGTGGGCTCGGCGACGTGCTGATCGCCTGGGAGAACGAGGCGCTGCTCGCGGTGAAGCAGAGCGGTAAGGACAAATTCGAGGTGATCGTGCCGTCGATCAGCATCCTCGCCGAGCCGCCTGTCGCGGTGGTCGACAAGGTGGTCGACAGGCGCGGGACGAGGGCGGCGGCGGAGGCGTACCTCGCCTTCCTCTCCACGGAGGACGGCCAGCGCATCGCGGTGAAGCACTTCTACCGCCCGCGCAACCCGGCGATCCTCGCGGCGGCCGAGTCGGAGGGTGTCTTCCAGAAGGTCGCGCTCTTCTCGATTGACGAGGTCTTCGGGGGGTGGCAAAAAGCCCAGAAGGCGCACTTCTCCGACGGCGGCGTCTTCGACCAGATCTACCAGGCCGGTAAGTAGACTTCGTGGCTCTCCTCTGGCGGCGACAGAGCGTTTTGCCCGGCTTCGGGCTGGCGATGGGGATTACGGTAACGTACCTGTCGCTGCTGGTGCTCGTCCCGCTGTCGATGATCTTCCTCAAGACGGCGACGCTCCAGCCCGCCGAGATCTGGGCGGTGGTGACCTCGCCGCGCGCCGTCGCCTCGCTGAAGATGAGCTTTGCCGCGTCGCTCATCGCGGCGGGCATCAACGCGGTCTTCGGCGTCCTCGTGGCGTGGGTGCTCGTCCGCTACAGCTTTCCGGGCAAGTCGATCGTCGACGCGCTCGTCGACCTGCCCTTCGCGCTCCCGACGGCGGTCGGCGGCATCGCGCTCACGGCCA
Organism: Sorangium sp. So ce367; assembly: GCF_051520455.1. Classification (NCBI taxonomy): domain Bacteria; kingdom Pseudomonadati; phylum Myxococcota; order Polyangiales; family Polyangiaceae; genus Sorangium; species Sorangium sp. So ce367. The sequence goes on from NZ_CP150334.1 coordinate 448,428, forward strand.
TCTATGCGCAGCAGGGGTGGGTCGGTCGGTTCCTGTACCCGCTCGGGATCCAGAGCGCCTTCAGCCGCCTGGGCGTCGTCATTGCGCTCACCTTCGTGGGGCTCCCGTTCGTCGTGCGGACCGTCCAGCCGGTGATGGAGGAGCTCGAGGTCGACCAGGAAGAGGCGGCGGCGTCGCTCGGCGCGGGCCGCTTCGAGATCTTCCGTCGCATCCTCCTGCCCGCGCTCTGGCCATCGATCCTCACCGGGTTCGCGATGTCGTTCGCGAGGGCGTTCGGTGAGTACGGGTCGGTCGTGTTCATCTCCGGGAACATGCCCCTCAAGACGGAGATCGCGCCGCTCGTCATCATGACCAAGCTCGAGCAGTACGACTACGCGGGCGCGACGGCGCTCGCAATGGTGATGCTTCTCTGCTCCTTCGTGCTCCTCTTCCTGATCAACCGACTCCAGTCCTGGAGCGGCGCGCGTGGGTCGTCGCGGAGCGCTGTTGAAGCGCCCAAGCCTGCGTCCGATCGGCCCGCGGGGGCCACGCCCGGGGTCGCGTCGTAGTGGCTGGCGCGGCGGGCAAGCTGCGGGTCAGGTCGCGCGGGGCGGTGCGCGGCGCGACGTCCGAGCCCCCGATGGTGCGCTGGGCGTTGACGGCGGCGGCGCTCGCGTTCCTCGGGTTCTTCCTCTTCCTGCCGGTCGTGGCGGTGTTCATCGAGGCGTTGAAGGACGGCCTCTCGGGGTACTGGCGGGCGATCACCGCGCCGGACGCCATCGCCGCCATCGAGCTGACGCTCACGACCGCGGTCATCGCCGTGCCGCTCAACCTCGTCTTCGGCGTGGCCGCGGCCTGGGCGATCGCGCGCTTCGAGTTCACGGGAAAGAGCCTGCTCGTCACGCTCATCGATCTGCCGTTCGCGGTCTCGCCGGTGATCTCCGGCATGATCTTCGTCCTGCTCTTCGGGGCGCAAGGGGTGGTCGGCCCCTGGCTCATCGAGCACGACCTCCGGGTCATCTTCGATCGTCCGGGGATCATCCTCGCGACGACGTTCGTGACGTTCCCGTTCGTCGCGCGCGAGCTCATCCCGTTCCTGGAGAGCCAGGGGGCCGACGAGGAGCACGCGGCGCTGTCGCTCGGCGCGAGCGGGTGGAGCATGTTCTTCCGCATCACCCTCCCCAACGCGAAGTGGGGCCTGCTCTACGGCGTGGTGCTCTGCAACGCGCGGGCGATGGGCGAGTTCGGCGCGGTGTCGGTCGTCTCGGGGCATATCCGGGGGCAGACCAACACCATGCCGCTGCACGTCGAGGTGCTCTACAACGAGTTCCACTTCTCGGCGGCGTTCGCGGTCGCCTCGTTGCTCGTCCTGCTCGCGCTCCTGACGCTCGTGGCGAAGCGCCTTATCGAAGGCCGGGCGCAGCGAGACGCCGCTCCGGAGATCGACCCGGCGGCGAAGGCCGGCGCGGGGTGACGCGCGTGCGATAGAGCGCGCGCGCGGGACGGAGCGCGCGATAAAGCGAGGGCCGCCGGAGCACTCGGCGCGAGCGGCACGAGAGGGAGCGCCGGAGACTCGGCGCTTCCCTGGAATCGCCGTTGCGCGGGAGAACGGATGGCGCGCGGAGAACAGCAGATCTCGACGCTTCGACGCGGGTGAGCGCCGCGGGAGGCGCGCTGTCGGGGCGCGCCCAACTTGCGATTGGCCCCCGGCGCTCCAGGTTCGAGGGAGGGGTCACCATGCGGTTCTTCGAAGCGGTTGGGCGTGTGATCGGGGGAGCGCTGTCTCCTATCGCCGGGGGGGGCAGCTTCATCCGGAGAGCGAGGCTGTTCCATCCCGACGGCGTGGTCTACTGCGCGGGGGTGAAGGCGCTCGCGGTGGAGGGCGAGGTCGGCGCGCTGGCCCAGCGGCTGGCGGGGCCGGCGCTCGTGCGGCTCTCGGGCGGGATGTGGCGATGGCGGGGCGGCAAGGGCGAGCGCCGTCCGGATGTGCTGGGGGTCGCGGTGCGCTTCCGGACCAGCGAAGAGGTGACGCCGGCCGCGAGCGCCGGCGATCAGGACCTCATCTTCGTGAGCGCGCGCCGGCTCTTGCTGCTCCCGTTCGCCCTGTTCACGACGAAGAGGCACGACTTCCTGGACAATGACTACTACGCGCTGGCGCGGTTCGACGTGGCCGGCTTCGGTCGCGCGGAGTTCCGCCTGGTGCCGCTGCGCGCGGCGGTGGTGAAAGGCAACCGCCTGGAGAAGCTGGAGCGCGCCGCTGCGGCGGGGCTCGCGCTGCTGCGCCTCGAGGTGAGGCGAGGGGGCTCGCGCGCGCGGTGGATGGCAGTGGCCGATATGGAGCTGTACGAGCCGGTGGACATCGACCAGCGCGCCCTCCGCTTCAACCCGTTCCAGACGGGGAAGGGGATCGTGCCGCGCGGGTTGATCCAGGCGACGCGGCGGGCGGTCTACACGGCCAGCTACATCGGGCGAGCCCTGGGGGGGCGGGAGAGGGTGCCGCGCGCGGGAAGGGCACGGCGCGGCGGGCGCGAACAGTAAGCAGCGCGGGTGTCCTGGAGGGCTGCGGCGGGAACGCGCCGGAGCCCCCCTCCGCCGGCTCCGGGATCGGGGCGGAGGGAGCAGCTGGAAGCCGGAACGACGCCAGAACGACGACATAACGACGACAGAACGAGCGCGGCGGAGCGCCCGGCTGAAGGGACGGCTCGGCCGCGTGAATGTAGACGGCGGTATAAAGGCGTTGACAGCCGGGCAGAGATGAGGCATGACCTCCCGCCGCTTCGAACAGTCGGTGAGGTAGCCAAGTGGTTAGGCAACGGTTTGCAAAACCGTTATACGCGGGTTCGAATCCCGTCCTCACCTCCGCAACGACGACAGTCCGGCCTGTGTGATGCCCAGGCGTTGACCTGGATGCCGCTGCCGCAAGAGGCGAGCGCGGAGCGCCGGTGCGGCCGCCTGGCAGTCGCCAGCGCGCCTGTATCGTCGACGTGAGCCGGAGCGATACGGCCGTCGCCGCGGCGCTGGCGCCCTCGCCTCAGCGAGGATCGAACCAGGTGTAGCCGTAGTCGAAGCAGAGCTCCTCGCCCGCCTGGATGTCGCGGAGCGCGATGGCAGCCATCGAGTCCGGCACCGGACCGTCATCCATCTCGACGTTGGGTGTCGTCGAGTGGTTGTAGAGCGCGAGCAACCCCCACGCATACGCCTTCTCCCGCCCGGGCTCCTTCCCCCACGTGAACACGTGATGGAGCGCCTGGCAGCCGCGGTGCTCCTCGGTCTTCAGATCCGAGGCCGGGAAACAGCTGACAGCGGCCCACTCGACGACGGCGCCCTTCGGCAGGAACCGGCGGGCGAAGACGCCCCGGCCCTTCCCGGGGATGCGGCGCCACACGACGTTCGGATGGAACTGGTTCTCGGCGATGAAGGCGTCGATTTCCTGGTCGGTCATGGCGGGCGCCACCGACGCTATCACGCCCCACCATCTCCGCGGCTGCTCGCGGGCAATTCCTACCTGAACCACATCTACTTCGGGCACGGGCGCTACGGGGTCGAGGAGGCGGCGCGGTTCTACTTCGGCAAGAGCGTCCGGCAGGTCACGCTGGCCGAGGCGGCGCTCCTCGCGGGCATCGTGAAGGGGCCCTCCCTCTACTCGCCGCGCGTGAACAAGGAGCGCGCCGAGAAGCGCCGCGCCTTCGTGCTCGGTCAGATGCGCGAGAAGCGCTTCCTGCCCGCGGCGCAGATCGACGCCGCGCTCGCGGAGCCGATCCGCCTCGCGCCCGAGCCGGAGCACCTGGACGAGCTGGCGCCCGAGGTCCTCGCCGAGGCCGAGCGCGCGCTGCGGAAGGCCGTCGGGCCCGACGCCAGGTACGGCGGCTACACGGTCGTGACCTCGATCGACCCGAAGATGCAGGCGGCGGCGCGCGCGGCGGTGCGCCAGAACCTCGACGCCTACGCCGCGCGGCACGGGCTCGTCGCGCCGTTCACGCGCGCCAAGGGGGATCCGGCGCCCTTCCAGGGCGCGCCCAAGGACGCGGGCCGCGCCTACCTGGGCGCGGTGACCGGCGCCGACGACGCGCGCGGCACCCTGGCCGTCCGCGTCGGCATGGCGCAGGGCAGCGTCGATCTGCGCAAGGAGCGCCGGTACAACCCGCGCGGGCTCCCGCCGAGCCGCTTCGCCGAGGTCGGCAAGGTGCTGCGCGTGCGCTTCGAGGGCGACCCCGAGGCCGGCAAGCTCCGGCTCGACCTCGGCCCGCAGGGCGCGCTCATCGCGATCGACGCGCGCACGCGCGAGATCGTCGCGCTCGCAGGCGGCTACGAGGGCGCGCGCGGCGGCCTCGATCGGGCGAGCCGCGCGCTCCGCCAGCCGGGATCGACCTTCAAGGCGATCGTCTACGGCTACGGCATCCATTCGCGCAAGCTCACGGCCGCCTCGATGCTCGAGACCGATCCGGCGGCGCTCGATGGCTATCGGCCCGGCAACTACGACGAGAGCGAGGGGCAGAGCCCGAAGCGCCTGCGCGACGCGCTCGCCCACAGCGTGAACGTGGCCGCTGTGTCGGCGCTCCGGGACGTCGGCCCCGAGGCCGTCGTCGCGTGGGCGCGCGAGCTCGGGATCACGTCGAAGCTCGGCGCCGACCTGTCCCTCGCGCTCGGCTCCTACGAGGTGACCCCGCGCGAGATGGCGGCCGCCTACGCGACGTTCGCGGCGGGCGGCGCGTACCAGGAGCCCGTCCTCGTGACCAAGATCACGGGCCCGCGCGGCGAGGCGCTGCCCCTGCCGGCGCGGCCCCCGCCGCGCCCGGTGATGACCGCGGCGGAGGCGTACATCACGACGGACCTGCTCGCCTCGGTCGTGAAGGTCGGCACGGCGAAGCAGGCGCTCTCGCTGCGCCGGCCGATCGCCGGAAAGACAGGGACGACGAACGACGCGAGGGACGCGTGGTTCGTCGGCTACTCGACCGACATCGCGTGCGCCGTGTGGACCGGCTTCGACGACGCCACGACGCTCGGCGCGCGCGAGGTGGGCAGCAGCGCCGCCCTGCCGGCCTTCATCGCGTTCATGGAGAAGGCGCACGCGGGGCGGCCGGCGACCGACTTCCCGGAGCCGCTCGGGATCGTGCGCCTCCCGATCGATCCGGCGAGCGGGATGGAGGCGTTCCCGGGCCAGGAGGGCGTCGTGGAAGAGGTGTTCCTCGAGGGCACCGAGCCGACCGGCGTCGCGGTGCCGGACCCGGCCGCGATCGGGCAGGGGATCCTGGACCTCTTCAAGACGCAGTGATCGTCGCGACGCGACAGCGCTTCCCCGGCGCCCTGCGCCGCGGCCTCCAGCTCGGGCTGGCCGGGCGCGCGGCGCCCTGGTGATCCTCGCGACGCGACGCCGGCCCCACGCGGCGCCGCCGCGCGCTATGTTCCGGCCCGCCCGTATGAAGTGGTCGCCGATCCTCGCCGCCCTGCTCCTGCTCGCGGCCGCGTGCAAGAGGCCCGACCCCGCCGAGGAGGCGGTCGCGCTCTCGCCGCAGGCCGCGAAGGGCAAGGCCATGTTCTCCACCCTCTGCGCGGCGTGCCACGCCCCCAGCGCCAAGCTGGTCGGCCCTCCGCTCAGCGAGCTCGCAGGGCTCTACAGGGACGATCCCGCGGGCATCGTCCGCTGGGCCGTGACCCCGGGGCGAAAGCGCGCCGACGTCCCCCCGATGCCCAGCTTCCGCGGCGTCCGGGAGTCGGATCTCGCCGACATCGCGCAGTACATCATCGAGGCCGGCACCGCGGCCGGAAAGCAAGGTCCATGATCTATTCGTTCGTCCTCGTCGCGCACTCGTGGCTGCGCTGGGTCGTCCTGCTGCTCGGGCTCCTGGCGCTCGCGCGGTCGGTCCGCGGCTGGGCCCAGCGGAGGCCGTGGACGGCGGCGGATCGCAAGGTCGGCGCGGCGTTCGTGGGCTCGCTGGACGCCCAGTTCCTCCTCGGCATCCTGCTCTACACCGCGCTCAGCCCGCTCAGGCCCACGTCGCTGGCCGCGCTGAAGGCCGCCATGCCCATCGCGGCGCTGCGCTTCTTCGCCGTCGAGCACATCTTCGCCATGATCGCGGCGGTGGTGGTCGCCCATGTCGCCTGGGCCCGAGCGAAGCGAGCCCCGGATCCCACCGCGCAGCACCGGCGCCTGGCGATCGGCGTCGTCATCACGCTGCTCGTGATCCTCGCGGCCATCCCCTGGCCTTCCATGGTCTACGGTCGGCCGCTCTTCCGGCTGCCCTGAGAGGCCGCCCATCGTCGCCTGCGCGTTCCCCGAGCAGCTGCCCGGGGCGCCGGCTCACGCCACGTCCTCCCGGCTCATCCGGAGCAGCCACAGCGGGGCCAGCGCCTGCGACAGGCTGCGCACCAGCGACGACTCGGCATACCCCATCACGTAGTCCTCGATCTCGATCGGCGACGTCGCGCCCGGGCGGCGCGGCGGGTCGAACCGGACCCGCCGCACCACCGGGAGGAGCTCGGCCGGGTTCGGCGGGAGCGCGCGCCCGCCTCGCGCAGCCTCGTCGAACGCCGCCTGCTGGTCGAGGTGCTCCCGGACCGCGCCCGCCGGCGAGAGGCCCGGCCGGGCCGGCAGGACGCGCACCCGCACCACCTCGGGGCCGCGCGAGAGCGACGTCCAGACGTGCGCGCCCGTCTCGAGCTCGAAGAAGTCCATCACGCACAGGCCCACGACGCTCAGGACGAGGAGCTCCGCCCCGCGCCCGGGGGCGGCGAGCATCGCCTCGAGCCCCGCCGCCCCGCGGCCCTGCTCGACCACGCGCGCGCGCCCGTCGCCGTCGGACCCGCTGCCGAGCGGCGCGCACGCCCACCCCTCCACCTCGCCCCCTGCCTCGCCGTAGGCGCGCGCGAGCGCCTCGAAGAGCCCCTCCTCGGGCTCGTCGCGCCCGCCGGCTGGCCTCTCGTCGAAGCGCGCCGCGCGGAGCAGCTCGATGAGGACCGCGTGCTGGCCCGGCTCGTCCACCTTGCGGAGCGCGCGCCGGAGCGCGTGGCCCTCCGCGATGCACTCCAGGACCTCCTGCTTCGCCGGCCGGCGCAGCGGGCCCGGCAGCTGGCGCCGGTGGAACAGGCGCACCCGGGAGCGGCTCCACTCGTCCTCGACCGTCACGTAGCCGAACCGCCGCACCTCCAGGTCGAGGTGCTGCTGCTCGTCGTCGTCGCCGCTCCGCCGCCGGACGAGGTCGATCCGCTCGCGGAACGCCCGGATCGCGCCGCGCATGGCGTCGAGGTTGTAGACCGCCTCGGCGTGCTCGTGCGCCCCGGGCCCCTCCGCGGCGGTCCGGCCGTGCTCCGCGAGGTGGTAGCGGATCCGCTCGGAGAGGCGCGCGAGGCCGTCGCTCCGCTCGAGCGCGTCGACGAACTCGAGCAGCGGCGAGAGCTCCGCCGTGAGCGCGCCGAGCGGCCTCGCCATGAGCGGCGCGAGGGCCCACGCCGCGGCCGCGGGCTCGGCCTCCGCGAGCGCCTCGCGGTGCAGCGCAAACGCGGGTGACGTGGGTGACGTGGGTGACGCGGGTGACGCGGGCGACCCGGGCGACCCGCGGGACGCGGCGCCCTCGCCCGCCGCGGCGGCGCCGTCGCCGCGCGCGGTCGTGAAGATGCGGATCACCTGCATCGCGGCGGGCGCGCCGCGGGTGAGCGCGTCGCTCAGCAGCGATCCGATCTCGTCCTCAATGAACCGCTTCACCGAGCGGGCGCCGTCCTCGGCCACGAACGCCTCGCGCGCGATCCGCTCGGCCACGCCGGCGCCCCGGCGCACGAAGACGCTCCGCTCGGCGAGCCCGCGCCGGCCGAGCAGCCGGTCGAGCTCCTTCTCGGCCACCCGCACCGCCACCTCGGGCGTCAGCGGCCGGAACGGCACGACGCGATCGATCCGGTTGAACAGCTCGGGCGGGAAGAAGTCGCGCACCGCCCGCGCGACCTCCTGGGCCGACTCCTCCGCGATCGCGAGCGCCCGCGCCTCCGAGAGCCCCGCGCCGCCGAAGCCGACGAGCGCCCGCGACCGCGCGCCCAGGTTGGACGTCATCACCACGACCGCGTGGTGGAAGTGCGCGGGCCTCGCCGCCGCGTCCGTGAGCCGCCCGTCCTCGAAGAGCTGGAGCAAGAGGCCGTGCACCGACGGGTGCGCCTTCTCGATCTCGTCGAGCAGCACAAGCGAGAACGGCTGCTCCCGCACCCGCTGCGTCAGGAGCCCGTCGGGCGCGTAGCGATCGCCGACGAGCCGCGCCGGCGCGTCCGGGCCGCTCTGCTCGCTCATGTCGAAGCGGAGCAGGCGCGACGCGCTGCCGTAGATGAGCTCCGCCATGCACCTGGCGAGCTCGGTCTTGCCGGTCCCCGTCGGCCCGGTGAAGAGGTACACGCCGTACGGGCGCCGCGGATCCACGAGGCCCGCCTTGATGCGCGCCACGAGGTCCGCCGCCGCGCGCACGGCCTCCGGCTGGCCGATCACCCGACGACCGAGCTCTTCCTCCAGCGCGCCGGCGTCGAGCGGCTCGTCGCCGCCCAGGAGGAGCCGCGGTACGCCGGTCTTCTGCGACAGGAGCCGCAGCACGTCCTGCGAGCCGATCGGGCGCGGCGCGTGGCCGCGCGCCGGCCCCGGCTCGCCGGAGGGCGAGGGCGTCACGCCCGCGCGGACGACCTCGCGCAGGAGGTCGACGGCCTTGCCCGGCAGCGCCTGCGCCGAGAGGAGCGATCCGCCGAGGTCGAGGATCGTCCGCATCACGTACGGGCTCACGCGGGCGGCGTGGCGCTGCTCGAGCGCGCGGACCTCCCGCACCATGAGGCGGAACGTCTCGGAGGGCGTCGCCTCGGGGAGGAAGAGCGGCGTGAACAGGGCCGCGAACGACGGGGACTCCTGCTCGAGGAGGCGGAACGCCTCGGGGGAGCACTCGCCGACCATCACGATCTCGCGGCGGGAGAGCGGGCCGCGGAAGAAGTCGGCGAGCGAGCGTTCGCTCTCGCGCGACCTGCCGATCCGGCCGAAGTGGTGGAGGTCGTCGATCACGAGGATCGCGCCGCGGCTGCGCGCGTCCTCCACGAGCTCGACGCACCGCTTCTCCCAGTCGCCGAGGTGGCTCATCCCGGCGATGAGCCTGCGGCCGCTCACGGCGACGACGTCGCGGACGCGGTCGAGGTTCTTGTGCGCGCCGTACCCGTCGGCCGCGAGGAGGTCGAGCACCGCCCGGTGGATCAAGGTCGTCTTGCCGCACCCCGGCGGGCCGACGACGACGACGGGCTGCGCCCTGCCCGCCCCGAGCAGCAAGGCGAGCTGCTCGCGCTGCGGCGATCGCGGCACGCCCGCGTCGAGGTTGCCCTGGGCCGCGCGCTGCGTGAGGCTCACGCCGAGGCTCGGCAGGACCTTGAGGCCCCGGCGCTTCTTCCAGCGGAACGCCGGATCGGCGCCGGTGTCGTCGTCACCCGGTCGATCCGGCAGGTCCGCGAGCGCCGAGCGCGGGGCGCACGAGAACGACAGCGCCGTGATGCGCTCCTTGCCCCGGCTCCAGAGCCGCGCGATCTCGTCGTCGTCGAGCGCGGCCCACGCGACCTGGAACAGCGCGCGGAGCTGCTCGTCCAGCGGGAGATCCTCGCGGATCGGCGCGGCCTCGCCCTGGCGGGCGGGGTGGTAGGCGAAGACGACGCGCTCGTGCTCCGAGGCCCAGCGCGGCTCGATCACGACGGGGCAGAGCCCGCTCACCTTGCGCCGCTCGGCGGCGCCGGAGAGCGTGAGCTCGAGGCGCACCTTCTCGATCCGGATGCCGCGGGGGAACTCGAAGCGCGCGAGCTCGGCCGCGCGCGCCTTCTCGAAGACGGCCCTGAGCTCCTCGGTGAGCAGGCGCCGGACGCGCTCCGCGTGCCGCCCCTCCCGCGAGCGCGTGCTCGGGCCGAGGCCGAGCGTCACGCACTCGACGTTCGTGGTCCGCCGTTCGAAGAGCGGGATCGTGAAGTGCACGGCCTCAGGGTAGTGGCTCTGCCAGGTCAGGCGTCGTGCAAATCATCCAGCGCCGGGCCGTCCCCGCCCGCGCTGAAGTACTCGCTCCGATCCAGCCCGCTCCCCTCGTCCTCGAACAGGAGCAGGTGTGTCAGCGCGACCTCGTCGAGCCGCTCCCAGTACCAGGCCGGATCCATCGCGATCCGCGCCCTGCGCCCCGCGATCAGCGCCGCGCCCTCGACCTCGTCGAGCTCGCGCGCGGCCGCCCCGCGCCGCCGCGCCGCGGCCGAGCCCGCGGGCGGCGGGGCGAGCGACCTGTGCTCCCACTGGTCCTCGGCGATGTCGGCCGCGTGCGCGACGAAGTGCACGAACACGTGCAGCCGATCATCGCCAGGCGCCTCGCCCGCGTCCCGCTTGCGCGCGACCACCCGGTGGAGCCCCCGCTCCAGCGAGAGGAACGCCCCCGCGTACGCGCCGGTGCAGCGGAGGAGCACGCTCCGGAACCCGCGCTTCGGCTCGTCGAGCGCGTCCAGCACGTCGCCCGCAGCGCGCGGCGGGCCCCACCGCCGGCTCGCGGGCCACGCGCCGTCGCCGGGCCCGGCCCGGTCGCCGTCGATGTGCAGCGTCGCGCCCCACCCGCGCCGCGGGAGCTCCTTGAGGAGCGGCGCGAGCCACCGCTCGAACGCCCCCGCGTCGAGCTCCTCCAGGATCAGCGTGATCGCGTCGCGCCGCGACTCGGTCGCGACGAGCGCGCGGGGCAGCACCTTGCGCACGCCCTCCCACGCCGCGCGCGCCTCGCCCGCGAGCCCGCGCACCTCCTCGCTTTCGAGCAGCGCCATGAGGGCGAGCTCCTCGACGCCGTGCATCTCCTCCTGCGCGCGCTCGAGCTGCCCCCAGAGCTCGCTCAGCCGGTGGTGCTCGGCCTGCAGCGCCGCGGCGTCGATCTCCTTGCGCCGATCGCGCGACGGCCCGCTCGCGAGGCTCAGCTGCGTCAGCAGGAAGTCGAGCTGCTCCCTGAGCTGCTCGAGCGGCCCGAGGTTCATCCACCGGTCCACCTCGCGCCGGAGCTCGCCGACCTGCTCGACGCCGAACGCCTGCTGCGCGGCCTTCGCCGCGCGCCGCCGCCGCGCCGCGAGGCGGAGCGCGGGCGTCTCGGCGCGGGCGACCACGGCGCCGTCGGCGGGCGCCGCCGCTTCAGGCTCGCCCGCCTCGGTCACCCACACCGTGAGATCCCGCGCGTCGCCACCGAGCTTCGCCAGCAGCCGCGCGAGCGGCGCCGCGAGGTGCTCCTCGACGTGGCGCCGCAGCGCCCGCGCCCCGTACGCCGGCGCGTGGCCGTCCTCGGCGAGCCGCGCGAGCGCCCGCTCCGACACCTCGAGCGCGACGCCCGCCTCGGACAGCCCGCGGCGCTGGGCGAGGCGCTGCGCCGTGAGGCGCGCGACCTCGGCGAGCTCCGCCCGGGTCAGCGCCCGGAACGGCACCACGCGATCGATGCGGTTCACGAACTCCTGCCGGAACGCGCCCGCGACGACGCGCTGGTAGTGCGCCTCGTCCAGCGCGGCCTGCTCCTCCGGGGCCTCGGCTCCTCGCTCGCCGGCGAACCCCGCCCGCGCGCGCCGCTCCGCCGCGCCCAGGTTCGACGTCATGATCACGATCGCGTTGTGGAAGTACGCCGTCCTGCCGCGCGCGTCGGACAGGCGCCCCTCGCCGAGCACCTGCAGCAGGAGATCGAACACGGCCCGGTGGGCCTTCTCGATCTCGTCGAGCAGGAGCACGCAGAACGGCTGCTCGCGCACGCGCTGCGTGAGCAGCCCGCCCGCGCCGTCGGTCCCGCGGATCAGGCGATCGGCCGCGCCCTCGCTCGAGAACTCGCTCATGTCGAACCGCGAGAGCCGATCGGGCGAGCCGAAGAGCAGCCCGGCGAGCGCGCGGGCGAGCTCTGTCTTGCCGACGCCCGTCGGCCCCACGAAGAGGAACGCCGCGAGCGGCTTGTCCGGCGGCGAGAGCCCCGCCTTCACAACGGCGATCGTCTCGGCGAGCGCGCGCACCGCGCGCTCCTGCCCGACGACGCTCGCGCCGAGGTCGCGCGCCACGCGGTCGACGCGGAGCGGGAGATCGTCGCGCAGCAGGAACGCCGGCATCCCCGTGCGCATCGAGAACAGCTCGTGGAGATCGCTCCGCCCGAGCGTGACCGGCTCGCCCTGCGCGGTCCGCTCCCGCTCGTGCACGGCGCGCAGGTCCTCGTAGAGGCGGACCGCCTTGCCCGGGAAGGCGCTGTAGGGCAGGTAGCGCTCCGCGAGATCGACGAGCGCCGTCAGCGCGTCGCCCGCGACCGCGGGGCGGTGCGGCTCGACGCGGCCGTCCCGCTCGGCGCGCGCGGCGAGCGCCTTCCGGGTATCGGCGGCCGAGAGCGGATCGATCCGGATGCGGCTCAGGCCCGCGAAGAACGCCCAGTGCTGCCCCTCGAGCGCGTCGAGCCGGTCGTCCCGGAGCTCGCACAGGACGCGCACCCGCCCCTCGTCGAGGTAGGGCCGCATCGCGCCGGCCAGGTCCACGTGTCCCCCGTCGACGCGCTCGGCCAGGAGATCGTCGAGGTTCTCGAAGTAGAGCACCGCGTCGAGCGCGGCGGCGGCCTCCATCACGCCGTGGATGCGCTCCTGCCACTGCCCGAGCCCGCTCATGCCCGCGATGAGCTGCGCGCCCGACGTCGCGTAGACGAGCCGCGTCTGGCGGGCGACATACGCCAGCGCGAGCGCGGTCTTCCCGGCGTGCTCCGGGCCCACGAGCAGCACGCCGAGGCGCTCCTCGCCGTCGAGCAGCGCGGCGAGGCGCGCGAGCTCCGCGTCGCGGCAGGCGAGCGGCGGCGTCGCGAGCGGGCTCCGCTGCGCCGCCACGTGGAGCGGCGTCGCCACCGCGACGAGCGTCTCCACGGCCTTCTTCCGCCGCGCGCGCTCCACGATCGACGCGCCGCGCGGCCCGTGCCCGCCCGCGCGCTCGGGCTCGGGCAGCGGCGCGTGGAGCACCTCGAGGCGGTGCGCGCTCCCGGGCAGGAGCCCCAGGTGCTCCCAGGTCGACAGGACCTGCGACGCGAGCAGCCGGCGCACCTCGTGCCGGATCGCCGCCTCGATCGGCTCGCCCGCCTCCACGTAGAACGCGTGCCCGAGGCTCGGCACGAGCACCCACGCGTCGCTCTCGCCGCGCTCCGCCGCCGGCGCCTCCGTCTGCCCGCGGGCGTAGAGCTCGCCGGCCGGCACGACGACGCAGGGGAAGCTCACCGGCACCTCGTTCCGCAGCTTGCGCGGCAGGTCGTCGCGCGGGACGGGGACGCTCACGGAGAGGAGCCCTGTCCCTTGCGGGAACGAGAGCCGGGAGACCGCCTCGGGCCGGGCGCGCGCGGCGTGCTCGCGCAGGAAGAGCTGCTGCTCGACGAGGACGTCCTCGTCGCGGCCGAAGCTCGCGACGCCCGGCGCCGCGACGGGGAAGGCGAGGCACGCGCCGTCGAAGCGCTCGCGCACGAAGACGAGCGCCCTGGCGGTGCGCCCGTCGCTCGCGTCGCGAGCCCCTTCCGCGGACGCGCCCGCTCCGTCCTCTGGAGCGGGCGCGGATCGCCCGTCGTCGCTGGAGCTCGTGCTCATCCGAGAGGGCGGAGCAGAGCCGATCCGCCCTCCCGGCGCAATCAGGTGAACAGCGCGATCAGCGTGATCACCGTGATCCGCTCACGTCGGGTCGGCCTTGGGCGTGGTCGGTCCGCTCGGGGGCAGCTCGGGCTGCTTGATGTAGTCGGTCGGGAGATCGCCGGTGAGCGACTTGAGGAACGCGACGATCGCCTTCACCTCTTCGGGCTTGGCCTCCACGCCGAGCTGGTGCCACGCCATCTTGGTCACCGTCTCGTCGAGCGTCGCGATCGAGCCGTCGTGGAAGTACGGGAAGGTCTTCTCGACGTTCCTGAGGCTCGGGACGCGGAAGAAGAACTTGTCCTTCTCGTCCTTCGTGTGGTCGAAGCGCCCGTTGTCCTTGAGGCCGGGGAACTCCTTCACGAGGCCGAGCTTCTGGAACGTCGAGCCGCCGACGGCGACGCCCGTGTGGCAGGTGGGGCACCCGAGCGAGATGAACTTGTGGAACCCGGCCTTCTCCTCGGCGCTAAGGGCCTTGTCGTCGCCGCCGAGGAACTTGTCGAAGCGCGACGGCGTGACCAGGCCGCGCTCGAACGCGCCGATCGCCTTGGCCATGTTGTCGTAGGTGATCGGCTCCTTGTCGTCGGGGAAGGCCGTCTTGAAGAGCTTCACGTACTCGGGGATCGACTTGAGCGTCGTGATGACCCGCTTCTCGTCCGGCATGGCCATCTCGACGGGGTTCAGGATAGGCCCTTTGGCCTGGTCCTCGAGCGTGGCCGCCCGGCCGTCCCAGAACTGGGCGACGTGGGGGCCCGCGTTGTACGCAGAGGGCGAGTTGCGGCCGCCGAGCTGGCCCTTGTGCCCGGAGGAGAACTGCTTGTTGTCGACGCCGTAGCTCGAGAGGCCATGACACGAGTTACAGGAGATATCGTGGTTCTTCGAGAGGCGCGTCTCGTACCACAGCATCCTTCCAAGGGTCACCTTGTCATCGGTGATCGTGTTCTTGTCAGTCTCGAATTTTGCGGGCAGGACCTTGAAGGACTTGACGTCCTTCGGATCGAAGACGAGCGGCTTCACGTCGCTTGTCGCCGCGGCGGTCGCGGCGGGCTTCGCCGTGTTCGAGGCCGGGGGGGCCTTGTGCTCGTACTCCGCGGATCGTTCGCAGGCGCCCAGCCCGGCGGCGATGAAGAGCACACTGATGAGAGATGAGGGCCAACGCATGAGGTCTCCTGGCTCGTGAGGACGCCGTCCACGGTATGAGAGAGCCGCCGCGGACGTCAACGCGCGCCGCGGCCGCACCGTCGCCGCGCTCGCCGGCCAAGGCGCGGTGCTGGCGGCGGTGGCGGGGGCGCCCCCGGGTGATGCGTGTTACCGGCCGGTTGCGACTCGTGGTCTCGAAGGTAGCGCGATGGATGTCGAGGTGCCTCCTGCGCGCCTATCTCCCCCGAGGTGCGCTCCTCCGTTTCGCCCGATTTCTCCGAGGTGCTGCGCGGCGTGCTCGCGCGGCCCGCGGGGTAGCGGGCGAGCTGCGGTAGGGCGGAAGCGTGGAGGCGCGGAAACGCCGGAGGGCGGAAGCGTGGAAGCGCGGAAACGCCGGAGGGCGGAAGCGTGGAAGCGCGGAAACGCCGGAGGGCGGGAGCGCGGGAGCGTGGACGATGCGAGGCCGACCGGCGAGGGGGCCCTTGCGCGCCCGGGGGGCGCCGGGCAACCCTTTCGGCCGTGCACTCGCCGATCGACAGCGGGGTCGTGCTCATCACCGGCGCGTCGTCGGGCATCGGCCGCGCGCTGGCCCACGAGATCGCCCAGCGCGCCCGGGCGCTCGTGCTGGTCGCGCGCCGCAAGGATCGCCTGGAGGCGCTGCGCGCCGAGCTCGCCGCGGCGCGCCCGGCGCTCGCCGTGCTCGCCTTCGGCTGCGATGTCACCGATCGGGCGGCGGTCGACGCGATGCTGCTCGCCGTCGAGGCCGAGGTCGGGGGGGTCGACGTCCTCGTCAACAACGCGGGCTTCGGCGACATCGGCGTGTTCGATCTCTCCGCGTGGTCGCGCACCGAGCAGATGATCGCGCTGAACGTGACGAGCCTCGCGTACCTCACGCACCGGCTCGTCGGCCCGATGGTGTCGCGCGGGCGCGGCGCGATCGCGAACGTGAGCTCCGGCTTCGGGCTGACGTTCGGGCCCGGGATGGCCTCGTACGTCGGCACGAAGCACTTCGTCACGAGCTTTACCGAAGCGCTCCGCCTCGACCTCGCCGGCACCGGCGTGCGGGTGACGCAGGTGTGTCCGGGGCCCGTGCGGACCGAGTTCAACGAGGTGGCCGGCAACTTCACGGGCCTCGAGCCTCCCGCGCTCCTGTCGATCTCCCCGGAGCGCTGCGCGCGCGCGCTGGTCCGCGCGGTGGACCGCGACCGCGCGCTCGTGGTGCCCGGCGCGGTGGCGTGGCTCGTCATCCATCTCGGCGTCCTCTGCCCGCGGTGGCTGCTCCGGCTCGCCTACTGGCCGATCGCGCGCGTGCTGCGGAAGAAGCAGCTCGCGGTGCGCGACGCGCCGGCGCCGCCCTGAGGCGCGCGTCCTGGCGGCCACGGTCGCCGAGGCGGCGCGCCGGGGCGCAGGACCTGGGCGCCGCGGCGAGAGCTGCGGACCAGAAGGTTCATCTGCGGCACTGTCCGCCCTCGTGGTAGCGTCAGGCGCCTCTCGTCGAGCTCCTGAGGAGAACCACGGATGAAGAAATATCGGTGTCTGGTCTGCGGCTTCGTCTATGACCCGGCGGTCGGTGACCCCGACACCGGCATTGCGCCGGGGACCTCGTTCGAGGACCTGCCCGACTCCTGGATGTGCCCGGAGTGCGGCGCGACCAAGGCCGATTTCGAGCCGATCGACGAGTGAGCGGGCCGCTCCCTCCGCGCCGTCTCGGCGAGCCGAGCGCTAGACAGCGCGGCGGCGCCGGCGGCGTGAGCACATCGGCTGCGTGGTCTCCGCGCACCGATGTGCTCCTCGGATCGCGCCGCGCGCGGTCCCCGTGGGCTCTCCACCCCATCCACCGCGGATCGGCCTGACGCACGCGGCACGGTGAGCGCCAGCCGCAGCCGCGCGGGCGCTCACCGCAGCGAGGCAAAGGCGACGTCGAGGAGCGCCGCGCGGTGGGCGCTCAGCGCAGCGCGCCGCGATCTGCCCCCCGTGCTGAGGGGACCCTCCCCTGCGGACGCCCGAGCGGTGTGCGTCACTGCGCAACCGCATGAGCTCGCACGCTCAGCGTACGCCCGCGTCTCGCGGGGCCATGCGCTCGCGAGGGAGCAGCGATGGCGTGGAGGACGAAGAAGAACGGCTAAGAAAGAGAATGAAACTGCTTCGAGGGTGGACCTGACAGGGATCGAACCTGCGACCTCTAGAGTGCGATTCTAGCGCTCTCCCAACTGAGCTACAGGCCCTCGCTTTCGAGAGCGCGGACTCTACTCGCGGGGGCGCCGCTGTCAAGCATGGATCGCGGTTTTCTCTCCGCCGCCCGTCCGTTGTTCGGGGCCCAACCGGCGGCGCGCACGGGCGGCGTCGAGAGCCCGCGACGGGGGCAACCCGCCGCCTCGGGCCGCCGTGGTCGCCCGTGCGCGCCGCCAGCGAGGCCGGGACCGGGGGCGCAGGCCGATCGTGCTCCCCTCGGCCGGCGTCGATCTCGGTTGGTTTCGATGAGCCGTGGCCGACACCCCTGTGGTCTTCACTCGAGGAGCTCACCTTGGAGGTGATCGAATGAAGCGATGGATGACGGCCCTCGCGGCCGCGGTGACGATCGTGAACGGCGGGTGCGTCCCCATGGTGCTCACCTCGGCGGAGGAGGAGCCGGAGGAGGGGCCGCCCTCGCGCAGCGCCATCGCCGTGCGGTTCGGTGACCTGTTGTCGGACCCGTTCAACAGGGAGGTGCTGATGAACGGGATGCAGCTCACTCACCCGCTGCACCCCGACACACTCGCGCTCTTTTTCAGTGATTCCGTGCAGGGCTGCGGCCTGCCGCTGATCGGGCGGGGGCCGAGCCCGCTGGACTCCATTTCGGCCACGGACGCCTTCTGGCAGATCGCGCTCTTCATCCCGCCAGAGCTCAATCGGCCCGGGCTCATCGACCTCAGAGACCTTCGCATCACGACGTACCTGGCCGTCTGGCACCCCTCGTACGGCGGAGGGTCCGCCCTCGGCGACGGGGCGTGGGGGGCCCTGGGAGGGGAGGCGGACAAGACGCTCGAGATCGTGAGCAGCGACGCGAGCTCCGTCTCGGTGAAGCTCGAGTGGCGGACGCCGCCGTGGCGGATCGAGTTCAACGGCGTACCGTACAAGCCCGATCTGGACCTCGGCGGCGACTACACGGCCACTTATTGCGGCGCTCCGCCGCCGTCGATCCCGCCCTCACCGGGGCGCGCGATCCCTGGCGCCGCGCTGGCCGCGCCGCCGGGCGGGCCGACCCCGGATCCCGACGCGCTCCATCTGTTCCTCGGGAGCGGGGCCGAGAGCTGCGCGGATCCCTGGTCGTCCATCGCGTGCACCGGCGCCACGCGCGTGACGTTGAGCCTCCCGCCGGCCTACCAGAAGCCCGGCATCCTCGATCTCACGGATCCGGCCATCGCCGCGTCCTTCATCCACTCGTGGAGCACGGACTGCTCGGCGACCGAGCTCGTCAGCGGCGTGTTCGACGGCGGCACGATCGAGATCCTGAGCATCGACGCGAGCGGGGTCTCGTGCAGGGTGTACGGGTCCCATACCCAGCTCGACGCCGGAGCCTTCGATGCCGACGGGCTCTACACCGCGTCGAGCTGCCCCTGAGCGGTGTCCCCGCGCTCGGCGCCACACCTCCGTGGCGAGGAAGCAGGGCAACGCGGTAATTCGGGGCGCGACGGCGCAAGGGATTTCCCTTCCCCGGGCGCCTGCCGCGGGCGCGGCGCCGGGGGAGAGCCCGGGCATGAAGCGCTGATCAGTTGGCAGGGCTCGGCGGCTCCGCGGGCGCGCCGGGCGCCGGCGGAGGCTCGGCCTGCGCGCGCGCCTGGGCCTTCGGGTTCTGGAAGATGAAGAGCTTCTCGCGCTCCTCCCCGTAGCTCTCCGTGCTGCCCCACTTCGGGTTCCAGTCCTTCACCCAGTACACCTCCCCGGAGACGATCGCGTCCTCGGGCCGGCCCGTGCGCTCCGGGTAGCGGTAGATGTACTCCTTCATCGCGTCCCGGTACGAGGTGTTCGCCGGCAGCTTGATGCGGGCGAAGTAGTCGCACCAGATCTGGGTGTACGCGAAGCTCTTCGTGTGCAGGAGGTCGAAGTTCGGCGGCTCGCCGGTGAAGGGGTTGATGTGGCGGCCGTCGACCGTGATGGCGTCGACGACGATCGTCCCGTCGTCCATCACGGGGTTCGGCGAGAACATGAACCAGCCCTGGAGGAACCGGAGCTTCTGCGAGAGGACACGCGTCGGCTCGGGGTGAGGCACCTTCCAGCGGTTCTTGATGACCCAGAGCTCGACCGCCGCCTGGTTGACCGCGCCGACGAACATCACGAGCACGGCGAGCTCGCGGAACGTCGCGAGCACCTTCCGGCCCGCCAGCCGGAGCGGCGCCGGCGGGGGCGCGATCTCCGAGCGCTCCGGGATCCGCGCGCCGAGCGCCCGGCCCAGGCTGCGGCGGTGCGCCGCCGCCATCGCCGCTGTCGCCGCGTCGCGCACGAGCGGCAGGCGGAGCGCCCACGCCACGGCGGGGCCGAGCGGGATCGCCGCGATGATGTCGGCGAGCGCCGCCGCCCCCTCGGCCGCCTCGCCGCCAGGACGCCGCGCCGCGAGCCCGTGGGGCGCGGAGCTCGACGCCTCGAAGGTGAGCAGGCCGAACCGGTCCATCCGCTTCAGCACGCGGCAGGCGAGCACGGCGCCCGGCGAGCGCGGGTCGAACAGCACGACGCGGGCCCGGTGCACGCGCCGCATCGTGCGCGCGGCGATCTCCCAGTCCTCGCGGCTGATGAGGAGCGTGGAGAACACGCAGAGCGCCCACGCGAACGGGCCCAGCACGAACGTCGTGCCGAACCCGACGTGGAGCAGGTTCATCATCACGAGCGTGAGCCGCCGCGCCCACACCCGGCCGAGGGGCGACAGCAGGCACACCGGGATGGCCGCCTCGAACGAGATCACCATCCTCGTCATGAACAGGATGAGGAACTTCGGCGCGTAGTCGCGGATGTCCGCCACGATCGGCGTCACCATCCGGTCGACGTAGAGAACGAAGTGGACAGCGGTCCCGTTCTTCCAGGCGGGGCCGGTCTTGTGCACCACGTTGAAGAAGTAGATCGCCGAGAGCTGGATCAGCAGGACGGGCCCGAGGACGGTCACGTAGGCGTCCGGCTTCCGGGGGTCGTCGAGCGTGGAGCGGTCGTTCAGATCGTCCGCGGTCCGCTCGCGGCTCCGCTTCAGCGACGCGAGGAGCGCGTCGACGGAGAAGCGATCGCCCAGCGGCAGGAAGCACGTCCAGAGCAGCAGCAGGTTGTGGACGACGTAGCCGCCGTTCTCGATGAGCAGGACGCGCCCGTTCATGCTCGTGACGAACACGAGCGAGAGCACCTGCATGAGCTTCGTCTTCCAGCCGATGAGCAGGCAGACGTAGGTGGCGAAGATCACGGCCCAGAGGACCCAGAGCTCGCCCGGGGTGGAGAAGGCGTTGACGAGCGAGAAGTTCCCGCCGCCCTGCGGGCGCCAGAGGTTCACGTGGTTCGGCAGGACGCCGATGTCCGCGAACATGTCGGACCACGCCCAGCTGCGGCGGAACAGGTCGCCGATCAGGAAGAAGCCGAGCAGGATGCGCGTGAAGCCGAGGGTCCGCCGGTCGAACGTGAAGAAGCTGTCCCGGAGGATGTCCCACATCGAGGGCCCGCGCGGCCGCGGAGGCGGCTCCGGCTCCGCGTCGTCTTCCTCGTCGTGCTCGCCTTCCGCGGCGCCATCGTCCCCGGCGGCCCCGTCGCGCTGCGCCGCGCGCGCTGCGCCGTCGCCCGCGCGTGCGCCGTCGCCCGCGCCGCCCGCGGCGGCGGCCTCCGGGCCTGCTTCGCCGCTCTCGCCGGGGTCCTCGTTCCGGAGCGCGCCCTCGGGCCCACCCTCGTCGCGATCGTCTTTTGCGTTCATAAGGCGTCGAGATCGATGCTGCGCGAGCGGAGCGCTCGCCGTTCCCATCCCCTACCTACCGCAACCGCGCTGGCGCCGCACGAGGCGACCAGGGGCGCGACGGGCGAGCGCGCCGCGTCACGCCCTGTGGGCAGGATCGCGACCGCACGGCGCGCTTGATACGCGCGGCGCGGGACGGTAACGAGGAGGGCGACGTGCGCCCCATGCCCAACGCGCCCGACGCGCCCGACGCGCCCGACGCTGAAGAGCGCCTCGCGCTCGCGAGCTGCGCCTTCGTGGCCGGCTGCATCCTGCTCGCGCCGCGCGAGTGGATCTCGGCGGGGCTCTCGCTCGCGCTCGCTGCGGCGCTCTTCGGGTGGCACCTCCGGCGGCGCGCCGCGGCCCCGAAGGGAGGGCCGGTGGCGCTCGCGCAGGGCGCTCAGGGCGCGCCGGGTGAGCCGGGTGAAGAGCCCCGGGCGCCCGCCTGAACGCGCAGCGGAGGGCGGCCGAAGCGGGCGCGCACGCGGTCGGCGACGGCGCGCACCCGCGGCGCACCGAGGAGCCGCCGCTCCAGGCGCCGCTTGCCGGGGACGTCGAGGAGCATCACACCGATCAGGATCACCAGCGCGCCCGGACCGGGGATGCCGGGCAGCGACAGCAGGATCCCGAGCGCGACGGCCATGACGCCGAGCAGGTTCTTTCCGACGCGCGCCGCCATGCGCACCCAGGCCGGGTGCCCTTCCAGGAAGGGCGCCTCCTCCTGCCTCTCCAGGTAGTCCTCGGGCAACCGGACGAGCACGACAGTGACGAGCGCCATGCCCGCGATGAAGCTGGCGATGCACACGCCCACGCCGATGGCGAGCTGCTCGCGGTGCGCGTCGATGAACGCGCGCGCTGCTCGGGCGGCATCCGTCATCGATGAGGCGGGGAGCATACGGCGGTGAGGCAGGGAGCATACGGCGCGCGGCCGGCTCGGGCGAGGTGGGCCGGGCGGCTCAGGGGACGAGCACGGTGCCGATCGAGCCGGGCTCGCTCGCTTCACGCGCGAGATCGCCCGGCTTGAGCCGCCCCAGGATGTGGATGCGGCGGACCCCTTCGGCGAGCGCGGCGAACGACTCCTCGAGCTTCGGGATCATCCCGCGGGTGACGGCGCCGCTCGCGATGAGGGCGCGCCCCTCGGCGACCGTGAGGCTCGGGATGCGCGAGGCGGGATCGGCGACGTCGCGCAGCACGCCCGGCACGTCGCTGACGAGGAAGAGCCCCGCCGCGCCGAGCTCGATGGCGACCCGGTTCGCGACCGTGTCGGCGTTGATGTTGTACGCCTGCCCGTCCGCGCCGGCCCCCAGGCAGGCGAGGACGGGCAGGTAGCCGCCGCTCCCGAGCAGCTCGAGCAGCCCGCGATCGACGCCCGTGATGTCGCCGACGAGGCCGAGGTCCACCGGCTCGGGCCCGGCGCCGGCGTAGACCTGCGGCGGCCGCTTGACCGCCGAGAGGGCGGGCCCGCTCGCGCCGTGGAGCCCCACCGGCCTCGCGCCCGCGGCGACGAGCGCGGCGCAGAGATCGACGTTGAGCTTGCCGGCGACGACCATCTTCATGACGTCGAGCGTGTCCGCGTCGGTGACGCGCTGACCGGCGACCTGCCGGACGGGGATGCCGAGGCGCTCCTGCAGCCGGGTGGCCTGCGCGCCGCCGCCGTGGACGACGATCGCGCGCGCGCCCGCGCGGGTGAGCGCCGCGAGGTCGCTGGAGAGGATGGCGAGGGCAGGGCCGCCCACGACCTCGCCGCCGAGCTTGATGACGAGCGGGCCCGTCGCCGTGGTCACGGGTGCCTCCGCGCTGCTCTGGGACATTTCATGAAGGGCACACGTACCACTTCTGCTGCGGCCAGGGCAGAGGTCGCCGGCGCGCGAGGTGGTGGCGGCGCGAGCGGGCGCCGGCGACCTCGGGCGGGGCGGCGCTCGGCCCTCCGGGGCTTCCGTGGCATGCTGGCGCCGTGATCCAGGCCCTCCGACAGGCGCTGTCCAGCCGCGCGGAGCCGATGCTCGCGCTCCTCGAGCGGCTGGTGAACCTCAACTCGTTCACGGACAACCCGCGCGGCGGCGACGCCGTGGGCGAGGTCCTTGCCAACGAGCTCTCGACGATCCCCGGCCTGTGCGTGCGGCGGTTCGCGAGCGCGCGCTACGCCGCGCACTGGGTGGCGGAGAGCGAGGCGGCCAAGGCGTCGCCGGCGGGGCACGTCGCCCTCGTCGGGCACCTCGACACGGTGTTCCCCCCGGGGGTCTTCGAGGGCTTCCGCCTGGACGGGGAGCTCGCGCGCGGGCCCGGCGTGCTCGACATGAAGGGCGGGCTCGTGGTGGTGATCGAGGCGCTCAGGGCGCTCGAGCGGATCGGCGCGCTGCCGGCGATCCCGGTGCGGTTCGCGATCGTGGCGGACGAGGAGGTCGGGTCGCCCGAGGGGCGCCCGCTGCTGCAGCGCGAGCTCGCGGGCGCCGCGTGCGCGCTCGTGTTCGAGGCGGGGCGCGAGGGGGACCGGATCATCACAGCGCGCAAGGGCACGGGGGGCGCGACGGTGAGGGCCACGGGCAAGGCGGCGCACGCCGGCAACGCGCACCGGCAGGGCGCGAACGCCATCTGGGCGCTCGCGCGCTTCATCGACCGGGCGCAGCAGCTCACCGACTACGGGCGTGGGGTGACCGTCAACGTCGGCAAGGTGAGCGGAGGGCAGGGCAGGAACACGGTGCCCGACGCGGCCGAGGCGCAGGTCGACCTCCGCTTCGTGAGCCGCGCGGACGGCGAGGCGATGCTGGCGGCGCTCGCCGCGGCGGCGCGCGAGGCGGCCGCCGAGGTGCCCGGCACCGCCGTGCAGGTCGACGGCGAGATCGCGCGGTCGCCGCTCGCGCGGACCGACGCGAGCGCGGCGCTCTGCCGTGAGTACGCGGCCTGCGCGCGGGCGGCGGGGCTCGGCGACGCCGAGGCGCCCCTCCTCGGCGGCGGCTCCGACGCCAGCTCGACGGCCGAGATCGGGATTCCGTCCATCGACGGCCTGGGGCCTCGGGGGAGCGGCTTCCACACGAAGGACGAGCTCGTCGAGGTGGGCACGCTGATCCCCAAGGCGGAGGCGCTGGCGGCGTTCCTGCTGGGCCGGCGCGCGTGACGGGCTGACGGGCGGCGCGCGCGACTCCGACGCTCGCCTGCCGCGGCCTGCCACGTGCGACCCCAGTGGATCACCTGGGCGACTGCCGCGTGCGCCGCGTGTCGACGCTGTCAGGGATCCCCTTGCTGTGATGACGCGAACCCGCGAGAATGTATTTATGGCAAGTGGGGCTGCTTACACATTGACGGGCGTCATCCACGAATCCTCGGCGACGACGGTCTACCGGGGAGTTCGGGAGAGCGACGGCTCCCCGGTGGCGATCAAGCGGCTCAAGAGCGAGCGCCCGCTGCCGGTCGAGATCGCGAAGCTCAAGTACGAGTACGCCATCGCCCGGGACCTCGCGCTGCCTGGCGTCGTGAGGGTCTATGGGATCGAGAAGGTGGGCAGCGGCCTGGCGCTCGTCATGGAGGACGCGGGCGAGCGCCCGCTCAACGAGATCATCGGCGCGAGCAAGCTGAAGCTCGAGGACGCGCTCCGTATCGCGATCTCGATCGCGGACGCCCTGGAGTCCATCCATCGACGAGGCGTCACTCACATGGACGTCAAGCCGCACAACATCCTCGTCAACGCGCAGACGCTGGAGGCGAAGCTGACGGATTTCGGCAGCGCGACGCGCCTGTCGCAGGAGGCCCACAAAGCGAACCGCTTCGCGTCCTTCGAGGGGACACTGGCCTACATGTCGCCGGAGCAGAGCGGGCGGCTGAACGTCGTCATCGATCGTCGCACGGACCTCTACTCCCTGGGCGTCACCCTGTACGAGATGGTGACGGGCGTCCTCCCCTTCCGGACGACGGACCTCATGGATCTCGTGCACAGCCACATCGCGCGGACCCCGCCGGCGCCGCAGGCCGTGTCGCCCGCGGTGCCGAGCGCCGTCTCCGACATCGTGATGAAGCTCCTCGCCAAGAGCCCCGACGACAGGTACCAGAGCGCCCACGGGCTCAAGCTCGACCTGGAAGAGTGCTCGTCGCAGCTCTCGTCCAAGGGGAAGATCGAGCCGTTCCCCGCCGGCCGATACGACTACGTCGATGAGCTGCGGGCGCCTCAGAAGCTCTACGGCCGGGAGACCGAGGTCGCGCTCCTCTCCGACGCGTGGAGCCGCACCAGGCAGGGCGGGAGCGAGTTCGTCCTGGTCTCCGGCTACTCCGGGATCGGCAAGTCGGTCCTCGTGAACGAGCTCCAGAAGAGCGTCGTTCGCGAGAGAGGGTATTTCGCGACCGGCAAGTTCGACCAGCTCAACCGCACGACGCCGTACGCGGCCGTCGCGCACGTCTACCAGGAGCTCATCCGCAACATCATGGCGGAGTCTGCCGAGGCGCTGGGGCAGTGGAAGCGCAGGCTCTCGGCGGCGGTCGGCTCGAACGGGCAGCTCCTCATCGATCTGATACCGGAGCTCGAGCTCCTCATCGGCCCTCAGCCGGCCGTCCCGGCGCTCGGCCCCACCGAGTCGCAGGCGCGGTTCCAGCTGACGCTCCAGAACTTCTGCCGCGCCTTCCCCTCCCAGGAGCGGCCCCTGGTCCTCTTCTTCGATGACCTGCAGTGGGCGGACGCGGCGTCGCTCAAGTTCCTCCAGAGCATCGCGGCCGAGGCGCGGATCGCCTGCATGCTCATGATCGGCGCGTACCGCGACAACGAGGTCGACGCGAGCCACCTGTTCTCCGTGGTCCTCGCGGAGCTCCGCAAGAAGGCGGCCGCGGTGAGCGAGCTGACGCTCAAGCCGCTCGTCTTCTCCGACGTGAACCAGCTCGTCGCCGACACGTTGAGCTGCGATCCTCACCGCGCGGAGCCCCTCGCGCGGCTCATCTTCGACAAGACCCGGGGCAACCCGTTCTTCATGAGCCAGCTCATGAAGAGCCTGCACGCCGAGAGGCTCCTCTCGTTCGACCCCGGCGGCTTCTCGTGGACATGGGATCTCGATCGCATCCGCGAGGCGAAGGCCTCGGAGAACGTGATCGAGCTCATGGTGGGCAAGATGCGCCGGCTGCCCGAGCGCGCCCAGCGCATCCTCTCCCTCGCGGCGTGCGTCGGCCACCAGTTCGATCTGACGACGCTGGCGATCGTGACGAGGCGGTCGCGCCTGGAGGCGGCGCGCGAGCTCTGGGGCGTGCTCCGCGAGGGCTTCATCCTCCCCGTGGACGCGGAGTCCAGGTTCTTCGATATCGCCATGGACGGTGAGCTCGCCGTCGCCGAGGACGGCTCCGGCGAGGAGCTCAACGTCTCTTACAGGTTCTTGCACGATCGCGTGCAGCAGGCCGCCTACGCGCTCATGGACGACGCGGACAAGCAGGCGGCGCACCTCCAGATCGGGCGGCTGATGCTGGAGGACAGCAAGCGAGATCAGTCCGAGGCCGAGCTGTTCGACATCGTGGGCCACATGAACAGGGGCGTCGCCCTGATCATGGACGAGCGCGAGAAGCGGGCGCTCTCGCGGCTGAACCTCGACGCCGGCAAGCGGGCGAAGATGGGGGCGGCCTATGACGCCGCCGTCCATTACCTCGAGATCGGGACATCGCTGCTCGACGCCGAGAGCTGGAAGAGCGAGTACGAGCTCGCGTTCGGGCTCCACGCCGAGCTCGCGGAGTGCAGGTGCCTGAGCGGCGGCTTCGAGGCGGCCGAGCCGCTGTTCGACGTTCTCTCGACCCACGCGAGGACCACGCTGGATCGCGCGAACGTCTGCGTGCTGCGGATGACCTTCTACCTGATGCTCGGCCAGATCAACCGGGTGATAGACCAGGCGCTGGAGGCGCTCGGGCTGCTCGGGGTCGAGCTCCCGCGGGCCGCCGACGAGCGCGAGGCGACGCTGCGCGAGGAGCTCGCCGCCCTGCGGGCGAGCCTGGAGACGCGCGAAATAGCGAGTCTCATCGACCTGCCGCAGGCGTCCGGCGCGGAGACGCAGATGATCCTGGGCCTCCTCGGCGAGCTGGCGACGCCGGCGAACGCCGTGGATCCCACCCTCGGCCTGCTCGCGGTGG
This sequence comes from Sorangium sp. So ce367, assembly GCF_051520455.1. Taxonomy (NCBI): domain Bacteria; kingdom Pseudomonadati; phylum Myxococcota; order Polyangiales; family Polyangiaceae; genus Sorangium; species Sorangium sp. So ce367. Next base: position 475,183 of record NZ_CP150334.1, read on the forward strand.
TCAAGCAGATCAACCTGTCGATAAAGCACGGCAACTCGGCCATGTCCGCCCTCGGGTACGTCTCGTTCGGCAGCATGCTAGGGAACGAGCTGCCCCTGTTCCGGGACAACCCTCAGCGATACGAGGAAGGGTACGAGTTCGCGAAGCTCGGGATCGCGCTCAACGAGAAGTTCAACAACGTTCGCCTCACCTGCAAGCTGCTGATCTACTTCGCGGCGATACTCCATCTGTTCGAGCATCTCTCGGCGACGATCGACTGCTTCGGGCGTTCCCGCCAGGCCGGGCTGGCGAGCGGCGACCTGGTCTATGCGTCGTATTGCTGCATGCACATCGCGGCGGCGAAGCTGAACCTCGGCGACGATCTGGACGGGCTCGCGGACGAGATCGAGCAGAACCTCGCGCTCGTGCGGCGGATCGGCGACCTGACCACGATCAACGCCCTGGTCTGCGCGAAGCAGGTGGTCGCGAACCTCACGGGTCGAACCGAAGGGGGGCACTCCCTGAGCGGCGGCTCGTTCGACGAGGCCGAGTTCACGAGGTCGATCGAGGGGTCGGAGCTCGCCTATGTGGTCAGCTGGTACAGCGCCTTCAAGCTTCAGCTGAGCTACCTCCACGGGGACTACGCGTCCGCGCGCTCGTTCCTGGCCACGGCCGAGCGGCAGAGCGTGGGGTGGTCGAGCCACGCCTGGGCGACGGAGATCGTGTTCTTCGGCTGCTTGACGCTCGCGGCGTCGTGCGACGGGGCGCCGGACGGCGAGCGGGCAGAGCACATGGAGGCGCTCGCGAGGCTCGAGGCGAAGCTGAACCACTGGGCGGAGCTGAGCCCCTCCAACTACGCCCACAAGAGCACCCTCGTGGCGGGCGAGGTGGCGCGCCTCTCGGGGAGGACGCGGGACGCGATGATGCTCTACGAGAAGGCGATCGAAGGGGCGAAGGCGAGCCGGTTCGTGCGCGACGAGGCGATCGCGAACGAGATCGCGGCGAAGCTGTACGAGGCCGAGGGGCTGCTCCGGTCCGCGCGGGCCTTCATGACGGACGCCTACCACGCGTACCTCGTGTGGGGGGCGACGGCCAAGGTGGAGAGCCTGGCGCGGGTCGCTCCCCACCTCGTGCCTGCCGACGGAGGGCTCCTCGGGCCGCGCAGCGTCGTCGCCTCATCGCGCTCCGGCAGGGCGCAGACCACGTCGACGACGCGGCTCAGCACCAGCATCCTCGACGTGGAAGCGGTCATCCAGGCCGCGCAGGCGCTCGCGGGCGAGGTCGTCCTGGAGAGCGTCGTGAGCCGGCTGATGGAGATCGTCATCAAGAACTCCGGCGCGCAGAAGGGCGCCCTCATCCTCGAGCGCGAACAGCACCTGCTCGTCGAGGCGGTCGTCACGGCGGAGCCGAGCTCGCTCCGGGCGGGCCTGGCCGCCCCGCTCGAGGGGAGCGCCGACGTGCCCGTCTCCATCGTGCAGTACGTCGCGAGGACGAAGGAGCCCGTGATCCTGGCGGACGCGACCCAGGAGCCCCGGTTCGCGGGCGATCCGTACATCGCCGCGTGCGCCCCGAGGTCGATCCTGTGCCTGGCCATGGTCCACCAGGGCCGGACCAAGGGGATCATCTACCTGGAGAACCGGCTCGCCCCGAGCACCTTCAAGCCGGCGCGGCAGGAGCTCGTCAGGCTCCTTCTGACGCAGGCCGGGACGGCCGTGGAGAACGCGCTGCTCTACGAGCACCTGGAGCACCGCACGGCGGCGCTCCAGGAGGCCGAGCAGCGGCTCGGGGTCGAGTTCGCCGGGCGAGAGCGGAGCGAGCGGGAGCGCCTGTCCTTGCAGGAAGAGATCATCCGGGTGCAGAACGACCGGCTCGCGGAGCTGTCCACCCCCATCATCCCGATCACCGACCGGATCATGGTCATGCCGCTGATCGGGATGATGGACAGCGCGCGGGCCCAGCAGGCGCTCAGCACCGCCCTGCACGGGGTCGAGTCGAACGGCGCCGAGGTCGTGATCATCGACATCACCGGCGTGAAGCTCGTCGACAGCGACGTCGCGAGCACGCTGATATCCACGGCGAAGGCCCTCCGGATGCTCGGGGCGCAGGCGGTGCTCACCGGCATCCGCCCCGAGGTCGCGACGACCCTCACGGGCCTGGAGATCGAGTTCAGAGAGATCGTGACGCGGGGGACGCTCCAGAGCGGCATCGCGTACGCGCTGCAGAGGACGGGGAGGACCGACGGCCTCGTGAAGAGCGCCGCGCGTTGAGCGCGGCGCCGGCTCGACCGGCTCAGGTCCTCGCCTGTCCGCTGTCGGGGCTGCTGTCCGGGCCGCTTCTCCGGGAGCTCCATCGGCTCAACCCCGAACGCGCGGTGCTCTCGGGGATCCTGGCCCGCACGCGGCTCCGCGCCGTGATGTGCGCCCGGACGACGCGGGCCACGGACGCGACCTGAGGCGGCTCCATCATGGTGAAATGGTTGCCCGGGACCTGGTGCATGACGAACCGCCCGCGGGTGAGGTCCCTCCAGTAGTCGACGTCGTCGGGCTCGCTCGCGCCGAGCTGATCGCGCGCGCGCACGAACAGGACGCTGGCCTCCGTCGGGCGCGGCTCGTAGCGCGTCATGGCGCGCCAGGTGCTCAGCACGATGGCGCGGAACGGCGCGTCCTCCCGGAGCGCTGCGACGAAGCCCTGGTACGCCTTGGGGGCCGCGTCCTTGAGCCCGATCAGCTGCCGGAGCACGTCGTCGGCGCTCTCGATCGACGCGCCCCGCACGGACGCCAGGGATCCGGTGTCCAGCAGGAGGAGCTGCACCTTCTTCCCTTCCGCCAGGAGCTGCTGCGCCATCTCGTAGGCGATCACGCCGCCGGCCGAGTGGCCGCCCAGGAGGTACGGGCCCTCCGGCTGGACGGCGCGCAGCTCGTGAACGTACCGCGCCGCCATGGCGGGGATCTCGGTGAAGACGGGCTCGTCGGGCTCCATCCCCGACGCCCGGATCCCGTAGATGGACAGGTCGGCGCCCATCTGCCGCGCCAGCTCGCGGTAGATGAAGATCGTGCCGCCGATGGGCTGCACGAGGAACAGCGGCGCCCTGCGGTGCGACCCGACGTGGAGCGGGACGATGAGCCGGCCGCGCCCGCGCCCCGACGCGACGCTGGCGCTCCTGTAGGTGGGCGGCGCGGAGGCGCTGGGAGGCTGGCTCTCGTGGATGTGCTCGGCGAGCGCCGCGACGGTGCGGAGCTCCAGCAGCGCGTGCACCGGGAGCTCGACCTTCAGCCGCTCCTTGAGCAGGGTCCGCACCGCGATCGCGCTCAAGGAGTCCCCGCCGAGGTCGAAGAAGTTGTCGTGCGGCCGCACCTTGGCCACGCCGAGCACCTCCCTGAAGATGTCCGCGATCGCGCGCGCCGCGTGATCCGCAGGCGCCCCCGCCCTCGGCTCGGAGCTCGCGGCGACCCGCTCCGTCGCAGGCGCCGGGCGCGACGCCGCGTCGCTGCTGTCGAGCGCCGACGAGGGCGCCGCCATCGTCGCGGGCGCCGGGCGCGAGGCGCCGAGCATGTACGGCGTGCGCTTGAACGGGTACGTCGGCAGCGGGACGCGCCGGCGCCGCTCGTCCCGGGAGAACGCCGCCCAGTCGACGTCGGCGCCGGCGCACCAGAGCTGGCCGACGGCGGCGAGCAGCGCCTCCAGGTCCGTCCGATCGGAGCCCGAGCTCGCCATCGTGGTGACAATGAGCCGCCCTGCGCCGGCGTCGGGGTGCTGGCTCGCCAGCGTGGCCAGCGTCCGCCCGGGCCCGACCTCGACGAAGACGTGATCCGGGTCGAGGAGCAGCGCTGCGAGCCCTCGCCCGAAGCGGACGGTCCCCCGGAGGTGCCGAGCCCAGTAGGACGGATCCTGGGCATCGGCGTCCGTCATCCACGCGCCGGTGAGGTTCGAGAGCATCGGGATGCGCGGCGCCCGTCGCTCCAGCGAGGCCGCCACCTGGGTCAAGCGGTCCGCGAGCGGGCCGACGAGCGAGGAGTGCGCCGCCGTGGCGATCGGCAAGCGCCGGGTCTCGTGGCCCTCGCGCGCGCACTCCCGCTCGAGGCGCTCGATCGCCGGCAGCGTCCCGGAGACGACGCACACCTCCGGGCCGTTGACGGCGGCCAGGGAGAGCCCGTCGCCGAGCCGATCGAGCAGCGCGTCCTCGGAGAGATGCACGACGAGCGTCGCCACGTCCCTGGGCAGCTGCTCGTACAGGCGCCCGCGCGCCGCGATGAGCGTCACCGCGGCCTCGAGCGACAGCACGCCCGCGACGCAGGCGGCTGTGTACTCGCCCAGGCTGTGTCCGCTGACCGCCGCCGGGCGGATGCCCCACGACAGGAGGAGCCGCGCCGTCGCGTACTCGGTCGAGAAGATGGCCGCCATGTTCGCGCAGGGGGCGCGCAGCTGCTCGGCCGCGCGCTCCCGCTCCTCGGGGCCCGGGTAGAGCAGCGCCCGGATGTCCATGGAGAGCGCGCGCTGGAACAGCGCGGCGCACTGATCGAGGCTCTCCTGGAAGACGCGCTCGTTCGCGTACAGCTCTCGCCCCATGTCCACCCGCTGGGAGCCTCCGCCGGGGAAGAGGAACACGACCTTCGGCGCGGGGCCCTCGGCGACGTCGCTGAAGGCGTGGGCGGGATCGCGCGCTCGCAGGCGGGCGGCCGCCGAGACCGGGTCGCGGCAGACGACGGCGCGGCGATGCGCGAACCGCGCCCGGCCCTGCTGGAGCGTGAAGGCGACGTCGGGGAGGGGGACGCGCGCCGCGTGCCGCAGGTGCCCGGCCAGCCGATCGGTGATGCCCTCGAGCGCTTCGCTCGTCTGCGCGGACAGGACCAGCAGCTGGCAAGCCCGCGACGGGCCGGACGGCTCCATCGCGGGCGCCTCCTCCAGGACCACGTGGGCGTTCGTGCCCCCCATCCCGAAGGCGCTCACCCCGGCGCGGCGCGGGCGCGCTCCGCGCTTCCAGGCGAGCGGCGCGGCGTTGACGAAGAACGGGCTGCTCTCCAGGTGGAGCTCGGGGTTCGGGCGCCGGAAGTGGAGCGTGGGCGGGATCAGCTCGTGCTCGAGCGAGAGCGCGGCCTTGATGAGCCCGGTGACCCCGGCGGCCGCCCCCAGGTGCCCCAGGTTGCTCTTCAGCGAGCCCAGCGCGCAGAACCCGACTTTGTCAGTGCCATTTCTGAAGGCGCGCGACAGGGCGGCGACCTCGATCGGATCGCCGAGCCTCGTGCCCGTCCCGTGGCCCTCGACGAAGGTGATGCTCTCCGGCTCCACCCCCGCGGCGGCGTGCGCCCTGAGGATGGCCTGCGCCTGTCCGTCCGTGCCCGGCGCGGCGTAGCCGACCTTGCGCGAGCCGTCGTTGGTGACCGCGGATCCGAGGATGACGGCGTGGATGTGGTCGCCGTCGCGGAGCGCGTCCTCCAGCCGCTTGAGCACGACCACTGACACGCCGCTGCCGGCCACGGTCCCCTGCGCGTCGGCGTCGAACGGCCGGCAGTGTCCGTCCGGCGACGCGAGCGAGCCCTCCTCGTGGACGTGGCCGAGCCGCGTCGGCGGCAGGACAACGACGCCGCCCGCGAGGACCATGTCGCACTCCTTCGTGGCGAGGCTCTGGCAGGCCAGGTGCACCGCGACGAGCGACGTCGAGCACGCGGTCAGCACCGTCACGGCGGGGCCGCGGAGGCCCAGCTTGTACGCGACCCGCGTCGTCAGGCCGTCGGCGACGTTCCCGGTGACGATCCGGTAGTACTCGGCGCTCAGCGGCGCCTTGGGCATGCCGACGCGCTCCAGCCAGTACAGCGGGGCCTCGCTCCCGGCGAAGACGCCGACCGACTGCTCGCACGAGAGCGGATCGTAGCCGGCCCTCTCCATCGCTTCCCAGGCGCACTCGAGGAAGATCCGGTGCTGCGGGTCCATGAGCATCGCCTCGTTCGGGCTGTAGCCGAAGAACCGCGCGTCGAAGCACATCGCGTCGTCCAGCACGCCGCACGCCGGCACGAGGTTCGGCGCGCGGATCAGGTCCAGATCGACGCCCGAGGCCTCCAGCTCCTCGGGCGTGAAGAAGCGGATGCCCTCGACGCCGTTGCGCAGGTTGAACCAGAGCGTGTCGACGTCGCGCGCCCTGGGGTAGCGCCCGGACATCCCGACGATCGCGACGGCGTTCGCGGGCGCCGCCTTGCGCTCCGGCGCGGGGGCCCGGCGGCTCGAGGGGCGCGTCGGCGGCGCCGGCGCCGCGGTCTCGTCTGCCTCCGCGGCCCGCGAGGCCGCCCCGAGGTGAGCGGCCAGGCTGCGGATCGTCGGGTGCTGGAACAGCTCCACGATCGGCACGTTCCGGCCGAGGCGCGCCAGGAGCGCGGCCTGGACCTGCACGAGCAGGAGCGAGTGGCCGCCGATCTCGAAGAACCGATCATCGAGCCCCACGCGGTCGAGGTCGAGCACCTTGCGCCAGATCTCGCTCAGGACGGCCTCGATGTCCGAGGCCGGCGCGGCGGTCCTGGGCTCGGCGCTCGGCGTCGGGCGCTCGGGCGCGGGGAGCGCGCGCCGATCGACCTTCCCGCTCGCGTTGAGCGGCAGCGCGTCGAGCTTCACGAAGATCGCCGGCACCATGTACTCGGGGAGCTTCGCCGCAAGGAACGCCCGCAGGGCCGGGAGGAGCGCGCGCGCCTGCTTCGCGCGGAGCGGGTCGTTGACAAGCGGCGAGCGCGCCTGTCCCTCGGCGGCGCTCGCGCCGAGGAAGGCGCGTGGCCTCCGCGGATCCCCGTCGCGCTCGAAGAGGACGTCCATGCGCTCCGGGCCTCCGGTCCGCGACCAGGTGACGCGGACCGCGTAGCCCAGCCTGCCGCCGAGCTCCCAGAGCGCCTCCGGCTGGATCGCGGCGCCGGCGCGCGCGGGGCCCGCGGCGCAGAGGTCCTCCTTGGTCCCGCTCGCCGTCGAGAGCGCCGCTGCCAGGGCGACGTCCGCGTGCACGCGCGCGTTCGGGATGCCCAGCACCTCCAGCGCCTCGGGGCGGTCCTCCCGCAGCGATCGCTCGATCTCATCCATGTCCGCCGGCGCCGGCCCGCCGATCGAACGAGCGATCGCGGCCGGCTCCGTCGCCTCGCCCACGAACAGCACGACGTCGTACCGATAGCGGGTCATCTCCTCGGCGCCGTGGCCGCGCTTGAGCCAGATCTCCACCTGGCTCACGCCCGGGATCTGGCCGCGCAGGGCGCGGAAGTAGTCGGGCGCGACGACGAGCTCTTCCTCGGTCGAGATCGCCCGCCGCACCCGGCCACGCAGCTCCTCGGCCGCGGTGTCCGGCGCCGCCCGGTGGAGCTGCACCGACGCGTGGAACGCCTCGAGCAGGGGGAGGCTCCGCACGTCGCCGATGAACACGAGCCCGCCGGGGGCGACCGAGCGGACGGCGCCTTCGATCACCGATCGCAGGTAGTCGGCGCCGGGGAAGTACTGCACGATCGAGTTGAGGACGATCGCGTCGAAGCTCCCCGGCTCGACGTCGCTGAAGTCGTTGGCCTCGCGGCGCGCCAGCGTCACGTGGGTATACTCCCTGGCGGCGAGCCTGGGGCGGAGCAGGGAGATGGCCTGCTCGGAGAAGTCGGTCCCCAGGTAGGCTTCGCAGCGGGGCGCCGTCTTCAGGAGCAGGAGGCCTGTCCCGCAGCCGATCTCCCAGACCCGCTTCGGCTGGAAGGACAGGATCCGCTCGACCGTGAAATCGCGCCACGCGCGCATCTCCGCCGCCTCGATGGGCGCGCCCGTGTAGCTGCTGTTCCAGCCCGTCGTGTCGAGGTCCGGATCGGCGGCGGCGATGTCCTTCGCGTAGGTACCGTCGTACAGCGCGCGCCACTCCGTGACGTGGCCCGCCTGGAGGCCCGCGTCGTGCGCCGCGCGCTGCCCGCCGCTGCCCGGCACCACGTAGGCGACGAGGCGCCTGTCGCCGTGGGCGTCGTCCGTCGCGAGGACGACGGCGTCGTCGAGGGCGGGGTGCTGCCTGAGCGTGGCCTCGATCTCGCCGAGCTCCAGGCGGAAGCCGCGGATCTTGACCTGGTGGTCGAGCCTGCCGAGGAACTCGATGTCGCCGTCGAGCCGCCAGCGGACGAGGTCGCCGGTGCGGTACATGCGGGCGCCGGGCGCGTCGGAGAAGGGGTCGGGGAGGAAGCGGTCCTCTGTGAGCTGCGGGTCGTGGAGGTAGCCGCGGGCGAGGCCCTGGCCGGCGATGTAGAGCTCGCCGGGGACGCCGACGGGGACGGGCTGTCGGCGCGGGTCGAGGACGTAGACGCGCACGTTGTCGATGGGCCGGCCGATGGGCGGCTTTCGTGAGGCGTCGCGGTCGGCGGGGGCGCCCCGGAGGAGCGAGCAGGAGGTGGTGACGACGGTGGCCTCGGTGGGGCCGTAGTTGTTGACGACCTCGAAGGGGATGGCGCGGTGAGGCCAGCGCCGTAGCCTGTCGCCGCCGGTGAGCAGGGCGCGCAGGGAGCAGCGAGCGGGCCAGTCGAGGCGCAGCAGCTCCTCGGCGATGGGGGTGGGGACGAAGGAGACCGAGATGTGCTGTTCCAGCAGCCACTGCTGGAGCTCCGGGGGCGAGCGGCGGAGGGGCTCGGAGGGGATGTAGAGGCAGGCGCCGGAGCAGAGCGAGGGCCACATCTCCCAGACCGAGGCGTCGAAGCCCGGGCTGGCGATGAGGGTGGTTCGATCGGTGCTGGACAGGGCGAACCGCCGCCTGTGCCAGGCGACCAGGTTGGTGAGCCCGCGGTGCTCCACGAGCACGCCTTTCGGGCGGCCCGTCGAGCCCGACGTGTAGATGACATACGCCAGGTCGGAGGGGCCTGTGCTCCTCGGCGGTGCCGAATCAGGCTGCCCGGTGAGCGCCCGCCCGTCGGCGTCGAGGCGGATCACCTCGCCGCCGAACGCGGGGATGCGGTCGGAGAGGCGCGCCCCGGTGATGAGCACCGGCGCCCTGGAGTCGTTCAGCATGAGCTCCAGCCGCTCGCTCGAGCTCTCGGGGCCGAAGGGGATGTACGCCCCGGAAGCCTTGAGGATCCCGACGATGCCCACCAGGAGAGCGAGCGACCGCTCTGCGTGGATCGCGACCGCCGTCCCCGGCGCCACGCCGGCCTCGCGCAGGCGGTGGGCGAGCTGGTTCGCTCGGCGATCGAGCTCGCCGTACGTCAACGAGCCGCGCTCGGCCACGGCGGCCAGGGCATGCGGCGCGCGCGCCGCCTGCTCCTCGAACAGGTCGAGGACGCACCGGTCTCCTGGAGGGTCGACCGCCGTGTCGTTCATCTCGATCACGAGCCTCCGCTGCTCGACGCGCGTGAGCAGCGGCAGCGACGACACCGGCTGATCCGGCGCCGAGGCCGCGGTGGAGAGCACCGTCAGCAGGTGCTCCGCCATCCGCTCGACCGTCGCTCGGTCGAAGAGATCGGTGCTGTACTCGAGCATCCCCGTCACGCCGTCGGGGCCCTCCCAGGAGTACAGCGAGAGGTCGAAGATCGTCTTCTTGGCGTCGGCCTCGATGGGACGGACCTCGACCCCGGCGAGCGCGAGATCGCGCTCCGCCGGGCTCTGCGGGGCGAAGACGATCTGCACGACCGGGTTGTAGCCCGGGCTGCGCTCGGGCCTCAGCTCCTGCACGAGCACATCGAAGGGCAGCATGTCGTGCTCGTAGGCCTCCAGGCACAGCTGCCGCACCCGCTGGAGCAGCTCGTCGAAGCTCGGGTCGCCGGACAGATCGACGCGCAGGGGCACGATGTTCACGAAGAAGCCCATGATCTCCTCGAGATCCATGCGCGCCCGGTTGGCGCTCGGCATTCCGATCAAGAGGTCGTCGCGCTGCGTGTAGCGGTGCAGCAGGACGGCGAAGGCGGCCATGAGGACCATCGTCACCGTCATCCCCCGCCGGGCGCTGAGCTCCCCGAGGCGCTCCGCGAGCGGCGCGTCGATCCGGAAGGAGACGGTGGCGCCGCGCAGGCTCTGGATCGCCGGCCGCGGATGATCGCTCGGCAGCTCGAGCAGGGGCGGCGCGTGGAGCAGGCGCTCTTTCCACCAGGCGAGCAGCTCTGCTCGGGCGCTGTCCCTCATCTGCTCGCGTTGCCACGCGGCGAAGTCGGCGTACTGGATCGCGAGCTCGGGCAGCGCCGCGGGGGCGCCCCGGCGGTGGCCGTCGTAGAGGATGGCGAGCTCGCGGAACGCGAGCTCGATGGACCAGCCGTCGGTCGCGATGTGATGGAGGTGGAGCCACAGGATGTGGTCGTCCGGCCCGAGCTTGAGCAGGCAAGCCCGGAGCAGGGGGCCTCGCTCGAGGTCGAAGACGGTCTGCGCCTCTGCGTTGATGCGCTGGTGCGCCGCGACCTCCCGCTCTTCCGGGGAGAGGTGCTGGAGATCCATCACGTTGAGCTGCGACGCGCTCTGCGGGGCGATGACCTGGACCGGCCGCCCGTCGCGCTCCGCGTAGGTCGTCCGAAGGATCTCGTGCCGCTGCGCGAGCTCGCGGAGGCTCCTGTCCAGCGCTCCGACATCGACGCGCCCGCGCAGGCGGAACGGGAACAAGCAGTTGTAGGCCCGGCTCTCCGGCGCCAGCCGCTGGAGGAACCAGAGCCGCTCTTGCCCGAAGGACAGGGGCAGCGGTCCGAGGCGCGGGACGGGCGAGATCGCGCGCTCGGCCCCGCGCGCCGCGGGCTCCTGCCTCACGAGGGGCGCGAGCTCGGCGATGGTCGGGCGGCGGAAGAGCTCCTGGAACGCGAGTTCGACCCCGAGCGCGCTGCGCACGCGGGAGAGCAGCCGCACGGCATGGACGGAGCTGCCGCCCAGCTCGAGGAAGCTGTCATGCACCCCCACGCGCTCCTGCCGCAGCACCTCCTGCCAGATTTCGGCGAGCGCCCGCTCGACGGGAGAGCGAGGCGCGACGAAGGCGTGCGCCAGCGCGGTCCGCGCGGGGCCGGGGGCCGGGAGCGCCGCTCGGTCGACCTTGCCGTTCGCCGTCATCGGCAGCGCGTCGAGCGCGACGAAGGTGGACGGCACCATGAACTCGGGCAGCCGGCCCAGGAGGTGAGCGCGGAGCGCTGCCGGCGACGCCTCCACTCCCTCCACGCCTCGCGCGGAGGCTCCGCCGCCGCTCGTCGGGACCACGTAGGCGACGAGGCGCCTGTCGTCGTGGGCGTCGTCCGTCGCGAGGACGACGGCGTCGTCGAGGGCGGGGTGCTGCCTGAGCGCGGCCTCGATCTCGCCGAGCTCCAGGCGGAAGCCGCGGATCTTGACCTGGTGGTCGAGCCTGCCGAGGAACTCGATGTCGCCGTCATGCCGCCAGCGGACGAGGTCGCCGGTGCGGTACATGCGCGCGCCGGGGTCGGAGGAGAAGGGGTCGGGGAGGAAGCGGTCCTCTGTGAGCTGCGGGTCGTGGAGGTAGCCGCGGGCGAGGCCGTCGCCGGCGATGTAGAGCTCGCCGGGGACGCCGACGGGGACGGGCTGGCGTCGGGGATCGAGGACGTAGACGCGGACGTTGTCGATGGGTTTGCCGATGGGCGGCTCGCGTGAGGGGCCGCGGTCGCCGTGAGCGTCCCTGGGGAGGGCGCAGGAGGTGGTGACGACGGTGGCCTCGGTGGGGCCGTAGTTGTTGACGACCTCGAAGGGGATGGCGCGGTGAGGCCAGCGCCGTAGCCTGTCGCCGCCGGTGAGCAGGGCGCGCAGGGAGCAGCGAGCGGGCCAGTCGAGGCGCAGCAGCTCCTCGGCGATGGGGGTGGGGACGAAGGAGACCGAGATGTGCTGTTCCAGCAGCCACTGCTGGAGCTCCAGGGGCGAGCGGCGGAGGGGCTCGGAGGGGATGTAGAGGCAGGCGCCGGAGCAGAGCGAGGGCCACATCTCCCAGACCGAGGCGTCGAAGCCCGGGCTGGCGATGAGGGTGGTTCGATCGGTGCTGGACAGGGCGAACCGCCGCCTGTGCCAGGCGACCAGGTTGGTGAGCCCGCGGTGCTCCACGAGCACGCCTTTCGGGCGGCCCGTCGAGCCCGACGTGTAGATGACATACGCCAGGTCGTCCGGCGCCTGGCCAGCGGCCGGAGGCACCTTGTCCACGGGCTCGCGATCGAGCATCGCCCGATCCGCGTCGAGGCGAACGACGCTGAGCCCGCGGCTCTGCACGCGGCAGACGAGGTGGTCGCTGGTCAGGAGCGCCGAGACCTTCGCGTCCTCCAGCATGAACGCGAGCCGAGCCGGCGGATAGGCCGGGTCGAGCGGGACGTACGCGCCCCCCGCCTTGAGCACGCCGAGCGCGGCCACGATCATGTCCGGCGAGCGCTCCAGGCAGATGCCGACGAGCGCGCCGGGCCCGGCGCCGCTCTTCCTGAGGAGGTGGGCGATCTGGTTGCTCCGCCGATCCAGCTCGGCATACGTGAGCCGCTCGCCCTCGAACGCCACCGCGGTGGCGGAAGGGGCGCGGCGCGCCTGCTCCTCGACCTGCTCGTGGACCAGCTCGCGCGGCGGGGCCGTCGCCGCGCCGCTGCTCCAGTCGACGAGGAGCTGCCGCCGCGCGTCGGCCGACAGGAGAGGCAGATCCGAGATCCGCTGATCAGGGCCCTCGGCGGCGCCGCCGAGCAGCGCCTGCCAGTGCTCGAGCAGCCTGACCGCCGTCGCCTGCTCGAAGAGATCGCGGCGGTAATCGAGCCTCGCGACGACCCCTTCGGCGGCGTCCTCGACGCTCACCACGAGATCATGAGCGACGTACGGCAGATCGAGGTCCGTTCGGGTCAGCGCCAGCAGCGGCCCGTTGCACGGCGGGGGGCTCGGGGGCGTCGCCGCGAAGAGGACCTGGACGATCGGCGTGCGGCCCGGGTCGCGCGGCGCGGCGAGCTTCTCCAGCAGCGCCCTGGCGGGGACCTCGCTGTTCGCTCTGCCCTCCTCGATGGAGCGGTGTACCTGGCGCAGGAGCTGTCGGAACGAGGGCTGTGCGCCGAACCTGCCCCGCACGATCACCGGGCCGCCGAAGAGGCCGATGAGCTCCCGGACGTCCGGCGTATCGCGCCCGGGCAGGGGCGTGCCGATCAAGACATCCTCCTCACCGGTGATCCGGTGCAGGACGGCCAGCATCCCCGCGAGCAGCGCGGTGAACAGGCCCGCTCCTTCGTCCCGGGCCGCCGCTTCGAGGCGCAGGAGGAGCGATCGATCGAGCGCGCGCTCGACCGACCCTCCGTCGAAGGCAGGCACGGCGGGCCGCGGCCGGTCCGTCGGGAGATCCAGGGCAGTCGGCGCGCCGGCGAGCTCCCGTGTCCAGTGGTCGAGCCGCGCGTCGAGGCGATCGTCGGCGGCGCGGTCGAGCTGCCGCCGGACGTGGTCCTGATAACGCATGGGCAGCGCCGGAGGCGTCATGGAATGGTAGAGGGCGCAGAGCTCCGAGAAGAACAGCCCCACGCTGGAGGCGCCGTCGCAGACGAGGCCGTGCATGGACAGCGCGACCAGGTGGCGGCGCGGGTGCGCCCGGATGAGCGTCACCCGCCAGAGCGGGGCACGCTCGAGATCGAACGGGCGAGCGGCCTCCTCGCGGGCGGCCGCGAGCGCCGCCTCGTCCGAGGTGGGCTGTAGGTCCGGGGCCAGGTCCACCTCTCTGAGGTCGATCGCCACCGCGGGCCTGACGACCTGCGCCGGCTCTCCCTCGCGCTCGACAAAGGAGGTCCTGAGCGGCTCGTGGCGCGCCGATATCTCCTCGATGGCGCGGCGCAGCCTGGGTACATCGAGATCCCCGTCGAGCCAGGCCGCGCCGCCTTCATGGATGACCGGCGCGGGACCATGGACTCGAGCGAGGAGCCATTTCGTCTCTTGCTCGAAGGAAAGTGGCGCGTAAGTCAGCTCAACCATGGCGCATGCCCTCCTGTCCGTTGATGTCAGAGAGCACCTCCCTCCTCCCGCTCCGAGCGTTCGGAGAGGCCCTCGCAATGGGCTCACGCGCGCCGTGTAGGCGGCACCCATGCAGGTCGTCAGGCACTCCATTCGCTCGCGCGCCGGCTGTCGGCTCAGCGATGTCCTCGGTGACATGGCGCTCCTCGTCCCGAGCGCGCAATTCATCCCCGAGCGCGCATCAGGCGTACGCCTGTCACGGAACCATCACGCGAGAACTCGACGTCTTCGCCTCCCCCGGCGACACGTTTCCTTGGTCTACGGAATTAATAATGATCCTTTATCGAAATATTGCCAAGCGGAATGATCAAAATCGTTCGTGCGATGAGCGCAAGGCACATCTCGATCATGTCCGAGCTCCTGCCCGAGGCAGTTCATCCGTTCATCCGTGCCGCGCCCTGCGCTGTCGGCGCGGCGCGGCGCCGGCAGGGGACGGGGCTTGGCCCTGAACAGCCGGCGCCGCCGTGGCTCGGCGGGGGCTGTCCGCGGATGGACCGCGAGGGCAGGCGCTACTCTGTGGGAGGATCGGTGAAGAGCATACCAGTCGTCGCCGTGAGCTTCTCCAGGACTGCGGGCCCGAAGCGCTCGGCGAAGCGCGCCCTGTCCTCGGGCGCGATGACGATGTCGCCCGGCTCGTCTTCGCGCTCGTCCGTGATGATGGCGAGGAGCAGCCCGGGCTCCTGGCCGACGTTCTCGAACTGCCGGTAGACGCCCACGGGCACGTCGATCATATCGAAGGGCTCGAGCGTCGTCTCGTCCGTGGCGCCCTCGTTCCAGCGCAGCGCGAAGCGTCCAGCGAGGCACAGAAATACCTCCCTCGAGCGACGGTGTGCGTGCAGAGGGACCTTGTCGCCAGGCCTGCAGCTGACGATGCCCACGCTCATGCCTTTGGGGCCGACGATGGCCGGCGCCGTCCCCTCGCGCGCGTCCCCCGCCGCGTGCGCCATCAGGAGATACAGAGGAGGGTTCACGGCGTCGAACGCCTCCTGTGGGATGCTGGTGTCAACGGTGTGATTCACGTAAGCCCGGAGCTCGCCGAACCGCGCGATGCGCGAGCGCATCTGCTCCGGGGTGATCTTCAGCGTCGTCATGATAGATCCCCCTTGTCTGCCGCGTCCGAGCTCATGGACCGCTCGGCGCGGCTCTTCTCCAAAGATACCGCGGGCTATGGCGGTGCGCTCGATCGATTCCCTGCTTCGAATCGACTTTATCGCTCGCTATCGTCGCGCGTCACGCGTCGCACGCGGTGGGGCGCGCGTGAGCCGTGTGTTGGCTGAGCAATGGACAATACTGGGCCAGTGTAGTAGCGTGGCCCGGGAAGGCCGATCTCTGGAGGCGCTCGGAAACGTCGAGGCGTGATGCTGCCGATCCCGCGGAGCGCCGGACGGTCAAGCCGATACGGCCGCGGCGCGTGTCGGTCATGCCTTTGTGAACGACATTGAATTCCAGGGACAGCCGTTTCCGCCAGGCCCGCAGCGCAGGGGTCATTAGCGAATTCCAGGGACAGCCGTTTCCGCCAGGCCCGCAGCGCAGGGGTCATTGGCGAATTCCAGGGACAGCCGTTTCCGCTATGCCGGCAGCACCTGCGTCACTGGCTGTCCGGTGGTCAATCGCCTCGACCCGCAGGTGATCTCCGGCGGAGGTCTCGCGGCGGCCGGCTCCGGCCACCTCTGCTGCGCCGTGGCCCGTCCGGACGCGCACCCGTGAACGCGCGGCGAATCTGGCGGGCGCGTCAGCGCGTCACTCCAGCACCACGAACTTCAGATACCGCCCCTCCCACCACGCCGGCAGCGTCGGGTGGTCCTCCGGCTGCCCGTGGATCGCCCGGATCCGCAGGTCGTCCCGCTCCAGCGTGGCGTCGTCCAGCGTGGCCAGGAAGTCTTCCGCCGTGATGTGGCTCGAGCACGACGCCGCGCACAACAGGCCACCTCGATCCAGCACGCGCGCGACCGCGGCGTGCAGCCGCCGGTAGGCGCCGAGCGCGCGCGGCTTGGCGCGCTCGCTCGGCGCGAAGCTCGGCGGGTCGCAGATGATGAGATCGTACCGGTCGCCGCGCGCGCGGGCCTTCTCGAGGAAGTCGAACGCGTCCGCCGTCACGAACTCGTGGGCCGCCGGATCCACGCCGTTCTCGCGGAACGTGCGCTGCGCCGACGCGTGCGCGGCCGACGCCGAGTCGACGGAGGTGACCCGGCCCGCGCCGCCGAGCGCCGCGGCCACCGAGAAGCCCCCCGCATAGCTGAACAGGTTCAGCACGCGCCGGCGCCCGGCCGCGAGCGCGCGCACGCGGGCGCGGTTGTCGCGCTGGTCGAGGAACGCCCCCGTCTTCTGCCCGCGCGCGAGATCGACCTCCATCGCGACCCCCGTCTCCCTCACGAAGAGGCGATCCGGCAGCGGCGGCCCGTGCAGGTGCGCGAGCTTCTTCCCGTCCGCGTCCTCGCCCGCCGCCGACGCGCGCGCGCGCAGGCCGATCGAGCGCACGCCGCGGGCGCCCAGCGCGCGCGCGAGGTGCGGGAGCAGGCGATCGAGCCAGGGCGCCAGCATGTCGCCGTCGAGGCGGATCACCGCGGCGCGGTCGTACCGATCGATGACGAGCGACGGCACCCGGTCCCCCTCGCCGTTGCACAGCCGGTAGGCCGTCGTGTCGCGGCCGTCGAACCAGCCGTCGCGCAGGGCGAAGGCGCGATCGAGCCGCTCCGCGATTGCCCGCTCGTCGAGCGGCGGCGCCTGCGTGCGCTGGAAGACGCGGACGGCGATCGCCGAGTCCGCGTCCCAGAGCCCTCGCCCGAGGAACGGCGCTCCCTCGGCCGACAGCTCGACGACGTCGCCCGACGCCGCGGCGCCGCCGCGGTGCGCGCGCTCCCCGCGCTTGCCCTCGCCGCGCTTGCTCCCGTGCCCGCCGTCCGCGATGCCGTCTCGGTAGACCCATGGGTGGCCGCGGCGGACGGCGGCGGCGGCCGGCGCGGTGAGATGGACCCGCATCGACCCCGCCTAGCACGGTAAGCTCGCAGCGTGCTGCACCGAGTTCGTTCGTCCGGATGGGCCTGCCTCGGGGGGATCTCGCTTGCCGTCGCGGCAGCCTGCACGCAGGACCACGGCGTCCTCGGCCGGGATCCATCGAGCGGGGCGGCCACCTCCGGCGCCGGCGGCGGCCCGGGAGCGACAACGAGCGGCGCGACGACGACCACGGGCGCGGGCGGCGGCGCGGTCGAGCCGCCGGGGCCGACGAGGCTCACGGTGGTGAACGGCATCAGCGATCACGACGCGGTCCGCTTCTGCTTCCTCGCGTACCCCGACGGGACGGGCGCCGGCGTGGACCCCTGGCCGGGCGCCGCCGCGGGCCTCGCGTTCGCCCGGGCCCAGGAGGTCGAGCCGCTCGGCGCGGCGATCCCCGAGGGGACGAGCCTGCGCGCGCACGTGATCGCCGGCGACCTCCGCGCGACGGAGGGGCTCGACTGCGCGGAGATCCTCGCGCTCGCGGCGGAGAGCGCGGCCCCGATCGTGGCCGCGGGGCTCCCCGTGCTGCCGGCGCCCGTGTTCGCCGAGGAGAAGAGCCTCCTCCTGGTCGCCACCGGATGCCTCGGCGGCGAGGGGCACACGCACGAGAGCGAGAAGGAAGGCTGCGGCGACGCCTACACGATCGACACGCCGACCGCCGGCCTCGTCGCGGTCGCCATGTCGCGGCGGACGACGTTCGACAGGGTGAGCCTGCAGGTCGCGCACGCGAGCGCGGCGACGCCGGTGGTCCATGTGGACCTGACGCCTGGGCGCGACGACGCGACCGGGGTGACGCTCGCGCAGGACCTCTCCTACGGCGCGATCGCGCCGTTCCCGCCGTCCACCGGGCTCTCGGTGAGCGACCTCGGCGCGCTCGACGAGGTCGCGATCGAGACCCGCGATCCCATCGAGGGGACGGTGACGTCGTCGGTGCCGATGCGCGAGATCCTGGCGAGCAGCGACGTGCCGGCGGCCGACATCGGGGACGGTCAGGGGTTCGTGCTTGTCGCCGTCGGGGCCGCTCCGGGGGCGGAACAGGGCGGGTTCTGGCACCCCCTGACGTACTCGCTCTTGCGGGCGAATCCCTGAGCTTGTTCCCGAAACATCCCATTACAGGCGAGGTTCCGGGGTTCACCGTCTCTCGTCGGACGGAACGACCACGCCTCGCCTGGCAGCGCGCCGTGGACTCGCCTTGATTCCGCCTCGGGCATCAAGGCCCCATCGAGCGCGGTTCGCAATGCCACGATCCTGCCGTGTGGTGCCGTGTTGTCCAGGTTTTGCGCAAGACCCTGATTGCTCCTGTACGGCCGACTCGAGTGTGTCCGGCGTGTCTGCCGAGCTTGCAGCGCGCGTTGTCTTATTGGAGGATGAGGGTCCTGCCCCCTTGGTGTCAGGCGCCTCCCTCTCTCCTCGCAGATCAGCGCTCCGCGGGCCTCCTCACGGCTCTGTCTGGCTCTTCGGCGAGGAGCGTCGCGCCGGGAAAATCGTGAGTCGCTCGACGAACGGGAGCGCCCTGTACGGATGACATCACGGGACAATCACCCGCCGTGACGATCGGATGAATCTCCAGTATAACGCGAGTGCCGAAATTCCGATGGGGGGAGGGAACATGGCGACACAGGTATTTGTCGGGGCGAGCTCCGCGGCGGATCCGAGAGAGGCTGCTTCAGAGGCCGTGGCGACGGCGCTCCGCGGGGCTTCCCGCACGGAGCATGTGGCGCGACCGGCATTCGCCCTCGTCTTATCGACGGACCAGTACGACGCCGACGCGCTCGCCGCGGCCGTGACGAGCCAGCTGCCGGGCGTCCCCTGGGCGGGGTGCTGCACTGCCGGGGTCTTCGCCGGCAGCCGGCTGCTCCGGCAGGGGCTCGTGGTGGGGCTCGTCGCCTCGGAGACGGTGCGTGTCGGCGTCGGGGTCGCGCAGCCGGTGAGCCAGGACGGGCGGCGCGCCGGCGTGCTCGCCGCCTCGCGCGCCCTCGAGGCGTTCCCGTCGTCCGTCGCTCCCGGGTGGAGCCGCGCGCTCATCGTGCTGCCGGACGCGGTCACGGGCAACGCCGCCGACGTGGTGCGCGGCGCGGTCGAGGTCGGCGGGACGGGCGTCGTCTGGGCTGGCGGCGGCGCGGGCGACAACCTCCGCTTCGTGCGCACCGCGCAGTTCGCTGGCGGCAGCGCCTACTCGGACAGCGTGGTCGTCGTCGCGATCGACTCGCCGGCGCGCATGGCGACCGGCATCCGCCACGGCTTCCGGCCGTATGGCCCGCCCACGATGGTCACCCGCGCCGAGGGCACGGTCCTCGCCGAGCTCGAGTACGAGGGCGCCTTCTCGGTCTACCAGCGCACCGCGCGGGCGAGGGGGGATCAGGTGAACATCGACGGCTTCGCCACGTTCGCCATGACCCACCCGCTCGGCATCCCGCAGGCCGACGGCGAGCACGTCATCCGCGATCCGCTGCGCGTCGTCTCGCCGGGGGGGCTCTACTGCGTCGGCGAGGTCCCGGACGGGTGCCTCATCCGCGTCATGGAGGGCGACCCCATCGGCCTCGTCGGCGCCGCGCGCGAGGCCGCGACCACGGCGCGCGAGGCGGTGGCCGGGCCCATCGCCGGCGCGTTCGTGTTCGACTGCATCTCGCGGTGCATGATGCTCGGCGACACGGTGCGCGACGAGCTGACCACCTTCGAGAGCGAGCTCGGCGAGAGCGTCCCGGTGATGGGATGTCTGACGTTTGGAGAGGTCGGTACGCTGGGCCGAGGAGTACCGCAGTTTCACAACAAGACCGCTGTCGTGCTCGCCCTGGGGGCCTGAGCGCGGGAGCGGTTGGAGCCCTGTCATGGCGAGCGGCGAAGAGCACGAGATCCAGGAGGAACGGCTGGCGCTCCTCAGCGTCCTCCAGGAGCTCACGGTCGCGGCGCTCGACCTCTTCGATCCGCACCAGTCGATGGCGGTCTTCCTGGAGCGGCTCGCCGAGCGCCTGAGCTGCATCGCCGTGCTCGTGCTCGTCGAGCCGGCCCCGCGGGCCCCGCGGCTCCTCGACGCCGCCGGCCTGTCGGCGAGCTCGCGCGCGCTGCCCATCCCGCCGGGCTCGCCCGCCGCGTCGGGCGAGCCCAGCGGCGCGGGCGCGGGCCTCTCCTTGCCGTACCCCGAGCTCGCGCGGCCCGGGCTCGTGACGTGGCACTTCTCGCTGGAGGGGCAGGGCGACAGCGGCGCGTCCAGCCTCCTCCTCTGCTTCGAGAGCGAGCCCCCGTTCGCGCCCCGGTACCGGGGCATGATGCGCCGGCTCACGGCGACCTTCCGCACGGCGCTCGTGCACCGCCTGCTCTACGCCCGCATGATCGAGAACGAGCGCGAGCGGGCGCGGAACCTCGCCGCCGCGGAGGCGGGGCGCGCGGCGGCGGAGGCGGCGCAGCGGCGCGCGGCCTTCCTCTCGGAGGCGAGCCGGCTGCTCTCGAGCTCGCTCAATTACGAGGCGACGCTGGTGCGCGTCGCGCGCCTGCCGGTCCCGTTCGTCGCGGACTGGTGCATGGTCGACATCATCGAGCGCGAGGCGATGCTCCGGCGCGCGGTCGTCGTCCACGCCGATCCGCAGAAGAGCGAGCTCGCGCGCCTCCTGCAGGGCCAGACGCCGATGGACTCGGTCCTCCCGTCCGGCGTCGCCAGCGTGCTGGAGACGGGCGAGGCGGCGCTCTGCGAGGTCGCGGGCGCGCCCCTCGCCCCGGCGAGCGAGCGCGGCTCGTACGACAGCGAGCCGCCGGTGTCGGCCAGCGAGGCGCTCCTCATGGAGCTCGGCCTCCGGCGTTACATCTCCGTGCCGCTCGTCACGCGCGGCACGATGCTCGGCGTGCTCACCATCGCGTCCGGCCGCGACGATCTGATGTACGGCGTGGAGGACCGGGCGCTCGCCGAGGATCTCGGGCGCAGGGCCGCGCTGGCGATCGACAACGCGCGGCTGTACGAGAGCGCGCAGCGGGCGATCCGGGCCCGGGAGGAGCTCGTCGCGGTGGTGTCGCACGATCTCAAGAGCCCGCTCGCCACCATCGTCATGAACACGAGCCTCCTGCGCCGGAAGCTGCCGGGCGCGGACGAGGCGGTCGACGTGCGGCGCCCTGTCGAGCGCATCCAGAAGGCGGCCGATCGCATGAACCGCCTCATCCGCGATCTGCTCGATCTGGCGAAGCTCGACGGTGGCCACATCTCGATCCAGCCGGTGCCCCACGACGTCGCTGGCCTGCTCGGCGACGCCATCGAGCTCTTGCGGGAGGAGGCGGCGGAGAAGTCGCTGCGCCTCGAGCAGAGCGTCGAGCTCGGCGTCGATCGGGCGCTCTGCGATCGCGAGCGGATCCTGCAGGTGATCGCCAACCTCGTCGGCAATGCGATCAAGTTCACGTCGGCCGGCGGCGAGGTCGCGATCCGGGCCGAGCCGTGGGGCCGGGAGGTGCGCCTCTCGGTGCGGGACACCGGCCCGGGCATCCCGGAGGACCAGCGGGCGCGGATCTTCGAGCGCTACTGGCAGGCGAAGGAGACGGCCCACAAGGGCACCGGGCTCGGCCTCTCGATCGCGAAGGCGCTCGTCGAGGTGCACGGCGGGCGGATCTGGGTCGAGAGCAAGGTGGGCGAGGGCAGCACGTTCTTCTTCACGCTGCCGATGGTGGAGGCCACGAGCGCGACCTCGGGAGTCGCGGCAGGCACGCGCCTCGGGGCCTGACAGCTGCATTCGGGGTTTGCCGTACAGCGGTGTAATCACATCTCCGAGGCAGGAGGGTCTCTTCGCCTTGCGCGTTGGCGGTCCGATCCGTTCATCGCTATACCTTGCCTCGATGAAGGACGTCGGGAACGACAGGGGCGAAACGGCGCCGGCCGAGGCTCGATGGGGCGATGACGAGCGGGGGCTCGTCGAGGCCGCGCTCGGGCTGCTGGGCATCCGCAACCTCGTGCTCGCGATCCACGATCCGAGCTTTCCCTCGGACGACGCCGAGGACATCGGGCGCGGGTCCCCGAACACCGAGGGGGGGCGCCGATTCCTCCGGTTCGCGCGGGATCTCGGCTTCAACGGCGTCCAGCTGGGGCCGCAGGGGGAGACCTCTGCCGACAACGCGTCTCCGTATGACGGCACCATCTTCTCGCGGAGCACGCTGTCGATCGCGCTCGCCGGGCTGGTCGAGGACGGCCCCTCTGGCGCGCTCCTCCGCCCCGAGTCGCTCCGGGAGATCGTCGCCGGGCGGCCTCCTGGCAGCGAGGCGCGCGCGCAGCACGGCCATGCCTACCGCGCGCAGCGCGCCGCGCTCCGCGAGGCGTACGCGTCGTTCGAGGGCCGGCGGAGGCGCGGCGATCTCGGCGACCTCGAGAGCCGCCTCGACGCCTTTACGCGGCGGAACGCCGTGTGGCTCGAGAGGGACGGGCTCTACGGCCCGCTCTGCGCCGAGCACCGGAGCGGCTGGTTTCACGGCTGGTCTGGCGAGCCCGATCTCGACCGGCGCCTCTACGCGCCTGGCCCTGGCGAGGTGGTCGCGTGCGGGGAGCGCAGGAGAGCGCTCCTCGACAGGTACCGCGAAGAGCTCCGCTTTTACGCCTTCTGCCAGCTCCTCGCGCACGAGCAGCACGCGGCGCTCCGGACGGTGACGGCCGATCTCGGGCTCAAGCTCTACGGCGATCTGCAGATAGGCTACTCGCCTCAGGATGCCTGGGCCTATCAATCGGTCTTCCTCAGGGGGTATCTCATGGGCGCGCCGCCGAGCCGGACCAACCCGGAGGGCCAGGTGTGGAGCTACCCTGTCCTGGATCCCGCGCAGTACGCCGATGCGTCGTCCGGCGGGCTCGCGCTCGTCCGGGCGCGCATGGACAAGATGTTCGACGAGTTCGACGGGGTGCGCCTCGATCACCCGCACGGGCTCGTCTGCCCCTGGGTCTATGCGGCCGACGCCCCCGATCCGCTCCGCGCCGTCCAGGGCGGGGCGCGGCTCTTCTCGTCGCCCGACCTGCCGGAGCACCCGTTGCTCGCGCGGTACGCCATCGTCTCTCCCGGGCAGCTGAACCGCGCCGTGCCCCGGTATGCCGACGACTGGGTGACCTCGCTGTCTCCGGAGCAGGTCGGGCGCTACAGCGTCATCTTCGACACGATCGCGCGCTGCGCGGAGGCCCGCGGGCGCGCCATCTCCGACGTCGTGTGCGAGGTCCTGAGCACGCTCCCGTACCCGCTCGGGGCCGTCCTTGAACGGCACGGGCTGGGGCGCTTCCGGGTCACGCAGAAGGCCGATCTCGACAACCCGAAGGACGTCTATCGCAGCGAGAACGCCGCGCCCGCCGACTGGATCATGGTGGGGACCCACGACACGCCGCCGCTCTGGAGGCTCCTCGACACCTGGGAGCGCGCCTCCGCGCTGGGGCGGCAGGCGGCGTACCTGGCGACGCGCCTCGCGCCCTCGCCGGCCGAGGAGGGCGCGATGGCGCGCGCGCTCGCGTCCGACCCTCGCGCGCTGGCGCTGGCCAAGCTCGCCGACCTCTTCGCCAGCCCGGCGTCGAACGTGATGGTCTTCTTCGCCGATCTGCTCGGGATGAAGGAGATCTACAACACACCCGGGACGGTGGGCGAGCACAACTGGTCGTTGCGGGTCCCTCGCGATTACGAGCGGTCCTATCTGGAGATGCGCGCGCGCGGCGCGGCCCTCGATCTCCCGCGCGCGCTCGCGCTCGCGCTGCGCGCGCGGGGAGGCGCGGAGTCGGCGGAGCGCGGGAACCTCGCCAGGCGGCTGGAGCGCTGCCCGCGCTAGAGCGGCGGTCACCCGCTTCGGATACGGGCCCATCTCGACGTTTTCGGTGCTCAGCGCACTGGAGTGCGCTTCCGCGCCGAAAACGCCGATCTGGACCCGTCTCCTGTGCGGCTGACCGCCGCTCTGCGACGCTCGTACTAGGCTCAGCTGAAAACCGCTCTAGAGCGATTCGCGATTGGGTTTGGTACAGACCGTGCCCCTCGAGCTGGGCGTTGGCGGATCCCGAGCGCGACTTTTGCGAGGCGTGCGAGCCCGCGGCGCACGGCTCCGAGGCGTGCCCCTGCGCTGCGGTCTGGGACGAGGAGGTCGGTCGAGGTAACCCGCATGGCGGAACCAGCCTTCGGCGTCCTTCGGCGTCACCTGGTGGAGGGCCCTGTCCATCGCGTCGAGCACGCCCACCACGGTCCGCTGCCCAGCGGTGCGGAGGGTCTGCTTGATCTTGCTGCCACACTCTTCCACCGGCGAGAAATCCGGCGAGTAAGGCGGCAGCGGGTGGTAGTCGGCACCCGTCGCCTCGATGGCCGCGCGGACCTCGGGGTATAGATGTGGCTTGAGTCGATCCACGAGCACGATGTCGCCAGGCCGCAGCACCGGAGCCAGATATTCCTGGGCGTACGTCTCAAATCGAGGACGATTCATGGCGCCTTCGAAGACCACCGGCGCCACCACCCCCTGCAGCCCCAGCCCGAGCACCAGCGTCAGGTTCGGGTCCGCGTTCGCCGGCGCCTTGCCGTAGGCCCGCTGCCCGCTCAGGGCGTAGCCATAGAGCCGGGTCATGCCCAGGTTGGCGCCGAACTCGTCGACGAAGATCAAGCGGCGCGCATCTGTGGTCCCCGCCCAATTTTGAAAACTCGCGCGGGCCTGTTGAACGTCCGGGCGGTCTTGCTCGCTGGCACCCAACGTCCTTTTTTTCGGGTGATCCCCATCCGGTGCAGCGTACGGCTCATCGTCGAGACGCTGACGTGCACATGGTGACGCTGCTCCATCTGCTCGATCAGTTCCGCCAATGTCCGGTCGTTCTTCTCTTCCAGCAGCTTAATCAGTGCCCGCTCGTCCGTCTCGTCGAACTTCCGTGGCGTGCCGCCGCCGTGCGGACTCGGCGCGAGGTCGCCCGTGGCGCGCAGCTGCGTGAGATAGTTCTGCACCGTGTTCGGGGCGACCTCGAACCGCTCGGCCAGCTCCCGGATACTTCCTTCACGGTTCTGGTAGGCGTCGATGATCCGCTGCCGCAGATGGATGCTGTACGGGCCCATGCGGTAGGCAGCAGCATCAGCGATGCCACCGTCCCGCCCGACCATGCTCAGCTTGTACCAAGCTCAACTGCAAATCGCTCTAACTGAGAATTCCCCCGAAAAATCCGGGGAGGTACTTCAGTTCGGGCTCCACACCGCCCACTTCCCCGAGGTGGCCCATGTGTCGCTCGCATCCTTGAACGCCCCGATGAACGCGGCGCTCCCGTCGAAGAACCCGTCCGGCGGCGCGACCGCGTCCTTGGTCAGGGACGCCGCGGGACCGAACACCGGCGCGGACGGGTCGAAGCAGCCCTGGATACCCGGGTCCTCCTGCCGATTCTTCCGATCGGGCTCGCTCAGGAACGCGATCTCATCGAAGCCGCCGTCGTCGTCCTGGAGGATGCCTGTCCCGTCGCTCGTCTCGGCGTAGGCGAGGTCATTCACCAGATTGAAGAAGATCGAGCTCGCTATGTTCTGCTCGGGATCCGGGTCGCGCACGTCGAGGCCCGACTCGAAGCCCGTGACGATCGTGTTGGCGATGTTCGCCTTCGTCGACCGGCGGAGGAGGATGCCGTACTGCTCCTTGTCCACGTCCACGCCTTTCCCGCAGAGCGTCGCGTTGTAGATCGTCGGCTCGCTCCGGGGCTCGAGCGCAGGCGTGAGCGCGAGCGGGTCGTTGTCCCCCTCGAGCCCGTTCGTCTCCTCCGCGACGTTCGGGTCCTGCTGCGCCACGAGGAACTGGAGCTTTCCGCGATAACCCTGGTCCCAGTCGAAGGCGTCGTCGCCGCTGTACTGGCAGGCGAGGTGCTTTGCGTTCACCGTGCCCCCGAAGAACTCGAAGCAGTCGTCGGACACGTGCCTCACCTGGACGAAATCGATGATCGTCCCCCTGCCGACCCCGCCGAGGGTGAGCCCGTTGATCTCGTTGTTCGGCGCGAGCTTCACGCCGGAGTACTCGATGCGCACATATTTGAGCGTGCCGCTCGAGTCGTTCTCGTCGATGCCCCCGTATCGCCCGTTGTTCGTCAACCCCTCGATCTGGCCCGGGGTGCGTGCGCCGTTCGCGTCCACGTGGTTGGTCGGCGCGTTGCCGAGGAGGATGACGCCGCCCCAGTCGCCGGCCCTGCGATCCTCCGGGGGCTTGCTGCTCGTGAACACGATGGGCTCATCCCTGGTGCCCACGGCGATGAGCTTGGATCCGGGGTGCACGACGAGCGTCGCGGGGACCTGCGGGTTCGTCTCGCCGAGCACGGTCGTGCCCTTCTCGATGGTCAGCGTCGCCCCGGCCGAGACGTTCACCTGGCCCTTGAGGATGTACTTCTTGTCACATCTGAGCGTGAAATCCTCCGTGATATCCCCGGTGATCTCGACGGTCGGCTTGTCGGCCGCCGCGCACCCGCCTGGCGGGTCGTCGCCCCCGCCGCCGGCTGAGCCGCTCGACGAGGGGACGCAGGTGCTGTCCGTGCGATCGCAGATGGCGCCGTCGAACTGCGCGCAGTCCGCGTCGGAAGTGCATTGCACGTCCCGCTGCTCGATGATGAGCGAGCACGCGAGGGCGCTCGTGGCGAGCGCGCCCATGGCCAGCGCGAGGGCGGCGGCAGGTGGTGAATCGACGGGGCTGCGCTCATGGTTCATTGCAATCACCCGATGGCGAGGGAATCGTCTCTGTCAGGCAGGACCGCGCTGTCCGGCCGACCGGGACGTGGCGACACCGTCGCTGACAGGCCATCGCATTCGCGAGAACGTTACATGACGGCCGCTTCGAGGTAACAGGTCGCGGGCATTCTCCGGGCCGGGCTGGCCTCCCTCTGGGGACCGATCCGGCACAGGTCGAATGAGCGCTCCCAGCGATCCCAATGGTTGGCGGAAATATCGCCCGATCGCCGAGATCGGCAGGGGAGGTATGGCCGACGTCTGCCTCGCGGTCGCCCAGGGCCCGGTGGGATTCAACAAGCTCGTCGTGCTGAAGCGGGTGCGGCCCGAGCTCGTGGAGGACGCCGACATCCTGGCCATGTTCCTCGACGAGGCGCGGCTCGCGGCCCGATTGAATCATCCGAACGTCGTTCAGACGTACGAGGTCGGCGACGAGGGAGCGCGCTTCTTCATCGCGATGGAGTACCTCGACGGCCAGCCGCTCGGCAGCATTCGCTCCCGCGTGGGGCACGACAAGGTGCCGCTCGCGCTCCAGGTTCGCGTCCTGTGCGACGCGCTGGCCGGGCTCCATTACGCGCACAACCTGCGCGATTTCGACGGAACACCCATCCACGTCGTCCACCGCGACGTGAGTCCGCAGAACATCTTCGTCACCTATGATGGCGTGATCAAGGTCGTCGACTTCGGTATCGCCAAGGCGGCCGACTCGCTGACGGAGACGCGCACCGGAACGCTCAAGGGCAAGGTCTCGTACATGTCGCCGGAGCAAGCGCGCGGAGAGCGCGTCGACCGGCGCTCCGACGTCTTCTCGGTGGGGGTGATCCTCTGGGAGGCGCTTGCCCGGAGGCGCATGTGGAAGGGCTTCAACGACCTCGCGATCCTCGGGCGGCTCGCCATCGGAGAGGTCCCGAGGCTCGCGGAAGAGGCGTCCAGGGTCGAGCTCGACCCCGAGATCGAGCGGATCTGCCAGAAGGCGCTCGCGCCCGCGCTCGAGGACCGTCATGCCTCCGCGGCCGAGCTGCAGGCGGATCTCGAGCGCTGGCTCGGCGAGCGCCACCGGGGCATGTCCGCGCGGGAGGTCGGCGAGATCGTGGCCGGCCAGTTCGCCGACGACCGGGCGCGGATCAAGCAAGTCGTGGAGGAGCAGCTGCGCGGCGTGCGCTGGACCGGGAGCTATCCGAGGGTCACGCCGGCGCCCGACCTGCCGAAGCTGAGCGCCGGTCCGATGTCGATGACGCCGACCTTGACCGCGCCCGCGGCGGTCAGCGCCTCCTCGGACGGGAGCTCGATGCTGCCCTCGGTCAGCATGACCGGCGCGAAGGAGCGCCCCGCGCGCCCGAACCGCACGATAGTCGTGATCGCGGTCACCTTCGTCGCCATCGGCGGAGCCGTGAGCGTCGGGGTCTTGCGCGCGCAGCCATGGAGGATCGCCGCGAGCGATCACCAAGAGGCGCAGGTCGCCGCGCAGCCTGCGGCGGAGCCCTCTCCGAAGCAGGAAGAGGCCATCCGCCTCGTCGTCCGCGTCTCGCCGGCCGACGCGAAGGTCTCCATCGACGGCTCGCCGATGTCGACCGGCGCCTACGAGGGCCGCCTCGCCAGGGATGGCCGCGCGCACGTCATCCGCGCGGAGGCGCCGGGTTTCCTCGCGCAGGAAGAGAAGGTCACGGCGAGCAACGATCTCTTCTTGAGCCTCGCGTTGAAGAGCGCACCGGAAGCGCAGCCGGGGAGGCTCGCCGCCATCGGTCGGAGCGCCCCGGCGAGCGTCGCCACGGCGCCGCCTGCGTCCGCCGCGCCGCCGTCGAGCGCGCCCGCGACGCCACCTGCCGAGCAGAAGCCGAAGCGGGGGATCGATCTGGAGAGCCCGTACGCCCGATGAACACCCCGAGAGCGCTCGCCCTCTGCGCCGCGATCGTGCTCAGCGCCCCGCTCGGCGCGTTCGCTCAGCCTGCCGGTAACAAGACCGAGGAGGCCGACGCCCGCTTCCGGCGAGGCGTCGAGCTCTACAACGAGGTGGATTATGGCGCTGCGCTCACCGAGTTTCGCCGCGCCTACGAGCTCGCGCCCGCATATCAGGTGCTCTACAACATCGCGGGTACGTGTTATCAGCTCAAGGACTACGCCTGCGCGCTGCGCGCCTTCGAGAGGTACCTCGCCGACGGTGGCGAGCGGATCCCGGGCGGCCGGCGGGCCGAGGTGGAGCGGGACATCGCCGTCCTGCGGAGCCGCGTCGCGACGGTGGAGATCTCGACCTCGGCGCCGGACGTCGAGATCTCCGTGGACGGCGTGCCGGCGGGCAAGACGCCGCTCGCTGAGCCCCTTCTGATGAGCGCCGGGCGCCGCCGCATCGCCGCCGAGGCGCCGGGCCGCCCGGCCGTGTTGAGGGTCGTCGACGTGGCCGGCGGCGATCACGTTCAGCTCAAGATCCAGCTCCCCGAAGCGCGAGCCCTGCACGGCCCCGGCGAGGGCGCGGGCGGCGCGCCGGCTCCGCCGCCGGCGCCGCCGGGCGCGCTGCGGATGGACCGCGCGCCTCGCCAGCAGCGGAGCGTGCCCGTGTTGCCCTGGCTCGCGACCGGCGCGCTCGCCGTGGGCGCGGCCGCCACCGGGCTCCTGGCGCTCGGCGCTTCCGGGGACCTCGACGCGGAGCTCGATCGGTATCCCGGCGACGCCCGCGCCGTCGAGCGAGCGCGGGCGAGGAGCGAGGCGCTCGCGCTCACCACCGACCTGCTCGCGGGCGCCGCCGTGCTCGCCGGCGGCATCTCGATCTACCTCACTGTCGCTGGCGCAGGCCCGGAGCGCGCCGACGGAGAGCGCGCGTCATCTCCTCCGGTGAGGCTCACGATCGCGCCGGCGTCTCTCGAGATCGCGGGCTCTTTCTAGGACCGACGCAGAGCGTCGCAGGGTCGCGACGGTCAAAACGCTTGCATCCAGCGCGCTGGAGCTGCATTGATCCGGGCGATCGCCGCGGTCATGGGGGCCTCTCCCGTGCGACGCCGCGGCGACGGTGCGACAAGGTGGTCAATCGCCCGCGCTGCCCGCGAGTTGAGAACGAGATGGGAGACACCAGGTGAGCACGACCAAAGCGTCTCTTGGGACCCTGTTCCTCATGCTCTCCCTGGCCGCGCCTGCGCTCGCGCAAGAGGCGGCGCCGCGGCAGCCCGTCACCGACAAGACGAAGGAGCGTTGGGCGAAGAGCCAGGGAGGCCGGTTCGGCTTCGAGATCGACGTCCTCAGCTCGTCTTACCAGCGGGAGATCGCGGCGGCTGCCGGCGAAGAGGCCTCCGTCGAGGAGTCGTCGCGGCTCGGCGTCGCCATCACCGCCGCCACCCAGTACAAGCTGTTCGCGGGTCTCCACCTCGACGCGGAGATCCCGTTCGTCTACGGCGACGTCTCGGGCCCCCAGTCGACAGACCTGTTCGGCAGGCGGTTCACGAGCAACGCAGGATACAGCCAATTCTTCATCGGCAATCCCACGTTCGGCCTCCACTACGCTGCCAACGCCCTGCCCATCCTCGCGCTCTTCGGCGGCATGAGCTTGACGATCCCGCTCCACCCGCACCCGGGGACGGAGCTCCAGGTCGCGTCGGTGGCGAACTTCCCCGCGCGGGCTTACTTCGATGCGCAGCGCGTGCTGCTCGCGCACTGGGCCTTCCGGGCGCGCGTCGGGACCGAGATCAACGTCGGCAAGGTCCTGTTCTTCACCCACGATCTCGCGAGTCAGGTCTTCTTTCCGACCCGCGACGGGGAGGACACGAAGACCGTGATCGAGCAGGGAAACGAGATCGAGTTCCGCCCGTTCGGGAACTTTGGCATCGGCATGCGCCTTCAGGCGGCGTTCCCTCTCTCCTCGAGCAACTCGGCCCAGCTCGCGGCGGAGCCGTTCGTCGGCTGGGAGCCGCTCGTGAAGGGCTCTTTCACCCGCGTCGGCGCGCTGGTCGCGCTCGACGACGACCTCGGCTTCGGCCTCGATCAGGGGAAGGTCGCCACCATCCGCGTCGCCCTGGGCAGCAAATGGTAGGGAGCGAGCGCCGCGGGGGCGAGCTACGCTGAGCGCTCCGTGATGACGACCCCCAGCCCGAGCCGCGACCCCTGGGTCGGCGTGCCGAGGCCGAACCCTGCTGCCCGGCTTCGACTCTTCTGTGCGCCCTATGCGGGCGGCGGCTCGTCGATCTACAGCGCCTGGTGGCGCGCGCTCCCCGCGCACACGGAGCTCTGCGCGCTCAAGCTCCCCGGCCGGGAGGCGCGCATGAGCGAGCCGCCGTTCGAGCGCCTGACGCCGCTCGTCCAGGCCCTCGCCACCGCGCTCGAGCCGTGGCTCACGAAGCCGTTCGCGCTGTATGGCCACAGCCTCGGCGCGCTCGTCTGCTTCGAGCTCGCGCGCGAGCTCCGCCGCCGGGGAGCACCGCTGCCGCGCCACCTCTTCGTGTCGGGCCGGCGCCCGCCTCACGTTCGCGGCTCGGATCCGCTCCACGGCCTGCCCGAGCCCGAGTTTCTGGAGCGGATCCGCCGCATGGGGGGCACGCCCGACGAGGTGCTGCGCGACCCGGAGCTCCTGGCGCTCTTCCTGCCTGTCCTGCGCGCGGATTTCGCGGTCAACGAGGCCGAGCCGTTCGTCCCGGGGACCCCGCTCGATTGTCCGATCTCCGCGTTCGGGGGCCTCGACGACGAGCGCGCGGACCGCGCCGATCTCGAAGGCTGGCGCCATCACACGCGCGGGGCCTTCCGGGTCGAGATGTTCCCCGGCGGACACTTCTTCCTGCGGAGCGCCCGGGAGCCGCTCCTGCGGCAGATCTCGGCCGTCCTCGGCGACGTCGAGCGCGCGCTCCCCGCGTGACGGCCGGCGCTGGGTGGGTGTTGAGCCCGGGGCGGGAGCCATGCAAAGAAGGAGGGACCCGCAGCCTCTCGGCCCCTCTGCCCCTCTTCCTCTCTGCTTCTCTGCTTCTCTGCTTCCCCGGAGACCCGAACGATGACCGATTTCCAGTACCAGGACATGCTCCCCCTCGGCCATGACGAGACCCCGTACCGCCTCGTCAGCCGCGACCATGTCTCGACCTTCGAGGCCGCCGGCTCGACGTTCCTCAAGGTCGAGCCGGAGGGGCTCACCCTGCTCGCGCGCGAGGCGATGCGCGACATCGCCCACCTCCTCCGGCCCGGTCACCTCGCGCAGCTCGCGCGGATCCTCGGCGATCCCGAGGCCTCCTCGAACGATCGCTTCGTCGCCCTCGAGCTCCTCAAGAACGCGAGCATCGCCGCGGGGGGCGTGCTCCCGTCGTGCCAGGACACCGGCACGGCCGTCGTCATGGGCAAGAAGGGCCAGCTCGTCTTCACGGGCGGCGGCGACGAGGCGGCGATCGCGCGCGGCGTCTTCGAGACCTACCGCGCGCAGAACCTGCGTTATTCGCAGCTCGCGCCGCTCGACATGTACCGGGAGGTCAACACGAACGACAACCTCCCTGCGCAGATCGAGATCTTCGCGACGGACGGCGACGCCTACAAGCTCCTGTTCATGGCGAAGGGCGGCGGCTCCGCGAACAAGAGCTATCTTTACCAGGAGACCAAGGCGCTCCTGAACCCGGAGAGCCTGCTCTCCTTCGTCGAGGCGAAGATCCGCGCGCTCGGCACCGCGGCGTGCCCGCCGTACCACCTCGCCATCGTCGTCGGCGGCACGTCGGCCGAGTACACGCTCAAGGTCGCGAAGCTCGCCTCCGCGCGCTACCTCGACACGCTCCCGGCCGACGGCAACGCGCGCGGGCGCGGCTTCCGCGACCGCGAGCTCGAGCAGAAGGTGCTCGAGCTCGCGCAGCGGACGGGGATCGGGGCGCAGTTCGGGGGCAAGTACTTCTGCCACGACGTCCGGGTCATCCGCCTGCCGCGCCACGGCGCCTCGTGCCCTGTCGGCATCGCCGTCTCGTGCTCTGCGGATCGTCAGGCGCTCGGCAAGATCACGCGCGAGGGCATCTTCCTCGAGCAGCTCGAGGCCGATCCCGCGAAGTACCTGCCCGACACCACGGACGCGGATCTCGAGGGCGAGGTCGTGAAGCTCGACCTCCGCCGTCCCATGAGCGAGATCCGCGCGGAGCTCTCGAAGTACCCCATCCGCACGCGGCTCTCGCTGAGCGGCCCGATGATCGTCGCGCGAGACATCGCGCACGCGAAGATCAAGGAGCGCCTCGATCGCGGCGACGGCATGCCGAGCTACCTGCAGGAGTTCATGGTCTACTACGCCGGGCCCGCGAAGACGCCCGCGGGCTACGCCTCCGGCTCGTTCGGCCCCACCACGGCTGGCCGGATGGACGCGTACGTCGACCTCTTCCAGGCGAACGGCGGCAGCTACGTCATGCTCGCGAAGGGCAACCGATCGCCCGCCGTCACCGCGGCGTGCAAGAAGCACGGCGGCTTCTACCTGGGCTCGATCGGCGGTCCGGCCGCGCGCCTCGCGAAGGACTGCATCAAGAAGGTCGAGGTGCTCGAGTACCCCGAGCTCGGCATGGAAGCGGTCTGGAAGATCGAGGTCGAGGATTTCCCCGCCTTCATCGTGGTGGACGACAAGGGCAACGACTTCTTCGCCGACATCAACAAGCCGGCCGGCCGGAAGCTCGAAGTCGCCGGCTGACGTCCGGAGCCCGGGAATCGCGGCCGGGCAGCTCCCCTCCGCCTCCGGCGCCGGCGCGGCGGCGCCGGCCGCCCTCTCCATCCGTGCCAGACCTTCCAGGGCCTGCGCAAACTCCGCGTCGGCGGCGGAGCGACAGCGAGGTTGACTGGCGACGATGTCCCCTCCGGATCGGCGTCGAGGACCCGGTTCCATCCGTTCGTGATACGGCTCGACACCAGCTTTCCCTGCTTCCGTCACCTGGATCGACGAGCGTGACCGAGGCAAATGGTCACATTCGAGGCGTCTTGGCGCCTGTTCAGCTCGGTGTCGGCTCGACGAGCGCTGCTGGGGCCGCGGCCCGCGGGGGCACGGTCCGTGCTTTGACCTCGTGCGGAAGGAGCTGAGCATGACAGTTCGACCTGATCGCACGGTGTCTCATGGCCGCGCTGACGCTGGGCACCACCGTTTCGAGGATCGGCACGGTGGTCCCCATGGTTCTCGCCATCAGCTGGAGGTGGATCGTCTGGACCGACTGGTGCGCGCAGCGCAGGAGATCGCTGGTCAAGCAGAGCGTCGAGAGCGCGAGCAGCGCAGCGACGCGGGCCAGGAGGCGAGGCCCGGCGACGGCGGCGTCAAGCCGCGTCCGGCGCCGAGGAATCCGAGCATCGCCGACCTCGAGCGCGCGGACAACGAGGGGATGCTGCCGCCGGGGGAGACGTGATGAGCGCACGCGCGATGAGCCTCGATGGGCTCGTCGATCGACTCGTGCCGGGCGCGCTCCGCCCCGCGGAGCGCGCGCCCCTCGCCCCTGCGCTCGAGGCGGAGGTGCGGCACGTCGACACGTGGAGCGCGGGGCGCCTCGCCTATTACGTGGACGCCCGCGCTGCGGGGCGCCCCGTGGTGCTCGTGCACGGGGTCGACGCGGCCGCGTCGTCCAGGGAGATGGCGCCCCTGTTCGATGCGCTCCGCGGCGAGCGGCCGGTCTACGCGCTCGATCTTCCCGGCTTCGGCCTCTCGGAGCGGGCGGACCGCGTGTACGATCGCGAGCTCTACCGCGCCGCGCTGCGCCGCTTCCTCACGGACGTGGTCCGCGCGCCGGGCGGCGCCGACGTCATCGCGCTCTCCCTCTCCTCGGAGTTCGCCGCCGCCGTCGCCTGCGAGGAGATGAGCATTGTTCACAGCCTCGTGCTCATCTCCCCGACGGGGCTCGGCCGTGAGCCTCCCGGCGCGAGCGCCCTCCTCCGGGCTGTCTCGCGCGTCCCGTACGCCGCCGAGGCGCTCTATCGCGTGCTGGCCGCGCCGCCCAGCATTCGCTGGTTCCTGAAGAAGAGCTTCGTCGGCGAGCCGGATACAGGCCTCGTCGACTATGCAATCCGCGCGTCGAAGGAGCCTTTTGCCCACCGGGCCCCCCTCGCGTTCATCGCCGGTGCCCTGTTCACGGACGACGCTCTCCAGCGCATCTATGCGCGTCTGCCCGTCGCCACGCTGATCCTCCACGACCGTGACCCGTATTCGCGCTTCGACCGCCTCGCCGAGCTCACGCAGCAGAACCCGCGCGTGGAGGCCGCCCGCGTCGCGCCGACGCTGGGTCTCCCGCACTTCGAGCAGCTCGACGCCACGCTCGATGTGGTGCGCAGGTTCTGGGCGCAGGACCCTTGGTAGCTCTCCTCCACAGAACGACCAGGACAGCCTGGTAGGGAGCTCCGCGCAGGGCGGACGTCGATTTCCTGCGGAGCCCCCCAGGCTCCGCAGGGAAGCCGAGGTCGTCCGGTCCGCTCAGGAGCCGTCGCCCTCGACGCCGATCATGTATGCGCCATTACTGATTGGCTCCTTCTCGTGCCAGCGGGCCTGTGCTCCGCCGGTCTCGTGCGACCCCGAGGGGGGTCTCAGGGATCGACCTGCGACACGCATCCAGTTCCACCGCTCCTGAAGCACCTGGTGTACAATGGAGCGGTGGCGGAACACCGGGTGTGCCGACAGGAGCACCCGGTGTGTGTGGTCACGTGCGTACCGGTTCGATCGGGGCCATTTCGTTAGGACCATGACATCTGCGGCGCGGGAGGGGTGTCCTTGCGCAGCAATCCGGCGATGGAGCGCTGCGCCAAGACATCACGATGGATGGTCAGGCGATGGAGCAACGCGGCACGCGTCTACAGGGGGCGCGGATTGTTTCCAGGCGTAAAAGTCTTTGCAAACTCCAGGTCAACGGGCTAATTAAGCTCTTATAGCGGGGGATGTCGTGAATTCAGGCGGCCAAACCATCTCTTCGACCCAGCAAGCGAGCAACAGCTTGCTTGGTCGATACCGCCTGATTGCAAAATTGGGTCGTGGTGGGATGGCCGATGTATTTCTGGCCGTCTCCCGGGGGCCCGGGTCGTTCAACAAGCTCGTTGTTGTGAAGTGTCTCCGCGTCGGGATGGCGGATGACCCGCGCTACGTCCTGATGTTCCTGGACGAGGCCAAGCTCTCGGCCCGGCTCAATCACCCCAACGTCGTTCAGACCTACGAGATCGGGGGCGAGAGCGGCGGGTACTTCATCGTGATGGAGTACCTCGAGGGCCAGCCGCTCAAGGACGTCGTGAGGGCGGTGGTGAGCGGCTGTCCTGGCGCCGCGAGCTTCACGCGGGGGGCGTGGGTCAGGACGATCGTCGAGGCGCTGCGCGGGTTGCACTACGCGCATGAGCTCGCGGACTTCGATGGCGGTCTGCTCGGCGTCGTACACCGCGACGTCTCGCCGCACAACATCTTCATCACGTACGACGGAGCTGTGAAGATCGTTGATTTCGGCGTCGCGAAGGCGGCCCTCAACGATGCGCACACCGAGAGCGGAACCTTCAAGGGCAAGATGGCCTACGCCGCGCCCGAGCAGGCGATGGCGAGCGCCGACGTCGATCGGCGGGCCGATCTCTTCGCCATCGGCATCGTGCTCTGGGAGCTCCTGGCGATGCGGCGGCTGTTCGATGGCGACCACGTCGCCGTGATGCACCAGCTGCTCACGCGGGACATCCCGCGGCTCTCCACCGTCGTGCCGGACATCGACCCGGCGCTCGATGAGATCGTGGCGAGGGCCCTCCAGCGGGATCCCGATCGACGGTTCGCCACCGCGCAGGAGATGGGCGACGCGCTGGAGAGTTACCTGCGGGGCTCGGGTGAGGACGTCCGCACGGAGCAGCTCGGCGCGCACGTGCTCGAGATGTTCGCGGAGAGCCGAGCGCTCGTGCGCCAGCAGGTCACCGCGCAGTTCGAGTACCTGAGCTCGCTGGATGTCGCGGGCGACATCCAGCGCGCCTCGATGGTCGGAGAGTTCCCCCGCGCCTCGATGGTCATGGGGATGAACCGCTCGATGTGGCCCTCCGCGACCGCGGCCGGTCTACCCCTCCTCAGCGATCAAAGCCACAGCTTCCCCGCCCACCATCATCACGAGCCCCCGGCCGTCGATCCCGGCAGCCTGGGCGCGACGGTGGGGCGCGCCTCGTCCTGGCGGCAGCGTGGGTATCTCGCCTCTGTGCTCGGGGTGGTCGCGCTGCTCGTCGCGGGGGCCTTCGTGATGTTCCGCGACCGCTCGGTGGAGCCCGTCGCGTCGGAGCAGCCTGCTGCGGTGTCCACGGCTGCGACGGCGCTCGAGCCGGGCCTGATGAAGGCCAAGGTCACGATCAAGAGCGAGCCCGCGGACGCGAACGTGAGCTGGAACGGGACCATGCTCGGCAAGACGCCCCTCAGCGTCGAGCTGCCTCAAGGGATGCAGGTCGTCGTTGTGTCCAGGGCCGGTTGGGTCGACGTGTCGATCTTCCTGCAGCTCTCCGCGTCGGACGTCGTCGAGCGCACCGTCGCGCTCCGGCGTCAGGACGTCAGCACGATACCCTCCAATTAGATCTCCCCGTCTCCCTGTGAATTCCCCCGGCAAATTCGAGGGGATACTTCAGGTGCCGGGCCGGAGGACGCGCATGGAGGAACCTGCCTTGGCGGCGAGGCGGCGGACTTCTCGACCGAGCCAGTCGAGGAAATCGAGGTTCCACGGAGGCCCGTCGGGCCAGCGCTCGCGTATGCGGTCGGCGAGCTCGAGATCCCAGCTCCCGTAGAGATCCACGAGCGCGTCATGCGCCTTGCGGCCGGCCAGCGCTTCAGGGGCCCCGCCAGGCTCGCCTCCGTGCGCGAAGGCGTCATCGCAAACATAGTAGTTGCACGTCGCCGCGCGCCGCTCGGGGGGGATGGTGCAGCCCTCATGACCGTGGAAAGCGCACCTCTTGGGGAGCGCTCCGCCATCGCTGCCCTGGGGCTCGACCCGCAGGATGAGCAGGCCGCGCTGGCCCGGGCGCAGGGTGCCCGCGGCCATCTGCTCGAGCAGCCAGCCAGCGCCGCCGAGCGAGACGATCCGCCCGATGTCCGACCACTCGACCCCCGGCGGGCTGGCGCAGCAGCCCGTCGGGCCCTGCGGGCACGAGCCGCACAACGTCGAGTGCAACCGCGTATGCATGCCCGCGAGCTCCAGCCGGATCATCGCGCCACCAGCGCTCCTATGCTCTGGGCGTGATCAGACGCTCCAGCCCGCGCAGCGGGATGTCCAGCCAGTCAGGCCGGTTGTTGAGCTCGTAGCCGACCTCGTAAATGCACTTCTCGAGCATGTAAAAGTCGATCAGGAGCACCGTGTCCGCGTCGCTCGCGGGCACGTACGGCGCCGTCTCGTCGGTCCGCGGCTCGGCGGCCGCCTGAGCGCGCGCGACCGTCTCCATGTATCCCGCGAGGTAACTCGCGGAGATCCACGCCACCCAGGCGTCGGTCCACGGCTTGAGGACGGCGACGTCCTCGGGCCGGAGGCGAGCGTCCCGGAGCGCCGAGGCGCCGGCGTAGTCGAACGAGCGCAGCATCCCGCCCACGTCCCGGAGCGGGCCGCGCTTGTAGCGGCGCTCGTTCAGCGGCCTCGCCGGCTCGCCCTCGAAATCGATCAGGATGAAGTCGTCGCCCGTCGAGAGCACCTGGCCGAGGTGGAAGTCGCCGTGCGTCCGGATGCGGGGGATGTCGAACTTCCTCGACACGATCTGCTGGAGCTTCGCGTTGATCTCGGCCTCGCGCGGCAGCATCGCCGACACCTGCTCCCGCACGTTCTCGGGGAGCGAGCGCTCGCGCTTCCTCAGCAGCGCGAAGGTGCGCGAGAGCATGCCGTGCGCCGACTGGAAGATCGACTGCTGGTGCAGCGTCGAGAACGACTGCTGCCCGAACGCGGGGTCCTTGCTCGACTTGCCGAGCGTGAGGTGGAGCTGCGCGGTGCGCTCGCCGAGCAGCCGCATCCTCACGAGCTCGGTCCCCATGAGCTGGTTCACGAGCGGCGGCGGCGTCGCGCGCGACGCGTCGACCAGCGTGCCGGCCGGCATCGGCGGCGCGCCCCCCTTCGCCGTCTCCTCGTCGGCGAGCACCCGCTCGAAGAAGCGGTTCAGCGCCTCGAGCGTGCTCGTCCACGCGTCGCTCTGGCTCTGCACGTACTCTTGGAGCATCGCCACCGTGGTCGCCTCGCGACCGCGGGCCTGGTACTCGATCGCCCCGGCGAGCCGCGCCGTGGAAGGGAACTGGTGCTCCGTCAGGTACCGGCCGATCTCGAGCTCCGGGTTGATGCCCTCCTCGACCTGCCGGAAGATCTTGAGGAGGAGCTTGTCGCCGTAGATGATGGTCGTGTTGCTCTGCTCGCTCTCGGAGATGCGCGCCGGGAGCTCTCCCTCGGCGCCGAGCGTCTCGAGCGTCGTCCCGAGCGGCAGCGCGTGGAGCTCGCCGAAGGAGCCCGTCGCGACCCCCTGCGCCCGGATCGCGGCGAGGACGAGCGCGGCGAACTCCGGGGTCGCCAGCGCGTCGTAGAGGACGCCCTCCGGCGCCGCCGCGCTCTCCGGCTCGGGATCGCGGATCGTGACGTCCGCGATCACCGCGTGGCGCGCGCGCGTCGCGAGCGTCCGCGCGTAGTCGCCCGTGGCGAAGCCGATCGGCACGACATACGTCTCCGGCGAGCCGTCCGTGTACT
This sequence comes from Sorangium sp. So ce367, assembly GCF_051520455.1. Lineage (NCBI taxonomy): Bacteria > Pseudomonadati > Myxococcota > Polyangiales > Polyangiaceae > Sorangium > Sorangium sp. So ce367. Next base: position 514,289 of record NZ_CP150334.1, read on the forward strand.
CGACGCGCGCGAGCAGGAGGTAGTGCTCCGCCGCGGTCTGCTCGCCGCGCAGGATCGGGATGACGTCCGCGAGGGTCGTGGCGCGCCGCGTGCGCGCCTTGCCGCGGAACCAGCGCCGCGCCGCGATGAACTTGCCGAGCGCCGGCTCGAGCACCTTGCGCCCCTCGGGGGAGAGGAGCGTCCGCCACGAGCCCTTCGTCGCGATCGCGGGCGCCGCCTCGGCGTCGCCCGCGGAGATCGCCGGCGTCGCCGGCTCGAGCGCGAACCAGAAGAAGTCGTGCGGACCGAGCGACAGGGAGTAACCGCGGCTCGTGATCTCCGGGAAGCGGCTCCTGCCGAACAGCTCGACAGGCACCATGCCCTCGAAGCGCGCGAGATCGAGCTCGACGTGCTGCGCGTACCGAGAGAGGTTCGCGACGATGAGCAGCCGCTCGTCCGCGTGCGCGCGGATGAACGCGAGCACCTTGCTGTTGTCCGGGTGCAAAAACTCGATCGTCCCGCGGCCGAGCACCTTGTTCTGCTTGCGCAGGGTGATGAGCCGCTTCATCCACCAGAGGAGCGAAGCCGGGTTCTGCTGCTGCGCCTCGACGTTGATCGCCTCGTAGTGGTACTCGGGGTCGATGATGATCGGCAGATAGAGCTTCTGCGGGTTCGCCCTGGAGAATCCGGCGTTCCGATCGGCGCTCCACTGCATCGGCGTGCGCACCCCGTCGCGATCGCCGAGATAGATGTTGTCGCCCATCCCGATCTCGTCGCCGTAGTAGAGGACGGGGGTCCCCGGCAGCGAGAAGAGCAGCGCGTTCATCAGCTCGATCCTGCGCCGCGTCTTCATGAGCGGGGCGAGCCGCCGGCGGATGCCCAGGTTGATCCGCGCCGTGTGCTCCTGCGCGTAGACGCGGTACATGTAGTCCCGGTCCTCGTCGGTCACCATCTCGAGCGTCAGCTCGTCGTGGTTCCGGAGGAACGTCGCCCACTGGCAGGTCTCGTGGACCACGGGCGTCTGCTTCAGGATGTTGACGATCGGGAAGCTGTCCTCGAGCTCGACCGCCATGAACATCCTGGGCATGAGCGGGAAGTGGAAGTTCATGTGGCACTCGTCGCCGCTCCCGAAGTACGCCGCGGCGTCGGCGGGCCACTGGTTGGCCTCCGCGAGGAGCATGCGATCGGCGAAATTCGCGTCGATGTGGCGCCGGAGCTTCCGCAAGAACTCGTGCGTCTCCGGCAGGTTCTCGCAGTTCGTCCCCTCGCGCTCGTAGAGGTACGGCACGGCGTCGAGCCGGAGCCCGTCGACGCCCATCTCCAGCCAGAAGTCGACCACCTTGAAGACGGCGGCGTGGACGTCCGGGTTCTCGAAGTTGAGATCGGGCTGGTGGGAGTAGAAGCGGTGCCAGTAATAGGCGTTGGCGACCGGATCCCAGGCCCAGTTCGATGTCTCGAAGTCCTTGAAGATGATCCGGGCGTCCTTGTAGCGGTGCGGCGTGTCGCTCCACACGTAGAAATCGCGCCAGCGCGAGCCCTTGGGCGAGGTCCGCGCCCGCTGGAACCACTCATGCTCGTTCGAGGTGTGGTTCAGGACGAGCTCGGTGATGACGCGGATGTCGCGGCGGTGCGCCTCGCGCAGGAGGCGGGCGAACTCGCGCCGGGTCCCGTAAGATGGGTTGATGTTGGCGTAGTCCGCGATGTCGTATCCGCCGTCGCGCAGCGGCGAGGGGTAGAAGGGCAGGAGCCAGATCGCGGTGACGCCGAGATCCTGGAGGTAATCGAGCTTGTCGACGAGCCCCTCGAAGTCGCCGATGCCGTCCGCGTTCGAGTCGCTGAACGCGCGGACATGGACCTCGTAGATGATAGCGTCCTTGTACCAGAGGGCGCTGCCTTCGGCGGGAGGGGGCTTTTGATCCTGGCTCATGGCTGCTCCGGCGATGCGCGTAGTCCGCGCGACGACGCCGGGCGCACAGGATACAGCGGCTCGGGCCCTGTGCGGCGTGAGCACGCCGCCCGGGCCAGAGGTGGCCAGGAGGCAAGGCACGCTGCGGAGTCCGCCACTGGGCGCGCACTGCCGTCCCCACGCAGATGACGCGGATCACGTGTATAGTTTAACTACTCGGGATTGCAAGACCACGCGTGCCCGACTTCGGTAGCACGCCACGCGCCGGGCGCAAAGCGGCGCGGTTGCGTTCGGCTTGCGTCCGGTTGCATACGGTTGCGCTCGTTTGCGCTCGGGTTGCACCCCGCGCGCTGTCGAGATCGCTGCTTCGTGAGCTCGGCCCACACGTCGAACCGCAGCCGGTGTAAGAAGCGCTGGCACTCGTTCTGCGATCGGGCGAGCTCATGCCCATCGAAGGAGCATTCTCATGATGCGTGTCTTCCACGTACTCCCGCTCTCCCTCGCCGCGCTCGGAGCGCTCGCGTGCTCGTCGACCCCCGAGCCGACGATCGACCCGAACAACCCGTGCCCTCCGGGCCAGTGGTGCGCCTCGGCCGTGCCGACCACGCCGGCGACGGCGGTGCTCACGCCCACCACCACCGCCGCGCCCGCGGGCTCCGCCGCCACGCCGATCCCGCCGGTCGCCGCGGTGGCCGCGACGCCGATCCTGCAGGGGATGGGCACGACGGAGGCCCCGGGGATGAAGCCGGACGGCGGGCCGTTCGCGGGGCAGTTCCAGGAGGGCCAGGCGCTCGAGCAGCAGATCAACATCTCGCCCGGCAAGTGCTACACGGTCGTCGGCATCGGCCTCGGGGTCCAGGAGCTCGACATCCAGCTCGTCTCGCAGCCCGCGCCCGCGCTGCCGCCCGTCGTGCTCGCGCAGGACAGCACCACCGGCGCCGCGGCGACGCTCGGCGGCAAGGCCTCCGGCTGCTGGAAGAACCCCCTGCCGATCGGCGGTCCGGGCAAGGTGATCCTCAAGGCGACGAAGGGCGCGGGGATCGCGGCCGCGCAGGTCTTCATCAAGTAACGCTCCCCCGCGCGGGCTGGCCGAGTCCGCCCGCACGCTAAGACGCGAAGACGCCAGGCCATGCGCGTGGCGAGAGGCGCGCGCCTCGCGCGCGACTCTTCTATTCCCGCCGCCTTCCTCCTCCCCTAGAGCAGACCGACGCGGCCGTGGGCCGCGCGCGCGACTCCATGAGCGAGACCGTCTTCCTCGGCCCCGACGCCAGCAAGACCTGCGCGAGGCCGCGCTGGGAGTGGCTGTCGCCGCGCCTCCCCCCGGACCTCGAGCAGGAGGCGACGAGGCGCGTCGCGTGGATGGCGCTCTGCACGATCGTGGCGGGCTCCCTCGGCTTCCTCGTGTCGGAGATCTTCCCGGGCCTCGAGCTCGGCCCGTACCCGATCCGCGTCGCGGTCTTCCTGCCGTTCATGCTGGTCTCGGCCGCGCTCTTCGTCATCGCGCGGAAGGGGCTCCTGTCGCCGCCGCGGATCGTCGATCTCTCGTTCGCCTACAAGATCCTGGGCGCCGCGCTGCTCTCGGTCATCTCCAACGCGCAGCCGTGGCCGGAGGGGCCGGTGTTGCCGGGATGGCCGCCGGTGGCCGTCTGGGTGCTCATGTTTCCCATCATCGTCCCCGCCCCGAGCGTGCGCACGCTGTTCACCTCGACGCTGGCGATCCTCACCGATCCGGCCTGCCTCTGGGTGCTCGTCCGCTCGGGCTTCATGGAGCCGCCCTCGTACGAGGCGATGCTCCGCCGCTTCTTCCCGAGCGTCATCGCGCTCGCGCTCTCCGTGCTCGTGTCGCGCGTCGTCTTCGGGCTCGGGCGCAAGCTCGACGCGGCGCGGGAGCTCGGCAGCTACCGGCTCGTCGAGCGGCTCGGCGGCGGCGGCATGGGCGAGGTGTGGCGGGCGAAGCACCGGATGCTCGCCCGCCCCGCGGCCGTGAAGCTGATCCGGCCCGAGGCGTTCCAGGGCGAGCCATCGAGCAACGGCAACGCGAAGGCGCGGTTCGAGCGTGAGGCGCAGGCGACCGCCGCGCTCCGATCGCCGCACACGATCGGGATCTTCGACTTCGGCGTCGCCCGCGACGGCTCGTTCTACTACGTGATGGAGCTGCTCGACGGCATGGACCTCGAGACCCTCGTCAAGCTGGACGGCCCGCAGCCTCCCGCGCGCGTGGTCCACCTGCTCCGGCAGGCCTGCCACTCGCTCCACGAGGCGCACAAGGCCTTCTTCGTGCACCGCGACATCAAGCCCGCCAACCTCTTCCTGTGCCGCTACGGCGCAGATCTCGACTTCTTGAAGGTGCTCGACTTCGGGCTGGTGGCCCAGCGCAGGAAAGACGCGGACCCCTCCAAGCTGACGGCGGACAACGCGATCACCGGCACGCCCGCGTTCATGGCGCCGGAGGTGGTGCTGGGCGACCGCCCGATCGACGGCCGGACCGACATCTACGCGCTCGGGTGCGTCGCCTACTGGCTGCTCACCGGCGCCCTCGTGTTCGACGCCGAGACGGCGATGAAGACGATGTTGCTCCACGCGACGGAGGTGCCCGTCGCGCCTTCGAAGCGCGCGGCGCGCGCGATCCCGCCCGCGCTCGACCGCCTCGTGCTCGACTGCCTCGAGAAGGATCCCGCGCGGCGACCGCAGTCGGCGCGCGAGCTGTCCGAGCGGCTCGCCGCGCTCCGCATGGACGCCGACTGGACCGAGCAGCACGCGGCGGCGTGGTGGGAGGCGGTCGCGCCGCCGTCGCTCTCGGGCCAGGCGGCCAGGGCGGCCGTCGACGCCTTCGGCTGAGCTCCGCGCGCCCGTCCCGGGTCCTCAGCGGATGTTGAAGTCGACCGTCATCAGCTGTCCGCCGCGCTCGATCGCGACGGACAGGCGGTTCGCGGTCCGGAGCCGCGCGTAGGCCTCCAGCGCCTTCTGGGGATCGGTGACGTCGAAGCCGTTGATCGACCTCAGGGTGTCTCCGCTCTCCAGCCCGAGCGTCTCCAGCAGCGAGCCTCGCCTGATCCTGAGCTTCAGCCCGACGACCTGGTCTCCTCGTCGCTCCGGGGTCACCCGGGCGGAGCGCATGAGGAGCGCCTGCTGCTCGAGGATCTGATCGACCGCCGCGCGGTCGACGTTGAACTCCGTGGCGCTCACCCGCCGGATGCGGGCGGCGATCTCCGGCGGGATCGAGTTCAGGTTGTTGTCGCTCCCGACCGGCCTCGCCTGAGGCCGGGGCTGCGGCGCGGGCGCCTCCTCGCGCGCGCTCTTCCCGAGCTTCCCGAGCTGCATCTGACAGCGGGCGCCCCCCGCGGTGATCCAGACGCGGTCCCACGCGATGCGCGTGAGCGTGCCTCCCGCCGCGTCGCCGCCGAGCCGGCGGAGCTGCGTCTGCCCGTCGGGGCCCTCGATGGCCGCGAACGACCACGCGGCGTCCTGCGACGCCGCGATGAGCACCACGCGTCCGGCGTCGCAGGTCGGATCGCTCCACGGATCGCCGTGCGCCGCGGGCGCGCGCTCCTCGGGAGCGCCGCCCGGGGGCGGGAGGAGCGGCCCCGTCGCCGAGTCGAACGGGTTGCGCCGGAGGATCACGTCAGCGCTCGTCGCGTGGAGGCCGTCGCGCAACGCGCGGTGGGACGCAGGGGGCGTGGAAGAGAGCCTCGTGGCTCTGTCCGGGATGATCGTCCTCCCGATCAAGTGAGACACCCCCGACGCCTGAAAGTAGGCGGCGGACGCGATCATCGTGCCCGCGATCCACAGGAAGTGGTGCTTCACAGCCGCATCCAGGTCCACGGGTCCTGCTCTTTCTGGGGCTCGATCGCTGCCCGCGCGCGGGGCGAGCGCCGCGCGCACGCCAGCGTGCGCGCGAGGCGAGCGCCGCGCGCACGCCGGCGTGGAGGCGACCGTGCACAATGTCGCCACCGACCCTCCCTCTCGGGACGCGCAGCACCGCGCGTGCCGGCCCGTCGCGCCGGAGCGCCCGCGCGAGCGCCTGTCAGAGCGCGCGCCTTGACCCGAACGGATCGGCGCGCGTCCACGAGCCGCGCGAGCGTCCACGAGCCGCGCGCGCCGCGGCGGCGCTCATCGAGAGGGGGATCGGGAGGAGGAGAGGGTGGGGCAGCGAGCGCCGGCGGGCGGCTCGCTCAGGGCTTCTTGTCGGGCGCCTTGGCGGCGACCGTCGTCCCGGGCTCACCGCGGCCGCGGCGGTACACCCAGGCGGCGAGGACCTTCCGGTCGTTCGCGGAGAGCTTCTCCTCGAACGCCGGCATGTGGCCTTCCAGGTCCTTCGCCATCGCGGCCGGCGGGTAGGCCTTGCCGCTGCCGGGGTTCGTGATCTGCGCCTCGATCCACGCGATCGAGGCCCAGCCGCGCAGCTCGGGGGCGGCCGACTCCTCGTCGTCGGTCTTGCCGTCGAGCCGGTGGCAGCTCGTGCACCGCTGCCGGACCATCTTCTCTCCGGGCGTCCCGGCGCCGGGCTCCCCGCGCGCCTGCCCCTCGAGGAACGCGGCGATCGTCTCCTGGTCGGCCGCGCTCATCGGCGTGAACACCTTCGCCGCCTCGGGATCCGCGGGCGGCTTCACCGCCGACGGCATCATCTCCTTGAATGCCGTCTTGCCGAAGAGGTGGTCGGCGTCGGGATCCCTCAGCACCTCGAGCGCCCAGGCCTTCGTCCCGAACCCGGTGAGGTCCGGCGCCGTCTGCTTGTCCTTGGGCGGGCCGAGATCGTTGAGCCGGTGGCAGCTCGCGCACTCCTTCTTGTAGAGGTCCTCGCCGCGCGTCTCCGGGTCGTTCCGTAGCATCGCGAGCGCTCCCTCGGGCGGGACGCCTTGCTTGAACAGCGCCACCGCGCGCGCGGTCCGCGCGGCGCTCTGCGCCTCGGAGCGCTGGAAGCCCTCGTCCTTCGCGTCCTTCACGAACGACATCCCCAGCAGGCCGACGGCCCCGAGGCCGATCAAGAACAGCGGCGCGAGCGCCGGCAGCCGCGCCCGGAGCGGGCCGGGCTTCCTGTCGATGAACGGCAGCAGGGCAAGGTACAGCCCGACCACCCCCGGCAGGCCGACGGTCGCGATGAGCTCGAGCGAGCCAGGGAAGTACTTGCGCAGCTCGAAGAGCGGGCGGAAGTACCAGGCGGGGCGGGCGTTGTAGTCGCTGACGGGATCCGCGGGCGCCTCGAGCGGGGCGCCGTGCTCCATGGCCGCGAGATCGAACACGACGACCAGCACGAGCGCCACGGCCAGCAGGATCAGGCCGAGCTGCTTCGGGTAGAACCGATCCGCCTTGCCGAGGTCGGCGCCGTGCGGCGTGCCGAAGCCGTGCCTGCGGAACTGCGCGAAGCTCGCGGCGAGCAGCACGGCCATGACCGCCGGCAGCACGAAGACGTGCAGGCTGTAGAGCCGCGTCAGCGTCAGGTGGCCCAGCGAGCTCCCGCCGATGACGAGCTGCTGCGTGAACGACCCGACCACCGGGACCGAGCCCATGATGCCCGTCTCGACGCGCGCGCCCCAGTAGCCGTCCTGGTCCCACGGGAGCGGGTTGCCCGTGAAGGTGAAGCCGAGGATCACGCCGAGCAGGCCGAGGGTCAAAAACCAGCCGATCTCCCGCGGCGCGCGGTACGCCCCGTGGAGCGCGATCCGCGCCACGTGGATCGCGACCAGGATGACGAGCGCCTGCGCTCCGAAGTAGTGGAGGCCTCGGATGAGCCACCCCGCGCGCAGGGTGAAATTGATGTGCGCGACGCTCGCCCACGCCGTGGTCGCGCTCGGGGCGTACGCCGACATGAGCAGCGCGCCCGTGACGACCTCGACGAGCAGCAGCAGCGCGAGCGCGCCTCCCCACACGTAACCGATGCGCGCGCCGCCGGGGATGGGCGCGTCGAGGAACCGGCGCAGCGGCTCGCGGTGCCCGATGCGCTCGTTCAGCCAGTCGCCGAGGCTCATCCTGCGATCTCCTGGAGCTCGGCGACCCCGTCACGGTAGCGCCGGAAGTCCACCTCGAGCCATCCATCGACGACCCGCGTCGCGAGCGGATCCATGGCGCGAGGGGACGGCCCCGTCTCAGGCGCACCCGACAGGCCGAAGCGCGACGCGTGGCACGGGCAGTTGAAGCTCTTCTTGTCGTCGTTGAGCTCGATCCCGCAGCCGAGGTGGGGGCACGTGGCGCTCATCGCGCGGATCTTCTCGCCCTCCCGGATGACCCAGATCGCGCCGAGCATCTGGTCCTTCGCGACCGTGAAGGCGTCGCGCTCCTCGCCGATCACCTTGAGCCGCCGCGGCTCGCCCGGCGGGAGGTCCGCGAGGCGCCCGACCCGGACCCAGCGCTCGCGCCCGCCAGCGGCGCCGGCGCTGCCTGCGGCCGGAGCCGCGATGAAGCTCGCCGCCGGTACGGCGATCGCGCCGGCGCAGGCCAGACCGCCGATCGCCACGAGCGCCTTCAGGGCGCCACGCCGCTCCTCGGGGGCCGGGACCGCGGACGGCGCGCCGGCGCTCGCGGGCACCCCGTGAGGCCCAGGTTCGTGCGGCAATCCATGTCCGAGGTACCCACCGGCACCAGGTTCCTTTTGCGTCGGCTCTGCCATCTCGTAGGCTCTCCCTCGCTCGCGCCGCTCTCCGAAGGCCGCCCAGACTGGAGCGGGGCCACCGGCGGCCGAAGCGGACGCAGCATATCGAAAACACAGGCGTAACGTTGAATCCTCGCCATCGCGCACATCGGGGCGATTGCGTTTCGGCCGGCACAGCCGAAAGTTCTCTTTCAGTTGTCCGGGTCCCGATGCCTCGTCCCGTCCCCGCAGCGCTCGTGATGTTCGCCTTGCTCGGGGCCTCCGCGTGTGCCGCTTCGCGTCAACCGCCGGCGTGTACGCGTCCCGACCTCAGCGGGTGCGCCATCGAGGACGTCTCGTTCGATGGCGACGACGTGATCAGCGGCGACGAGCTCGCCGCGCGGATCGCGACGGCCGAGAGCTCGCGCCTCCTCGGCGGCGCGTTCGAGCCCGTGCCGATCCTGAGCGTCTGGGACGCGCTCACGGTCGAGTACGAGCGCTTCGACCGGTTCGTCCTCGAGCGGGACCTGGCCCGCATCGAGCGGTACTACCGCGCGCGCGGGTTCTACGGGGCGCGGGTGCGGGCGGCGCGGGTGCAGCGCTTCGGCGGCCCCGGCAAGGAGGGGCGCGTGCGGGTGCGCATCGTCGTCTCCGAGGGCGCGCCGGTGAAGATCGCGTCGGTGGATCTCGCGTGGCGGGACTGGACCCTGGAGAAGGGCAGGGACATCGGCCGGCCGGTGACCGAGGCGAAGGACGAGCTCAAGGTCGGCGAGCGCCTGGACGAGGCTCGGTACGAGGAGCTCAAGAAGAGCCTGCTCCGGGTCCTCACGGATCGCGGCTTCGCCTACGCGAACGTGGAGGGGCACGTGGACGTCGACCTCGTGAAGAACGAGGCGCGGATCCGCTACACGATCGAGCTCGGTCCCGAGTGCAGGTTCGGCAAGGTCAAGCTCGAGGGGCTCGGCGAGCTGCCCGAGGGGCCCGTCAGGACGGCGATCGGCATCGAGGAGGGCGAGCGCTTCTCGACCGCGGAGCTGGCGGACGCAGAGCAGGCGCTCGCCGACTTCGGCGTGTTCGGCTCCGTCGCCGTGAAGCCCGAGCTCGCGCCGTCCGGACAGCCCAGGAACCCGGTCGTCCCCGTGACCTTCTCCGTGCAGCCGTCCGCGCTCCGCGCCGTGAAGCTCGGCGGAGGCGCCGAGGTCGGCTCGCGCGTCGAGGCGCACCTCGTCGCCGGGTGGGAAGATCGCAACTTCCTCGGGGGGCTGCGCCGCTTCAGCGTCGAGGCCCGGCCGGGGCTCGTCTTTTACCCGGTGGAGTTCTCGAACCTGCTCGGCAAGGAGCTCGGGGACACCTTCCGCCTCCTGCCGGAGATCCAGCTCCGGTCCGAGCTCCGCCAGCCCGGGGCGATCGAGCGGCGCACGGCCGCGGTGCTGCGCGGCTCGTTCAAGCTCTACTGCCCCCAGACAGGTGAGTTCTGCACCAAGCCGGACAAGCAGGGCGCCGAGGAGGGGGAGTCAGGAGCTGCACCAGAGGCTGCCCAGGAGGAGCCGGAGCACGCGATCGTCGGCTACCGCGAGTACGTCGGCTCCATCGGCATCGAGCGGCCCTTCCTGAAATCGGACCTGAACGCGGCCCTCCTCTACAACGTCCAGCTGAACAGCCCGTTCACCTACAATTCGGCGCGGCTGCCCTCCGGGTTCGGGACCCTCTTCATCCCTTACCTCCAGGCGCTCGTGTCCTATGACCGCCGGCTGAACGAGGCGGGGAAGCCCGATCGGGTCACCCCCCATCACGGCTATTACATCGCGCTGGACACGCAGCTGGCCGGCTATCTGGCGTTCGACACCGCGATCGCGGAGGCCCTGGTCGGCGAGAAGGCGCAGGACGAGCGGGACAGGCGGTTTCACTCCGCGCGCGACATCCGCCTTCAGCCCGAGTTTCGCGCCTACTTCCCTGTTTCGAGGAGATGGACGCTGGGTTTCCGCCTGATGACCGGGTGGCTGTTCACGGGCGACTACGGCGACGCCTCCGTGGATCCTGCCCAGTGCGACGCCCTCGCGGGCGTGGACAGGGACCGTTGCCGGAGAGACGTGGGGGCCGACCTTCAGCTGATGCAGTTCCGCGGGTTCTTCAGCGGCGGCGCGACCAGCAACCGCGGATACGGGTACAACGAGGTCGGCCCGCACGCCCGCGTGCCGAGCCTGACAGCCGGCGACAGCGCCGACGAGGAGAACGCCCCGCTGGTCCCCATCGGAGGCCGTCTGCTGTGGGAGACGAGCCTGGAGCTGCGGATACCGCTCGGCGAGAGCTTCGGTACGGTGATCTTCGCCGACGCCGGCGATGTCACCCGGGAGCACCGGCTGTTCCGCTCGGGAGCGCAGCGCCTGCACGTCTCGGCGGGCTTCGGGCTGCGCTACGTCACGCCGGTCGGACCGCTGCGCTTCGACGTCGGCTACCGCATCCCCTGCTTGCAGGTGCTCGGCGTCTGCAAGGAGACAAAAGCAGCAGGCTGGCCCGAGGACGAGCGGCCCCCGGGCAAGCTGTTCGATGTGCTGCCCATCGCCGTGAACCTGGCGATCGGCGAGGCGTTCTGACGTGGGGTGATCCCTCCGGCGGGCGCCGGAGGGCGGTGGGGCCCGCGCCTTCGGGCAGGCCGCGGGCGATCAGCCCTCTTCTTCTTCGACGTTCCAGGCGGACAGCGCGGTCATCCCGATGGCAACCGAGCAGAGGCAGCAGAGGGCAGGCTCCTCGAAGCGGAGCTCGTCGCCGCGCGACCATACGTAGAGGCCGCGTCCGTGGGGCTCCCCCGTGATGGCCACGTTGCACACGTCGCAGCGGAGCTCGGTTGCGCCTGAGGCTGCTTGACGCGCGCGCAGCGCATGGTCGGCGATCGCGTCGACCGAGACGCAAATCGGATGGGCCAGTGTCCCTGTGAGCCGGTAATCCGCATTTGCGGTCCCCTCCGGCGTAGGGCAGGGGTCCAGGTTCGCGGTCCCCTTCAGAGCGCCTTCAATCACATCCACCTCCGGCGGCAGGGCCGAATCTAGCTCAGGCCGAGACGGGACGCACGAGAAGGCTGTGCCTGAACACCATCAGGCCTGCTCCAGGGCGCGCATGTAGGCGAACACGCTGGAGCGGCGCGTCATGGCCTGCATGACGTGCCGCCCTGGTGCGCAATAGCAGCGGAATTTGGCGGGATCAGGCGCTGGCGGACGCGGCCGTCTCGGCGACGTCCTGGGCGGCGGCCGAGCGGCTGCCGGCCGAGCGGTCGAGAGCGCAGCTCTCTTCGAGCAGCTCGACGACGTCGAGCTGGCGGATCGACTCCTCCTTGGACTGATCCTTGAGGCCGTCGGTGATCATCGTCTGGCAGAACGGGCAGGCGGTCGCGATGGTCTTCGCCTCCGTCTGGAGCAGCTGCAGTGTCCGCTTGACGTTCACGCGGTCCTTGTTCTGCTCCTCCATCCACATCTGCGCGCCGCCGGCGCCGCAGCAGAGCCCCTTCTGCCGGTTCCACCCCTCGGCCTCGACGAGCTGCAGCCCGGGGATGCGCTTCAGGATGTCGCGCGGCTGCTCGTACACGTCGTTGTAGCGGCCCAGGTAGCAGGAGTCGTGGAAGACCACCTTCCCCTCGACCGGCTTGCTGGGGACGAGCTTCTTCTCGGCGACCAGGCCGAGCAGGAAGTCGGTGTGGTGCACGACCTCGAACTTCGCGCCGAAGTCGGGGTACTCGTTCGCGAGCGTGTTGAAGCAGTGGGGGCAGGTCGTGACGATCTTCCGGACGCCGCCCTGCTCCTTGTAGCCGTTCAGGGTCGCCGCGTTCTGCTCGGCGAGCATCGCGAAGAGGTACTCGTTGCCCGCGCGGCGCGCCGGATCGCCGGTGCAGGTCTCCTCCTGGCCGAGGATGGCGAAATCGACGCCGGCGGCCTTCAGGAGCCTGGCGGTCGCGCGGGCGATCTTCTTCGCGCGGTCGTCGTAGCTCGCCGCGCAGCCGACCCAGTAGAGCACCGGGGCCTGCGGCTTCTCGGCCATGGTCGGGATCTCGAGCCCCTCGGCCCAGTTGCCGCGGTCGATGCGCGCGAGGTTCCAGGGGTTGCCGTTGACCTCCATCGCGTTGAACGGATTCCCGAGCTCCGCCGGGAACTCGCCCTTCACGAGGACCAGGTGGCGGCGCATGGAGACGATCTTGTCGACGTAGCTGATCATCACCGGGCACTGCTCCTCGCAGGCCCGGCACGTCGTGCAGGCCCAGAGCACGTCCGGATGGACGACGTTCGCCACGAGGTCGACCGGCTTGTACGCGACCTCGGGGACCGGGACCGGGTTCTCCGGGGCCGCCTGCTCCGCGTGCTCCTGCGTCTCCGCCGCCTCCGCCGCCTCCGCCGCCTGGCCGTCCTGCGCCGCCCCGTCGGAGGCCTGCCCGTTCGCCTGGGCCGCGTGGCCGTCGCCCCGCGGGCCGCCCGGCCTGTTGATGAACTCCCCCTCTCGGCCGTACAGGTGATCGCGCAGGTCCAGGGTGAGCTGCTTGGGGCTCAGGATCTTGCCCGTCTTGTGGGCCGGGCAGTTGTCGCTGCAGCGGCCGCACTCGGTGCACGTGTAGAAGTCGAGGATCGCCTTCCAGGTGAAATCCTCGATGCGCGCGACGCCGACAGGGGCGGCCTTCTCCGGCTCCTCGGCCGCCTTCATGACCATCTCGCCGATCGCCTCGGCGCTGCCCGCGACGAGCGGCAGCCGGCCGCGCGCCTCGATGTTGCGCGTGAAGACGTTCGGGATCGACGTGATGATGTGGAAGTGCTTCGAGTGCGGGAGCAGGTTCAGGAACACGAGCACCAGCGTGACGTGCGTCCAGAACCCGATGTGCGCGAGCACGACGAGCGTCCCCGGGCTGGCGCCGCTCAGGAGGACGGCGAACAGCGAGCCCGCCGGGGCCGGGAACAGGTGCCAGCGGAGCGCCGCCGGGTCCGCGGGGACGCCCGCGAACGGGGCCGTCACGGTGGCGACGCGCTCGCAGAGCGCCCCGTCCGCGGGGCCGCACGCCGCCGTGGACCAGCGGTGGTGGAGCACCAGCGCGGCGCCGTCATAGAGCATGTCGCTCACCATCATCGTGACGATGATGCCGAGGATGAGGAGCCCCTCGCCGGACAGGGTCATGCGCCGCTCGCGCTTGATCGCCCGGTAGTAGATGAACACGAGCGCGCCGGTCACGACCAGCGTGGCCATGACGTCCTTCACGAACTCGTAGATTCCGCCGAGCGGCACCGCGCCGACGCCCGGAAGCCGCACCGGCTCGTGCCCCAGGATCCACAGATCGAACGACGGGTCGATGCCGCGCCCCCACAGCATCAGCGTCCGGAGCAGGAGAACCAGGAATCCGAAGAAGATGAGCTTATGCGCCAGCCCGGCGAGCGGGTAGTAACCCATCTTCCGTTGCCGGAAGGCGTACTCCCAGGTGCCTTTGAGGCGCTCTGCGATCCGGTCGAGCCGGTCTTCCCCGCGCCCGACCTTGAGGAGCTGCCAACGCCGGTTGGCGCTCCACGCAAAGGCGGCGAAGAGGCCGACGAGCAATGTGAGCATCCACGTGGGATTCATTCGCGGGGCGTCTCCAGGTGTAAAATGGCCACATCTTTTAAGGTGGGCGGCTGCCGGACGTCAACCGCGCGGCGGCGAGGGAACGCGCGGGGCTTCTTCGCCGGATTTCTATTCTTGCAAGGGCGGATACGTCGGTGCGCGCTGGGGCTCCTCGCGCGGCGCGGGCGCGGGCGCGCACCGCGCGAGCGGCTCAGAGCGTGAACTCGACGCTCTTCTCTTCGGTCGCGGCGGAGGGGGACAGATCGAGCGCCATGCTGTACGAGCGCTGGCCGACCCGCGCGCTCAGGCGGACGCGGATGGGGGCCGTCGCGTCGTTCAGCTTGTCGAGCCGCACGACGACGCGGTAGCGGCCCCGCGCCGGCTCGCCCTCGGTGAGGAAGACGTTCTCCACGTTCTGCTCCTGGCATTCGCCGCTCACGCGCGGGCAGTCGCGGTCCTTCATGAGGCCGCTCGCCGTCGGCTCTCCGACGCGCGCGAGCTCTCCCGCCGGGTCATAGACGTTGAGATCGACGTCGGCCTCGGGCTCCTCCCACGCGATCGTGAACTGGAGGATCCCTGTGTGGAGCCCGCAGCCCTCGTCGATCACGCCGTTGCAGTTGTTGTCGCGGGCGTCGAAGCAGAGCTCGACGCCCGTCGGTGTGCAGGCGATCTCGAGCCCGACGCCCTCGGAGACCTTGATGTCCTTCGGCTGGAGGGGCGGCCTGGGTGGGGGCGGCGGCACCTCGATGCAGCCGGCGAGGAGCAGGGCGAGGGCGGCGGCGCGCGCGACGTCGATCGCCGCGCCGGCGAGGCGCGCGCGGAGGCCGTGAGACGCCGGCTGGCGCGGTTCGGCGCGGCGGGCGCGCGGCTCGCGCCGCGGGGGACCGGGGCTTCGCGTGGGGGGCTGCATGTTATCCGCCTTCAGGCTCCCGCGGGGCGCCGGCGCTGCGCGTCTCGAGCACGGGCGGCGCGGGCGGCTTCCGCGGCTTGGGGCCGCGCGGCATCGGGGGAGGGGGCGGCGTTCCTCCGAGGGGCAGGGGCAGGTGCATGCCCCGCGCGGCCAGGATCTCCGCCGCGTGGGGGACGGTGAGCACGAGCGCGCGCGCGTAGAGCGTGATCTGGTAGGGCTCCGGCAGGTCGCCGGGACGGCCGTTCGTCGCGTGCTCGAGCAGGATCGCCGCGGTGACGCTCACGTTGAGGCTCTCCGCGAAGCCGCGCATGGGGACGCGCACGGCGCGGGCGCAGGCGGCGGCCAGGTCGGGGCGGATGCCGTCGCGCTCGTTGCCGAGCACCAGCGCGAGGCGGGGGATGCTCGAGAGGTCGCGCGGGGTGAGCTCGCCCTCCGGGTGCGTCGCAACGAGCTCGTGCCCCGAGGCGCGGAGCGCGGCGATCGCGGCCTCGGTGGTCGCGTGCGTGCGCACGTCGACCCAGCGCTCGGAGCCGCGCGAGACCGTGTTCGAGACAAGGAACTGCTCGGCCCGCTCGATGATGTGCAGCCGCTGCAAGCCGAACGCGTCGCAGGAGCGGAGCACGGCGGCCCCGTTGTGCGGATCGTGCGGCGCATCCATGGCCACGGTGACGGCGTCGAGCCGCGCCGCGATGACGCCGCGCAGCCGGGCCCTGCGCTCGTTCGTCACGAACTCCTCGAGGATGCGGGCGACGTCGGCGACGTCGAGGGAGTCGAGCGCGGCGAGCAGCCTTCGCTGCTCCTGCGCGACGAACGAGCAATTGGGGGTCGAGCGGCGCATGGCGAGGGGCGCCTCTATAGCAGGTCGATCGCGACCGCGATCCGCTCGCTCTCTGCGTACTCGACAACGGCGCAGTCGCCGGGAGAGCCGTCCTCCCAGGACAGGCAGACGAAGTCGGCCTCGGCGTCGAGCGCGATCATGGGGTGGTGCCACACGCCGGGGCGATACGTGATGCCCTGGGCGCCGTGGGCGATGAAGGCGCCGAGCGTCGTGAGCTCGGGCCTGTCGCCGCCGAGGGCCACGACGACGAGGTAGCGCCGCGCGCTCATCGGCACGAACGCCTGGGTCGAGCCGGGGTGCTTCTCGAGCAGGGCGATCGGGAGCGGGAAGCTCGAGCGCGGGGCGCAGCGGAACACCGAGACGTTCAGCGAGGCGTGCCCGGGGCGGAGGTTCTCGATCGCGGCGAGGTGATCGAAGCGCCGCGCCGTCCCCTGGTTGGCAGGCCTGCCGGGCTCGCCGTGCGGCGAGGCCATGAGGATGTCGCCATACGGCGCATAAGCTGCGGGGCTGAGCGAATGGGCTGCGATGCGCGGGCGGTGGCTCATCGTCATGGGCGACTGTGGCGGCGTGCCACGCGTGTGGCCTCCGTGGGGCTCTCCTGCGCGGTGCACGGAGCGCGCCGGCCGAGGCACGACAGGGAAAGGGTATCACGTCGCGGGCGCGCCGCAGCACGCCAGCTCGCCGCGAGCGCCATGGGGCCGGGTTTTGCAAGGCGCCTCGCGACGCAACCCCGACGGGTAATGCAAGCGACCCTGGAGCCAGTCATGCGGATTGTTCACAAATCGACATTTCGGAAGCGCCTCGCGGTGGCCTTCTTGTTCCTGGCGGTGCTCGCCGTCATGACGTCCGTCGTCGGCTGCCAGCGCTACGACGTGCTGGTCGAGAAAGATCAGATCGCGGCCCAGAAATGGTCCGATCTCGAGGCGGATCTCCAGCGGCGCTACGACCTGGTGCCGAACCTGGTGGCGGTCGTGAAGGGGTCGGCCAAGCACGAAGAGCAGACGCTGGCGAGCGTCGCCGAGGCGCGCGCCCGCGCGACCAGCGTCCAGCTCAAGGCCGACGATCTGACGGATCCGGAGAAGGTGCAGGCCTTCCAGAAGGCGCAGGAGCAGCTCAGCGGCTCGCTCTCGCGGCTCCTCGTGGTGCAGGAGCAATACCCTGATCTCAAGGCGAACCAGGGCTTCCACAGCCTCCAGGTCCAGCTGGAGGGGATCGAGAACCGGATCCTCCGAGCGCGCCAGGAGTACAACCAGGCGGCGCGCGAGTACAACGCGGAGCTCCTGAAGATCCGGGGTCAGGTGGTGAACAAGGCGACGGGCCAGCCGTTCAAGCCGCGCGTCTATTTCACCGCCTCTCCCGAGGTCCAGTCGGCGCCGAAGGTCTCGTTCTGATGAGGCGCGCGGCGATGCGACGGGTCGGCACGAGCGGGGCGCGGCTGCGGGCCGTGGCCAGGGCCGTCGCGGCCGCGTTCGCGCTGGTCTGCGCGCTCGTCGCGCGGCCGGCCCTGGCCGACTTCACGCCGCCGGCGCTCACGGGGCACGTCGTCGACACCGCTGGGCGGCTCGAGCCGCCCGACATCCGCGCTCTCGACGCGAAGCTCGATCGCATCCGCCGCGAGACAGGGTTCGAGATCGTCGCCTTCGTGGCCGGATCCCTCGAAGGCGAGACGATCGAGGACGTCGCCTACGAGGCCTTCAACACCTGGCAGCTCGGCCAGCGCGGGGCCGACAACGGCGTTCTCCTCGTGATCGCCCCGAACGAGCGGCGCGTCCGGATCGAGACGGGCAAGGGCGTGGGGGGAGCGCTCACGGATCTCCAGTCGAACGACATCATCCGGCAGACCATCAACCCGCTGCTCAGGCAGGATCGATTCCGCGACGCCATCGACCAGGGAACGGCAGAGATCGCCAGGGCGCTCATCGCCGGGACACCCGAGGAGGAACGGCGCCCGGCGCCCGACGCCCGGCCGGCGCCCGCTCCGGTCTCGCCGATCAAGGTCGGCGTGACGGTCGTCGCCATCGTGGCGGCGCTCGTGCTCGCGCTGATTTCGCCCTCCTTCCGCTGGTTCCTGTGGCTCGTCCTCCAGGCGCTCCTCTTCCGAGGCGGCGGCGGCGGCCGCAGCGGCGGCGGTGGATCCGGGTTCGGTGGCGGCGGCGGCGGTCGCTCCGGCGGGGGCGGATCCAGCGATAGCTACTGAGCCGCAGCGCGCCGCCTCTTCACCCTGTGCAGGACGGATCCGGCCGATCGATCGGCGTCCGCCCCGGCCTTTCGATCGGTCGCTGGGCTCACCCCTGGCGTGACCGGGCGGGCACACGCGACATCGACGCCGGCGCGGCGCCGTCGAACCGAGCGGAGATTCCAGGGCGCGCGCGATCTCCCGCTGCGCGCTGACCAGGCGACGCTACGCTCTCGTCATGGCTGCTGCCCTGCGCCCTGTCTTCGTCGTCGACGCTGTCCGGACCCCGATCGCCCGTTACGCCGGCGCCCTGGCGACGGTCCGCCCCGACGACCTCGCGGCGCACGTCCTCGACGCGCTCGTGCGTCGCAATCCTTCGCTTGCGCCGCGCCTCGATCACGTCGTCCTCGGCGCGACGAACCAGGCCGGAGAGGACAACCGCAACGTCGCGCGCATGGCCGCGCTGCTCGCCGGCCTCCCTTACGAGGTCCCGGGCGTCACGGTGAATCGCCTCTGCGGCTCGGGGCTCGAGGCGGTGGCCGACGCCGCGCGGATGATCGCCACCGGGGAGACCGACTGCGCGATCGCGGGGGGCGTCGAGAGCATGACGCGCGCGCCGTTCACGATGCCCAAGCAGGCCGAGCGCTTCGATCGGAGCGCGCCGACCGTCTACGATACGACCCTCGGCTGGCGCTATCCGAACGCGCGGATGGCCGCGCGGTTCGAGCTCCAGTCGATGGGGGAGACGGCCGAGAACGTGGCCAAGAAGCACGGCATCAGCCGCGACGACCAGGATCGGTTCGCGCTCCTCTCCCACGAGCGCGCCACGCTCGCCTGGGAGTCGGGGGGCTTCGCCGCCGAGGTGGTCCCCGTGCTCGTCCCCCAGAAGAAGGGCGATCCCGTCCTGTTCGAGCGCGACGAGGGCGTGCGCGCCGACGCCTCGCTCGAGGCGCTCTCGAAGCTCAAGCCCGCCTTCCGCGAGGGCGGGACCGTCACGGCGGGCAACTCGTCGCCCCTCAACGACGGCGCCGCGGCCCTCCTGCTCGCCTCCGGCGACGCCGTGCAGGCCGCCGGCGCGACGCCGCGCGCGCGGGTGATCGCGACGGCGACCGCCGGGGTGGATCCCAACCTCATGGGGGAGGGGCCGATCCCGGCCGTGAAGAAGCTCCTCCAGCGGACCGGGCTGCGCGTCCCCAACGTGGACCTCTTCGAGCTCAACGAGGCGTTCGCGGCGCAGGCGCTCGCGTGCTCGCGCGCGCTCGAGCTCGACCCGGCGCGCGTCAACGTCCGCGGCGGAGCGATCGCGCTCGGGCACCCGATCGGCTGCTCGGGCGCGCGCATCGCGTGCACCCTCGTGCATGCGATGCGCGCGCGCGGCGCCAAGGTCGGGGTCGCCTCGCTGTGCATCGGCGTCGGCCAGGGCATCGCGACGCTCTTCGAGCGTGCGTGAGGTCATTTCACCGCTCGTTCGTGGCGCCAGATGAGATAAGACCGCCGCAGCAGGACGCAGGAAGGGGGGCCCGCGGCTCACCTCCCTCGGCTGACGCCGCCGCCTCGGCGGCCAAGAACTGACGGCGCCGCCTCGGCGGCCAAGAAAAGGAGAAGGCCTGATGGAATTCCCCCCGATCAACGTGCCCGGCACCGGCAAGCTTCACGCTCGGCTCAAGACCTCGCTCGGTGACATCACGGTCCGGCTCGAGGAGGAGGGCGCCCCCAACACGGTCAAGAACTTCGTCGGCCTCGCCACGGGCGCCATCAACTGGACCGATCCGAAGACCGGCCAGGGGATGCAGGGGACTCCCTGTTACGACGGCGTCCGCTTTCACCGCGTGATCTCGGGGTTCATGATCCAGTGCGGTGACCCGCTCTCGCGCTACCCGGACAAGGCGCAGCTCTGGGGCACGGGCGGCCCCGGGTACAAGTTCGCCGACGAGTTCAACCCCTCGCTGAGGCACGAGGGCGCCGGCGTGCTCTCCATGGCCAACGCCGGCAAGAACACGAACGGCGCGCAGTGGTTCATCACCGACGGGCCGACGCCGCACCTCGACAACCGCCACACGGTGTTCGGCAAGGTCGTGAGCGGGCAGGACATCGTGAACCGCATCGCCAACGTGGCGACCACGCGCGATCGGCCCAACCAGGACGTCGTCCTCGAGCGCGTCGAGATCTTCCGGCAGTAGGCGCGCTGCGCGCCGCGCGGCGCCGTTCAGCGCCGCGCGGCCAGCGCGGTGCTTCGCTCGTTCAGCGGGCGCAGCAGACGGTGATCCTGTCGTCGCCCTCCTCGACCTCGCCTGTGGGGGCGCCGCCGCGCGGCTGGCAGCTGCCGCTTCCGGTCACCTCGATCGACACCGAGGCGGGGGGCGGGTCGTCGACGCAGGCCCCGTTGAACGGCACGGTCTCACCGGGCCCCCGGCAGCGGCTCTGCTCGAAGAGCGTCAGCGTCGCCGCGCAGCGCACGCCGCCCGCGTCGCACGTGCACCGCGTGCAGCCGCGGTTGTCGACCATCGAGCTCGCGAACACGTGTTGCTCGCCGAACCCCTCGGGGCAGCGCCGCTCCCCGTCGCGCCAGATGCAGACGCCCTGCTCGAACGGCGCATCGATCTCTCGCGGGGCGCAGGCCTCGCCGGCCTCGCATCCGCCGGCGTCCGACCCGGGGGCGCACACGAGCCCCTCGATACCGAAGCGCGGCCGCGGCAACATCGCCTCGCCACCCGACGCGGCGCACGCCGCCGAATCCACGTTCGGCGCTTCGCCGCTGTAGCTGCTGGGCTGGAAGTCGCCGAGGTTGATGCAGTTCTCCGCCTGCACCGGCACCGTCACGCTCCCCCCGTCACACGCGCCGTCCTCGTACACCGTGACCGCGGGCGTCTCGCACTCCACGGTCGGCGCGCCGCACGCGCACGGGCTGCAGGTCGCGGGCGTGTCGAGGGGATCGCGGCCGCCCACGTCCACCCGCTCGGAGAAGCCCTCGGGGCAGGCGACGTCCGCGGCCTCGGGGCCCTGGTACAGGAGGCCGGGCCCTTGCCAGTCCTCGGGCACGGCGACGCAGGCGAACCCTCCGCAGTCGTCGTCGGCGCAGTCGACGGCGCCATCGCCGTCGTCATCATCGCCGTTGGTGCACTGCTCGCCGCCGTCGGCGCCGCCGCTGCTCGTGGTGCTCCCAGCCGACGTCTGGCCTCCTCCAGCTCCGCCGGAGCTGCTGGCCCCGCCGGAGCCGCTCCCGGACGGTCCCGGGAAGAGCTCGGGCTCGAACTGGTCGAAGTCCTGGGTGCAGGCGCTCGCCGCGAGGAGAGCGACGAGCGCGGTGACGCTTTGGAACGCAGAGCGGCGCAACACGACCTCCGGGATCGGCGGGCTTCGCCTCGGTTCGAAGGAGCCCGACCGACGGTATCACGAAGCGCCTGCCCGCACGGCGAGCTCCGCAGCCTGCAATCCCGGTGACCGTTCGCCCGCCCGAAGCGCGCCTGCTGCGGCGCTCCTTGCTGCACCGCGCCCCGTGCGCTGCGTCATCCGCTCGGGAGCGCGCGGGGATCGCCCGACCAGAGCGATGTGAGCGTCTCGAGCTCCCGCGCGAGCTCCTCGGTCGCCTTGTGAGCGAGCCGCGCCCGCTCTGCGACGAGCGCCTCGATGACGGCGGCGCGCGCGTCGGGCGCAAGCTCCTCCGCTCTCCTCATCTGCGCGAGCGCCTCGTCGGCGTCGTGCAGCTGGCCGAGGCGGCGCTGCATCCGTGACGCGGATTTCGCGGTGCGCTCGGCGCGCTCTCCGAAGAGCGGCGAGAACGTCTCCGCGGAGTAGCGCAGCCGTTTGAAGCGGATCCGGAGCGCGTGCATGGCCGCGCCGTCGCCCGGGTCGCTCGAGGCGAGCGCGCTCACGTCGTCCAGGGCATCACCGATCGCTCGCCTCGCGAGCGCCTCGGCGCCGCGCTTCCTCGCTTTCCGGCGCGAGATGCGCCGCTCGAGGCGCGCGAGGTGAGGCTCCAGCCGGAGCCGCTCGCCCGCGGCCGGCGCGTCGACCTGCGTCGCGCCCGTTTCGCCCGCGGCCGGCGTGTCGGCCTGCGTCGCGCCCGCGTCACCCGCGGCCGGCGCGTCGACCTGCGTCGCGCCCGCGTCGTCCGGGCGATCCTGCCGGAGCAGCTCGACGATGTGGGCCCTCGCCTCGCGCTCGCGGCGCGCGCGCTGCGCGACCCATCCTGCGACCGCTGCCCGGGCCGCCTCGTCCAGATCGAGCGCGGTGAGCGTCTCGCGCAGCACCTCCTCGTCGCGCAGCGCGCCGGTCGCACGCGCGAACTCGCGGAGCCCTTCGGCCACGGGGCGGAGCCGCCTCCTGCCGTAGATGCGTCGCGCCGGCTTGAGCAGCGTCCGGAGCCGGCGAAGCGAGACCCGGAAGTCGTGCACAGCCTCCGCGTCCGGCTCCGCGCTCTCGCCCTGCTCGCTCGCGGCGACGACGCGCCGCGCATCGGCGCGGACGCGCTCGATGTGGGAGAGCAGCACCGGACCCAGGAAATCTCGCGCGGAGAGCCTCGCGCCGCCGCCGTCGCTGGCTCCGGCGCCATCGCCGCCCGAGGGCGGGGGGCTCCCCTCGAGCGGTGTCACAGGCGCGTGAGCGCCACCGTCACCAGCGGGCGCCTCCCGAGCTTCGCCTCGAGCGTCCGGCGCGCCGCGAGCCGGGCGATCTCGATGATGTCGTTGTCGCGGCGCCGCGCGCGCGGCTCGCAGTCGTTCACCGCCTGCGCGACCGCGCGCGCCGCGGCCCTCAGCGCGCCGCCCTCGAGCTCCCCGGTGACCCCGCGGGCGAGGACCTGCGGCGGCGCCGCGAGGGCGCCGTGCACATCGACGACCAGCGACACGAAGGCCACCCCGGAGCGACCGAGGTTCGCTCGCTCCCGGAGGACCTCCTCTCCGAGCTCCTCGCCGCCCGCCGTCGCCACCCGGCCGGTGACGGCCCGGCCGCTCCGGCCGAGCGGCTGCGTCTTGCCGATCTCGACGACGTGGCCGTTCTCGGCGACGAGCACCTCGGACACGCCGCGCTCCCGCGCGAGCTCCGCGTGCCGCGTCAGGTGGTGCAGCGCGCCGTGCACGGGGAGGAAGCTGCGCGGCTGGGTGAGGTCGATCATGCGCGCCTGCTCCGTCCGGTGCGCGTGCCCGCTCGCGTGGACGCGCCGATCCGTCGACCACGTCACGAGCTCGACGCCGAGGCGGAGCAGCCCGGCCATCATATCGACGACCGGGCGGTCGTTGCCCGGGATGACGCGGCTCGAGAGCACGACCCGATCCCCCTCTTCGAGGCGCAGGAGCGGGTGCGTTCCCGAGGCGAACCGCGTCAGCGTGGAGGCCCGCTCGGCCTGCGTGCCGCTCGCGATGACGAGGAGCCGCTCGCGCGGCATCGAGGAGGCGACCTCGGGCGGGACGAGCAGGTCGCTCGGCCACGGGAGCCTCCCCACGGTCTGCGCGGCCCGCACGTGCGTCTGCACGCTGCGGCCGAGCAGGCAGATCTTGCGGCGCGCGCGGACCGCGGCCTGACCGAGGGCGAGGAGGCGCTGGACGTTCGAGGCGAAGACGCCGACAACGACGCGCGCCGGCGCGGTCTCGACGAGCTCCGCCAGCGCGTGGGCGACGGCGCGCTCGCTCCCCGCCTCGCCGGGCGAGTCCACGTTGGTGCTGTCGGACAGGAGCAGCCGGACGCCGGCGTCGCCGAGCGCGCGGAAGCGGGCCTCGTCGGTCGGCTCGCCGTCGAGCGGCGTCGGGTCCAGCTTGAAGTCCCCGGTATGGACGACGAGCCCCGCGGCCGTGTGGATCGCGAGCGCCGTCGCGTCGACGATCGAGTGCGTCACCCGGAGCGGCTCCACGACGAAGCCGCCGATCGCGACCTCGCGCCCGACCTGCGTGGGCAGCAGGCGCACCTTGTCCTCGAGCGCGTGCTCCGCGAGCCGGTAGCGCACGAGCTCCAGCGCGTGCGGCGGGCCCCAGACCGGGACGTCGAGGTGACGCAGGAGGAACGGCAGCCCGCCGATGTGATCCTCGTGGCCGTGCGTCAGCACGATGCCGCGCACCTGATCACGGAGCGCGAGCACGTGATCGAAGCGCGGGTGATACACGTCGACGCCGAGGTCCGTGCTCGGGAACGTCACCCCGCAGTCGATGAGCAGCAGCCCATCGGCCTGCTGGAGCGCGAGGCAGTTCATCCCCACCTCGCCGAGCCCTCCGAGGGGCACGAGCCGCAGGGTGGACGGCGCTGGCGGGGGGAGCTGGCTCGGGGCGGGGGCGCTCTGCTCGGGATGCACGTTCGATGGAGGGGGTCTGCCACCCAGGGCGCCGGGAGGCCTACGGCCCGCGGCTTGCTGAGCTGGTCTGAAAGAGAGAGGACGACTGCTTCAAGACGTAACCCACATCGGCTCGCCGTCCCCTTCGAAACTTGGAGCGACAGTGTAGCCACAGGGTGGCCCCTTGCGTCACGCTCTCTCTTTCCAGTTCCACCGCCGGGGCCAGGCGGCGCCGACCTCACCAGCGGATCTCGTGCCGCGCGGACCGGTTCCTGCACACCCTGTTTCCCCCCACCCCCGTCTCCCCCCACCCCATCGTGACCGCCGGCGGACGCCGAGCCGCCTTTCCGTCGCCCATCCCCTGATTCCGAGGAGCTTCCGGTGATCGCTGCCCTGCTCGTCAATCTCCTCCGCCTGCTGCTGCTCCCCGTCAGCGCGCTCCGCTGGGCGTTTGCTGCACCCCGGGGCGGGTACGTCGTCCTCGAAATCGATGGCCGCGTGGTCGACCTGCAGCCCCCCCGGGTCCGCCTCGCGCTCCCGTGGCGTCGGAGGAAGAGGGCTCCGCTCTCGGTGGAGCGCGTCCGCGAGCTTGGCAAGCACCTGATGAAGGATCCGCGCCCGGCGGGGCTGCTCCTCCGGATGCGGTCGGTGCACGCGGGGCCGGCGGTGGCGGCCTCGCTGCGGGACGCGCTCCTCGAGATCCGGGCCGGGGGCAAGGACATCGTCGCCTACCTGCCGATGGGCGCCGACACCACGATGCTCCTGCTCGCCTCGGCCGCGCGGGCCATCGTCGTCGGGCCCGAGACGATGGTGTCGCCGCTCGGGTTCGCGGTGGAGGGCCGCTACGTGCGCCGCGCGCTCGAGCAGGTCGGCGTCGAGCCCGAGGTGTTCGCGAAGGGGATGTACAAGAACGCCGGCGAGGTGCTCGTGCGGGACACGATGAGCGCCGCGCAGCGCGAGCAGGTGGGCGCCCTGCTCGACGGGCGCCTCGGGGACCTGACCGCGGCGCTCGCCCAGGGGCGCCGCGTCGATCGCGAGACGGCCGCGCTGTGGATCGACGAGGCGCCCTTCGGCGCGGTGCAGGCCGTCGCGCGAGGCATCGTCGACGCGGTCGCGTACGAGGACGAGCTCGAGCACATGCTCGCGGCGGGGTCGCTCCCCTGCGCGACAGCGGCGCCGCGCCGCGCCGAGATCGGCGCGGAGAACGCGGACCGCGCATCGGGTGGAGGAGGCGCAGGAGCTCTTGATGCCGCGCGGCATTCGAAGAAGCGCCTCGTGTCGGCGGGTCGCTACCTGGGCGCGCGGCGCGCCCTCTCGATGACGCCGGTGTGGCCTCGGCCCGTCCTCGGCGTCATCGAGGTGCACGGCGCGATCGTCAGCCGCGCCCGCTTCCGGGGCGCCTCGCTGGCCAGCGAGGAGCGGCTCGTCGCGAGCCTGCGCGCGGCGCGGCAGAACCCGCGCGTCCAGGGGGTCATCCTCCACGTCGACTCGCCGGGCGGCTCCGCGCTCGCTTCCGACAGGATCCACCACGAGGTCACCCGCCTCGCCGAGGTGAAGCCCGTCGTCGCGTGCCTGTCGAACGTGGCGGCGAGCGGCGGCTACTACGTGGCGGCGGCCGCGCACGCGATCGTCGCGCAGCCGCAGACGATCACGGGGAGCATCGGCGTGGTCTCGGCGCGCTTCGCGCTCGGTCCGCTGCTCGAGCGCCTCGGCATCTCGACCGACGTCGTGAAGCGCGGCGCGCGGGCCGATCTGTTCTCGCCGTCGCGCAAGCTCGACGCGGGGGAGCGGGCGGTCGTGGAGCGCGAGCTCGACGCGATCTATGCGGCGTTCCTCCGCGTCGTCGCCCGCGGCCGCCGCCGCCCGGTCGAGGAGATCGAGCCGCTCGCGCAGGGGCGCGTCTACAGCGGCGCCGACGCGCAGGCGCGCGGCCTCGTCGACATGCTCGGCGGGTTCGAGCGGGCGCTCCACGAGCTGCGCCAGATGATCGGGCCCAAGGCGGCCGCCATCGAGCCGGCCATCGTGCGCGCGTCGCGGTACATCCCACCTCCACCGCTGCTGCCGGCGCCGGTGCCCACGCTGCTCGAGCTCGTCGGGCTCCGCGGGATCGCCCAGGAGGTGGCGCTCGCCATCCACTGCGAGGGGGAGCGGGTGCTCGCGTACTGCGCTGAGGCCGACGATCTCGACTAGACGGCGACGGCCGGCGGGGCCCCAGCGCGCCCGGCGCGCGCCCATGCCACGCCTGGCTCGATGGAGGAGCCGGTGGTTGGTTAGGCGCATTCCCGGGAAGAGGCGGATTTTCTCGCGGGAGAAGCTGTGCGTAATCTGTGCGCGCGGTGGGTAGCACCTGTTCAGAACTGATCACGGATCGCTAGGAATCCCGTACCGGACAGAGAGGCCCTATATGTGGGCCCTGTTCGGAGGGAGATCCCAACATGTAGCGGTTCTCCTTGACGCACGGACCGTTCGCGAGTTTGGATAGCAAGCGGTCAGGCGCTCCCGCATGTCGGCGCACGCCTTTCAGGCATGGCACCTGAAACTATGCTCACTGGTCTGAAGACGGAACGTTTGAGCAGGTAGTAGGGGAGAAGCGACGAGACCTGTGGAGATCGAGGCGATGAGGCCTCGTCGTTCTCCAGGGAACTCTTTGTGCTTTCGGTAGGACCCGGGTCACCGCCAGGTGCGGTGGTTCACAGGAGGACTTGGAAATGGCCCAGTCGGCAGTTGTGGGTGACGGCGGTAAGCTCCCCGCCGGGAACGGCAAGATGACGGCACGGACGAAGGAAGAGGGGGGGGCTCGTCCGGTGACCGGGGGGGCCGCCAAGGCGCAGGTCGACGGCGCAGCCTCGAAGAAGGGCGCGAAGAAAGGGGCCTCGCGCCCCCGCGGGCTCGGGTTCGACCGGCGGTTCACGCACCGGGCCGCGGATCCGCTCGACGAGGTCACCTGGGAGCGCCGATCGAGCGTCATCACCAACCCCGACGGCTCGGTCGTCTTCAAGATGGAAGGGGCCGAGATCCCCGCCGGCTGGTCGCAACTAGCGACCGACATCGTCGTCTCCAAGTACTTCCGCAAGGCGGGGATCCACGGCAAGAAGGAGCTAGGCGAGACCAGCGTCCGCCAGGTCGTCCACCGGCTGGCGCGCACCATCCGCGAGGCGGGTGAGCACTTCGGTGGCTACTTCGCGTCGGCGAAGGACGCGGACACCTTCGAGGCGGAGCTCGCCTACCTGCTCGTCCATCAGTACGGCGCGTTCAACTCGCCCGTCTGGTTCAACTGCGGGCTCTATCACCGGTACGGTATCGAGGGGTCGGGCGGCAACTACGCCTGGAACGAGGCCTCGGCCGACGCGGGGAACGGGAGCGCCAACGGGAAGGCGTCGGCGCCTCGAACGAACGGGGCGGGCGCGGTCGACGACATCGTCGAGACCCGGAACGCCTACGAGCGGCCGCAGTGCTCCGCGTGCTTCATCCAGGCGGTCCAGGACGACCTGATGAGCATCTACGACCTCGTGAAGAGCGAGGCCCGGCTGTTCAAGTACGGGTCCGGGACGGGGACGAACTTCAGCGCGATCCGCGGGAAGCAGGAGAAGCTCTCGGGCGGCGGGACGAGCTCGGGGCTCATGAGCTTCCTCGAGGTGTTCGACCGCGCCGCCGGCGCGACCAAGAGCGGCGGCACGACGCGGCGCGCCGCGAAGATGGTCTGCCTCGACATGGACCACCCGGAGATCGTCGACTTCATCCAGTGGAAGGTCCGCGAGGAGAAGAAGGCGATGGCGCTCATCGGCGCGGGGTACCCCTCCGACTTCAACGGCGAGGCGTACCACACGGTGAGCGGGCAGAACTCGAACAACTCCGTGCGCGTGAGCGACGAGTTCATGCGCGCGGCGGCGACGGGCGCGGCGTGGGAGACGCGCTCCCGGACGACCGGCGAGGTCGTCGACACGCTGAGCGCCAAGGATCTCTGGCGCCAGATCGCCGAGGCGGCGTGGGGCTGCGCCGATCCGGGCGTGCAGTACGACACGACCATCAACCGCTGGCACACCTGCCCGAACACGGCGCGCATCAACGCCTCGAACCCGTGCTCGGAGTACATGTTCCTCGACGACTCGGCCTGCAACCTGGCGAGCCTGAACCTCACCAAGTTCCTCCGCCAGGACGGCTCGTTCGACATCGAGGGCTACCGCCACGCGGTCCGGGTGTTCTTCGTCGCGCAGGAGATCCTCGTCGACTTCTCGGCGTACCCGACCCGCGGCATCGCGAAGAACTCGCACGACTACCGCCCGCTCGGGCTCGGTTACGCCAACCTCGGCACCCTGCTCATGCTGCAGGGCATCCCGTACGACTCCGATCAGGGGCGCTCGGTCGCGGGCGCGCTCACCGCGATCCTCTGCGGCCACGCCTACCGGGTCTCGGCGGAGATGGCCGCCGCGAAGGGGCCGTTCGCCGGCTTCGCCAGGAACCGCGAGCCGATGCTCCGGGTGATGGGCATGCACCGGGACGCCGCCTACGCGATCGACCGCGACCGCTGCCCGGAGTCGCTCTGGCGGGCCGCGTGCGCCGACTGGGACGAGGCGGTCCGGATCGGGCAGGAGCACGGCTACCGCAACGCCCAGGCGACGGTGCTCGCCCCGACCGGCACCATCGGCCTCCTGATGGACTGCGACACGACGGGCATCGAGCCCGACTTCTCGCTCGTGAAGTTCAAGAAGCTCGCCGGCGGCGGCTACTTCAAGATCGTGAACCAGTCCGTGCCCGAGGCGCTCCGGCGGCTCGGCTACCCCGAGGCCGAGGTGCAGGAGATCGTCGCCTACGTCTCCGGCACGAACACGCTCCTGGCGGCGCCGCACGTGAACCGGGCGTCGCTCAAGGCGCGGGGGCTCACGAGCGACGACCTCGCGAAGGTCGAGGCCGCGATCCCCGGCGTCTTCGATCTGGATCTCGCCTTCGGCCCCTGGATCCTCGGCGAGGAGGCCTATGACAGGCTCGGCGTCTCCAAGGAGTCGCGGGCGCGCTTCGGCTTCTCGCTGCTCCAGCACCTCGGCTTCTCGGCCGCGGAGATCGAGGAGGCGAACGAGACGATCATCGGCCGCATGACGGTGGAGGGGGCGCCGCACCTGCGCGAGGAGCACTACGCGGTGTTCGACTGCGCCAACCGCTGCGGCAAGAAGGGCCGGCGGTACCTCGCGCCGATGGCGCACGTCCGCATGATGGCGGCGGCGCAGCCGTTCCTGTCGGGCGCCATCTCGAAGACAGTGAACCTGCCGAACGACGCGACGGTCGAGGAGGTGCAGCGGATCTACGAGGAGGGGTGGCGCCTCGGGCTCAAGGCGGTCGCGCTCTACCGCGACGGCTGCAAGGCGTCGCAGCCGCTCTCGTCGACCTCGAGCTCGAGCGACAGCAAGGAGAGCAAGGGCAAGGCCGACAAGGCCGAGGTCCCCGCGCCCATCGTCCAGGCAGCGACCGCGCTGGCGCGCCCGCGCTCGCCCTCGGCGGCGGCGCCCGAGCGGTTCCGCCTGCCCAGGAAGCGCAAGGGCTTCACGCAGGAGGCGCGCGTCGGCGGGCACAAGATCTACGTCCGAACCGGCGAGTACGACGACGGGACGCTCGGCGAGATCTTCATCGACCTCCACAAGGAGGGCGCCGCGTTCCGCTCGATCATGAACTGCTTCGCGATGGCGGTGTCGATCGGGCTCCAGTACGGCGTGCCGCTCGAGACCTTCGTCGAGCAGTACACCTTCACCCGCTTCGAGCCGCAGGGCATCGTCGAGGGGCACGACTACGTGAAGATGTCGACGTCGATCGTGGACTACCTCTTCCGCGTGCTCGGGGTCGAGTACCTGAACCGCTACGATCTCGCCCACGTCCAGCCGGTCAGCTCGGCCATGGAGGACCCTGTCGAATCGCGGGCGCAGGAGAGCGGCGCGGCGTCGTTCTCGCAAACGGCGTCGGCCGCGGCGGCGCTGGTCGAGGGCGGGGGACGGGCGGCGAGCGCGCTCGACGCGCAGCTCGAGGACATGATGGGCGACGCGCCGGTCTGCGACGGCTGCGGGCACATCACGGTGAGGAACGGGGCCTGCTACAAGTGCCTCAACTGCGGCAACAGCATGGGATGCAGCTGAGCTGCGACGGGCGGGGGTGGGGGTGACGAGGGAGGGGCCGGCGGGGGGCCCTCCCACGAACTCGCGCCTTTTCGTGGCTGTTGCCTCGTGAACGGGGGAGACGGGTCTGAGAGGGTTCGCTGCGATGCGGGCCGGCGCTCGGATTCGTGGGGCCCTCCCCCGCCGGCCCCTCCCTCATCACCCCCACCCCCGCCGACTCGGGGGGGAAGGGGGGTGATCGCGGAGCGGTTGGGGGGAGGCGGGCGCGGGAGCGCGGCGGGGGGGACCGTACGGGCTTGTACTCGGGGAGCCGTATGGATGCGCTCGGAGAAGCTCTGTAGAAGACGGGCATGATCCGGTCGCGTTCGTCCATCGCCTTCGCCGTTCTTGTCTGCAGCATCCTGTCGAGCTCCTGCCGGAAAGAAGAAGCAGAGCCGGAGACGATCCCCGCGCCCACGCCGACGGTCGCGCCCGTGGCGGCCGATCCGGTGCCGACGGCGACACCGACGCCCGCTGCGACACCGACGGCGGCGGCGACGCAGGAGCCCGCGGCGGGGCAGGAGCCCGCGGCGGCGGCTTCCGCCGAGCCTGCGGCGACAGCCGATGCAGGGGCGGCGACGGCCGAGGGGGCGACGGGGACGGCGACGTCACGGGGGGGAGGCGCCTCCATCCAGGCGTGCTGCACAGCGCTCCACGCGGTCGCCACCAAGTCGGGCAAGTCGCCGGAAGCCAAGTCGAAGGCGGCGACGGCATCGCACCTCTGCGCCGGGATCGAGAAGCTCGTGAAGAGCGGGAAAACCCCGCGCGCCAAGGCGCTGACCCAGATCCGAGCGAGCCTCGCCGGAACCACACCGCCCGCCGAGTGCAACTGAGCGAGGTCGCCGCGCTGGCCGCTCAGGCGAAGTGGTCGTACCCCCGCGCCATGAGGCTCGTGAGCTGCCCACCCGGGCCGAGCAACGCCACGTCGCTCGCGCCCTCCTCGCGCGGCACGCAACGGCCGATCTCCACGAAACCGGCGAGCTCCCCGACGTCGGGGCCCGCGACCACGACGGCGTAGTCCTCGCCGCCGTAGAGCGCCAGATCCAGCGCGCCTAGGCCGAGCTGCGCGGCGGCGTCGCGGAGGTCGGCGCTCACGAGCGCCGCGGGATCGAGCAGCGCGCGCACGCCGCTCGCGCGCGCGAGGTGCGCCACGTCCGCGACGAGGCCGTCGGAGACGTCGATCGCCGCGCGGGCGCACGCCGCCGCGCGGAGGCCCGCGTCGATGCGCGCCACCGGGCGGCGGAACGCGTGGATCGCCTGCTCGGCGGCGGCGCTGGCCGGCGCGATGCCGCGATCGAGCAGCGCAAAACCGGCCGCGGCGAGGCCGACCGGACCGGTCAGCGCGAGCGCGTCGCCCGGTCGCGCGCCGTCGCGCCGGAGCGGCAGAGCCGCGACGCCGAGCGCCGTCGTGGTGATCGAGATCTCGCCGCCCCGCGAGAGATTCCCGCCGATGACGGCCGTGCCGATCTCGTCGCACGCGGCGCGCTGACCCCTCGCCAGCGCGCCGAGCTCGTCGTCGCTCACGCTCGGAGGAAGCACCAGCGCGGCCAGCAAGCCGACAGGGCGCGCCCCCATCGCCGCGAGATCGCTCGCCGCGGCCATCGTCGCGCGGTAGCCGAGATCCTCGAAGCCCAGCAGATCGCGCCGGAAATGGACGCCCTCGACGGCGCTGTCGACCGTCCAGACGAGCGGCTCCGGGGCGGCCGGGAGGACGCCGCCCCGCGAGGCCACGGGCGCGAGGATGGCGGCGTCGTCGCCGATGCCGCACAGAACGTGATCGCCCGCCGCGGCCCCGAGCACGGCGCGCAGCATGTCGATGCGCTTCCACTCGGAGCGCCCGCTCATTGGAAGATGGGCGGCAGGACGCTGTTCGCCGGCGAGCCGGCAACCGTGGGCAGCTTGACCACGAACACGGTGCCGCGCGGCTCGTTCGGCTCGATGCGCACCGTGCCGCTGTGCGCCTCGACCAGGCGCTTGACGATCGAGAGACCAAGCCCCGTGCCGCCGTGCTCCCGCGTCGAGCTCTGATCGATCTGGTAGAACGGGTCGAATACCTTCAGCCGCTCGGCCGCAGGGATGCCGATGCCCGTGTCCACGACGCGGATCTCGACCGCCTGCTGGAGAGGCGCGACGAGCACCAGCCCGGGGAGGTCGTCCATGTCCTCGCTCACGGCGCGCGCGACGAGCTGCACCTCGCCCCCCGCCTCGGTGAACTTCACCGCGTTCTCGACGAGGTTGATGAACACCTGGCGCAGCCGGTCGCCGTCCCCCAGCACCGGCGGGAGATCGTCCTCGGCATGGATCCGGAGCTCGACGCCCTTCTTCGAGGCAGCTGGCGCGATGGTCGACGCCGCCTCGACGAGCACCGGGCCGACGGCCACCTCGGTGCGATGCACGATCAACGTGCCGCTCTCCAGCTTCGAGAGATCCAGGAGGCTCATGATGAGCCCGAGCAGCTGCTCGCTCTTCGACCGGATCGTATCGATGAACTCGCGCTGCTCATCGGTCAGAGGCCCGCCGATGCCCTCGGCGAGCATCTCGCTGTACCCCATGATCGACGTGAGCGGGGTCCGGAGCTCGTGCGACACCGTGGCCAGGAAGTTCGACTTGAGCCGGTCGAGCTCCTTCAGCCGCTCGTACGCCTGCTCCAGCTCCGCGTTCTTCTGCGACAGCTCACGGAAGCTCTCGCGGATCGACGCGACGTGCATCGTCGAGGTGAGGAGCGATTTGTGCCCGCTGAACAGGATCAGATCGAGGACCGAGCGGAGGTGATCCGCGATCGCGCCGAGCCGCTCCGGCCGGAGCCGGGGCATCCGCAGCCGCTCCTCCGCCGCAGGCGCGAGCTCGAGCTGGGACGCCGCCTCGATCTGCGCGGCAGAGGGCTGGTCGAGGCCGTCGGGGAGGTAGGGGCCCAGGATCGACCGGCCGATCGCACGCCCGTCGTACTCGATCGGGAACACCTGGTAGAGCGCGCCCTCGAAGCAGGGATCCGCGACCTCGCTGCCGGCCGACGCGCCTTGTCTTGCCGTCCAATCCGACGGCGCCACGCTCGCCCGCCGGCCTTCCTGCTCGCCGGTCAGGCCGCCGAGCGGCGGGAGCGGCGCGAGCGCGCCCGACTCCGCGAGCGTCGCGCCGTTGATCGATTGGATCCGGATCGGCAGGCCGAACAGCTTGTGAAAGGACGCCGCCATCTCCCCGAGGGCCTGGCGATCCACGAGATCCTCGAGCGAGAGGGGGCCGATGCCGACCAGGTCGACCACCGGCGCCGCCGCGGGGGGAGGCAGCGTCGAGGGCTCAGGCGCGCTGGACGCGCCGTCGCGCTTCGAGGAGCTGGGCCCGTCCGCGACGCGCGCCGACGGTATCGGCGCGGAGCCCGGCATGCTGAGGAGATCCTCGTCGTCGAGGCCGAAGTCCGCCGGCGTCCCCTTGTGGGCGTCGGGCCTCATGGAACGATCCGGGAGCTCTTCTCGAGGCTGCCGCCCATTCGTCTCGCCAGGAGGTCGTTCACCGAGCTCGTCACCCCGAGCTGGCGCGCCGCGCTGTTCAGGAGCTCCTCGCCGCTGATCGACAGCCGCTTCGAGAGCTGATGCGTCTGATCGAGCGTCTCCCACGTGAGGTGGAGCAGGCCCATGAGCGTCTCCACCGTGCCCACGCCGCGGGTCGCGACGGCCTTGTACACCGGCTCCTTGCCCCGCGCGGCGAGCCGCGCCAGCTCCTCGTCGCTCCGGATGTCGGGCAGGTCGCGCTTGTTGAACTGGATGACGAGCGGCATCCTCGCGAGATCGAGGCCGTTCTCTCGCAGGTTCTGGCGGAGGTCGAAGAACGCCTCGGCGTTGCGCTGCGTCTCGGAGATCTGCGAGTCGGCGATCAGCGCGACCCCGTCCGCGCCCTGGAGCACGAGCCTCCGCGTGGCGGCGTGCATCGGCTGGCCGGGCACGGTGAACAGCTTGATGCGGAGCGAGACGTCGCCGTCCTTCGCGCGGAAGGTGAGCGGCAGGAGATCGAAGAACAGCGTGCGATCGTCCTGCGTCTCGAGCGTCATCAGCCGTCCGCGAGCGTCTGACCCGGCGAGGCCGTGCAGCGAGACGAGGTTCGTCGTCTTGCCGCTGAGCGCCGGGCCGTAATAGACGAGCTTGATCGTCACTTCACGGGCTGCGAAGTCGAGCTGCACGGCCGCATTCTCGCATGAGCGCCCGACGATTGGATATGGCCACGGCGCAGGGCGGAGGAGGCCGGGCTGAGCCGGACCTCCTCCCTTGTCAGGAGGCGTGCGCCCCGCTCAGGCCGAGCCGCCCGGCGCGTTGGGCACGCTGGACACGGGCGGAGGGATCGGCCTGCTCTCGCCGTTTTCGACGGTCCAGAGCGCGCTCCGCAGCCCCTCCAGGCGCGACGTCAGCGTCTGGAGCGCCTCGGCCTGGGCGTCGCACGCCTTGAGCTGGCTCTCGCTGCTCGGCTCGGCCTGGACCCGCTCCTCGCGCGCCGCCTTGAGGACCTCGATGACCTCCCGGTGCAGCTCCTGGCCGGCCGTGACCACCCACGCGTCGAGCCGGCTCGCGAACTCCTGGATCATCTCGTCGAGCTTCGGCCCGATCCGGGTGGCGGCCTCGCGCAGCGCGATCGGCGCCATCTCCTTCGCCTTCTTGCGGGTCTCGGCCTCGACCTTGTCCTTCACGTACACGGCCAGGACAGGCGCCGCGAGCGCCAGGATCCCGCCGAGCAGGGCGTTCGTGAACATCACGCCGAGGCCGATGGTGAAGAGCGCGAAGACGCCGACATCGTAGCCGAACGTGTCGACCTCGACGTTCGGCGGCTTCACGTCGCCGCCGAGCGCCTCGCTGACCCGCTTCGCCACGTCGTGCGCGTCCTCGCGCACGAGCGCGATCGTCTTCTCGGCGAGCGCCTCGAGCGCCGTGGCGATCTCCTTCGTCTCGGCCTGCGCCCACTCGGCGAACGTGCGCTCCAGGAACGCCCCGAGGTAGACCTTGATCTCGTCCGTGTGGGCCTCGTCGATGATCGCCGGGAGCTGCCGGAGCACGTCGTCGACGAAGCGATCGAGGTCACGGTGCACCCAGGCCCGGATGGCGCTCACCTCCTCGCGGATGCCGGCGCGCCGCTCCTCGATGGTGCGCGACTGGCCGGCCAGATCCTTCTCGATCATCTCGATGCGGCGGCTGAGCTCGTCGCGCGACATCGCGGTCGCCCGCCGCCGCGCGTCCACGCCCTTGCCGAGCAGGCGCGCGGACTCGAGGCCCTCGCCGAGCGCGTTGTCGAGCAGGATGCGCCCGCGCTCCTCGGCGAGGAACCGGGTCAGGTGATCGAGCAGCTCCGGCATCCCGCTGCCGGGCCGATCACCCTCCAGCGCCCTCTCGCTCGAGATCGGGAAGACCACGGGCGATTTAACGAGCTTCCCGAGCTCGCTCCGGATGTAGGCGAGCGCTTCGACCTCCTCGTCCTGGCTCCAGATGTCGCGCTTCGTCACGACGAACAGGATCTTGTCGCGCGACTGCCCGAGCAGCTTCTCCTGGAGGAAGACCCGCTCGCTCTCCTTGAGCGGCTGGCCTGCGTCGATGAGGAACAGCACGGCGTCCGACCGCGGGATGTAGCTGTAGGTGATGTCCGCCCGCTGGAGCGAGAGGTCGTTCACCCCGGGGGTGTCGACGAGGACCACACGCTCGCGCAGGAGCTCGGCCGGGTACCCCACCTCGAGGAACTTCACCTCGCCGGCGCTTGACGAGCGCTCTCCGCCGACGGTGAAGGCCCGCACGTCCTCGAACGGCAGGCCGGTGCGCTCGCCCGACGCGTAGACCACCTCGGCGCGCGGATCGGCCGCGTACTCGAGGTGGTGGATCACCGCCGTCGTGGGCGTCACGCCGACGGGGAGGATCGAGGCGCCGAGCAGCGCGTTCACGAACGTCGTCTTGCCGTGGTTGAACTCGCCGACCACGACGAGGTGGAAGCGATCGGCGTCGAGCTTCTTCACGAGATCGTTCGTGATGCGCGTCGCGACGCTCTTGGCGCCGAGGGCCTCGGCGAACGTCACGAGATCCCTGAGCGCCCCGGTCACGTCGTCTTTGCGGCTGTGGAAGGATTCGAGCATGTGCGTCTACCTCGGCCTTGCGCCTTTCCAGGAGCGGGAGCCCCTCAGCCCCAGATCTTGATGACTTCGTGCACCTTCTCGTCGACCTCCTCCATCGAGAGGCCGCCGGCGCCGAGCCCGGCGTGGCGCTTGTAGAGCTCGCTCTCGGCGAAGGCCCGGAGCGCGAGGACGCGCTTCGGCAGCCACGGGTGGCTGGCCGTGAACTCGGCGAACCTGCCGACGCCGCCCTTGCCCTCCTCGTGCTGGGCGATGAACGCCTCGAGGTTGAGCTCCTCGTACAGCTTGGTCGAGCCGAGCGCGAGCTTGGTGAGCGCGCGCGTCGAGACGTCGAGGCTCTTCGCGCAGAGCAGGCCGGCGCGGTCGCAGGTGACCTCGGCCCGGCGCGACCAGCCGGAGAGCGCGAGCATCGCCGGGCCGACGATCCACTTCACGAAGACCGACGCCATCCGCGTCAGGTAGTGCATGGCGGTCAGGTAGACCACGTGGCTGTTGTGGATGTGGCCGCACTCATGGCCGATGACGCTGAGCAGCTCGTCGTCGGTGAAATGATCGACCAGCGCCGAGTGCACCATGATGAACGAGTCGTCGTTCGTCCCGTAGGTGGCCGCGTTGAGGGTGGGGCTGTTGACGATGTAGATCGTCGGGGTCGCGATCCCGAGCGTCTCGGCGCAGTGGACCGCGAGGTTGTGGACGCGCGGGAACTGCGCGGGGCCGACCTTGACGGCGTGGCCGAGCAGCTCGTTCTTGCCGACCGTCTTGAACAGCCTGACCGCGGCGGTCACGGCGAGCTCGACCGGACGCATCTTCTCGAAGGCGAGCCGCGTGTTCTTGTCGGACACGTAGGCATACGCGTTGCCCGCGCCGTCCCCGCCGCCCGCGCGCTGGCCCTTCCGTCTCTCGATGAAGCCCTTGAAATCGAGGGTTCCGACCTGTGCCATTCGGCGAAGGTAACGGCCTAGCCGGGACCGCGCAACGCCGCCATCGCCAGGCGCAGCGAAGTTAACGCAAAATCACAGACGACCTCCGCTCACATCTGAATCGGACCTGAATCAGACGGTGAAGACGGCGAAGGCGCCAAGCAGACGGTAAGCAGACGGTGATCGGACAGCGGAAGACGTCGGCGCGAGTCGACGCGGATCAGACGCCGAGCAGCGCGAGGAGCCCCTCCGGGCCGAGGCGCTCGAGCGTCCGCTGCCGCGCAAGGAAGCGCCGGAAGTCCTTGTAGACACCGCTGCCCTTCGGGCGGAGCTCGAAATCGGTGATGCGCGTGATGGAGAACCTCAGCGCCGCGATCACGCTCTCGTGGAACAAACGGTCGCGCTCCTCGGTTGAGAGCGGCCGCACCGCCGTGTAGCCGGCGGCGAGCGCGGACACGAGATCCGGGTCGAGATCGTCGCCGAAGCACCACGCGAGCATCGTGACGGCGAGGTCGAACGCGGCGCTCCCGCGCGAGGCGCTCTCGAAATCGAGCAGCGCCGAGATCTCGCCGGCCTCCCAGAGCACGTTGTCGCGGAAGAGGTCGCCATGGATCAGCGTCTGGGGGCCGGGGGTTCGCGGCGCCGCGGCGCGGATCCGTTCGAGCCGGCCGGTGAGCTCGTCGACGGCGGCGGCCACGTCGGGCGGGAGGGCCGGGGCGGGAGCGGGGGCCGTCGACGTCGTGCCGGCGGCGGGCGCAGGGGAACGGAGCCCCCGGAGCCGCTGGTCGAGGCCGTCGAGGTCGAACCGGCTGGCGTTCGCCCCCTCGAACGAGGCGCCGACGAGGTGCACCCGCGCCAGGGCCGCGCCGACGCGGCGGGTCGCGTCCGGCGTGACGCGCGCCTGGCAGAGCGACGCTCCCCCGACCCACGGGAACAGCGCGACCGGCTTTCCAGCGTGCTCTGCCACGAACGCGGCGCCCTCCGACACGGACGCCGCGTCAGAGGGCGCCGCGTCGCGGCGCCGGAGCGGCTGCGGGGTGGCGACGCCCCCCGCCGCGAGGTGCTCGAGCATGCGCGCTTCGCGTGACGCCGCGCCGAGCTGCTGCTCCTCGTAGACCCGCAGGAACACCTGTCCGCGGCCGTCGGCGAGCGTCAACGCGAAGTTGGAGTTGACGCTCCCGGCGAGGAGGCCGCGCACGTCGGCGATCTCCAGGCCGTAGAGCGCGCCGATGCGGCGGGCATCCGCGAGCGAGAGGGGGGTCAGGATGGCCATCGCGGCGCAGGGTAGCCTCGTCTCGCGCGCGGTCTCCACAGGAACCTGGAGGAGCGCGTCGAGCGGGAGGCGAGGAGGGACGGGGAGCAACGGAAGGGGGACGAGCGACGAGAAAATGCGCGCTCCGCACGAAGATCCGCGGTGCCCCTGGTCGCGGACCGGCCCCGCGTGCGTTATGAAATCGAGTGAGCGGGATCGACATCCCCCTTCGATTATCGAATGCCCACCCTCTACGGAAACACCACCGGACTCAGCCCCCAGGCCACCAAGACCCTCGAGCGCATCTACCGCCGCAAGGTCCCGCTCGCCAGCATCGCCACGCCCGAGCTCATCAAGGCGCTCGCCGAGGCATCGCATGAGACGGGGCGCCAGGTCGGCGCGCTGGTCCACCGCTCGGGCGAGATCGACTACGTCATCGTCGGCGACGCGACCCGGCTGATGCTGCCGGACATCGGGCGCCTCCGCGCCGCGCAGGGCCGCTTCAGGGCGCTCCGGCTCGTCCACACGCACCTCTTCAACGAGCCGCTCACCCGGGACGATCTCGTGGATCTCGTCCGTCTCCGGCTCGACCTGGTCGCGGCCGTGCAGCTCACCCCTCAGGGCGAGCCGCGGACCCTCCAGTACGCGTACAACGTCCCGGTCCACGGGAAGGAAGCGGTCACGGTGACCGTGGACGAGGCGGAGGGGCGCGGCGACGGCCGCGGGGCGGCGGCGCTGCCGTATCGGACCGTGGGCCCCGTCGCGATCGGCCGCGCCGACGTCGATTTCGGCGCGCTCATCCAGGCGCTCGAGGACGAGTTCACGAAGCGGTCGCGCACGCGGTCGGTCGCGGCGAAGGACGGCCGCGCGATCCTCGTCCACGTCGCCGAGAAATCCAAGGTGGGCGCGCTCGCCCGGGCCGAGGAGAGCCTGCGCGAGCTGACCGAGCTCGCTGGCACCGCGGGCGTCGACGTCGCGGACACGGTCCTCCAGCTGCGCGATCGGCTCGACCCGCGGCTCGTGCTCGGCAAGGGCAAGCTGGACGAGGTCGTGCTGCGCGCCTCGGAGCTCGACGCGGAGACGCTGGTCTTCGACCGGGATCTGACCCCCTCCCAGGCCTCGGCGATCGCGAAGCACACGGATCTCAAGGTGCTCGACCGGACGCAGCTCATCCTCGACATCTTCGCCCAGCGGGCCGAGTCGTCGGACGGCAAGCTCCAGGTCGAGCTGGCCCAGCTGAAGTACACGCTCCCTCGCCTCGGGCAGAAGGACGACTCCCTGTCTCGCCTGACGGGCGGCATCGGCGGGCGCGGTCCGGGCGAGACGAAGCTCGAGATCGGGCGCCGCCGCGCGAAGGAGCGCGTCAGCTTCCTGGAGGCGCAGCTGAAGCGGCTCTCCCGCCAGCGCGAGCAGCGCCGCCGCCGCCGCGCCCGGCTCGGCGTGCCGGTGGTCTCGATCGTCGGCTACACGAACGCCGGCAAGAGCACGCTGCTGAACACGCTGACCGGCGCCGACGTGCTCGCCGAGAACAAGCTGTTCGCGACCCTCGACACCCGCTCGAGGCGGCTCCGCTTCCCCGAGGAGCGCGAGGTGGTGATCACCGACACCGTCGGCTTCATCCGGGAGCTGCCGAAGGACCTGTTCGCCGCCTTCCGGGCGACGTTCGAGGAGGCCGCCGACGCCGACCTCCTGCTCCACGTCGTGGACGCGAGCGATCCCGCGCGCGACCAGCACATCGAGACGACCGAGGCGCTGCTGACCGAGCTCGATCTCATCGGCATCCCCCGCATCGTGGTGTTCAACAAGGCGGACCTGATCGCCCCGGCGGAGGGGCGGCGGCTGCTCCTCGGGCACCCGGATGCGGTGGTCCTGTCCGCCACGGACCGGGAGACGACGCGGGAGCTGCTCGCGAAGCTCGCGGAGCGGCTCAAGAGCCGCTGGGAGGAGGCCGCGATGGTGCCTGCCTACGAGGCGGAAGCCGCGGAGGACGAGCTCGGGGACGGCGGGCTGTTCGAGGGAGAAGCCGAGTCGATGACGGTGCTGGGCCCGCCTTCGAGCTCCGGGGCGGGAGAGCTCAGCGCGCGCGTGAGAGGGACGTTCGAGGCGTGAGCTCCGCCGGGCTCCCTGGGGAGCCCGGCGGGAGCCGGAGAGAGCTCAGGGCGTCTCCGGGATCTCGTCACACCTGAAGAGGGGGCTGGGGAGGCACTTGCCGCTCGCGCACTGCTCGTTGGTGGTGCACTCCTCGCCACCCACCAGCTTGCAAGCGCCCTTGCCATCGCACGTGTTGATGCCGCTGCAGTCCGCCTCGTCCTCGGTGCCGAGCGGGATGTTCGAGCACGTGCCTTCCAGATCCTTCACATTGCAGGCCATGCACGCCGTGTCGCAGGCGGTGTCGCAGCAGACGCCGTCGACGCAGAGCCCAGTGGCGCACGCGCTCGCTTCCGTGCACTCCACGCCGTTCGCGGGCTTGCACTCGCCGGCGGCGTCGCACGCCTGGCCCTCGTCGCAGCCCAGGCCCTCCGCGCCGGCCGCGGCCAGCACGCAGGCGCCGTCCGCGCACTCGTGGCACTTCGCGCAATGCGCGTCCTCCATGCACTCGGTGAAGCAGGCGTTGGCCGCCTCATTGCAGGCGAACTCCTCGCACTCTTTCTCCTCGCCGGGCCCGCACTCCACGTTCTCCCCGTCGCAGGTGCCGCGGCTCGTCTCGACGCCCTCGGAGCACGTCGCCTCACCGCACTCGGTCTCGGCCTTCGAGGGGCCGCACTCGCCGTCGTCGCCCGACGCCTTGAGCGCGGCCGTGCAGGAGTCGCACTCCGCGTCGCAGGCCTTGTCGCAGCAGACGTCGTCGGCGCAGAAGCCGCTCGTGCAGTCGGTGGCTGCGGTGCACGCCTTGGCGGCGTCGCACTTCGGACAGATGGAACCGCCGCAGTCGACGTCGGTCTCTTCGTTGTTCTTCGTGCCGTCAGAACATCCGTCGTCGAGGACGTCCTCGTCCCCCGGGATGCGCGAGCGATCGACCGAGGCGATGAGCTCGCAGCCCATCCCGAGAGTCGAGAGCGCGCCAGCGCAGAGCGCCATCGCGAGAAGATGCTGTTTCTTCCACATAGTAGTCCCCTTAGAAGGTAAACCGCGCGGCGGCGCCGCCGCCTGTCGGGCTGACGAA
This sequence comes from Sorangium sp. So ce367, assembly GCF_051520455.1. Lineage (NCBI taxonomy): Bacteria > Pseudomonadati > Myxococcota > Polyangiales > Polyangiaceae > Sorangium > Sorangium sp. So ce367. The sequence continues at coordinate 556,053 of NZ_CP150334.1, forward strand.
CGGAGTGACGAACGCCTTCTTCGTCGCGCTCGACGCTGCGGCCTTCGCCTGGGCCGGGTCGTCGCTGAGGAGCAGGACCGCGCCGGTGACGCCGAACGTGAGCGCCACCGCGAAGGACATGTCCGCGATGAGCGCGAAGCGATCGACCTTGTCCGCGGTCTTGGTCGTCGGGGCGTCATCGAAGTCGCTCTTCGCGCCGAGCGCCTGGATGCCGAAGATCGTCCCGACCACCACACCGGCGCCGGCGAGCCCGAGGGTGACGTAGGCCGGCACCGGAGAGCGCGGCTCGATCGGCGCTGCGGGCGGCGGCGGCTGCGCGGGCGGCACGTCGGCGGGCGGCGGCGGGGTGGGGGGCTGGGCCGGCGTCGCAGCGACAGGCGCCGGCGCCTGCGGCGTCAGCGTGACGTTGACCTCGCGCGCCTCGGCGAAGCTGACCTCGAGCTCCTGGCTCGCGTCGGCGAACCCCTCGGCGGAGACGGTGAGGGTGTGCTTGCCGGGGGGGACCGAGAGCTCCTTGCCGGTCTGGGCCACGCCGTCGACCGCGACCTTGAGGCCAGGCGGCGCCTCCGGGACGGTCGCGACCTTCACCTTCGCCGGCGTCTTCTTCAGGGCCTCGACGCGCGTCTGCCCCTCGGCGATCTTCTCCTTGAACTTCTCGGCGTCCGGCTTCGAATCGAGGAACGCCTGCCAGGCCGCGACGGCCTCGGTGACGAGGCCCTGCTTGTCGAGCGAGAGGGCGAGCTTGTACTTCGGTGCGGCGCCGGGCACGTACTCGTCCGCCTGGCGGTACAGGTCGGCCGCGACGGCGTACTCGCCCTTGTCGAACCTGGCCTCGGCCTCCTTGTAGAGCTTCTTCGCCTCGTCCTTCTTCTGCTTCTCGGTCAGCGCCTTCTTCGGCTTGGTGGTGGTGACCTTCGTCGCGGGCTCACCGGCCTTCGCGGGAGCCGCCGTCGCGGGCGTACCCGCCTTCGCGGGAGCCGCGGCGGGCGTCCCGGCCGCGGGCGGTGTCGCGCCGGCCGCGGGCGGCGTCGCAGCGGGGGTGGGCGCCTGCGCCGCGGATGTGGCTGGCTTCGCAGGAGCCGCCGCGGGGGCGGCCGGGGCGGCCGGCTTAGCTGCCGGGGGCGCTGCCGGCTTGGCATCCGTCTGCGCGGATGCCGGACTGACGTTCGTCAGCGTCAGGAGCCCAGAGACCATCGCCGCCGAGGTCAACATCGTCAGCCGGCCCGATCGTGAACGCATACCGTAAGCCCTCCTCCGCGGATAGTGTCGCGTGGGCGCCCACTTAAGCCTTGAAGGCCGCTCTACACAAGGGGTTTCGCGTTCATCCGGGGGCGCGCGCGCCTTGGCCGAGATCCGCGCCGAGGCCCGCGCCCCCGCGGCGCCCCCGCCGCTCCGGCGCGGCCTCTTCGGACATCAAGGCTCGTCGCCTCGCTCCAGCCATGCAGGGAACCGAAGCCTCGCCTCCAGCCCGAAGCCCAGGGTCGCCCGGCGCATGCGCGCGGCCCGCTCGGGGCCCCGAGGGAGGCTCTCGCGGAGCCTGCGCAGCGCGTCGATGTAGCGGGCGAACCGAGGATCCGAGAAGAGGGCGCCGAGGTCCTCCCGGATGCGCCGTATCGTTCCAGGGCTGACGCCATGGCTGCTGAAGCTCATCGTCAGTCCGGAGGCAGAGACCACCGAAGGATTGACGAAGTTCGACACCTCCGGGCGATCCAGCGTGCAGACGAGGCGCCCGGCGCCCGCGAGCTCTCGGTGGAGGCGCCGCGAGAGCGCCTCGTCACCCGGCACGAGGAACACGATCGCCGCCCCGGCGAGGTCGCCCTCCACGAATGCTCGCCGGTGCAGATCGAGCCGCCCCTCCCGGCTGGCTTGCTCGATGGACCCGTCGACCTGCCGTGGAGCGACGACGGAGACGCGAGCGCCCGCCGAGAGGAGGCGCTCCACGGTGTACGGGGCGTCGCCGTCCGCGCCGATGACGAGCGCCCGCTGGCCGTTGAGATCGAGCGCGATGGGAAAGAGGCGCATGGGGGTGGATCCGACACCAACAGAGCGTCCGCGCGACGAGTGTAGACCGACGCGCCGCCCGGCGGGCGAGGGGCGTGACGTCGAGCGAGGCCGCCGCTCAGCGGCCGGGAGACCTCTGGGGAGGAGGAGGCGGGCTGGGCGGTGGCACCGGCGGTAAAAAGGGCTGCGTGCGGAAGGCGAGCATCCGGTCGGCGTTGCCGATGCGCGTCACGAACAGGCCGACGAAGGAGCCGAACAGCGAGTCGCCCGGCCCGATCGCCGTCGAGCCGGGCGGTCGGGTCACCCACCGCTTGATGCGATCGAGCATCTCGGCGCTCATGGGGTTCACCTCGACCAGCACGGCGACGAAATAGCGGCTGCCGTCGCGGACGAGCGATCGCTCCGCGAGCGGCAGCCGCCGGGCCTCGGCGCAGTTGCGGAGCACGCCCTCGACGTTGATCGCGACCGTGCTCGACTGACCTCCGGCCTGGATCAGCTGGATCCGGAACACCTCATCCCAGAGGTCGTAGACGATCCGGCAGCTCTTGGCGGCGAGCGCGACAGGGTTGCCTCCGCTCTCGTGGAAGAGGTAGCCGCGCATTGTGATGACGGTGGGGAGCCCGCTGAGCAGCTTCTTCGAGATCTCGCCGTCGACGACGTCGCGGAAGCCCACGGTCAGCTGCACGATCGTCTTGTCGAGCGTCAAGCTCGCCACCCGGGTGGGCAGCGCGGCAGGCGCGCCGAGCGCCTGCTGCGCGTCCGCGTCAGCGATCTCCTTGGGCCCCGGCCCCTCCTGGGCCATCGACCAGCTCGCTCGGAGGGCGAGCGTCGCGAGCAGCGCGATCCCGAGCCAGCGCGCCGCTCCGTGGCCGAGCGCCACGAGCGCTCGCCGCGCCTCTCGGAGGTGCCAGGCGCGGCGGCCACCGCCCGCGCGCCGCGCACCGCGCACCGCGCGCTTCGGTCCGCGATGTGCATTGGAGCAGAATGAGCAGAGCGAGCAGAACGAGCAGATCATTTCCGCTCACCGCGTCGCGCCGGGATCAACCCGAGGAGGTTCGAGAACGCGAGCGTCACCCCGCCGACCGCGGTGTCGACCCGCAGACCGAGGTTGTAGGTGAGGTCCACGGGCACGCGGGCGAAGCCCTCGTATCCGGTCGGCGCATCGGTGAACTCGCGGCGCGTCGCGAGGCCGTACAGGCCCGCGGCGCCGAAGAGATCGACGCCGTAGATGGAGCCGCGGCCGGCGTAGACCGGGATCCGGTACTCCGCCTCCAGCTTGGCGGCGAAGTCCCCGTACCGGACCTCGATGATGTCCGTGCTGAGGAAGTTTGGCGGTTGCCTCCGATCGGGCGCCAGATCGAGCAGCCGATCCGGCAGGAGGTCGGTGAGATCGCCGACGTAAAATTTCTCGAAGAAAGGCGCATCCCCGGCTATCGCGCCGGCGAACGCCTCGACGCGGAGCACGTGCCGCAGCGGCAGGCGGAACCAGCGCTGCGCGCCGAACTCGAACTTCTGGTAGCCGTAGTCGCTGCCGAACGGCGGTACGCCCACCGTGACCGAGACCGACGCGAGCGTGCCCTGCGTCGCAAGGAAGGGCGCGTCGCGCGTGTCGTGATCGATCGCGGCGTGCAGCGACGAGAGCACCGTCTTGCCGCCCAGGATGTCGAATTCGATGGGCTCGCGGCTGTTGCCGCGCATGTGCGAGGCGACCGTGGGCACGGTCGCGTCGATCTGCTCCAGGTGGTAGTCGAGCGACAGCCGCGAGGAGGAGGAGACGTCGTGACCTGTGCCGAGCGTCGCGCCGAACCGCTTGTAGGCGACGACGGCGTAGCCCGTGACCTCGCGCTGCTCGAGCAACGGGGACTCGAAGACGACGTCCCGGTTGCCGAAGAAGTCACGGGCGTCGTTGTAGAGCACCGTCACCGTGGCCGACCAGCGGGTCCCCACGAACGCGGGGTCGACGAAGCGGGTCCTCAGCGCGAGCTGGTCGGCCGCGAGCCCGACGCCGGCGCCGAGCGTGATCCCTGTCCCGGCGAGGTTGGTCTCGGCGACCTGCACGCCGGTGAACGCGGAGAGCGGCTTCGCGTTGCCCGCGGTGTCCTCGTCGGCCGCGATGCCGAGCCAGAGGTCCTGCACGACGAACGTGTTGCGCTCGACGACGTCGATCACGAGCGTCGCGCTCCCGCGCTCGACCCCCTTGCGGAGCGAGAACCCGACCGAGGCGAAGAACCCGGTCCCGAGGAGGCGGTAGCGCGTGAGCTCGATCTCCGGATCCTCGACGTCGAGCAGGTCCCCCGCGCGGAACCTGACGTAGCGGAGGATCACGCGCGCGGCGGTCCGCACGTTGCCTCGGATCTCGATGCCGTCGAGGGTGTACCGGACGCGATGCCTCTCCTCTGGCGCCGCGCCGGGCGACAGCGCTGCCGCGTGGGGGGGCGCGGAAGCGTGCGGCGCTCGCTCCTGCGTCGTGGCTTCTGCGCCGGCGGCCACCGCGCCTTGCCCGAGCGCGCGCCTCGGGCACGTCCCCAGGAGCAACGCGCACCCGATCGCGAGGTGGGCGCGGCCGAGCGCAGGGGGCAGGGGGATGGCCCGGGAGCGTGAAGAGCTCCGGAATCGAGGTGGATTCACGGGATTCCTGCAACGCCGCCGAGGCCTCCCGAGGCGTCGGCGGCGCGCCCTTCAGCAGCGCACCCTAGCACGATCGATCGCCTCACCGGAGGAATCGGTCGCGTCGAGATCGACCCCCGCCGCGGTGTCCTCGGCGACGGCGTCGGAGGGGACAGGGGGCGACGGCGCCATGCAGCGGATCTGCGCCGCAGCGGTCACGCGCTGTGGCCAGCGTGCATCCCGCGGCGCCGGGGCGGGCTCGGTGTGCTCTGCCAGCACGAGAAGGTCCAGCCGGGCCGGCGTCGGCTCGATCAGGTGATCGGCCGCGGCGAGCAGAAGCGCCCGGACCTCGGTCCGGACGCTGGCCTCGCGCGCCCATCGCGCGCCGACGCTCGCGGCGATGGCGCGGGCGAGGAGGAGCTCCGCGCGGCCGCGCACGTCCGCGGGGATCCAGTCCGCGATGAGCGGATCAGCGAGCATGGATAACGTCTTGCGCAGCGCGGTGACGCGGCGAGGGCCGAACCTATCCGGCGCGCGCTCCGCGTGGCGCGCGAGGCGCCCTGCCCTGCGGAGCGCGCGCCTCGCCGCCCTGCCGACCACGGCCCCGTGCACGGTGAGCCGTTCGCGCGGCGCATCGATGGCGCGCAGCACCGCGGCCAGCGAGACCCCGCCCGCGATCACGAGCGCGACCGTCACCGCCGTGGCCTCGAGGCCGTGCAGCTGAAAGCCGCCGGTCGCCGCGACGAAGGCGCAGGCCGACGCGAGCAAGAGCCCCAGGGAGCCCAGCGCGCCTGCGGTGTGCGAGCGGCCGCGCCAGGAGCCGCCTTCGCCGTGGAGGGTCCGCGCGTAGCCGTCCGGCGCGATGAGCCGTCCCCCGCTCGGGATGAGGCCCACCATGGCTCGCCGCGCCGCGCGCCCGAGGCCGACCTCCAGCGGGCCGAGCTCGATGCCGGGCGGCTCACGGAACGGGCTCACCCATCCAGAATAGCCCATCCGCCGCCCTCACGGAGGGCGGGGGCCGGCGCGCAGCTGCGGTGGCGAAGCCTCGCCGTCTGCCACCTCGCTCTCGCGGGCGCCGCCGCCATCGGGGTGATCCCGATCGGCAGCCCCGGTCGCGGTGACAGGGCTTCGTCCGTCTACAACGGGCTCTGTGGTTGCTGACAGCGCAGCGCCGCGCGGCGGATCACGAAGAGCGAGCCGCCGCCACATCGAGGCAGCGGCGCCCGGCGCATCACGGCTTGCCCGGGCCGTCCTTCTGTGCCCGCGATGCCTTCTCGACGAGGCCGCTCGTGCCCATGCGTGACGCGAGCGCCGAGAGCACCGCGCGCAGCGGGACGCCGCGCGACGCGACGCCGACCAGCAGGTGGTAGATGACGTCCGCCGCCTCGGACGCGACGCGCTCGTCGCTCTCCCCGGCGATCGCCTGGGCCAGCTCGCCGGCCTCCTCGCGGAGCTTCGCCCCGATGAGCGGCGCGCCTCCGTCGAGCAGCTTCCGGGTGTAGCTCTTCGTCGCCGACGACGCCTTGCGCGCCTCGATCTCGCGCTCGAGGGCCTCGAGCAGCGCGGACGCGTCCTGCCCCTCGTCGGCGGCCTCGGGCTCCCCGTCGCCGCGGGCATCGACCTGCCGGAAGAAGCAGCTCGCGCTCCCCGTGTGGCACGTCGGACCGCGGGGCTCCGCGAGGATCAGGAGCGCGTCCCCGTCGCAGTCGGCGTGGACGCTCGTCACCGCCAGCGTGTTGCCGCTCGTCGCCCCCTTTTCCCAGAGCTCGCCGCGCGAGCGGCTGAAGAAGGTGGCGCGCCCCGTCTCGAGCGTCCTGGCGAGCGACTCCCGCGTCATGTACGCGAGCATCCGGACCTGCCCGGTCAGCCGATCCTGCACGACGGCCGGTACGAGCATGCCCTCTCCGAATGCGATCTTCACGTTCTATGCCTCTCCGGTGGTGTCGGGCGCCTCGGCGGCGCCGGTTTCGCGGGCCGTCGCCCGGCCTTCGTCCTTTGCGCTGCCGCGCCTGGCCCGCGACGGCGCGTCGCCGGCCTTCGCCGGCGCGCTCCGCTTCTTTCTCGGCGTGTCGTCCTCGTCCTCGTCGTTCTGGTCCTCGTCGTCGTCGCCATCTGCTTGCTTGTCGGCGGCCGCGGCGGGGCTCTCCGGGAGGCTGAGCGCCATCGCCTGCTCCGGGTGGTCCAGGGCGGCCTTGTGATAGACCGCGAACGCGATCGACGCGGCGAGCCCGGTCGCCAGCGCGACGGCCTGGGAGGTCGAGTACTGGAGGGTCGCGGAGGCGGCGAACGTCTCGGGCCTGAGGGCCAGGTACAGGGCGACCGCGGGGACGAAGGAGAGCACCTGCGTCACCTTGCGCACCACGTTGTCGCGCAGGAGGTGGGAGAACCCGATCGTGTACCCCACGGCGAAGATCACGAGGCCGGCCGGGAGCAACACGTGCTCCGGGAGCGACGGCGGGATCGAGCCCCGCTCGGCGTCGTCGCGGAGGAGCTCGAGCAGGTAGCGGCAGACGCCGTAGGAGAACGTGAAGATGAGGAAGATCTCGCCACGGAACTTCTGCCGGCGGCGCGCGAGGAGGAGGAGCGCGAGCAGCCCTGCGCCGACGAGCGCCTCGTAGATCTGCGTCGGGTGCACGGCGAGCGACGCCTCGGAGCTCGGATCCAGCCCGCGCTCCTTGACGTGCTGCACCCACGCCGGGGACCCGCTGCCGTGGTCCAGCGTGCCCTCGGCCCAGCGCGGGAACGTGCCGAGCTTCTTCAGCCAGGCGGGCGCCGTCTCGCCGAGCGGCCGGCCGAAGTCGCAGCCGAAGAGGTAACACCCGATGCGCGTGATCATCAGGCCCGAGGCGAGGCTCGGGACGGCGACGTCGGCCCAGGGGAGCAGCGGGATTCGATGGGAGCGCAGGAACAGGTACGAGCCCAGGAAGCCGCCCAGGAAGCCGCCGTACGCCACCAGTCCGCCGCGGCGGATGTCGAACATCGCGCCGAACGAGTCGAACTCGTCGAGGTTCGTGAGGATGTAGAGCACGCGCGACCCGACGACCGCGGCGAGAGCGGTGACGACGTAGCAGTTGGCCATCGTCTCCTTCGGCAGGCCGTCGCGCTCCGCGAGCCCGAGCGTCAGGTACCAGCCGACGACGAGCGAGAGCCCGAGCATGACACCGTAGCTGTAGATGGGCAGCGGACCCAGGGTGTAGGTCTGCTCCTTGACCTGAGAGGCGATCGCGGCGAGCGCGACGCCTGCGATGCCCGCGGCCGTCGCGCCTGGCTTGTTCTTCGCGATGAGCAGCCCGATCGCGCCCGCGAAAGCGACGCCCGCAGCGATCAGGAAGACCCAGAGCAGGGGCACGGTCCAGGCGGGCAGCGGGACGCGGAACAGGATGGGATGCATGGCGCCTCTCCTTACGCCTGGGCTTGGGGACCATCAAGCATCGTCTCTCGCGCATGACGCAGCGAGCCAAAGCGTTCGCTGACGCTGGTCCAACCGCGCCGGGCGATCTCGATGTGCCCGGGCCGTCAGCGCAGCGTGATGTTCTCCCCACCCCTGTCGTCGGCGCCCGCGAAGCGGCTCTCGAAGTCCGCGCGCGCCGCTGCTAGCATCGATTCCGTGCTCTCTGGCCGTGCCACCGTCGGGGTCTTCGCAGTGCCTGGACTGCTCGTGAGCGCGGCGTGTGTTCCCGAAGGGCCGGCCACGGGGGATGTGAGCGCGCGGCCAGCCGGGACGGTCGCGCCGTCGGTCTCCTTGCCGACCGCGGGCGCCGCTCCGGGAGCGCAGGGGACGGGCGTGTTCGAGGACGACTTCAACCGGTCGGCGCTCGGCCCCGACTGGAACGCCTTGAGCTCCAAGTGGGCCATCGACGAGGGGCAGCTCTGCGTGCGCGCCGCGAGGAACCGCGGCGTGTGGTTGAAGCGGCCGCTGCCGGAGAACGCCCGGATCGAGTTCGACGCCATCGCCGAGGCCCCAGACGGCGATATCAAGGCCGAGCTCTGGGGTGACGGCCGGAGCGGGGCGACGGCGGCGAGCTACACGAACGCGACGAGCTACCTCGTGATCCTCGGAGGATGGAAGAACACGAAGCACGTGCTCGCGCGCCTCGACGAGCACAGCGCCGAACGGCTGGAGATCGACGTGGATCCGGACAGCGACGACGACCGCGCGCGGCCGGTTGCGCCGGGGCAACCGTATCGCTTCCGGATAGAGCGTCGTGACGGCAGGACCCTCTCCTGGTCGGTGAACGACGTCGAGTATCTGGAGCTCAGCGACCCTGCTCCGCTCTCCGGTCCAGGGCACGAGCACATGGGCTTCAACGCATGGGATGCGCCGGTCTGCTTCGACAACCTGCGCATCACGCCCCTCTAGCCGCGATGGAATCGGGTGAGGTCGAGCGGGAGCTCGAGGAGCTGGAGACGCGCATCGAGCGGCTGCGCGCGCTCTACGAGCAGTACTTCATGGGGATCGAACGGCTGGAGCCGCTCATCCCGCGCAAGGACGTCGAGCGTCGCATCTGGGTGATGCGGCGGGAGCAGATCAGGAACACCGGGCTCCGGTTCAAGTTCCAGATGCTGATCCAGCGCTACAACACGTTTCAGCAGTACTGGGGCCGCATCTCGCGCGAGATCGAGAACGGCACGTACCGTCGCGACGTCATCCGCGCGGCGAAGCGGGTCGGAGCGAAGGAAGCGCTCACGATCGTCGGCCGCAAGCGGGCAGAGCGCTACGGGGAGCTCGCCGAGCAGCAGGAGGCAGCGCGCGAGCCGGTCCACCGCGCCGATGACAGCGGCGATCACGAGGAGATCGACGTCGACGACGAGGCGGTCACGCTGGCGCCCCCGCCTTTGCCCGCCGCGTCGCTTTTGGGAAAGCGATCGCTGGCCGCGCTGGCCGCCGAGGAGGCCGCGCCTCGCGCCGCGGCCGCGCCGCTGACCGCACTGGAGGCGTCGAGCGCGGCGCCCGCGAGCTCGCCGGTGCGCCCCGCGCTCGCGCCGCCTGCCATGCCGCAGGCCGCCGCGGTCGTGAAGCCCGCGCCGCTGGGAGGGCTGCCCCGGGGGCTCGGCCTGACCAGGCCCCAGCAGAAGCCGGCGGAGAGCAAGCCGGCAGAGGCGAAGCCGGCCGAGGCCTCCCCAGCGGGCGCGAAGTCGCCGGCGCGCCCTGCCGTCGACAAGGCTCAGCCTGCGGCGGGCGCGAACAGCCGTCAGCGGCTCGCCGAGCTCGCGGCGGAGATGCGCGCTCAGCGCACCAAGACCGGCGACGCATCGAAGGCCGCGGCCGGGCCTCCAGACGTGTTGACGGACGTCGCGTCCGAGCCTCCGCCTGCTCCGAAGCGACCGCCGCCACCGAGCCCGGTCAAGCCTTCTCCTGGCGCTCCGGCCGAAGCCCCAGCGGTCGCTGCCGCCGCGGCGGGCGAAGCGAAGGGCACAGGAGCGAGGCGGCAGGAGCGCGTCCACTCGGAGCGCCCGCCGTCGGCCAGGCGCCGTCGCTCCACCGCGCCGCCTGCCGCGGAGACCGGCGCGGCCAGCGGCGCTCGGCATACGGCGCCGCGGACGCCGTCGCGCCCCCCGGAGGCCGCGCGCGCCGGCGTCGACGCCGCGGTGCGCGCGCGACCCGCGCCCCCGCAGCGATCTGCTGCGCGCGACGACGAGCTCCCGGAGCAGCGGCTGCGTCAGATCTACGCGAAGTACGTCGAGACGAAGCGCGCCGCGCGTGAGTCGACGGCCGGCGTCACCTACGAGCGCCTGGCCGAGAGCCTCCGCGCGCAGGCCGCGAAGCTGCGTGCGACGAACCCGGCCAAGTCCGTCGACTACGATGTCGTCGTCAAGGACGGCAAGACCCTGCTGAAGCCGATCCTCAAGTAGCCGGAGATCGGCTGGCGGCAGGGCGGACGGGACGTCCCAAGGCAGGGATCCACGCGGGACCGACGCTCGGCGAACGTGAGGAGCATGAGCGCTCCGAGCTACGCTCGGTTCGCCGAGACGCTCCCGAGGGCGCTCGCCTCGTCAGACGGTCGGGCTGGGCGGGTGAGGATGCTCCGGCGGATCAGTGGTGCGCGACGCGGCGCCAAAGCTGCGGCAGTCGCTGGACCCGCGGAGGTACTCCGGCGTCGTCCTCGACGAAGAGGATCGCACACGCCGTGCGGTCGGCCTCGCGCATCCTCGCGCATAAGTCGGCGAGGTCATCGTCGGCGTCCACAACGTCGGCTTCGGCCGGCTGGGAACAGCCTTGAACGTATTTGACATTGTCAAGGGCGATCCATCGCCCAGCGAACTCTTTAGATCGACATATGTCGCGCCAGCTCATTCGAGGCGCGACCAAACGAATCTTACTGCCCATTTCCCGTGAGCGACCTTCTCCCCCGTGTTCCAAAGTCAAGCGCCGACCAAACAAAGCCAGGGCGCGGCGTGCACTGAACTTTCAGAACTGTCGGGGCAGGATCTAGCACCGGTCAAAATCGGGCGTCAAGGCAAGCCTGGAACAGCCCGGACCCGCTGAGCGTTGTGCCCGATCCGACCCGCCTCCTTCATCGACACTGCGCTGGCAGCTGGGACATCGCCTCGCCCGCCCCGATCCGCGCGGCGGCCAAGGCGTGGGACTTCGCCGCGCACCCCTTGGACGCGACCGCCCGCTTGGCGCTTGCGCTGATGGCCGCCCTCGCCTCGGCCTTTTTGGGGCCATCGCACGACGCGAAGCGCTTCACTGCGAGATCCGTGTTGCCGCCGTTCGCCAGGTTGATCGCGGCCCTGCACTCCTGCTCCGCCTTCTCGTTGCCAGGCGGCGGGGCCTTGGGCCCGGTGGTCGCGGTCGGGGTCGTCGGGGTCGTCGTGTTCTTCGGGGTGTCCGGAGCCGTCTTGTCCGGGCCGGTGGGCTCGGGCGGGGGAGGCTCCGGGGTGGCGGTGGGCGTGCTCGTGGGCGTGCCCACGGGATCCGACGCCACGGTGACCGACGGCGCGCCCGTGGGCAGCGGGATCGCGGTCGACGTGCTCTCCTCCGTCGTGCTCCCGCCGCTCCCCTTCGTCATCATGACGATGCCCACGACGCCGAGCACCGCGACGGCCGCGACCGCGGCGAGGATCGGAGCTGCCTTGCTCTTCTGCGGCGCCGGCGGCGGCGCGGGGAACACCTGGCCGCTGCCCGTGGGCACGGCCGGGTGCGCCGGGACGACAGCCTGATCCATGACCGTCGGGGCCTGATGGGCCTGATGGTTGACGACGGTCCTCACCGGTCCCGATCCCGTGGGCGGCCCCGCGACGAACAGCGGCTCCCCGAGCTGCGTCTGACCCGAGCGCGACGGCATCAGCGCCGTCCCGCTGGTCGGCGCGTCGCTCCCGACGAGGGTGCGCGGCGCCGCCGCGAGCACCGAGAGGCGAGCGCCCGCGCCGATCGTGAGATCCTCGTAGAACTCCCGCGCCGACTGCTGCCGGTCCTCGCGCCTCTTGCTGAGGGCCCTCATGACGGCCGCCTTCATCTTCGGCGGGGCCGCGGCGCCCATCGGCACCGCCTCGAACGGGAATGGCTGCGCCGTCATGTGCTGAGTCGCCCATGCCCACGGCGTGTCGGCGTCGAACGGCAGGCGCCCGGTGAGCATCTCGTAGGTCAGCACGCCGAGCGAGTAGATGTCGCTCCGCGCGTCGAGCTCGGTCCCCGTGAACTGCTCGGGGCTCATGTACGGCGGGGTGCCGAGCACCGTCCCCTGCTGGGTCAGCTTCTGCTCGGCCTTGGCGCTGCGCTCGTCGCGCTTCGCGATGCCGAAGTCGAGGACCTTGACGTAGTCCTCCTCGCCGGCGCGCTTGGTCAGGAAGATGTTGGCGGGCTTCAGGTCGCGATGGACGATCCCCTTCTCATGGGCCTCCTGGAGCGACCCGCACGTCTGCGCGATGATGCGATCGACGCGCTCGGGAGAGAGCGCGCCGCCCCGCTCGAGCGCCGTCTCCAGCGACTGCCCGTTGAGGAGCTCCATCGCGATGTAGAGCTCCCCGGTGTTCGTCTGCCCGAAGTCGTAGACCTTGATGGTGTTCGGGTGCTCGAGCTCGCTGACCGTGCCGCACTCCCGCATGAAGCGCGCGACCACCTGCGGATCCTTCGCGTGCTGCGAGAGGAGCGTCTTGATGGCGACCTTCCGCACCGACGTCCCCATCGGCTGCTCGCCGTTGTAGACGCGGCCCATCCCGCCCTCGCCGAGCACGCCCATGATGCGGAACCGGCCGCCGACGATGGCGCCGATGAGCGGGTCTGCTTCCACCGGCGCGACAGGGAGGAGCGCGCCGCACGTGGCGCAGAAGCGCGCCCCATCGATGTTTGGCTGATGGCAAGCGGGACATTCCATGCGATCGAACCTCTACCCCCGAAGCATGACGGAACGCGATCGTCGCCTCGGGCCGCTCCGCGGCGCGCCCGGGCGAGCGTGCGCCGGGCAGGATCGCAGCAGCCGCGAGCGGAGCGCAAGGGACCTCTCGCTCGCACGAGGCGCCGTCGACGCGCGTCCTCGTCGTCCCCGTCGTCCCCGTCTTCGCCCCCTCGTTCTCGTTCCACGTTCGCTTGCGTTCGCGCTCACGCAGCTGCTCGCCCGAGCCGCGTCGTCGCTGCGCGCGGCGTTCGGCGCGGGGCACGTGGCCCAGGCGACCCCCGCGCGCGCCTCGCCGCGGCGCTCCGCGGGATCGTTCTATTCGACGTCCGCCGACGTCCGCACTTGAAAATCGGGAGCGCTCGAGCGAGATCGGCGCCGTCGGAGGACGCCGGTGCTCTGGACCGCCCAGCTCGACCACGCGGTCAGACCGCGCTCTCGCAGCCGATTCCAGCGAAACGGACGAAAACGATGCACACCGCTTGACACGTCTCTTGCAGGGGGCTAAGAGCCTCCTCCCTTCGCGGGACTCGTCTACCTTCGGAGCGACGTGAGCGGCACCAACAGCTTCACCTCGCTGCGGTCCAGCCCGGTCGGCACACTCCGAACCGCGCAGGCAGGCGGTCCAGCAGGGCCGGGAGTTGATTGCTCGCACAGAAGTGATCGGTCTTGGGACATTTCGCTAGGTCAGCACGCACGTTTCCCGGAGCCCGGGGACGGGCAGCGGGTGGATGCCGCTGGCGTAGCTCAATCGGTAGAGCACCTGCCTTGTAAGCAGGGGGTTAGGGGTTCAAGTCCCCTCGTCAGCTCCGATGCAAGGCAACAGATTGGCGGTTCGGGAGGTCAGGGCAGAGACAAAATCGGCAAGATCCGATAAATAGAGAAAATCTGGAGGGTTGCCCGAGCGGCCAAAGGGAGCAGACTGTAAATCTGCCGGCAATGCCTACGATGGTTCGAATCCATCACCCTCCACCGGAGCGTCCTTTCGCTCCGAAAGCGGTTCGACCAGGATATAGATCCGCCGGGATCACTCTCGACGGAAGCCCGCGGGCGTAGCTCAGTTGGTAGAGCGTCAGCCTTCCAAGCTGAACGTCGCCGGTTCGAACCCGGTCGCCCGCTCCGTGGTCGGTCGTTTGCCCACCTAGCTCAGTTGGCAGAGCACGTCCTTGGTAAGGACGAGGTCGTCGGTTCAATCCCGATGGTGGGCTCCAGCCAGGACAGCGAAACGCAGCCGCGAACTTCATTTCGGCAGGAGACATCTCGATGGCCAAGGAGAAATTCACTCGTACGAAGCCGCACGTGAACGTGGGCACCATCGGCCACATCGACCACGGCAAGACCACGCTCACCGCGGCGCTCGTCAAGGTGCAGTCGAAGCGCAACCTGGCGAAGGCGATCTCGTACGCCGACATCGCGAAGGGCGGGACGGTCCGTGACGAGACCAAGACGGTGACCATCGCGGCGGCGCACGTCGAGTACGAGTCGGCGAACCGCCACTACGCGCACGTCGACTGCCCCGGGCACGCCGACTACATCAAGAACATGATCACCGGCGCGGCGCAGATGGACGGGGCGATCCTCGTCGTGTCGTCGCTCGACAGCGTGATGCCGCAGACGCGCGAGCACGTGCTGCTCGCCCGGCAGGTCGGCCTGAACCACATCGTCGTGTTCCTCAACAAGTGCGACGCGGTGGACGACCCGGAGATGCTCGACCTTGTCGAGATGGAGGTCCGCGAGCTCCTGTCGAAGTACAAGTTCGACGGGGACAACGCGCCGGTGGTCCGCGGCGCGTCGCTGCCCGCGCTCCAGGGCGACCCGAAGTGGGAGGAGACGATCCAGCAGCTGCTCAGCGCGCTGGACAGCTACATCCCCGAGCCGGTGCGCGACATCGACAAGCCGTTCCTGATGGCGATCGAGGACGTGTTCTCGATCAAGGGCCGCGGCACGGTGGCCACGGGCCGCATCGAGCGCGGCGTGATCAAGGTCGGCGACGAGGTGCAGATCATCGGCTTCAAGGACACGAAGAAGTCGGTCGTGACCGGCGTCGAGATGTTCCGCAAGCTGCTCGATCAGGGGCAGGCGGGCGACAACGTCGGGTGTCTGCTCCGCGGCGTGGAGAAGGAAGAGATCGAGCGCGGCCAGGTGCTGGCGAAGCCCGGATCGATCACGCCGCACACGAAGTTCACCGGTGAGGTGTACGTCCTCAAGAAGGAGGAGGGCGGGCGCCACACGCCGTTCTTCACCAACTACCGGCCGCAGTTCTACATCCGGACGACGGACGTGACCGGCACGGTGAACCTCCCCGAGGGGGTGAAGATGGTGATGCCGGGCGACAACATCACGATGACGATCGAGCTCATCGCCCCGGTCGCGCTGGAGGAGCAGATGCGCTTCGCCATCCGCGAGGGCGGCAAGACGGTGGGCGCCGGCGTCGTCACCAAGATCCTCGCGTAGGAGGCCGACGTGGGCGAGCAGGCCGGTGGGTGGCGTGCGGCGCGCATCGCCGTCTCACTGGCCTGCAGCGAGTGCAAGTCGCGGAACTACAAGACCACGAAGGCACCGGACCAGGTGGTGTCGCTCAAGAAGTTCTGCAAGCAGTGCAAGAAGCACACGGTTCACGACGAGACGAAGTGAACGAGTGCTCAGGAAGGCGCAGCGATTCTAGGGGTATAGCTCAGTTGGTAGAGCAGCGGATTCCAAATCCGCAGGTCGGGAGTTCGAGCCTCTCTGCCCCTGCCGGGGGATGTGGGCGCCTCAGGGCCGCCCCTGGATCCTCACCGAGCAGGCCTTTGTCTGCCGCGGTTCGGCGCGTTTGGTGTTGTTATGGCGAAGGGTCAAAAAGACAAGCCGCCGACGAAGGTCGCGGAGGACGAGGAGCCGGAAGAATCCGGACCGAGCTCGCCTGCCGAGGACTCGTCCCTCGTGGCGCAGAGCGAGGGGACGGGGGCTGCTGACGCGAAGGACGCCGAGGCGCCGCGTGCCGATGAATCGAACGACGCCGATGAGGCCGAGGACGAGGAGGTCGCGGCCACTCAGCTCGGCTCGGAGCGCTATGTGCTCGCCGGCTTCTTCGCCGCGGGGATGCTGCTTGCCTACCTGCTCGGCAAGGTCGTCCATGGCGTCTGGGCGACCCTCGCCAACAAGGACTGGTTCAGCCGGGCGCTGCCGGCGCTCTCCGCGGTGGGTGACGACGACAAGACGACGTACGGCATGATCGTCGGCGGCGTCGTCGCGCTGGTCGTCGTGTTGCGCGCGTTCCGCAACGCCGAGCTTCGCGCCTGGAGCGACGAGGTCGCCGCCGAGCTGGCGAAGGTGAAGTGGCCGACCAAGAAAGAGGTGACGAATGCGACGTTCGTCGTCATCGCGACGACCACCGTGGCGACCCTCTACCTGGCGCTGCTCGACCGCTTCTGGGCATTCGTGACCAACATCGTTTACGGCGATGGAAGCTGAAGCAGGGAGACCCTGAGGGAATCAAGCGCCATGGCCAAGAAGTGGTACGTCATCCATACCTACTCGGGATACGAGGCGAAGGTGCGCGACGCGCTCCAGCAGCGCGTGAAACAGTACAGCCTGGAGGATCGGTTCGGCGAGATCCTCATCCCGAGCGAGACCGTCACGGAGAACCGTCCCGGCGGTAAGACCCGCGTTCGTCAGAAGCTCAGTCTGCCCGGCTACATCTTCGTGGAGATGGAGATGAACGAGCAGGTCTGGCACCTGGTCAAGGACACGCCCAAGGTGACCGGCTTCATCGGCAACCAGACGCCGCAGGAGGTCCCGATCGTTCAGATCGACAATCTCCGGCGGGGGATCGTCGAAGGGGCGGTCAAGCCCAAGCCGCGGCTCACGTTCGAGGTGGGTGAGGAGGTGCGGGTCCTCGATGGCGCCTTCGCGAACTTCACCGGCACGGTCGATGACGTCAAGATGGACAAGCAGAAGCTCAAGGTGAAGGTGAGCATCTTCGGCCGACCCACCAGCGTTGAGCTCGACTTCTCAGCCGTGGAGAAGCGCTAGCCAGGAACGGACGGCTGCAAACCTGCGGGCGAGCACCGCGCCTCCGCGGTGCTTCGCTGTTTCTCTGAATAGTAGACCGCCCGTCGGGCGGCGGTTCGATAGGGTGCGAGATTCATCATGGCGAAGAAAGTCACAGGGTATGTGAAGCTGCAGCTTCCGGCGGGCAAGGCCAACCCGTCGCCCCCCGTCGGTCCGGCGCTCGGCCAGCACGGCGTCAACATCATGGCGTTCTGCAAGGACTTCAACTCGCGGACGGCGGCGCAGGGGGACATGATCATCCCGGTGGTGATCACGGTCTACTCGGACCGCTCGTTCACGTTCATCATGAAGACGCCGCCGGCCTCCGTGCTCCTCAAGAAGGCGGCGGGGCTCGAGACGAAGAAGAAGCCGGGCGCGGGCTCCAAGGAGCCCAACAAGGTCAAGGTGGGCAAGGTCACGCAGAAGCAGCTGCAGGAGCTTGCCCAGCTCAAGATGCAGGACATGAACACGACGAACCTCGAGTCCGCGATGCGCAGCATGGCGGGCACGGCGCGCTCGATGGGCATCGACGTCGTCGACTGAGGTGGTCGTGGCGCTCCCCGCCGTCGGGGATGCGCCCCGCCGCGCCGGGCGCCCGAGAGGGGCGTTCAGCGGGCCAGAAGCAAGACTTACCACGGTAGTTTAAGGCGCACCGTGGGAGGCGAGAGCCGTTAAGAAGGAGGGCATGTGCCGAAAGTCGCCAAGAAGAAAGTCGCAGCGCGGGCAGTCGTCGACCGCGCTCGAAAGTACACATTGCAGGAGGCGTGCGCGCTCGTGAAACAAGCGGCGCCCGCCAAGTTCGACGAGACAGTGGACCTCGCGGTCCGGCTGGGTGTCAACCCGCGGCACGCTGACCAGATGGTCCGTGGCGCCGTCGTGCTCCCGCATGGGACGGGGCAGTCGCTTCGGGTCCTGGTGTTCGCCAAGGGCGAGAAGGCCAAGGAGGCCGAGGCGGCCGGCGCCGACTTCGTCGGCGAGGCGGATCTCGTGAACAAGGTCCAGGAAGGCTTCATGGACTTCGATCGCGTGATCGCCACGCCGGACATGATGGGTCTGGTGGGCAAGCTCGGCCGTATCCTCGGTCCGCGCGGCCTGATGCCGAACCCGAAGGTCGGGACCGTGACGTTCGACGTGAAGACGGCCGTCTCGGAGGCGAAGGCCGGCAAGGTGGAGTACCGTGTCGAGAAGGCGGGCATCGTGCACGCGCGGATCGGCAAGGTCTCCTTCGCGGAGAACGCGCTCCATGTGAACGCGGACGCGCTGATCCAGGCGCTCGTCCGGGCCAAGCCGGCGACGGCCAAGGGCATCTACCTCCGGAGCATCACGCTGTCTTCGACGATGGGCCCCGGGGTTCGCATCGACCCGGTCCATTTCATCGGCAAGACGGAGGAGGCGTAGCCCATGGAACGGTCCCAGAAGGAAGTGCTGATCGGCTCCGTCCGGCAGAAGTTCGAGCGGATGTCTTCCGCGGTCTTCCTGGATTTCAAGGGGATGAACGTCGAAGCGGTCACCAAGCTTCGCGATGAGTTCCGGAAGTCCGGCGTGGAGTACCGGGTCGTGAAGAACACGCTCGTCCGCCACGCCATCAAGGAGCACCCCTGGGCGAAGACCCTCGCGAAGAGCCTGACCGGCATGACCGGCGTGGCCTGGAGCTACGAGGATCCGAGCGCGGCAGCCAAGGTCGTCAAGGCGTTCCGCAAGGACAACCAGAAGCTGCAGGTCAAGGCGGGGCTCATCGAGGGGCAGATCCTCTCGGGGGATGCCGTCGAGACGCAGCTCGCGACGATGCCCGGCAAGGATGAGCTTCGTGCCACGCTGCTCGCGACGCTGCAGGCGCCGCTCCAGCAGTTCGTGCAGCAGCTCAACGCGCCTCTCCAGAATTTCGCCTATCTCCTGAAGGCGAAGGAAGAGGAAGCGGGCAAGCAGGCCTGAGAGGGTGCTTTCGTATCAATTGGGCCTTGCGCCCGTCTGGTTTTGGTTTACATGGGCCCCTCCGCGGGGCGCGCAGAAGAGTTTGAAGGAGTCTTGCAATGGCTGAGATCACGCGCGAGCAGGTCGTCGATTACCTCTCCAACCTCCCTGTCATCCAGATCGCCGAGCTCATCAAGGACCTCGAGAACAAGTGGGGCGTCAAGGCTGCCCCCGCGGCCGTCGCCGTCGCCGCTGGTCCCTCGACCGCCGCTCCGGCCGAGAAGGCCCCGGAGCAGACCGAGTTCGACGTCATCCTCGCGAACGCGGGCAGCAACAAGATCGGCGTCATCAAGGCGATCCGCGAGATCACCGGTCTGGGCCTGAAGGAGGCGAAGGACCTGGTCGAGGCCGCGCCGAAGACCGTCAAGGAGCAGGTTTCCAAGGCGGACGCGGAGGAGATGAAGAAGAAGCTCGTCGAGGCAGGTGCTACCGTCGAGCTCAAGTAACGATCACCGCTCCCTGCAAGGGAAATCGGGATCCGCCGGCGGACGGCGGCAGGGGCGGTCGTCCCTGCCGCACGTCCCGCTTTTGTCTGATGAACGGGACCGCGTTTGCGGGCCCTCGCGCAACGCTGAAGAGGGCCGCGAGTACGGGTCCTCGGTCAATCCTGAAGAGGACCGCGGGTGCGGGTCCTCGGCCAACGTCGGAGCTCAATGGGTCGCCACGCGGTCCGCTCTGCCCCCACAACCAAGATGTTTTGGGTCCTCATTCCCTGGGGACGCTCGCTCGCCATTCGTGCGTAGCTTCGTGTTCGTTGCTCGGTTCGAGCCGTGCGCCCGCCCCGCACTGCTCGTGTGAGCCGGAGGAAATCGATGCCGTCGGTCGTCCAATCCAACTTCCGCGTCCGTAAGAACCTGGGTCGCGTTCGTCGCATCATCGACGTCCCCAACCTGATCGACATCCAGAAGTCGAGCTACGACAAATTCCTCCAGATGAGCGTTCCGCCGAACGAGCGGGAGGAGGTCGGGCTGCAGGCGGTGTTCCGCTCGGTCTTCCCGATCAAAGACTTCAACGGCACGAGCGAGCTCGTCTTCGTCTCGTACAACCTCGAGCCGCCGAAGTACGACGTCGATGAGTGCCGCCAGCGCGGTATGACCTACTCGGCGCCGATCAAGGTCACGAACCAGCTGATGATCTACGACACCCGCGACGGCGGGGAGCGGATCGTGCGCGACATCAAGGAGCAGGAGGTCTACTTCGGCGAGCTCCCGCTGATGACCGAGACGGGCACGTTCATCATCAACGGCACCGAGCGCGTCGTCGTCAGCCAGCTGCACCGTAGCCCCGGCGTCTTCTTCGACCACGACAAGGGCAAGACGCACTCGAGCGGCAAGCTGCTCTACTCCGCGCGCGTGATCCCGTACCGCGGCTCGTGGCTCGACTTCGAGTTCGACCCGAAGGACATCATCTATGTTCGCATCGATCGCCGGCGGAAGATGCACGCGACGGTGCTTCTGCGCGCGCTCGGGTACTCGACGCAGGACCTGCTGAACTACTTCTACTCGACCGAGACCGTGTACCTCGAGAAGGGTGGCAAGTACGCGAAGAGCATCGAGTACGATCTCCTCGCCGGCCAGCGGACGACGCGCGACATCAAGATCGGCAACGACGTCATCGTCAAGAAGAACACCAAGTTCACCCGCGCCGCCATCCGGAAGATGAAGGAGGCGAAGCTCGAGCGGCTCAGCCTCGAGCCGGAGGAGCTCGTCGGGAAGGTCGCGGCGCACGACATCGTCGACCCGGAGACCGGCGAGGTCGTGGTCGAGGTGAACGAGGAGCTCACCGAGGCGAAGCTCGAGCGGCTGCGCGACGCGAACATCGAGCAGTTCCGCATCCTCTTCATCGACGGCCTGAACGTCGGCTCGTACCTCCGCGACACGCTGCTCACCGACAAGGTGAAGACGATGGAGGACTCGATCCTGGAGATCTACCGGCGGCTGCGGCCGGGCGATCCGCCGACGCTCGAGACCGCCAAGACCCTGTTCCACAACCTGTTCTTCAACGCCGAGCGTTATGACCTGTCGAAGGTCGGCCGGCTGAAGCTGAACTACAAGTTCTACCGGGATGTCCCCGAGGACGAGCGGCCGGGGCTCGATCTCACGGTGCTCACGCCGCAGGACATCCTGGAGACCGTGCGTCACCTGATCGAGCTCAAGAACGGGCGCGGCTCGGTCGACGACATCGATCACCTCGGCAACCGCCGCGTGCGCGCGGTCGGCGAGCTGATGGAGAATCAGTACCGCATCGGCCTCGTCCGCATGGAGCGCGCGATCAAGGAGCGCATGAGCATGTCGCAGGAGATCGACACGCTCATGCCCCACGATCTGATCAACGCGAAGCCGGTCAGCGCGGTCGTGAAGGAGTACTTCGGGAGCTCCCAGCTCTCGCAGTTCATGGACCAGACCAACCCGCTCTCGGAGGTCACCCACAAGCGCCGCCTCTCGGCGCTCGGCCCGGGCGGCCTGACCCGCGAGCGCGCCGGGTTCGAGGTGCGCGACGTCCACGCGACCCACTACGGCCGTATCTGCCCCATCGAGACGCCGGAAGGTCCGAACATCGGCCTCATCGCCTCGCTGTCGACGTTCGCCCGCGTGAACGAGTTCGGGTTCGTCGAGACGCCGTACCGGAAGGTCGAGAACGGCCGGGTGACGGAGGACGTGATCTGGCTCTCCGCGCTCGAAGAGGAGGGCAAGTACATCGCGCAGGCGACCGTGAACCTCGACGAGGGCGGTCGCTTCAAGGAGTCGCTGGTCTCGGCCCGCTACAACGGCGAGTTCAAGATCGTCACGCCCGAGATGGTCGAGCTGATGGACGTCGCGCCGAACCAGATGGTGTCGGTCGCCGCCGCGCTCGTGCCCTTCCTCGAGCACGACGACGCGAACCGCGCGCTCATGGGCGCCAACATGCAGCGTCAGGCCGTGCCCCTCGTGCAGTCGCACGCGCCGCTCGTCGGCACCGGCATGGAGGAGCGGCTCGCCCGCGACTCCGGCGTCTGCGTCATCGCGCGGCGCCCCGGGGTCGTCGAGAGCGTCGATGCGACGCGCATCGTCGTCCGCGCCGAGGGCGAGGGCGCCGAGGTGCCCGATATCTACCACCTCATGAAGTTCCAGCGCTCGAACCAGTCGACCTGCTACACGCAGAAGCCGGTCGTCAGGACGGGCGAGGTGGTGAAGAAGGGCGACGTGCTCGCCGACGGCCCGTCGACGGACATGGGCGAGCTCGCGCTCGGCCAGAACGTGCTCGTCGCGTTCATGCCGTGGCAGGGCTACAACTTCGAGGACTCGATCCTGGTCTCGGAGCGCATCGCCAAGGACGACGTGTTCACCTCGATCCACATCGAGGAGTTCGAGTGCGTCGCCCGCGACACGAAGCTCGGCAAGGAGGAGATCACCCGCGACATCCCGAACGTCGGCGAGGAGGCGCTCAAGGACCTCGACGACTCCGGCATCGTGCGCATCGGGGCCGAGGTGCGGCCGGGCGACATCCTGGTCGGCAAGATCACGCCGAAGGGCGAGACCCAGCTCTCGCCCGAGGAGAAGCTGCTCCGGGCGATCTTCGGCGAGAAGGCCGGCGACGTCCGCGACAGCTCGCTCAAGGTGCCGCCCGGAGTCGGCGGGATCGTCATCAACGCCCGCGTGTTCTCGCGCAAGGGGACCGAGAAGGACGACCGCGCGCGGGACATCGAGGATCAGGAGCGGGCCAGGATCGAGCGGACGCGCGACGAGGAGATCAAGATCCTCCGCGACTCGTTCTTCCGCCGCATCCGCGAGCTCCTCCTCGGCAAGGAGGCGACGGGCAAGCTCGTCGACGACAAGGGCAAGGTGCTCTTCCAGAAGGGCGCCATCATCGACGAGCCCTCGCTCGCCGAGATCCCCCGCAAGTACTGGGGGGAGATCCCCGTGGACGACGCCGAGCGGGTCCAGCAGATCCTGCGCGACCTCGAGGAGCTCGTCCGCACGCGCGAGGAGCACTTCCGCGACAAGATCGATCGCCTCTCCAAGGGCGACGAGCTGCCGCCGGGCGTCATCAAGATGGTGAAGGTCTATATCGCCATCAAGCGCAAGCTCCAGGTCGGCGACAAGATGGCGGGCCGCCACGGCAACAAGGGCGTCATCAGCCGCATCCTCCCCGAGGAGGACATGCCGTATCTGCAGGACGGCAGGCCGGTCGATCTCGTGCTGAACCCGCTCGGCGTGCCGAGCCGCATGAACGTCGGTCAGATCCTCGAGATTCACCTCGGGTGGGGCGCCTTCGAGCTCGGCAACCAGCTGCAGCGGATGCTCGAGCAGCAGCGGGCGAGCGCCGAGATCAAGGAGCACCTGAAGGCCATCTACGCCGGCGACGAGACGATGAACGGCTTCTTCGACAACCTCGATGACGGCGACGTCAAGCGCTTCGTCAAGACGGTCGATGATGGCGTCTTCATGGGATCGCCGGTGTTCGACGGCGCGCACGAGTCGGACATCAAGGGCGCTCTCGCCCTCGCGGATCTCCCGACCTCGGGCCAGGCGATCCTCTTCGACGGGCGCACGGGCGACGCCTTCGATCAGAACGTCACGGTGGGCATCATGTACATGCTGAAGCTCCACCACCTGGTCGACGACAAGATCCACGCTCGCTCTATCGGGCCCTACTCGCTCGTCACGCAGCAGCCCCTCGGCGGCAAGGCGCAGTTCGGCGGGCAGCGGCTCGGCGAGATGGAGGTCTGGGCGATGGAGGCCTACGGCGCGGCCTACGCGCTGCAGGAGTTCCTCACCGTGAAGAGCGACGACGTGATGGGCCGCACCCGGATGTACGAGGCCATCGTGAAGGGGGACTACACCCTGGAGGCGGGGCTGCCGGAGAGCTTCAACGTGCTCATCAAGGAGCTCCAGTCGCTGTGCCTGAACGTCGAGCTGGTCGAGACGAGCGCAGGGGTGGAGGCGTCGGCCGCGGAGGAAGAGGAGTGATGCAGTTCGTCACGTCACGAGCGCCGCGCGCCTTCTCGGTGACGGCAGGGGAGGCGCGCCGCGCGGGCGGCGCGCTCCCGAACGCTCAAGCAGTGGGCGCGGACAGGTTCATCGGTTTCGTTTCTGTCTCCGGAGGTCTCCATGCGTGACATCTTCAGCTTCTTCGAGAAGCCCAAGGACCCGCTGTCGTTCAGCGCCATCCGCATCTCGCTCGCGAGCCCGGAGAAGATCCGCGAGTGGTCGCACGGCGAGGTGAAGAAGCCGGAGACCATCAACTACCGGACGTTCAAGCCGGAGCGCGATGGTCTGTTCTGCGCCAAGATCTTCGGGCCCGTGAAGGACTACGAGTGCAACTGCGGCAAGTACAAGCGCATGAAGCACCGTGGCATCGTGTGCGAGAAGTGCGGCGTCGAGGTCATCCAGTCGAAGGTCCGGCGCGAGCGGCTCGGGCACATCTCGCTGGCCACGCCGGTCGCCCACATCTGGTTCCTGAAGAGCCTGCCGTCGCGCATCGGAAACATGCTCGACATCACGCTCAAGGACCTGGAGAAGGTGCTCTATTGCGAGGCGTACATCGTCATCGATCCCAAGGAGACTGGCCTCATGCGGGGCGATCTCCTGAGCGAGGAGCGGTATCTGCAGCTCCTCGACGAGTACGGTGACGACAAGTTCAGCGCCGGGATGGGCGGCGAGGCGATCCTCGAGATGCTCAAGCAGGTCGACGTCCACGGCCTGGCGGAGCTGCTCAGGACGGAGATGCGCGCCGCGACCAGCGAGGCCAAGCGGAAGAAGCTCGCGAAGCGGCTCAAGGTCGTCGAGGCGTTCCGCGAGAGCGGCAACCGGCCCGAGTGGATGATGCTGACCGTGATCCCGGTGCTCCCGCCGGATCTGCGCCCGCTCGTCCCCCTGGACGGCGGCCGCTTCGCGACCAGCGATCTCAACGACCTCTACCGCCGCGTCATCAACCGCAACAACCGCCTGAAGCGGCTCCTCGAGCTGAACGCGCCGGAGATCATCATCCGGAACGAGCGCCGGATGCTGCAGGAGGCGGTCGACGCGCTGTTCGACAACGGCCGCCGCGGCAAGACGATCACCGGCCCGAACAAGCGCCCGCTCAAGTCGCTCTCCGACATGCTGAAGGGCAAGCAGGGCCGGTTCCGCCAGAACCTGCTCGGCAAGCGCGTCGACTACTCGGGCCGCTCCGTCATCGTCGTGGGCCCGACGCTGCGCCTGCACCAGTGCGGCCTGCCCAAGAAGATGGCGCTCGAGCTCTTCAAGCCGTTCATCTACAACAAGCTGGAAGAGCGCGGCTACGTCAACACCATCAAGAGCGCCAAGAAGATGGTGGAGAAGGAGCGCCCGGAGGTCTGGGACATCCTCGAGGAGGTCATCAGCGAGCACCCGGTGCTCCTGAACCGCGCCCCGACGCTCCACCGCCTCGGCATCCAGGCGTTCGAGCCCGTCCTCATCGAGGGCAAGGCGATCCAGCTGCACCCGCTGGTCTGCGCGGCGTTCAACGCCGACTTCGACGGCGACCAGATGGCGGTCCACGTGCCGCTGTCGGTCGAGGCGCAGATGGAGGCGCGCGTGCTCATGATGAGCACGAACAACATCCTCTCGCCCGCGAGCGGCAAGCCGATCATCAACCCGACCCAGGACATCGTTCTCGGGCTCTACTACGCGACCCGCGAGCGGAAGTTCGAGAAGGGGTCGTACCGCGCGGACACCCTCGCCTTCGGCGAGGACGGCGTGGCGCAGGGCTACCTGCGGGGCGTCTACGCCTCCCTCGAGGAGGTGCGGATGGCGTACGACAACGGCGAGGTCGCGCTGCACGCCGGCGTCCGCGTCCGCGTGCCGATCATCGACGACGACGGCAACCCGCAGCTCGACGAGTTCGGCCACGTGAAGCGCCGCATCGTCGAGACCACGGTGGGCCGCGTCATCATCTCCGAGGTCCTCCCGAAGGGGGTCGCGTTCGAGTACGCGAACAAGACCCTCGACAAGAAGGCGCTCTCGGCGCTCATCGACGTCTGCTACCGCATCCACCGCAACAAGGAGACCGTCCTCCTCGCGGACCGGCTCCGCACGCTCGGCTTCGACCACGCGATGCGGGCGGGTATCTCGATCTGCATGGATCACATGGTGATCCCGGCGGCCAAGAAGGTCCTCCTCGGCGAGGCGCAGAAGGAGGTCGAGCGCGTCGTCGAGCAGTACCAGGAGGGGCTCATCACCGACGGCGAGCGGTACAACAAAATCGTCGATATCTGGGCGAGCATCGCCGACCAGGTCACGACCGAGATGATGGCCGGCATCGGCAAGGAGACGATCGTCGACCACGAGACGGGCAAGGAGTCGATCGAGCCGAGCTTCAACCCGATCTACATCATGGCCGACTCCGGCGCGCGCGGCTCCACGCAGCAGATCCGGCAGCTGGCCGCGATGCGCGGCCTGATGGCCAAGCCGTCCGGCGAGATCATCGAGACGCCGATCACCGCGAACTTCCGCGAGGGTCTCAGCGTGCTCCAGTACTTCATCTCGACGCACGGCGCCCGGAAGGGGCTCGCCGACACGGCGCTCAAGACGGCGAACTCGGGGTACCTCACCCGGCGGCTCGTCGACGTGGCGCAGGACGCGGTCATCTCCGAGTTCGACTGCGGCACGCTCGACGGCATCCGCGTGGCGAAGCTCGAGGAGGCCGGCGAGGTCATCCAGCCGCTCGGCGACCGCATCCTCGGCCGCGTCGCGCTGGAGGACGTCGTCGACCCGCTCACCGGCGAGGTGCTCATCACGGCGAACACCGAGCTCGACGAGCAGGCGGTGCGGTCCATCGAGGACGCCGGCATCGAGGAGGTCGTCATCCGCTCGGTGCTCACGTGCCAGCTCCGCCGCGGGGTCTGCGCGCTGTGCTACGGGCGCGACCTCGCGCGCGGCTACCGGGTCAACATCGGCGAGGCGGTGGGCATCATCGCCGCCCAGTCGATCGGCGAGCCGGGCACGCAGCTCACGATGCGCACCTTCCACATCGGCGGCACCGCGGCGCGCGGCAAGATCGAGGCGAGCTACCTCGAGGCCCGCACCGAGGGCACCGTCCGCCTCCGCCGCGCGGTCGTCCAGAAGAAGAAGGACGGCACCATGGTGGTCATGAACCGCCACGGCGAGATCGTGGTCGTCGACGAGACGGGGCGCGAGCGCGAGCACAACCGCCTCGTCTACGGCGCCATCCTCAAGAAGGCCGACGGCGAGCGCACCAAGCCCGGCGAGCTGCTCGCCGAGTGGGACCAGTTCGCGACGCCGATCCTCACCGAGGTCTCCGGCGTTGTGAAGTTCGGCGACCTCATCGAGGGCGTCAGCGTGCAGGATCGCCTCGACGAGGTGACGGGCCTGTCGCGAAAGGTCGTCATCGAGTCGAAGGCGGCCGACGTCCGCCCGCGCATCTCGCTGAAGGACCCGGAGTCGGGCAAGACGCTGAAGCTCCCGAACAGCGAGCTCGAGGCGCGCTACCTGCTCCCTGTCGGCGCCCACATCGTCGCGCAGGAGGGGGATCTCATCGAGGCCGGCGAGGTCATCGCCAAGATCCCGCGCGACACGACGAAGGTGCAGGACATCACCGGCGGTCTGCCCCGCGTCGCCGAGCTGTTCGAGGCCCGAAAGCCGAAGGATCACGCGATCATCAGCGAGATCGACGGCGAGGTCACGTTCGGCAAGGACACGAAGGGCAAGCGGAAGGTCATCATCACGCCGTACTCGCCGGACGGGCACGCGCTCGGCGATCAGGCGCGCGAGTACCTGATCCCGAAGGGCAAGCACATCCAGGTGCAGCCGGGTGACCGGGTGCGCGCGGGCGACCCCCTCCAGGACGGCCCGCCGAACCCGCACGACATCCTCCGGGTGAAGGGCGAGAAGGAGCTGTCGGCCTGGCTCGTGAACGAGATCCAGCAGGTCTACCGGCTCCAGGGCGTCGGCATCAACGACAAGCACATCGAGGTCATCGTCCGGCAGATGCTCCGGCGTGTCCGCGTGCGCGAGGTCGGCGACACGAACTTCCTGGTGGACGAGCAGGTCGAGAAGCACATCTTCGAGAAGGAGAACGAGACCGTGCTCGAGCGCGGCGGCAAGCCCGCCATCGCCGAGGCGCTCCTCCTCGGCATCACCAAGGCCAGCCTGTCGACCGAGTCGTTCATCAGCGCCTCGTCGTTCCAGGAGACGACCAAGGTGCTCACCGAGGCCGCGATCAACGGCAAGACGGACGATCTCCGCGGTCTCAAGGAGAACGTCATCATGGGCCGCCTGATCCCGGCCGGGACGGGGCTGCCCGCCTACAAGCGCCTCCAGGTCGTGGTCGAGGGCGAGCCGGTGGCGCAAGCGCCGTACGTCGCCCCCCGGCCGCGTCCCGAGGAGACGCTCACGGCCGTGAACGAGGAGTAGCGGCCTTGCCGGCGCGCCCAGGGCGGGATCCAACCCCGACCCCGGGCGCGCCGCCCATCTCCCGAAGCACGCCCGCAGCGGCTCGGGAGGCGTTTTGCCCTTCGCCCCAGGCTCATCGGCGTCGCGCCGGACGTGGCGCGCGCGCCTACCCGGAGCCAGTCTTCACTTCCACGTCGCAGCGTATCGGGTCGAGCGGGCCTCGCCAGCCAACCGGCGTCGGCTGGAACGCTCACGGGGCTCGCGCGCCGCGCCGAGCTCTGCTCTCATTCCTCGAGCGCACCCCATGGCTGCATACGCCGCGAGCGGCTGGCCAGCTCTCCCCGCGTGCTCCCGTTCCGCGAGGGTTCTTGGGCGCGCCACCTCCAATTTCTGGGTAGAATCAGGGTTTCGATGGCTTCCGTTCAAGGATTGAACCAGCGGATTGCCGATCGCCTCGTCCTCGAGGGGCGCATCACCCCGGACGATCACCGTCGTGCGGTGGAGTACGCGATGCGTACGCGCGGCCGTATCGAGGACGCCATCATCGAGCTCGACATCGTCAACGAGGCCGAGCTCCTGAAGTTCATCGCGACCGTCCACAACACCCGCTTCGTCTCGACCGAGAAGCTCTCGAAGGCGATCATCGAGCCCCGCGTGCTCGCCAAGGTCTCGGCGATCACCGCGACGTTGCACGGTGTCTTCCCGGTGCTGCTCGACGATCGGAACACGACGCTCTCGGTCGCGACGGCGGATCCCGACAACGACGTCGCGCTGCACGAGATCCGGCTCGCCGCGGGCGTGCGGGACGTACGCGCCATCGTCGCCAGGCCGGCCGCGGTCCGCGCGGCCATCGCGTACCACTACCGGGGCGACACGACCGCGTTCAACTCGCTGCTGCGCCCGGTCAACTCGTTCGACGAGATCCTCTACACCAACAGCAATAACCCCTTCGAGCGCGCGTCGATGACGCACGAGCGCGCATCGATCACGCACGAGCGCGCGTCGATGACGCACGTGCCGGCGGCGGTCCCGCAGCCGGCGCACGGGCAGACGATGCACGGGCAGACGATGCACGGCCTGCCGGCGCACGCGGCGCCCACGCAGGCGGCGCCGATGCACCCGCAGGCGATGCACGGGCAGCCGGCGCACGCGGCGCCCACGCAGGCGGCGCCGGTGCCCGCGGCGCTCGTCACGGCGCCGCAGGTGCCCGCGGTGATGCGGGCGCCCTCCGCGCCGCCCCGCGTGGCCCCGGCCGGGCCGCCGCCCACGCCGGTGCCCCCATCGCCGCCCCCCCAGCAGCACGTCGCTCCCGCGCCGATCTCGGCGCCGGTCGCCGCGGCGCCGCCCCCGCCGCCGCCGCACCCGACGACGACCCACGCGTACGTCGAGACGCTCAACGTCCTCGTGAGCCTGCTCGAGAACGCGCGGCAGGACCTCCGGGGCCACTCCTCCACGGTCGCCCGCATCGTGCGCAAGCTCTGCGAGCGCATCGGCCTGCCGCCGACGACGGTCGCGAGCTACGTGGCCTCGGCCTACCTGCACGACCTCGGCAAGAACGGCCCGTACCACCTCACCGCGCTCAACGTCGCCGAGTACGAGGGGCACCGGCTCGCCGCGACGAAGAGCGTCGATCTCCCGGCGCACCTCATGGAGTCGGTGGGGCTGC
This sequence comes from Sorangium sp. So ce367, assembly GCF_051520455.1. NCBI lineage: Bacteria > Pseudomonadati > Myxococcota > Polyangiales > Polyangiaceae > Sorangium > Sorangium sp. So ce367. Next base: position 586,019 of record NZ_CP150334.1, read on the forward strand.
CGCAGGAGGTCGTCTCGGCGATCAGCATGATGTACGAGCGCTACGACGGCAGCGGCTTCCCCGACGGCCTGTCCGGCAAGGAGATCCCGCTCGGCGCGCGCATCCTCGCGGTCGCGGACACCTACGCCGATCTCACGCAGAACCCGCGCAACCCGTACCGCAAGGCGCTCCGCCCGCCGGAGGCGTGCGACGTGCTCGCCCAGTACCGCGCCACCATCTTCGATCCGAACATCGTCGATCTCTTCCGCCAGGTCATGACGGGGGACGACATGCGCGCGAAGCTGCTCTCCGATCGGCACCAGGCGCTCATCGTCGACCCGGATCCCGAGGAGACGACGGTGCTCGAGCTGCGCCTGCTCGAGCAGGGCTTCGAGGTCTCGATCGCGCGCAACGTGGCGCAGGCGCGCCGCGAGCTCGAGACGAAGGACATCGAGGTCGTCGTCAGCGAGATCGATCTCGAGGAGCCCGACGCCGGCCTCGCGCTCCGCTCCGACGCGCTGAAGCTCGGCTTCGGCCGCGACAAGACGTGGGTCATCCTCACCGCGAAGACGGACCGGCAGACCGCCCAGCGCGCCTTCGATCTCGGCGTCGACGACTTCGTCTCCAAGCCGGCGTCGACCGACGTCATGGCCGCCAAGCTCCGCCAGCTCATCGAGCGGCGCTCCACGACCGCCGTCCCCCGCGGCGTGTCCGGCTCGCTCGCCGAGATGGGCCTGCCGGACATGATCCAGATCCTCTGGCACGGCCGGAAGACGTGCGCGCTCAAGATCCAGGCGAACTCCATGGCCGGCGAGATCCACTTCGCCGACGGGCAGGTCGTCCATGCGCTCTGGGCCGGCGCGCAGGGCGAGGACGCGTTCTACCGGATGCTCTCGCTCACGGAGGGCGACTTCCGCCTCGACCCGAGCTTCTCGCCCAGCACCCGCAGCATCACCGCGTCACCCGAGGCGCTGCTCCTCGAAGGGATGCGCCGCCTCGACGAAGGGACCTTGTCCTAGGCGCGTGGCGCTGGAGGCCCCTTGAAGAGCCCCGTCTGCATCGAGACCCCGCGGCTGCGCCTCTTCATCCCTCCCGTCGAGCTCGCTGGCCGCTACCTCGCCTATTTCGAGCGCAACCGCGATCACCTGGCGCGGTGGGATCCGCCGCGCCCCGAGGGCTTCTACACCGAGGCGTTCTGGCGCGAGCGCCTCCTCCGCGACCTCGAGGACTTCGCCGCGGATCGCGCGCTCCGGCTCGCGCTGCAGTGGCGCGGCGCCCCCGGCGGCGAGGTGATCGGGGTCTGCAACTTCACGCAGTTCGTCCGCGGCGCCTTCCAGGCCGCGACCCTCGGCTACTCGCTCGACCAGCGCGCCGTGGGCTCGGGCCTGATGTTCGAGGCGATCGAGGCGGCGATCGCGTACATGTTCGACACGCTCGGCTTCCACCGGGTGATGGCGAACTACCTGCCGCACAACGAGCGCAGCGGCCGGCTGCTCCGGCGCCTCGGCTTCGTCGTCGAGGGGTACGCGCGCGATTACCTGTTCATCGACGGCGCGTGGCGTGATCACGTCCTGACCGCGCTGACCAACCCGAGGCCCGCGCCTCCGGGCGGCTCGCGAACGACGGGGGCAGCACACCCCGTCCGCGGCGCCGGCCCGCGCCACGGTTGATCCGGCCGCTGCTGTGATCGCGCCGCCGCGCGGCGTCCTGGCCGCACGCCCTTGCCGGCCGGCGACCGGTCGGCAACCTGGCGAGAACGCTGAAGATTGCGGCTTGCCGCCCCGCGACCGCCGCGCGCCGCGTCTTGCCCCGCAGCGGGCGCCGCCCTAGCTTGTCCCGAGGCGTGGACCGCGAGTGCGGCCGCGACCCGGAGGCACATGTACGGTCCGCAAGGCAACGGTGGCGGCAGCGCACGCAGGCCAGCGCAGCGCTCGACGAAGGTCACGGTCCCCGAGATCCGCTCGCGCAAAGGGGCCTCGCCGATCGCGATGGTGACGGCCTACGACTTCACGATGGCGCGGCTGCTCGACGAGGGCGGCGCCGATCTGCTGCTCGTCGGCGACTCGCTGGGGATGGTCGTGCAGGGGCACACGACGACGCTCCCCGTGACGGTCGAGGAGATCTGTTACCACGGGCGCGCGGTGGCGCGCGGCGCGCGGCGGGCCCACGTCGTGGGCGACATGCCGTTCATGAGCTTCCAGCTCTCTCCGATGCACGCGCTCGAGAACGCCGGGCGCATGATGAAGGAGGGCAGCTTCGAGAGCATCAAGCTCGAGGGGGGCGAGGAGATCGCCGAGCACGTGCGCCGGATCGTCGCCGCGGGCATCCCGGTGATGGGTCACCTCGGGCTCACGCCGCAGTCGGTGCACGCGATGGGCGGGTTCAAGGTGCAGGGCAAGGGCGACGAGGCGGCCGAGCGCCTCATCGCCGACGCGCGCGTCCTCGACGAGGCGGGCGCCTACGCGATCGTGCTCGAGGCCATCCCGCCGGACCTCGCGCAGGAGGTGACGGCCGCGGTCTCCGTCCCGACGATCGGCATCGGCGCCGGGGCCGGCTGCGACGGGCAGGTGCTCGTCTGTTACGACCTGCTCGGGATGTTCCGCGAGCTGACGCCGAAGTTCGCGAAGCGCTTCGCCGAGGTCGGCGATCAGATCGTGGAGGCGACGCGCGCCTACGTGGACGAGGTGCAGTCGCGCACGTTCCCCGCGGCAGAGCACAGCTTCAAGCCGAACGGGCCTCGCCGGGCCGCGACCGTGCCCGCCGCGCCGGCCAAGCCCGAGTTCGCGCCGGCGGACGAGATCCCCCCGCACTGGCAGACGCACTGAGCGCGGCGGCGCGGTGCGGTGCGGTGCGGTGCGGTCGGTTGACTCGACTCGACTCGACGCCGGCTGCTCCGCGCCGGCAGGCGCGCGTCCCGCGCGGGCAAGCGCGCCGGAGGGGACCAGACTCAGCTCGCCTGGCCTTCCGCCGGCTCCTGCCGCCCTCCGATGGAGCGCAGCAAGAGCTCGACCGCGAGCAACAGGAGCAGCAGGAGCGCGACGTAGGGCGACCCGTCGATGGATGCGGCCATGCCGCCCAGCTCCGCCGCGCGGGCGCTCTCGGCGACGCGCCTGGGGCGGAGGTCGATCTCGCGCTCCGGGACCGACACGACGCGCGTCGAGCGCTCGCCGTCCAGGGTGAGCTCGTAGAGGCCGGCGAGCGGCGGAGAGACGCGCAGGCGCCGCTCGACCTCGGCGACGGGGAGCGCCTCGCGCGACCGCGAGCCCTGCGAGGCCCCGTCGCGGTCGACCCGCACGCGCTCGACCTTGACGTCGTGGTAGCCGTCGAACGTCCACAGCTCGCCCGCGGCGAGGCGCCGCGCGCCGCCGCGGGCGCGCGCGGCGCCGACGAAGCCGTCGAGCAACGACAGGAACGCCGGCCGCAGCGCGACGTCGCTCTCCTCCGTGCTGAGCGGCAGCGTCATGAACAGCACCACGCCGCGCCCGAGCGGGCGGCGCACGAGGAACGGGGCGCCGTCCGCCCACCGGGCGAGCACCTCGGCGCCCTCCGAGGCCTCCGCGCCCAGCGTCGCCCGGCCGCGCGGGGCGACGTCGGTGAGGCCGGGCGCGGACGGGCCGAGCCAGCCCGCCGTCGCCGGATCCACGCCGGGCACCGGGGAGGCCGACCAGCGGACGACCCCCGGGACCAGCGGCTCGAACCCGGCGCCGAGCGGCGCCGCGGCCGCGCGCTGGCCGAGCGTCAGCAGCGCGACGCCGCCGCGCTCGACCCACGCGGCGAGCGAGCGGCGCACCTCCGGCGTGAAGCCGGGCGCGTCGTCGACGATGAGCCCCGCGTGCGCGGCCAGCTCGTCCGCGTGCTCCGGGACCGAGGGCAGCGGTCTGATCTGCGCGTCCAGGTCGAGCGCCGAGAGGGCCTGCTCGAGCGGCGGCGGGCCGCCCGTCTCGACGTGCGTGGTCGCGGGGTCGACCACGACCGCGATCGAGAGCGGGCCGCCGGCGGAGATGATCGGGGCGCGGTCGTCCTCGACGATCGCGTCGCCGCCGGTGAGCGCGGCGATCAGGATCTCGGGCGTCCCGGCCGGGAGGTCGATCGAGAGCTCCTCGGCGCGCAGGGCCGGATCGAGCGCGACCTTGCCGAGCACGGCGTCGCCGGCGCGCACCTCGAGGGATCGCCCCGCCGCGGCGGAGGCGCCCGTCGCCGAGGCGCCTGTGGCGGCGGAGCCCGCGGCGGGCGGCGCGTCCGCGCCGCCGTCTCGCTGCGCGACGACGATGTCGGGCCCGCGCGCCGCGGTCGACCCGGCGGTGCAGACGACGCGGACGCGCGCCTTCTGGCCGGATCGATCGGCGCGGACGATCCCGCAGTCCTCGCCCGTCGCCTCGAGCTCCTGGAGCGGCACCCACGTGGCGATGTCGGGGGTGCCCGAGATGGGCGGGGCGCCGGGCGTGCCGTCCGCGAGGTCGCTGAGGAGCACGATGCGCTTGTCGCTCTGAGGCAGCCCACGGAGCAGATCGCGGGCGAGCGCGAGGGCGCCGTCGATGTCGGTGGCGCGGTCCGACGGCGCCACCGCGTCGAGCGCCTCGCCGACGGCGGCGAGGTTGGTTGTCGACGCGAGGGCGACGCGGGCCGGGGCGCCCGCGAGGACGAGCGCCGCGGCGTCGCCGGGAGCGAGGCCGCCGGCGAGCTCGCGCGCGGCCGTGAGCGCGCGCTCGAACCGCGAGGGCGAATCGCTCGACCGCCCGTCGCGCGCGGCGCCCTCGGCGCCGTCCGGGCGCGCCCGCATGCTGAGCGAGTCGTCGACGACGATGGCGAGCGCGACCGACGCGCCGGCCCTGCGGCTGAGCGACAGGTGCGAGCAGCGCAGGAGCGGCGTGGCGCCGAGCACCGCGAGCGCGATCACCGAGACTGCCCGGGTGGCGAAGAGGGCGCGGTCCTCGAGGAGGCTCCGTCGCCGCGCCGTCGGCGGCGTGGGCGGGACCAGGCGCGCCGGCGGGAACGGCCGCTCCTCGGCGCGGCGACGGCGCAGGAGGTGCGCGGCGACGGGCGCGCCGACGAGCAGCGCGACCAGCAGCGCGCCGAGCGTGACGAAGCTCATCGGCGCACCTCGGCGATCGCCTGCACGAGCGAGCGGACGACGTCGGTCGGAGGATCGGCGCTCGTCGCGCGGAGCAGGCGGCCGCCGCGCGACGCGAGCGCCCGCGACCAGGCCTCGGCCAGGGCGGCGAGGCGCGCCTGGTACTGCGCGCGGACCGCGCCCGCGTCGGCCTCCACGACCGCGCCGCCCTCCAGGGCGCGCAGGCGCACGTTGCCCTCGAAGTCGAGCGTCGCCTCGCTGGGATCGAGGACCTGGAGGGCGATCAGCGTGCGGCCGCCGGTGCTCAGCGACGTGAACGCCGAGAGCGCGCGATCGACGCCCGACGGGGCCGCGCCGGATTCATGAGCGAGATCGATGAGATCTGAGATGAGCAGGACGACGGCGCCGCGGCGGGCCTTCTTCGCGATGGGCGCGAGCGCGCGCTCGACGGCGCCGGCGTCACCGCTCCAGTCCTGGGCGGCGGAGGTGGCCTCGAGGGCGCCGACGATCCGCTCGAACGCCTCGCGCCCCGCCATCGCGGGCAGGCCGTGGGTGCCGGCGCCGCCGAGCCAGGCGAGCCCCACCGGGTCGCCGGTGGCGAGCGCGACGCGGGCCATGGCCGCGGCGATGAGCGCCGCGTAGGCCAGCTTGGCGCCGGGCGCGCGCCGGCCGCGGTACGACATCGAGGCGGTCGCGTCGACGCACAGCCACAGGGCGCGATCGGTCTCGGTCTCGAACTCGCGCACCATGAGGCGATCGTGGCGGAGCAGGGCGCGGCGATCGAAGAAGCGGAGATCGTCGCCGGGCACGTAGGGCCGCTGGCCGCCGAACTCGACGCCCGCGCCCTTGCGGACGCTCCGGTGCATGCCGGCGTAGACGCCCTCGGCGACGGCGCGCGACTTGAGGCGGAGCGGGGCGAGCCCGCCCCAGTCGATGGGGAACGCGGCGAGCGAGGCGCGGTCGGAGGCGAGCGGCACGGTGTCGCTTCTTAGCCTGGATCCACCGGGCGATCACCTCGCGGCAGCGGCGCGCCGGCGCTGCGGGGGGACGCGCGGCAGCCGTGCGCCGGCGCTGTCGGTGGACGCGCGGCAGCCGTGCGCCGGCGGCGCGCCGAGCCGCGCTCGGGGACGCTCCTGGGCTCCCTCCCTCGCGCGGCTTTCTCGTGGGCTTTCCCGTTGTTCCGGGGGCGAGGGCTTGCCGAAGCGACGCCCGCCGCACATCAGCTCCGTGGAATGGCTGACGAGAAGAGGCCGGCGTCGCGCGCGTGGCTCGGGTACCTGCTGATCGCCGTCGGGATCCTGGTCCTTTCCGGGATCGTCAGGTCACGAGGGCGCCCGCTCGTGCCGTACGACGAGGCGGTCGCCGAGGTGCAGCGCGGGGAGGTCTCCGCGGCGATCGTGAAGCCCGACGAGATCGAGCTGATCCGCCGCGAGAGCCCGCAACGACCGGAGGAGCGCGTCCGCGTGACGCGGCTGCCCGGCGTCGAGGACGAGCCGCTCGTGAGGGCGCTGCTCGACAAGCAGGTCCGCATCGAGGCGAAGAGCCCCCAGACGTCGGTGTGGATGCAGGTGGCGATCTGGATGTTGCCGCTCCTGCTCATCAACGCGGCGTTCTTCATGGTGCTGCGGCGGGCGGGGCAGGGGGCCGGCGGGCCGCTCGGATTCCTGCGCAGCAAGGCGAAGATCTACGATCGATCCAGGCAGGATCCGGTGCGCTTCTCGGACGTCGCCGGCGTCGACGAGGCCAAGGACGAGCTCGTCGAGGTGGTCGACTTCCTCAAGGAGCCCTCGAGGTACCGCTCGCTGGGCGGGCGGATCCCGCGCGGCCTCCTGCTCATCGGGCCGCCGGGCACCGGCAAGACGCTGCTCGCGCGGGCGGTGGCGGGCGAGGCGAATGTGCCGTTCTTCTCGCTGAACGCGAGCGAGTTCGTCGAGATGTTCGTGGGGCTCGGAGCCGCGCGGGTCCGCGAGCTCTTCGAGGAGGCGCGCAAGAGCGCGCCCAGCATCGTGTTCATCGACGAGATCGACGCCGTGGGCAGGACCCGGGGCGGCCTCGGCGCCCTCGCGACGCACGACGAGCGAGAGCAGACGCTCCACCAGCTCCTCGCCGAGCTCGACGGCTTCGACGCGCGCACCACCGTGATCCTGATGGCCGCCACCAACCGCCCCGAGGTGCTCGATCCGGCGCTCCTGCGGCCCGGGCGCTTCGATCGCCAGGTCATCGTGGATCGGCCCGATCTGCGGGGCCGCGAGGCGATCCTCGCCGTCCACGCGCGGCGGGTGCCGCTCGCGAGCGGCGTCGATCTCGGGCTCGTGGCGCGCCGCACGCCGGGCATGGTCGGCGCCGATCTCGCGAAGATCGTCAACGAGGCCGCGCTGGCCGGGGCGCGGCGCGGCGCGAGGGAGATCGGACAGGCCGATTTCGACGAGGCGCTCGATCGCTCGCAGCTCGGGCTCCGGCGCCGCGGGCAGATCATGACCGCGGAGGAGCGGCGGCGCGTGGCCTACCACGAGGCCGGGCACGCCCTCGTCGCGCTCGCGCTGCCGGCCGCCGATCCGGTGGAGCGGGTGTCCATCGTGGCCCGCACGATCGGCGCGCTCGGCGTCACGATCCAGGTGCCCCGCGACGAGCGACAGCTGGTCACCGAGCAGGAGATCGAGTCGCGCGTCACGGTGATGCTCGGGGGCAGGGCGGCGGAGGAGATCGCGCTGGGGCAGGTGTCGAGCGGCGCGCACGACGATCTCGGGCGCGCCACGGCGCTCGTCCGCGAGATGGTGACCCGCCTCGGGATGAGCCGGCGCCTCGGGCTGGCCGCGCTCGCGCGCACCGTCGGCGCGCCTATGCTCGGCGTGCTCCAGGAGGAGCGCACGTGCAGCGAGGAGACCGCCCGCGAGGTCGACGAGGAGGTGAGGGAGCGGCTCGGCGAGATGTACCTGAAGGCCAAGCAGCTGCTCGTCGATCGCCGCGAGGGCCTCGAGGCGGTCGCGGAGGCGCTCGTGCTCAAGGAGACGCTGCGCGGCGAGGAGCTGGAGGAGATCGCGGCCGTGTCGACGCGGCGGAAGATCGCCGTGGGCCCGCCGAGCGCGGCGTGAGCCTCAGGCCGCGCGCCGCCGGCGCCTGAGGCCGCCCGCGAGCGCGGCGAGCGACAGGCCGGCGGCCGCCCACGCCCGGCCCCCGGTGCTCCCGCGCGGCGCGCCCCCGGCCGCGCGGCAGGCGCAGCCGCCGTCCTCCTCCGCGAGGTCGCCGCCGCCTGCCGGGGCCTCCGGCTCGCCGACGCCGATCCCTCGCACCGCGATCATCTGCAGGGGTCGGTCGGGGTCGTTGGACTCGACGAGGACGGTCGCCGCGAACGCGCCGCTGGCCTTCGGCGCGAAGCGGATCGCGAAGTCGACCTCCGTTTCCGGATCGATCCCGAGCGCCGCGTCCGCGAGCTCGAAGCTCTCCGCGTCGTCGGTCGTCACGACGGCATCGAGCAGCGCCTCTCCCGCGTTCGACAGGCGGACGAGCTCCACGTTGGCCTGCCCCACCTCCACGGCGCCAAAATCGATCTCCTGCTTGTCCAGCGCGAGGTCCGGGAGCGGCACATGGACGCGCTCGCTCTCGAAGACCCATTCCCGCTCGGTGTGCGGGAAGGCGAGCGGGATGTCGGCGAGCGGGATCGACCACGAGCGGCCCAGCAGGCTGACGCCGAACGCGGGGACGAGGTGGAGCGTGCCGTCGTACCGCACCGAGCCCTCCGGACGAACATTGAGCTCGACCGACGGGCCTCCCAGGTAGTCGACGGAGGAGGCTCGGCCTTCGGAGGTGATGTCGCCTCCGCTCACCGTCGCCTGATCGAGCGTCTCGATGGCCACGCGATGGGTCGTGTAGCGGGCCGCGACGTCCATCGCGATGTCGAGCTCGAACCTCCCGTCGATTCCGGGGATCGAGCCGCCGATGAGGTCGCCGAGCGACACGGACGCAACGCGCTGCAGCGCGGTGGAGCTCTCCAGCGTGATGCCCGGCTCCCAGCCCCAGGCGTCGAACTGCTCTCGGGCGTGCACCTGGAAATCGATCTGGGGCACATAGGGGATATCACCCGTCCAGTCGAAGTCCTGGCCCAGGACGGAAATGCTGATGCGTCCCTGTGCGCTGACATCGAGTCCGTAATCGCAGCTGAACGCGCCGCCGTCCGGGGCGCCTGGTGCCTTGAGCGCGAGCGCCTCTGGCCACGACGCCTCGAGCGCTCCGCTCAACGAGACCTGGGTGTCGGCGTAGACCGCCGCCCCGAGGCTGACCTGGAGCGGTGAGCCCGGCGGGACCCAGCCTGTATCGAAGTCGAGCTCGAGCGGGATGGCGTCTCTGCGCTGGAACGTGAGCGGCCCCCGCGCGCACTGGAGCGGGTCGTCCGCGCACGGCACGGCGAGCGAGTCATAGGCCGAAGCGGCCGCGGGGGCGAACAGGGCGAACGCGGCGGCGACGCAGGGGAGAGCGCGCCGCCGCCGGGGCCGAGCAGAGCGGAGAGCCGCGAGGGCAGCGCCGCCGGACAGCAAGGAACGCATGAGAACGATTACCACGATCCTCGCGCTCCACGCCATAGCCGCAGCCCCCCGATGGCGGCGCGCCAGGCACGCCCCAGCTGCGTTTCAGCTCGTTCCAGCGCGTCCTAGCGCGCCCCGAACAGCGTGCCGACCACGATGCCGGCGGCCGCGCAGAGAATGGCCACCACGGTCCAGAGGATGAGCTCACGCGAGGTGCGGCCCGCAGTCGGAGCAGGGCCAGCGGGCGTCCCGCGGACCACCGCGGCCGCGCTTTCGGGCAGCGCTCTCCTCACCGCGCTCGCCACCGCGCTCTCCGGACGCGTAACCGGATGGCCGACGTGGCCAACATGGCCGACGCCCGGGGCGGAAGCACCGTCCTGGAGGGGCGCGGCGTAATCCAGGCCGGTCCGCTCGAGCGCGAGATCGGTGATCGAGACGGCGTCCGCGAGGCTCGCGGGGGTGTGGTGCACGACGCGCCGTTCTTCTCGGCAGGCGCGCAGGGCGTCCGCGAAGGCCCTGGCGCTCGGGTGCCGGTCGGAAGGGCTCTTGGCGAGGGCCCTCAGGATGACCGCCTCCAGGCCGGCCGAGATGAGCCCGGAGCGCTCGCTGGCGCGCGGCGGCAGCGGCTGCTCGGCGATCTGCGCCGTCATCACGGCGATGGGCGTCCGCTTGCTGAACGGCACGGCGCCGACCGCCATCTCGTAGAGGATGCAGCCGAGCGCGTAGATGTCGCTGCGCGGGTCGACGTCCTCCCCGCGCACCTGCTCCGGCGCCATGTACTCGGGCGTCCCGAAGATCATGTCCTTCTCGGTGAGCCCGGTCGTCTGCTGCTCGCCGTGCACCACCTTCGCGAGCCCGAAATCGACCACGCGGACGCGGCCCGCGAAGGGGGACGGCGCGGCGCCCGCGCGCCCGTCCGGGCGCTCGATGAGCACGTTGGCCGGCTTGAGATCGCGGTGCACCACGCCGGCCGCGTGCGCGGTCTCCAGCGCGGCGCAGATCTGCAGGGCGATCTCGATCGCCAGGTCGATCTCGATCGGCGCGTGGTCCCGCAGGAGCTCCTCGAGCGAGCCGCCGTCGATGTGCTCCAGCGCGATCACGAGGAGCCCGCCCTCCTCGACGAAGTCGAGCATCCGGACGACGTGCGGGCCCTCGACGCGCTCCAGGATGGCGGCCTCCCGGTGATAGCGCCTGAAGATCTGGGGGGTGCCCGAGAGGTGCCTGTGGATCACCTTCAGCGCGACGGGCTGGCCGTCCTCGTCGCGGGTGGCGCGGTAGACGACGCCGGACGCCCCCTCGCCGATGACGGACTCGACGGTGTACCGCGACGCGACGCCGTGCCCGGCGGGCAGGCGATCGGGCGCGGGCTGCTGCGAGGTCACCGCCCACCGCCCGCGTCCGCCGGGATCGGCGGCGCGGGGTCCGGCGAAGGCGCCCTGAGGTGCAGCTCCGTCGACGAGGTGCAGGCGCGCACGATCTTCGGGCTGAGCTCGATGGGATCGAGCCGCGCGGCGGGGTCGGCCTCGCGCCACGCGGCGCACGCGGTCTCGGCGAGCCCTGTGGCGTCGAGCGCGACGTAGGCCTCGAGCAGGTGCCGCTGCAACGTGGCGATCTGCACCCGGGCGAGATCGCCGTAGCCGAGCAGGCGGCTCGCCCGCGCCACGGCGTCGATGTAGCGGCCGCTCCGCACGTCGCCGGCGAGCTGCGGCAGCTCGGCGTCGACCCGGCGCTGGGCGTCGCGCGCGCGGCCGGCCCCCTCGGAGCGCACCAGCGCGCCGGAGCTCGCGGCCTCGGCCTTGCCCTCGGCCGTGAGCGGCAGATCCGTGAGCGGGACGAGGATCACCATGCCGCGGCGGAGCGGGCGCTGCTTGAGGTGGTTGTACTTGTCGAGCATCCACGCGTGGTCCCGCTTGCCCAGGAAGCGATAGGCGATGGTGAGCAAGGTGTCGTGCTGGCCGACGACGTACCGCAGGTTGTACGGCACGATGATCTCCTGCCCGTCGGTCGGCTCGAGCCAGGGCCACGTGTCGTTCGAGAGCGCGAGGACGTCGCTCCGGTCGGCGGTGCCGAGCAGCCGCTCCGCGAGGATCGCCCAGGTCTCGCCCGCGGTGACGCGGTGGTGACCCAGCGCGGGCACCTCCAGGCGCAGGCCGGGCATGATCGGCACGCCGGCGCCGGCGTCGAGCGCGTTGGCGGCGACGAGCACCTGCTCCATCTGCACGCGCCCGTAGGTGCGCTCCGCGATCTGCGCGAGCGTCTCGCCCTCGCGGACGACGTGCGGGAACGCCGCCGCGGCGCTGCCGACCAGCGTCGTCGCTGCGAGGGCGCCCACGGAAAACCAAGCTCGCGGAGACATCACGCCGCCGAGGGTACCAGGGGTTCGCGCGCGGTGGGACGGCTCGCGACGGCTCGCGACCGCTCGCGCGGCGGCGCGCGGGGAACGTTTGCCACGATTTCGTCGCGCCCGGGGTTTCGTGCCAGAGTGCGCGCGACGCATGAAAGACACGACGATGTCCGGCAGGATCCCGACGTGGCTCTCGCGGCGCTCGCCTGCGGCGGCGCGGCTCCTCACGGCCGGCCTGCTCGGGCTGGCGACGCCGGGCTGCCTCGTCCGGCAGGGGCTGTACGACGAGGCGCGCGCGGAGATCCGGAGAGAGCGCGAGGCGGGTGACAAGGCGCGGGCCGAGGCCCAGAGCGCCCGCGCCGAGGCCACACAGCGGTCCGCGCAAATCGCCGCCATCGAGGAGGAGCTGGCGCGCCTTTCGGACGACCTCCGGGCGCGCGATCTCAGGCTGTCCGAGGCAACGACGGCCGAGGCGGGGCTCGCGCGGCGGCTCGACGAGCTCGCCGCCATGAACGAGGAGCTGTCGGCGCGGCTCCGGAGCGCCGGGCAGAGCGTGGGGCAGCTCGCCGGCGAGCGGGGCAGCCTGTCGGCGGAGCTTGCGGAGACGCGGGCCAAGCTCGACGATCTGCGCCGGAAGCAGGCGGCGGCGGAGGCGCGGGCGGCCGGGATCCGCGACGCCGTGGACCGGCTGAAGGGCGCGGCCCTCGCGGGGAAGGTCCGTGTCGGGCTCCGCGCCGGGCAGCTCGTGATCGAGGTGCCGAGCGACGCGCTGTTCGCGGCGGGGAAGGCCGAGATCCAGCGCGAGGGGCGCGCGGTGCTGGCCGAGATCGCCGCGGTGCTCCGGACGATGCCGGAGCACAGGTTCCAGGTCGCCGGGCACACCGACGACGGCGGCGACGCGAAGAGCAAGAAGGCGAAGGGCGCGCGCTTCCCGTCGAGCTGGGAGCTCTCGTCGGCCCGCGCGGTGGCGGTGGTCCAGGCGCTGATCGCGGAGGGCATGGCGCCCGGGAGCCTGTCCGCAGCTGGATACGGGGAGTTCGCGCCAGCGGCGACGAACGTCACGGCGGAGGGGCGGGCGAAGAACCGGCGGATCGAGATCGGCCTGGTGATGGACCAGGAAGCGTTGGAGAAGGAGAGAGCAGGCGGCCCGAGCGTGGCGGCGCCAAAGCCCTGACGGCTCGCCTCCAGCGCCTCCGGGCGCCGCCCGCGTCACGTCACCGATCGCCCGCCGGCTCCCCGGCCGCCTCCCCTCGCCGCAGCGCGCATGCCGCGAGGATGCACAGCGCCGGCGTCACGACCATGTGATACCGGTCCTCGCCGAAGAACACGGCGTGCGTCAGCGCCACCGACGCGACCGCGAACGCGAGGTAGCCGACGACGCCCCCGTTCGCGGGCCGGCCCGGCAGCGGCAGCGCCGCGATCAGCGGGATCACCACCGCGAGCGGCCAGAACGCGTGCACATCGCCGAGCACCCCCCACGCGACGAGCCCGAGCACCGCCGCGAGCGCGAGGAGCTGCGCGACGAGCTCCCGCCGCTGCCTCCGCCGCGGCATCGCCACGACCCCGAGCGCCGCGGCGGACAGCAGGCCGAGGTGCGACGCCGTGAGCACCCGGCGCCCCGCCGCGCGCCGCTCCTCGGGCCACGCCGCAGGGTTCGCCTCGCCGAGATAGCCGATCGGGAACGACTCGTGATCGAAGGTGAAGCCCAGCTTCCTCGGGATCAGGGCCAGCCAGCGACCTGGATCATCCTTGATCCACTGAAGCCCCGCGGTCATCCAGCAGCGGTCCTGCGCCACCTGGCCGCGCGCGATCGGGCAGCCGTCTCCCGCGCGCAGCGTCTCGAAGCGGCCCGTCGCGCGCGGGAACGCGCCGATGGCGAGGTTCCAGCCGCCGTTCGTCGAGACGAGCGCGCAGCCGTCCATCACGCGGCAGTTGCGGATCGTCCACGGCGCCACCACGGCGAGGGCCGTCGCGGCCGCGAGCGCCGCCGCCAGCGCGCCGCGTTTCCACGCGGCCGCCCCTCCAGACGCCGTTGCCGCCGCTCCTCCGGACGCCACCCGCTGCGGGGCACGCATGGCCAGCAGCGCGAGCGCCGGCGCGCAGAGCAGGCTCTGGGGCCGCACGAGCGCCGAGAGCCCGAGCGCCACGCCCGCGAGGACCGCGCCGCGGGCCGGGCGGCCGCGCGCGGCGTCGCGCGCGAGCAGCCAGGGCGCCGTCACCAGGCCGAGCGCCGCGAGCGGCTCCGTCATGAGGAGCGCCGCATAGACGATGAGCCCCGGCGAGAGCGCCGCGAGGAGCGCCGCCACGCGGGCGCGCCCCGCAGTGGTCGCGTACCGGGCGAGGCGGTGGACCACGACGACGAGCAGCGCGCCGGTCACCGCGTTCGCGACGGTCGCCGCGTGCGGCCCGGCGCCGAACAGCCGGTAGACGAGGGCGAGGAACCCGCTGTAGCCGACCGGATAATGGCACCACGGGTGCCATACCGCCTGGCCCCCGACGATGAGATCGTCCGAGTAGCCGAGCCCGGCGGCGATGCGGCGCGCACCGAAATCGTAGTAATGGCCGTCCCACACGGGCTCGCGCGCCCACGCGATCGCCACGTAGAGCCGCGGCAGCAGCGCGAGCGCGAACGCGAGCGCCGAGAACGCGAGATCCCCGCCGGCGCGTTCTGACGTGCCGCCTCCGATCCGCGCCGCCCCGTTGCTTTCGCGCGACGCCTCAGCCATGCGGCTTGGCGCGCGAGCCGGCGGAGATCTCGCGCAAGCGACGCATGTAGGTCTTCGCCACCTGCGCCGGATCGAGCCGCAGGTACTTGGCAATTTCCTGAACGAATCCCTGTACGTAGACGGTCGCGGGCAGGTCGCCTATCGCCTCGTTCTCGATCGCCTGGAGGTGCGCCAGCGAGATCTTGGTCCGCTGCGAGATGTCGGTGAGCTCGACCCCCTGCGACTCGCGCACCTTGCGGAGCAGCGCGCCGCTGAACTGCGTCTCGGCGTTGATCTCGCGCGCGAGCTCGGCCTGGAGCATGGCCAGCTCGGCCACGGCGGCGGCGTTCTCGGCGCGCACCGGGCCGAGCTGCGTGCGCGGATCGTCCGGGTAGGTCGAGAGATCGTACGCGCGGCGGCGCACCGGATCGAGGAGGGTGTCGTGCGCCTCCTCGATGCGCGCCTGCTCCTTCTGGAGCACCGCGGGGCTCAGCACGCTGACCACGGGCAGGCTCCCCTCCCGGTAGGTGTCGCGCTGGCGCTTGTAGGCGCGCCGGATCTCGTCGTCGGCGGCCGTCCGCGCGAGGCCGAGCGCCTCGTAGAGCGTCGGCGGCGCGGCGCTCTTCGAGGCGGCGGCGAGGGCGCGGGCGTGCGCCTCGGCCGGGCGGGAGTCGCGCGCGGCGAGCAGCGCGAGGATGCGCCGGGCCACGCGCTCGA
Organism: Sorangium sp. So ce367; assembly: GCF_051520455.1. Classification (NCBI taxonomy): domain Bacteria; kingdom Pseudomonadati; phylum Myxococcota; order Polyangiales; family Polyangiaceae; genus Sorangium; species Sorangium sp. So ce367. The sequence goes on from NZ_CP150334.1 coordinate 601,355, forward strand.
GGTTGCGCGCGCTCTTCGACGTCGGGCTGTCGATGAGGAGCGGCTGGCGCCGGCGCGCGGTCAGCCACACCGCGTCGTCGTGCTCGATGTGGCCGAGGTAGTCGAGGGAGATGCCGAGGAAGCGCTCCGAGACGGCGCTCATCGCGGGGCCGAGCTCCAGGTCCGAGCGGTGCCGGGTCTGGCTGACCACGAGGTGCGGCTTCACCCGCGGCAGCTGCGCGGCCGCGAGCGACGCGACCCCCTCGTCGAACCGCTTCACCTCCATGATGAAGTCGCGCGGCGTCGCGAGCGCCGGGAGCGACGCGGCCACCTTCTCCACGAGCCGGATCTTGAAGCGCTCCTTCATGAGCGCCCGGCGCAAGGTGCGCTGGTAGAGCGCGCGGCAGAAGCGGTAGGAGTGCTCGACCGCGAGCGGCTCGGGCGTGGTGGCGCAGATGCCGACGTCGGCGTGCAGGAAGAGGTCGAGCGTCGACGATCCGGTCGCCGCGCCGAGGCTGACGATCACGTAGTCGACGTCGAGCTCCTGGATCATCTTCATCCAGTAGGCGGCGCGGCTCGGCCGGTGCGGCGTGGCCGTCATCGGGTCGTACGCGGTCGGGACGAGCCGGAGCCCGGGCACCGTTGTCGCGATCGGCTCGGCCTTGCCCTCCTCGATGTCCTCGCGCGTGACGAGCGGCGGCGCCTCGATCCCCAGCGCGGCGTGCAGCCCCGGGCTGTAAGCGTCGGTGTCGATGATGATCACGTCGCGCCCGAGCTGCGCGAAATACACCCCCAGGTTGACCGCGAGCGTCGCCTTGCCGACGCCCCCGCGGCCGCCCCCCACGGCGATCACGCGGCGGGATCGCGAGCTGGAGAACGAGGTGATCTCGCCCGGCAGGGGGAGATCGTCGTCCGCCGAGCCGGGAGGGAGGGTCGAATAGCGCGGCGGAGGGTAGGACTCACCGGAGCTGGACAAGGTTCCTCTTCGTGCGGCGCGCGGCTGCGCGGGCGGGATGGTGCGGCGGCGAGCGGATGCGAGCGGCCCGCGGCGCGAGTCCCTCCTAGCACGCGCCGCGCGCGGCCATGAGCGCCGCCGTCGCCGGGGCTCCGCGCCGGTTTGCCCGCCCCGCCTGCCGCGGCTCCCGCCGCGCGAGCCGCCTCGACGCGCCCAGGCCGCTGGGCTAGTCGCTCCGCGTGGCTACCGTCCGACCTTTCCGCGCTTACCGACCCCCCCAGGCCCAGGCGGCTCGCGTCGCGAGCCCGCCGTACGACGTCATCTCGACCGCCGAGGCGCGCGTCCTCGCGGCGGGAGGCCTGCACAGCTTCCTCCGCGTCTCCCGCCCCGAGATCGACCTGCCCGAGGGGACGGACGAGCACGACGACGCCGTCTACGCCCGCGGCGCGCAGAACCTCGCCGATCTCATCGCGAGCGGCGACCTCGCGCAGGACCCGGAGCCGCACCTCTACCTCTACGCCCAGAGGATGGGTGATCACCGGCAGATCGGCGTCGTCGGCTGCGCCGCGGTCGCCGAGTACGAGCAGGACATCATCAAGAAGCACGAGAAGACGCGCCCCGACAAGGAGGACGACCGCACCCGCCACATCGAGGAGCTCGGCGCCCACGACGAGCCGGTGTTCCTCACGTACCGCGCCGACGCGGGCATCGACCGCGCCGTCGCGGAGGCCTTGCAGTCGCCGCCCATCTACGATTTCACGACCGCCGACGGCGTCGAGCACAAGCTCTGGGTCCTCGGTCGGGCGGCGACCGCCGACATCGAGGAGCGCTTCCAGGCGATCCCGACGCTCTACGTCGCCGATGGCCACCACCGCAGCGCCGCGGCGGCGCGCGTCCACAGGAAGCTGCGCGGCGACGGCGGCGAGCACGACGTCTTCCTGGCCGTGGTCTTCCCGCACGACCAGATGAACATCATGCCGTACAACCGCGTCGTGCGGGACCTCGCCGGCCGCAGCGCGGAGGCGCTGCTCGCGGCCCTCGGCGAGCGGCTCGACGTCGCGCCGGCGACGGACGGCGCGGCCGCTACCCCGGCCGAGCCGCGGACCTTCGGGCTCTACCTTGGCGGCCGCTGGTACACCGCCAGGGTCCGCCCGGGGTCGTTCGACGCGAAAGACCCGGTGGCCTCGCTCGACTGCTCCATCTGTCAGGACCAGATCCTCGGCCCGATCTTCGGCGTCAGCGACCCTCGCCGGGACAAGCACGTCGATTTCGTCGGCGGCATCCGCGGCGTCGCCGAGCTCGAGCGACGCGTCGACTCGGGCGCGTTCACGATGGCGATCCACCTCCATCCTACGCAGATCGACGAGCTCTTCGCGGTGAGCGACGCAGGGCTGCTCATGCCGCCGAAGAGCACGTGGTTCGAGCCGAAGCTCCGCAGCGGGCTCTTCATTCATACGTTCTGACGAGCGCGCCGCGCCGGGGGTAGACTGCGCCCCATGGCGGACATCAAGCGTGTATCTCCCCAGCAGGCCAAGAAGCTCATCGACGAGGAGGGGTATCTCTACCTCGACGTCCGGAGCGAGCCCGAATATGCGGCCGGGCACCCGAGCGGCGCGCACAACGTGCCGCTCATGCACGCCGGCGCCGGCGGCATGAAGCAGAACCCCGACTTCCTCGATGTGGTCCGCGCCCTCTATCCCACGGACGCGAAGATCATCGTGGGCTGCAAGTCCGGACAGCGCTCGATGCGCGCGGCCGAGGCCATGGTGTCGGCCGGCTACACGGCTGTCATCGAGCAACGCGCCGGCTTCGATGGGCCGCGCGACGCGTTCGGCGCGCTCACCGAGCCGGGGTGGGGGCCGGCCGGGCTGCCCGTCGAGACGGCCACGTCAGGCGGCTCCTACGCCGAGCTCCGCAAGAGCGCTGGCAGGTAATACGTCCGGCGCGCATGGCTCGCGGCGCGGCGCCGAGCGTGTCGTCGCGGCGTCGATCGCGTTGCCGGAGACCGCTCGCTCCGCTAGGAATCCGCGTGCTCCACGGTGCGCGCGTCGCAGTGGTCATCCCCGCGCGGGACGAGGCGCGATGGATCTCCGAGGCGGCGGCGTCGGTCCCCGCCTTTGTCGACCACGTGATCGTCGTGGACGATGCCAGTCGAGACGGCACGGCCGAGATGGCGCGCGCGGTCGGGGACGAGCGCCTCGAGGTGCTCGTCCACCCGGAGTGCCGCGGCGTCGGCGCGGCGATCGTCGCTGGCTACCGGCGCGCTCGCGCGCTCGGCGCCTCGGCCGTCGCGGTCATGGCCGGCGACGGGCAGATGGATCCGCGCGATCTCCCGCGCGTCGTCGCCCCGATCGCCTCGGGCGAAGCCGATTACGTGAAGGGCGATCGGCTGCGCCACCCCGACGTGTGGCGCGTCATGCCTCTCCAGCGGCTCGCCGCGACGGCGGCGCTCGCCGCGCTCACCCGCCGTGCGACGGGGCTCGACGCCCTCTCCGACAGCCAGTGCGGGTACACCGCCATCTCGGCCCGCGCGATCGACGCGCTCGATCTCGACGGCCTCTGGCCCCGCTACGGTTATCCGAACGACTTGCTCGCCGCCCTCGCGGCTCGCCGGCTCCGCGTCTGCGAGGTCAGCGTGCGTCCCGTCTACCGCGGTGAGGCGAGCGGCCTGCGCGCGCGCCACGTGCTCACCATCCTTTTCCTGATCGCCAGGAACGCCATAAGGCAGTCCCTGAGCTGATCAGGAAAATCGCAGAACGCCCGCGCGCGGACGGAACGTGTGAGTCGGAGTCGATCGAATCGACACGAGCCGCTGCGCAAAACGGTCGACAACTCGCTCATTGGTTTTCATAGCAAAGCTGCCTGACGACCTGACTCATCAACTTGGCGCGGAGGGGCTCCAGAGGCGCGAACCCCGCAGCCATGCTTCAACAAGGGGGGTGACGGACGTGGCCATCAGCCGAGCCGCCTGGGCTAGAATCTGGAATCCGGGGAGGTCGCGGACTCTGTCGTTCACGCCTCGGGTCGTGGCCTATGCGTTCGGCATCGAGCTGCCGTACAGCCTGCTTGTCCCGGTCGCTCACCTGCGCCTCCTCGGCGTCGTGGACTCGGCGGTCCAGGCGCGGCTGCTCGGGCTGATCGGGCTCATGTACCTCGTCAAGACGGGAGGGCTGATCGCGCTGCTCGTCCACATGCTGCGCCCGATCGAGCGCCTGCGGCAGTACTCCGTGGCCCATCGCCTCCAGAGCGGCGCGGGCGTCGAGGACACGAGCAGCGGGGGCGCGGCGCCCCCGGAGGAGGTCGTCCTCGCCGCGGCGAACGCCGCCTACGACACCCCGCTCGCGTTCGCGACGGTCTGGGCCGTGTCGTGGGGGCTCCTGTACCTGCCGGTCACGATGGCGCTCTACTTCATCGCGCCGGACCAGAGCCCCCTTGGCGTCCAGCGCGGCGTCGCGCTGGCCCTGTTCGCGCTGGCCCTGTTCGCGGCCGCGCTGCCGCTCGCCTACAGCATCCTCGGCCGCCTGCTCGCCCCCGCCGCCGGCGTGATCTCGCTCATCGCGCGCGAGCGCGGCCTCTCCATGCCCGGCAAGGGCTACTCGCTCGCCGTCCGCCTCGTGATCCTCGGCGCCTGCCTCGCCATCGCGCCGACGAGCTGGATGGCGGCCATGGTGCTCGGCGAGACGGCGGGGCCGGCCAAGCCCGGCCTGAAGCTCACCCTGGCGATCTTCTCGATGGTCGCGGTCACCTGGGCGCCCGTCTGCGCGGGCTTCCTCGCCGGCGCCCTCGCGGGCCCGCTCCAGCAGGTCGCCGCGGTCATCCAGAAGATCGTCCAGCGCGGCGAGGTCGACCGGCTGGAGCGGATCCCGGTCTATTTCAAGGACGAGATCGGCGCGCTGGCGGGCGGCGTCAACGCGATGGTCGATCGCCTGGAGGAGTCGTCCCGGCGCACGCGGAGCTACCTGGCGGAGCGCGAGCGCCTGCTGCAGGACGCGGCGCAGCGCGCGGCGCAGCTCGGGGCCGTGCTGGACAACCTCGTCGAGGGGGTGTTCGCGTGCGACCGCCAGGGCCGGCTGACGATGATCAACGCCTCGGGGCTGAGGCTGCTCGGCCTCTCGGGGCGCTCGGAGCAGGCCGGCCGGATGGTCGAGGAGGTGATGGACCTCGGCCGGATGCGCCACAGCGACGGCCGCGCCTTCACGCGCGACGAGCTGCCCATGGTGCGGGCGCTCGCCGGCGAGACCATCGTGCAGGAAGAGCAGGTGCTCGCGGAGGGCCGCGCGGGCCGCGACGTCTTCCTGCGGACCAGCGCGGCGCCGATCCGCAGCGAGGGCGGGGCGGTCCTCGGCGCGGTCGCGGTCGCCCGCGACGTGACGGAGCTCATGGAGCTCGATCTCGTCAAAGATCAGTTCATCCGGGTCGGCGCGCACGAGCTCAAGACGCCGGTCGCGATCATGAAGGGATACGCGCTCGCGCTCCTGCGCAACTCGAACGATCTGCCGGCGCCGCGCCGCAAGATGCTGGAGGCCATCGACCGCGGCGCGGACAGGATCAACCGCATCGTCGACGATCTCCTGGCCATCTCGCAGGTCACGCTCGACGTGCTCCAGGTCTCCGAGGAGGACGTCGATCTGAAGGAGCTCGTGCAGGAGTCGGTCGATCGCGTCGCGAAGTCGGCGAGCCGCCACCGGGTGCGGCTGTCGCTCGACGCCGAGCGGCCGCCCGTCGTGCGCGCCGATCCGGAGCGGCTGCGCCAGGTGCTCGCGAGCCTCCTCGACAACGCGGTGAAGTACTCGCCCGACGGCGGCGACGTCGACGTGCGCGTCGCCGTCGCCGAGCGCGCGCCGGCGTCGTCGCCGCCGTCCTCCTGCGACGCCGCGCTCTTCTCGCAGCGGCACGGCGCGGCGCCGCGCTTCGAGGCGGTCGTGTCCGTGCGCGACCAGGGCGTCGGCATCCCCGCCCACAGGCAGGAGCGCATCTTCGAGCGCTTCTTCCGCGCGCACACGGACACCCGACACGACTACGGAGGCATGGGGATAGGGCTGTTCCTGGCGAAGGACATGATCACCCGTCACGGCGGCCGTATCTGGTTCGAGAGCGAGGAGGACAGCGGCAGCACGTTTTATTTCACCCTTCCACTCAGCAGCGAGGCCCCCGCGGCCGATCGACGATGAGCGACAGACACGCAAAGACGGTGCTCCTCGTGGAGGACGACGCGGATCTCGTGGCGCTCGTCTCCCTCGTGCTCCAGGAGGACGGCTACCGGGTCAAGATCGCGTGCAACGGTCGCGAGGCGCTGGCCAAGCTGGAGCACGACCTGCCGGATCTCATCCTGCTCGACATGAAGATGCCGGTGATGAACGGCCCGGAGTTCGCGCGCGAGCTCGAGGTCCGGCACGGGCGTCAGGCGCCCATCGTCGTGCTCACCGCGGCGGCGGACGCGCACCGGCGGGCGGCCGAGGTCGGCGCGGACGCGTGGCTCGGCAAGCCGTTCGATCCGGACGCGCTCCTCTCGACGGTGAGGCGTTACACGGGGTGAGCGCGGAGGAGCTGCCGCCGCTCGGCGAGGTCGCGCCGCACCTCGGCCCAGTACCGCGCGGGGAACCGGCGGTGATCGAAGCCGGTCGCGCGGAACACCCGTGTGATGCGGGCATAACGGCGCAGGCTCCACTCCCTCATGATCTGGAGCGAGGGGTGGAGGCCGCGCGCCTCGATGAACGGCGCCGCCCGCGCGTAGAGCGCTGGCATGACCTCATCGAGCCAGTACCGCATCAGGGCCTGGTATCCAGGCGTGTCGACGCACCGTCCGGAGATCACCTGAGCGCGCGTGACCCCGTGGCGCGCGAGCTCCTCCTCGGGCAGGTAGCAGATGCCGCGATCGGCGTCCTCCTGCATGTCCCTCAGGTTGTTGAAGAACTGATCGAGCCGGCCGAACTCCCCGGCAGCGTCCCAGTGCTCCTTCGTCAGGAACGGAACCAGCTGAAAGATATGGCCTGACAGCCGCACGAGCATCGTGTCGTGCTCCTTCAGGGTGCGGATGAGCAGGCTGGGAGCGTGGTAGTCGGCGAGGGCGAGCAAGTAGGCGTCCCAGGCGGCGAGCGAGCGCGGTTGCATCTCGTCCAGGTCGGGACGATCGAGCGCGGGGCGGCGGAGCCACAGCGCGTGGATGGCGGAGAGCTCGCGCGCGAAGGGGCAGCACGGGTCGACGAAGCCGCAGGAACGGACGCGCCTCCACGCCACCATGAAGCGGCTGAATCGCCGCGCGTGCGGCTCGATGCGCTCGTTCTCGGCGAGGCGATCGACGATCCGGATCCAGCGGATGCGATCGAGCCACGCCCGCTTCACGTCGGGCGCGAGGCCGAGCACCCACGCGGCGTTGTCCTCGTCTTTCAGCGCGTCGTCCGACAGGGCGCGATAGTGCGATGAGCCGACGATCGCCGAGATCGGCTGGTAGGGAGTCCGCTCCGATGCCGGTGCGGCAGCGGGCAGGTAGGGCGAGGAGATGTGTTGAGTAGGTTTCACGATGTCGAGTGCCGCACGTTGAACGTGCCTGTCGCCGGTGTCGCCCTGGCTTCGCGCGGTCACTGGCGATTATGGACGTAGCTCACCCTGTTTGCTTTGGGGCGCCTGCGCCGGTGATGGATGGTGGCTCTCTACCGTGTAGAACTTTCCGATCCTCCGAGAGATGCGCGGTGACGCCTGTTCGCCTTCCTTTATGAGGCCTTATCGTCCCCCAGTCGACGCGGAAATTCGTCGTCCAGGGCACGGGCGCCGGAGATAATGCATGGATTCCCTGTGTGTTTTGCCGGTGTGTTGGGAACATGCCGTCAATGATCGTCGGTGTATACCCTGGGTCGGTACATTGTCCAACGGATAACGTCAGTGATGGCCTGACGTCTCGGCCCTCTCTCGCTCCGTCTCGGCGGTAGATCACGTGTTCTAGGCACATGGATTATTCCGGAGTTCCTGGCGGATGGCCTCTGCGCCCCACGTGAGGGCGGGTGAGCGCCGGGGGCCAGCCTCTCTCTCTGCTGCTCGGTCTGCCTCGGTGAGCGGCGCGACGGGAACGCTCCGATTCGCGATCGGACGCGATGCTAGACGCGCTCGTGAGAGGGGGGATTCAGCGGTTGTCATCGCGCCGTGCGTGCTGCGGTGAACGGCCCCGATCTGTGATTGTGACCACGGTCCAAAACGGTCATCCGCGCTCGGCGCGCCGAGCGGCGTCCGCTCCAGACAGAGGAGATCGAGCCGCGTCCCCGCGCATTCATCGTGTTCAGACCTGCAATCGAGAATCTCAGGTTCGAAAGACGTCAGGAGCATCCTTAAGGTCAACTCCATGAATCGAGCAAGGTCGGGCCCTGGCCCGTGTCCTGCTAAACCTGCTAAAGCGGAAGAGCAGAGCGCCCGTGACGGCTTCCCCCCGCCGTCGAATGGGCGCTCTTTTTTTTGTGCTGTTCGTCCGGGACGCGAGGTCCTAGCGCTCGCGCAGCCGGGCCACCCGGTCGCGCCAGTGCTGGAGATCGAGCGCGGAGAAGACCGCTGCGGCGCGCGCGATCTGGCGCTCGCGCTCCGGATCGCGGCGCGGGAGGTGCCGCGCGAGCTCGAAGCGGGCGCGCGCCTCCTCGACGGGCAGGCCGCGCTGCAGGGCGTCGTCGATCGCCGCGGCCCAGAGCCGCCTCGCGCGCGCGTGGCCGCCGGCGAGCCACGCGGCGAGGCCGCGCAGGCGGAGCGAGGTCGAGCGGCCGAGGGGGAAGATGCGCGCGTACCGGCCGAGCGCGCGGCACGCCTCCGCAGAGAGGCGTGAGAGCTCGCGCCGCTCCGCCGGGCCAGGGGCGTCCTCGAGCAGCGCGAGCAGCACCTCGCACGCCGCCGCATAGCCGTACAGGCAGTGGTAGCCCGCCGGTTGTCCCTCGCGGAGCATGGGGAGCGTCCGCTCGGCGGCCGCGCGGGCCTCGCCCTGCGCGCCGCGGAGCAGGTGCCCCAGCGCGACCTGGCCGTGCGTGATCTGCTGCGTGCGGTCGCCGAGCCGCTGCACCTCGGCCGACAGCGCGTCGAAGATGGCGATCGCGCCCTCGCCGTCGCCGAGCAGCAGCCGGCACTGCGCGCGGCCGCTCTCCGCCCAGATGTGGCCCTGCGCGTTGTCGCTCTCGCGCGACGCGATCACCAGCGCGCCGTACAGGTCGAGCGCCTCCCTCCAGCGGCCCTCGGAGTACGCCGCGCCGGCGAGCAGCGTGATGCACTCCTCCTTGCGGCGGCGGTCGTGCAGCGCCTCGGCCAGCCGCTCGGCCTGGGTGAGCAGCGCCCGCGCGTCGCGGCACCGGCCCTCGCCGAGCGCCGTCAGCCCGCGCAGGCACGAGACGAACGCGACGCCTTGCGGGTCGTCCAGCGCCGCGGCGACCGCCGTCGCGCGCGCGGCGTAGGCGTCGACGACGGCCTTCCACGGGACGTACCCGAACGCGACGCTCAGGGTCGCGTACCCGCGCGCGAGCGCGAGCGACGGGCCGAGCCGCGCCGCGGCGTTGGTCGCCGCCAGCGCGGCCAGGAAGGCGAGCGTCGGCTCGTTGCGGAACAGGTAGGTCTCCGACAGCTTCTCCGCCGCGAGCGACGCCTCGGCGAGGCGCTCGCGCTCGGCCGCGTCGCGCGCGACCGGGGCCGGCAGGCCAGCGACGTGCGCGAGCTGCAGGCCGAGCTGCTTCAGCGAGGCCATCGCCGGGCGCAGCCGCTCCCCGAGGCCCGCGCGGCCGCTCGCCGCGCGCTCCCCCGCGCGGAGCCACGCGGCCTCGTCCCGGGAGAGCAGCTCCAGCGCCGCCGCGCAGTGCCGCTCCGCGCCGAGCAGATCGCCGAGGTTGTAGTGGGCCTGGCCGAGCCGCCGCTCCCAGCGCGCGCGCCGGATCGGCGGCGCGCGCTCCTCCGGCGGGTGCGCGCCGTCGAGGTCGAGCGCCCTCTTGTAGAAATCCACCGCGTCGCCGGAGGCGCCCGTCGCGAGGGCCTGGGCGCCCGCCTTGTCGAGGTACTCCAGCGTCTTCTCGACGGCGCCCGCGATTCCATAGTGGTGGGCGAGGAGCGGGTACGACAGCGCGAGGCCCGGCGCGTCGCGGTGGCGCTGCTCGATCGCGCGCGCGGCGGCGGCGTGCAGGGCCCGCCGCTCCGACTCGGGGATGCCCGCGTAGACGATCTCCCGCAGCTTGTCGTGCACGAAGCCGAGCCGCCCCGGCTCCGTCTCCTCGAGCACGTGGCGGCGGGCGAGCTCCGCGAGCGCGTCCATGGCGTCGACCTCGGCGAGGCCCGCGGCGCCGAGCAGCAGGCGCTCCTCGAGCTCGCGGCCCAGCACCGAGGCGAGCCGCGCGAGCGCGAGCGCCTCGCGGCTCAGCCCCGACAGCCGGCGCGCCACGAGCTCGCGCAGCGAGCCCGGCAGCGGCAGCGGCGCGGGCGGCTGGCTCCCGCGCGCGGCGCGGGCGAGCCGCTCTGCAGCGGCGCCCTCGGCGCCCGCGCGGATGCGCCACGCGTAGGCCTCGTCCCGGTAGATCACCCGCTCCTGGATCGCGGCCCGGAGGTACTCGGCGATGAAGAACGGGTTCCCCTCCGACTGCTCGAAGAGGTACTGCACGAACGCCTCCGGCGGCTCGTCCAGGGCGAGCATGTCGCGCACCATCCGCTCGACCGAGCCGCGGTCGAGCCGCCCGAGCTCGAGCCGCGAGGCCCAGGGGGCGCCGAGGAGCGAGGAGAGCGCGGGCGACGTCTCCTCGGTCCGGTACGCGCACAGGAGGACGACGGGATGGGCCGCGAAGTAGTCGGCGTCGAGGTGCTCGAGGACGGCGCGCGAGTTCTCGTCGGCCCACTGGAGGTCGTCGAGCACGAGCAGGACGGGCCGCGCCGCGGCGAACGCGGCGAGCGTGTCGGCGAGCGCGGTCCGCAGCCGGTAGCGCGCCGCGTCCGGCGGCAGCTCGGGCGGCTCGGGGTAGCGGTCGTGGCCGCGGAGCTGGGCGAGCGACGGCTCGTGCGGCGCGAGGACCCTGCCGCGCGGGCCGAGCAGCGCGTCGTAGCCCGCGGGGCCGAGCTCGTTGCACCGGTCGGCCACCGCGAGCAGGAGCGGCCGGAACGGGTGCAGCGGCGCGGCCTTGACCGCGCCCTCGCGCTCGACCTCGGCGGACACGGCCGCGCACGCGCCCGTGACCACGGCCATGCGGTTGAGCGCCGCCTGGTGCGCCGCCTCGACGGCGAGCCGCGTCTTGCCCACGCCGCTCTCGCCGCCGACGACGACGAGGCTGCCCTGGCGCCGCTCGTGGGCGCGCTCGAGCGCCGCGGTGATCTGCTGCAGCGCCTCCCCGCGCCCGGCGAGGCGCGGCCGGTACAGGTACGGCTGCGCGTTCGGCACGCGCACGCGCACGCGCGCCGCGCCGCTCCAGTCGTGCGGCGGGGTGTCGGCCGCGCCGAGCTCGGCGAGGGCGGTCGCGACCTCGTCGGCGTAGCCGAGCCGGTCCTCGGGGCGCTTCTTCAGGAGCCGCGCGATGAGGGCGTCGAGCGCGGGAGGCACGTCGGCGACGAGCTCGGAGGCCGGGAGCGGCTCGGCGTAGAGGTGCATGGACAGCACGACGGAGCTCGAGTCGCCGAGGAACGGGACGCCCCCGGTCACGGCCTCGTAGATCATGCAGCCGAGCGCGTAGAGGTCCGCGCGCGCGTCGACGAGGTCGCCGCGGATCTGCTCGGGGGACATGTAGTCGGGGCTGCCCATCAGCCTGCCGCCCGCCTGGAGCACGTCGCGCCCTGTGTGCCCCTCGAACTGGAAAGCGAGGCCGAAGTCGAAGAGCACCGGCGTGCCGTCCGGGCGGATGAACACGTTGTCCGGCTTGAGATCGCGGTGGACGAGGCCCCGGCCGTGGACGTACGCGAGCGGCCGGCAGATCGCGCGGAGGAGCGTCAGCGCCTGGCGGAGCGCGCCGCCCGCCGCGCGGTGGAACGGGCGCGGCGCGAAGGGCTGGCACGAGCGCGGGATGATCGACGCGGGCGCGATCTCCGCCGTCGCGGTGCTGGCCTGCGCGTTCATGGCCGTGGAGACGCTCACGGTCGGCTCGCTGCTCACGCTCCCGCGGGCGCGCCAGCGCTCCTGGTTGTGATCGCGGAGCGTGCGCCCCTCGATCAGCTCCATCGCGTACCACGGGAGCCCGCCCTGGACCCCCTCGTCGAGCACCCGCACGACGCCCGGGTGCTCGACGCCGCGGAGCGCGTGGATCTCGCGGCGGATGCTGGAGACGAGGCTCTCGTCGCCCACGCAGACGGTCTTCAGCGCCGCGAGCGCGCCCGTGACGCTGTGCTGAGCGCGGTAGACGACCCCCATCCCGCCGCGGCCGAGCGGCGCGAGCACCCGCCACGGCCCGATGGACACCGGGACATCCGGAGGGTGCCTGGCCTGTTGCGAGCTCGGCGTCGTGATCATCGAGGGACCGACGCAGCCTTGGCCCGGGCCTGGATTCGCCCCAGGTGGTAGGTCAAAAGCGGTTTCCCGACATCCACGCTGGAGCTGAGTACATCCACCCGACGGCGCGCGATGATGTCACGGCGCGGCCGACCGTACAACAGGTCTGTGTGGAGGCCAGCTCATCGCACGAACGCCGGGCGGCGGGGCTGCCGCACCGACAGGCGACTACACATGAGGCGGCGGAGCGTGGCTCGCGCGGCGCTCGGGCGGGGACGTCTCGGTTCTCTCGCGGCGCGCGGACCGCCGGGGAGCGCCTGCTTTCCCCGCTTGGTGGATTCGACATCTCCGATGTCTTTGTCCCGTTTCATCGAGCTTCGACCGCGCCGTGCGATCCCATCGTGCACAGCTGAGCTCGCGGTACACGGTTTGCTCCCGGTGCGCTCGCGGCCCGCGCTGGCGGCCGCACTTAGAAAGGGAACCACGAATGAAGCATTCGACTCATCTCGGGGCCTTGTTGACCGTCCTGTTCCTCGCTGCGTGCGGCGGCGAAGGTGCAGATTCCGCCCCGACGGACAGCGCCGTGAGCTCCAAGCAGCTCAGGGATCTGACGGCCGATGACGTCCAATCCGCCTGCGATTCGCTCGCGGCGAGGGTGAAGCTCTCCAAGGAAGATGCCTGTGAGTACCTGGGCCTCGTCGCGTCTCCCGCCGTCGGGCAGCCGTGCGGCACGGTGAAGGACGAGTGCCTCTCCACGGCCGACGAGGCGGCCGCGGAGCAGGACGACCACGCAGCGGATTGCATGCCTCCGACCGAGCACCGGGCCGGCTGCTCCGCCACGGTGGCCGAGTACGAGGTCTGCTTGCTCGCCCAGACGCAGCGGGTCCGGGAGCTCACGTGCGACTCGGCGCTGAGCTCGCTCGAGACGGCTCCTCCGGAGTGTGATGCGGTGGCCCGCAAGTGCCCGCAGATCCTGGACATGGGCGGAGATCAGGGCGCCGAGAGCCCCTGAACACGGCGCCGGGGCGCGGGCGGCCACCGATCATGGGCGATCGATCATCGATCATCGCGCTCGACGTGGACGCACGGCTCGCTGAACGAATCGCCGGTAGGCACGACACGGCCGCTTGGCGGCCGTGAGTGCCATTGTCCTACCTCTGTTTCCCTGGATCTTTTGATTCCTACCGATATTCGTGCTCGTCCGCGCCTTCCAGGGCATCTCGGCGTATGATGGGCTCCGCAGCCGGCGCGCCCGGGGAGGTTCAACCCTCGGCGTCTCGGCTCAAGCGAAGTCGCGGCTCCCGCCGAGGGTTCGCTGGCACAGAGGAGGATTTCATGAAGATCACCAAGGTTTCCGGAGTGCTCGCCCTGCTGCTGATCGCCGCCGCGGCTGCTTGCGGCAAGAGCGAGCAGCCGGCTGAGGCGAACGCGACGGTCGAGGTGACCGCCACCGCCACCGCCGAGTCGGCGATCGGCGAAGGCGCTTACGTCGAGGAGCACGAGAGCGGCAAGGCCGCCTTCAACGTCGCTGCCGACGGGAACGTCAAGGCCGCGGTCACGGGTCCGGACGGCAAGCCGATCCGCGAGGACGTCAGCGGCACGCTGGTGTGGAAGGACGCTTCCGGGGAGAAGACCGTGCCGCTCACGCTCGACGCGAAGACCGGCCTCCTGGTCGCCGCCGGCCCCAAGCTGGAGGCGGATCTCACCGAGATCGGCTACACGCTCAGCGTCGCCGGCAAGCCGTGGAACGGGACGCTGCACGTGCCCGCCGGCGGCACCGCCGAGCTCTTCGCCAACGCCAAGGCGTCGGCGGAGCTCGGGCTGCCGGAGGGCAAGCTCGGCCCGCACGGCGGGCGCATCGAGATCGTGGGCGACGACCGCCTCGAGCTCCTGGTCGACGAGGTGACCGGCGAGGTCCGCGTCTATGTGCTCGACGCCGACCTGAAGCCCATCGACCTCGGCGAGCGCAAGATCACGCTCGGCGTGGTGGCCGAGGCGCCGCAGGTGGTCGTCCTCGCTCCGGCGGTCGCGACCGCGGACGTGGCCGCGACCGCGGCGGCGGGGGTGGCCGCGGGGGCGTACCTGACCGGCAAGCTCGCGCTCGCCGCCGATCCGCTGAAGTTGACCATCGCGGTGCGGAACGCGGGCCGCTCGGCGGTGGCCCTGTGCGGCTACCGGGCCGGGGCGGCGTTCGCCGTCCACGCGCGCGCCCCGCGGGTGAAGGTGCGCGTGAAGACCGACTGGGACGTGCACGCCCGCGCGCTCGCGCACGCCGACCTGAAGGCGAAGGCCGACATCGACCCGAAGGTCCACGTCCACGCGGGGGCGGGCGCCGCTGCCAAGGCCAACGCGAAGGCCAACGTGCACGTCAAGGCGCCGAGCATCCGCGTGACGCCGCCCAGCGTGAACGTGCAGATCAAGGCGCCGAAGATCTCGATCCCCAAGCCGAGCTTCAAGGCGTCGGCGTCGGCCCGCGCGAGCGCGGGCGCGGGCGCCAAGATCGGGGCGCATTGATGCGACGCGCGGCGGTGACGGGCGCGCCTGTCACCGCCGCCATCGCAGCGACGCGGCGTGCTCCGCGGCGCGATGGGGGCGAGGGGGGGCCAGGGCGAGCCGTGCCAGGTTTGGGCTTCCTCTCCGTGTGCGACAGCGTGTCGGGTGAGCGGTTCCATGTCGCGCGCGTGGACCACGAGTGGTTCATGATGGCGCCGAACGGTTGACGGCGACCGCACGAGAGCTGCTCGTGGGGTACCCGGGATGTGTGGCCCGGAGGACCCGTGGCGTGTCAGGCAGGCCCGCTGCCGCCGTCAATGGCGCCGCCATGGAGAGCCATTTCGGAGGAAATGGCCCTCCGGGCGAACGTCCATGACGGCATGTCGATTGCTCCCTCCTCCGCGGCCGCGCATCAGCGCGGCCAGACCGTGAACGGTCGGAGGTTCATCATGAAAAAGCTCGTATCTTTCGGTCTCGTTGCAGTGGCCCTCGTCCTCGGCACCGGGGCGGCGTCCGCGGGCGTGAGGCTCAATGGCGTGAAGCTCAACGGCGGTGCGTGGAACGGCACCTCGATGACCACCGGAATGAAGCTCGCCGGCGTGAAGCTGGTCGACGGTCGCCTCGTCCGCCGCTGATCCGCCGCTCACCGGAGAAGTAGGACGACCATGGTCTCCACGCTCGACCCGCGCAACGCGGGCAAAACCAACGTGCTCGCTGCCGTCGTGCTGGCCGCTGCGGCGCTCATGGCAGGGTGCGAAGGCTCGTCCTCCGGATCGCCGATCGGCGCCGGGGATGTGCTCGACGCGCGCGACGAGCGTGGAGCTCCGGTCACGCTGCGGATCGACGCGGTCGAGCGCGACCCGAAGGACGCGGACGGCGATCTCTTCCTCTATACCGTCTCGTACCGCGATCCGGAGGGAGGCGACTGGAAGCCTTTCTGCCGGCCGGATCGCGACGGGAGGAAGGTCGCCATACCGCTGCAAGGCTACTGGAAAGCCTCCGGCGATTACGTGGCAGCGGAGGACGTGATCACGTTCGGCTGCACGAGCGGCGTCGTCGGAAAGTGCGCGCGCTGGGGCTACAAGCCATGGAAGACGGTGGGCGGCGTCTCTCTTCGGAACCACCACCTCGCGTGCGTGCGGATGGCGCGCGCTGACTACTGCGGCGATGGACGGTCCCATACGCGCGAGGGGACATCCATCCAGATCTACGATCGGCTGGGGATCCAGAAGCGCGAGGAGGAGGCGGGCATGGTCTTCGAGGCTGCCTGGGGGCCCGAGGGGGCCGTGTACGTCGGGAAGGCCCGCTACGCCGAGCCGCTCGAATCGCTCGTGGGTCAGTGCGAAGGCCGTCTCCGCGGGCGTACGCGCCTCGATACCGAGAGCCTCGATGCACGCTCCGTCGCGGAGCGCTACCCCGAGGCCCTCCTGTTCAACGAATCGCAGGTCGTCGCCGAGCCACCCTGAGCAGGCGGCGCCTCAACATCGATGAGGCGGCGGGACATGCATCGTGGGATCGCGGCTCGTCGAGCGCGCTCACCCGGGGAGCGCGCGATAATCGATCTTCCCCGTCGAGGTCCGCGGCAGCTCGTCCATCGCGACGATCGTGTCCGGGACCATGTACGGGGGTAGGCGCTCCGCAAGATACAGCCTGAGCGAGCGATCGTCCGCGTCCCCTGCGAGGGCGACGAAGCCGCGCAGCGTCTTGCCGGGGCGCACATCCTCCACGGCGATCACCGCGGCCTGGCGCACGTCGGGGTGTGACGCGAGCGCGGCCTCGACCTCGCCCGGCTCGACCCGGTAACCCCGGATCTTCACCATCCGGTCGATGCGGCCGCGGAAGTAGAAGAGCCCGTCGGCCTTGCGCTCCACCCGGTCGCGGGTCCGGTACGGGCCGCCGTCCACGGTCGTCGGCCCCGAGACAACGAGCTCGCCCGTCCCGGGGCCCTCGATGACCTGGCCGCTCTCGTCGTCAGCGTCCAGCGCGAGCAGCGTGCAGTCGGCGTAGGGGCACGCGACGCCGATCGGGACCTCGCTCGCCCCGTCGAGCGCCGCGCGATCGACCTGGTGGAACGTGCAGACGTTCGTCTCGGTCGGGCCATAGAGGTTGTAGAGCGCCGCGCCGGGCGCCCGCGCCGCCAGGGCCGCGAGCTCGCGCGGCGGGAAGACCTCGCCGGCGAACAGGATGGCGCGCACGGGCGAGAGCGCGAAAGCCGGCGCCGGCGCGCCCGCGTCCGCCGCGGGGAGCGCCGCGACGAGCTTCATGAACATCGACGGCACGCCGTAGATGACCGTCGGCGCGAGCGCGCTCACCGCGTCGCGGAGCGCGCGGCCCGAGGCGAGGTCGCGCCGCGCCATCGTGGCGAGCGTCGCGCCCGCGCGGAACGTCGCGAGGTGGTCGAACCAGGCGAGATCGAAGACGAGCTCGGCCACGCGGAGGACCCGATCCGCCGGCGTGAGCCCGACGAGGTCGATGCAGAAGGCCGTGAACGCGTCGAGCCCCGCCCATGTGATGGGGACCGGCTTCGGCTCGCCCGTGCTGCCGGAGGTGTGCAGGATGCACGCGACGTCCTGCGCACGGTCGTCGCAAGCGCCGCCGCCGCCCGCGTCAGCGCGCGCGGCCCCGCGCAGGGGGCGCCCCTCGGCGTCGAGCGCCACGCGCGGCAGGCCGCCGCCGAGCTCGGCGTCGATGCCGTCCGCGAGGCCCGCGGCGCCGACGTCGAGCACGAGCGCCCGGCACCCCCGGGCCCGCGCGATCCGCCCGAGCCGCGCCGGCGGCGCGGTCGCGTCGAGCGGGACCGCCACGGCGCCCGCCGTGAGCACCCCGGCGAGCGCCACCGGCTCGTCGTGCGCCCGGCCGAGCGAGAGCAGCGCCACCCGGTCGCCCGGGCGCACGCCCGCCCCGGCGAGCGCCGCGCCCACGGCCGCCGCGCGCGCCGCGAGCTCGGCGTAGGTCACCGCGGCGCCGCGCGACGCGAGCGCGACGGCGTCGCCGCGCGCGGCCAGGTCCTCGGCGCCCAGGCGGAACGTGCCGGCCACGCGCTCCCCGCTAGCTCCGCGCGGCCGCGATGCGGCCGGCGACGAAGCGCGCCATGCTGTCCACGGTCGACACCGCGTCGAGGTCGACCTCCTCGTCCGGGATCTTCACGCCGAAGCGCTGCTCGATGAACACGAGCACCCGCGTCAGCGACATCGAGTCGAAGCCGGACCCGCCCGCGAACAGATCCTCGTCCAGGGCGAGCGGCGCCTTGCGCAGCAGGATCTCCTTCGCGATATGGTCGTGCAGCGCGCGCCGCACCGTGTCGAGATCGTAGGTCACCGCAATCGTCCCTTTCCAGCCGGAGCCCGGGCGCTCAGCCGATGGCCGGCGTCGCCTTGCGGGCAAGATAGTCGATGAGGTCGATCTTGGACACGACGCCGAGCACCGTCTCCTTGTCGACGACGAGCGCGATCTTCGCGTCGCTCAGGACGCCCTTCAGGAGCTCGACCTTCGTCGCGGGCGTCACGGTCGCATAGTCGCTCTCGACGAGCCCGCCGATGCTCGAGTCGAGCGTTCCGCTCCCCGTCACGAGGTGCCGGAGCAGGTCGATCTCGTGGACCATCCCGGCCAGCTTGCCGTCCTGGGTCACCGGGAGCTGGCTTATCCCGTGCGATTTCATCATGTCGATGACCTCGCGGACCCGGGCGTTCGCGTCGGCGGTGACCACCGCCCCGCTGGGCTTGACGGCGAGCAGGTCGCGCACCGTCCCGAGGCCCTTGTCCTCCTCGAGGAAACCATTCTCTCGCATCCAGTCGTCATTGAAGATCTTCGAGATGTACTTGGACGCGCCGTCGGGCAAGAGGACGAGGATGTTCTCCTTCTTCCCGCTCTGACGCGCATACTTGATCGCGCCGGCCACCGCCGCGCCCCCGGAGCCGCCCACGAAGAGGCCCTCGAGCCGCACGAGGTCCCGCGTCATGAGGAAGCACTCCTTGTCGTCGACCCGGATGATCTCGTCGATGATCTTGAGGTTCATCGTGCTCGGGAAGAAATCCTCGCCGATCCCCTCGACCTTGTAGGCAAACGGCTTCGTGATCCGCTGGGTCTTCACGTAATCGTAATAGAGCGAGCCGACCGGGTCGACGCCGACCATCTTGATCTCCGGCTTCCTCTCCTTGAGGAACTTGCCAATGCCGCTCAGGGTGCCCCCTGTCCCCATGCCGGCGACGAAGACGTCGAGCTCGTCGCCGCACTGCGCCCAGATCTCGGGGCCGGTGGACCGGACGTGGGCCTCGGGGTTCGACGGGTTGTGGTACTGGTTCGCGTAGAAGCAGTTCGGCGTCTCGTCGGCGATGCGCTTCGCCACCTGGTAGTAGCTGCGCGGGTCGTCGGGCTCGACGGCGGTGGGACAGACCACGACGCGGGCGCCATAGGCGCGCAGCGTCGCGATCTTCTCCTGCGACATCTTGTCCGGCATGACGAAGACGCACTTGTATCCCCGGATGGCCGCGACCATGGCGAGCGCGGCGCCCGTGTTGCCGCTGGTGGCCTCGACGATCGTCCCGCCGGGCTTGAGCCCGTTCGCCTCGGCGTCGCGGATCATGTTCAGCGCGACCCGATCCTTGTGGCTGCCGCCCGGGTTCAGGTACTCGCACTTCACATAGATGTCGCTCTCGAGCCCCTCCGTGACCCGGTTCAGCTTGACGATCGGCGTGTCACCGACGGCCTTCGTGATATCGCTGCGCGCGCCTCGCATCATGGGGAGACCTCTTAGCCGCCGCGCGCCGAAGCGACAAGGGGAGCACGCGAGAGGCAGGCTCGCCGAGGCGCTGGCGAGGGCGCGCGCCTGCCGTGACGGCCGTGACTGCCGGGTCCGGCCGCCGGTCATCCTTCCTATCCTTCCGGAGACAACGACAAAAGAAATTGTGTTTACGATGAGTCCACACTGCCCCTATCCGGCACGTCATCGTCACGGGTTCAAAGGCCCTGACGGTAGCGAGCCAGAGCTCTCCGGCGCGAGCCGCCGGGGCGCTCCGCTGGCCCGCTGACGCGCTGACGTCAACGCCACGCGGCGCTGCTGCGCGCCGGGGCGAACGGGCCGGCGGGCGATCTCGCGCCGCGCTCCCTGTGGTAGGCTGGCGAAATGGCGTCCGAGCCGAAGATCCATCCGAGCGCCGAGACGGCGCTCCTCAAGGTCCGCTCCAAGGAGATCGCGTTCAGCCGCTTCCGCGTGCAGGTGACCGCCGGCCCGGACGCCGGGGCGTCCCAGACGTCGGACGCGACGGAGTTCGTGATCGGCACGGCGCCCGGCAACCAGCTCATCCTCACCGACCGGGCGGTGTCCCGGCACCATTGCGTGATCTCGGTCACCCCGCGGGGGTTCTTTCTCCGCGATCTCGGCAGCAAGAACGGCACGACCCTCTCCGGCTTCCGCGTCGAGGCGGCCTATCTCCTGCCGGGCGCCTCGCTCGGGGTCGGGCAGTCCACGCTCCGCTTCGAGCCGCTGGCCGAGGAGATCCGCGAGCCGCTCGGCGACGAGGAGCGGTACGGCCGGGTGCTCGGGCAGAGCGCCGCGATGCGCCGCATCTTCGGGGCGCTGCCGCGGATCGCCGCGTCGGACTCGACGGTGCTGATCGAGGGCGAGACGGGCACGGGCAAGGGCCTGCTCGCCGCGGCGATCCACGAGAGCAGCCCGCGCGCGGGGGGGCCGTTCGTCGTGATCGACTGCGGATCCATCCCGCCGACGCTCATCGAGGCCGAGCTCTTCGGGCACGCGAAGGGGGCGTTCACGGGAGCGCAGGCGGCGCGCGCCGGCGCCTTCGAGGCGGCGCGGGGCGGCACCGTGCTGCTCGACGAGATGGGCGAGCTCCCGCTCGACATGCAGCCGAAGCTCCTGCGCGTGCTCGAGGAGCGGCAGATCCGGCGCATCGGCACCATCGAGCCGACCAAGCTCGATATCCGGGTCATCGCGACGACCAACCGCGATCTCCGCCAGGAGGTGAACCGCGGAAACTTCCGGTCGGATCTCTACTACCGGCTCAACATCGTCCGCCTCCGCGTCCCCGCGCTGCGCGAGCGCCCCGACGACATCGCGCTGCTCACCGCGCATTTCTACCGGCAGCTCGCGCAGGGGCAGGACCAGAGCCCCCCCGGCGAGCTGCTGGAGGCCTTCATGCGGCAGGACTGGCCGGGCAACGTCCGCGAGCTCCGCGGCGCGGTGGAGCGCGCGGTGCTGATGATCGATCCCGCGCTGTTCCGCGAAGCCGTGATGGGCTCCGAGGGGGCGGACAGCGGCGCTCCGGCGCTCCCGGCGCCCCGGGACGACGAGCTCAGCCTGTCGTTCCGCGAGGCGAAGGAGCGCGCCGTGGCGCGCTGGGAGCGCACGTTCCTCACGGCGCTCGTGCGGGCGAACGGCGGCAACCTCTCGCGCGCGGCCCGCGCGGCGCGGATGGACCGCAGCCACCTGCGCGAGCTCCTCCAGCGGCACGGCGTCTCGGCGACGGAGGCGTGACGGCCTGGCCCGCGGGCCAGCGCCGGAGACGGCCGCTCGCGCGTCTGGTGAGTGGGGAGCGGCCAGGGCGGCGCCGGAGGCGGCTCGCCCCGGCGGGCGGCGCCAGGGCGCGCCCTCTCGCTGGTTACTGATTGGCCTTCTGCCGGTTCTCTCCCTTGAGCTCCTTGGCCTTCCCTTCGGCGGCCATCTGCTCGTCGTCGACCAGCTTGCCGACCCGGTTCTTGATCGCGCCGGCGGCCTCCTCGAGCGCGCCCTTCGCGCGCTCCTCCGCCTTGGCGTCCTCCTTTTGTACCTTTCCCCGGAGCTCCTTGGCGCGGCCCTCCGCTTCCATCTGCTCGTCGCCGAGCAGCTGGCCGAGGCCCTTCTTGATCTTGCCGCCCAGCTCTTCGGCTGCCCCTTCATTGCGATCGCTTGCGTTGCTCATTGCATCCTCCTCGTGGCGTGGCCGCCGCAGAGCCTCTCTGCGGCGCGCCGCCGCCGTTGACCTCGCATTGGCAACCTCAGGAACTAGCAACCGGTGCGCCATCCCATCGCAAACGGCCTTTTCGAGGACGCGGAAGGGCGATTGGGGCAGGCTACCTCGCCTGCGCTCTGCCTCTCGGCTCGCCTGAGGCAATACGCCACGGGGCGGCCAAGCAAGCAGTCCCACGATCCGACCGGACGGCCCCCGCTCTCCTGGAGGCACACCGCGCTGCGGTCGGATTTCGCGGCGAATGCGGCGATGCGAGCGCTCTGTCCGCGGCGTTCAGCTCGGCTGGGCGTCTGTGGAGAGCCGGGACTCCAGGGCATGGCGCGGCGTTTGCTGAACAGCCTGCATAGCAACGAGGAGCACTTCGCTCCTTTCTGGGAGGTTCACCATGTCGTTCATTCTCTTTCTCCTGTTTGGCCTCGTCGTCGGTGCTCTGGCGCGCCTCATCGTCCCTGGACGTGAGCCGGGCGGGTGGGTCGTCTCGATGATCATCGGCGTTGTCGGCTCCTTCATAGGCGGGCTGCTCGGCCGCATGCTGTTCATGTACCGTGAGGGTGAGCCGGCCGGCTTCTTCATGTCGCTCATCGGCGCCATCGTGCTGACCGCCGGCTATCAGGCGATCGCGCGGCGCCGTACGGTGGTATGAGCGGGCGGAGCGATCCTCTCTCGAGGCGCCACGCCCCCTACCGGCCCACGGCGCTGCATGAAGGAGCTCTCGATCCGCCGCCCCGATCTGTAACGTCCGGGAGCACCTCGGGCCGAGAGCAGGAGGCGCGGAGGAGGCGCCGCTGTCCGTGAGCGCGATCTCGGCTCAGGCGGCGCGGCGCGCTCCTCTCCCGCTCGGCAGGCCGGAGGGGCCCTGCTCGTCGCACGGCCCATCCCCCAGGTTCGTACGACGAGCAGGGCCTTCGTCGGCCTGCGACGCGGACTCCAGCGCCGGCTCCGCATTTCCGCCGGCGCCGCGTCCGCTCGCCGGGTAACGCTTGACGCCGCAGGACGCTTTGGGCTTGCTAGCGGGCTCCGCGCTTTTGCCCAAGGTCCTGGCCATGTCGTTCTCGATCCTGCCCCCGCCGATCACGCCCCTCGCCGCGATCCTGCCGTCCGAGCCGCTGCTGCTCATGGGCGCCGGGCCGGTGCCCATCCCGCAGGCGGTGGCCCAGGCGAACGGGGTCATCATCAATCACCTTGGCCCCACCATGGACCGCGTCATCCAGAACGTGAAGTACATGGCGGCCTATGCGTTCCAGACGCGCAGCGACAAGATCCTCGGCATCGCCGGGCCCGCGTCCGCGGCGATGGAGATGGCCGTGGCGAACCTGTGCTGGCCGGGGCGCAAGGTCCTTTGCCTGAAGGTGGGGACGTTCAGCGGGCGCCTCGGCGAGATGGCGCTCGGCGTGGGCGCCGATGTCACGTTCCTCGAGGGGCCGCCCGGGCGGCCCGTGACGCTCGCGGACGTGCGTGAGGCGATGAAGAAGCAGCGCTACGACGTGGTCACGATGGCGCACGGCGAGACGTCCTGCGGCGTCCGCATGGTCGAGATGCCGGAGATCTGCAAGCTCGCGAAGACGCAGGGCGCTCTCACCATCGTCGACGCGGTGGTCACGCTCACGGCCATGCCGGTGCACATGGACGAGTGGGGCATCGACGTCGGCATCGTCGGCGGGCAGAAGGCGCTGTCGTCGATCCCGGGCGTCTCGGCCTGCGCGTTCTCGCAGGACGCGTGGAAGGTCGTCGAGGAGCGCCCCCTGCCGCGCCCGCACTGGTGCTACGACGCGACGCGCGCGCAGCGGTTCTGGGGCTACCAGCAGTACCACTACACGGCGCCGGTGCCCGGCGTGCTCGCGCTGCACGAGGCGCTGCGCCTCGTCTGCGAGGAGACGCTAGAGCGGCGGTTCCGTCGCCACGAGATGAGCTCTCTGGCCATGCAGGCGGGCCTCGAGGCCATGGGGCTCGAGCTGTTCGCGTCGAAGGACGTGCGCCTCAACAGCGTGCTCGCCATCAAGCTGCCGACCGGCGTCGATAGCGCGCGGATCCGCGAGTACATGACCAAGGCGTTCCGCGTCGAGATCTCGGGCGCCTTCGGCCTCAACATCGTGCGTGTGGGCCAGATGGGCGAGCAGTGCCGCTCGCACAACCTCTTCAAGACGCTCTACGCGATGGGCATGAGCTTCCAGCGAGAGGGCGTGAAGCTCGACGTCGCGAAGGGAATGGCCGCGCTCGAGCAGGGTCTGGCGGGCGATCGCGATTACTTCGTGGACTAGCCCTGCCCCACGGTGGCCCGGTCCGGGATGGCCGGACCTCCGCGCCGCCTCGCGGCGGCGAGGGCTTGCTCGCGGCGCTTGCCGGCGTCGATCCGGCTCCGATGCGCGTCGAGCAGGTCGCTGCGCGTCAGGATCCCGAGGACCTTGCGGGGGGCCTGCCTGGACACGACAGGGAGCCTCCCCACCCCCTCGGTGACCATGTGATCGGCGGCTTCGCGCAAGGAGCTGTCCTCGAACACCACGGCGGGCGGCCGCCGGACCAGGTGGCGGATCGAGATGGTACCGGCCTGCTCGGTGAGCACATCGCGCTGGGTGACCACGCCGACGAGCTCCCCCCGATCGTCCACGACCGGGAAGCCCTGGTGGCGAGAGCCCGCCGCCTGCGACAGCAGGAAGGCGCGGGCCGCCTCGACCGTATCGTCCGCGGCGAGCGTCACGACGGGGCGCGAGGCGGCCTCGCCGGCGGTGATCTGCGCCAGGTGATCGGCCGCGTATTCGCCCGGCACGCGCGCGCCGCGGCGGGCGATCTTCTCCGTCATGATGGAGTGCCGCATCAGCAGGCTGGAGACGAGGAAGGCCGCGCTGCAGCCGCCGAGCAGCGGCAGCAGCCCCATGGGCTGCCGCGTCGTCTCGAAGGCGAAGACGACGGACGCGAGGAGCGCCCGGGACGCGCCCGCGAAGATCGCCGCCATCCCGACGAGCCCGGCGACGCGAGGGTCCACGCCGAGCCCGGGGAGGAGCGCGGTCGCGGCCAGGCCGAGGATCGCGCCGAGACCGCCGCCGACGGTGAAGAGCGGCGCGAGCGTCCCGCCCGAGGTGCCGCTGCCGAGCGCGATCGACCAGGAGACGAACTTCATCAGCGAGAGCGACACGAGCGCGGCGAGCGCCAGGCGACCGCTCAGGATGTCGTCGATGTTGGTGTACCCGACCCCCAGCGTCCGCGGCGCGAAGTAACCCACGACGCCGATCGCGACGGCGCCGATCGCCGGCCACCACATCCAGTGGAGCGGCAGCCGCTCGAACGCCTCCTCGATCGCGTAGATCGCGCGGGTGGCGCCCATCGCCGCGAGGCCGAGGACCGCGCCGAGCACGATGTAGAAGGCGAGCGCGGGGCCTGTCGAGGGCGCCACGGACGCCATCTCGAACGCGGGCGCGGTGTGGCCCGCGCAGAGGCGCGCCGCCGTCGCCGCGGTCGCGGCGAGGGCGACGGGGATCACCGAGCGCGGGCGGTACTCGAAGAGGAGGAGCTCGATCGCGAGCAACACGGCCGCCACCGGGCTGCCGAAGGTCGCCGACATGCCCGCCGCCGCGCCCGCGGCGAGCAGCGTCTTGCGCTCGTCCGCGGTGATCCGGAGCAGCTGCCCGAGCAGCGAGCCGAGCGCGCCGCCGGTGGCGATGATGGGGCCCTCGGCGCCGAACGGACCGCCGGTGCCGATGGCGATCGCCGCGGAGAGCGGCTTGAGCAGCGTCATCCGCGGCGGGATGCGGCTCTGGTTGAACAGCACCTGCTCCATCGCCTCCGGGATGCCGTGGCCGCGGATCGCCTGGGAGCCGTAGCGCGCCATCACGCCGACGACGAGCGCGCCGAGGATTGGCACCACGAGCACGAAGAGGCCCAGGTGGTGCTCGGCGGGGGACGCGGGGGCGGCGGACAGCCGGCCGAAGAACGCGAGGTTCGTGATGACGGCGATGAGCGTGGTGAGCAGCTCCGCCGCGACGAAGGCCACGCCGCCGAGCGCGATCGCGAGGCCGCTGACGAGGACGACCCGCCGGTCGACGGCGGCGCTGGGCGCGGGGACGCGGAGGTCCTCGAGGGTCGGGCCCATCGAGGGGGCGACCGGGATGCTCTCGGTGACTGTTGGGGCTGGGGCGTTCGATCTGGACAATTCAGCTCTCCTCGCGGTCTGTCGCTTCGGGTCCGGCTCCGGCGGGGGTCTCCTCGCCCTCGAAGAACAGCGGGGGGGCCTCGTCGCCGGCGCCGAGCGCCCGGGCGAGGGTGGCGAGGCTCTGCGCGAGCGCGCCGCGCTCGTCGGCGGGCAGGCGGTCGACGGCGGCGACGAGCTCGGCCTGCGCGGTGCGGGGCGCGCGGCGGAGCAGCGCGCGGCCGGCCGCGGTGAGCGAGATCTCGGTCCGGCGCGCGTCCTCGGGCGAGGCGCGCCGCGTGACCATCCCTCGCTCGGCCAGGCGCGTCACAACGACCGACACCGAGCTCTGGTGCGTCAGCGTGCGCTGCGCGAGCTCGGCGATCGAGGACGCGGCGGCCTGATCGAGCTGCTGCAGCACGAACAGCTGCGCGCTGCTCAGGCCGAGCTGCCGCTCGCACGCGCGCGACGAGACGCGCAGGCGCTGTACGATCGCGCGGATCGCATCCATGACCTGCTGCGCGTCGGGTCCGCCGGGGGCCTGCCGCGCGGGGCTCTTCCGGCGCGCCGTCGAGGATGCATGGGCTCCCATATAATTGCGCGGGAACCTACGCCGCTCGCCGGTCGACCGCAAGCAGTCTGCGGACCTCCCTGGGGCACGGGCAGATCGAGGCGGGCCGTCCTCGACGGGGTGGTCGCGGGCGGCGGTGGATGGCGGCGGGGCGCCGGCGCGGCGTCCGGCGCGCGGCGCGCGGGCCCGGAGGCAGCGCGCCGGGCGGACCGTGCGGGCGACGCTACGCGGGGCGTCGCCTGCGCGGGCGATCCAGGCTAAGAACCGGCCCTCCCATGACCTTCCAAGACCTCATTCTCACCCTGCAGAAGTTCTGGGCCGATCGCGGCTGCCTCATCGTGCAGCCGTACAACTCGGAGGTCGGCGCCGGCACCTTCAACCCGGCGACGTTCCTGCGCGCGCTCGGCCCCGAGCCCTGGAATGTGGCCTTCGTCGAGCCTTCCCGGCGGCCCGCGGACGGTCGTTACGGGGAGAACCCGAACCGTATGCAGCAGTTTCACCAGTTCCAGGTGATCCTCAAGCCGAGCCCGATCGACATCCAGGACCTCTACCTGGAGTCGCTGCGGGCGATCGGCACGAACCCGCTCGATCACGACGTCCGGTTCCTCGAGGACGACTGGGAGTCGCCGACGCTCGGGGCGTGGGGGCTCGGCTGGCAGGTGTGGATCGACGGGCTCGAGATCTCGCAGTTCACCTACTTCCAGCAGATCGGCGGGATCGACTGCCGCCCCGTGTCCGGCGAGCTCACCTACGGGCTCGAGCGGATCGCGATGTACCTGCAGGACAAGGACAGCATCTACGACGTCGTCTACTCGGACCGCGGCGGGAAGATCGTGCGCTACGGGGACATCTACCAGCGCGCCGAGTGGGAGTGGTCGACCTACAACTTCGAGGAGGCCGACATCGCCGAGCACTTCGGGGCGTTCGACGTCTGCGAGGCCGAGGTGAAGCGGCTCCTGAACCGGGGCGCGGATCCGGCGGCGAAGGGGGCGGCGATCGATCCGAAGAAGGCGCTGGTGCTCCCGGCCTACGATTTCGTCGTGAAGGCGGCCCACCGCTTCAACGTCCTCGACGCGCGGGGCGCGATCAGCGTCACCGAGCGGCAGCGCTTCATCGGCCGTGTCCGCGCGCTCGCGCGGGCGGTCGCCGAGACGTACGTCGCGCAGCGCGAGGCGCTCGGCTACCCGCTCCTCGGCGAGCAGCAGGCGAAGGCGGCGGAGTAGCGCGCAGCCGAGGCGGCGGGCAGCGCGCCGTCGCCTCGGCCGGGCCGCGCGTCGCGCAGCCTCAGCCGGGCGGGTTGTCGGGGATGAAGTCGTGGCGGGTGCAGATCGCGACGACCGGCAGCCCCGCGGCGCGGATCGCCTCCGCGCCGCCCTCGAGGCGGTCGACCAGGGCGATCACGCCGACCACGGAGGCGCCCGCGGTGCGGAGCTTCTCGACCGCCTTCAGCGTCGAGCCGCCCGTCGTGATCACGTCCTCGAGGATCGCGACGGGCATCCCGGGCACGAGGTCGCGATCGCCCTCGACGAGGCGCCGCGAGCCGTGGTCCTTGACCTCCTTGCGCACGTAGAGCGCGGGGAGGGGGCGGCCGCGCAGGAAGCTCGTGAGCGACACAGCGCTCGCGAGGGGGCAGCCCCCGAGCTCGACGCCGGCGACGGCCTCGCACCGCGGGAGCGCGCCGAGCGCCTCGAACATGAGCGAGCCGACGAGGGCGTGGCCCTCGGCGGTCAGCACGGACTGCTTGCAGTCGATGAAGAAGTCGCTCTCCCGGCCGGACGCGAGGAGGACGCGCTTCTGCTCGAACGAGCGCTCGCGCAGCAGCGCGACGAGCCGGTCCCGCTCCGAGGCGCCGGCGGCGCTCACCGGCCGCCCCGCTTGCGCAGCGAGGCCTTCGCGGCCCCCTTCCGGAGCGCGGGGACCACGGGCGGCGGCGGCCCGCCGGCGCCCTCGGACGCCTCGGGCTCGTCACCCTCGCCGGCGGCCGAGCCCGATAGATCGGCCTCCTCGTCGTCGTGAACGGCCGCGAGGGCAGGGGCGGGCGCGGGCCTCGCCTCGACGACCGGGGCGGGGCGCGCCGCCGGGGCGGGGCGCGCGGGGGCAGGCGCGGCGCGCGGCGCAGGCCGGGCGGGCGGCGCAGGCGCGCGCGCCGGCCGCGCGGCCGCGGCCGCGGCCGCGGCGCGCGGCGCAGGTGCAGCGGCCGCGGCCCGCGCCGGGGCGGGGGCGGCCGCCGCGGCGAGCGGCGCGCCGGTGGTGACGTTGCCGCGCACCAGGGCGCCCGCGTGGATGCCGATCTGCGGCGCGCCGAGGTCGCCGACCACGCGCGCGCCGGGCTCGAGGATCACGGCCTCGTCGCCGGAGATGTTCCCGGCGACGGCGCCGCGGACGACGACGCGCCGCCCGCGGACGTCGCTCTGGATGAGCGCGCCCTCGCCGATGGTCACGTCGCCGGTCATGACGACGCTCCCCTCGACGCGGCCGAGGATCTCGAGATCCCCGTCGCCCTGCACGTTGCCGCGGATGGCCGTCGTCGGCCCGATCGAGGACTGGGCGGTCATCGGCTACACGTCCATGTCGACGTTGCCCTTGAACGAGGCTCCGTCCGCGATGGTCAGCCGCGACGCCTTCACGTCGCCGACGAGGCGACCGCCGGCGAGGAGATCGACGCGATCGGCCGCCGTGACGTTGCCGGTGACGTTGCCGCCCACCTGGAGCGACGCCGCCCCGATGTCCGCTTCGATCAGCGCCCCTGCGTCGATGGTGAGAGGCCCCTCGACGGTGAGCTTCCCGCGCACCGTCCCGGCGACGATCACCTCCTCGTCGGAGGTGATCTCGCCCTCGATCGTGAGCCCGTTTCCGATGATCGTACCCGCCACGTTCGTGCTCCTCGCCGCGCCCTCGCGGCGCGATTCTTCGTCCGTCAACGCGCGCTATCGCCCTGCCGGTTCGCGCCGGGGGGCCTGTCCGCGACCGCCGGTCGTCCGCTCCGAGAGCTCGGCCGGGAGGTCGAACTCCGCCTCGATGCGGCCGGCGAACGCCGCGCCTTCCTCGAGGATCACCTCGCTGCCGCCCACGTTTCCGGCGTACTGCGCGGTCGCCCGGATCGTGACGGGGCCGCGCGACACCACGTCCCCCGTGAGCTGGCCGGACACGACGAGCGAGCTCGCCTCGACGTCCCCGGTGACCGTCGCTCCGTCCTCGATCTCGAGGTCGCCAGCCAGCTGGATGTTCCCCTCGACGCTCCCCTCGACCCGGAGCGAGCCGTCGCCATGGACGCGCCCGCGGATGCGGGCGCCCCGTCCGATGAGCGATTCGGCAGCGTCCGATTCGCTGCGCGTCGTTGTCGAGCCTCGGGCCATTCTCGTCTCCTGTGCGCGGAGGGAGCCGCGCGAGCCGGGGCGCGCACCAGACGCCCGGCTCGTCCGCTGGAGCTGGGCGAACTGGATCGCTCGGCCCCGCGGCGGCGCGGACGCTACTCCAAGCGGCTGCGCCTCGCAACCGGCGGGCGGCCTCGGTGGCGGTACGCTCCATGGACTGACTGCAGGGGAGCCCTCGGGGGGAGGGGGCGTCGCGCGGGGGGGTGAGGGGGGCCCTCCCACGAACTCGCGCCTCTTGGTGGCAATGGCCTGCTGAACGGAGCTGGCGAGTCCGTGAGGCGTCGCTGCGATGCGGGCCGGCGCTCGGGTTCGTGGGGCCCTCCCCCTCACCCCCCCGCGCGACACCCCCTCCCCCCGAGGGCTCTCTCCGATGGCAAGCGTGACCGGAGGGAAGGCGGCGACGGGGATCGAAGCGAGGCGAGGGAACACACGAACGCACGTCGCGGGCCGCTTCCTGCGGGGCTGGATTGGGTGATACGGTCTCTCTTGACTGGGCTTTCCTTGCTCGCGACGCCTGCTGTGGCCCTGACGGCGAACCGACTCGGATGGCTCGGCGCGCGTCGTCGTTGAGGCGAGCGCAGACCAACCCAACCCGGGGGGTTCCTCATGCGGAAGATAGCTATCGTGGGGTCTGGACAGGCCGGCCTGCTCGCGGCGCACGCCCTGGTGAAGGCCGGCTACGAGGTGACGCTCTACTCGGATCGCACGCCCGAGCAGTGGCTCAACGAGTCGAAGCCGACCGGCACCGCGGCGCGGTTCGACGTGGCGCTCGCGTTCGAGCGCGAGCTCGGCCTGGCCTTCTGGGAGGACGCCGCGCCCCGGGGCCACGGGGCCCAGCTGACCGCGTGCGCCGCGCCGGGCAACCGCCTCCTGACGCTGGCGGGCCGCCTGGAGCAGCACTTCTTCGCGATCGATCTCCGGCTCCAGAGCCACCGGTGGATGCTCGAGCTCGAGCGGCGGGGCGGCAAGATCGCGATCGAGCCCGTCACGATCCCGCGGCTCGACGCGATCGCCGCCGAGAACGATCTCACCGTCGTCGCTGCTGGACGGGGGGATCTGTGCAACCTGTTCGAGCGAGACGCCGCGCGCAGCGTCCACTCGGAGGCGCAGCGCAACGTCGTCATGATGTGCGTGACCGGCCCGAAGCTCGGGTTCGACGGCATCCCGATGCTCCCGGTCAAGTTCAACCTGTTCGCGGGCATCGGGGAGGCGTTCTGGGTGCCCTACCACCACAAGGACGTGGGACCGAGCTGGAACTGCCTCGTCGAGGCGGTGCCCGGAGGGCCGCTCGACAGGTTCCAGGGCGCGAAGTCAGGCGAGGAGATCATCGCGATCGCGAAGGGGCTGGTGAAGGAGCTCATCCCCTGGGACTACGAGTGGTTCAGGAGCGCCGAGCTGTCGGACAAACACGGGTGGCAGAACGGGCGGGTCGTCCCCGCGGTGCGCAAGCCCGTCGGACGGCTGCCCTCCGGCCGGATCGTGACGCCGCTGGGCGACACGGCGATGTCGATCGATCCGATCGGCGGCCAGGGCGCCAACAACGGCAACAAGATGGCGCGCAACCTGGTCGAGTGCATCGTGCAGCACGGCGAGCGCCCGTTCGACGCCGACTGGATGACGCGCACCTTCGATCGCTTCTATGCGCGGCACGGCGGGCCCACCGACCGGTTCAACAACATCCTGCTCGCCGGGGTTTCGCCCCCGATGGCCCACCTCCTCATGGCGCAATACGGCAGCGACGGGCGAGCGGACAACACGAGCGGGCAGCAGGCGCTCGCGAACGCCTTCGTGAACAACTTCAACGATCCGGCGCGGCTGACGGCGGTCCTCGAGGACGTCGGGCGGGTGCGCGCCTTCATCCGGCAGACGACCGGGAGGCCCTGGCCCCTCGCGCTCGCAGCAGGGGGCGTTGGCGTCGGCATCGCGCAGGTGCGGCAGCGCATCGGGCTCCTGCCCGGGCACCCGGCGTAGCTCGCCACGGTTCCACGTGGTCGCGGAGATGGCTCCGCGATGGCTACTCCAGGACGGCGGCGAGGCGCCCGCCGGGCGTGACGAGGACGTGGGCCTGGAGCGGGACGTTCAGCGCGTAGGAGAGATCGCGCAGCTCCTCGGTCATCGCGTGGTCCTCCGCGGCCGGCGTCGGATCGCCGCTCGGGTCGCCGATGAGCCGAAAAGGCGGGACGAAGTACATGTGAAAATGCGTAGATATGTCGCGCGTCACGGCTGAACGCGACGTTAGGCGTTTTTGATATGACGAAACAATGCGACAACGTTCTGTTCCGTGAGAAGATTCGCCAGTACGACGCGCTGCTGATGCGAGTTCAGGATTGCGGCGCTCAGCAGTACACAGGCTTCGTCGAGAAGGTTTTCTCGAGACGGTTCGAGGGCCCAAGGCGCTATGGTGACGGCCTGTTGGAAGTTGTCGGTTCACCGGGTCATTGGGGCCAAGTGACCCTTAAGGACGGAGAGAGAGCGATAGTCTTTGTTCGCTACCTGACTCACTCCGGCCGCTACTACCAAGACCATTGGCGAGGGCACCTGACCATCATCGAGGGTGGCGATGTCGCTGTTGCAAACTGGCAGCTCCTCGGAGAAGGAGGACTCTGGGGGCCCGAGTACTTGCGCAGTGCTGCGAGGCTTCTTGATCCGTCAAACCCAGCAAAGGTCGCGCTTCCCTACAAGCTGGTGGAGCAGCATCTACACGAAGAAATCGCTCTCCTATGAAGCAAACGCCTGACCCTTCCATCGAGCGGATGTCCTGCCGGCTGCGTCGTCAAGCCACCGCTCATGTCAAACGTCAGGCCACTCCGCGCGCCCACGTTCGCCCGCATCGAGTGAGGTCGCGCCCCACCCCAGGCCAGCGATCGCGGCGACAGAAACAAGCGTAGTACCGAGCACGCGCGCCGACGAGAACCTGGCGCGGCCCGCTGCGCAGCCATCGACGCCTGGCTCGCGCGCGGACAGCTCAGGCCGCCGAGATCCTCGCGCGCCACGAAGCGCGACAGAGCGCAGACGTGCCCGGCACGGTCGCGCTCTGTCGCGTCACCTCCGCCCACGACGCCGCGCCAAGATCTTCTCCGCCGCCGTGAGCGGTCGTCCCTCCGGCGCCGCGCCGCCCGCGCCCGTTGCGTGTCCGCCCCCCGGGGACGCGGGTTGAGGCCCCGCCGCCGACCCAGGTTGAGGCCACGACGCCGATCCAGGTCGAGGCCACGAACCAGGTTGAGGCCACGACGCCGCCGACCCAGGTTGAGGTCCCGGCGTCCCCGCCGGCGGCGCTGTCCTCCCTGGCATCGCCGCCATTGGCGCGGCCTCGCCGCGCTCACCGGCGCGCGGCGCCGGGCTCGTCTCCGTGCCCTCGCGCCGCTCGCGCCCCCGCTCCCTCGCCGACAGCAGCGCCCCCACGGTCGCGCCCGCGGCGGTCGGCTCCGCGGCGGCTCCCCATCGCGCCGCGCGGAGCCGCTCTCCCGCCCGCGCGAGCCACGCCGCCGCGGCTTCCGGCAGCGCGAGCCGCCGCGCCGCCACCGCGAGGAGCAGCGCGAGCGCGGCGAAGAACACCAGGCTCGGCGTCGCGTCCCGGTACGCGAAGCGCTTCGACGCCCTATCCTCGAAGATGCCCGCGAGCGTGTCGCGCCGCTTGCCCCCTGTGAACTCCGCGATCCGCCGGAGCAGCGACAGATCGCTGCCCGTCGGGCGCAGCTCCTCGCCGGCGGTCATCGCCGCCCCCGTGGTCCCGACCGCCTCCCCCGTGAGCTCGTCTCGGGCCACCGCCACGTACGTCCCCGGCCGCGACAGCGGAAGCTTCGCCGTGTACGCGCCCGCGCCCGTCGCCTCGAGCGGCAGCTCTCGCGAGAAGCCATCGGGCCCCGCGACATGCACGACCAGCCGGCGGAACGACTGCGCCCGCCCGTCGTCGCCGATCACGCTCGCCCGCACCGACAGCTCGCCGCCCGACGCGTCCGCCTCCAGGCGCACGCGCGGATCCTCCTCCTTGCGCGTCACGTCGCGCGCGGCCTGCGCGATCATCCGCGCCGCCCCGGGCCAGCGCGTCCACGCGGCGCCCCAGCGGCCCTTGAGATCGCTCGTGAACGCGGCGGCCCGGCCGAGCCCCGCCGACCAAACGGCGAGCACCGGATCGCCCTCCGGCCCGGACAGCAGCACCGTGGACCGGCTCTTCGGGACCGTCACCACGTAGCCCCCGAGCGGGGGCGCCTCGCCGAACGGCACGCCGGCGGTGATCGACGACGGCGCGCCCAGCGCGACGTGGAAAGGCTCCTCCACGATCGCGCTCTTCGCCGCCATGATGGTCTCCTGCGTGAACACCGCGGGCAGCCGCGTGGCGTCCTCGACGAGGTAGAAGCGGCCGCCGCCGATGCGCGACAGCGCCTCGAGCTCCGGCACGTCGCTGCCCTGGCCCAGCGCCACGACGCTCGTCGTCGTCCCGCGGCGCATCGCCGCCTCCACCATCGCGCGGCACGGCCCCATGTTCTCCGCGTCCGAGCCGTCGGCGAAGAGCAGCACGTGCTTCAGGCTCGAGGTGTCCCGGTCGAGCGCCTGGTAGGCCGCCTCGAGGGTGATGTCGACGTAGATGCCGCCGCCGCCCGGGCCCACGGCGCGGATCGCCTTCTCGATCGCGGCGCCGTCCGCGACCGGCGCGAGCGGCACGCTCCACCGCACCGCCGTGTCGACGTGCGCGACGCCGAGCCGATCTCCAGGGCCGAGCAGCGAGGCCGACCGGGCGGCGGCCTCGTTGGCGAGCTCGAGCTTCGTGTGGGCGCCGGCGGTCGCCGCCATCGACCCGGAGATGTCGATGCCGATCACCTCGGCCAAGCTCGCCCGCCGCCGCTCCTGCTTCAGGTCGAACGCGACGGGCGAGATCTCCTCGAGCGGCGTCCGCGCGTAGCCGCCCGGCCCCATGCTCCGATCGCCGCCCATCAGGATGAGCCCGCCGCCGAGATCGCGGACGTAGCTCGCGAGCGCGTCGATCTGGCCTGGCGACAGATCCGACGCGCGGATGTCGCTGAGCACCACGACGTCGTAGCCGGCGAGCTCTCCGAGATCGGCGGGGACGCGGCTCAGGCCGCCCTCGTCCACGCGGAACGCGCCGTCCGCGAGCGCCCGCGCGATGAACGCGCCCTGCCCGGCGTCGCCCTCCAGCACGAGGGCCGCGGCGGCCCCGCGGACGCGCAGGAACGCGCTCGCCGCGTTGTCCTCGGCGGCCTCGTCGAGCCTCGGATCCTTCGCGGTGATCTCGACGTCGTAGCGGTGCAGCCCGGGCCCCGGCGCCTTCTCCCGGATGCGCAGCACGTCTTCTCCCGCGGCGATCGAGGCCTCGGTGCGGGCGATGAGCTCGCCGTCGCGGCGGAGGCGGATCTCGACCTCGGCCGGCGACGGCGACGAGGTGACGAGCCGCAGATCGAGCGCCTCCCCCTCGTCGGCCCGCGCGGGCGCGCGGAGGGCGACCACGCGGACGTCGGGGACGAGCCGCTGCTCCAGCGGGATCACGTCGACAGGGAGGCCGGCGGCGACGGCGGCGGCGGCCGCGGCCATCGTGTCGCCGCGGGTCGCGACGCCGTCGCTGAGCAGCACGACGCGCGCCGCGGAGTCCGGCGGCACCTCGGCGAGCGCGCGCCGGAGGCCGGCGGCGAGGTCCGTCCCGTCCCGACCGAGCGCGACCCGCTGCGGGGCCGCGAGCTGCGAGCGCGGGCGCGGCGGATCCTCGGTCGCCGCGCCCGCGGCGAACGCGATGGTGGCGATCCGATCGTCCTCGCGCATGCCGAGCTCGGCGACGGAGAGCTCCTGCGCGACGCGCCGGTCGGCGCTCGGTACGAGGTCGATCGAGCGGCTGCGATCGATTGCGACAAGGACGGTGAGCCGGTCGAGTGGCCGGCCAAGCTCTGGCCCGGCCACGGCCATCGCCGCGGCGAACGCGGCGAAGGGGGCGAGGAAGTCGCCGAGCCGCGAGCGCCACGCCCCCTGCCGGCGGGCGTGCGCCGAGGCGAGCGCGAGCGCGAGGTACCGGAGCGCGATGAACGACGTGGCGCCCAGCGCGAGCAGCGCGCCCCAGGGCCGCGCGAGCCGGAGATAGGCGTCCGGGAGCAGGCCGCACCAGACGAGGCCCACGTAGAGCGCCGGCAGCGCGCCTGCCACCATCCAGCCGAGCAGGATCGGGCGGCGGAGCGCGCCGCGCCGGAGGGCGAGGCGCAGCAGCGCCGCGAAGACGAGCGCGCCGGCGAGCGTGGCGGCGTAGGGGAGGGCGCGCAGCGCGGCCGCCGGGATCAGGGGGGCCTCCGTTCGGTCCGCATGCGGGGGAGCCGCAGTAAATCATCTTTGCGGGGGCCCGGGGACGCCGCTTCGGCGGGTGTGGCCGAGTGCCCCATCGGCGACGCCGTGGGGCGTCTCTGTCGGTGTCGAGCGGGTCTCATGGGGCGCTCCGGCGCATCGGAGCACCTTTCCATGTTTGTCAGGGATGGCACGCAGTCTGCTTGAGCGCGGGTCATGGGCGCGGCGAAACCGCGCAGCCGGGGCAGGAGAGATCATGTCGCGCATCGAGACCACGGACACCTGGAACGGTACGGGCAGCGGCGCGTTGGATCTCGACGAGGGCCTCGGCGAGCCCGCGGGCAGCGTGCACTACCAGGAGGGGGATCTCATCGCGGGCAAGTACCGCCTGGTCCGCAGGATCGGCGAGGGGGCGATGGGCACGGTCTGGATCGCGACGCACGTGGCGCTCGGGTCGGAGGTCGCGATCAAGCTGATGCGGCCCGAGCTCCGGTCGCCGGAGCTCGCGGAGTACTTCGTCCGCGAGGCGCGCGCCGCCGGCCGGCTGAACCACGCGGAGGTCGTCCGGATTTTCGACCTCGGCGAGACCGCGGCGGGGGACCCCTACCTGGTGATGGAGCTCATCGAGGGCGAGTCGCTGAGGAGCGCGCTCTCGCGCGAGGCGGCGATGACGCCGGAGCGGGCGATCGCGCTGCTCCTCCCGGTCGCGGGCGCGATGCACGCGGTGCACGAGAAGGGGGTCGTCCACCGCGACCTCAAGCCGGACAACGTGATGCTGGTGCGCCGCGGCGGCGGCCGATTCCAGCCGAAGATCGTCGATTTCGGCGTCGCGAAGATCGTCTCCGAGCGCGAGGAGAGCCAGGCGTCGGCGGCGTTCGAGGTCTTCGGCACTCCCGATTACATGCCGCCGGAGCAGGTGCTCGCCGTCCCTGACATCGATCGCCGCGCCGATGTCTGGGCGCTCTGCGCGATGCTGTACGAGCTCCTGTCGGGCCGGCCCCCGTTCTCGTCAAGGAACGCGCTGGACGGCTTGCGGGCGGTGCTGCAGGACGCGGTGCCGTCGCTCGCCGACACGTGCGGCCTCGACGCGGAGCTCTGGGCGATCGTGGAGCGCGGGCTGCGGAAGGAGCCGTCCTCGCGCTGGTCGAGCATGCGCGAGCTCGGCGAGGCGCTCGCCGCGTGGCTAAGGGCGCGGGGCGTCCTGGAGGACGCGCGCGGCGTGTCGCTTGCGGGGGAGTGGCTTCCTTGCGAGGAGCCCTGTGTGCCCGCGGCCAATGGCGCGACGCCGCGCGTATCCTGGGTGGAGGAGCGGAGCCGGCCGAGTCGCCGCTGGTCGTCGCGCCGCCGGGTGCACCGGGTGCACCGGGGCCGGCCTCACGGCGAGCAGACGGCCTGCCCTTGAGAGATCCCCCTGACGCGGTCGGCGTTCGCCTGGTGGCAGCGAGCGCGACGCGGATCGAGCGGCGGGAGTGACGGCGGTGTACGCTGGCGACAGGTCGCGCATGAACCTCGCCGAGAAGCTCGTCCGGTC
Organism: Sorangium sp. So ce367; assembly: GCF_051520455.1. Taxonomy (NCBI): domain Bacteria; kingdom Pseudomonadati; phylum Myxococcota; order Polyangiales; family Polyangiaceae; genus Sorangium; species Sorangium sp. So ce367. The sequence continues at coordinate 639,029 of NZ_CP150334.1, forward strand.
CGCCACGCTCGCCGATCTCGACGAGCTGCCGCCCGGCTGGCGTGGCGAGATCATCGACGGCACGCTGTACGCCTTTCCGCGTCCCCGCTTCGTTCACGCGAACATCGAGGACCTGATCACGGCGGACCTCAAGAACCCCTACCAGCGGGGCAGGGGCGGTCCGGGAGGGTGGTGGATCCTCTCCGAGCCTGGCATCCAGATCGAGCGCGCGCCGGAGATATCGCCCGACGTCGCGGGCTGGCGCCGCGCGCGCATGCCCGCGGAACCCATCTCCCTCGTTCCCGACTGGTGCTGCGAGATCCTCTCGCCGCGCACGGCAGGCTACGACAACCTCGTGAAGCGCCGCTTCTACGCCGAGATCGGCGTGCCTCACCTCTGGTACGTGGATCCCGTCCGGCGGACGTTGCTGGTCAGCCAGCTCGAGAACGGGCGGTGGGTCGAGCTGGGGCTGCACGGACGAGACGAGAAGGTGCGCGCAGCGCCGTTCGAGGACGTCGAGATCGACCTGGCCGAATGGTGGGAAGGGCTCGACGAGGGCGAGGGCGAGGGCGACGCGCCCTGAGGCGCCGGCTCACCGAGGCGGACTGCGCTCGTCTCGTGGTCGAGCCGATCGGGCCATGGCGCCCGCCTGCGGCAGGTCAGGAGGCCGCGGCGGCCGCCCTGCCTCGATCCACCCGGACCGCCGCGAGCCAGCGCGCCGCTCACGGCCTGCCGTCCGCCGTGCGAGCGAGGGTCACCGCGAGGGCTGACCCGTGCGCAGCGGGCCACCTCGCGAGGTGGGCCAGAGCATGCAATTCGCCGCCGATCCCGGGATCGTGAAGACATCCATCCCATGCTCGAAGGTCTGCACGAAGACCTCGAGCTGGCCGTCTCCGTCGAGATCACCCACCGCCGGCGGGGCGGGCGCGCCGTTGCCGTTGCCGTTGCTGCCGGGGTTCGGCAGGGGCACGTCGTGCAGGACCGCGCCGTTCGCGCCGAGGATCACGAGGTTGCCGGAGTCGAGCACGTCGGGAGCGCCGTAGGTCGCCAGCAAGACCTCGGGTGATCCATCCTGATTCAGGTCGGCCACGGTGGCCTCGGTCGCGAACATGATCGATTTGCCGTGCATGTAGTTGTATCGCCACAGGAGCGACGCATCGGGGCCGAACGCATAGAGGTAGCCGTCGTTCATCGGGACGATGATCTCGGGCCGCGCGTCCCCCTGGAGGTTCACCGTCGTCGGCGAGGGCACGCCGTGCGGCGGGTAATAACCGTCGATTTCGAGCGGCCTCTCGCCGCGCGGGAGCGTCTCCCACCCGGGCTTGCGCATCGCCGATCGGCCGCCGTCGCCGTGCGCGCCCTCGAGCACCATCACCGCATACGCCTGCGTCTCGTAGGGCTCGTGCATCTCGACGTTTGGCACGCCGACGACTTCGTTTCGCCCGTCCCCGTCGAGATCGACCACGTTCGGCGGCGACGCGGTCCACTGCAGCCACTCGGCGGAGCTCGGGTGCGGCCACGTCCCGGTATGGAGATGGTAATGGTCGCCCTCCACCTCCGGATCCGCCCAGCGGATGAACTGGCCCCAGGTCAGCGGCTGGTCGGTGAACGCCTCGTCGCGATTCTTGAAATACGGCGCGGCGTCGATCGCCACGCCGTCGTGGTTGAACGCCTGGATGTGGTGGTTGTCGTACGTGGCCAGGATCTCGAGCTCCGGGTCGTCGTCGATGTCGCCGATGCCGACGTTGAGCCCATAACACCCGAACCCGGAGTGCCCCATGCCGTTGCGATCGGCGTCGTTCCCCGGGCCGCTCTGGCTGTTGTACCGAGGCCAGGCCGCGAAGGCGGCGCCCGCGGGTGCGGGTTGATAGAGCGACCCATCTGCGCTGAAGACGAAGACCTGCGCGCCGCCATCCTCGGTGGTCGCCGTCTGGGTCGTCGTCGCCACCACCTCGATGGTGCCGTCGCCGTCGAGATCCGCCGCGGCGAGCCCGCGCACCTCGGGGGCGCTGCCGGCCGTTGTGGTGTCCACCGGCCACCCGGCTTTCGGCGCGAGCCCGTCGTTCCATTCGAATGCGAAGACCTGATGACCGTTGCCATAAACGATGTCAATCGCGCCGTCGCCCTCGAGGTCGGCGACCACGTGCGGCGCGTAAACCCGGTCCTCGCCGGCCTCGGCGCGATCGATCTCCTTCCCGTTCGAGTCGAAGACGAAGAGCGCATAGTAAGCGGCGATGAGCTCGTTCCGACCGTCGCCGTCGAGGTCCATCACCACCGGCGACGCGTACCAGCTCGTCTGCCCGGGCAGGACCATCCGGTGCTCGGGCGCCCGCACCTCGCCGGCGCTCGTGCCCACCTCGCAGGTCGGGTTGCGCGTGCCGCCCGTGCTGCCCGTGCGGCCGCCGGCGCCGCTCGCGCCGCCCCCGATCTCGCCCCCGGCGCAGGCCGTCGCGAGCAGCGCGAGGAGCAACGCCGCGCTGCCGAAGGGCCCCGCACCCAGGCCGGTGCGCGCGGCCCATGGCAACGGGGGCGGGTGTCGAGGTCCGGTGGGGAACCCGCGATTGGGACGGCACGGGCGGCGCTGGGTAACCATGAGTCCTCCGGGGAATGTGCTCGCGGGCGACGCCCGCGGGCAGAAAAGGACAGGAGCCAAGCTCATCGAGATTACCAGGAACCTTCAGAGCCGTGGATACGAGAGTCCACCCGAGGGGAGCCTCGCGGGGTCGCCGTGAGGGTGGTTGTCCAGAGCAGGGTGTGGTTCGTCGTCCGGGGGTGAGTCTCGCCCGTCAAGCAGGGATTCGCGTGCATCGGCGAGCTCGCCGAGCACGCTGCGCTCCTGCACCCAGCGTGTTCACGACCGGTTCGGCACGCGCGTGAAATACCAGACGTCGAAGACCACGAAGCCGAGCGCGGCGAGCGCCAATAGCCACGTCCACTCGACGTGGGCGTCCGGCTGTCCCCCCGCGCTGGAGACGGCGACCTCGCCGCCTCCCTCCGCGAGGAGCGGCCTCGTCGTGAGGTCGCTCTCGGCGACGCTCGTGAGGTTCGCCGGCACGACGACGGACCCGGCCTGCGGTCCCTGCCAGGCGAGGCGGTAGAACCCGGCGCGGGGCGTCTCGGCGATCACCGCGACGCCGCCGCGCTGCGCGACCTCGAGCCGCTCGCCCGCGGGGCCGATGGCCTGGAGGTCCCGCGCGGTAGCCGGGACGCTCACGCGCAGCGGCTCGCCGGTGCGCGCGGGGCCGGTGATGCCGTGGGCGCGGTGGGCTCGCGCCTGCTCGAGCAGGTTGCGCACGAACAGCACGAACGACGCCTTGAGCGGCCAGTCGCTCTCGCCCACGTCGAAGCCGAGCAGCGTGCCGGTCCGCGAGGCGGTGGAGATGTCGGTCGCGATCGTGCCCTCCTGGGCGCGGATCAGCTCCTGCGTCGCCGCCTCCGGCTTGAGGGACGAGGCCACGCGGAGGTTCACGCCGTCCAGCGTCAGGAAGCGCAGCCGAGGATCCGCCGTGTCCCACGACGTGAGCGTGGGGCGATCGAGCGTCTGCCCGACGAGCGTGCCGGCGCAGCGCCCGGGCGGCGGGTTCACGATCAGCAGATCGCCCCCCGGAGGATCGGGCGGGCACGCGCCGTCGATCACCACGAACGTGTCGGGATCGAGCCCGGGCTTCCCGAGCAGATCCGCGAGCGCGCCCGAGGTCACCGAGGTCATCGGATCGGACGCGAGCGCCCGCTCGATCCAGACGGAGCCGCCCGAGGGCGCTCCCGGCTGCGCGCCCTGGGCGTCCCCGCCCTGGCCCATGCCGGCCGACGCGAGGAACACCGGGAGCTTGTCGCCGGCCGGCACGCGCCCGTAGGCGACGTCGTCGAGCGGCATCGCATCGCGCGGCGAGAGCTCGAAGACGAGCCCCTTGCGGTGGTCGCCGGGCGACGGGCGGAACGTGAGCACGACAGGGAGGCGCTCGCCCGGCTTGACCAGCACGCGCCGCGAGCCGAGCACGTCCGACGCGTTGTCCTGCCGCATCGTCACGTACACGTCGCGCGGCTGCGCCCCGAAGTTCGCGACCACGAGGAAGGCCTGCACCTCCTCGCGCTGCTCCGATGGCTTGCCGTCCGCGCCGCTCGCTCCCCCCACCGCGCTCCCGGAGCGCACGTCGACGCGGACGATGGCGGCGTTGTCGACCGGATCACCCACGGTGATGACCTCCACCGGCAGCGACGCGCCGCGCAGCGAGGCGGGGCGGGCGAGGTTGCCGTCGGTGATCGCGACGACCCGGCGGGCGCCGCCGAGCTGGCGGAGCCGGTCGATCCCGAGCGCCACCGCGGCCTCGAGATCGCCCTCGACGTCGCGCGCCGCGATGGGGTCGATCGCCGCCTTGAGCCGGACGAGATCGCGATCGAGCGCCGCGACGAGGCGCGCGTCGCGCCCCGCCTCGACGATCAGCGCGTCGCTGCCCGGGGCGAGGCCGGAGAGGAGGTCCCTGGCGAGCTGCTTCGCGAGCTCGACGCGCGTCGTCGCCTCGCCGGTCGGCCCTCGAGCGGCCGCGGACATCGAGGCGCTCGTGTCGAGGACGATCGCCACGTGATCGCCGGTGAGCTCGCGCCCGCGCGAGGCGGGGCGTGCGAGCGCGAGCGCGAGGAGGGCGAGCGCGAGCGCCTGCAGCACGAGCGGCAGCTGGGCGATGAGCTTCCTGAAGGGCGCGCGCGCCATGAGATCGCGCTGCGCGGCGGCCCAGAGCCACGTCGAGGGGACGCGCCGGCGGCTCCGCTTGATCTTGAGGATGTAGAGCAGGACGAGCGGGCCGAGCAGCGCGAGCAGCCACAGGCCGCCGGGCGAGAGCAGCGCGAGCGGGGCGCCTGCGGAGGCCTGTGCGAGCGGGGCGGTCACGTCAGTCGACGCTCCTCGCGACGAAGCGGCGGACGGCGCCCTCGAGCGGCTCGTCGCTCCGCGCTCGCACGTACGTCGCCCCGTGGCGGCGGGCGAAGGCGCGCAGCGCCTCGCACAGGCCGGCGAAGCGGGCCGCGTAGGCGGCGAGGGCCGCTGCGTCCAGCGTCACGTCGACGAGCGCCCCCGTCTCGGCGTCCTCGAGCGTCAGGTCGCCCTCGAAGCTCGGCTCGAGCTCGTCGGCGGCGACGACCTGGAGGGCCGCGACGTCGTGGCCGGCCTGCGCCGCGCGCCCGAGCGCGGCGGTGACCGGGCCGGGGTCGAAGAAGTCGGAGACGACGCAGAGGAGGCCCGGCCGCGCGCTCTGCCGCACGACGGCGTCGATGGCGCGCGCGAGGTGCGTCCCGCCGGAGGCCCTCACGCCGTCGAGGGCGCGGAGGAGCGCGGCGAGCCCCGCGCGCCCGCGCACCGGCGCGTGCTCGCGCGCGATGCCGTCGCCCGCCACGAAGAGCTGCGCGCGCTCGGAGCGCGCGAGCGACATGTACCCGATCGCGGCCGCGAGCCGGCGGGCCGCGTCGAGCTTCGTGGGCTCCCCGAAGTCGAGGGACGCCGACGCGTCGCACACGATGCGGGCGACGACGTCCTCCTCGGCGCGGAACAGCTTGAGCACCGGCTCCCCGGTGCGGGCGTACGCGGCCCAGTCGATGCGCCGCATGTCGTCGCCGGGCGCGTACGCCCGGTGCTCCTTGAACTCGGCCGAGCCGCCGCGGCGCCGCGCGAGGTGCTCGCCGGCGCCGCCGGAGCGGGCGCGGATCTCGAGCCGCCGCTGGAGCACCTCGAGCTCGCGGACGAAGCTCGCGCCGAGGAGCGGCTCGGGGGACGAGGGGAGCATCGGAGGGGAGTAGACCTCGGCGCGGTCGGGGGTGCCAGCGGGGTCGCGGAGGAGCGGCGGCCCGCGCTCGGCAGGGGCGCCGGCCGCGCCCGGTTCGTCGTCGTTCCGCGTCGCTCCGCGGCGTCGAGACAGACCGCCACGGTGGGGCAGGGCACCCCACCCGCGTTCGTCGTGGCCGACGGGCCCCGTCAGAAGGCGCGCCGCGGCTCCGTGGCTCGCTTTATGCGAGCCAGCGCTGTGGTTCAGCTGTCGTGCGCCGGCCTGGCCGGTAGAGCCGCCGAGCGCCCGTACCGATGTGTCACCCGAAAGGAGGCACCGTGAAGGCCCTGGTTTTCCACAAACCCTCGGACGTCCGCGTCGAGGACGTCCCGGATCCCCGGATCGAAGAGCCCACCGACGTCATCGTGCGCGTCACCGCGACCGCGATCTGCGGCTCGGATCTGCACATCTACAACGGCTTCTTCCCCCAGGCGAAGCCCATGGTGCTCGGCCATGAGTTCATGGGCATCGTCGAGGAGATCGGCCCGCAGGTCACGAAGCTGCGGAAGGGCGACAGGGTCGTTGTCCCGTTCCCCATCGCGTGCGGGCGTTGCTTCTTCTGTCAGGCGGAGCTGCCCGGCCATTGCGAGAGCTCCAACCCCAAGCACTACGGCCCCGAGGGCGGCACGCTCGAGGGCAAGGGCGGCGCCCTCTTCGGGTACACGGACCTCTACGGCGGTTACAACGGCGGCCAGGCCGAGTACGTGCGCGTCCCTTACGCCGACTTCGGGCCACGGAGGGTGCCTGAGCGCCTCACCGACGAGCAGGTCCTCTTCACGACCGACATCCTCCCCACCGGGTGGACGGCCATCGAGTGGGCCGAGCTCAAGGGTGGAGAGACGGTCGCCGTGTTCGGATGCGGGCCTGTCGGCCTCGCGACCATGAAGTGCGCCTGGCTCCGCGGCGCGGCGCGCGTCATCGGCGTCGATCGGGAAGAGTACCGCCTGAAGACAGCCCGCGAGGTCGCCAAGGCCGAGACCGTCAACGTCGACAAGGTCGACGCTGTCGAGGCGATCCGCGCGATGACGGGCGGGCGCGGCGCGGACGTGTGCGTCGACGCGGTCGGGATGGAAGCGCACCGCGGCCTCCTCGAGAAGGCCTCCAGCGCCCTTCACGGCCAGGTCGGGACGATATCGGCCCTCCGGCTCGCCCTGAGCGCCGTGCGCCGGGGCGGGGTCGTGCCGGTCGTGGGGGTCTACGGCGTGCCCTACGACAACTTCCCGCTGGGCCAGGTCTTCGACAAGGGCCTGAGGCTCCAGGCCGGCCAGGCGCTGGCGCACAACTACATCGACCGGATCCTCAAGCACATCGAGGACGGTCACCTCCGGGCGGACGACATCATCACCCACCGCCTGCCGCTCTCGCGCGCCCCGCACGCCTACGAGATCTTCAACAAGAAGCTCGACGACTGCGTCAAGGTCGTCCTCAAGCCCTGACGCAGGGCGCGGATCACCCCTCCAGCGCTCGTCCGGCGCGCCGTCATGCGCCCTCCGCCCTTCGAACACCGCCATCACGCCCTCTTGTCGACGCGCGATGCTCCGCCGGTCGATCCCACGCTCGGGAGCGGCCACGCGCTCGGGCGCCGCGGCCACGCGAACCAGGGCCCGCCGCAGCCCTGACGCCTGACACCGGCGTCAGGGGCGCGAGGCCTCGTTGCTGTGTAATTGGTTGAATTGATGTTTGTTTGTTCAGGGTATGGCGCTTGCTTGGGGCCGGACCTCGGCGAGCGCTCCGCTCGCTTGCTCAGCCACCCGCGATGGCCTCTGATCGCACGGAAGGAGAGCTCCCGATGGCTCGAGATCTGCGCTCAACTCGAACGCTCCTTCACCCCTTATGGTTGGGAGCCCTGGCGCTCCTCGTCCTCAACGATCACGCCCTCAAGGGCTCTGGCGTGCTCCCTGGGTGGTTGACCGGGAAGCTCAGCGACTTCGCGGGGCTCCTGGTCGCGCCCGCGGTCCTCGCCTCGCTGCTCCGCGTGACCTCGCGCCGCGGATTCCTCGGCGCGCACGTCGTCATCGGCGTCGTCTTCTCGGCCATCAAGCTCGCTCCGGAGGCCGCCCGCGCGGTCGAGGGGCTGATGGCGCTCACGCCGCTCCCGTGGCGGATCACCGTCGACCCGACGGACCTCATCGCGCTGCCGGTCCTCCTCGCCTCGTACCGCGTGCTCGGCGAGGCGATGGCGCGGCCGGCGCCCGCGCGCCCGGTCGCGCACCGCCTGGCGCTGATGGCGGGCAGCCTGTCCTGCGTGGCCACGAGCTACGACCCGCCTCCGTGCGGCGAGGCCGAGGGGTGCGCGCCGCCGCAGCCGCAGGAGCTCGCGTCGCTCGTGATCGGCAACACGACCGGGACCGAGCAGCTCATCCGCGTGCGGCGCCTCCGGGAGTCGGTGCGGGTCGATTGCGGCGTCGTGCTCGACGACGCGACGAGCGCCCTCTCGCGCGATCTGTTCGCGAACGCCGAGACCTGGCTCATCGCGCCCGGCCGCGCGCTCCCGCTGGGCAACGCGGGGTGCGATGCCTACTTGATCGACGCTGACGGGCTGCCGCTCACGCTCCTCGCGTGGTCCGCTGCGGAGTTTCCGGAGCAGGAGGTCGTCACATCGACGGAGAACCCGCAGCCGGATCGGATGATCACGCTGCAGCGCGCCGGGGCCAGGCTCGAGCTCGCCGAGCACCCGGCGATCTTCCCGGCGCCGCCCATCGAAACGCCGGCTCCCGCGGGCGCATGCGGCGCCTCGGCCAATCGAAGCGGGCTCGACTGGACCGTGCCCGTCTCCAGAGCAGGGGTCCTCACCGGCGTGACGTCGTCGCCGGACGGGTGCCACGCCCTCGCGCTCGATCGCGGCGAGACCTTCTTCCTCTGCGCCCCTGCCGAGGCGATCCCGTTCAGCGAGGGCGACGTCCTCCATGTGAGCGCCGTCGCGATCGACGGCGGCAGGTACCCCGAGCTCCTGCAGGACCAGCTGGCGTTCGCGCGCGGCCTCCACATCGAGAGCGAGACGCACGCGGTGCTCGCGCTGCGCGGCAACGTGCTCGCCCGCTGGTCGATGGTCGGCCGGCAGCCGGCCGCCCATTTCACGGCCGATCTCTCGCCGCTCGCGGCCTGCGGCGGGTTCCACGACGCGTGCGGCAGCCTCGTCGAGCCGCTCGAGGCGTCGCTGCTCGGCGACGGCGTCTCCGGGGTCGTCTCGCTGCGGCCCGGCGAGAGCGCGGCGCTCGCCGAGGGCGCCGGCGCGCTCTTCCTCGTGCGCGCCGACGACATGCCGGTGCGCGACGCGGAGTGCTTCACCGTCCCCGTCGATCAACCCCGCCTGCTCGAGTCGGTCTTGGTCGCCGCCGCCGCGGCGCCGTAGGAGGTCACGCCATGAAGATCCGAATGCATGAGGTCCTCGCGCTCGGCGCCGCCGCTGCGCTCGGCGCGGCCGGCTGCGCGTCCTCGGACCGCGAATCCGGCGGCATCACCTTCCCCCCGGACCCCCCCGGGTCCCCGTCCCCGGGCAGCGTGGGCGTCTCCCAGGGCGGCGCGCAGGACTTCGGCCTGTTCCGGCAGATCCTCGAGGACGGCGAGATCCCTGGGCCGGACACGCTCGACGACGTCGGCTTCTTCGCCGAGCACAAGCTCGATTACCCGGCCGCGACCTGCGGCGAGGACGTGTGCATGCACGGGCTGCTCGGGATCATGGGCAACATGATCAGCGGCTCGCCCTGCACGCTCATCCAGATCGGGATGAACTCGCCCGTGGACCTCGGCGCGCTCGAGCGGCCGCCGCTGCACCTCGTCATCGCCGTCGACACGAGCGGCTCGATGGAAGGCGACCCGATCGCCTATGTCAGGGCGGGGCTCGTCGAGATGATCGACGCCCTCCAGCCGACCGACCGGATCTCGCTCGTCCGCTACGCGGACGCGGCCGAGGTCGTCCTCGAGCAGGCGGAGGGCTCGGACAGGGAGGCGCTCACGGAGGCGTTCGAGGGCCTGACCGCGCGGGGGTCGACCAACCTGTACGAGGGGCTCTTCACCGCGTATGCGCTCGCCGAGCAGCACCTCGATCCGGCCTGGCAGAACCGCGTGATCTTCCTGTCCGACGGCGTGGCCACGGCCGGGCTCACCTCGCCTCAGCGGCTCGTGTCGCTCGCGGCCGGGTACGCGGAGAAGGGGATCGGCCTCACGGCCATCGGCGTCGGGGCCGAGTTCGACGTCGACGCGATGCGCGGGATCAGCGAGGTCGGCGCGGGCAACTTCTACTTCCTCGAGGACCCGAAGGCGGTGGAGGAGGTCTTCGCCGAGGAGGTGAAGACGTTCCTCGTGCCCCTGGCGCTCGACGTGGAGCTCGACGTCGCCGTGGGCGACGGTTACGTCGTGCGCGGCGCGTACGGCACGAACGGCTGGCAAGGCGGCGAGCGCGGCGGCGCCGTGCACATACCGAGCCTCTTCCTCGCCGGCCGGACGAGCGCCGCGGAGCCCGTCGGCTCCGGCCGGCGCGGCGGCGGAGGCGCCATCCTGCTCGAGCTCGTGCCGAAGCCCGACCAGCAAGGCGTCGAGGACCCGCGCGCCGTGGGCAGCCTCGCGCTGTCGTGGCGGCACCCGCTGACGGGCGAGGCGCACGCGCAGGAGGTCGACATCGAGGCGCCGAGCGCGCCCGACGCGCCGCCCGAGGCCGGCTATTTCTCCGGTGACACCGTCGAGAAGGGCTTCGTGATGTTGAACCTCTTCGCCGGGTTCAAGCTCGCCGCCCAGCTCGCCGCGGACGCCGACCCCCGCACCGCGCGGCGCACGCTCGAGGCGCTGCGGCCGAACGTCGAGGCGTGGCTCGCGGATCATCCGGACCCCGACGTCGAGGACGACCTGCGCTACGTCGATCTGTTCATCGAGAACCTCATCACGGCGGAGGCGAACGTGCAGCCCTACACGCCGGCGGATCCGCCGAACCCCTGGCCCGCCGATTGAGCCCCGCGCGCCGCGCGCCAGGTGACGGCGAGGCGCGCTAGTGACACCAGCGCGCCTCGCCCGTGACCCCCATTCCCGTCGATGCCCCTCAACACGCGTCTCGACGTCTCCACGTCTCCACATGCGCTACGCGTGTACGCGTGCCCGCGTACACAACAACGCGTCCCGTGCGCCGCAAACGTGCGCCGCGGCGATGTCGCTTCCTCGCGGCGATCGCCTTGTGTAGGATCGAATTTTCCCGGCCGTCGAGGAGGAGAGTGCACCTATGCGAAGATCCATGTGGTTCGGGCTGGCGAGCATCACCGTCTGTCTCACGGCCGCTCTCCCGGCGAGCGCGGGTGTCCCGGAGTGCGGCAACATTCGCTTCGAGGGCCTGTCGAACTGCGAGGTGCGCGTCACGGGCGAGTGCACCGCGGGCTGCAGCGAGCTCGGGATCTACAAGACCGCGTGCGCCACGAAGCTCGTACCGGTCTGCAAGACGGAGTGCACCCTCGCGGCGGAGGCGACCTGCACGGACAGCTGCACCGAGCAGTGCAGCGCGGACTGCGACAGGGGCATCAATGTCATCTGCTCCCACAACTGCTTCGTCGAGTGCACCACCACGCGGGACGACGAGTGCCGTGGCGCCGTCGACGCCGCCCAGTGCGCCGCGACGTGGGACGCGAACTGCGACAGCGAGTGCGGCGCCAAGTGCGTGACGGTGGATGGCGGCTGCTACCAGCACTGCATCGAGTGCTGCGGGGGCTCGTGCACGGCGGACGCGAACATGGACTGCCAGACCACGTGTCAGAACGAGGAGTTCGAGGACTGCGAGCACGAGTTCCGCGCGAACTGCGACGCTTCCTGCAGCGGAGACGGCGCGCTCTTCTGCGATGGGAAGTTCATCATCTCCGGATCGCAGATCCCGGCGTGCGTGAACGCGCTTCTCGCGCAGGGCATCAGCGTGGAGGCCAAGGCGGAGGTCACCATCGGTCCAGACGGCATCGACGGGAACCTCGCAGCTGGCATGTGCGCCGCCAGGCCTGCGAGCAAGGCCTCCCTCACCGCGCCGCTCGCGGTGTTCGCCGCGGCGGCAGGCTGGCTTGCGCGGCGCCGCAAGCGCTCATCGCGCACTTCGGGCTGAGCGTCCCCAGGTGAGCGTGCGGCCGACCCACGAGGCGCTGCTCGCGCTGCTCCTCCTGTGCTCCGCGGGCTGTGCGGGCGAGGCGGCTGACGCGCTCGTGGTGATCGGCCTCACCACGGATATGGCGGTTGGCTTCCAGTTCGATCACATCGAGACGACCACGAAGGTGGATGGCGTCGTCACGGGCACCGAGCGTCTCTCGTATGGCGGGGGAGAGCTGTCGCTCCCGGCCGAGCTCGTGGTCGGGCCAGCGCCCGACGGCGCGGAGATCGAGCTGTCCATCGCGGCGTTCCGCGACGGCGAGGCCTCTCCCATCGTGACGCGGAGGGGCGCGACCCGCGCGGCTGGCGGGCGGAGTCTGCTCCTGCCCATCTCGCTCGACGAGGCGTGCTGCGCGACCCCCTGCGCGGCGAGCGCGACCTGCGCGGCGGGGGCGTGCGTCGAGCCCTTCATCGCCCCCTCCGCCCTCACCGACTACGACCCGCTGTGGATCGCGTCGGCGAGCGATGCGTGCAAGACGCCAAGCTCTGGCGACCCCGCGGTCGTGATCGGGCAGGGGGAAAGCGTGTTCGCTTCGCTGGAGCCTGGCGAGGTGGTGCCGATCGAGGCGGGCCCTCAAGGAGGCCATCACGTGTGGCTCGCGCTGCGCGTGACCGGCCTCCGACAGATGGGCTCGCGCCTGACCGTGGAGGGGTACTTCCCCGAGCTGGAGTTCGAGCTCCTTCCCTTCACCGCCCAGGTCACGATGCACAAGGCCGGGGAGGACCGCTGCGAGATCGATGGCGTGCGCTTTCAGGTGGACCGGGGGCTCCCGGTCGAGGCCGTCCGGGGGCAACCGCTCGATATCGAGGTTGCCCTGGAGGACCCGAACGGCGACGTCGCGATGGCCGCGCAGCGGGTCGTCATCTCTCCCTGACTCGTCACCTGTCGGAGCGGCCTCATGAGGGGGCCGACTCCGGTTCCGGATCGACGTGCCCCCTTCGCGAGGGGGCGCCGGCACGTCGCGACCGCTCAGGGGCGGCCCTCGAGGCTGTCCGTTTTGGTCCTGGCTCGGCCGAGCACCCCTCGTACGATGACGCCAGCGCGTCGCGACCTCCGTCGCGCCGCCGCGGCCGCCGCCAGGCACGCGGCGGAAACGGCGCCGGCCTGGCCCTCCTCCGCGCCGCCGGTACGACAGCCGCAGCCCGCTCCGCCCGGCCGCGCTCCGCCAGAAGGCGGCGCCCCGCCTGCTGGTCCGTCGGGCGCTCCGCCTACACCCGCGGCGCTCGTCTGGCCGCCGCCGCTTGCCGCCGCTGCGCCGGCGCCGGTCGCGCCGGTCGCGACGGCGTTCGTGCCGCTGCCGGCCGCGGGTAAACCGGCGTCCGGCGTGCAGTCCCGGTGGCCCGTCATCAGCGCGATCCTCGGCCAGTCCGCCGGGCAGACCGCTCCGACCGCGGTGCTCGCCGCGCACTCCAGAGGGCCACGAATGCACCCCTGCTGGAGCAGCGGTTCGAACGTCGCGCCGCCGTCGAGCGAGCGGCCGATCGTGAAGCCGTCCAGGAACTCGCTCGCGCACGCGTAGAGGCCCGAATCCGTCCAGGCGAAGCAGCGCGGCGCGACGCTCGAGACCCGCTCGAAGGCCAGCGTCGACGAGGGCGCGCGGAAGACGCCGTCGATGTCGCTGCCCACCGCCACCGTCGCGCCGTCCGGCGAGATCGCGAACGCGCGCACGAAGCCCTCGGTCGTGAACACCGGCGCGAACGCCGCCCCGCCGTCCGTCGAGACGAACAGGCGCCCCGGCGCGCTCGCGATCCGCACGTACAGCACGTCGGCGTCGAGCGGATCGACCCCCGCGATGTAAGGCTCGCGCGACGTCGTGCTCCCCGGCACCGCCGCGGTCTGCCACGTCTCCCCGCCGTCGGCCGAGCGCGCGAGCACCCCCTTGACGGAGCCGCCCTCGCTCGCGAGGCCGCTCACGTAGACCCGCCGCGGATCCGACGGCGCGACGTCGACCGTCCGGGCCACAAAGCCCGCGGGGAGCGGCGCCCCCGCGCCGGTCCAGCTCGCGCCGCCGTCGCGCGACGCCCAGAGGCCGTGCCTGGTCCCCGCGGCCACCGCGACGACGTGCGACGGATCGCCCTGCCGGACCGAGAGATCGATCACCTCCCGCCCGGCGAGCTCGGCGGCGCGCGCCCAGGCGCAGCCGCCGTCGGCGCCGACCGCGATGCCGTCGGTCAACGCGGCGAACACCCGGCCGCTCGCCGCCGCCGCGATGGGCGGGGATTGACCGGCCGTGTCGTCGTACCCGACCGCGCCCTCGCAGATCCAGCGCCAGCTCGCGCCCCCGTCTCGCGTGGTCAGCAGGCCGTACGTCATCCGGGCGACGGCGCGCGCTGGATCCGCCGGGTCGAACACGATCTGGTCCGCCGAGGGAAAGACGCCGTTCGCGGCCGCAGGGGAGGGGAGCGCCATGGCGACGAGCGCGACGGCGCGCGGCACGGCGGCGAGCGCGGCGGCGCGCGCCGGGCGAGAGCTCGGCCTCACGGCGCGCTGGGGAGACGATCGCATCAAGGGATCCATCGTACCGCGGCGCGCGCCGAGAACCGCCCACGCGCCCTCCGCGCCCCGCTACACTCGCCGCAATGCCGGAGCGCATCGTCGTGTCCTTTCGAGGTACTGCGGCCCTCTCGCAGCCAGACAGCACGGACGCGGTCGCGCCGTGGCCCGGCCGCCGCGGCGCGGCGCGGGCGCCCGCGCCGCCGTCGCGCCAGAAGGGCGCCGCGCGCGCCGCCGGCGGCGCCGCGCGCGCCACGGGCGGCGCCGCGCGCGGCGAGGAGAGCTACCTCGCGAGGGCGCTCGCGCTGAAGAAGCGCGCCGAGGCGCTCGGCGCCACCCTGTGCGCCTGGAGCGCCCAGACCTTCTCGTTCGAGTTCACCCCCGACGACGTCGAGGAGGCCGTGCTGCTCGCCGCGCTCGCCGCGGAGGACGCGTCGGTGCACCCCGACGCGCGCTTCGCGGTCGGCATCGCGCGGGGCGAGATGACCTACGTCGGCGAGGCGGGGCGCTTCACCGCGCTGTCCTGGGGACAGCCGCTGCTCGTCGCCGTCATGCTCGCCCGCGTCGCGCTCCCCGGCGACGTGCTCCTCGATCCGGCGCTCCCCGCCGTGCTCTCGGGCGAGCTCATGACCCTCGGCGCCCACCGCGGCATCGACGGCGCGCGCCGGGTGCGCGGCCTCCGCCTCGACGCGCAGCAGCCGCTGCGCAGGCAGGTCGCCGAGAGCGTGGCGCGCCTGTGCAAGCCGCCGCTCATCGGCCGCGACGCCGAGCTCGCCGAGCTCGCCGTGCCCCCCGGCTCCCTCGCGATCGTCCGGGCCGAGCCCGGCGCCGGCGGCACGCGGCTGCTCCTCGAGCTGGAGCGGCTGCTCGCGCCGTCGCGGAGCCTCTTCGTCGCGCCGATCGGGGCCTCGCGCGAGCCGTTCGGCGCGCTCCGGCGCGCCCTCGCGCGCGCGGCGCTCCGCGCCGAGAAGAGCCGCGCCCGCGCGCCGGTGCTCCCGGATCGGCTGAAGCCCGCGCTCGCGCGGCTCCTCGCCGGCGAGGGCGTCGAGCCGAGGATCGCCGCCGAGGTGCTCGCCGTGTGGCTCGCCCCGTCCGACGTCCGCGTCGGCCTGCTCGCCGTCGACGACGCCTCCGAGGTCGACGCCGCGAGCCTCGACGCGATCGCCCTCGCCCTCTCGCCGGGCGGCGGCCCGCGCGCCGTCGCCCGGCTCGGGCGCTCGGATCCGCTCCCCGCGCCGCTCACCGCGCTCACCCCCGCCGCCACGGTCACGCTGGGGCCGCTCCCCGCGCCGGGCGCGCAGGATCTCGTCCGCCGCCTCCTCGACGGCTGCATCGACGAGGCGGGCGCGCGCCGCTGGGCCGCGCGCGCGCCCGCGTTCCCGCTGGCCGTGCGCGAGCTCCTCTGCGAGGCGCTGGAGAGCGGCGCGCTGCGCTGGATCGGCAGGAGCGTCGGGCCGCGCCGGCGCAGCGCCGGGCGGGGCAGGCCCCCGCGCACGATGACCGGCGCCGAGCTCGCCGCGCCCCCCGCGCTCCGCTCGATCGAGGGCCGGCTGCGCCTTCTCGCGATCGGCCAGCGCACGGTGCTCACCGCGCTCGCGACCCTCGGCGGGGACGCGTCGGACGCGGCGATCGACGCGCTGTGCGACGGCACCGGCGCCCCGAAGGTGGCCGCGGTCCAGGCGGCGCTGCTCGGCGCCGGCTGGGTCTTCCGGCCGGAGCCTGGCTGGCTGCGGCTCTCCTCGCGCACGCTGCGCGACGCCCTGCTCGCGGGCGTCCCGCCGGGCGAGCGCGCCGCGTGGCACCTGGCCGCGGCGCGGGTCGTCGAGGATCACGCCAGCGTGCTCGGCCTCGCCGACGCCGCGTGGCACGCCGCGAAGGCGGGCGATCGGCGCTCCGCGGCCGATCTCGCCGGGCGCGCCGGGCGCGCGGCCGGCGACGCGCTGCTCGAGGGCGCGGCCGCGGAGCTGCTCGCGTTCGCCGACGAGCAGGAGACCGCGAGAGATCACCGCGACGAGGCGCCGGACAGCTCGTCGAGCCAGCCGCCCACCCACCGCACGCCCATCGAGGTGGTCGGCGACGCGCCGGAGCCGCAGCGCGCGGCGCCGGCGCCGGTCGGCGAGCGCTCCCGCCCCGGCGCGCCCGCGGCGCAGCCGGACGACCCGCCTACGGACTTTCCCGACGCGACCTCCCCGGACGTCGGCCTTCCGTGCGGCGACGCCTCCGACGATCTGCTCGCGAAGACCACGGAGTCGCCCGTCATGTCGATGAACGACATCGCGCTCCGCCTCGCCGAGCTGGCCAAGCAGGCGCTCGTCCAGGGCGACCTCCGCACGCTCGAGCGGCTCGTGGGCGAGCTCCGCCGCACCGGCGAGCACCTCGATCTGGCGGAGCGCATGACCGGCCTGATCTCGCTCGGGCGCGGCGCGAAGGAGGAGGCGCTCCGGCGCTTCCGGATCGCCGCGGAGGCCGACGCGTCGCCTTCGCAGCGGGCCCGGGCGCTGCTCGCCTACGGCGTCGCGCTGGCCGCCGCGGGCCGCACGGAGGGCGCGCTCCTCGAGGCGCTGAGCGCCCTCGCGCGCGCCCGCGAGGCCGAGGATGCCCACGGCGAGCAGGCGTGCGCGCAGTTCCTGGCGCAGCTCGCGGCCGCGACCGGGCACGAGGAGGCGGCCCGCGCGTGGGCGCAGGTGGCGCGCCTCGCCGGCGCGGCGCCCCCCTCGTGACGGCGCATTGACAGCGTCGTCGCGGCTGTCCATACCGCCGGCCATGTCGTCCCGAGAGCCCTCCGGCGCGCGCCGGGTCGCCGCGCTCCTCGCGCTGGCGCTCTCGCTCGGCGCGATCGCCGGCGTCGCGTACCAGCGCTACGCCGCGGTGCACCTGCGCGCCCTCCCGAGGGTCCCGAGCTGCGTCCGCGGGGCGCGGGTGGCGCTGCGCAAGCCGGTCGCGGCGTCCGGCACGGAGCCGCGCCAGACGGCGTCGGGCGAGACGGTCTACCTCACGCCTGGGGAAGATCGCGCCGTCGCCTGCGCCTTGCAGCTCGACGAGGCGCTCGCTCGGCACCTCGCCGGAGCGCTGGCCGAGCAGGCGCCGGCGCAGCGCGCCGCCCGGATGAGCGAGCTCGTGCGCGACCGCGTGCCGGCCGACCCGGCCCACGATCGCGCCGCGTCTGCGGCGTACATGATGGCCTCCGCGGCCCTGCGGGGCCTGCCAGACGACGTCCCCGAGGTCCGCGCCGCCGCGGAGGAGCTCGATCGGCATCACGCCTGCCGCTTCGACACGCGCCGCCCCTGTCCGACGCGCCCGCCGCTGCCGGCGCTCGTCTGGCTCACCGGCGTCCCGGCGGCGCTGAGCCTGCTCGGGCTGCTCTGGATCGGCCTCGCCGCGAGCGCCGCCCGCTACAGGCGCTGGACGGCGCGCCGGGGCCGCTGATCGCCCGGGCTCGCGCGCGTCGCGCGCCTCCGCCTCTGCGATTGCCTCAGTCGATCGCCTCGACGCGGAAGCTCGACTGGACGAGGCGGCGGGGCCGGGCCCCGATGTCGGCGACGTCGAACCCGAAGCCCGCGCCCTGGTGGTGGATCCCGCCCGACGTGGCGCCGCTCGGCATCTGCACCGACGAGCTCACCGTGACGTAGACCTTCGCCCCCTTGGTGAACGCGGCGGTCATCGCGAGCACGCGCCCGGCGAGCTGCGCCGCCGCCTCGCGCGCCACCCGCGCCCAGAGCGCCGCCGCTCCGGCCGTCGACGACAGCGCGCGCACCCCGAGCACCGCGCCGGCGCCGCTCAGCTGCACCTCGAACACCGCGCGCGCCGTCGCGGGCGTCTCGGCGCTGCGCACCGCCTCCGCCACCACGGACGCGACCGTGCCGGCGGCGGGCAGATCCAGCCCCAGCGTCTTGTCCCGATCGCGCATCGCCTCGCGCAGCAGCTCGCCCGCCCTGTCCGCCGAGACCTCGCGCGGCGCGGCCGGCGCGGTCGGCGCCGGCGCCGGCGGCGCGCGATCCGGCAGAACGCCGGGCAGCTGCCACACCGGCGCCCCCCCGAGGCCGGCGACCCCGCGCGGCGCCTCGGCGGTCGGCGGCCCGTCGTACTCGCTCGACGGCGCGGGGGCCGGAGGCGCCACGGGACCCTCCCGCGGCTCGACCGGCGCCTCCGTCGGCGCTTGTGGATCGAGCGGCCGCCGCTCGCGGCGCGCCGTCCGGCCGAGGACCGGCTCCGCCTCGCGCGGCCGTGCCTCGTCCGCCGTGCGCGGCGGGGGCGTGCGCGCCTCGTCCTGCTCCGGCCCACGCGGCGCGACGGGCTCTATCTCGATCTCCACCTCGCGGCGCGCGCCGCTCGAGCGGGCCTCGAGCACCGGCCCCGGGGCGCCCGCGATCCGCGCGAGCAGCGGGATGGCGGCATGGAGCAGCGTCGCTGCGAGCAGGAAGCGGACCTCGCGGGAGAGCAAGCGCCGAGCACCTTGGTGGGTGCCGGACAGGGGCGCAAGTGCGCGTTTCGTCGCCGGCGTGCTCACGTCCCCACTCGCGCGCACCAGCGCAGCCCGGGGCACACCCCTCCCGCTCCCTCGCTTTGCGGCCCGACAGGCTCACCCACGCGTGTTCCAGCAGGGGACAGGGTATTACGGCCACGCTTAAATATGCGCGTACGGAACGGTTGTCGCTTGAGCTGGAGACCGTACTGGTCGATGCTCCGCGTGCCGCGACGCCTTCCGGGCTCACGGCAGGAGCAGAAACGCAGCGCGCTGCCGCCATGCGGCGCGCTCACGGAACAGACGCAGCGCCTGGCAAACCAGGGCTCGGCGCTACATCCCCGTTGTAAGGGAGGGGTATCGAAATGAAGGGAAACGTGCGCGCTGACGGGTCGCCTGCGGACCTGTCGCCGACGCCCACGCCGCCGCCCGTCACCGTGATCCAGGGTTGCGCGGATCGCGGTCTTCCCCTCGACCTGCCCCCCCTCGGCATGGCCCCCGCGCCGGAGGAGCAAGCGTTCCTTCCCGGTTTCGCCCCGCCAGCGCCGCAGGGGACGCCGCCCTTCCCCATGGCCGGGGCCGGGCCGTACGGCTCCTGGTCCTCGCCCTCGCCGGACGAGCGCCGCGCGCGCGTGTGGCGCGCCCTCGGGGCGTTCGTCCTGGCCGCGGCCACCGTCATCGTCGTCGTCGCCGCCGCCGCGCGCGGGATCGCCGCGCGGATGCCGATCGCCTCCGCCGAGGCCTTCCGCGCCATGACCCCCGTCAACCGCGCGTCGCTGCTCGCGCTGCGCTCCTCGCGCGAGGACGCCGGGGCGAGCGCGGCCGTCGCGCCGGAGGGGCTCGCGCGCTTGCAGCCGCCGGCGCCGCCTCCCGCGCCGGTGACGCCGCCGCCCGCGATCAAGCACGAGGGGTACGCGTCGATCCGCGGCGGCGTGCTCTTCACGCCCGACACGTTCAGGCCCACGGGGTCGAGCTACGATCTCCTGCTGCACTTCCACGGCAACACCCAGCTCGTCCGCGAGAGCGCCGAGGTCGCCGGGCTGAACGCCGCGGTCGCCGTCATCAACCTCGGCATCGGCTCGGGCGCGTACGAGGACTTCTACGCGACGCCGGGCGTCTACGAGAGCCTGCTCGCGGACATCGACAGGGCGCTCGCGCAGCGCGGGCTGCCGACCCCGCGGCTCCGCCGGGTCGCCCTCTCCTCGTGGAGCGCGGGCTACGGCGCGGTCGCCAAGATCCTGGAGCTCCGCCGCGGCACCGAGCCCCTCGACGCGATCCTCGTCACCGACGGCATCCACTGCGGCTTCGTCCCGGAGCAGCCGAGCGGGCTCAACCCGCTGCAGCTCGCCTCGTTCGCGCGCGCCGCGCAGCTCGCCGCCTCGGAGGAGCTGCTGTTCACCATCACGCACTCGGAGATCGACCCGATCGCGTACGCCAGCTCCGCCGCCACGGCCAGCTACCTGCTCGACGCCGGGGCAGGGCGCCACGTCGAGCGGTCGCCCGCGTCGGACGCGCCCCCGCACCTGCGGCTGCGCGCCGCCGAGGGCGCCGTCTCGAAGAAGCTCGAGAAGCAGATGATCCCGACCACCGAGGCGAGCGTGGGCGAGCTCCATGTCCGCGGGTTCCGGGGCAACACGCCCGAACACCACATGGCGCACCTGCTCCAGATGGCCTCGACCGTACTCCCGGAGCTCGTCGAGCGCTGGCGAGAAGGCGGCGATCCGTCGTCCGAGCGCTGATCGACGGGAGCGGCGGAGTCAGCTCCGGCTCCGCGCCTCGGCCATCCAGGCCCCGATCGCCGTGGCCACCGGGTGATCCGCCCCGAGCTCCGCCTCGGCGAGCGCGAGCGCCCGCTCGTACAGCGGCAGCGCCGTGGACGGCCGCCCCGCGGCGTGGTGGACCTGCGCGAGCCGGACCAGCGTCGGCCGGAGCGACGGGTGGGCGGCCCCGGCCAGCGCCTCCCGCGCGGAGAGCGCGCGCTCGTACAGCGCCGCCGCCTCGGCCGCGTCCCCGAGCGCCTCCCGGGCGGCCGCCAGGTTGTGCAGGATCGACGCAAGGAGGGCCCCGTCCACGCCCGCCCCCGCCTCGGCGATCTCGAGCGCCCTCCGGAGCATCCTCTCCCGCTCGGCGGTCGGGAGGTCGTCTTCCTGCTCCAGGAACGTGGCGGCGTTGTAGAGCGCCTCCGCGACGAGCGCGTGACGGGCGCCGAGCGCCCCCTCCCGCAGCGCGATCGCCCGCCGGAAGAGCGGCGCCGCCTCGGCGCGGGCCCCCCGCCTGCCGAGCAGCAGGCCGAGCCGGTTCAGCAGCGCCGACAGCTCGATGGGGTCGGGATCGCGCATCCGCTCGTAGCCCGCGAGCATCCGGCGGAACAGCGCCTCGACGTCGTCGAGCTCGCCCTGCCGCTCGAGGATGGCGGCCAGCTGCTCGAGCAGCCTCGGCAGCGGCGGATCGGCGCTCCCCGCCGCCTCGGCGATGGCGATCGCCCTCGCGGAGCTCGCGCGCGCCTCGTCCAGCCGCCCCTGCGCGAGCCGCGCCGAGCTCAGCGCGTAGAGCGGCGCCGTCAGCTCGGCGTCCCCGTCGCCGTAGATCTCCTCGGCGATCCGGAGCGCCCGCGCGCATGTCGCCTCCGCGTCGGCGTGGCGCGAGCCGGCAAGCTCGGACGCGGCCACGTCGAGTAGGCGCCGGTACTCTCTTCCCCTCCACCAGCGCAGCACGGCGCGATCCGGTCGCATCCTCCTCTACTACCTCGTCCCCACCCGGGAGGGCGAGAAGGCCGGCAGGGACGTCCGGCGCGCACCGGCCGGCGTCCGGCGGCGGCGCCCGACAAGGATGATCGGAAGAGCATCGCGCGGGCGCGGAGCAGTGTACTCTGCTCGCAGGATCTCGTGGCGCGAAGGTGCGATGCAGACGCTCGATGCCAGCAACTGGCGGCTCCCGTCGATCGGGGCTATGGCGCACGGCGCATGGTGCAGCGCCTCACGGCCGGCCTCGCGATCGGCCTCTCGCGCGGGGGCCCCGGCCTCACGAGCGGGGCGATCGTGGAGGCGATCGAGGAAAGGTCGCCAAGGACATTTCTTCCGTTTAGACTGCCCCGACGGCCCCACGCGCCGACGCTCCCCACGATCATGAGGTCCAGGCTCACGCATCGCGAGGCATCGTCACCGAGGGGAGGGCTCGCCCGCGCCCGCACGGGGAAGGCGACGGAGTTCATATGAGTGGTGCCAACGAAAACGTCGTCGATGAAGTAGCGCGCAGCGAGCCGATCGATCCGTTGCTCGGAAAGGTGCTCAACGGAAAGTTCAAGATCCTTTCCCAGCTCGCGACCGGCGGCATGGGCACGATCTATCGCGGCGAGCAGCTCCCGCTCGGGCGCCAGGTGGCGATCAAGGTCTTGATCCCCAACCAGGCCTCGCGGCAGCTCGACCCGAACTTCCACAAGCGCTTCTTCCTCGAAGCGAGCATCCTCGCGCGCCTCCAGCACCCGAACATCGTCACCGTCTTCGACTACGGCCGCATCGAGGCCGACGATCAGGAGCGGTTCTTCATGGCGATGGAGTTCCTCGAGGGCGAGACGCTCTTCCGGCGCGTGCGCCGGCAGGGGCGCCTGCCGCCGCCCGAGGCGATGCGCATCGCGCGGCAGATCGCGCGCGGGCTGCGCGAGGCGCACAAGCACGGCGTCGTCCACCGCGACCTCAAGCCGTCGAACGTGATGCTCGTCTCCAACGAGGACGCGGAGGAGGCGGTCAAGATCCTCGACTTCGGCCTCGTGAAGCAGCTCGGCGACGACTCGGAGGAGCTCACGCAGCAGGGCGCGTTCCTGGGCTCGCCCCGCTTCATGTCGCCGGAGCAGATCTCGCACGGCAAGGTCGATCTCAGGACCGACATCTACTCGCTCGGCGTCATCCTCTACCAGATGCTCTGCGGGAAGGTCCCGTTCGAGTCCGAGAAGTCCATCCAGATCCTGATGGCGCACCTCCAGCAGCCGGTGCCGCGCATGAAGGAGCGGAACCCGGACGTCGACATCCCGGAGCCGCTCGAGGCGCTCGTGATGCGCTGTCTCGCGAAGGATCCGGACGGCCGGCCCGCGACGATGGACGCCCTCATCCAGGGCCTCGGCGAGTGCGCCCGCGGCATGGGCGTGACGACCGCGTTCGGCGGCACGCAGATCACCTCGTTCGAGTCGCTGCCCGGCGTGCAGATCTCGTCGCGTTCGTCCACGGTGCAAGCGCTCAAGGACGCGGTGACGCTCCCGGCGCCGTCGAGTGATGACGATCCGAGCGGCCGCACCTCCGGCGTCGGCTCGGGCCCGGGCGCCGCCGCGACCGCGGCGGGCGCGTCCAAGGGCGCGACCGGCGCGCACGAGGCCCCCTCCGGCGGCGGGCGCAAGGCGGTGATCCTCGCCGCCATCGGCGCGGTCGTCGTGGCGGCGGGCGCGTTCATGCTGACCCGCAAGCCCGCGCAGACCGAGGCCACGCCCGAGGTCGCGACCGCGCCAACGACGGCGCCCGCGGCGACCGGCACGCCCAGCGATCACAAGGGCGCGCCCTCGTTCATGCTGATCATCGAGTCGATCCCGCCGGGCGCCGACGTCGTGGAGGACGGGAAGTCGCTCGGGCAGACGCCGCTCCAGCTCTCGATCGCGAACGACGAGGTGCGCGCGTCGCCTCGCCGGCTGACCCTGCAGAAGGAAGGCTTCCAGCCCTACTCCATCGTCCAGGGGCCGTCGGAGATGTCCGTGCAGACCGTCGCGCGGCTCGCGCAGGTGGCCGCGCCTGCGAAGACCGAGGACGCGCCGTCGAACACGAGCTCGGGCGGCCGGCGAAACTGGGGCCGGCCCGTTCGCCCCGCAGCGCCCACGGCCACAGCGAAGCCCAACCCTCCGGAGAACACGGCGCCGTCGATCCGGGTAGACCGGTAGCGATCAGGGCGCGCCCGACGAGCACCATCGGCTAGCCCCTGATTTCACCGCGCCGCAAGGGCGTGGTGCAGGGGCCATGCGCTAGCTTCCTGGCCGCGCATGTCCCGCCTGCTCATCGTCTCGAACCGCCTTCCGGTGACCGTCCACGCCGATCAGGGGGACGTCTCCGTCGTCCCCTCGGCGGGCGGCCTCGTGACCGCGCTCCGGGGCCCTCACGAGCGCCACGGCGGCCTCTGGCTCGGATGGCCGGGCGACCTCGCGCGCCTCACCGAGGAGCAGCGCCGAGAGGTCGAGGATCGGCTCGAGCAGCTCGGCGCGGTCCCGGTGCACCTCACCTCGGCCGAGGTGAGCCGTTACTACGACGGCTTCTCGAACGGCGTCCTGTGGCCGCTGTTCCACTACCTCGTCGAGAAGTTGCACCTCGACGCCCGGCACGACTGGGAGAGCTACCGCGAGGTGAACGAGCGCTTCGCCGAGGCCATCGTCGCCCGGTACAGGCCGGGCGACAGGGTGTGGATCCACGACTACCAGCTCACGCTGGTGCCGGCGATGCTGCGGCGGCGCATCCCCGACGCGCGGATCGGCTTCTTCCTGCACATCCCTTTCCCGGCGGCCGAGGTCTTCCGCATCCTGCCCTGGCGGGAGCAGGTGCTGCGCGGCATGCTCGGCGCCGACGTCGTCGGGTTTCACACGACGGCCTATCGGTACCACTTCGTCTACTCCGCCGCGCGCGTGCTCGGGCTCGATCCCGACCTGGAGACGCTCGCGTACGAGGGGCGGCGGGTGCGGCTCGGCGCCTATCCGGTCAGCATCGACGTCGACGAGTTCGTGCGGCTCGCGCGGGACGAGGAGGTCCGCGCCGAGGCGCGGCGCATCCGCGAGAGCGCCCAGGGCCGGAAGATCGTGCTCGGCGTCGATCGGCTCGACTACACGAAGGGCATCCCGCGGCGCATGCTCGCCATCGAGCGCTTCCTGGAGCGCGAGCCCGAGCTCCGGAGCAAGGTCCGGTTCATCCAGCTCGCGGTGCCGACGCGCGAGAGCGTCGACGCCTACGCCGAGTTCCGGCGCGTCGTGAACGAGCTCGTCGGCCGCATCAACGGCAGCTACGGGACGCTCGACGATGTCCCCATCCACTTCCTGCACCGGTCGATGCCCATGGCCGGGGTCGTCGCGCTCTACCTCGCGGCCGACGTGATGATGGTGACGCCGCTGCGCGACGGGATGAACCTCGTCTGCAAGGAGTACGTGGCCTCGCGGCTCGACGACACCGGCGCGCTCGTGCTGAGCGAGTTCGCGGGCGCGGCCGCCGAGCTGATCGAGGCGCTCCTGGTGAACCCGCACGACATCGACGCGGTGGCGTCGACGATCCAGCGGGCGCTCGTCATGTCGCCGTCCGAGCAGCGCGTCCGGATGCAGGCGCTCCGGCGCCGCGTCATGACGCACGACGCGCACCGCTGGTCGCACCGCTTCCTGAACGATCTCGAGCGCGCGGGCGGCGCCCCGCCCGCGGTGGGGGCCGTCCGGCGGCCGGAAGGCGCGCCCCGGGGGAGCACGATCGCGAGCGCGCGCAGCGCGCCGTCGCTGATCGTGATGCTCGACTACGACGGCACGCTGGTCCCCCTCGAGGCCATGCCCGAGCTCGCTCAGCCGGACGAGGCGCTCGTCACCGAGCTGCGCGAGCTCGCGGCGCGCCCGCGGACGCAGGTGCACGTGGTGAGCGGCCGGCCGCGCGAGGACCTCGAGCGGTGGCTGGGCGAGCTGCCCATCAGCCTCCACGCCGAGCACGGGTTCTTCTCCCGCGCCGCGCCCGGAGAGCCCTGGGTCGCGCTCCGCGAGGCGGCGCTCGACTGGAAGCCGAGGGTCCGCGACGTCCTCCAGGGCTTCGTCGACCGCACGGCGGGCAGCTTCATCGAGGAGAAGATGGTCTCGATCGCGTGGCACTACCGGGCCGCCGACCCGGAGCTCGCCAGCCAGACGGCCCGCGAGGTGCCCCTGGAGCTCGCCGAGGCGCTGCGCGAGCACGATCTCGAGCTCATCCCGGGCCGGAAGGTGCTGGAGGTGCGGCTCCGCGGGGTCAACAAGGGGGTGATCGTGCCGCGGGTGCTCGCCACGATGGGGCCCGACGCGGTGGTGATCGCGCTCGGCGACGACAGGACCGACGAGGATCTGTTCGCGGCGCTCCCCCCGACCGCGCTCACGATCCACGTGGGCGGCGGGGAGAGCTCCGCGGCGTTTCAGCTGCCCGACCCGGCCTCGGCGCGTCGCTTGCTGCGCGCGCTCATCGCCTGAGGGCTCGCGCCGCGGCTCACGCCCCGGGGCGGCGACCGCGCCGCCGGAGGGCGGCGCCGAGGAGCGCCGCCGCCCCGGCGACGAACGCCCCCGAGCCGGCGACCGGGCCGCCCGCGAGCGCCCCGCCGACGCTGCACGCGCTGGCGTGGGCGCCGCGCGGAGCGTCCGCGCTGCCCTGCGCGGCCTCGGAGCACGCAGCGGCGCGCGCCGCGGTGTCGTCGCCGTCCGCGGCGCAGTCGCCGGCGGACGCGTCGCTTTCCGCGTCGGCGTCGCTGGCATCGCCGTCGTCGGCGTCGCTGGCGTCGGCGTCGCTGGCGTCCGCCTCACCGTCGCTCGGGGCGGCATCGCCGTCGACGTTCCACCCCTCCTCTGCGGCTCTGCTGTCGCTGTCGTCGAGGTCCCGATCGCTGTCCGCGGCCCTCATGGCGAGCGCCGCGAGGCCGGAGCCGGACTCGTAGGCTCCGATGTCGATCGCGCCAGCGACCGGCCGCAGCAGCGGTCCGCTGGCCGTGCGCACGCCCCTCCTGGGCGAGGACTGCGGCGCGGTGAGCGGCTTCGGGAAGGGGTACCCTGCCGGGCTCGGCATCGCGCTGGAGCCGGCGTTGACGAGCGGGCTGTTCGACGCCGGGCGGAGGTCCAGCGAGCTGAGGTTGGTGAAGCCGGGGTCGGTGCCCTGCACCGTGCCCGTCCACGCCGCGGGGAGGGCCGAGGAGCCGGTGGGCACCCAGTTGTTCGCGCCCGAGATCAACGCCGTTCCGGTCTTCCAGGTCGCGCTCCTGTCGACATAGACCTCCACGCCGCCGCCGCCGCGCCGATAGAACACGTTGTTGCTCATCTCGACGCTCTCGATCCCATCGAACATCCGGATCGCCGGCCGCGACCCGGGGGCGAGCAGGAAGGTGTTGTTGACGAACCGGAAGCGACCCCACGTCTGCCCCGTGCCGTCGCCCCCGACGCGCACGGCGAAGTGCTGGCCGCTCTTGACGATGACATTGCCGACGACGTCGGAGTCCTCGCGCGCGAGCCCCTCGTCCTGGCCGTCCGGCCCGATCAGCTCGAGCTCGTGGTATTTCGCGCCCTCGATCCAGTTGTAATAGATCTCGTTCCGCTCCGCGCGGCTCTTCACGCTGTTGCCGCCATTGCCGTCGTGCACATAGCAGTGCCGCATGCGGAACACCGAGCCGAGGCGCGTCTCCTCGTCGGTCGCGATGTAGATGGGGTGCCTGGTGTCGCCCGAGCCGCAGGCATAGACCTCGACGTACTCCAGCGTGAGGGAGCCCGACTCGGAGTCGGCGCCGAGGATCCCGTGCCCGGCGCAGTCGTGCACCACCGAGTCGCGGATCGTGATGTCGTGCGCCTTGTTGAACACGCAGCGGCCCGAGCCCCCGGTGATGTCGAAGCCTTCGAAGGTATAGTGATTGCCAGCGAAGATCACGGTGTTCGTCCCCCCCGATAGGACAGGGCGGCGGCCGTTCACGCGGACGCCGCGGATCGTGATCTTCTGCGCCTCGGTGCCCGACTTCTTGAAGAACAGATCCCCCGGATAGGTCGCGTCGCCCTCGACCAGAACCACGTCCCCGGCAGCGAGGCGAGGGGCGACCTCCGCGAGGCTCGCATAAGGCTTGCCCCGCCCCACCTCGTACGTCGCTGCGCTCGCCGGCGAGGCGGCGAGCAGCACGGAGAGCCCGATGCCCGGCGCGACGAGAGAGAGTGTGACGAGGTGCCTTGTGTTGAGTTGCTGCATTGGCGTACTGTCGCGTGCTGTAGAGTCCGAGTGCAAGCTGCTTTTTAATGAAATGCATGATGGGTAATTCAGGCGACACCTGACGGCAGGAATTCCTGCCGCTATTCCCGTGTCCACAGCGGCTGTCACCATTGCTGAGAATCCGTGTCGTCTGCCATTTCTCGATAAATTTTGGTAAATGAAAGCAAATCGGTGCGAACGCCGCGAAGAGCGTGAAGAGCAGGGTTGCGCGGGTGAAGCGCGGGAGGAGCGGGAGGAGCGCGAGGGGCTGGAGGAGCGCGAGGGGTGAGGCGGGTGGTTCCTCTCGGCGCGCGCGTCGTTCCGTGCCATGGAGCCGACCATGTTCCCGGTTGTCCTCGCCTCCACGTCGCCCTTCCGGAGGGCGCTCCTCGATCGCCTCGGGCTCGCGTACGAGGCCGTCGCGCCGGCGTTCGAGGAGAGCGCGCCCGAGGGGATGCCGCCCCTCGCGTGCGCCCGCCTCTTCGCGGAGGGGAAGGCGCTGAGCCTCGCGCCCGCCCGGGAAGGCGCCCTGATCATCGGCGCCGATCAGGCGCTCGAGCTCGATGGGGAGCTCCTCCGCAAGCCGGCCTCGCTCGACGAGGCGGCAGACCAGCTCGGGCGGCTCTCGGGGCGCGTCCACGCGCTCCACACCGCCGTCGCGGTGCACGCGCCGCCGGGGGTGCCGCTCGCGGCCGGCGAGCCGCGGACGCTGGCCGAGATCGTCACGGTGGAGCTCCGCGTCCGCCCGCTCGGCCGCGCGCAGATCCGCCGCTATGTCGAGCTGGATCGGCCCATCGGCAGCGCGGGAGGATACCTCTTCGAGAAGCACGGACCGTGGCTGTTCGACGACGTGCGCCACGCCGACGAGGCGGCCATCGTGGGGCTGCCGCTCGTCCCGCTCTGCCGCCTCCTGCGCCGCTTCGGGGTCGATCGGCTCGACCCGCCCGCGCGCGCCTGAGCGCAGGCGCGCGCGCAGAACGTCAGAGAGAGCGCCGGCGGGCGCCACGCAGGCCAGAGAGAGAGCCTGCATCCTGGGAGATACGGTAGGTTCCCGCCAAAACGCGCCATTGCGCGTCGCCGCGATCCGAGCGCCGAGAAGAAGCCCGAGGCAGCCAGGAAGTTGCCGGCTGCTCCAGGCGCTTCGCTGTCCGACGGCGCAGGCGGGGGGCCGCGGCGCTGTGCGTGCCGGGGCTCCCAGGGAGGGGCGGCCGTGGCGCGCGCGTTGCTAATCGTGGTTCCAGGGTCGAGCCTGCCGCTGGGCCCTCACGAATGAGCATCTTCTGCCGGGCGACGCCGACGGGGCGGGCCAGGCGCTCGACGAGGTGAGGCGATGATGGAACGCCCGCCCTTCAACGCGGCCGAGGCGCTCACGGCGGCTGATCTGACGCTGTCCTGGTCGGCCCTGCAGAACGAGGAGCGGGTGCAGGCCTATCGCCGCCTACGGCGCGAGGAGGCGGAGGATTTCTTCGAGGGTCTCCCCACGGCCGACCAGGCCGCGCTCCTCGCGGGCCTCACGAGGGGCGAACGCAAGCTATGGCTCCGCCTGCTCGCGCCCGACGACGTGGCGGACCTCCTCCTGGAGGTGTCGCCGGCCGACCAGGCGGAGCTCCTCTCCTTGCTGGACGAGCCGACGCGGCGCGAGGTGATCGCGCTCCTCGCGTACGCCGAGGACGAGGCCGGCGGGCTCATGAGCCCGTGGTTCGCGCGCGTGCGGCCGGAGGCGACGGTCGACCAGGCGATCAGCTATCTCAAGCGGCAGGCCAGGGATCACCTCGAGACCATCTACTACGGTTATGTGCTCGACGCCGAGCAGCGGCTGCGCGGCGTGGTGTCGCTCCGGCAGCTCATGATCGCCCCCGGCGACCGGCGCGTCAGCGACGTGATGAAGACCGACGTCGTGTCGGTCAACGAGGACGCCGACCAGGAGGCGGTGGCGCGGACCTTCGCGGAGCACGATCTCGTGGCGATACCCGTCGTCGACAGCGAGGGTCGGATGAAGGGGATCGTCACGGCGGACGACATCGTGGACGTCGTGGAAGAGGAGGCGACCGAGGACATCCAGAAGCTCGGCGGCATGCAGGCGCTCGACGCGCCCTACCTCCGGACCCCCCTCTCCAGGATGCTCGGCAAGCGCGCGGGCTGGCTGTCCGCCCTGTTCGTGGGCGAGCTCCTCACCGCCACGGCGATGGGGCACTACGAGAGCGAGATCGCCCGCGCCGTCGTGCTCGCCCTCTTCGTGCCGCTCATCATCTCGAGCGGGGGCAACTCCGGCTCTCAGGCGACGACGCTGGTCATCCGGGCGATGGCGCTCGGCGAGATCCGGCTCGCCGACTTCTGGCGCGTCAGCCGCCGGGAGCTCGCGTCGGGCCTCGCGCTCGGCGGGATCCTCGGCGCCATCGGCTTCGCGCGCGTCATCGCCTGGGAGAAGCTCTTCGGGGCCTATGGCCCGCACTACGCGCTCCTCGCCCTGACCGTCGCGATCAGCCTTGTCGGCGTCGTGACCTGGGGCACGCTGGCGGGGGCGCTCCTGCCGTTCGTGCTCCGGGCGCTCCGCTTCGACCCGGCGAGCGCCTCGGCCCCGTTCGTCGCGACCCTCGTCGACGTCTCCGGCCTCGTGATCTACTTCAGCGTGGCCGAGCTCCTGCTCCGCGGGGTGCTGCTGTGAAGCGGGCGAGCGCCCCCCGCGCGCTTCCCTGGGGCTTCCCCGAAGCGCGCGGCCGGGGAGAGCCCCGGCCGCGGGGGCCTAGGGGCTGACGCGCGACGCGAGGTAGCGCGCCACATACGCGCCGATCACGCGCGCGTCCTCGCGCCAGCGGCCGCCGGGCTTCAGCTTGTCCGCGTCCGCGGAGCTCAGGTTCGTGTTCGGGATGGGCGACGCCGTGCGGCTCGAGAACTGGACCTCATCGAGCACCCGGCCGTCCGGCGTCGTGAGCCGGAGCGTCAGCCGGATCTGGCTCGGGGCCGAGGAGACGACCGCGTAGAAGCCTGGATTCATGTAGCCGATATAGGGCTTGATCACGAACGGCGCCGACGTGTGGCCGTCGGACGGCGCGACCTCGATGCCCTCTTCCTGGGCGGCGCCGACCAGGGCCTTCGTGAACTCCTCGTTGATGGTCTCCTTGTCCTCCACGAAGCGCTGGTGATCGTCGGCGTCCTTGCCGGCGAGGTACTGGTCCTCGCGCTGGTCGAGGATGAAGAGGCCCACGTAGTCGATGGGCATCAGGGCGAAATACCGCTGGCCGACGAACGTGTCGGGGCTCGCCTGGGTCACGACGCGCCAGCGCGGCCCGCACCCGGCGAGGGCCGCGAAGCCGAGCAGCGCGGCCGCGATGAAGCTGCGACGGTGCATGAAAGTCTCCTTCAGAGGGCCCGCCTTGTAGGCCATGTCCGAGCGAGCTGGCAAGGGCGGCGCAGCGCGCCGCGCCCGGGCGGGCCGGTCCGGCGCGCCGCGCCCAGGCGGGCCGGTCCGGCCCGCCGCGATCACGCGGCGGCGGCCCGCGCGGCCCTCCGACCCGGACGGGGCAGGCGGCCGCGCATTCGATCCGATCGATGGCGCGCGCGCGGGCTCGCCCCGCGCTCGCGCGCTGTGCAATGGGCGGACATGACCGGAGCTGGCCTGTCGGATGCATGTTGGATTCGACAGCTGCAATGGCCACCTCGCACGAGGGTGCCTTTCTATCGACGTTGGAGGTAAACCCATGATCCCGAATTTCGTGGCCGGTCTCTTCAGCATTTTTCCCATCTTGGTGCTCCCGTTGCTCGGCGTCGATCCGCCGGAGGACGCGGGGGGCAGCGGCTCGCAGGTGGGCGAGGGCTCCGAGCTGGAGATCCCAGGCTTGCCCGGGGAGGGCGCCTCGCGGTTCGTCTATTCGATCTCCTGCATCGAGGGCAGCACCGGAAAGAAGACCTTCCTGACGGAGGACGACTTCTGCAGCGCCCTGCGCGACGAGCAGGTCTGCTCCGAGAGCGCGGCCATCTTCGCGCTCTTCCACGGCTGTCCCTGAGCGCCCGCGCGGCGGCGGTACAAACCCTTGACATTCGAGGGGGGCCTTGCTCTTCCTAGCGAGCGCGGACCGCCCCGCGCGGCCCTCCCCCCACAAGGTCGCGCGCCTCGGAGGCTCAGATCGTGACGAACCTCTATCTCATCCGGCATGGAGAAGCGCAGGTCAACGTGAACCATATCGTGGGCGGGATGCGCGGCGACACCGGGCTGACGCAGCTCGGCGTGCTCCAGGCGGAGCGCTTGCGCGATCGCCTGGCCGCGACGCGCGAGATCCCCGCCGACGTCCTGATCGCCAGCACCTATCGCCGGGCGCAGCAGACGGCCGAGATCGTCGCTCCCGCCCTGGGGCTGCCCGTCACGCTCGACGACGAGGTGCAGGAGCTCCGCCCCGGCGAGGCGGACGGGATGCCGGTCGGCGAGGCGATGGTGCGCTACGCGATTGATTTCGAGCGCGAGCCGTACCGGCCGGCGAGCCCCGGTGGAGAGAGCTGGGCTCAGTTCATGCTGCGGGTCTCCGTCGCCCTCGATCGCGTCACCCGTGAGCACGAGGGGCGGACGATCGTCGTCGTCACCCACGGCGGCTTCATCGACGTCGCGTTCCTCCACTTCTTCAGGATGAACGCGCTCGCCTTCCCGAGCGCGCACTTCGCCACCCGCCACACCTCGCTCACCCACTGGCAGCGAAGGCGGCGCTGGGGTCGGGCCGAGGCCTGGCACCTCATCTATTACAACGACAGCGCGCACCTGCGCGACGTCGAGCGGACCGTGCGCATCCCCTGGGCGGAGCTCTCCACGCTGGCGCCGAGGCTCGTGGATGATCCGTCTGGGCCGCCGTCCTCCGAGAGCGGCGAGGGGCGCTAGCACGCCCGGCGAGGCAGCCTGGCGGACAGGCCGCCACCCGCCCGTGGTCCCTCGCGGCCCTCGCGCTTGCGCCTCCGCCTCGGGGCGAGCTACATGACCCGTATGACGGGTCCCGTTCACGCAACCTTCCTCGTCGCCGCTCCCGACCAGCCCGGTCTCGTCGCGCGACTCGCGGGGTTCTTCTACGACATCGGCCTGAACATCATCGACGCGAGCAATCACACCGATGCGTTCATGGACGAGGGCCCGCGCTTCTTCATGCGTCTCGTCGTCGATCTGTCCGGCCTCGCCTCGCCGGCCGCCGTCGCCGCCCTGGGCGGCTCGGCCACCCGCGGCGCGATCGAGGCCGCCTTTCGCGAGCTCGCCGCGTCGCTCTCGGCGCGATGGTCGGTGGAATACAGCGATCACGTCCCGAAGATGGCGATCCTCGTCACAAGGGATCCCGCGTGCCTCTACGATCTGGTGCTCCGGCAGCGCGCGGGCGAGCTTCGCTGCGAGATCCCGCTCGTGATCTCCAACCACCCCACGCTCGAGGCGGTGGCCGAGAGCTTTCGAATCCCTTTCTTCTGCATCCCGATCACCCCGGAGACCAAGCGCGAGCAGGAGCGTCAGGTGCTTCACCTGCTGAAGAGGCACCATGTCGATCTCGTCGTGCTGGCGCGGTACATGCAAATCCTCTCCGAGCAGATGCTCGATGAGGCGCCGCCCGTCATCAACATCCACCACGGCTTCCTGCCCGCGTTCCAGGGCGCGAAGCCTTACCACCAGGCGCACGCGCGCGGCGTGAAGCTCATCGGCGCGACGGCGCATTATGCGACGCGGGACCTGGATCAGGGGCCGATCATCGAGCAGGACGTGGCGCGCGTGAATCACCAGATGGGCCCCGAGGAGATGACCCGGATGGGGCGTGACGTGGAGCGGCTCGTCCTCTCTCGCGCCGTCCGGGCGCACCTGGAGCGGCGGGTCATCGTAGAAGGCCGCCGCACCGTCGTCTTTTAGAGCTAGAGCGGCGGTCACCCGCTTCGGATACGGGCCCATCTCGACGTTTTCGGTGCTCAGCGCACCGGAGTGCGCTTCCGCGCCGAAAACGCCGATCTGGGCCCGTCTCCTGTGCGGGTGACCGCCGCTCTGCGGCTCTGCTCTGGATGGTGCAGAGGGGGGCGGAGAGCGCTGTAGATCTCCAGACAATGCCCCGACCGACCTGGCAGTCGGGGCAACCCGGGCGATCGAGCGGGTGAAGTGCGCGCGCCCGGGCGTGCTCTCCTGGGAGCCCGACGAGCGCGCGCGCGAGGCGTTACGGCCGGCCCTGCTGGCCGGGCGCGGTGATCTGGCCCGTGACGGAGGGCCCGATCTGCCCGATGACGGAGGGCCCGATCTGCCCGATGACGGAGGGCCCGATCTGCCCGGCGACGGCCGACTGGCCAAGGCCGGCCTGCTGACCAGCATAGCCCTGCATACCCTGGCTGGATTGCTGGCCGGCATATCCGCCGAACCCGGCCTTGGACGGCATCTGGGCCTGCCCGGGGAACATCCCGGCCTGGCTCGGCACGAGCGCGCCCTTGCCAGGGAACACCTCGCCCTTGCTCGGTCCGAGCTCGCCCTTGCTGGGGAACATCCCGCCCTTGCTCGGGCCGAGCTCGCCCTTGCTGGGGAACAGCTGGCCTTTGCTCGGGCCGAGCTCGCCCTTGCTGGG
Organism: Sorangium sp. So ce367; assembly: GCF_051520455.1. Lineage (NCBI taxonomy): Bacteria > Pseudomonadati > Myxococcota > Polyangiales > Polyangiaceae > Sorangium > Sorangium sp. So ce367. The sequence goes on from NZ_CP150334.1 coordinate 673,393, forward strand.
GAACAGCTGGCCTTTGCTCGGGCCGAGCTCGCCCTTGCTGGGGAACATCTGGCCCTTGCTCGGGCCCATCTGGGCCTGTCCGGGCGCGAGCTGCGCCGCGCCCATCCCCAGGTATCCGCCTCGCTCCTCCTCCAACGCTTGCTCGACGGCCCCGATCTCGTCGTCACCGAGATCGCTCTGATCGAGGTCCGCGTCGTCCGTATTCACCGCACAACCGGCGGCCAGAGCAGCCAAAAGAAATGCAGGCACCAGCATCTTGCTATGCATCGACATGATCGTTTCCCCCCGATGTCCGCGAGGGCCCACCAGGCCCAGACATCTCGGCTCACCGCAGAGCAGAGTGTGTGCCTGGCGGAGCTGTGCAGACGTTTCCGCTCCCGGCGTGCTTGACGTCCGCGAGGGCGTCAATGCAGCGCGCTCGCGCGCTCGGCGCCCCGCAGCGGAGCCCGCGCGATCCGGGCTGAGCGGATCGTCGGGGAGCGCTCGTTGCCCTTTTCTCCGGCGAAAGGAGGTGTCGGGTCCAGCCAGGGCGCACCAGCGGCCCGGCGCGCCAGGTGAAACCCTGACGGCAGGGCGCGCTGCGCTGGTGGCCCCGCCCTGCTCAGGACGCTCTGGGGTGCGGCGCGCGTGGCGCGCTGGCGCGCTGGACGGCTCGCTGGAGCTTGGTTTGTCCGCCCCGGTCGCAGTCCGTCAGCGAGGCACCGCGCGCCCAGGGCGCACCACCGCGCAATCGCGGGGGGCGCGGTCCCTGCGCGTGCGGGACGGTCGGCTCACTCGGGCTTCTTCCCGAACAGCCACTTCTTCGCCTCGTCGTCGATGGGCTGGCTCGCGTTCCGCAGCTCATTTCCGACCGCGAGCCCGCGCTCGACGGCGGGCCTCGCGCGCACCGCATCGACCCAACGCTTGAAGTTCGGGAGCTCGTCGGCCGGCACCCCGTACCGCTCGTGCGCCATCGCCCAGGGGTAGCTCGCCATGTCGGCAATCGAGTACTCGCCCGCCAGGAAAGGCCGGTCCGCGAGCCGCTTGTCCATCACGCCATAGAGCCGGCGTACCTCCTTGGTATAGCGCTCGATCGCATAGGGGATCTTCTCCGGCGCATAGTGATTGAAATGGCCCGCCTGGCCGCTCATGGGGCCGAGGCCGCCCATCTGCCACATGAGCCACTGGGTCACCTCGTGACGACCGCGGACGTCCGAGGGAATGAACTTGCCCGTCTTCTCCGCGAGGTAGAGCAGGATCGCGCCCGACTCGAACACGGAGATCGGCGCCCCGCCGCCCGGAGGGTCGTGATCGACGATGGCGGGCATCCGGTTGTTGGGGCTGATCGCGAGGAACTCCGGCTTGAACTGCTCGCCCCGCCCGATGTTGACCGGGACGAGCTTGTAGGGGAGGCCCGTCTCCTCGAGCATTATGCTGATCTTCCAGCCGTTCGGGGTGGGCCAGTAATAGAGATCGATCATCTTGCGCTCCGTGTCCGTCGGTCGTCGCCGATCGCGACGGCGTGCTGTCTCAGGCGATGGATCGTGTCTGCCGGGCGCCGCGCCGCTTCGCGCTGGCGCCGCCCGGCCCGTCGGACAATCGGTGGCACGTCGCCCCGTGGGGAGCAACCGGCGTTTGGGCGCGTCGCCTCAGCGCGGCGATCCCGCCGGTTCGCGCGCGGGCCTCGCCCCGTCGACGAGCGCGCGCAGCGCCGCGATGTGCCCGGGCCCCGTCCCGCAGCACCCGCCCACGATCGCGGCGCCCGCCTCGATCCAGCGGCGCGCGAGCTCCGCATAACGCGCGGCCGCCGAGCCGCGCTGGTCGACGCCAACGCCCCAGCCGAGCCCCTCGGCCTCCGCGCCCGCGTTCGCGTAGGCCCCGAACGGGACGCCGCACGCCGCGAGCCGCTCGATGTGCGCGAGCGTGCGAGTCGCAGGGGTGCAGTTGACGAGCACGGCCCTCGCGCCGCGAGAGGCGGCCTCCCGCGCGGCGAGCCCGATGTCCTCGGGCGAGAGCAGATCCGACCCCGGACCCGCCGTGAACGACACCCATGCTTCGACGCCCGTGGCGACCGCCTCCTCCAGCGCCACGAGCGCCTCGCCGACGTGCGGGAACGTCTCGCAGAGGAGGAGGTCGACGCCCGCCCTCGCGAGCGCCTGCGCGAGCTCGCGGTGCTCCTGCCGCGCGTCGGCCGGGCTCAGGTCGGGCCTGTAGCAATCCTCGATCGGCGCGATGCTGCCGGCGACCCGGTGCCGTGGGCCCTCGCCGCGCACGGCCTCGCGCGCCAGCGAGACCGCGCGCGCGGTCAGCTCGGCCCAGGCGGCGCCCGCCTGCCTCCGCTTGGTGCGGAACGTGTTCGCCGTGTGCACCGTCGCGCCTGCGCGCGCGTAATCCCGATGGATCGCGCGGACCACGTCGCGGCCGCGCGCATCGAGCAGGGCCGCGGCGCTCCAGAGCGGCGCCGGCGTCTCGACCCCGCGCGCGGCGAGCTCGGTCCCGAGCGGGCCGTCGAGGACCACGATGGCAGCCTCGGCGGACACAGCAGCTGAACCGAACGGCGATCTGGCCACGTCCTCCATGTAGGCTCCGGTATGTCCGCGGCCGGCTCCCACCGCAACCCCTGAGTCGGGTCATGGCCCGTCTGCGGCTCGGGGTAAGCGAGGCCCCGCACGGCGCACCGTCCCGACCACTGTGCCGCAGAAAGAACGATGGAATTCTCTTTCGCCCCGGGAAATTACTTGCCAGGTATGGGGGGCCTGCGGCACCGTTGAAATGAATTCATCTTCCCCTCATTCCACTCGACTCGCCGGAGTCGTGGCGTCTGACAAGCAAACGATCGTTTGCAGGACCGACGCAGGACCGACATGGGGGAGCTCCCGCTGGCCGTGCGAGGCCAGGCGAGCGCCGTCAGTGAGCCCATAAGAAAGGAACGCCATCATGATTCGACAGTCCATCCGTTCTTCCAAATCGCTCGCTCTCAGTGTTGCGCTCGGCGTCATCGCAGCGGCCGGTTTCACCGGATGCGGCGCGTCGGAGGAGGCGCCCGTCGATGACGCGGTGGCGCACGAGCGGATCACCCAGGCGGAGGTCTCGAAGGCCCTCGAGACGAGCGAGTTCCTGAGCCTCGACATGAGCCGAGACACGGTCTACGCCCTCGATTACTCGGGGGGGGCCATCGACTACGCGCGCATCAAGCTCTCCACCGGCAACGGCAAGGAGATCTTGCTCTCGGAGCAGATGGCCGCCATCGAGCAGGCGGACTACGGCGACTACCCGGCGCCCGTCCTGACCGAGGCGTCGGACGATCGGTTCAGCATCTCCTCGGACGAGGCCGCCTTCGGGAAGCTGTCGGAGAGCGAGCTCGACCAGCTGAGGACCGACGGGTTCTTCTACACCGAGGAGCCCCCGGCGGGCCCCGGGGCGAAGCCGCAGAGCACCGACCCCGACTGCATCCACGCCTACTGCGAGGTATGTACCGACAACACGACCGGCGGGCGCCCCGAGACATGGAAGCCGGGGACCTACACCTGCTACCTCATCGAGCACGTGTGGTGCTGAGACGCGCCTGACGGACTCCTTCCCCCCTCGCTCGCAGGGCCTCGTTGATGCGTTCGCTCTCGGTTTGGTGCGTTGCGCTGCTCGCCCTCGGGGGCACAGCGTGCGGAAAAGACGGACCCGTGCTCCCGAGCGGCCTTCCCCGGCCGCTCGCGGGGATCTACATGGACTTCGGCGCGGCGCCGGAGGAGGACCGCTTCCGCGCGCTGATGGGGTTCCCGACCCGGGATGTCCCCGGGCTCGAGAGCGCGATCGAGGACATGTACGATCCCGGGAAGCCGGACACGTTCCGGAAGTACATGTCGGTCGAGACCTGGATGGAGCGCCACGCCCCGTCCGAGAGCGACGTCGCGGCCGTCGAAGACTGGCTCGTCAAGCAGGGGATGGAGATCCGGCGGCGGTCCAAGAACCGGCTCCTGCTCGAGTTCGCGGGCACGGTCGAGCAGTTCAATACCGCGTTTGACACCGAGCTCCGCGACTTCGAGCGCGAGAACCCCGCGGCCGGCGGCAAGCCGCTCCGCACGTTCGGCGCGCTCGATCCGCTCAGGCCGCCGCAGCGGATCATCGACCTCGCGTCGGGCGTCATCTCGGTCGAGATCCCCGCGGACACCGATCCGCTTCCTGGCGAGGGGGGCGCGATCGAGGAGGAGCCACCGCCGGAGCCGGAGCAGGGGTACACGCCCGCGCAGATCGCGCGGGCCTATGGGGTCGAAGCGCTCCACACCGCCGGCCACAGCGGGCAGGGCGTGAAGCTCGGCGTCGTTGTCGGGGCGACGTTCAAGAGATGGGATCTCCAGTCGTTCTGGCGGTCGTTCGGCGTCTCGCGCGATAACCCCGAGGAAGTGGTCACCGCGGATCCGATCTCCACGCGTTATATCGAGAGCACGCTGGACATGCAGTGGTCGGGCGTGATGGCGCCCATGGCGGAGCTCATCGCGTACCAGGGGCCGGACGCGCGCACCCACTCCATCCTCTATGCGTGGAACGAGGCGATCGCCGCCGGCGAGGTGTCGGTGCTCTCGACGTCGTTCGCGCACCGCGAGGAGACGGAGGCGCAGCCGATCCGCGAGCAATACAACGAGGCGGCGCGCATGGGCGCGGCGCTCGGGATGACGATCGTCGTCGCGAGCGGCGACTCGAGCAGGCCCGACGTGCCGTCGTCGAGCCCGTATGTGACGTGCGTCGGCGGGACGGTGCTCGAGCTCGGCGACGGCGGTGGGGTCGCGCGCGAGGTGGCGTGGAGCGGCTCCGGCTCGGGCCGATCGCGCGCCTTCGATACGCCGTGGTGGCAGGAGAGCGTCGTGACGGACGCGCAGGGCACGCGCGCGGTCTCCGACGTCGCGCTGAGCGCGTCGTCGGACTTCCCGTACTGGCTCTACTTCCTGGGCGAGTGGGATCAGCGCGGCGGCACCTCGTTTGCGGCGCCGGTGTTCGCCGGGCTGATGGCGTCGGTGAACAGCCACCGGATCGCGCAGGGCAAGCCCGTCGCCGGGTGGCTGAACCGGGCGCTTTACACCGATGCGGGCGTGCAGGCCGCGTTCCGCGACATCACCGAGGGCAAGACCCCCGAGGGGTTCAGCGCGGGGCCCGGCTGGGACTATCCGACCGGCTGGGGCGCGCCGCTCGCGGACAAGCTCGCGGAGGCGCTCCCGTAGGAAAGCGTCATCCTCTGGGTCGGATGGCGTTCCCTGTCACGTTCCTCTTCCTCTCGCTCGTGTCGCTGCCGCTCCTCGCGGCGGCGGCGCTCGGCTGTGACCGCTCAGGCCGCTCCGCCGGTCCGGCGCCCGCGCCGCCCAGCGTCGCGCCCGCCCCGGTGCGGGAACAGGCAGCGCGGGTCGCGGACGGCGGCGTGACGCCGGAGGCCGCGGACGGCGGCGCGACATCGGCGGCCGCCGCCGGGGACGCGGCGGCCGCAGCGGCGAGGGCCGCGCCGCTCCGCGCGGACGCGCCGTTCGTGGAGCTCCCTGTCGAGGGGTTTCCGAGCGCCGTGGTGTCGGTGCCGAACGGCGCCACCGCGCGGCGTCCCGTGCTCATCGCGTCGCACGGCAACTACGATCGGCCCGAGTGGCAGTGCCAGGTGTGGCGCGACATCGTGGGAGACGGCGTCTTCGTCCTGTGTCCGAGGGGCGTCGCGCGGCCCGATTCACCGTCGGCGAGCGACGTCCGCTTCACATACGAGAGCAACGCCCGCCTGGAGCAGGAGATCGACGCGGGGCTCGCGGCGCTGCGGGCGCGCTTTCCCGAGCACGTGGATCCCGGCGCGGTGCTCTATACAGGCTTCTCGCTGGGCGCGATCATGGGCTCTGCGATCGCCGCGCGCCGGGCGGCGCTCTTCCCGCGCCTCGTGCTGGTCGAGGGCGGACACGACAAGTGGACCCCGGCGACGGCCAAGGCGTTCGCGGACGGCGGCGGGCAGCGGGTCCTCTTCGTCTGCGCGCAGGCCGGGTGCGGCGGCGCCGCCGCCGCGGCCGCGGCGCGCCTGGAGAAAGCGGGGGTGCTCGCTCGCGTGGCGCGCAGCAAGGAGGCGGGCCACCGGTACGACGGGCCTGTGGCCGAAGAGACCCGAAGAGCGCTGGATTGGCTGATCGACGGCGACCCGCGCTGGTAATCGCCGCTCGGCGACGCGAGGGGGAGCGCGCGCGATGAACTGCCGCGTCTGCCCGGCCGGGTCGAGACGTCGCGCCGCGCGGGCGGTCTGGTCGGCGGGCGGCCTCTGAGCTAGACGAGGCCCGTTGCTCGTCATGGCTTGCTCTTTCCCGGATGCGCGCGCGCGCCGCCGCGGTGGCCTGGATCGGCTGCGGCGGGCGTCGGCGCTCGCCGCGTCGGCGCTCGTGGCGGCCTGCGGCCCGGGCGAGGAGCCGCCGGGGCGCTCGGCCGCCGCGCAGCCGGCGGCCCCGGAGCCGGCGCTCGCCGCCGCGGGCGTCGTGGAGCCGCTGGACGGCGGCGCGGATGCCGAGGCCGCGCCCGCGGCGTCCAGGGAGGCGCTGCGGCCCGGGCGCGGCGACAAGCTCGCGAGCATCGCCATGCGCACGTCCGTGTACGCCGCGCCCGAGCGCGGCGCGCGCAAGCTCGGTTACCTCCGGGCCGGCGCGCTCGTCGAGCGCGCCGCGGCGCCGTCGGGCGACGCGGGGTGCGCCGGCGGGTGGTACGCCATCCATCCCCGCGGCTTCGTGTGCGTCGGCAAGGGCGCCTCGCTCGACCTGGACCACGACATCGTCGCCGCGACGCCGGCCGGCCCGCGCCGTGGCGAGCCGTATCCGTACCGTTACGTCGTGTCGCGGAAGCCGCCGCCGCACCTCTATGTCCACCTGCCCAGCGAGGCCGAGCAGCGGCGCGTCGAGGGGCGCTCGCGCGCCCAGGGCACCCCCGCGTGGTCCCGCCGCGACGAGGCGCTCCTGGGCGAGCCGGAGCCGCTCACGCCCTTCTTCGCGAGCCGCCGCGACCTGCCCAAGCCGGTAGGCGCTGCCGAGAAGGTCCGCTTCCCCGCGCACCGCGGGCGCGCGCGGGCCGACTCGGCCTTCGGCTTGATCTCCACGTTTGAGTGGACAGGGCGGCGCTTCGGCCTGACGACCGAGCTCGACCTCATCCCGATCGATCGCACCTCGGCCGTCGCCCCCACCGCGATGCGCGGCGTGGAGGTGAAGAGCGAGGGGACCCCCGCGTTCGTCATGCACCACGGGGTGCGCACGCTGAAGCCGGACGCCTCGGGCGAGCTCAAGCCGGACGGCTGGGCGGCGTACCGCTCCGGCTGGGTGCTCACCGGCAAGACGGCCGCTGGCGGCGCCTACGCGGAGACCGACGCGGGCGTGTGGATCCCCGCGTCCGCGCTGCGGGTCGCGCGGCTGGGCCGCGACTTCTGGGGGCACGCGGCGCGCGGAAGGAAGTGGATCGACATCTCCATCGAGCTCCAGACGCTGGTCGCCTACGAGGGCGAGCGCCCGGTCTTCGCGACCCTCGTCTCGACGGGCAGGGGCGAGCTCGGCGATCCCGCGACCACCAGCGCCACCGTGCAGGGCACGTTCTTCATCCGCGAGAAGCACGTCACGGCGACGATGGACGGCGACGAGCTCAGCGAGTCGTCCGTCGACCTGCGGGACGTGCCCTATGTCCAGTACTTCCACAACAGCTATGCGCTGCACGGCGTCTACTGGCACGACGCGTTCAGCAAGGTGCGGAGCAGCGGCTGCGTGAACCTCGCGCCCGCCGACGCGGCGTGGCTGTTCGCGTGGACCGATCCCCCCGTCCCCGAGGGCTGGCACGCCGCGTTCAACGACAAGGGCGGGACGCTCGTGTACATCCACGCCTGACCGCGCGCGGTCCGGGGCGGCGACGTGTAATACCGCCGGGCCGCGCACGTCGGCCATGCATGCAACCCGGGACGATGCTGTTGGCGATCCAACTTCCTGCGCTGAGCTCTGGAGCCCTCGAGCTCAAATGCGGCATGAAGCCGCCGCGGGGCGCGGTCGCCCTCGGGCCCCGTACGTGATCGCACTCGCCACGCTGGAGCGGCTTCCATGAAATCACCTCACCTCGTCGGCCTGAACGCCTTGCTGATGCTCGTCGCTGCGCTCGCCGGCTGCGCGCCGCGCAGCCTTCCCGCGAGCTTCCCCGCGTCCTCTGCTGCCTCGCCGCAGGCCGCGGAAGCTCCCTCGCCGCGGATCGGCGTCGCCCTCTCGGAGGAGCCTCCGCTGCCCGGCGAGCCCGCCGCGGGCTGGGTCGGGCTCGAGCCGGCGGGGGCCGCGGGCGCCGGCGCCGACCCTCACCAGCACCACCACCACCACCATCATCACGGCCCGGCACCGGCGAGGCCGCCGGAGGGCGGCCCGGCGGCTGCCACGCCCGAGGAGCCCGTCCATGCGCACTGAACGTCGGCGAGCCCGCGCGCTCGCCTCGCGCCTCCTGCCGCTCGCGGCGGCCCTCGCGCTCCTCTCCGCGGCCGGCTGCGCCGCCCCGTCGTCGACCGCCGACATGGCGCGGATCCGCGAGCTCTCCCGCCTCGAGCTCCCGCCGAGCGCGGCGTCGGAGGAGGTCGATCCGGCGCCGGCCGACGGCGCGCGCGCCCTCGGCCAGGCGCCGCGGCAGCCGCTCACCGCGGACGCCGCGGTGCGGATCGCGCTGCTCAACAACCGCGAGCTGCGCGCCGTGCTGAAGGAGGTCGGCGTCGCGCGGGGCAACCTCGAGCAGGCGGGCAAGCTGCCGAACCCGGAGATCGGGATCGGGGTCACGCCGCAGCAGGAGGGGGTCGAGCACGCGCACCTCGAGCTCGAGGTCGAGATCGACCTCACGTCGGCGCTCCTCTCGCCGCTCCACGCGAGGGCGGCGCGCTCGGAGCACGAGGCCGCGCGCTACCGCGCCGCGGGCGCGGTCGTCGATCTCGGCTACCAGGTGCGCGCCGCGTTCTACGCCGCGCAGGCGGCGGAGCAGCGCCTCGGCATCGCGAACCGCGCGCTCGACGCGTTCGCCGCGGCCCGCGACGCCGCCCGCGCGCTCTTCGAGGCGGGCAACGTCCCGGAGCTCGACGTGGCGACGCAGGAGGCGGGTTACGAGGAGGCGCGCGTCACGGCCGCGCAGATGGAGCTGGAGCTCCTCTCGCAGCGCGAGCGGCTCACCCGGCTGCTCGGCCTCTCCGGCGCGGCGACCTCCTGGACGATCGCCGGCGCGGTCCCCGCGGCGCCCGAGGCGCTCGCGACGCCGCCGCGCGCGGAGTCGCTGGCCTTGCGGGCGAGCCTCGAGCTCGCGGAGCTGCGCAGCCGGATCGAGGCGGCGGCGGGGCGCGCCGGGGCCTTGCGCGCCGAGGGCTGGGTGCCGGACGTGGCGATCGGCGTGCACGGCGAGCGGGAGCTCGGCGCGAGCGGCGAGGCGCACGAGCACCCGTGGGTCCTCGGCGCCGGGGTCCGCCTCTCGCTCCCGCTCTTCGATCGGCGTCAGGGGGCCGAGGCGGCGCAGGCGGCCGAGTTCGACGGCCTGCTCGAGCGCTACCACGGGCGCGCCGTCGACGTCCGCTCGGCGGTCCGCGAGGCGCAGAGCAGGCTCTCGTTCGCGCACGCGCGCGCGCGGCACTACGCGCGCGTGATCCTCCCGGCGCGCAAGCGGGTGCTGGAGCAGACGTTGCTCCAGTACAACGCGATGCAGGTCGGGGTCTTCCAGCTGCTCTCGGCGCGCCGGGAGCAGCTCGACGCCGAGCTCGCGGCGGTCGAGGCGCTGCGCGAGCACTGGACGGCGAAGGCTGCGTTCGACGCGCTCCTGGCAGGGCGCCGCGTCGAGGCCGCGGGGGCCGGAGCTCCCGCCGCGATGCCGAGGGCCTCGGCCACCGGCGAAGGAGGGCATTGACATGGACCGACGTGCTTTCATCCACGCGGGCGGTCTGGCCGCCGGCGCCGCCATCCTCACGCAAGGGCTCGCCCATGCGCAGCAGCGCCCTGGCGCGCCGCCCGCCGGGGGCCCCGCTGCGCCCCCGCCTCGCCGGACCGCGGCGCCCGGGGGGCAGCCCGCCGTGGTGACGCCGAACGGCAGCACGCTCCCGCTGCGCGTGGTGGACGGCGTGAAGGTCGGCCACCTCGTCGCCGGCCCCCTCGATCACGAGATCGCCCCCGGCCTGAAGAGCGAGGTGTGGGGCTACAACGGGAGCACGCCCGGCCCGACCATCGAGGCGGTCGAGGGCGATCGCCTGCGCATCTACGTGACGAACTCCCTGCCGGAGGCCACCACGGTCCACTGGCACGGCCTCGTGCTGCCGAACGGCATGGATGGAGTCGCCGGGCTCACCCAGCGCCCGATCGAGCCCGGCGAGACGTATGTTTACGAGTTCGTCGTGCGGTATCCGGGGACGTACATGTACCACTCGCATTTCGACGAGATGACCCAGATCGCGCTGGGCGCGGTGGGGATGTTCGTCGTGCACCCGAGGAGGCCGAGGGGGCCGCGCGTGGACCGGGATTTCGTGCTGATGACGCACGAGTGGAAGATCAACGCGGGGGCGCGCCGGCCCGACCCGAACGCGATGAGCGATTTCAATGTCCTCACGTTCAACGGCAAGGCGTTCCCCGCGACGGCGCCGCTCGTCGTCGGCCGCGGCGAGCGCGTGCGCGTGCGCCTCGGGAACCTCGGCCCGATGGATCACCACCCGATCCACCTGCACGGCCTGTCGTTCCAGGTCACGGCGACGGACGGCGGGTTTGTCCCCGAGTCGGCCCAGTACCCGGAGACGACGGTCCTGGTCCCGGTCGGCAGCACGCGGGTCATCGAGTTCGTCCCCGAGGAGCCGGGCGACTGGGCGATGCACTGCCACATGACCCATCACACGATGATGCAGATGGGCCATGGCCTGCCGAACATGGTCGGCGCCGACACCCGCGCGCTCGATCGGCGGATGAGCCGCGTGATGCCCGGCTACATGACGATGGGGACCACGGGGATGGGTGGCATGGGCGAGATGCCCATGCCGATCCCCGCGAACAGCCTGCCGATGCGCGGCGGGGCCGGGCCGTTCTCGTACATCGACATGGGGGGAATGTTCACCGTCCTCAAGGTCCGTGACGACCCGGACAAGGCGGATCCGGCCGGGTGGTATGTGCACCCGGCCGGCACCGTGGCCGGGCCGGCGAGCGCCGAGCGGATGCGGGCGGACGGGATTGACCCCGCTTCTGGAGCGAAGCCGGGCGGGTGATCTCTCGACGTGAGCGAGAGCGCGCGGTCGGCATCTCGTCCGCGCGCCGACTCGAGGAGGTCGGGGGCTCGGGTCGATCGCGGCGGCGCGGGTCGGCCGTCTCGATGGACACACGAGGCGCGGCCGAGCGACCACAGGTCAGCCAAAATCTTCAGTGATTTCAATGAGCCAGAAGCGGTCCACGCCTTGCCATATCCGGTGGCGAGGCCGGGACGCCCCGGATCGCGGAGGAGTGCTTCGATGGCAATGAAGATGGCTCGACGGATGACGTTTCTGGCGCTTTGCACGGTCTCGCTCGCCGGCTGCGGCGAGCGTCACGACGCGCGGCCTCCGGCGCAGGCCGCTGCCGCGAGCCCCGCGGCGACGCAGTGCCCCGAGCCTGCAGCCGCCACGGCGGCGGCGCCCGCAGGCCTGCCGGCCGCGACGGTGACCGCGCCCGCGCCGGACGCGAACGTCGTGGCGGACAAGGGGAGCAAGGGGAGCCGTGAGGCCAAGGAGAAGGGGAGGGGTGCGGCGGAGCTGAAGGTGAAGCGGCTGGTGATCGCGGAGGGGGTGAAGGACCGCGAGCCGGTGGCGCCGGGGACGACGTTCCACGCGCCGGAGACACCGCGGCTCTATGCGTACCTGGAGGTCGAGAACCGGAGCGACGTGGAGGGCGAGGTGACGGTGGCGTTCGTCCCGCCGGGCGGCGGGGAGCCGGTCGGGAACGTGACGCTCGGGGTCGGGCCGTCGCCGCGGTGGCGGACGTGGGCGTTCACGCGCGGGGCGCGGAAGGCGGGGGAATGGACGGCGGTCGTGCGGTCGGAGACGGGCGAAGAGCTCGCGCGCGCGCCGTTCGAGGTGACCCTGTAGCCGAGGGCGGCTGGCCCCGGGAGACGCCGGTCGTCGTCAGCGCGTCAGGGCGCGTCCTTCGGCGCTTCTCCCATCGCATCCCGTTCGAAGACGTCCAGGTACACCCGGTCGACGTCGAGCGCGCCGCCGAGGGACGACAGCTCTGCGTGCTCGCCGGGGTCGTGGATCCGGAGCAGCCAGCTGCCGTCTGGCTGCCGCGTGAACACCTCGATTCGCGGCGCCTTCTGCGACGCGAGCACGTACTCCGCGAGCGACGGTAGCGTCCTGTACTGGGCGAACTTGTCCCCGCGATCATAGGCCTCGCTGGAGTCGGAGAGCACCTCGACGATGACGCGTGGGTTCAGGAGCGTGTCGCGCTGCTCGTCTTCGAACTCGGGACGCGCGCAAACGACGGCGCCGTCGGGGTACACGTAGCGGCGCGTGGCGGCGATCTTGATGCGCATGTCGGAGGTGAGCACCCGGCACCCCCGACCGCGGAGCGCGTTCCGCAGCTCACCGAGGATGTTCGCGGCGATCGCGCTGTGCTCCAGCGTGCCGCCCGCCGTGGCGAAGAGCTCACCGTCCGCGTATTCGTGGCGAAGCGGCGACGAACGCTCGAAGTCCAGGTACTCCTGCGGCGAAAGGCCGGTGCGGACCGCGGCTTGTGCCATGTCCCGGAGTTTCACCCGGGAGACGGAGCGCGTCCACCGGTCGAGAGCTCCGCAGAAGCGCAGGAGGCGAGACCCTCCCTGCGGCGTCAGGCGGGCACGAGCTCGACGAGCGTGATCTCCGGTGGGCAGTTGATGCGGACCGGCAGCCAGCCCCCGGCGCCGGCGTTGACGTGGAGGCGCCGGCCGCCGTGCTCGTAATGCCCGTTGTGGTAGAGCCCGGCGGGCAACATCGGCGTGAGCGCGTAATCGCCGATCCGGCCGAGCGAGATCTGCCCGCCGTGCGTGTGGCCGGACAGCATCAGATCGAACGGCAGCTCGCGCGCGGTTCGGAACGTGCCCGGGTGGTGGCTGAGAAGGACGCGCGGCGCGCCGTCGTCCCGCATCTGGCCGAGCGCTCGATCGAGCCCGTCGCGCGTCGGGCGCCGGGCGGGCTCTCCTGGGCGCGCGCGGCTCGGGTAGTCGATGGCGCCCATCCACAGGCGATCGCCGCCAATGCGGACCTCCCGCGCCTCGTCGACGAGCACCTGGGCGCCCGCTTCCTCGAGGCCCTTCACGATCGTCCCGACGCTGGCCGACCGGGCGGCGATGTACTCGTGGTTGCCCATGCAGAAGAAGAGCTGCCCCCGGGTGGGGCGCAGGCCCCGGAGCAGCCGCGCGGACAGCTCGAGCTGCGAGACGTGGTGATCGAGCAGATCGCCGGTGACGACGTGGATGTCCGCGCGGATCGCGTTCATGGCGTCGCGGAGCTCGTCGAGCCGCTCGGCATCCATGAAGCTGCCGACGTGCACGTCGCTGAGCTGCGCGATGGTGACGCCGTGCAGGCTCGTCAGCTCGCGGCGCACCGGCAGCGCGAGCCTCACGACGGCCGGACGCTGTCGCGACGCGAGCACGCCGCCCATCGACACCGCGACCGCCGCCGCGGGCAGCGCCCATGTCGCGCCGACGACGAGGCGGCGGCGGCGCTCATCGATGGCCTCCGGCCGGGCCTCGACCTCCGCAGGCCCGCGGATGTCCTGAGTGGCTGGATCGGCCTGAGCGCCGGCGCTGGCCTGCGCGCTCGTCGCAGGCTGGGTATCGGCCGCAGGCCGGGCGTTCCGGGGTGGCTGGAGCCGGCGGAGCGCCCGGACGGCCGCGCACGCGAGCGTGGCGAGCCCGAGGAGCAACCCGTAGAGGAGCAGGCCCACCTGCGCGCCCATGGCGATCAGCGCCAGAGGCTCCGGCGCGTGGCGCTGGAGCGCGCGCAGCCCCGAGAAGCTCGCCGCGGCCATGAGCAGCGCCGGGAGCGCGGCCAGCAGCAGGCCCGCAGCGCAGAGGCCGTTGATCAGCGCTGCATGCCGAGGGAACGCCGCGCGCAGCCGCCGCCACAGGATCAGGCCGAGGAGGCCGTTGACGAGCGTGACGACGAGGCCGCCGAGCTGGTACACGCCACGGAAAGTAGCATCGCGTCGATAGCGCGTCCGGCCGCGGCCCCGCCGGCTGCGCCTAGGAGCCAGCCGCTCCGTCAGGCACCTCGGCGCTGACCGGGATCTCACGTGCTTCGAGCCCCTCGAGCGACGCCTTGCCCGAGAGCGCGTCGAGATCGCCGCGCGCGTCCCGGAGGTAGCCATTGAAGAACGCGGCGAGGTAGCCCATCGCGATCGCCTGCTGCTCGCGCCGCGAGAGCCCGGCGCGGCCGTCGAGCGGCTCGGCGAGGCCGAGCGACGTCGTGTAGCCGAAGTGGTTCGCGCCGGGCAGGGTCACGAGGTGCTTCGGGGCGCGCGCGCGGTCGTAGAGCGCCGCCGGGACCGCGGCGGCGATGGGGTCCGCGGTGCCGCGGACGACGAGCGCCGGCCGAGGCGCGAGCGCGTCGATGGACAGCGCGCGCTCGGGGGCGCCCGCCGGCGCCAGGAGCGCGAGGGCGCGGACGTCGAACGGGCAAGCGGCGTCGAGCGCGAGCGCGAGCGCCGCCTGCGCGCCGAGCCCGTGGCCCAGCAAGCCCACTCGAGCGAAGTCGGCAAGGAGCGGGCCCCGGGAGCCGGCGCGGAGGTGCGTGAGCGCGTCCCGGAGCACCGCGGCGCGGCGCAGCGGCGCGTCGTCGGGCGTGAGCCACGAGAGATCGGGCGCGACGACGACGAAGCCCCAGCGCGCGAGGTGCGCCATCACGCCGGCGAGCTGGCGGTAGTCCTGGGCAAGACCCGCGGGCGACCCGGCGGTGGCCGCGCTCGTGGCGAGGCGCCGCTCGTGGGCGATCGCGATGACCGGGAACGGGCCTCCCGACGAGAGCGGCGCCTCCTCGCCGTCCGCGGACGCGGGGTAGTAGAGCAGCGCGGCGCTCCGCGCGGGGCATCGGTAAATCGCGCCCTGGAACGGCCACGTGTCGGGGTAGCAGGCGTCCGCCGACAGCGAGAGCGCGCCGATGCGCCGGAACCCCGCCCGGTGCGGCCCGGCGCGCAGCCGCGGCGAAGCGCCGGTGGGGAGCGGCGCAGGCGGAGGCGAGCTCGTGGAGGGGGGCGGGCGAGAGGTCGTCGCTGCAGGCGGGCGAGACGGCGTCGCTGCAGGTGGGCGATTCGTCGTGGCGGCGGGGGGGCGAGAGGTCGTCGCTGCAGGCGGGCGATTCGTCGTGGTGGCAGGCGGAGGGAGCGTCGCCGGAGAGGGGACATCTGCCGGGGAAGGGGACGCATTGCCGACGATCGCGCGCTGCGACCAGACCGCGCCGTCGCGCGCCGCGTGGACGATCCGCCCTTCGGCGCGCACGGCGAGCTCGATTCGCCCGAGCGGCCAGCTCTCGATCACCGATACCGCGTCACACCGGCCCAGATCGGTGGCGAACACCGTCGGACCGCGGAAGCGCGCCCCGCGGGCGCCGTCGTCGCGGCACCACCGCGCGAGCCCCACGCGCGCGAGCGGCGAGAACAGCTCGAGCGTCCCAGGTCCGCCGATCGTGCTCCGGACGAGCGCCGGTGCCCCGCGGACCCCGGAGACCACCTCCTCCGGGCCGTGCCACGCGGCCCCGGACCCGGGAGAGCGCCAGAACATCACCAGGCGATCGCCGACGCGCGCGACGACCTCGAGGTCGCCGGGCGCGTGCGGTCCGTGCGGCGCGCCGCCCACGCGCTGGATCATCGCGACCGCCTCGAATCGACCGAGCCCCTCGCCGAAGATCACGGGGCCGCGCCAGCCGAGCTCCGCGGTGTCGTTGTCGCGGTGGTAGTGCGCGATCCCGCCGCTCGCGTGGGGCACCACGAGCTCGAAGTTGCCTTTGCCCCCGAAGCCGCCCTGGATCAGGGCGGGATCGCCGGTCGCGCCCTCCGCGAAGAAGCGCGGCTCGCTCCACGACGGCTCGCTCGAGGGCGCGCACCAGAACGCGGCCAGCCGATCCCCGATGCGCGCCACCGCCTCGAGGTGGCCTGGATCGCCGAAGTTGCTCTGGATGAGCGACACCGCGTCGACCGGGCCGAGGCCGCCGGCGAACGTCGCCACGTGACGCCACGGCCCGGAGGCCTCCTCGCGGCGGTGGTGCTCGACGCCGAACGGCGTGTCGGCGGCGGGCAAGACGAGCTCGAGCGTGCCGCGGGAGGCGCATTGCAGGAAGAAGCCGCTGGTCGTGGTGGGCATGGCGCTGACGGCACCCAATTTACCGGTGAGGCGCCGCGGCGCCTACCGCAGCATCTCGGCGAGCCGTTCGCCGGTCGCCGCCGCGAGCCCCCGGGCGAGCGCCCGCGGGTTCAGCTCGACCGCGACGGCCACCGCGTCCGGCGCGTGGGTGGCGAGCGGCGGCTCGACCGGCGCGTCCAGCCCGAGCAGGTGGCCGAACGAGCCGCCCGCCAGCTCGCTCCAGGCCGCGAGCAGCTCCTCCGAGGCGGCCTCCCCGCTCGTCGAGAAGTCGCCTGCCACCGCGATCGCGAGCGCGATCCCCTCGCGGGCGCTCGGCCTCGCGGCCGCCCCCACGGCGGTCGCCGCCGCGAGCAGCCCCCGCGCGCCGCGGGCGAGCTCCCCGTCGAACGGCCCCGGCGCGAACGCGCGCACGGGCGCCGGGCCGAGGCGGGCCTCGAGCGCGCGCAGCGGGCCGCCCGAGAGCGCCGCCGGCGAGCGCTTGAGGCGCCCGAGCGCGTACAGCGACGCGACGCGCGCCGGCCCGCGCAGCGGGCTGCCGCCGTCCTGTACGCAGGCCACGTCCTCGCCGAGCAGCACCAGCGCGTGTGGCTTCGTGCCGATGTCGCCCGTCACGCGCACGACGTCCGGGCGATCGAGCGCGCGCCGCTCCTTGCCCGTGAGCCGACGCCGGAAGAGGCGCTCGATGGCGCGCGGATCGCCGCTGTGGCGCGCCACGTAGAGCGTGGCGCCGCCCGCCGGCCCCGCGCCCGCGTACGACGCGATCGCCGCCTCGCGCACCTGCCGCAGATCGACGCCGGTCGCGCGGGCGTGCCGGGCCAGGTTCTCCTCGGGCGCCACGAGCGCGATCGACGGGATGAGCCACGGCACCGCCGCGACCTCGCGGGGCCGGACGAGGAGCAGCCACCTGAGCCCCGCCTGCGGCAGGAGGCGCGTCAGGTCCGCCGTGGCGAGCGGCGGCAGCGGCGGGCTCGGCCGGGCGGGCGGCCGCGGCGCGCCGCCGCACGAGGGCAGCGCGAGGCCGAGGGCGCAGCCCAGGAAGCCGCCGAGCACGGCGCGCCGGCGAGGCGCTCGCCCGGGCGCGTCAGCCAACGACGAGGTAGGCGAAGCGGCGGTTCTTCGAGCCGACGCGGACCAGGTAGCGCTTCCCACGCTCGAGCTTGAGCTGCTCGTCCTTGACCACCTCGCCCTCGAGGTGCACCGCGCCGCCCTTCACGAGGCGCCGCGCCGCGGAGGTCGACTCGGCGAGCCCCGCCAGCGCCAGCGCGTTGCCGATCGGGATCGTGTCGCGGTCGCTCGCCACCTGGAGCTCCTCGATGTTCTCCGGCAGGCCGCCGGCCGCGACGCTGCGGCGCCGCTCGAGGGCCGCGCGCGCGTCCTCCGCCGAGTGGAAGCGGGTGACGATCTCCTGCGCGAAGAGCTCCTTCACCGCGATGACGCCCTGCTCGCCGCGGAGGACCGCCCCCCGCAGGGCGGCGATCTCCTCGGGCGGGCGCGACGAAAGGAGCTCCATGTACCGCCAGATCACGCCGTCATCGACGAGCATCAGCTTCTGCAGCATGTCGAACGGCGGCTCGGTGATGCCGACGTAGTTGTCCGCGCTCTTCGACATCTTGGCGCCGACGACCTTCCCGTCCTCGACGCGGGCGTTCGTGCCCTCGAGCAGCGGCATCGTCATCACCATCTGAGCGCGCTTGCCGTAGCGTGGCATCAGGTCGCGCGCCACGAGCAGGTTGAAGAGCTGATCGGTGCCGCCGAGCTCGATGTCGGCCTCGAGCTCGACCGAGTCGTAGGCCTGGAGGAGCGGGTACATGAACTCGTGCACGTAGATGGGCCGCGCCTCCTCGTAGCGCTTCTTGAAGTCGTCGCGCTCCAGCATGCGGGCGACGGTGTACTTCGCGCAGAGCTCGATCATCTGCGTCGGATCGAGCTTGTTCAGCCACTCGGAGTTGTAGCGGACCTCGGTCCTGTTCTTGTCGAGGACCTTGAACGCCTGCGCCTGGTAGGTCTCCGCCGCGGCGACGACCTCCTCGCGCGAGAGCCGCGGGCGCAGCTCGTTCTTGCCGGTCGGGTCGCCGACCATCGCCGTGAAGTCGCCGACCACGAAGACCACGTGGTGCCCGAGCTCCTGGAACTCCCGCATCTTCTGCATCACCACCGTGTGGCCGAGGTGGAGATCGGGTCGGGTCGGGTCGAAGCCGGCCTTCACGCGCAGCGGCTTGCCCTCGCGGATCCGCTCCTCGAGCTCGGCTCGGACGTGGAGGTCGACGACACCCTTGCAGAGGATCTGGAGCTGACGTTCGGCGGGGACCATGGGGGCCCGCTTCTACCGCGCAGCGGAACCGCCCGCCAGGGGGGCGACGCGCCCCGGCGCGCGCGGAGAGGGCGCAGGAGCGAAGAGGGCGCCGCGAGCGACGTCGGCACGCCGTCACGCCGTGGGGCGCGTCACGTCACGGACGCGCCGCGCGCCGCCTCATTCGTCGTCGGTCTCCTCGTCGTCCTCGTCCTCGTCGTCGTCGTCACCGGAGATCGCGTACGCGCGGCTCGCGTTGACCAGCTCCTTGAGCTCCTTGCCGACCTTGAAGAACGGAAGGCGCTTGGCGGGCACGGGCACCGGCTGGCCCGTGCGCGGGTTCCTGCCGCTGTAGGGCTTGTACGGCCTGACCGTGAAGCTGCCGAACCCGCGGATCTCGATGCCTTCGTTGCGCTGGAGCGCCTGCGTCATGGCGTCGAAGACGCAGTTCACCACGAGCTCCGCTCGAGCCTTGGTGAGCTCCCCCCGTCCCGCGATCGCGTCGATGAGCTCGCTTTTCGTCATGGTCGACCTCCCCCACCCGAGCGGACCGCCGCCGGCGCTCGACTTGCCGCTTTCCACCGCAGAGCTCCAGGGGATGCGCCGCTCCAGGAGCCGCACGACAACAGAATCCTATGAAAAGCTCGCATGTTACGGGACTAGCGGTCAACCGAATTCCCGCCCACAACGGAGAGCGCGTCGAGCGCGAAGAGGGCTCCGGTTTCTCCCGGCCCGGTCTCCCCCGTAACCGCCGCGTCCTCGCGGGCGAGGGAGAGCTCGATTCCGACGGCACCCTCGGGGATCGGATACGCCGGGAGCTCGGGGCAGGCGAGCGGAGCGCCCGGGGGGCTCGGCGCGGCGGGCTCGACCCGCCAGACGTGGAGCAGGGCGCCGTCGACGACGAGGCGCACCTCGCCGGCGCCGTCGCCCGAGAGCGCCACGCGCGGGCTGATCCGGGCGCCGCGGAGCCAAGGGGCGGGCAGGCCGACCCGGACGACGGCCTCACCGCGCCCCGCCGCGTGCACCGCGAGCAGGCGCCCGCCTGACGCGCACGTGCCGCCGGCGTGCTCGGGCAGCGCGAAGGCGCCGCGCTGGTCGCGGGGCGGCCACAGCGACTCGCCCTCGATGCGGGCCTCGCCGGGCGGCTCGGCGTCGAAGACGAGCGGCGTGATCGAGACCGAGGCGAGGCCGCCTCCGTCCGGGATCGCGAAGCGGTAGCGGTACGCAGGGGGGCGACCGCGGGCCTCCCACGCCATGCGGTCGATCGCGTCGCCCCGGTAGCGCAGCACCGCGACGTCCTCCGGCGCGGGATCGAAGCCGAGGTTGAAGCCGTGATCGGTATCGACGAACACGAGGCCGCGCGAGACGCCCGCGCGCGCGACGGCTCCGGGGTCGAACATGGGCAGGCCGCCCTCGCGATCGCGAAGCGCGGCGTGGTCGAAGCCCGCGCGGAAGGCGAAGCCGGCGAGCGGGAGCGCCGCCGCGAAGAGCGCCGCCGGGAGGAGCGCCGCCGGGAGGAGCGCTGCGGGGAGGAGCGCGCCACGCCGGCGCGCGGGGCCGCGCTCCGCGTGCGCCGCCGTCGCAGCGCGCTCGGCGAGCGCGAGGGCGGCCATGGCGGCGAGGACGTGCTCCACCGGCAGCACGTCGGCGAAGAAGCGCGCGCCGCCTCCCGGGTAGTTGCCGTCGAAATAGAAGGGGGCGTAAGCGGCGACCTGGAGGAGCGGGGCGATCGCGAGGGCGCGCGAGCGCGGCCGCCGCCAGGCGATCAAGGCGCCGGCGAGCACGAGCAGCGCGAGCGGCTCGGCGTTGAGCGCGTCCACGAGGTGGAGCTTCAGGCGGCGCAGCGTCGTGCCGGCAGCCGCCAGAAAGCCGTATCCTTCCGCGAGGTTGTGACGGACGAAGTCGCCGTGCTCGCCGAGGCAGCCGACGCCGGCGCCGAAGCCGTAGCGGAAGCAGCCGGGTGGGCCGTCCGAGACCGCGTAGTACGCGGCCTGCGACGAGGCGAAGGCGCCCGTCGCGGCGCGCTGGTGGGCCGCGAGCAGCGCGAGGCCGGGGAGGGCGCCGATCGCCATCGCCGCAGCGAGCCGCGCGAGCCGCGGCGAGGGGCGCGGCGGCGGATCGCCCTCGCGCGGGCCGGCCGCCGCGCTCCCCGGCGCGATCGCCGGCAGGATCACGAAGGGCAGCGTCGCAGCGAGGGCGAGCGCGCTCGGCGGGCGCGTCGCCGCGAGCCAGCCGGCGGCGAGCCCGGCGAGCGCGGCGGCGCGGACCGCCGGACCGAGGGGCCCCGTCGCGGCGCCCGTCGATGCGGCGGCGCGGGCCTCGTCGAGCGCGCGCCGCGCCGACGCGAGCGCGACCGTGAAGCAGAGGGCCGCGAGCCCGTGCGACATCGTGTCGGCCGTGTGGTAGCGGAGCGCGGCGCAGAGCGCCGAGAAGAGCGCGGCGACGAGCGGAACGAAGCGGATCGGCGCGGCGCTCCCGGACGGGGCGGGGCCCTCCGGCGCGAACCGCGCGGCCAGGTCGTAGGTGGCGATCGCGAGCGCCGCGGCGAGCGCTGGGCCGACCGCGAGCGGCGCGCCCGCGAGGAAGCCCAGCGCGAGCAGGGCGGGGTAGCCCGGGGGGAAGAGGACCGCGACCTCGGCCGCGCGGTTCGCGCCAGAGGGCCCGGCCATCGTGTCGCTGCGGACGAGGAAGCGGCCGAGCACGGAGGCCGCGGGCTCATCGAGCGGCCACGCGAGGTAACCGGCCGCCATCGCGCGCGCCTCGAGCCAGTAGCTGGTCGCGTCGATGATGCGGGGGCCGCCCCGCAGGTAGACCGCGACGTACGCGGCCGAGAGCAGCGCCGCGACGATCGAGAGCGCCGCGGCGATCGCGGCGCCCAGGGCCGCGCCGGAGCGGGGCGCGGGGTCGGGGCCCGAGTGCGCGGCGCCGGGGCCTGGAGGCGTGGGGCCGGCCCGCGCGATGGCGGGCGAGCGGCGGAGGAGCCAGGCGCCGGCGAGCAGCGCGGCGAGGGCGAGCGCGAGCGCGATCCATTGCGCGGGGTCGCGGGGCAGGCCGGCGCGCACGTCACTGTCCGGCGAGCGGGCGCGCGCCGGCGCCGCGCGCGGGGCGATCGAGGATCCAGACGTGGTGATCGACCCACTCCCCGTCGACCGGCGTGAGCGTGAGCGTGAACGTCTCGGGCAGGCCCTCGGGGAGGTCGAGCGAGGCCTCGGTCCAGCCGTCGCCCCTCTTGAGCGCGAGGTGGCCGATCTCCCGGCCATCCGCCGTCGCGCGGATCGTGGCGGCGCGGGGCGCGGCGGTGCGGACCACGAGCCTGCCCTGGCCCTCGCGGGGGGCGTGAAGGCGGGCCGCCTCGCTCCTGCCGCCCGGGATGACGCGCCCCGCGTCGAAGCGATCGTGCCCTGATCCGCGCGGATCCGGGAGGACGCTGAAGCCGACGAAGCCGGCCTGGGGCCGCGGGAAGGCGTAGCCGTGCTCCCGCTCGCTCACGAGATCGGCGACGTCGAGCTCGTCGACGACCCGCTCGTCCTCGCGCATCGACGCGGGCGCCTCGCCGTGCGCGAGCGGGCTCCAGTCGGCCTGGTAGATGACCTTCTCCGCGCCGCCGCAGATCACGTTGCCGACGACGGGGATCGCGGCGATCCGGCTGCCGAAGATGGCCGGGAGGTCGCCCCACCAGCCCGGGTAGATGGCCAGCGTGTCGGGGCGGTCGTCGGCCGGGATGCGCTCGATGAGCTCCAGCGAGGCGCCCAGGCCGTGGACGCCCGCGCGCGCGAACGGCAGATCGTGGTAGCCGCCGAGCCCGATGATGTCGAGGCCGGGCCGGTCCGACGCGTAGAGGAGAGCGCCCGCGTCGCCGACGAGGACGCGGCGCACGTCGAGCTGGGCGAGGAGCTTGCCGGCGACGAGGTGCTGATCGCGGATGTTGCGGCTGGCGCGGCCGAAGAACCAGATCTGGTCGCGCATCCTGGGCAGCTGGTGCGCCCAGAAGAGCGCGGCCACGGCGAGGGCGAGCGCGACGCGCGCGCACCAGAGGCCGCGCGAAAGGGCGCCGCCGCGGGCCGCGGCCGCGAGGCCGCCGAGGGCCCCGAGCCGCGCTCTGAGCCCGGCCGGGGCGCTCTCTGGCCGCTCCTGGCGGCGCTCGCCGCCGCTGGCCCATGCGGCGCGCGCGACGAGCAGCGCGAGCCCCATCGCCGCGAGCACCAGCAGCCAGGCGACCGCGGGCATGGTGTAGCGCTCGTTCTGCCAGCGGACCTGACCGTTCAGGGCCACGAGCGCGAGCCACCCGACGACCTGGACCCAGAGCAGCGCCGCGACCCCGCGGGTCCTGCGCGAGGCGAGGGGGATGAGCGCGAGGGCGGGCACGAGCCAGCCCCAGGGGAGGGCGTCCGAGAAGTGGTGGTTGGTGTTGCGGGCGACGACGTACGTCGCGAGGAACTCGTAGGTGTCCCACTTCTCGGAGGACGTCATGTACGGGTTGTTCAGCGCCAGCTTGGCGATGGCGCCGCTCGCCGCCCACTCGCCGGTGAACACGCGGTTGGCGACCGCCTGGGCGAGGCACGCGAGCGCGCCGGGCACCGACGTCCGGAGCAGGGTCGCGATCGCCGCGCGCGCGCCGTGGGCCCGCCTCACGGCGATGGCCGCGTACACGCTCAGCGCCGCCACGCAGACGACCGACTCCGGCCGGGTGGCGTAAAGGAGCGCGCCGGCGAGGCCGGCGGCCCAGCCGAGGTGGGCGAGGCGCTTCGGCGGCGCCTCGGCGCGCGCGCTTGCTATCGCCCGTGCCCCCAGCTCGCGCGGCGCGTCGGCCGCGCGGGCGACCGAGAGCGCGGCGAGGGTGGCGAGCGCCCAGACGCCGAGGTGGAAGGCGTTCTCCATCCCGCTGAACAGCGACCAGTCGAGCGCGCCGATGGAGAGCGCCACGGGCGGCAGGAGGTACTTCGCCCAGCGCCCGATGGGCTCGAGGAGCCGCGCGCCGACGAGCAGGAAGCCGAGCGTCGAGGTGCACGCGATGATCGCCGCCCACTGCATCAGCAGGACGCCGCGGAAGCCGACGAGATAGCCGAGCGCGAGGACGAACGGGTAGCTCAGGCTCGTGTTCCCGCTCGAGAAGCCGTTGCCCTCGGACCACTCGAACGGGTACCCGCGCGCGGTGGCGCGTGCGTAATCGAAGTGGATGAAGACGTCGTCGAGCGGCGCCGACCACATGCCGCCCGTCTGCTGGTGCATCGCGCTGTAGAACGCGACGGCGGTGTAGAGGACGCATGCGCCGGCGTAGGCGGCGAACAGGACCGGATCGACGCGCGGCCAGGCCGCGATCAGGCGATCGAGCCAGCCGGGGGGCGCCGCCGGGCCGGCGCCCCGGGAGGCCGGGGTCTCGGTTCCGTCCGTTCCGTCGGGGGAGGCGCTGCTCGGCCGGGGCGCTGCGCTTCCGGGCGGCGAGGAGGGACCAGGGTCGGCGCTGGACGGTGACACGCGGCTCTTTTACACGACTTTCACGCAGCCTGACCCGAGCAGCCCGCCCGCGAAGGCTGAGGTCGCCAGCTCTGCCCAGCACGTTTGCAAGCGGCTGCTTCAGGATTGAAATGGGAAAGTCATTTTACTAGCGAAAGTCCTCGAACTCCGAAGGGAAGCTCCTGGCCCGCATCCTGCTCAGTGAGCGGTGCAGAGCGCCCGTGACGGTCTCCCCCCCCGCCGTCGAGCGGGCGCTCTTTTTTTTCTCCGCTGCCTCGCTGATCGGATGGCTGGCGGACGGATCTGCGGGTGTTCCTTGGCAGGCGCTCGCCGTCTGGGCTCGCCGGGGCTCCCATTGTGCGCCCGTCTGCAGCGATGGCGCGCGGCCCGGGCGACCTGAGCTGGGGCCGTCCGTGTAGGATCCCGTCCACGGACCGCGACACTCGAGGGGGCTCATGCCTGCGCTACCGCCGTTTTCCCGTCTGTTCTTGCTGCTGTTCCTCTGGAGCTTTCTCGCTGCCTGCGCGTCGGGCGCGGTGACCCCGTCTGCGGTCGAGCCGCCGAAGACGGTGATCGTCCCGCCGCTGGCCGTGCCGGCCGCTGTCGTGGCGGCCGAGCCCGAGCCGGAGCCGGGCACCGCCGTGCCCGTCACCCGCGCGGATCCGTGGTGGGGCGAGCCGCTCGCGCCGGTCACCCTCGTGGTGTGGGGCGACTACGAGTGCCCCTTCACCTCCAGGCACATGGCGACGCTGGAGCAGCTGAAGGAGGCCTACGGGCCCGATCGGCTGCGCATCGTCTGGAAGCACTTCCCGCTCGCGTTCCACAAGAATGCGCGCCCGGCGCACCTGGCGGCCGAGACGGTGTTCCGGCTCGGCGGGGACGAGGCGTTCTGGAGATTCCATCAGCTCGCCTTCGCCAACCAGCGCTCGCTCGCGCCGGCGTCGTTCGAGGCGTGGGCCGCCGAGGCGGGCGTCGATCAGGCGGCGTTCCGCGCGTCCTTCGAGGAGCAGCAGCACGCGCCGAAGATCGACCGGGACGTCGAGGCCGGCAAGGCCGCGGGCGTCGGGGGCACCCCGGCGACCTTCGTGAACGGGGTGTCCGTCAGCGGGGCGCGGCCCATCGACGACTTCCGGCCCATCATCGACGAGCAGCTCCGGGCGGCCGAGGAGCTCCGGCGATCGGGCGTCCCGCAGGAGCGTGTCTACGCGGCCCTGTCCGAGCGGAACAAGGCGCGCGCTCCGGCCCCGAAGCCGCCCACTCCGCCGGCCCCCGAGGACACGACCGTGTGGAAGGTGCCTGTCGACGGATCGCCGATCCGGGGCAATCCGGGCGCTCCGGTCACGCTGGTCATGTTCTCGGAGTTCGAGTGTCCGTTCTGTCGCAGGGTCGCCCCGACCGTCGACGGCCTCGAAAAGAAGTACGGCGCTCAGCTGCGCGTCGTCTTCAAGCACAACCCGCTCCCCTTCCACAAGCGGGCCGAGCCCGCCGCGGAGCTCGCGCTGGAGGCCAAGGCGCAGAAGGGCGACGCGGCGTTCTGGCAGGCGTACGAGCTCTTGAAGACCGGGGGCCTCGAGGACGCGGACCTCGCGGCGCACGCGAAGTCTCTGGGCCTCGACGTGGCCCGCGCGCAGAAGGCCATCGCCGCGCGGCGCCACGCGGCGCGCATCGAGCGCGATCAGCGCCTCGCCGACGACCTCCAGGCGAGGGGGACGCCCCATTTCTTCATCAACGGCAGGCGCCTCGCCGGCGCCCAGCCGGCGGAGAAGTTCGAGGCCCTCATCGATGAGCAGATCGCGCGCGTCGCGAAGCTCGTGGCCGCGGGCACGCCGCCCGCGAAGGTCTACGACGCGCTGCAGAAGGAAGCGAGGGCCGGCAACGCGCCCGAGCGGATCCTCGCCCCGGCGCCGACCAAGGACAACCCCGGCAAGGGAGCGAAGCCCGGCGCGAAGGTGACGATCCAGATGTTCGCCGACTTCCAGTGCCCGTTCTGCAAACGCGTCCAGCCCACGATCGACGAGGTCATCGCCGCCTATCCGGGCAAGGTCCGCGTCGTCTTCAGGCACCTGCCGCTCCCCTTCCACACGCGGGCGCCCCTCGCCGCCGAGGCGTCGATCGAGGCGTTCCGGCAGAAGGGCGAGGCCGGCTTCTGGGCGATGGCGCAGCGCCTGTGGGAGGACCAGTCCGAGAGCGGGCTCGGCCGGGAGGCGCTCGAGAACCACGCGGCCGCGATCGGCCTCGACGTGGCGAAGTTCCGCGCCGCGCTCGACTCGGGAGCGCACCGCGCGGCGGTCGAGGCGGACCTGAAGCTCGCCGAGCGCCTGCACATCACCGGCACGCCGTCCTTCGCCATCAACGACTACTTTCTCAGCGGGGCGCAGCCGACCGCGCACTTCAAGCGGCTCGTCGACAGGGCGCTCGGCCCGCACGATCCCCCCACGAAGGAGTCGCTTCACGGCGCGGGCAAGCCCGCGGCCCAGCCGGGAGCAGCGCAGCCGACGCCGGCCCAGCCGGGGGCGGCCCAGCCGGGCGCAGCGCAGCCGCCCCCGGCGCAGGGGGCGCTGATTCCTGGCATGCTGGGCGCCAAGCACCTTCTCATCATGTACGCGGGGTCACGGCGTGCGCCGCCGCACGTCGCCCGCACCCGGGACGAGGCGCGCGCGCTCGCCGAGCAGCTGCTCCAGAGAGCGCAGCGCGGGGCGAAGTTCGAGGAACTCGCGGCTCAGTACAGCGACGAGCCGGGCGCCGCCGGGCGCGGCGGCGATCTCGGAAAGTTCCCGAAGGGGGCCATGGTGCCCGAGTTCGAGCACGCGGTGGAGAAGATCGCTGTCGGCTCGCTGAGCGGCGTCGTGGAGACGCCGTTCGGCTTCCACGTCATCCTGCGGACGCAGTAGCGATGGTGCGCGGACCTCTCCGGTGGTCGTGGCCGGAGTCGCCCCTCGGAGGGGCGCACACGAGGTCGGGAAGGCAGGAGGAGCGCTGGGGGTTCCTCCCGCCTTCCCCGATCCATGTCGGAATTTGCTCACCCCCTCACAGGGGGTGATCGGCGCACGAGCGGAGATGCAGAGTCGATCATCCCAGGTCGTCGCGTGGGCCGGGCTCGCCGCCCACCTCGTGTTCGGCCGGGCTCGTGCGCTCACCCGCGCGCTCGTATCGCCGTGGGGGGCCGGGGATACCCGGCGGCCGTTCAGTGGACGACCGGGTTCGTCCGCGGCGACTCGCGGCGCGGGCGGCGTGATTTCAGGACAGGCCCGATTCTTCTTGCCGGTCCCGGTCGAGAAGATTTCGCGCCATCCTCCAAAGGCGTCCGCGCGCTCTCTGCGCGGTCCCGTGCGGCCTGCGCGTTGACCCCTCTCGCGCGCGTCGAGTAGAACGATCTTCGCGCCCGAGCGCGCCACCCAGTCAGCGCCAGCGCGGATTGGAACCGCAAACGATGCGTTGGTTCGTCGAGATCTCGTCGTTAGGCCAGAACGCTCCGCCGAGCAGGAAGGTGTGCGTCGAGGCCCCGCAGTGGCAGCCCGCGCTGCAGAAGGCCCGGGCGCTCCGCGGCGATGGGGGCCCGCTCAACAATTTCTCGGTGGATCTGCTGGAGAGCGGCTACCGAGCGATCGATCCGGCGACGCGCGTGCGGTACGTCGTGCAGCGCGCCCCGGACGACGCGGCGCTGACCGACGGGACCGACACGCCGGCGGGCGCCTCCCCGGCCGGGGCGGCTTCTCCAAAGCCGGCCGAGCCAGCGGGGCGTGTCGCAGGGAAGCGCCCGATCGCGCCCACGGTCCCGTTCATCTCGATGGGGACCGCGCTCCTCGTCTCGGAGCCAGCGGGCGCCCAGGCGCAACCGGCGAAAGGCGTGGAGGCCGCGCCGGGGCGGGATGCGCCGCCGGAGCGAGGCGCCGAGCCGGAGCGAGCGCCCGCGGAGCTGCCGCCGTATCAGCTCATCTCGCAGCGCGAGGAGAACCCGTCCGAGCGCTCGCCGCTCACGTACCGAGAGCTCGTCTATGCGGTCGCCACCGGCACCCCGCGCGATCTCGTCAGCGCGCTGCTGATCGATCGGCTCGAGCGCGCACGGCAGCGCATCGACGACGCGCGACCGGGCAAGTTCATCCATATCGCCGTGTTCGATCACGTCTTCGACGGCCGGCCTCAGCGCAGCCCGCTCGCGACCCTCGCCTGGAAAGACTGGCGCTCGGCCGAACCGGAGATCCAGTTCCGCCCGCGCACCGGCGGCACCGCACCGCCGCCGGCCATGCCACCTGCGGACGTGGCGCCGCCGGTTGCTGTGCCGCCGGCCATTGCGCCGCCTGTGGACGTGGCGCCGCCGGTTGCCGTGCCGCCGGCCGTGGCGCCGCCGGTTGCCGTGCCGCCGGTCGTTGCGCCGCCTGCGGACGTGGCGCCGCCGGTTGCCGCGCCGCTGGCAGACGCCGCGCCGCCTGTGGACGTGGCGCCGCCGGTTGCCGCGCCGCCGGCCGACGTGGCGCCGCCTGTGGATGTGGCGCCGCCGGTTGCCGCGCCGCCTGTGGATGTGGCGCCGCCGGCTGACGCGCCGCCTGCGGACGCGGCGCCGCCGGCAGACGCCGCGCCGCCTGCGGACGGGCCACCGCCGGCCGCCGCGTATTCTGCGGACCTGCCGCGGCCAGCCCTCACGCCGCCGGCCGACGTGGTGCTGCTCGCCGTGCCGGCCGACCAGCAGGGGGCGCCGCCGCGCCTCCAGCTCGTCCCGGAGCCGCCCGAGGTCGCTACCCCCACGCCGGCGCCGCCGCGGCGGCGCTCCTCCTTCCCTCCGAAGAACGGGCGCCTCTCCGGCGACGACCTCATCGCCGAGCTGTTCGAGGCGTGCAGCGACCTGCACTTCCTCCAGGACACCCTCGCGGGCGCCGACTTCATCCTCGCGCTCACGCTCGACAAGATCCCGTGCGCCCTCGGCCTCGTGTCGCTGTTCGACATCAACCGGCGCGAGTTCGTGGTCGTCCGGCAGTACGGCGGCAAGAGCGCGCTCCTCGCCAGGCTGTCCGAGCGGGCGCCGCTCCCGCTGGCCGCGATGCGGTCGAGGCGCGCCGTCGTGGTGCCCGACGCGGCCAAGGACGAGCGCGTCATGGACGAGCGGTGGAAGGCGATCGGCGTCGAGCTCCGGAGCGTCATCTGCGCGCCCGTCGAGCTCGCGGGCCGCTACCTCGGCCTCCTCGAGATCGGAAACCCGCTCGACGGCAAGCCGTTCTCCGAGAGCGACGGCAACGCGCTCACCTACATCGGCCAGCAGTTCGCCGAGTTCGTCGGGGCGCGCGGCGTGGTCCTCGAGCCCGGCCTCGTGACCGCGGGGGCGAAGAAGGCCGCCCGCTAGCGGAGCCGAGCGATGGACCTCCTCCCCTCCGCTGGGAAGCGCCATCGCGTCCCGTACTTCGCCCTCGTCCCCGCCATCGTCGTCGCCGTGCTCGTGCTGGGCGGGATCGCCCTGCGCACGACGCTGCAGATCGAGAAGGCGCGGCAGCAGACCGTCTTCGACGCGACGCTCACCCTCGCCGACGAGCGCGTCGATCGGCTCGACAAGCTGATCATCGCCCAGGACAACGTCGTCGCCGCGCACGTCGACGTGGCGAACCTCTCGGTCATCGCGCGGCGGTGGCTCCCCACGGCGGCCCGCGAGACGCCGACCGTGCGCGCCATCCTGGTCCTCGACATGGACAACGAGGCGCACGACGTGCTCGCGTTCGCCTCGCGCGGCGCGTCCGGGCGGGAGGACGACGCCTTCCGCAAGCTCCTGCTCGCCCGCCTCCTGCCGCAGATGAACTTCACCGGCGACACGGCCGAGCTGCGCCACCTCCACCACGTCATCGATCAGCAGAGCCTGCTCGTGAGCTACTGGCAGCGCGAGCACGCGGGGCGCAAGTGCCTCATCGTCGCGTGGCACGAGGTGCCGCGCCTGGTCCACGAGGTGATGCCCCGGCTCTTCCGCGACCTCGATCGCGAGAAGAGCCGGATGAACGTCATCGACGAGGAGGGCCGCATCGTGTTCGGCCCGCCCATCATCGGCGGCGAGTTCACCGTCGGGCGCCCCTTCCCGACCACGCTCTACAACTGGCGCCTCCAGATGGCGCTCACCACGGCCGAGGAGCTCGGCGAGAAGGTCGAGCGGCAACGCCTGATCGAGATCCTGATGGTCGGCTTCTCGGCCCTGGTCGCGCTGGCCGGGCTCGCGATCGTCGTGCTCGCCTCTGTGAACGAGCGGCGGCTCGCGGCGCTGAAGAGCGACTTCGTCGCGAACGTGTCCCACGAGCTCAAGACGCCGCTCTCGCTCGTCCGCATGTTCGGCGAGCTCCTCCTCGGCGGCCGCGTCCCCAACGACGAGAAGCGCCGCCAGTACCTGCAGATCATCGTGAGCGAGAGCGAGCGGCTCACCGCGCTCATCGAGAACGTCCTCGATTTCGCCCGCGTCGAGCGGGGCAAGGCCGCCTACGAGTTCGCGCGCGGCAGCGTGGCCGAGGTGGCGACGCGCGCCGTCGACATGTACCGCTACCGCGCCGAGCGCGAGGAGATGACCGTCGAGCTCACGATCGCCGAGGGGCTGCCCGAGGCGCTCATCGACGCGCGCGCGCTCGAGCTCGCCCTCGTGAACCTGCTCGACAACGCGCTCAAGTACGCGAAGGACGGCGGCCGCGTCGCCGTCGCGGTGGAGACCGAGGGCGGGGGCGGCGGGCGCCTCGCCGCGCTGACGCGCCAGGCGAGGCAGGTCACCATCCGGGTGAGCGACCGCGGGCCGGGCATCGATCCCGACGAGCAGAAGCACATCTTCGAGCGCTTCGCGCGCGGACGGCGGGCGAGCGAGCGGCAGGTGCGCGGCAGCGGGATCGGGCTCGCGCTCGTGAAGCACATCGCCGAGAGCCATGGCGGCGCCGTACGGGTCGAGAGCCCGCTCACCGACGACGGGCGCGGCAGCGCGTTCGTCGTGTCGCTCCCCGCGCTGGAGTACGACCGGGAGGCGCAGGAGCGCGCCGCGAGCGCCGAGCCGGTCGCGGCCGATCCGGCGCCGGACGCGGGGTCGCCGTGAGGGCGCGCGGGAGCGGCGAGGCGGCGCCCCGGCCGGGCGACGTCGCGGTCAAGGCGGCGCCTCAGCAGCGGAAGGACGCCGCGGTCAAGGCGGCGCCCCGGCCGGGCGACGCCGCGCGGGGCGCCGCGGTCAAGGCGGCGCTCGACGGGGTGCGCGCGCGGTGCGCCGTCGAGGAGCGCCGCGCGCGAGACCCGGTCTCCTTCGTCCACCGCTACACGGACCCGGCCGATCAGGAGCTCGTGGCGCTCATCGCCGCGTCGCTCGCCTTCGGCAACGTGAAGGCGCTGCACGCCAAGATCGGCGAGGCGCTCGATCGCCTCGGGCCGGAGATCGCCCTCACCGCCGACGACGCCCGGGCCGTCTCGGCGCGGCTGCGCGGCTTCCGGCACCGGATCTACCGCGATCGCGACCTCGTCGGGCTGATCGTCGGCGCGCGGCGGGTGCAGCGGGCCTCGGGCTCGCTCGGCGCCGCCTTTGCGGCCGAGCTCTCGCGCACCCGCGACCTGCGCCAGGCCCTCGGGGCCTGGGTGCGGGCGATCCGACGCGCCGGCGGCCTCGACCGGCGCCCGGACGACCGCGGAGCCGCGCACATCCTCCCCGATCCCGAGAAGGGCAGCGCCGCCAAGCGGCTCATGCTCCTGCTGCGGTGGATGATCCGCCCCGCGGACGGCGTGGACCTCGGCCTGTGGCCGGTGCCCCCGTCGGCCCTCCTCATCCCGGTCGACACGCACATCGAGAAGCTCGGCTACAACATCGGGCTCACCGATCGCAGGGGCGCCACCTGGAAGACGGCAGAGGAGATCACCGCGGCCCTCCGCGGCTTCGATCCAGCCGACCCGGTCAAGTACGACTTCGCCCTCTGCCACCTCGGCATGCTCCAGCAATGCCCGTCGCGGCGCGATCCGGTCCGCTGCCAGGGGTGCGGCGTGAAGCCGGTTTGCCGCCACTGGGACGAGTGAACACGCCTCGAACGGCAGATTTCCGTCCGGAACAGCTACAGCCCCGATCAGATCGAGAACGCGAAGGCCTTCGAATTTGAATCAGATTGCAACTGTGATTTTCAGTCGTGCAATGGTGGCTGGTTGTGGTTGGCGTAAGTATTTGAAATTCTATACTGCGTGGGTCGGCACGGAGCCTGCAAAATGACACGCGAGCGCCGTCGCGGAGACCTTCCCCCCCCAGGTCCGCGAGGCGCTTTTTTCATTTTGTCTCCGGCAAGCGCATGAGCGCGGCCGTCCGGCAGACGGCACGGCAGGAAGAGCGCCGCAACCGAGCCCCCCCGAGCTCTGCTGCGGCGTTCTTCCTGCCGTGCCCCCTTTCCCGGGTGCTTACGGGACCCTCGCCGGCTCTCTCCTCGCCCTGGGTGTATTGCGATCCGCATGCCACGTTCCGGGGCCGGTAGATCTGGAACCTTTGTGCACGCCTGTGCTGGAGCTCTCGATCGCGCGCCGCGGTAGGCCTGGGCACATGGTCATGTCCCCGCGAGACGCGAATCCCAGGGAAAACGCGCCGTTGCCAACGTGCGTTTCTGCCAGGGGCAGTCGCCCCACGCGCTGTCCGGCGCGATGGGGTGGAGTGGCTTCCGGAACGCTGTGTGACTTTTTCACGCGCTGCAGGAGATGATCGTGAAACGTGCTGTTCCCATGGATTCATGATCATCCAGACGAGCGAACTGGGTTGCGGCCTCGACGAGCGACTGGCCTGTGTTCCGTCCATCCTGCTGAAAAGAATGTCGAGGTTGCCTGCATGCGGAAGCAGCGCCAGCAGGTAGATTGACCGTATGGTCTGGACATTCGGGGCAACCCTCCTGGTGGCGCTGGCGCTCGCGGTGCTGGCGGCGATCGGGCTGTGGGCGCACCTCCTTTACTGGGTCAAGCGGCTGACGCTGCCGCTCGAGTACAGCGTGGAAGAGGTCCTGCGGACCGAGGATGGCGCGCCGATCGAGATCCGCCGCGTCCCGCGCCCGGACGGCGCGGAGGCGCAGCCGGACCTGCCGCCGATCCTGCTGGTCCACGGGATCGCCGCGAACCACAGAAACCAGGACATCCACCCCGATTACTCGCTCGCTCGCCACCTCGCCACGCTCGGACGCGACGTGTGGTTGCTGACGTTGCGCAGCGGCCGCCTGCTCACCCGCGTTGAGCGCCGCAGCGTCCGGTTCTCCGCCATGGTCCGGTACGATCTTCCCTGCGCCATCGAGGCGATCCTGGAGCGCACCGGCGCCCGTTCGCTGGATTATGTCGGCTTCTCCATGGGGGGCATGCTCCTCTATGCGGCGCTCGGCCGGAGCGTCGCCGGCGACCGGGTCCGCCGCGTCGTCATCGTCGGCTCGCCTGGCCGGGTCACCACGCCGGTGCGCCTCATGCGCTTCCTGCCGGGCCGGCTGCTGCCGGGCGTCCCGCTCCGCCTCATGGCACGCAGCGTCGCGTTCGCGTCGGAGTGGCTGCCGACGCCCATCCATCACGCCGTGGCCAACCCGCGCAACGTGCCTCCCGGCGTCACGCGGCTCGCGCTCGTCAACTGCATCGAAGACATCCCAGCAGCGCTGAACGCCGACTTCGCCGCGTGGATGGCGAGCGACGGGGAGATCCGCGTGGACGGCGAGAGGGTCCTGGACGGCCTCGCCTCGGTCGCGGCGCCGGCCCTGTTCATCGCGGGCAGCGCCGACAGGATAGCGCCCGCCTCGGCGGTGCGCGCGGCGTTCGACGCATGGGGGCGCGATCGCCCGGAGACGCCGAAGCGCTTTCTCGTGCTCGGGCGCGACTTCGGAGCGCGGGAAGATTACGGTCACGGCGATCTGGCCGTCGGCGCCTATACAGGCGTCGAGCTCTTCGAGCCGATCGCTCGTTTCCTCGGCCCCGATCTGCAGGCCGAAGAGGCGCCGGGGCCCGAGACGGGCGCCGTGGCGCTGGAGGCCATCCAGGCGCGTCAGCCGACATCCGACGAGGCCGCTCCGATGCCAGATCTCCCGGCCGCCTGACGCCCGTGGAGGTCGATCGCGCGCGTGTGGAAGCGCGGTGATCGACGATTGCAGAGCGAAAGCGAAGAGGCGTATCCTCGGCGCCGGATCTCTCGGAGCCGCGCGGTGGCCGGCCTGTCCGCCGAAGGATGTTCATGAGTCACCCCGGATTGCGCGCGAGATTCGAGCCGTCGTCGATGGCGCTCTGGCTGACGGTCGCGGCGCTTGTCGCCCTTGCCGCCCTCGCCGCGTCCTGCGCGGAGGACCCGGCCGCCGCGCCGTGTGATGACGGCCTCACGCCGTGCGGGGGAGCGTGCTTCGACACGCAGGCCGATCCGGACCACTGCGGCGGCTGCGAGGGCGTCTGCGCGAGCGGGACGCGGTGCGAGGCGGGCGTGTGCGTCGGCGGGGACGGGGGCGGGGGCGGGGCGGCCGGCGAGCTGTGCGCCTCCGGCCTCGTGGCGTGCGGCGGCGGCTGCGTGGACGTGAAGAGCGATCCGCTGCATTGCGGGACCTGCGAGGCGCGCTGCCCCGTCCACGAGACGTGCGTGGAGGGGGCGTGCGTCTGCGACGAGGGCTTCGCCCTCTGCGGCGACAGGTGCGTCGATCTGGCCGTCGACCTGGCGCATTGCGGCGCGTGCGGCGCGGCGTGCGCCCCGGGGCTGTTCTGCCGGGAGGGCGTGTGCGCCTGCGCCGTTGGCGACTACGAGGACATCGGCTCGACGGTCCCTCAGCTCCTGACGGGCACCACGGTCGGCGCGGAGGCCTATTTCTCGCTCGCTTGCACGGCCGTCGGATCGAGCGAGTTCGTCTACAGGTTCACGGCGGAGGAGGCCGGCAGATACAAGTTCGACACCGCCGGATCGAGCTACGACACCGCCATCGGCGTCGTGGACTTCGACGCCTGCGAGGAGCTCGCGTGCAATGACGATCGCGGGGGAGCGATGACGGGCAGCGCCTCGGTGGACCTCGAGGAAGGGCAGAGCGTCTTCCTCGTCGTCGCGGGCTACGACGGCGCGCAAGGCGACTTCGCCCTTCACCTTGACCGGATGGCGCCGCCGGCGTGCCCGCTCGACACCCTCGCGACGGCTCTCCCGCTGAGCGTCACCGGGGACACCTGGCGGCTCGGCGACGCCGTCTCGACGCGTTGCGGTTCAATCGACACCTCCGACGCGAGCTATAGCTTCACCGCGCCGCACGCTGGTGGGTACGTCTTCGACACGTCCGGATCCACGTTCGATACCGTCCTCGAGCTGCGCAAGGGGTCCTGCTCCGGGGCGGTGATCTCGTGCAACGACAACGACAGCGCCGTGGGAGCCAAGACGTCGCGCCTCGTCGCGAACCTCGCCGAGGGCCAGACGGTCGTCGCGGTCGTCGACGGCGTCGACGGCGGATCTGGGCCATTCACGCTCAACGTCTCCGAGTACGTGCCGCCTCCATGTCCGGAGCTCACGCTCGGCACCACGTTTCCGCAGAGGGTGACAGGCACCACGGCTATCCCGGATCGCATGAGCGCCCTCCCGTCTCCCTGCACCAGGGACAGCGGCCCCGAGGCCACCTATGCCTTCACCGCGCCGGCGACCGCGCTCTACACCTTCGATACCTTCGGCTCCTCCTTCGACACGGTCCTGCACCTCCACAAGGGGACATGCAGCGGCGAGAGCGTCGCGTGCAACGACGACGCCTCTGGCACGCAATCGCAGGTGGAGGTGATGCTCCGCGAGGGAGAGACCATCTCCGTCGTCGTGGACGGCTACGCTCCAGTCGCCTCCGGCGCCTTCCAGCTCAACGTGAGCCAGACCTTCGTCCTCCCTTGCCCGCTGATCGATCTCGGCTCGACGGTGCCTCAGACAGTGACGGGGACGACCGCGGATGTGGCCGACGTCCTGCGCCCGAGCTGCGGCGCCGGCGCCGGCGAGGTGACCTACCGCTTCACCGCGCCCGCGACCGGCACCTACATCGCCGATACGTTCGGATCGAGCTTCGACACGGTCCTCTCCGTCCTCGACGGCAGCTGCACCGGGGCCGAGCTCGCGTGCAGCGACGACGCGCTGGAAAGCGAGCAGTCGCGGCTGACGCTGGAGCTCGCCGAGGGGCAAACGATCGTCCTCCTCGTGGACGGCAGCGCCGCGGGCGCGTCGGGCGATTTCACGCTCCGCATTGCCCCGTTCTCCGGCGGCGGCACCTGCTCGACGGCGATCGATCTCGGCCCCTTCGTGCCGCAGCTCGTGACAGGGAGCACCGCGGAGCGCCCCGAGTCCGTTCGCCCGACCTGCGGCTCCTCGTCGCATGCTCCAGACATGATCTACCGCTTCACCGCGCCGGCGGACGGGCTCTACATCTTCGACACGTTCGGATCGAGCTTCGACACGATACTCCAGCTCTTGAAGGAGAGCTGCACGGGGACGTCGCTCGGGTGCAACGACAACGCGGACGGTCGGCAGTCGCGTGTCGCCCTCACGCTGGCCGCCGATCAGACCGTCCTCGCCGTCGTCGACGGCATCGGCGCGAGCTCCGGCGACTACGTGCTCCAGGTGGACCGGTTCACCGGCCCGGGGACCTGCGCGACGGCGATCCACCTCGGATCGCCGCTGTCGCTCACCAGGACCGGCACCACGCGAGGCCAGCCCGACGCGGTGAGGCCGACATGCGTGTCCGCGGTGTCCGTGTCCTCTCCGGAGACCGTGTTCACCTACACCGCCCCGATCGGCGGCACCTATATCATCGATACGATCGGTTCGTCGTTCAACACCGTCCTTCACGTCCACTCGCGCGGCTGCGCCGGCACCGAGCAACAATGCAACGACGACCTGACCAACTCGCAAGCGTCGAAGGTAGAGATCAAGCTCGCCCGCAACCAGACCATCACCGTGGTCGTCGACGGGTACAATGGAGCGTCCGGCGACTTCACGCTGAAGATCACCAAGCTCTGAGTCCGCGCTGAATGTGCCCTGGAGCCGGCCCGACGATGGCGCCTGTTGCGTCGAGCCCGCGAGGGCGCCTCTCCGCGGCGCGGCGAGCGCGGTCCGGGCCGCGGCTCGACCTGCGCGCGGTCAGCCGAGCACCCCCGCCGGTTGCGGATGCGTCGGCCGTGGGCGTATCCTGGCGCACGCCTCGTTATCCGCTCGCCTCGAACGGCCACGCACCCCCCAAGGATGGCTATGAATAGATCCGGATTGCGCCTCAGGCCCGCCCTGTCGTCCGCCGCGCTGCTCCTGGCTGCGGGGGTCGTCCTCGCGGCGTCCTGCGCGGAGAGCCCCGACGTGTCGAGCGAGTGCCCCGACGGGCTGTCGCGGTGCAATGGAGAGTGCGTCGAGCTCGAGGCGAACGCCGATCACTGCGGCGCGTGCGGCGACGCCTGCGAAGCGGGGCAGCTCTGCGTGAAGGGCCGCTGCAGCGGGGGCGGCGGCGAGGGCGGCGGCGGCGAGGGCGGCGGTATAGGGACCGGCGTCGGGGGCGGGGAGGCGTGCGGAGAAGGCCAGTCCGACTGCTCGGGCAAATGCGTGAACCTCGAGACCGACCTGCGGAACTGCGGCGATTGCGACGTCGAGTGCGCGGAGGGGCACGTCTGCGCGGACGGCTCCTGCGCGTGCGCGGGCGACCTCACGGCGTGCGACGGCGCCTGCGTCGATGTGCTGAGCGACAGGCGCAACTGCGGCGAGTGTGAATCCAGCTGCGCGCCTGCCCAGCAGTGCGTCGACGGCGTCTGCACCTGCCCCGCCGGCCTCGCGGCGTGTGATGGCGCGTGCGCCGAACTGCAGACGAGCCAGCTCCACTGCGGCGCCTGCGGCGTCGCGTGCGAGCGAGGGGCGGTATGCCAGGCAGGCGCCTGCACCTGCGTCCTCGGGACGTATGACGAGCTCAGCGACACGTTCCCGCAGAGGGTCACGGGGACCACCATCAGCGGCGAGACGAACTACGATCTCGCGTGCGTGGCCGCCAGCTCGTCGGAGCGGGTCTACCGCTTCACGCCTTCCGAGGCGGGGACATACACGCTGGACACCGTCGGGTCCACCTTCGATACGGCCATCGGGGTGCTGGGAGCGACCACCTGCGCTCAGCTCGCCTGCAACGATGACATTGCCACCGGGGTCGCCCAATCGCGAGTCCGCGCGGTCCTCGAGGCGGGCCAGCAGGTCCTCATCGTCGTGACCGGCTTCGACGGAGGGGAAGGCGATTTCACGCTCAACATGACGAAGGCCGATCCGCCGAAGTGCCCTGGGGGGGCGATCGACGCCGCGCTCCCGGCGACCGTCACCGGCAACACCGAGCACTCCGGCGACGCGATCAGGCCGACGTGCGGAGCTGCAGACAGCCCCGACGCGAGCTACATGTTCACGGCGCCAGCGGCCGGGAAGTATGTATTCGATACCTTCGGCTCCGGGTTCAATACGATCCTGGAGCTGCACGATGGCGCTTGCGATGGCGACGTGCTCACCTGCTCCGACGACGCGGGAGAAGGGTCGCAGTCGCGCGCCACGGTGGAGCTCCGCGCCGGCCAGACGGTCGTGGCGGTCATCGACGGCTTCGAGGGCGCGCGTGGGCCCTATACGCTGAACGTCGACGCGTGGGCTCCGCCCGCGTGCCCCATGGTGGATCTCGGCTCCGCCTACCCGCAGACGATCACGGGCCGCACGTCAGGCCGCGACGGCGTCCTCCAGCCCCCGCCGGACTGCGCCACGGGCAATTCCCCCGAGGTCAGCTACAGCTTCACGGCGCCCATCGCCGGCCGGTACACGTTCGATACGAACGGCTCGACCTTCGACACGGTGCTCCACGTTCACGACGGCAGCTGCACGGGCGCCTTGCTGGGGTGCAGCAACGACGCGGAGGGCTTGTCGTCCCAATCGCAGGTGTCCACGCCCCTCGCGCAGGGGCAGACGGCGTATGTGGTCGTGGACGGCGCGTCCGGGAAGCACGGCGCGTACACGCTCAACGTGAGCGGCACCCCGGGCCCCCCGTGCCCGGAGAAGGCGCTGGAGTCGGTCGTCCCGCAGACCGTGTCGGGGACGACCGCCGGCGCCGGCGACTACGTGAGCGCGCCGTGCGGCGTGCCCGGCGGCGAAGACAGGGCGTACAGCTTCACGGCGCCGGCCGACGGATTGTACGTCTTCGATACGCTCGGATCGAGCTTCGACACGCTCGTCCACGTGCACGCCGGCACGTGCGGCGGCGCGGTTCTCGGCTGCAACGACAACGCCGCGGGCGTCCAGTCGCGGATCGTGGTGCCGCTCGCCGCGGGGCAGGAGACCGTCGTCGTGGTCGATGGCGCCAGCGCCAAACCTCAGGCCGCGGGCGAGTTCGAGCTCAACATCAGCCTGTTCCAGGGGGACGGCATCTGCGGGAACCCCGTCGATCTCGGCTCGACGGTCCCGCAGACGACGAGCGGCTCCACCTTGTTCCAGCCGAACTCGGGCACACCGAGCTGCGTCCCGTCGAGCGGCAACGACAGGGTCTATCGCTTCACCGCGCCGGCGGACGGGACCTACGTCATCGACACGCTGTCGTCGAACTTCGACACCGTCCTTCACGTGCACGACGGCGACAGCTGCTCCGGCCCCGAGCTCGCGTGCAACGACAACGCGGTCATGGCCAGCTCGCGCGTGACCGTGACCCTCACCGAAGGGCAGGTGATCACGATCATCGGCGACAGCCGGCGTTCCTCCTCCGGCAACCTCACCCTCAACATCGCCACTGTCCCTTGAGCGGGGCGCGCCCCGCTCGGTGACCCGCCGGCCGGGGGGAGCGGGGCGGCACGGCTGCTGTGGCGGGTCGGCCGCCGAGGCGGGCCCGGCCGGGGGCTCGGGCCACGGGCGGGGGAGGGAGGCGCGGATCGGCGCGCGTGGGGGCAGGTGGAGCGGCATGGAACGATCGGGAGCCATGGAAGGCGGCCAGCGCTCTCGTCGGTGAGCGACGCGGGCGACGCGTCGACGCTGTCGACGGGCCCGCCCTAGGAGTTTTCTTGAGAGCGGCGCCCGCCCGTGCGAGTCTCGGCCCCCTTGGGACTTGCGCCCGTCGTCCGGGACGCGCCCCTGTGATCCGGGTCGAACCATGCCAAAGGAACGCGTGTTCTCCCTCGATGCCGTTCGGACCGACGGCTGGTTCGAGCGCATAGGCGACGGCATCGGCAGCTTCCAGGCGCTCTGCGAGATCGTGGGCGAGGCGTTCTTTGCCTTCTCGATGATTACGGGCGCCCGCATCACGGCGCTGACCGTCGACCGCCGCAACCCGGACAACACCCTGGTCGACTTCGTTATCGCGCCGCCGGGCGAGGAGGACATCGACGGCGACGTCCAGCGGCTCACGCTCGCGGACTTCCGCCACCGCCTCGTCGGCGCCCTCCTCACGGAGGACACGACGCCGCCCGCGCCCGAGCGGGACACCGACCTCGAGGGCATCCAGCTCCACATCGGGGTCCGCTACCTGCTGCTCGCCCCGCTCTACGGCTACAGCCTCCGCAAGCTCGCCGTCGAGGGGAAGAACTCGCGCCTCCTCCTCCTGCGCGACGGCATCGAGGAGACCCACGAGCTCAACGAGTTCCGCGCCCGAATCCGCTCGCACGTGCGCGACGAGCTCGAGCGCGCCTCGGCCGGCGCGCGCTCCGCCATCGACCTCACGAAGGTCGCCGAGGCCGAGGTCGCCTCGCAGCGCGGCGACTTCCCGAAGGTGATCCAGCTGCTCGGCACCTGGCCGGCCCCGCTCGCGATCTTCCTGCGCACGCCCGAGGGGCAGATGCTCACGCCGGACGCCCGCAGCCTGATCGCCAAGGGCCTCGGCCTCCTCGGCACCGCGTGCGTCAAGCTCGGCGAGGAGCACCAGGGCGAGGAGGTCATGCGCCTCGCCGTCCAGTATGCGCACGACGGGGCTGCGGCCGGCGACATCTTCCGCCGGCTGGGCGAGGCCATGCTCGAGGACGGCCGGGCCGGCGAGGCCATCGGCCCCCTCCGGCGCGCCGCCAACCTCGGCGCCCCGCCGAAGCAGATCTGGCCGCTGCTCGCGCGGGCGTTCGTGCAGCGCAAGAAGTTCGTCGCCGCCCTCGCCTGCGTCCGCGAAGCGCGGAGCGTGGGCGTGGCGGACGCCGACATGGTGGAGGAGATCCGGGAGATCGAGGCCAGCCTGGGGACGGCGCTCACCGCGTGGCGAGGGCTGGTCCTGGCCGCGAACCGCTCCTAGGATCGTGGTCCACCGGTTGGCCGACCGCCTCCATTGACACCCCCGCGGCGGCCGACTAGATCCGGCGCGGATTAAGCCGGGATCGCTCGGATTTTTGCTGCTTAAGGCAGCATCGCCGCGTCGCTCTCACCTTTTTGGACTGCATGGTTCGGGGCCGTGGGCCCCGAGGTCTCGCCCCGAGACGCCGCGCGCCTCGGCGAGATGGTCGACCCCTCCAGGGTCGACGCGTAGGAGTGCTCTCTCGATGGCCACCTACATCCCCCTGTTCCTGCTGTTTCTCGTCGCCGCGATCATCGCGCTCGCGATGTTCACGCTGACGTCGCTGCTCGGCCCGAGGAACCCGACGCCCGAGAAGATGATCCCGTACGAGTGCGGCAGCGACTCGACGGGCGGGCGGTTCGTCAAGCCGAGCGTGAAGTTCTACCTGACGGCGATCCTCTTTGTCGTGTTCGACATCGAGGCGGTGCTCATCTACCCGTGGTCGGTCCAGTTCCGCACCCTCGGGTGGACGGGCCTCGCGACGATGAGCTCGTTCGTCGCGCTGCTCGTCGTGGCGCTCGTGTACGTGTGGAAGAAGGGAGCTCTGGAATGGGAGAAGTGAAGGCCGGTGGGCCCTCGACGCGGGTGATGGAGGGCTCCGAGCACGGCTTCGCGACCACGCGCGTGGACGCGCTGCTGAACTGGGCGAAGAAGTACTCGCTGTTCCAGTACCCGTTCGTGACGGCCTGCTGCGGCATGGAGTACATGGCGATGGCGAGCCCGCGCTTCGACATGGCGCGGTTCGGCGCCGAGGTGCCGCGCTTCTCGCCGCGCCAGGCCGACCTGCTCTGGGTGGTGGGGACCATCAGCCAGCGCCAGGCGCCGGCGCTCCGCCGCATCTACGAGCAGATGGCGGACCCGAAGTGGGTGCTGGCCTTCGGCACGTGCGCCTCGTGCGGCGGCTTCTACGACAACTACACGACCGTCGCCGGCATCGACAAGGTCATCCCCTGCGACGTCTACGTGCCCGGCTGTCCGCCGCGCCCCGAGGCGGTGCTCGACGGCCTCATGCTGCTCCAGGACAAGATCGCGCGCGGCGATCGCACGCCGGCGATCGTCAAGCCGCGCGAGGACCCGGCGCAGACGACGGAGCACCTGGTCACCCTCCAGCGCAAGGAGCGGAGCCTGCCATGAGCAAGAAGGTCCTAGAGCTCCTCACGGCGCAGTTCCCGGGCGCCGTCCTGGAGACGCACTCGCAGTTCGGCGACGACACGGCGGTGCTCGACCCCGCCGTGTGGCGCGACGCCGCCCTGTTCCTCCGCAACGACCCGCGGACCCTGATGAACATGTTCGTCGACCTGACCGCGGTCGACTACCTCTGGCGCGGCGACGTGCCCCGCTTCGAGGTGGTCTGCCACCTGCGGTCGCTCGAGCGCAACCACCGCATCCGGATCAAGGCGCGCGTCGGCGACGAGGAGGGCAACGGCGCCGAGATCGACTCGATCGTCCCGGTGTGGAAGGGCGCGAACTGGTTCGAGCGCGAGTGCTACGACCTGCTCGGCATCGTCTTCAAGGGGCACCCGGATCTCCGGCGCCTCCTGATGTACCCGGAGTTCGAGGGGCACCCCCTGCGCAAGGACTACCCGGCCAACCGCATCCAGCCGCTCATCCCGTTCCGGGACGTGCCGAACACCGGCAAGCTGCCGCCGTTCGGCCCCGACGAGGGCATGAGCTTCGGCCGCCAGTCGCACGACTTCGCGCGGAGTGGCCCCGGGGCGTCGATCGACGGAGACGAGGCCGTGAGCAACGGCAGGCGCGCGGGCGCGCTGGAGGAGCGGAGCTGACCCATGGAACCCCTGGATCGCGAGCTGGACGAGGCGGAGCTCGACCTACCGAGCGAGCCGATGCTCCTCAACATGGGGCCGTCCCACCCGGCGATGCACGGCACGGTGCGCATCGTGCTCGAGCTGTCCGGTGAGACGATCAACAAGGCCGACGTGCAGATCGGCTACCTGCACCGCGGCTTCGAGAAGATGTGCGAGCGCGGCACGTGGTCGCAGGTCTTCCCGTACGTCGACCGGCTCAACTACGTCTCGCCGATGCTCAACAACGTCGGCTTCGCGCTGGCGGTCGAGAAGATGCTCGGCGTCACCGTCCCCGAGCGCTGCCAGTACTACCGCGTGATCCTCGGCGAGATGGCGCGCATCT
Source organism: Sorangium sp. So ce367 (assembly GCF_051520455.1). Taxonomy (NCBI): domain Bacteria; kingdom Pseudomonadati; phylum Myxococcota; order Polyangiales; family Polyangiaceae; genus Sorangium; species Sorangium sp. So ce367. The sequence goes on from NZ_CP150334.1 coordinate 716,791, forward strand.
GCGATCACATGATCTGCAGCGGCGCCATGGCCATGGAGCTCGGCGCCTTCACGCCGTTCCTCTACCTGTGCCGCGCGCGCGAGATCTTCTGGGAGATCTTCGAGGAGGAGACGGGGGCCCGCCTGACGCACAGCTTCGGCCGCGTCGGCGGCATGGCGCGGCCGCCCACGGCCGACTTCAAGGCGATGGTCCGCGTGGGCCTCGAGCGCGTGCTCGCGCTCATCAACGACGCCGAGAAGCTCATCCTCAAGAACCGCATCTTCCTCGATCGCCTCGACGGCGTCGGGCAGATCTCGCAGGAGGACGCGCTCGCGCTCGGCTGGACGGGCGTCGTGCTCCGGGCGACCGGCGTGCCCTACGACGTGCGCCGGGCGAACCCGTACATGGTCTACGACCGCTTCGACTTCGACGTGCCGGTCGGCACGCGGGGCGACAACTACGACCGGTTCATGTGCCGCCAGGAGGAGATCCGCCAGGCGGGGAGGATCATCGAGCAGGCGCTCGAGCAGATGCCCGACGAGGGGCCCATCAACATCGACGATCCGCGCATCGTGCTGCCGCCGAAGGAGGAGGTCTACACGACCATCGAGGCGACCATCCAGCACTTCAAGATCGTCATGGAGGGCATCAAGGTGCCCGCGGGCGAGTGTTACTCGTACACCGAGGCTGGCAACGGCGAGCTCGGCTTCTACCTCGTGTCCGACGGCAGCGGCACGCCGTACCGCGTGCGCATCCGCCCGCCGTGCTTCGCCACGACGCAGGGGCTCTCCCAGCTCATCACCGGGCTGATGATCCCCGACGTCGTGCCGACCTTCGGCTCCCTCAACATGATCGGCGGGGAGTGCGACCACTAGCGACGGCGCGAGGAGCGCTCCCGTCATCGACTTAGGAAAGCAAGGGCCCTCCGCGGCCCCGCCGGGAATCGAGAGCACGATGCCTACGATCAAGATCGACGGAAGGGAGATCCCCTTCGAGAGCGGTGACACGATCATCCGCGCGGCGCACCGCGCCGGGATCGACATCCCCCATTACTGCTGGCACCCGGGCCTCAGCGTCGCCGCCAACTGCCGGATGTGCCTGGTCGAGGTGCTGCCGCCGCCGGGGCGGCCGGCGATGAGCCTCGACATCCTCCGCTGGGACGCGGCGAAGCAGGACTACGTGCCGGCGGCGAAGCCGAAGCTCCAGCCGTCCTGCCAGATGGCCTGCGCGAACGGCATGGAGGTCCTGTCCGACAACAGCGACCACGTGGCCGAGGCGCGCTCGGCGGTGCAGGAGCTTTTGCTGCTGAACCACCCGGTCGACTGCCCGATCTGCGACCAGGCCGGCGAGTGCCGCCTCCAGGACTACTGGCTGGAGCACCAGCGCAAGGGCAAGCGGATGCGGCAGGAGCCGGTGCACAAGCCGAAGGCGGTCACCTTCGGCCCGACCATCGTGTACGACGCCGAGCGCTGCATCGTCTGCACGCGGTGCATCCGCGTCTGCAACGAGCTCGCCCGGGATCCGGTGCTCTCCGTCCGCGAGCGCGGCAACCTCGGGGAGATCACGGTCTCGCCGGGGCGCGAGCTCGACCACAACTACACGCTCATGACCGAGCACGTCTGCCCGGTCGGCGCGCTCACGTCGCGCGACTTCCGGTTCAAGGCGCGCGTCTGGTTCCTCCGCAGCGCCCGGACCGTCTGCCAGGGCTGCGCGACGGGCTGCAACGCCTACCTCGACTACGATCCGCGCAACAACACGCCGTACCGGCACCGCCCCCGCGAGAACATGGCGGTCAACACGTACTGGATGTGCGACGAGGGCATGCTCTCGTACCGGCACGCGGTCGATGGACGGCTGCTCACGGCGCTCGTCGGCAACGACGACGCGAGCGTCGACGACGCGCTCGCCGCGGCCAAGGAGCAGCTCGCCGGCCACGGCGACGACCCGGCGAAGGTCGCGATCGTCCTGTCGGCGCAGCACTCGAACGAGGACAACTTCGCGCTCTACCACCTCGCCACGACGTACCTCGGCGCGACCGACTTCTTCGTGTCGGGCAAGCCGCTCGGCCAGGGCGACGACATCCTCATCAGCGAGGACAAGAACCCGAACACCCGCGGCGCCGTGCAGATCGCGGCGGCGACCCCGCCGCGCCCGGTCGCGGAGCTGATCCAGGGGATCGCGTCCGGGCAGTACGCGTACGTTGTCGCCCTCGGGTCGGACCTCGAGGTCGACGCGGGCGAGGCGCAGCGGGCGTTCTCGCGGCTGAAGGGGGTGGTGACGATCGCCGCCCACGAGGGGCCGCTCGCGAAGGCCGCGCGCGTCGCGCTGCCGGCGTGCTCCTGGGCCGAGGCCGAGGGGACGTACGTGAACGGCAAGGGCCTGGCGCAGCGGAGCGAGCGGGCGCTGCTCCCGCACGGCGACGCGCGCCCGGCCTGGGAGCTCATCGGCCGGCTCGGGCGCGCGCTCGGGTACGAGACCGGGTGGAAGACCCTGGCCGAGCTCCGCCGCGCGATGCCGCCCGGCGCGGCGCTTGGTGGGGCAGCCGCTCCCACCGCGGCGCTCGGCGCTGCGCCCGCCATCGCCGACGGCGCGCGGGTCGAGCCGAAGAAGACGGAGGCCACGGCATGACCAGCGTCGAGCTCGTTCTCGCGATCGTCAAGATCCTCATCGTCGTCCTGTTCCTGCTGAACATGGCGGCGATCGCCACCTGGGCCGACCGGCGCCAGGGCGCGATGGTGCAGGACCGCGTCGGCCCGAACCGGGCGGTCGTCTACCTGCCGTCCCTGGTCGTGCGGGGCATCGTGTTCTTCCCCCCGGCGCTGCTCGCGGCGCTGTCCGTGTTCACGGCGACGCGCGCGGCGTCCGCGCCGGCCGCGGCCGAGACGATGGTGGCCGCCGCGCAGTTCGCGGTGGCCGTGGCCTGGCTCGGGCTGATCGTGTTCTGCGCGTCGGCCCGCAGCGGCGGCCCGATCAACCCGGCGGAAGAGGCGCTCGCCCGCGTCGAGCCCCGCAACATCTTCTACGGGGGCGTCATGGCCCACGTCGCGGTCTTCTTCCTGACGCAGGCGGTCCCGCTCTCGGCGGCGCCCGTCGTCGCGCGGATCGCGTGCGTGCTGCTCGGCGCGCTGCTGCTCGTCACGGGCGCGTACGCCGCGCTGCGCGTGCCCGAGGGCAAGATCCCGCTGCGGCTCCTCGGCACGCTCCACGCCGCGGCCGACGCGATCAAGATGATCTGGAAGGAGGACTTCATCCCGAAGAACGCCGACCGGCTCCTCCACTCGCTCGCGCCGCTGCTCGCGATGTTCCCGGCGCTCGTGACGTTCGCGGTCATCCCGTTCGGCGACAAGCTCTGCTTCGAGGACAACGGCGACGGGGTCTTCGGCTTCGGGGACCTCCCGCTGCTCAAGCGGACGGTCGACCAGGCGCTCACGTGCGGCGGCCACGTCGTGAACCTCCAGGTCGCGGACCTCAACGTCGGCATCCTCTACATCTTCGCGATGGCGGGCACCGGCATCATCGGCGCCGCGCTCGCCGGCTGGGCGAGCGACAACAAGTTCTCGCTGCTCGGCGGCCTGCGCGCCGCGAGCCAGATGGTCAGCTACGAGGTCGCGATGGGCCTCAGCGTCGTCGGCCTCTTCATCATCTACGGCAGCGTCCGGCTCGGCGACATGGTGCAGTGGCAGGCCGAGCACACGTGGGGGATCTTCGTCCAGCCGCTCGCGTTCATCCTGTTCCTCGCGGCCCTCGCGGCCGAGACGAAGCGCATCCCGTTCGATCAGCCCGAGGGCGAGAGCGAGATCGTCGCCGGCTACTTCGTCGAGTACTCCGGGATGAAGTTCGGCATGTTCATGACGGGCGAGTACGTCGAGCTCATCACGTCGAGCGCGCTCCTCGTCACGCTCTTCTTCGGCGGCTACCACCTGCCGTTCCTGGACCGCGACGGCATCAACATCGCCTTCGGCGACGCGACGCTCTTCCAGTACAAGATGACCCACTTCGCCGTGAGCCTGACCTACGTGCTGGCGTTCTTCGGCAAGACGATCCTCATGGCGTGGGTGCAGGTCTTCTTCCGCTGGACGCTGCCGCGCTTCCGTTATGACCAGGTGATGCGGCTCGGGTGGACGAAGCTCCTGCCGCTCACGATCGTCAACATGATGGTCACGGGCATCGTCGTGCTGGCCGTCGACTCGGCGCCCGCGGGGCTCGTCGGCGGTCTCCAGGTCGCGGCGGACGTCACCCACGCGATCGTCGCCCTGGGCGGGTTCGCGGCGGTCGTGGCGCTGATCGCCGGCCTGCTCGAGCCGGTCGAGCGCCAGCGCACCGTCAACTCCACCTCGTCCCGGTTCGCTGCCGCGGCGGGGGGCACCAAGGCGTCGCCGCAGCAGGCGTAGAGGAGGATCTCATGGCGAGAGCTACCCCCAGCACCACGTGGACGAAGCCGGCCGGAAGGCCGGTCGCCGGCAAGCCGATCCCGCGCCCGACCCGGAGCGCCGACGTCCAGGCCTACATCCCCGAGATGGTCAAGGGCCTCGGGATCACGATGAAGCACTTCTTCAAGAACACGAAGGAGATGGTGCTCGGCCAGAAGCCCGACCCGGTGCTGCACGCGCTGGAGCCGGGCGTCACGACGATCAGCTACCCCGAGGAGAAGCGCCCCTACCCGGAGCGCTTCCGGGGGATCCACCGGCTCACGCTGCGCGAGGACAACTCGCCCCGCTGCGTCGCGTGCCTCTGCTGCTCGACGGCGTGCCCGGCGCAGTGCATCGCGATCGAGCCGGCCGAGTACCCCGACGGCGATCGGCGGAAGGGCTACGAGCGGTACCCGAGCAGCTTCGTCATCGACGAGCTCCGCTGCGTCTTCTGCGGCTTCTGCGTCGAGGCGTGCCCCGTCGACGCCATCCGGATGGACACCGGCCTCCACGCGGTGCCCTACGATTCGCGCGAGCAGTTCATCTACCGGCGCGATCTCCTCATGAGCCTCTCCGATCGCTCGGGCTCGCGGCTGACGGCGAACACGCGCCACGAGCCGGGCGACCCGACGCACCCCGGCCTCTCGCGCGACCACGCGGATCACTGAGCTGGTCTTCCTCCCCCGGTAGGCCGTGTCGTTGCGCCGCCTGGCGCGCGCGGTGGAGCCCGGGCATCTCGCCTCTCGTCCGGCCGAGGTTCTGCTAGAAGGGCGGGTCATGGCGACGACGTACGGCTCCTTCGAGGCGGTCATCGGGCTCGAGGTCCACGCGCAGCTCCTCACCCGGACCAAGGCGTTCTGTGGCTGCGCGACCAGCTTCGGCGATCCGCCGAACACGCACACGTGCCCGGTCTGCCTCGGTCTCCCGGGGGCGCTCCCGGTCCTGAACCGCGAGGCGGTCCGGATGGCGGTGAGCGCGGCGCTCGCGCTCGGCTGCGCCGTGCAGGAGAGCAGCGTCTTCGCGAGGAAGAACTACTTCTACCCCGACCTGCCGAAGGGCTTCCAGATCAGCCAGTTCGATCGGCCGCTCGCGCTGCGCGGCCAGCTCGAGATCGAGACCGAGGCGGGCAAGACGCGCGCGGGGATCACGCGCGTCCACATGGAGGAGGACGCCGGCAAGAACGTCCACGGCATCGGCGGCCTGTCGGTCGTCGATCTCAACCGCGCCGGCACGCCGCTCATCGAGATCGTCGGTGAGCCCGACCTCCGCTCGGGCGCGGAGGCTGCCGAGTACCTGAAGCGGCTGCGCGAGATCCTGATGTTCATCGGCGTGAACGACGGCAACCTCGAGCAGGGCAGCTTCCGCTGCGACGCCAACGTCTCGGTCCGCAAGGTGGGGGAGACGAAGCTCGGCACGCGGACGGAGCTCAAGAACATCAACTCGTTCCGCTTCGTCGCCGAGGCGATCGATCTCGAGATCCGGCGGCAGATCGCGCTCATCGAGCAGGGCGGCCGCGTCCGGCAGCAGACCCGCGGGTACAACGCCGAGAAGAAGGAGACGTACCTCCTCCGCGACAAGGAGAACGAGTCCGGCTACCGCTACTTCCCCGAGCCGGATCTGCCGCCGCTCGTCGTGGACGAGGCGTTCCTCGCCGACGTGCGCGGCGCGCTCCCGGAGCCGCCGGTCGAGAAGCGGCGCCGCTTCACCGAGTCGCTCGGGCTCACCCCGTACGCGGCGTCGGTCCTGACCGGCCACCCGCAGATCGCGGCGTTCTTCGAGGAGGCCGCGCGCCTCCACGGCGACGCCGTGAAGGTCGCGAACTTCGTCCAGGGCGAGGTGCTGCGCGACACCCGGACGACGGGGCTCTCCGCGGCGTTCCCTGTCGCCCCCGGCCAGGTGGCCGCGCTGCTCCGCCTCGTGGACGAGGGCGCGATCAGCGGCAAGCAGGCCAAGGAGGTGTACACGGAGATGGCCGGCACGGACCGGGCGCCCGGCGACATCGTCCGCGACAAGGGCATGGCCGTGATGAGCGACGCGGCCGCGATCGAGGCGGTCGCCGCGTCGGTCATCGCCGCGAACGAGAAGCAGGCGGCGGCGTACCGCGCCGGCAAGACCGCGCTGTTCGGCTTCTTCGTGGGCCAGATCATGAAGAAGACGGGGGGCAGCGCGAACCCGGCCGTCGTGAACGACGTGCTGAAGCGGCTGCTCGACGGAGCTCCCGCCACGGGCGGGTGACGGGGCTTTCTCCGAGCGCAAGCGTGAAATAGGGTGCCGCCGGCAGGCGCTCTCGCCGCGCGAGCCGGGGCGCGCCCGGCGCCTCCGCCTCGCTGAAGCCCTGGTTCCACGATCGCCCCGAGCGGGCAGGACATCCGACGCATGGTCAGCGCTCGTCCCCTCGACGCCCTCCGCTTCCCTCTCCGCACGGCCGGCTTCGTCGGCCTCACCTTCGGCATGTACGGCCTGCTCGAGGTCGACACCGCGATCTCGCCCGCGGCCGACCGTGAAGTGGTCCTCCACACATGGATGCGCCGGTATGGGCGCGCGCTCCTGAAGCTCTACGGGCTCGACGTGCGCGCGGGCGGCCTCTTCCAGGGGGAGCTCGCGGCGGGGCGCGCTGCCGGCGCGGCCGATCCGGAGGGCGCCGGGTACTGCCCTGGGCGCGACGCCGCCGGGCTCGGCCGGCTGTTCGTGATGAACCACCGCTCCGCGCTCGACATCATGATCACGCTCGCCTTCTTCGAGGCCACGGTCGTGAGCCGGGCCGACCTCGCTGGATGGCCGGTCATCGGCATGGCGGCGCGCCGCGTCGGAACGCTCTTCGTGGACCGTTCCAGCAAGCGCAGCGGCTCTGCAGTCGTCCAGGCGATGTCCTCCGCGCTCAAGGGCGGCCGTGGTGTGATGGTCTACCCCGAAGGGACCACGTTCTCCGGAGATGAGGTGCGGCCGTTCCGCGCGGGCGGCTTCACCGCGGCGTGCCGCGTTGGCGCGGAGATCGTCCCTGTGGGGCTCGTGTACGGCGGCGCCGAGTCCTCCTACGTCGACGAGTCGTTCACGGCGCACATGGCCCGGGTGAGCCGTGCGCGACGTATCCCGGTGGCGCTCGAGGTCGGCGCGCCCATCGCCACGGTAGGCCAGGACGTCGGCGAGGTGCGCGACGAATCGCACCGCGCCGTCCAGGCGCTCGTCCGCCGCGCCCGCGCGCGGCTCGCCGCAGACGGTTAGGCGCCGCGCTCTCTCCTGCGCCGCTGGCTTCTGCGATCGGCCCTCGCTACGATGCGGGCCGCCGGCGACCCCATGGAGCGTGAAGGCCACCCTAGCGAGACCGCCATGATGTGGCAGGTCCTGAAGCCGCCCCGCGGAGGGGCGATCCATAATGAGCTGATGTTCCTGGCGGACGCGAGCGAGCAGCTCACCGGATCGCTTGACCCTCATACGATCCTCGAGCGGCTCGCGCGTCTGTCGGTGCCCTACCTGGCGGACTGGTGCACGGTCGATCTCATCGAGCGTGGCGCCGCGGACGCCATGGGCCTGGTCGGCTCCGTGCCGCCGCCGCCGCCGTCGTCGGACGGCGGTCCCGCGTTCGTGGCCGGGCCGGAGGGGATCGACCCGGCGCCCGTGGCGGGCATCTACGCGGCCCGGCGCCATCGCGCCGCCGCGGACTCGGACCCGGCGGGCTCCGATCGCGCGGGCCAGGCGGGCGCGACGCGGCGGCGGTTCTGCCGCGTCGCCGCGAAGCACGTGAACCCCGAGCGCGAGGGGCTCCTGCGCGCGATCTCGCCCGACGCCGAGGAGCGCCTCGGCATCGCCAAGGTGCTGCACAGCGGCGAGTCCGAGCTCTTGCACGAGCTCGATCGCGACAAGAGCGACGAGGCCGCCGAGCGCGCCGCCGCGCTGGAGCAGCTCGGCACGCGGTCGGCGATGGCGGTGCCGCTCATCGCGCGCGGCCGCAAGCTCGGCGTGCTGTCGTTCGGCGTCTCGGAGTCGAACCGCATCTACTCCGCGGACGATCTCGTGCTCGCGGCCGAGCTCGCGCACCGCGTGGCGCTGGCGCTCGACAACGCCTACCTCTACCGGAAGGCGGAGGAGGCGCGCCACGCCGCGGAGCGGAGCGCGGACCGGGCCGCGTGGCTCTTCGCGGTGACGGCCGCGCTGTCCGACGCGATCACGCCGCCCGCGGTGCTCCGCGTGCTCGCGAGCGACGTCGTCGCGGCCGCCGGGGCGATGACCGGCGTGGTGGCGCTGCGCGCTGGGCTCGGCGGCGAGCTCGAGACGGTGCGCTCGACGGGCTACCTCGAGGCGCAGATCGCGCGCTTCAAGAGCTTCGACCTGGGCGCGGAGCTGCCGCTCGCGCGCGCGGTCCGCGAGCGGCAGCCGATCTTCCTCGAGTCGGAGGGGCGCTTCGGCGAGTTCGAGCCGGGCTTCGCGTCGTGCTGCGTGGCGACGGGCGAGCGCGCGTACGCCGCGATCCCGCTCTTCCTCGAGGGGCGCGTGCTCGGCGCCGTGGGGTTCGGCTTCTCGGCGCCGCAGTCGTTCACCGAGGACGACCGGGCGTTCATGCTCGCGCTGGTCCAGCAGAGCGCGCAGGCGCTCGAGCGGGCGCGCCTCTCCGCGCTGCAGACGGAGGAGGCCATGCACCTCTCGCACGAGGTGCTGAAGCAGATGCCCGAGGCCATCCTCGTCACGGACGTCGAGGGCAACATCCGGTACTGGATGGGCGAGGCCGAGTCGATCTTCGGCTACCTGTCCGAGGAGATCGTCGGCAAGAGCATGGCGCTCCTCCACCGCGAGGACGTCCGCGAGGAGAGCACGGCCCGGATCCTCCAGCAGATCGAGGACGCGCGCACCTTCGTCGGCGAGGTCCCGTGCGTGCGGCGCGACGGCTCCGAGGTGCCGATCGAGATCACGGCGTACGCGGTCCACGACCAGGAGGGCCGCCCGCTGTTCCTCGTCGGCATCCACCGCGACATCACCGATCGCAAGCGGGCCGAGGAGGAGCGCGCCCGGCTGATCCGGGTGCAGGCGGCGCGGGCCGAGGCCGAGGAGGCGGCGCGGCGGTTCGCGTTCCTGGCCGAGCTCAGCACGGCGCTGGCCGCGTCGCTGGACTTCACGGCCACGCTCCAGTCGCTCGCGCGGCTCGTGCTGCCGGTGCTCGCCGATTTCTGCCTCGTCGACATCGACGACGGCCTTGGCCTGCGCCACGTCGCGGCCGCGCACGTGAGCCCGCTGAAGGAGCCGCTGCTCCGTTACTTCCACCCGAGCCGGGTCGACGGCGAGCCGGGCCCGGTGGCGCGCGTGCTGCGCACGGGCCGGTCGGAGCTCTACGCGGACGTCCGCGGCGACGTGCTGCTGCACGAGGCGATGACGAGCGAGGAGGCGACGGCCAACCGGACGCTCGCGCCGCTCTCGTACCTCGTTGTGGCGCTCCGGGCGCGCGGGCGCATCCTCGGCGCGATCTCGCTCGTGTCGTCGGAGTCGGGCCGGTTCTTCGAGCGGTCCGACGTCGCCTTCGCGGAGGAGGTGGCGCACCGGGCCGCGCTCGCGCTCGACAACGCGCGCCTGTACCGCGAGGTGCAGGACGCGAACCGGCTGAAGGACGAGTTCCTCGGGACGGTGTCGCACGAGCTGCGGACGCCGCTCAACGCGATCCTCGGCTGGGCGAGGATGATGCAGGCGGGCTCGCTCGATCGGGTCGCGGAGACGCGGGCGCTGTCGGCGGTCGAGCGCAACGCCGAGCACCAGGTGACGCTGATCGACGAGCTGCTCGACGCGTCGCAGGTCGTGACGGGCACGCTGAAGATCGAGCGGCTCGCGGTGGAGCTGACGCTGCCGGTGCAGACGGCGGTCGAGTCGATCCTCCCGTCGGCCGCGGGCAAGGGCGTGGCGATCGAGACGAGGCTCGATCCGGAGGGGGTGTTCGTCGAGGGCGACCCTGCGCGGCTCCAGCAGGTCGTGTGGCACCTGCTCTCGAACGCGGTGAAGTTCGCGCGCCCCGGGGGGCTCGTGCAGGTGCAGCTCTCGCAGGACGAGCGCTTCGCCGAGGTCAAGGTGATCGACGACGGCGAGGGCATCTCGGCGGACTCGCTCCCGCACGTCTTCGAGCGCTTCCGGCAGGAGGACAACAGCGGCGCGCGCCGGCACGGGGGGCTCGGGCTGGGGCTGTCGATCGTGCGGCACATCGTCGGGCTGCACGGCGGCATGGTGCGCGTGACGAGCGCCGGCCCGGGGCGCGGGACGACGTGCACGGTGCAGCTGCCGCTCTCGACGGGCGCGACCGCGACGGCGCTCACGAACGCGGGCATCGCGCCGGACCCGCGCAACCCGTTCCCGCGGCTCACCGGGGTGCGGGTGCTCATCGCGGACGACGATCCCGATACGCTGGCGATGCTCTCGGCGGTGCTGCGGCGCTGCGGGGCCGAGGTCAGCACGGCGACGTCGAGCAACGAGGCGCTCAAGCTGCTGGAGACGTCAGAGCCGGCGCTGCTCGTGGTCGACATCGGGATGCCGGGGGAGGACGGGTACTCGCTGATCCGGCGGGTGCGGGATCTGCTGCCGCGCAAGGTGGGGCGCACGCCGGCGCTGGCGCTGACGCCGTACGCGCGGACCGAGGACAGGGTGCGGGCGCTCGCGGCCGGGTACCAGATGCACGTGCCCAAGCCGATCGAGCCGATCGAGCTGGCGGCGGCGGTGAAGTGCCTGGCGACCGGGTTGATGCCCTGGTCCCGGGAGGACTGACGGGGGATCCGGGGGCACGCGCCGGGGTGGGGGTGTGCGCGGCAGCGCGCGGGGGGCGCTGGCCATCCGCCAAGACGGGGGCGGGGGAGCTTGCGCATGAAACACCGCCCGGCATGTCTCACTTCGGGCCTTGCCCTCTGAGACGTTTCGTCGCGCGCCACACAAGGCGCGCCTGGGACGTGGAGCCTGCTGGGACCTTATGGCACCTCGTTCGGTGCTCCAGCGCGCCCCCCGCGCGCTGCCGCGCACACCCCCACCCCGGCGCTCACCGCCTTGGCGCCCGCTGGAGAGGAGAAGGGGGATTCGGCAGCAGCGGTGCAGGTGGCCGGGGCAAGGGAGGCGCGCTTGCCTTGAGGAGCAGGGGTGCGTGGGGGATCACTGCAGAGGTGGGGCGACGGCGTCGGAGCTCCTATCTGGGTTTTGAAGAGACACCGCAGCGGATTTGATAGAATCATCGCAGAGAGCGCCGGGACGTGTAGGGGCGGGGAGATGGGGTGGCCTACATCGGGGGCGCGTGAGACGGTCCAAAGCGCTGACGACGATCGAACGCCGGATGGACGGGTCGGTTGGGAGGCTTCACATGATCAAAGGTTGGCTTGGGCGAAGCTTGTTGATGTGTGGCGCCATGGCGCTCGCGGGCTGCGGCTCTTCGCAGAAATACCCCAGGTATCCGTTCGTCAAGTACGAAGAGACGGCGACGGTCATCTTCCAGAATTTCGAGGAAGATGACAGGATGACCATGTACAGCGGCGGCCAGTTTTACGACATCTCGCCTGTCGAAGGATCGACCACCGCGCCGGTCCCCGCGGGCAAGGTCATCTCGATTGGAGCCCACCTCGTTCGACGTTTCTCCAGTCGGGCCTACTGGAGCGTGCCGGCCGTGGGGTTCGCTCCAGCGCGAGGGAAGTTCTACAAGTTAACGCTCCTTATTACGTTCCCGAAGTGTCGTCTGGAGGTCGAGCCCTTTGTGCCCGAAGATGCTCCGGAGGACCCGTTCGCCGCGGCCAGCGACAGGGGCGGCGCCGGAGGCCCCGACAACTCCAACGCCGAGGCGGAACGGACGACGATATCTGCTTCGATCCGCCATCCGGCGTCGTCCCACGAGGCGTCAGCGGGACGTTGACGGTCGAACGTACCGCCTGCTCGCGCGGCGCTATTCCGCACATCGGACGCGCAAGGAGCAGGAGAGCAAGTAAAGCCGACCGCGCGCGACTACCCAGGGGGAGGGCCGCGCCAGAGCCCCACGCTCAGCGAGCAGTCGTAGAAGCAATCAAAGCCCCAGTGAAGCAATTGTCATCGCAGGTCCAGGCACGATGCTCAGATGCTGCGCCCTGCGTCACGCGTTCATGGTGGCGCTCATATTCCACGATTCCCTGCTGAACGTCGCCGATCGCCCAGAGCCTTGGAGGCTCGGCGCCGCCTTCCGCGGCACCCGCGAGGGTGGATGGCGCCTCGGTCGGTGGACCCGCCCCTCCACCGGCGGCGGGTCCAGAGGAATGAACTGGCCCGCGGCTCGGCGCCCGACGCTCGCGTTCTCGAAGAAACTCTCGCGACACGGCGCGGCGGTCGCCCTGCACGATGTCCACGTGAGCTCCTGCCATCTCCCGCGGAACATGCGGGGCACCCCGGCGATGGCTGCGGGCGTGAAGCGAAGCGTCGGATAGGCGCCCTCAGCGCCGCTTCGCGCACGCCGGGCACGCGATCCTGCCCTGCGCGTTCGGCGCGCACGCCTCGCAGAGCAGATGCAGCCGATCGTCGCACGCCGCCGGCCGCGCCGTCGCGGCGCCGCACGCCTCGCACAGGAGCCTGTCCAAGCTCGATGCGCCCGCGGGGAGCCTAACGACGAGGTCCCGCGACTCCTTGCGCCGCCGGAGACGCAGGCTCACGAGCGCCGCCGGGACCTCGGCGCTCACCAGCGCCGCGACCGAGCACGTCACCTTCGCCGCGAACCGCGCGGGCAAGGCCTCGAGCTTCGCGTTCCGCTCGGCGATGAGGTGCGCGACCTTGGCCTCGACCGCCTTCGGATCCGCGCGCCGCCGCGGCGCCCGCGCCTCCGCGATCAGGTCCGCGAAATACGCCACGATCCGATCGTGATCCCGGGCGTGCCTGCGCTCGACCTCGCCGAGCAGCAGCCGCACCGCCGCCCGCACCGCCTGCTCGGCGCGGAGCGCGATCCAGTCCGCTGCGCGGCCGTCCACCGAGAGCGGGGCGGCGCTCGGCAGCACGAGCGCGCTCGGCCAGGCGAGATCCAGGTGCGCGCCCAGCGCGGCGTCCGGCTCGCCGCCGTCGTGCGCGTTCACAACGATCCGCACGAGCCCCTCGCGCCGGTCGTCGGCCTCGACGCCATAAGCGACGACGGCCGCGACGTAGACCGCCGTGCCCGTGGAGACCTGCCCGGGCTCGCAGAGCCCGTTGCGCAGCACGAAGCGGTCCGCGGCGGCCCGCACGTGGGCAGGCCGCGGCGGATCCGCGGCGAGCCGCACCGAGGTGGACACCGGCCGCCCGCGCGCCCTCGCGATGAGCCGCTCGAGCAGCGTGGAGCCGAGCCCACACGCGACGTCCCCGTCCCGATCGGGGTAGAGCGCGAGGGCGCACTCCTCCGGGACCTCGATCTCGGCCGCGAGCCGCGCCGGCAGGAGCGCCACCGCCCGCGCGTCGTCCCGCTCTGCGAGCGCTCCGGCCTCCGCGAGCGCCTCGAGCACGAAATCGAGCGGAGAGGGCAGCGCGCCCTCCGTGGGCGAGGACTTCCCCAGCGCCGCGGTCACGCCTCGTAATCCTTTCCAAAGAGCTTGGCGTCGAGGCGCTTCACCTGCTCGTAACGCCCGCGCGCCGCGGCGAGCTCCTCGGCGATGGCGTCGAAGCCGCTCGCGAGCTCTTCCTCCGAGCGCGACGTCGCATAGAGGGAGACGATCCGCTCCTCCAGATCGCGCTCGTCCGCCATGTTGCCAAGGACCATATCCATCTCGCCCACGACCAGCTCGAACAGGTGCAGGCGGCGGTCGAGCAGATCGAGGACACGCTCCTCGGCGGTGCCCCGCGCGCAGAGGTTGTAGACGCGCACCTCCTCTCGCTGGCCCATCCGGTGCAGCCGCCCGATCCGCTGCTCGATGAGCATGGGGTTGTAGGGAAGATCGAAGTTCACGAGGACATGGCAGTGATGGAGGTTGTGCCCCTCGCCGCCGGCGTCGGTGGAGACGAGCACGCGCGCGCGGCCGTCGCGGAACGCCGAGAGCGCCGCGCGCTTGTCGGCGGCGGAGAGGCCGCCGTGGAACGCCACGGGCTCGACGCCGGCCTCGCGGAGCACGGCCTCGATGTACGAGAGCGTGTCGCGGAACCGGGTGAAGACGAGGACTTGCTCGTCGTGAGCGCGCACGAGATCGACGAGGGCGCCGCCCTTCCGGGACGCGCGGACCGAGGCCGCGAGCTTCGCCAGCGCGGCGAGCGCGGCGCGCAGCGCGGGGACGCGCCGCTCGCTCGCGCTCATGCGCTCGAGGCTCCCGCGAACTGCGGCGGGGCTCGAGCCGGCGCCGAGCAGGAGCGTCGAGGCCAGCATCCGGGAGCCGGCGTCGGCCCCGTGCACGCGCACGAGGGCGAGGACGCGCTCGTAGAGCTCGCGCTCCTCCGGGAGCGGATCGACCAGCGCCGTGCTCACATAGCGGGGCGGCAGCGCGAGGCCGCTGTCCGCGCGGGTGTTGCGCACCATCACCTCGGCGAGCAGGGCGCGCAGCCGCTCCCGGTTCTTCGGCGACAGCGGGTCCTTCGGGTCGACGAACTGCGCGCGGAAGGCCGCCGGGGTCGCGAACTGCCCGGGCTTGAGCAGCGTCACGAGGTTGTAGAGCTCCTCGAGATCGGTCTCGATCGGCGTCGCCGTGAGCATCAGGAGGAACCGGCTGTGCAGGCCGTCGACCAGCTTGAAGCCGGCGGTCGTGCGGCTCTTGACGTGATGGGCTTCGTCGATGATCACGAGGTCCCACGAGGCGGCCTGGACGAGCGGCGCGTGCTTCGCGCTCCTCGCGAGGGCGAGCGACGCGACGACCACGCCCTCATCGCGCCAGAAGGCCTCGGGGTCCGCCGTGCGCGCGGCGTCGTCGGTCGTGCGCGCGGCGATCCCGGCCTTCTCCGCGAGCTCGCCCGTCCACTGGCCGACGAGCGCAGGAGGGACGAGGACGAGCGCCCGCCGGACCATCCCGCGGAGCTGGTACTCGCGCAGGATCGTCAGCGCCTCGACTGTCTTGCCTAGACCGACCTCGTCCGCGAGCAGCGCGCGCCCGCGGAACACGCGGAGGACGCGGCGCGCGGTCTCGATCTGGTAGCGGTGCGGCTCGACGCCGGTGAGCGCGGCGAGCGCGAGCAGCTCCTCGAACTGCTCGGCCGAGGCGAGCAGGTGAGCGCGCAGCGCGTGGCTCACCGCCGCGAGCGACGACGGCGGGTCCGCGAGCCGCTGGAGCAGCTCGGACCGGTCGAGGCCGGACATCAGGAGCGGCGCCGGCTTCCTGGGCGGCGGGGCCGGCAGGGGAGCCGGCTCGGGCGAGGGCGCCGGCTCCGCCACGCCGGAGGCGGCGGGCGGCCGGGAGGCGGCGGGCGTGCCGCGCGGGCTGGCAGCACGGGCGCGCGGCGGGCGTTCCGGGGTCGTCGGGGTGGCGGGGGGACTTCGTGGCGGCACGGCGGGCGCTTCGGTCCGCCGAGCCCGCGCGGGTGAGCGGGACCGAGCGCGGGTGACAGGGCGCTCCGGGGGCGGCGGCCTCTCCGCGCGATGAGCCAGGAGGAGTCGCTGGACGTCGTGACGAAAGACGAGCTGTCCCAGCCGACGCGGGATACCGACGTTGCGGTCGACGCAGAACGTGCTCGCGTTGTAGACAAGGAACGCCGGATCGGCGCTCGTCGATTCGCGCATCCGCTCGATGAGCGCGCTGCCCGCGAGCGCCTTTGGAAGGCCGCGCGCGAGGAGCAGGTCATGCGCCTCGTCGAGCGTCAGCGGCTCCTGGTGCGACCGGCCCGAGAGCGCGAACGCCAAGGTGAAGAGATCCGCGCCGGAGAGCAGCCGGCTGCCCGCTTCCGTGGCGAGCAGCCAGCTCACGTCGCTCGCGGAGATCGACGTGATGGGCGTCGTCGAGACCTGCATGCCTCGGCCGCGTGTATCCCTCTGGCTCCGGGATGTCGAGGTGCCATGGGCGCGAGAACGGCAGAAAATTGACGATTATTTTTGGAAATTTGGCGCCCTTGATCGGAATGCGTCCTAGATCTTCTGGCGAAGCCAGCGCGTGAAGGGGGCAAGGAAGGTCTGTTTCCAGTGGACGTTGAAGTAGACGTCCGCTTCGCCGAGCTCGGGGTTGTGATCGATGGTGACGGACGCGGCACGATCGAAGAGACCTGCGGTGTCGAACATGGCGGGGCCGAAGCCGGTGCCCTCGACGTAGATGAGCACATCGCCGCGGAAGGCGGAGAGGTTCGACGTGTGGCTCGCGTCGCGTCCCGATAGCCCGCACGCGAGATCGCGGACGCCGGCGATGGCGCCGTAGTTGTCGATGAGGGGACCTACGAGCTCGAGCCGGGCCTCATCGCTATAGACGAGGCTCTGGGTCTCGAAATCGGCGACGACGCGGACGAACGAGGGAGTCGGGGCGAGCGCGCCCGGGGGAGGCGGGGCGCCGAAGACGAGCAGCATGGCGAGCTGGTTGGTCGTGCCCGGGGGGAAGATGGGCAGAGGAAACGCGCCCTGAGGATCGGCGGCGGCGCCGCGCAACGCGAGCCCGAGGACGGCAATGCCGGGATCGTAGGTCGAGCCCGCGGCGAGCGCCCCCTCGAGGTTGCTGCAGATGGCGTCGTTGTGCGCGGCGATCTCCGGATCCTCGGTGTAGAAGGTGCCCTCGTAGAGGAACACGCCCGAGAAGGCGCGGGGCGCGCGATTGACGAGCGCCATGGCCGTGTTGGCGCCCGCGGAGAATCCTCCGATGACGGGCCGCGCGCCGGGGTTCTGCGCGCGCACGAGGGAGAGCGCGAAGAGCCCGTCGTTCGAGAGGGTGTCGAAGTCCCAGTCGGCCATCACGCTGCAATCGGCCGCGCCGGACTCGCACGCGCCAGGCGGGAGCTCGGTCCTCCGCTGGTCGACGAGCCAGACGTCGTGACCGGCCATGGCGAGCTCGCCGGCCGCGGACTTCGCGTACCTCCCGGTCTCGCTGATCTCGTAGAATTCGCCCGGGAATGTGAAGGGGCTGAAGAGGATCACGGGCTCGCCGCAGCCGCGGCCGGCCCCGCGCTTGCTCACGTGGATGATCGAGAATCGATCCAGGGGGCTGTCCCCGGCGTCCACTTCGTAGACCACCCTCTCGATCGATGGATGCGGCCGCGTGACCTCGACCGAGGCGATGTCGTACGGGCCGAAGGCGCTGCCCGCGAGAAATCCCAACCATCCCAGCATAGGCGCTTCCCTCCATAAGAACGGGGTGACCACCGCGATGTTCACCGTGGTGCTTCGAGCGGCGCTCGCTGCTCGATGCGTCCATCTTCCGCTCGCTCGTGCGCGGACGCTTGGTTGAAATGGTCGAAAGCGTGCGGCGTTGCCGCCTTGTGATGCTGGCTACATGTGGTGTCGTGTGCGGTGGCCCGGCGAAATCACGAGGTCAACCGGCAAGCGTCATGTTTGAAGATCGCTGCGACGTGCTGCGATCGATCGCGAGCGACGAGCGCCGATCGCCAGGCTCATGGGGCGGGAGAGGGCGCGGTCGCGGCGTCACGGTGTGATCGGCAGCGCGACCATGATGTTCGCGTTGCACATCTCGTTCTGCGTGCCCCATCCGGGCAGCACGGGATCCTGTGCGTCGCGCGTGTCGAAGGTGCATGTCACCTCGAGCGAGGAGCCCGGGTCGAGCAGCGGCGGCGTGCGGTACCAGTACACGTTTTGCCAGTGGACGTCCCAGTCCTCCACGCGCGCGATGCAGCTCTCCTGCGCCCCCGACGCCACGCGGATGTCGAAGGTGCGCCCGCGCTCGTGCATGTGCGGCATCACGCCGAGCACCTCGATCGGGGGAAGCGCCGGGTCGATCGCGAGCTCCGCCCGCGTCCTCTTCCACGTGTAGGCCGCGTCCTGCTGGCCGGGAGGCAGCGTGTCCGGGCCGTCCGGCTCGAAGAGGGTCGTGAGGAAGCCGTCGTCCCCGATGAACACGGCGCGCCGCTCCACGGTGTCCTCGTAGCGG
Source organism: Sorangium sp. So ce367 (assembly GCF_051520455.1). Classification (NCBI taxonomy): domain Bacteria; kingdom Pseudomonadati; phylum Myxococcota; order Polyangiales; family Polyangiaceae; genus Sorangium; species Sorangium sp. So ce367. Next base: position 735,104 of record NZ_CP150334.1, read on the forward strand.
AGCCGGAGGCGCGTCGAGTCCTCGGCGGAGGCGCTCGCGTGGTCATGGAGGTTGTAATGCACCTGGACCACGAAATGGTCCTTCGAGGAGAGCGGCGCCCCGGTGCCGACGGGGAACTCGACCACGTTCTGCCCGGGCGCCCAGGCGAACAGCGGCTGGAACGGCATCCCGTCGGACGGGCCGCCGAAGCACTCCCAGCCGGGCCTGTCCGGCGAGGCGCCGTCGAGCTCCGTCATCAGATCCTGGTTCGTCTTGCCCTCCACGAGCGACGGCTCCGAGGGAGTCACCCGGTAGACCGTGACGTGATGAACGATGGACCGGACCCCGGGCGTCACCTGATATCCGGTGATGAAGCGGTCCGCCTCGATGCCCGGGTCCACCTGGAAGCACCGCCACTCGTCGTACGCCGCGAGCGGATTGGCGGGGTCGACCACGGGGGTGATCGGCGGTGTCATGTAGTCGACGCCGCCCTCGAGCGTGGGCACGGGCGGGGCGGGCGGCGCGCCCGCGCGCTCTCCCTCGGCGCGCGCCCCGGTCGCCCAGCGATGGATGATGTCGATCTCCTCGGCGGTGAGCGTCGCCTCGTCCTCGAAGTCGCCGCACGAGCCGTCGTGCGTCACGAGAAACGGGGGCATATGGCCGCCCTGCACGGCGTCGTCGATCGCGCCAGCGCGCGCCTTCGCCGAGATGTAGTCGTCCAGGCGGAAGGGCGCGAGCCCGCCCTCCTGATGACACGCGGCGCACCTGGACGTCGTTATCGGCGCGACGTCCTGCCAGAACGTGGGCTCCGGCGTCGGCTCCTGCGCCGCGCATCCGAGCGAGAGCGCGAGCGGCACGACGGCCGAGAGGCCGCGCGCGTGGAGGGGCAGGATCGTCATTCGCGTCGATCGCCTCGGGTCGTGCTGCTTCAAGCGGGCCTCCATAAAATGTGTATTACGTACACGTTTATGTGTGTGGTATACGCAATAGAGGGATGGCTGTCAAACCAACGAGGCGTCGGAAAACGGCGACGGAGTACAGCGGCGGCGGCGACGCCGTGCGCAGCCTGGAGCTCCTCTGGGGGGCCAGGAAGCGGCCGAGCCGGGGGCCCAAGCCTGGCCTGAGCCTCGATCAGATCGTGCGGGCCGCCATCGAGCTCGCCGACGGCGAGGGGCTCTCGGCGCTGTCGATGCAGCGGGTCGCCGGGAAGCTCGGGTTCACCACGATGTCGCTCTACCGGTACGTTCCGAGCAAGGCCGAGCTCCTGGATCTCATGCTGGACACCGTCGCGGGGGAGCTGCCCCTGGTCGACGACGTCCCCGGGGGGTGGCGGGCCAAGCTCGAGGCGGCGGCGCTGGCGGACTGGGCGCTCTACCACCGCCACCCGTGGTTCTTGCACGTGACGCCGGTGCGCCCCGTGATGGGGCCGAACGGGATGGCGGCGTACGACGCGGAGCTCCGCGCGGCCTGCGGGATCGGCCTCACCGACCGCGAGGTGATCGCCGTCGTCCACCTCGTCGACGGGTACGTCCGAGGCGCGGCGAGGCTCTCGGTGGACGTGGCCGAGGCCGAGCGGGAGACCGGCGTCACCGACGCGCAGTGGTGGTCCGAGCGCGCGTACTTCTGGGACAAGCTCTTCGACCCGGGGCGCCTCCCGACGATGGCGAAGCTGATGCGCTCGGGCGCCTTCGGCGAGCACCCCTTCACGGAGGAGGTGTTCCTGTTCGGCCTGCAGCGCGTGCTCGAGGGCATCGAAGCGCTCGTCCGGTCGCGCTCCCGTCAGTGTGACGAAAGTCCCGAAACGTCACGGTCTCCAGCGCGGGGTTGTGACGAAAGTCTCCCTGATGCTCCTCGGCATGACGAGAAGTCGAGGTGCGCGCAGTGCGGCGGCGAGATCGCCCAGTCCTCCACGGGGCGGCCGCGCGCTTACTGCTCGCGCGCTTGCCAGCAGCGCGCTTACCGGGCGCGCAACGGATAGTTGTCCCCCTCAGTCCACATGGGTTGAGCGACCCATTGCGTGGACTGCGTGGACCTGATCGACCCCCTGCCGCCCATCCTGCCGAACGCCTGGGAGCTCGGCCTCAGCGACCTCGGCGAGACGACGAACCTGCACCGACCGTCGCCGGCCTCCGAGAGGAGCCAGCGCGCGGGGCTTGATCCATATAGTATACCCCCCTATGCTATAGGCGTGCACACGGTCGAGAACAAGAAGAAGCTCATCGCGCGCGTCCGGCGGATCCGCGGGCAGCTCGAAGCGGTCGAGCGGGCCCTCGAGGGCGAAGCGGGTTGCTCCGAGGTCCTGCAGACGGTGACCTCGGCGCGTGGCGCGCTGAACGGCCTCGTGGGCGAGCTCATCGAGGGGCACATCCGCACGCACGTCATCGACGCGGAGCGCGCAACGGCACCCCAGCGGGAGGCCGCGGAGGAGCTGGTTCAGATCGTCCGCGCCTATGTGAAGTGAAGGAAGCAACGATGAGCGACTCCACGGGATCCGATCGGCTCGCCCAGCTTCGACACGCCCACGACCACGGCGCCGCCGCGCCTTCGCACGAAGCCAGGACCCGGTGGGTCGTTGCGCTGACCTTCGCCATGATGGTGGCGGAGCTGGTGGTCGGCTACGCGACGAACTCGCTCGCGCTCACCGCCGACGGCTGGCACATGGCCACGCATGCGGGCGCGCTCGGCATGTCGGCCTTCGCGTACTGGTTCGCGCGCAAGCAGTCCGGGTCGAGCGCGTTCTCCTTCGGCACGGGCAAGGTGCACGCCCTCGCCGGGTACACGAGCGCGGTCGCGCTCGCGCTCATCGCGCTCCTCATGGTCGTCGAGTCGCTGCGCCGCTTCCTCCATCCCGAGTCGATCGCCTTCTCCGAGGCGCTTCCCGTCGCCGTCGTTGGTCTCGCGGTCAACCTCGTCAGCGTGCGGCTCCTCCACGCCGACGATCACCATCACGAGGCGGACGACGACCACCGCGACCACGATCACCACGCTCATGGCCATGACGATCACGACGACGAGCACGCCCATGGCCACGACCACCACGGGCACGACCAGAACTTGCGCGCGGCGTACTTCCACGTCCTCGCGGACGCGCTGACCAGCGTGCTCGCGATCCTCGCCCTCCTCGGCGGGCGCTACCTTGGCTGGACGTTCCTCGACGCCGCGATGGGCATCGTCGGCGGGCTCGTCATCGCGAAGTGGAGCTACGGACTCTGTCGGCAGGCGGCCAGGCAGCTGCTCGACGTCGTCCCTTCCGAGTCCCTTGCCCAGCGCATCCGCGATCGCATCGAGTCTACCTTCGCAGGAGCGAGCGTCGTCGATCTCCACCTGTGGGACATCGGCCCCGGCGCGCGCGCCTGCATCGTCTCGGTCGCGGTACCGAGCCCACTGGCGCCTTCCGCCTACCGTGACGCGTTCGTCCCGATCGCCAGCCTCCAGCACGTCACGGTCGAGGTTCACCCGCTCTCTGCCGGTGACGCGCGGAGGGGCTCGTGAATTTCGGCGCGATCTTGCTCCTCGCGCTCGGGCTCGCGATGGACGCGACCGCTGTCGCGGCGGCACGAGGGCTGTCGGTCCCGGCGATTCGGGCGCGCCATGTCCTGCTCGTCGCCGGGTTCTTCGGCGGCGCTCAGGCCCTGATGCCCGTCATCGGCTGGCTGCTCGGAGAGCAGATCGGTCCGCGCGTGCAAGCGTGGGACCACTGGATCGCGTTCGTGCTGCTCGCGTTCATCGGCGGAAAGATGCTCTGGGAAGCCCGCGACGACGGCGAGGGCGAGGGCGAGACCACGGTCGATCCCTTCGCGTTGAGCTCGATGTTCGTGCTGGCGATCGCCACGAGCATCGACGCCCTCGCCGTGGGCATCACGCTGCCGATGCTGAACGCCCCGTTCGCGATCTCCGTCGTGACGATCGGCGTCGTCACGGCGCTGCTCAGCGCAGCGGGGCTCTTCGCGGGACGGCGGTTCGGGGCGATGCTCGGCAAGCGTCTCGACCTCGCTGGGGGGATCCTGCTCATTGGACTCGGGTTCAAGATTCTCCTCGAACACCTTGTGCTGTCGTAGGCGTGTCCCTGCGGACCGCGCCGCCGGCTTCCGAGTGCGCAGGGACGAGGCGAGCTCGAGGTGCGCCGCAGCGCCCGCTCAGATCGACAGTGCTATCGGCGAGCGCGGCCGCGCGCTGGCCGCCGCGTCGCTGTGCGGCGCGCCCCAGCCGCCGCCCGGCGCCTCGGCGGCCTCGCTGACGCCGAACGCGCGCTGCACGAAGGACGAGCTCCGCGCATAGGCGAACAGGTCGCTCGGCCGGATGGCGGGCATGCCGCGGTGCAGCCGCCGTACGAGCAGCAGCGTGTAGAGGTCCATGTAACGCTCGACCATGCGGGCAGCGGAGTAGCGCTGGAGCGTGACCTTCCGGCCGTATCGCCCCATGCGCGCGGCGAGCGCGGGGTCGTCGCGGAGCTCCGTCAGCCTGGCCGCGAGCGTCTCGGCGTCCCCGGAAGGCACGAGGAAGCCCGTGTACCCCTCGGTGAGGGCCGTGGGCACGCCGCCCACCGCGGTCGCGACGACGGGGAGCCCGGCGGCCATCGCCTCGAGGACGGCGAGCGGCAGGCCCTCGGCGACGGAGGTGAGGGCGAACGCGTCGAGCGCGGCCAGGATCTGGGGCACGCCGTGCCGCCCGCCGACGAAGTGCGCGCGCTCGGACAGGCCTAGCTCGCGCGCGAGCGCGACGAGCCGCGCCCGCTCCGGGCCATCTCCGGCGAGGAGCAGCCGCCCGTCCTCCGGCAGCGCCTGCGCGGCCGCGCGCAGGAGCAATGCATGGTTCTTCACGGCAGAGAGGCACCCCACGCTCCCGAGCACCCAGGCCCGCTGCGAGATGCCGAGCTCGGCCCTGACACGGGCCCTGGCCACGGGATCGGGCGCGAACCGCGAGAGGTCGAGGCCGCTGGCGACGACGTGCAGCTTCTCGGCGCTGACCTGACCCTGGTTGACCAGGGCCTCGGCGGCCGGCCGCGACACCGCGACGTGGGCGTCGACGAACGCGGCGGCGGCGCTGCGCAGCCATCGCCGGCCTTGCAGCTCGTCCGAGACGCCGTGCTTCGTGTGGACGACCGGGACGCGATGCAGCCAGCCTGCGGGCGCGGCATAGAGGAGCGGCTGCAGGTTATGCGCATGGACGAGCGAGATCCCTCTCGCCCTGAAGAGCGCGACGAGCCGGGCTGTCATGCTCACGTCGAGGCCGCGGCGCTTCGGCAGGAGCTGCACCTCGACGCCGCGCCGCCGCAGCTGCTCTGCCCGCGGACCGTCCGGATCATCGGCGATGGCGATCACGGTCACGTCATGGCCCGCAGCGCGCTGGAGCGCCGACAGATCGACGACCACCTGCTCGGCGTCGCCGGCCTTCAAGCTGCTCACCACGTGCGCGATCCCGAGCTTCCATGGAAGCCCCGCCCGGTCCCGGTCGCGGTCTCCCGCGCCGTAAATGTCACGAACATCCATGTCTCCCCCCCTCGAACGAAACGAATGGAACAGTGTCGACGCGCGCTGCTCGTCCAGCGTGCCTGCGCTGCCTGGCTCCTCGAGGCGTGATCTGGCTTCTCCGATCGGCGGAGCGGCGCTCCGCTCCCTGGCCGACGCAGCGAAGCGATGATGGACGAGCGTCCTGGGCTTGAGAAGCGTAAGCGCCGCGGCACGCCGAGGGCGATGCGCGGCGGATGGTAGGAAAATTGATTGATGTGGAATATAGGCCGAACCCGGAATGTGGCAATACGAAACTGTGATGAATGGTAAGACGGCAGTGCGCGAGGAGGGTTGTCCAGCTGTCCAGTTGTCCAGGCCGGCCCGGGCCGCGCGCCGCGCGCTCGCTCCGGCTGAACGGGATCCGTCCGCGACTTCCGACCTCGGCGCGAATGTCGGGTTTCTTCCGGGGCTGCGTACGGTTTTATCTGCTCGCTCCCCTTGGCGCGGAGCTTCGCGACCGCGTCGATCGCGGCGGCCGGCAGGTCGCCCTCTCCCCGCGGCTCAGGCCAGGAGGCCTGGCAGGGGCCCGGTGCACACGCCGGGAATGCCGAAGGTGGTCACGTCGTCGAGGCCCATGGCGTTGCATACTGACACGAGCAGGTTGTTGTGCGGCAGATCGGCGTACTTCATGTAGCGGCCCATCTTGAAGTAGCCGCCCGCGCCGCCCGCGAGCACCCACGGGATATCCTTGTACGTGTGCGTGTTGCCGACGCCGAGCTCGTTGCCCCAGAGCAGCAGGGTGTTGTCCAGCATCGAGCTGCCGTCCACTTCCTTCGCGAGCGCCAGCTGATCCAGCACGTATTTCACCTGCTCGCTGTGCCAGACGTTGATCTTCACGAGCTTCTCGTTCGCGACCGCATCGTTGTCGCCGGCGTGGGAGAGCTCGTGGTGCTCCTCGTTCACCCCGATCCAGGGATAGTACTGCCAGCTATCGGCGTTGGCCCACATGAACGTGGAGACGCGGGTCATGCCGCAGATATGCGCGAGCAGCATCAGGTCGGTCTGCAGCCGGCCGACCTTCGGATAGTTCTCCATCGCTCGCGTGTCGAACTTCTCCGGCATCGTGAGCGGCGTGCACGAGACCGCCGAGCTCTGCAGCCGCTGCTCGATGTTGCGGATGCCGCCGAGGTGCGCCTCGAGCCGCGCCTTGTCCTCGGAGCTGACGCGCGCCTTCAGGCGGCCGATATCGTCCTTGAGGAAGTCCAGCACGCTCTGGCGCTCGGCGATCAGCCGCTGCAGCTCCGTTTCGGAGAGATCCGCGTTGGCGAAGATGCGCGAGTACATCTGGAATGGATCGTCGACGGCCGTGTTCGGCTGGTTCGGACCGCGGTACGAGATCACGCGGAGCGGCTCCTGCCCCTCGATGCGCACGCCGAACTCGAGCGACGGGAACTGGCTGTTGCCACCGATGCGACTCGCGATGTGCTGGTCGACGGAGATGCGATCCGCCCAGCCGGCGGGGCCGCCCGCGCCCGTGAAGCTGCCCGCGAGCAGCGAGCCGCCCGTCAGCATCGCGCCGGGGCCCTTCATGTGCGGGCCGCCGGGTTTGTTCTCGCTCGTGACGCCGAGCTCGTCCTCGACCGTCGAGTTCATGTGCACGCCCTTGAGCACAAGCATCCTCTGCTTGTGCTCCTCGAGCGGCGCCAGGATAGGGCCGAGCGAGAGCGGCGCCTCGTGCGCGTCCCCTGCCGGAAAGAACGCCGACGGCACCGTGCCGTTCGCCGAGAAGATGCCGATGAAGCGCCTGGCGCCCGGCTGCTTCGCGTCCTGTCCAAACACGGTGGCGCTCCGCCAGACGGGGCTCGTGAGCGCGACGGTCAGGGCGCCGAGCCCGCCCAGCAGCTTGCGGCGGCTGATCTGGGTGCGGAGGTCGATAGGGCCTCTTCGGTTCATGGCATCTCCTTCGTGTGCGCGTCGATCGGACGGCGGTAAAGGAAGGCGTCCGTCTCCACGACGGCGCGGGGAAGCGCGTTCAGATCCTGGCCGGTGGCCTTGAAGGTCTCGAGCAAGCTCTCCATCGAGCAACCATCCATGTCCTGCTCGAAGCGGGCGATGGCGAAGCGGAACCACTGGCGCGCCACGCACTCTTCCACCTCGGCGCTGCCCGCGAGCCTACTGCCGAGCTCCGCCACGCCCTCGAACTCGCCGTCCATGTCGCGGGTGGCGATGACCTTGCCGCTCGCGTCGACCGGCTCGCCGCCGTCGAGCTCGCGGTAGCGGCCGATCGCGTCGTAGTGCTCGAAGCCGAAGCCGAGCGGATCGAGCAGCTGGTGGCAGCCGACGCAGCTCGGGTCCACCTCGTGCTGCGACAGCCGCTCTCGGGTCGAGCTGCTCGGGTCGACCTCGGGCGGCTTGGGGATGTTGGCCGGCGGGGCCGGCAGCTGCTGGCAGAGCAGCGCCTCGCGCACGAACTTCCCTCGGTAGATCGGCGAGCTCTCTGCGGGCTTCGCCTGGATGGCGAGCAGCGCCGGGAGCGTCAGGATACCCGAGGTGGCCCCGTCCGTGCGCTTCAGCGCCTGGAAGGAGTCGTCGCCGGTGACGCCGTAGTACCCGCCGAGATCCTTGTTGTAGAAGACCGTCGTGGAGGTGAGGAGCGCGCTCAGCTTGCCTCCCTCGTCGTCGAGCACGTGGTCGAAGAAGGCGTCGGCCTGCCCGCGCAGCGACTCACGGAACGACCGCGATTGCCACTCGGGGAAGGCGTCCGCGTCCTTCACAACGCTGTTCAGGCCGTTCAGGTGCGTCCAGCTGCCGAGGAAGCGATGGACCAGCCTCTCGCCGCGCTCGTCCTCGAGCATCCAGTCGAGCTGCGCCGCGACACCCTCCTTCGTGGTCAGGCTGCCGTCTTCGATGGCCTCGTTCAGCCTGGCGTCCGGCAGGGTGCCCCACAGCATGTACGAGAGGCGAGCTGCCACCTCGTGCGGAGAGAGCTTCACGGCGCGATCGCTCACCTTCTCCGAGGTGCCGATCTCGACGCGGTACAGGAAGCGCGGCGACTGCAGCATGCCGCGGAGCAGGAGCTCGATCCCGTGCTCGTAGCTCGTCTCCGCGCCGACGTCGAAGAGCTGCAGGTGTCGCTCGATGTCCGCCGCGTCCGTGATCGGGGCGCGGTAGGCGCGGGCGCCGAAGCCCACGACCAGCTGGCGCGCGCACTCGCTCGGCTCGGCTCCGGCCTCGCAAGGCGCGATCCTGTCGAGCGCCGCCGGATTGCCGGCGACGGCCGCGGCGATGACGTCCGCCGCGGCCTGGAAATGCTCGAGCTCGACCTGCGTCACGTCCGGCTGCAAGAGGCCGAACGCCGACGCCTCGATCGCGGGGCCGAGCGCCGCGTCGAGGCCGGGCACGTCGCCGGCGAGGTCGCGCACGGTGTTCAGGTACTGCTCCCGCGAGAGCAGCCGCATCGGCGAAGGCCCAGGATCGATGGTGCTCGCGTCGCACCTCAATGGCTCGCCCGGGCCCGAAGGCCCCGAGCCCGAGCCTCCGCTGCTCGAGCTGCCGCTCGTACCGTTCGTGCCCTCCTCCGGCGATTTGCCGTCTTCGCCGCCCAGGTTGCCGATGCACGCCGACAGCGCGAGCGCCGCGGCGAGCAGGCCCACGCTTCCGTGGGACTTGAATTGTTCAATCGATGATGTAGTCATTCAGGGCTCCGCTCGAGGCTGCTGGCTACTCAGCCTCGGTGGGAGACCCGCTCGGGCGCGATCACCTTTTTCGTCCTCGAAACGTGGAGACGTTTCGATTGGTACGAAGAGGTAGGTCTACGGTCGCCGCGCTCCGACCCGACGGCGGGGGCGCCGCCGGCTCACGGTCCTTCGACGCTGCAGCACACAGCGCAATCGTAGGCTTCGAGCAATTCGCGCCCGGCGCACGGGACGTCGCCGCACGCGGTCCCCTTCAAGGCGCCGCAGCTCGGGAGGCATTCCCCTTCGACCTCGATCGAATGCGGCGGATCGCAGGGCGTGTCGTTGCCCGGGGGCTCGTCGCCGTCGGGCGTGAAGTACAGCCGATCCAGCTGGACGCCCTCGACGGCGTTCGCGAGGACGAGCTCGTGCGCTCCGGCCGAGAGGGGGAAGCGGAGCGGCTCGCCATAGCGCGTGTTGTCGTGGAGATCGTCCCAGAACCAGATGTCACCGACGCTGATGCGCCAGAGGTACCAGGGGCCGCCGTCCACCTGGAACCAGAAGCGGTTGTTGAGGGCGCTCGGAGCGTGGATCCGCCCCCAGATCACGTACTCTGCCCCGCTCGGCGCCTCGAAGCGGTAGCGAGCCCGCGCGAGCCCCGGCGCATCGTCCGAGGTCAGTCCGGCCGGGGGCGCGACGAAGCGGCCCTCGGAAGCGCGGCTGTCTTCACCGACGGTGAAGCCGTCGCTCAGCTCTCCGAGCTCCGCCTCGATATACGACGATCCGGACACGTCCGGCGCCCAGGCTCCGACCGAGGTGATCTCCGCATCACACCCGGAGGCCGCAAGGCAGCCGAACGCCATGAAACGAGCGGCCGAGCAGCGCTTCACGGCTGATCCAGGAACCGCCTTAGCTTCGCGCTGTGGGGGCTCTTGGGATACTGCTTGACGAAGGCCTGAGCGCGCCGCTTCGCCTCCTGTGCGTTGCCGCGCGCGGCCAGCACGTCGATGGCGAGCACCTCGCGCTCCTGCCGGAGCACGCCGTTCGGGAACTGCGCGCGCAGGCGCTCGAGGAGCGCGGTGGCTCCCGCCACGTCTCCGGAGCGCAGCTTGGCGCGCGCTTCCGTGAGCAGCGCGCTCTCCGCGCGCAGAAGATCGGTCTCCGTCGGCTTCGGTCCGCTCGGCCTCCGGGTCGGCTCTCCCGCGGTGGGGCCATCGAGCGGCGGCTCCGGAAGCGCCTTGGGCTCCTCCAGAGGCGCCACAGGGGCCTGGGGCACCTCCGCAGGCGCGCGCTCCGGGGCCGCCGCGCGGGGCGGCGCAGGTGGCTCGTCCGGGGAGGAGAGGGCCCAGTACGCTCCGCCGAGCACCAGGCCGCCGCCCACGAGCACCGCCGCTGCCTTGATCGAGAGCGCCGACGGCAACAGCGAACCGACGCCAGCCTTCGTGGCAGCGGCGGCGCTGGCGCCGGCCGTGGCGCCGACGGCCGTCCCCGCCGCCAGCTGGCCCGCGATGCCGCGCCATGCGCGCTCCTTCGCGCCCTCGGGCGGACCCACGTGGCGCACGCTTCCAAGGAGCTCCCGCTCGAGCGGGTCCGCCCCGCTCTTGACGCTCAGCAGCCGTTCAGGATCCCCCATCACACGGCCTCCTTTCGGCTCGTGTCCTGTGCCAGCGCGAGGCGCTTGACCTCGCGGGAGAAGGTCTCGCGCGCCAGGCGGAGGCGCGAGCGCACCGTGCCCACGGAAATGCCCAGCAGGTCCGCGATCTCCTGGCCCGACTTCTCCTCGAGCTCGAACAGGACGAACACGAGGCGCTGCGGCTCCGGCAGCTTGTTCAAGATGGCCTCCGCCGCCTGCGCGCGCTGCCGCGACTCCGCGCTCAGCGCGAGCTCCTCGGACGCGCCGCCGTAGAGGTCCATCTCCGCGGCGTCCGTCGTGACCTCGCGCCGGAACCGCGCTGAGCGCCGGTAGTCGCTCGCGACACGCTGGCAGATGCCGAAGAGCCATGTCGTGAGGAGCGATCGACCCTCGAACTCGGGGAGCTTGAAATGCGCGGTCAAGAACACCTTCTGCGCCAGGTCGAGCACGTCCGCCTCGCGCACCCCGAGGCGCCTGAGCGAGCACCAGACGAAGTTGAAGTGCGCGTCGTAGAGGGCTCGAAACTCGGGGTCCGGTGTGCTCATGCCGTGACGTCCCGGTGACCTGTCAGCGAACGAGACGAGCAGACGCCGCCAGATCGAGCGCGGAATTGTGCAGGGACGATACCACTCGGTCCCCTAGTGGGGACGCCGGGCCCAGACGATCACAAATAAATGCGCGTGCTCCGCGCGGCGGCTACCCTCGCGTCGTCCCGATGCGGAGGCGTCGCGCTTTTCCCGTGGTTTTTGGTGCGATGCTGGCGGCTTCGGGGACCGCCACGGCGCAGACCGAGCCGTTCCTGAGCGTGACGCGCGGCGCTGGCGCCGAGAGCTGCCCGGACGCGGCGCGCCTCATCGAGCGCGTCGAGCAGCTGCGCGGCCGGCCGGAGACGGGTGCGAGCGGCTCCTACGTCGTCGAGTTCACCCGGGAGGCCGACGGCTTCCGCGCGTCCATCCGCAGCGGGAGCGGCGCGCGCGAGCTGCGCGATCGCAGCCGCAGCTGCGCCGGGCTCGAGCAGGCGACGGCGGTGACGCTCGCGCTGCTGCTCGACTCCGACGGGCAGGCGTCGTCCCCGCAGGGGCCCGGAGCCGAGGCGCGCGACGCGCCGCCGCCCGCGCCTCCAGCGCCGGCGTCTTCGCCCAGCGCCTCGGCGGAGCGGCCGCTGGTCGCGCGGCCCGCGCCAGCGGGCGCCGGCGGCGGCGAGCGCGAGGCGCCGACGTCCGAACGTGGCGCCACGCGGCTCACGCTGGCGGCGGGCGCTGCCGGCCTGTTCGGCGTGGTGCGTCCCTTCGCGCCCGCGCTCTCCGCGGAGCTCGGCATCGGCGGTGCGCGATTTCGAGCGGCGATCGGCGCGCTCTGGCTCGTCCCGCAGACGCTGGAGCTCGGGCCGGGCGAGCTCCGCGAGACGATGTTCGGCGGCGTCGTGCGCGCTTGCTTCGTGGCCGCGGGCGTTGGGGTGCTGCGCTTCGACGTGTGCTCCGGCGTTCACGCTGGCCGGCTGATGGTGGCGGCGAGCGGCTTCACGCGGAACGACGCCGTCGAGAAGACGTGGCTGGCGGTGCCGATCGAGCTGTCGCTGGCGAGCCTGGCAGGTCCGCTCGGCTTCGAGGTCGGCGCCGCCGCGCTGGTGCCGCTCCGGCGCAACGATTTCTCGGTGGATGGCGTGGGGGTCGCGTACAGGTCGCCGCCGGTCGGCGCGCTGGTGTCGCTCCGTGGCGTCGGCAGCTGGGCGCTGTAGGCGTCTCTGCATCAAGGCGGTTTGCTTCCCCGTCCGACTTCCCTCAGCACTGCTAGCCTATGAGGGTGACGTATCGCGCTCGTATCGAGGAAGGCCCGCGCTGCCGCTTTCATGCGCTCGCCCCCTCGACGGAGGAGTGCGCGCGCTGCGGCGCTCCCGTCTGCCACGTGTGCGTCTCCTTCTCCGCTTCCCACGGGGTCGCCTGCCCTGGCTGCGAGCGTGCGATCCGGCGCGGTCGCGCGCTCAGGAGCGCGGGCGTCGCGGCGGTCTTGCTCGCGGCGCTGGGCGGCGTCGCGGCGGCGTACATCCACGCTGCCGCGGCCGTGCGGATGCCGCCGGAGGGCCTCGCCGCGACCGAGCGCGCGCTGGAGGCGAACCCCTGTGAGGAGGACCTGATGCTCACGCTGGCCGAGCTCCTCCGTCGCGCCAACCGCGATCGCGAGTTGATCGAGCGCAGCGAGGCGTTCCTCGCGGCGTGCGGCCACGAGCCCAGGGTGCTCTGGAAGATCCGCGCCGCCCACAACCGCCGCGGAGAGTACTCCGGGGCGGAGCGCGCGGCGACGCGGCTGCTCGAGCAGAACCCGGCCGACGGGGACGCCTTTTGCGGGCGCGCCGAGTCGCGGGAGCGCCAGGGGAAGCTCGAGGAGGCGGCCGCCGACTACGAGCAATGCATCTCGCTCCGCCCGCACCAGCGGGGGGCGCCCGTCCACCTGGCGCGCGTCTATCGTGATCTCCGCCGCCCGTGCGACGGCATCGCGCCGCTCGTCCTGCACCTCCATTACAACGCCGATCAAGGGACGCGGCTCGCGGGGTGGTCTGGCTTCACCGTGACGGAGGTGGCGAGCCAGCTCGCCACCTCCGCCGAGTGCCAGCATCTCGCCGTCACCGGACAGGCGCTCTTGCCGCTCGGGGAGGACGGCCTGGCTCGAGGCGAAGCAGCGATCGACGGCAAGGAAAAGGGCGTCTTCGTCGTCGATACGATGGTGAGCCACGTGCTTGTACAGAGGGCGTTCGCGGACCGGATCGGCCTCTCCGCCGGGCCGCGTGTGCTGTGGGTGTGGACGCCGAGCGGCCTTCAGGAGGCGAAGCTCGCCGTCGCCGGCCGGCTGGAGGTGGAAGGCGCCTCCGCCCCGAGCGTGAAGCTCGCGATCGTGGAGGACCTCCCCGGCGTGGCGGGCGTGCTGGGGCAGTCGTTCCTGCTCCGGTTCCGCGCGCAGTCGACTGAGAAGGGAACCACGCTCTCGCCGCCGCCGGCAGGTGCGGCGCCGTGGACCGAGGAGACGGCGATCGCTGCGGCGGCGGGCGATGAGGACGAGACGGCAGCAGCGGATGACGGCGGGGCGGCGGCAGCGGACCACGAGGCGGCGGCGAAGGCAGGCGACGAGGAGGTGGCGGAGGCCCATGAGGGGCTCGCGCCGGCTCGCTGACCCTCGGGATCGACGAGGTCGCTGCGCTCGCGTGTTCCGAGCGCGGCGTCCGGGAGGGAAATTACCATGCGACATCCATTCGAACGGATTCCGGCGTCGGGGCGCACCGTCCTCTTCTGGTCGCTGCTCGGCCTGACGGTGGCGAGCGGTGTGGGGTTGATAGCGCTCGATGAGCGGCTCCGCACTGCGGAAGCACCGAAGGGGATTATGTCCCTGGAGTTTGCGGGGAGCGCAGGCGAGGTTCGCCGAATCCTGGGCTCATGGGACGACCGCGCCCGTCTCGACGCCGCGTTCATCCTCGGGCTCGACTATCTCTTCCTGGTTGCCTATTCGAGCTTGCTCGCTCTGGGCTGCGCCGTGACGGCGGACAAGCTGCGCGCTCGAGGCTTTCCAGGCGCCCGCCTCGGAGGGCTGCTCGCGTGGGGGCAATGGCTGGCCGGCCTGCTCGACGCGACGGAGAACGCCGCGCTGCTGGCGGCGTTGCACGGCGCAGAGGAGGAGATCTGGCCCGCGATCGCGTCGCACTGCGCTCGCGTGAAGTTCGGCCTGGTGGGCGCGGGAATGGCATACGGCCTGATCGGCTTGATCGTGCGCCGCCGCGCCGCCTGACAGTGCGCCGGACAGCGGGGGCCGGGCGAAACCCGATCATCTGCAATCGGTCGAGCTAGATCTAGGACTGCTCCACGCGCACGGCGCTTGGCAGCGGTCGTGCGGGAGCGGTCGAGGTGAGACGGGGCAGGGGAACGGCTCACGGCGACCATCGAGCGGCTCGTGGCAGCGATCGAGCGGCTCGTGGCAGCGATCGAGCGGTTCGTGGCAGCCATCGGGCGGCTCGTGGCAGCGATCGAGCGGTTCGTGGCAGCCATCGAGCCGTTCTTGGCGGCCATCGACCAGCTCGTGGCAGCGATCGAGCGGTTCGCGGGCGACGCGTCGCGACCGTGCGCACGTTCATGACACTCTTCTACGACCGAATAGCGCAGTCCGATATCCAGCCCGAGCAGGAGTTCGACGAACTCGCGCTTCAGGCATCCCGTGTAGAGGCGTTCGTCGAGCATGTGGGCCATGACCGCGCCGAGTTTGCCGATGTGCGCATCGATCTCCGCGTCCGCGCTGAGTTCGTCCGCGACGAATCGCAGCCCGCTGCGCTCTGCTCGGGCTCGGCCGCGGAGCGGGGGCCTGATAAACGGTAGCGCAAGGACACGAGCAGTGATGCGAATCACCGTTGCGCCCGCATCTCCGCGCGTGTATCCGGAACGACCTGGAGGATGGGGGCATGCGACGCAGGTCGAAAACGAAGGCGGCCGCTGTTCTCGTTTGCGGTCTCACGGCGTGCAACTTCGACATGGGTGAGTGCTATCTCAGGGGCCAGGGAACGGACGGCGCAGGTGGCAGTATCATCATCCCGTCAGCAGCTACAGGAGACGCATACCGAAACGGTGACGACGTGGGTAGCGGTACCTCTGAGCAGATGGCAGGGTGTGCCCCGGTCACCAGGTGCAGCGAATACTTTGAAGCTTGCCAGGTCAAAGGACGGCCTTGCACGCGCATAACGACAAGCGGTCATACGTTCTGTCGCGACTGTCTTGACTATTGTCTTCGCGGCGAGCCGTACGAATCTAGTGAGTGCCTTCGCTGTGGATATCGCTAGCGCAACACATGTGGTTTTCGAGTCTCGCGTGGCGGATCGCATCGCGCCGCTCGGTGCCGCCAACGTTGTCGTCGACTCCGACTGTGTTCTTGTTGGACCGTCTCGCGTGGGTGCGTCCGAGCATGTCCTTGCGCGTCAGGCGTGGTGGGGTGATTTTGACGACCCTATCGGTGCTGATCGCAAGATAGGTCCTGCGGTTTTCGTATGGGTTTCGTCCACCAATCTGCGCGAGCGCGTCGCGCTCTGGAGAGCCTGCAGCAGGCTGCGCACGCGTGCCATCCCCCGCAAGGACATCGTCGTCGTCGATCTGGATCCTCCATTCCTGGGGCTGGACACCAACGACTCTGCCGTGCCGACGTGGTGCTCCGCCTCCGCGCTTGGTACGATCCTGGAGCGGCTCGATGAAGCGCGTCCCTGGCCGCCCGGACGCTACCGACGTGCCGTCCGCCTCTGGAGCCAGTACACGGCAGCAGATCCGAGGCCGTTCGCACAGAATTGCGCGCGTGGCGTCGAAGGGTTTCCAGAGCTCGCGCCCTTGTGGGAGCTCCTCTCGTCCTTTTTCCCGAGAAGGACTGCGGGAGGAGCGCTGCGCCTCAGTCGATTCGACGAGCTGCTCCTGACCATCCTGTCTGCGGAGTGGCAGACTCCTCTCGCGGTGGTTGGGCGCGACCTGCGGGCTGGAATGGACTTGTGGAGGACGCTCTCCTGCACGGGCGACCTGTTCCTGCCGCGCCGGCTGGAGCATTGGGCAGACCACGACGCTGGCGCGGCTGTGGAACGAGCGCCAGGCCCAGAGCCATCCGACTCGCACCCGATGCTCTCGCGAGTGTATCGGCTTACCGAACGTGGGTTGAAGCTCCGCGAAGGCATCGATGTCCTCGCGGACGCACCTGGTTTGCCCCTGGCAGGGGTCGAGGCGTACTCGACTTCAGCTCCCTGGGTGCTGCTCGAAGATGGACGGCTGGCTCGCTTGTGATGACTACGTATTCTGGCGTGATCCTGCCGCCCGTTTCGACCTGATCCTGCCACCGGTTCTAGCGCCACCCGGCCACCGATGCCGGTTTCGTCGAGAAGCTCGACGAGCTCTTCCCCGGCCTCGTGACGCTCACCAAGGAGCAGCGGAAGACCGCGCCGAGGCTGCGTGACGGCGAGCACGCGATGCTGCACAAGGTGCTCGAGGTGGTCGACATGAAGCCGGCCCTGTTCGAGTCGCTGGCCGATCAGGACGAAGGTATGGACCCGAACCGCTTAGAGACGGCGCTGGTAGCCTCGACCAGGGCGGGGGAGCGCGCTGATGCGGCCCCAGGAGAGGCCGCGAGCGTACAGACTCTGCGAGCTCGGCAGCATGGCCTGTCTGGCTCGTGTGGTGCGCGGTCGAGTTCTCGTAGTAGCCTCATCGCATGGATGAAAAGGATTCGCCGATCGCGGAGCGTCGCTACAGCGTGGAAGGTCAGCCTGGGCGAGAGATCATCTTGAAGATTGGACGGCCGTTCGAGGTGAGCCCTCCTGGGGTGGACTGGGCGTGTCCCGTCATCTTCGAGGGCCTGGACGACGGATGCAGCAAGTGCGTGTACGGGATCGACGGTGTGCAGGCGATCCAGCTCGCGATGCAGTACGCGCGCAACCAGCTGGAGGCCTCCGGGCTGCAGCTCCTCTGGGTGACCGAGGAGCCGGGCGATCTGGGGCTCCCGCGCCCGATCGAGAGCACGCTCGGCGTATGGTTTCAGCGCGAGCTCGAGCAGATGGTGGAGAGTGAGCAACGCAGGATGCACGAGATCGTGCTCAAGCTCGGCGAGGTGCGCGAGCGGCGCCGGAAATTGACCGGAGCCTAGCTTCGGCGCGGTGCCCGTTCCGTCCCGTGGGCGGGGCCGATCGACCGATGCGTGCTCCTTTCCTCGTCGGCTCCTCCTCCGTCGAGAAGGCGGCGCGCCCCATCACATCGTTTCGATCGACTTGAGCATCTCCGGCACGAAGTGGAGTCTCGGTCGGAGCAGCCTGTCGCGACGCCCGGGCTGTCGGACTTGGAGCATGGCGCCGGTCGCGGAGCTGTTCGAGGCATCCAGCAGATCATCGGTGAACGTATAACTATAATTCTCTTGCTTGGTCGGTGTCTTGTCCTCCGCAGCGGCCTCGGGGATCGAGACGCCGAGAAACAGCAGCGCGGCTGTGACCGAAATAAGCGATCGCGGTTTCATCATGTCTCCTCGCCTTTGTCGGACACGAGCGAGGTCCGCAGATTGGGACCCTTTTTGTCGAGCTCGCCGGTGCGGCCCTGCTTGAGCGCGCTGAGCTCCCTGCTCGGGGCGCCCGCTCCCTGGGGCACGCTCCATCCATGGGGACGATGCACCCCTGCGTTCCGCGCCGACAGGCGCGCTCGATGTCGTCGCGGAGGGCTTCCCGGACGGACCACCCGATCTGGTGACAACGCAGGTGACATCGCTCTCCTTCCGCGTAGAATCGGGCCCGATGCTCATCTGCAGTCGAAGGAGCACGACGGGCGGCCTCATCGTTGCGGTCATCGCGGCGCTGGCCGTTGTCGTCCCCGCCGGAGCGGCGAGGGCGACCGAGGAAGCGCCGGCAAAGGTGGAGAACGGCATCGCCGTCGGCGCTCAGCTGGAGGCGCTCGCGGACGTCAAGGTCGCGCGCGCCGAGGTCGCCCGGGGCTCCAGGGTGAGCGTGGCCAGGCTGATCGAGCGCCAGGGCCAGCTCACCGCCGTCGACGTCGAGCTCGCCGACGGCCACGTCGCACGCGTGGCGATGGCGACGGTACGCAAGTCGTTCCGCGTCCTCTCCGAGTAGCCGGCTTCTTCGCCCCGGCGCGCGATCGCGGCTACGGTGCCGCCATGCCGAACCCTGCCAAGGTGCGCGTCGCCGTCCTCTTCGGCGGCCGCTCGGCCGAGCACGAGATCTCCCTCCTGTCCGCCCGCTTCGTCGTCGAGGCGCTCGACCGTGACCGCTTCGAGCCGGTGCTCATCGGCATCGACAAGTCCGGCCGCTGGCTGCTCCAGGAAGAGGCGCTGCTCCTCGGCGCGGCGCGCGACCCCCGCCTCGCCCGGCTGAACGAGGCGATGCCGGAGATCGCCCTCGACGCCCACCCCGGGCCCGCCGGCGAGGCCACGCTGACCGTGCCGGGCGGCGCGCGCGCCGCGATCGACGTCGTCTTCCCCGTCCTGCACGGGCCCACGGGCGAGGACGGCTGCGTCCAGGGCCTGCTCGAGCTCGCCGGCGTCCCGTACGTCGGCTCCGGCGTGCTCGGCTCCGCCGTGGGGATGGACAAGGACGTGATGAAGCGCCTGCTCCGCGAGGCGGAGATCCCGATCGTCCCCCACGTCACGCTCCGCCGGGCCGCGTGGGACCGCGATCGCGGCGCGTGCATCGACCAGATCGCCGCCCTCTCCGCCCCCAGCAGCGCCGGCTTCGGGCCGATCTTCGTCAAGCCCGCGAACCTCGGGTCGTCCGTCGGGGTCCGGCGCGTCAAGGTGCGCTCCGAGATCGAGGCGGCCGTCGAGCACGCCTTCGAGTTCGATCTGAAGATCGTCTGCGAGCAGGGCATCGAGGGCGTGCGCGAGATCGAGTGCTCCGTGCTCGGCGACGACGACCCCATCGCCTCCGTGCCCGGCGAGATCGTGGTCGGGCACGCCGACGGCTTCTACTCCTACGCCGCCAAATACATCGACGCCGACGGGGCCACGATCCGGATCCCGGCCGACCTCTCCCCGGCCGAGGCGAACGCCGTGCAGCTGGTCGCGCTCCGCGCGTTCCGCGCGCTGGAGGCGTCGGGGATGGCCCGCGTCGACCTCTTCCTCTCGCCCGATCGCGCGCTCTACGTGAACGAGATCAACACCATCCCCGGCTTCACGGCGATCTCGATGTACCCGAAGCTCTGGGAGGCGAGCGGCATCCCCCCGCGCGAGCTGATCGAGCGCCTCATCGGGCTCGCGCTCGAGCGCGGCGCGCGCAAGGCCCGCCTCAGGACGAGCGCCTAGCGCCGCGCGTCAGCCCCCGTCGAGCCGCACGCCGGGGGCGCCGAGCGCGGGCCGCCGCACGAGGCAGGGGCCGAGCGCCTCGAGGATGTGCGCGTGGCGCTCGGCGGGCGCCCACACGAGGATGTGCCCGCCGCCGCCTGCGCCGCACACCCGGAGGACCTCGACCCCGAGGCCGTCGAGCCGCCGCTCCACCGAGAGCGCGATCGCGCTCGCCGCCCTCGAGAGGCGCACCTTCGCGGCCGCGCCCCGGCGCATGCCCGAGAGCACCAGCGAGAGCGAGCCGATCTCGAAGCCGCGCGCGACCTCGCCGGCCGCCGCCACGAGCTCACCGTTCGCGTCGCACGCCGAGCCGGCGTCCATCCGATCCAGCACCTCGCCCGACACGCGCCGCACCTCCGTGTCCACGAGCAGCAGCCCCGCCGAGAGCGCGGGCACGAGGTCCGGGCAGCCGATCGCGAGCGGCCGCACCCCGGAGCAGCCGCCGGCCTCGAAGGCGAGATCGAGCAGCCCCCCGAACGCCGCGAACACCTGATCCTGCGCGCCGCAGGCGTTGCGCAGGCGCTCGCGCTCGATCGCGACCGCCTCGCGCGCCAGATCCTCCGGCGCGACGGGCTCTCCGATCGAGGCGCGCAGCGCGAACAGCGCCGCCACGGCGACCGACGCGCTGCCGCCCAGGCCGGCCCCGGGCGACGTCTCGCTCTCCACCCGCAGGGCGACCCCGTCGCCCACGCCCGCCGCGGAGAGCGTCGCCTCGACGAGGCGGAACGCGAGATCGTCGCGCGGAGGATCCGCGCGGCGCCGCAGGAGGACGCGCGCCCCTCCGGCGCCGCCGGCGCCCTCGGTCGGGTGCGGCTCCGCCCGCCCCTCGCCGCGCGCGGCGAGCTCGAGCCGCACCCAGCCTCGATCGAACGGCTCCACGATCACGCGCACGCGCAGATCGATCGCGGCGCCCACGACGCGCCCGCCGTCCTGTCGGGCGATGCCGGGCAGGTCGCTGCCACCCCCGGCGAAGGAGACGCGCATCGGCGCGCTCGCGGCCGCGCGCCACAGCGGGCTTCGCAGCGTTCGCGGCGCGGAGAGGGAGCCGGCGCAGGGGATGCTCATGCTGTCCTTCGGCGCGAGCGCGACCCGCCGGGACGCGAGCCCGCCCCAGGGACCGAGGCGGAGCGCCCCGCGGCGGCACCCGGTGCAGGGAGCAGGCCATCGATGGAGCGCCCGGCGTGCACGCTCCCGCGCGGTCCCGCTCGGTTCCGCTCAGTTCAGGTCCTTGCTCGCGGGCTCGCTCCGCGGCGAGGGCTGCGCGCGGGCCGCGTCGAGGATCCGGTCGATCACCTTGAGCCCGGCCGCGAACATGTCCCGCTCAGCGCGCTCGCCGCCGGCGTGCACCTCGGCCGCCTTCTCCCGGAGGGCGAGCGCGTCGCGGCGGACGACCGGGAGGCGGGCCGCGCCCGCCGCCTCGGCGATGCACCCGGCGAGATCGTAGATGAGGAACGCGTCCTCCTCGCTGATCCGGGCCTCCGTACGGCGCCCCTCGGCGCGGGCGCGCGCCGGGGATCCACCCGCGCGATCCCCCCGGGCGTGCGGCGCGATCTCCCGATCGTCGTCGTCCCCGATCGAGCCCGAGGAGACGCGGTCGAGCAGGCTGGTCAGCTCGACCCGGTAGGCGGCGAGGACCAGCGCGCAGAGCGCCCCGCGATCGCGCAGCGAGAAGAGGATCAGCTCGAGGAGCCGGTCGGACCGGGTCGCGCAGTTTTGCATCGCTGCCTTGTACGGCGTCCGCCCAGGTGACCTCAATCCAGAACGCCACCGCCCGCGGCGGATCCGCCCTTGGACGCGGGGCACGTTACGCACCGAGGGCGCTCGCGTGGCGCGCGCCGGCCCGTCGAGGCGCACGCCGAGGCGCGAACCGCCCCGTCGAGGCGCGCGCCGGCCCGTGAAAACGCGCCGAAACGCGGATAGCGTGGGGGGCCCCACGCGGCGGTTGCGGAGCTGTGCCGGATCGGTCAATAGGTCCGACCCTCCTGCGTCAACGGGCCGCGACGGATGTCTGGCGTGCTGACGCTCCGGCTCAGCCTGTCACCTCATCCACCATCGCATCGGCATCCCCGTGACCGCGAATCGTTCTACGAGCCCCACGCCCACCCGAGAGCAGTCCACCGCGCCGTCCTCGGCCACCGTCACGACGTCCGCCCGGCCCGCGCCGCCCACGTCGCCCACGTTTGCGGACGGCGCGCCCGGCGCCGGGCTGAGCGAGCACGGCGCGGCGATCGTCCGCGAGGAGGAGGCGCTGCTCGCCCGCGTCACCGCGCACCTCGCCGCCGCCGCGACCAAGCCGTCGCGCCCGCCGCCTGTCGAGAATTACGAGGAGCAGCTCCTCTCGCTGCGCGATCAGATCGCGGCGGCGCGGCTGGAGGACGTGCCGGCGCTGGTGCAGCAGATGGAGCGCCTGCAAGGGATCGCCGCGCGGCGGAACGAGAACGTCGTCGAGCCCGTCGATCCGAAGTCGCCCTACTTCGGCCACCTGCGCCTCCGGGAGAAGGGCCGCCCCGAGCGCGACGTCCTCATCGGGCGCACGACGCTCGTCGACGCGAGCGCGGGCGTGCGGATCGTCGACTGGCGCCACGCCCCGGTCAGCCAGATCTACTACCGCTACGAGGAGGGCGCGGAGTACGAGGAGACCTTCGGCGAGCGCGACGTCGAGGGCACCGTGCTCGTGCGGCGCACCGTGACCATCGACGACGGCGAGCTCTATCGCATCTCGGCGCCGCAGGGGACGCTCGTGCGCGGGCCCTCGGGCGGCTTCCGCGAGATCGCGACGCGGGCGACCGAGCTCTCCGGCGGGCAGGGCAGCGCGGTGCGCCCCGAGGACATGCGCGACATCGCGCGCGCGGCGGCGGGCGGCGCGCGCGGCGGGCTCGGGACGGGGGCGGCGTTCCACGCCCGCGAGGACCGGCACCTCCCGGAGATCGCGGCGCTCCTCGACCCGCGGCAGTTCGAGCTCATCTCGAAGCCGGACGCCGGCATCGTGGTCATCCAGGGCGGCGCCGGCAGCGGCAAGACGACGATCGGCGTCCACCGGCTCGCCTTCCTCTCCTACAACGGAGGCCGCCGCTTCACCGCCGACAAGATGCTCGTCATCGTCGGCAGCCCCGCGCTCCGCGCGTACATCAGCGAGGCGCTCCCCGCGCTCGGCCTGGGCGGCATCGCGGTCGAGACGTTCTCCGAGTGGGCGCGCGTGGCCCGGAAGCGCGCGTTCCCATGGCTCGAGGCGCCGATCGAGGAGAACACGCCCTCGGTCGTGACCCGCTACAAGACCCACCCGGCGATGCTCCACCTCCTCGAGCAGCGCGCGGCGGAGCTCAAGGACGACGCGCGGGCGCGGCGCGACTCGCGCGGCACCCTCGCGTTCTGGGCGGACGTGCTCACCGATCTCGACCGGGTGATGGCCGCCTTCGAGGCGGCGGGCGACCCGGAGTTCGGCCCGGAGCAGGTGAAGCGCGCGTGGCGCTGGTGCGCGGACCGCTGCCCCGCCGTGCTCGACCTCGACCCGGGCGACCGCGCCGAGCGCAAGGCGGCGATGGCCGACGAGCCCGCGGACGACGACGACGACCGGGGCGGGGACGGGCGCGAGGTCTCGAGCGACGACCGCGCGGTGCTCGACCCCGAGGACGACGCGCTCCTCCTGCGGGCGTACCAGCTGCTCAGGGGCGAGCTCCGCAAGGGGAAGAACGTGCTCGTCTACGAGCACCTCTTCGTGGACGAGGCGCAGGATCTCGCGCCGATCGACCTCGCGGTGCTGCTCGGCGTCGTGGCCGAGCCGCGCAGCGTGACGCTGGCGGGCGACACGGCGCAGCGGCTCTTCATGGACTCCGGCTTCCGCGACTGGCGGGCGACGCTCGACGACCTCGGCCTGTCGCGGGTCGACGTCGAGCCGCTGCGCATCGCGTACCGCTCGACGCGCGAGGTGCTCGCGTTCGCCCGCGCGGTGCTGGGCCCGCTGGCGGATCCGACGCCGCCCCTCGCCCCGCGCAGCGGGGCGCCGGTCGAGCACCACCATTTCCCGAGCGCCGGCGCGGCCGTCGCGTTCCTGGCCGACGCGATCCGCCCGCTGTTCGCGCGCGAGCCCCGCGCGACGCTGGCGATCCTGGCGCGCCACCCCGAGCAGGCGGACGTCTACTACGACGCCCTCAGGATGGCGGAGATCCCGAACCTCCGGCGCGTGCGCGCCTACGAGTTCGCGTTCCGCCCCGGCGTCGAGGTGACCGAGGTCCGGCAGGTGAAGGGCCTCGAGTACGACTACGTGGTGCTGGTCGACGTGAACGCGTCGACCTACCCGGCGGACGACGAGTCGCGGCACCTGCTCCACATCGGGGCGACGCGCGCGGCGCACCAGCTCTGGGTGATCTCGACGGCGGCGCCGTCGCCGCTCGTGCCGGACTGGCTGGGCTGAGGGGCAGGGGGACGAAGGGGCCGCTCGAGCGCAGCCAAGCTGCGCCTCCCTCGGCAGGCCTTGGAAGGCATCGGAAAGCCTCCGAGGGGGAGATGGACACAATCGACACCGGGCCGTGAGAGAATCCTTGACCAAAGCGAGGCCGTGAGTAGATTCCCTCTCGCGCGGTGGAGCAGCCTGGTAGCTCGTCGGGCTCATAACCCGAAGGTCGTGGGTTCAAATCCCGCCCGCGCAACCACGACCCAAGTAGCAAGAGGACGCGAGGATTGGCCGAAAAGGCCACCTCGCGTTTTTCGTTTTCAGGGTCTGTCCGCTTGCGCCGAGCGTGAGACCGGAGAGGCGATCTGAGCGATCCCGCCGTCCGGCCGCTTCAGGCGAGCGCTGCTCGTCGCGCGCTTTGCCTGCTCGCTTGGTGTGTGCCTCTCGGGAGAGGTCCTGGTCGTCCCGGCGGCCTCGCGCGCCCTGGGTCCGAGTCGTTCCATCGGAGCGCGGCGGCACGGCGCGGCTCGCGCGCAAGGGCGATAAGACGCTCACCCCTTCTGGAACATCGAGCGTCGACGAGCGTCGATGGCGCGAACTCCATCGCTCTCTGCGGCTCCGGCGCGCCGCCGCTCCGATGCCCTGTCCGTCGGCGGTGTCGCTCGGGAAGTGCGCCGCGCTACGGGGCCGGCACAGGTGCGGTTCGCCAGCGCCACATCCGCGGCCCCGGTCCGCTCGTCGCGCGGCCGCGCCCCCGGCGAGGTCGCCGCGATCTGTGCGCGTTCGTCGTGCGTTCGTTGCGCCTTGGTCGGGCGTTGGTCGGGCGTTGGTGGCGCGTTCGTGGGCATGGCGCGCGCTTCCACGGGCGTCTCGCGCCGGCGGCGCAGCCCTCTCGTCGCGCCGTAGGCAGGCGCCGGCCCCCTGATGTAGGATGGCGATAGAGGCGGCTCCTGTGCTCTGAACACGCGCGCCGCGGCGCGCACCTCACCGGCGCATTCCGGTAACCTCCAGCGGACAACCACGATGGCCAAACCGAACGATCCCTTCGCACCCTCGACCAACACGCGCGGCGCTGCGACGCCGGGGGATGCTGCCAAGCCGCAACGCAGCGCCAGCGCGCCCGCGCCGGCGGCGCGGGCGTTGCCCTCCACGGGGCCTGCCACCCAGCGAGGGCCGGGGGCCTACGGCGCGCCCGAGTTCCTCAACAAGGCGCGCAGCGCGCAGCCCCCGGAGCTCCTGAGCCAGCGCACCATCGAGCTCGTGCAGTGGTCCTGGGCGAAGGTGATGCCCATCTCGGACGCCGCCGCGGCGCTGTTCTATGAGCGGCTGTTCACGCTCGAGCCGTCGGTGCGGCCGCTGTTCAAGAACGATATCGCCGAGCAGAAGAAGAAGCTCATGCAGACGCTCTCCGTGGCCGTCGATGGGCTGAACAACCTGCCCAAGCTCGTGCCGGTGCTCCAGGCCCTCGGCGTCCGGCACCAGGGCTATATGGTCGTCGATCGGCATTACGACGTGGTGGGCGAGGCGCTGCTCTGGACGCTGCGCGAGGGGCTCGGCGACTCCTTCTCCGCCGACGTCGAGTCCGCGTGGAAAGAGGTCTACGGCGTGGTCTCCGACGTCATGAAGAAGGCCGCCGCGGCGCACGCGGCCGTGGGCGGCGCGCAGGCGCACCCCTCGCCGGCGCCGGCCGGGAGGGAGGCCCCGCGGCTCGGCTCCTCGCAACCGGCGCAGCGCTCGGCGCCCGTGGAGCAGGCGGTGCAGCTGCCGAAGTCGGTGCCGCCGCCCTCGTCGACCAAGGCCTCGCGGACGCTCGTCGGGGTCGTGCCGCCCTGGCAGGGCGACCCGCCGCCGCCGCCCGCGCCCGCCGCGGCGCCGGCGGGCGCGCCGATCAGCCTGCGCACGATCGAGCTCGTGCAGCGATCGTGGGCGAAGGTGATGCCCATCTCGGACGCCGCGGCGGCGCTCTTCTACGACCGCCTCTTCGAGCTCGATCCGTCGGTGCGGCCGCTGTTCAAGAACGACATGGCCGAGCAGAAGAAGAAGCTCATGCAGACGCTCGCCGTGGCCGTCGATGGGCTGAACAACCTGGGCAGGCTCGTGCCGGTGCTCCAGGCGCTCGGCGTGCGGCACCACGGCTACATGGTCGTCGATCGGCATTACGACGTGGTGGGCGAGGCGCTGCTCTGGACGCTGCGCGAAGGGCTGGGCGACGGCTTCACGCGCGACGTCGAGTCGGCATGGACCGAGGTCTACGGCGTGATCGCGGACGTCATGAAGAAGGCGGCCGCAGATCACGTCGCGAGCGGGGGCGGTCGCAAGGCCGACGCCGCGCCCGCGCGGGAGCGGGCGCCCGCGCAGCGGCCGCCCCTCTCGGAGCAGCGCGCGCCGGCGCCGTCGAGCGTCACGGAGGTGATGCCGGCGAAGCGGCGCCCGGGCCCGCTCGACGAGGACGCCGACACGCTGCACTACCAGACCAACCCTGCCCATGAGGCCATGATGACCAGCGGTATCCACCACGAGGAGTCCCGGGCCGCGGCGCGCCCGGCATCCGCAGCGCAACCTGTCGCCGCGAGCGCGAGCCCGCAGGGGCTCGTCATCCCGTGGGCGGGCCAGGACATGGTCGTCAACGTCCACGTCAAGCTGGACGGTCCGCTGGTGACGGTCCCGGTCGCCTCGCCGGGGATCGCGTCGCCGGCGGCGGCGCCCGTCGTCCTGGAGCCGACAGGCCCGAGCGGCCTCGCCGCGGGGCTCGCGATCGCCCTGCTCTCGATCGCCGCCTCGATGGCCACGGCCATCCTGATGACGGTGGGCGGCGCCGACAAGGCTGCGGCCGGCGCGGGCGCCGCGGCCGGCGCGGGCGCCGTGCCCAACATCGCGTCCCTCGCGACCTACGCCGTGCCGATCATCGTCACGGTCCTCGTCCTCTCCGCGTTCACGATGGGACACATCCTGGGGCGGGGTCGGGCGCGGAGCGACGGGGGGCCCGGCGCGGGGCAGCTGTGAGCTCCTCGTGCGGGTCGTGAGCGGGTCGTGGACTGGAAGCCGACGCATTCGCCCGGCGAGCGCACGGGTTTGATGGCAAGATGGGAATGAGAGTCCGATGATCGCGGAGCCTGCGAGTACGCTGACCCACCTGGCGGGACAGTGGCTGGGACCGTTCCAGCTGATCCAGCTGCTCGGCATCGGCGCGATGGGCGCCGTGTACCTGGCCAGGGACAGCGTGCTCCAGCGCGACGTCGCGGTGAAGCTCATCGCGAAGGGGAGCGCGGACACCGATCCCGAGCGGCGCGACCGCTTCCTGCGCGAGGCGCGCGCGGCGGCGCGCCTCCTCCACCCGAACGTGGTGCAGATCTTCCAGGTCGGCGAGGACGAGGACGTCCGTTACATCGCCATGGAGTACGTCCACGGCCTCACCATGGCGCAGGCGGCCAAGCAGCACGGCGGCCGCCTGCCGGAGCAGTTCGGGATCGAGAAGATGCGCGAGGCCGCGGCGGCGCTCGAGCTCGCGGCGTCGTTCGGCATCTCCCACCGCGACGTCAAGCCCGCCAACCTCCTCCTCAATGCGTCGGGGACGCTCAAGATCGCCGACTTCGGCCTGGCGTCCCATCCGGAGAGCGGCCCGCTCGGGAGCAGCTCCGCCCGCACGCTGGAGGGCACGCCGTTCTACATGAGCCCGGAGCAATGGACCGGGCAGGACATCGCGCCTCCGTCGGACATCTACAGCCTCGGCTGCACGTTCTACCACCTGCTCGTGGGCAGGACGCCCTTCTCGGCGCGGGATCTCGCTGGCTGCTTCCAGGCGCACTGCCACGCGGCCGTCCCGGATCCGAAGCTGGCGATGCCGGACATCGACCCGCTCCTCGCGGAGCTCTTGCGCCGCTGCATGGCGAAGAGGCCGCAGGAGCGGCCGTCGGCCGGGCACATCGTGGCGTTCCTCGAGGACATGCTGATGCTCCGGCGCAGCAGCGTCAGGCCGCGAGAGATGTCGGAGCCGAAGAGCGCGCTGCTCGGCGCGCCCATGGATCTCTCCGATACGAGGATAAGCGAGCTCCCAGCGCCGCCGAGGGGCCCGCTCGCGACGCCGACGGGCACGATCCTGGTGAACAGCTCGACCGCCGTCGGGCACTTCACCGGCCAGTACAGCTACCGGGATCATTTCGGGCTGACCGGCTATCCGTTCAGCGACATCCGGCAGCCGAGCTTCTTCTGGGACGCAGGCCCTTATGCCTGGATCCTGAGGACGCTGGCGTCGCAGATCGTCGCCGGGCAGCGCCCGGCGATCCTCGTGGGCGAGCCGGGGAGCGGCCGGACCTTCG
Source organism: Sorangium sp. So ce367 (assembly GCF_051520455.1). Classification (NCBI taxonomy): domain Bacteria; kingdom Pseudomonadati; phylum Myxococcota; order Polyangiales; family Polyangiaceae; genus Sorangium; species Sorangium sp. So ce367. The sequence goes on from NZ_CP150334.1 coordinate 763,384, forward strand.
TCTGTGAGATGATCAAGAACAAGGTCCCGCGGATCCACGTCTTCTCGGTCGAGCCGCAGCTGCTCTTCGGGACGCGGCCGCTCGTGTCGCTGTGCAGGCAGGTGGGGGCGACGGCCATCACACCGACGCTGAGCCAGCAGTTCCTCGTCGACGCGTTCCTCGGGCAAGCGCTCCTCCGCGCCGGGTCGGACGCGATCGCCGTGCTGGTCGTCGACGGCGTCGATCCGGAGGATCACGATCTCCTGATGGAGCTCCATGACATCCTGCGCTGCGCCCCGGCGGGCAAGCTCTCGATGATCCTGGTGGGCGCCCCCGATCTCCCCGCGACCCTCGCCTCGAACGGCGTGCCGCGCGAGCTCTACTCCGGCGCTCAGTCGCTCCTCTTGCCCGGCATGACGCAGCAGGAGATGATCGAATACATCGACTTCCGGATGTGCTCGGTCGGAGGGAGCAGGCGGGGGCTCCAGCTGGGCCTCGCGGCCCAGCAGCTGCTGCACGCGAGGAGCGGCGGCAGCCCGAAGCTCATCAACATCTACTGCCACAACGCGCTGACGATCGCCGCGCTCCAGGGCGAGACGGACGTGAGCCTGTCGTCGATCCGCCTGGGAATGAAGAGCAAGAGCTATCTCACCGCCGAGGCGGCCACGAACCTGATCCGGGGCTGAGCGCGCCTCCTGCGGTCGTCTGGCGCGGCCGGAGCGGTCGTGCGCGGGGCGATCGCGACGCGCTCGCGCGCTGGCCAATCCCCCTCATTCCTCGCCTCGTTAGCTGTCGTTTCCGGCGGTCCCGGCTGGTGCGACCGTCCTGACCGCTCCGGTCGCGGACGGCGCGCTCGGCGGCGCCGCGGGGAGGGGGGCGCGCCCGGGCATTGCGGCGAGCACCGCCGCGTCCGTCATCGGCGCGCGCGGCACGTTCAGCGCGCGTCCAATGCGCGCCCTCGAATGCTTGTCGTTGTCGATGCACCTGCCGCGCGTGTATGCGCTGAGCCGGTCGCGCGGCTCCTGCTTGCGGCACGCCCCGAAGGATCCCTTGATCAGCGCGAGTCCCGCGCGAAAGCATTTCTCTCGATCCCCGACGAGATCCTCGTGAGACCACCCCTCCCGGGTCTTGCCGGCGCCGACGCGGACCTGGAGCAGACAGGAGTCGAGCCCCGAGCCGCGCGCGAGCTTCCCGAGCCCGAGGTCCACGTCGCGACGGTAACCGCTCTCGAAATACGCGATCGATAAGAGCAGCGCCATCGTCTCGGCTCGACCGCGCGGGCCTCCGAAGAGCGGCTTCAATGCAGGATCATAGGCAACCTTCGCCGCCGCGCGCGCGATCTCGTGGTAGCGCGCGCGGCCTTCCTCGGGCGTCTCGACCGCGTCCTTGATGAAGCTCTTCCCAGGCGGGGCCCATGTCATCATGATACCAACAGCCCACGCGATAATCGTATCCATAAGACATGTAAGGTCATGGGATACCTCTGTGTCAAGCAATTCGGACAGTCTGGCTGGGATTGTCGTGGTGCGTTGTACGATGGCGTGCCGCTCAGTGTGCATTATAACGTCCTCGTCAAATTGCGAATGATCTGGGAAGCGGTGCGTCGTACGTGGTGCGCAATCGTTTTCGCACCGGTTCGCACTGGATTTGTGTTCGGTTGTTTTCGGTCGTGTTCGGTCGTGTTCAGTTACGTTTGTTACGCTTGTTGCGTATGTTGCGCTCGGCCTCGAGAGATTGCGGGTGTGCTCGCGGTCAAATTCGCGCCGAGTTGTCTCGTGCTCTCGCCGCGGGGCTCACGAATGGAGTGGTCGCCTCCAGTCCTCGAGAGAGCGACTGGCCCTCACCGGGCTGGGAGCGATGATGTGCTTCGCGCGCGCTCGACGCGAGGCGCGCGTCAGGCCTTCTCGGCGGCGTCTTCTTCGGAGGTCGCGCGCGTGTCTTCGAGCCGGTCGACCGCGCGCAGCTCGGGGAACAGCCGTGCCCAGAGCAGCACGACCGCGATCGTCCCGAGGCCGCCGAACACCACGGTGGGCACCGTCCCGATGAGCCTCGCGAGGGTGCCCGACTCGAGCTCTCCGAGCTCGTTCGAGGCGCCGACGAACACCATGTTGACCGCGCTCACGCGGCCGCGCATCTCGGGCGGCGTGGCGAGCTGCTCCAGGGTCATCCGTACGACGACGCTCACCATGTCGGCGGCGCCCATCACGGTGAGCGCGACGAGCGAGAGGGGGAAGCTCCGCGACAGGCCGAACACCACCGCGGCGAGCCCGAAGAGCCCGACGCAGAGGAGCATCCTCGGCCCGGCGCGCCGCGTGATGGGCCGGAAGGCGAGGACCACGGCCATGAACCCGGCCCCGACGGCCGGCGCGGCGCGCAGGAAGCCGAACCCCTGCGGGCCGACCCCGAGCACGTCGGTCGCGTAGATGGGCAGCAGCGCGACCGCGCCGCCCAGGAAGACGGCCACGAAGTCGAGCGAGATCGACCCGAGGAGGACCTTCTTCCGGTAGACGTAGCGCAGCCCGGCGAGCGCCGTGGCGAGCGACGGCGGCTTCCTCTCCAGGCGGCCGGCGGGCGCCCGCACGGCCAGGGGCCCGGCGCACGCCGCGGCGAGCGCGAGGCTCGCGCTCAGGTACACGGGCGCGGGCGCCTTCCAGAGCGCGTAGAGCAGCCCGCCCAGGCTCGGACCGCCGATGGCGCCGACCTGCCAGAGCGTCGATTGCCACGTCACCGCGTTCTGGAAGTGCTCCGTCGGCACGAGCGTCGGCAGGAGCGCCGAGCCGGCCGGCCCCTGGAAGGCGCGCACCGTGCCGAGGAGCACGAGGACCCCGTAAATCGCCGGCAGGTTCGGGCTCGGCGAGCGCGCGAGGAAGAAGAGCGCGAGCGCCGCGAGCGCCGAGGTGAGGTAGCAAAGGACGAGGATCCGCCGCCGATCGAAGCGATCCGCCGCGTGCCCCGACGCGAGGGACAGCCCCGCGACGGGGAGGAACTGGGCGAGCCCCACATAACCGAGCGCCAGCGGATCTCGCGTGAGGTCGTAGATCTGATACCCCACGGCGATCGATTGCATCTGGTAGGCCACCGTGGCCAGAAGGCGGGCCGCCGCGTAGACGCGAAAATCGCGCGATGTGAAGGCGGCGAAGGGCGACGACGGCTTCAGGGCGGCGGGGGCGATGGCCATGAACGAGTCCGGGCGACGTGATGGCGCATTCCAGCGAGGGTCGCCAGGCTGCGATGCCGCGGTGACGGGCCGGGAGACCGAGGGAGACCGAGCGCCAGGTCGCTGCATCCAGCGCGCCGTGGAGGGGGTGCATCCCGGGCACTGTGAAAGAGAGCAGGGACGGCCCGGGCACCACGGCCGGTCATCGGGACGGTCACGTTCGCGTGCCCTCGGTGTGGAACACTGGCGCGCCGACTTGGACCTGTGGTAAGCGGCAGCCACACATGATGCTCCTTGGACATGACACTTCGTCGGGACGGGCGCGCGACCTCGCCGAGCAGGCGTGGCGCGCCTGGACGCTGTTTGGCAGCCGCTCCCGCCGTGGGCGTGATGGCCGGCGCGACGACGACGACGACGACGATTTTCCGCGGCCGAACGCGATCCTCACGTGGCTCCCGATGCTGGGACGCGCCGTCTCGCCGCTCCCCGCCTGATCTACGCGCCGCTCAGGGCCCGCTCGCCGTCAGCGTGAGCGAGCCGTCGCGGAGGCTCACGATGCGGTCCGCGGTCGCGACGCGCGACCAGTCGAACTCGCGGAGCAGCTCCGCCGGCGTGCACGGATCAGGGCGATCCCGCAGGCCGACGCAGCAGGCGAGCGCGCCGGTGAGCGCGGGCGCGCTCCGGGCGAGCGCCGCCCCGCGCGCCGCGCCGTGCGTCTTCGCCAGCTTGCCGCCGCGCTCCTCCAGCAGGAGCAGGTGGTGCCGGTAGACCGGGGCTGGCAGCCCGAGCAGCGCCTGGAGCGCCGCCTGCGTCGCGGTGCTCGGCGCGATGTCGCGCCCCCGGACGACGCGCGTGACGCCCGCCGCGCCGTCGTCGACCACCACCGCCAGCTGGTAGGAGAAGGCGCCGTCGCGCCGGCGAACCACGGGATCGCCCATCGCGAGCGCGGGCTCCTGCGACAGGTCGAGCCCGCCCTCGTCCAGGGGCCGGAACACGCCGTCCGGCAGCCGCGCCCGGATCGGCTCCACGCTCGCGCGCCACCCGCCGGGCGGCAGCGCGCGGCCGCGCGCGCGGTTGTCGTAGGCGAAGCCGCCGTCCGGGGCGCGCCGGCCGATCGCGCGCACCTCCTCGCGCGTCGCGGAGCAGGGGTACAGCGCGCCGAGCGCCTCGAGCCGGTCCAGCGCCGCCTCGTGGTGCGCCCTCCGCGCGTGCTGCTCGACGCGCTCGTCGAAATCGAGCCCGAGCCACGCGAGATCCTCCTCGATCGCGCGCGCGAACTCGGGCCGGCAGCGGTCGGGATCGAGGTCCTCCAGCCGGAGGACCAGCCGCGCGCCCCGCGACCGCGCGTCCAGCCAGGAGAGCAGCGCCGCGGCGAGCGTGCCGAGGTGGGCGGGCCCGGTGGTCGACGGGGCGAACCGGCACACCTCGCTCATCGCTCTTCCTCCTGCCGCTGCCGGCCGCGCCCTCGTCGCGCGGCCCGCGGGCCCACCACGCCGCGCCTCAGAGGAAGCGCGCGATGCGCGCCCGCACGCGCGGCTCGCCCAGCACCGCCATGACCTCGGTCAGATCAGGGCTGTTCCTCGTCCCGCAGACCGCGACCCGGAGGAGCATCGAGACGTCGCCGACATGGCCCTTCCACGACTCGGGAGAGGCCTTGTACTGCTTCACCTCGCCTGCGTAGCCCGAGGCCACCGCGATCTGCCGGATCTTCTCGAACCACGCCTCCTTCGAGTCGGCCGGGTCGAACGTGTCGAGCATCTGCCGGAGCAGCGGCTGGCGATCGCCCTCCGGGACGTTCTCGGGGAAATCGAGCGCGTCGACGCGGCTGTAGAGCTCGTCGTAGAAGAAGAAGAGCTGGGCCCGCAGGTCGGGCCAGGTGGTGATGCGCTTGTTCGACTTCTTGCCGCCGCGCTCGATGCCGAGCGCGCGCTTCGTGTACTCCGGATCTCGCTCCATCAGCGCGGCGAGCTCCTTGTCGTGCTCCCTGGCCCAGTCGAGGCCCTGGGCATAGACGTCCTCGGCGCTCATCCGGCTCACGACCGCCTGGCTGACGCTCTTCAGCTTCACCATGTCGCTCAGCGCGCCGCCGGGGGCGAGCTTGTTGAGCTTGAGGGGGAAGGCGGAATAGGGCTTGTCGGGGTTCGCCTTGCGCCAGTCCTCGAACGCGGAGTTGGCGATGTTGAGGAGGTACTCGATGGTGCCTGTCTCGGGGACGCCGATCTCCCGGTAATAGGCGATGTTCGCCTCGGGGTCCTTGCGCTTGCTCAGCTTGCGCCGGGCGTCCGAGACCTTCGTCTCGCCCGTCTCCGGGTCGACCTCTTCCGCGCGATCGAGCTTCTGGATAGGCGGGACGTGGGCGTATTCGACCGGCCTGAAGCCGAGCGTGCGGAAGAGCTGCAGGTGGAGCGGCATCGACGAGATCCACTCGTCGCCTCGGATCACGTGCGTCGTGCGCATCAGGTGATCGTCGATCGCGTGGGCGAAGTGGTACGTCGGGATGCCGTCCGACTTGAGGAGGATGGTGTCGAGATCGTTGACGGGCATCGAGATGACGCCCTTCACGCCGTCCTTCCACTCGACGCGGCCGGAGACGTCGTCCGGGGCGCGCAGCCGGAGCACGAACGGGGTGCCGCCCGCGAGCGCCTCCTTCACCCGGGCGAGCGGCGCGTCGCGCCACTTCGCCCACCGGCCGTGGACCCCGGGCTTCACCGTGAGGGCCATCTGCTCCTGCCGGATGGCGTCGAGCTCCTCGACCGTGCAGAAGCAGGGGTATGCGAAGCCGCGGCGGATGAGATCGATCGCGTAATCCCGGTAGATCTCGACCCGCTCCGTCTGGATATAGGGGCCGTAGCTGCCCTGCTGCACGAACTCGCCCCGCGACGACGGGTCTCCGTCCTTCGCCGGCGCGCGGAGCACGCCCTCCTGAGGGGAGAGATCGAAGCGCGCGAGGGAGTCGACGATGGTGTCGAGCGCGCCGGGGATGGCCCGCTTCACGTCGGTGTCCTCGAGGCGGAGATAGAAGACGCCCTCGCTCTGGAGCGACAGCCGCTTGTTGATGAGCGACACGAAGATGCCGCCAATGTGCATGAACCCGGTCGGGCTCGGCGCGTAGCGGGTGACCATCGCGCCTTTGGGCAGCGCGCGCCGGGGATAGCGCGCCTCGTACTCCTCGGGCCGCCTGGCCGACGCCGCGGCGTCGCCGAAGAGGAGGCGCACGAGCTCGTCGCGGTCCTCTCCGGGGCCCGGTTCGCGGACGGTGACGGGAAGCGTCGTCTCGTTCGGGGCCTGCTTGTCCATGAGGGCGCGTCGCTCCTGGTCTGACATCGGGCGGGCAGCCATTGCACGCCCGCCTGGCCTTGTCAATCGGCCGGGGCCTGTCAATCGCGGGGTAACGAGCGCGAACGAGCGTGGGTCGCGACGCGCGCCGCGCGCCGCGCTACTGCGGTGTGTTCTCGCCGATGAGCCAATAGGTCTTCATCGCGCCCTTGCCCTTGATCGCCACGAGGCCCCGCTCCTCGAGGAGGAAATCTCGCGCGAGCAGGGAATAGCTCGCCTCGCTCACCTGGATCCGGCCGGGCTCTCCGCTCGACTCCATGCGGCTCGCCACGTTCACCGCGTCACCCCAGAGATCGTAGCTGAACTTCTTCTTGCCGATGACGCCGGCGATGACAGGCCCGGTGTTGATGCCGATCCTGAGCTGGAACGGCTCGCCGTCGTCGCCGACGAACTGGCGCACGGTGTGCGTCATGGCGATCGCCATCCGCGCGATGGCCCTCGCGTGATCGGGGCGCTGCGCCGGCAGCCCGCCGACGACCATATAGGCGTCTCCTATGGTCTTGATCTTCTCCAGGCCGTGCTGCTCGGCGAGCTGATCGAACGAGGAGAACATCCGGTTGAGCAGGCCGACGAGCTCCGCCGGGGGGAGCCGCGCGGCGAGCGGGGTGAAGTCCGCGATGTCCGCGAAGAGGACGGTCACCTCCTCGAAGTGCTCGGCGATGAGCTGCTCGTGCTCCTTCAGCTGATCGGCGATCGTCCTCGGCAGGATGTTGAGGAGGAGCCGGTCGGAGCGCTCATGAGCTCGCTCGGCCGCCGCCTTCGCCTGCTCGAGCGCCGCCTTCTGCTGGCTCTGCCGCCGCGCGTTCGCCTCCAGGGCCGAGAGCATGCCGTTGATCGAGCCGGTGAGGCGCGACAGCTCGTCGGTGCCCGGCATCGCGACCCGCGCCGAGAGGTCGCCGACGCCGCCGATCTCCGTGACCTCCCGGCTGAGGCGGGCGAGCCGGTACAGCACCAGCTTCTCCAGGAGCAGCAGCGTCACGCCGCCGAAGACCAGGCCCACGACAACGGTCACGAGCACGAGATAACGCAATGTGTCATGGCCCATCCTGAGGATGGCCCGATCGTTGTCCACGCGCACGAGCAGCGCGGGCTTGCCGTCGATGTCGTCGAGGACGGTGTATCCGGCGATCCGGTCGCTGCCGAGCGGGTGGACGAGGATGGGGTCGCGGTCGGACAGGGCGGCGCGGGCCTCGCGGAAGTCGTCGGGCAGGTGGGGATCGTCGAGGCGGTGGACGGCGAGCGAGAGGCCGGCGGGCTCGGTGAGGCGCTTGATCTCGGCGTCGGTCAAGAAGCGCCCGAACGTGACGGTGCCGGCGACCGGTCCGCGGCCGGAGCTGCCGACGCTCGGCTGGGAGCAGAGGAGCATCGGCCCGTCCGGGAGGAGGACGATGCCGCCTCGCACGGCGCTGCCGGGCGCGTCCCGCCCGAAGAGGAGATCGCCGATGCGGAGCCGCTCCTCGATGCCGCGCGGCAGGGGGGCCCAGCTCTTCGTGGCGTGGTTGTAGCCGGTGCTGTACACGGGCCTTCCGTCTGCGCCGGCGAAGACCGCGAGATCGATCCGGGCGATGTCGAAGAGCTGGGCGACGAGGTTCGAGCGAACGAACTCTTGATTACCGTCCTGCACGAACGCGTAGGCGTCATCCCACTGGCTCCAGTCGGTCCAGCGCGCGTTGAAGTCGCTGCTGGCCTGGCGGAAGAGGTTGAGCGCCACCTGCACGGTACGGCGGGTGTCCTGCGCCTCGGCGGCCATCGAGTTGGCGAGGAGCGCCCTCGAGGACACGCCGTACAAGGCAAAGCTGAGCCCGAGCAGCGTGGCGGCGATCGCCAGCAGCGTCTTCGCGCGCAGGGAGAGCAAGGCGTCGAGGGCGGGCTTCAGCGGTGCCGAGACTATCGAAATGCGGGACGGCGCGGAAGCGCGCCGACACCAGCCGGGACGGCGCGGGCCCGCGGCGGGTCGGGGAGGGAGCGCGGCGGCGTGGTGCGGCGGTGCCCCTGGCCCGCTCCAGGCCGCGCTCGCTTGGAGGGGTCTCCGGGGCGGGTCTGGAGGCGAGGTTTCATTCTCGTTCTACGGCGGCACGCGAGGCATCGAGTTCCAGATGTGTATCGTGGACGTTCCCGCCCGTCGCTCCGGGTCGAGTCTTCATCGACTTTCGCGGAAATTCAGGTCCGTAGTGATGAAAACAACTTGAACGGTTGCCGCCGTTTCCGGCGGTGATGAACGACGCTGCGGTATCTCACGTTGCCTCGTGGCTTCCTTGGACCGCTGTCGCGAGAGCAGATAGAATGCGTGCAATGCACACGCCCGGCCGGCTGCTTGTCGTTCCTGCGGTCCTTCTCACCCTTGCCGCGTGCGCCAACGGCACCGACGATCTGCTGCCCGGCTATTACGAGGAGCAGGCCGGCGGCGGCGAACTCGGCGGTGATGACGGCGCCGGAGGGGAAGACCTGTCCGTGAGCTCGAGTTCTAGCTCGAGCGTGAGCGCCGGCTCCACCGGGGCCGGCGGCGCTGAGGGCGTGGGCGGCGATGTCGGGAGCAATGAAGGCGACGGAGGCGACGGCGGTGGGGGAGCGGTGGCCGAGTGCGACCATGCGGCGCCCAATACCTGCACGGGAGCAGAGGCTCTCGGTAGTATCTCGGGCGACGTCGAGGCTGATTCGATGACGGTGACGGGGACCACGTCGAAGTGGTTCAAGATCCTGATCGTCGACAATGCAGATGAGGCCAGCTCCGAGCACTTCCGTGCCACGCTCGAGTCTCCGCCGGGGATGAACTTCGATTTGATCGCTTACCAGGGGCAAATTGAAGTCGATGCACCGAATTGCTTTGCGTCCGGCGTCAGAGGGCAGGGCACGCCCGAATCATTTTACGTGACGTGGAACGACCGCTTCGCCGATCCCGATGAGCTCTGGTTTATCCTCGAGGTGCGGCATGTGGAGGGCACCGCGTGCGGCGAGGACGCGAAGTGGACGCTGACGCTCCTCGGCAACAATGCGGCGTTGATAGAGCCTTGAGCCTGCACGCGCAGCCCGCAGGCCGGTCACCGGCACAGGAGAGCTCCTTGAGCCTGTGCCCACCACACATCAGCGCCGCCTCACCTCGATCTTGCTCCGTCCGGGACAGCGCTCCTCCTCCTCGACACCGGGCACACCGCCTCAGCTCGCGCTGATCGGGATCTGACGCGGCTTCAGCGACGCGCTCTTCGGCAGGTGGATCCGCAGGACGCCCGCGCGGAGATCCGCGGAGATCTTCTCGGAATCGATGCCCTGCGGGACCACGAAGCTGCGGCGGAAGTCCGGCAGGCCTTCGACGCCCTGCTGCCGCTCGGCCGCCTCGGTCCGCCGGCCCTCGAACGTGAGCTCCCCCTTCTCCACACGGACGGCCAGGCGATCCTGCGTCACGCCCGGGAGATCCGCCACGACCAGGAGCTCCTCGGCGCTCTCGTAGATGTCGACCGCCGGCGCAACGGCGGGGCGCTGCTGGATCTTCTCGGGGTTGCTCTCGGCACGGTGGGTCAAGCTGCGATCAGTGCTCATGTTCATCGCTCCTTCCTCGGTACACTCCAGATCCGCTCGTCGCTGGATCGTCGCTCTCCTCTTCTTCGTTCGCTCTTCAGCTCCCGGCTCCCTCAGCGCGCCGTCACCGCGATCTGACGCGGCTGCGCCTCGGCGGCCTTGTTCAGCGTGAGCGTCAGCACGCCGTTCTTCAGGACCGCGGTCGTCTTCTCCGGATCGACCTTGCTCGGCAGCGTGAAGCTCCGGCTGAAGCGCACCGCGCCCCGCTCCTTGCGGTGGACGAGGTAGCCCTCCGGCGCATCCGACTTGCGCTCGCCGCTCACCGTCAGGACGTCCTGATTCAGCGAGATCTGGACATCCTTCTCCGTCAGACCCGGAACATCGGCCTTGACGACAAGGGCGCTCCCTGTGTCGAACAGGTAGACGCGCGGACCCCCCACGTACCGGGACGTCTGGTCGAAGTCGCCGCGGAGCGACGCGCGGGGCGCGTCCGCCTCCTCGAACACCCAATCCAGGCGCCGGCGAAGCTCATCCATCATGGCAAACGCGCGATCGAAATCCGTGGTTCGGTGCAGCATGGTCAATCCTCCATGACCACCGCGCGCGGCGCGCGCCCGGGCTCCGCCCGCGGCGCCGTCAACCTGCTCGCGACGGCCGATTTGTTGTAGCGTTACGGGACCTTGGCTCCGAGAGCCGGTCTCTTCGCACCGCCCAATCTTTGCACGGCACGTGGGGTGTCAAGAGCACGGCGCGCCGTCGTCCCCCAGAGGCAGATCGGCGGGAGCAGCGGTGGCGACCGGACTCGTCAGACCGAAGGGAGAGGCAGGGAAAGGCGGGCGAGCGCGACCTCTCCGGCTCCCCGGAGCGGCTCCATGCGCCGCCCCGCCGGCCACCGCCCCGGAGGCCGAGCCAGGCCAGCCGGCCGTCGGCGGGGCCAGCCACGCCGGCGCCCGGTGGAGCCTGCCGCCTCGAACAGCCCTGGGAGCACGTCCCGGAAAGCGCTAGAAACCCAGGATATGCAGCCCTGCCCGCCCGCCCCCCGCCGCCGCGGCGTCCTTGCCGCCCGCCTCCGCTCGGTCTCCTCTGCGGCGGCGCTGTCCCTGGCGCTGATCTCGGGCGCCGCGCTGGCGCTGCCCTCGGAGGGGGACCGGGCGCCGAACGCCCGCGTCGAGGACGCGGACGGGCGCGAGCTCCGGCTCAAGGCGCTTCAAGGCAAGCCGATCCTCATCGTCTACGAGGACAAGGACTCGAAGGCCCAGAACCAGGCGCTCAAGGACGCGCTGGCGAAGCTCACGAAGGGCGACCGCTACCGGCGAGGCATCGCCGTCGCCGCGATCGCCGACGTCAGCTCCTACGACTTCTGGCCGGCGAAAGGCTTCGTGAAGGACGCCATCCGGGAGGAGTCGAGGAAGGTCGGCGGGACCGTCTATTGCGACTGGGACGGCTCCTTCCGTACGGCCTACAAGCTCCGCCGCGGCGTCAGCAACGTCGTCGTGGTCGGCAAGAACGGCCACGTGCTCTTCGCGGCCGAAGGCGCCCTCAAGCCGGAGTCGCAGAGCAGGGTCCTCGAGCTGCTCCGCAAGGAAGTCGAGGGCTGACCGCAGCGAACGCGCCGGCCGGAGGGGCGCGCGCTCAGCGCCCGTCCCTGCGGCGCCGCCGCGCGTGCAGCGCAGACTCGACCTGCGCGCGGATCTCCGCCGCCTCCGCGGCCGCCACGAGGCCGCCGCGCGCCTCGATGAAGGACCGGAGCGCCCCGGCGCCCGCGCCGCCCACGATCCACGGCACGCCACGGCACGCGTCCGCGTAGGCGTCGATGAGCTCGCGCGCCGACGGCGGGAGCGGCGGGATCGCGACCGTCAGCGCGACGAGGTCCGGCGCGAGCGCCTCGACCGCCCGCGCGATCGCGGCGGGCGGCGTCCTCGCGCCGAGCACGACGGAGCGGAAGCCCCACGAGCAGAAGCGCAGGCCGATGCCGAACAGCCCGAGCACGTGATCCTCGTCGGCGAAGGCCGCGAGCAGCACGCGCCGCCCGCTCTCGCCAGGCTGCGCGAGCCGCAAGAGGTGCAGCAGCGTCGCGCCGAGGACCTGCGAGGCGAGGTGCTCCTGCGCGACCGTGATCTTCCCCGCGTGCCAGAGATCGCCGATGCGCTCGAGCGCCGGGCCGAGCGCGCGCTCGAAGATCGTCACCGCCGGGCCGAGCGAGAGGGCCCGGTTCACCTCGGCCTCGAGGCCGTCGGGATCGAACCGGACCGCGGCGTCGACGATGCGCTCGCTCGCCCCGGCGAACGCGTCGCCGCCGCTCGTGCCCACCGGCGCGCGCGGCCCCGCGGCCTCGAGCACCATGCGCGCCGCCTCGGCCGCGGCGATCCCGCCGTTCACGTGGTCGCGCATCTTCTTGATCACCGCCACATCGTCGTCGCTGTACAGGCGATACGCCGACGCCGTGCGCGCGGGCGACGGCACGCCATAACGGCGCTCCCACGCGCGCAGCGTCGCCGAGGACACGCCACACATCTCCGAAACGACATGGATTCTGTAGCGGCTCAACTGGATAAACCTTGCTAGGACCCGCCGAGCCGCGGCCGTCCGCGCCGGTCCGGCGCACCGGGATGCATCGGAACGGCGGGCAGCGAGGCCCAGAAAGACCCCCTCCTGCCGACGTCTTTCGCGTTCGTCATTCGCCTTTGTCAAAGGCTAGGACAAACATTATACTGAGCGTCATGCAAAACACCAGCGCTTCGGCGCAGGATCCGGCGCATCCGGCCAGGCCTGACGCCTCGCCGGGCGACGAGGTGGCCGCTCCCCCGCGAGCGGCGGGCGCGGCGCTCGCGGGCCGCGTCCTCCGCGGAGCGCGCGCGCCGCGCGCCGTCGTGATCGGCAGCGGCTTCGGGGGCCTCGCGGCGGCCGTGCGGCTCGGGGTGCGGGGCTACGACGTCACGGTGGTCGAGAAGCTCGACCAGCCGGGCGGGCGCGCGTACGTCCACCGCCAGGACGGGTTCACCTTCGACGCGGGGCCGACCGTCATCACGGCGCCGTTCCTCCTGGAAGAGCTCTGGCAGCTCTGCGGCCGGAACATGGCCGACGACATCGACATGCGGCCCGTGGCGCCGTTCTACCGGATCCGGTTCCACGACGGCGCGACGTTCGACTACACGGGCGACGCCGCCGCGATGCGCGCCGAGGTCGCGCGCCTCTCACCCGGGGACGTCGAGGGGTACGAGCGCTTCGTCCGGCGGAGCGAGGAGATCTTCCGCGTCGGGTTCGAGGAGCTCGCGCACGTGCCGTTCGGGTCGTGGATGGACATGGCGCGCATCGTGCCGGACATGATGCGGCTCGAGAGCTACCGCACGGTGTACGGCCTGGTCGCGAAGCACGTGAAGGACGACCGCCTGCGCCAGGTGCTGAGCTTCCACCCGCTGCTCGTGGGCGGGAACCCGTTCTCGACGACCTCGATCTACAGCCTGATCGCGTTCCTCGAGCGCAACTGGGGCGTGCACTTCCCGATCGGCGGCACGGGCGCGCTGGTGAAGGGGCTCGTGTCGCTCATCGAGGGGCTCGGCGGCTCCGTGCGGTGCGGCGCCGAGGTGCGGCGCATCTCCGTGGAGGGCGGCCGCGCCCGGGGCGTGGAGCTCGCGTCGGGGGAGCGGCTCGCCGCCGACGTCGTCGTCTCGAACGCGGACTCGGCGTGGACCTACCGGCACCTCGTGCCCCCCGAGGCGCGGAAGCGCTGGACCGACCGGCGCATCGAGCGGCAGCGCTACTCGATGAGCCTCTTCGTGTGGTACTTCGGCACGCGCCGGCAGTACCCGGACGTCGCTCACCACACGATCCTCCTCGGCCCGCGGTACAGGCCGCTGCTCGAGGACATCTTCGAGAAGCACGTGCTCGCCGACGACTTCAGCCTGTACCTGCACCGCCCGACCGCGACCGATCCGGCGCTCGCCCCGCCCGGCTGCGACGCGTTCTACGTGCTGTCGCCGGTGCCGAACCTGCTCAGCGGCACCCACTGGCCCACGACCCAGGAGCGGTACCGGCGCTCCATCTCGGCGCTGCTCGAGGCGACGCTCCTGCCGGGGCTCGAGGGCGCGCTCGCGAGCTCGCGGCTCCTCACGCCGCAGGACTTCCAGGACCGGCTGCTGTCGTTCCGGGGCGCGGCGTTCGGGCCGGAGCCGGTGCTCACGCAGAGCGCCTTCTTCCGGCCCCACAACGCGAGCGAGGACGTCGAGCGCCTCTACCTCGTCGGGGCAGGCACGCACCCGGGCGCCGGTCTGCCCGGGGTGCTCTCGTCGGCCCGCGTGCTGGATCAGGTGGTCCCGGATGCATCGAAGCTCGTCTGAGGTGTCGGCGGCGGACTTCGCCGCGTGCAGGGACCTGCTGCGCAAGGGGTCGAAGAGCTTCGCCGCGGCGGCGCTCCTCCTGCCCGCGCGCGTGAGGGAGCCGGCGGCGGCGTTCTACGCGTTCTGCAGGGTCGCCGACGACGCGGTCGACGAGCTCGGGGAGCACGCGCCGCCGTCCGCGGCCGCGGCCGCCGTCGCGGCGCTGCGGGAGCGGCTCGCGCGCGCCGCGGCGGGCAGGCCGGACGACAGCCCGGTCGATCGCGCGCTCGCCCACGTGATGGCGGAGCACGGGCTGCCGCGCGCGTTCATCGAGGCGCTGCTCGAGGGGTTCGCGTGGGACGCGGAGGGGCGCCGCTACGAGACGCTCTCGGACCTGAACGCCTATGCGGCGCGCGTCGCGGGCACCGTGGGCGCGACGATGTCGACGCTCATGGGGGCGCGGGGGCCCGACGCGCTCGCGCGGGCGTGCGACCTGGGCGTCGCCATGCAGCTCACGAACATCGCGCGCGACGTCGGCGAGGACGCGCGGCGCGGTCGGATCTACCTGCCGCTCGCCTGGATGCGGGAGGCCGGGATCGCGCCGGACGGGTGGCTCGCGCGGCCGGTGTTCGACGACCGGCTGGGGCGGCTCGTGGCGCGGCTGCTCGCCGAGGCGGAGGTGCTCTACGTCCGCGCGGGCGCCGGCATCCCGATGCTGCCGCGCGACTGCCGCCCCGCGATCCAGGCGGCGCGGCTCATCTACGCCGACATCGGGCGGGTCATCGCGCGCCGCGGCTTCGACTCGGTGTCGACGCGCGCGGTGGTGTCGCCGGGCCGCAAGGCGTGGCTCGTGCTGCGGGCGCTGCTCCGCAGGTCCGTCGCGCCCGCGGAGGCGCGGGAGCACGGCGCGGCGCCGCCGCTCGACGAGGTCCGCTTCCTCCTGGAGGCGGCGCGATGAGCGGCGGCGCGAGCGGCGCGACACGCGCTCTGGAGGCCGCGCGATGAGCGCCCTGGTGGGAGCGCGATGAGCGCCGGCGGCGCGCCGGGCTCAGCCGCGCGGGAGATCGACGCGGCGCGGGGGCGCGTGCGCGAGGCGGGCGGGGACGCGCTGCTCGCGCGCCTCGAGCACCTCGACGCGGTGCGGGCCGCGCCGGCGCCTCGACCGGGACCCTCGCCGCGGCCGCCGGATCGGGGCGCGACCGCCGATTACGACGTGGTCGTCGCGGGCGGCGGGCTGTCGCTCCTGCTCGCGCCGCTGCTCGCGTCGGCAGGGCTGCGCGTCGCGGTGCTCGACCGGGCGCGGATCGGCGCCGCGCACCGGGAGTGGAACGCCGGGACGGCCGAGGTGGCCGCGCTGTCGGCGTCGGGGATCTTCGCGAGGGACGAGATCGAGCGGCTCGTCATCGCCCGCTACGTCGAGGGGCTCTGCCGCTGGCACGGCGGCGGGACGTACCCGGTGCGCGGCGTGCTCGACCACGCCATCGACGCGGCGGGGCTGCTCGCCGCGGCGCGGGCCCGGGCCGAGGCGCTGGGGGTGACGCTGCTCGACGGGCACGCGCTCCTCGGGCACGCGGAGGGGCCGGACGCTGTCGCGCTCGCCGTGGCCGAGGCGCAGCCGGGCGCCGCGCCGCGCGCGCCGCGCGCGCTGTCCGCGCGGCTCCTCGTCGACGCGCGCGGCGCGGCGAGCCCCTACGCGACCGCGGACCTCCTCTGCCCGACCGTCGGCGGCGTGCTCACGGGGCTCTCGGAGGGCGACGGGGAGCGGCGGATCCGGCCGGACGTCGGCGAGATCCTCGCCACCACGGAGGACGTCGAGGAGGGCCGGCAGCACCTCTGGGAGGCGTTCCCGGGGCGGCCGGGCGAGACGACGGTCTACCTCTTCTATTACGCGCGCTCCGGGGACGTCGGGCCCGGCGCGCTCCTGTCGCTCTACGCGCGGTTCTTCCGGCTCCTCTCGCGCTACAAGGAGGGCGACGCGCGCCTCGTCCGCCCGACGTTCGGCTTCATCCCCGGCTGGTCGCGGCTGTCGGCCGCGCCGCGCGCGCCGGGGCGCCGGGTGCGGCTCGTGGGGGACGCGGCGGCGCGGCACTCGCCGCTGACGTTCTGCGGCTTCGGCGCGAACGTGCGCGAGCTCGCGGCGACGGCCGCCGATCTGGCGCGGGCGGTCCGGGAGCCGGGCGCGCGTCGCACGTCGGCGACGGCGCGCGACGCGCCTGTGCACTCGGGCACCGGCGCGCTCGCGGCCCTCATGGCGAAGCCCGCCGGCGGGGCGAGGGCAGGGGAGATGAACGCGCTCCTCGACACGGCCTTCGCCGTGCTCCACGCGATGGGCAACGACGCGTACGCGGCGCTGCTGCGGGACGAGATGCAGCCGGCCGATTTCGTGAGGTTCTTGCGGGAGACGGCGGCGCGGCGGCCCGAGGTGTACCGCGAGGTCGTGAGCGCGCTGCCGCTCCGGGCCATCGGCCGCTGGGGAGCGGGGCTCGCGCGGGAGCTCTACCGCGCCCGCTGAAACTCTAGAACACCGATCAGGTTCAAACCCGGAGAATTTTCACAGGGAGGCGGGGAGGCGGGGAGGAAGAAAGAATGAAGTTCTTTCTCTTGCCGTCTCTCGCTCCCCGCCTCCCCGTCTCCCTGTGAAATTCTTGCTTTTTCTCGTGGTTTCAACCCGTATGTCGCTCTACCGCGCCCGCTGCGCGGCGCGCTGGGCGCGGCCTCCCGCGACGCCGCGGCGCGCGAGGACGAGGGGCCCGAGGAACAGGCCGTACGGGGGGCCGCCGGTGCCGTGGTGGACGCGGTGCGCGTCGCGCACGCGCGCGAGGTACGGGATGCGCGCGAGGCCCGAGACAGGGAGCCGCCCGTGGACGAGCCCGTCGTGGACCAGGACGTAGGCGAGGCCGAAGGCGGTCATGCCGAGGCCGAAGCCGAACGCGGCCTCGCGCAGCGGCCCCGGCGCGCCCCAGCTGCCGTACATGATGAGCCCGGCGGCGATCGGGGCGTGGAGGAACGCGAGCGCGTCGTTCTGCTCGAAGGCGCCGCGCCGCTTCGCGTGGTGGGTGCGGTGGATGCGCCAGAGCGCGTGGTGCCAGACCTTGCCGTGGAGGAGCGCGGCCCACACCTCCATGATCGCGAAGGCGGCGAGCGCCGTGCCGATCCAGATCGCGAGCGTCATCGCGCCCTCCTCATGCGGAACGGCAGGAGGAGCTGCACCCAGGGGCTGGCGAAGCGGTCGAGCGAGAGGGCCTCGTGGACGACCGTCGCCGGCTTGCCGCCGAACGTCGCGGCGGCGAGGGAGCGCGCGTAGAACGGCGTGTCCTCGAGGGTGCGGAGGAGCCGCGGCGCGGACCCCGGGTCGGCGGCGATCTCCCGCGCCAGGCCCCAGCGCGTGTCGCCGAGCGGCCGCGGGGCGAGCTGCGGGAGCTCGCGCGCGCCGCCCGCCGCGTCGAACGCGGGCGAGAGGAGCATGCGCGTGCCGTCGCGGCGCCGGACGTCGTAGGTGAGGGCGATCCCGTCCGAGCCGAGCGCGCGCGACCAGGTCCAGCGCTCGAAGGCGTGGCCGAGCGGCTCGTCGCCGGCGTTCGTGTCGAGGTAGGCGCTGCCGGAGAAGCGCAGCGAGGGGTGCGCGAGCTCGACCTCGGCCCGCGCGATCGGCGCGATGGGCGTCCAGCGGTGGAGCCCCCGCCCGTCCAGGGCGACGCCATCGTGCGCGCCGTCCGCCGCGGGCCCGGGCACGGACGGGCGGAGGCGCACCGTCCCCGAGAGCCGGGACGGCAGAGGCGCCGTGATCTCGTCGAACGAGACGCGGAGCTCACCCCCGGACCACTCCATCAGGCTCGGTCCGATGGCGAGCGACCGCGGCGATCTGGAGACCGCGCCCCGCGGCCGCTCGGTCAGCGCCCAGCGATCGGCGCGCGCGCCGTACAGCGCGACGTTCATCGCGCAGTGCATGAGCGGGTCCGCGGCGCCGCGCGATCGCGCCTTGGCGTAGTAGGGCGAGAAGACGCTCCCGAGCATCGCGATGATCGTGATCGCGCTCTGCCCGTCGTCGCTCACCGCGTCCAGGTACCACCAGGCGTAGCCCCCGCTCGGGATCTCGAGGTCGAAGCGAGGTCCTCCATCACGCTCCGCGCCGCGAGCTGGCCGCTCAGCGCCGCCATCGGCACGCCCGCCCCCGGGTGCGCGCTCCCGCCGGCGAAGTACAGGCCCGGGAGCTTCGAGCGCGAGGCCGGGCGCGCGAAGGTCGAGTTCCACCCGTGGGACACCGGCCCGTACAGCGCGCCTCCCGTCGCCGGGAACATCCGCTCGAAGTCCGCCGGCGTCGTCGCCACCGGGGAGGCGCCCGTGCTCTTCAGCGAGAGGCCGAACCGCTGCAGTTGCTGGAACACGCGCTGCTCCCATTCGTGGATCTCCGTCGATGAGGGGGTGTGTTTATCACCGGTCGCAGGGGCATTGAGGATGAAGAACAGCCGCTCTCCGCCTCCGTCGGCGCCTGCGCTCGCCCCGACCCCGCCGGGCTCGTGCGCCGGCGCGTCGCCGCGATCCTCGGCGCAGACGTAGACCGTGGCGTCGCGCGGGAGCTCGGCGCGGTCGAACAGCGCGCGGAACTCGGCCTCGTAGTCGCCGGAGAAGAAGACGTTGTGCCGGAGGAGGGGGAAGCCGCTCGCCTCGGCCACGAGCGCCCAGGTGACGGCCGAGAGCGAGCGCGGCTCGCTCCCCGGCGCCTTGCGGGCGGCGCGCTCGCCGAACAGGCCGGCCCGCAGCGCCGCGGGGTCGGCGTTCAGCACGATGGCGTCGGCCTCGATGCGCTCGCCGCCCTCGAGCACGACGCCCGTCGCGCGGCCGCGGCCCTCCTCGATGGCGGCGACGTGCGCGCCGCAGCGCAGCGTCGCCCCGGCGCGGGCCGCCGCCGCGGCGAGCGCCTCGGCGACGCGGCCCATGCCGCCCTCGGGGAGCCAGAGGCCCTCGCGCTCCACGTGCGCGATGACGCTCAGCGTCGCAGGCGCGAGGTACGGCGACGAGCCGCAGTAGGTCGCATAGCGCCCGAACAGCTGGAGGAGGCGCGCGTCCGTGAAGAAGTCGCCGAGCGCGCGGTGGAGGGTGCGGTGCCCGTCGATCTTCATCATCCCGCCGACGCCCAGGGTGCCCGCAGTGCTCAGGATCGTCCTGAGCGTGGGCCGCTCCGCGCGCATGAACGGCGCCTCCACCACGTCGAAGATCTCGCGCGCGTACCGGCTGAACCGGCGGTACCCGTCCGCCTCCCGCGCCCCCGCGAGCGCGCCGATCGCGTCCGCAGCGCGCTCGACGTCCGCGAAGAGGTCGAGCGTCGAGCCGTCCGGCCAGGCGTGGCGCGCGAGCGTCTCGGCCCGGCGGAGCGACACGTGGTCCTCGAAGCGGAGCCCGAGCGACGCGAAGATCTCGTCGAAGACCCACCGCATCGTGAGCACCGTCGGGCCGACGTCGACGCGGCGGTCCCCGAGGACCGCCTGGCGTATCTTTCCGCCGACGCGCGGCGCCCGCTCGAGTAGCACCACGTCGAGCCCGCTCGAAGCAAGGAGCGCGGCCGAGGTCAGACCGCCGATACCCCCGCCGATCACCACGACGCGATCTCTCCTGTCCGCCATGGTCGGAGTGTACGCGTCGGAGGTAGTTTGTCTATACTTTGTTTAACTAATGTTCAAACTATTGACAAGCCCCTGAGGCTCGCCAAGACTCGCCCCCCATGGATTTCGATCGCCGGATCGAGCGCGTCCTCCTCGCCGCCATCGAGCCGCTCTCCTCGCCCGCGTCGCCGCCCGGGCTCCTGGCGGCGACGCAGCACGCCGTGTTCCCTGGAGGCGCCCGCATCCGTCCGCGCCTCTGCCTGGCCGTCGCTTCGGCGTACGGCGATCCCGCGCCGGAGGCCGCCGACGCCGCGGCGGCGGCGGTGGAGCTCATCCACTGCGCGTCGCTGGTCCACGACGACCTCCCCTGCTTCGACGACGCGCCGATCCGGCGCGGCCGTCCGTCTGTCCACCGGGCCTTCGGCGAGCCGATCGCGGTGCTCGCCGGCGATCAGCTCATCGTGCTCGCCTTCGAGGCGCTCGCGCGCGGCGCCTTCCACGCGATGGCGAGCGGCGTGACCGACGCGCGCAGGGCGGTCCGGTTCTTCGAGGTGCTCGGGGGCGGCGTCGGGATGCCGCAGGGGATCATCGCCGGGCAGGCGTGGGAGTCGGAGGCGAAGGTCCCGCTCTCGGCCTACCGGCGCGCGAAGACAGGCGCGCTCTTCGAGGCGGCGGCGACCCTTGGCGCGCTCTCCGCAGGCCAGGACGGGGCCGCCTGGGGCGATCTCGGGCAGCGCATCGGCGAGGCGTACCAGGTCGCGGACGACGTGCTCGACCTGGTCGGGAGGCCGGAGGACATGGGCAAGCCGGCGGGGCGCGACGGGGCGCTCGGGCGCCCGAACACGGCGCTGGAGCTCGGGCTCTCCGGCACGACCCGGCTGCTGCAGCGGCTCATCCAGGACGCGGTCGAGGCGGTGCCGCAGTGCCCGCGGGCGGACGCCGTGCGGTCGTGGGCCGTCGAGCTGGGGGACAGGCTCCTCCGGGTCTGCAGGGGGCCTTCGACGGCGCTTCCGACCGTGAGCTCCATGTGACGGCTCGGGCGGCCTGACGTACGTCCGAGAGGGGCGGCCGTCGGGGGGACTCGGGACGTCTGAGACTGATGATCGGGAGTGGAGCTGGGTTGTTTGCGCGTCGCGGGACGGAACGCGTGAAGCCGACGTGGACCGACGTGAAGCCGACGTGAACCGAATGAAGCCGACGCGGACCGAATGAAGCCGACGCGGACCGAATAAAGCCGACGTGCACCGACGTTGAGCAGATTCAGGGAGGGCCTTAATGCGCTGTCGCCTCGCGATAGTGAGGCTGCGCCCAGGCTCGACGAACGCGGTTTGGGGTGGCATCCTCGGCGGGCCTTTCCGCGTCTGCCGCGGGGAGCGTGGCTGTGGCGCGGTGTAAAGGCGCTGTGTTCTGCGTCCCGTGAAGCGAGGCGTGGGTCATGGTCCGCAAGCGGGGGGATCGGGGGATGAGGGCGATTCGGGAGCAACACGCCACGATCGTTTCTCGAAAGCTCGAGGCCGACAGCCCCGGGGGGATGCGCGAGGCGATCACCTCCGCCGAGCAGCTCGCGCGCGTCGCGCGCGGGCGCCTCCGCGACCGGGTGGTGGACGTCGGGAGCGCGGTGGGAACCGCCCTCCGGGGCGCGCCGAGGAGCGCGAGCTTCGTCCGGGCGGGCGCCGCCGCGGTGCCGCTGCACGTGTCGCGGATGCTGCTCGATCGACACCAGGTCGCCGCCCACGCGCTCGCCCACCTCTACGCGGAGATCGAGGCCTGCCGCTCGCTCGCGAGCTGGGCCTGCGAGGCGGGCGGGGAGGCCAGGGCCGTCGCCGAGGCGCACGCGGGGGCGCTGCTCCTGTCGCTGCGCGGCGGCGTCGATCTGGGCGGCGGAGAGATCGCGCCGCTCGGCGAGCTCGAGCTCCGCGACGACGAGGTCGCCAAGGCGATCGGCCACCCGGCGGTCGCGGCGTGGGCGCGCGACGCGGGCTCCGGCGTCGCCGTCGCCTCGATCGCGCGCGCGGCCGCCGAGCAGGGCATCCCCGCCAGCGCCGGCGCGGAGGACGAGCGCGTCGGCTGGATCCGGCACAACATGCGCGACTTCGTCGAGCGCCTCGTCGAGCCGCTCGCCCCCGAGATCCACCGCCGCAACGGGCTCATCCCCGAGTCGATCGTCCGCCGCATGGGGCAGTTCGGCGTGTTCCGGCTCGCCACCGCGCCCGAGCACGGGGGCGACGGGCTCGGCGTGGCCGCCATGGCGACCGCCATCGAGGAGCTCGCGCGCGGCTCGCTCGGCTTCGGCGTGCTCACCATGACGGCCTCCATCGCGTCGGACCTGCTCGCCCGATCCGGCACCGACCTGCAGCGGAGGACCTGGCTTTCGCGCATCGCGAACGGCGAGGCGCGCTGCGCCCTCGCGTTCGCGGAGCCGGCGTACGGGTCGGACCTCGCGCGCGTCGTCACGCGCGCCGAGCGCCAGGCCGACGGCAGCTACCTCCTCATCGGAAAGAAGGCGTGGGTCACCGGCGCGTCCCGCGCCGACCTGGTGCTCACCCTCGCGAGGACCACGACGCCGGGAGGACAGGGGCAGCTGCCGCTCGGGCCGAGCCTCTTCGTCATCGCGAAGCGGCGCGGCGCGCCGGGCGCCGACTTCCCGGACGCCGGGATGGCCGGGACCGAGCTGCGGGCGCTCGGGCAGCGCGGCATGGGGCACTACGAGCTCCGGATCGAGGGGCTCCAGATCGGCCGCGAGGCCCTGCTAGGCGAGCGCGAGGGCGAGGGGATCGCCCAGATCCAGCGGGCGCTCGTGACCGGCCGCACCTACGCGGCCGCGTGCGGCGTGGGCGTGGCGCAGGCCGCGCTGGAGCTCGCGCTCGAGCGGGCGAAGACGCGCGTGCAGTTCGGGTCGCAGCTCATCTCGTTCCCGCGCGTGGCGCACCGGCTCGGAGGGCTCATCGCGCGCGTCGCCGCCGCGCGGCAGCTCACGCGCGCCGCGGCGCACGTGGCGGACACCGGGCAGCCGTGCGAGCTCACGTCGGCGATGGCGAAGCTCTTCTCCAGCCGCGTGGCCTGGGACGCGGCCGACGCCTGCATGCAGCTCCACGGGGCGAGCGGCTACGCGGAGAGCTCGACCGCGGCGAGGCTCCTGCTCGACGCCCGCAGCCTCTTCTTCCAGCTGGGCCCGCACGAGGTGCTCGCGCAGGGCATCGCGCGCGCCCTGCTCGAGGGGCCGCTGCCCTAGAGCGGCGGTCACCCGCTTCGGATACGGGCCCATCTCGGCGTTTTCGGTGCTCAGCGCACCGGAGTGCGCTTCCGCGCCGAAAACACCGATCTGGACCCGTCTCCTGTGCGGGAGACCGCCGCTCTGAGTCGCGTGTGCCAGGGGTGGGCGAGAACCGCTCTAAGGCGCGAGCGACTGCGGCGGCCGCGAGCGGGCGGCCGGCGACGCGAGCCGGCGAGCGGGCATGTGCGCAGGGCCGCGACGCGCGCGCCGTCGTCAGCCGAGCGCGCCTGTGCCATGATCGCGCGGACCGATGGTCCGCGTCCGCTCTCCTCGCTACGGCCGCAAGCTCGACGATTTCACGGTGGGCGCGGTGTATGCCCACCCCTGGGACGTCACCGTGGACGAGGGGATGCTCGCGCTCTTCGCGGCCTCGTTCCAGGACGCGATCCCGACCTACGCCAGCCGCGTCGCGGCCCGGTCGGTGGGGCTCAGGGACAGGCCGGTGAGCCCGCTCCTGCTCCTCAACCTCGGGATCTCCTTCAGCGTGCACGACGTGAGCGAGCAGGCGATCGCGCACCTCGCGTACACCGACGTCCGGTTCCCGGCGGCCTGCTATCCGGGGGACACGCTGCGCGCGAGCTCGCTGGTCATCGGCAAGAAGCCGGTCTCGACGGGGGACAAGGGCGTCGTGCACGTCAGGACCCAGGTGGTGAACCAGGACGGGCTGCTCGTCTGCTCGTTCGAGCGCAAGGCGCTCGTGCCCCCCGGCCGCGTCGCGGAGCGCCCCGCGGACGCGCCGCACGCGGTCGCGCAGCCGGACGCGCCGCCGGCGCGCCTCCCGGAGGAGCTCGACGGCCCGCTGCCTCCGCCGGCGCGCCAGGGCGGCTTCGCCTGCGCGTGGGACGACTTCGAGGTCGGCGACGTGATCACCCACGAGGTCGGCAGGACCATCGGTGATAGCGAGCACATGCAGCTCGCGACCCTCCTGCGCAACTCCCACCCGCTGCACGTGGACGAGCAGTACTCCAGGTCGAGCTCCTTCGCGAAGACGCGGGTCGTCCACGGGGGGCTCGTGCTGTCCTGGGTGCTCGCGCTCTCGAGCCGCGACACGGCCGGGTGCGGCGTCTGGGACCTCGGCCTCGACGAGGGGGCGCACCCGAGCGGCGTGCTGGCGGGCGACACGCTGTTCGCCGCGTCGAAGGTGATCGCCAGGGAAGAGGCCAAGAGCGGCGCCGGGAGCGTCACCTTCCGGATCGTCGGCGTGAAGAACACGCCGCCGCGCGCCCTGATCGAGCAGGGCGCCGACCTGTTCACGCCCGAGCTCGGCAAGGCCGACGGCAGGGTGAAGGAAAAGGTCGTGGAGATCACGCGAACGCTGCTCCTGCGCCGGCGGAGCTAGCTCTGTACGTCAGCGATCACCGGCGGGATTGCTGACGCACAGAACCAGGCGCGCCCGAGGCGGGGGCCGCAGAATGAGGAGTCCCCGGCGGGCCGCCTGCGGCATACAATGGCCGGCCATGAGCACCGCTCTGCCCCAGCGAGGAACGGGACGGCCATGAGCACCGCTGGGAGCCGTGAGCTGGACGCGCTCCGCGCGCGCGTCGCCGAGCTGGAGCGGGAGCTGGCCCACGCCCGCGCGCCAGGTCGGGTCGCCGCTGCGCGAGGCCTGGACGCGCCGGCCAGAGACCCGGGCAGCGCGAGGGGATCCGCCCTCGTCGAGGCGGCGCGGCGGCAGCTCGACGAGGGCGAGCAGGCGGCGCAGATGGGCAACTGGCTCTGGGAGCTCGGCCAGAGCAGCACCACCTGGTCGCGGCAGCTCTTCCGGATCCTGGGCCGCGATCCCGAGACGGACACGCCCTCGACGGAGACCTTTCTCGAGGCCGTCCACCCCGACGACCGGGAGCGGCTGCAAGCCCTCCTGCTGCTGGCGAACGAGACAGGAGAGGGGTCGGGCGCGATCGCGTTCCGCGTGCGCCACCGGGACGGAACGGTGCGGGAGTGCCTGCTGAGCAGCCTGCCCCTCGTCGAGGGGGCGGGGCCGCCGTCGCGCTTCTTCGGCGCGGTCGTCGATCTCACCGAGCGCCGCCGCGCCGAGCAGGAGCTCCGCCGCAGCGAGCGCATGCTGAAGGAGGCGCAGCGCATCGCCCACGTGGGCAGCTGGTCCTACGACATCGCGTCGCGGACGATCCGCTGGTCCGAGGAGCTCTACAACATCCTCGGCGTCGATCCCTCGGTGCGCCCGACGTTCGAGCTCTTCGCGGGCCTCATCCACCCCGAGGATCGCCACCGGGTCTTCGGCGGCGCGGAGACCGCGTCGCCGCTCGGCGTCGCGAGCCCCGTCGAGTGCCGCGTCGTGCGCCCGTCCAGCGGGGAGCTGCGCCACGTGCAGATGGCGGCGCAGCTGGTCACGGACGACGCCGGGACGATCACCGGGCTGGTCGGCACGAGCCTCGACATCACCGAGCGCCGGCGCCTCGAGGAGCAGCTCCTGCACAGCCAGAAGCTCGAGGCGATCGGGCGCCTCGCCGGCGGGGTCGCGCACGACTTCAACAACATGCTCACCGCGATCTTCGGGCACAGGGAGCTCGCGGTGCGCAAGGTGCCGGCGGCGTCGCCCGTCGCCGAGCACCTCACGCAGATCGGCACCGCCGCGGAGCGGGCCGCGGCGCTCACGCGGCAGCTGCTCGCCTTCGCGCGCAAGCAGCTGATCCAGCCGAGCGTCGTCGACCCGAACGCGCTGATCTTCGGGGTCGAGCCGCTCCTCCGCCCGCTCGTGGGCGAGGACGTGGAGCTCGTCGTGCTGCCGGGGAGCCAGATCTGGCCCATCCACATCGATCGGGGGCAGTTCGAGCAGCTGCTCATGAACCTGGCCGTGAACGCGCGCGACGCGATGCCCGGCGGGGGCCGCCTGGTGATCGAGACGGCGAACAGGGCGCTCGGCGCGGGCGACGGGGGGTGGGGGCCAGAGATCGAGCCCGGCGACTACGTGGAGCTCACGGTCACGGACACAGGGCAGGGCATCGACGACGCCGTCCAGAAGTACGTGTTCGAGCCGTTCTTCACGACCAAGGAGCCGGGCAAGGGCTCGGGCCTCGGGCTCGCGACGTGCCACGGCATCGTGAAGCAGCACGGCGGCCACATCTGGTTCGCCAGCGCCCCCGGCCAGGGCACGCGCTTCACGATCTGCTTCCCGCGCGTGCGCGGCGTGCCCTGCGAGCAGCCTGTGAGGGCGACCGCGGCCGCCGTCGGGGGCGTGGAGACCGTGCTCGTCGTGGAGGACGAGGCGCAGGTGCGCGAGCTCTGCGTCGCCGCGCTGCGCTCCTTCGGCTACTCGGTCCTCGCGGCGCGGAGCGGCAAGGAGGCGATCGCGCTCGCGGCCGCCTATCCAGGCCCCATCCACCTGCTCGTGAGCGATGTGGTCCTGCCGGACGCGCGCGGCCCCGCGCTCTCGGCGATGCTCGCCCGCGCGCGCGCCCCGCTGCCCGTGCTCTACGCCTCGGGCTACACGGAGGACGCCCTCCTCCAGACGGATCTGCTCGACGGGGTCGCCCACTTCCTCGCCAAGCCGTACACGCCGACGCAGCTCGCGAAGGCGGTGCGCGCCGTGCTCGACGCGTCCGCGCAGGCGCGACGGGCGAAGGGCTCCGGCGGCGCCCCGCCGCCGGCTCCGACCGCCGAGCGCCTGCAGTGAGCGCGCTCGTGCGCCGCGGGAGGCGGGCTCACGGCGCCTTCGCGCGCGATCGCCGGCGTGTGGGCGCGCGTGCGAGGCGGCCCGCAGCGCGCCACGCTGGCCCCCGCCGCCCGGGTGCATCTATCCTGGACGGGCGGCTTTGGCGATGAAGATCCGGGGGTCGGCGCTCATGCACACGAGGACCTACCTGCAGACGCGGTGGGGGAGCCAGGCCATGTCCGCCCTCGACGCCAAGCTGCCCGCCGCCGCGCGGGCGGTGTTCACGGCGCCCGATCTCGCGGCGCACAGCTGGTATCCCATCTCGGTCTGGAACGCGATCGCGGACGAGATCTCGCGGTGGCCCAACCGGTCCGGTGTCATTCGCGATCTCGCGGCCTACGTGGCCGAGCAGGACCTGACGCTCGCGCACAAGGTGCTGCTCAAGCTGGGCACGCCCGCGCTCGTCATGCGGCAGGCCGGCGTGATGTGGGGCATGTACTTCAACGGCGGCCGGCTCGCGCCCCTCGCCGAGGGAGAGCGGTTCTTCCGGCTGATACTTTACCTGGGGGTCGACCCGCAGTCCGACCCGGGGCGCCAGATCTGCAGAGACGCGGTGCCGGCGTGGCAGGAGAACGCGCTCCGGCTCTCGGGCGCGCGAGGGGGCCAGAGCCTCCACACGAAGTGCCGTTTCGAGGGACACCCCACGTGCGAGTACGAGGTGCGCTGGCTTCGGTAGTCACCACTTGGTGCAGAAGGCGAACAGGTTCACCTGCGCCTCTTCGGCGAGCACCTCGACGGGGGTGCTCCCGAACTTCGACCGGGCGAACAGGGTCCTGAGATCATCGGTGCTGCGGTGGATCAGCTCCCACTCGAGGACGTGATCCATGAACGCCTTGCTCGGGTTGTTCACACCGAAATTGCCCACGACCGCGACGCCCCCGGGCAGGAGCTTGTCGTGCATGCAATTGAGGAGGCTCACGACCAGATCGTCGCGGAGATAGTCCGTGAGCCCGATGCTGTAGATCATGTGCTGGGGCTTGAGCACCGTCCTGCCGCGGCCGTGGGCCAGCCGCACCACGTTGTCCTGCGCGAAGCTGAAGCGGTCCATGACGCCGAGCTGGTCGGCGATGCCGGCCGCGTAGGCGAGGGCCTGGTTGTCGATATCGATGCACGTCGCCTTGATGTCGGGCAGCTCGCCCCCCTCCGCGAAGAGGTCGAACAGCTCCCGGGCGGGGCCGCTCGCGAGGCTGGTGATGTGGACCGGGCCGGACGCGTGCGCGCTGCAGGCGTCCCGGAGCGCGCGGCTCAGCACGCCTCTCCGGTTCTTGACGGCGCGGCAGGCGTCGATGGCGAGCCCCCACTGGTCGATGAAGCGGCCGAGGCGGCCGTCGCCCGCGGGCTCGTCGTTGTACATCATCTCGATGGTGTAGAAGTCGCCCGCGTAGCCGCGCGGCTTCGTGTAACACCGGTCGACGGTGCGGCTCAGCATGAAGAGCGAGAACGTCTCGCGGAAGACATAGGCGCCGATGCCCTTCTCGAGGTGGCGCTCGCGCTCGATGTGCTCGCGCAGCGCGGACACGATCGTCTGGCACGCGGCGCTCACCTTCTCCTGGATCTCCGCCTCGGGCTGCTTGGCCTCCTTCACCATCCTGTCGGCGATCATCATCTCGAACTTGAACTGTTCGACCGTGTCGATGAGCTTCGGAGGGATGTTGTTGGTGCCGGCCTGGCCCGTCCTCGCCGCGTGAAAGCGGTTGACCTGCGGCACGTCCTCGACGAGGAGCGGCGGGAGCATCGCGGTGTTCTCGCGGAGGCGCTGGGCGAGCATGATCGCGAGCGACTGGTAGAAGCGCGCCGCGAGCCCGGGGACGGAGGCGAGGAGCGAGTGCACATACGGGCCCTCGATGACGTCGAGCGTGCACTCCTCGCGGGCGACGACGGAGGCGCTCGCGGCGGCGCTCTCGAGGAACGACATCTCGCCGAAGATGGCGCCGGGGCCGAGCTGGCGGAGGGCCACGCCGCGCCCGAGGTGGGCGACCTCGACCCCGACAAGGCCGCTGCGCACGATGAAGATGCCCTGCCTTCGCGAGCCCTCCTCGAGGATCTGTTCGCCCGGTCGGTAGGTGACGCAGCTCGACTTCTCCAGCAGCAGCCGCTCGTCGTCCTGGGTCAAGAACTCGAAACCTGTCGTCATGATGCCTCCCGAGCGCCGCGGGCGCCCCGGACTCGCGGAGGAACGGATCTCTCCCCTCCGCCGCGGCGACAGAGGCGTCCACGCGTGCGCCCCTTCTACCACGACGCATCGCGCCTCCGCTGAGGCATGGCGGTCCGCGCGTCGCGCGGTCCTTCACCGGGTCACCGCGGGGCGCAGGCCGCGAGGCCGCCGTCCTCGGCGAGCACCAGCACACAGGTGCGGAGCACATCCATGCCGGCAAATCCGTCCGACGGACAGGTCGCCCGCCGCTCGCCGGGCAGAAGATCGAACTCCACGGCGGCGTCGAACCCCGCCATCCGGAGGCGAGCGCCCGAAAGGACGGGAACGGTGTGCCTGCCTGAGGCGGCGTAGGCGCTCCTGCCGCCGGTCGCCCGGCGCGACAGCCGCTTCCCCGCGGGGGAGACGGCGAAGAGCGAGCTGTGCGACGCCCCCGAGTCGATCTTCAGCGTGACGTCGATCCCCTCGACGCTCGCCCTGGCGGTGAGCTCGCTGCCCTGGTTCGGGCCGCCGCAGCGGGCGAGCTCCACGATGGCGGCCTCGCCGAACCGCGCCCGGAGCGCGCGTGCGGCCTCGTCGCGCGGAGCTTCGGTCATCCGGCCCTCGCGCAGGTCGAGCACGACGGCGCGGCCCGGCCCCGCCAGCTCCTGAGGCGCCACGATGCCGCCGATGCCGATGCGCTGCAGGACGTCGGGCATGCGGACGACGAGCAGCGCGGAGACCTCGACCCGGCCCCACCCGGAGAGCGCGAGGCTCGCGTCCTCGAGGCGGGACACCGCGAGGGGCCTGCCCGCGTGGTCGACGGCGACGTCGCCTGCGGTCGAGAGGGGCAGCGCGAGCTCGTCGGCGAGCCAGCGGGCGAGGACGTGGTGGGAGGCGCCGGTGTCGACGATCAGCACGGCCGGCTGGCCCGCCACGACGGCGTCGATGAGCGGCGAGGGGAACGCGCGATCGTCGAGGTGGTACTGGAGGCTGGCCCGGCGCTCGGGGCCCGCCGCCGGCGCCGCCGGGCCCGCGCCCGCCGCCGGGGCGCCCACGGGCGAGGACGCGTCGCCGGCGCCGGCGCCGGTCGACGCCGCGCTGCGCGGGGTCGCCGGCGCGGCGCGGACCGCGGCGGGCTCGGCGCAGCCGGCCACCGCGAGCGCGCCGGCCGCGGCGGCGGCCGAGAGCGCGGCGAGGAGCTGCCTGCGAGCGCGCGGCACGAGCATCCGCTACTCGACGCAGCAGAGCGTCGACTGCCCCGTGGGATCCAGCGAGCCGCTGAGGCTCGTGCGCGCGGTGCAGGTGGAGTTTGTCGGCGTGCCGACGAGGTGAGCCGGGGGCGAGTAGGCGTACCCGCAGTACCGCCCGCCCTGCGAGATCTGGGCGTGATCGAAGCAGCTGTAGTCGTTGCCGAGCTCGACGCGCACGTAGTTGCAGTCGCCGCCGCTCGCGGTGCACGAGCACGACGAGCACGTCCGGGTGTCGTTGTACCCCCGGAACCAGTCGCTCTCGCGCCGCGCATAGCCGCTGCAGGTGGCGCTGCCGGACACGAGCGCGCATTGCGTCGCCGGCGAGGCCTGCCTCGGGACGCAGGCCTCGCCGGCGCGGCAGCCCGCGCCGGCGGTCGCGTGGCAGAGCTTCCTGGACTCCTTCCACGTCGCCGGCGCGGGGATCGCCGTGCCGGTCGCGGTGCAGCTCTGGATCACGTCGAAGAGGCCCGCGCGCACGCCGCCCCAGCCGACGAACCCGTTGTTGATCGGCTTCGAGTCGCACGTGAACCCGACCCGCTTCGCGAGCGTGCCGCGCGTCCCGGCCTCGTCGGCCTCGCACTGCGACTCGTCGGCGTAGAGGTAGAGATCCGCCGCGCAGTCGGTGGGGTTCGGCGTGCAGCCGCAGCCCTCGCAGCCGCTGCCGGAGAGGCCGCGGAAGAGGAGCGTCTCCTTCGCGGTGAACCCGTCAGGGCACGGCTCGGTCGCGTCCACGACGACGCCGAGCTCGAAGTTCGTGGGTGCCGTCAGGCAGACCGCGCCCTCCGCGCAGTCCGAGTCCGCGCAGTCGACGGCGTCGTCGCAGTCGTCGTCGCCGCCGTTGAAGCAATCCTCGACCTGCGTGCAGCCGGTCGTCGTGCTCGTGCCGGTCGTCGCGCTCGTGCCGGCGCTCGCGCTCATGCCGGCGCTCGCGCTCGTGCCGGCGCTCGCGCTGGAAGGTTCGGTCGTCCCGGCGCCATCACCGCCGCCCGACCCGCCCGCGCCCGCGAAGTTGCGCTCCTGGACGCTGCAGGCCGAGAGGCTGACGAGCGCTGCTATCGCAGGCCCGCGAAAGTTCGTCATGCCGCCAGGATAGCCGCCCTTGCCGGCGAGGTGCAGGGTCATGTCCTGGAGGCGCGGCGCTCACCGCGAGGGGGGCGTGATGGGCGAGGTGCCCTGTGACGCCGGGAGGAGAGGCCGTCACGGAGCCGCGGCGCGCTGGAGGCGGCGCTCCACCTCGGCGCGCGTCGGATACGATGTCTGACACCCCTCGCGCTCGACCGAGATGCCCGCCGCCGCGATCGCGAACCGGAGTGTGGCCTCGATCGCCATCCCGGAGGCGAGCCCGCCGGCGAGCACGCCCGTGAGGGCGTCCCCGGCGCCCGTCGTGTCGACGGCGCGGGCCGGCAGGGCGGGGAGCTCCTCGCCCGACGGCAGCAGCACCGCGCCGCGCGCGCCGCGCGTGAGCACCACGCGCTCCGGCAGGTGACCGCGCAGCGCCTCGTGCTCGATCTCGTTGACCACGGCGAGATCGAACCGGCCGACGAGCTCGGGATCGATGGCGTTGACGGGCGACGGATTGCAGATCGACAGCGCGCCGTCGGCCCGCGCTGCCGCGAGCACGCCGTCGATCGCCGCCGCCGGGATCTCGCCCTGGCAGAGCCAGACCGAGGCCCCGCACGGCGAGGGCGGCGTCACGAGCGCGTTGGCGCCGGGGATCGCGAGGATCTGGTTCTCTCCGGCCTCGTCGACGCAGATCAGGGCCACGCCCGTCGTGGCGCCGCGGTGGACCGCCACGGCGGAGAGCTCCACCCCGTCGGCGGCGAGCGCGGCCGCGCAGAGCTCGCCGTGGGCGTCGTCGCCGCGCGCGCCCGCGAGCCGCACGCGCGCCCCGGAGCGCGCCGCCGCGACCGCCTGGTTCGCGCCCTTGCCGCCCGGCGCGACGAGGAACCGGCGGCCCAGCACCGACTCGCCGGGGCGCGGCAGCCGCGGGCCGTAGCCGATGAGATCGGCGGTGATCGAGCCGCAGATCGCGAGCAATCCCATCACCGCCGCATACCACGAACGAGGCGGCGCGCGCGTCAGTCGGCGTTCACGGCCACGGCGTCGGTCTTGCCATGGGCGAGCGCGCCGGCGCGGCGGACGATGCCGATGAACTCCTGCTGATCGCCCTTGCTGGACGCGGCGGCCCTCGCGATCTTCTCGATGTCGGCGAGCCTCCAGGAGCGCGCGTGCGGGCTGTGGCGCAGGACCTCGGCGAACCCTGCCACCGCGGACGCGAAGCGGAAGTCGGCCGGCGCCGCGTCGAAGGTGGGGGCGACGGCGCCCGGGGCCATCTTGACCAGGGTCTCCTCGGCCGTGTTCGAGCCGAGCGGCGCCTTGTGGCGGAGGCGCACGACGACCGGCGCCGCGGCCTCGCCCTTCGGCGCGGTGGCCTTGAGCTCGACGTCGTAGATGGCCGTCACGCTGTGCCCTGCGCCGATCTCGCCGGCGTCCACCTTGTCGTTCCGGAAGTCCCGGTCGGCCACGTCGCGGTTCTCGTAGCCGATGAGCCGGTAGCTCTTGACGAAGCTCGGGTCGAACTCGACCTGGATCTTCACGTCGCGGGCGATGACCTGGAGCATCCCGCCGACCTGCTCCGAGAAGACCCGCCGCGCCTGCGCCTCGCTGTCGATATAGGCGTAGTTGCCGTCGCCTTGGTTGGCGAGCTGCTCCATCATGAGATCCTTGTAGTTGCCCTGGCCGAAGCCGACGGTGGACAGCGTGATCCCCTTGTCCCTCGCGCGCTTGATGGTCTTCAGGATCTCGTCGTGGGAGGTCGGGCCGACGTTCGCGTCTCCGTCGGAGAGCACGATGACGCGGTTGACGTGCCCCTTCACGAGCGTCCGCTCGGCCAGGCTGTACGCGAGATCGATGCCGCTCGACATGGCGGTGGAGCCGCCCGCGGTGAGGTCGGCGAGGGCCGCGAGGATCTTCCCCTTGCTCTCGATGCCGGTCGGCGCGAGCACCTCTCGCACGCTGCCCGCATAGGTGCAGAGCGCGACGGTGTCCCCTGGCTTGAGGGTGTCGGTGAGCATCTTCAGGCTCTTCTTCGCGAGCTCGATCTTGTCCGGCGACTGCATCGAACCGCTGGTGTCGACGAGGTACACGAGGTGCACCGGGGTCCGCTCCTTGACCGGCACGCGCTTGCCCTGGACCGCCACGCGCACGAGGTGGTGGCCCGACGTGAACGGCGAGGGCGCGGCCGCGAGGTGCACGGCGAACGGGCCTGTCGCGGGCGACGCGTAGCCGTAATCGAAGTAGTTGAGGAACTCCTCGGCGCGCACGGCCTGATACGGGGGCAGCGCGCCATCCATGATCTTGCGGCGCGCGATGGCGTAAGCGGCCGTGTCCACGTCGATCGCGAACGTCGAGAGCCGGTCCTTCGCGGGGTCCTCGACCGGGTTGACGCCGTAGTCCCGGTACGTCTCGCTGCCCTGGGGCTCGGGCGCGGTGACGGCGACGGCCGCGGGCGGGGCCGCGGGGCGCGCCACGGCGGTCGCCGCCGGGGCGGGCGCCTTCTTGGGCGCGGGCGCGGCGCCCGTCACGCGGACGCGCGCGTCCGCGCCGGGCGCGGCGCCCGCCTTGGTCGCCCGGGACTGCGCGGGCCCCGGCGAGACCGGCGAGGGCGCCACAGGGGCGGCCGCCACGGGCAGGGCCGGCGGCGGCGCGGCCTCCGCGGCGGGCGCGGCGTCAGGGGCGCTCGCCGCGGCCTCCTCGCGCTTGGCGTCGGACGCGCTGCCCTCGTCTTGCGCCGCGTCGAACTCCGGCTGCGTGGCTCGCCCGGCGGGGGCCTCGGTCGGCGCGGCCGATGCGGTCGCCGCCGTGGGGGCAGGCGTGGAGCCACCGCAGCCGATGAGCAGCGCGGTGACGAGGGCGGGGGCGACGAGATCGAGGGGCCGGGTGCGCATTGAGGTGTCCTCCTTGAAGGGGATCGCGAGGGCGGATCCCTGCTGTACGTTCTCGTGGGTCGGCCATCGCCGATCGCCACACACAGGTCCTTGCGGGGGCCGCACGCGCGGCTGCCCCATCGTGCGTTTTCCACGGGTGAGACGGGCCCTTCGCCGCTTTCGCTGCGTGAACGCCGCGTGTCGCCGGTCGTCCGGCGAGCCGACGAAGGGCTCTCGCGGCCGGGGCCCGCTGTCGCGGGGCTCGGCGCGTCCGAGTGCCAGGGAAACGCGGTCGTCTCGGCCGGCTTACACCCGAAATCGACGGGAGCTCGGGTCGGGTCCTCCGCCCGCCTCCCTCTCGATCTATCCTCAGGGGTCCGTGATGAGCGAAACGAGCCGCGAGCGCTTCCAGTCCACCCTGTGCCGCGCCAGGAAGATCGCCGTCCTGACCGGCGCAGGCGTCTCGGCGGAGTCGGGTATTCCCACGTTCCGCGGCGCTGGGGGGCTGTGGCGGCGTTACGAGGCGACGAGCCTCGCCTCGCCCGAGGCGTGGCGGCGCGATCCGGGCCTCGTCTGGGAGTTCTACAATCACCGCCGGGAGCGCGCCCTCGGCTGCGCACCGAACCCGGGTCATCACGCGCTGGCGCAGCTGGAGGCGCGGTGGCGGGAGGCCGGCAGGGTCTTCACCCTGATCACCCAGAACATCGACGGCCTGCACGAGCAGGCGGGCTCCAGGAGCCCGGTGCGCCTCCACGGCTCGCTGTGGCAGGTGCGCTGTCTCTCGTGCGGGAGCGTGACCGAGAACCGCCACGTGCCCATCACCCCCGCCTTCGCTGGCAGCGGCTCGCCCGATCCGGAGGCCCCCGCCCGCCGCTTCACGGCGGCGGAGCTGCCGCGCTGCGGCTGCGGCGGCGTCCTTCGCCCGCACGTCGTCTGGTTCGGCGAGGCCCTCCAGGAGAGCGATCTCGCCGCGGCGGCGGCCGGCGTCGAGGGCTGCGATCTCCTGCTCGTCGTCGGTACGTCGGCCGTTGTGTATCCCGCCGCCGGTTTCGTCCCCATGGCCAAGCGCCACGGCGCCCTCATCGCCGAGGTCAACGTCGAGCCGAGCGCGATCTCCGGCCTCTGCGACGTCGTGTTCACCGGCGGCTCCGGCGCGATCCTGCCCTCCCTGCTCGACGTCACGCCGGCGTGAGCGCCGCGGCCTGACGGGCGCGGCGAGCCGGCGGCGTCAGCACGGTGAGGCGAGCCGGCGGCGTCAGCGCGACGCGCTGTCGCGCCGCAGCGGGCGCGCGGTGCACGCATCGCGCGGCGCGGCGCGTGCTTCTGCCGGGGTCATGGAGCAGGTCAACCGTGGGATCTCAGGGCTAACGTGGGCGGCGATCACGCTCGTCGTGATCGGCGCCGTCAACTGGGGGTTCGTTGGGCTGTTCGAGTTCGACGTGGTCGCCGCGCTGTTCGGCAGGCTCAGCGCGCTCAGCCGCATCATCTACGTGCTCGTCGGGATCGCCGGGCTCTATCTGCTCTACGCCGCGGTCCAGCTCGGAAAGCGCGCTCGGGTCACCACGATGCCCTGAGGGCGATGCGCCCGTGCACCCCAGGCGCTCATGCGCCCGGGCTGGCCTGGCCGCCGAAGCCGCGCGGACGGGCGGCGATCGCGCGCGCCTCGATGAACCGCGACACCGCGTCGACGAACGCCTCGGGGTTCTCCACCTGCGGCATGTGCCCTGTCGCCGGGATGAAGGTGAGCTGCGACCCCGGCAGCGAAGCGTGAAGCTTCTTCGCGTCGTCCGCGCTGTTGCCGAGGAGCTGGTCCGCCTCGCCCCAGACGAGGAGGGGATTCAGGCTGAGCGGGGCCCGGAGACCTCCATGGATGGCGGCGTCGAGCACCGCCTCCAGCTGAGGTGGATTGGCGCTCTCCAGGACCTCCCGCAGGGCAGCCGGGGCGCGGCCGGGATCGGCGTAGGCGCGGCTCAGGACCCCGGGGCTATAGGTCTGCTTCCGCATCAACGCGCGCAGCACCCGGCGGGGCAGCGGCCGCGCTCCGAGCCAGCCGACGAGGCGCGGCAGCGGGGGGATGGGAACGCCGTTGACGAACACGAGCCCTCGGCAGCGCGCCGCGAACAGGGTAGCGAAGCTCGATACGACCGAGACGCCGAAGGAGTTGCCGACGCACCACGCGCTGGAGACACCCAGCTCGTCCAGGAGCCGCTCCAGCCAGCGCGCATAGGCGTCCAGCGAGCCGAGCCCCGGCGCGTCCGTGCGCCCGATGCCGGGCAGATCGGGCGCGATCACCTGGAAGCGCTCCGCCAATCGCTCCCAGACAGGCGCCCAGTGCAGCGACGCCCCGCCCCAGGCGCCGTGCACCAGCAGCAGCGGCTCGCCCTGCCCGCCCACGTGGACGCTGGCAGGGCGGCCGTCGATCGCGATCTCCTTCACCGAAACCGTGCTCATGCCCCTCTCCTGTGCGGAATCATCGCGGGGCCCATCCTGCCCCCGGCCGCCGGGGGCCCGCAACAGGAACGCACGCCGGCGCGCGCCCACGTCCCTCCCTCTTGCGTATGCGGGCGCTGGCCGGGCGCGCGGCGGCGCGCGGCGCCTCTCGGCCCTTCGCGCTTGCCTCACGGGCAGCCGATCGCGGTATCGTCCCCGCCGTGTCCTCCGCTCAGAAGCTCCGCGATCTGCTCGCCTCGCCCGGCCTCCTCGTCATGCCTTGCTGCTTCGACGCGCTGTCGGCGCGGCTGATCGAGCAGGCCGGCTTCTCGCTCTCGTTCATGAGCGGCTTCGCGGTCTCCGCCGCGCGCCTCGGCGCGCCCGACACGGGGCTCATCTCGTATGGTGAGATGGTCGATCAGGCGCGGGCGATCTGCGGCGCCGTCTCGATTCCGGTGCTCGGCGACGGCGACACCGGCTACGGCAATGCGATGAACGTGAAGCGCACGGTGCGCGGTTATGCGCAGGCCGGGCTGGCCTGCGTCATGATCGAGGACCAGGTCGCCCCCAAGCGCTGCGGCCACACGCGCGGCAAGCAGGTCGTGCCCCGCGACGAGGCGTTCACCCGCGTCCAGGCCGCCGTGGACGCGCGCGACGAGGGCGCCGGCGTGCTCGTCATGGCCCGCACCGACGCCCGCCAGACGCACGGCTTCGACGAGGCGCTGGCCCGCGCGCGGGCGTTCGCCGAACTCGGGGCAGACATCGTGTTCCTCGAGGCGCCCGAGAGCGTGGAGGAGATGCGAACGTTCTGCCGCGAGGTGCGTGTGCCGACCATGGCCAACATGGTGGATCACGGCAGGACACCGGTGCTCCCGCCGGCCGAGCTAGAGGCGATCGGCTACAAGATCGCGGCCTATCCGCTCACCCTGCTCTCGGTCGCCGCCGCCGCCATGCGCGAGGCGCTCGCGGCCCTGCGCGCCGGCCGGCACCCCGACCCGCGGATGAGCTTCGCGGCGCTCCAGGAGATCGTCGGGTTCCCCGAGTACTACGCTGAAGAAGAGCGCTATGCGCAGCCGCCAAGGAAGGGGTGAGTCGAGCACCATGACCACGATGTCCTCTGCCGCCCCCGCGTCGCTCCTCGACGCGGCGCGCAGCCTCGTTCCGCTCGTCCAAAAGCACGCCCAGCGGGGAGAGCGCGAGCGCCGTTTGCCCGATCCGGTCGCGAGGGCGCTCCGGGAGTCGGGCATCTTCCGCATGTGTCGTCCGCGCGCGCTGGGCGGGCTCGAGGCCGACCCCCTCACGGCGCTGCAGGTCATCGAGGAGCTCTCGCGCGCCGACGGCGCGGCAGGGTGGTGCGCCATGATCTGCGGCACGACCGGCGCGTTCGAAGCGTACATCCCGGCGGAGGGGGGCAAAGAGATGCATACGAGCCCGGATGTCGTGACCGCCGGCGTCTTCGCGCCGAGCGGGCGCGCCGTCGAGATCGAGGGAGGATATCGGGTCGCCGGGAGGTGGGCGATGGCGAGCGCCTGTCATCATTGCGACTGGCTGGGCGGCACCGCGGTGGTCTTCGACGGGATGGCCCCGCGCCTGCTGCCCGGGGGCGTCCCCGAGGCCGTCGTGCCGATGTTCCGCGCCTCGGAGTGCGAGATCCTGGATACGTGGAGCGTCTCCGGCCTCGCCGGCACCGGGAGCCACGATTTCGCGGTCGTGGACGCCTTCGTGCCGAGCAGCCGGTGCATCCGACTCCCGATGACGGCTCCGACGCATCCAGGGCCTCTCTTCGTGTTCCCGCTCTTCGGCTTCCTCGCGAGCGCGGTCGCGACGACCGCGCTCGGGATGGCGCGCGCGGCCATCGATGAGCTGGTCCGACTCGCGGCGACCAAGCGGCCGAGCGGCATGACGACGTCGCTCGCGACGCGGCCCTCGACGGCGCTCGCCGTGGCCGAGGCCGAGGCCACGCTGGGCGCGGCCA
Organism: Sorangium sp. So ce367; assembly: GCF_051520455.1. Lineage (NCBI taxonomy): Bacteria > Pseudomonadati > Myxococcota > Polyangiales > Polyangiaceae > Sorangium > Sorangium sp. So ce367. Next base: position 801,944 of record NZ_CP150334.1, read on the forward strand.
GGGCCTACCTCTTCGAGGCCGTCGGCGCCGTCTGGGACGCCGCGGTCTCTGGCAGGCCGATCTCGCTGCGGGAGCGGGCGCGCGTCCGGCTCGCCGCGACGAACGCCGCCCTCGGCGCGGCGCGCGCCGTCGATCTGGCGTACGCGGCGGGCGGCGCCACGGCGCTCTACGCGGAGAGCCCTCTTCAACGCAGCTTCCGCGACGTTCACGCCGTCACGCAGCACGCCCTCGTCGCCCCGCACACCCGCGAGGTCCAGGGCCGTGTGCTCCTCGGGCTGGACACCGAGCTGCCGATGTTCTGAGGGGCCGTCCGCGAGCGGGCTCTCATCCCAGGGGCAGATCCACCCACCGCTCGAATCCAGGCCGGCGCTTGATGCGGCCGTACCACGCGTCGACGTGCTGCAGCGCGGGCCGCTCGGCCGGCAGGTTGTACCACCGCTGCGCCGCGACCCCGAGGGGGATATCGGCGAACGTGAAGTACTCTCCCGCGACCCACGGGTGCCGTGACAGCTGCCTGTCGAGGATCCCGAGCGCGGCGAGCGCCGACTTGCGGGCGGCGTCGATCGCGGCCTGATCGCGGCGCTCTTCGGGCGTGCGCACGAGCTGCACGAGGAGCGTCCGGATCGGCGGCCACAGGGTCCCGAACTGCCAGTCGGTCCAGGCGTCGGCGCGCGCCCTGTCGGCGAGATCGCTCGGCTGGAGCGGCGGCGACCCGTAGCGCGAGAACAGATAACGCACGATCGCGTGCGACTCCCAGAGCACCAGCGGGCCGTCCTCGAGCGTCGGGACCAGCCCGTTCGGGTTGAGGGTGAGATAGTCGGCGTCCTTGACGCGACCGAACGGTCCGCCGGCGTCGATGCGCTCGAAATCGAGCTTGAGCTCGTCGAGCGCCCAGAGGACCTTTTGCACGTTCGAAGAATTCTTGTGACCCCAGAGTCTCAACATGATGTCCCTTGTCTTTCGGCGCCGCTCAGGGCGCCGTCGTCGCCGCCGGCTTCACGAATTTCGCGAAGCGCTCCACGTAGAACTCGACCGGATTCTGGATGGCGCGGACCGCGGGGCGCGCCTGCACGGCCTCGATCCACGCCCGGAGCCGCGTGAGCTCCGCTGGGATGGAGAAGTCGCGGAGGCGGCCGACCGCCGGCAGCCGCTCGAACCATGGATAGAACGAGACATCGACGAGGCTGAGCTCGGCGCCGAGCCAGTAGGGGCCCTGGCCCGACGACCTCGCCAGCGCCTCCCGCTCGATGAACGCGAGCACCTCGCCGAGCGCCTTGCGCCCCTCCGCCTCCTGGTCTCGCGTCTCGGCCCTGAGCAGCTGGGTGAACGCCGGCACGAGGCGCGTGTTCGCGTGATCGATCCAGATCCTCGCCAGGGCGCGCCTGCCCGGCTCCCTGGGCAGGAGCCGTGGCTCGGGGAAGACCTCCTCGAGGTACTCGTTGATGATCGCCGACTCCCAGATGCGGTGGCCCTCGTGCTCGATCGCCGGGACCTTTCCATAGAGCGAGGCGTCGACGAACGCCCGCGGCTTGTTCTGCAGATCGACCTCGGTCAGCTCGAAGTCGATCGCCTTCTCCTGCAAAACGAGCCGGGTGCGGTGGGCGAAGGGGCACGCCTTCGCGCTGTAGAGTCGCAGCTTCGTCATCCTGTTCTCCTTGATGGCGTGCGCCACGCGAAGAGCTCTCCTGCTCTCAGGCAGAAGGGGCGCTCCGCTCACGGGCCGTCGTCGTGGCAGGGAGCAGGGAGCGTGCCAGGGCTTTATTGCAGGAACTGCAGGAACGGATCACAATCGTCCGCGCTGGCCGCGCGCTTGCTGCGACGGGAGCAGGGATTGCTGGTGATGTGCTGCTGAGGCAGCAGTGAATCCGGCGTGGGGCGTGGGAAGGCCTCTGCTGATGGATGGTCGGCCCCTGTCGAGTACCCGGGAGACGTCACGTCCGTCGGGATGAGGCGTGCTCAGATCTTCATCCTTCCTCCTCGTGTCATGGTTCGCAGCCCGCGCCACCTCAGCCAATGGCACCTCTGCTCGAGCGGTCATCCGTCGTCCACGCGCGGGCGTGGACGTGGACCTCCTCCCGGTGGGCCGGGAGGGCGCGCTGATGTTTTCCGCCTTACTCTTCTATGACGGACAGTAGTCTGCTATGACGGACATGTCAAGACGCTGCGCGGTAGCGTCGATGTCCTCGGCAAGAGGTGTGTGGACCGGCGTGCAGCGGCGATGATCGCTGCGGAGGCCGGGGATTGACCGGATGTGCGAGGGCTGTCTTCGTTGTAAGCTGCGTGCCGTGACGCCTGCTCGCCTCGACGCCCGAGCACTCCACGGCTCGCATGGCGCGGGGCGTGACCGTCGCGTGGTCCGATGGCCTGGGCAAGACAGCGTTGTCGTCGTCAAGCGCATGACGGCGACAGGCATGGAGCGACGCGATGACAGGTGAGCGCCCGCCGGACCGCATCCTGACCGCTCGGCTGACGCTGCGAGCGTGGCGGCCCGAGGATGCACCTCTGATCAGGGAGGCGATCGACACAAGCCTTGCGCACCTGCGGCCCTGGATGCCGTGGGCCGTGCACGAGCCTTCTTCCGTGGAGGCGACCGCGGCGCTCCTGGAGAAGTTCCGGGACGACTTCACGGCAGGACGCGACTTTCATTATGGCATCTTCACGCGCGACGAGCGCGCCGTGCTCGGGGGTACGGGGCTCCATCCCCGGATCGGCCCGGGCGCGATCGAGATCGGCTACTGGCTCCGGGAAACCGCGACGCGCTGCGGTTACGCGACCGAGGCGGTGGCAGGCTTGACCCGGGTCGCGCTCGAGGAGCTCGGCGTGAGCCGGGTCGAGATCCGCTGCGATCCGCGGAACACCGCGAGCGCCGCCGTGCCCCGGCGGCTCGGGTACCGGCATGTGACGACGCTCGAGGCGAACGCCCTGACGCCCGCGGGCGAGCCGCGCGACACGATGGTGTGGGTCCAGGCGGCCGCGGAGCTCTCGGGATCGCCCCGGGGAGGCCGAAGCTCATGAGTCCATCACCCTCGGCCAGCGCGCCGGGAGCGACATCGGATTCGGATGGTCGGATCGAGGAGCGGCCGGCGCGCCGATAGCGGAGCGGACGCCGCGGTCACTCGAGCCCGAGCGTCATCTCGATCATCGTGCGACGGAAGCCGAACCGCTCGAACAGGCGCTGCGCGGCGGCGTTCTGCGTCGCGGTGTGGAGCACGATGCGCGGCGCGCCCAGGGCCCGGAGGCGCGCGATGACGGCCGCGAGGAGGATCGCGCCCGCGCCCAGCCGGCGCGCGGGCTCGGCGACATAGATGTCGTGGAGGGCGCCGCAGGTGTCGAGGAGGCTGTTCCAGTCGCGCGGCTCCCGGCGGCCGTAGGCGTAGCCGACCAGCGCCGGCTCGGCGCCGGTTCGCTCGGCGACGACGATCGCGGCGTCGGGGTTGGCGAGCTCGCCCGTGAGCCATCGCTCGTAGCCCGGCTCGATCGGCTCCAGGCACATGAAGCGGTGCGGATCGAGGGTGTGGTGCAGGCGGACGAGCTGCGCGGCGAAGCGCGCCACCTCGGGCATGTCGGCGCGCACCGCGAGGCGGGCGTTGACGGAGGGGGGCATCCGCCAGGATAGCCGAGCGCCGGGCGCTCGCTCCGCCTCAGCGTCCCTTTCCGGCCCCCAGGCCCTCCAGCGCCTGCTCCGCGTCGCGCCGGTAGGCGTTGTCGGTCGGCGCCGTCTCCAGGAAGCGCTCGTAATGGTGGATGGCCTTCTCGCGGTTGTTCGCCGCGCGGAGCGCCTCGGCGAGGAGGAAGTGCGCGTCGAACAGCCACGGCGGGGTCGAGCGGTCCGGCGCCTCGCCCAGGGTGACCGCCTGCTCCATCTCGCTCGCGGTCCCGGCCCGGTTGCCGCGCGACGCGTAGATCTTGCCGAGGCGGTAGTGCCACTCGGGGACCTTGTCGTTGGCCGCGATCGCCTTGCGCCACGCCTCCTCCGCGGCGGCCCAGTTGCCCTGATCCTGGTAGCAGAGCGCCATCGTGGCGTAGGCCTCGTAGCGGGACGGCCGCTTCTCCAGCGCGATCTTCAGATCCGCCAGCGCGTCCCGGCTCGCCCCCTGCTTCTGCAGCAGCACGCCGCGCTGCCAGTACGCGTCGCCGAGCTCCGCGTCGAGCTCCAGCGCGCGCCTCAGCGCCATCTCCGCGCGCGCCGTCTGGGCCGTCTCGTTGGCGCCCCAGCCGACGTAGAGGTGGTACTCGGCGCGGTTCGGATCGAGCTCCGCGGCGCGCTCCAGGAAGCGCAGCGCCTCGGCCGTGTTCGTGCCGCGCACGAGGAGCGCGCGGCCGAGGAAGTGGTTCGCCTCGGCGGAGTTCGCGCGGTCCTTGAGCACGTCGCGCAGGATGGGCTCCGCCTGGCTCGCGTGCCCCGCCATGACCTGGGTCGAGCCGACGCGCAGCTTCAGGTCGATGTCGTTCGGCGCCTTGCGGAGCGCGTCGGCGTACATCTCCAGCGCGCGCTCGCTCTGGCCGGTCTCCTCGAACAGGAGCCCGCGCTCGAGCGCGAGGCCCGGGTAGTCCTTGTCGGCCGCCGTGACCTTGTCGAAGATCTTCGCGGCGTCCTCGAACCGGCGCAGGCGACGGTACGCCACGCCCAGCTTGAACTGGCTGCCGAGGTCGTCCTCCTTCGCGAGCGCGAGCTCGAGCTCCTGCCGGGCCTCGTCGTACCGCCCGGTCTGGAGCGCGACCTCCGCCTTGGCCTTGTGCAGCGCGGGCAGGTCCGGGAACTTCGCCGTCGCCTCCGACAGCCTCTCCGCCGCCGCCTCGTTGCGGCCCATGCTGGACAGGAGCGACGCCAGCGCCACGTACGCGTCGACGACCTCCGGGAGGTTCTCCGTCGACTTCACGGCGTCGAGGTACGCCTGCTCCGCGTCCTTCTTGTTGCCGAGCGCGAGCTCGGTGCGCCCGAGCCAGTAAGCGACCTGCGGGGCCGCCGCGTGGGTCTTCTGCAGCTCCTTCAGGAGGTCCTTCGCCTCCTTCATGCGCTCCTGCGCCAGCCACGTCTTCGCCTTGCCGAGCTGCGCGGCGAGGTTCTGGGCGTCGGCGCGGGCCGCGGCCTCGAAGCGCGCCTGCGCCTCGGAGTAGCGGCCCGACCGGTAGAGGACCTCGCCGTTGCCGATCAGGGCGCGCACCGCCTGCGGGTCGAGCTTCACCGCGGCGGCGAAGGCCTGCTCCGCCGCGCTCATGCGCGACCTCGCGAGGTGGATGGTGCCGAGCAGCGTGTACGCGTCGACGATCTCGGGGTCGCTCGCGGCGGCCCGGATCGGGCCGTCGCCGGTGACCTTGCCGAGCAGATCGAGCGCCTCCTGCTCGCGGCCCGGGGTCTGCCAGAGCAGCGACGCGATCAGGGTGCGGGCCCCGACGTGGTCGGGCGAGGCCTCGAGCGCGCCGCGGGCGCTCGCCTCGGCGCCCGCGGTGTCCCCGGCGAGGATCTGCGCCCGGGCCAGGCCGAAGAGCGTGCGCGCGCTCTTCTGGAGGCCGCTCGCGTGCTGCCACGCCGCGATCGCCTTGGGGGCGTCCCTGGCGGCGAGCTCGATCTCGGCCGCGAGGACGGCGAGATCGACGTCGTCCTTGAGCTGCGCGGCGAGCGCCTGCGCGGCCTGTCGCGCGCGCGGGAGCTCGCCGCTGGCCGCGGCCTGCGCCGCGACGGCCAGGGAGAGCAGGTCGCCCGGATGGGAGCTCGCGAGCGTGAGCATCTCCTTGCCGAAGGCGTCGTCGACGGTCCGGTGCCCGAAGCGGATGCTCCGCGCGAACGCGATGTACGCGGCGTAGGCCATGGTCGGCCGGTGGCGCGGCGCATTGGCCCGCGTGGCGTTCGCGTCGTTCAGCGCTCCGTTGGCGGCCGACGCGGTGTCCTTGGCGAAGGCCGTCTGGGTCCGCTGGCGGAGCTCGGCGAGCGCCCCCTCGTGCGCGAAGGCGTTGAGCCGGTCGCTGATGAGGTTCACGCCGAAGGCGCCGACGTCCGGAACGAGCGCGAGCGCGCCGCCGCTGACGGCGGCGACCGCGAGCGCCGCCACGACGTAGCGCTTGATCTTCGACTTTTGCGGCGGTGCTTCCGTGGTCGCCGCGGGCTTCTCGGCCTGCGCGCCGGGACCGGCGCTCAGGTCGCCGATCTCGGTGCCCGCGCCGGTCAGGTCGACCTCGTCCCCGACGCTGGGGTGCGGCTCGCTGAGCTCGATGCCCCGATCGTCGGCGTCCGCGGGCGATTGCGTGAAGTTCGCGGAGCGGTCGGACGGATCGTAAGGGGTGGGCGCGCCGCCGGGGGCGAGCTGCGTGACGCTCTCCCCGAGCGCGATCTCGTCGCCGAAATCGGCGACGCCGAAGCCGGTGGTGGACGCGGCGCCGAGGCCGGTGGTGGACGCGGTGCGGGCGTCGGCGGGCGGCGCGGCGAGGAAGTCGGCGGGGGGTAGGGCGCCGAAGTCGACGGGCGGCATGGCGCCGCTGCTGGGCGGCTCCGGCGCTGCCTGCGGCGGGAGGGGGCGCGGCCCGGGCGCCTGGAATGCGGCGCCCACGCGCGAGTCGTCGTAGTCCGGCGGGGCCTCGTCGAAGAGCTCGGCGCCGACGATGGTCCCCGGTCCTGCAGGTGAGCCGGCGCCGGTGGCCTTCGAGGGGAGGGCGGAGCCGGCGGCCTTCGAGGGGAGGGCGGGGCCGGTGGACTTCGAGGGGAAGCCCGCGGGGGCCGGGGCAGGGAAGCCCGCGGCGGTCGGAGAAGGGAAGCCCGCCAGGGCCGCGGCCGGGAGCCCGGCGCGCGCCGGCGAGGGGAGCGGCGCGGAAGCCGGCGTGGGCAGGCCCGTGTTCGAGAACGGGGCGGGCATGCCGATGACGGCCGGGGCCGAGCTCGGCAGATCGCCGGCGACGATGGGCAGGTCGCCTGCGGACATCGCGGGCAGCTCGGCGTCGCCGTCGCCCTCGAGAGGCAGCTCGAGCTCGCCGAAGCCGAACGACATGGATCCGCTGCTGGATCGCGCCGGAGGAACCGGGGGCGCGTCGTCGTCCAAGTCTCCGAAATCATACTCCGGGACCACGCGCGGGGGCGCGTCCCCTGCGCCGCGGGTGCGCCCGCGACCGAGCGGCTGCGTGGTGGCCCCGGCGTTTCGCCCGCCGAGCCCCGCGTCCCGCGCACCAGGCCTCGAGGGTGCGCTCGGCGCCGACTCTCGATCGCCGAACCCGAGGGTGCGCCGGCTGCTCGGAGGCAGCGGCTCGACCCGCGCCGGCAGGTCGGTGCCGGCGAACGCGGTCGGCGTCGCCGGGGCGGTGCGGGACTCCGCGCGCGATCGCGCCGGGAGCGCCACCGGCGCCCCGGTCGCATTGCCGTAGACGACCGGCAGATCGTCCGGGTTGAGCCCTTGCACCTCGGCGTCCGTCGGGCTCGGGAGCTCGACCATGAGATCGATCTCTCCGAAGCCGCGCCGCTGCGGCACCGTCTTGGCGTTTCGCCGATCGGACGGGGCGGGGCGGTCGGGGACGTCCGGCAAGCCGATCTCGCCGAAGACCTCCGGACCCGGCGGCTCAGGAGGCGGCGCGGGCGGCGCAGGCACCGCGGGCGCCGCGCGGCGCGGCGGCGTCGGTACCGGCGCCGGCGTCGGCCCGGGGCGTCGGGGAGGCGCGACCGCGGGGAATGCGATGTCCTCCGGAGCCGCCATGGGCAGATCGGCGTCCTCGGGCGCCGCCGGGGCGCTCCGCTCCGAGAGCTGAAGGCCTCCCGCCCCGGCCCGCGGCGGGGGGGTGGGCACAGGCGTCGGCGCGGGCGCTGCGCTTGCGCCCCCCTTGGTCACCAGCAAGCTCGTACCGCACTTCGGACAGCGCATCCTGAGCCCCGCAGGGGGGACACGCTTCTCGTCGACCTGGTACGGCGATTTGCACCCGTCGCACTCGACCTTGATCATGCTTCCCGACCCGATGCCGGCGCTGCGAGCGCCTTCGCAGGCGCCCCCACGCTCGTTCGGCCTACAAAAGGCCGGGATGCCCCGACATCCGTTCTCCTTACTAGCAGGGGTTGTGGTCCTTAGGATCGCCTCTTCTGCCGGGCGCCCTCAAATCGGCGACTTCCTCGGGCATGTCGCGTGCTTGGTCCGGAAGTAGGAAGCGGACAGCGCGCAGACGCGGCGCGGCCGGGGACAGAGGGGCGCGGGGGCGGGCGGGGACGGTAACGAAGCGGCGACGCCGTCTGGCAGGCGGCGCGTGTCGCCATCGCGGCCTCGCCAAGCGTCCTCCACCTGTGCTAACGCGCTGCCGCTCATGCAGCGCTCGACGGCGGTCATCTACACGCTCTTCTTCACGGGCGCGCTGGCGTTCGTCATCACGCACGCCGGCTCGAAGGGGCACGGCGCGGCCAGCGCGCCCGCCGACGCAGGCCCCGCCGCCGACGCCGCCGCCTCGCCTGCGACGGCCGCGGCGGGCGACGCCGGCGCGGGGAGCGACGCCGGCGCCGAGGGCATCGTCCAGGAGCGCGGCCCCGAGCCGGCGGGGCGATCCGACGCGGGCGTCACGCTCCTCTCGGGAGAGGCGCCGCCCTCGCTGCCGGCCGAGGCGCCGAAGAAGGTGCGCTTCGGCGTCGTGCTCATCCAGTACCGCGGCGCGCAGGGGGCGGCGCCGACCGCGCGCTCCAAGGACGCCGCGCTGGCGCTCGCCAGGGAGCTCGCCGAGGTGGCCAAGACGGACTTCAAGGCCGCCATCGAGAAGGGCGACAAGGGGTCGACCGACGACCTCGGCTACATCCCGCGCGGCGTGCTCGAGCCCGCGCCGGAGTACGAGCTGTTCAGCCTCCCCAAGGGGGGCGTGAGCGGCCCGGTCGACACGCCGCGCGGCTTTTGGATCGCGCGTCGGATCGAGTAAGTAAAGCGTACCGCGCGCGGCGCGTCGCCGTGGACGCGAACGAGTGGAGATACCGTATGGCGACGATCGACATCCGTCGGCAGCACGCGCTCACCAAGGACGAGGCCAGGAAGCGCGCGGAAGAGCTTGCGCGGGGCATGGAAGACAAGCTCGGCATCCAGTGGCGATGGGATGGCGACGTCATCCGGTTCGAGGCGCCGGGCGGCGCCGCGAAGGGGACGAAGGGCCTCGTTCGCGTCGAGGCGTCCGCGGTCCATGTGGAGATCGATCTGCCGTTCCTGCTGAAGGCGATGAAGGGCATGGTCGAGTCGAAGGTCAACGACAAGCTCGACGCCGTGCTGGGCAGGGCCTAGCCCGGCAGCCGGGCCAGGCGCGCTCCGGCGGCTCGATCGACCGCGCCGCCCCGCAGCGCGCGGCGCCCCGGCCGACACGCGCTCCCTCCTCCTCAGCCCCGCCTCCTCCTCGCGAGCGAGCGACCTCCGCCCGCTCGCGCGTGTCGCGCCGCGCGCGAGCGCGCCCACCGTTCTTCGTTTTCCGGCGGTTCCGGCGGCCTACGCGGTCGACCGGCGCGCTCCGCGGATCTCCTCGCCGGGCGCGGGCGCCCGCACATCCGTGTCCGCCGCTCGACCCACCGATCGCGCGCGGCCAGGCCAGGCCACTCGACGCCGCTCGACGCTCTTCGAGCCCGCTCCCTGCCCGGCGCGCTTTACTCCGTCAGGTTCGGTTCGCTACTCTCCGCCATCGTCATGCGGTGCGCACAGATGAGACCCCGTTCGGAGGCGTCGCGAGCGAGATGACGGTTCAGGCACCCGAGGGGCAAGCGGAGAGCATGACGGCCCTGATCGCGCGGCTGCGCGCGGAGCAAGGCGAGCAGCCGGAGCGACAGCTCCAGGCGCTCTTGCTGCACGAGCTCGGCGCGCTCGAGGAGGCGCTCGGCGAGGAGCCCACGGCGGCGCGCGACTACCTCGCCGCGTTCAACGCGGATCCCCAGTTCCGCGAGCCGCTCGAGGCGCTGGTCCGCATCCTCACGCGGCGCAAGTCGATCAAGAACCTCGGCAAGCTGCTCGACGCGCTCACGCGCGCCGCGGCCACGCCCGAGGAGCGGGCGCGCTCGTTCTGGGAGCGCGCGGCGTACCTTCAGGACCACGAGCAGAACCTCGCGGCGGCCAAGGAGGCGCTCGAAGAGGCGGCGCTCAGCAACCCGGAGGACGCGACCCCCTGGCTCGAGCTCGAGCTCATCGCGGCCAAGGAAGGGGACCTCGCCGGCCGGATGCGCGCGCTGGAGGCCCGCGCGGAGCTCGCGACGGACGCGACGTGGAAGGGGCTGCTCTTCATCGAGCTCGCCGACCTCGCGGCGGCGACCGAGAACGTGGAGCGCGCCTACGAGCTGCTCGACGCGGCCGCCGCGCTGGAGGGGCGGGCGCGCTTCAGGTCGCAGCTCGCGCTCGAGGTCATCGCCCGGCGCGAGGAGGACCTCGGCGCGCTCGCGCGCGCCCTCGAGGGGCAGGCGGAGCTCATCGCCGACGCGCTCGACGACGAGGCGAGCGGCGACGCCAACGGCGTCCCGCGGACCCTGCGCAAGCCGGAGCACGCGGCCGACGCGTGGCTCCGCGCCGCCGAGCTGACGCAGCGGGCCGGGACGGGCGGCTTCGCGTCGCTCCTCGAGCGGGCCGCGGAGCGGCTGCCCCAGTCGACGCTGCTCGGCCGGGCGCGCATCGCCGCGCTCGAGTCCGCCGGCGAGGCCGAGGCCGCCGCCAGCCTTGCCAAGCAGGAGATCGCGCGCGGCGCGAGCGGGCCCGGCGCCGCGGCCCTGTGGCTGCGCGTCGCCGAGGCGGCGGCGCTCGCGAGCGATCGCGAGGCCGCGCTCGCGGCGCTCCGGAGCGCGCTCGCGGCCGACCCGCAGTGCATCCCGGCCCGCGCGCTGGAGATCGATCTCCTCGGAGACGGTCAGGACCCGTCCGCGTTCGCGGCCTCGCTCGAGGCGACGGCGGCCTCGTACGCCAGCGACGACGCGAGGGGGCGCGCGCTGCTCCTCGCGGCCTACGTCTGGGCGGTGCGGACGGACGACGTCGGCGCGGCGAAGGCGGCCCTGTCGCAGGCCGGCATGGCCGGCGTCCACCCGGGCGTGCTCGCGCGCTTCGGCCGGTCGTTCGCGGCGCTCCGCGGCGACGCGGCCTGGTACGAGGAGTCGACGAAGCGGCTGCTCTCGACGGGCGTCGACCCGGCCGAGAAGGCGAGCCTGTGGTTCGAGATCGGCCGGAGCCGCCTCCTCCGGGGGGACGCGGACGGCGCCGAGGGCGCCTTCGCCGAGCTCGCCGACGCCGGCGCCGACGACGGCGCCACGCCGAACGCGTGGCTCGGGCGGGCGCTCGGCGCCTTCGCGGTCGATCTCGTCCGCAGCCGGCGCGAGCGCGGCGACGAGCCCGGCGCCCCAGGCCCGCGGCGCTCGCCGACGGTCATCGAGGCGCTCGCCGAGGTCGAGGGCGAGGAGACCGCGCGCGGGCTGTGGCTCGTCGCTGCCCTGCGCAGCGCGCGCGGCGGCGATCTGGATCGCGCGCGGAGCCGGCTCCGCGCGCTCTTCGAGCGATCCGCGGACGACGAGGTCGTCGCGGTGTTCCTGGCCGAGCTCCACCGGCGCGCCGGGAGCCCCGCCGCCGCGGCCGCGACGCTGTCGGCCTGCGCCGCGGCGATCGACGACGCCGATCTCTCGGCGGCGCTGCACATCGAGGCGGCGATCCTGCTCTGGCGCGCCGGCGAGCGCGGGCGCGCCGTCGAGGAGCTCGAGGCGGCGCGCGGCAAGGCGCCGCGCGCCGGCGCGACGGCGCTCACCTGGGCCCTCCGCGGCCACGAGGCGGGCGATCTGGAGAGCCGGCGCCGCGCCCTCGAGGTCGCCGGCGAGGCGGGCGAGGACCCGGCGGCGCTCGCGCTGTCGCGGTTCGGCCTCGAGGTCGGCGCGGCCGAGGGCGGCGACGCCGACGAGGCGCTCGCGACGCTCGAGGCGCTGGAGTCGCAGGCGAGCGACGACCTCGCCTTGGCCGCCGCGCTCGGGCGCCTCCTCTGGCAGCCGGCCCTCGAGCAGCGGAGCGCCGTCGAGCGCGCGCTCGACTACATCGAGGAGCGCGGCGACGGCGCCGCGACGATCGCGCACGCCGAGCGCTTCCGCCTCGCGCGGACCCTGGACCAGGATCGCGCGCGCACCGCGGCGCGCGCGGCGGCGTGGGCCGCTGCCGACCCGAGCCCGCACGCCGAGCTCGAGTGGCTCGGCGCCGCGCTCGGCGCCGAGGACCGCGAGGCGGAGGTCGCCGCGCGGAGCGCGCTCGCGCGGCACATGGAGGGCGAGGCCCGCGCCGCGATGGAGGCCTCGGCCGCGATCGTCGGCGCGCTCGATCAGCCGAACCTGCCGCGGCCGTTCCTCACGGGCGAGCACGCGCCCGCGCAGCTCGCCAACCTCGAGCTCGCGCTCCCCGGCTGCGATCCGCGGCGCCGCGCCGCGGCGCTGCACGGGCTCGGCGACGCGCTCGGCGAGGAGGCGCAGCTCACGGCGCTCGGCCTCGCGGGCTGGTCGGACTTCGCGGCCGGGGATCACGAGCGCGCGCTCGCCGCGTTCCGCGCGGTCGTCGAGCGGCGGCCCGACGACGTCGCCGCCTGGGAGGGCGTCCGCGCGACGTCCGAGGCGCTGCGCGACCCCGTGTCGACGGCGCTCGCCTCGGCGCAGCTCGGGGCGCTCTGCAAGGACGACGCGCGCGGCGCGGGGTTCTGGGAGAGCGCTGGGCTCCTGCTCCTCCAGCACACCGAGGCCCACGACGACGCGGAGATCGCCTTCGATCGCGCGTTCGCGCGCGACCCGCGGCGCGGCGTCGCCTTCGACCGGCTGTTCCGCCGGGTCCGCGCGCGCAACGAGGACGATCGGCTGCTCGACATCATCGAGAGGCGGCTCGGGGTGGCGGACAACGACCTCGAGCTCTGCAAGCTGTTCTGGGAGCGCGCGCGCGTGCTCCGCAAGAAGGGCAGGCTCGACGACGCGCTCGCCGCGCTCGAGAACGTGACGCTGCTCGAGCCGGATCACATCGGCGCCCTGGCGCTCTCGGCCGACATCTCGAAGGCGCAGGGCGACCTCGGCCAGGCGGCCGCCTTCTACGCCGAGCTCTCGCGCGTCGCGAAGGCGCCGGGGGAGCAGCGCCTCATGTCGGGGATCACGGCCGTCGATGCCTACGAGAAGCTCGGCGAGCACGACAGGGCGCTCGAGGTGCTGATCGGCCTGCACCGGGCCGGGCTGTCGACGCTCGTCGTCCGCGAGCGCCTCGTCCGGGTCGCCGCCCGGGTCGGCTCCTGGGACGAGGCGACGCGCCTGCTCGAGGAGCTCATGGTCGAGCGCGACACCCCCGAGGGGCGGATCGAGGCGGCGCGCCTCGCGATGGCCATCTACCGGGATCAGCTCGGCGCGCCGCGCCGCGCCGAGCGGGCCGTCGCGAAGCTCCTCGAAGAGGCGCCGGACGACGGCGAGGCGATCGATCTCGTCCTCACGACGGACTACGAGCCCGCGTTCCGCACCCGCGTGCTCGGCCGCGCCAAGGCGACGCTGATCCAGGCGCTCGCGGTCGAGCCGCTCGACGCGGCCCGGGTCGCGCTCCTCGCGAAGATCGCCGGCGCGGGGCAGGACGCGGCGCTCCGGCAGGCCACGCTCGGCGCGCTCGTCTCGCTCGTCCGCATCGACGACGGCATCTCCGCGGAGCTCAGGAAGATCGACGCCCGCGTCCCGGCGCGGCCGCAGATCGCCCTCGACGCCAAGGCCATGGCCGACATCGCCGATCCGCTCGACACCGGGCCCGTCGGCGAGCTGTTCGCGAAGATGGCCGAGACCATCTGCATGGCGCTCGGCCCGTCGCTCGTGTCGCTCGGCGTCGGCAAGAAGGACCGCATCGACTCGCGCGGCGGCCACCCGCTGCGCGTGGCGGTCGCCGAGTGGATGGGCGCGCTCAGCTTCGAGACGGACTTCGAGCTCTACGTCGGCGGCCCGAGCCCGCGCGGCGCGACCGGCGTCTACGGCCAGCTGCCGGCGCTCGTGCTCGGCGCCGAGATCACGACGCCGCTCGACGCCGCCTCGCGCTCGGCGATCGCGCGCGAGGCGTTCGCGCTGCGCCGGGGCATCTCCTCGCTCAGGACGCGGGACGACAGCACCGTCGCCTCGCTCGTCGCGGCCGCGTGCATCGAGGCGGGCTTCGCGGTCCCGCAGCCGCCCTACGCCGTCTTCGGCGAGGTCTCGCGCGCCATCCACAAGGAGATGTCGCGCGCGACCCGCAAGGCCATCGCCGACGTCTGCCAGCGCATCGTCTCGAGCCAGCAGGACCCGCTCCGCTGGGCGCAGGCCGCGCGCAGGAGCATCGACCGCATGGCCGTCATCGCCGCCGGCGACGTCTCGCTGGTCCTCTCGGACATCCTCAATACCCCGCGCGAGCAGCTCGGCGGTGTCGTCGCCGAGAGCGAGCGGGCGCGCCAGCTGGTCGCGTTCGTCCTCTCGCAGAGCTACCTCGAGCTCCGGAAGAAGCTCGGCATGGGGGTCCGGTGAGCAAGAATCCGCAATCCAAGAGCTCCTCTGGCGGCGGCGACGAGGGCGCGCCGTCGCAGGAGAAGATCACGGTCCCCCCGCCGGCGATGTACGGCGCGGCGGTCTCGGAGGGCGACGTCGAGGAGGCCACGCTCCTCGCGAAGATCCCCGAAGAGCTCATCCAGTCGATCCGCGGCGCCGAGGAGGGCGAGCGCGCCGGCGAAGGCGGCCTGAAGCAGCTGTTCTCCCGCGAGCCCGTGCCCGTGCCCGCGAGGCCCGCGCAGAGCGCCGGAGAGAGCGACGCGCTGCTCGACATGCTGTTCGAGGATCAGCGCGCCGAGGACGCCGACGACGGGGTCGTGACCTCGGCGCCGGCGTTGCACGGGACGCGCCGGCCCCCGGCGCCCATCCCGCCGCCGCGCCCCCCGTCGCTGCCCCGCCCCGCCGCCCCGCCCCGCTCGGGCAGCAGGCCGGGCGACGTGAAGGCGTCGCTCGGCGCGGAGCTCACGCCCGGCGATCGGACGCCGAAGATCCCGCCGCCGGCCCCGTCCGCGAGGTTCACGGCGCCGCGCCCGCAGCCCGCCGCCCCGCCGCCCCCGCTGCCGCCGCCGTCGGTGCGCCGGGAGCCTGTGTTCGAGGAGGACACCGCCGAGCCGGGCGACCGCGCGACGCCCATCCCCGACGGCGGCGACTCCCCGTTCGAGTTCGCGCCGCCCAGCGGCGCCAGCAGCGGCCGGTTCGCGGAGGCGCACGCCTTCGACGACGAGGAGACGCACGGCATCGACGACGAGGAGACGAACGCCCTCGACGAGCCTGGGCCCACGACCCGGCCGTACACCGGCCAGTCGTCCGCCTCCGCCAGCCGCTGGGATCAGCCCGCCGCCGACAGCGATCCCGGCGAGCTCGTCGACGAGTCCAGCCTGCTCAGCGGGTCGGCCGAGCCGACCGATGAAGAGCTCGAGGACGATCTCGCGCAGACGCGCGTCGCGACCCGGAGACCCGACAGCGGCGTCGCCTTCACGCCGCCGCGCCCGCCTTCATCGCCGCGCGGGTCGTCGTCGCCGCCGCGCCCGTCTTCGTCTTCGCGCGCGCCGTCGTCGTCGCCGCCACGCCCGTTTGCGCCGTCCCACGTCCGGCCGTCGTCGTCGTTCGTGCCGTCGCCGTCATCGTTTGTGCCGTCGTCGTCGCGCGTGCCGTCGTCGTCGCCGCCGCGCCCGTCTTCGTCAGCGCGCGTCCCGTCGGCGCCTCCTTCGGGCCCGTTGTCATCGGCTCCTTCCCGCGCGCCCGAGAGCCTCCCGCCGCTGCCGTCGATCCCGCCGCCCGCCTCGGTGTTCGACGGCGAGCAGGACGCGAGCGCGATCCTCGTCCAGTCGCAGCAGCGCGACGTGTGGGCGGCGCGCGCCGCGTGGCTCCGCTCCGAGGCCGAGCTCATCGAGGACCCCGCGGCCCGGGCGCGCGCGCTGCTTCCCGTCGCCGAGCTCTACGTGATGGCCGGGGAGGACGTCACCGCCCGCGCCATCGCCGCCGAGGCGCGGGATCTCGCCCCGAGCCTGATCTTCGCGCACCGCCAGCTCCGCGGCCTCCTGATGCGCGAGGCAGATCTGCCCGCCGCGCTCGAGGCGCTGGAGAGCGAGACCCGCGTCCTCGGCACGCCGGTCGCGCGCTGCCACAACCTCGTGCTCGGCGCGGAGCTCTGCCGCATCCCGCTCGCGGATCCCGAGGGCGCCCACAAACGCTTCGAGCTCGCGGCGCGGACGCACCCCGCCGATCCCCGCGCGCACGTCCAGCGCTTCTGCGAGGCGCTCGCCGCGCCGGACTCGGACGCGGCGGCCTCCGCCGTGCTCGCGAAGTTCCGCCTCCCCGAGGCGCCCGAGCTCGCGCCGCTCGCCGCCGCGAGCGCTCAGGTCGCAGCGCACCGCGGCGCTCCGCGGCCGGCGCGCGGCCGCGCCGCCCCCGCCACGCCGTACGAGGCGCTGCTCCGCGCCCGCGCCCTGCTCGGCGCCGGCGACCTCGCCGAGGGCCTCGCGACCCTCGATCCCCTGCGCGGCACCTCGCTCGCGCCTGCCGTCGCGTGGCTCACCGCCGCGCTGAGCGCCGCGCGCAAGGAGACCCGCCCGGCGTCGCTCGGCGCGCTCCGCAGCGTCGCCGCCGGCTCGCACGGCGGCCAGGCGCGCCGCGCCCTCGCGGCGCAGGCGATCGAGCTCGGCGACGCCGCCGCGGTGCGCGACGCGACGCTCGACGACGGCGACGCCGGCGGCGCCTTCTCGCCGGCCGATCGCATCGTCCTCTCGGCGCTCGCCGGCGGCGCCGCCGGCGAGATCGACCCGTGGCTCGACGCCCTCGCCGACGATCCCGAGTTCGCGCCGCTCTGCGCGGCGGCGAGCGCCGCCCTGAGCGACGCCGGCGGCGACGCCGCGGTGGCCTCCGTGGACGGCGCGCCCGCGTCGAGGGGCGTGCGCCCCCTCGGCGGCCCGAGGGCCCGCGCCGCCGCGGCCCTCGGCCGCGCGCTCTCGCGCGAGGCCGTCCCCGCCGAGGGCGGCGTCGACGCGAGCGACGCCTTCTCCCGCGCGGTCGTCACGTACGGCGACACCGCGCCGGAGAGCCCGCTCTTCCGGGCGCTCGCGCTCGAGCTCGATCTCGACGGCGATCGCGGCGCCCGCGTCGCCAGGGCCGTGGCGTCGCTGCGCGAGGTCGCGTCCGAGCGCGACAGCGCGCTCGCCGCCGCCGTCCTCGCGGAGATCGCGGGCGATCAGCGCGCGGCGATGAGCGATCTCGATCGCGCCCGCGCCGCGGACCCGCAGCACGAGGGCGCCGCGCGCGCCCGCGCCGCGCAGGAGAGCGGCGTCGGCGCGGCCCGCATCCTCGCGGAGCACGCGCTCACGCTCGACGAGGGGCCGCGGGCCGCGGTGCTCGTCACCGAGGCCGCGATCCGCCTGCTCGACGGCGGCGACAACGAGGAGGGCGAGCGCCTGCTCTCGCGCGCCGCCCAGATCGATCCGAAGCTCCCCGTCGCGCTCCACCTCGGCGAGCGGAGCGCGCGCGCCCGGGTGGACCGCGACGGCCTCCTCGAGTGGCTCAGGACCCGCCGCGAGGGCGCGGCCGATCCCCTCGAGCGGGCCCACGATCTCGTCCGCGAGGCGCTCCTCGTCGCCGAGGCAGACCCCGCGGCCGCGGCGTCGCTCCTCGAGACGGCGCACCGCTCGCGCCCCCAGGACATCGGCCTGCGCGAGCTCTTCGAGCGGCTCGCGCCGGAGCCGCCCGCCGACCGCGCCTCCTGGCGCGCCGAGCGCGCCGCCGAGCTCCTGCGCGCCCTCGACGCAGGCGGTGATGGCGACGCCGGCCGCCCGGGTGACGACCGCGCCGCCGCGGGCATCGAGGCCGCTCGCCTCGCGCTCGAGGCCGCCCTCGACCACGAGCGCGCCGGCGACCTGGCGCAGGCCGCCGCGTGCGCCCGCCAGGCGATCGCCGCCGGGGACAACGCGCTCGCGCCGATCGCGCTCTACCGCGCGGCCGTCGCGGGCCACGGCACAGGAGAGCTCGTCGACGCCCTGATCCCGCGCGCCCGCGAGGCGGCGGACGCGGCGGAGCGCCTCGACATCTACGAGCGCCTCGCGGAGCTGGACGAGCACGGGCGCAAGGACGCCGGCAGCGCCCTGCTCTGGCGCCGATCCATCCTGGAGGAGACGCCGCACCACCTGCCGACGCTCCGCCGGATCGCCTCGTACCTCATCAGCGAGGGCCGCGACGAGGAGCTCGAGCCGATCGCCCTGGAGATCGCGCGTGTCCTCGACGGCCCGGAGGCGATCGCCCACGCGCTCCTGTCGGCGCGGCTGCGCCTGCGCGTGCTCCCGTGGGAGGAGGCGCTCGAGCCGGTCCAGATCGCGTACAGGAACGAGCCCCGCGGCATCTGGGCGCTGCGCCAGATGGCCGCCCAGGCCCGCGCGAAGGCGGATCACGCCCTCGCGATCGAGGCGGATCGCCAGCTCATCGAGCGCACCGATCGCCCGTCCGAGGCCGCGGCCCTCTCGGTGCGCGCCGCCAGGGACGCCCTGCTCGCGGGCTCGATCGAGGACGCCGTCGCCTTCTTCCGGCACGCGATCACGCTCGTCCCGCACTACCTCGTCGCGCACCTCGATCTCGCCGACGCGCTCGATCGCGGCGGCGACCCGGCGGCCGCCGCCGCGGCGCTCGAGTCTGCCGCGGGCGCGAGCGTCGGCCCCGAGGGGCGCGCGCACTCGCTCTACGCCGCGGCCGTGCTCTGGCAGGACAAGGTCCAGAACGTCGCGCGGGCGCGCGACGTCCTCGAGGCGGTCGCCACGGTCGATCCGTCGTACGCCGACGTCTTCTCGCGGCTCAGGGCCATCTACATCGCCGAGGGCGCGCGCGCCGAGCTCGCCGCGCTCCTCGAGCGCCGCCTCGAGGCGGTGACGGATCCCGCGGAGCGGGTCGAGATGGAGGTCCTGCGCGGCCGGGCGCTCGCCGACGTCGGCGACGCGGCGGCCGCCAAGCGCGCGCTCGCCGCCGCGCTCGACGCGAACCCCGATCACGTCGAGGCCCTGACCGCGTTCGCCGACGTCTGCGCCGGCGAGGGCGACTGGGCCGGCGCCGAGCAGGCGTGGATCCGCCTCGCGCGCCTCGTGCCCGAGCCCGCGAAGCAGGTCGCGATCTACCTCCGCCTCGGCGAGCTCTACGACGAGCACCTCCCGAACGCGGAGCGCGCCGAGCTCGCGTACCAGGAGATCCTGAAGCGCTCGCCGGGCGACGTGAGCGCGCGCGAGCGCCTCGTCTCGCTCTACAAGCGTGCCGGCGACGGCGCCCGCGCGCTCGAGCAGCAGAACCTCCTCATCAGCGCCGCGGAGGCGCCCGAGCAGAAGTGCCGCCGCACCGCGGAGCTCGCCGAGATCTACGAGGCGATGGGGGACGCGAAGAAGGCCGAGGCCACGCTGCTCACGGCCCGCAAGACGTGGCCGAAGGACGACTTCGCCCTCGGCGCGCTGGCCCGCTACTACCAGCGCACCGAGCAGGCCTCCGCGGCGACCACCCTGCTCGATCGCGCCCTCGCCGACGCGCGCCGCGCGCTCAACACCGGCCGCTTCGAGCCCTACCTCTTCTCGACGGTCGCGACGGTCGCGGAGCTCCGCGGCCGCGCCGGCGCCGCGAAGATCGCGCGCGCGACGGTCGACGCGCTCGACGGCCGCGACGCCGCGATGGGCGGCGCGGGCAACGCCGCTGGCGCGGCCCGCCTCGACGCCCACCTCGCGCCGGAGCTCATGACCCCGGCGTTCCGGGAGCTCCTGCTCAAGACGGGCCCGCTGCTCGACGCCGCGGTGCCGTTCGATCTCGACTCGATCCGCGCGACGCCGCTGCCGCCCCAGCACGCCGAGATCACCGATCTGGCGCGCGGCATCGGCGCGGCGTACGGCCTCCCCGGCCTGCAGGTCTACATGACGGGCGCGCTCGGCGCCGTCTGCGTGCCGGCGTCCACGAGCCCGCCCAAGATCGTCCTCGGCCAGGCGCTCGTCACCTCGCCGCGCGAGGACGTCCGGCTCGCCCTCATCCACCGCGCCGTCAAGATCCTCCAGACCAACGCCTCGGCCTTCTCGCGGACGGCGCCGATCGATCTCTGGCCGCTGCTCGCGGCTTACCTGAAGGCGTTCGTCCCGTCGTGGTCGCCGCAGGGCGCGGACGCCGGGCGCCTGCGCGAGTACCACGGCCGCATCGAGCGGGTGATGGCGGGCGGCGTGGATCCGAAGATCAGCGTGCTCGCCGCCGACGTCATCGGCTCGATCGGCAACCGCGCCTCGACGTTGAACACCGCGATCAACGGCTGGGGGAACCGGGCCGCGTTCCTCGCCGTGGGCGACATCAACGTCGTCCTCACGGGCATCGCCTGGTCCGGCGGCAACACGAACGCGCCGCCCGCCGCGGGCAAGGACCGCGTCACCTGGATCGGGCGCAACGCGGAGGCGCGCGACCTCATCGTCTTCGCCGTGAGCGACGGCCTGACCGAGGCGCGGGAGCAGCTCGGCTTCAACGAGTGAAGGCGGGCGAGCGCTCGTGTGCTCGTGGCTGCGCGCTGCCCGCGCCTCATCGCGTCATCGTGCCACCGTCCTCGCGCATCGCTTCCCATCGCGTTCCCATCGCTTCCCATCGCAGGATTGCGCCGTGGCGCTATGTTGAGCGCGCGCCGTGGCGAGCACTTCGCCGTCGCGGAGGCTTGCTCGGCCGCGTATGCTCCGCTGCCCGCTGGCGAGCGCGCGGCTCTTCGCTCCGGCAGCGGCTGCACGTCCCTCACGATCCATGACGACGACCCTCAAGGCCAAGCCCCGCGTCTCTTACGATTGCTCGAAGTGCCCGGCCTACTGCTGCTCCATCTACGAGCGGGTCGAGGTCACGCCGCGCGACCTGCGGCGGCTCGCCCGCCATTTCGGCCTCACGCTCGAGGCCGCGGAGGCGCGCTTCACGAAGCGCTACAACGACGAGCGCATCCTCCGGCGGCAGTCGGATCCCGTGCTCGGCCGGGTCTGCCGCTTCCTCGATCTCACGACCCGCGGCTGCACCATCTACGAGGCCCGGCCCGAGGTCTGCCGCGACTACCCGGGCAGGCCGCGGTGCGGCTATTACGACGTGCTCCAGTTCGAGCGGGAGACACAGGACGATCCCGACGTGATGCCGCTCGTGCAGATCACGTTCCGGTCCAGGACGCCGGCCGGTTAGCGCTCGATAGGCGGCAGCGCGGCTCAAGCGCGGCTCACGTCCACTCGGGCAGCTCGTCGCCCGTGTCCGCCTGCGCCGCCGCGCTCGCCTTCCTCCGCTCGTGCAGCCACTCCTCCGGCCGATCGGCGGGGTAGGTCCGCAGCGAGCCGTCGGCCGGCCCGAGCAGATCCTCCGCGCGCGCCGCGCCCGTGATCCGCTGCGCGGCCATGAGGCCTGACATCGCGGCGCCTGCCACCCCGTGGCTCAGCGTGCTCGCCCCGCACTGGTACAGCCCCGGGATCCTCGTCCCGATGGAGAACGACAGCGGGCCGAGCTGCCACCTCGTCTTGGCGGTGCCGTAGGCGGCGCCGCGGTACGTGGCGCAGTAGAAGTCGTTGGTCAGCGGCGTCGCCACCGAGCGGAACACGATCGCGCGCGAGATGCCTGGGATGACATTCTCCGCCGCCGCGATCATCTGATCTCCGATCGACTCCTTGAACGCCTCGTACTCCGCCCCTCGCTCGCCCGTGCGGGTCTTCTCCCAGCGCGTGAAGGGGCCGTGGGGCACGAACGTGAACATCTCGATCGTGTGGTGGTCGCCCCGGGTCGGGTGGCCCGGGTCCTTCAGCGTCGTGATGGTCAGGAACAGCCCGTCCACCGCCCCGCGCGGCAGCTGGTGCTCCATGCGCTCGTAGAGGCGCCCCACGTCTCGCCCGCGGTACCACCAGTAGTTGCCTGAGTCGTAACCCATCGACCGGAGGTCCATGTCCACCGCGCAGAACACGCTGAGCAGGCTGACCGAGTACTCCATCCGCTGGACCTTGCGGCGCTCGCGGGCGGTCAGCTCGGGCGGCAGCAGCTCTCCATAGGTGATCGCCGGGTCCGCGTTCGAGACGACGCTCGCCGCGCGCAGGACCTCGCCCCCTTCCAGCTCGACGCCGGCCGCTCTCCCTTGCTCGACGAGGATGCGCTTCACCCGCGCGCGCGTCCGCACCTGCCCGCCGAGCCGGCGAAGGGCCCTGATCATCGCGAGCGGGATCCGCTTCGCGCCCCCGCGCGGGTAGTACCCGCCGTCCATGTAATGGCAGACGATGCCCGCGTGGACCGGCAGCGCCACGCGCGACGGCGAGAGCCCGTGATCGCCCCCCTGCGCCGAAAGGAACGCGCGCAGCAGGGGATCACGGATCGTCGCGTCCAGCAGATCTTCCTGGGTGCGGAGGCCCCAGCGCACGAGGCTCGGCGCCTTGAACGGCGCGAGCAGCACCCTCGGGAACCCGAGCATCGCCTCGAGGCGCCCGAGATCGTCGTTGACCCCGCGCAGCACACGGAAATACCGCGCTATTCCCGCGGCCTCGTGCGGGAACCGCGCCGTGAGCCGGGCGATGAGCCGATCGAGGCCCTTGGGCACGTCGAGCCGCTCGTCGCCGATGATCAGGTGATCGAGGCCGTCCGGGTTGAGCTCGCAGAACTCGAGATCTCCCGAGAGCCCGAGCCCCTCGTAGAGCCGCCGCACGGCGCCCCCCGGGCCGAGCCCGCCGATATAATGGACTCCCGGGCTGAACAGGTACCCGTTCAACGAGAAGCTGTGCGTCCACCCGCCGGGCAGGTAGTGCTGCTCGACGACGAGCACCTTCTGTCCCGCGCGCGCCAGCGCGAGCGCCGCAGTGAGCCCGCCGGCGCCCGATCCGATCACGACGGTATCCGCGTGCCGCATGACGCCACCCCCCCCCGGACTACGATGCTCCAGGGACGTGGGCGGCTGCGCGCTTGTGCCCTCGATGGCCCCGCCGCTTGCCCGTCGCTTACCCGCCGTCTCGCTTGCCGGCGTCGGGCGGCGCCCCGGCGTCGGGCGGCGCCCTGTCCGCCTTCTCCATCGTCATGAGCGGCAGCGGGCAGACGACGGGCACGGCGCGCGCGGGGGTCTGCGCCGACTCGCGGAGACAAGTCTTGCCGGTCAGGCGGAGGCGCTCGCCCACCTCGAGGTCGGGCGGGCACACGACCGCCTGGGACGCGGAGACGAGATCCCCATCGATCCAGAAGAGCTCGCACCCGTCGTCCGTCCGGCGGAGGTGGTAGTGCCGCGTCGGCCGCCGCGGCGCCGGCGTGCCCTCCGGGAGCGCGGCGCCGCCGTCGCTCGCCTCCGCGACCCCGCCCTCCCTCCCGGCGTCCCCCTGGCAGGCGGTCACCCCGAACGGCACCCCGAACAGCACCCCGGCCAGCAGCGCCGGCAGGAGCCCGGCCAGCGTTCGCTGCGACGTCGGCGGCGGCATCTGGGCGCCTCCCGGACCGCCCCTGCTCACCGGGTCGGGAAGAGCAGGATGGACATCTTGGTCAGGAAGAAGTCGGCGATCAGGATGGTGATCGACGTCACGACCACCGTGCGCGTGGTCGCGTGGCCGACGCCCTCCGTTCCGCCCCGTGTGATCAGCCCGAAGTGGCACCCGACGAGCGCGATGATCGCCCCGAAGAAGGGCGTCTTGTACATCCCGCTGAAGTAATCGTTGAACGTGACTGAGCCGAGCGCCGTCCTCAGGAAGAAGCCGGCGGGGATGCCGAACTCGGTCGCGCAGACCAGCATCGCCCCGCCGAAGCCCAGCACGAGCGCGAACGCGCCGAGCACGGGCATCACAACGATGCTCGCGAGCAGCCGCGGCAAGACGAGCTTCTTCAGCGGGCTGGCGCCGAGGGCGCGGATCGCGTCGATCTGCTCGGTGACGGCCATCGACCCGACCTCGGCCGCGATGCCGGCGCCGATGCGGCCGCCGACGATCACCGCCGTCAGCGTCGGCGCCAGCTCGCGCGAGAACGACAGGCCGATGATGCGGCCCGTGTACTCCATGCCGCCGAACTTCTGCAGGCCGATGGCGAACTGCACCGCCATGACCATCCCGACGAAGAGCGCCGTCACCGACGCGATGGCGGCCGAGCGGACGCCGAGCGCCTCCATCTGATAGAGGGTCGAGCGGATCTCGAGCGGCCGCTCGAACATCGACCTGAGCGCCCCCCAGGTCATCCGCCCGAACTGCCCGAGGTGCTCGACGAACCCGACCGCGTTCTCGTTGATCCGGGCGAGGAGCGGGGGGAGCGGCGGAGGGGGCAGGCTGTTCGGCGCCTGGCTCTGCGGGGGCACGCTCGTCGGCTGCAGGCTCTGCGGGGGCACGCTGGTGGAGCCCCCGCCGGAGGAGGCGGCCGGCGGGCCGTTCGAGGCGGGCGGCGGCGCCGCCACGGGCCGTTTGCGATCAGTCGTCATCGGTCATCGGTGCGCAGGGTCGAGAAGCCGCGGACCATCCGCGTGAACGCCGGCTCGCTTCCGGCGTAGCGGGCGGGATCGGCGATGAGGAGCATGTCGTACACGCAGCCGTTCTTCTTGAGCACCCAGATGTCGAAGACCTTCGGCACCCCGTCGAGCTTCGCCGACATGACGGTGTGCATCGCCTCGCGGCCGTCGAACGGCACGACCTCCTGCTTCAGCACCTCGCGCTCGGTGAAGTGCAGGAAGAGGTGGTTGGTCAGCGAGACGAGCGGGATGTCCTCCTCGTTCCGGCAGCGCCCGTTGAGGGCGATGGTCGCCCCGTTCGCGTCGTCGCGGTATGCCACCGCCGCGTCGGACACCTCGAGCCGCTCCCAGCTCGCCGGCGCCGGGGGCACGCGGAACGCCACGTCTGTGCCGCGGTAGACCGTTCCGTCGAACGACGGCCCTCCGCAGGCGGCGAGCGCGATCGCGACGGCGAGCAGCCAGGCTCGGGGGTCCGCTGCCTCGCCCGCAGAACCCGCGGCGGTGAGGCGCCTTCGAAGGGGTCGTCGCATCGCTGCGGGCCGACGCTATCACGCTTTTGCATCCTGGGCGAACCGCGAGCAGCCCGGCCGTTCCGGTGAGATCCTTCGGATCTCACCGGCTTTTTCGGCGCGCGCCGCGTACGGGGCGCCGCACCTCGGGTCGCTCCTGGTCGTACCTCGCCGTCACCAGGAGTCTCGCCGCCGCGGCGCGTCCCACGGCGGGGACCGGCGGGCAGCGGGGCGCCGGGGGGACGGGCGAAAGTGCTGCCAGCGCTCGTGCTCGCGCCGGGTGCGCCCTGTCATGAAGATGCGGACGAGGAAGAGCCCGGCGACGAACCCCCCGAGGTGCGCGAAGAACGCCACGCCGCCGCCGCGCACGCCGATGGAGCCGAGCCCGTTCAGCAGGTTCACCACGAAGTACTCGAGGATGACCAGCCACGCCGGGAGCTCCAGGAACAGCCCGAAGATGAACCACAGGAGGAAGATCGGGTTCAGCACCGTGATCGGCGATCGCGGGTAGAGCGACGCGTACGCGGCCAGCACGCCCGAGATCGCGCCCGAGGCGCCCACCATCGGGATCGTCGAGCCGGGATCGATGATGATCTGCGCGCCCGCGGCGGCGACCCCGGACAGCACATAGAAGGCCGCGTAGCGGGCGCTGCCCAGCGCGTCCTCGACGTTGTCGCCGAAGATCCAGAGGAACAGCATGTTCCCGCCGAGGTGGGCCCACCCCGTGGGGTCGTGCAGGAACATGCTGCTGAAGACCGTCCACCACGCGTCGCTCGGCGCTTCCAGGAGCTGCTCGGGGACGAGGCCCCACGCCGAGAGCAGCCGGTCGGGCGGCAACCCGGCAGCGATCGTCGATCGCATCCAGAAGAAACCGAGGACGTTGAGCGCGATCAGCAGGTAGTTGACGACCGGCAGCTTGCGGGTCGGCAGTTGGTCACGGACGGGCAGCATCGTGACCACCTTAAGCACGCGGGCCCGTGACAGCATCCGCCTGCCTTGATAGACCCCCGGCCGATGTCCGCCCTGCGCCTCCACGACACGCTGACCCAGAAGCTCGCCCCGCTCGCCCCACGGCGGCCTGGCGAGGTCCGCATGTACTGCTGCGGCCCGACGACCTACGACGTCGCGCACGTGGGGCACGGCCGCGCCGCACTCGCCCCGGATATCCTCGTCCGCCACCTGAGGGCGCGCGGCCTCCGCGTCGTCTACGTTCGAAACGTCACGGACGTCGACGACAAGATCCTGCAGCGGTCGGCCGAGTCCGGCGAGCCTCCCATGGACCTGTCGGCGCGGATGGCTCGCCTGTACCAGGACGACGTCGCCGCCCTCGGCTGTCTGACGCCCGACGTCGAGCCGAAGGTCTCGGAGCACATCCCGGAGGTCATCGCCCTCGTCGAGCGGCTGATCGAGCGAGGCGCGGCCTATGTCGTCGAGCGGCCCGGCGACGTTCGCGACGTGTATTACTCGGTCCGCAGCTTCCCCTCCTACGGCAAGCTCTCGAAGCGCAACCTCGACGAGCTGCGGGTCGGCGCGCGCGTCGGTCCGTGCGAGGACAAGCGCGATCCGCTCGACTTCGCGCTCTGGAAGGGGGTCGCCCCCGGCGGGTGGGGCTGGGACAGCCCGTGGGGCAAGGGGCGCCCCGGGTGGCACATCGAGTGCTCCGCCATGGCGGGCCGCTACCTCGGGGCCGGCTTCGACGTCCACTGCGGCGGCATGGATCTCGTCTTTCCCCATCACGAGAACGAGATCGCGCAGAGCGAGGCTGCCGATCCGGACGGCGCGCCGCTCGCCTCGATCTGGATCCACAACGGCTTCGTCAACGTCGACAAGGAGAAGATGGCGAAGTCGCTCGGCAACTTCGTCAAGCTCCGCGACGTCTACGCGCGCAACGACCCGGAGGCGCTCCGCTACTTCCTGCTCACGGTCCACTACCGGGGCCCGCTCGAGTTCGACACCCACAAGCGCGACGACGGCCGCGTCGTGTTCCCCGGCGTGGTCGAGGCCGAGCGCCGCGTCGACTACCTGTATGCGACGCTCGATCGACTGTCCGCGCTGTCCGCGCTCGCCGGCCCGCCCGACGCCGGCGACGGCGCCGCGCCGGAGCTGCCGGCGCGGCTCCCGAAGGGGTTCGCGGCGCTCGCCGCGCTGGCCGACGGCGCGCCGGGCCGCGCCGCCGCCGCGCTCGACGACGATCTCAACACCCCCGTCGTGCTCTCGATCATCGCCGAGGTCGCCAAGGCCGCCAACGAGCTCGCCGACGCCGCGCAGCGGCGGGGGAAGGACCAGGACGTCGCCCGCGCCGCCCCGCCGCTCGCGCGCCGCCTCCACGCGGCCCTGCGGTCCTCGCTCGACGTCCTCGGCCTGCTGCAGACGCCGTCTCCGGTCTACCAGGCCCGCACGCAGGAGCAGCGCCTCGGGCTCCTCGGCACGACCCGGCAGGCGATCGAGGCGAAGCTCGCCGAGCGCGCCGCGGCGCGCGCCGCGAAGGACTTCGCGCGGGGCGACGCCCTCCGGAAGGAGCTCGAGCGCGACGGCATCGAGGTTGCCGACTCTCCCACCGGTACGACATTCCGGGTGAGCGCCTGAGGCGCGCCGCGCCGCGCGCGTTCCACCGCTGACGCTCGTGCAGGCGGCTGCCCCCAGTGGACGAGGACCGACGGCAGATCTAGGTTTCGGCCCGATGAAGGCCCGCAGCGGTCCGCGCGGCTCGCACCTCCCGCGGACCAGAACGATGACGGACGACCATGGCTCGTGATCTCTACTCCGTGCTCGGCGTCTCGCGCGACGCGGACGAGGACAGCATCAAGAAGGCGTTCCGCAAGCTCGCGATGAAGTACCACCCGGACAAGAGCCCGGGGAAGGCCAACGAGCAGAGGTTCAAGGAGATCAACCAGGCTCACGAGGTGCTGAGCGACAAGACGAAGCGCGCGCTCTACGACGAGTTCGGCGAGGAGAGCCTCTCGCAGAACTTCGATCCCGAGCGCGCCCGCGCCTACCGCCGCTACGCGAACGCGCGGGCCGGCGGCGGGGGCCGCGGCCCCGGCGGCTTCGACGTCCAGGAGATCTTCGGCAACGCCCAAGCCGGAGGCGACCTCAGCGACATCCTCGGCGACCTCTTTGGCCGTGGCCGCGCCGGCGCGGGGGGCGCGGGCCGCCGCCCGCAGCCGGCGCGCGGCCGCGGCGGCGACATCGAGCAGAACCTCACCATCGATTTCGTGTCGGCGGTGCGCGGCACGACGCTCCAGCTGCAGCGCGAGGGTGATCCCGAGCCGGTCACGGTGCGCGTCCCGCCCGGGGCCGCCGAGGGCAGCCGCCTGCGCATCCGCGGCCAGGGCGCGCCGGGCATGGGCGGCGGCGAGCCCGGCGATCTGCTGCTCAACATCCACGTCACGCCGCACCCGTTCTTCAAGCGCGAGGGCGACGACCTCCACCTCGACGTCCCCGTCACCCTGGGCGAGGCCTACCGGGGCGAGAAGATCCGCATCCCCACGCCCGACGGCGAGGTGACGCTCAAGATCCCGGCGCGCACCCAGACCGGCCAGGTGATGCGGCTGCGCGGCAAGGGCATCGCCCGCAAGGCGAAGGAGCCCGGGGATCTCTACGTGAAGTTCGTGGTGCACGTCCCCACCGTCGACGACCCCGAGGTCGCGAAGGCGATCGACGCGCTCGACGGCAAGGTGGAGGCGCCGCGCGGCGATCTGCGGTTCTGAGCGCGGCCTCGCGGTGCGGCGCGGGCTGCGCGTACGGTCCGCTCCTCGCCGTGGCCATCGCGCTCGCCGCGTGCGCCTCGCCGGCGCCGCCGCGCCCGGCCTCGCGCGCCGCCGGCCTCTCCGCCCCGGCCGCCGGTCCGCCCAGGCGAGTGGACGCCCTGGCGCCTACCGCCTCCTCCACTGAGCCGCGCGCCCCGGCCGCGCCTCCGGCGGTCTCGCCTGCGGCGCCGGGCGCCTCCCTCGGGGACCCGTCCGCGGCGGCCGCCGAGGGCGACGCGCGCGGCGCCTCGCAGGGGCCCTCGATCGCGATCGATCCGCCCTACAAGCTCGGCCGCCACCTCGTGCCTCGCGGCCAGGCCGAGGTGGCGGAGCAGAATCGCTGGAACGTCGGGGGCAGGGGGGATCCCCCCGCGCCGCCGCCTCCGACCGAGGGGCACCCGCTGCCGAGGATCATCGTGGACATCGA
Organism: Sorangium sp. So ce367; assembly: GCF_051520455.1. NCBI lineage: Bacteria > Pseudomonadati > Myxococcota > Polyangiales > Polyangiaceae > Sorangium > Sorangium sp. So ce367. Next base: position 831,015 of record NZ_CP150334.1, read on the forward strand.
CCACGTGAAGGGTCCGCTCAAGGCGAGCGAGGTGCAGCGCATCGCCCGGCGGCACCTCTGGATCCACGTCTACTCGTGCTACCGCCTGCGCGCGTACCGGGACCCGACGCTGCACGGCAAGACCACGGTGCGGCTCACGGTGAGCCGCGCCGGCAAGGTCACGGGGGCGCGCGCCACCTCGTCCACGCTCTCCGCGCCGGACGTCGTCTCGTGCCTCGCCGCGCGCGCCCGGTCGCTCCCGCTCCCCAGGGCCAAGGCCGGCTCGACGGTCACGGCCACGCTGCAGGTCTATCCGGGCGACGAGCCGGTCGAGCCTCCGCCGTCCGTCCTCGCTCCTGGGCCGGGCGAGCTCCCGCCGGACGCGATCTCCGCGGCTCTGGCCGAGGCCTTGCCCGTGTGGCGGAGCTGCTACGAAGAGGCCCTCGCGGGCGCGCCGGCGCTCTGGGGCCGCCTCGCGATCCGCTTCCACGTGACCGACAGCGGCGCCGTCGACGAGGCCTTCGAGGCCGAGTCGCGCTTCCCGGACGAACGGCTCACCCGCTGCGTGCTCCGGCGCGCGCGAGCGCTCACGTTCCCGGCGCCGGAGGGCGGCGACCTGCGCTTCGTCGTACCGCTCCGGTTTTCGCCCGACCCGCAGCCCTCAGCACCCTAGTTCCGCCCCAACCGGGACGGGCTCCTTGTGCTCCGCGCTACGACTCGCCTCTTCCCGCGCGCTGCGTGCGGTGCGAACGCTCCCGCCGCCTGCACGGTCGAGGCGGTCGCACAGGCAAACCGTGCAGCGACCCGCAACGCCAAATTGCGCCGCATGGCGTATGTGCAACTTTACGGTGGGGGAGGAGGCTCAGGTAACCCATGGATATCTCACCGGGCACCATCGTTGGGGGGAAGTATCTGCTGGAGAGGCAGCTCGCGCGTCCGTTCGCGCGGATCGCGCGCGACCGCGGCTCGGTCTGGGTCGCGCGCGAGCTCCAGCTGGGCGTTCGCGTCGCCCTGAAGCTCTTCGACCCCGACGCCGGCGCCACGGGGGAGATCCTCTGGCTCGACCGCTGGGTCCGCGCCGCCGCCGAGCTCTCGTCGCGGCACGTCGTGAGCGTGCGCGATCACGGCACCGAGGACGGCGTGGTCTACCTGGCGATGGACCTGCTCTCCGGCGAGGATCTCGCGGCGCGCCTCGTCCGGCGCGGCCGGCTCTCGCTGGACGAGGCCGCGCGCGTCGCGGCGCAGGCCGGCGACGCCCTGCAGGCCGCCCACGCGGCGGGCCTCCTTCACCAGGGCCTCCGGCCGGAGAGCCTCTTCCTCGCGCTGGAGGGCGACGAGGAGGTCGTGAAGGTGCTCGACTTCGGCCTCCCGAGGGCGGTCGCGCCACGGCTCGTCGGCGAGATCGCGGCAGAGATCAGCGCGGGCGCGCTCCACTACCTCAGCCCGGAACAGATCCGTGCGGAGCGGACCCTCGACGCGCAGACCGATCTCTGGTCGCTGGCCGCGATCCTGTTTCGCGCGGTGACCGGTCACCTCCCGTTCCCCGGCGACATCGCCAGCGTCGTCGCCTCGAAGATCCTGCTTGCGCCGGTGCCCATCGCGACGCGGCTCGCGCCGAGGCTGCCTGCCGCGCTGGACGGCTTCTTCGAGAAGGCGTTCGCGCGCGACCGGGCCCGGCGCTTCCGCTCGGTGGAGGAGATGGTGTCGTCGTTCGCTCGCATCGCGGAGCACGCGCCGCCTCCCTCCTCTGGCCTCCAGCGCCCGCCCCTGTCGGCGCGCGCTTCCGGGATCGCCTCGGTGCGGGCGCCGGTCGCGGCGTTCGCGCAGGGGAACGCGGCGGCCCCTCGCGCCATCATGGGGCCGGAGGCCGGCTCCGAGCCGCCGACCGCGAGCCGCACGACGCCGCCGGACACGCTGCTCGGCGCGGAGAGCGCCAACGTGCTGCGCGGTCTCGCGGCGCCCGCGCGCCTGGGCTGGCTCCTCCCCGCCGGCCTCGTCGCGCTGATGGGCGTCGCGACGTTCGTGACGCTCACGCGGCCCGAGCGCCCGAGGCCCGCGATGGCCGCGACCGGCGCCAGGGCGGCCGTGCTCACGGCGGTGCTTGCCGCCGGCAAGGCGCAGGCGGCGCGCGCCGCCGCGCTCGAGGCGATCGCCTCGCCGCCGGCTCGGCCGGCGCTTCCCGAGCCTCCTCAGCGCGGCGCCCGCGCGGCGGCAACCGCGCCCCAGGCCACCGCTTCGTCGCGGCTCGCGCGGCCAGGCACCGCCACGGGGGCAGCCCCCACGGGCGCGCGCGTGCGCCAGAGCCTGCTGCACGACTGAGCGCTGCGCGCTACGCGCTCTGGACCGCGTCGTCGTCAGCGGCCTTCTCGGCAGCGGCCTTCTCGGCGGCGGTCTTCTCGGCGGCGGCCCTCTTCTCCGCGGCCGCGTCGCTCGCCTTGCGCGCCTCCTGCGCCGCGCGGATCGCCGACAGCGCCGCGCGCGCGTCGCCGCGCGTCCCTTCCGACGCCGCGCGCGGGTCGCTCCCGTTCCCGATGCGCGCGCCGGTCATCGTCTCGAAGTAGCCCGACTCGACCCAGACGGCGCCGAGCGTGTGCGCCATCTCCGCGCCCTCCGGCCCGAAGTACCCGACCGAGCCGCCGTAGATCTGGCGCGGGCCGACCTCGAGGCGCCGGCTCACGCCGCTCGCGCGCGCCGCCGGCGCGCCGACCGCGCTGCCGCGCGCGAAGGCGGCGCGCAGCGCCTCGACGGGCGACGCGTCGCCCGCGCTCGGCCCCGCCGATGGATCGCGCTCGACGCGGACGAGCGTCTCGCCCGACGCGCCTGCCACGGTGAGCCCCGGCGCGAACGGCGACTCCGCGAAGTCGAGGAAGTAGAGGTGGGTCGACGGCGCGAGCACCCGCAGCGCCCGGTACACGTCGAACGGATCCGCGCCGCGCAGCGGGGCTCGGAACCTGCGGGCGAGCACGACCTCCTTCGCCTCGCCGGCCGCGACGCGCTCGTGCGCGGCGACCACCTTCGCGGCGAAGTCCTCGTCGGCCACCGGCGTCTCCACGTGCTCTGGCAGGGCGTGCGGATCGAGCGCGGGGAGGCTCATCTGCTCTGGCCCGTGCGATAGCTCCCAGGCGCATCGGCTCACGGCGCCTTGCGACTGGCCGGCGATCGTCATGGTCTGCGCAACGCTGTCGAACACGACGACGGTCGCGTCCTTCATGACCCGTCCGAGGTAGGCCTCGTCGGGCCACGGCTCGACGCCGAGGAGCAGGTGCACCGCATCGTACGCGAGGAAGCCGACCCAGGCCTGACAGACGCGGGCCGCCAGGTCGCGCGCCGTGCCCTGTGCGTCCGGCGTCTCTCGGGCCGTGGCTTGCGCGAGCCCGTCCGCGAGCGTCGCGAACGGGTCGAACCCGCTCGGGAGGAGGGTCTCGGCGCGCGCCCTGTAGCCGAGGATCGCGTAGCGGCCCCAGCGCTCGCCGGGCAGGGCGGACTCCAGCATGAACGACGACCGGCCCGGCGACTGGGCGCGGAGCGCGGCGTAGGCGCGGACCGGCGTGACGTGATCGGCCGGCAGGGTACGGGTCACGACGGAGCTCATCGCGGCCCAGCCTACACGACGTTGCGCCGCGCGGAGAAGGCGGGCAAGGTACCTCGAAGGACGCGGTGCGAAGCGCGAAAGCCCTCTCTTCGGCCCTCGGTTTGACTGCCCGCGGCGGCTGGCTGACTGCCTGCGGCGGCTGGCTGGTCGCCTTTGGCAGCCTGGCAGCTGCCTGCGGCGGCGCGCAGCCCGCCCCGGAGGGCGCGAGCACCACGGTCGTCTCGCTGCGGAAGATCGACTGCGAGGCGTGCGGCGCCGAGCTCGTCGCGGATCTCCGCGAGCGCCCGGGCGTCTATTCGGCCGCCTTCGACAGGCGCCGCGCCGAGATCTCCGTCACCGCGTCACGGTCGTTCGACGTCGCTGGGACCGTGAAACGGCTCGCCGCCGACGAGGGGTTCGAGGCGGTGCTCGGCGCCGGCCAGGGGCAGTACCTCGGCTGGGCGACGTTCCCCGAGGGCGCGGACGCCCGGACGATCGAGGACGGCGGCGCCGACATCCCCGACCTCGGCGCCCAGATCGTCCCGGGCAAGGTCACGGTCATCGACTTCGTGGCGGCCTGGTGCATGCCCTGCCGCAAGCTGGACGCGCACATGGTCACGGTGCTCGAGGCCCGCAAGGACGTCGCGTACCGCAAGCTCGACATCGTCGACTGGGACAGCCCGCTCGCCCGGCGGTACCTGAAGGAGATCTCGAAGCTGCCGTACGTGATCGTCTTCGACACGTCGGGCGCGCGGGTCGAGGCGATCGCCGGCCTCGCGCTCGACGAGCTCGACGCGGCGATCGAGCGCGGCGCGCGGCGCTGAGCCGGCGCTGGCCCGGGCGCGCGCGTCCACGCTGTCCACGCTGGGCGCGCGGCGGGCCAGGCGTCGCCGATCGGCGAGCGGATCAGTAGTGGCCGAAGAGGTCCTGGATGCGCGACTCGAGCGCGACCGCGATCTTGTAGAGCGACGAGATGGACGCCGACGACTCGGCGCGCTCGATCTGCGACAGCAGCGACACGCTGAGCCCCGTGCGGCGCGCCATCTGCTTCAGCGTGAGGTCCTTGTCCTTGCGGAGGTTCCTGATCGTGTCGCCGATGACGCGGTGGAGCTGCTCCTCGGGCGTGCGCGCGAGGCCCTTCTTGCGCATGACGCGGGCGAGCACCTCGCGGAACTCGTCCACGTTGAACGGCTTCTTGATGTAATCGACCGCGTCGAGCTTCATAGACGCGACGGCGCTCTCGAGGTTGGGGAAGCCGGTGAAGATGACGACGGCGATGTCGTTGTCGACCTTGCGGATGCGCTTGAGCACCTCGATGCCGTCGAGCTTCGGCATCATCAGGTCGAGGATGATGAGGTGATAGCCGCCTGTGCGCACCTCTTCCTCCACGGTCGTGGGGTCGCCCAGCGTCTTGACCTGGTACCCGTCGCGCTCGAGAAGCGTCTGCATGTAGTCACAGATCGCGCGGTCGTCGTCGACGATCAGAATGCGTACAGCGGGAAGCTCAATTGCCACCTGTTCCTCCTCTCACGTCACGACCGCCGGAGCCGGCCGGTCGCCCTGGTCCGTTCTGGAAGGGGCCGCCCGTGCGGTCCCCTGCTCAAGTTGCGCGAGCAGGGGGCGAGGTCCTCACCGGCGCACCAGGCGCCTCGCTCTCTGCTTCCTTTCGGCAACATCGGGATTCCAGTGACACTTTAACACGACCTGAGCAAGTTAGGACGGGACATTTTTCTTGCGCTCCCACGATTCTTGGCTTCGTGAAACGTCCGGGGCGCCGGGGCGACCCCGAAGTGAGCGAATTCTTGCCGCTTTTTGTCATCTGGCTGTCATGCGGCGCGCGGGCGCTCCCGGGGATGCCGTGCGCGCCTGCGGTGCAGCGGTGGAGCCCTGATCATTTCGTATTGACAAGCGGCTCGCTCTTGGCGATGTTGCGCGCCCGCTGTTCAGCGGGCGTTGCTCTTGGGGCAGCGAACGGGGCGTAGCGCAGCCTGGTAGCGCACTCGGTTCGGGACCGAGGAGTCGGAGGTTCAAATCCTCTCGCCCCGACTCAGTTCATCTGGGATCCACGAAGGGCGGCCTGATGGCCGCCCTTCGTCGTTTGGGCGTGCCGACGGGAAGACGGGGAGCGGGGGGCCTTCCTGGCCGTGGGCGTCTACGTTGACGTTTGGCCGTTTACGTCCACGACCACGACCACGTGGACGTTCGCGTCCGCGTTGACGTCCACGTTGGGGTGGGCGGGGGCGGGCCTAGCCGGTGCGGCCGGCCAGGTTGGCGATCACGGCTGCTAGCTCCGACGCCTCGATCGGCTTGGGCACGTGCGACTGGAAGCCGGCCAGCAGCGCGCGGGTGCGGTCCTGGGCGCTCGCGTACGCGGTCAGCGCCGCGGCGGGGATGCGACCTCCCTGCTCGGGGCTCTGCGCGCGCAGGCGCCGGATCAGGCTGTAGCCGTCCTCCCCGGGCATCCCGAGATCGCTCAGGATCACGTCGGGCTTCTCGCGCTCGATCGCGGACAGCGCCTCGTCGACCGTCGCGACCGCGGTGATGCTCGCCCCCTTGCGCTCCAGCACCGTGGTCACGAGCTCCCGCGCGTCCGGCTCGTCGTCGACCATCAGCACCCGGACGCCCTGGAGCGTCGGCTCCAGCTCGTTGGACAGGGGGACCAGCCCGTCGGCCCTCCGGAGCGCCGCGATGGCGCCCCGGGGCGCGAGCGGGATGTCCACCGTGAACGTCGCGCCCTTGCCGTCCCCGGCGCTCTCCGCCTTCACGGTGCCGCCGTGGAGCTCGATGAGGTGGCGGGCGATCGCAAGGCCGAGCCCGAGCCCGCTGTGCGGCCGCGTGCTCGTGCTGTCGGCCTGGCGGAAGCGGTCGAACACGTACGGCAGGAACTCCGGCACGATGCCCTGGCCCGTGTCGCTCACCTGGATGCGGGCCAGGCCCTCGGCCCTGCCGAGCTGGATCGACACCTTGCCGCCGCGCGGGGTGAACTTGATCGCGTTCGACAGGAGGTTCCACACCACCTGCTGCAGCCGCGTCTGGTCGCCCGAGATCGGCCCCGCGTTCGGGTCGAGCTGCACGAGCAGCTCGATCCCCTTCGCGTCCGCGCCGTGGCGGACCGCGTCGATGGCGGCGTTGATGATGGGCGGCAGGTCGACCAGCATCACGTCGAGCCGCAGCTTGCCGGTGATGATGCGGGAGGCGTCGAGGAGGTCCTCGACGAGCTGCGCCTGGAGCGTGCCGTTGCGCTCGATCGCCTCCAGCGCGCGGACGTGCGTGTCCGGCTTCAGCGAGCCCTGCCGCAGCATGCGCGCCCAGCCGAGGATCGCGGTGAGCGGGGTCCTGAGCTCGTGCGAGAGCGTCGCGAGGAACTCGTCCTTGGCGCGGTTGACCTGCTGCGACTCGCGGTAGAGCTGGGCGTTGTCGAGCGCGAGCGCGGCGAAGTTGCAGAGCTCCTCGGCGAGCGCGAGATCCTCGACGGTGTAGCGCCGGCTCGGCTCGGTCGAGAGCAGCGTGATCGCCCCGCGCGTCCGGTCCCGGGCGCGCAGCGGCACGATCATCGCCGAGCGGACGCCGAGCTCCCGGAGCAGCGCGAGGTAGGCCGGGTCGTGCGCGCCGGACCAGCACTCGTTGCCCGGCTTCAGCGACGCGGCGCGCTGCCACGCCATGCCCTCGACGTCGGGGAGCAGGAGCGACTCGCCGCACCGGAGCACCGCGTGCACCGCGCGCGGCACCTCGGGATCCGTCGGGTAGCGGGCCGGGAGATCCCGCCCCAGCGCCTTCTTCGTGTCGCTCGCGTGCACGGCCGCGAGCCGGCCCAGCGAGCCGTCCGGCTCGACGATGTCCACCACCGTGGCGTCGGCGATGTGCGGCACCGCGAGGCGGGCGACGTTGGCCAGCGTGCTCTCGTAGTCGAGGCCCGACAGCGCGAGCTGCCGGCTCGCCTCGCCGATGAAGTAGCGCCGCTTGTCGGCGAGCCGCTTCTCGGTCACGTCGCGGAAGACCAGCACGAGCCCGACGAGCTCGCCCTCCTCGCTCCGGATCGGCGCGCCGTTCGAGTCGATCGCGAGCTCCGAGCCGTCCTTGCGCAGCAGCAGCGTGGTGTCGTCGAGCCCGATGATGCCGCCGTGGCGCAGCACCTCGGTGACGGGGTTGTCGAGGTCGTGGCGCGTCTGCTCGGAGATGATCCGGAAGACATCGGACAGGCGGCGGTCCTTCGCCTCGTCGAGCGTCCAGCCGGTCAGCGTCTCGGCCACGGCGTTCATGAAGTCGATCCGCCCGGTGCCGTCGGTCGAGATCACCGCGTCGCCGATGCTCTTCAGGGTGGTCGAGAACTTCGTCTTGCTGACCCGGAGGTCCGCCTCGAGCTGCTTGAACTGGGTGATGTCGGCGAAGATGGACACCGCGCCGAGCATCTCGCCCTCCGGCGAGAAGAGCGGCGCGCAGCTGCCGAGCAGCATCCCGTGGGTGCCGTCGAAGCGCTGGAAGTGGATCTCCTCCGCGGGGACGGTCTCCCTGCGCGACAGGCACCGCGCCATCGACCAGTCGCCGCCCTCGAACGGCCGCCCGTCGGGGTGGAACGCGCGGTAGCGCCCCCAGCCCTCGACGTTCTCGGCGGTGGAGCTGCCGGCCCAGATCCGCTCGGAGGCGCGGTTCTGGAGGATCAGCTTGCCCTGGCTGTCGGAGACGATGATGCCGTGCGGGCTCTCGCTGAGGAGCGCGTCGAGGAGCCCGCGCTCGTGCTGGGTGATCACGCGCAGCCGCTCGACCTCGCGGCGCAGCGCCTCGATCTCCGTGTCGACCGGCGGCACCGACGCCGCGAGCGGCGTGAGCTCGAAGGAGGCGCTCGCGGTCGGATCGAGGCTCACGATCGCGCGGTCGATCTCCATGACCGTCGGGCCGATGAGCCGCCGCTGCTCCGTTGTCCTGGCCGTGTCGTACAGCAATGCCCGCGCCTGCGCGAGCGCCGCGACGATCGGCATGTCCGGGCGTTCGGGCATAGAGGTCAAGGGATCCCACGGCCGCAGGACGCGAACAAGATGCTACGTGCGCGACCTGACACGGAAATCGCGCCCGTGAACGTGAACTCCTCGCTGGACGGACTCATCCGGTGAGCCGGGGTACGCCCGCGTCCCTGGAGGGCGGACGAGGTGCACCCCGGCGGGGTCGGTCGCGCGAGGATCAGCTGCGGGCTGCCTGGATCTGCTTCACGAGCTCGGGCACGGTCGCGAAGAGATCGGCGACCAGGCCGTAGTCGGCGACCTGGAAGATGGGCGCGTCGGCGTCCTTGTTGATGGCGACGATGACCTTCGAGCCCTTCATCCCGGCGAGGTGCTGGATGGCGCCCGAGATGCCGACCGCGACGTAGAGCGAGGGGGCGACGACCTTGCCCGTCTGGCCGACCTGGAGGTCGCTGGCGGCGTAGCCGGCGTCGCACGCGGCGCGGCTGGCGCCGACGGCGGCGCCGAGGACGTCGGCGAGCGGGTCGAGGACCTCGTTGAAGCGCTCCTTCAGGGCGCGGCCGCCGGAGACGACGACCTTGGCCTCGGCGAGCTCGGGGCGCTCGCTCTTCACCTGGTCGAAGGAGACGAACTCGACGCGCTCGGCCGCCGCGCTCGGCGGGACGACCGCGACCTGCTCGATCGGCGACGTCGACCCGGTGGGCTCGGCGGCGGCGAACGCGCTCTGGCGGACGCTCACGACCTGGACGGGGGTCGAGACGGTGCAGACGCCGTACGCGTTGCCGGCGTACATGGGGCGCTTGTACTTGAGCTTGCTCCCCTCGGGGAGGAGCTCGGAGATGTCGCTCGCGAACCCTGCCGAGAGCCGCGCCGCGACGCGCGGGAGCAGGTCCTTGCCGTAGGCGCTCGCGGTGCCCACGACGACGGCGGCGCCCTTGGCGGCGGCCGCGACGGTCGGCACGTAGCGCTCGGCGACGTAGTCCTTCAGCGAGCTCGCCTGGGCCACGAGCACCTTGGCCGCGCCGAGCGTCGCCGCCTCGGCGGCCGCGTCGCCGAGGGCGTCGCCGATCACGAGGATCGAGTACGTCCCGCCGAGCGCCGCCGCCGCCTGCCTCGCGAACGTGACAGCGGAGTGGGTCGTCTTCTTCAGCTTTCCATCGGCGGCCTCGGCCACCACGAGAACGTCAGCCATGATCCCTCCTGCACGACCCGCCGCTGCGGGTCGGGGTCCGCGTCGGCGGCACCCTCGATGTCTTCGGCCTCTTGTCGCGTCCGGTCTTGTCCCTGCTGCGTCCCGTCAGATGACCTTCGCCTCGTTCTTGAGGCGCGAGACGAGCTCGCTGACGTCCTTCACCTTGATGCCCGCCTTGCGCGCGGGGGGCGGCTGGAACGCGCTGTACTGGACCTTGAGCGCCTGGTCCGCGGCGAGGTCGGCGAGCTTCACCTCGGTGAGGGGCTTCTTCTTGGCGGCCATGATCGCGGGGAGCGCCGCGAAGCGGACGCCGTCGTTGTACTTGAACGCGGGCGCCGTCTTCTGGGAGTACACGCTGGTCGGCGCGACGATGCGCAGGTCGACGGTGACGACGGCCGGCAGGCGCACGCGGAGGGTGGAGACGCCGCCGTCGACCTCGCGGCCGACGAGGAGCGCGCCCTTCTCTTCCTTGATGGTCGCGGCGAACGTGGCGAGCGGCCAGTCGAGCAGCTCGGCGAGGATCTGGCCGACCTGGTTGGAGTCGCCGTCGACGGCCTGCTTGCCCATCAGCACGACGTCGGGCTTCTCGCGCTCGACGAGCGTCTTGAGCGCGCGGGCCACGAGGTCGCCGTCGAGCTTGTCGTCGGTGACGTCGACCCGGATGGCCTTGTCGGCGCCGGTGGCGAGCGCGGCGCGGAGGGTCTGCTCGGTCTCCTTCGGTCCGAAGGTGACGACGACGACCTCGCCCGCCCGCGTCTTCGGCGCCTTGCCGTCCTCGGTCAGGCGCAGCGCCGCTTCGAGCGCGTACTCATCGAACGGGTTCGGCTTCCACTCGAGCCCGGTCGTCTCGATTTTGTCCCCGGAAGCGGGGATCTTCACCTTGTTCGCGTTATCCGGATCGGCGACGCGCTTGAGCGGAACGAGGATCTTCACGGCTCGGTGGCTCCTGTTGCTGTGTGGTAACGCAGAGCGTAGTCCGCCTCGGCAAGGACGCGCCACGCCTGCGGCAGCCGGGCCGGCGGCCCCATGCGTGGACCCGGCGCGCGCGGCTGAAACAGCACGCCCGAGGCGGAGGGAGCCGGTCATGGCAGCGCCGACGTGGTGCGTCAAGCAGGCGCGACGGCCTATTCGAAGGCGCGAGCCATTGTGAGGGGTCTCGCGGCGCGCGGGGAGACAGAGGTGATCCGTTGTGAGGAGGTGGCGCAGGGGGCGTAACGGAGGCGATCCATCGAGAGAGGGAGGAGAGCGTCGTGAACGTGGTCGTGGTCGTGGTCGTGGTCGTCAACGGCTCGATCGTTGACGTGAACGTTGTGCAGAAACCCTTGGTCAACGAATGAGAGCGGGGACTTCCGGGTGACGTTCACGTTCACGGCTGTGCCGTCGACGACCACGACCACGACCACGACCACGACCACGTTCACGACCCGTTGGTGACCGCTGGTCGGGGGGGTTGCGGATGCGATCCGTTGCGAGGGGGGTGGCGGAGGGGGTTGGTGACGGATCGAGTGAGCCCGGAGGGCCCGGCGGAGGGGGGTGGTTAACGGATCGAGTGAGCCCGGAGGGCCCGGCTGAGGGGGTGGTTAACGGATCGAGTGAGCCCGGAGGGCCCGGCTGAGGGGGTGGTTAACGGATCGAGTGAGCCCGGAGGGCCCGGCTGAGGGGGGGGGTTAACGGATCGAGTGAGCCCGGAGGGCCCGGCTGAGGGGCGGCCCCGTCAATCCACGCCGGTCGCCGGGGCTCCCTCGTCGATCGCTGGCTCACCGGCGTCAGGCGGCGCGCTGCCTTCCACTTCGGTCTCCTCCTTGCCGCCCGAGCGCCGGCGCTCGGCCTTGGCCGCCTCCCGCTGGAGCGGCGCGAGCAGACGGCGCGCCGTCTCCTCATCGGCCCCCTCGAGCTCCAGCATCTGGAGGACGCTGCGCACCACCTTGATCCAGCGGTTGCGCGCCCGGAGCTGCCCGCCGCGCGGGTCGGCCCCATCCGGCCGCTCCTGCGCATGCAGGTGGATCCGCTGCGCGTCGAGCTTGCCGAGCTCGTCGCCCGCGGCAAACCACGCCTGCACCGCCTTGAGCAGGTTGCCCCCCGGCGTTGGCAGCGCCCTGAGCGCCGCCTTGGACTCCGGCGTCAGCCGGTCGCGCGCGAGCTTCACCTCGCCCGCCTCATCGCTGTAGCTCGCCCCGATGAACCTGAGCCCATCCGCGAAGAGCTGATCGCGGATCTCGAGGTAGATCGCCGCGTCCTCGGCATCGTCGGCCAGATCGGCGAAGCCGGTGAGCACCGCATGGGCGCCGCGGGCCTTGCGATCATGGATCTGATCGGTCGCGACCAGCTTCTGCTGGATCTCGGAGATCTGGTCGTCCGCCTTCTTCTGCCGCCGGTGCGACTTCAAGACGCCTTCGTGCGCCTCCTCGATATCGTCGATGAGCGGGGCACACCGCTTCAGCGACGCGAGGCGCGGCCTTTCGCGCTCCGGATCGAGCCAGGCGCCGGTGATCTGGACCATTTGACGAGGAGAGAGGTCTTTGAGGGCCATGGTGCCTCCTTGGTTGTCCTCCGGCGACGCGCCGGGGAATGCACCATCCGTCACGCTCCCAGGCAGGATGGGCGTTGTAAATGCTCTTTTGCGCGGCGCGAGATTTCGAGTCGGTCCAGTGCGCGTCCGGGAGGGGCGCCGCGGCGCGATTACCGCTCAATTACGGCTAATTCGCGGCTCGAGAGGGGCTCGAGGGGGAGGACGGTGTTATCGCCTGTAATTGCCTTTTGCGCCGGAAGCTCGGGTGGCCCGGCGCGGAGGTCCCTTCAGGCCCCTTCGCTCGGCGGCGGCTCCTCGACGTGGCTCGTCTGCAGATCGCCCCGAAGGCGTTTCCGCAGCTGTTCGTCCATGCGGGTCGCGTACTTCTCGTGGACGCCGAGCGCCGCGGCGACTTGGGCCCACGAGAGCTCCTGCCAGTACCGCAGCTCGATGAGGCGCGCCTCCCGTTCGTCGAGGCCGCGGAGCGCCCCGGCGAGCGCCTCGAAGGCGCGCGTGCGCGCGAGCGCGTCTTCCGGGTGCGCCCTGAGCCGCTCGCCCGTGTCCCCGACGAAGCGGGTGAAGGCGAGCGTCCGGCAATGGGCCATGAGCTGGCCCGACGCGTCGTCGTCGTCGTCGCTGAACGGATCGCTTGTGTCGCGCATCGACTCGGCCGCGTCGAGCGCGGCGGCGGCGCCGGCGCGACGGATCGGTGCGTCGCGGGTCAGCTGCCGCATCACGGCGCCGGCGACCCGCTTCCAGGCATAGATGCCGAGGGGGACGCCGCGCGTTTCATCGAACCCGAGCCCGGCTTCCAGGAGGGCCTGATAGGCAGTCTGCTCGCAGTCCTCGATGCCCTGGCGCGTCCGCACGCCGTAGATCCGCGCTGTCGCCCTGGCGACGCGGCGAGCGAGGGGGAGCGCCGCCATGATGCGCTCCCGCGGGGGGTGAGGAGAAGGACGCTGGTCCCTGATCAATGCCGCCCGCCGGAGGTCCCGTCGTCGGGCGCCGCCGCCTCCTCGCTCGCGCCCCCGCCCTCGCGGGCCACCGCGCCGCTCCCGGCCGGGACGTAGCCCTTCGCCCGCAAGCGAGCGTGGAGCGGCGCCGCCGCCGGGTGGGTCGTGATGAAGACCGTGAGGTACCTGCGGTAGTCCTCGAGCTCCTCGGGGGAGAGCACCCCGAGGTACGGGCCGAGCGCGTCGGCGAGACAGGCCTCCACGATGGGATCGGCGTCGCCGGGCGGCTCCAGGTCGTCGTGCTGGTCGGAAGCGTCGTGCGTCATGGGGACCTCGCGCAGGGGGCCCGCGTGCGTGCGGCGCCCCTTTCTTCTCCTAAATCACTGCCGGGTGGCCGGTTCAGACAAGGAAAGCGACACGCCGGGATCGATTTGTCGCGCCCCGCCCCCGGAGGCGCGCCGGCGCCGGGTGGGGGTGCGGGGGCAGGTGGAGGGCCGGACCTTGCGCCGGAGCGCCGGGGGGGCGCCGCGGCCGTGGCCGTGAGGGCTGGTAACAGCTTGAATTGACGTCGTTCTTCAGGAATCGACATCGCCGGTGCATTTTCTTTGTCTGAACCGGCGCCCTGGTCGTGATTTCCATCTCAGGAGACCTCGCTGGTGGAACGCGGCACCTCAGACGGCTCAGGGCGCTCGGGCGGTGCCTGGGATGTGTTGGAAGGCACACCTTACCGGGCGGTCCGGGTGCTCGGGCGCGGGGGCATGGGGGAGGTCGTCGAGGCGGAGCACCGCGCGCTCCGGAAGCGGGTCGTGGTGAAGCTGGTCCGCCGCGCGCTGGCGCACGATCCGCGGTTCGCGGACCGGCTGCAGGTGGAGGCGCGGGCGCTGGCGGCGGTGTCGTCGCTGCATGTGGTGTCGGTCCTCGATCTGGGACAGACGCCGTCGGGGCGCCCGTATTTCGTGATGGAGCGGCTCGAAGGGCGGACCCTGGGGGAGGAGCTCCAGCGGCGCGGTCCGCTGCCGGTGGCCGAGGCGATCGAGCTGGTGCGGCAGGTGCTGGCGGGGCTCGCGGCGGCGCACCGGGTGGGGCTTGTGCACCGCGACGTGAAGCTCGACAACGTGTTCCTGTGCGCGCCGGGGGCGGCGGCGCCGGGCGGCGCCCGGGTCGCGAAGGTGCTCGACTTCGGCGTCGCGAAGGTGCTCGACGGCGCCCTGGCCGGCGCGGCGCCGGGGGCGCCGCCTGCGGTGGACGGGCCGGCGTATCCGACCGACGCCGGACTGCTGGTGGGGACGCCACGGACGGCCTCGCCGGAGCAGGCGCGGTGCCAGCCTGTGGACGGGCGGGCGGATGTGTATGCGGTGGGGCTGCTGATGTATACGCTTGTTGTGGGGCACGGTCCGTTCGCCCATGTCGAGGACGCGCTGGCGCTGCTGCGGGCGCACGTGGTGGAGCCGCCTGCGCCGCCGTCGCGGTACGCGGGGCAGCGGATCCCGGGTGCGCTGGACCGTGCGGTGCTGAGGGCGCTTGCGAAGCGGCCGGAGGAGCGGTTCCAGAGCGCCGAGGCGTTCGGGGAGGAGCTGGGGCGGATCGGCGCGGCGCTCGCGGAGGAGGACGGGAGCGGGAGAGCGGCGCGGAGGCCGGAGGCGGAGGCGGGGTGGGGGCCGCAGAGCAGGGCGTGGTTCGAGGCGAGGCCGGAGGGCACGAGCGGGGCGAGGGCGGGCGCGGGGGTGGCGGGCGTGGCCGTGGAGGCGGGGGCGGCGCCGGTGGACGCGCGGCTGTTCGCGGGGCTGACGCTTGCGAGCACGGTGGTGTTCTCGGCGATCGCGGCGCTGGTGCTGCGCGGGATGGGGGTGTGGTGATGGCGCGGGAGGCGCTGAAGGCCGGGGACGTGTTCCTGGACTACCGGATCACGGAGGTGATCGACGCGGGTGGGATGGGTGAGGTGTACAAGGCAGTGGAGGACTACTCGGAGGATGTCGTGGCGATCAAGTGCATGCTGCCGCGGCACCTGAAGAGAGAGGACTTCGCGAGGCGGTTCCGGCAGGAGTGCAAGTTCTATCCGAAGCTGAAGCACCCGAACATCGTGCGGATGAAGAAGGCGGGTGTGTCGCCGGATCACGTGGCGTACATCGTGATGGATTACCTCGAGGGGAGGACGCTGAGGAAGCTGCTGAACAAGGCGTACCGTCTCGATTTCCTGAGCGCGATGCACGTGATGCTGCAGGTGGCGGACGCGATGACGTTCGTGCACTCGAAGGGGATATGGCACCGGGACCTGAAGCCCGAGAACATCATGGTGGGGACGAAGGCGGACGCGAAAGGGCACGTGTGGCTGCTCGACTTCGGGATAGCGAAGTTCGCGGACGGCGGGATGAACACCGATGATCTGCCGGACGTCGGGACGGTGAGGTACATCTCGCCGGAGCAGGTGAAGATGTTGTACACGAGCTCGAGGAAGGCCGAGCGCGTGGAGCGGGCGAGGCCGGATGGGCGTACGGACATCTACGCGTTCGGTGCGATTTTTTATGAGGTGCTGACGGGGAAGCACCTGTTCCTGGACGACAGCGAGCCGGCGACGGCGGAGGAGACGCTGACAGGGCACCTTGTGGCGGCGCCGGAGCCGGTGCACGAGATCGTGCCGGATTGCCCCGAGTTCGTGTGGCCGGTGGTGGCGCGGTGCATCGCGATCGACCGGGAGGAGCGGTATCCGAGGTTCGACGATGTGGCGCGGGACCTGCGGGGGCTCCTGAGAGAGACGGTGCCGGCGGGGCACGTGCTGGCGCAGCGGCTGGCGCGGGAGCGGATGGAGGCGGAGCGGCAGGCGGCGTTCGCGGGAGTGGCGCTGGAGGACAGCGCGCCGGTGGAGGACGAGAAGGGCGCAGCGGGCGATGAGGAGACGGAGGAGGCGGGGCAGGAGGGCGGGATGGAGCGAGGGAGCGCGGCGGCGGCGGCGAAGGGAGAAGAGAAGAGGGGGCGGCGGGTGGTGCACGGGGAGACGGCGCCGCTGGAGCAATTCGTAGCGCCGGCGAGCGCGCTGCCGTTCGCGCCGTCGTCGCGCGTGCCGCGGGGGCGGGGGGTGGGGCACACGGAGCCGCTGCCGGCGCTGAAGCCGCTGGAGTCGACGGCGAAGCTGCCCGGGGCGTGGGCGGAGAGGATGGCGCAGCGAGCGGGGGCGGCGGCGATGCCGCAGGCGCCGGCGGAGGTGAGGGCGGGGAGTTATGCGGGGCCGGTACCGATGCCGCAGTCGCACGGTGGACCGCCGTCGCTGCCGCAGGCGCACGGAGGGCCGGTGCCGATGCCGCAGGCATATGCGGGGCCGGTACCGATGCCGCAGTCGCACGGTGGACCGCCGTCGCTGCCGCAGTCGCACGGAGGCCCGGTGTCGATGCCGCAGGCGTATGCGGGGCCGCCGCCGATGCCGCAGGCGTATGCGGGGCCGATGCCGCAGTCGCACGGTGGGCGGGCGCCGATGCCGCAGGCGCAGGGCGGGCCGGCGCCGATGCCGCAGGCGCAGGGCGGGCCGGTGCCGATGCCGCAGGCGTATGCGGGGCCGGTACCGATGCCGCAGTCGAACGGTGGGCGGGCGCCGATGCCGCAGGCGCAGGGCGGGCCGGTGCCGACGCCGCAGTCGTATGGTGGGCCGGCGCCGATGCCGCAGGCGTATGCGGGACCGCCGCGGCCGATGCCGCAGGCGCAGGGCGGGCCGGCGTCGCACGCGGGGGCGCAGGGGTATGGTGGACCGCCGCCGTTGCCGCTGATGGAGACGCAGCACGCCGTGCCATTGAGGGAGGCACGACGAGCCGCACCGCAGCCGCCGCAGGAGGTGGAGCTGCCGTACGTGACGCCGCAGCTCCTGGCGACGGAGGCGTCGCGACCGGGAACGGCGCCACCGATCGCGGCGCGGCCAGCGGCGCCGAACTCGGTGACGGCACCGAGCGCGGGGCTGGCGGAGTCGTTGCGGAAAGAGACGCCGATGACGCCGGTGGCGGCGCTGCTGACGCAGCCGCGGCGAGCGCCGAGAGCGTACGTGCTGGCGCCGGTGGTGGCGCTGGCGCTGACGCTGGGAGGCGTGGGCGCGGTGCTGGGGCTGCGCTCGGCGCGCGACACGGCGCCGGAGCCGGTGACAGGAGAGCCGGCGGCAACGGCGGCGGCGGCGGAGAGCGCGACGGCGAACGCGGCAGCGGCGCCGCCGGAGGCGAGCGCGGCGGCGAGTACGGCCGAGGCGGCGGTGGAGGCCGGAGCCGTGGAGAAGACAGGGGCGGCAGCGGAGGTCGAGGCGCTTGCTCCCGAGGAGCAAGCGGCGGCGGCGAAGGAGCAAGCGGCGGCGGTGAAGGCAGAGCCGGCGAAGGCAGCGCCTGTGAAGGCTGCGGCGGGGACGGAGGACGACGAGGACTTCTACCCGATGCCGAAGCGTCAGAAGCCGTCGTTTCTAAGGGTGATCGAGGAGCGGAAGAAGGCGGCGCCCGCGAAGCCGGCCCCGCCTGCGAAGCAACAGGGCGCGAAGCCAGCCGGGCCATGCGCCACGGCGGGGTGCAGGCCGTTCTAGTGCGTGGTCGCTGAGGAGAGAGGTCTTCGATGGGCAGCAACAAGGACAGCGACGACATCCGGCAGTACCTTCCGGATCTGGAGAGCATCCGGCGGGAGGCGGATCCTGAGGTTGCGGAGCGGAAGCTGCAGCAGGCGCTGAACAACCCGGAGCTGGACCGCGCGCTCACGGAGATGCAGCAGCAGAAGCCGACGGGGCAGCCGCTGTTCCAGTTCCCGGTGGTGCCTGCGCTGGCTAAGGAGCGAACGGGGCCTCCGCCGCTGCCGGTGCAGGCGGTGCCGCCGCCATATCCGGCGACGGCGCAGCAGCCGGCAGGATCGCAGGTGACGGCGGCGCATCAGCACGGCGCGGCGGTGCAGCACGGGGCGGCGGCGCATCACGGCGCGCCGGTGCAGCACGGGGCGGCGGCGGCGGCGCATCACGGCGCGACGATGACGCAGCGGGCGCCGGTGCCGCAGCCGGGCGCGCCGGTGCAGCAGGGCGCGATGATGACGCAGCGTGTGCCGGTGTTCGGGGGCGCGGCGGCGCCGCAGGGCGTGCCGGTGCAGCAGCAGAGCGCCATGGCGCCGAGCCAGTGGGCGGATCGAGCGCTGCCGCCGATCGACAAGGCGCTGCTGCCGTCATCGTTGCTACCCGTGACGCCGCCGCCGGTCGCGGTGCCGAAGGCGCCGGCCGCCACAGAGTCGACGGGACGGCGCCGGCAGTGGATGCCGACGTGGCTGATGGTGTTGCTTGCGGTCATCGCGGTGAGCAGCCCGTTCGTGCTGGCGACGATCCTGCGGCGAGAGACGCCGCCGAAAGAGCCGGAGCCGGCGCCGCGGTCGAGCGGGATGCCGGCGCGGAGCACGCAGGCGCCGCCGGAGGCCTCGGAGCTGCTGCCACCGGCACCGCCGGCACCGCCGGACGCGGTCGAGCCAAGCCTCGATGACACCGCGTCCGCTAGCCAACCGCCAGCGCCGCCGGCGCCGCCAGGGCCAGTGTCGCCTGTGCCGGCGCGGCCGACGCGTGTGGTGCCCCACGTTCCGCAGGCGCCCGTCGCGCCTGTGCCCACCGAGAAACAGCTCGCCGATGACGTGATGGAGTGAACCCGCCTGGAGCCATGATGATGAACAGCCGAAGCCTTGCCGTGTTGTTGACCGCCGCGACCGTGATGGCCGCTGCCGATGTGGCCAGCGCGCAGCCTGCCGCGCCGCAGGAAGCGCCCGCCAGCACCGGCGACGCGGTGACGCGCGCGGATGGGTTCTTTCGACAAGGGCTGCGCCTGTACTCGGACAAGAAGTACGTGGAGGCGGAGAAGGAGCTGGAGTCGGCGTGGGCGCTGAACCCGACGTTCGACGTGGCGTACAACCTGGGGAACACGAAGTACCAGCTGAAGAAGCACAAGGAAGCAGCGCAGTACCTTTCGTTCGCGCTGAGGAACTGGCCGCTCGTGAAGACGGTGGCGAAGCTGAAGCCGACGGCGGAGCAGCGATACGCGGAGTCGCGAGCGCAGGTGGGCGCGGTGGCGGTGACGGTGGAGGTCGCCGGAGCGGAAGTACTGGTGGACGGCAAGGCGGTAGGGCGAGCGCCGCTGGAAGGGGAGGTGTTCGTGGAGCCGGGCGAGCACCAGGTGGAGGCGAGGCAGGTGGGGTATGCGCCGGCGAGCCAGACGGTGACGGTGGCGAAGGGAGCGACGGCGGCGGTGACGTTGGCGCTGGCGGCGGCGAAGAGCGAGGGGGGGACGACGGAGGGGGGCGGGAGCGCGGTGGGGGCGGGTGCCGGTGCGCCGCTGATGGGACAGCCGCCTGCGGGACCAGTGGAGCCGCAACCGCTGCCGGAGAAGAGGAGCTGGGTGCCGGTGATCGCGCTGGGCGCGGCGAGCGCGGTGGGGCTCGGCGTGGGGATCGGGATGACGGTGGCGTCGAACAGCGCCAACTCAGACGGTCGTGCACAACGGGATCAAATCTTCGCCGACGGTGGCGGCTGCCTGGCGTCGCCATCGTTTGCAGAGCGATGCGCGAAGGTTGAGCGCTCAGCTGAGAGGGCCGGTCTGCTGGGTGATATCGCGTTGGGTAGCTATATCGCGTCGGGCGTGCTCGCCGCAGCCGCCGTTACCTACGCTTTGTGGCCAGCGACAAGAACCGAGAAGTCGACAGCAGTGCTCGTGCTACCTGAGCCGCGGGTGGATGGTCTCGGCTTTGTGATGGCGGGTGCATGGTGAGTCGAGCTGGAGAACGAACGATGAGAACGCTTGGGCGAACCCTGCTTGGATCGGCTGTCGCAGTTGTATTGTTTTCGACTGGTTGCGAGGGGCTTTGGTACCATGTCGAGAACGACTGCGAGTACTTGCTCACCTGCGAGAAATATCGGGGCAGGGGCAGTGAGGTCGTGCCTACCGGATGCGTACCGAGCGAGATCGAAACCGCCGTGGATGACACGTGCGGCGTCTTCGTGGCGTCGACAGGCAACGACGGTAACGTAGGTACCCGGGCTGAGCCCGTCGCGACGCTCGCCGAAGGGCTCCAGCGCGCTGCCAAGAACGGCACGGGAGTCTATGCGTGCGCCGAAACGTTCGAGGAGGCGATCGTGTTGCCAGCGGGCGCCAAGCTCTTCGGGGGCCTCGACTGCGCGAAGGGGTGGACCTGGATCGGCGAGACGGCGAAGACGGTCGTGGCGCCTAGCGAAGAGGGGATCGCGCTGAAGGTGACGCGTGGTGAGGACCCGGTGAGGATCGAGGACGTGTCGGTCCATGCAGCTGGCGCGGAGGTGCCGGGAACGTCGTCGATCGCGGTGCTGGTGGATGCAGCGAAGGCTGAATTGACGCGATGCGAGCTGGTCGCGGCCAAGGGAGCGGATGGCGCGAAGGGAGAGGATGCGCCGACCGCGCCACCGGAGCAGGCGTCACCTGGGAATGCCGGCACGAACGCATGCAGTGATGTTGACGGCACGCCGGGATCAGACGCGACGCTGGCCGGTGGCGCCCAAGTGGTCAATGAGTGCGGTGACGATCTGTCAATCGGCGGTGGTGGTGGTGATGGTAATGTAACTAATGGCGGCGATGGTGCGACCAGCCAAGGTACCGCAGAGACTGCACGTGGTGGTGTTGGCGAACCATTTTCGGGCGCTTGGGACTGTGGCGGCGCGGAGCCCAATGGCCGAGGCGACGATGGTTCGAACGGCGCACCCGGCGACGTCGGCGAGGCCGCGAGCGGCCTCGGCACGCTGAACACGTCGGGCTTCGCGGGCGTGAGTGGCGGAGACGGGGGACCGGGCAAGCCCGGGCAAGGCGGCGGCGGAGGCGGCGGTGCGAAGGGCGGCGCGGCCATCTGCCCAGGCGCCATGCGGGGAGCTGGGGCGAGCGGAGGCAGCGGCGGCCCTGGTGGCTGCGGTGGGCTACCCGGCCAAGGCGGCGGCGCCGGCGGAGCGAGCATCGCGCTGGCGAGCGTGGACGGGAAGGTGACGCTGAAGGACTGCGTGCTGAAGGCGGGCAACGGAGGCAAAGGAGGCGCGGGGGGCGACCTTCAGCCGGGCGGAAGCGGCGGTCCCGGTGGCGCTGGCGGCCTGGGGGTCGGCGGGTCGAAGAACGCTTGCACCGGGGGGCAGGGGGGTCAGGGCGGTAATGGCGGCCCCGGAGGAGGAGGCCTCGGCGGGCCGTCGTTCGCGATCGCGTACCGAGGCGAGGCGGTGAAGCAGGAAGGGCAGACGATGCTGCAACCGGGTACGCCCGGCACTGGGGGACCTGGCGGAAGCAGCAACGTGTCCGAGAACGCTGGCGCGGACGGGACGGTGGCGGCGGAGCAGAAATTTCCGTGAGCGAGCGATGAGGCGGCGGGCGGCGTCTTCGATGGCGCCGCCCGTGGGGCCGAGAAGCGCGGCGGAAGGAAGAACTGGCGATCGCGCGAAGCGCCATCGAAGGGGAGAGGTGTGCCCGCGGACAACGTGCGCGGTGATGGGCAGAGCCCCGTGGATCGCCGCTACCGGTGAGCGGTGGAGAAAGTGAGGACGACCCTACGATTCCGTGACGATCCCGCACGGCTACGCGTAGTTGGGTGAAAAAGCTTTGATTTCGGAAGCAAGCCCTAGGTGAGCTTCATGGGGGCACGGCGGGCGAGGGCGGAGACATGGCGCTGGTGAGGAGATGCCGGCGACGTGAGCGTGCGCGGAGAATGTTGGGGCTTCATGGGCAATGCGAGCTACGGCCAGTGAAGTGAGGGATGCCGTGAGAATGAGTGAGAATTTTTTATAGCTAAGCGTAATGCGGAGGCGCGACGGACGAACGTTGTGCTCCGCGAGCAGCTGAGCTGAAGGAGAGAACAAGAAATGGTTGGACGCACCCCGCGCCGGGGTGGTAGGGACCGTTTTGTCGCGGAGACGCGGCACGGTGGGCTTCCCGGCGCTGACAACTTCACCACCTCCGAGTGGACTGCCCAAGGCGCGGGTGGAGGGACCGTTGATCTGCTGACTTCTTCTGCGTCGGGCCGCGAGAGCGGATGTTATCCGACGGTCGCTGAAGGGAGCCCGGCAGCAGGTCGCTTTTGCGCGGCGGGAGAGCTTCGTCGCGTGGTCGTGAGGGGATGGACGCGCTGCTGCGCTGGACCCCGAACCGCCGTTGTAAACGAGACCCCTCCCGTCCCGTGGGTAGCGCGGGACATGGGAGGGACGGGCGGCGCACAGGCGCGAAGCGCCGAGCACCGACCGGGGGCGGGCATTCTCGTGCTCATTGCTGTCGTTATCAGCGCCCCCGCGCGAAATGCATGGTGCGAGCAGCGGGTGCGCGGAGCTATGGGAGAGACGGCCGACGCGGCGCTGGCGAAGAGCGAGGAACCGACGGCGGCGGGAGCGACGACAGAGGGGGGCGGGGGCACGACGGGGGCGGGGGTCGTTGGGCTCGTGGCTGGGCCGCCGGCGGTGCTGATGGAACCGCGACCGCTGCCGGACAAGAGGAACTGGGTGCCGGTGATCACGATGGGGGCGGCGAGCGCGGTGTGGCTCGGCGTGGGGATCGGGATGACGGTGGCGTCGAACAACGCGAGCGAGGATGGGCGCGCGCAGGCCAATGCAATCCTCAACGCCGGCGGTGGCTGCCCGGATGTGCCGCCCAGATACCAACAGGCGTGCTCTGAGCTTCGGACTACCGCCTTCCGCGTCGACACATTCGGGCGTGCAGCGACCGTGGCGTATACAGCATCGGGCGTGCTGGCCATCGCAGCCGCGACCTATGCGCTGTGGCCGCTTTCGGGGACCAAGGCGTCAGGCAAGGTGCGTGCTCTACCCGAAGCGCACATCGGTTACGGGGGGATTGAGGTTCAGTGGGTATGGTGAAGAGCCGAAACGAGGTTGCAATGAAGAGGAATCGAGTTCGCGGGCAGCTGTGTTCCTTGGGGCTGGTCGTTTGCACCGTCGGTTGCGATACGGTGTGGAGCAACGTCGCAGAGGATTGCGAGGTTACCCTGTCGTGCGACCATCACCGCGGGCTGTGGGATGGCACAGGTGGCGGTGTGCCGAACCCCGCATGCGAGCCGGATCCGACCGAGGATGCGAGCGCGGTGACGGACGAGTGCGCGGTGTTCGCGCGCGCAAACGCGGCACCTGGCGGGGAGGGGACAAAGGAGAAGCCGTACGCTTCGCTCGCGGAGGCGATCGCGAACGCCCACGGCAAGCGGGTGCTGGCGTGCACGAGCGGAGCGTTCGCGGAGAGCGTGACGATCGAAGCGGGGGTGGAGGTGATCGGCGGCTTCGACTGCGACGCGGCGTGGACGTGGAGCGAAGCGGCGCGGAGCGCGATCGAGGGGCCGCCGGATCAGATCGCGCTCACGCTGGGGGAGGGAGCGAACGGCACAAAGGTGCGGAGCTTCGCGGTGCGCGCCGCGAGTGCGACGAAGGCGGGCGGGTCGTCGATCGGGGTGGCGGTCGCGGACATCGGGGCGGAACTGGCGCAGGTGGAGGTGACCGCAAGCGACGGGATGGATGGCGCGGACGGCAAGATACCGATCGAACGGCCGTACACAGGGGCGAGCGGGTCGACGAATACAGCTTCCTTTGCGTGCATTATCGATGTGTCCGTCTATGGCGGCGACCCCGGCGTCACCCTCTGCGAAGACGGCGAGACCCGTGGCGGCGAAGGCGGCCTCGGCGGCATCCCAGGCATGGGTGACGAGGACGGCCGGCCCGGCCAGGCCGGAACCCCCCTGCCCGACCCGATCCTCCCCGACAGCCCGGGTCTCGGCGGCATGGGCCAAACGGCGACGGGCGAATGCGAACAGGGCCGACCCGGCCGCGATGGCGCCTCCGACACCCACGGCCCCGCCGGTCGCGCCACCACCCTCGCTCTCACGGGCATCGCCGGCGGCGACGGCGCCCCCGGCATCACCGGCAAGAAAGGCCAAGGAGGCGGCGGAGGCGGCGGCGCGAAGGCGGGGTATTATTGCGGAAACCCGAGGAGCCCCGTGGAGGCTACTGGCGCCAGCGGCGGCGGCGGCGGAGCCGGCGGCTGCGGAGGCAAAGGAGGAGGCGGCGGTCAAGCCGGCGGATCGAGCATCGGCATCCTCAGTCTGGGAACGAAGCTGGAACTGACCGAGGTGACCGTCGCCGTGGGCAAGGCGGGCAGCGGAGGAAAGGGCGGACTCGGACGACCTGGCGCCAGCGGGGGCAGTGGCGGGACCGCAGGTGACGCTGCGCCTCTTGGTGGCTCCGGATGCGATGGTGGTCGTGGCGGCACGGGCGGCCGCGGCGGCCTTGGCGGCGGCGGTCGAGGCGGCCATGCGGTGGGAATCGCCTACGCCGCGGCGCCGAACGCGGCGGTGGAGCTGAAGGACTTCAAGGAGGGGGCGGCGGGCGACGGCGGGCAGCTCGGGTTCGGCGACAACGCCGGCACGCCCGGTGTGAGCGCTGCGTGCTGGAGCTTCGGTGGAAACGAGAGCTGCGGGCAGTGAGAAAAAGGTCTCATTGCATGAGAATTCTGCGGGTCTCAAGGTGATGCAGTCGGTGGAGTCATGAGCGCTGCGGTTTGTGAGCAGCTGAGCTGAAGAGGAGACAAGAGCGGACGTGGGGCTTGCGATGGCACCGATGAAGAGCGAACTGCTGGCGACGGGGGGCGTGAAGAAGGAGGGGCGCAAGCGGGCCGAGTGCGCGCGGCCGGCGTGCCGGTGGGGGAACAGCCGCCTGCGGGGTCGGTCGTGCCGCCGATGCGGATGCAAGAGAGGCACAGCGGCGGTGGAGCAGTAACTTCCGTAAGTGAGCGACGAGGCAGCGGGCGCTCTCGTCGTTGGTGCCGCCTGCCGTCGCCAAGCGTGGCGGAGGCGACCCCGACGATCGCGCGACGCGCGATCGAGGGGGGCGACGCGCCTCCCGCAGGCGACAGATACGGCGCCCAGCAGCGCCCGCTGGACCGCTGCCACCAGCGAGCGGTGGAGAAAGTGAGGACGACCGTACGATCTTGTGACGCCCCGGCCTGGCTTCGCGTAAGTAGTCGAAAGATATCGATTTCTGGACGAAAACGCTTGGCGAGCTCTTTCGTGACCGGCAGTATGCGCGCCGCTCGATCCAAGGAGCGCCCTGCCGATGCGCCGGAATTCCAGTGGAAACGATGTCCCTCCCTCCGGAAGACGCCCCAGCCCGAGCGGGATGGGGGAGTGGGAGCGGATGTGGGTGCGCAGGCTGGGCCTCGAGGATGTGGAGTGGGACCCCGAGCTGCACTGCGAGCACTGCATCGCGAAGCGAGCGGCCTGGGAAGCGGTGATGGAGGAGCTTGCCGCAAGGTCGGGGAACCGACCGAAGCTGCGACTGAGCCCTGGGTGGGAGAAGATTCCACCGAGGGCGGGTAGGCGAAGCAGGCGTAGCAAGGGCCGCTGCAGGCGGCTGCTGCTGAAGATGGTGCGACTGGCGCGTCTCGTGCGCGACGATTTTTGAGCGCTTGAGCGAGATGTCCCGTCGCGAGCTCCCAGCTCGATCGAGCAGCCGCTGACGACCTGAGCACGCCGAGAGGGCGCACGGCGGCGGCGCAGCGCGCTGGGCGACAGAACAGGAGACCGGCGCACCGCGAGCGTGGTGCGCGCTGACTCGGCTCGTCCTTGCGACGAGCATGCGAGGTGGAGGATGGTGCGTCCAACGCTCGCCATCGAGGCAGGGGCGGAGGCCCTTGTGTCGAGGCGTCGTGCGAGCAACGAGGAGCGCTCCGGGGAGTTGCCTTGCCTGGGCCTCTTCCTGGTCACGGGCCGGCCTGGCGGAGAGGTCGTCTCCCGCACGGCGATCGAGATGGTGCATCCCGCTGTCGAGGCAGACTGCGTGGACGACCTTGGTGCTGGTGAGATGATTGCGCCGCAGTGCCAGGACGAAGTGCGGCTCATGATGAGCCCGCGTCGAACAGGCCGCTCCGAGGACGAACGTCTGGGGCCGCGACCGAGCGGCGTGCAGGTGAGCTTCGCCGGTGTACTCCTCGCGCCAGGGGCGGCGTATATCGCCTACGCCGACGATATGCACATCTACCGGTTCCGTGGGGGGAAGCTGCAGGCGCGAACGCGTGAGGTTGCGGCGCCCGACGGTGGGGCGTTCAACGGATCCATCTCGCCGGATGCCGCAGCCGTGCTGAGGCAACTCGCCAGCGCGGCCACTCGCGCGCTCGGCTGCGACGCAGCGGTGGAGGTGACGGCCCAGGTCGAGAACACGGAGCCGGGCGACATTTTCCTGGCGTGCTCGGGGGGCCTCTGGGGTTCGGTGTCCGAGCAGCGCATCGCCGGCATCCTCGCAGCGCACCGTGAGCTGCGCCTGGCGGCGAGCCTGCTGATGGAGTGCGCTCATGAGAACGGCGAGCTCGAGCAGGCAATGTGCGTCCTGGCACGTGTGGCGGGGTCTGTGGGTTGACTTCGTAAGGAGGAGCGGCGCAGAAGCGCCGGAGCGCAGCGAGGCTGTGGCGAGGCGGCCCCTCCCGTCCCGCGCGAAGCGCGGGACTTGGGAGGGGCGGACCGCGCGCAGGCCCGGAGGGCCGAGCACGGGCCGGGGGTGGGCAGCGTTCTTGGGGGGAACGTCGTGGCGCGAAGGGCGGGGCGGCGATCTTCCCGGGAGCCAGGCCGGGCGCCGGAGCGAGCGGAGTTAGCGGCAGACCCCGCGGCTTCGGCGGACTGCCCGGCGAAGGGGTGGAGCGGCGAGCAGAGCCCGCTGGACTGCTGATCGCGGCGAGCGCTTCAGAAAAAATGAGAGACGGTATGATTTCGTGGCAATTTCGGAGGGCTGAACGTAACTCGGCAAAACGGCAACGCTGATTCGAAGAAACCCCTTGGCGAGCTCATTCGTTGCCGGCAGAATGGGCGCCGCCCAAATTCAAGGAGTCCCATGCCGAAGCGCCGAAGGTCCCGCGGAGACGACCCCCCTCCCTCTGGTAAGCGCCCCAGCTTGAGCAAGATGGGGGAGTGGGAGCGGATGTGGGTACGGAGGCTGGGTCTCGAGGACATCGACTGGGATCCTGAGAAGTATTGTATGCACTGCATCGCGGAGCGGGCCGCTCGCGAAGAGGCGGCAGCGGAGGAGCTTGCGCCGCCGTCAGGGCCCAGACTGCCCGCGTCGCAGAGCCTCTTGTGGGCGAAGAACTCACGCCCGGCAGGTGGCCCTAAAGCGCAAAGCATGCGTCGCCCCAAGCTGATGCTCGTGCCCTCGGTGCACCGCAGAAGCGAGGACTCTTGAGCGAGAGGCCCCTTCACGAAGGGTCTGGATCGAGCGAGTCGACCAGAGGGTGTGGGGGACCCTGGCTCTGATGTGCTCTCCGGGAACCTGTCGTGTCGTGCCAGAACACCGCATCTCGGGCATCCTCGCTGCGTCTCGCGAGTTGCTGCGCGAGTCGCGTCTTCGCGAGTCGCGGCTTCTGATGGATGGACTGCGCTCATGAACTCGCGCTGCGAGCCGGAGCGCGCGACGTGCGCCCCGGCGCGCGTCGACAACGGCCGAGGCGCTCCTCCATGAGCGCGATCAGCCCGTGCGCGCGCCCACACCTCGCGCAGGCTCACGCCAGCGCTCGGCTCTCCCCCCCGGCCACGCCGGCCTCCCGCCCGAACGCCTGGCCGAAGCGCCGTCGCACGCAGGAAGCGCACCACGGCCTACCTCCGTGCGCCCCGCTCCTGCTACCCTCCTGGCCGTGGCGATAACGACCGATTTCCTCGTCATCGGTAGCGGTGTGGCTGGGCTGACCTTCGCGCTCGAGGCGGCCGAGCACGGCGAGGTGATCATCGTCACCAAGCGCGCGCGTGACGAGTCCAACACGAAGTACGCCCAGGGCGGCATCGCCGCGGTCTTCGCCCCGGACGACTCCCCCGAGGCGCACATCGCCGACACGCTCGAGGCGGGGGCCGGCCTCTGTCACGAGGTGGTCGTCGAGATCTGCGCGCGGGAGGGGCCCGAGCGGGTGCGCGAGCTCATCGCGCGGGGCGCCCAGTTCGATCACGAGAACGGCCAGGTGCGCCTCGGGCGCGAAGGGGGGCACTCCGCGCGGCGGATCGTGCACGCCGCCGACGCGACCGGCCTCGAGATCGAGCGCGCGCTCCTCGAGCAGGCCCGGCAGAACCCGAACATCCGCTTCGCCGAGCACCACACGGCGATCGACCTCATCCCGCTCTCCCGGTTCGGGGGGCCGGACATCTGCGCCGGCGCGTACGTGCTCGACGAGACCGACGCCGCGCTGAACCAGGGCAGGCCGCGGCCGCGCGACTCGGAGCGGCCAGCGCCCCGGCACCGGCCAGCCTCGAAGCCGCACGTCGTCGAGACCTACCTCGCGCGGGCGACCGTGCTCGCGACCGGCGGCGCAGGGAAGGTCTACCTCTACACGACGAACCCCGACGTCGCGACGGGCGACGGCGTCGCCATGGCCTACCGGGCAGGCGCCGAGATCGCGAACATGGAGTTCTACCAGTTCCACCCGACGTGCCTGTTCCACCCGGAGGCAAAGAGCTTCCTCGTGAGCGAGGCGCTGCGCGGCGAGGGCGCCATCCTCCGGCTGCCGGACGGGACGGCCTTCATGGCCGGCCACGATCCGCGCAAGGACCTCGCGCCGCGCGACATCGTGGCGCGGGCCATCGACTTCGAGATGAAGCGGACCGGCTCGGACTACGTGCTGCTCGACATCACCCACCGGCCCGCGAGCTTCATCCGCGAGCACTTCCCGACCATCCACGCGCAGTGCCTCCGCTACGGCATCGACATCACCGCGCAGCCGATCCCCGTCGTGCCGGCCGCCCACTACATGTGCGGCGGGATCACCACCGATCTCTACGGCAGGACGACGATCCCCGGGCTCTGGGCGATCGGCGAGTGCACGTGCACGGGGCTGCACGGCGCGAACCGGCTCGCCTCGAACTCGCTGCTCGAGGGGCTCGTCTTCGGCCAGCGCGCGGCCGCGCGCCTCGGCACCCAGATCGCCGAGCTCCGGCAGAGCCCGTTCCCCGAGGTGCCCGAGTGGCAGGTCGGCAACGCGGTCGCCAGCGACGAGGAGGTCGTCGTCGCCCACAACTGGGACGAGCTGCGCCGCACCATGTGGAACTACGTCGGCATCGTCCGGTCGGACGCCCGCCTCCGGCGCGCCGCCCGGCGGATCTCCCTGCTCCAGGAGGAGATCCGCGAGTACTACTGGAAGCACCTTGTCACCCGGGATCTGCTCGAGCTGCGCAACATCGCCACCGTGGCCGAGCTCATCGTCGGCTGCGCCTCCGCCCGGCACGAGAGCCGGGGGCTGCACACGACGATCGACTACCCGGAGACGAGCGATCGCCTCGGCACGGACACGGTCGTGAAGCGGGGCGTCCTGCCTTATCTGCGAGGTCGATGAGCGATCTGCACGGCACCCCCGACCCTCCGCCGAGCGGCGGAGGGCCCGGTCCGCTCGTCCGGCAAGGCGGCGAGGAGCGACCGATGTCGATCCCCGGGGCCATCGGCTGGACCGTGGGCGTCACCGCGCTGTTCCTGTTCCTGCTCGGCCTGATCTCCTCTTTCCGGATGGAGCCGGCGCTCGACGGCGCGGGCTCGTTCCGGGCGGCGCCGAAGCTCGACGTCATCGGCAGCTTCGCGTGCCAGGCCGCGGCGTACCTGCTCGGGCTCTTCGGCGTGCTCCAGGTGCACGCGCCCCGCGCGTCGATCCGGCAGTTCCTCGGGCTGCGCGGGACGCACGTGGCGTTCTATCCGCTCGCGATCGCGCTCGGCTTCGCGCTCGAGGGGCCCATCGCCGCGCTCTACACGGCGATCGAGGCGCGCTGGCCGTCGGGGATCGACGACGCCGAGCTCGTCCGGGTCTTCGTCGACGCGAGCGCGCCCGAGCGGGCCGCGCTCGGCCTCATCTTCATCGTGCTCGGCCCCGCGCTGGAGGAGGTCTTCTTCCGGGGAGCGCTCGCCCGCCCGCTGCGCTGGACGCACCGCGCGCCGCTCGTGATCGCGATCACGGCCGCGCTCTTCGCGGTGGCCCACGTCGGGTGGCAGAAGTTCCTGCCGATCGGGATCTTCGGCGCGGCCCTCGGCGTCCTTCGCGTCGCGAGCGGCTCGCTCTTGCCGTCCATCCTCCTCCACGGCACCTACAACGCCATCCAGTGCTTCTCGCTCCTCTCCGCGGCGGGCGCTGGGGCCGTCGACGGCGCGCCCTCGGCCGCCGGCGCCGCGCTGCCCGACGCCGCGGCGAGCCCGGTGTGGCTCGTGGCGGTGAGCTCCGCCTCTGCGCTCGTGTTGACCGCGCTCGCCTGCGTCCTCGGCCGTCGCGCCGAGGGGGCGGCCCGCGCGAGGGAAAAGGACCTCTCATGATGCCGGCGTTCGGGAGCCAAGGCGGCGGCGAGAGCCGCGCCGCGCAGATCGCAGCGGGGGACGGCGAGGGCCGCTCGTCCGGGACCGTGGACGCGAGCGGCGAGGGCCGCGCCGCCCCGCGCGCCGGGGCGAAGCGAGCGCGGGTCAGCCTCTGCTTGCCAGGGGGCGGCCTGACGGGCGCGCTCTACCAGATCGGTGCGCTCGCGGCGCTCGAGGACGGCGTCGAGGGGATCGACAACCAGAGCTTCTCGCTCTACCTCGGGCACGGCAGCGGCGCCGCGGTCGCCGCGGCCCTGGCGGGCGGCATCCCGATCGAGCGGCTCTACCGCGCCCTGCTCGATCCGGTCGACAACTTCTTCCCGCTGGAGCGCAGCCACCTCCTCCACCTCGACGTCGGCGAGTGGCGGCGCGCGCTCAGCACCAGCCTGGTCGCGCTCCGCCACGCGATCGTCCGGCTCACGACCCGGGGCGACGCGACCCCGAACGCGCCGGCGCAGCAGTACCTGTTCGAGCAGCTCGATCGCTTCAACGACTCGCTCCCCGCGGGGCTCTTCCAGCTCGATCGTTACGAGCGGTTCCTCGGCGAGTTCTTCCTGAGGCGCGGCATCCCGAACTCGTTCCGCGCGATGCCGCGGACGCTGCGCATCCCGGCGCACGACCTCGACTCGGGCGAGCGCGTCGTCTTCGGCGCCGAGGGGTTCGACCACGTCCCGGTGTCGCTCGCCTGCGCGGCGTCGCTCGCGCTCCCGCTGTTCTTCTCGCCGGTGCGCGTCGAGCACCGCCACTACCTCGACGGCGGGCTGGGCCACGTGGCGCACCTCGATCTCGCGCAGGCCGCCGGCGTGGAGCTCACGATCGTCGTGAGCCCGCTCGTGCCCGTCTCCACCGCGCACCGCCCCGTCCCGACGGGGCACGGGGTGCGCGAGAGCGTGCGCGACAAGGGCATGCTCTGGATCTTCAACCAGGCGATGCGGATCGGCGCGCACGCGCGGCTCCACCAGGCGGTGGGGCGCGCGCACGCCGAGGGCAAGATGCAGGTCCTCGTGCTCGAGCCCGCGCAGAACGACGCGCTGCTGTTCCTCCACAACCCCGCCAACCTGCGCGCGCGGCGCGCCATCCTGGAGTACGCCTACCGGACGACGCGCGAGCGCATCGCGGTGTGGATGGACAAGAACCGCGCCGTGGTCGAGGCGATGGGGTGGCACGAGGCCCGCGCGTCGGGCCTGTCGGCTGGCTGAGGCGCATCGCCCGCCCGAGGGCCTGGTCAGCGGGCCCAGGGCGCATCAGCCGCCCGAGCGCCCGCTCGGCCGGCGAGGCCGGTCAGCTGGCGAGGGATGAGAACCGGGCGATCGTCAGCTCGTCGGGCGGGACGCTGATGCGGGCGCGCGGGATGGCGACGCCGTGGAGGTAGCGCCAGCCCTCGCCGTCGTGGAGGAAATCCGACAGCTCGACGAACGAGCGATCGACGCCTGCCTCGAAGATCTTGGCGAGGAACAGCACCGACGCGGAGTCGCCGCTCTGCAGGCTGTCGAGGATCTGGAGGCCCCGGTACCGGTGGTGGTGGATCGTCACCTTCAGCTCGCGGAGCACCTGGTCCCTGTCGCGCCCGCGGTCGATGTGGCCCATGTGCAGCGTCCGCCAGAGGTAGGCGGTGTCTCCGACGGCGAAGGCGGCGTACCGCGAGCGCATGAGCGTCACGGCGTCGGGCGCCTCGCGATCGCCCAGATGGCAGGGGGCGCAACACTCGCGGTACGAGCGCCCCGAGCCGCACGGGCACGGGCGGGAGAGGGTCCCCGTACCAGGACGAACATCTCGGGTCATGGGCGTTCTCTACACGGGTTCGTGCCCCGTTGCAGCGCCCTGGGGGGGCGTCTAGACGGGGCGCGGCGGGCGTGCGGCAGGACGGCGCACCACGGCATGGCGCGGCCTGCGGCAGGATGGCCCGGCACGGCATGGCGTGGCCCGGCGCCGTCGCGCCGTCCAGCGCCGACCCGCGCGCGTCCCTGAGCGAAGCCTCTTGCGGGGCGCCGGCGAGGACGGTAAGGCGAGCGGGAAGTTATGCCCGCAGCGCGCGCTCACGCCGCGGCCCTCCTGCTGGCCCTCGCCCTGGTTCTGGGGGGCTGCAAGCGCCAATACGCCATCGGGGATCACGTCCTCGTGACGTGGGAAGGGAACGTCTACCCGGCCGAGGTCATCGAGGTCCTGGGTCCGACGAAGTTCAAGATCCACTACCAGGGGTACGACGACATCTGGGACGAAGTTGTACCTCGTGAACGGATCCGCGGTCTCGTCGAGGGCAACGTCGTCCACCCGCCGCCGCCGCCGAAGGTCCGGAGCAAGGGGCTGCAGGCGTCGCAGACCAACGTCTACAAGATCGGCGACAGGGTCCGCGTCGAGTGGCACGGGCAGATGTACCCGGCGGTCGTCACCGGCATCGTGGGGCAGGAGCGCTACCGCATCCACTACGACGGCTACGGATCCGAGTGGGACGAGACGGTCGGGCTTTCCAGGATTCAAGCCAAGTAGCGTGAAATGTTCACGCGCGATCATTTTCCCCCTGGCGCTGGCCATGGGGCCGAATTAAGAGCCGCGCCGAATTTCTGACTGGGCGATCGCAAGAGTGCGCCGCCTGGCTGACGTTCGATGCGTGCCGCACGCCCTCCACGGGCACGCCCTCACGGGTGCGCGGCGGGGAGCCTTCTGTGATCAGCGAACTGTCCAAGCTGCGCAACATCGGGATCAGCGCCCACATTGATTCGGGCAAGACAACGCTGACCGAGCGCATCCTCTTTTACACCAAGCGGATCCACGCCATCCACGACGTCAAGGGCAAGGACGGCGTCGGCGCGAAGATGGACTCGATGGATCTCGAGCGCGAGCGCGGGATCACCATCCAGTCCGCGGCCACGCACTGCTTCTGGAACGGGCACCAGATCAACGTGATCGACACGCCCGGCCACGTGGACTTCACGATCGAGGTCGAGCGCGCGATGCGCGTGCTCGACGGCGCGATCCTGGTCCTCTGCGCCGTCGCCGGCGTGCAGAGCCAGTCGCTGACGGTCGACCGCCAGATGCGCCGCTACGGCGTCCCGCGCATCGCGTTCGTGAACAAGTGCGACCGCGCCGGCGCGAACCCGCTGCGGGTCCGCGCGCAGCTGCGCGAGAAGCTCAACCTGAACCCGGTGCTGCTGCAGCTGCCGATCGGGCTCGAGGACAAGTTCGAGGGGGTCGTCGACCTCATCGCGATGAAGTCCTACCGGTTCGAGGGGGCGAACGGCGAGAAGATCGTCGTCGGCGAGATCCCGGCCGAGATGGCCGACGAGGTGAAGACGGCGCGCGAGGAGATGCTCGACGCGCTCTCGATGTACTCCGACGAGCTCACGGAGGCGATCCTCGAGGAGCGCGTCACCGAGGAGCTCCTCCAGAAGGCGATCCGCGAGGCGACCGTGAAGCTCCAGATCGTCCCGGTGATGATGGGGTCGGCCTACAAGAACAAGGCGGTGCAGGTCCTGCTCGACGGCGTGACCCGCTACCTGCCGACGCCCGCCGACATCACGAACAAGGCCGTGGATCTCGACAAGGACGAGGCCGAGGTCGTCCTGTCGAGCGACTCGGAGAAGCCGCTCGTGATGCTCGCGTTCAAGCTCGAGGACGGGCGGTTCGGCCAGCTCACGTACCTGCGGGTCTACCAGGGCAACCTGGCCCGCGGCGGCGAGATCACGAACACCCGCACGGGCAAGCGCCACAAGGTCGGCCGGCTCGTCCGCATGCACGCGGACGAGATGGAGGACATCGACTCCGCGGGCGCGGGCGACATCGTCGCGATGTTCGGCATCGACTGCAACTCCGGCGACACCTTCACGGACGGGACCCTGAGCGTCGCGATGACGTCGATGCACGTGCCCGACCCCGTCATCTCGCTCACCGTGACGCCCAAGGACAACAAGGCCCAGGCGAACATGTCGAAGGCGCTGCGCCGCTTCACCAAGGAGGACCCGACCTTCCGCGTCGGGGCGGATCCGGAGAGCGGCGAGACGATCATCCAGGGCATGGGCGAGCTCCACCTGGACGTCTACATCGAGCGCATGAAGCGCGAGTACGCGGCCGAGGTGGTCACGAGCCCGCCGCGCGTCGCGTACCGCGAGACGATCACGCGCCGCGTCGACTTCAACTACACGCACAAGAAGCAGACCGGCGGCTCCGGTCAGTACGGCAAGGTCGGCGGCTTCATCGAGCCGTGGACGGAGGCGCCGTTCCGGTTCGACGATCAGGTCGTCGGCGGCGCGATCCCGCGCGAGTTCATCCCGGCGGTCGAGAAGGGCTTCGTGTCGATGCTCGCCAAGGGGCAGCTCATCGGCGCGCCCGTCACGGGCGTGTCGGTCACGCTGAACGACGGCGCGGCCCACGCGGTCGACTCGTCCGACATCGCCTTCCAGGAGGCCGCGCGCGGCGCCTGGCGCGAGACCTACCCGAAGGCGGGCCCGCAGATCCTGGAGCCGCTGATGAAGGTCGCCTGCGAGGGGCCGAGCGAGTACCAGGGCGGCATCGTCGGCATCCTCATGCAGCGGCGCGGCATCATCGTCGGTTCGACCGAGGCAGACGGCTTCTGCCGCGTCGAGGCCGAGGTGCCGCTCTCCGACATGTTCGGCTTCTCGACGGTCCTTCGCTCCGCCACCCAGGGCAAAGCCGAGTTCACGATGGAGTTCTCGCGCTATGCTCCTCTTCCGGCGGCGCTTGGTGAGGAGCTCATCAAGAAATACCGGGAAGAGCAGGCGAAGAAGGCCAAGTGAGGGGGTCGGCATGTACCGCAAAGAGGTAAACGAGCGGAGCCCCATGCGGGTCTTCGAGGGGTCGATGCACGGCGGGCTGGGTCGCGGCAACGTCGGCGTCATCGTCTCCCGGCCCGGCGTGGGCAAGACGGCGTTGCTCGTGCAGATCGCGCTCGACGATCTGCTGCGGGATCGCCGGGTGCTCCACATCTCGCACGAGAACGCGGTCGATCACGTCCGCGCGTACTACGACGAGATCTTCCACGATCTCGCGCAGTCGATGCGGCTCGAGGAGCCGGAGGCCGTCCGGCTCGAGGTCGAGCGGCACCGGCAGATCTACTCGCACCTCGGCCACGTGAAGGCGTCGGCCGACGCGCCGGAAGAGGCGGCGCGCCTGTGGGTCGAGAAGATGCTCGAGACGGTGGCGTTCGCGCGCGGCGTCGCCCACTTCGAGCCCGACGTGATCATCGTCGACGGCTTCGACGTGGCGGTCGCGTCGGAGCAGGCGATGGAGGCGCTCGGGCGGCTCGCGAAGGAGCGCTCCGCCGAGGTCTGGGTCGCGGCCCAGGTCGACGAGGCGGGCCCTCCCGGCAAGCTGCCTGCCGCGCTCCAGAAGGTCGAGCGGCACCTCAACGTGGTCGTCTACCTGCAGCCGGAGCGCGACGTGGTTCGCCTGCGGCTGCTGAAGGACCACGGCAACAAGGATCTCGCCGATCTCCACCTGCGGCTCGATCCCCACTCGATGCGCGTCATCGACGAGGACGTGCGGCCCCCCTCGGAGCGGCCGAAGGACCCGCGGACCTTCCGCGTGCACTCGGGCGGCGCCAAGGGGGCCGAGGCCGAGTTCGGGGCGTGCGCCGAGCGGTACGGGGTGCAGGAGCTGAACTACAGCTTCGAGGGCCACCGGCTCCTCGAGCGCCAGCGCGGCGTGGTCGTGCTGGGGGACGACGAGCTGCGCAAGGGCGACTTCAGCCTCGTCTACGTGTCGCGGCGCCTCGGCCGCGTGCTGAGCGAGATCCCGCTGGTGCGCAACATCCTCCAGACGATCTGGCACCAGATCAACGCGGCCAGCCAGGTCTTCGTCGTGGGCACGCTCCAGGAGGACGGCACCGTGCGCGGCGGCACCGGCTGGGGCGCGGAGCTCGCGCGCCTCTGGAAGAAGCAGCTGTTCGTCTACGATCAGGAGAAGCGCGGCTGGTTCCGCTGGAGCGGCTCGGCCTGGGAGATGGCGCGGCAGCCGAGCATCACCTGCGAGAACTTCGCCGGCATCGGCACGCAGGATCTCAACGACGCCGGCCGCGACGCGATCCGCGACCTCTTCGCGCGCAGCTTCGGCGAGCCTGGCTGAGAGCCGATCGCAGGGGCGCCCTCCGCCGCGCACGCGGCCGCGGGGGCGCCTCGGTGCGGCGCGCAGCAGGCCGGCGCGAAGCGGGCCTGCTGCGCCGAGCCGCTCAGGCTGAGTGCTTCTGGATCAGCTGGGCGAGGCGCGGAACCGCCTCCTCGACGTTCTTCTTCGCTGAGCCGCGCAGCTTCTCGTAGGTGCCGCGCACCACGCCGCTCGACGACGACTTCGCCTTCTCGTCGGTGATGCTGAGGAGCGCGTCGGCGATCCGCGAGCGGTTCGACGTGAAGAAGGAGCTCGGGTTGCCGCTGCTCGCGGCCTCGGTCCAGATGGGATCGAGCTTCTTGGCGAACTCGGGCAGGAGCTTCTCGACCACCTGCTGGATGAAGCCGGGCTTGATGCCCTTCACGGCCGCGTAGCCGGCCTTGACCGCCAGGCCGGAGAGTCCGCTCTTCGAAGCCACCTCCTCGTCGACCAGCGTGCAACAGTCGGCGACGACCTTGGATTTCTTGTTCGCATCGAGCAGCGTTTCGCTGAGACCCATTCTCGAACTCCTCCGGGCGACTCGGAGGCCGGTCGCGGCCCCCAGACCCATGTCAGCGTGACCCCCGGCAGGGAGCGGCGACCACGTCGAGCGGACCGGTGGTCCGCTCCCGACCACATCGAAGCGCGGCTCTTACCACAGCGGCCCGAAGGCCGGCATCGCAAGCGCCCAGCTGGGAAACCTTCGGTCCAGGACGGCTCTCGGCCGATGTCGACCGTCCGGGATGGCATTGCAACGCCGTCACGCGCTCGATTCTCGGAAATGCCGCGCGGAGACCGCATGCATGGCCGCCCCTCGCGCGCCATACTCAAGATGTAATTTGAATCACAGTTTGGCGTGGCGGGCGCTCGCCGCTGTCGTGTCGCGAGGCCTGCGGGGGGCTCATGGACGTTACCTGCGAAATCTGCGGAATCGTCACCACGGTGTCGAGCGACGCGCGCGGCGGGGCTGCGCTCGAGTGCAGCGTCTGCGGCGGTGCGATGCTCCGTGCGCACGGGAGGGGTGCGGCAGCGCCCCCGGCGGGAGGCGCCGGCCGGCGATCGAGCCGGCCTCCTCCGCCGCTCCGGCGATCGATCGCGCCCTCGGTGCCACGGAGCGACGATGACCCGACGATCATGGATCTCCGGTCGCTCGCGCTGAAGTCGTTCATCGCGACGCTTCCCGCCGCGCCGCCGACGAGCGCGCCGGCGGCGGGCTCGGTCGCGCCGGGCAGCGGCCCGGTCGCTCCGGCGGCGGTGGGCCTGACGACGCCACAGGCGATCCGGGGCGCGGAGTCGACCGCGGCGACCGCCTCGAGCGCGTTCGCGGGCACGGCGCCGGTCGGGCTCGATGCGCCGAGCGTGAGCGACGTGATGCGCGTCCACGACGCGCTCGCGCCCGTCGCGGTGCCCTCGCTGGCGCGATCACGGGCCCGCGTGCGCATCCTCGCGGCGGCGACCGTGGCCGCCGCCCTGGTGATCGCTGTCGGGCTCACGCTGATCGTCGGCCGGATGTCGCGTGCGCCGAGGGATGACGTGCCGCCTGCAGCGCAGCGCGGCGTATCCCGGGCCGGGGAGATCGCGCGCGAGGTGCGCGCGCCGGTCGAGGCGCCCGGCCCCCGGAGGACGGCGCTGCGCGGGCTCGACGCGCGCGCGCGAGCGGCCGACGAGGACGAGGCCAGCGCCGCCGAGCCCGCCACGGCGCCGCAGCCGCGCGCCGCACCGGAGGCGGGCGCGCGCGAGGCCTCCGGGGCGGGTGTGCGCCCGCCCGCCGCTTCGGGGGCCCGCGCCCGGCCTGAGCGTCAGCCGTCGCCTTCGCTCGCGTCCGAGGAGGTGTCGCGGCCTCAGGCGCCGATGTCGCTCACCGACGCGATGGCTGCCGCCGTCGCCGATCCTCCGGCGCCCGCCGCTGCGGAGACGCAGCGCCAGGCCGACACCAGCGAGGAATAGCCCGCGCCGAGGGCGCGCGCTCGGCGAGCGTCAGCGCCGCGCCCTCCGGCGCCGTCGCGTGAGGCCGGCCGCGGCCATGGCCGCCGCGAGCGCCGAGGGCGCGGCGCCAGGGCCGCTGCTCGCGAGGCGGCAGCCGCAGCCGGCGTCGTCCCGGAGATCGCCGCTGCTGTCGCCGCCGCCGTTGCTGTCGTTGCCGCTACCGCCGGCGGCGTCGGCTCCGGCGGCGCCCGCTCCGGTGGCGCTCGCCCCGCCGGCGCCCGCCCCGCCGGCGCCGGTGCTCGGGGGGCCGCCGCCGGCGCCGCCGCTCGCGGCGCTCTCCTCGAAGTACGCGCCGCAGGCCGGGCCGACGACGAGCCCGTCGCGCGCCGCGAGCGCGAGCGCGTAGACGCCCGCGCCGAACCCCACCATGGGCGCGTTGAACTTGTAGGTGCCGCGGATCTCGTCGTAGGTCTCCGCGATCGCGAGGTAGTTCGCGGCCGACTGATCGAGCACCCACCGGAGCAGCCGGTCCGAGCGCGCGACGTCCCCCATGAGCCGCGCCGCGACAGCGCCGCGCAGGTCGGTCACGACCCACTCGGCGCTGTCGTACTCGCTGCCCCAGGGGCTCAGGTCGTCCGCGCCGGCGTGATCGGTGCGATCGTCGTTCCGGGACCACCCGGCGCCCGCGGGGACGCGCAGGTGCTCGTCGAGCCCGGCGAGCGTGGCCGCGGCGATGCGCCCCTGCGGATCGAACAGGCCCATCGCGATCCCCTCGAGCACCGCCGCGTCCCAGTAGCCCGCGCCCGACGCGAGCTCCTCCAGGCTCGCGGCGAGCGCGCCCGAGGCGTCCGTGAGCCGCGCGGCGATCGCGGCGCGCAGCCGCTCCGCTACGCGGCGGTACGCCGCGGCCCGGTCCGCCTCGCCCCGCCGCTCCGCGATGGCCGCCGCGTCGCACAGGCCCCGCGCCGCGGTGATGCTCGTGTACGCGAACGACCGCTCGCGCCCGTTCCAGTGGGTCTCCCAGATCGACGAGTCCTTCCGGACGAGCCCCGTGTCCGGATCGATGAGCGCGACGAGGGCGTCCGCGACCTTCGTCGACGCGGCGGCCCAGCGCTCGTCCACGAAGCCCGTATCCCCGGTGAGATCCTCGTACTGGCGCAGCGCCCAGAGGAACAGGCCGAACCCGTCGAGCTCCAGGTTCGGGCCGAAGTCGTTGAAGTCGGTCTCCTCGACGCCGAAGCCGTGGTAGCGCACCAGGCTGATCTGGTACGGCGGCATGTCGTACGACGCGAGCTCGCTCCAGCCCTGGAAGCGCCCTGCCTCCGCGTCGAGGTAAAATCCCAGCGCGTCGCGCGCCTCCGCCTGCATGCCGAGGGCGGCCATCGCGACGGTGGCGTAGGCGCCGTCGCGGATCCAGGCCACCGTCCACTCGCCCGGCGGGAGGCTCGCGAGGACGGCGCCGTGGCCGCGGTGGGCGATGGTGGCCGGCAGCGTGGCCGGCGGTCCGCCGAGCGTCGCGCCGAAGCGCGTGGCGCGCGGCTCGAAGTCCCGCGTCAGGTATTCGCGCAAGAAGGCGTGGCTCTCGCGCGACTGCGCCATCCGGAGCGTCACGGCCGACTGCCGGAGCAAGGCCGCCTCCTCGGGCGACGCCGAGGGCGGCACCCGGATCGAGCCCTGGAACGCGCTGTACGCGGCGATCTCGTCCGCGACCACCTCCGCCGCGCGCTTCGCGCCGAGGTACGCGTCGAGGGCGCCCTGCACGAGCGGGTCCGCCGCGCCCGAGGGGTCGCCGTGGTGCGCGAACGCCACGCCGACCCACCGCGCCTCGCCGGGGCCGATGCTGCCGAGGTCCCACTGGAACGCGCTCACGGAGCCGTCGGCGGTGGGCGCGGCCCCGTCGAGGTCCGACAGGTCGGCGCCGCCGTCGTCCGCGACGATCCGGTAGACGTCGAGGTCCGGCGGGCTGCCCGCCCTGGAGGCGCCGTGGCGCGCGGGGGGCTCGAGCGCGCGCGACCACCACGCCGGCGAAGGCGCGCTCGAGGAAGTCGCGCCGGCCCTGGCTCGCGTCGTAGGTGATGGTCTCGCCCGACTCGCCGATGTCCGCCATCACGCCCGGGCGACCGAAGCCGAGGTGGAAATTGTGCAGCGAGAACGCCGACACGCGCTCCGCCGGCCGCTCGCCCCGGTTCTCGACCCGCATCGCCATCACGAACCCCGCCTGCGGCAGGCCCCGCGGCGCGAAGAAGAGCTGGGTGCACTCGAGGTTGCCGACCCGCTGCACCATCGTGACGACGCCCGTGCCGCCGCGCTGCCCGTCGGTCCAGCCGGCGTAGCCGCTCGCGTCGAGGTCGACGGGGACCTCGGTCAGCCACCGCTGGTGCCCGTCGGAGCGCAGCCCGAAGTACGCGTCGTAGAGCAGATCGCGCGTGCGTACGGCCTGCGGCTGGTTGCCGATCCAGACCTCCTCGCCGCGCTCGTCGAGGAGCGGCTCCTCGGTGGCGAACAGGCGCTCGCGGAAGTGGGTGAGCCTCGCCGCGCCCAGATCGAGGAGCACCGCGCCGAAGCCGTTCGACGAGGGCAGGCGAAAGAACGTGCGCTGCACCGGCGCCTCGGCCCGCGCCGGGTGAGGGGCGGCGAGCGCGACCGACGCCGCTGCGCCGAGCGAGAGGAGCGCGGAGCCGAGGGCCCGGGGGGCGCGGGGCGGGTCAACCCGTTGGTGCCCCAAATATTCCCGCGCATGGATCGCGCGATGCATCGCGGCACTTTAACGGAATGCCTGTCCTCCGGGCGCGCCGGCTCGCCGGCGGGCGCTCAAAATGCTGCAACGCGCCTCCCGGCGTGGTAACGGCATGCCCATGACAAAACTGCCTGCGTTGATCCTCGTGGTCTCGGCGCCCCTTGCCGCCTTCGCGGCCGGCTGCGGCTCCGATCCGCAGCCGCCGGCCAATGTCGCCAGCGACGTCGCGCCCCCTCCGGTGGCGAAGACCGCCGCCCCGCCTGCCCCGAAGCAGGACACCGAGAAGCCGACGAGCGGCTCGATCCGCATCGACGACAAGATCCTCAAGGCCTGCGGCGATCTACCGACCGCCCGCTTCGCGTTCGACTCGACGTCGATCGAGGGCGAGGCGGCGGGCGCGCTCGACGCGCTCGCGCGCTGCTTCGTCTCGGGTCCGCTCAAGGGCAAGGGGATGAAGCTCATCGGCCACGCCGACCCCCGCGGGGAGACGGAGTACAACCTGGGCCTCGGCCAGAAGCGCGCCGGCAGCGTCGCGGAGTACCTCGGCAAGAAGGGCCTCGAGCAGGGCCGCATCGCGACCTCGTCGAAGGGCGAGTTCGAGGCGACCGGCACGGACGAAGAGGGCTGGGCGCGCGACCGGAAGGTCGACATCCTGCTCGCGGATTGAGCGCCGCGCGCCGCGTGCGGCGCCGGGCGAACTTGAAGAGGGCCACGGCCGCGCTTCCAGGCGAGAGAGGGCGCCGCGGCCGCAAACTCCACTGAACGGGGCCGCGCGCGCGGAACCCTGACGAGCCGACTCCCTGACCCGAAGAGATCGAAATGGCCTTCCTGCAGAGCGCCCCTGACCCGGCGACGACGGTCCCGATCAAGCTCGATCCCGTCTCCCTGGTCCTCCACGCCTCCGGTCCCGTCTTCCTGGTCGTGTGGCTGCTGATCTTCGCGGCCATCCTCGTCTGGGTGATCGCCGTCCTCAAGGTCCTCCAGCTCGCGCGGCTCGCCTCTCTGCAGGCGCGGTTCGAGCAGGAGTCGGCGCACGCCCACTCGCCGGATCAGCTGTTCGCGCTCGCGCAGCGGCACGCGGACGCGCCAGGCGCCCGCGTCGTGATGGAGCTCAGCCGCCGCGTCGGGACGAGCCGGCTCCTCGACTCGATCGCGAAGCGGGCGATCGTGACCGAGACGCAGCGGGCGAGCGCGCTCATGCCGACGCTCTCGTCGATCGCGGCGGCGTCGCCGTTCATCGGCCTGTTCGGCACGGTCTACGGGATCATGGACGCGTTCCTCCGCATCGGTCAGCAGAAGAGCGCGTCGCTGCCCGTCGTCGCCCCGGCCATCGGCGAGGCGCTCATCGCGACCGCGATCGGGCTGTTCGCCGCGATCCCGGCGGTCATCGCGTACAACGGGATCAACAAGCGCGTCGACGACCTGCTCGCCGCGCTCGAGGCCGCGAGCGAGGGCTGGGTGGAGATCGCGTCGCTCTCCGCGCGGGGGATGCAGGAGTCCATCCCGCTGGCGCTCCAGCGGTCGAGCGACCGGCCCACGCCGGTGATGCCGAAGGGCTGAGGGGCGGGGCGGATCATGGGCATGTCGGTCGGTGGAGGGCGCAGGCGGCGCGGCGGCGGCGGTTTCAGCGACATCAACGTCACGCCGCTCGTGGACGTGATGCTCGTGCTCCTCGTGGTCTTCATGGTCACGGCCCCGCTGCTCACGGCCGGGCTCCGGGTCGAGCTGCCCAACGTCTCCGCCGAGGAGGCGCCGACGAAGGACACGAAGCTCGTCGTGACCGTCACGAAGGAAGAGAAGATCCTCTTCGGCGAGGACGACGCGACCGCCGACATCGAGGGCGTGCTCGCCTCGAACGGGCGCGTGCAGAAGGAGAAGGAGCTCTACATCCGCGCCGACAAGGACGCCCGCTACGGCGCCGTGGCGCGCGTCGTCGCCGCCGCCCGGGCCGCGGGGGTCGAGGGCCTGAACCTCCTCGTCCAGCCGGAGATCGAGCCGGAGGGCGCGCCGCCGCCGCCCGGGGGAACGGCGCCGCGACCCGGGGGAGCCGCGCCGCGGCCCGGGGGAGCCGCGCCGTGAGCACGGCTGCGGCGCGCGCGCCCGGACCGAGGACGCCGTCAGGACAGCGCCGGCCTGCGAGCGACTTCCGCCCGCGGGACATCGCGCTCGCCGTCGCGGTGGCGATGGCCGTGCAGGCGGGGGCCGCCGTCGCGGTCAGCCTGGCCGACCTCACGGTGCCCGCGGCGGCGCCCGAGATCGAGAAGGGGCCGAGCGTCCCGGTGAAGGTCGTGCCGGTGCTCGACATGGACACGCCGCTGCTCAAGCTGGGCGGCACGCGCGACAAGATGAAGCTGCCCGACCGGTGGGTGCGCCAGACGCCCAAGCCGCGCGTCGAGCAGAAGGCGTTCGTGTCGCCGAGCGCGGGCAAGACCGAGGCGGACATCCCGCCCCCGGAGGTCAAGATCGCGGACGCGGGCACCGCGCCGCCGCCGCCCGACGCCGAGATTGCGAAGCAGGTCGACACCGAGCTCGATCCGAAGACCGACGCCGCCCCGGCCGCCAACGTGGACCAGGAGGGCCACGAGGACGGCGTGAAGGAGGGGACCGAGACCGATCCCCTCAAGGCGCGCGCTGTGGATCTGTACCTGGCCCGCATCGCGGGCTGGTTCTCGAGCAGGTTCCGCGTGAACGGCTCGGGGCTCCCGCCGGAGGAGCTCACGAAGCACAAGCCGCGCGCGGTCATCGTGCTGTCCGACGGGCAGATGGTGAGCTACACGCTGACGCCGAGCGGGAATCCCGCCTTCGACGCGGCCGCGCAGGCGACCCTCGAGGCGGCGAAGGGGCAGGCGCTGCCGCCGCCGCCCGAGAATTATCCCAACCTCGGGCAGAAGCAGGTCAGCGTCACGTTCGTCTGTAGAGAGACCACATGCGACTAGCTCGATACGCCCTCGGCGCCCTGGCGCTCGCCGCCGCCGCGCTCGCTGCTCCCCCTGCTCCTGCGCAGGCGCCGGCCTCCTCGGCGGCGCCGCCCAACCCGGATGAGCTGCTCGGCCACATCACGGTCGTGGCCGGCGCGACGCGCCCGCTCCCGAAGATCGGCGTCCTGCCGTCGCTCGTCTCGGACCCCGAGGACGTGACGATCCACAGCGTGGTCCGGCGCGACCT
The DNA here is from genome assembly GCF_051520455.1 of Sorangium sp. So ce367. Classification (NCBI taxonomy): domain Bacteria; kingdom Pseudomonadati; phylum Myxococcota; order Polyangiales; family Polyangiaceae; genus Sorangium; species Sorangium sp. So ce367. The sequence goes on from NZ_CP150334.1 coordinate 875,424, forward strand.
CGAGCTGTGCGGCGAGTTCGAGGTGCTGCCCGACAGCGCCGCGCCCGACGGCCTGTACCTCTCTGACAGCCCCGTGGACGTGAAGGCGTGGTCCGCGAAGGGGGTCGAGGCGGTCGTGAGCGTGAGCGGCAAGAAGGTCGCCGCTGACAAGGTCGAGCTCGTCGGCCAGGCGTTCCTGGTGAACCGCGGGCAGGCCCCGGTGTTCGACAAGAAGTTCATCGTGCCCCTCCGCGACGTGCGCTTCGAGTCGCACCGGGTGGCCGACCAGCTGATCGGCGCCCTCACCGGCCAGAGCGGCGGTTTCGCCAGCCACATGACGTTCGCCTCGGGCTCGGGCGCGCTGCGGCGTGTCTTCACGATCGACGCCGACGGCCATGACGCCAGGGCCGTCTCGCCGCCCGACCAGACCGCCATCGCCCCTGCGTTCGGGAAGAACGAGCAGCTCCACTACGCGGCGAGCGTGAAGGGCGACGAGTACAAGGTCTTCACGCCCGCCGGCGGCCCGCTCGCGCTGCCCGTGAAGGGCTCTGTCTACGGGATCGCGTTCTCGAAGGATCGCGCCCAGGTCGCCCTCAGCATCGGGGTGGGGTCGACGATCAAGCTGTTCTCCGGGCCCGATCTCCAGAGCATCAAGCCGGCGTCCGAGGTGGGGATGGCGCTCCACCCGGTGTTCACGCCGACCGGCAAGCTCGCCTTCTCCGGCGAGGGCAGGTACGGACAGCGCATCTACGTCGGCGGCAAGGCGATCTCTCCGGACGGGCTCTTCGCCTCGGCGCCCACGTTCTGCAACCACCCCGACGGCGTGAAGGCCGTCTATGCCGTCGGCGTGGGAAAGAACACCGACCTCGTCGCCTCGGGGGAGACGGGCGGCGGCCTCGTGCGGTTGACCCAGAATCAGGGCAGGAACGGGTACCCGGCCTGCAGCCCCGACGGGCGGCTCGTGGCGTTCTTCTCCACGCGCACCTCCGGCGAGGGGCCAGGGCTCTACGTCATGCGCGTCGACGGGCAGCGCCCGAAGCGCATCTCGAACCTCCTCGGGGACTCGCTGCGCTGGGATCCCCTTCCGCCCGGCAAGGCCGTCGAAGCGAAGAACTGACGCGGGCGAGCCGCAGGGCACGGCCCGGACATCCGGCGTGTGTCCGATCGAGGGCCGCCCGCATCGTGGCTGAGCCAGGCGTTCTCTCCCCGACAACTTTTTACGTCCGGGCACGTCTAACGTGGGTAGTTCCTGCGCGCCCTCCCACGCCCCTGCTGCGAGCGAGGGTGAAGGGAGACCGCTCGCAGCCCCCGCTTCCTTGGCCCGCCGCGTCGCTCGCGGTTAGCCTCCGGACTGCTCAGGGGGAGAGTTGGCTGGAAAATTGCACCGAAACTGGGACGAACCGCCCTGGCCAGCCAGCCAAGAGGAAATGGAGAAGTGCATGGTGTCGAGCCGTATCTGGACCGCCATCGCGATCGTCTGGGCCTTCTGCGCCGGTGGCTGCAGCCAGGTGGCGGCCGTTCAGGAGGCGAGGATCAGCGAGCAGGGGGGGTTCAGGAACCCGGAGCACCGGCTCGCCGCGGCAGAGGACGGGGGTTACTGCAGCGCCGAGGTGCTGCGCTGGCAGTACGATGAGCCGGCGGCGACGCTCCGCCTTGCCGATGCCCGTTTGATGCTCGACTGCTGCGGGAAGCGCGCGATCCACGTCGAGAGGATCGACAGCCTCTTCGAGGTCACCGAGCGGGACGCGCCGGACGGCGCCGGAGGTCGCTGCAGCGAGCAGTGCGCCTTCGATCTGTCCGTCGGCGTGCGCGACGTCCCGCGGGGCGAGGTCTACGTGAAGCTGCTGCGCGACGTCGTCGATCAGCAGGGCGGCCCGGCCGTGATCTGGAGCGGCTCCCTCGATCTGGGTGTCTCTGCCGGCGCGGTCGTCCTCGACGAAACCCCCGCGGAAGCCGGCTGCCAGGCGAAGGGCTCCCCGCGCCAGCGCAGCAAGACGGTCGCCGCGCGATGAGGCGCTGAACACACGCCCTCGGATCGCTTCGCAGCACCTCGCGTCCGCGGTCGGCCGGGGGACCTCGCGAATGTCCCGCCGCGCATGGCAGCGCACGGCAGCGCGTCATGGGGTGGGATGATGGAGGATGGTGGAGGAGCTTGGTCGACCATGACGTTCATGGTCAGAGAATCGGGCTAACTCTGCCACTTTCGCCTGGACAAGGTTTCCAGAAACCCGTAGATCATACTCGAATGTGCGTGCAGCTGCTCCGGGGTGCGGCGCATGTGCGCACCTTATGTACGTTGGCTTGCAGCTGAATCCCTAGGCGCAAGTAGCGGATACGTGAAGCGCGTTTCTAGAGGCCCTGGTTCTTTGCCTTTTGGGCGTATTTTGACAGTGTCGCGGGACAGCCAAGGAAATCGGGGCATGAAGTACCTGGGGGTCTGTGGAGCGCTTGCAACGGTGGGGTCGCTGCTTGCTCTGAGCGCGTGCCTGGAAGCGGAGCCCGCGCAGGTGGGGCTCGTGAGCGAGGCCGGCGGGTTCGTGGATCCGGAGCGGCGGCTCGCCTCCGAGGGGGAGGAGAGCTACTGCGGGGCCGAGGTCCTGCGCTGGCGCTATGACCCGTCGAGCGGCGCTCTGAAGATCGCGAACAGCCGGCTCTTGCTCAACTGTTGCGGCCAGCGCGCGATGCACGTCGACAGGATCGACAGCATCTACGAGATCACCGAGCGGGACGAGCCCGACGCGGCGAACCCGAGGTGTGATTCGGTCTGCGCGTTCGACTTCGCGGTGGCGATCCCCGAGGTCGCCCAGCGCAAGGTCTACGTGCGGCTGCTGCGCGACGTCGTCGACGCTCAGGGCAGCGCAGAGCTCGTCTGGCAGGGCGAGATCGACGTCCGGAAGTCGTCCGGCGAGGTGGTGCTCGATCGCGTCGCCGCTCCGGGCGAGGCCTGCAGCGGGCCGTCCCAGCAGCCGCTCACCGCCCAGCATCCGCTCGCCGTCCAGTAGCCGCTTGCTGCTCCGGCCTGGGAGCGGCCCCGTTGCGCAAGAGCGCTCGCAGGGTGCAGTGCTGCGTGGCGTGCTGCCGGCGCGGTGCGCCTGGTGATGGGCTCCGTGCCTTCGTGACGGAGCGCGCGCGAGCAACCGCCCGGTGGTCGAGCGACGGTCGAGCGACGACCCGGCGGTCTGCCTCAGTCGATCAGCGTGCGCGCGGGGCGGCCAGGCTCGCACTTGACGAGCGTGGCGGTCAGCTCGAGCGTCTCGGGGAGCGTGCCCTGCACCTGCGCGACGACCTGCTCGACCACGTGCTGGGCCTCGTCCAGGTTGGGACCCACGATGGAGACGACGAACGTGAGCGGGCCGGTGCGCCCGGCCGCGGCCGGCGTCAGGCTGAGCAGCAGCGTCTGGGTCAAATCGACGACCTGAAGCGCGGCCTTGCGCAGCGCGAGCATCTCGAGGATCGTCGGGCGCAAGCTCACGAGGCCGTTCTGGCCGCGGAGCTCGAAGCGCGCGATCTGCATCGGCACCTCGGCCCACTCGGCGAAGAAGCCGTCCTCGTCGATGGCCTTCATCAGGTACTCGCGCACGAGCAGCCCCGTGAGGCCGTCGCGCCGGGCGAGGTAACGCTTCGCCTTGTCGTGGTGCGGCGAGTCGGGCCCGAACGTGACCACCATGAGACGGCACTCGCCGAGCTGCACCTCGGCCCCATGGAGCAGCGAGACCTGCGCTTTGCGCTCGAAGGGGAAGTCCGCGTACGTGCCGTTCGTGCTGTTGAGATCCTCGACCAGCCAGGAGCCCGTCTGCCAGCGGAGGAGCGCGTGTGAACCGGAGACGGTCGCCTCGGCCAGGACGAGGTCCTGATCGCTGCGGCGGCCGATGGAGAGCACCGGCTTCTGCAGCGGGAACAGGGTGGTGACGCTGTCGGGCGCGTTCGTGGCGTACGTGATGAGCAGCGACTGCGCGCCGGGCGTGAACTGCGTCTTGATGGCCCGCCCAGGCGCGGGGCCGGGATCGATGCGCTCGCGCGGCAGCTGGATCGGCGCGGTCGTGGTCTGCGTCGGGTTGAAGAACCGCATGTGCCGCGCCTGCGGGCGCATCTGCGGATCCGGGTTCAGCGCGCGGAAGATCTGCCTGATCTCGTCGTTCGTCAGCGCGGCGGGCACGTCGAACGTGATCTGCTGCTTCATCGTCTTGAGCCGCGGCTTGTAGCCGGGCTCGGGGACGCGGCAGGTCCACATCTCCCAGAGCGTCAGCGCCGCCGCGTAGACGTCGTCCTCCGGGCTCGCGCCGCCGCTGCGCAGCCGCTCCGGCGACATGTAGTGAGGCGTGCCGCCGTCCGGAGGCGCCCCCGGCTTGCGCACGGCGGCGCGGGCGCGCTCCTTCGCGAAGCCGAAGTCGAGGATGACCGCCCGATCGTCGGCGACCATCACGTTCCCGGGCTTCAGATCGCCGTGCACGAGCCCCTGCTGGTGGATCGCGGCGAGCCCCGCGCAGACGTCGGTCGAGATCTTTCGGAACTCGTCGGCGCTGAACCCGCCCGACGTCTTGCGCTTGCGGATGTGGTTGTGGAGCGTCTGCCCGGGGATGTACTCCATCACGAGGATGGGGCCCCACGGGCTCGGGGCGAGGTCGTGCACGCGGCAGACGTTCGGGTGGCGGGCCTTCTGCGCGAGGATCACCTCCTGCCGCAGCGCCTCGTCGTCGCCGGGCATGGCGGAGGCCTCGGGCACCACCTTGAGCGCCACCTGTTGCTGGGTCAGGCGGTCGAAGGCCAAGAACACCTCCCCCATGCCGCCTTTGCCGATGCTCTTCAGGACCTCGTAGCGGTCGTTGATGACCGTTCCGACGTCGATGGGAGGGAGGGGATCTTTGGTCACGGCCACGGGCGCACGAAGGGTGAGGAAGAGCTCCGCGACGGCGCCGAAGGAGACGCGCCGGGACGCCGATACGGACTGCGCGCAGGGTCGTCCATTCGAGCGCCGGGCGCAACGAGTCGTTGCACAAGCGCTGCACGCGGCCCGTCCGGCGCCGCACCGGGCCGCCCCGCCGCTCCTTCGCAGAGCCGCCGGGCCGCCGTGCGGGGCCCGCGGCGCGGGGCCGCCGTGGTCGTCGCGGCCGTCGCGCCCGTCGCGCCCGTCCACAGACGCGCGCGGCGCGCCGCGCTGTTCAGGGGAACGGCCGCGCCGTGTGGGCGTGGTTCAGCGGCCCGTGGCCCTGGCCGAGCCCCGGCGCGGAGCGCATCGCCTCGCGGAGGTAGCGCCTCGCGCGCCCGATCGCCGGGACGAGGGCGAGACCCTGGGCGAGACCCGCGGCGATGGCCGATGCGAGCGTGCAGCCCGTGCCGTGGGTCGCGCGCGTCTCGATGCGCGCGTCCTCGAACAGCTGCTCGCCCTCCGGCAGCCCGGCGCCGCCGGGCCCCGGCGCGACCCGGAGGACGTCGACGACCGTCGCGCCCGGGAGGTGGCCCCCCTTCAGCAGCACGGCGCGCGGACCCATGGCGAGCAGCCGCGCTGCGGCGCTGCGCATGGCGTCCACGCTGTCGATGACCACGCCGGTCAGCGCCTCGGCCTCGGGGATGTTCGGCGTGAGCAGCGCCGCGAGCGGCAGGAGCCGGGTGCGCAGGGCGCCCTCGGCGTCGGGCTTCAGCAGCCGGGCGCCGCCCTTGGCGACCATCACCGGGTCCACCACGAGCGGCGCGCCGCGGCCGAGGCGCTCGTAGACGCGCGCGACCTCGTCGATGACCTCGGCCGAGTGGAGCATCCCGGTCTTGATGGCGTCCGCGCCGATGTCGTCGAGCACGACCTCCATCTGGCGACCGATGAAGTCGGGCGGCACCGGGAACACGGCGTCGACGCCGCGGGTGTTCTGGGCGGTGAGCGCGGTGATCGCCGTCGCGCCGAACGCGTCGAGCGCGGTGACCGCCTTGAGATCGGCCTGGATTCCTGCGCCGCCGCCCGAGTCGGAGCCGGCGACGATGAGGACGCGTCCTTTCATGGCGCGCTCCGGCGGCGGGCGGTCGCGGAGGCCGGTCGGCCCCCGCGCGGCAGGTGCGCTGGGAGAGCGGGGAGCGAGCTGCGAGAGGCGCGCATGGCGAGCGCGCAGGGTGTCCTGAAACGCAGCGAGTGGCGAGGGCTTCTTGCTGGCGGCGCGAGAGGGCCGCGGGCCGCCGGCCATGGAGGTCGGGCCGGCGGCAGGTCGCGCTCTGCTCGCCGCCGCGAGCGCAGGCGCCCGCGCCGCGATCTCGGCCGTGCGTCAGAGGCCAGCGCGCACGATCTCACCCGACATCGGGCTCCCGGACAAGCCGCGGTTGGACCAGTAGACGAAGCCGTTCCGGAGGCGGACGCTCGTCGGCCGCGCCTGGTTCGAGGCGATGACCCGAGGGCCGCCGCCGCAGCCGTCCAGCGGACACATCTTGACGACGCCGTCTGCGCTCATGCCCGTGCCGAGAGCGGTCCAGTACACGCCTGTGGGGCCGACAGCCATGCTGGTCAACGACGGCTCGCCCTCGACGAAGGTCGTCGGGCTGCCGCCGCACCCGGTCTTCTTGCACGCGAAAATGGTATTCTTGACCGCGTTCATTACGTAATGAATCCCGTCGTGGATCGCCATGACGACGCCGTGCTCGGCGTGGAGCTGGATCGCGCCGTCCGTAGTGCCGGGATTGCAGAAATAGACGCCTCCTGGATCGGTGGCGTGGGCCCAGTACACGGTCGTCCCATCCATGACGAACGAACGGATCCCGTCCGCGCTCACGCAGCGGATCCGCTGGCATTGGCCGTTATCGCACTCGATGACATCGAACTTATCCGAGATGCGCGCCACGCCGTCGTCGCTCACCTGGATCTGGTTCAGGTTGCTCACGATGGACTCCAACACTTCCACCGGCGACTTGCCGAAGCAACCGGCCGCCGGACATCGGTAGTAGCGGCGCGACCCTCCGTCGTTCGGGGAGCTCAGCCAGTGCACGAAATTCGGATCCACCGCGACGAGGTAGGGAGAGGCGATGGCGGCGCTCGTGGGAGGCCCGAGCCCCTCGGCGAGGACCACCGGAGCCGGGCAGCCTGCCAGGGGGCAACGCAGCAGCGTGGAAGTGGAGAGGATGAAGACGCTCTGGTCGTCGACCGCGATCGAGTACGGGTCGTCAAGGCCGGTGGCGACGACCTCCGGGGGCAATGGTTGCGTGTCCCCTCCGCCAGCTGCGCCCGTTCCTCCTCCCCCGCCTTCGCCGGCGCTCACGCCGCCCCCAGTCCCGCTGCCGGTCGGCGACGCGCCGCCGCTGCCGGTCGGCGATGCACCGCCGCTGCCGGTCGGCGACGCACCGCCGCTGCCGGTCGGCGACGCGCCGCCGCTCCCGCCGCCGCCGCTGTCGCCGAACGAGCGCTCCGCCGGTGAGCAGGCGACTGCCAGGAAGCCGGCCGGGAGGGCCACCGCGCCGAGCAGCACGAGCGATATCGTGAAGAGCCGTTGCCGCATCGGCGACGAGTATGCCACAGGGCGCGCCGAGCGAGGCGACCACGGCACGGGGGAGGGGGCCTGATCGCGCTGGAGGCCTCGGCGTCAGTAATGCTTGTCGAGGACCGCGGGATCCTTCGTCGTCGCGAAGACCGTGTCGCAGCGCCGGCACCTGTACTTCACCTTCGTCGGCCGGGCCGAGATCCCGAACGCGAGCTGGATGTACCCGAGGACGCGGTACTCCGCCTCGGCGCTCACCATGTAATGATCGCGACCATGGCCGCAGGGGCACTGGACCGGCTCGGGCGTCGTACGGTCGCGATAGGGCATCGACGGGCTCGTTGGCATGGACGTCAGCGTAGTCTAGGGGGGCCGCGGCGGACGTCGAGGGGGCGGCGCCGCGACGCCGCCTTGACGGAGGCGACCGGGCGGTGCGAGCAGAGGGGCGGCGCGCCGCGGCACGCGCTGCGTGCGGGGCCGTCCGACGGGCGCTTTGCGCCGCGCCGCGGGCCGAACTAGGAGACGCTTCCATGCGCCCCGCCCTGTGCGCCGAGCATCTGGTGAAGCGGTACGGCGGCGTCACGGCCGTGGACGGGGTCGATCTCGCCGTGTACGCCGGGGAGGTCGTCGGGCTGCTCGGGCCGAACGGCGCGGGTAAGACGACGACCTTGCGGATGCTCGCCGGCATCCTGTCGCCCGACCAGGGGCAGATCCTGGTCGGCGGCGTCGACCTGGCCGCGAGGCCGCTCGAGGCGAAGCAGCGCCTCGGCTTCCTCTCCGGGGACACGCAGCTCTACCAGCGGCTCACGCCCCGCGAGGTGCTCCGCTACTTCGGTCGGCTGTATGGCATGGAGGAGGCGGCGCTCTCGCGCCGGATCGACGCGCTCGTGGCCGATCTGGAGATGGACGCGTTCGCGTCGCGGCCGTGCGGCACGCTCTCCACGGGGCAGAAGCAGCGCGCCAACATCGCGCGCGCGTTCCTCCACGAGCCGGAGGTGCTCATCCTCGACGAGCCGACGACCGCGCTCGACATCCTCAGCGGCCGCTTCATCGTCGCGTCGATCCGGCGCGAGCGCGCCGCGGGCAGGGCGATCCTCTTCTCGACGCACATCATGAGCGAGGCCGAGTACCTCTGCGACCGCATCGCCCTCATGCACGAGGGGCGCGTCGTCGACGCCGGCACCCTGCCCGAGCTCCTCGGGCGCTCCGGCACCACGAACCTGACCGACGCCTTCCTCCACCACGTGGAGCGGAGCCGCCCGGGCGCGGCGCGCGACACGCCCGAGCGCGCCGGCGCGCCCGCGGCAGGGGGCTGAGGCGCCGTGAGGCTCGCCATCGTATGGACGATCCTCCGCAAGGAGCTCGTCGAGTCGCTCCGGGATCGGCGCACGCTCGTGCGCCTCGTCGTGGTCCCGCTCCTCCTTTATCCGCTCTTCGCGCTCGCGATGAGCAAGCTCGTCGGCGTCGAGGCGGCCGCGCGCGAGGCGCGCCCGTCCAGGATCGCGGTCTGGGGGGAGCTCGCCGAGGGCCTGCAGGCGAGGCTCTCCGCTGCGGGCAAGATCGAGCTCGCGCCGTGGGCCGGCGCGCCCCCCGACGTGCGCGAGGGGCTCCTCTCCGGGGCGCTCGCGCCTCCGGCGGGGCCAGAGCCCGCGCCGGACGACGGCGAGGCGGCGCCCCCCGAGGCGGAGGCCGAGCCGGCGAGGTGGATCGAGCCGGAGAACCCCGTGCTCGCCGCGGCGCGCGCCGCCGTGAGCGAGCGCAAGGTCGACGCGGTGCTCGTGCCGTGGCCCTCGATGGGGGCCGAGCTCGGGCGCGGCGGGAAGGGCGCCGTCGCGATCTACTTCGACTCGGTCCGCGCCGACTCGGCCACGGCAGAGGCGCGCCTCGAGGGCGCGCTGCAGCGCGCCCGCAGGGCCATCGTGGCGGATCGAGAGGCGGAGCGCGACCTGCCCGAGGGGTTCTCGCGCGCGTTCGACGTCGTGCCGCGCGACGTCGCGGCGGACAGCCGCAAGGTCGGCCAGATCCTCGGCGCGATGATGCCGATGCTGCTGATCCTGATGTCGCTCCTCGGCAGCTTCCTCCCGGCGATCGATCTGACGGCGGGCGAGAAGGAGCGCGGCACGATGCAGACGCTGCTGTGCGCGCCCGTGCGGCCCATCGAGATCATCTCGGGCAAGTTCCTGGCCGTGTGGGTCATCTCGCTGCTCACCGCGCTCGGCAACGTGGTGAGCATGTCGCTCACGGTGAGCCGGTTGCTGCCCGACGCGATGGTCGTCGGCCCCGGCACCTTCGCGCTGACGTTCGTGCTGCTCGTGCCGGTCACGCTCCTGTTCTCGGCGCTGTTCCTCGCGCTCGCCGTGTTCGCGAAGGACTTCAAGGACGGTCAGAACGCGCTCATGCCGGCGTACCTGCCGCTCTCGCTGCTCGCCGGCATCACGGCCCTGCCGGTGGTCGAGCTCAACCCGTGGACGGCCTACGCCCCGGTCCTCAACATCGCGGTGCTGATCAAGGCGCTGTTCGTCGGAGAGGCGCCGGCCGATCTCCTCTTCACGGCGCTCGTCTCCTCGGCGCTCTATGCGTGCCTCGCGCTCCTCTTCGCCGCGCGCGTCTTCGAGCGCGAGAGCGTGCTCCTCGGGGGGCACGAGCCGGCGCGCGCCGTGCTCGGCCTGGGGCGCCGGGCCGGCGGGGCGCCCTCGGCGGGCTTCTCGCTGGCGGCGTTCGCGGGCGTCCAGGTGCTCTTCTTCTATGGCAGCCTGCTCATCGCCCGCACCAGCGTGGCGGTCCAGCTCGCGGTCTCACAGGTCGGCTTCTTCCTGGTCCCGACCCTCGCGCTGGTCGCCGGCTTCGGCTACTCGCCGCGGGCGACGCTCGGCCTCAGGCCGGCCTCGATCCGGGGCCTCGCCGGGGCGCTGCTCCTCGGGGTCGCGGCGTGGGCCGCGATCGGCGGCACCGTCCTCCGTTGGTTCCCCGCGCCGGAGCCGTTCGCCCGTGAGCTGGGCGAGCTCGTGCTGCTCGGCGGGCAGCCGTACCCCGTCGTCCTGCTGCTCGTCGCCGTCACGCCGGCCGTCTGCGAGGAGCTCCTGTTCCGCGGCCTCGTCTACGCAGGCCTGCGCCGCGCCGGGCCCGCGGTGGCGATCGGCGTATCGGCGCTCCTCTTCGGGCTCGCGCACGGGTCGGTGTACCGGCTCTTGCCGACGTTCTCGCTCGGGCTGGCGCTCGGCTACGCGCGCCACCGCACCGGCTCCGTGCTGCCCGGAGCGCTGCTTCACGCCCTGAACAACGGGCTCGCGGTGTCGCTCCTCTATTTCAAGCCGTCATGGGCGCAAGGTCTCCTCGAAGGAGAGGTCCTGCCGTGGAGCATCACATTCGCGGGGATGGTCGTCTCGTTGGCCGGGCTGCTCCTGCTTCGGTTCTCGGCGCCGAGCGCGCCGGAACCGGAACCGGAAGGGAAGGCGAAGATGGACGAGCGCGAGCGTCGCGGGGGAGCGGCCGGCGGAGGCAGCGCGGCACAGGGCTGAGGCTGGCGAACGCGGCAGCAGTGTGAGCGAGAGCGCGTGGCGGAGAACCGCGCACCTTGCGCCGGCCGCTCGCGGCGGTACGGACATCGATGTGCACGCACGCTTTCTTCCGGGGCTCGCCGCGGCGGCGATGACCTTGGCGCTGTCCTGCTCTCACGGCGGTCCCACGCTCGCGGAGCGCGGAGGAACCGCACCCGGCCGTCTCGCCGCACCGGCCCCCGGCGGCGCGCCAGCCCTCGCTGGAGCAGCACCGGTGGAGGCCGGGAGTGCGCCGGTCTCCCCGGAAGCAGCGCCCACCGGTGCCGCAGGACCACCCGTGACGCCGCCGACATCGCCGGGATGGGCCGGCCCCTGGATCGAGCACCTCGCCGACGCTGCTGGCCTCCGCGAGCGGCCGCCGCGGGCGCAGCGCCAGTGGAACCACATCGCCGCGGCCGCGGGGGCGGATTGCCGCGACGCCCTCAAGGTTGCGGGGGCGCGGTTCCAGTCGCTGCCGGACACCGAGAAGCCCAACAAGAAGGGGTGTGGCATCCCCCACGGCGTGCTGCTGAGCCGCGGGCCGACCGGCATCGTTTACTCGCCGCCGCTGCAAGTCGATTGCTCGCTCGCCCTCCGGCTGGCCGATATGGAGCGCGTGATCCAGGAAGAGGCCGAGGCGCACCTGAGCTCGCAGATCATCCGCATCAACACCCTGGGGAGCTATGCCTGCCGCGAAGTGGTCGGCAGGATGCGCCCGTGGAGCGAGGGGCTGAGCGAGCACTCGTTCGGCAATGCATTCGATATCGCGCGCTTCTCGCCGAAGCGCGGCCGCGCGATCAGTGTGCTCCGCGATTACGTGCTCCACGGGGACGACCCGAGCACCCGTGAGGGCCGCTTCCTCCGGGGCGTGACCCGCCGGCTCCGCGCCGAGGGGGCGGCCGCGCGCGTCCTCGGGCCGGACTTCGACGCGAGCCACCGGGACCACCTACACATCGATTGCGGCACGCCGCGCTGGTACTGAGGCCACGGCTGGCGGCCCCGCGCTTACCGCGGCTCCGGCCGCAGCTCGAGGATCCGCACGTCGTACGGCGCGAGCTCCACGGCGTGGACCGGGGACTTGCCTCCCAGCTCGGTCAGGTGCCCTGAGGCCGCGGCGGGCTTCACAGAGAGCGGCTGATCCGCCTGGCTGACAAGGAACACGAAGCGGCGGCCATCCCGGTGGCGCAGCGTGTCGGCCGCGACGCGCGGGTCGTCCACCGTCACCGGTCGCTTCACGCCGGCGAGCTCGGCGAGCGCGTCGTAGATCCTGTAGGTCGGCTCCGGGTTGATCCGCGGGGTCGCCGCGGCGAAGTGCTCGATCGGATACGTGCAGAGCACGACGCTGCCGCTCCCGATCTTGCGCCGCAGCAGCGCCGGCCGGCCGCGCTGGTCGACCGCGACGACCTCCGCGCCCCTCGAGCGCACGGGCAGGTAAGCGCGGCTGTGCTCGGTGCCGGAGACCGGGAACGTGAGCGTCGTGCCCGCCGCGATCGTGCCGAACTGGCATTCGAAGGTGAGCTTCGCGCGATCGTCCTCGATCGGATCGATCATCCCGTAGCGCAGCTGGTGCTCGACGCCGAACATCGCGTTGAGGTGCGCGTACCACGGCCCGCGCTGCGACCCGTGGGTGCCGTGGCAGTACGACGCGTAGACGACCGCGCCGGCCGACGCCAGCCGCTCCAGGAGGTGCCATGTGGGCGCGGTCAGCTGCTTGGCCGACGGCAACAGGTAAAGCCGGCAGTCCTCCGCGATCCCGTCCCGCTCCCGCGTCAGCCCGACCGGCAGGTCCGCCTCCTTCGCCGCGATGTAGGCCTGCCGCAGCATCGTGAACAGGTAGCTGCGGTCCTCGGCCTCCGTGAACGGGAACGCGCCTTCCAGGTACGACGGGACGATCAGCGCCGCGTCGGCCGGCTCGCGCTCACAGCCGAGGACGTCGATGTCGGAGAGCACCTTGGCGAAGCGGGCCATCTCCTCGAGCTGCGGCTTGGGGCGGCCCTCGACGGTCGTCAGCCCGAAGTGGAGCTCGAAGGGGTGGTGCCTGTAGGGATCCTGGTGGATGAGATCGAAATCGGTGTTGTTCCAGCCGATCCACCCGGTAGCGCCGGCCAGCAGCGTGTTGTGGAGGACTTGCCGGTAGTAATGCGCGGCGTTCTCGTCGGACGCGAAGGCCGACGACACGCCGAACTCCTCCAGCACCACGGGCTTGCCGAGGAAGCCCGTGAGCTCGCAGACGAACGCCGCGCCGTAGTGCTGGCGCGCCAGGTCGTTCTCCATCCGGTACACGTGCGGGCCGAGGAAGTCGACGAGCGCGCCGAGATCGCGGACGGAGAACCCATTGTCGTTCCCCGTGACCTCGATGCCCCACGCGCCGTCGCCGATCGAGATCGGCTGGCTCGCCCCGCCGGCCCGCAGCGCTTGCACGACCAGGCTCGCCCAGCTCGTGACGTTCTCGCGGATCGAGCGCTCGCGCTCGCCGTAGATCGGCATCTCGTTGGAGACGAGCCAGCCCGTCACCGCCCGGTGCCCCGCGAAGCGCCGCGCCATCTGCTCGGCGAACCAGGCCTGCCGGGCCACCATCCACACGTCGCCGTAGAGGTCCCGCCCGCGCCGCCAGGCCGGGTCCCAGTTCTCGCCGGACATGTGGCCGACGAGGAGGGTCGGGATCGTCGTGAGGCCCGCCTCGACGTGCGCCGCGAGGAAATCGGCATAACGCGCGACGCAGTCCTCGTCGATCCGGTCCGGCTCCGGCATGAAGTGCGGCCAGTAGAAGAACGACCGGGTCATGGTCAGTCCGTGATCGGCGAGCACCCGGAGCTCCTCCCGGACCACGAACGGATCGTAGCTCTGCCACATGAGCGGGCCGCCGCGCCTCGACCAGAAATTGGCCCCCAGCCAGGCGACCGCCTGTTGACGAACTGCGACTTTGGCGAAATTGCGGTGCATAGTCCTCACGTCCTGGTCATGCAGAGCGGCGCTCTCGAACACCGTCCGTCCCGCTGCTCGCGGCGCGGGCCGCGCGCTCGCTGCGCGAGCGACGGGCAGGTGACTTAATCGGTTCAGTTTACGCCACTTAATCGGTTCAGTCTACGCGCCCGTGCGGGGGGCCGGGCCCTCGCTCGGGCCAGGCCGGCTCATGCGCGGGGGGGCGGGGCGGTGCTGCCCCGCGTCGCGAGCGTCGGCGCGCTGCACTCGTCGTCGGTGACCGGTTCTCCGGCGACGAGGCGGAGGAGCAGCGCGGCGGCGCGGGAGCCGTGCTCGGCGATGTTGCGGCGCACCGCGGTGAGGGCGGGGTGGACGAGCTGGCACAGCGCCGAGTCGTCCCAGGCCACGATCGAGAGGCGCTCCGGCACGGGGACGCGCATCTCGTGGGCGACCGCGAGCGCGGCCACGGCCATCACGTCGTTGTCGAAGACGATGGCTGTGGGCGGCGAGGCCTCGGCCAGGAGCCGCCGTGTGGCCTGGCCGCCTGCCTCGCCCGTGTAGTCGGCGTGGACCGTCTGCACCCGATCCAGGCGCCGCTGGCGCGCGGCTGCGGTGAACGCCTTGGTGCGGACCGCGGTGTGCACGAACTCGGCCGGGCCGGCGACCCGCGCGATCGACCGGTGGCCCAGCGCGGCCAGGTAGTCGACGACGGCCCGCATGGCGCTCGCGTCGTCGCTCCACACCCCGGGCAGCTGCCCCTTGCCTGCCGGCCCGCCGATCACCACCGCCGGGAGCTTCAGCTCCTCGATCAGCTTCACGCGCGGATCGTCGTCGCAGAGGTCGACGAGGATCACCCCGTCGACCCGCCGCTCGGCCCACCAGCGGCGGTAGGTCTCCACCTCGGCCACGCGATCCTCCGTGACCTTGAGCAGCAGCGCCTCGGCCTTTTCGGACAGCTCCGCCTCGATGCCGGAGATGAGCTGCATGAAGAACGGCTCGATGCCGAGCATGTGCGCGGGCCGGTCGATGACCAGGCCGACGGCGCCGGCGCGGCCGTCGGAGAGCGCCCGCGCCGCGTTGCTCGGCTGCCAGCCCAGCTCCGCCGCGATGGCCAGGATCCGCTCGCGCGTCGGCTCCGACACGCCGGGCCTGCCGTTCAGCGCATACGACACCGCTCCTTTGGATACCCCCGCCCGCCACGCGATGTCCGTGATCGTCGGACGCTTCACGCCTCACCTCCGCTCCAGGCGACGGAGCGCGCCTGCCGTGTGAACCCGCTCCGCCGCATGGCCCCGGTGGATAGCACGACGGCCCGCTGGCGAGCCGAACGCCGCGCAGGGCCGAGCGCCGCGAGCGAGCGACGAGCCCAGCGCAGCCCCTCCCACACCGTCGCCTGGCCAGGCGAGGCGCCGTGCTGGACGGCCGCGGGGGCCCGGTCAGCGCGCCGCTGTCAAGCGCGGCGCTGTGTCCCGTGGGACTCCGCTGCTGGGCGGACGGGCCGTGTCGCGCTGTTCACGCCACCTCGAGGAGCTCGCGTTCGGTGATGCCGAGCAGGAAGAGGATGGCGTCGAGGCCGCTTGCGGAGAGGGACGTGTCGGCGGCCTCTCGCAGCTTGGGCTTTGCGCGGAACGCGACGCCGAGGCCGGCCCTTTGCAGCATCAGGAGATCGTTGGCGCCGTCGCCCACGGCGATGGTCTGATCGAGCAACACGCCTTCTGCCTGGGCGATGGTCTCGAGCAGCTCGGCCTTGCGTTGCGCGTTGACGATCGGCCCTGTGACCCGGCCGGTCAGCTGTCCGTTCGCGACCTCGAGCGCGTTCGAGTAGGCGTAGTCGATCCCGAGCCGTGCCTTCAGCGCTTCCGCTGCGATCGAGAAGCCGCCGGAGATCACCGCCGTCCGGTAGCCGAGCCGTTTCAGCACCCGGATGAGCGTCTCTGCGCCCTCGGTGATGGGGAGCTCTGCGGCGAGCTTCCGCAGTACGCCGACGTCGAGGCCGCGGAGCAGCGAGAGCCGCTGGCGGAGCGACTCGTCATAATCCATCTCCCCTTGCATCGCGCGCTCGGTGATCTTCGCCACCTCCTCCGCCACGCCCTTCGCGCGCGCCAGCTCGTCGATCACCTCGATCCGGATGAGTGTCGAGTCCATGTCCATCACGACGAGCCGCTTGCTCCGGCGGAAGAGGCCCTCGCGTTGCAGCGCGAGATCGAAGCTGTTCTGCGTCGCGAGGGCGAGGAGGGCCTGCTTGAGGGTGTCGGCCTCCTCTTCGCGCTGGAGCAGCACCTGGATCTCCACCGACGAGAGGCGTTCGACCGACAGCCGCGCGATCTTCTCGATGTTCGCGCCGTGGGCAGCGAGTGTGGAGGCCACGTCGTGCAGCGGTTTTGCGCCGAGCTCGCGGCCGATGGCTGTCACCACGTACCGGCTCCCTGGCGCGCGCCGTGGCGCGCCCCCGTCGAGCGGCTTGAAGTCGAGCGTCACGCCGAGCTCTTTCGCGGCGAACAGCAGCTCCTTGAGTCCGCTGCGTGTCTCGGGGAAGAGCGCGAGGAGCGCGAGGTTCAGGTTTCCGTGCACCACCACCTGTTCGATGTCGAGCAGCGTGGCGCCGATATCGCTGAGGATGCCCGTGAGCCGAGCGGTGATGCCGGGGTGGTCCCTGCCGGTGACGGTGACGAGTATCGGATCGGACGAGACTGCCATGCCGGAGCCCCCTTAACAGCGCCGCGCGGCAGGGTCGACGCCGATAGCTCGCTGCACGAAGCAAAACGATGCTTCACCGAAAGAGCGTTTGCCAAACCACCGCTCCCCCTCCGCGCTCCACGCCCCGGCGACCTCCTGCTCCCCATGGCCCGCCGCGCCTGCACGCCTGCAGCCTCCCCATCCCCCCACCCCCCCACAAAGAGCCCGCGGGGGAGGAGGCTGCGCGCGCGGGGGGGCGGTGGGCGGGCCCCACGAATCCGAGGGCCGGCCCGCAGCGCAGCCCCATCCGCGCGGTCCTCCCTCACCCGTCCAGCCGGCAACAGCCCCCCAAAAGGCCCGAGTTCGTGGGAGGGCCCACCGCCCCCCCGCGTGCGCAGCCTCCTCCCCCGCGGGCTCCGTCGCTATCGGTAGCGCCCGCCCCCTCGCCCCGCCGCCGCCCGTCCGCCCCCTTTGCCGCCCGCCGCCGGCCGCCCGCCCCCCTTGCCGCCCGGACCGCGCCGGCTCGCCGGCCGCCCGGCCCGCGCCGGCTTCTCCTCGGCCGCCTCGCGCGCCGCGCCGGCGTCCCCGTCCCCCTGCTGTGCCTTGAGCTGCCGGAGCTGATCGCGCAGCCGCGCCGCCTTCTCGAACTCGAGGTTCTCCGCCGCCGCGAACATCTCCTGCCGGAGCGCGTCGATCTGGTCGACCAGGTCCACCGCGGCGCGCGCCGCATCGGTCGCGGGCTTCGCCGGGCCCTTCGGGACGGCGTAGTAGTCGCGCGTGCCCGAGGTGGGCGACAGGTCGAGGATCGCCTTCTTCACCGTGGCCGGCGTGATGCCGTGCTCCTTGTTGTACGCCTCCTGGATCGCGCGCCGCCGGTTCGTCTCGTCCATCGCGCGCTTCATCGCCTCGGTGATGCGATCGGCGTACATCACGACCTCGCCGTTCACGTTGCGTGCGGCGCGGCCGATCGTCTGGATGAGCGAGCGCGGGCTCCGGAGGAAGCCCTCCTTGTCGGCGTCGAGGATGGCGACCAGCGACACCTCGGGGAGATCGAGCCCCTCGCGCAGCAGGTTGATGCCGACCAGCACGTCGAACTCGCCGCGCCGGAGATCGCGGAGGATCTCCACGCGCTGGAGCGTGTCGACGTCCGAGTGGAGGTAGCGGACCCGGATGCCGAGCTCCGTGTAGTACTCGGTCAGATCCTCGGCCATCCGCTTGGTCAACGTGGTGACGAGCACGCGATCGCCGCGGCCGACCCGCTCCCGGATGCGCGCGAGCAGGTCGTCGACCTGACCGGACACCGGGCGGATCTGGATCTGCGGATCGATGAGCCCGGTCGGCCGGATGATCTGCTCCACGACAGAGCCGGCCGACTTCTGCAGCTCGTAGTCGCCGGGCGTCGCGCTCACGAAGAGGACCTGCGCGTAGTGTTGCTCGAACTCCTCGAACTTGAGCGGCCGGTTGTCGAGCGCGCTGGGGAGCCGGAACCCGTACTCGACGAGCGTCTCTTTCCGCGCCCGGTCGCCCCGGTACATCGCCCCGACCTGCGGGACGGTCTGGTGCGACTCGTCGATGATGAGGAGGAAGTCCTTCGGGAAATAGTCGATCAGCGTCGGCGGGGGCTCGCCGGCCTTCCGGCCCGAGAGGTGGCGCGAGTAGTTCTCGATGCCGTTGCAGAACCCCATCTGCTCCAGCATCTCGAGATCGTACATCGTGCGCTGCTCGATACGCTGCTTCTCGAGGAAGCGCACGGCCCTGTCGTAGAAGTCGATGCGCTCGCGCAGCTCCTCGCGGATCGCCTGGATCGCGAGCCTGAGCTGCTGTTGCTCGGTGACGTAGTGGGAGCCGGGGAAGACCGCGTAGCGATCGAGCTGGCCCACCACCTTGCCGCGGACCGGGTCGACCTCCTTGATGGCCTCGATTTCGTCGCCGAAGAACTCGACCCGGATCGCGAGCGCCTCCTCGTAGGCCGGGAAGATCTCGACGACATCGCCGCGGACGCGGAACGTCCCGCGGTGGAAATCGACGTCGTTCCGCGTGTACTGGATGTCGACGAGCCGCCGCAGGAGCTCGTCGCGGCGGATCTCGGTGCCGCGCTCGAGCTTGATCAGGAGCCCGTGGTAGCTCTCGGCCGAGCCGATGCCGTAGATGCAGCTCACGGAGGCGACGATGATCACGTCCGGCCGCGAGAGCAGCGCGTGCGTCGCCGCGTGGCGCATGCGGTCGATCGCGTCGTTGATGATCGCGTCCTTCTCGATGAACGTGTCGCTCGTCGGGACGTAGGCTTCGGGCTGGTAGTAGTCGTAGTAGCTGACGAAGTAGTGGACGGCGTTGTTGGGGAAGAGGTCCCGCATCTCGCCGTAGAGCTGGGCCGCCAGCGTCTTGTTCGGCGCCATGATGAGGGTCGGCTTTTGCAGCTTTTCGATCACCTTGGCGGCGGTGAACGTCTTGCCGCTGCCCGTGACGCCGAGGAGGACCTGGAAGGCCTCGCCCTGCTCGAAAGCGGAGCAGATCTCCTGGAGCGCGCGAGGCTGGTCACCGCACGGCTTGAATTCGGAGACGAGCTCGAAGTGTGTGGGCATGGAGCGGAGGACCCTAGTGCGGCGAGGCGCTCCTCGCAACCTCCGCGGCCTTCAGGGCCGGAGGGCGGGGTGGCCTCGCCGGGAAGGCGTGGTCTCGTCCGGCTTCGTCCGGCTTCGTCGGTCTTCCAACTATCGGCAACCATTGGCAACCATCGGCCGAGCGGAAATTGTCGACCCACTGTCGTTCACCTGGAACGAGGGCGCCCCACGTCGTCCCGCGCGCCTCCGTCCGGCCCACGCTCGTCCCCGCTTCGCCGCATGCGCCGCACCTCGCCGCGCGCTCGTTGCACCCCAGAGCGGGCTTCGCGCGCTCGTTGCATGACGCGCGCTCCGTACGCGCGCGCTGTGCTCGCTGCCCATGCGGCCGGGCCGAGCCGAGAGCGCTTGACGTCGGCGCGGGGCCATAGGATTCTAGGTGCTGTCGCGTCGTGGTGACGTGAGCCGAACGCGGAGGTCAGGTCATGAGTGCCAACACATCGCACACCCATTGCGCCGCCGCCGTCGTTTCCGCCGCGGCCGGCTGAGCTCGTCTCCACGTCTCCGCGACGTTGCCCGCGTGCCCTGAGGGGCGCGTGTGTGCCCTGAGCGCGTGCCCCTCCCAGGGATCTGCCCTGGCCGGGTGTGCCTTCTGGCGTGACGTCCTGATCGATCGACGAGCTCCGCTCCGCGGTGGCCCCGCGCGTGGAATGGCCGGCGCGTGCGCGCTTGTTCGCCGCCGCGCCCTGTCCGTCGATCGCCGCGCACCGAGCTCGGGCGCGGCCGAACGCCATGGAGCGCTCGTCCGTCATGCAAACTCGCCTCGATTCTCTCGTTGATCCGTCTTCTCAGCACGAAATGCAGCCCGATCTGGTCGGGCTTGGATGGACTCCCTTCTTCGCGAGCCAGCTCGCCTGTCTCAAGGATGCCGTGCAGCCTGCGCGCGTCGTCCTCGCCTCCGCGTCCAGGCACCACGTTCAGACGGCGGATGGCCCGCGCATCGCGGTGGTCAGCGGTCGCCTCGCGCACGAGGCAGCCGACCGCGCGGCGCTCCCCACCGTCGGTGACTGGGTGGGCCTCAGGCCGGGCGACGGCGCCGGGCCTTCGTACATCGTGCACACGTTCGCGCGGAGCACGTGCCTGCGCCGCAAGGCCGCGGGGCCCACGGTGGAGGCCCAGGTGCTCGCGGCCAACATCGACAAGGTGTTCATCGTCACGTCGCTGAACGCCGACTTCAATCTGCGCCGCATCGAGCGTTACATCGACGCCGTCCTCGACAGCGGCGCTCGCCCGGTCCTCGTGCTCAACAAGGCCGATGTCTGCCCGGATCCGGAGCGGTACATCGACGCGGCGCGGGATGTGGCCCCTGCCGCGCCGATCGCGCTCGTCAGCGCGCTCTCCGGCGCCGGCCTCGACGCGCTTCGCGCCGAGATCGGGGCAGGGGAGACCATCGCCCTCGTCGGCTCGTCCGGCGTGGGGAAGTCCGCGCTCAGCAATCGCCTGCTCGGCGCGGAGGTCCAGCTCGAGGGCGCGATCCGGGCGTCGGATGAGCGTGGCCGCCACACGACGGCTCACCGGGAGCTGTTCCTGATCCCTGGAGGTGGCCTCCTCATCGACACGCCGGGCATACGGGAGCTCGGCGTCTGGTCCGCGGGCGGCAGCGCCCCGGCCGGCTTCGACGACGTCGAGGCCCACGCCGCGGCCTGCCGTTTCCGGGACTGCGCGCACGACGGCGAGCCCGGTTGCGCGGTGCTCCGTGCCATCAAGGACGGCGACCTCGATCCCGAGCGTCTCGGCGCCTACCTCAAGCTGGGTGCGGAGCGACGCCACCTCGCCGGGCAGCAGGACGTGCGCGCGAGGATCGAGGAGAAGCGGCGCTGGAAGCAGATCTCGAAGCAGATGCGCGCCAATCCGAAGCGATAAGCGGAGCCGCCCTCCCGCCCCCGCGGCCAGCCCCCAGCGTCCCCGCCACGCCGCGTAGACACCCCCAGCAAATCCCCCGCATCCTCCCCCCGCCCCCGCCCGCCTGCGCGCCCCCTCGAAACCGCTCTTCCCATCCCTTGGAAAGAGCCCTCGGGAGGGGGTGTCGCGCGCGGGGCCGGCGGGGGAAGGGCCCCACGAACCCGAGCGCCGGCCCGCATCGAAGCCACTCGCCCTTGGTTCTCCCTCCCCCGTTCAGCCGGCCATAGCCACCACAAGGCGCGAGTTCGTGGGAAGGGCCCCCCGCCGGCCCCGCGCGCGACACCCCCTCCCGAGGGCTCCCCCGCGTCCTGGGAAGCCCTCTCCGTCCCGTGTCCCGTGTCCCGTGTCCCGTGTCCCGTCAGATCCCGTATTGCCGGAGCTTCTTGTGCAGCCCCTCGCGCGTGATCCCGAGCGACTTGGCCGCGTTGGTCTTGTTGTTGTTGTGCCCGCGCAGCGCTTCCAGGAGGAAGAACTTCTCGACCGCGTCCATCATCTCCTTGAGCGACCCCTTCGGCGTCCCCGCCCGCGCGATGAGCCCCTCGACCTGCCGGATCCTCGGCGAGAGCAGCTCCGGCGTCCCGAACGCCCCCGGCTCCAGCTGGATGACGATCCGCTGCACCTCGTTCTGGAGCTCCCGGACGTTGCCTGGCCAGTCGTACGCGACCATGAGCTCCATCGCCTGCTGGCTGAACCCGCCGCAGGGCTTGCCGATCTCGTCCGCGTAGCGCTCCAGGAAGTGCGTAGCGAGCAGCGAGATGTCGTCGCGCCGCTCTCGCAGCGGCGGCAGGCGGATCGGGAAGACCTTGAGGCGGTAGTAGAGGTCCTCGCGGAACCGCCCCTTGGCCACCTCGTCCTCGAGGTTCCGGTTCGTCGCCGCGACGATGCGCACGTTGACGTGCTTCGGGCTCGTCGCGCCCACGGGCCGGATCTCGCCCTCCTGGAGCGCCCGGAGGAGCTTCGATTGCAGCGACAGCGGCGTCTCGGTGATCTCGTCGAGGAAGAGCGTGCCGCCGTCGGCGATCTCGAACAGCCCCTTCTTCTCCTCGGTGGCGCCCGTGAAGGACCCCTTCTTGTGCCCGAACAGCTCGCTCTCCAGGAGGCTCTCGGCCAGCGCCGCGCAGTTCTGCGCGACGAACAGCTTGTCGCGGCGGCGGGAGCGGTAGTGGACGGCGGCGGCGATGAGCTCCTTGCCCGTGCCCGTCTCGCCCTCGATCAGCACCGTCACGCGCGTGTCGACGACCTTGTCGAGCTGCCCGATGACCTTGCGCATCGCGTCGCTGTTGCCGATGATGTCGACCGCGCCCCCGCTGCCGCCCCGGCGGCGCTCCTCGCGCCCCTTGAGGAAGCTGTTCTCCTTCTGGAGCCGCTCCTCCGCGAGCACGAGCCGCTTGATGAGCCGGGCGTTCGCCACCGCGAGCGAGGCGTTGGCGGCCAGCACGAGGAGCGTCTCCAGGTCGCCGGCGTTCAGCATCCCGGGCACGCTCCGGTTGTCGGCCTGGAGCACGCCGATGATCTCCTCGCCCTTCCAGAGCGGGACGGCGAGCGTGCTGCGGATCGAGGCGCCCATCAGCGACTCGGACTGCCCGACCTCGATCGGCGCGTCGGCGGCCAGCACGGCCGCCCGCTCCTTGATCACCTTCCGGTACACGCTGCGCGTGATCGGGACCGGCCCTGCAGGCGGCCCCCCTTTGCCCGACGCGGACCGGACCCGCGTCAGCACCGGCACGAACGCCGCCGGCGCCGCGCCCGGCTCCTGGTCGTCGTCGCGCAGCACCACCGTGACGTGGGTCGAGCTCGGCACGAGCGCGAGCACCGCGTCGGCGATCTCGGCGAGCACCTCGTCGAGATCGGTCGCCGCGCCGATGCGCTTCTGCGCCGCGTACATCGCCGACAGCGCGCTCGGGTCGCGCTCGATCTTCGCCTCGGCAGGCTCGATCTCGTCGAGGCGGCGGATCGAGACGACCCGCGCGTCGTCGGCCTCCTCCGGGATCTTCACCACCATCCGGGTGACCGCGTCCCCGGAGCCGAGCTCGATGACGTCCCCCGTCTGGAGGGCGAGCGCGCTGCGCCCCGCGCCGAGCTCCAGCCGCTCGCCCCGCCGCGTCACGCTCGTGCCGTTCGTCGAGCGCAGATCCTCGAGGATCACCCCGTCGGCGCCGCTCACGATGCGCGCGTGCGCCCCGGAGACGTGGCGATCGTCGAGGACGACGCGGTTGTCCGACGAGCGCCCGAGCGTGATCAGCTCGCCCTGGAGCTCGAAGGTGCGCCCGGCAGCGAGACCCTGGGTTACCTCGAGCACGATCATGGTTCGTTCTTCAGCCGGAAAGACCCCGTGACAAGGGCCGGAGTAAACCGTCAAGACGGCGGAGACGCCAGGAAAAATCAGGAGCCAGGCGCGTCGGTGAAGCTTCGCGCAAGCTTCGCGCGAGCTTCGCTCGAAGCTCGCGCAAGCATCGCGCCCAGGCGGCGCCAATCAAGGAAAATCTGGATCCAGGTGATGTGCCCGCATGCGCGCTCCATGCGCTCCAGGCGCTCCAGGCGCCCCGACCGCGGACGGGGCGCATGGCGCTGCGGCGGTCACTGCGCGCGGGCGGTGAGGCGGTAGATGACCGTCTTGAAGGGCGCGTTGCCGGCGATCTTCTCGGGATCCTTCGAGGCCTCGCCCTCGTCGACGATCTTCTGCAGCTTGGTCGCGACCTCGGCGTCGCCCTTCGGCGAGAGGGCGTCGATGACCGAGACCGAGACGAAGCGGACGGCCGCGTTCGAGACCTTCGGCATCGCGTCGATGATCTGCTGCCGGACCTCGGGGGTGCCGAGCACGCCCGCCATGTAGGCGGACTTGATCCCCTGGAACTGCGTCTCCTTCGCCTGCGACGCCGGCTCGCCGAGCTTGCCGACGTAACACTCGAGCTTGGTGCCGCAGGCCCCGAGCAGCTCCTTCGCGATCTTGATCTCCTTCTCCATCGACTTGCCGACCGTGCCGCCGCCGCTCGTGCGGGTGCCCGCGAGCCGGTCGACGTCGGCGATCTGGTCGGGCTTCATCAGCTTGAGCGCCGTCTGCAGCGAGACGTCGCGGATCTGCGCGACGTCGTCCTCCTCGCCGCGCGCCTCGAGGCCGGTCTTCACGAGCCACGGCACGAGGCTCGCGTCGAAGAAGTTGCTCGCCGCCTCGGCGAGCATCACCCGCGCGTTGATGCCGGCCGGCGGCATCTCGAGCCCCGCGGGCGTCTTCTCGTAGGCCGCCTGGAAGGCCGCGAGGGTCTCCGGCGTCCTCGGCACCTTGGTCAGCTCGCGCGCGATGATGGCGCGCGGCACATCCTCGGCCTTCCCGAGCGCGGCGAGCAGCGGCTGCGACGACTCCTGCCGGCCGATCGTCGCCAGGACGAGCGCGGCCGCAGCGACGTGGGCGGTCTCCGCGGCCTTCTTCTGCTCCGCGTTCGCCTTGTCGCCGCCGGCGCCCTTCAGGTTCTCGACCTTCGAGTACTCGACGAGCTCCTTCTGGTCGCCCTGGAGCAGCGCGATCGTCGGCTGGATCGCGGGCTTGCCGATCTTCGTGAGCGCCAGGATGGCCGTCGTGGCCGCGTCCGCCTTGAACGGCGACAGCACCACCTTGAGCAGCGGCACGACCGCCTTCTCGCTGCGCTGCCACCCGAGCAGCTCCGCGGCGGTGATCTGCCAGAACAGCTCGTTCCGCATCGTGCCGACGTCCTTCGGGTCGTTGATCGGGCGCCCGATCATCGTGATGAGCCCGTCTTCCCAGGACTTGCTGTTGATGTCGACCATCGCGTCGTGCACGTCGCGCGAGATCGTCGAGCCCTTGGGCTTGCCGTGCTGGAGCTTCGAGAAGACGGCCATGAGCGGCTCGGCGGCCTTCTCCGACTTCATCGCGCCGAGGGCGCGCACGGACCAGCGGACGTCCTCCTCGGTGGACTCGGGCTTGTAGTCCTTCAGCGCCTTGATGAGGCAGGCCTCGCCGCGCGGGTCCCTCGTGTCGGAGATGAACTTGATGAGCTTCGAGTTCGTGCGCTCGTCGAGATCGCCGGTCACGCACTTCTGCGTCATCGGCTCGATGATCTTGTCGAGGAGCGGCTTCACGGTCGGGCCGTTCCGGTCCTTGTTGTCACGCGTCATCGCGTCTTCGAAGAACTGGACGAGCCGGTTGACGGAGGCGGTGAGCGTGGCCGGGTCGTCGAGCCGCTTGACGTGCGTCTCGGGGTCGTTCTCGTCGCCGCATCCGACGATGACGCCTGCGGAGAGCGCCATCGACGACGCGGTGGCGGCCCCCAGGAGGAGCGAGCGAAGGAGCGGCAGGATGCTGCGTGCTGAGCGGGACATGGTGTTTCCTCCGGGACCTCGGTGATGCTGCCGGCCTGACCTCGCCGTCGCACGGCGCGCTTCAGGAGAGGCGGTCAGCGGCTAGCCTTCGTTAGCCTGAGGGGACGAAAGTGGACAAAAACAGCGCGCGGCAGGGGGCGCGGCCCCCCTTCGGCCACGACGTGGCGCCGCTCCGCCATGGAAACGGCGAAGCCGACGCTATTCGCCGCCAGAGAACGTGTCAACGCGAGCGCGGCGCCGAGACGAGCCGGCGGATCCCCGTGGCGAAGAGCCGGTCGGGGATGACACGGCGCAGCGCGACGAGCGCGCGTGCGTCCCGGCCGACGAGGGTCCTGAAAGGCGGCGATGCGTCGTCGATGAGGCGGAGGATCGCGGCCGCGACCGGGGCGGGCGGCGGCGCCTTGGCGGCGTCCTTCAGGACGATCTGCTCGATCGCCCTGGTCATCGCGCCGTAAGGGCCGTCGAGCGAGACGTGGGCGCCGCGCCGCTGGTTCTCGTAGAAAATTTCGGTCTTGAAGGTGCCGGGCTCGACGAGGCAGACGTGGACGCCGAACGGGGCGACCTCCCAGCGCAGCGCCTCGCTGAAGCCCTCGACGGCGTGCTTCGTCGCCGCGTAGGCGCTGACGCCGGGGAGGCCGACGAGCCCGGAGAGGCTCGAGACGTTGACGATGCGGCCGCGCCCCGCGCCGCGCATCGCGGGGAGCACCGCGCGCGTCACGGCCATCAGCCCGAAGACGTTGGTCTCGAACTGCGCCCGGACGTCGCCGTCCGCCTGCTCCTCGAAGGCGCCGCCGACCGCGATGCCGGCGTTGTTGACGAGGGCGTAAGCGGGGCCGTGCTTCCGAAGGATCTCCCGGACCCTGTCGGGCGCGCTCGCCGCGGCGACGTCGAGCTGCTCGATCTCGAGCGTGACGCCACGCGCGCCGGCGGCGGCGAGGAGCGCGCCGGCCTTCTCGGGGCGGCGCATCGTGGCGATGACCCGGTGGCCCGCGGCCGCGCACGCGACCGCGGTCGCGAGGCCGATGCCGCTCGAGGAGCCGGTGACGAGGACGAGGTGACCCATGGCGAAGGGGCGCGAGTATAGGCGAAGCGCGACGCGGCGGGGGAGCGCGGGGCGCGGCATGTGCGGCGCGTGCGGCGCGTGCGCCGCGTCGAACCGCCGCCGCCGCCGCGCCGCCGGGGCGGGCGCTCAGCCGATGATCATCGCCTCGCTGAGGAGCCGGCCCTCCCTGAAGCGCCGCAGGTTCCAGCGGTCGAACAGGGGGAGGGAGGCGCCCTCGGCGATGTGCTGCGCGAGGAGCTTGCCCATGACGGGCGCGATCATGAAGCCGTGCCCCATGAACCCGGAGGCCTGGTAGAAGTGCTCGACCTCGTCGACCCCGCCCACGATCGGGTTCTGATCCGGGGTGAGGTCGTAACAGCCGGCCCACTGCCGCAGCACCTTCACGCTGCCGAGGAGGGGACACGCGGTGACGAGGGCCCGCGCGTACAGGGCGAGGAACTTGTGGCTCGACCCCATGTCGAGGCCGTCGGGGACGTCCTCGTTGGAGATGCCGCCCACGATCTCGCCGCGCATCGACTGGGAGAAATAGAGGCCGTTCGAGAGATCCGCGACGAGCGGGCCGAGCCAGGGCTTGAGCGGCTCGGTCGAGCAGATCTCGTGGCGGTGCGGGTGGTTGGGCAGCTCCACGCCGAGCATGCGCGCGATCTCGGGGCTCCACGCGCCGGCCGCGTTGACGACCTTGTTCGTCCGGATCTCGCCGCGATCGGTGACCACGGCGTCGATCCGCGCGCCCTGCGTGCGGAAGCCGAGGACGTTCGTGAAGGTGGCGATGTCGACGCCGAGCTTCTGCGCGCGCTCGGCGTAGCCCCAGACGAACGGCCACGGGAACACGACGCCGTCGTCGGGGTTGTAGCTGGCCGCCACGACGCCGTCGGTCGAGAGCTGCGGCACGATCGCGCGCGCCTCGTTGGCGGTGAGCATCCGCGTCCCGAGGCCGCACGCGTTCTGCACGGCGACGCTCTTCTCGAGCGTCCGGCGGCCCGCCTCGCTACGCACGAGGAAGAGGTAGCCGCCCTGCCGGAACCAGATGTTGATCTTCATCTCGCGGGCGAAATCCCGGCAGATGCGGATGCTCTCCTGCATGAGCCGGATGTTGCCCTCGCTCGAGAACTGCGCCCGGACCCCGCCGCCGTTGCGCCCGCTGGCGCCGCCGCAGAGGTAGCTCCGGTCGACGACGACGATGTCGGTGATGCCGTGGTGCCGCGCGAGGTTGTACGCGATCGCGAGGCCCATGATCCCCGCGCCGATGATGACGATCTCGGCCTGCCCCCGCATCGCGCCTCAGCCGAGCTCCGACCTCGCCGCGGCGACGACGGCGGCCTGGAGGGCGCCGTTCGAGGCGATGATGCCGCGGCCGAGCTTGAGCCCGGGGCCGTTGTAGTCGATGGGCGCGCCCGAGAGGTCGGTGAAGCTGCCGCCCGCCCCGAGGAGCACGGCCTCGGGCGCGCAGCTGTCCCAGAGCTTGGCGCCTCCCCCGCCGTGCACGTAGAGGTCGACCTCGCCGGTCGCGATCCGGGCGATCTTCACGCCGACCGAGCCGCAGGGGACGACCTTCGAGATGCCGAGCCGCGCGAGGACCGGCTCGAGCTCCTTCGGCCGGTGCGAGCGCGAGATGATGAGCGTCGCGTCGGCCGGAGCGCTCACGGCCGAGACCCGGAGCGGCCTGCGGCTGCCGTCCCTCGCCTCGAGGAAGGCGGCGCCGCCCTCGCCGGCGCGGCCGGCCAAAGCCTCGCCCGTCGTGGGCATCACCACGACGCCCAGCGCCGCGCGGCCGCGGACCGCGAGCCCGATCATGACGGCGAACTCGCCGTTCCTGTCCGCGAACTCCCGCGTGCCGTCGAGCGGGTCGACGAAGAACACCCGCTCCTTCCGCAGGCGCGAGGCGAGCTCGTCGCCGGTCGGGACGCTCTCCTCGGCGAGGATCGCCTCGCCGGGAAACGCGGCCTCGAGCGCGCTGCAGATGAGCGTGTTCGCCTCGCGGTCGGCGCGGGTCACCGGGTCGCCGGGGCCCTTCATCTCGACGGCGAACGGCGTCGCGTACACGTCCATCACGATCGCCGCCGCGGCGCGCGCGATGCGGACGATCTCGTCGAGCTCCCTGTCGTTCCGGTCCATCGTGCTCACACCTCGATCCCGGCCTGCTTGAGGCGCACGGAGAGCTCCGTGAGCGCCGTGTCCTGGAGGTAGGGCGGCATGCCGGCCTCACGGACGAGCTGGTCGAGCTGGGCGACCGAGCGGGGGCCGAGCACGGCGGACGAGACGACGCGGTTCGCGAGGACGAAGCGCAGGGCCGCCGAGCGGAGCGACGTGACGGCGCCCGAGACCAGCGGCCTGAGCGCGTCGAGCTGGCGGATGCGGGTCTTGAGCTCGTCGCGGGTCCACCGCTGGTAGCGGTGATCGTCGAGGTAGAACTCGCGCTCGGAGCTCCACTGGCCGGCGAGCAGCCCGTGCGCGAGCACCGATCGGGCGAGGACGCCCGCGCCGGACTCGGAGACGTCGCCGGCGACGTCGTGGAGGTCGCCGGGGAAAAAGGCGTTGTAGGCGATCTCGATGACGTCGACCTCGTCGCGCAGCGCGGAGCGGGCGACGTCCGCGGAGCCGGCGCTCACGCCGTAGGCGCGGATCTTCCCGGCCTGCTTGAGGTCCTTCAGGAAGGCGAGGGCCTCCTTCGATTGCATCGCGGCCACGGTGGGGTTGTGCAGCAGGACGACGTCGACCACCTCGCGGGCGAGGCGCTCCTGCGACCGCTCGAACGCGGTGCGGAGGTGGGCGGGGTCGAAGCGCTTCGTCGGGGGATCGCCGTCGCGAACGGTGCCGATCTTGGTGACGACGAACGTCGCGCCGGCGCCCTGGAGCCGCCTGCCGAGGCAGCGCTCCATCTCGCCGCGGCCGTAGACGTCGGCGGTGTCGAAGAGGTCGATGCCGACCGCGAGCGCGCGATCGATGACGCGATCGATCTCGATGTCGGCGACGGGACCGTAGCCGTCGCCGGAGAGTCCCCAGGTGCCTAGGGCGAGCTCCGAGACCTGAAGGGTCGTCTTGCCGAGGGGGCGCTTCCTCACGGGCGGCGATCTACACCAGCGCCGGGAGGGCGCCACGAAATAGGGGCGGAGCGCCGGGCACGGCGCGCCGCGTCGCGCGCCCCTCTGGAGCGGCGGAGCTGCCCCGGGGAGGGCGTCCCCCGTCGCGCCTCGGCGCGCGGTCGCAGGGCGCGTCCTCCGGGGCCTCACCGGCCGGCGCGGGTCGCCGGGCCGCCACGTCCCTGCGCGCTCGGCCACGGAACGCTCCATGCCAGAGAGCCAGGGAAGGGGAGTGATGCGGAAGCGCGCGGGGCGGCGCCGCGGGGGCAGGGTCTTCAGGTGACATGTCGAGTCGAGCCCTGCCGGTGGCCGACGAAGGGGGCTGGAGAGTATGGCGAAAGGGCCTAATGAGGCATCGGCGGCCGAACCCATCAGCGACCGGAGGTCGCGGCCGCCCGCGGCGAGCGCCTCTGCGCGGCGCGCGCTGGAGCTCGTCGCCGTCCGAGGCAAAGACGTGCTCGGCGTCCGCCACGTGCTCGCGGAGGGGCGCGCGCACATCGGAGACACGCCCGCGTCCATCGTGCGCGTGCCGTCGGGGGAGCTCGATAGAGCGGCCCCGGTCATCGCGGAGGTGATCGGCGCCCGCTACGTGCTGCACGTCCCGCGGCGGACGCGGGCGCGCCTCCACGGCGCCGACGGGCTCGCGCGCCTGTTGACGGGCCCGGCCGACATCGAGCTCCAGGAAGGCGACCGCGCCGTGCTCGTGATCGGGGCCGTCCAGATCCGCGCGCAGATCGTGCCCATCGAGATCATCTCACGCCTGGGTGCGTCCGGCCTGCGCTGGATCGGGCTCATCGGCGCCCTCTACCTCGTCGCGCTCGGCATCTGCGCCGCCCTCGCGCCGCGCGACCGCGCCCGCCTCGACGAGGGGTCGATCCGCCGCGCGGTCGGCGAGGCCGCCGCGCAGCTGTGGGCAGAGCACGCCCCTGTGCCATGACGCGAGGGCACGAGCGGGCCGTCACCGGCGGGTGATGCCCGTGCGTCATGGAGTGGTATTCTCTGCCCTCCATGCGATTCACGATCGTTCCGCCCCTTCCGGTTCAACTCCTGCTCTGCCCGCTCGCCGTCCTCGGCTGTGGCGGCACGTCCGCCGAGCACGAAGATCCGAGCCGCGAGCCGCGGGGCGGGATCCTGAGCCTGCCGTCCGGCTGGAGCTCCATCGAGCCGGGCGGCGAGACGACGTGCTCGCGCGGTGATCCGTTCAAGTACTTCGTCCGTCCGGGCACCGTCAATCGCCTCATCGTCGAGTTCCGCGGCGGCGGCGCGTGCTGGGACGCGACCACGTGCTCGTTCGCGGGATCGCTCTTCCAGGAGACGGTCGGCGAGGACGCCCTGACGACCGGGATCTACGATCATGAGAACCCGGACAACCCCTTCAAGGAGTGGCACCATGTGTACATCCCCTATTGCACCGGGGACGTGCACTGGGGCGACAACGTGGCCACGTATGGGGAGGGGAGCCAGGCCGTCACCATCCAGCACAAGGGCGCCGTCAACGTCCGCGCGGCGCTCGGCTGGATCTACGAGAACGTCCCCGCGCCAGAGAAGATCTTCGTGACGGGCTGCAGCGCGGGCGCGTATGGCGCCATCCTCTGGTCCGCGCACCTGCGAGAGCACTACAAGGGCGCGTCGGTCATCGAGTTCGCCGACAGCGGGGCAGGGATCATCACGGAGACGTTCTTCAGGGACAGCCTTCCTTCCTGGAAGCCCGAGGGCGCTTATCCCACATGGATACCTGGCCTCGATCCGGCCGAGCTCGCGCGGCTGTCGGTGCTCTACGAGAAGATCGGCGCCCATTACCCGGACATGCGCCTGTCGCAGTACAACACCGCCTATGATGAGGACCAGGTCTTCTTCTTCAACGCGATGGGCGGCGGCGGAGCCCAGGCGTGGTCAGACGCCATGAGGGCAGAGATCGCCGAGATCGAGGCGTCGACGCCGAACTTCAGGTCGTTCCTTGCCGCCGGCTCCGCGCACTGCATCCTCTGGCGGCCGGAATTTTACACCCTCGAGTCGCGCGGATCGCGCCTCGTGCAATGGCTCGACGGGCTCGCAAACGGTGCGCCGCCGCCGAGCGTCGCGTGCGACGCTTGCGGTTCGCCTTGAGCGTCGCCCGGCGGTGGGCGGCGCGGCGGCC
This sequence comes from Sorangium sp. So ce367, assembly GCF_051520455.1. Lineage (NCBI taxonomy): Bacteria > Pseudomonadati > Myxococcota > Polyangiales > Polyangiaceae > Sorangium > Sorangium sp. So ce367. Next base: position 907,117 of record NZ_CP150334.1, read on the forward strand.
GGGCAGCGAGGGGCGGGGTGCGCGCTGGTCGGCGCCGGGCGGAGTGTGCGCGGGAGGGCGGGCGCAGGGGGGCGTGGTCGCCCGCTCAGGCGTGCGCCGTCGCGGCGCCAGTTGACGCGCAGCCAGAGCTCTAGATTATGTCCGCCGCGAACGCGGGCGCGTGGGCGCATCCGCGGCGGCCCCGGAGGAAGAGCTCCGGGGGGAGACAGAGGGATCATGCGCACGCTTTGTATCGATATCGGCGGAACGGGGATCAAGGCCACCATCCTCGACGAGCAGGGGACTCCGATGACGGATCCCGTGCGCGTGTCGACGCCCCAGCCGGCCTCGCCGGACCCCATCCTCGACCTCATCGAGGAGATCGCCAGGGCGCAGGGGGAGTTCGATCGCGTCTCGATCGGCTTCCCCGGGGTGGTGATGGAGAACGTGACCAAGACGGCGCCGCACCTCGACAACGAGAAGTGGAAGGGCTACCCGCTCGGCGAGGCCGTCGAGCGCCGCCTCGGCAAGCCTGTCCGTGTCGCCAACGACGCGGGCATCCAGGGGCTCGCCGTCATCGAGGGCAGGGGGCTCGAGATGGTGCTCACCTTCGGCACGGGGCTCGGCTGCGCGCTGTACATCGACGGCCGCTACGTGCCGAACCTCGAGCTCGGGCACCATCCGTACGGAAAGAGGGACCTGAAGTACGAGGACCGCGTGTTCGACGCCGAGTGCAAGCGCATCGGCCCGAAGCGCTGGAACAAGCGCGTGCGCAAGATGATCGAGCAGCTCGAGCCGATCTTCAATTACCGCAAGCTCTACCTCGGCGGCGGCAACGCGCGCCTGCTCGATGCCTCGAAGCTGCCCGAGAACGCCGTCGTGGTGGACAACGTCGCTGGCCTGCTCGGCGGAATCAAGCTCTGGGCCTAGAGCGACGGTCACCCGCTTCGGATACGGGCCCACCTCGACGTTTTCGGTGCTCAGCGCACCGGAGTGCGCTTGCGCGCCGAAAACGCCGATCTGGGCCCGTCTCCTGTGCGGGAGACCGCCGCTCTGCTGCGGCTCTGGATGGTGCAGAGGGGGGCGGAAGCCGCTGTAGCCAAGGGCGGCCGCGCGCCCGTGCGCTGGCGGGGAGGCCGGCCTGGGGCGGGCCTGCGGGGGCGTGGGTCGCGCCGGTTCCCAAGCGGGCGTGACCGTCGTACCCTGGCCCGATGAACTCGCCCGACGCACCGAAGCCCGACGCACCGCCCGCGGCCAATCCAGCGGCGGACGCTGATCTCGATCCGTTTCGCCTCCAGTCGCCGGAGACCCTCGCGAACCCGTACCCCGTGTACGCCAGGTTGCGCCAGGAAGCGCCCGTGTACTTCAGCGCGGCTTACAACGGCTGGCTCATCACCCGCTACGACCAGGTCGCGGCGGGCTTTCGTGACCCGCGCCTGTCCGCGAAGCGCTCCAGCGCCTTCGTGACGAAGCTGCCTGAGGAGGTGCGGCAGCGGCTGGAGCCGTTGCGCCGCAACCTGGCGTCGTGGGCCTTGCTGCTCGATCCGCCGGAGCACACGCGCATCCGTTCGCTGATCAACAAGGCGTTCGTGCCGCGGCTCGTCGAGGGGTTGCGCTCCCGGGTGGAGACGCTGGTCAACGAGCTGCTCGACGCGGTCGCCCCGACGGGCCGGATGGACGTCCTCCGCGATCTCGGCGACCTCTTGCCGCTGCTCGTGATCGGCGAGGTGCTCGGTGTACCCGCCGAGGATCGGCACCGGCTGAAGGGCTGGTCCAACGCGCTCAGCGGCTTCCTTGGCGCGGGCCGGCCGACGCTGGAGATCGCGGGGGGCGCGCTGAGCGCCGTGGCCGAGCTGGAGGACTATTTCCGCGGCGTGATCGCGGCCCGGCGGCAGAGCCCCGGCAACGACCTGCTCAGCCAGCTCATCCTCGCGGAGGAGCAGGGCATGATCCTCGGCGAGCAGGAGCTGCTCTCGACGTGTTGCATGCTCCTCTTCGGCGGCCACGAGACGACGAAGAACCTCATCGGCAATGGCCTGCTCGCGCTCCTTCTCCACCGTTCCGAGCGCGAAGCGCTGCGCGCTACCCCGTCGCTGATCGGCCCGGCGGTGGAGGAGCTGCTCCGGTACGACTCTCCGGTGCAGTGGATGAGCCGCGTCGCGCTCGACGACATCGAGCTCGACGGCGTGCGGATCCCGAAGGGGGATCGTGCCTTCCTGGTGCTCGGCGCGGCGAACCGCGATCCCGCGCAGTTCCCCGACCCCGACAAGCTCGACTTCCGCCGCACGGACATCCGTCACATCTCGCTCGGCGTGGGCGTCCATTACTGTGCCGGCTCCGCGCTCGCCCGGGTCGAGGCCCAGGCAGTCATCTCCACGTTCCTGCGCCGTTTCCCCGACGCCGAGCTCTCCCCTGGGCCGCTGACCTGGCGCATGAGCCCCGGCATGCGCGGCCTCACCGCCCTCCCGGTAGAGCTAGGCCCGCAGAGCTCCGCCTCCTGACCCCCGTCAACCCGTTCTCCAACCTGCCTGGTTCCACCCTGGAGCCGCCGGGGAGAGGGGAGGGGGCGTGCGGGGGCGAGGGGGAAGGGCCCCGCGGATCCGAGCGCCGGCCCGCTCCGCAGCCAGTCCCTCCAGATCTCCCTCTCCCGCACAGCCGGCCATAGCCACCACAAGGCGCGAGTCCGCGGGAAGGGCCCCCCTCGCCCCCGCGCGCCCCCTCCCCTCTCCCCGGCGGCCGTTGCGTCTTGGTTCTAGCTGTTGAGCCGCATCCCCGGCGCCAGCTGCCCAGGCAGCGCCACCGCCGCCGCCTCCAGCCCCGCGACCGGATACGCGCAGTAGTCCGCCGCGTAATACGCGCTCGGCCGGTGGTTCCCGCTGCTCCCGACCCCCCCGAACGGCGCGGCGCTCGACGCCCCCGTCAGCGGTTTGTTCCAGTTGACGATCCCCGCCCGCGATTCCCGCCAGAACCGCTCATAGAGCTCCCTGCGATCCGAGATCAACCCGGCCGCGAGCCCATAACGCGTGCGGTTGGCCAGCGAGAGCGCCTCATCGAAGCTCCCGTAGCGCTGTACCTGCACGAGCGGCCCGAAATGCTCCTCGTCCGGTAGCTCCTTGATCGCCGATACATCGAGGATGCCGGGCGAGAGCAGCGCGGTCCCCTCCTCGAGCCGGCGCATCTCCAGCAGCACCTCGCCGCCGAGCGCGACCAGCCGTGCCTGCGCCGCGAGCAGCCGATCCGCCGCCGCGAGCGAGATCACCGCGCCCATGAAGGGCTGTTCTGCGTCGTCGTACCTGCCCACCTTGAGCCGGGACGCCGCGTCGACCAGGCGCGCCAACAGCGCGTCGCCCTCCGCCGTCGCCGGCACGAGCAGCCGCCGCGCGCACGTACACCGCTGGCCCGCCGAGATGAAGGACGACTGAAGGATATGGTGGATCGCCGCCTCGGTGTTCGCGACGTCCTGCACGATGAGCGGGTTGTTGCCGCCCATCTCCAGGGCGAGGATCTTCTCCGGTTGGCCCGCCAGCTGCCGGTGCAGCGCGTTGCCCGTGCCGGAGCTGCCTGTAAAGAAGAGGCCGTCGATGCCCGGGTGACCGGCGAGCGCGACGCCGGTGCGCCTCCCCCCCTGGACCAGGTTGAGCACCCCGGCCGGGATCCCCGCCTCCTCCCAGAGCCGCGCGGTCTCCTCCGCGACCCTCGGCGTGAGCTCCGAGGGCTTGAACACCACGCAATTGCCCGCGATCAGGGCCGGGACGATGTGGCCGTTCGGCAGGTGGCCCGGAAAGTTGTAGGGCCCGAGCACAGCGACCACGCCGTGCGGCCGGTGGCGCACCACGGCCGTCGCGTCGCCCGCCTCGGCCTGACGCTCGCCCGTCCGCTCGCGCCAGGCCATCAACGATACGTCGATCTTGCCGATCATCGTCTGGACCTCGGTGAGCGCCTCCCAGCGCGGCTTGCCCGTCTCCAGCCCGATCACGTCCGCGAGCCGGGCCTTGTGCTCGGCCAGGAGACCGGCGAACCGCTTCACCAGCGCCGCCCGCTCCTCCAGGCCGCGATCGCGCCACGCGGCGAACGCGCCGCGCGCCGCCGTCACGGCCGCGTCGACCTGCTCCTCGCTCGCGGCGCGCCCCTCGAAGACGACCGCCTGCGTCACGGGGTTCCGGCTCGCGAACGGCTCGCCCGCGCCGGTCACCCAGCTGCCGTCGATGAAATGGGTCGACATGGTCACCTCTCTGTCGCGGAGTTCCCCCGCGGAACACCACACGGGCTCGACAGTCCGTCCACCGAGTATGGTTTGCGTCCACCTCGCTCCGCCAGTGTGCATCGTACCAGAGGCCGGCGCCCCCAGAGCTCGCGCGCCCCCGGACGGAACATCGCGCCGGCGACCGCCCAGGAAAGATGGGGCCGCTCGTCGAGCTCGCCAGGGCTTCGCCGCGTCCGGGGGGACCACAACATCATGTGTTCCGGCGCGACTGCGCCCCAACCAGAGGGGGCCGCTCGGTCGATTGCTCTCTTGGTGAGAATCCAGGAGCCGAGAGCTCAATGCGCTTCGTGGTCGATCGTTCCGAGTCCGCTCGTGGCAGGCGCGCGACATTCACGGGAATGCACCGTGGCGAACAGGTGTGCTGAGCGTGTTTGCGCGTTGGAACACGCTCCGGGCGCACTGCAGCAGGGCGCTCTCCACGCCCGGTGACACCAAGTCTTGACGGTCCTGTGGCTGGCGTGGAGACGTGCTCATGTCAGTTTTCCCGCCGATGCATCACACGGTGGCTATCTCAGACATCCATCTATGTGAGCTCGAGCCGACCGACGGTCTCTGGATGCGCTATCGGCAGGCGCCGTACTCCCCGGACGGGGAGATCGCGGCCATGCTCGACGCGCTCCGGGGAGAGGTCCGGAAGGGGGCGGGCGGCTCCGGGGGGCTCGGCGCGGAGCGCGACGAGCTGACGCTGGTCCTGAACGGCGACATCTTCGACCTGGATGCGCCTCGGGTGATCGGCAACGAGAGCGTGGTCCACGACCTGCCGCGCACCGCCGAGCACGCCGTGCCGGCGATGGAGGCCATCCTGCGCGATCACCCGGTGTTCGTGGCGGCGGTCGGCCGGATCGTCGCGGACGGGCACACCGCGGTCTTCGTGGCGGGCAACCACGACATCCAGCTCACGCTGCCCGAGGTGCGCGAGGCGGTGCAGCGGAGCGTCGTGGACGCGGCCATGCACGAGCTCGCCACCCGGGACGGCGGCCTTCCGGCGGGATCGACCGAGGCGCTCCGCGCGGCGCTCGCGGCGCGGGTGGCCTTCCGCGCCTGGTTCCACCGCACGCACGACGGCGTCATCGTCGAGCACGGCAATCAGTACGACTCGTACTGCTGTTATCGCTACCCGATGGCGCCGTTCGGCCGGAATCCGGGGGAGATCCAGCCGACGATGGGCTCGCTCGTGAGCCGCCTGCTCGTGTCGCGCATGGGGTACTTCAACCCGCACGTCGACTCGTCGTTCATGCTCTCCGGCTTCGGCTATCTCTCTCACTGGACGCGGTACTACCTGTTCTCTGGCCGCTCCCTCGTGCTCGCCTTCGGCGTGGGCGCGCTACGCACGATGATCGAGCTCGTGCGCCGGCGCGACCCGAGCCGCCGGGCGCTCCGGCGTGCGGACCTCGCCGCGGCCGCCCGCGAGACGGGCACGCCTTTCCCGGCGGTGGTCAAGCACGCGCGGCTGTTCGCGCGGCCGGCCGAGGACTGCCTCGGCCGCGTGGCGCGCGAGCTCTGGCTGGATCGCCTCGGGCTCGCGGCGGTCGGGATCCTCGCGGCGCTCGCGTGCCTGTGCTGGATGCCGGGGGGGCTCGCGGCGGCGGCGCTGCTCGCGCCGACGCTCCTCGTCGCGTACGAGTGCGCCGTGCCGAAGCCCACGCTCGACGCGGTCTGGCAGGGCGTGAACCGGGCGGCGCGGTCCGTGGCCAGGGCGCACGGCGCCAAGGCCGTGATCTTCGGGCACACCCACAACCCGGAGGGGAGCTGGGAAGGCGGGGTGTTCTTCGGGAACACCGGCTCCTGGTCCGCGGCGTTCGAGGACATCGCGTGCACGCAGCCCGTCTTCGAGGCGCGCCCGCTCGTCTGGTTGCGGTCCGAGGAAGGCGCTGGCCCCGAGGCGCCCCTCTCGGGCGGCCTCGTGATGTGGAAGGACGAGCGGTTCCAGCCCTGGAGAGCCGACGCGAGGCCGTCCGTGCCCAGGAAGGCCGAGATGGCCAAGCGCCCGCGCCCCGCGCTGCGTCCGCGCCCCGCGCTTCGGCCCCAGGCGACGGCCGCGCTGCGCAGCTAGGCCGCCGGCGCCCGTCCTGCGCGCGAGCGCCGAAGACCCGGCGCCGGATCCTGCCTGGGGCATGTGTGGCCCCACGACCCCGCAAACAGGCAAAGACAGAGACGTCGCCGGTCGTGTCGCGCCCGGCTCCGTCAACCTCGACACGCTTCGCCGTCTCGGGCATCGTCGAGGCCGACCCTGTCTCTCCCTCACCCTCATGCCGCTGCCCCGGGGCAGCTATCTTGCCGGCACGCTCCCGGTGGCTGCTCAGCGGTCCCTGGCGCGCTGCGCGTGGCTCATGTTCGCGAATGACCTGGTTCTTGCGAGACTGGAATGAACTTTCTGTTCGAGATCTGTCTGGTCGTGAGCGTGGTGCTGCTGGGCTTGCTGGCGGGAGCGCTCTGGGCTGAAGGCGCTTTGCTGGTGCCCTACTGGAAGACCCTGAAGGCGGAGGAGTTCTATCGTCTGCATCCCCAGTACGCGCCGCGCCTGTTTCGCTTCTTTGCGCCTATCACGGCGATAACTCCTGCCGCCGCATTGGTCGCGGCCGTCTTTGCCTGGCTGGCAGCCAGCCGGGCTGCGTGGGTGTCGACGGTCGCCGCTGTGCTGGCGAATTCGCTGGTCGCGATCTATTTCGGCTATTTCAAGCGCGCCAACGCCGCCTTCGCGCAGGCATCCATCGACCCCAAGGACCTGCCGGCGGAGCTCGCGCGCTGGGGTGATTGGCACAGGCTGCGCGTCGCGATTTGCATGCTGGCGTTCTTCGGGAGCGTCGTTGCGCTCTATCTTTCCTGAGCGAGCCGTCCGTCGGCTCGTCGTGCCGCCGCCCCCGGCGCCTCAGCCCAGCACCGCCCCGTAGAAGTCGCGCGGATCCATCTGCTCGGGGAAGACCGAACAGCCGCCGTCGTTGATCTCGATCACCGTATACCCACCTCGCTCGAGCCGGGCCACGTCCGCCGTGAAGAACGGGGAGCCGATGACCTGGCCGAGATAGCTGAACTGTGCCGGATGCTCGAGCGTCGAGTCCACGTCGTAATACGGCGCGTGCGCCGCCAGCCGACCCTCCCAGAACACGAGGCGGTGCTCGTCGGTCACGCGGCGCTGGCCGGGCGCCCAGCCGGGCAGCGTCGCCAGATCGAGGTATTTTCTCACGACGAACCCCCGCTCGAAGCGGTCCCCGCGGAGCTCCAGGATCTTCTCGCACACCTCGGCGAAGTCGTCGTACGTGGCGCCCTCGGGCACGAAACACGCACGATGCCAGAGCTCCTTGACCGATTTCACGTGGTCCTTGACCACCCACGGCGGCGGCCCGAGCTCCAGCGCCGCCTCCCACGCTTCCCGGATGTCTTCGCCCTCGGTCCACCGCGTGGGCGCCGTCTTGTCGCCGAGCAGCGGGACGTAGTTGGGCATGTACATCGCCTCGGCGAAGCTCTCCGGATCGACGACGAGCTCCTCGCCGCGGTCCTGCATGGCCTCGTACAGGCCCGTGTATTCTTCTTCGCTCAACATCCACCCCCGGTAGATCCACGTCCGGTGCCGGGGCCTCGGCAGCCGGCGCAAAGCGCGCTCCGGCTCGCCGTTCACGACGGGATCGAGCGGGATCGCGTACGACTCGATGCCGAGCTCCTCGGCGGCCAGCACGTCGATCTCGAAGCGATCCTCGGCGAGCTGAGGGACATGGGGTCTTCCGAAGAGGATGGTGACGTCGCTCATGGAGTCCTCCTGGGTGCCGCCGCGCCCGGGTCCGGGTCGGCGCGGCGGGGCGGACAAGGTGGATCCACGTTCGCGAAGAACCAGTCTTGCGAAGAGCGATCGCTTGCGAGAGGATGGACTCAACGGGGGCGAAAATCGGGTCTTTCAGCCCCTGTCGGGTTGAGCCCAGCGCGCCCGGACGATAGAGTCGGCGCGGACCTCGGCCCTGGGGAGCTCCCCGGCGCGATCCGCGGAGTGGACGACGCATGAGCCTCAGCGAGCGCGAGCGGATGGCGCTGACGCAGCCCGCGTGCGGCGCGTCCGCCCCGACCGAGGCGGGTAGCGCGCCGCCGGCCGGCGCGGCGTCGGACGTCACGTTCAGGCTGCGCGAGACCCCGGGCGCCACGGCGCCCGAGCCGCCGCCCATCTCCGTCACGGCCCCCGAGCGCCTGTCCGCGGAGGAGCGCTACGAGGATCTCGGCTGCATCGGGCGCGGGGGCATGGGCGAGGTGCGCCGCGTGCGCGATCGCATCATGGGGCGCGTGCTCGCGATGAAGATCCAGTCGTCCGAGACGCGCGACGCGACGCCGGATCGCGCTCGCTTCCTCGCCGAGGCGCGCCTGACCGCGGCGCTCCAGCACCCGGGGATCGTGCCGGTGCACGAGTGCGGCGAGCTCGCGGACGGGCGGCTGTGGTTCACGATGAAGGAGGTCCGCGGGCGCACGCTCGGCGAGGTGATCGGCGAGGCGTACGCGGCCGGCGGCGGGAGCCTCTCGCCCGTCGCGCTGCGGCGGGCGGTCGACACGTTCCTCCGCGTCTGCGAGGCCGTGGCGTACGCGCACAGCCGCGGCGTGATGCACCGCGACCTCAAGCCCGCCAACGTGATGATCGGCGAGTTCGGCGAGGTCCTGGTGATGGACTGGGGCCTCGCGCGGCCCTCCGCGTCGCTGCGCGGGTCGCCCGGGGCCGCGGGCGCGGCGGACGTGATCGAGGCGGCCCCGCTCACGCAGCCCGGCGAGGTGCTGGGCACGCTGCTCTACATGGCCCCGGAGCAGGCGCGAGGCGAGGGCGATCGCCTCGGCGCGGCGAGCGACGTCTACGCGCTCGGCGTCGTGCTCTACGAGATCCTCGCCGGGCATCACCCTTACGGCGGCCAGCCCGCGGCGGTCTGGGGCGCGCTCCTCACCGGCCGGCTCAGTCCGGTCGAGGCGAGCGCCCCCCACGAGGTGCCCGCGGAGCTCGCGGCGATCTGCGCCCGCGCGATGGCGCTCGCCCCGGAGGCTCGCACCCCGGACGCGGGCGCGCTCGCCGCCGACGTCCGGAGCTGGCTCGACGGCGCGCGGCGGCGCGAGCGCGCGCTCGCGATCGTGGACCATGCCCGCGCGATCCGGCCGGAGATCGAGGCGACGCGGGCGCGCGCCCGGGCGCTGCGCGACGAGGCGCGGGCGATCCTCGACGGCCTGAGCTCGTTCGATCCGGCCGAGCAGAAGGCGCGCGGGTGGCGGCTCGAGGACGAGGCGGAGCGCCTGGAGCGGGAGGCGTCGCTCGGCCAGGTCGAGTGGATGCAGGTCCTCCGCTCGGCGCTGAACGAGGCGCCGGATCTCCGCGAGGCGCACGAGGCGCTGGCCGACCACTACGCCGAGGAGCTCACCCAGGCCGAGGAGGCGCGGGATCCGCGGGGCGCGGCGCGCGCCGAGGCGCTCCTCCGGCAGCACGACCGCGGGCGCCACGCGGTGCTGCTCGCCGGCGACGGGGCGCTCACGCTGGCGACCGTGCCCGCGGGGGCGCAGGTCTCCCTCCACCGCTACGTCGAACGCGACCGGAGGCTCGTGCCCGAGCTCGCGCGCGAGCTCGGCCCCACGCCGCTGCTCGAGGTGGCGCTCCCGCGCGGCAGCTACCTCCTCACGCTGCGCGCGCCGGGGTGCCACGACGCGTCGTATCCCGTGCTCATCGAGCGCGGGCGGCGCTGGGACGGCGTCCGGCCAGGCGGGGAGGGGGCCCACCCGGTGCGCCTGCTTCGCCTCGGCGAGCTGGGCGAGGACGACCTCTACGTGCCGGCGGGCTGGTTCCTCGCCGGCGGCGATCCGGACGCGGGAGACAGCCTCCCGCGGACGCGGCTCTGGTGTGACGGCTTCATCGTCCGGAGGCACCCGGTCACCAACGCCGAGTACCTCGCCTTCCTCAACGCGCTCGTGGCGAGCGGGCGGGAAGCCGAGGCCCTCGAGTGCTGCCCGCGCCTCTCGCTCGGCCGCGCCGCCTCGGGATCGAGCCCGGACTCGCTCCGGTTCGAGCGGGGAGACGACGGCCGCTTCCGGCTCGGGTGCATCCAGACCGACGTCCAGGAGGAGCCGAGGATGCCCGTCGCGTTCGTCCACTGGCGGGCGGCGATGCGGTATGCGGCGTGGTACGCCGCCGGGACGGGCGCGCCGTGGCGCCTCCTGAACGAGCTCGAATGGGAGAAGGCGGCGCGGGGCGTCGACGGCCGGTGCATGCCCTGGGGTGATTTCCTGGAGCCGACCTGGGGTTGCATGCTGGGCAGCCACGAGGGCGTCGCCGGCCGGCGGCCCGTCGACGACTTCCCGCAGGACGAGAGCCCTTATGGCCTGCGGGGCGCGGCGGGCAACGTGCGCGACTGGTGCATCAACGCGTGGAAGCGCGAGGGGACGCGGACCGAAGCGGGCATCGTGCTGCTCGATCCGGCCGACGACGGCGACGCGGATTTCCGCGCGGCGCGGGGCGGCGCGTGGTCGACGTCGCCGAACCTCTGCCGCGCGGCGGGGCGCTTCGCGGGCAAGCCCGGGGATCGCTTCGGGGGGATCGGGTTCCGGCTGGCGCGCCCCGCGCCGGGGTGAGCGGCTCGCGGCGCTCCGCTGCCCAGCGCTGGAGGCCTGCCCGGGCGCGCCTGGGGCGGCGCCCCCGGGCGAGGCGTCAAGCGCGCTGGCCGCTCACGCGGGCCTCATCAAGCCATGGTAGTAGTACCAGGCGCTCTGAGGGTCGATGTGGTGCGGATCGATCGACGGCGTATCCCCCACGAACACCTGCGTGAAGTTCAGCTTGCTCGGGGTGCTCTGGAAGATGAGGCCGTTCTGGGGCCGATCCATCTTGTACCAGATCGCGTTGCGCAGCTCGCCGGCGCTGCCGAGCTCCACGAGGAGGCCGATCCGGCGCCCGAGCGGCCCGTCCGGATCGACGGCCCAGTAGAGCGCGCTGGCCGGGGAGGTCGGCTGGTAGACGCCCTGAGTCCACTGCTGCCCCGACGCCTCCTGGCCCGTCGAGAGGACGCTGCCCCCGACGAGCCAGTCCCGGAACTCCTTGGGGTAATCCGGCGCTCCCGGGCGGTTCGTGAACCCGAACGAGACCAGGGTGATCGCCCTCGACTTGAAGGGGGTGAGCCTCGACCAGTACTCGGTCTTCGCCGTGAATCCGCTGGGGGGCGTCAAGCCCGACACGGCCACATGGAGGAGCGGGGTCCCGGTGCTCGTCTCGATGAAGCGGAGCTTCGAGTCGATGGGGATCTGCGCTCGGCCCGGCTCATCCGTCCCCTTGGTCAGGAGGTCTCCCCGCGTGACACCCAGCTCGCCCGTGGTTGATTCAATGCTCATGGCTTGATGAACTCCTCGTCTCGTGTGTGGAAGCTCGGAATGTTAGCCGGAGAAGGCGACAGCGTCGCTGGCCGCCGACTGCTCGACCGCGTCCGGCGGGGCGAGCTCCTCCGCGGCCGACTCTCCAGCGGGCGCGACGGCGCAACCAGCGAGCAACGAGAAGGACAACGAAGCGAACAGTGCACGCATCATGAGAGAGCTCCCTTCGAGGTGTGCCTGCGCGCTCTCCTGCCGAGATAGCGGCGCTGCGCGCGGCGATTGGCCTTCAGCAGGCGTCGTGCCACCGCGAGGAAACGAGGATCCGTGCGGGATCCGAGGAGCTCTCGCGTTGCGGCGCAGCAGGTCGGGTCACCCTCGCTCGACTTGAGCAGGACCTGCGCGAGCGGCGCTTGCGCGAGCGCCGCGCGGCGCCGCACGCGGCGCGTCCTCGACAGCCGTTCCGAGTGTGGACCTCACCTCGTCGTCCGATAGGGTGTTCGTGCTGTAAATTTCTGTTTATGCTTGACGCGCGGATCGGCGCTCGGCGGGTGAGCTCTGCATTGAAAGTGCGAGACGAGGTGTGATATGTGTCGCCTATGAAGGTTGGGGGAATTCATCTCATCACAGTTGCTGCGCTTCTCGCCTGTGGGTGCGCTTCCTCTCCGCCGCCCTCGCCGTCGACGCCGGAGAGCCTGGGGGGTGGTGCCCCGGGGGTGGCCGTCGCTCAGCCGGCGGCCCCGGCCGGCGACACCGCCGCGGCGGGCCCTGCCGGTCCCCGGAGCCGCCGCTATCCCTTGGAGGAGCTGCGGAGGGTGGCTCGCGTCGCGTCCGCGCGTTGCAAGAAGGCGAATGCGTCCTCGGACTCGGCGTGTCTCCTCACCGAGGCCACACCATTCCTCAAATACCGGCCCGAGGATCCGGATTGCCGTTACGTGTCGGGGACCGCGCTGTCCGTCGCGGAGTGCTCCGATTTCGAGGAGGGCTGCCAGAGCGTGGACGCGAAGGATCTCGACCACCAGCTCGCGGCCCTGCAGAACGCCGGCAAGGACTGCAGCCGCGAGCCGACCGACTCCGAGCGGGCAGAGCTGCTGAAGCTCCTCGGCACGAAGTGAGGCTTTGCGCCTCTGGCGCGCGTCAGCGCTTGCCCTTGCGCGGCCGCGGGATGCCGTAGGCGCTCAGCCGGGCCACGAAGGTGCGGCGGGGCATGCCGAGGAGCGCCGCGGCCTGCGTCTGGTTCCCCGCGCACTGCTCCAGCGCGTCGACGATCCGCCGCCGCTCGAACGCGTCGAGCTCTCCCCGCAGGCCGCTGGCGCCCTCGGCCGGGGGGACGGAGCCGGCCGTCGCGGCGGCTTCCGTGGGCACCGCCGCAGGGCGCGCCTCGACGGGCGCCGCCGCGGGGCGCGCTTCGGCGGGCGCGGGCGGCAGCGCGGCGGCGGCGTCGAGCAGGAGGTGCTCCGGGAGCAGCGTGTCCCCGCCGGAGAGCACGACCGCGCGCTCGATGACGTTGCGCAGCTCGCGGATGTTGCCGGGCCAGCGGTGCGCCTCCAGCGCGGCGAGCGTCTCGGGGGCGAACGCCGGGGCCGGGCGCCCGAGCGCGCCCGCGGTCCGATCGGCGAGCGCCCGAGCGAGCGGCGCGATCTCGGCGATCCGCGCCCGGAGCGGCGGGATCGTCAGCGCGATGCCGTTCAGTCGGAAGAACAGATCCTCCCGGAAAGCGCCCCGCTTCACCTCGGCCGCCAGATCGCGGTTCGTCGCCGAGATGAAGCGCACGTCGATGGGCCGCGGGCTCAGCCCCCCGACGCGCATCACCTTCCGCTCCTCGAGCACGCGTAGGAGCTTCACCTGGATGCTGGGCGGCAGCTCGCCCACCTCGTCGAGCAGCACCGTGCCCTTCTCGGCCGTCTCCAGGAGGCCCGGCTTCGCCTGGACCGCGCTCGTGAACGCGCCCCGCTCGTGGCCGAACAGCTCGCTCTCGAGGAGCGACTCCGAGAGCGCCGCGCAGTTGAGCCGCACGAAGGGCCCCTGCGCGCGCGGCGAGCGCCGGTGGATGTGCTCGGCCAGCACCTCCTTGCCGGCGCCCGTCTCGCCGAGCAAGATCACGGAGATCGGCGCGCCGGCCACGCGCTCGGCCAGCGCGTAGAGCCGCTCCATGGCCGGGTCGAGCACGATGGGCTGGCCCTGCCCCTGGCCCGGCGCCGCGCTCGCGGCGCCCTCGCGCGGCAGGATCACGATCAGCGTCGAGCCGAGGTTCACCGCGTCCCCGACCGAGAGCTCCATCGTCTTGCCCTGCTCGGGCTGGAGCTCGAGGAGCTTGGTCGTCGGCCCGGCGCTGCGCTCGCGGCGGAGGCGGGTCCCGTTCGCGCTCCCGAGGTCCTCGATCGCGATGGGCGGGCCGAGGTGGATGATCGCGTGCCGGCGCGAGACGGAGCTGTCGTCGATCGGGACGTCGTTCTCCGGCGACCGCCCGAGCGACACCCGGCCCTCGGCCGGCAGCGGGTGCCGCGTCACGCGGCCCCCGGCGAACACCGCGAGCTCCAGGGCGCCCTGCACATCGTTCCGGGTGGACTTCGCGGCGGTCACGTTTCTCTCCCTGTTCACTCCGCCTGGTTCTACCTCGTCGCGCCGCCCCCGTCTGCTCACGTCTCGATCCACGCGCGCGCCGGCCGGCGCATCGTCACGGTCCCCGCGTGACCGCGCGACGGTGAGGGCTGGAGGAGCCTCGCTGCGTTGCGGGCGATGAAGCGGGTATGGTACTTGTCGCTCCATGAGGCCTGGGGGGTCCTTGCTCGTCCTCGCCGGCGCGTGCGCGCTCCTCGCCAGCGCGTGTTCTGGAGCGCCGCAGCCCGCCGCGGGCCCGCGGGCCGCCGGCGCCGCGAGCGCCGAGCCCGCCCGCCCCCGGGTTCCCGTGTATCCTCCGGCCGAGCTGGACCGGATGGCGCGCATCGCCGCCGCCCGCTGCAAGAAGGCGAGCACGCCGTCGGACGCGGCGTGTCTCCTCACGAATGCCTCCACCTTCCTGAGGTACCCACCCGGGGATCCCGATTGCCGCTATGTCGCCGGGACCGCGCTCTCGGTCGCCGAGTGCTCCGAGTTCGAGGAAGGATGCCTGAGCGTGGATCCCCAGGATCTCGTCCGCCAGCTCGATGTCCTGCAGAGCGCCGGGAAGGACTGCCAGCGCGAGCCGACCGACGCCGAGCGCGCCGAGGTGCTGCGGCGCGCCGGCGCGAAGTGACGCGCCGGCCCGAGGCGAGGGCGCAAGCCTGAAGCGCGTCAATCCAGCGTGGGGATGTCCCCGTCCTGCCACTTGGCCGCGTCGAACGTGAAGCTCTCGGTGAACAGGTCGGCCGTGCTCACGGACTGTCCCTTGAGGAACCGGTCGACGAACTTGTTCCAGTACTCCACCGCGAAGGTCCCCGCCTGAGCGCAGTGACCATGGTTCGGGTGAGGGAAGCCCAGGTAGTCCCTGGAGCCGAGCGCGTCGTAGACCATCTGGGTGTACTTCATCGTCGTGTAAACGCACTTCGGGCAGTTCCAGCCGTCGTTCGTGCCCTCCATGATGATGATCGGCCTCGGCCACGCCAGCGCGAGCACCTCGTGCTGGTCGATGGGCAGCTTGCTGACGTTGCTGTTGCCGAAGTCCTCGAAGGCGTCGCCCATCCAGTTCTCTTCCCCGAAGATCTGGGCGGCGGTCTGGACGTTCGCCCCGGCGGCCTTCTCCGCCTCCGCGGGGCGCCAGCCGCTCGCCAGCCCGGAGCCGGGCGACTGCGCGGCCACGAGGGCGATCCTCTCGTCGAAGAGGCCAATGACGCCGGCCTCCTTGCCGTTGCGTGAACAACCGAGCGCCGAGAGCTTCGTGGTGTCGATGTTGTGGCCCGTCGTCATCTCCAGGGCGTCGATGACGCGGCTCGCTCCCCAGGCCCACGCCATGAGCGAGCCGGTGGACTTGTGGTCAGGGTAGAGCTCATAGAACAACCCCGAGGGCGCGCGGCGCCCCTGGCTCCCTGTCGACTTGGCGAGCGACTCCCCGACGCTCCCATAGTCGATCGTCGCCACGCCGGCCGGCGCCGACGCGCCGATGCTGAAGATCGCCGGCGTGGGCCCGCCACCTCCGCCCGTGGCCGCCTTGATGTTCACCGAGAACTGGATCGACTTTCCACCGTTGGAGACGGTGATGGCCAGCTTCCCATCGCTGAACGTGGCCTCGATGGACTCGGGCTTTCCAGGGTTCTTGCCATAGATGAACTCCTGCGCGAGGAGGCTGATCTCCTTCCTGCGGCAGGCCCAGTCGGCCTTCGAGGTCACCTTGGTGCCGTCGAGGAAGGTGAACGGATCGGGCATCTTGGGGTTCGCCGTCAGCTCGGCCAGGGTCGGGATCTTGATGTCCTTCGAGCAGCCCTCCCCGAACGAGCCGCCGCCCCCCGTGGAGCCGCTGCTGGCCGCCGAACCGCCGCCCCCGGCGGAGCCGGAGCTGGCGGCCGCGGAGCTGCTGCTCGAAGCGGAGCTCGAAGGAGAGCCGCCGGTTCCGCTCGAGCTTGCCACCGTCGAAGAGGCACCCGCACCACCAGAGCCACCGGCGTTGTCCGATCCTTCGGAGGGTGAGCTTGAACACGAGGCGAGGGCAGCGAGGAGCAGACTGCCGAGGAGCACGTGGCGAATCATGGATCAGCGACCTTTCCAGGTACGAATCACGTACCTTGACCGGGGTGAATTCCAGCGGATGGCGGGGCTGATCCTGGTGGAAACGAAAATTCGCCAGCTGAGAAAATTGCGATAAGAGGGGAATGGGGTGAGCTAGGAAATTTCCGCGCCGGTCGCCGCGGCGTCGACCGTGGTGTCGAGCGCGATCGCCTCGGTGCGGTCGACGTCGGCCGCGACGCGGGCGAGCTTCGCGCGGATGCCGCTCACCGCGTCGGCGCCGAGCGGCAGGCGGAGCGGCATCGGATCGAGCCCGATCGCATCGGCGATCGCGCGCGCCGCCTTCGCCGGATCGCCCGGCTGCGATCCGTCGGACCCGGCCGCGTACGCGCGCGTCGCGCCGACGGTGGGCGCGTAGGCGTCGAGCGCCGGCATCGACCGGAAGGCGCCCCCGAAGAGGCGCGTGCGGAACGCGCCCGGCTCGACGATGAGGACGCGCACGCCGAGCGGCGCGAGCTCGGCGGCCATGCACTCCGAGAGCCCCTCGAGCGCGTGCTTCGCGGCGCAGTAGGCGCCGAAGCCGGGTCCCGTCGTCAGGCCGCCCATGCTCGTGATCTGGACGATCGCGCCGCTCTCGCGGCCGCGCATGTGCGGCAGCACCTCGCGGGTGAGGGCCACGGCGCCGAAGAACATCGCCTCCATCGCGGCGCGGAGCTCCTCGTCGCTGGTCTCCTCGACCGCGCCGACCAGGCTGTAGCCGGCGTTGTTCACCAGCACGTCGATCCGGCCAAAGCGCGCGAGCGCCGCCGCGACGCCGCGGCGGATGTCGTCCGGCTTCGTGACGTCCAGCTTCACGACCTCGACGCGCCCCGGCGCCTCGCCCGCGAGGTCCGCGAGCGCGCGCTCGCCGCGCGCCGCCGCCACCACCGAGTCGCCACGCCGGAGCGCCTCCTCGGCGATCGCGCGGCCGAAGCCCGAGGACGCGCCGGTGATGAACCAGATCCTGGATCCGCTGTTTGCAGTGCTCATGGGTCTCTCTCCTCTGCCTTCGACGGGGAGCCTACGCCGCGGCGCTGCGCCGAAAAACGGGGTGAATCTGCACGGGATGTTAAGCTGCGCTTCATGATCCAGGACGACCTGGCGGGCCTGTCGGTGCTCCTCGTCGTGGCCGAGAAGCGGAGCTTCACCCGGGCGGCGGCGGAGCTGCGCGTGACGCCCTCGGCGGTGAGCCAGACGATCACCGGGCTCGAGCGGCGGCTCGGCGTGCGGCTCCTCCAGCGCACGACGCGCAGCGTGGGCCTGACCGAGGCCGGCGCCCGCTTTCTCGAGCGGCTCCGGCCCGCGCTCGCGGAGGTCCGCGCCTCGTTCGAGGCGCTCGACGAGCTGCGCGATCGGCCCGCCGGGACGCTGCGGCTGAACGTCCCGAGGATCGCGAGCCGGCAGGTGATCGAGCCGGTGCTCGCGGCGTTCGTCGCGGCCTACCCGGAGATCCGCGTCGACGTGGCGATCGAGGACGGGCTCGCGGATATCGTCGCGCGAGGGTTCGACGCGGGCATCCGCCTCGGCGAGACGCTCGACAGCGAGATGATCGCGGTCCGCGTCAGCGAGGACCAGCGCATCGCCGTCGTGGGGTCGCCGGCGTATCTCTCTGCGCGCGGCAAGCCAAAGCACCCGCGCGACCTGCACGCGCACGCGTGCATCAACTACCGGCAGATCACGAGCCAGAACGTCTACAGGTGGGAGTTCACCGAGAACGGGAAGGACTTCGACATCGCGGTGAGCGGGCCTCTCGTGTGCAACGATCCCGATCTCATGGTCCGCGCCGCGGTCGACGGCATCGGGCTCGCCTACGTCCTGGAGGCGACGGTGCGGGACGAGCTCCGCGGCAAGCGCCTCGCGCGCGTCCTCGAGGGCTTCTGTCCGCCCTTCCCGGGGTACTTCCTTTACTATCCGAGCCGGGCGCACGTGCCGCCCAAGCTCTCGGCGTTCATCGACTTCCTGCGCAGGCGCGGGAGCCGCGGGCGGCGCGGCGGCTGAGGGATGTCACCGAGAGCGATGGGGCGGACTGGCGCTGTCGAGCCGGCGGATCAGTCGGCCGCGTGATAGCAGACGTCGAGCCTCGGCCTGCGCGCGGCGTCGGGATATTCGCTGGAGCGGAAGTCGGTCCTGTTGTTCGCGTCGACCAGCGCGACACCGTGGTTCGGCTGCGCGCCATCGACCCAGCCCTGCACGAGGGACGTCAGATCGGCGGTGACGAACGCGTCGGTCTGCGCCAGCGTGGCGAGGGAGGCCTCGACGGCAGGGCTGTATCCGCTGAACCCGCCCCCATGAAGCGTCGATTCCTCCCAGGCGCCGTTCACGCGGTGCACGGTCACGACGCTGCCCGCGGGCTTCCACGCATAGGACAGCGATAGCGTCGCCGAGGTCACGCTGGAGCCCTCCGGGATGAACGACAGATCGTAGGCGAGGACCGCCGTCGCCGGCTGGACCGCGCTCGCGCTGGTGATGAGGTAGGGATACGCGCCGTACGCCCAGCCCGTCGTGGGACCCTCGACGAAGGAGTCCTGCACGGCGCCGAACGCGCCGCGACGAACGCTGATGCACTCGAGGTCGCATGCGTTGCCGAGGCCGTCGCCGTCCGAGTCGCCTTGAGCGGCGTTGGGCTCGGCAGGGCAGTTGTCGCTCGCGTCGGGCACGCCGTCGCCATCCATGTCGGGCGCGATGCGGAAGCGCGCGACGCCGGGGTCGTGGTCGCTGGCCTGGTCGGCGAACTCCGCATTGACATGGACGACGTCGAAGCCAATGAGCTTCGGCCCGGCCAGGTTGGCGCTGACCAGCACGTGGTCGAGCGACTGGCCATTGCCGTCGAACACGTACGTGTAGCGCTCCTCCGGCGGGAGCGTCTCGATGAGCGTCGTCAGCCCGGCGTCCTTGAGGATGCCGAGCGGCGCCGAGAACTGGAAGTCGTTCAGGTCGCCGAGGACCACGACGTTGGCGGAAGGATCGCTGTCGAGGATCTGCCGCACGAAGCCGGCCACCACGGTGGCCTGCTGCCGCCGCTGGACCTCGCTCGAGAGGGTCGGGGGCTGGAAGCGCCCGTAGAGCGGCTCGTCGCCGCCCTTGGAGTTCCAGTGGTTGGCCACCACGAACAGCGGCTGTCCGTTCCAGCGGAACTCGCCCGCCAGCGGCTTGCGGCTGCTGGCGAAGGCCGGATTGCCCGGGTCGATGCGGCCGGGGCTGTAGCGCAGCGACACGCCGCCCGCGCCGCCGATCACCTCGTTCGGCGTCAGGGCGCCGGCGCCCGGGCGATCGACGAACTCGAGCCCGCGGTCGGTCCGGAACAGGAAGCCAACGCGGATGTTGCCGCCGGGCTCCCCGCCGTCCGTGCCGTCGGCCGGATCGATGCTGCGGAATTGATAGGTGCTGGGCCCGCCGGGCACGGCCGCGATCGCGGCGATGAGCCGAGCGAACGTGGTCGAGGCGTCCACCACTCCATTGTTGGTCGGTCCGCTGTTGTCCTGGACCTCTTCGAGCGCGACGAGGTCGGGGCTGCCGAGGTTGTCGACGAGGATCCGCGCGAGGCGATCGAACTTGTCCTGCGGGTCGCCCGGATCGAGGTTCTCGACGTTGAACGCGGCCACGTCGAGGTCGTCGGCGGTCCGCGGTCCGAGCGACGTGATCTCGCGCGAGAGCGTCGAGGTCGCCGCGGGGAGCGCCTCGTCGACCGGCAGGAGCTTGTAGTTGGCGAAGTTGTAGTCGACCGTGCCCACGATGGGCCCGGCGAACGTGGCGCCCACGTCCAGCGCGGGCGGCGAGTCGCGCAGGGGGATCTGGAGCAGGATCCGCTCCGGGTTGAAGTCGCCGGGGCTGACGACGACGGCCCCGCGCTCGCTGCGCAGGCCCGCCGCGTCGCCCGTGGCCGCGTCGCGGTCGCCCGGGACCAGCGCGATCTCCGCGGTCCCGGAGCTCGAGAACTCGCGGGTGGGGCCCACGACGGCCGGGGCGTTGATGCTCACCCGCATGCCCTCGAGGCTCTCCCAGAAATCGATGCCGTCGGCCTCGGGGTCGAAGCCGTTCGCGGCCTCGACGCTGCCGCTGGCGTCGTCCTCGATGATCTGCGTCGGGGGGCGGCGCGCGCCGGGCGCGAAGCCGATCGAGACCGGGGCCGGCAGCGCGTGGCCGCTCGAGAGGACGGTGATCTGCGGGCGGGCGAGCTCGGTGACCGTCAGGTTGTGGTACGCGCTGCCGCGGGAGGGCGTGCACGGGTCCGCGCAGCCGGCGCGGTACTCCGTGACCTCGCCGGTGAGCTCGACAAGGTCGCCGACCCTCACCGACGGCGCGGCGCCGGTGAAGACGAGCAGCCCCTCGGAGGTGGCCGGATCGGCGTCCGGCGCCGGCGACTCCACGGTGAAGCCGTTGCTGCGCAGGGTCGCCACGAGGCCTGTCGTCTTCACGACCGCGCCCGAACGCGGCGAGAGGTGCGCGCGCCCCTGGACGTCGTGGATCGCGAGCGCCTGCGCCGCCTGCGCCGTGGTGAACGAGACCGAGACGTCGGCGGGCAAGGGGTCGATCGTCCCGTTGCTCCCCGGGTCCTGCTCCTGCACGCCGCTCGCCCGCACGACGAGGAGGCACGCGGCGCCCGGGGGGAGCGGCTCGGCCGGCGTGAGCGTGAAGGCGAGGGGGCCGCCGCTGACCGCGATCGGGCGCGCGCTGCCCGCGCAGGAGAGCTCGAAGGCCTCCGCCGCGACGACCGCCTCGCTGAACGTCACGCTCAGGCTCGCGGTCGGGTCGGCGCCCGTCGCGCCGTCGCCGGGCGCCGTCGAGGTCACCGCCGGCGGGGTGTCGCCGCCGCATTCGAGCGCGGCGGTCGAGGTGTTGCGGGGGGTAGGCGCCCCGGTCGAGAGGTCGTCGACGTTGCTGCCCGTGTCCTGGCAGCCAGCGCCCTGCCGGAGCGACGCCGTCGCGTTGGCGGTCGCCGGCGCCGGCGCGGCGCCCTCGAAGTAGCTCGCCCCGCCGAAGCCGACCAGATCCTCGATCAGCGCCTCCTGGGCCGCCGAGCAGGGCGCGGTGCCGCCGTTGCAGCCGAGGCCCGTGGCCTGCCGGACGAGGGCGACCTTGCCGGCCGAGCCGCTCATGTTGATGGGGGTCGCATCGACGAGGTCGGCGGCGGGGAGCGGCGCGCCGCTGCCCGAGCCCCCGGCCTCCTGCACGAGGAAGTACTGGCCGGGCTGCAGGGTGATCGCGGGCAGCTCCGTGAGCTGGGTCGTCGTGGCCCCGAGGGCGCCCGTGCCGCTGGCGCTCGCGTACTGGATGGACCACCCCGCGAGCGACACCGGCTCGTTCGACCGATTGAACAGCTCGATGAAGTCGTGCGTGTAGACGGCCCCAGCGTTGCCCCCGCCGCCGTACACCTGGCTGATGACCACGCGCCCGCTCGGGAGGGTGGCGGCGAGCTCGGCGGTCCCGAGATCGCCGGGCTGCTCGGCGGTCCCGAGCTCACCGGGCTCCGGCGAGCCGCCGCAGCCCCAGGCGGTCGCGAGCGCCATGGCCGCCGTCCATCGAACGCGGTCACGCCGAAGAAGAGAATACCCCGCGCGCGAGAGGGTGCGCGGGAACAAGGGTAACTTTAGCACGATGACACCTGTTGGCCTTCGAAGACGATTGCAAGGAACGGCCGAAGCAGACAGCAGCGGCCACTTTCACGCTATGCTGGAACGCGCGTTGTGAATGTCACGTCTCCATGAAATCGCAACTGGCCAGTCCGGCCGACCCCCGGAGCCCGGGATGCTGCGCGAGGAGATGTTTCGATTCGATGATCATCTTGTTGATAGTTGTGATGTGAATTACATTTAAATCGTGCGATTCGTCTACGCGACCATGACGGGGGTGGGATCCGGGCCTAGGCGTTAACGACGATTCGCGCCGCGTTCTGCTGCCTCTGAACGTTTACGTGGTCGTGAACGTGGTCGTGGTCGTGGTCGTTCACGGCTTACCGTTGACGACCACGACCACGACCACGACCACGACCACGTTCACGTAAACGTTCACGACCACGTTGGTGACCGATCGTGGGGTGGAGGGGGGCCCTGCGCGCGACCGGACGAGCCTGGTTAGCCCCTGGGGATCCGGGAGGCCGACCAAGGTTCCTCCTGTGTCCTCATGTCGTGTGGAGTGCTCGCTGAGCTGACCCCCGCCCAGTGTAGGGCGCATTTGTGCCGCTCCTGCCCGCCTTTTCGTCTCCGTCCTCCTTGCCTCGAGGGTGTGATACGTCCTGAACTGAACCAGGAGTGTCCTCGATGCGCATCGCAATCATCTCGACCTATACGCACCCGAGCCGACTGCTCCGCAAGGAGCGCTCGATCATGCAATCGTCCGTGCCCGAGCTGCTCGCGGCCCTGTGCCCGGCCGACGCCGAGATCGAGCTCTACAACGAGAAGGAAACGGACATCCCGCTCGACCGCCACTGGGACCTGGTCTTCTTCTCGTACCTGCACGCCTATTACGAGCACACCAAGGTCCTCTCCACGCTGTTCCGGCGGCAAGGCATGACCACCGTGGCCGGCGGGCGGCACGCGAGCCATTTCCGCGCGGACGCGCTGAAGTACTTCGACGCCGTGGTCGCGGAGGACCCGGAGGCCAACCTCCCGGCCCTCATCGCCGACTTCCAGCGGGGCGAGCTCCAGCCCGTCTATGCGCTCCCCCCGGTGCCCCCGGAGCAGATCCCAACCTACCGCTATGACCTTGTCGACTACCGGAACAACCTCGTCCGCCTGCCCGGCATCGAGGCGTCGCGCGGCTGCCCCTTCTCCTGCAACTTCTGCGTGCTGACCGGGCACGAACAGTATCGCTATCGCCCCATCGACCACGTGATCCGGGACATCCGCGACCGGATGATCTTCAACCAGCGCATCCCGGGGGTGACCAACAATGTGTTCAGCTTCCTCGACAACAACCTGGGGGGCTCGCCCCGCTACCTGCGCGAGCTCTGCGAGGCGCTGATGCCCCTCAAGAAGATCTGGGGCTGCGCGCTCACGTTCAACGTGCTGCGCGACCCGGAGCTCGTCCGCCTCATGGGGCGGGCAGGGTGCCGCTACGTCTACACAGGGCTCGAGTCGCTGAACCCCGAGTCGATCAGCTCGATGAACAAGGGCCAGAACAAGCTGAGCGAGGTGCGGGAGGTCATCCAGCGGGCCTTCGCGAGCGGGATCGTCCTCTCCTTCGGGCTCCTCGTGGGCGCGGACGGGGACACCAACGACTACCTCGAGCGGGTGCCCGAGTACCTGCATGATCTCGGCGATCACTGCCCGACCTTCCTGGGCATCGTCTGCCCGTACCCGGAGACGCCCTTCTTCGCGCAGGTGGCGGCCGAGGGGCGGCTCCTTCCCGGGGTGATCAGCCGGGACCTCGATGGATACACCCTCTGCCACCGCCCGCCCCGGCTGCACCCCTCGGAGGTGATCGACCATTTCCAGCGCCTGAGCCGCGCGCTGGGGAGCCTCCACAACGTGGGCCGCCACGTGTGGAATCGGCTGATGACGAGCGATCTGCCCCGTTACAAGGCGTGCGTCGTCATGTCGGCGCCCGAGGTGATGAGCCTGCGCGCGCCGCTCGCCAACCGATCACGCAGCTACATCGCCGGGCGCGATCCGATCGAGGCCTGGGACGCGGAGAAGATGCGGGAGCTCGGCCTCGAGCCGCAGCGCATCGAGGCGTCGTCCTGCAGAGCGGATCCGCGCGGCCTCGCGCGGATCCGGCCCCGCCGGGCGGGCCGCTCCAGCGCGGCCGCCTGAAACCATGGGAGATCCACCCTGAAGGGCAGCACACGCCTCGTCGCGATCGTCTACTTCGCCCCGGTGCACGCCGCCGCCGTCCTCGGGCTGTTCCTGCCGCTCCGGGCGAGCCCGGCCCGCTTCGGCGTCGGGCTCGCCTCGGACATCGAGCCGAGCCCGGCGGACCGTGAGAGTAGGCACCCCGCCGCGCGGTCGAGGCGCTAGCATGGGTGGCATGAGCGATCTCGGCCTCAACGACGTGAGCCCCGACGTTCGTGACGAGCCCGACGGCATCCTGCGGGTGGCGATCCACGGCGAGGTCACGGAAGACCGAGCGCGCGCTGTCCTCGGCGTGATCCGGCGCGTGGCGGAGAGCGGCCGCGACGTCCTGGTGCTCGCCGACATGCGCCACACGGGCCCCCTCTCGGCGCCGGCGCGCAAGGTGGTGACGGAAGGAGTGCGGGCAGCGCGCATCGATGCTGTCGCGATCATCGGAGCGAGCTATTCCCTGCGCGTCGTCTTGACCCTCCTCGCGAAGGGCGTGCAGATGATCACGGGACGGTATTACCCGCAGCAGCTCTTCGACACGGAGGGCGAGGCGCACACGTGGCTGCTCGCTCGGCGAGACGCGCTCCGGGCAGGGCGACGCCCGGATACCTGAGTGACCGCGCGTGCGCACGGGGTCGTCGCAGGACTGCTCGTACGGTGACGGTGCCGTGGCAGCTCGCGTGATCGCGGCGTCATGCATGGGGCAGGAGCTCAGATGCCGCTCCCTATCTGTACTTCGTGGCCGAGGACGCCCCCGAGCCCGAGCTCCCCGGTGACCACATTTCCGTGCTACAAGCGCATTCTGTCCGTCCAAGAACGTGGCGTGTCGTCATCGCAAGGCGCCTGAAATTCTCATCACGCGTTCAGGACGACTGGGGCGGTATCATCAGGGGATGCACAGGGGGGAGTCGCCGAAGATCCTTGCCGGTCGGTTCGAGCTCGAGCGGCTCGCCGGCACCGGAGGCATGGGCGACGTCTATCGCGCGCGCGATCGGCAGGATGGTGAGCCGGTCGCGCTCAAGCTCCTGAGAAGCTCGGACGCGCAGCTCGTCGCGCGGTTCCAGCGGGAGGCGCGGCTCCTGGCTGAGCTCCGGCATCCGGCGATCGCACGCCTCGTCGCCCACGGCGTCTCTGACCAGGGACAGCACTACCTCGCCATGGAGTGGCTCGAGGGCGAGGATCTCGCGTCGCGGCTCGCCCGCGGGCCGCTCGGCGTCGAGGAGGGGCTCGCCCTGGTCCACCGCGTGGCCGAGGCGCTGTCGCTCGTGCATGGCCGCGGCGTGATCCACCGCGATCTCAAGCCGGCAAACCTGTTCCTGCAGGGCGGTCAGCTCGATCGGGTCAAGCTCCTCGATTTCGGGATTGCGCGCGACGCGGCAGCGACCGGCGGGCTGACCGAGCCCGGTGTGCCCATTGGAACGCCCGCCTACATGGCGCCGGAGCAGATCCGCGGCGAGCTGGACATCGACGCACGCGCGGACGTGTACGCGCTCGGGTGCATCCTGTTCGAGTGCCTCACCGGCCAGCCGCCTTACTGGGGCGAGCACGCGTTCGCGGTGTTCGTGAAGGTGCTCTTCGAGGACGCGCCGAGGCCGAGCGCGCTGCGGGGCGAGGTGCCCGAGGCCGTCGACCTGCTCACGGCGCGGCTCATGGCGAAGGACCGCGAAGGCCGGCCCGAGGACGCGGCCGCGGCGGCCAGCGCGCTCGCTGCGCGCTCGGCAGAGCATGCGGCCGAGGAGCTGTCTGCGCCGGCGCTGACGCGCCGCGAGCGGGGGCTCGTCAGCGTGATCCTGGCCAGGGTAGGCGTGCCTTTCCTCCCGGCCACGCACACCGCGCTGTGGGCCAAGGAGGCCATGCGGATGGGCAGCGAGGCTTCCTCCACGGGGCCGCGCTGCGAGGCCGCCACGGCGCCGCATGCGGACGCCGCCGCGGCGCCGTGCGCGGAGGCCTCCACGATCGATGCGCGAGGGAAGGTCACGGCGCCGCCAAGGACGGCGCCGTCCCTCGCGGACCTGCGCCACGCGGCGGCCGAGCACGGCGGCCGCCTCGAGCCGCTGCAGGACGGCGGGGTCGCCGCGGTCCTCACGGGCGCGGCGACGCCGATCGACCTGGCTGCGCGCGCCGTGCGCTGCGGTCTCGTGCTGCGGAAGCTCCTGCCCAGCGCCCGGCTGGCGGTGGCGACCGGGTGGGACGCGCTCGGCGGCGGGCAACCCATCGGCCCGGTCATCGACCGCGCCTCCGCGCTGCTCGTCGGCGGCGACGCCAGGCCGCCGGGCGACGGCGCATCGGAAGCGCAGGCCCCGGTGCTCGTCGATGCGATCACGGCCAGCCTCCTCGGGCCGGGCTTCGAGATCGCGAATGGGCCCCGGGCGCAAGCGGTCGTCGGCCAGCGTGATCCGTTCGATGAGGCGCGCACGCTGCTCGGCAAATCCACCCCGTTCGTGGGGCGCGACCGGGAGCTGCGCGCCCTGGAGGACCTGTTCGACGAGTGTTCAGGCGAGCCCTGCGCGCGGGCGGGGCTCGTGATCGCGGCGGCGGGGATGGGCAAGTCACGCCTGCGCCTGGAGCTCGTGCGGCGGCTCAGGGCGCGGTCCGAGCCGCCCGAGATCTGGATCGCGCAGGCGGATCCCGCGCGCGCGGGGGCGCCCCTCGACCTCCTCGGGCAGGTGGTGCGCCGCGCCGTTCACCTGGTCGACGGCGAGCCCCTCGAGCGCCGCCGCGATCAGCTCGCGGCCCGCGTGGCCCGGCACGTGGACCCGGCGCTCCGGGAGCGGGTGACCGAGTTCCTGGGAGAAATGGTCGGCGCGCCGTTCCCGGGCGAGGGGCGCGTGCAGTTGCGCGCGGCCCGGCGCGATCCGCTGCTCATGGGCGACCAGCTCCGCCGGGCGTGGGTCGATTTCGTCGGCGCCGAGTGCCGGGAGCGCCCCCTGCTGCTCGTGCTGGAGGATCTGCACTGGGGCGACCTCCCGACCGTCGAGTGCGTGGACGCGGCGCTGCGCCTCTTGGAGGAACAGCCGCTCATGGTGCTCGCCCTGGCGCGGCCGGAGGTGCGGGCGACCTTCCCTGCGCTCTGGGCCGGGCGGGGCACGATGGAGCTCGGGCTCGGCGAGCTGCCCCGGCGGGCCTGCGAGCGGATGGTGCAGGCGGCCCTGGGCGACCGCTCCGACGCGGAACACGTCGCGGAGATCGTGCGGCGCGCCGCGGGCAACCCGTTCTTCGTGGAGGAGCTCGTGCGCGCCTCGGCCGAGGGGCGGGACGCACGCGAGGCGCCGGAGACGGTGCTGGCAATGGTGCAGGCGCGGCTCCAGGACCTCGACGCCGAGGCGCGGCGGCTCCTGCGCGCCGGGAGCGTGCTCGGCGAGGTGTTCTGGCGCGGCGCGGCGGCGCGCCTCCTGGGGCTTCGACAGGAGGGAAGCGCAGCGCTCGACGCACGGCTCGCGGATCTGGAGCGGCGCGAGTGGATCGTGCGGCAGCCCGAGCCACGGTTCGCTGGCGAGGCGGAGTTCGCCTTCCGGCACGGGCTCGTGCGCGAGGCGGCCTACAGCATGCTGACCGACGTGGACCGCCGGCTCGGCCACCGCCTCGCCGGCGTGTGGCTGGAGGAGGCCGGCGAGCGCGACGCGCTGGTGCTGGCAGAGCACTTTGAGCACGGCGAGGCGATCGAGGCGGCGGCGCGGTGCTACGAGCGGGCGGCGGAGCAGGCGCTGGAGGCGAGCGACCTCGAAGGCGCGCTCGCTCGGGTGGACCGGGCGCTGGCCTGCGCGCCGGGGGACGGTGCCGCTGGACGGCTGTACGCGCTCGCGGCGACCGCGCACAACTGGCGGGGCGCGTTCGTGGACGCGGAGCGCGCGGCGAAGGCGGCGGTTGGCCTGACGCCCGCGGGGAGCAGGGGGGCGCATACCGCGCTGGCGATGCTCGCCTGGGCGAGCGGGGCGCTCGGGAAGGCTGAGCAGCTCGAGGCGGTGGCCTCGTCGCTGCCGCTCGACCGGGAGGGCGCGGCGCTCGACCGGGAATTCCTCCTCGCCTGGTACAGCGCCGCCACATGGTTGCGAGAGCTCGGGCGCCACGCCGCTGCCGACGCGCTCGAGGGCGTCATGGGCGGGGTGCAGCCGGAGCATCTGGAGCCCGGCCTGGCGGGGCATATCTACATCACGAGGAGCACTGCAGCGTGCTACAAGCCCCGTCGACTCGAGTTGTCCCTGCGCCTCACCGAAGCCGCATTGCAGGCTTACGAGCGCGACGGCGCGCTGCGGGACGCGTGCCTGACGTGCGTGAATCTGGGCGTGACGCAAAAGCGACTCGGCGCTTACGGACTGGCAGCGTCGACGCTGCATGAGGCGAAGAGGGTTGCTGCTCAGCTCGACCTGCCCTATGCGGCGAACGGGGCCAGCATCCATCTGGGGTACATCGGCATGGCGCGGGGCCAGAGGGCCGATGTCATGGCGCTGGCGGCCGGGGTCATCGAGGAGGCGCGAGCGTTCGCCAATGGCAGGCAGATGGCCCAGGCCAGGGTGCTGCTCGCGCAAAGTCTGCTTGCTCTGGGCGATTTTGTACAGGCGTGCGCGCAGGCGACCACCGCGATCGGCGAGACGCAGGCGTACCCCGCGCTGCAGGCCATCGCGCACGCCACACTCGCCCAAGCCCTGCTCCGAGCCGGGCGCGACGTGGATGCGCTTGCCGCGGCACGCGGGGCGATCGAGCTTGTCGAGCGCTTCGGAGGTCTCGATGAAGACGAAGCGCTCGTGCGCCTCGCCTGGACCGAGACGCTCCACGCCTGCGGTGACGTCGACGCGGCCCGGGCAGCGCTCGTCGCTGCCCGCGATCAGCTGCATGCCGAGGCGGACGCCATCGAGTCTCCCGACCTGCGCCGCAGTTTCCTCGAGGCGGTGCCGGAGCATGCCCGCATCCTCGCGCTCGCGGAGGTGTGGGGCGTGGCAGGCAGGTGATCCCCCGGATCGGCGCAGCGGCTCGCGTGGCTGCGAAGTGGCGTCCCTTCCCTCGATGAGGGGGGCCTCTTGGCGCTGGGTACAGTGCTTTGCGCTGCGCTCCTCGTGACGGTACCGTGAGCGCCGGGATGGGCCGTGACGGTTACTATGGTGACCGTGCCGTGGTCGATCGCTTGATCGCGGCCTCAGGCCTGGGGCGGGTACTCGGCGAACCGCGGCAGGTCGTCGGTGATCGGGAACCAGCTCGCCTTGGAGTCGACGAAGATGTGGGCTGCGGGGCGGATGCCGGGATCGGTGTCGAGCGTGCCCGCGGGCACCACGGCGAAGCCGCGCTCGGGTGACTGGCGCGGGGCCGCGCCGCCGCAGCGCTTGCAGAACGCGACGGTGAAGAACCGCGCGTCGGGCACCTTGTAACTCGCGATCTGCGCGTCACCGTGGATCCAGCGGAAGCTGTCCAGGGCGGCGAAGACGTTGGTCGCGTGCGCGGCGCTGCGCCCGAGGCGACAGCGCGTGCAATGGCAGCTCACCATGCGGAGGGGCGCGCCGTCGAACTCGAAGGCCACGTCGCCGCACAGGCAGCTCCCCTGGGTGACGCCTTCTTTCGGCGGGGCCACGGGGCGGGAGACGACCGGCGCCTGCATCTCGGGCCGCCATTCCTCGAACTGCGGCAGGGAATCCGTGATCGTGTACCAGGGCGCCTTGGAGCCGACGAACTGGTGGAACTTCGGCTCGATCCCGAGATCGCCCTCCAGGTTGCCGGCATGGAGCACGGCGAGCTGCCTCTCGGGGCGGAGCATCGGCGTGGCCGAGCCGCAGGTGGCGCAGAAGGAGCGGCGGTCGCTCGCGCAGGAGGGGCGGATGGCGTCCTCGCCGGCGAGCCAGCGAAACCCCGGCAGCGGCGCGACGACGGCCGTGGCGAACGCCGTGCCGTGGAACTTGCGGCACATCGAGCAGTGACAGTTCAGCATGGTCTGGAACGGACCGTCGATCTCGAAGCGGACCGTTCCGCAAAGACACGCGCCCTTGGTCATGTTCGTACCTCCCGTGGTCGTGGGTGCTCCGTGTGCGCAGGAGCGACGGCGTGGGCGTGCACGCTAGCACACCGGGGTTGCCAGGCGCGTCCCGATCCGTCGCTCGACGCGGGCGCAAGCGCGCGACCGCGTCGAGCATCGGAGCCGAGATCACGAGCTCACGACGAGGCGTTCCGGGCCCTTGCCCTGGAGGATCTCATGATCTGGATGGAGCTCGACGGAGCGACATGCCTTTTCGGACGAGGTATGCGGCGATACAAAGTTTGAACAGCCCGTTGACGATGTCAGCTACCGTGATGCTGCCGTCGCCACGGACGCCGCCACCGATGAAAGCCGCTGCAGCGAGGAGGATTCCGCCGACCAGGCATGCCGTCCCTAACAACCTGTCCTTCCTCGCGCGGCTGAGCGCGCTGGTCTCCTCCCCCGTGTCCGTGGCGACCTCTCCCGTGCGCCTGGTTGGGCCCTTGTCGGCCTGCGCGACGATGCCCTCGATCTCCTCGGGTGAGTCCGCCGCGACGAGCTGTGTGCCGCAGTCGCTGCAGACCGCCATGGAGTCGACGAACTCCGCCGGCGAGCGCGTTCGCAGTCGGTGAGGACAGGAAGGCTTGGTGCAATACTTCACGCGTACGAGTCTATGGTCCAACGTGCCGGGTCCACAAGCGGGTCCATCCGCTCTTCGGGCTGCGCGCGATACGCCCGGGAGGCTGGCGCCTGCCGCCTGCGATGGGAGAGCCGCGCGGCTTACATCCCGGACAGCACGCCCACGATCGCCTCGCTGATACGCGATAGGTCGGCTGGCTCGATGATGTAAGGCGGCATGGTATAGACCAGCTTCCCGAAAGGCCGTAACCAGACGCCGCGCTCCACGAACGCCGGCTGCACGCGCGCCGTGTCGACGGGCTGCTTGAGCTCGACAACGCCGATGGCGCCGAGCACGCGCACGTCGGCGACCGCGTCGAGCGCGCGGCACGGGGCGAGCTCGCGGCGGAGCTGCGCCTCGATGGCCGAGACGCGCGCGCGCCACGGCGAGGCGAGCAGGAGCCGGATGCTGGCCAGCGCGGCGCTGCAGGCGAGCGGATTGCCCATGTACGTCGGGCCGTGCATGAACACGCGCGGCTCGTTGCCGGCGATCGTCGCGGCCACGCGCTCCGTGCAGAGCGCGGCGGCCAGGGTCATCGTGCCGCCGGTGAGGGCCTTGCCGAGGCACATGATGTCCGGCGCGACGCCCGCGTGGTGGCACGCGAACAGCTCGCCGGTGCGGCCGAAGTTGGTCGCGATCTCGTCGAAGATGAGCAGCACGCCGTGGCGGTCGCAGAGCGCGCGCAGCTCGCGCAGGTACTGCGGGTGGTAGAAGCGCATCCCGCCGGCGTTCTGCGCGATCGGCTCGAGGATCACGGCGGCGACCTCGTGCGCGTGCCGCTCGAGCAGCGCGGCCATGCTGCTCAGGGCGTCCGGCGACCAGGGCGCGTCGAACGCCGGCCCGGGCGCTTCCGCGAACAGGTGCTGCGCGAGCGCGCCGCGGAAGAGGTGGTGCATGCCATTGACGGGATCGGTGACCGCCATCGCGCCGAACGTGTCGCCGTGGTAGCCGGCGAGCGCGCTGATCAGGCGGCGCTTCTCGGGCTGCCCCCGCGCAATGAAGAACTGGAGAGCGAGCTTGATGGCCACCTCGACCGACACGGATCCGGAGTCGGCCAGGAAGACGCGCGTCAGCGGCTCAGGCGTGAGCGCCACCAGCGCCTCGCACAGCTCGACCGCGGGCGCGTGGGTGAGCCCCCCGAACATCACGTGGCTCATCCGCCCGAGCTGGGCGCTGATCGCCGCCGTCAGCGCCGGGTGCGCGTAGCCGTGGATGGCGGCCCACCAGGACGCCATGCCGTCGATGAGCTCGCGGCCGTCGGTCAGGGTGAGGCGAACGCCCTCCGCGCGCTCGACCGCGAAGAGCGGCGCGCTCGAGATGGGCGCGGCGTAAGGGTGCATCACGCAGCGGCGGTCGCGCGCGACGAGATCGTCTCCGCCAGGCATGGCGCTCTCCGATGGCATGGCGAGGCGTCTAGCCCAGAACGCCCATCGCCACCAGGTCCGCCGGGCGCGCGGGCGGCCTCCGCGCGCGGCGCCATCCCACCGGCGGACGCGGCTCCGGCCGCCTTCGGACGATTCCTTGATCGGGCTGTAACGTTCGGCCCCCCTCCGAGACTGTGCAGGTAGCGGGATAGCCGTCGCGGCGCCGGGGACACGCCCGGGCGCAGGGGCGCGCGCATCCATCGCACGTCGAAATACCGATGACGTCGCGCTCGAGGAGAGCCTCGCGACGATGAGGAGACATCCATGAACGGTCTGCTTCGCAAGGTCCTGCGGTCTGGCACCATGATCTCGGCCGCTGCGCTCATGTCGTCCGCGCTGCCCGGCTGCGGCGGCAGCGACACGGACGGGAGCACGGGGGGCGGCGGGCCCCAGGGCTCGGACAAGAACACGTATGTCCTCGTCCACGGCGCCTTCGTGGGCGCATGGGCATGGGACAAGGTGGTGCCGCTCCTCGAGGCCGGCGGCAACGAGGTGATCGCCCTCGATCTCCCGGCTCACGGCGAGGACCAGACGCCCGTCGCGGACGCCGGCCTGGAGGCCTATACCGACGCCGTGGTGGAGGCCATCGACAGCGCCTCGCGCCCCGTGATCCTCGTCGGCCACAGCATGGGCGGCACCGTGGTGAGCCAGGCCGCCGAGCAGCGGCCCGACAAGGTGAAGAAGCTCGTCTACCTGACCGCCTTCCTGATGAAAGACGGCCAGTCGCTGAGCCAGGAGTGGGCCGACGACGAAGGGGCCGCGATCAAGGCGTACGCGGCCGCTTCGGAGGACGGCACGACGCTGACCTTCAAGGAGGGGTGGGCCGCGGACGCCTTCTGCCAGGATTGCTCTCCAGAGGACGTCGCGCGGCTCGAGAGCCACCTGCGCGAGGAGCCCGCGAAGCCGTTCGACGAGCCGATCCATGTCACGGAGGAGAGGTGGGGGAGGGTCCCCCGGGTCTACATCGAGGCGCTCAAGGATCTCGCCATCAGCCCTGCAGAGCAGAAGCAGCAGTACACCGCCTTGCCCTGCGAGAAGGTCATCTCGATCGACGCGGGCCACGCCCCCTTCCTGACGAAGCCGAAGGAGGTCGCGGACGCGCTGAGGTCGCTCTGACCGGGGCGCCGGCCGCCGTCGTCCGCGGGGCGAGCCGCCCCGGATCCGCGTCGATTGATGCGGGGCTCGGCGGCGTGATACCGTGCTCCGCGTGTCCCATGACCCCTCGGCCGCCGCCGACGGCAAACAGGTCGCACCGGCGCAGCGCGCATCGGCCGAGATAGGTTCGCTCCTCGCGCCCGCCGCGCCGGGCAACGCGGCTGCGCCCGGTTGCGCGGCGCCGGCGGACGACATCGCGCTCGTCCGCCGGCTGCTCGCGGGGGATGAACAGGCCTTCGAGCAGCTCGTGACCCAGCTCCACACACCCATGCTCCGGCTCGCCCGGGCGGTCGCCGGCCCCTCGGGCGCGCAAGAGGTCGTCCAGGAGACCTGGGCGGCGGTCTTCGATGGGCTCGTGCGCTTCGAGGGGCGCTCCGCGCTGAAGACATGGGTGTTCAGGATCCTGACGAACCGCGCCAGGACGTGGGGCGCTCGAGAGAAGCGCATGGTGCCTGTCTCCTGGCTGGAGGACGGGGATCACGGCGGCGAGCCGGCGGTCGATCCGGCCCGATTCGACAGCATCGGTGACTGGGCGACTCCGCCTGTTCCGTGGACGGAGCAGAGCCCGGAGGTGCTCTTGCTGCGCAAGGAGACAGGCGCCGTGCTGCAGCGAGAGCTCGAGACGCTGGCGCCTGGACAGCGCGCGGTGGTCCTCTTGCGCGACGTGGAGGGGTGTCCGTCCGAAGAGGTCTGCGAGATCCTGGGTATCAGCGAGGCGAACCAGCGGGTCCTCTTGCACCGTGGCCGATCGAAGCTCAGGGCCGCGCTCGAGCGCTACATGACGAGGGGGTGAGCGCGCATGATCGTCACGTGCTGTCAGCTGACCGAGATGATCACCGACAGGAGCGAGGGAAAGCTGTCCTCCGAGCAGGAGGAGGGCTGCGCGCGGCACCTCGCATGGTGCGACAGGTGCCGCACCTACCTGAAGCAGATGGATCTGACGATCGACGCGCTCCAGGGGCTCCCGGGTGAGCCGCTGCACGACGACGTTCGCGCCGCGCTGTTCGCCCAGTTCCAGCGGCGGAAGACCACCGCCGACTGAGCCTGGCGTCCCGGGGGGCGGTGGCGCGCAGGGCCGGGGGCGGCGCCGCGGGGGTGCCATGCCCGCGTTGCTGTGAGCATGGAACGCGCCGCTACCGCCACCGCGACCGGCCGAGGCAGCTTGGGCGCCGGCCGTGCCGCCCGGCGGTGCGTCGCGCATTCGCCGAGAAAGCAACTGACGGGGGCGGAGGAGCCGACGATGAGGTAGCCTCGCCAGCATGCCGACGGAGCTGCTGGAACGGATCACGCACGACCCCGCCGTGATGGGGGGCCGGCCCTGCATCCGAGGGATGAGGGTGACGGTGGGCACCATCCTGGGACTGCTGGCGGCGGGGCACTCGGTCGAGGAGGTGCTCGAGCTCTATCCCTACCTCGAGAGGGACGACGTGATGGCGGCGCTCTCTTATGCGGCATGGCGTGTCGAGGAGGTTGAGCTCCCGCTGAAAGCTTCATGAAAGTTCTGGTGGACATGAACCTCTCGCCGACCTGGGCACCGTTCCTGAAGGGCGAAGGCATAGAGGCCGTTCACTGGTCTGCAGTCGGCGACCCTCGAGCACAGGATCGAGAGCTGATGGCCTGGGCACGCCAGGGCGGGTACATCGTCTTCACGCACGACCTCGATTTCAGCATCATCCTCGCTACAACCGGCGCCAGCGGTCCGAGCATCCTGCAGGTTCGAACCCTGGATCCTCTCCCGAACGCGATGGGGGTCGATATCGTCCGCGTGCTTCGCGAGCATGACGACGAGCTCGACCGCGGTGCAATTGTCACCGTCGATGGGACGACGTCGCGGGTCCGGATCCTACCGATTCGAAGGGCAACGAAAGGCCATGGCTAACATTGCCGCATCGGAGACCCTTTCCCGCGATCTCACCGTCCTCAGTACACGCCGGCTGGCCATCAGCGGCTGATAACGACGCGAACCGGCGCGGCGCGCGAACCGCCAGGGACACAGTGAGAGCTGCCAGGGACGCTTGGAGCGCCGACAGGGACAAGAAGCTGTCGTGATGACGAACCGCTTCTCCGGCTCTCCAGCGGAGCAGACGCCAGCGCTGGCTGTCGTGGATCTCAGGCCCGTGGATCTCAGGCCCGTGGACGCCGGCGCGGGGGCGCCATACCCGCAGCGCCATCCCGTTCCTCAGCCGCGCCGCCTCGGGCCTCGGCCGCCCCGCCTCGCGCCTCGCGGGACCCCGCGTCGTCCCGGCGGACCTGGACCTTGCGGCCCTTCAGCCGTGTGGCGCGCAGCGCCTCGATGACGGCGTCGGCCGCGTCGGCCGGGACCTCCACCGTGGAGAAGCCGTCGGCGATCTCGATGGCGCCGATGTCGCGGGAGCTCAGCGACGCCTCGTTCGCGATGGCGCCGACCAGATCGGCCGGCCGGATGCCCGCGGCGCGCCCCGCGCTGACGTACAGCCGGGCGACGTTGCCGTCGGTCTCCCGCCCCTCGCGCCGCGGCCGCGCCTGCGCCTCGCCCGGGCGCCCGCGCGGCCCCGCGGGCCCGCGCGGCGCGCGGTCGTCGCGGGCGCGCTCCGGCCCGCGCGGAGGCGGCCGGAACGACGGGATCTCCGCCTCGTCCTCCTCCCGGTCCCCCTCCGTCGCGTCGTGGGCGAGCTTCACCGCCGCCGCCGCGATGTCCATCACGTCGAACTCGTCGGCGAGCGCCTCGACCACGACCCGGAACCGCTCGGCGCCGCCCTCGATGAGCGCCTCCCGCAGCGAGGCCCGCGTCAGCTCCAGGCGCCGCGCGCGCAGGTCGGCCACGGTCGGGAGGGTGGCGGCCTCGATGCGCTGCCCGGTGAGCCGCTCGACGTTGCGGATCAGGTAGTGCTCGCGCGGCTCGACCAGCGTGATCGCCGCGCCCTCGCGGCCGGCGCGCCCCGTGCGGCCGATGCGGTGGACGTACACCTCGGGGGCGCAGGGGACGTCGTAGTTGATGACGTGCGAGACATGCTCGATGTCGAGCCCCCGCGCCGCGACGTCGGTGGCGACGAGCAGCTCGGCCGTGCCGGCGCGGAAGCGGGCCATCACGCGATCGCGGTGCTCCTGCGAGAACCCGCCGTGGAGCGCCTGGGCCTCGTAGCCGCGGGCGCGCAGCGCCTCGGTCAGCTCGTCGACCTCGTTGCGGGTGCGGCAGAAGAGGATGGCCGACGACGGATCCTCCATGTCGAGCACCCGGGTGAGCGCGGCGGACTTGTGCGCCCGCGGCACGATGTACGCCGTCTGGCGGACGCGGGGGAGCTCGCCGGGGGCCGCCTTCTCGCCCGCGATCTTGACCCGCACCGGCTCGCGCAGGTGCCGGCCGGCGATCGCGGCGATCCGCGGGGGCAGCGTCGCGGAGAAGAGCACGGTCTGCCGCGCGGCCGGCGTGGCGGAGAGGATCTCCTCCAGCGCCTCGGCGAAGCCCATGTCGAGCATCTCGTCGGCCTCGTCGAGCACGACGGTGCGGATGCCGTCGAGCGCGAGCGTGCCGCGCCCGATGTGGTCGAGCGTCCGGCCGGGCGTGGCCACGATGACGTGGACCCCGCGGCGGAGCGCGCGCAGCTGCTGCCCGAACGGCTGGCCGCCGTACACGGACAGCACCTGCACGCCGAGCCGGCGGCCGTAGCGGTGCATCGCCTCGGCCACCTGCATCGCCAGCTCGCGGGTCGGCACGAGCACGAGCGCCTGGGGGGGGCCGGGCGGCTCGCCGCCGATCTGGAGGCGCTGGAGCAGCGGCAGCGCGAACGCGGCCGTCTTCCCGGTCCCGGTGGCGGCCTGCCCCAGCAGGTCGCGCCCGGTCAGGAGGTGCGGGATCGCCTCGCGCTGGATCGGCGTGGGCTCCTCGTAACCGAGCTGGGCGAGCACGTCGAGGAGGGCAGGCGCGATGCCGAGCGCGGCGAAGCTGGCGGACGAGGGGGTCGTCTCCACAGGGGTTCCCCATGTCATGGTCGCGCGCCAGCGCCGTTGCAACCTGGCATTCACCGCGGGGCGCAGCGCGCGCGGCGGGCGAGCCCCGCTGCCCCGATCAGCCGAGCTTCGCGGCGAGGGCGCGGTACCGCTCCGGCAGGCGCGCGGCGTCCAGCCGGCCGAGGAGCGCGCGCGCGGCCTCCTGCGCGCGGGGGCTGCCCTCGGGCGCGCGGCTCACCGCCTCGAGGTAGAGCTCGAGCGCGCGCCTGCGCTCCGCGAGCGCCGGCGCGGCCCGGCCCCGGAGCTCGAGGATCTCGGCCTGCTCCGCGCAGAGCGCCGCGTACGCGCCGATCTTCTCGTGGTCGCCGAGCAGGGTGGCCGCGCCCGCGGCGTCGAGCCGGTCGAGCATGTCCCGCATCGGGCCGAAGAGCCCGTCGGCGGTGGTGCGGACGAGCAGCTCCGCCTCGTCGAGCTGGCCGGCGCGCCGGAGCCCGGCGATCCGGCCGATGGCCTCGGCCAGCTGCTCGATCATGCGGAGGAGGTAATCGCGCTGTCGGAGCGACATCGGGTCTTCCGTTCGAGTCTAGAGCGCCGAACACGTCGATCGAGCGAGAAATGAGCCGCCTGCCGCCAAGAACAGAGCACTCTCTCGGCGTCCCTGGCGCCTCGGCGGCTCAAGACCCTGCTCTTTTCCGGGGTTTCGACCCGTTGGTTGCTCTGGCCGATCGCGGCTCTGCCGCGCGCGCCGGCGGCACCAGCCTTGCTCCACCGGTGGCTCACAACGGGGGTCATCAAGGCATAGGGGCCACCTGGACCGATATGTCGGCGCCCAGCGGCGGTGCTGCCTCGCCTCTCCGGCGCACGATCCTGCCACCTTCATGGCTGGCTTTCCCGCCGAGCTCGCATGGTACGATCCGGTCATGCGCACTTCGCCAATGCTCGCGCTGCTCGCCGCCGCGTCGCTCGCGGCCTGCGTTCGTTCCCCCGCGCCCGCGGCGGCGCCCGATGTCTTCGCGCCGTCCGCCGCCGACGTCGGGCCCTGGTACACGTCGGCGCCCGACCTCACGGCGACCCCACCGGGGCTCGAGACGCCGGAGCAGCGGGCCGCGCGGCTGCAAGCCAAGGCGATCCTCGTGGATGGCCACAGCGGCGTGCCCTCGCTGCTCCTCGGCGGCTCGTTCGCGCAGGTGAGCTCGGACGACGAGCTGATGGCCGCGGAGGTCGCCAGGAACAAGGCGGCGGGCGTCACCGGCGCGTTCTTCCCGATCCACGTCGGCGCGCCCGCGCCGCCTTCGTCCTCGCGGCTCGGCGGCAGCGCCGCGCGCCGCGCGCTCGATCTCATCGAAGCGACCCACCGTCAGATCGAGCGCCACCGCGAGACGCTGATGCTCGTGCGCGACGCGAAAGACGTGCGCCGCGCCGAGCGCGAAGGCAGGATCGCCGTGATCATGGGCATCGAGGGCGGGCACGCCATCGAGAACTCCCTGCCTGCGCTGCGCTCGTTCTATCGCCTCGGCGTCCGCACCATGGCGCTCACGCACATGACCACGAACGACTGGGCAGGCTCCGCGGGAGGAGCGCTCGATCCCGGGTACGTCCGCGACCGCGGCCTCTCCCCCTTCGGTGAGGCCGTGGTCCGCGAGATGCAACGGATCGGCATGCTTGTCGACGTCTCGCATGGATCGGACAGCACGTTCCAGGGCGTCATGAAGGTGGCCAGGGCGCCGATCATCACCTCTTCCACGATGCCCGCCGCCGGCCACCGCCGCCGCGACCTCGACGATTACATGCTGCGCGCGATCGCGGAGAACGGCGGCCTCGTCATGGTGAACTCCTGGGCGCTCTTCCTGGACGAGGCGTATGCCGAGCAGTCGGCGCGCTTCGCGCAGAAGTACGGGGCGCACCTCAAGGAGCTCGGCGAGAGGCTCCCGGGCGACACGAAGGCGCTCCGCGAGGAGATCGAGAAGCTCAGGACCCAGGAGGGGCAGAAGACGCCGCCGCTGTGGCGGATCATCGACCATATCGATCACGTGGTGAAGATCGCGGGGATCGAGCATGTCGCCCTCGGCTCCGTCTTCGAGGGGAGCGAGGCGCTCAAGGAGGGGCTCGCAGGCAGCGCCGGGGCCCCGAACCTCACGCTGGAGCTCATCCGTCGCGGCTACTCGGATGCGGACATCCTCCGCCTGCTGGGCGGGAACTTCGTGCGGGTCCTCGAGCAAGCCGAGGCCTATGCGGCCGCGACGGAGACAACGCTGTCCGGGGATGGCAGCACGCAGCAGCTCAGCGCGGCCGAGCTGGGCGATCTGCCGGGGCAGCCCCTGCTGCCGGCGCCCCCGCCGCCGGCGCCCCCGCCGTCGCGGGGGCCGATGTCGTGGGGGGTTGTCCCGCCGTCCTCGCCGTCGCCGCAGCGACCGGTCGCGCAGCCCTCGAAGGCGGGAGCGCCGGAGTCTCCGTCCTCGGAGCTCCTGCTGTCGCGGTAACGTCTCGTCGTCGACAGGAGGTCGCGCCGGGTTTACGGTGGCGATCCCCGGGATGCGAACGGCGGCGCGACCCCTGACCCGGCTGCGAACACCCACGCTTCCGGCGGCGCTCGCCGCCTGCGTGCTCGCCGCCTGCGTGCTCGGCGGCGCGTGCGCGGGGGAGGCGCCGCCGGGCGGCCACGGCGGCGGCGGCCAGGGCGCGGGCGCGCACCCGGTGACGACGACCACGTACGTGAGCGCGGCCACGGGCTTTGGAGGCGCCCTGGAGGAGCTGCCGCGTGTGTTCACGGTGACCGGCGTCGTCACCGACGGCGCGGCGCCGCTCGAGGGCGCCATCGTGATGCAGGCCGGCGGGGAGCCGGCCCTCGTGACCGGCCCGGACGGCGCGTTCTCCATCGAGATCACGCGGGACATCCCGGGCCAGCCGACCGTTGTCGCGGCGAAGATCGGATACCGGACGGACGGTATCGAGTTCGAGGTCGTCCCCGACGGGCCGGTGGAGATCGCACTTCGCCGCGCGTCGCCGCCGGACAACGCGCTCGGCTACACCTACGGCGATCCGGGCGACGGCGACCCGCACAACTCGACGCGGTTCTGCGATCACTGCCACACGACGCTCGTGGCCCAGTTCCTCGAGTCGGGGCACGCGCGGTCGGCCAGGAATCCGCTCCTCCAGGCCATCTACGCCGGGGTCTCGATGGCCCACACGGACGAGGCCTCGTGCGGCGCCGCGGGCGGGCGCTGGAAGGCCGGACGCGTCCCTGGCAGTGAGGGGGGCGCTGCGATGCGGTGTTATCTCGGGACCGGCGTGCTGCCGGATCTCAACCCGTCCTGCGGCGGGGAAGCGCAGCCCTCGTGCGACGATCCCGCGCTGCCCGAGGCCGTGCGCCCGGCGGCGTTCGGCGCGTGCGCCGACTGCCACGCTGCGGGGATCGACGGCCCCGCGGGCGGGCGAGACCTGCTCGAGGCCACAGGCATCGCGTTCGAGAAGGGCGACCACTGCGACGCTTGCCACAAGATCCGCGACGTCGATCTGAGCAAGCCGCCCGGGGTCGCCGGGGCCCTGATCGTCCAGCGCCCGCAGGAGAGGAGCTCCCCCGATCCCTCGTCGAGGCTGCTGGAGGTGATGTTCGGCCCGCGGCCGGACGTGCCGAACAGGTTCATGGGCGGCAGCTACCAGCCGAAGTTCTCGGCCTCGGAGTTCTGCGGCGGCTGCCACGAGCAGAAGCAGGCGGCGCTCCTGCCGGGCGCGGCGCTCGATCCGGTCCGCTGGCCAGACGGGCTCCCGATCCATCAGACGTTCTCCGAGTGGGCCGCGAGCTCCTGGAACCGCCCGGCCACGCAATGCCAGGCCTGCCACATGCCAGGGGTCCTCTCGCTGAAGAGCAGCCTCGACGTGACGAACGAGGCGAACGCGAGCGTCTCGCTCGGCTTCGTCCGCCCGGCGGGGACGGTCCGCTCCCATATTTTCCGCGGCCCGCTGGAGGGGTCTCCTCGGCTCATCCGGGGCGCGGTCGAGGTCCGCATCGACACATCAACGGCGTCGGGCGAACTCGCGGTCACGGTCTCCCTGGCCGGAGGCGCGGCGGGCCACGCCGTTCCGACCGGGGAGCCGATGCGCGCGCTCGTGCTGCTCGTCGCGGCGGAGGCGTGCGGCGCGCCCCTCTCGCCGTCGAGCGGCATGACGGTGAACGACACCGGGGGCGCGCTCGCGGAGGCGCGCGTGGGCCAGGGCGCGGCCCTGACGGGCGCCCAGCTCGCCTGGGACGAGGGCGCGGCGCGCGCGAGGGCGGGCGACGTGGTGCGGATCGTCCGCCCGACCGGAGTCTACGACGATTACACCGGCATCGGCCGCTTCGCGGACCCGTCGCTCGACGCCGCGGACAAGGGCCTGGAGGTCCGCGCGCCGGTCGGCGAGGCGCGGGTGGTCGCCGCGGGCGGCGGCGTGATCACCCTGAGCGGCGCGATCGCCGCGCAGGACGGGGATATCGTCTACCTCGGCGCGCCCCTCGCCGCTGCGCCCGCCGACGGCCAGCCCGCCGCCGCGTTCGCCGGCGCCGCGGGGTATACCTTCGCCAAGGTGCTCGTCGATCCGGCGGGCGCGCGGCACGCGCCGCAGCACCGCGCCGTCGATATCGCCAGCGACAACCGCATCGCGCCGGGGAGCGTCGCGGTGACGTCGCACGGCTTCGCGATCCCCGCGGGCTGCTCGGCGACCGCGAACGTCACCGCCACGCTGCTCTACCGGCCTGTCCCGCTCGCTCTCGCGCGGGAGCGCGGGGCCTTCGCGCGCGATTACCTGGTCGTCTCGGCGTCCTCGCCGGTGCCGCTCGACTGAGCGACAACGTAAACGTTGGTGACCCGCAGCACCGCGAGCCGATCGCGCGGATCGTACTTGCCGTTCCGATATCGTGCTGGTCTCAGGCGCTGGCGCTGGATTGTGGGGGTACGCTATGGGCCTGAGCGATGAGCGAGAAGCGTGAGCAGACGTCGGGTGTGGAGGGGAGCGCCGCGCGCGCAGCAGCGGAAAAGAGGGAAATTTCGGCGTTCCGCGATTACCGCGAGGAGGCGCGGCCGAGCGTGAAGGAGCTCTACCGGCTGAACCACGAGGGGCAGACGCTCGCCTTCGTGCAGGAGAAAGAGCGGGAGTACCTCGGCCTCGACCGGCGCCGGATGGGCATGTGGGAGGCGCTCGAGCTGCTCGATCGGGTGGTCGACGACAGCGATCCGGACACGGAGCTGTCGCAGATCGCACATGCGCTCCAGTCCGCGGAGGCGGCGCGGCGGGACGGGCAGCCGCCGTGGTTCGTGCTGACCGCGCTGATCCACGACGCCGGGAAGATCCTGTGCACCTGGGGCGAGCCGCAGTGGGCCGTGGTGGGCGACACCTTCCCGGTGGGCTGTGCAACCTCGGACCGGATCGTCTTCCCCGAGCTCTTCGCGCGGAACCCGGACATGGCGAACCCGGCGTACCAGACGCCATGCGGGATTTACGAGGAGGGCGCGGGGCTCTCCCGGATACACATGTCGTGGGGGCACGACGAGTACCTCTATCATGTGGTGAAGGACCACCTGCCGCTCGAGGCGCTCGCCATGATCCGATATCACTCGTTCTACGCGGCGCACCGCGAGGGCGCGTACGGGCACCTGATGAACGAGCAAGATCGGCGGATGATGGAATGGGTGCGGCGCTTCAACCCGTACGATCTGTACTCGAAGGCCGATGACCCGCCGGACGTTGAGCGGCTGAAGCCGTTTTACAAGGACCTGATCGCGGAGTTCCTGCCGGACGAGCTCCGCTGGTGAGGCGCTGTGACGGACGGAGCGAGCGGACGGGCGCGCGTGGGCCCCGCGGGTGAGGACCGCGAGCGTGCAGTACTCCTCGAGCAGGAGCTGTCCGGAGTTGTAGAAGCCGAGGGCGCCGGCGCC
This sequence comes from Sorangium sp. So ce367, assembly GCF_051520455.1. NCBI lineage: Bacteria > Pseudomonadati > Myxococcota > Polyangiales > Polyangiaceae > Sorangium > Sorangium sp. So ce367. The sequence goes on from NZ_CP150334.1 coordinate 950,149, forward strand.
GTGCTTCGCCTGGATCTCCCTGGAGCGCGCGACGATCGCGCCCATGGCGGTGTCCCAGTCGGTCTCGACCACGGACGCCCCCTGCGGCGGTGCGCCCGGGGGGCTGTGGCGGCCATCGGCTGCGTCCGAGCGCCTCGCCCTCGGGTCAGGGTCTCGCGGCGGATCGTGAATGTCCTGCCGATATCGAGCAACTAAGCCTGGATGAACAGAGACACTGATCCTGGTGTATCATCACCATCCCGGGCAAGCCGGTGTGTCGGGACTACCTTGACCATTGCAGCTGTCCTCGCCTCCACCGCGTGCGATCTGGTCGTGCGCGGGGGCGCGGCAGGTGACGGCGGCGGCGGCAGTGGCGGCGGGGGCGGCAGCGCTGATGGCGGGGGAGGCAGCGGCGGCGAGGGCGGCAGCGGCGGTGGCAGCGGCGACACGAGCGGCAGCGGCGGCAGCATGCCCGGCCTGTGCGTGCCGGGCTCGGTCATCACCTGCTACACTGGCCCCGCCGGGACCGCTCACATCGGGCCGTGTGCCACCGGGACGCAGACGTGCCGCTCTGATGGGTTGGGCTACGGGCCCTGTACAGGTGACGTGGCGCCGGCCGCAGAGATCTGCGTCACGCCAGTGGACGAGAGCTGCGACGGCGAGCCCCATTGCCCTCGGGTCCCGCCGTGGGCGCGGGGATACGGCGGTCCCGGCCAGGACAACGGCCTGTCCATCGTGATCGACGCCTCGGGCAACACCTACGTATCGGGCGACTTCGAAGGAACGGTCGACTTCGGCGCCGGTCCGCTCACCAGCGCAGGGGGCTCCGACATCTTCCTCCTCAAGCTCGACCCCTCCGGAACGGTGATCTGGAGCCGGCGCTTCGGGACCGAGCACGACGAGAGCGCCACCATGACCGTCGACGGGAGCGGAAATATCTTCCTCGCTGGCCTCTACGGCGATCCTGCGTCCCCCTGGGCACCAGGGCCAGATTTCGGCGGGAATCCCGTGAGGGCCGCCGAATACGCCGGGCTCTTCGTTGTCGAGTTCGATCCCGCAGGCAACCACATCTGGAGCAATGGCTTCCAGGCCATCTCATCTATTCCGTTTGACACCTTTCCCTGGAAGGTAACGCACGCCGCCGTCGATGGCGTCGGCAATGCCTATATCCTCTACGGTATCACTGACCTGGCCGGCGATCTGAACGATACCACCTATCTGGCGAAGGTGAGCGCCGGAGGCGCCGCCCTCTCCTGGCGAAAGACCCTGACGGGAGACGGCATCGATGGAGCAGGAAGTCTCGCGATCGACAGCGCCGGCAACGTTCTTGTCGCGAACGAGACCCCGACCACCGAGCTGCACCTCGGTCCGCTCGAGCTCACCGTCTCCAAGTTCACCCCGGCGGGTGTCCTCTCGTGGCGGCGGTCGTTCGCATCCAGCTCGACCGGAGGAACCGCGGCGGCGGTGGCCTCCTCGGTGGTGGTCGACGCGGCGGACGAGGTCCTCGTGACGGCCTTCACGGACGGGACCATCGACTTCGGCGGCGGCGTGCTCCCCGAGGGGCCCGTGCTCGTGAAGCTGGATGCTGCAGGTCAGCATCTCTTCAGCCGCTCGGTTCGCTTCGGCGACGAGATCGCCCTCGATCCAGCCGGTGGCCTGCTCGTCGCCGGGCACGGCCTTGCCAGGCTCGACGCGAGCGGGACGGAGATCGGATCGGTCGACTTCGATGCTCTCGTGGCGGACATCGCGATCGCTCCGAACGGCACGGTCGCGGTCGCCGGGAGCACACTCGCGCCGGTGGACTTCGGGACGGGCCCGATCGCCTACGCAGCGGGCCGCGATATCTTCGTCGCCACATTCGACCCCTTCTGCGAGAACGGCGAGAGCGACTGCGAGTCTGTGGGCGGCGGCGGCGCGGGCGGCAGCGGCGGCGGCGGCGCGGGCGGCAGCGGTAGCGGCGGCGGCGCGGGCGGCAGCTGCGCGCCAGGCTCGGTCCTCGCCTGCTACACGGGTCCCGTCGGGACGGTCGGCGTCGGGCCGTGTGCCACGGGGACGCAGACGTGTCGCGCCGATGGCCTCGGGTATGGCCCCTGTACGGGGGCGGTGGCGCCCGCCCCAGAGCTCTGCGCCACACCGGTGGACGAGAGCTGCGACGGGGCGCCCCATTGTCCCCGGCTCCCGCCGTGGGCGCGGGCCTACGGCGGCCCCGGTCGAGACAGCGGCCTGTCCATCCTGAGCGACGCGTGGGGCAACACCTACGTCTCGGGTGACTTCGAAGGCACGGTCGACTTCGGCGCCGGCCCTCTCACCAGCGCAGGGGACTCCGACATCTTCCTCCTCAAGCTCGACCCCTCCGGCTCGGTGATCTGGAGCAGGCGCTTCGGGACCGAGCTCCAGGAGGCGAGCGCCACCATGGCCGTCGACGAGAGCGGAAACATCTTCCTCGCCGGGTTTTATTACACCTCGTTTTCCTCTTGGGCGCTCGGTCCGGATTTCGGCGGAGGTGGCATTCCACCCATCCCCGACCCCGCGTTCTTCGTCGCCCAGTTCGATCCCGAAGGAAACCACACGTGGAGCAATGGATTCAATATTACCCCCTGGCCCACGAGCCTACAGAAGATCGCCGTCGACGGGGGCGGCAATGTGTTCGTCCTCTACATCGTCGAAGATAACTATTATATGACAAAGGTGGGCGCCGGAGGTGCCGCGCTCCTCTGGACACAGGGTGTGGAGGCGGGCGGCCTCCCTCCCTCCCTCCCGAGCTCAGGGGGAGGCCTCGCTGTCGACAGCGCCGGCAATGTGCTCGTGTCGACCGGATCTTTCGCGACTGGCCTGAGCCTCGGTCCGGGGGTTTTCAGGGTCGCCAAGCGCTCCGCGACAGGCGCTCTGCTATGGGAACGGCGGTTCGAGTCGACGGTGTTCGGCGACGATCCCGTTCACGGACGCTCCGAGGCGTGGGCCTACTCGCTGGCGGTCAACGCGGCGGACGAGGTCCTCGTGACGGGGGTCACCGATGGAAGCGTCGACTTCGGCAACGGGATGATGGGGGGGTCCGTCCTGGTCAAGCTGGACGCAGCAGGGGAGGTCATCTCCACCCATCCTGTTCCCTTCCACGAAAGGATCTCCCTCGACCCTGCCGGCGGAATGTTCGTCGCCGGGAACAGGGGGCTTGCCAAGCTCGACGACAGCGGGGCGACGCTCTGGTCTGCCGAGTTCCACGACCCCACGGGGGACGGTTACAACCTTGGCGTGCGGGACATCGCGCTGTCTCCGAACGGTACGGTTGCGATCGTCGGCACCGCGTACTCGCCGATGGACTTTGGCACCGGCACGCTCCCCTACACAGCGCAGGGCGATATCTTCGTTGCCACGTTCAACCCCTGAGGACCTCGCCGAGCGCCCTGCTTGCTCCCTCCCTCCGAGGCGCTTCGGTATGCACACATCCAGCGGTCCCGGGGCGTCCGACGGATCACGCCGGTTCGCTACCGCACCATCGTCCCGCGCGACGCTGTTCTGGCGCGGCCGCCCGGGATGTGGGAGATGGGCCTGGCCCGCGGGGGCCGCGACGCATCCGATGAGCATGGCCCATTACGTCTCGGTCTTTCTCGTGTCGCTGTCGGCGATCTTCTTCGTCGTGGATCCGCTCGGCATCGTGCCGCTGTTCCTGACAATGACCGCGGGCGATCCGCCGGAGAAGGTGCGGCGCACGGCGCGGCGGGCGTGCGCCGTCGCCGGCGGGCTCATGCTGTTCTTCGCCCTCTTCGGCGGCGTCGTCTTCAAGGTCTTCGGCGTCTCGTTGGCCGCGTTCCGCGTCGCGGGCGGGCTGCTCTTGCTCGTCACGGCGCTCGACATGCTGCGCGCCCGCTCCTCGGCGACGCGCACCACCCCGTCCGAGGAGCAGGAGGGCATCGCGAAGGAGGACGTGGCGCTCGTGCCCCTGGCCATGCCGCTCCTCGCCGGGCCGGGCGCCCTCGCCACGGTGATGGTGCTGATGGCGCGCGAGGGCAACGACCCCGTGGCCATGGGGCTGGTGCTCGCCGGCGTGGCCATCACCTTCGTGGCCTCCTACTTCGTGCTGCGCGGCGCGGGGCTCGTGCAGCGGGCGCTCAAGGCGTCCGGCATGGCCGTACTCGAGCGCGTCATGGGCCTCATCCTGGCCGCCATCGCCGTGCAGTTCATGGCCGACGGGGTGAAGGAGCTCTGGCACGGGTGACGCGCGTCCGGCGTTGCCCGGCGCGCCGCTCGGCGCGTCAGTTGAGCTGGCCCGTGCGCCGCGGCGCCTGCTTCATGCAGAGGACGAGCGCGTCGCGGAGCCGCGCGAAGGTGGATACCCGCGACATGTCCACGCCGTCCACGAGGAGGCCGCGCGCCACGTCGGGCCGGATGCCCACGATGATCCCTTTCGCCCCGAGGAGCTCCACCGCGCGGACCAGCGACAGAAGGGTGTTCCCGAGCGAGGCGTCGATGGAGTCGACGCCTGTCAGATCGATGATCACCACCCTGCAATGGGTGTTCGAGACCGCGCCGAGGAGCCCCTGCATCATCTGGTCCGCCCGGTAGAGATCGACCGCTCCGAGCACCGGCATCATCAGCACGCCCTCCCAGACCTGGATGATCGGCGCCGACAGCGTGCGGATCGTCGCCTGCTGCTCCGCGTTGACGGCCCTCGTGCGCGAGAGCTCCTGCGCGAGGTCGTCGAGCCGCCTCAGGTTGCTCGCCGCGACCGCCTGGGCGATCTGGACGAGCTCCTCCCGCTCCCTCAGCGCATCCCCGAGCTCCCCCAGCGCCGCCGCGATCGCGCCGAGATCGTCGCCAGGGTCCGATCCCTCGGCGAGCGCTGCGTCCGCGTCTCCCTCCTTGAGCTGCTCGATGTAGCGTAGGATCGCCTGCGCCCGCTCACCCGGCACGACGACGCCCCCGGAGCATCTCGCTCTTGAGCTGCTCATAGACCGTCTCCGAGATGCAGCTCGTGAAGCAGCGCGTGTGGACGAACTGGCCGTCCCGCTTGAAGACGTTGGAGTTGATGAGCACGTGCTTCATGCTGCCGTCCTTGGCGCGGAGGCGGGCCGGGTAGGAGGCCAGCTTGCCGGTGCCCGCGAGCGAGCAGAGGATCTGGTCTATCACGTCCTTGTCGACGTGGAAGTCGGCGACGTGTCGATTGATGTACTCCTCGCGCGTATAACCGAGGAGCTCGAGCTCGAGCTTGTTCGCCCACAGGATCTTGCCGTTCGCGTCCACCAGGTGGACACCGAGCGAAGCGTTGTCCAGGACGTCATGCCAGTCTTCCACGCGGTCCTTCGTCCCCATCGCCACTCTCCCCCGGTCGTGCTTCGACCTTGACTTGTCCGGCCCGATGAGCGCCTGAGGTGCCGTGTCCGCGAAGGCGCTGCCTGCCCGCAGCTGCTCAGGTTACAGGAGAATGGGGAGCTCGACGAGGGGTGTGGTCGCCGCAGTGGGGTCGGGCACAACTCAGGAGAGGGTGAAGGCGGCGTGTCGTGGAGCTCGCTTGTCGGCTGGATGCGGCGGGCTCGGCGGTTCGACGTCGCTACGCGGCCGGGCCCCCGCGGCGCGCGCTGGGCTCCCCGCGGAAGACGTGCGCGTGGGCGCGCGCGAGATCGCCGAAGGCGCGGGGCACGCGGCCTGTCACGCGCTGAACGACGTCGGTGACGCGGTCCTCGGCCCCGTCGCGGATGGCGAGGTCGAGGCTCACAAGGAACGCGGCGTAGGGCGATGGGATACCCGCGCTGACGAGGTACGCGCGAGCGTCCTCCTCACCGGCGTGGACGTGGCGTATCGCCCGGCCGGTGATGCGGGACACGATGGCCGCCACGTCATCGTAGCTGAGCGCCTCCGGGCCGGTGATGATGTGAGATGTGTTGTGCGGCGCGCCGTCGAGGAGCGCCCGCGCGGCGACCTCCGCGATATCGTCGGCGTCGACGAAGCCGACGCGGCCGCTGCCCGTTGCGGTCGTGAGCTCGCCTCGCCCGGCGATCGCCGCCGCGTGCGGGTGGCGCGGGTCGATGAAGTTCTGCATGAACCACGACGGTCGGAGGACGGCCCACTCTGGAGCGCGCTCGCGGAGCGCGCGGTGGACGAGGCCGAGCCCGGGGCTCCCCTCCGCCACGGGCGACGCGCTGAGCAGGACGAGGCGGCGCGCCCCGCTCGCGAGCGCGCGCTCGACGAAGGGCAGCATGAGCGCCGAGGGATCCTCGACCATCGCGGGCGCCACGAGGTACACGCGATCGGCGCCGCGGAGCGCCTCGTCGTGCGTCGCGGTGTCGGCCCAGTCGAAGCGGGCGTGCTCCACGCCGTCGCGGGCGGCGGTCGCCGTCCGGCTCGCGGTGCGGACGCGCGCGCCGGCGGCCGCGAGCCGCGCGGCGAGGGCTCGCCCGGTGGTGCCCGTCCCGCCGGTGATCAGGACGAGCGGCCCATCGCTCCCTGCGCGCGTTCTCATGACGCCTCCTCGCGATGCATGTTGAGCTCGCTGCCGAAGGCCTCGAGGACGGGCGCTGGGTTCCAGTACTCGCGGTAGCGCACGACTCGGCCGTTCCTCGTCGCGACGATCATCACATAGTCCTGCTCGTAGCGTTTGCGCGCGGGCCCGATGGTCGCCGAGCCGTGCACCTCGGCGAGCGCGACGTCGGGATCGGTCGTCGGATACCGCCGCACGTCCCGGAGCTCGAGCCCGTGGAAGCTCTGGAGGATGCCCTCGAAATGGCGCCGGATGGCCGCCTTGCCCTCGAGGCGCGCCGGCGCGCCGAGCGCCGGGGCATACGGGAACTCGACGGTTGCGTCGTCGGCGAAGAGGTCGAGCCAGCGCTCCAGGTCACGGCCGATGAGATCGAGGAGCGCGTCGAGCGCCTGCGCGGCGTCGAGCGGCCGGGAATGCGGCGGGGGGTGCGTCATGGGATGTCCTTTCCTTTCGTGTCGACGAGGCCAGCGTAGGGATGCCGCGATTGCCGCGCGTCCAGCTCCCCGATCCGCGCGTCCACGGTCCACGGCCGGCGCCGCCCGCGCGGCGGGTCGCGCGCGCCGGCGTGGCGCGGCCCGCCGCGTGATGTAGAGTCGATCGCGCCATGTCCGCCGCGTTCGACGAGCTGGCCCGGAGCGTCGTGCTCCGCGAGGCCGAGGTGAGGCGCTTCGCGCTCGGCGATCGCTGGGGCAAGCGGCAGCCGGCGCAGCGCGCCGCCGCCCGGGTGTACGCGGCGCTCGGCGGCGGCGGGTGGATCGACGTCGCGCGCCGGCGGCTGGCGCTCGGCGCGGGGGAGCTCGTGTTCCTGCCGCGCGCCGAGGAGCACGCCATCCGCGATCGGCCGACGACCTCGCTCGCGCACCCGGAGGCCCTCTGCCGCGGGATGCGCGCCGTGGCCGACGACGCCCTGGCCACGGAGGCCCCGCCGGAGACGCGCCTCGTGGTCGTCGACCTGCACGTCGACGCGGCGGGCGCCCCGTGGGTCGCCCTGCTGCCGCCGGCGGTGCACGTCGCGGGCGCGACGCCGGGGCTCGCGCGCTGGCTCAACGACACGCTCGCGCTGCTCGCCGGCCCGCAGGCCCTGTCGGCGGCGCTGCGCCGCTCCGTCGGCGAGGCGTGGGCGCACGCGCTCTTCGCGAGCGCGCTGCGCGACCCCGCGGCGTCGCTGCCGCGGCGGGACGCGCTCCGGGACGAGCCGATCGCGGCCGCGCTCGCGCAGGTGCGCGCCTCGCCCGAGCGCGCGTGGGAGCTCGGGGATCTCGCGCGGACGGCCGGGCTCTCGCGATCCGCGTTCGCGGCGCGCGCGACGGCGCTCCTCGGCGAGCCGCTCGGCCATCACGTGCGCCGGCTGCGCCTCGAGCGCGCCGCGGTCCTGCTCGGCGAGACGACGCTCCCGGTGAAGCTCGTCGCCGCCCGCGTCGGCTACGACAGCGAGCCCGCGTTCGGGCGCGCCTTCGCGCGCGCCCACGGCGTGAGCCCCCTCGGCTACCGGCAGGCGAGGCGGCGAGAGCACGACGGTGCGCACACCGTCAGACGCGTAGGTTGACGAGAGGGAAGCGCTGCTGAGCGGCGCAGCTGGTATCATGTCCACCCGGATTGGAACACCAGCTCCCACGCGTCGGCGCGCGGTACGTGGCTTTCGGCGCGGTGTGCCCGGTTGATGGCGTATCCTCCTGCGGATGCGGCAAGGCGCGAGGATAGGTGTCCTGCTCGTCGCGATGGCGGCGTGCGGCGGCGATGGCGATGGCGATGATGCGGAGTCCACCGCTGGCGCCGGAGGCGCCACGCCGGGCGCGGGCGCCGCCGGAGGCCCCACGTCGGGCGCGGGCGCCGCCGGTGGTTCCTCGTCTGGCGCGGGGGGCTCCACGCCGGGCGTCCCGGCCTACGGTCGGCTCGGCCAGCCCACGACCACCTTCACGCTGCCGGAGCCGGCCCCGAGGGAGGGGGAGCTCCCCGAGATCGCCTATCCCGATCTCGCCGGGTCGTTCCCGGAGGTCGACTGGAGCGCGCTCGATCGGCTCTACATTCCGGCTGGCCACTACCGGAGCATCCTGCTCGGCGGCCTGCCCGAGCGGAGCGCGGAGCGCCCGCTCGTGATCACGAACCTCGGCGGACAGGTCGAGGTCGGGGGCGACGCCGCCAACTACGTGTTCGTGATCAAGGGCGGAAAGGGCTGGATCCTGACGGGCCGCCACGACCCTGTCTCGAAGACCGGAGACGAGGGGTTCCGGGGGCACGCCGAGGGCGCGTTCGCCCATGGCCAGGGGACGTACGGCATCTTCATCGACGATGCGTTCAGCAAAGAGGGCCTCTCGGGGCTGGCCATCGGCGGAGGAGCGTCGGATTTCGAGCTGGATACCCTCGAGGTCACGCGCGCCGAGTTCGCCGGCATCGTCGCCAAGACCGACGACGACGGGCAGGCCACGATGCGCAACGTGAAGATCCACGACCTCTACGTGCACGACGTCGGCTCGGAGGGGATCTACTTCGGCAGCACCCAGGCGCAGCCGCAGCACGCGTTCGAGCGCCTCGAGGTGTACGATAACCGGTTCCTCCGCACCGGCACCGAGGCGCTGCAGGTCGGGCAGCTCGGCTCGGACTGCGAGATCCACCACAACGTCATCGGGCCGGGCGCGGTCCGGTGGCGGTCGGCGTTCGACCATTACCAGGATGGCAATGTGCAGTTCGGCCAGCGCTACGGCAGCTCGAGCTTCCACCACAACCTCGTGATCGGGACGGGCGACCTCTTCGTCGAGCTGTTCCCGACGCGCGTGGACGGCGATCCGCGCTCGCCGTCGGACACGGTCTCGTTCACGGACAACTACTTCGCCGACACGTCGCTGAGCGGGGTGTACACGCACGCGGTGGACACCGGCGCCACGATACGCTTCGAGCGCAACGTCTTCCTCGGTTTCCACTTCAACTATGGCGAGGTGTACCCCGACGCGGACGAGCCGGTGCAGGTCTTCGCGGTGGGCAGCAACGCGCCGAACCCGCACATCCTGAAGGGAAACCGGGTGGACGGGCCCTATCCGTTCATCAAGTGGCTCTTCGACAGCGTGCAGGCCGAGGACAATCCGACGGTCGCGGTGGAGCGGGTCCGCTTCCGAGACTTCATGGGGGGCGGCCTCGACCAGGACTACCGGCGCCTGGAGTGGTGGACCGACCGCGCGACGCTCAGCCCGGACGAGCGCGCCGTGACGTACCCCAAGGGAGCCCACGTCCTCCACCAGGGCGCGCTCTACGAGGCGCTCGCGGAGAGCCAGGGCAAGCAGCCCGATCAGCACCCCGACGTGTGGCGCGCGCTGCCGGCTCCTGCGGACGACGTCCGTTTGAGCGCCGACTCGCCGCACCAGGGGCTCGGCGTCCGCTGGCCGCCGCCTTAGCGCGTAGGAGGGGGCGGATCGCGCAAGATATCTCCTGCCCTCCGAGGAGCGCGTATCCTTGTTCTCTCGTCCCTTGCCTCGCCTGGTGACGTGCCGTTCCTGAAGTATCCCCTCGAATTTTCGGAAAAATTCACAGGGAGGCGGGGAGACGGGGAGTAAAATCCCAACAATCTCCCCGTCTCCCCGCCTTGTATGAACCTTGTATGAACCTCGGGAGCGCCTGGTCTACGTCGTCGTCGTCGCTGACGAGGGGGGCCCGGGGGGAGACCGGCAACTTGGGGGAGCTCGGGGGAAAGCTCGTCCGGTGGGCGCCGAAGAGCTAAAAGAGCTGCCCCGCGGCAGATCGACCCCGCCCTGGTCTCGAAGACCGTCAGGGAGCTGAGGTCGCCGCGGTGTAGGTCTCCTCGCAGAGCCCGAACGGCTGCCTGAGCCAGAGCTCGCATTGTTGCAAGGGTGGGCGCGCCGGGGAGATCGTTTCGTCGTCGTCCGGAAGAAAGCCCCAAGGTTATGGCAGAGTACGTAGGCATCGATGTTTCGAAGGAGCACCTCGATATCGCGCTGCACGAGGCCAAGCGCGTGTGGCGGTGCTCTCACGACGACGACGGTCTCCAGGCGCTTGCGAAGGAGCTGGCGTCGATCGGACCGGAGCTCATCGTCCTCGAGGCCACCGGCGGCTTCGAAATGACCGTGCTCGCCGCGCTCAGCGTCGCGCGGCTCCCCGTGGCCGTGGTCAATCCGCGCAACGTCCGCGACTTCGCCAAAGCGAGCGGGCGGCTGGCCAAGACGGACAAGCTCGACGCCAGGTGCATCGCCCACTTTGCGGCGGCCATGCAGCCATCGCGGACCGAGATGCCCGACGAGACGACGCTCGCCCTCGAGCAGCTCTTGGCGCGCCGTCGGCAGCTCATGCAAGAGCTCGTCGCCGAGAAAAATCGACGCTCCACGCTGCTCGGACCACGACGTACTCAGCGCGTGCTCGATAGCCTCGACGGCCATATCGACTGGCTGACCAAGGAGATCGCGGATATCGACGATGACCTGCGAGGCCACATCGAGCGCAGCGACACCTGGCGCGCCAAGGACCAGCTGCTCCGCACCGTCCCCGGCGTCGGCCCGGGCACGGCGCGAACGCTGCTGGTCGAGCTTCCCGAACTCGGCACGCTCGACCGCAAGACGATCGCCTCGCTCGCCGGCCTTGCTCCGTTCAACGACGAAAGCGGTGGCAAGGAGCGCCGCCGTTCCATCCGCGGCGGGCGCACCCCCGTGCGCTCCATGCTCTACATGGCGTGCGTCTCGGGCCTGCGCTGCAACCCGGTCCTCCAGTCGCTCTACGAGCGACTGGTCGCGGCTGGGAAGCCCGCCAAGCTCGCCTTGACCGCGTGCATGCGCAAGCTCCTGACCATCCTCAACGCGATGGTGAAGGCGGGCCGACCCTGGGCTTTCACCGCAGCCACCTCTTGACAAGGAACACGGCTGCTCCCTGTTCAAATTTTTTTTGCTAAGATATCAACAAATGAGGCGATTCGTCAGGAGCTGTTCTCCATGAAGCTCTTCTACGCGTCCACATCACCCTTTGCCCGCAAGGTGCGGGTCGCCGCGCATGAGCTGCAGCTGGGAGACCGGATCGAGCTTGTGCTGGTCAATCCCTGGTCGGATGCGGAGCTGCGGTCGCTGAACCCGCTGGCCAAGGTACCGACGCTGGTCCTGGGGGACGGGCAGGCGCTCTTCGAGTCGGCGCTCATCTGCGAATACCTGGATCACCTCGCGGCCGGCGGGCTGTATCCAGCGCCGGGAGAGGCGCGGTGGAGCGCCCTGCTCCGCCAGGGCATCGCGGACGGTATCAACGCTGCTGCCGGGCGCCTCTTCGCCGACGAACATCGCCCATCCAATGAGCGATCCAGCAGCGTCATGCTGCGTCAGGCGGCTGCCATCGAGGCCGGCCTGGACAGGCTGGAGCGGGACGCCGGGACGTTATCGACGGAGCTCGCGGACATCGGCGCGATCTCGGTCGCCTGCGCGCTCGGCTACCTCGACTTCCGCTGGCCGGATCGGGCGTGGCGAAGCGGCCGGAGCGGCCTTTCTCGCTGCTTCGACGTCGTCGGCCAGCGCCCGTCCATGACCGCCACGCAGCACCGCTCGCCGTGATCTCCTGACGTGAGGTCCCCAGGCGGCGCTCGCCGCCCCTGCGGGGCCGACGCTCGTCACTTCCCGCCCGCATCCCGCCCGCATCCCGCCACGCCCGAGCCCGGCTGCGCGCTCGACGGTGACGCTTGGACGCTTGAACCGGCGGCGGCCGTCCCGCGAGCTTCCGGTTCGATGACCGTCGAAACAGATTGATGGCGCCCCCGCGCCGCCTAGATTCATTTTGATGACCATCGAAGCAGATCCCCCGGCGCACGATCTGGGCGTCGAGGCGCGCATCGGCGTGCTCAAGGCGCTCGCCGACGCGTCGCGGCTCCAGGTGGTGAACGCCCTGATCGAGCGGCCGCACTGCGCCGAGGAGCTGGCCGAGCGGCTGGGTCGCGCGCCCTCCACGGTCTCCTTCCACCTCCGGAAGCTCGACGAGGCCGGGCTGGTGACCAAGCGCAAGACCCAGTACTACCTGGTCTATGCGCTGCGCGACGATCTGCTCCGCCTCACGCTGAAGGAGCTCGTCTCGCTGCCCTCCGCTGCCGATAGCGCCGCGCGGCGGCGCGCGGAGCGAGCCCGGAGCCAGGTGATGCGCGCCTTCTTCCGCGGGGGCGTGCTGGTCCAGATGCCGAAGCAATGGCGCAAGCGGCGCATCGTGCTCGAGCAGTTCCTGGGCAAGTTCCAGGCGGGCCGGCGCTACCGCGAGCAGGAGGTGAACGAGATCATCCAGACCCTGTATCCCGACCACTGCACGATCCGGCGCATGCTCGTCGACGAGGGATACATGACGCGCGACGGCCTGCACTACGAGCTGATCGCGGAACAGACCAGGACACCCGAGGCGAAGGACACGACACCCGGGGCGGAGAACACGACGCCCGGGTCAGGGACCAAGAAGGCGGGAGCGAGCACGATGGAAACGCGCAAGGAGCTGAAGCGGAAGTACCTCGAGACCCCGAAGCAGGCGGGCATCTTCCAGGTCAAGAACACGGTGAACGGCAAGGTCCTGCTCGGCAGCAGCACGAACCTCCACGGGCCGCTCAACAAGCACCGTTTCGCGCTGTCCATCGGCGCGCACCAGAACCAGGCTCTCCAGCGGGACTGGCAGCAGCACGGCGCCGACGCCTTCACGTTCGAGGTGCTCGAGGTCGTGCAGCAGAAGGACGAGCCGGGGTTCTCCTTGGCGGACGAGCTCACCCTGCTCGAGCAGATCTGGCTGGAGAGGCTCTCGCCCCTCGCGCCGCGCGGCTACAACACGGATACGCGGCTCCGCGAGTGAGGCGACGTCGCGGCGCGAGAGGGCGGCGTCCCCGGAGGCCGCCGCGCTCGCCCGTTTCCTGGCCGCCGGGGCGGCTAAAGGCCGGCGGCGCCTGAGCCGCGCGCGGCGTGTCCCGGTGGCAAAAGGCGTGGATTTCATCCACCATGGCGCTGCATGCGGCCAGCCGGCATACAGAAGAGATCTTCGGATGTCGTCGAGCCCTCGCCCGATGGCAGCGCCCTGGACGCGAGCGCCCAGGACTGCCTCGCCGGGGGCGGCGAGATGGGCGCGCTGATGCGCTCGATCGACTGGGCGAAGAAGACGAAGCTCGGCCCCATCGCCGCATGGCCGACAGGCCTGAAGACCGTGGTCGGCCTCGTGCTCTGCAATCGATTCCCGATGCTCATGTTGCTCGGGCCGGAGATGCTGCAGATCTACAACAATGCCTATCTGCCTATCCTGGGCATGAAGCACCCTGCGTCGATGGGCGCTCGGGCGGCCGAGGTCTGGGCCGAGATCTGGGACGTCGTCGGCCCGATGACGCAGAGCGTGCTCGACGGGGGGCCCGCGACGTGGAGCGAGCACCTCATGCTTCCGGTGATCCGGCGAGGCTTCGTCGAAGAGGCGTACTTCACGTTCTCGTTCAGCCCGATACCCGGCGATCCCGAGCGGGTCGCCGGCGTCCTCGTCACGGTGAAGGAGACCACGGAGCAGGTCCTCGACGCGCGCCAGCTCCGCATGCTGCGCGATCTCGCGACGCGCTCCGCCCATGCGAAGTCCGGGGAGGAGGCGTGCCGCACGGCCGTGGAGATCTTCGCAGCGAACGACGCCGATCTGCCGTTCTCGCTGCTCTACCTCCTGGACGGCGACACGGGCGACGCGCGCCTCGCCGGCGCGAGCGGGCTCGACGACTACGAGGGCGCGGCGAAGCCGGCGCGCGTCTCCCTCCTCGAGCGAGGCGGCGAGGCCTCGACCTGGCCGCTCGCGGAGGCCGCGCGGGTCGGCGAGATCCTCGTGGGCGATCTCGCGGCCCGCTTCGGCGCCTTGCCGGGCGGCCGCTGGGGCAGCGCCCCGGAGCAGGCGATCGTCCTGCCCCTCTCGCGGCCGGGCCAGCCCCGTCCGTATGGCTTCCTCATCGGCGGCGTGAGCCCGCGCCGCCTGCTCGACGAGCCGTACCGCGGGCTGTTCCGGCTGATCACCGATCAGGTGGTGACTGCCATCGCGAACGCGCGAGCTTATGAGGAGGAGCGCAGGCGCGCCGAGGAGCTCGCCGCGATCGATCGCGCGAAGACGCTGTTCTTCAGCAGCGTCAGCCACGAGTTCCGGACGCCGCTGACGCTGATGCTCGGCCCCATGGAGGACGCGCTGGCGGCGCCCGGGTGCGTGCTATCCAGCGAGCACTTGGCGCTCGCCTACCGGAACGCGCTGCGCCTGCTCAAGCTGGTCAACGCGCTGCTCGACTTCTCGCGCCTCGAGATGGGCCGCGCGCAGGCGTCCTACGAGCCGACGGACCTCGCCGGCCTCACCGTCGATCTCGCGAGCGCGTTCCGCTCCGCGATCGAGCGGGCGGGGCTCGCGTTCAAGGTGGACTGCCCGAAGCTCCCGGAGCCGGTCTTCGTCGACAGGGACATGTGGGAGAAGATCGTGCTGAACCTGCTGTCCAACGCCCTGAAATTCACGTTCGACGGCGAGATCCTCCTGTCGCTCCGCGCGCGCGGGGACCACGTCGAGCTCGCGGTGCGCGACACGGGCACCGGCATCCCCGAGCACGAGCTGCCGCACCTCTTCGAGCGCTTCCACCGCATCCAGGGGGTGCGCGCGCGCACGCACGAGGGCTCCGGGATCGGGCTCGCGCTGGTGCACGAGCTGGTGCGCCTGCACGGCGGCAGCGTCCGGGCAGAGAGCCGCCCGGGCGAGGGGACCGCGTTCACGATCGCGATCCCGCGTGGGTCCGCGCACCTCCCGGCGGAGCGCATCCGCGCGGAGAAGACACTCGCGTCGACGGCGACCGGCGCCGCGCCCTACGTCGAGGAGGCGCGGCGGTGGCAGCTCGCCGCCGAGGCGCCCGCCTCGGGCGATCGCGTC
The DNA here is from genome assembly GCF_051520455.1 of Sorangium sp. So ce367. Taxonomy (NCBI): domain Bacteria; kingdom Pseudomonadati; phylum Myxococcota; order Polyangiales; family Polyangiaceae; genus Sorangium; species Sorangium sp. So ce367. The sequence continues at coordinate 965,459 of NZ_CP150334.1, forward strand.
GAGCCCGACCACGTCGCGGCCCCCTTCGACCCGAGCGCGCGCATCCTCCTCGCCGACGACAACGCCGATATGCGCATGTACGTGCGGCGCATCCTCGATGGGCGGTGGACCGTCGAGGCCGTGAGCGACGGCGCCGCCGCGCTCGAGAGCGCCCGGCGGTCGCCGCCGGATCTCGTCATCGCCGACGTGATGATGCCGGTCCTCGACGGCTTCGGCCTGCTCCGGGCGCTGCGCGCCGATCCGGCGACGCGGGGGGTGCCGGTCATCATGCTCTCGGCGCGCGCGGGCGAGGAGTCTCGCGTCGAGGGGCTGGCGGCCGGCGCCGACGATTACCTCGTGAAGCCGTTCTCGGCGCGCGAGCTCATCGCTCGCGTCGCGACCCACCTCCAGCTCGCAGCGCACCGGCGGGCCGTGGAGTGGGAGCGCGGGCGGATGTACGCGCTGTTCGAGCATGCCCCCGTCGGGATCGCCGTCTACCGCGGCCCGGAGCTCGTCGTCGAGATGGCGAACCCGCACTTCGTGGCCATGGTGGGCCATCGTGAGGTGATTGGACGCACGTTGCAGCAAGCCTTCCCGGAGATCATCGGCTCGCCGCTCCTCGATGTCTTTCGCCGGGTCTACGCGACGGGCGAGCCGTTCGTCACCTACGACTGCCGGTTCGACCTCGATCGCGGGCGCGGCGTGCGGGAAGAGTCGTACTGGAGCTTCAACCTGCACCCGATGCGTGACGCGGGCGCTGCCGTCACCCGGATCCTGGTCGTCGCGCTCGACGTCACCGAGTCTGTGCGGGCGCGAAAGAAGCTCGAGGCGGCGGCGCGGGAGCGCGAGGAGCTGCTGCGCCGCGCGGAGGACGCGCGGCGCGACGCGGAGCGGGCGAACCGCGCGAAGGACGAGTTCCTGGCGATGCTCGGCCACGAGCTGCGGAACCCGCTCGCCCCGATCGTCACGGCGCTCCACCTGATGCGCCTCCGCGCCGGAGGGCACGCCGAGCGCGAGCGGCTCGTCATCGAGCGCCAGATCAAGCACCTGACGGCGCTCGTCGACGACCTGCTCGACGTCTCCCGGATCACGCGGGGCAAGGTCGAGCTGAAGAAGCAGCGGATCGAGATCGCGGAGGTCGTGGCCAAGGCGGTCGAGCTGGCGAGCCCGCTGCTGGAGCAGCGCCGGCACCACCTCACGGTCACGGTCCCCTCGAGCGGCCTGGCCGTGGACGGCGACGTCACGAGGCTCGCCCAGGTGATCTCGAACCTGCTCACGAACGCCGCGAAGTACACAGAGAGCGGCGGCGAGATCGCCGTCCGGGCCGAGCGCGCGGAGGGCGAGGTCGTCCTCTCCGTGCGCGACAACGGCATCGGCATCGCCCCCGAGATGCTGGCGAGCGTCTTCGAGCGCTTCGTGCAGGAGCGCCAGGCGCTCGACCGATCCCAGGGCGGCCTGGGCCTGGGCCTCGCCATCGTCCACAACCTCATCGCGATGCACGGCGGCCGCGTGAGCGCGCACAGCGAGGGCCGCGGCTGCGGGAGCGAGTTCACCCTCCGACTGCCGGCCGCGGCGGACGTGCGCTCGCACGAGGCCGCGCCGGCGCGCCGGATGGCCGGGACGCAGGGGACTCCCTCTCTCGTCGATCGGCGTCGCATCTTGCTCGTGGACGACAACCTCGATGCGGTCGAGCTCCTGGCAGAGTCGCTCGGCGCCTCGGGGTACACGACGCGCGTCGCCTCCGACGGCCCGTCCGCGCTCCGGATCGCGGAAGAGTTCGCGCCCGACGTCGCGCTGCTCGACATCGGGCTGCCGGTGATGGACGGCTACGAGCTCGCGCGGCGCCTCCGCGAGCAGCCGGCGGGTGAGCGTGTTCGCCTGATCGCGATCACCGGTTACGGGCAGGAGGCGGATTTCCGGCGCTCCGAGGGGGCAGGCTTCGAGACGCACCTCGTCAAGCCCATCCAGATCGATCGATTGACGTCGCTCCTCGAGGAGCCGCCGGCCCGCAGGGCCGAGTGAGCCACGGCAGGCTCGTCCCGCTGGAGTCCGGCGAGGGCTCACGCACGACACGATGGGACCGCGCCCGGAGCGCTGTGGCGACGCGCGCCGCGGCGAGACCGAGGCAGCCTCTGATGGGAGAAGGAACAATGAGTACGCAACGCATGCGAATTGCGACGATGGGTGTTCTGGTCGTAGGATTCGCCGCGAGCGCGGGATGCACGCTGGTCTCGGGGGTAGGAACGCTCGAGTTCGACGGTGACGCCGCTGGGGGAGCTGGCGGAAGCGGTGACGCCGGCGGCGGCGGCGCCGAAGCGGGAGGCGGCGAGGCGGGCGGCGCCGGCGGCGGCGGAGGGGAAGCGGGAGGCGGCGAGGCCGGCGGCGCCGGCGGCGGCACGGGCGGCGGCGCCATGGGCGGCGACGTGATGGTCCAGGAGTGCGTGCCCGGCAAGGGGGTTGCCGTGGGCGCCCGCGTCTGGGGTGACGCGTGGCTCAACGGGTTCGTCCTTCATTGCGCCGACTTTCAGAGCGACGGTCACACGGGGGAGGGGTACGATGCCGGCCCCGTGACTGGCAGCATGACGGGCTCGCACGTCTCCAAATTCTGCGACTACCCCAGGAATGTCGTGGCGTTCAGGTATACGTACGACGCGGAGCATGTGTACCAGGTCCAGTTTGGTTGTTCGACACCCGAGGTATGGAAATCGTCGACGCCCAGCGTCGAACAATGGCTCGATCCCATCGGCGGGACGACGGCTGGTCCGCAAGAGTACGGAGCGCAATGCGAGGAGGGCTCCGCCTATAGCTACTTCACGCTCAACGTCAGTGAGGAGGGTCAATCCATACGAAGCTTCGAAGGGCCTCGCTACTGCCTGGGAATGCCCTGATCCCTCGCAAGGCCGCCTCCGGAGACGCCGCTCCTCGGCGAGAGGGCTCTCCTCTGCGAGGCGGCAGCGACCGGGGACCCGCGCCGCCGGAGGCGAGCTCCAGGTCTCCGGGCGCTGTCGAGCGCGGAGAGGTGCTGGTCCGCTATAAAAGAAATGTCGTCCGTTATGGTGGACGTTGGCGCTGCCCCGTGGTACTGGGCATCCAACGGACGGGACAGCCATGCACTACCGACAGCTGGGTGACAGCGAGCTCCGGGTCTCGGAGCTCTGCCTTGGGACGATGACGTTCGGCGAGCAGAACACGCTCGAGGACGCCAGAGCGCAGCTCGACTACGCGTTCGACGCGGGCATCAACTTCATCGACGCGGCCGAGATGTATCCGGTGCCGACCCGCGCCGAGACGCAGGGGCGCACGGAGAGCTACGTGGGCGAGTGGCTGAGCCAGCGGCCGCGGGACAAGGTGATCGTCGCGACGAAGATCGCGGGGCCGGGCCGCCCGATCCCGTGGGTCCGCGGCGGCTCCCTCGCGATCAACCGCGCCAACGTCCGGCGCGCGGTCGAGGACAGCCTGCGGCGCCTCAGGACCGATTATATCGATCTCTACCAGATCCACTGGCCCGATCGGTACGTGCCGCAGTTCGGCGCGAGCGCCTACGATCCGGCGAACGAGCGCTCGAGTACGCCGATCGCCGAGCAGCTCGCGGCGCTCGCGGAGGTGATCCGCGACGGCAAGGTCCGGTATTTCGGGCTCAGCAACGAGACCGCCTGGGGGGTGGCGCAGTGGAGCCGCGTCGCGGCGCAGCTCGGGCTCCCCAGGCCGGTGTCGATCCAGAACGCCTACAGCCTCGTCAACCGCACGTTCGACTCCGCGCTCGCGGAGGCCTCGCGCCGGGAGGACGTGCCGCTGCTCGCCTATAGCCCGCTCGCGTTCGGCCTGCTCACGGGCAAGCACCTGGGCGGGCCGCCGCCGGGCTCGCGCTTCGCCCGGTTCGAGACCTTCGGCCAGCGCTACAGGAAGCCCAACGTGGACGAGGCGGTGCAGGCCTACGTCAAGCTCGCGCGCGCCCACGGCCTGAGCCCGGCGTCGCTGGCGCTCGCCTTCGTGCGCAGCCGATGGTTCGTGGCGAGCACCATCCTCGGGGCGACAACGCTCGAGCAGCTCGAGGAGAACGTGAAGAGCGCGGGCGTGGTGCTCGCCGCGGAGGTTCTCGGAGAGATCGAGCAGATCCACGCCCGGTACCCGAACCCGGCGCCCTGATCTCGCCGGCCCCGGCGGCGCCGCTCGCCCGGGGCGGCGCGCGGTCCGACCTCTCTGTTCGCGGGAGAGGTCCGGCGAGCCCTCGCCGGACCTCGGGCGGGCGGGACGAGGGCGCCTATCGGGCGGCCTCCTCGATCCGCGCGATGTCGATCTTCTTCATCTGCATCATCGCCTGCATGACCCGCCCCGCCTTGGCCGGATCCGGGTGCTGGATGAGCCGGATCAAGGCGGACGGGACGATCTGCCAGGACACTCCGAACCTGTCCTTGAGCCACCCGCACTGGCTCTCGGCGCCGCCGTCGGCCGTGAGCTTGCTCCAGAGCTCGTCGACCTCCTCCTGCGTCTCGCAGGTGACGACGAGCGAGAACGTCTCGTTGAACTTCTGGTGGGCGCCGTTCAGGACCATGAGCCGCTGGCCGTGCAGCTCGAACTCGGCCATCACGAGCGAGCCCTTGGGCCCCGGACCCGCGTCTCCCGAGCGGAGCTCCGAGAGGATGCGTGAGCCATTGAAGACGGACAGGTAGTACTTCACCGCCTCCTCGGCGTTGTTGCTGAACCAGAGGCACGTCTTGATCTTCTGCGGGGTGGTCATGATCGGGGCTCCTGGCCGGGGTCGGGCCCGGCGGTGAGGTGAGGGCGGCGCGGTCACCGCGACTGCGCTTTGCCTGGATGTCGGAGCTCGGTGCGCCGGCTCGACATGGGGCCGACGATTTTTTTTTCGACCCGCCGGGGCGGCCGGACTCCCGGGTCGCCGGGGCGGCCGAGGGGGGCGGGGCGGCAGCCCGCCGGGCGGCCGCCGTGGTGCGCCGGCCGCCGCGCCGGGGCGGCCCTGGGCGAGGATGAGCTCGCGGGCAGGGTGGAACGTCGCGGCGATCCGTGAGAGAGCACGCGCATGAGACACATCCTCGATGGGTCGATGGGGGTCATCCTGGCCGCGGGGCTCTGCGGCGCCGGGTGCAGGGCGTCCACGCACGAGCCTCCCGGCATGAACGAGCCTCCCGGCGCCAATGCGCCTCCCGGTACGAACACGCCTCCCGGTACGAACACGCCTCCCGGTACGAACGCGCCTCCGGCGGATGAGCCCGCCACGCCGCCGGCGGCCGCCCCGATGGGCGAGCGGATCGTCGTGGGCAGCGATCCGTGCAAGAGCGACGCAGACTGTGTGCCCGTGTGCGCGTGCCACGCGGCCGCGTGCATCGCGAAGGCCACCGCGCCGACGTGTGATCGAGGCCTGATGTGCACACAGGAGTGTCGGCCCGGAACGATGGATTGCGGCGGCGGCTGCCTCTGCCAGGGCGGCCGATGCGCGGCCCGCCTGATCAACGTGCCGCCGCCCTGAGCCCCTCTCCGCGTGGGCCGGCCTGCAGATGAGCGCGTGAAACCTCCTGGAGCCCGGCTGAGGGCCCACCAGGACCGTAGACGCCTGGACTCAGATGTCGGTGGAGCGGGCGCCCAGCGCCGTCCTCAATATTTGTAAACAGCGGCGAAGATCGAGCTACGCATGACCTCGTTCGTCGTCGTCTCGCGCACCCACGCGGCGATCCCGGTCCCGTTCGGGCCGAAGCCCACCGCCGGCTCCCAGTGTTCGGCGGCGTTGTCGTCCTCCAGCGCGTGGGCCCCCGTCCATCCCTGCGCGGGCGAGAGCTCGCTGGCAAAGATTGACCGGAGGGCGGCGGCTTTCTGGGTCCACACCGCGAGCCCGCGCCCGGCCCCATCCACGGCGATCTCGGGACCGCTCACGCTATCTTCGTCGGCCGAGAGCTTGTCGGCCGGCTGGAACGTCGTCCCCGAGAAGCGCCGCGCCCAGATCGCGCAGCCGGCGCCGCACTGACGGAACACCACGCCCCCTTCACCCTCCGCGTTCATCGCGACGGCGTAGTCAGACGCTTTTTGCCCCGCGGTATCCACCCCGGTGGCTCCGGCCCACACGCCGCCTGAATAAGAATTGGCGATCACGTGCGACACCGAGGAGGTCGAGTCGCGCTGGAGGAAGACGACCATCGCGTTCCCGTTGCCGTCCATCACGACGCGCGGGCTCAAATGGTCGAGCGTGTCATCCGCTTCCAGCGGCTTCGGGCCTGCCGCGCTGCCCTTGTGCGTCGTCAGATCGTAGGTAACCACGTTGCCCAGCACGTTGAGACGCCCGCCGTCCGACTGGTACCACGCCGCCACCGCGCGCAGCGTCGTGCCCACGGTCGAGACGCCGACAGCCGTGCCGTTGCAGCTCGTCGTGCTCCCCGACACCTTCACCGGTGTCTGCCAGCCCTGCCCGCCCTCGTAAATGGCCAGGTAGCCCTCACGCGCCGAGGTGTCGGTGGTGTTCACGTCGATCCCCACGGCGATATGGCCGGCGGGGGTCATCGCGACCGTCGTCGAATGTTTCGAGACCCCCGAGGTGCCCTCGGCGATCGTCTCGACCGTGCCCCACCCGGCGGGCCATCCGAGCGATGCCGTGAACCGCTTGCCGAACACGGCGCCGCCCACCGAGGACGAATACCAGACGACCACCCCGTTGCCCTCGGCGTCGATGGCGACCCTGGCGTTCACGCCTCTCGTGGCCGCGTCGTTGATCTGCAGCAACGGGTCCCAGCTGTCGCTCTTCTTGACATAGCGGCGCGCCCAAACGGTGGACTGATCATAAAACACGAGCAGCGCGTCGCCGTTGGCCGAGACCGCGACCTGCGGAAGGAAATTCGAGATCTGATTGGCGAGATCGTCATGACCGACGCGCTCGAACGTATCCCAGTGAGGCGGAGGGGCTTCGCCGCCTGTCCCGTCGCCCCCGGTCCCGTCGCCGCCTGTCCCGTCGCCGCCTGCTGCGCCGCCACCCGCTCCGTCGCCTCCGGTCCCGTCGCCGCCTGTCGCGCTGCCGACGCTGCCCGCATGACCGCCGCCTCCGCCGCTCCCCACGTCGCTGGAGCTCGACGACGACTCGAACGTTCGCACCTTCTGTCCGCAGGCCGCGACGAGGAGGAGCCCAAGAATGAAACCCAGCTTGGGCCTGGCGCCCGACCCTCCGACGTGTCCGAATTGTTCGCGCATCATGCGCCAGGATGAGATCCGAACGCCTCGGAGATGTCAATCCCCGACCGCGCGACCTGTCCTGGCTTGATGAGACACATTCAACCTCTCCGCCACCGCGGCAGGACAGGGTAGCAGCGCGCCCACAAGCTCACGTGCGTTCCCGCACGTCCCTCACGTGCTCGAAGGACGCTGAGCGAGGAAATCGCGCCCCTGTCTACCACACAAGCGAGCGGGCGATGGGGTGCTGGTCTACAGACTCCATCCGTACGGCGCCCGACGCGCAGAGGGGCTCCGGGCGCCTCGAGGCGCGGCGCAGAGCACGCGCAGCGGCGCAGGGCGGTCAGCGCGTCAGAAGTCGCCCTCCTTCACGTAGGGGTAGCTCCACAGCGTGACCTGCAGCAGGCAGGATTTGACCCACGCCGCGTGCATCTTCTCGACCTCCTCGGCGGAGTGGCCCTTCTTCGCGAGGAACGGCTTCAGGGTGAGCGTCACCGGGAAGATGAGCGCGAAGAGGTTGCGAAACGGCACCAGGTCGGTCGACGGCGCCCCGTCCGTCTTGTTCTTCTTGATGCGGTGGTGGCGGAGGCCGATCTCGTGCTGGTAGTCGAGCCACTTCTGGTCGTACTCCGCGCGCGCGGTGTCGAGGATCCACTGGCCGAAGCGCTTGCGGACCCCACCGAGGTAGTCGCCGAGCGGCTTGCCGTCGGCCTTGCCGGTGAAGGACGCGAGCAGGTGCGGGTTCGCGCCGACGAAGCCGTACCAGACATCGAGGATCTGCTCGACCTGATCCTTCACGACGTCGTGGGAGAGGCGCAGGTACTTCACGTCTTCTTCCCCGAAGAGGGCGCTCTTCTTCATGTCCTCGAAGTCGGCGGGCAGAACCGGGGACTTCGCGACGGCGTGTGTTCCAACCGTGTATCCATGGATGGTCATGATCGTTCATTCCTTCTGCGGGCAATACCCCGCGCTCACCCCGAGCGACGTGCTCGGGGCGTCGAACCGGTCGTCGCGACGGCGACTGGCCGGTAGGTTGTTCCTCCGAAGCTCGGCCTCGATTCCTCGCGACAGCGCCGGCGCGCGCGCCGGCCGCGCTCCGAGGTCGCGGGCGCGCAGGCCCGGAGCGAGGAGCCAGTGACAGGCCTCGGGAAAGCTATCCCCTCATCTCGCGGGGATGAGCAACGCTCTAGTCAGGCTGGACGAAGCGCCTCCACGCGTCTTCGCGCTGCTGCTCTTCAGCCTGCTCGTGTTCGCCGCAATCGATCCTCAGGTGTCGGCCCGCCATCGGCGCGTCGACGAAAGCACAGTGGTGGGGCAGCGCCCCTTCATGCGCGTTCGGCCGGAAGTACTTGCACGTGACGCACATGCGGCTCACCGGGATATGCCCGCTGAGCTGCAAGGACCGGATGATCTTCACGACCCCGGCCAGGAACGCCTCTTGCTCCAGCGCCGAGAGCGCGCCCACCGCGGAGACGATGGCGTCGGGCAACGTCGTTACTTTCTGCGCGAGCGCGCGCCCGTGCGGCGTGAGCTCGATCAGGCTCGCCCGCGGGTGGCGCGGGTCCGGGCGCTTGACGACAGCTCCCTTGTCCACGAGCGTTCGGACCGAATCGCTGATGGTCGCCAGCGTGACGCCCAGGCGATGCGACAGCTCGCTCCCGCTGAGCGGCCCCTCGAGCGAGAGGGTCGCGAGGATCTGCCCCTGCGTGGGCGACAGGCCCTCGTGGTTCGCCTGCTCCCACGCCTGCAGCTTCATCGCGAGCCCCAGCTTTCGAAGCCCGACCGCGATGCGTCGATCGATCGGCTCGGAGTTCTCCTCGAAGAAGAGCGGGAGCGAGCGACCCATGACCCTCATCTAACTTAGGAGTCCTAAGTTGTCAAGGGAGGGTGCGCCGAGAGCGCACGACCGCGGCTGTCCTCGCGAGCCACGCCACGGGATCTCTCGCGTGGTAGGGGTGCTCCGACGGCTCGATGTTGTCGAGGAACTTGCGGTAGATGGTCGCCTGGCGGGCCGCGGCGACGGGCGCGAGCAGCTCGGCGGCGCGCTCGGGGTCGGAGCCCGGGATCGCGGCGCGCCACGCGCGGCTCCAGGAGCTCCGGAGCGGCTCGACCGCGCCGGGCGGGGCCCCGTCGAGGAACGCTGGCTGGTCGAGCAGCGGATGCCCGACGCCGCTGTCGCCCCAGTCCAGCAGGACGGCCGACGTCGCGTCCCCGCGGGCATTGCCGACGTGGAAGTCGCCGTGAACCAGCGTGTCGGGCAGCCCGGCCTCGGCCAGGCGAGCGAAGCGCTCGGGCAGGCCATCGACGAAGCGGTCGAGGGTCGCCCGATCGCCGGCGGACAGGTCGGGCGTCCGGGTCACCACGTCCGCGATGAGCCGGGTCATGGCCGGCGCGCGCCAGTCCGGCAGCCCCAGCGAAAGGAGCTCGCCGACCTGCCGGCTCGCGTCGCGCTGCAGCCCGACAAGCAGCGAGACCAACCGCTCCCGGACCGGCAGCTCGGCCTCGTAGAGATCCTCGCCCGGGATCTCGGGCATCAGGATCCGCCGGCCGTCGTGGCCGAGGAGGGCTGGCACGGGCCCTCCCGCGAGCCGCGCGATCACGGCCCCCTCGTGCCCGAGGAACGGAGGGACGTGCTTCAGCCAGACCGTCTGGTCGCCAGCACGGAGCCGCCACAGGCTCGACAGGTTCCACGACCGCATCTGCTCGGCGGGCGCCGTCCGCGTGAGGCCCCGATCGCGCAGGACGGCGTCCGCCCACGCGAGGTCGTCATCAGGCCCGCCCGGCTGCGCCCACGGCTGCCGGAGCGGGTGGTCGTCGAGCGCCCCGCGCCAGGGCTCGACCCCGGGCGGCGGCGCGTCGATCTCCGCCTCCGCGAGGTAGGTGACCGCCCCGCCTTGGGGGGCCGGGAGCTCGGCGGCGAGCATCCGGAGGACCGTCACCTGGAGGCCGAAGCGCTCGCGGGCACCCTGGACGACCGCGTGCGCGTCCTGCCACCACGGCGTCGCCACCGGATAGGGCGGCAGCGCGCCCAGGAGCTCACCGCTCGTGGTGAGGAGGACGAGCCGAACGACGCGCGGCGGGTGGGGCAGCATCGCGCGATGATAGCGAAGGGGCGGCGTCGCTCGCGCGCGGGTGCTCGGCCGCGGTACGAAAGACGTCCCAGCGCCGCTCACGTCGAGAGCGGCTGTCCCGCGACGGCGGCCCTGACGGCGCGCTCCAGCGCCTCGCCGTCCTCGGGCGAGAGGGCGCGCACCGCGCCGGGGAACGCCGCCTCGAGGTCCACGAGCACGTCGAGGGCCGCCTCCTCGTCGACGGCCGCCCGATCGTGGCGCCCCACCTTCGACGCGGCGGACGCGAGGCGCGGGCCGTTCACGAGCCGCTCCCCCCAGCGGATCAGCGTGGCGAGGTCGACCGGGCGCTCCGGGTCCCACGGCGCGCTCTCGTCGAAGCGGTCCTCGCGCATCTCGGCGATCTTGCGCTTCAAGGCCATGTAGGCCCCGGCCGGCATGCGGACGTCGGGCCTGGCCACGAGCCCCTCCGCGAGGTTCTCCGGGCCGAGGGGCGGCAGCCCCAGGGCGGACGCGACGCGCGACGGGAAGCGCTCGGGCACGGCGGCGATCTCCGCCTTGCGCCCCCGGGCGAGCAGCGGGGGCATCATGAGCCCCGCCGCGGCGGCGACCGGGGCCGCCTCGCTCCAGGCCAGGAAGGCGTCCTCGCCGGCATCGACCGCGCGCAGCTCGAAGGGCGCCCACCGCAGGTCGGGCGCGTACCAGACCCCGGTCTGCACCGGGCTCACGCCGCCCGAGGGCACGTCGGGATGCGGGTAGCCGCCGCCGAAGAGCTCGCCGTAGAGGACGAGCCGCGCCGCGCCGACCGCCGCGTGCGCCGCGCGGGCGGCGTCCCGGAGCGACGCGCGGAGCAGCTGCCAGCCGAAGAAGGGGTCCTCGTCCCGGAGCCACTCCTTGCGCTTGCCGAAATGGACGCCGGTCGCGTCCACGCCGATCACGAGCTGCGCGCCGTGGATCTTCTCGAGCGCGACCCAGGTCGGAGCGTCGCTCGCGCCGAGGCACGGCATCTTCGGGAAGGGGAGGAACTCCATTTCCGGCGACGATAGCGCCGATGGCGCGGCCGGTCCGCAGACGCCGGAACGGTGCGTTGGATGGTGCGTTGCGTCGTACGCGGCGGAGGAGCGCGGCGATCCCCGCTCCGCCCGCGCTGCGAGCCGCCGGCGCGGCGAGGGCGGCGGGGGCGCGAGGCGCTTGATTCCGGGAAAGCGTTGGCGTTCCTTAGCTCTCAGGGGGTCACCATGTCCGCTGAACCCAGCCGGGCGCCGCCTGCGCCTTGCTTTCGCCTCCTGCTGATCGAGGACAGCGCCATCGCGGCCTCCGTCGTGCAAAGCCACCTCGACGCCGTGCCGTGGCAGCGCGCCGAGCTCGCGCACGAGGAGACGCTCGCCGCCGGGCTCGCGCGCGTGAACGAGGGGTGGGATGTCGTCCTCCTCGACCTCTCCTTGCCCGACGGCGAGGGCCTCGAGGTGGTCGAGCGGGTGCGGGCGGTGGACCCCCATGTGCCCATCGTGGTGCTGACGGGCCACGACGACGTCCGCCTCGCGGAGCGCGCGCTCGGCGCGTCGGTGCAGGATTACCTCGTGAAGCGGGGCCTCGACGCGGACACGCTGTGGCGAGCCATCCGCTATGCGGTCAGCCGCCAGCAGCTCCTGACGCAGCTCGCGCGGGCGATGGCCGAGGCCCGCGAGAACGAGGCCAACCTGCACCAGCTCATCGCCCGGAGCGCCGATGGGGTGATCGTGCTGGATCCCTCCGGGACGGTGCTCTTCGCGAACCCCGCCGCGGAGTCGCTGCTGGGCGACGGGCGCCCCGTCGCCGGGCGGGGCTGCCCGGCGGCGCTCTGCGCCGGCGAGACGAGCCTGGAGATCGGAGGGCAGCAGGTCGTCCTCGACGTTCGCTGGGTCGACGTGGACTGGCAGGGGCGCCCCTCGCGCATGGCGCTCCTGCGCGACGTGACCGGGCGGCGCCGGGCCGAGGAGCTGAGGTCACGGCTCGAGCGCAGCGAGCGGCTGGCCGCGGTCGGCCAGCTCGCGGCGGGCGTGGCCCACGAGATCAACAATCCTCTCGCGTACGTGGTGGCCAACCTCGAGCTGCTCGCCCGCGAGGTGCGGCGGCTGGCCGGCAAGGGCGTCGCCACCGAGCACCTCGCCCAGCCGCTCGCGGACGCCCGCCAAGGCGCCGCGCGGGTGGTGGACATCGTCGGGGATCTCGGGGTGTTCGCGCGCGCGGAGGCGAACGAGGCGGTCGGGCCGACCGACGTCAACGCGGTGATCGAGAGCGCGCTCAACATCGTGCATTCCCAGATGAAGCACCGCGCGCGGGTCGTGCGCGAGCTCGCCTCGGTCGCGCCCGTGAGCGGCGCGGAGGGGCGCCTGACGCAGGTGTTCGTCAACCTGCTCATCAACGCGGCGCAGTCGATCCAGGAGGGGCGCGTCGCCGACAACGTCGTCGAGGTGCGGACCCGCGATCAGGGCCGGGAGGTCGTCGCGGAGATCGTGGACTCCGGCTGCGGCGTGCCCGAGGAGCACATGCACAGGCTGTTCGAGCCGTTCTTCACCACGAAGCGCGCGGGGGAGGGGACGGGGCTCGGACTCGCGATCTGCCGCAACATCGTGGAGTCGTGCGGCGGCACCATCGGCGTCAGCAGCGAGGCCGGCGTCGGCACCTGCGTCCGCGTCCGGCTGCCCGCCTGGGCGAGCGCCGAGCTCACCCCTCGCCGCGCGTCGCCCGCGCCCGCGCCCGCGCGGCATGAGGAGCCGGCGCGGCGCGCCCGGATCCTGATCGTGGACGACGAGCCCCTCCTCCTTCGCGCGCTGCGCGGGCTCCTCGAGGCGTCGCACGAGGTCGTCTGCGCGCGCTCGGGCAGAGAGGCCCAGAGGACGCTCCGGCTGGACGCAAACTTCGATGTCGTGCTCTGCGATATCGTGATGCAGGAGGGCACGGGGATAGAGCTCCACGAGTGGCTCGAGGCGGAGCTGCCGGCGCTCGTCGACCGGGTGCTGTTCATGACCGGAGGGGGCACGAGCGAGGTGAGCAGGCGGTTCCTCTCGGCCCACGCGGGACGCGTGCTGCCGAAGCCGATCAATCCAGCGGAGCTGCTCCGGCGGATCGATGCGCTGCTGGAGGCGAGAGCGGCAGAGCCCGAGAGCGTGTAGAGGAGAGCCCGGGGGCTGGAAGGTGGGAATCGGGGCCGGCCGGGAAGGTGGGAATCGGGCCCCGCCCCCCGCCCCCCGGCGCGTCATTGACCGCGCGCCGCGCGATGCGCGGCGCGGGCTCACGTCCCGCCGCAGGCCTCGTACTCCGCCTTGCACGCGTCCGCGCCCGCCTGCTGCACGCACGCCCTGCAGTCCGCCGCGATGCCCTGGCCGGCGCACTCCCTCTCGCATTCGTCGGCGCACACGCCCGCCGCGCAGACGCAGGCGATGAGCGCGTCCGTCTCGGGATCTTGCAGGGGATCGGTGTTCGGATCGCAGCCTTGCACGCACGCACAGCAGATGCCGTCGCCAGGGCAGCAGCCGTCGCTGCGCCCGAGGGGACAGCGGCAGGCGCCGCCGCCTTGCTCCATGCACGGCCCGTAGCCGCTGCCGTCGGCGAGGCACGTCGCGACGCCCGGCGCGCCGACGGCGTGACAGGTGCAGGACATGGTCTCGCCAGGAGCGCAGGTTGCGCCCGTGGCCGAGCTGGAGGTCGTCGAACTGGCGCTCGTCGAACTGGCGCTCGTCGAGCTTTCGCTCGTCGAGCTGGCGGACGACCCGCCGCTCCCGGTCGGCTCCGGATCGGTCGTCGAGGAGCCGCATGCGGTCGCCAGCACAGCCGTGAACAAGCTGAGGAAAAGGATGTGTCGCATCGGCGCCCCCTATAGCGCGCCGTCCCCGCGGCCGTCGAGGGCCATCACCGCGCTCCCGTCGCGCTCCCTCCCCGGCACGGAGCCTCGCGCCGCGGCACCCCGTCATCGGATCTTGTTCGTCAATGCCCTTTACATTACTTCACGAGCGCGTCATGACGCGGAGCGCCCCGCGGGCTTGTCCTCAGCGCTGGAGTCCGAGGATCCCCGTGAACGAGCGCCGTGCTCGGGCGCTCGGGGGGCGCGGGCGGCCCCTGCGTGAGAGGGCGTGCTTGCCTGGCGGGCAGGATGCCCTATGTTCGCGCCTGCTCGCGTCCCCGCCGGGGGGTGCGCCGGCGCCGCGCCGCGTGCGCCGTGCGGGGAACGCGCTGCCTGAACCGTGCGATAGCAAGGAGATGAGAAGATGACGATCTCGATGTATCAGGCCTCGGTCCCGGTGCTCGTCAGGATGCTCGGCAACCTCTCGGCGATCCTCACCAAGGCCGCCGCGTACGCCGAGGCGAAGAAGATCGAGCCGCGCGTCCTGCTCGACGCGCGCCTCGCCCCGGACATGCTCTCGCTCACGCGCCAGGTGCAGATCGCCTCCGACTCGGCCAAGGGCTGTGGAGCGCGGCTGGCGGCCGTGGACGTGCCGAAGTACGAGGACAACGAGGCCAGCTTCGACGAGCTACAGGCCCGCATCGCCAAGACCGTCGCGTTCCTGAACAGCCTCCGGCCCGAGCAGATCGACGGCTCCGAGGACCGCGATGTCACCATCCCGACGCGCGATCAGCCGCTGCAGTTCAAGGGCCTGGTTTACCTGGTGAACTTCGTGCTGCCCAACTTCTATTTCCACGTGACGACCGCCTACGCGATCTTGCGCCACAACGGGCTCGAGATCGGCAAGCTAGACTTCCTAGGCGCCCGCTGATCGAGCAGCGGTCACCTGCTGCGGATACGGGCCCACCTCGACGTTTTCGGTGCTCAGCGCACGGGAGTGCGCTTCCGCGCCGAAAACGCCGATCTGGGCCCGTCTCCTGTGCGGGTGACCGCCGCTCGTCGTCGTTTCTGGCGGACGCCCGGCTACCGCACGCGCCTTGGATCGTGGTGATGTGCTGGGAGCGGGCCGAGCTGCGTGGTGTCGACGAGGAGCGAGACGACGAGCGAGAAGAAGCGGCGGCGCGTCTCGAAGCTCGGGCTCAGGTCGGGGAGGAGGGCGCCCATCCGCCTCGCGCCGGTGTCGTGGAGGACGCGCTTGGCCATATCGATGGGCTCGATGTGGGCGGGGTAGAGGTCGCCCCCGGAGAGCTTTCGGATGAGGCCCACGTACTCGCCCACGAGCGGCGCGACCTCCGCCCGGGGGAGGGCGAGGGTGTCCGCCGAGGGGGAGCTCCCGGTGAAGACGAAGTGGAGGTCTCTGTCGTCGCAACCGGCGACGAGGGTGCAGGGCTCGCGCGAGGGCCAGGGCGGCTCGCCGGAGACGATATCGATCGTGAGCGTGCGCCACTCCTGCCTGCGGAGCGGCGACGCGCTCGACCAGAGGCGCTCTTCGATTCGGATGGCATCGACGGGCATATGGGCTGAGCTCAGTGTAGCGCTCACCCCTCACGGTTGTAACCGCTCACCGTCGGCCACCGAGGAAATCGACAGAACTCCATGAACTACATATTGTCCGTATTTGGTCCGGTGCACGATCGTCGCCGGGACCCTCGGACGCCCAGGATAGAATTCCGCCGCAACCTCTGCCTCGTCACGCCGCGCGACCGCCGGAATACGCGCAGCGCTCGGTGCGCGAGGGCGAACCGCGGCATCGCCGTGGGGCTCCTCGTGTGTGGCACAAGGCCCGTATCGCGACGGCAGCGCTAGAAATCCCTCACCAGGATCCAGAGATACCTCGGGGATGGGAAGCGCTGCGCGATGACGTCGATCTCCGCTGGATCCGCGCCCTGGGCGTAGCTCGCGCTGGAGATCTGCCGGAGCTCATCGGGCGATACGCCGCTCCAGGCTTCCAGGCCTGGCATCCGCGTACCAGGCTCCCGCCCGAGGACCTGTCGAGCGCGCTCGAGCGTCAAGTTGCCGCCGAGGGAGCGGCTACAAACAACGGCAGCGCTGTCCGGGTCGACGATGAGCAGGTCAAGGTCGGTAGGCATGGTTCGAGTCGGCGTAGTAGAGGCTCACGCGGGTCGAGGCGCCTGCCGCGAAGAGCTCTCGCACGAGATCAAGGGTCTCCGAGCGATGCTCGGGATAGACGTCGTGGGCGACGAGGTCTTCTGCCTCCTCCGGGGTCAGCGCGCCCCACGAGACGACCGATCCGTCGTCGAAATCAGGTGGGCGTGCGAAGCACGAGCGTGTCGTCTCCAGCGGAATGAACAGCTCGAGCCGGTCAACGAGGCGGCCCTGGGCGTCGAGCGACACGAGCATGGCGTAATCTCTGAAGTCTATGGCCATGAGAGTGCCCCAGATCTGCCCGACGTGCCGCTATCGAGCCGCGGCCGCTTGCTTCAGCAGCTTGTCGGGCGGCGACGTCACGCCAGGATGCTCCTGGTGCACGAGTGGAGCGCTTCGGGGAACGACGACATCGTCTGCTTGAGTGAATGACTCCGGGCGATGCACTCGAATGTCTCGTCGTGGAAGGCAAGCAAGTAGTGTCGATACTGCTTCCACCAATCTGGATTGTACTCGCTGTGAACCGAGTTGATCTTCATCAGCTCGGCGATCCATCGAGACCTCTCGACGACGTGCGCAGCATACGCCACCAACCCGCGGCCGTGCAGGGGATGTCCGTGGAGCACCTCGTCATTCGGTGAACCGAACTTGTGGGCGAGGCATCGCTCGAATTCGACGATGGCGATCAGGCGTAGGTCGGCGCTGGTTGGATCGACCACGGTGGCATACGATCCATCCCACCTGGGGTCAGGTTCGCGCATGTTGTAGACGACGAGAGTTCTGGAGCTCGAGGAGAAAACATGCGGGAGTGGGGCGCCGACATTCCAAGGATGCTGCCAGGGGATCTCGACGGCACACTCCTCCCCGGCCGCGCGGGCGAGATCTCGCTCGAGCGAGATGCACTTGTCGTGCGCAGCTTGGTAACGGGCCCATCCCCCGTCTCCGCGTTTTCCGGAGAGCGCAGCGGCTGCAGCCGACAGCTCCTCGCGGGCGGCCTCCAGGCCGCGCCTTACGTCTTCGACCGTCATTTCGTCCACCCGACGTCTTGCCGGTGTGCCGCCGCGCGAAGCGTGGTCGACACCAGCGGCTTGCTGGGCGGGAGACAGAGCAAGAGAGAGTACACAGGGAGGCGGGGAGAGTGCGACCAGGCAAGGCTGGTCCCGAGGGAAAGGAGTGAGCGGTAGCTTCTGAAATCGGGTTTCGCTGTCCAGCGGGTGCGAATCCCGCCCGGCCAAGGTCACGCCCGGCCAGCCGGAAGCCAGCCTTGCGACGGACCCCGTGAGGGGCTCGGCGATGCGTAGGCAGGTGAGTGAGCGAGCCGCAGCATGCCAGCCACGAAATCCTCCACTTTCCGGGTGCCCAGGGTGTTCTCTCGCCTGAAGGCAACAGCGTCCTACCTCGCAAGGGCGGGAGGGGGACGCACCCGGCGGGGTAGTTGGCTGCGGCGCGCAGCAAGAGGACGGTCCAGGCACCTGGGAGGCCCTCGTCTCTCCACGAGAAACGCCGGTACGACGGGGAGCCGGTGATCCGTCCCCGGGGCGAGACACGCCGCGGATGCCCGTGTCTCGCAGCCGAGCCCAGCGGGCTCCGCAAGGAAATGCGCATCCGCCTCGCGGTAGGCCCACAGCAAGGGGAACCGGAGCCGAAGCCGAAGGAGACGAGGGAGTCGGAGGGTCCCATACGAGCGACGACGCGGGCGAACGGAGGGCATCGGAGCCTGTCGAGCAAAGGGGACCCGTGTCGAGAGGAACTTCAGGAGGGAACCATGAGCGCTGCCACGACGGCGAACATCATGTCACCGGGACTGTTGAAGGTAAGGGAGAGAGCGGAGCGAGACCCGGAAGGGGTCCTCCTCGCGCTGGCGCACCTCATCGACGAGGAAGCGCTGCAGCGAGCGTACCGCAGCCTCCGCAACGAGGCAGCGGTGGGCGTGGATGGCATCACGAAGGAGCAGTACGGGCAGGACCTGGAGCGCAACGTTGGCGATCTGCACGCGCGGATGAAGTCGATGCGTTACCGGCACCAGCCCATCCGACGGGTGCACATCCCGAAGGAACGGGGCAAGACGCGACCGATCGGCATCTCGTGCACCGAGGACAAGATCGTCCAGGCCGCGGTGCGGGAGGTACTGGAGGTCGTCTACGAGCCGGTCTTCCGAGACGTCTCGTACGGGTTTCGGCCCGGTCGCAGCGCGCACGACGCGCTGCGCGCCCTGAACCGGATGCTGCTCGGCGGGGTGGAGTGGATCCTGGAGGCCGACATCGAGTCCTTCTTTGACAGCATCGACCGCACGAAGCTGATGGAGATGCTCCAGGCCCGGGTCGCCGACAAGTCGCTGCTGCGGCTGGTCGGCAAGTGCTTGCATGTAGGGGTCCTCGACGGTGCGGAGTTCTCCGCGCCGGAGGATGGGACGGTGCAGGGCTCGGTCCTGTCGCCGCTGCTGGGCAACGTCTACCTTCACCACGTGCTCGATCTGTGGATCGAGCGCGACGTCCAACCGCGGCTCATGGGTAAGGCCACCCTGATCCGCTACGCCGACGACTTCGTCATCGGCTTCGAAAGGGAGGACGACGCGAAGCGGATGATGGAGGTGTTGCCGCGACGCTTCGAGCGGTACGGACTGAAGCTGCACCCGGACAAGACCCGCCTTCTGCCCTTTGGGCGCCCGGACAACCGGGATTCCGGGGGCGAGGGTCCGGCGACCTTCGACTTCCTCGGCTTCACGCACTATTGGCGGCGAAGCCGATCGGGGCGATGGATGCCGGGCATGAAGACACGCAAGGCGCGCCTCCGACGGGCCATCACGGCCGTCGCCGACTTTTGCCGACGCCATCGGCACTTGCCGGTCAAGGAGCAGCACGCCGCGATCACACGACGCATCGTTGGGCACTGCAATTACTTCGGCGTAAACGGAAACATCCGGAGCCTCGCGCTCTTGATCCGTGAGGCCGAACGGGCATGGCACAAGTGGCTATGCCGGCGGAGCCAGCGTGCGTACATGAATTGGGAGCGATTCAAGGCCCTGCTGCGGGATTTCCCGCTGCCCAGGCCGAGGACCCGCGTCCAGTTCTGGGCGTCCCCCTGAGTCCTCTCGGCGGAAGAGCCGGATGGTGGAAATCTCCTTGTCCGGATCTGGCGAGGGCCCCCCGGACCCGTCGGTCCGGGGGGCTACTCTACCGGGGAGGAGAGAGAACTGTGCAGACCGAGATGGAGAGGCGAGGGATGGGGACCATGACGTCGGATTCCCATCTCTCGTCTCCCCGCCTCCCCGCCTCCCTGTGAATCTCTTCTTCTTCCTCTCCGCCCAACGAGCAATCGGCAGGTCAACGGAAGCCGCCGGACCAGGTCTGTCGATTCAGGCGCTCTGGGTGACCTCACGCACGGAAGATCTCACGGATCGGCGCTGCGCCGCAAGTCCCGGGTGTCGTCCAGCGCCGCAGGGCAGATCCGTCCGACGCCGGCGGCCGTTGCAGCCTTTCCGGGTGCCGAGGCTGCGGCGGTGGCCGCGGTGGACCGCGCCCGCGGGGTGGTGGTAGGAAAAGATATGGCGAAGAGGCATGCAGCATGGATGTGCGCGGCGTGGACGCTCACAGCCGGTGGATGCACCACGCTCGCGGGGCTGGACGACGGCTACCACCTGGTGGACGGAGCGGGTGGTGAGGCCGGCGCGGGCGCGGGCGGGGGCGAGGCGGTCGTCCCCACCGACGTCGAGCTGATCGACGACATGGAAGACGGCGACAGCGCCATCGATGAGGCGGGTGGCAGGGTCGGCTACTGGTACAGCTTCAATGATGGGACGGGCACGCAGACTCCCCCGGTCTACTCGGAAGAGAATCCCGTCGGGTTCATCCCGGAGGCGCTCGCGGAGCCGCGCGGCGAGAGCACGATGGCGATGCACACGTTCGGATCGGGCTTCACCGAGTGGGGCGCCGGGTTCGGCTTCGCCCTGAACGGCCCCGACGGGGGCCTGCTCGCCTACGACGCGTCGGCGTACAGCGGTATCGTGTTCTGGGCCAAGCTCGGCGAAGCGAGCGCGGCGACGACCATGAAGGTCAACATCACGGACAAGACCTCGGATCCCGCGGGCGGCATCTGCGATGAATCGGGAGAGGACGTGGCCAACCCGTGCTTCGACGACTGGTCCTTCACCGCGCGCCTCGGCAAGGCGTGGGCCCCGGTCGTGACCCCCTTCGAGCAGTTCGCGCGCGGCGGCGAGGGCGCCGAACCCACGGTCGATGCCATCGACCTCACAGGGCTCTTCGCGATCGAGTTCGGGTTCGTGCAAGGCGACGATTTCGACGTCTACATCGACGATGTCGGCTTCTACAGGTGATCGCCTGAGGAGGCGTCTCGGCGGCGTGACGCTGGGATCGCGGGCGCTCAGCGAGACGCGCCGAGGTGATCCCGGACCACGCCGTCGTCCAGGCGTCAAAATCGTTGATAGTTGAACTATCTGCTCTCGGCAGTGCTGTGCGGTGAGGCGCCGTGCGCAGATACCGTCGAGGTTCAAAAACGCGACGGCAGTAGATAAAGTGGGTGGGTTGGTGGGTCGTTGGGGCACAAAAGTGTTCGCAATCGACCTCTGCCGTGAGCCGGACGGGACAGGTTCTGGTACATAATGTCAAATCGGCGCTGTTGAGTCGCAGCGTCGGGAACCCGTGCAGGTGCCGATCCATGTGGTCGGCGCTCGCACCAACTCGTGCCTTTCTTCGGGCGCGGCGTGGAGAACACGGTGAACCCCGAGCAACACACGCATCGCTGGCCTCTTGAGCTTTTCGGCTCACAACTCAGGTACGCTGCGCCGCTCTTGCTCGCGCTCGTCGCGGCATGCAACGGCCAGATCGGCGGGCCCGGCCAGTCCACGGGGTCTGGCACGGGCCCCGGCGGGGACGATCCTGGGATCATGGAGCCCCCGGAAGACGTGCTGGATTCGGCGTTCTGCCAGACGCCGAGGCCCGGTACGGCGCCGCTCCGCCGTCTCAGCAATTATGAGTACGCCAACACGGTGAAGGATCTCTTCTCCGGCGTCCCGGGCGTGGCCTCCACCGTCGACAAGGTGGTCGCCACGTTTCCGAACGAGTCCGAGTCGCTCGGCTTCCGCAACAACGCGAGCTTCTTGAACGTCGGCTCGCTCGTCGCGCAGAAGTTCCTCGACGCCGCGGAGGAGGTCGCCGCTGTCGCGGCCCACGCCTCGGGCCTCGTCTCCTGCGATCCGGAGGAGATCGGTGAGCTCGAGTGCGCGCGCGACTTCATCCGCACCTTCGGCGCCAGGGCGTACCGCCGGCCGCTCACGGAAGCCGAGGTCCAGAGTTACGAGGAGCGCTTCACCGCAGGATCGGACGGGTACACCTTCGACGACGGCATCGAGTGGGTCGTCTTCAGCATGCTGCAGTCGCCGAACGTGCTCTATCGCGTCGAGCTCGGCCAGGCGAGCACGGGGGACGTCACCGAGCCCACGCCGTACGAGATGGCCGCGCGGCTCTCGTACCTGGTCTGGCAGTCGCAGCCGGACGAGGAGCTCACGCGGGCGGCGGAGGCGGACGAGCTCGGCACGCCGGAGCAGCTCGAAGCCCAGGTGCGGCGCATGCTGGCCGATCCCAGGGCCGAGCGCTTGCTCGAGTACTTCGACCAGTGGCTCGACACCGACATGCTGAGCAGCATGAACCGCGATCCGGAGGTGTATCCGGACCTCTCGCGCGATCTGCCCGCCCTGCTGCGAGAGGAGACGCGCGCGTTCGTGCAGGACCTGCTCGCGAGCCCGAGCGGCTCGCTCGACGACCTCTTCGCCGCCGACTACAGCTTCGTGAACGGCGCGCTCGCGCAGCACTACGGCGTGAGCGGGGTGAGCGGCGACGATTTCATCAAGGTCGACATGCCTGGCCGCTCGGGCGTGCTGACCCAGGGCATGATGCTCACGCGCGACAAGGCGGCGCGCACCTCGATCGTCCGCCGCGGCCTCAAGGTGCGCACCGATCTCCTGTGCCAGATCGTGCCCGCGCCGCCCAACGACGTGAAGCTCGATCTCGAGGGCCTGGGAGAGGGGCTCTCGCAGCGCGAGCGCCTCGAGCTCCACCGCACCGAGCCGAGCTGCGCGGGGTGCCACGCGCTGATGGATCCCATCGGCGTTGTGTTCGAGTCGTTCGACGCCGTGGGCCGCCCTCGCACCACGGACGAGGCCGGCAGGCCGATCGACACCTCGAGCGCCATCTCGAGCACGCGCGACGTCAACGGCCCTGTGGCGAACGCCGCCGAGCTGGGCCAGCGCCTCGCGCAGAGCGAGGAGGCGCGCGCCTGCTACGTGCTGCAAAACTTCCGCTTCTTCTACGGTCGCGACAAGACCGACGCCGATCGCTGCTCGATGGCGTCGCTCTCGCTCGCGTTCAAGGAGAGCGGTTACAGCCTGTCCGAGCTCCTGGTCGCGCTCACGCAGACCGACGCCTTCCGCTACCGCCCCGTCATCGTCCCGGAGAAACAATGAAACCTCTGAGCCGCCGTACCTTCCTGCGTGGCGCATCCGGAGTTGCGCTCGCGCTCCCGTTCCTCGATGCGATGCGTTCGAGCCGCGCGCGAGCCCAGACGACGCCGTCCCCGCGCCGTATCATGTTCGTGTTCCAGGCGAACGGCGACGAGACGGAGAGGCGCTTCGACGCCCGCGGCGAGACGAGCTTTCAGCTCGGCGAGTTCCTCGCCCCGCTCGAGCCGTACCGCGAGGATCTCCTCTTTCTCAACAACCTGCACAAGCGCTTCTACGATCTGCCGGAGTCCGAGCGGGCGGACAACCACCAGCAGGGCGGCAGCTCGCTCGCTCCGTGGAAGTCCGGCACCGGGTCGTTCCCCATCGGCGGCACCGAGACCACCATCGGTTACGTGGAGGGGCCGAGCGCCGACTACGCGATCGGCGGTCGCGTGCTGGAAGCCAACGAGAGCGTCGCGCACCGGCACCTCGTGTACCGCGTCGGGGACAAGTGGAACGACATCTGGAACACGCACTCCCACGCGGGGCCCGCGGGCGATCAGAACCCGATCCCGCCGGAGACGGACCCGTACGAGGCCTACGCCCGGATCTTCGCCGCCATGCCCGGCGACGGGGGCGCGCAGCAAGAGGTGCTGAGGCGCCTGGCGAAGAAGCAGTCGGCCATCGATCTGGTGCGCGAAGAGGGCAACTCCCTCCTCACCCGGGTCGGCGCCGACGACCGCGCCAAGATCCAGCAGCACCTCGACGCGATGCGCGACGTCGAGCGCGCGCTCCAGGCGGGCAACGGCGCGGCCGCCTGCGTGCAGACCCCGCTCGGCGAGAGGATCAACCCCTACGCCGACGAGAACCACGCGATCATGGGCGAGCTGTTCTTCAAGATCAGCGCCCTCGCGTTCGCCTGCGATCTGACGCGCGTGGTGCATTTCAACTGGAGCGGCAACACCAGCAACCGCGTCTACTCGAACCTGGGCCTCAGCGATGGGCACCACGACATCTCGCACAACAGCGACGACGACTCGTTCGCCAAGGTGCGCAAGATCCACAGGCACCTCTGGGAGCAGAACACGAAGCTCTACGAGATCTTGAAGAACACGAGCGACGGCGACGGCACGCTCTGGGATCATACGCTCGTCGTGCACTGGAACGAGCTCGGGCAGGGCGACAGCCACAGCATCGAGGACAGCCTGGTCGTCTTCGCGGGAAAGGCCCACGACCACTTCCGGCGCGGTCGGCTGATGGATTTCCGCGGCGATCGCTCCTTCGCCGACATGCTCGTGAGCTGCTTCCACTATATGGGCTTCGAGGACGTCAAGAGCTTCGGCGAGGGCGTCTTGAACACCGGGGGCGCCCTGCCGCTCACCTGAGCAGGCGCCGCCTCCCGTCGGCGGCGCGGAACGCAGCGCATGGGGCGCCCCGGCTGCGGGCGCGCTCCGTACGCTTTTCCAGGTGAGCGCTCGCCCCGCGGGTGCTTCACTGGGCGGCATGTCGATCATCCAGCCTTGTTTCGATCGGTCGGTCGTCGTCCGTGGCGCTGACGCTGAGATCGTCGGCTCTCCCGCCGCGCGGATCCAGCTCCTCGCGGACAGCAGCGCGACGGGCGGAGCCCTCTCCACCGTGCGTGTGACGCTCGCGAAGGACGCGGACGGCGCGCGGCCCCATCGTCACGACGCCTCGGCCGAGATGTTCTACGTGCTCGACGGCGCCGTGCAGGTCCTCTCGGGGAGCGACATCGTGACGGCCGAGAAGGGCGATCTCCTCGTGGTCCCTCCGCGGGTCGCCCACGCGTTCGCCGCCGCGCGCGGCAAGGGCGCAGAGCTCCTTGTCGTCATCACGCCAGGGGTCGAGCGCTTCGACTACTTTCGCAAGTTGACGCGCATCGCGTACGGCGAGGAGCCGCCCGAGACCTTGCGCGACGTGCAGGAGCTCTACGATACGTACTTCCTGAGCAGCCCAGAATGGGAGACGGCGCGCCGATGAGCGGGCCTTCGGCCGAATGGATGTCTCCCGGGGGGTAGACCGCATCGGCCGCTGGGGCGCTCGGCGACGCCGTCGTGGGCCCGCTGTTCGGGGCCGTCGGGCTCGGGATCGCCGTGCCGCTCGCGCGCGATGTGTATTTTTACACGGACGAGGCGGGGGAGCGGCGCGACGTCTTCCGTGCGTCACCGGTGTCGGCGATCCTCGATCTCGGCCTCGGCCTCGAGCTGCCGTGACCGGGCCGCGTCAGATCATCGACGCAGTGGCGGGCTGAGCAGTCCTCCACGTCGTCACCAGCGCATCGACCCACCCCGCGGACGGCTCCGCGCGCCCAGCGCCCCACCCCTGAATCACGTCGTTCGGCTTAGAGCACCTAACAAAAGCTCGTTCACCCCGCTTGCTTGAGGGAAGCCGATGGTGCGGCAGAATACAGCGTGGGCAAGCTGTTGGTGCCGGACGAACTCTGGGAACGAATCGTACCTCTATTGCCGAAAACGGAGCCGAAGCCGCAGGGGGGCCGGCCGCGTACGCCTGATCGGATCGCGCTGACCGGTATCTTATTCGTGCTCAAGACCGGGATCCCTTGGGAGTATCTCCCGCAAGAGCTCGGCTGCAGCGGCATGACGTGCTGGCGCAGGTTGCGCGACTGGCAGCAGGCTGGCGTCTGGGATCGGCTCCACGAGGTCTTGCTCGATGAGCTCGGCGAAGCCGACAGGATCAACTGGGAGCGTGCTGCGCTGGATGCCTCGCTGGTTCCGGCAAAAAGGGGGGTGAAAAAACTGGCCCGAACCCCACGGATCGCGGCCGGCCGGGCACGAAATATCACATTCTGGTCGATCAGAATGGTATCCCGCTCGCCGTCGAGATGACGCCGGCGAACGTCCATGACTCGAGGATGTTCACTCCTATGGTGGACGCGGTGCCGCCGATCGCGCGTCCTTGCGGCCGACCGCGGCGCCGCCCCAAGAAACTGCATGCCGATAAGGCCTACGACGACCCGGCCCTTCGGTTGGCTTGTCATCTGCGCCACATCGTGCCCCGCATCGCTCGAAAGGGCATCGAGTCGTCGGAGAAACTCGGCCGTTACCGCTGGGTCGTCGAACGGACGATCGCTTGGCTCCGGCGCTTCCGCCGCTTGACCGTGCGGTATGAGCGCCGTGCCGACATTCACCGAGCGTTCCTCCTGCTCGCCGTATGCCTGATCTGCCTCAACCATATCCCGACGGGCTTTTGTTAGGCGCTCTTAACACGTCTTAACAGTGGGCGGCCTCGGTCCGCGCTATTCACCGCCGCGGGGGATAACGTCGCTCTCAGGAGAATCCTTATGATCGAGAAGAGCACTCTGTCGATGCAACCCTGTTCTCTCCGCCCGTCACGCGCTTTCCTGCCGCGAATCGGCGCGGCGCTGTTGCTCCTCGGAGCCCTCGGCGCGGCCGCATGCACAGCCGGTGCCGGCGCGGACGAAGAGGAGAGCCTCGGTGTGGCGAGCCAGCGCGGAACTTACGATCTGACGAGCAGCTACACGGGCAACGTCGGAGACACCCGCGGCTGGCTCATCGAGTGGCAGGTACCCCAGCTTCTGAACGCGTCCACGGCCTGGACCGCGGTGGGCCAGTGGTACTACAACCTCGAGTCCGGCATTTACCACAGCCCGGATGGATGGTTCGTCTACTACTTCGGAGATGACAACGGCGTCACGGGGAATCATTCGAGCTGCAACACCCAGTGGGGCTCGGGGGGCACCTGCGGCGGCTCGCTGGGCGGCCTGCAGCCCGGGCAGCAGGTCGTCTTCAAGTACGAGTGGTGCACGCCCGAGCGCGTCGCGAGCGTGACCGGCGCCCAGCTCTGCCTTTATGTCGACATGAAGAACGGCGCCGGCTGGCAGTTCCTCGCCCAGGACGCGCGCAGCACCGTCGAGATGTACGCGCACGACATCGAGCATTTCGCCGACGTGGGCCCGCAGTACCCCGAGCCGCAGGTCTCCTGCGAGGCGCCCATCAAGATGCTTCGCCAGCAGGTGAAGACGACCTCGGGCGCCTGGCAGAACATGTCGGGCGCGAGCACCTGGTCGTTCCACGACGCCGCGCCCTACGTCTACCAGAACAAGAACCTCAGCGCGTCGCCGTCGACCTGGGAGGCCTGCACGTCGACCGTGCCCGCGAACTGCAGCAGCGCGCCCGCATGGATGTCGGCGCAGGTGTATACGCCCTCCACGCTGGTGACCAACGGTGGCCACCTCTGGTCGGCGACCCAGCAGATCTGGTGGTCGCACCCGGACTGCCCGCCCAGCAACCCGACCTCCTGGTGCCCGGCCGAGTGGGCCGACCTCGGGCCGTGTAACTGATCGCGGAGCCCGCTCCCCACGAGGCGCGCTGGAGACAACCGTGCTTTCAGCGTAGGATGCGCAGCGCGCATGCGCATCCTCCTCGTGGGGCTCTGGCTCCTCGTCCTGGCGACCGGGCTCGCCATCCTCTACCGCCGACGGAAGCGGCGCTCACGCGCGCGTCCTCGCGGCGATAGCACCGTCGTCCTGCACACGGCGACCATCGAAGCCATCCGGCGCGGGCAGCGGGTTTTGCTCCCGGAGCATGTCGTGCTCGCTGCGCTCTGCGATCGCCGGGTGGCAACGCTGGTCGCATCGGCCGGCGCGAGCGCCGCGTCCTTGCGGCGCGAGCTGGAACAACAGCTCCCGGCGCCGCGCCACGCACCCACGGACAGCGCAGCGTTCGAGCTCTCGCCGGCTGTGAATGCCATCGTGGACCGCGCCTGGTCGAGGTCGGCGTCGTGGGGGGGCCCGTCGCCGCTCGATCTGGTGGTCGCGACGCAGTCGGCGGGGGAGGGCTGCTTCGCCGCCGCATTGCTCACGAGGGCGTGTCGCGACCTCGACCGGGCGAGCCGGGAGCCGCCCCGCGCCCCGGAGCGCAGCGACCCCGCAGGCGAGCTGGTCGAGGTCGTGTTCTGGAACGACGACGTGACCAAGATGGAAGCCGTGCAGCGCTTGCTCGTCGACTGCTTCGGAATGGACGAGGTGGAGGCGACGCACTTCATGCTGACCGTGCACTTCGCGGGCTCCGCCGCAGCGGGCCCGTATCGGCCGGATACCGCCGCCGCGCTCCTGGCGCGCGCGACGCAGGTCGCGCGCGAGCGCGGCATGCCGATCCGCATCACGCTAGGTCCGGCGGCAGAGGAGATGGGCTTCACCTGGGCCACCGAGCCCGCGGAGGCAGGGACGGGTCAGATGGACAGCTCAGATGGACAGCGTCGCTGACGGTCCGGCCGCCGAGGGGTTCGGCGGCACGGACCGCTTCGAGATCCGCGCCCGCCTCGGTGCGGGCGGCATGGGGGTCGTTTACCACGCTCACGATCGGCTTCGCTGCGCCGATGTAGCGCTCAAGACGCTGCTCCGGATGGAGGCCGCCGACATCCTCCGTCTCAAGAGCGAGTTCCGCGCCATCGCGGACATCGCCCATCCGAACCTGGTGACGCTTTACGAGCTCATCTCCGCGCAGGGGCGCTGGTTCTTCACGATGGAGCTCGTCTCCGGCGTGAGCTTCACCAGGTACGTCCGCGGGGGCGAGCTCGCCGACCCGGGCTCGCCCGCGCATGCCCCGGAGCGGACTTCCCCCGCGGCGGCCACGACCTGTCAGGCGAACCTCGACGGCCGCGCGCCCTCACCCCGCGCCGACGCCGCGGCGCCGACGGCCTCCGGCGGCGCGCCAGCGTCACAGCCCAAGGTCGACGTGGCGCGCCTCTGCCAGGCGCTCGAGCAGCTGGTGCACGCCGTCGAGGCGCTGCACGGCGCGGGCAAGCTGCACCTGGATCTCAAGCCCTCGAACGTGCTCGTGGACCAGAGCGGACGGGTGGTCGTGCTGGACTTCGGCATCGCCCGCGACACCGGCGCTCGCAGGACGGCGCTCGCGACCGCCGAGACAGACGCCCCGATCGCCGGGACGCCCATCTACATGGCGCCGGAGCACATGCGTGGAGAGCCGTCCGCCGCCGCGGACTGGTACGCGGTCGGCGTGATCCTTTACGAATCGCTCACCGGCCGCGCGCCTTTCAGCGGCAGTCTCTTCGACATCGTCGAGGCCAAGGCGTTCGGCGAGCCGCCGCCGCCTCACCTCGTCGCGCCGGACGCGCCTCGGCCGCTGAGCGATCTGTGCCTGCAGCTCCTCCAGCGCGACCCGCGCGCGCGGGCCACGGGCGCGGACGCGCTGCGCGTCCTCCGCGAGGCGGCGGTCGCCCTCGCGGCAGCGCCTGGCGCCGCTCCCCGGCCCGGCGCTCCGCCGCCAGGCGGCGAGGCGCCGGCGCCGCTCCCTCGCGCGCCGTTCATGGGACGCGGCGAGCAGCTGCGAGCGCTCCAGGAAGCGTTCGACGAGGCGCGCGCTGGCCGCCCGGTGGCGGTGTACGTCCATGGTCGCTCCGGCATGGGCAAGTCGGCGCTGGTCGAGCATTTCCTCGACGATTTGCGCGGCCGCCGCGCCGCGGTGGTCCTGGCGGGCCGGTGTTATGAGCGCGAGTCCGTCCCGTTCAAGGCCTTTGACAGCGCGCTGGACGCCCTCAGCCGCCATCTCAAGCGGCTGCCGCGGTCCGAGGCCGCGGGCCTCCTGCCGCGCGGGATCCACGAGCTCGTGCGCGTGTTCCCCGCCCTGCGCGTCGTCGCGGCCATCGAGGACGTCCCGCGGCGCGCCTTCGAGATCCACGACGCCCAGGAGCTCCGGTTCCGCGCGTTTCGAGCGCTCAAGGAGCTCCTGTCGGCGCTCGCCGACAAGGGGCCGCTCGTCGTGTCCATCGACGATCTGCAGTGGGGCGACCGCGACAGCGCGCTGCTCCTCGCCGACCTCCTCGGCCCGCCCGACCCGCCCTCGATGCTCATGCTCGGCGTGTATCGGTCCGAGGACGAGGCATCGAGTCCATTCCTGCGGGAGCTCTTCGGCGCTCCGGCGCCCAGGTGGACGGGGGCCACCGAGCACCGGAAGCTCTGCCTCGGCCCGCTCGTTCGTGAAGAAGCGGAGTCGCTGGCTCGCTCGCTCCTGGGCGGCCACGGCCCCCCGCACAAGGCGTCGGAGATCGCCCGCGAGTCCGAGGGCAGCCCCTTCTTCCTGGCGGAGCTCGCGCTCCACCTGGGCCGCGCGGCGCCGGTTCACCCGGGTCACGAGGACGCCTGCTCCCCGGCGCCGCCGGTGTCGCTGGAGGCGCTGTTCCTGGAGAGGTTCGCGGATCTGCCGGCGGACGCCCGGTGGCTCCTCGAGGTGATCGCCGTCGCCGGGCTCCCCATCGAGCAGCGCGTCGCGCTCAGGGCCGCCGGGTTGCAGGGGGACGCCGCGTCGGCGCTGCACGCCTTGCGGACATGGCACCTGGTCCGCACCGGCGGGCTCGAGGAGGCCGATCCTGTCGAGGCGTACCACGATCGGGTGCGCGAGGCGGCGTCCGGCCAGATCGAGCCGTCCCGGCTCAAGGACCATCACCGCCGCCTCGGCGAGGAGCTCGCGGCCCTGGGGCGCGCCGATCCCGAGCAGATCGCGCGTCACTTCCACGGCGCGGGCGACCTCGACAGGGCGGGCGCGTACGCCGCGGAGGCGGCGGACAGGGCCGCCGCCGCGCTCGCGTTCGAGAACGCGGCGCGGCTCTACCAGCTCTCGCTCGACTGCGCGCCGGCGGGCAGCGGGCGCCGGCACGGGCTCCTCGTGCAGCTCGGCCATGCGCTCGCGAACGCGGGCCGCGGCGCCGACGCCGCCCGCGCCTACCTCGGCGCGGCGGACGCCGCGGGAGGCGCCGCGGCGCCCTCGGTCGTCCTCGACTGCAAGCGCCTCGCGGCCGAGCAGCTCCTGACGAGCGGTCACACGGAAGAGGGCGTCGCGGTGCTCCGGGAGGTGCTCTCCGAGACGGGCCTGCTTTACCCCGAGACGAAGCGCCGCGCCCTCGCCGCGGCGCTCGTTCACCGGACGCGGCTCGCCCTGCGCGGCTTCGGGTTCAAGGCGCGCGACGCGAGCCAGATCGATCCCGGCGAGCTTCGCCGCGTCGACGTCTGCTTCTCCGCGTTTCTCGGGTTCTGCGCGGTCGATCCGGTGCGCGCGGTGGGCTTTCACGCGCAGCACATCCTCCTCGCGCTGGCCGCGAGGGAGCCGGGGCGCGTCGCGATCGGGCTCGCGTTCATGGCGCTGTTCGCGTCGATCATCGGCAAGCCGGCGGGCAGCTCCGTCGAGCGCGCCCTCGCCGCGGTGACGCCGCTCCTCCAGCGTTCCGCCGACGCGCGCGTCGAGGGCGTCCTCCGGATCCAGCGGGCGATCGCCGCTCACGAGACGTCGTTTCGAGAGATGGTGATGCACGCCGAGGAAGCGGAGCGCATCTTCCGCGAGCGGTGCACCGGGGTGGCCTGGGAGATCGGCACGGCGCAGACCATCTGCATGATCGGGCTCGGCAAGCTCGGCGATCTGAGGGGGCTCGCCCAGCGCCTCCCCACGTGGATCAAGGAAGCGGAGGCGCGCGGCGACAGGTATGCCGTCACGTCGCTGCGCACGGTCACGGGGGGCCACAGCCTCGTCGCGCTCGCCGCGGACGATCCGGCGCGGGCGCGCGTGGATCTCGCGGAGGCCCTCGCGGCGTGGCGGCAGCAGGGGTTCCAGCTGCAGCACTTCTTCGGGCTCTTTGCGGACGTGCTCATCGATCTGTACTGCGAGGACCCGGGCGCCGCGTGGCGCCGGCTGACGGCCGCGTGGCCGATGGTCGAGGACTCCACGTACCTGCGCATGAGCCCGATGCGGATCGGCGCGATCGAGCTGCGCGGGCGGGCGGCGCTCGACGCGGTCGCAAGCGCGGCGGATCCGGCCCCGCTGCTGCGCATCGCCGAGCGCGTGGCCGGCGCGCTCCTGCGGGAGCGGGTGGGCTGGGCGAGCGCCCAGGGGTGGCTCACGCTGGCCGCCGTCGCCTGGACGCGCGGCGACGCGGCGCTCGCGCGCACGCACCTGGAGGCGGCGATCGCCGGGTTCGACGCGAGCGAGGTCGCGCTGAGCGCCGCGGCGGCGCGCAGGCGGCTAGGGGAGGTGCTTGGCGGCGATGAGGGCCGCGCGCTCGTCCAGACGGCCGACGACGCGATGGTCCGCCTCGGCGCCAGCCGCCCGGATCGGATGACGGCCCTGTTCGCTCCCGGCTTCGGCGGTCGCTGACGCCGGGAGGAGGGGTGCCCGATCCAGCGCGACGGCCTCGCGGTGAGCTCGATGAGCTCGTCGTTCGGCCGGCATCTCGGGGCGGCTCATGGCGTTGTCGGCCGGGGGGGCGGCGCGCGCCGGGTTGCCTGCGTCAGGGCGTCAGGGCGAAGCAGTAGATCCCGCCGTAGCCGCCGCCGCCGCCGACGGTGTTCGAGCCCGGCGCGGGGCCTCCCGCGTCCACGAGATTGACCCCCGGCGCGCACCCCGGTGCATTGTGGGACGTTATCCAGTGGGCCCAGCTCCCGCCCCCGCCCGGGCCGCCGCTGCCCCTTGGCCACGAGTGTCCAAGCTGCGGTCCCCCCTCGGACCTGTCTCCCGTCTTGGCCGTCCAGTCCTTGCACGTCGCCGTGGCGCCCTGGAGCTGCCCCTGGGTGTTGGAGCCCGTCAGGGTGTCGTGGTTGTCGACCTCGGGTTGGCCCGGGTCGGGCTGGTGGTTGGGGACACCCTCCTCGTTCGGCAGATCGTTCATGATCGCCGCGTCGGCCCCGCTGGGGCGCGTGTTGAGCAGCTCCGCCTTCTCGTTCGCGACCAGCCGGCCGAGCCGGTCGTACCAGGGCCCCTCGCCGATCCGATCGATCGCGTTGACCTGCTTCCCGTCCTCGCCTGCCGTGGCGCTCAGGAACGCGCGCCACGTCTTGCTTCCTGCGCCCGGGAGGCTCTTCTCGGCGATCGTCGCGCAGATCTTGTCCGCGCCGCGGAGACCGGCGCCCGGCCCCGTCTCCCCGAAGCGGAGGTCGCCCCCGAAGCCGTCCTGGGAGCCCGACAGCTCCCGCATGGCGGCGAGGCTGGTCACGAAGAAGCTGAATTTCTCGGTCGTCCCGCCGCCTGAGGTGGACGAGGTGGTGTCGCCGGTCGAGGTGGACGAGGTGGTGTCGCCGGTCGAGGTGGATGAGGTGGTGTCGCCGGTCGAGGTGGATGAGGTGGTGTCGCCGGTCGAGGTGGATGAGGTGGCGCCGCCGCCCGAGGTGGACGAGGTGGTGCTGCCGCCGGAGGTGGTCGAGGTGGTGCTGCCGCCGGAGGTGGTCGAGCCGTCGCTCGAGGTGTCCGCATCCGAGTCTGAACCGCAGCCGACCACGTGCGAGAAGAGCGCGAGGGTCAGAGGCAGCAGCAAGTGACGATAAGTGCGTGTCATGGTCTCCGTTTCCTTTCTCGTGTTAAGCAGGAGGGCAGCCGCGCCGCGGTGCGGCGAGGCTCACTGGCATGGGAGGGCGCCGATCGCCGTGGAGCCCACCGCCTTGCGCCTCCCGAGCCCGACGTATCGTTGCTGCCAGCCGCACCCCCAAGGTCGAGCAGGCGAGAGACAGGGGGCCCACAACCCAGCTGAGGGTGCTGGCGTCCCATCCGCCTGGCGAGGGGAATTTCTCAATTCGGCAAATTTTTTGCAACACCCAGATGGATATGTGGCGACGCCGCGGGATGGAGGGTCAATCTTTTTTCGCGGGCTCCTGGATGGGATGTTCCGCTCGGAAGGTCGCGCTCTGTTGCGCGTGACACCTTCCGCCACGAGCTCGCTCGCCGTCGGTCGCACGGCGACATGGAGCTCCGAACGGACCGCGCGCGGCGCGTGCTCCCGCCCTCCAGAGCCGCTTTCCGTCATCCATCGCGGTCGTGCCGGTTCGCGCCCTCTGGTAAATTTGGAGCCGAGATCGATTCTTGGCCCCCCTTTTTGCTTACGGAGGTTCCATGTCCTCTTGTTCCCGCGCGCTCCCGCCCACGCTCGCCGCCCTCGGTGTCGCCGCCCTCGTCTCGCTGCCCGGCCAGGCGCGCGCCGAGGACGATGCTTTTGCCATGTCGGTCGGCGTCTCCGTGTCCGTCTCCTTCGGCCAGAAGCTCGCCTTCGGTCTTGGCGCCGACCTCCGCGCGACGTTCCTCATGGACGGCACCTTCGCCGGAGTGTTCGACTCGGGTCACATGGGATTCGGTCCGTTCGCGCAGGCGACATGGCTCGACTTCTCTGCCGGCCGCTTCGCGATCGGCAGCCACGGCGGCGGCGATACCTCGGGCAACTCCGACCAGGTCGTCGCCTGCAGCATCGCCGGTGAGCTCGGCTGGACGTACCGCACCCGCATCAGCGACGAGTTCCCGGCGCAGCACGGCCTCCACGTCGGCGCGATGGCCAGCCTGTTCGAGCCGGTGGTCGTCGATTTTTCGGCGCGCGCGGTCATCCCGGTGTCGGGCGAGCTGTACGTCCCCGAGGGCATGTTTGGCATGGGTGTCCGCGCCAACCGGCCTTTCGGAGAGCGGTCCCATGCCATCGACGGCCGGCCGCTGCGCACGGCCGATGGCGTCGTGCTCCCGCCGGTGCTCGGGCTGGGCCCCGCCGCGTCGCGCCCGGCGCGGCTCGATCGCGCGACCCGGGCGGCGCTCGCGGGCGCGTGGCTGGACAGCGCGCGGGCCGAGTGCGGCTCGATCCCGGCGTTCCTCGCCCTCGCGCGGGACCTCGCGGCGGTCGGCGCGCCCGCGTCGCTCGTGGCGCGGGCGCTCGGCGCGCTCGGGGATGAGGTCCGCCACACGGCGCGATGCAGCGAGATCGCGAGCGAGCTCGCGGGGTGGCGCCTCAGGCCGGCGCTGCTCCCGCCT
The DNA here is from genome assembly GCF_051520455.1 of Sorangium sp. So ce367. Lineage (NCBI taxonomy): Bacteria > Pseudomonadati > Myxococcota > Polyangiales > Polyangiaceae > Sorangium > Sorangium sp. So ce367. The sequence goes on from NZ_CP150334.1 coordinate 999,899, forward strand.
CCGGCGGCGCGCGACGCGGACCGGCAGGCGGCGCTCGTGCGGATGGCGCTCGAGGCGTGGCACGACGGCTGTCTCGGCGAGGGCGCGGCGGCGGCCCGGGCGCGCCGGTCGCTCGCGGCGGCGAGGGACGAGGGCGTGCGCGTGGCGCTCGGCGAGATCGCGCGCGACGAGGCGCTGCACGCCGAGCTCGGGTGGCGCGTGCTCGCCTACTGCCTGGCCGAGGGCGGGCGCGAGGTGCGCGAGGCGGTCGGCGACGCGATGACGGGGCCGGCGCCGGCGCCGCCGGCGGACGACGCCGAGGTCGAGGGCGAGCGGAAGAAGGTGCAGGCCTTCGGCCGGCTCCGGCGCGCGGAGGCGGACGCCGCCTGGGACGAGACGTGGGCGGCGGCGCGGCGCGACGGGGAACGGATGCTCGTCGCCGCGTGAGCGGCCGCGGCGAGCGCGCCTGGCCGCGAGCGCGCCTCCCGCGTACCTGGGCACGCACACGCGAGAGGCGCCCTTCAAGTACCGAGGAGCGACGCTGGCCCAGGCCCAGACGTACACGGGCATGTTCACGCCCTGAGGGCGGGAGCTCGCTGGCGCGCACCGCGCCCAGGCGCCGGCGGTTGGGCCCGGGTTGGGGCCATACCCTCCGGACGCCCGGCGGGCTGGCGCAGCAGCCAGTCATCCCGTGCGGGTACGGCCCACGCCGGGAAGGGCGCGGGTCGTCCCGTGGGGGCGAAACTTGCATCCGCATGACTCCGATGGATCGCAATCGACGTCACGCGAACACGAGCGAGCTGAACAACCTGGTCCGGCGCAACATAGAGACCCTGATCGCCGTACGGGAGAAGATGGAACGTGGGAAGACCCATCAAGAGACGGTGGCGGACGCGATCACCCGCTTCGCGGGGAGCATGACGTTCGTTTATATCCATGCTCTCCTGTTCGGGGGCTGGATCCTGGTGAACCTGGGCGTCGTCCCCTGGATCCAGCCCTTCGACCCGTTCCCCTTCGTGATGCTGGCGATGATCGCGTCGGTCGAGGCGATCTTCCTGTCGACCTTCGTGCTCATCAGCCAGAACCGGATGCAGGCGCTCGCGGACAAACGGGCTGATCTGGATCTCCAGATCAACCTCCTCGCCGAGCACGAGGTCACGCGGTTGATCGGCCTCGTGGACGACATCGCTCGTCATCTCGGTGTCACCAGCGGACAGGACGCAACCCTGGACGAATTGAAGAGGGATGTCCGGCCCGAAGAGGTCATCGAGGAGATCGAGCGGGCGGCGCGCGACAGGCCCGGCACGTGAGGCCGCGTGAGCGCGCGAGGCCTGGATGAGCCCGGCCCGCAGCGCGGCGAGCCGAGCCGTCGAAACTCCGCGTCACCTCGGTCGAATCCTTCTCGGGCAGCGCCGGGGGAGGGAAGTCAACATGCCTCGGAGACGTCAAGCCTCGACGGCGGCACCTGCGGGCTCGGCGCAGCTCAGCGCTTGCCCTTGGCGCCGCCTGACTTCGCCGCGCCGCCGCTGCTCCCATGCGCGTTCGCCTTGCCGCCGCCGCCATGGTCCTTGTCGTGGATCATGACCTTGGTGTTGCCGCCGCCATGGCCCTTGTCGTGGATCATGACCTTGGTGTTGCCGCCGCCATGGCCCTTGTCGTGGATCATGACCTTGACCTTGTCGCCGCCGCCATGGTCCTTGTCGTGGACCATGATCTTGACCTTGTCGCCGCCGCGATCATGATCGTGAACCTTCACATCCACGTCCGCGCGCGCGCCCGCGTGCACGTCGACGTCAGGCCCATCGACGAAGCCCTTCACGAGGATGTTGACCCGCGGCGCCCGCGCGGCCGTCGCGATCACGCGCACGCCGGGCCGGTAGCCCCAGAGCGCCACGCGCGTCGTGCCGTGGAATCCGAGCGCGACAGTCAGTCGGAACGGGTTCACCACCGCCGCGAGCTTGCCCACGAAGTAGAACCCGGCGGAAGCCGGCGCGAGGACGAGCACCTCGGGTCGCTCGGCCACGAGACCCAGCTTGAGCGTTCGCCCCTCGATGGCGACCGGCTTGAGGTGGGCATCGAGCACATAGACGCGCACCTCTCCCGTCGCCTCGTTCGCGACCATCTCGAGCCGGTCGTCGCCGACCACCTGGACGGAGCCGCCGTGGGGGCCCACCGTGACCTCGGAGACCTTGCTCTCCGCGCTCACCCTGGCGCTCGCCACGAGCTCCGCCGTGCCGCCCGCCGGCACGTGCAGCACGCCGCTCCACGGCTTGCCCGAGATCGTGAGCGTGTAGCTGATCTCCGTCAGGTCCGCCTCGAGCTTCGGCCCCGCCGCGACAAGGAGCCCCGTCCTCGCGTCGATCGCGAGCGGGATCGTCCGCGCCTCTCCGGACGGCAGCTTCCAGACGAGCGTGCCGCCGACGTCCTCCTTGATGCGCACGCCGGAGCTTGCGGTGATCGCGGCCTTCACCTGGCCGTCGCCGTCGATGCGCCAGGCGACATTCCCCTCGTCGTGCTCCTCGACCAGCGCCGCGGCGCCGAGCTCTTCGCTCAGGGCCATCTCCGCGCTGGCCGTCGCGGTGGCCTCGCCGCAGGCGGGCAAAAGCAGGAGCGCGAGGGGGAGATACACCAGCGCGCTATGAGCCATACGGATCATCGGTTCCTCCGTTGCCGTCCTGTGCCGCGCCGGCCAGCGCCGGCTCGGTCGTGGCATCCTCTCGACTTCCTGCAGCAGTGCGCCCGACGGGGCGCCGCGGCTCATCAATCTCGTGGTGGGGAGGTGCGGGACACACCTCCGGGGTATGTGGATCTGCGTCTCAAGGAGGCGTTCCTGAGCCGGTGGTGAACCGTCGCGAGCCGTCGCATTGGCCCCGCGGCTTCGAGGTGCCGGTGATCGCCGTGCTGGGCGGCGCCCGAGGTCGTCCCTTGTCGCGCGGGGGTCGTGCCGAGTGGCCCGGGCTCACGCTGAGCGCGGAAGCAGGGACGAGCTGGATGGTGTGCCGCGGCTCAGCACGCGAGCGCGCTGGCTGGGTGAAATTATGAATGTTCACAGCAGCGCGCACCTCGCTACCCGAGCGGCAGGCTGGTCGATCAAAGTTGACACCGGAGATGTGAACGCTCACAGTGTCGACCGGTCGTCTTGCTTTTGCTTCGCTCCGGATGGGCCCTCATGCGCATCCAGGAGACGGTCATGAAGTAGCGCTCGGTCATGTCGCTCGCGGCTGGGATCGCGGTCCTGGCCAGTGGGGACAGTGGCTGCAGCAACGATCCCAGCGGAGGGAACCCCGCAAGCGACCCGGCATATCCCGCCCATCAGCAGGACTCTCCGGGGGGCTGCACCATGAACATTCTGGTTGTGTTGTACGGCAACGCCAGCTGCTCGATGATGAGGTCGCTACTGCTCGTGCGCTTCATTGTCCTGTCGGAGCCAGCAGGCTGTGGCGTGAAGGGGGCCCGTTCGATGCATGGATGAGTCTGATAGAGCATCACTTTTTCAGGAGTGAGGCGGATCGAATAATGTTCGATATGCCGACCAACGTGCAGCATGGCTGTACGACGGGACGGCCGCTGCGAGGGGCTTGATTTCCGCGTCTGGATCTCCTGGCCCCCGGCATCTCATCCATTCTCACTCCAGATTTTCGAGCGCGCTCGCATGCCGAGCGCGGCCGGCGAAGCCCGCTGGTCGCAGGCGGTTTTCGACGAGATTCGCACGAGATTCGCACGAGATTCGCGCGTCTGGCGCGCCGGGCGATCGCGCCCGTGAAGGACTCGACCCCATGTCGGCGTCAAGTCACCACCGTGACTCCGCATCTGAGCTTATCGCACCTTCATGAGGATCAGGCCCGCTCGCGATGCACAATGGGCTTGACGGGTCTGCCAGCCCGGAGCAATAGATTCCCTCTTCGTGTTGCCTGGCGCGCGAGAAATGAACTTATCCACTCTGCGCGCATCTTGACAATCGTCCGCAGCGGCAATGGCCGGCGCGGCGGCCCGCTCGGGAGTCTCGAGGGCGCGGCGAGCGACCTCGACGCTGCGCAAGGGCGGCGTTGAGCCGTAAGAAGACTCCAGTTTCACTTACTTAAGTTGACGAGGAGAACAAGATGAGACTCGGAACCAAGCAGAGCTTGCTTGCGGCGGCGACGGGCATCCTCGCCGTGTCGTGCGTCATCGGCCCCGAGGGGGCGTACGACGCCGAGATCGAGGAGGCAGGCTCGCTCGAGGGTGCCATCACGATCGATACGAGCGCGGTCTACACGATCGTCGGTGTCCAGAGTGGAAAATGCGTGCAGGTGGCTGGAGGCAGCACCGCTGATGCAGCGGCCATGCATATCGCCAGCTGCAACGGCTCGACGCGGCAACAGTTCCGCATGGAATCGGCAGGCGGCGGCTACTATCGCATCCGCAACGTGAACAGCAACCGTTGCATGGACGTCACGGGCGCCTCCACCAGCGACGGCGCCGCCATCCAGCAATACTCCTGCTGGACCGGGACAAACCAGCAGTGGTCGTTCACGGACGTGGCCAGCGGCGTCGTGCGCCTCACCGCGCGCCACAGCGGCAAGTCCCTGGACGTCTACGGCCGCGGCACCGCGGACGGCACCGCCGTGATTCAATGGGCGTCGAACGGCGGCACCAATCAGCAATTCCGGCTCACGCCCGTGGGCTCGGGAACCGGCGGCACCGGTAGCACCAGCGGCACCGGCGGCAGCGGTGGCACCGGCGGCAGCGGTGGCTCTGGCGGCGGCACGGGCGGCACGGGCGGCACGGGCGGCACAGGCGGCAGCGGTGGCTCCGGCGGCGGCACCGGCGGCACGTGCACCGCGTCACAACCGACTGGTCGAAACGTGTCGGGGAGCGGCCCTCACAGGGTGGTCGTCGAGACGAATTCGGACCCAGGCATCAACCAGGGCACCATCTTTCGTCCGGCGGATCTCGGTGGAGGCGCCAGGTATCCGATCTTCGTCTGGGGGGAGGGCGCATGCTCGCGAGACGGGCTCGCAAATCAGGCGGCTATGGCCGAAATCGCCTCGCATGGTTACTTCGTGGTGGCGGATGGGACACCGGTCAACAGCCAGCCCAACCGCGACCTCGGGAGCGGAGGCGACGTGCTGCGCGCCTACGTCGACTGGGTGATCGCCCAGAATGAGAAGCCTTGCAGCGCCTACTACCAGAAGATCGACACCACGAAGGTCGCCGCGAACGGCTTCTCCTGCGGCGGCTTGATGGCGGCGGGGACCGCTGCAGATCCCAGAATGACGACCTGGGGACACACGAGCAGCGGCTCTTTCTCGGCGAATCAGTCATTCTACAACTCGATTCACACACCCGTGTTGATCGTCACCGGCACCGCCGATAGCCTGGGTGCGAACGCGAACGGCGCGAGAGACTTCGCGAACATCGCCGCCTTGGGTGATATTCCGGTCATGATGTTCGCCAAGGTCGGCGCGGATCACGGGGGCGATCTGTGGGCCAGGAACGGCGGCGAGTTCACTCAGGTCAACCTGGCGTGGCTCAACTGGTGGCTCAAGGGCGACGAATCGGCCACCGGCAAGGGCGCGCTCGTCGGCCCGAGCTGCCGCTTCTGCACCGACAGAACCTGGCAGGTCTCTTCTGCCAATCTGCCCTAGAGCGACAAACGGGTTGAAACCACGAGAAAGAGCAGGAAATTCACAGGGAGACGGGGAGGCGGGGAGCGAGAGACGGCAAGAGAAAGAAATTCATTTTTTCTTCCTCCCCGCCTCCCCGCCTCCCTGTGAAAATTCTCCGGGTTTCAACGTGAACGGTGTTCTGGGGGGGCTCGCTCTCGAACCGCCTTGCTCCGAGGAGCAGGGCGGTTTGACCGACCCTGGCGCACGCAGAGCGAACCTATCCACCCTGCGCGCGTCTCTACATTCATCCGCAGCGGCAGTGGCCGGTGCGGCGGCCCGCTGGGGAGCCTCGAGCGCGGGGCAAGCGACCCCGACCTGCGCAAGGGCAGCGTTGAGCCGTGAGAAGATGGCAGTTTCACTTACTTGACAGGAAGAGGAGGACAAGATGAGATTCGGAACCAAGCAGAGCTTGCTTGCGGCGGCGACGGGCATCCTCGCTGTGTCGTGCGTCATCGGCCCCGACGAGGCGTACGACGCCGAGATCGAGGAGGCGGGCTCGCTCGAGGGCGCCATCACGATCGATACGAGCGCGGTCTACACGATCGTCGGCGTCCAGAGTGGAAAATGCGTGCAGGTGGCTGGAGGCAGCACCGCTGATGGAGCGGCCATGCAGATCGCCAGCTGCAACGGCTCGACGCGGCAACAGTTCCGGATGGAATCGGCAGGCGGCGGCTACTATCGCATCCGCAACGTGAACAGCAACCGTTGCATGGATGTCACGGGCGCCTCCACCAGCGACGGCGCCGCGATCCAGCAATACTCCTGCTGGACCGGGCAAAACCAGCAGTGGTCGTTCACGGACGTGGCCAGCGGCGTCGTGCGCCTCACCGCGCGCCACAGCGGCAAGTCCCTGGACGTCTACGGCCGCGGCACCGCGGACGGCACCGCCGTGATTCAATGGGCTTCGAACGGCGGCACCAATCAGCAATTCCGACTCACGCCCGTGGGCTCGGGAACCGGCGGCACCGGTAGCACCAGCGGCACCGGCGGCAGCGGTGGCTCCGGTAGCACCAGCGGCACCGGCGGCACCGGCGGCACCGGCGGCACGGGCGGCTCCGGTGGCGGCGGCGGCTCCGCCGGCACGCCCAGCGCCGGCTGCGGCATTGCCACCTCCTTCACCAGCGGTAACCGCACCATCAACGTCAACGGCACCACGCGCCAGTACGTGCTCGACGTTCCGGCGAACTACGACCCGAACAAGGCGTATCGGCTGGTGTTCGGGTGGCACTGGCGCGGCGGATCGGCCAACGACGTCGTGAACAACGGGTACTATGGGCTCAAGGCGCTGGCGAACGGCAGCACGATCTTCGTCTCGCCGAACGGCATCGACAACGGATGGGCCAACACGGGCGGGCGCGACATCGCCTTCGCCCGCGCCATGGTCGACTCCCTCAAGGCCAACCTGTGCGTCGACACGAGCCGTGTCTTCTCGACCGGGTGGAGCTTCGGGGGGATGATGTCGAACGCGCTCGGCTGTGATATGCCCGACGTCTTCCGAGCCATCGCGCCGATGTCCGGCGCCCTCTACAGCGGCTGCAACCAGTCCAACACCCAGCCCGTCGCCGTCTGGATGTCGCACGGCCTGTCCGACAGCGTCGTCCCCGTCTCGGCCGGAAGGGCGGCGCTTGACGTCTTCGTGCGCAAGAACGGCTGCAGCACCCAGACGAGCCCCGTAGGTTCCAACTCGTGCGTCGCCTATCAAGGGTGCCGGGACGGATACCCGGTGCATCGCTGCGAGTTCCCCGGTGACCACCAGACGCCGAGCTTCGCGAGCTCGTCCATCTGGAACTTCTTCTCGCAATTCTGACCTCGCGCCCCGCCGACGCGGCGGCTCGGGCGGCGGCTGACGCGCCCGCCCGAGCCGCCACGTCGCCCGTCCCTCTTCACGCCACAGCCTGCGGGCGTGAGCTATGACCGGTGAAGCCTCAAGCCCTGCTGCCCAGCGCCGCCGAGCCCCTCCCTCAGCTTCATCGACGGGATCTCGTAATCGCCGTAGTTCTGCGGTCGGTAGGCGATCGGCCTGTCGACGAACAGCCGCTCGAGGCGCCGATCGAGGTCGATCGCGATCGCCTGGAATCGCTCCTCGTCCATCCGCTCGGCGCGGTAGACGACGAAGGGATCCAGCACCGAGAAGCCGGGATAGAAGAGGATGCCGTGCTGGATCGGAAACAGCAGGTCGTCCATCGGCCCGTTGATGCCGCGCTCCGAGTAGTGATCGGCCCAGCCGCCGGCGGTGAGCGCGAGCATGGCGCGCTTGCCGACGAACACGCCCTCTCCGTAACGATCGCCCCAGCGCCGGTCCGAGTGCTCGCCGACGCCGTAGGCGAAGCCGTGCGCGAAGACGCGCTCGACCCAGCCCTTCAGGATCGCCGGCATGGAAAACCACCAGAGCGGGAACTGGAGGATGACGGCGTCGGCCCAGAGGAGGCGCCGCTGCTCCTCGGCGACGTCCGGCGTCTGCGTGCCATGCTCGAACGCGCGGTGGGAGGCCTCGATGACGCGCAGGGGGGCGCCCGCCGGCTCGGCCGGGAAGTCGACGCCGTCGAGCGCTGCCTTCCAGCCCTGCGCGTAGAGGTCGGAGACGAGCACCTCGTGCCCGGCGGCGGTGAGCGTCGCGACCATCCGGTCGCGGAGCGCGCCGTTCAACGAGCGCGGCTCGGGATGCGCGTAGACGATGAGGACCTTCATGGCATGTCCTTTCCGAGGAGCGTGTTCGTCTCCTCCTGCAGTGAATCAGCGGATAGGCCCGGGTGCGGCCGGGTGGATGCCCAGGAAACTAGGTCTCTCCCCGGCATCGTTGAAGTCACGGTTCTTCTGTGCTGCTATCGACCCGGTGGATAGCAGCCGCCTCGATCTGAACCTGCTCGTCGCGCTCGACGCGCTGCTCGCCGAGCGCAACGTGACAAGGGCTGCAAGGCGCCTGAACCTCAGCCAGCCGGCGCTGTCTGCGCAGCTCCAGCGGCTGCGCGAGCTCCTCGGCGACCCGCTGCTGGTCCCCGCGCAGCGCGGCATGACGCCCACGAGGCGCGCGCTGGAGCTGCAGGCGCCGCTGCACGAGGCGCTGGAGGGCGTGCGCGCCGTGGTCGCCGCCGGCGCGGGCTTCGATCCCGCGACGTCCGAGCTGACGGTCGCGATCGCCGCGTCCGACTACGTGCAATATGCGCTGTTGATGCCGCTCGCCTTCCAGCTCCGGCGCGAGGCGCCGGGCGTGCGGCTGGCGTGGCGAGCCCTCGACGTCGCCCAGCTCGCGGGCCAGGTGGAGCGCGGGGAGGTGGACCTCGCCGTGCTGACGCCCGAGCTCGCGCCCGAGCACCTGCGGACCAGGAAGGTGCTCGACGAGCGCTTCGTCGTCATCGTCCGGCGCGATCACCCGCTGGTGTCGCGCACCATCAGCCTCGACCAGCTCTGCGCGCTCGACCACGTGGTGGTGAGCCCGCGCGGCGGCGGCTTCACCGGCGCGACCGACGCCGCGCTCGCGGCGCTCGGGCGCGAGCGGCGGGTGGTCCTGTCCGTGCCCTCGTTCCTCATGGTGCCAGAGCTCGTGGCGCGCTCGGACATGGCGGCGCTCGTCCCCGAGCGCCTGGCGCGCGACCGCGCCGACCGGCTGGAGCTCCTTCCTCCCCCCGTCCCCGTGCCGGGCTTCGCCATCGTCATGGCGTGGCACCACAGGACAGCCAAGCACCCGGCGCTCACCTGGCTCCGGGACCGGGTGCGATCGCTCGCGGGGGATGTTCGATGATGGCGCCGCTCGCCGCGGCGAGGCCGGCGAGGCGGGTCGCGGGCGCTCCTGCGCGCGATCGAGCGCGGTAACGTGAAGTCGGCAGCGACGCTCCTCAGGGCGCACCTCTCGGAGTTCTACGGCACATGAACCCGCTCGACGAACTTGCACTTATCCTGGGCGACGGCCTGGTGACGGATCGGGACATCCTGGAGGGCTATCGCCGCGATCAGGCCCTCTGGGCGCCTGGTGGCTGGCCGGTCGCGGTGGCGCGGCCTGCCTCGACCTCCCAGGTGCAGGCGCTGGCGCAGTGGGCGACCCGGCACCGCACCGCGCTGGTGCCGCGCGGCGCCGGGACCGGGGTGGCCGGCGGGGCGACCGCCAGCGACGGCTGCGTGGTGCTGAGTTTCGAGCGCATGAACCGGATCCTCGCGATCGACGAGGCGGCGATGCTCGCCGTCGTCCAGCCGGGGGTGCTCAACGGCGAGCTCAAGGCCGCCGCGCACGAACGGGGGCTGTGGTATCCGCCCGACCCGTCGAGCTACGCCGTCTCGACCCTCGGCGGCAACGTCGCCACCAATGCCGGCGGCCTGTGCTGCGTGAAATACGGTGTCACGTCCGATTACGTGCTCGGCCTCGAGGCGGTCCTCGCCGACGGGACGGCGCTCCGCACCGGCGGCCGGAGCCGCAAGGACGTCGCAGGCTACGATCTGACGCGGCTCCTTGTCGGCTCCGAGGGCACCCTCGCGCTGATCACCGAGATCACGCTGCGTCTGCGGCGGCGGCCCCCGCCGGCGACCACGCTCGTCGCGACGTTCACCTCGCTCGAGGCCTCGGGCCGGGCGGTCGCGACGATCGTCCGGTCGGTCGATGCGTCGATGCTCGAGATCATGGACCGCACGGCCCTCCGCGCCGTCGAGCGCTACCGCCCGCTCGGCCTCGACACCGAGGCTGCCGCGATGCTGATCGCGCAGAGCGACGCGCCCGGGTCCGCCGAGCTCTCCTGCATGCAGGAGGCCTGCGAGGCCGCCGGCGGGACGGTGGTCGCCACCACCGACGACGAGAGCGAAGGGCAGATGATGCTCACCGCGCGCCGCCTTGCGCTCACGGCGCTCGCGGAGCTCGGCACGGTGCTCGTCGACGACGTCGCCGTACCGCTGCCGCAGCTGCCCGAGATGTTCCGTCGAATCGAGGCGATCGCCGCCGCGACGCAGACCACCATCGCGACGGTGGCGCACGCGGGCGACGGCAACCTTCACCCGCTTGTCGTGTTCGACGGAAGCGACGCGGCGGCCGATGCGCGCGCGGTCGCGGCCTTCAACGAGGTGATGGCGCAGGCGCTCGAGCTCGGCGGCACGATCACCGGCGAGCACGGCGTCGGCACGCTCAAGCGCGGCCTCCTTGCCCGCCAGCTCGGCGCGGCGTCGCTCGAGCTGCACCGCCGCATCAAACACGCCTTCGACCCGGGCGGCATCCTCAACCCCGGAAAGGTGATCGACGGCTGACGTGGCGTGGTGTCCGCGCAGCGCGGCGGCGCCTCGCGCTGCGCGGCGCCGCCGCGATCAGAGCCCGGTGTAGATGGTGGCGAAGGAGGCCGCCTCGCCGCGGAGCAGCAGGCTGAGACGCGGGTTCGGCACCTTGAAGGTGTGAATCTTGGCGTTCCGCACGTCGAGCACCGCGAAGGCGCCGCCCGGCGTGCTCTCCGCGAGACCGTTCATCAGCAGGTTCAGCACGACCGAGACGCGCTTGGACGACAGCGGCTCCCCGCGGAAATACATCTTGATGACGTGGGGCGTCCCGTCGATGACGAGCCCGAGCTCCGGATTGACGTTGATCTCGAGATCGCCCAGGCGGTACGTCGACGCCGGCGGCTCGAACCACGTCATCTTCGCCGAGGCGAGGAACTTGCGATATCCATTCACCACCGACGGGTAGATGCGGCGGCGCCGCTCGTCGTGCTGCGCGGCCAGGAAGCCGTCGAGCACGCTGGTGGGCTCTCCGCTCCTGTGCATGTCGACGATCGCCTCTCGCACCTGCCTGTAAAAGTCCGTGTAGAGCTCGTCCTTCCGTTCCTTGAACTCCCTGACGCCGGTCAGCTTGGGCGTCCCGGCCTTGAGGACGAAGTCGACAAAGTACGTGAGCGAGATCTTTTCCATGAAGTCTCCTGCAAAACGAAGCATTCGGGCGCGCCACTGACACGCGTCGTATGAGAGACACGCCGTCGCGCCGCGTCCTTGGTGTCTACCATGGATAGTCATCTTCGACCCGTCGGGAAAGGGATCGGTCGGACGGACATTGTCCCAACCTGTCGAGGGCGGACGGATGCGCCGCTTGTTGAAAAATGTTTGTAATTACGAGTATTTACGAGTGTGGTCGGGCGCGGTTCCCCCGGCGGCGCGGGGCCCCTCCTGGCCGCGCGAGTGGCCATGACGAGAGGAGGCGCGCGCGGCAAAGGTAATCGACAGAATCCAGCTGTTCTCCAGGGGATCTCCTGTGGAGAACCCCTGTGGAGAACTGGAGAGGTCGGGGTGTGATCGAGGCGTGGACCCGGTCGGACATGGTCTGTCATAACCACGTGCTCCTTGGCGCTTGACGCTGCCCGCGGGCGGAGGATGGGGCCGGAACGCCTCCGGAGCGCCTGGACTTCCCGCTCCCTCACGATGGGTTTTGCTCTGAACCTGTGTTTTCGAGGTCGACTCGGCGCGCCTGGTCGCGCCGTCGCGAGGGAAAGATTCCTGCCCCGCTCTCCCTCGCCGCGGGCATTCCGCTTGCGTGCGGCGGTCGGCCGGCCAGACTACGCCGCCGTGCTGGCCATCGAAGCGTCCGCCGTGAGGAAGGTCTACCGCGGCTTCTTCCGCCGGAGCGGCGGACAGACGGCGCTCGCGGGCCTCGACATCGCCATCCAGCGCGGCGCCGCGTTCGGGCTCATCGGCCTCAACGGCGCGGGCAAGACGACGTTCATCAAGACGCTGCTCGGCGTGGTGCGCCCCACGAGCGGCACGGTGCGCGTGCTCGGCGGCGAGCCGGAGGACCCGGGCGTGCGCGCCAGGATCGGGTACCTGCCGGAGCGGCTCTTCTTGCCCAGCGCGTTCACGCCGCGGCAGTTCCTCGCGAGCGTGGCCCGCATGAAGGGCCTCTCGCCGGGCGAGGGCGCGCTGCGCGCGCTGGTCGAGAGGGTAGGGCTCGGGGTCGACTCGGACCGCAAGATCGGCGGGTTCTCGAAGGGGATGCGGCAGCGCCTCGGGCTCGCCGCGGCCTTGCTCGGGCAGCCCGAGCTGCTCGTGCTCGACGAGCCCACCGACGGCGTAGACCCGCTCGGTCGCGCCGAGATCCGCAGGATCCTCGGCGAAGAGCGCGCGCGGGGGGCGACCTTGTTCCTGAACTCGCACCTCCTGTCGGAGACCGAGCGCATCTGCGACCGCATCGGCATCCTCGCGGGCGGGCGGCTCGTGCGCGAGGGCGCGCTCGTCGAGCTGTGCGGCAGCGAGACGGCGTACCGCGTGCGATTCGCGGACGGCGTCGACGCGGCAAGGGTCGCCGCGCTCGGGTTCCGCCCGATCGACGGGGAGGGCGGGTGGCGCCTGGAGGCCGAGAGCCCCGCGGCGCTCAACGAGGCGCTCGACGAGGCGCGGCGCGCCGGCGCCCTGCTCGTCGAGCTGTCGCGGGACCTGCGCGACCTGGAGGACGTGCTGGCGGAGGCGCTGGGCGCGGGCGGCGCTCGCGGAGGTGCGGCGTGAGGGCGGCGCTGAGCGTCGCCGGCGACCTCCTGCGCGAGGCCTCGTCGCGGCGGTGGTTCCTCGCCCTGGGGCTCGGCGTCACGATGGCGCTCGTGGTGCTCGGGAGCGCGCTGCAGCTCGAGGTGGTGGACGGCGCGCTCGCGGCGACGCGGCTCTTCGGCAAGGAGCTCGGCCGCGGCGAGATCCGCTCGGTCGACGTCGCGCTCCGCTACGTCGGCCGCGCGCTGGCCTACGTGCTGTTTTACGGGGGGCTCGCGTTCGGGATCGTCTCCTGCGCCGATTTCGGCCCGAGCCTGCTGGCGCCGGGGCGCATCGAGCACCTGCTCTCGCTGCCCGTGCGGCGGTTCGAGCTCCTGCTCGGCACGTTCCTCGGCGTGCTCGCGCTCTCGCTCGTCAGCACGTTGTACGGCGCCCTCGGGATCACGGTCATCTTCGGGCTGAGGGCGGGCGTGTGGATGGCGAGCCCGATCGTGGCGGCGCTCCTCGCGAGCGTGACGTTCGCCGGCATCTACGGGGCGATGCTCACGACCGCGGTGATGGTGCGGAGCGCCGCCCTGTCCGCGGCGGTGGGGATCGCGCTGTTCATCCTCGGCATCGTCGCGGGGTACCGCGAGCAGCTCGACTCGTTCTTCGAGCCTGGCCTGGCCCGCGGGGCCTTCCGCGCGGCGACGCTCGTGCTGCCGCGGGTCTCGGCGCTCGCCGACGCGTCGGCGGACATGGCGGTGGCGACGGCGATCAAGGGGGATGTGCTCGCCAGCCAGGTGGCGGGGCTGCTCCTCTTCGGCCTGGCCGCGCTCGCGGTGGGCATCCACGTGTTCGAAGAGAAGGATTTCTAGGGTGGAGCGGCGATGCTGGACGAGGCGGTGAGCGATCGACATCGGCAGCTCCGCGGCGCCTGGGTGGGGGGGACGACCCGATGAGACCGATGAAGAAGCGGGGCGTGTGGCTCGCGGCGGCGATGGTCCTGCTCGCGCTCGCCGCGTGGCTTATGTCGCGCGGTGACAAGGAGAAGCCCACGGTCCGGCCCCGGAAGATCGAGTTTCCGCGCTATCCGAAGCCGGCGGAGATGGAGCGCGCCAGCCGCCGCCGCACCCTGCCGCCGCTGTCTGCCCCGCCGCCCGGCGTCGAAGCGCCGCAGTGGACGCGCGACCCGGTGCTCGCCGCCCTGCCCGTCGATCCGAAGCACTCGGCCATGGTGTTCGAGATCGAGGCGCTCAAAGAGTCGCCGATCATGCAGATCTGGCTCGATTGCATGCTGTCGCGCGGCGAGGAGCGCGCCGGCGTCGCGCGCCTGAAGGACCGATTCGGGATCGACGTGCTGGAGGACGTGGAGCGCGTCGCCTCGTCGAGCGCGGGGCTCATGGTGCTCCAGGGATCGTTCGAGGGCGCAAAGTTCGAGCGCGAGCGATGGACCACGCGGACGTACGGGGAGAAAGGCATCCTCTACGAGGACAAGGACACGGGCAGGGTCGTCGCGACGTGGGGGCCTGACGTCCTGCTCTTGAACCCGCGCGCCGAGCCCGATCTCGTCGAGGACGCGATCGATCGACTCGAATCGACCGATCCCGCGCAGGGCTCCATCCTCCAGGAACACCAGGCCTACAGCGACGTTTATGGAGTGCTGTCGCCCGACGATCTCTCGAAGATGCTGGCGTCGGAGCAGGACGAGCTCGCCGAGCGGATCCGAGAGACCGTCCAGCGGGTGGAGATCCACGTCGACGCCTCGGAGGACGTCGCCGTCGTCGCCGATGTCGCCGGCCCCCCTGGCCAGGAGATGGAGGACCTGTCGAAGCTGTTCGGCGCCGCGCTCTCCATGGGGCGGCTCAACGCGATGCGCGAAGACAATGACGAGCTCGCCGAGCTGCTCGACCACGCGAAGGTGGAGACGCAGGCGCGGCGCGCTCCCTGGGCGAGCAAGCCGGAGGAGCAGCGCTTCTCGGTCGACGTGGCGCTGCCCGTCGAGCTGCTGAAGAACCTCGGCCCGTGCCGTCGAGACCGCGATCCGGACCGCGACATCAAGCCCGTGCCCGAGCCCGAGCCAGCGCCGACGCGGTGACGCGCGCAATGCCTCGCGAGCCGCGCGTCCCTGGATGATACCCTATCAGGGCCGGGGATGGCCCTGGCGATGGGGTATCAGAGCGGCTGATACAGCTGGATCAGGTTCCCGCAGGTGTCCGAGAACACCGCGATCATGACCGGGCCCATCGGGGTGGGCTCCTGGGTGAACGCGACCTGGTGCTCCTTGAGGCGAGCGAACTCGGCCTTGAGGTCCGACACCTCGAACGCGGTGAGCGGGATGCCCTGCGCGAACATCGCCTGCTGGAACGTCTTGGCTGCCGGGTTGGCGTTCGGCTCCAGCACGAGCTCCACGTCGTCGGGGCCCTCCGGCGAGACCACGGTGATCCACCGGTACTCTCCGACCGGGAAATCGTGCTTCTTCTTGAAGCCGAGCACCTCCGTGTAGAACGTGAGCGCGCGTGTCTGGTCCTCGACCATGATGCTGTTGAGCTTGATCCTCATCGATCGCCTCGCTGAGCTGACGGTTCGGGCCGACTCTGCCAGGGCCGCCCGGCTCACGCTTCTCGAAAACTGCGAAACGCGCCCGGCGGCAGCCGGCCCATCAGGGTGAGACAGCCGGGGACGAGCTCCCACGGGAGCCTCCCCGGCACCTGCACCATCGCGCGCACGCGGCGCCGGTACGCCGACGGCGGCACGCCGATCCGCTGCGCGAACAGCGCGCTGAAGCTGCCGAGGCTGGAGAACCCGACCTCCATGCACACGTCGGTCACCGAGTGATGCCCAGCCGCCAGGAGCTGCTTGGCCAGATCAAGGCGCCGCCGGATGCGGTACTGGTGCGGGGTCACGCCGAACACCGCCTCGAACTGCCGGATGAAGTGGTAGGGCGAGATCGCCACCTCCCGCGCCACGTCCTCGATCGACAACCTCGACTCGCGCACCTCGGAGAGCAGGTCCCGCGCCCGGCAGAGGTTCCTGAGCGCGTCGTGTCCGAGCAGCATGGCCGGCGACCAGGATAGAGCGTGGCGGCGGCTGGCTCAAGCGACCCACCGGAGGGGCGCGCGAGGGCCTCAGAGCGCGAACAGAAAATCGACGAAGGAGCGGGTCGCGCCGTCGAGGCCGAGGTACTTCTTGCCGGCGGCGGGCTCGATGACGAAGTATTCGTCCTTGGCGTGGGCGCCGGAGCCGTGGCCGAGGCCGACGTGGCCGGCGGGGAGATCGAGCGGCTTTCCCGTGAAGAGGTAGCCGGGCCAGGAGCCGGCGAGGCGCGGCCAGATCACCGGGGCCAGGCCCGCGGCCTTGTAGACGGCGAGCTGGGTCTGGATGGGCGGCGCCTCGAGCGCGGTGTCCGTCGGGTCGTAGCTGCCCATGTTCTTGATAGCGATGTCCTTGTAACCGCGCCTGTCGAGGTGCTTGCGCAGCTTGGCGAGCACGTCCGTTGCGGTCATGTCCGGCACCAGCCGGATATCCATCTTGGCGAAGGCGCGGTGCGGCAGGATGGTCTTGGAGCCCTCGCCGATGTAGCCGGCGTAGAGGCCGTCGATGTTGACCGACGGGCGCGAGACGTAGCGCTCGAGCATGGCGCGCTCGTCGAGGTCGTTCACCCACCTGTCGACCCCGAAGACCTTCTTCCAGTCGGCGTCGTCCCAGCGCGCCGACAGGTCGTCGAGCAGCTTCTTCTGCTGGCTAGAGACCGGGCGCACGGCGTCGGTGAGGCCGTCGATCATCGGCTCGTTGCCGTCCGCCGAGACCAGCGTGCCGAGCGCCTGCACCAGCCGCCAGGCCGGGCTGTCGACGACCACCTTCATGCTGGAGTGGATCTCCCCGCCGCGCGGGCCGCGCCCCCACGCCTCGCCGCTCGCCTCCAGCTCGACGTAGACGATGCCCTTCGCGCCGAGGACGACGTTGACCGTGCCCGACAGCGATTGATCCGCCGCCGGCATCATCACGCCCTGGCATTTCTCGAGCGCCTTCATCACCTCATCGTTTCGCACCACCTGCGAGAAATGCGGCGAGCCGAGCTCCTCTTCCCCCTCGGCGACCACCACCAGGTTGACCGGCAGCTTCAAGCCGGCGGCGCGCACCGCGTGCAGCGCGGCCAGGAACGCCCCCTGCGGTCCCTTCTGGTTGACCGCGCCGCGCCCCACGATGACCTTGCCGACGTCCGCCTTGTCGACAAGCCTGGCCGCGAAGGGCGGGGAGGACCACTCCTTCTCTTCCACCGGCTGGACGTCGTACATGAAGTAGAAGCCCATGGTCTGCCTCGCGCCGGCGTCGAGCGTCGCGAAGATGCCCGGATGCCCGTCGGTCTTCATCTTCTTGACCGTTCCGAAGCCGGCGTCGCGCAGGAGATCCATCGTCAGGTCGCAGCACTCGGCGATGCCGACGTTCTGCGCCGAGATCGACGGCTGCTGGATCCAGCGCTGGATGCGCTCGATCGACGGCCTCCGGTGCTCGGTGATCTTGTCGTATACCGGCGAGAGGTCGACGGCCTTGTCGCGCGCGCCCCTGGCGAGGCGGGGAAACGAGGCGAGCAGTCCGGAGGCCGCGGCGCCGGCGATGAACGTGCGGCGATCGATGTCCAGCATGGCGCGCAGCTTAAAGCGCGCCGGCCGGGAACGGTCCTCCCCCCGCTTTCATGGACACCCCTCGTTGCGCGACAGCGATCAGCCTCTGACCTCTTCGTCCTCGCCTTCTGGAGGCGGAGGGCGCTCGCCCGCGGCGACCTGGAGCTCGCGGACGATCGAGAAGAGCGCTGGACAGCAGAAGCGCTCGACCACGGAGCCGTCGGGCGCGAGCTCGAAGCTCGGCGGCTCGCCGTGCACCGGGCAAGCCACTTCGGCGTACTTCGATTCGAGATCTTTAAGGACGCTCTCGTCGACCTCGCGGACCTCGCCGTTCGCAGCCGCCCCTTCGTTCGCGTAAGTTGACATGCGGCGCACGGTAGCACGAAGGGCGCCGCGCCTCGCGCGCTGCCCGGGTGCCAGGGCGACCTCTGCCATCGATGCATGGGACGCCGGCGCCCACCGGCCTCAACCATCGAGGCGCCGCGACCAGAGCGGCCGCCCGAGATCAAGAGGACAAAATAGCAGCGCCGCCGGGCGCCTCGGGGGATTAGGCGGAGGCCGCCGGCGGAGCTGGTCGAGGGTTAAGCATTCTCCGTACCAGGTACACCCTTCGGAAAATCCCCTACTTATGTCTCGGGCGCCGATCGGGCGGGTTTCGATTGTGCGAGGAGCCGGCTTGCACGGTTGCAGGATCGCGACGGCGCTCGCCCTCTTCCGTGACCGCCCTGTCGCCGGCTAGCGTCGGGTACATGAACCGCCTGCGTACGACCTCCGCCCTCACCCTGGCGCTGCCGCTGCTCGCGGCGTGCAGCGCCCCCGCGCCGAGGCCGCTGGACAAACCGGCCGCGTCCCCGGCCGCCGCGACCCCGCCGCCGCACGCGGCGCTGGCAGCGCCCTCCGGACCGGGGCGGCTTCCTTATCCGGCGACCGCGAAGCGGCCCGTGGCGAGCGAGTACCATGGCACCCGGGTCGTCGACGACTACCCGTGGCTGGAGGACGGGAGCTCCCCCGAGGTGGAGCGCTGGGTCGCCGAGCAGAACCAGCTCTCGCGCGCCTACCTCGACGCCGTGCCGGCGCGCGGCGCCATCCGGGCGCGCGTGCAGGAGATCCTGTCGGCGACCTCCGCGAACCACTACGCGCTCGAGGAGGCCGGCGGGCAGATCTTCGCGCTCAAGGACCAGCCGCCAAAGCAGCAGCCTTTCCTCGTCGTCCTGAGGTCCGTGAACGACCCCGCCTCCGCGCGGACCCTCGTCGATCCAGAGGTCATCGACCCGAAAGGGCACACGGCCATCGACTGGTTCGTCCCGTCGCGCGACGGCAAGAAGGTGGCTGTTTCCCTGTCCGAAGGCGGCACCGAGAGCGGGACCGTGCGCGTCTACGACGTGGCGACGGGCAAGGAGACGGGCGACACCGTCCCTTACGCGAACAGCGGCACCGCGGGCGGCAGCCTGGCGTGGACCGGCGACGGCAAGGGGTTTTACTACACAAGGCACCCTCGGCCCGGGGAGCGCCCACGAGAGGACATGGGCTTCTTCCAGCAGATCTATTTCCACAAGCTCGGCACGCCGGACAAGGACGACAGGTACGCGCTCGGCACGGAGTTCCCCCGCATCGCCGAGGTGGAGCTCACGACGAGCGAGAGCGGCAAGCTCGTGCTCGCCAGCGTGCAAAACGGCGATGGAGGCGAGTACTGGCACTATCTCCTCGACGCCTCGGGCAAGTGGACGCGCTTCGCCGACCTGCCCGACAAGGTCATCCGGGTCGTGTTCGGCGCCGACGACCGGCTCTACCTCCTGTCGCGCAAGGACGCGCCGCGCGGCAAGGTGCTGCGCCTCTCGCCGGGCAAGCTGGACCTCGCCAGGGCGGAGCTCGTCGTGCCGGAGAGCGAGGCGGTGATCCAGGACTTCTTGCCCACGACAGGGCGGCTCTACGTCCGCGATCTGCTCGGCGGCCCGTCGCAGGTCCGCGTCTTCGATCTGAAGGGCAAGGCGCTCGGGACGGTGCCGATCCCGCAGGTCTCCTCGGTGCGGCAGCTCGTGCGCACGCAGGGCGACGACATGCTCTTTCGCGGCGTGAGCTACACCGAGCCGGCGGCCTGGTTCAGGTACTCGGCCAGGGACGGCAAGGTGACGAAGACGGCGCTCGCGATGACGGCCCCTGTCTCCTATGCCGACGTGGAGGTCGCCCGGGAGGCGTGCACCTCGAAGGATGGGACCAAGGTCCCCCTCAACATCCTGCGCCGGAAGGGCGCGCCCCTCGACGGGACCGCGCCGGCGCTGCTCACGGGATACGGCGGCTACGGGATCAGCATGGCTCCCGGGTTCAACCCGCTCTGGCGGCTGTGGTTCGACCAGGGAGGGGTGGTCGCGATCGCCAACCTGCGCGGCGGCGGCGAGTTCGGGGAGGCGTGGCACCGCGGCGGCAACCTGACGAAGAAGCAGAACGTCTTCGACGACTTCGCGGCGTGCGCGCAGCACCTCATCGACGGGCGCGTCACGAGCCCGGCGCGGCTCGCCATCCGCGGCGGCTCGAACGGCGGTCTGCTGATGGGAGCGCTGCTCACGCAGCACCCGGAGATGGTCAAGGCGGTCGTGTCGCACGTCGGTATCTACGACATGCTCCGGGTGGAGCTCACGCCGAACGGGGCGTTCAACGTGACCGAGTTCGGCACCGTGAAGGACCCGGAGCACTTCAAGGCCCTTCACGCCTACTCGCCGTATCACCACGTCAAGGACGGGACCGCCTATCCGGCGACCCTGTTCCTGACCGGCGCCAACGACCCGCGGGTGGATCCATGGCACTCGCGGAAGATGGCCGCGCGGATGCAAGCGGCCTCGTCGGGCCCGGCGCCCATCCTGCTCCGGGCGAGCGGCTCGACGGGCCACGGGGCCGGGACACCGCTCTCCGAGGAGATCGAGGAGCAAGCCGACGTGTTCGCGTTCCTCTTCAAGGAGCTCGGGCTCGGCGCCCCGCCCGCCAAGGACGACGCGGCGCCCCGGTGATGGAACGGCCGCGGCCGCCCCCGCCCGGGGTGCGGCCGCGGTCCGGTCGCTGCGCGTCTCGCTCTACCAGCTGGTGAAGTAAGCCCACGCCTCGTTGCCGGCGGAGGCCTGGAAGCAGTATCCGCCGTTGCGCTTCGCGGGCAGGGTGATGTTGCCGCCGTTGCACGTCACGGTCGTGCCGTTGACCGCGAACGTGCGGCCGCCCGCGAAGTTGCCGCAGTTGGCGCCGCTCAGGTTCGCCGTGGTCTCGAAGCAGCGCGCGCCGGTGCCGAGGCTGCCCGAGCTGTAGCTCGCGCTCGAGAACACGGTGGGGCTCGTGCACAGGCTGCTGCACGGCGCCGTCCCGGTGCTGGGCTGGCAGACGCCGGCCACGCAGCTCAGGCTCGTGCAGTCCGCGCCGGTGACGCACGCCTGGCCGTTCGCGCAGTCGGCCGTGCACGTGCCGCCGCAGTCGACGTCCGTCTCGGTGCCGTTCTTGACGCCGTCGGTGCAGGTCGGCGCGGCGCCGCCGTTGATGACGCTCACCCCGAGGCCCTGGAGCCACGTCGTCACCGGGTAGCGCGCCGCCGTGTCGAGCCGCGTGTGCCAGTTGGTCTGCGAGGGCGCGGGGCCGCTCCAGCCGGACGGGAACGTGTAATAGGCGTTGACGCCCACGACCACGAGGTCGGTCGCGCTCTGGCGATACAGCGGGCCGCCCGAGTCGCCGAAGCACAGGCTGGCATAGGTGGTGCTGGTGGCATAACCCGGCGTGAGCACGTAGGCCGCGGCGACGTCATTGATCGCGGCGCCAGAGACGTACGAGCCGGGGTGATCCAGGATCGAGGCAGGCGACGCGCTGAGGTTCTGGAGCTTGAACAGGCCGCCGCCCGAACCGCTGGGGTCCTCGCAGCCATAGCCGGTCGCCACGACGGGATCCCCCACCGCGACCGGCGCCCCGTCGACCACGGCGGCCGGGATCGTCGGCGAGAGCTCGTTGACGACGACCACCGCGAGGTCGGGCGCGTACCCCGGGTTCAGGACGTTGACCCCGCAATTGGCCGCTCCCCCCGCCAGCGCGGCGGCGCAGACCTCGAGCCATTTCGGATGGATGTACGTCTGCTGGATCGTCAGGTTGACGTACGGCGAGATCGGGGGCGTGTTGTCGGCGCTGACCGAGTAGGAGCCGCCCGGCCCGTAGCCCGCGGCCACGGTGGCGGTGAACTCGTCATCCACGCAGTGAGCCGCGGTGAGGAAGTGACGCGGCCCGACCTTCGCCGCGGTGCACCCCGGGCCGACGACCGTCGACGGATACTGCGATTCTAGCGCCGGCTGCCCCCCGATCAGCGCGTCGTCCGCCGCGCCGATCTCCTCGGAGGTCTCGCCGTAGCCCTCCACGCTGCAGGCGGCCAGGCACAATGAGAGCAAAGCATATACAGGTGAGCGCACTGGTTGATTCTCCTGTCGCCCCGAGTGCATCGACGCCTCGCGCCCCCCGCGTCGTATCGGTGCGACGGAGAGTCTTTATGTCGATGGTTAGCCTCCTTCCAACTCGAATGCATCATGGACCTCATGCAAGGCGTGCATGCCGTCGCCAGATCGCCACGACTGCGTCGCACGAGCCAGGGGCCGGAGGCGAGCCGGAGGAGCGCCGCCCGCCCCCGCGGCTCGCCGCGCCGGCGACGGCGCCCCGCCGCCTCGCCGCCTCGCCGCCTCGATGGCCGCGATCCCGGGTCGGGCGGGGTGGGACGCCCGCTCACGGCCATTGACTCTGAACCGATTAAGTGCTCTGCTCGCGCGCGCTTCTTGCAGGTCGTGGGGCACGTCCTGCGCCCGGCGCTGGAGGTGGTTTGCGCCGGTAGCCTGCCCGGGCTCGCGCGGCCCGAGCGACGGGGTGTGAATCTTCAGTGGGAGGAGGGGTCACCGTGACGTCACGCACGATCGAGGCCGTAGCCGCATTCGCCCTGTTCGCCGTCGGAGCCGCCGCGTGCGGCAAGAGCGGGGGAGACGCGCCGTCTCCCTCGCCGTCAGGGTCGGCCGCGTCGGCTTCGCCGGCGTCCGATCCGGTGACGCTGTCGTACTGGGCGAGCAATCAGGCGCCCAGCGTGGAAGAGGACAACAAGGTCCTGCTGCCCGAGCTCGCCAAGTTCGAGAAGCAGACCGGGATCAAGGTCAAGCTCGAGGTCATCCCCTGGTCGGATCTGCTCAACCGGATCCTGGGCGCCACGTCGAGCGGCAAGGGCCCCGACGTCCTCAACATCGGCAACTCGTGGTCTGCGTCGCTGCAAGCCACCGGAGCGTTCCTGCCGTTCGACGACGCCGCGCTCGCCAGGATCGGCGGCAAGGACCGGTTCATCCCGGCGAGCATGTCGGCCACCGGCGCGCCGGGCCAGCCCCCCATGTCGGTGCCGCTCTACGGGCTCGCTTACGGGCTCTTCTACAACAAGAAGATGTTCGCCGACGCCGGGATCGACAAGCCGCCGGCGACGTGGGCGGAGCTCGTCGCGGTCGCGACCAAGCTCACGGACCCGAAGAGCGGCCGTTACGGCCTCGCCATCATGGGCGCGAGCTACACCGAGAACGCGCACTTCGCGTTCATGTTCGGCCGGCAGCACGGCGCCAGGATCTTCGACGGCAAGCAGCCTCGGTTCGACGACCCGGAGATGGTCGCCGGCGTCAAGCAGTACGTGGACCTGCTCGGCGTCCACAAGGTCGTGAACCCGAGCGACGCCGAGTACGCCAACGACCCGCAGATCCTGAGGGCGTTCACCTCCGGCAAGGCGGCGATGCTCATGATCCAGAGTTATGCCCAGGCGCCGATCGAGCAGAACGGCATGGCCCGAGACGCCTACGGCGTTGCGCCGATCCCGCTGCCCGACCCGCTGCCCGGGAGCGGCAAGCGCGTGAACAGCCACGTGGCCGGCATCAACATCGCCGTCTTCGAGGACACCAGGAACAGGGACGCTGCGCTGAAGTTCGTCCAGTTCATGACGAGCCCCGAGGAGCAGAGGATCCTGAACGGCGCGTTCGGCAGCCTGCCGGTCGTGACGGAGGCCTACGCCGACGAGCGGTTCAGGAGCGCCAACACCCAGGTCTTCCAGAAGGTGCTGGCCGAGACGGCGGAGTCGATGCCGATGATCGAGGAGACAGCGCAGTTCGAGACGCTCGTGGGCACCGCGATGAGGGATCTGTTCGCCGAGGCCGCCTCGGGCAAGGCGGTCGACGAGGCGGCGATCCGCGCCAAGCTGACCAGGGCCAACCAGCAGATGGCGAGCGGCAAGTAATGGGCGAGGGCGGCGCGGGAGGCGCAGGCGGGGAGGCGCCGCGCCTCGCCGGGGCGGCCCCGCCGGCGACCGGCGCCGCGCGGCGGCGCGCGGCCTCGCCGGCGCGCTGGCCACGGGTGTTCCCGTACGTCCTCTTGCTGCCCGCGCTCGTCGCCGAGCTCGCCGTTCACATCGTCCCGATGCTGGTCGGCGCGTGGATGAGCTTCCTCCAGCTCACGCAGCGGTTCATCCGCAACTGGCTGAGGGCGCCGCCGGCGGGGCTCTCCAACTACCGCACGGCGTTCGACTTCGGCTCTCCGATAGGCGGTGAACTCCTTCGCTCCTTCTTCATCACGGTCGCCGTCAGCGTCCTCGTGGTCTCGGGCTCGTGGCTCCTCGGGACGGCCGCCGCGGTCGCGTTGCAGAAGCCGTTCCGCGGCCGCGCCGCGCTGAGGACGCTGTTCCTTGTGCCGTTCGCCATGCCGATCTTCACAGGCGTCATCACGTGGAGCTTCATGCTGCAGCGCGACACGGGCATCGTGAACACGGTCCTCGTCGATCAGCTCCGCCTCCTGGACGAGCGGCCGTTCTGGCTGCTCGGCGGGAACAGCTTCCTGAGCCTCGTGGTCGTGGCGATCTGGCGGACGTGGCCGTTCGCGTTCTTGACGGTGACGGCGGGCCTCCAGGCGATCCCGGCGGATCTCTACGAGGCGGCGAGCGTCGATGGGGCCGGCCCGTGGACGCGGTTCCGGTCGATCACGCTCCCGATGCTCCGGCCGGTGAACCAGGTGCTGCTGCTCGTCCTCTTCCTGTGGAGCTTCAACGATTTCACGACGCCCTACACGCTCTTCGGGCGGGCGGCACCGCCGGAGGCCGACGTGATCGCGATCCACGTCTATCAGGCGTCCTTCATCACGTGGAACTTCGGGCTGGGATCGGCGATGTCGATGCTCCTCGTGGCCTTCTTGCTCGTCGTCACGACAGGCTACCTGCTCGTCACCGGCAGGGGGGCGCGCCATGCGTGAGGCCGCGTGGGTCGCGTGGCTGCGGCGCGGCGTGCTCGCGGGGCTCGCGGCCTTCACCGTCGCGCCGCTGTACGTGATGCTGATCTCGGCGCTCAAGCCGCTCCGGGACGTCCAGGGGCCCTTCACCTGGGTGCCGACGGAGGTCACGCTCCAGCCGTTCATCGACATGTGGCGGACCGTGCCGCTCGCGCGCTACTTCGTGAACAGCGCCGTGGTCGCGGCCGCCTCGACGGTGTTCTCGGTGGCGCTGGCGATCCTCGCCGGCTATGCGGTGAGCCGTTACCGCTTCTGGGGCCGGCGCGCGTTCCTCACGACCGTGCTGTCGACGCAGATGTTCCCCGGGATCCTGTTCCTGCTCCCGCTCTTTCTGCTCTTCGTCTCGATCGAGAGGGCCACCGGCCTCGCGCTGCACGGCACGCGGCTCGGCCTGATCCTCACGTACCTGACGTTCTCGCTGCCGTTCTCGATCTGGCTTATCGCCGGGTATTTCGACACCATCCCGCGCGAGCTGGACGAGGCCGCGCTCGTGGACGGCGCCGGGCCGCTCACCGCGCTCCTCCGCGTGGTGCTCCCGGCGGCCAAGCCGGGCGTGGTCGCGGTCGCGATCTACGCCTTCATGACCGCGTGGGGAGAGGTGCTGTTCGCCTCGGTGCTCACGGGCGACGAGGGGCGGACGCTCGCCGTGGGGCTTCAGGGGTACGCGACCCAGTCGAACATCTACTGGAACCAGGTGATGGCCGCCTCGGTGGTCGTCAGCGTGCCTGTGGTGGCCGGGTTCCTGCTGCTCCAGCGCTACCTCGTCCAGGGCCTCACAGCGGGCGCGGTGAAGACCTGACCGGTCGGGACGGGGGGTGTCGCCTCGGGCTGGGATACTGGTCGAATTTGGACAGGGAGGCGGGGAGAAAAAACTTAGTAAATCTCCCCGTCTCCCCGTCTCCCTGTGATCTTTCTCGGGCAAAGTTGACCACCACCCGGCCTCGAGGGGAACGCCCGGGCGCAGGCGACGGCGCCGCTGCGAGCGCTCGATGGCTTCATGCTGGACAGCAGGGCATAGGTCCGCCCGCTGCGCTGTTTGCTGTGGCCGGGCGTGCGCTCACCGCTTGCGAAACGGAGCCTCTCCACGAGGTAGCGCCGCCGGCCGATGCGCCTCTCCACCGGGCAGCGCCGCCGGTCGATGCGCCTCTCCACGGGGCAGCGCCGCCGGCCGATGCGCCGCTCCCCGTTCGCCTCGCTCGGGCGCGTGCGCCGCGACGGTCGTGCTCCGCTGCGCCGCGAACGCGGCGCTCCGCTGCGCCGCCCCACGGGGCGCGGCGAGGGCCCGGGTCAGCCCCTCGGCCAGCGTCGCCGCGGTGTCGAGGCCGCCGAGGTCGATGCCGAGCTCGACAAGCGTCTGCGCGAGCGCGGGCGAGACGCCCACCAGCGTGCAGGACGCGCCGAGCAGCCGCGCTGCGGACGCCGCCCCGACGAGCTGCGCGGCGGCCCGGGCGTCGAGCGCCGGCACGCCGGTGATGTCGAGCAGCACCTGCGCCGCCTGCTGCGCGGCGATCGCCTCGAGCAGGCGCTCCAGGAGCGCGCTGGCCCGCGCGTCGTCGATCATGCCCACGATGGGGAGGCAGAGCACGCCGTCCGCGACGCGGATCACCGGGACGCTCATCGCCTGGATCGCGTCCCGCTGCGCCGCGATCACCCGCACCGTCTCTTCGAGCTCCCGGTTCCGCGCCTCCAGCGACGCCTGGAGCGCCCGCTGCTCCTCGATCAGGGCCTCGTATTTGTGCTGGATCTCGGCCGCCTCCGGGACGGCGAACTGGAACAGCACGCCCTCGAAGCCGTCCCCGGCGTCGCGCACCGGCACGCCGAAGGAGCAGACCCACACCGCTCCGCCCTTCTTGCCCGTGAGCTCCTCGACAAGGTCGGTGTCGTAGCTGATCGGCGGGATCGCGACCTCCTCGCCGCGAAAGAACCGCTCGACGTGCGGCATGATCCCGTTCTCGGCGAGCTGCCGGTCCTCCAGCATGTTGTAGTTCAGTTGCAAGAACTCCTCGGCTGAGGCCCGCCAGAGCGCTTCCCAGCCGGCGTTGACGGCGTGGGTCCTGCCGACGGGCTGGTGGATCGACACGCTGAGGCAGCGCGCCGCCATCAGCGCGCGCCATCTGCCTGCGTCCGCCCGCAGCGATTCCATCTCCTGCTCCATCGCCTCCAGGCGGCGAGCCAGCTGAGCGCTATCGTCGTCCCCCTCGTGTCCCATATGCCCGAGTGTTCCCCGAGCGGCGCCGGGCTGTCCAGCGCCGCACCGGGCGAGCGGGCGGATAGCGCACGCCCCGCGGCTCCTCTCCCGCGGATCAGCCCCTCTTTAGCGAGGGGACGGCCGGCGAGGGCGCCATCGGTCTTTGCTAGCTTCGAGGACGCAAATGAAGGCGAAATACATCCCGCTTTCATCTAGACCTCTCCGGGCAGACGACACCCTTCCCCTTACGGCCTACCTCGTGGAGAACGAACGATGACGACCACCCGAGAGATCCTCGATTTCTACACGCGCCCCGCTCCCATGACGTCCGGCGGCGCGCACGCGCCCCGGTTCGACGAGCTGCCGGGCGACGTGGCCTCGCTCGTGCGCGTCGTGCAGGGCCTCTTGCTGCACGTGCACTGGGCGCAGGCCTATGGCGTGGAGCTCTCGGACGAGCGCCGCGCCGAGTCCCACCTCCGCCCGACGGACCGCAGGCTAGATCGCCTCTTTGCCCACGACGAGCGGCCGCTCCCCGCCGCCCGGCCGCTCGACACGCGCCTCGTCGGCTCCTGCCGTGACTTCACGGTGCTCCTGGTCGCCTTTCTGCGCGCCAAGGGGATCCCTGCCCGCGCCCGCTGCGGCTTCGGCGGTTATTTCCACGCCGGCGACTTCGTGGACCACTGGGTCTGCGAGCACTGGAACGCCGCCGAGGAGCGCTGGGTCCTCGTCGACGCGCAGATCGACGACGTTCAGCGGGCGGCGCTGAAACCCGATTTCGATGTGCTCGACGTGCCGCGCCGCCGCTTCGTGGTGGCGGGCGACGCCTGGGCGCAGTGCCGCGCCGGGGAGGCCGATCCGTCGAAGTTCGGGATGTTCGACATGCGCGGGCTCTGGTTCATCAGCGGCAACGTCCTGCGCGATCTCGCGGCGCTCAACAACATGGAGATGCTGCCGTGGGACGACTGGGGTCCGATGATCGGACCCGACGAGCCGCTGCGGGACGATCAGCTCGCGCTGTTCGACCGGCTCGCGGCGATCACCCGCTCACCCGACGCGCGCTTCGCCGAGCTGCGCCAGCTCTACGAGGGCGACGAGCGCCTGCGGGTGCCGGCGGTCGTCTTCAACGCCGTGCTCAACCGTCAGGACGCGCTGACCTGACCTGCGTCGAGCCTCGCCGCCGGGCACCTCTCGCACGAGCGCGCCGCGCTCCGGCTAGCCGTGGCGGCTCGGAAAATCGCCCACGGCGGCCTCGCGCGCCCTGACCGCGCTCCGGAAGGTCGCGTAACTCCAGCTCAGATCGCTCACGCTGCATTCGTACCCGTTGTCGCGATCGAACTGCTCGCTCAGCTGGAGGCGATCGGAGTGGTAGATCACCGCCTCGAGCATCCTGTCGCCCGCGTCGATCAGCTTCGCCGCGATGTCCGGATCGGCGGGATCGATGACGCCCACCTGCGCGAAGAACTTCTGCGTCGTGGCGTTCACGAGCACGGCGCCGGGGGAGCTCTTGATCTTCGCCGCGAGCATGAAGTAGAGCTCCGCGAAGTTGCACGTCGTGAGCGCCCACGGGTGACCGGCGTCCGGACCGTGATCCGACAGGTTGCCGTCGTACGTGTCCTCAGGGTACCGCCCGATCATCGGCCCCCTGCTCCGAGGCAGCGCCCGATCGGCGTCGTTGATGCGGTACCGCCGGTCGCCCTGGGTGAACGCCTCGCGCACCAGCGCGGCCGTCGAGAGCAGCACCGGGTCCGCGCAGTTCGTGGAGCCGTAGACGGCCGACATGACGACATCCACGTTGAGCGTCGCTCCCCTGCCTTCGACGGGCCTGCCGTTCGGCCCCGTGATGGACGCGTAGTACGGCTGCCCTTCGTACGTGCCCTGGTGCGTCGCCATCTGGCTGCCCAGCCACTCTGCGGCCGCCCACATGTCGTTGATGTACGGAGAGAGCCCGTGCTCGTCGGCGCGGCTGATCAGCGAGAGGAACGCCTTTCGCTGCACGGAGCGGGCATAGAAGCTGAACCCGGCCGTCTCCTCCCAGAGGTTGTGTGTCTGCTCCTTGTAGGCCGAGAGGAGGTACCGGGTGTCCTTCTCGATGATGGACCTGGCCGTGGCGAGCGCCTGCAGCGAGAGCCGATCCTCGATGGCGAGGAGGGACAGGATGCGGTGCGCCGGGCCATCGGTCTGCGAGGTCCAGTTGTCGCGCACGGTGCCGTCGATGTGGAAGCACGCCAGCGCGAACCTGCTCGCTCGCTCGGCGTTCTCCTGGCACAGCGCCGAGAACATCGTGTAATCCTCGCAGATTGTCCGCGCCGTGAAGACCGGGTTGTCGAGCGCCTCCGGAATGCAGATGGCCGCGTCCCGGATCCAGTGGTGCACATAGTCCTGGTCGGTCTGACCCCTGTCGTCCGGCAGGGACGGGGACGCGAGCACGCACCCCTTGACGGACTGCATCGCGCCCTTGCTGAAGACCCAGGTCCCCGTCGCGATGTTCCGCAGGAGGAGCACCTGCATGTACTTGCTGATCGCGTCGAACGATACGGACGAGACGTCGACGCTGGTGCTCAGGTAACCGAATGAACTGGCCATGGGACCCCCTCTCTCTCGTGGTTGGTTCCTTTATAGCGGGGCGCCGATCCGTGCGCTACGCGCGATCGCGGCGCCGTGGTGTGGGAGGCCCTGCTCGAACGCCGTCGTGTTGCTATCCCTTCGCATGGCGGGGCACAGGGCTTGCCCCTGTCGTGCAGGGATCCCGCGCGGAGCGACGCCACGACCGGCGGCGCCGGCGCGTCGAGAGCAGGCGTACGGCGGTCGCGCGCCGCGTCACGCGGCCAGCGGAGCGTCGCGGCGTCGTCGCCTGGTCTCCTCTGAACGTCGCGCTCCGCGAGGAGGCCCCGGCCGCCCGCCGCGCGGCGCCGCGTTGGCCGGGCCGTGGCGGGCGGCGCCGATCCCGGGATGTTCGCTGTTGCGAACAATCCGCCCCGCCGCGCACAGTGGGCGCATGGTCGACCCGCTCTTCGACGATCTGCCCGCCCTGCTGTGCTTCGCGCGCGTCGTGGAGCGCCGCTCGTTCACGGCGGCCGCGGCG
The DNA here is from genome assembly GCF_051520455.1 of Sorangium sp. So ce367. Lineage (NCBI taxonomy): Bacteria > Pseudomonadati > Myxococcota > Polyangiales > Polyangiaceae > Sorangium > Sorangium sp. So ce367. The sequence continues at coordinate 1,030,136 of NZ_CP150334.1, forward strand.
GAGCTCGGGGTGTCGAAGTCGATGGTGAGCACCCGGGTCGCGCGCCTGGAGGAACGCCTCGGCGAGCGCCTGCTCGTTCGCACCACGCGAAAGCTCACCGTCACGGACGCCGGCATGAACCTCTATGCGCGCTGCGCGCGCGTGCTCGAGGAGGCCGCCGCCGCGGTGCGGGGCGCGTCCGACGCCGACCGGGGCCGCATCCGGCTCAACGCGCCGGTCAGCTTCGCGCAGATGTACCTGGCGGAGCCGCTCGCGCGGTTCCTCCGGGCGAGCCCGGGCGCGCACGTCGAGCTCATGCTGAACGACCGGCTCGTCGACCTGGTGGAGGAGCGCGTCGACCTGGCCATCCGGATCACGAAGCTCAAGGACTCGAGCCTCGTCGCGCGCCAGCTCGCCACGACGGCGCTGCACGTGGTCGGCGCGCCTGCGTACCTCGAGCGGCGGGGGCGGCCCGAGCAGCCGGGGGATCTCCTGCACCACGACTGCCTGCGCTACGTCCACCTGCGCGTCGAGGACGAGTGGCGCTTCTACGGGGCCGGCGGGCGCATCTCCGTCCCCGTCTCCGGCCCGCTGACGGCGAGCAACGGGACGGCGCTCCGCGAGGCGGCCGTGTCCGGGATCGGCCTCGCGGTGCTGCCGCGCTTCATGGTCGACGAGGAGCTCGCGGCCGGGCGCCTGGTCACGCTGCTCGACGCGTTCGCGCCCCGGCCCATGGGCATCTACGCGGTGCACGCCGCCGGCCGGCGCCCGCCCGCGCGGGTGCGGCGGCTCATCGAGCACCTGGCGGCCGCGTTCCGCGGGATCTCGTGGGCGTAGCGGCAGATCGTTCTCCCCGGAGAACAATTCGTTCCCGGGCGCGCTCTACCGTGGCGCGGCGCCGGGGCTTACTGCTTGGGTCATGGAGGCATCACCCATGAACCGTGTCGAAACGATCCTCTCCGTTCCCCGCTCGGCCGAGCTGGCCGCGCTGATGTTGCGCCTCGGGCTGGGCGCCGTGTTCCTGGCGCACGCGCTCGCCAAGCCGCTCGTGTTCACGTTGCCGGGCACCGTCGCGTTCTTCGCGGCGAGCGGCTTCCCCGGCTGGACGGCGTATCCCGTGTTTCTCGCCGAGCTGATCGGCGGCGCGGCGCTCCTCGCCGGGCTCAGGACGCGCCTTGTCTCGCTCCTGCTGCTGCCGGTGATGATCGGCGCGCTGCTCGTGCACCTGCCGAACGGCTGGATGTTCGCCGGCCAGGGGGGCGGCTGGGAGTACGTCGCCTTCCTGATGATCGCGCTCGGCGCGCAGGCCCTCCTCGGCGACGGCGCGTTCTCCGTGAGCCGGCTGCAGCGCGGCTAGCGCCTCGCCGCGCACGGTCGAGGAGGGCCGCGCGATCTGCGCGGCGGCCCGCGCCGCGTCACGGCAAGTTGGCGTCCATCCAGGCGAGCCGGGCCCGCAGGAAGTCGCGCATGCTCTGCAGCTGCCCCTCCCACGTCGGCGCGGTGGGGCCGCCGAGGAAACCCTCGCTCGACTCGATGATGCTCGACACCGGCCACTTGGCGAAGTCGCGGACCACGGCCTGCGAGAGCGGCGCGCTCAGCTGGTTCATGCGCTCCTCGATCGCGGCCTCGGACAGGTGCGTCTGGCGAAGGGCCGTGTAGCGCGCCTTCACCTGTGCCATGAAGCTCGGATCCGCGGTGAGCTTCTGGTACCAGTTGTTGACGTTCCTCGTGCCGCTGAAGCGCCAGCCGGTGTCGTTCTCCGATTGCGGCGTCGCGCTCTGGGCGCCCACCCCGCCGAGCGCGAAGTTGTAATCCCACAGCGGCCCGGCCTTGAGCTTCTGATCGCGATCCTTGAAGTAATAGGCGCTCCGCACGTACGCGTCCACGTTGAGCGTCAGCTCGCTGATGATCAGGTAATCGATGAACGACGGCACGTCGATGTACGACGCGTAATCGCCGATCGGCGTCTGGTGGATGCTGTCGTGGAACTGCTGGATGTACTGCGTCAGCCAGGTCGCCTGCTCGTCATTCAGGGGATCGGGATCCACGACCTCGAGATCGATCCAGCACGTGCCGCCCTCGTCGGGACGGGGACCGCCGCCGCCGAAGCTGAACGACGGGAGGGGATCCGACCCGGTGCAGGCGAGCTTCGGCTCCTCGGCGGCCGCCTGGTCGAACTTGAAGATGTAGCCGCCGCTGATGTCCGGCAGTGCCCGGTCCGTCTCCTTGAGCTCCTTGAGATCGGTGCGGACCTTGTTGTTCTTGATGGTCTCGGAGATCCAGTAGATGCCCTGGTAATCCGCCTCGCCGACGACGCGCGCGTCGTAGTTCAGATAGACCTCGGCTAGCTCGACCCGTGGCGCCTGGAGGCCCATGTCGCGGCCGAGGCTGTAGGTGAACGGATTGCGGATCAACGTGCGGTCGTAGTAGGGAGGGATCAGCGCCCAGTCCGAGTCGGCGGGCATGCCCAGCACCGGGTAGTCGAGGTCCTTGTCGTCGTTGTCCCACAGCTCGAGCTTGTACGGTGTTTGCGGGAAGTTCCGCGACGACTGACCGCGCACGTGGTACCCGCCGCGCATCGCCAGCGTGGGCAGCGACGCGATCGACGCGACGCCGTTGACCGGCTCCCAGACCATCACCGCCGCGTCGAAGTAGACCTCCTTGTCCGTCGGCTTGCCCATGCCGTAACCGTCCATGATCACGATGGGAAGATCGGAGGTCGCGTCGAAGGTGCGCGCGATGTAGAGGCCTGTGCTCGCCGCGCCGCTCGCGGCGCCTCCCACGAACGCCTGCGCGCGGACCTGCGTCGTGACGGTGAGGGTCACGGGCTCGCCCGTGTACAACGTGGAGGATGCGGTCGGCAGCAGCCCGTCCAGCGTGTAGCGGATCTCGGCCCCCTCGATGGGGGTGGACATCCCCACCTGGATCTGATCCCTGAACGTCTGGCTGGGCGTGGAGAACGACACCTCCCCGGTCAGGGAGGGGGGAGGCGCCGCGGTGCCGTCGCCGTTGCCCCCGCCGTTGCCGTTGCCCCCGCCGTTGCCGTTGCCCCCGCCGTCGCCGTTGCCCCCGCCGTTGCCGTTGCCGCCGTTGCCGTCGCCAGCCGGTGCCTGGCCGCAGGCAACGCTCAGCGAGATCAGGGCGAGCGAGATGGAACGGTGAAACCGGGCAAAGCGCCCTCGTTTGACCATGACATGATTTTCCACTGCGACCTCATTCAGAGTTCAAGGATCCTCCATTCTACTGGCACACAGGGCTGCAGCGCTATCCGTTTCGGGCGCGGCGACTCGAGCGGCCTCGTGTCCCTCGGCGGGGAGCAGCTCACATCTTGTAAAACGTCGCGTGTGAACGTGGATCATGGGGTAACGGCAGCGCCAGCTGGGATTGGAATGGCGGCATGGTCGCGTGGGCAGGTCGACCTCGCCGCCGAGACGCTTCGTCTCCCTGAGCTGAACAGGATCAGCGCACGTCAGGCGCGTCCCTGGCGAGCGGCGCAATCTCTCTTCGAGCCGCTCTCGCGCACCGTTTGCACCCCTACGCCATGATTGCGCCTCGGCCGCCGCGGGGCAGCGCCGGACAGCCCGGCCTTGTCCCCTTCTGGCCTCCCGGGATCCGGGGCGAGCCGCCGGCACGATCGTTGATTGGCCTCGTGGCCGCCGAGGACGCGCCCTGCGCGGCCGCGCTGCGGCCCACGCGCGCTCTCCGGCCGGCGCCCGCGCAGCGCGCGTGGGCCCACAACCCTCGAGGTCCGTCATGACCATGTTCTGCAACCAGTGCGAGCAAGCATCCCACGGGACCGGGTGCACCACGGCCGGCGTCTGCGGCAAGGACGAGGACGTGCAGTCGCTCCAGGAGCTCTTGATCTACGGCCTGAAGGGCGTCGCCGCCTACGCGCACCACGCGCGAAAGCTCGGCATGCGCGACGAGCGGGTGAACGGCTTCCTCGAGGAGGCGCTCTTCTCCACGTTGACCAACGTGAGCTTCGACCCGGAGGCGCTCCTCGAGCTCTGCCTGGAGTGCGGCCAGGTGAACCTCCTCGTGATGAGGATGCTCGACGAGGGCCACCGCATGCGCTTCGGCGAGCCGCAGCCGGCGATGGTCCGGGAAGGCACCCTCGCGGGGCCGGGGATCCTCGTCTCGGGGCACGATCTCTCGGACCTCGCCGAGCTGCTCCGGCAGTGCGAGGGGACGGGCGTGAGGGTGTACACCCACGGCGAGATGCTGCCGGCGCACGCGTATCCGGAGCTCGCGGGCCATCCGAACCTCGTCGGCCATTACGGCTCCGCGTGGCAGCACCAGAAGGCCGAGTTCCTGGCGTTCTCTGGGCCGATCCTGATGACCTCGAACTGCGTGCTCATCCCGAAGGAGGCCTATCGCGATCGCCTGTTCACCGCCGGCGTCACCGCGGTGCCCGGCGGCCGGCGCGTGCGCGGCGGCGACTTCTCCGAGCTCATCCGGGCGGCCCTCGCGAGCCCGCCGCTGCCCGACCACTTCGTCCGTGAGACCGAGGTCGGCTACCACCACGAGGCGATCCTCGCGCACGCTGGGGCCATCGTGGAGGCGGTGAAGGCCGGGAAGATCAGCCGGTTCTTCCTGATCGGCGGCTGCGACGGCCCCGAGGCGGCGCGCAGCTACTTCACGGACTACGCCGCGCAGACGCCCCGGGACTCGTTCATTCTGACGCTGGGTTGCGGCAAGTACCGTATTCGCAACCAGGACCACGGCACCCACCTCGGCCTGCCGCGGCTGCTCGACATGGGGCAGTGCAACGACGCCTATGGCGCCCTCCGCGTGGCGGGCGCGCTCGCCCAGGCGCTCGGCTGCGGGGTGAACCAGCTGCCGCTCACGCTGGTGATCTCGTGGCTCGAGCAGAAGGCCGTGGCGGTGCTCCTCACCCTGCTCAGCCTGGGTGTGAAGGGCATCGTGCTCGGGCCGCGCCTGCCGGCGTTCCTCACGCCCAACGTGCTGCGGCTGCTGCAGCAGCGCTACGATCTTCGGCTGACCGGCAGGGCGCCGTCGATGGACCTGCTGCAGCTCCACCGGGCGCCCGCGAGCGCCTGAGCGCCTGAGCGCGGGCTGGCCCGCGATGCGGCCGCCGTCTCGACGTCGTCCCGCGGGTGACCTAGCCTGGCGGGCCGTGAACAGCACAACCCATCGAAGAACCGCCGCCCTGGCCCGCGCGGCGCTCCTGGGGGGCGCCGCGGCGCTCCTCGGCTGCGAGGCGCTCCTCGGCATCGAGGACGTGTCGCTCGACCCGGGCGCCGGCGGCGGCGCCTCGTCGTCCTCGTCCCCCTCTGGTTCCGGCGGGGGGACGGCCGACGGAGGCGGCGGGCAGGGGGGCCAGGCCGAGGGCGACTTCACGTTCGCGATCCTGGCGGACTCGGTCGATGTCCCTTACAACGGCGTCAACCACGTCCACGTCGCGATCACCCGCATCGGCGGCTTCGATGAGCCGGTCGTGGTCGACGTGCAGGCGGCGCCCGCCGGCCTCGTCGCGGATCCGATCACCATCCCGCCCGGCAGCAGCGCGGGCAGGCTGGAGGTCGGCGCCTCCGGCGCGCTCACGCTGGGCACGGCGTTCGACCTCGACCTCATCGCCACCTCCGGCCGGACGACGCGCACCGACAGCGCGCGCGCCGTGGTCACGGGCAAGCCCGGCACGCTCGACGAGAGCTTCGGCGCGGCGGGCATCACCTCGTGGAACCTCGCCTCGGACGGCGGAGGGCTCCACGACATCCGGGAGGCGGCGTCGGGGCAGATCCTGACGGCCGGCAACAGCGTCAGCGGCGTCGGCGCGTCGAAGCTCGAGGGCTTCCGCCTGCTCCGCGACGGCGCGCTCGACCCCGCGTTCGCGGGCGGCCGCGTGACGAGCAGCTTCTGCAATTGCACGAAATACCAGGAGCTCCGCGGCATCACGCGCCTCATCAACGGCGCCGTCTTCCTCGCCGGCTACGCCAGCGGGGAGGCCACCGACGACATCGCCTTCCTGCGCTACCGGGACAACGGGACGCAGGACAACATCGACTCGGCCAACACGGGCAAGGGCCTGATCGATCTCGGCGGCGACGAGCACGTGGCGGCCATGGATCTGTCGGCCTCCGAGCAGCTCTACGTGACCGGCGAGCGCGATGGGCAGCTGTTCGTCGCGGCGATCAACCCGACGTACGGCTACCTCGACAACAAGTTCGCCACGGTGGGGTGGATCGCGCCGCTTGGCGTCGGCCCGAGCGCGGGCACGGCGCTGGCGGCACGTCCGGACGGCTCGGTGCTGGTGGCCGGCTGGGCGGAGCAGGGCGGCGACCGGGACATCGTGCTGGTGTCGCTCGCCGCGAACGGCGCGGTCAGCGGGCTGGGGCAGCTGACGGTCACGAGGCCCGGTCAGCAGGAGCCGGTGGCCGTGGTCGTCCAGCCCAATGGCAGCGTCCTCGTGGGCGCCCGGAGCACCGAGGCGGGGTCGAGCGACTTCCTCGTGGTGAGCATCGACGCCGACGGCCGGCTCGACCCGACCTTCGGGGAGGACGGCTTCGCGCTGGCCGGCCTTGAGGGCGGGGACGCGGTCGACATGGCGCTCCAGCCCGACGGCCGCATCGTGGTCGCCGGCAACGTGGGGCCGCGCGAGGCCAACCAGCCCACCCTCGCGCGCTTCCTGCCGGACGGCGGGCTCGATCCGACGTTCGGCGACAAGGGCGTTCAGGCGCTCTTCCTCGGCGAAGAGGATTTCGTGCAGTCGATGACGCTCTCGACCGACGGCAAGCTGCTCGTGTCCGGCATCCGGCAGACGTTTCCCACCCACGGCCTCGTCGCGCGGCTCTGGAACTGAGCGAAGCGCCCCGTCAGGGGGCCAGTCGGGCGCGGGCCTGCGCCGGCACGACGCAGGCCCCCCGACTCCGGTGCTGGCTCAGTGCGATGTCGTGTACTTGAACTCGAGGATCGCCCCCGGGTTGTCCAGGACCGTCGTGACGCCGCCGGTCGGTCCGCTCGTGTTCCCCGTGGTGTCCGTGATGATGTAGAAGGTCTTGCGGTCCGGGCTCATCGCGAGATCGCGGTACCGGTTCGTGGTCTGGAAGAGGACGGTGGGCTCGCCCTCCACGGTCTTCCCGTTCGGGCTCAGCTTCACCTTGTACACGGCGCCCTTCTTGAGGGAGGTCATCAAGAGAGTGTGATCCCACCCGGGGATGCCGTGCCCGGCAGGGTAGTAGTGGAGCGAGGAGGGCGCGATGGTCGGCCAGCAGATGTACTGGGTGAACCCGCACGCCCAGTCGAAGAAGACGTAGTCGTTGGGGACGGTGTAGAAGGTGAGGAGCGGCTCCTTGAAGTCCGGGTGGCTGAAGGCGCTCTCCAGCTGCCGCGGCACGGACGGGGGAGGAGCGAAGTCGCTCCAGGAGAGCTCGTTGCACGGCGTCGGGCTCGAGGCCGACCAGTTGTCGTACGTGTACGCCTGGTCGTCCTGGTAGCCGGCGACGTACGGCCAGCCATAGTTGTTGCCGGGCTGGATGAGGTTCAGCTCGTCGTCGCTCTTCGGCCCGTGCTCGTTCGCGTAGAGCTTGCCGCCCCGGCCGAACGTGAGGCCCTGCGCGTTGCGATGGCCGTAGGAGTAAATATGGCTGCGGACCCCGTCGATCTTCGGGTTGTCCTTCGGGATCGAGCCATCGACGTTCAAGCGCAGGATCTTGCCGACGTATTTCTGCCAGTCGTGCGCCGCGACCTCGGCCGCCGTCGGCAGCTCCTGCGCGCGGATGGGGTTGCACATCCTGGCGAACTGGTTGTTCCCCTGATCCCCTATGGTGTAATAGAGCTTCCCATCGGGGCCGAACAGGAGCCGCGCGGAGTTGTGATCGTCGCTCCCCGGCAGGCCCGTGATGACGTCGACAGGGTTTCCGAGGGTCTCGGTCACCCGGTTGTACGTGTAGCGGCGGATCTTCGTCCTGCGGTCCACCGCCGGATCTGCCGCGACGTTGTAGGTGAAGGAGACGTACACATAGTCCTTCCCTTTGTGCTTGAGCAGATCCGGGTGCAGCGCCAGGGCCAGCAGCCCGTCCTGACCTCCCGACTGGAACGCCTCCGGGATGGTGATCGCGGTCTTCTGAAGGCCGTCCTCAGGCCTCACGCGCACGACCCGCTTCCCGGTGCGCTCGGTGAGCCACAGGTAGCCATCCGGTCCCCAGACGATCCGCATCGGAAACGAGAGATCCCGCACGATCTCGCGCGAGGTGAAGGTCGGCTCCTCGCCGGAGCACGCCTCGTCGCCATCGCCGGGATCCTCGGCCTCCTCGGCGACGAGGGCCTGAGCATCGGATTCGAGCGGCTCGTCCGGGGGAGCCGCCTGGCCACATCCGGTGAGGCTCCACGAAGCCGTGGTGAGCAAACCAACTTGAGCCAGAACAACAGCCAGGTTGCGTGAGATAAAGGGCGACATAGGACTACCTCCCTGTCTCGTTCACGGGATTTTTAAATGTCGATGCTGACCAGATCCCACCGCGCCACGGCGTGGCGGACGCGCTGGGTAAATCTCGGCATACAACCGGGGATTGCGAGACATCCGGTAGGGCCCTCCCCGATTAGAGTAAGGTCTTTACTATAGCAAATGTGGAGCTCGCTCGCACTGACAACGTTGATTTGCGATGTTGGCGATGTCGGCGGACGACATTGTGCGTGAACGAGCCACTGTGTCGTTCCTGGCGCGGACATGGCTGCGCTCGCGCTCGTGGCGTCGCTTGCGCCTCGGCGGCCTTCGTGTCTGGGTCGCTGTGCCAGGACGGCCGGGCGTCGCAGCGCGGCCGATCTCGCGACGTCGCGTGTCGCGTGTCGCGTGTCGCTCGAAGGAGCGCTGGATCTCGGTGGGGTTACTTCGCCGGCGCCGGCTGTGCGGACACGTCGAGCTTCTCGATCGAGCGCGGGGTCCCGAAGCCGGGCCCGCCGAGCGCGGTCTCGACCTTCAGATACACGCCCTGATGCCCGGAGGAGCGCGCGGCGTCGAGGAGGACGTCATTGCGGTAGAGCGTCACGACCAGCCCCGCGACGACCGACAGCGCGAGCGTCAGGCGCTGCGCCCGGCCCGTGTCGCGCGCGCGGGGCGCCGCGTAGGTCGCCTCGTTGAACAACTCCGGCTCCCGCGCCTCCGGCATCCACGGCGGCGAGGTGGGCCGAGACGCCGCGAGCATCGCCGCAGGCGGCGCCTGCACCTCGGTCCGCGTCACGAGGTGAGGCGAGCTGTCGTCCAGCGCTCGGAGCGGCATCGTGTCGCCGAGCGACATCGGGGCGCCGAGCGGCATCGTGGAGGACATGGGCGACGCCACCGGCGTCGGATGATCGGAGTCCATGTTCCGCCGCCCGGGGGCGCGCGGGGGCGGCGGAGGCGGGCCCCGGCGCGCCGTGCTCGGCGGAGGGCCCTGGACCTGCGCCGGCTCGGGGGGCGTCGGCTCGATTCCCGCCACGACGCCGAGCGGCTGCCAGGCGGCCATCCCGGGGCGCCATATCTTCGTCGTCTCGTCGATCACATCGAGACGGAACAGATCGTCGAGCTTGTCCAACGTGAGCACCTTGATGTCGTCAGGCGCGATCGCGACGTGCCAGAGACTCTCGCGATCATCGGTTGCCGGAACGGGCGGCGCCGGGCGCCTGGCCGGAAGGGGCGGCGGTTTCATACAAAGTCCTCCCTTGCGCCCCCGAGGATGCCACGGCGCGAGCGCACCGTACACACCGACATGAGCCTCGGCGTGCTTTCGAGACGGTGCGGATTTTTGCAATGAGTGAGGTGTGAGCCGTAACGCTGTGACCGTGGCGCTGGCGGGATCCTCGCCATGCCGGTATTCTCGCCCGCGATGGCGGCGGAGCATGGAGGCAGTCATGAACATCGCGGATGAGGCGATCGCGGCCGGCAACAGCGCTGGATCGTCCAGCTTCCGACGCTGGATGCGCGTCATGCCGGCGCTCCTCCTCGTCGCGGCCGCCGCGTTCGTGGCGGCATATTACGTCCCGCTTCACCGCGCTCACGTGCTCTTGCTGGAGGAGCAGCGGAAGTCGAACCAGAGGGCCAAAGAGCTCGAACAGACGCTGAGCCAGGTGCGCGGGGAGCTCGAGGCGAAGACGGCGCAGATCCAGAAGGGCGAGGCGGAGCGGCAGCAGACCGAGGCCGCGAAGAAGTCGGGCGCCGAGCGGGTAGGGCAGCTCAAGGCGGAGCTCGCGGGGAAGCTCGACAAACACGTCAAGAAAGGGGTCGCGGCGGTCGCGGTCGCGGAGGGACAGGCGTTCGTCGCGATCTCGGAGAGCGCGGTGTTCCTCCCCAACACGGTCGACGTGAGCCCGCAGGGGCAAGCCCTCCTGTGCCAGGTCTCGGGCGCGCTGTCCTCGACCGGCGGCGGCCAGGCGCCGCTGCGCGTCGGCGCGGTCAGCGGTCCTCCGGCCTCGGTGCCGGCCCCCTTGCAGGCCGCCTATCCGACGCCGTGGGAGCTCTCCGCCGTCCGGGCGGCGACCGTCACGCAGACGCTCCAGGACAAGTGCGCGGTGGCAGGGGCCCGGCTGTCGGCGGTGGGGCACGCCGAGCACGACCCTGCGGCCGCCGCGCTCGGGGAGACCAAGCTGCCCCCGGGGCGCGTCGAGATCTCCGTCGCGCTGCCGGCGGCCTCCGCCGACAAGTGACGGCCGCGAGGGCGCTCGACGTGCCCGCCGTCACGCGCCCCCCAGGCTGGCCGCGATGATCCGGCGCAGCTCCTCCTCGACGAACCGCTGCTTCGACAGCACCGCCCGCACGCCGAGCCCGCGCAGCGCGGCCTCGCTCTGCTCCTGCGCCGCCGTCGTCAGCACCACGACCGGCACCCGGGCGAGCCCGGGCGAGCGCCTGAGCTCCGCCACCATCTCCAGGCCGCTCAGGTAGGGCATCTCCAGATCGGTCAGCACCACGTCGGGCGGCGCCGCCCGCGCCCGGGCGAGCCCCTCCCGCCCGTCGCTCGCCTCCTCCACGCGGAGCCCCATCGACCGCAGGATGCCGCAGAGCAGCTCCCGCGCGACGGGCGCGTCCTCCACGACCAGCGCGAGCGGCTCCCGCTTCTGGTCGGCGGCGGCCGTGAAGGGCGCGTTCCCCGGCGCCTGCCGGGCGTACGCGAACAGCCGCTCCACGTCGAGGAGCAGCATCGCCTCGCCGTCCGCCGTCGGCGCCACCCCGCGCACGAGCGGCGAGGTGAGGGGCATCTCCTCCGAGCGCACGAGCGCGACAAGCCGGGGGTTCTCGTAGCCGTCCACGCTCACCGCGAACAGGCCCGCGGCGTGGTGCAGCACGAGCGCCGCGTCCCCGGGCGCGGGCTGGCCTCCGTCGCCGAGCACCGCCCCGAGCGCGTACAGCGGCGCGAGCTCCGCGCAGGCGCCGCTGGTCAGGCGCACGCGCGGCCCGTCGGGGGCGCGCAGGAGCTCCTCGTCCTCCAGCAGCACGACGGAGTGCACGGCGTGCGTCGGCACCGCGCACCGGAAGCGCCCGCTGGAGACGGGGACCACCTCCTCGCCGTGCAGGTTCTTCGGCACCACGAGCACGATCGTCGTGCCGAGCCCGGGCTTCGAGTCGACCCGTACCTGCCCGCCCAGCGCGCCGATCTCGCGCGCCACGATGTCGAGCCCGACGCCCCGGCCCGAGATCGCGCCGACGCTGCGGCTCGTCGTGAGCCCGTGCGCGAACAGGTACGGGATGAGCTCGGCGTCGTCGAGGGTCGAGGCGCCCGGGACCGACGGCGCGAGCACCTCGCGCAGGCGGGCGAAGTCGACCCCGCCGCCGTCGTCCTTCACCTCGACCCGCACGGCGGCGTCGGTCTGGACCACGGTCACCGCCACCGTCCCGCGCGCGGGCTTGCCGCGGCGCGCCCGGACGTCCGCCGGCTCGATCCCGTGGTCGATGGCGTTGCGCACGAGGTGCAGCAGCGCCGGCTCGAGGCGGCGCTCCACGGCCGCGTCGAGCAGCCCCGTCCCCTCGACCCGCGCCTCGACGTCCTTGCCCAGCATGCGCGCCGCGCTCCGGGCGGCGAGCGACACCTGGTTCAGCAGGCGCTCGGTGCGCACGACCGACGCCCTCCGGACCACCTCGTCGAGCTCGTCGAGCGCGCGCCCCGCCGCGAACTCGTTGCTGGACCAGTCCGCCCGGACGGCGCTCAGGAGGCGCTCGATCTCCGCGCCATAGCCGAGCGTCTTCGCGATGCGCTCCGCGAATCGATCCACGTCCGCGCCGCGGGGGTCGATCTCGACGAGCAGCGCGCGGAGCATGCGCTGGGACTCGCGGAGCCGCCGCTGGATGACCTCCCGCTCGCCGTGGAGCCGCTGGAGCTCCTGCAAGAGCGCCCCGACGGCCTCGGCGTCGAGGGCCGCGCGGGCGGTCGGCTGGGCGGGGTCGGGCGGCGCGTCGGGCGGGTCCAGCCGCGGCGGCAGGACGCTCTCGTGCACGGAATCAGACGCCGGCACGAGCGGCGGTACGAGCGCCGGCGCGAGCGGCGGAGCGAGCTCGCCCGCGGGCGGGCCGCCGCCGCCGCCGAGCTCCGCGCGCGCAGCGCGGAGGGTCTCCTTCACGATCGCGAGCTCGGGCGCGGCCTCGGCGTCGGGGCTCGCCGACAGGAGCCCTAGCCCCTCCAGCGCGCCGAGGAGGCTGTCGCCGGTGAGCTGCGTGGGGCGCGCGCCGCCCCGCACCGCGTCGATGACGTCCTCCGCCAGCTCGGCCAGGTCGCCGCACGCGGCGAGCTCCAGCATGTGCGCCTCGCCCTTCAGCGTGTGCAGGAGCCGGCGCAGCACCTGCAGGTTGCCGCTCTGGCCCTGCTCGTAGCCGAGCCACAGGTCCGTCGCCTGGGCCACGCGGTCGGGCATGGTCCGGCGGAAGGCGGCGACGAGATCAGCCCGGCTCCTCATCCGCCTCCGCGCTCTCGGGCTTGCCGGCCCTCGCCCCCGGCGGCTTGACCCGGAAGGCCTTCGCCGTCGTCTTGAGCACGTGCGACAGCTGGAGCAGCGACTCGGCCGAGCGCGTCGCGGCCACGCTGCTCGTCAGCGTGTCGTTCACCGCCCCGACGATGTTGACGATCGCCGTCTTGACCCGCGCCGTCCCCTCGCGCTGGTGGTCCACCGCGTCCGAGATCTGCGCGGCGGCCGCGGCCGTGTCGCGGGCCAGCTTGATCCCGTCCTCGGTCGCGAGCACGGACGCATGGGAGGCCGCGTGCATGTTCGCCACGAGCTTCCGGATGTCGCGCACCGAGTCCATGACGTGCTCGGACAGGCGGCGCATCTCGGCGGCCACGAGCGAGAACCCGCGCCCCACCTCGCCGGCCTTCGTGCCCTCGAGCGCGGCGTTGAGCGCGAGCAGGTCCGACTTGTCGGCGATGCTCTGGATCAAGGACAGGATCTCGCCGATGCGGTCCGAGTGGGAGCTGACGAGGCGCGTCTGCTCCGCCGTGTGCTGGACGCTGACGAGGCTCCGCTGCGCCGTCTCGTGCACGGTGGCCGCGTCCTTCGCGATGTGATCCGCGCTGGCGGTCAGGGCCTCGACGGTCCGCCGGATCTCCTCGAGCGCCGCGTTCTGCTGGCTCGCGCTCGTCTCCTGCTCGCGCACCGACGAGAACATGCCGGCGGCGGCCGACGCGACCTCCGCCGAGGTGTTGCCGATCCGCGAGGCGAGCTCCTGGAGGCTCGTCACCATGGAGCGGAACGCCGCGAACAGCTCCCCGTCGCCGGTGATCTTGCAGGTGAAATCGCCGCCCGCGACCCGCGCGGCCGTCTCCTGGAGCTCGCGCAGCTGGGTGTTCATCCGCTCGAACGCGCTGGCCATGTCCCCGAGCTCGTCGTCCGAGATCCTGAGGGACAGCCGGGCCGAGACGTCGCCCCGGGCGATCCGGTCCGCCGCCTCCTTGATGTGCGCCATCGAGCGCGTCATGCGCGCCGAGATGACCCAGGCGAGGCCCAGGCCGAGCAGCGCGATCCCCGCCGATTGCAGGGCGATCGTCCTGCGCGCGTCGGCGCGGCGCTCGGCGATCCGGTCGCTGCGCAGCCCGACGGCCAGCGTCCCGAGCTGGCGGTCGCCGTTCCGCGACCGGATCGGGGCCTCGCTGACGACGACGCCCGCGTCGCCCCGGCCCCGCGCGCCCTCGGGCGCCTGCACCGCGCCGATCGCGGCGATGCGCTGCCCCCTCGCGTCGTAGACCGACACCCAGCTCACCAGGGGATCGGTCATCGCGGTGCGCAGGGTGTCCGGGAAGGTCTCCGGCGGCTGCTCGAGGTCCATGGCCACGCCGATGGGCTCCTTCAGCATGGTCGCGAGGATCCCGGCGCGCTCGCGCAGCTCGGCCTCGCTCGCACGCGCGGCGTGCTCGGGGATCAGCCACAGATCCAGCGCCGACAGCACGATGGCCACCGACGCGACGAGGGCGGCGATCTTCCAGCGGATAGAGCGAAAGTTGAGCATGGCGGGTGAGGGGCGGCGATGGCGGACGCTGAACGAGGGGCGCTGGATGGGCGATGGGAGATCGCGAGTCGTGAACCGTGAGCCGTGAACCTGCGAGCGGCGATGCGCGGTGTCCGGTGACGGACGCCGCGAGGGCCTCAGTCGACGATGCGGGCGAGCCGGAGGAGCTGCGGGTCGAAGCGGAGGCCGACGGCGTTGGCGTGCTTGACGTTCAGCAGGAGCTCGGGCTTGGCGCCCGAGAGCCCCACGGCGACGGCGCAGCCGCGCTTCGTGTCGTCGCCGTCGCCGCACACGACGATGCGGACGACGGCTCCCTCGCGCGACGGGATGTCCGGGATGGCCGCGGCGAGCCCGCGCGCCACATAGACCACCTCGGCGCCGGCGGCGCGCAGCGCCTCCTGCAGCTGGGCCCTTCCGCTGTACGTCACGCGCAGGACGGACGCCGGCCGCTTGGCCACGGTCGTCTTCGCGGCCAGCCTGGAGAGCACGGCCGCCATCGCGCTCGCGTCCTCCGCGCTCGCGCCCGACTCCGCCCCGACGACCGCGAGCACGGCCGTGCCCGCGCGGCTCGCGAACCCGCTCTCGTAGCCGATCGATCGCAGGAGGATGGCGCCCCGCAGCTCGTAGGGGACGGAGGCGGCAGAGTGGCTCTCGGTGCTCACGGTCGTGAGGAGGGCCGCGGCCATCAGCATTCGAATCGACGAGATCGGAGACACCATGTTCCGCTGGCGAGCTCTGTACGATCGCGGACGGATCCTCGACGGGCGTGGCATCAGGCGACCGCGGTCCCCACGTCAGCGTTCCTTGCCGGCGAGCCGCTGGACCAGGGCCGGCAGACGATCGAGGTGGCGCTTCGAGAGGACCGCGTCCGCCTGGACCTCCAGCTTCAGCTGCTCGAGCTCCCGCTCGGAGTGTCCGGACATCAGGATGACGCTGAGCTGCCCGAGCCGCTGGTTCTTCCGGAACAGGGTGAGCAGCCGGTCCCCACGGATGGTGGGCATGAAGACGTCGAGGACGACGATGCGCACCTGGTGCCGCACGATGGCCTGCGTCGCCCCGATGGGGGAGGGGAGCGCGAGCACCTGAAAACCGGCAGCGCGCAGCACGCGAGACACCTCTTCTCGGGCGATCTCGCTGTCGTCGATCACGAGCACAGGCGGGTTCGCCGGCGCGGTTGTCGGCGTGCTCGCCGGCGCGCTCGCCGGCGACCGCGACAGCGGGGCCGCGCTCGCCGGGGACGCCTCATCGGCCGAATCGAGCGGCTGTCTGGCCCTGGGCGCAGGGGATCGGGAGCTCGGAACGCTCATGGATTCGACCAGATGCCCTGAGCTTCGCGCGTCGCCACGAAGGGCCGAGGCGCAACGCCGGGAGCGTCGACCAGGTGGGTCACGTCGAGGAAGGTCACTGCTCCCTCGCTGGTGTCGATGAGAGCGTTCGGCACGGGCTCCCCGAACACCTCGACCGCGGCGACACACCGCGTCTTGCCGGCGGGCAATCCCAGGTAGCCGCGCGCAGCGCGGCAGACGACGATGCGGAGCGGGGTAGCCGCCGGCTCCGCGAGGAAGGGCGACAGGATCACGATGATCCTCCCCCGGTCCTGGAGGATGCCCATCACCCGGGGGTCGGTGCGCGGCAGCGGCAAGGGGGTGCGCCACGCGATCACCTCTTCCACCTGCCGCGCCCTCAGCGCGAAAGTCGCCGCGCCCATGTCGAAGAGCAGGAAATCGACAACGGCCCTCTCGCGCAGGCCCTTGTCCGGGGTGTCGTCGAGCAGATCGTGAACCTGGCTCATTGCTTCGGACAAGGTGTCCTCGATTTATCACAAGGGCAGACGCCGGGGAGGTGCATTCGTATCGGGCTGCGCGGTGTCAGGAGATTTCTGACATCGGTTCTGCTGGCGCTGTCGTGCGCGTGGCCTCCCCGCGCGGGGCGCCTTCCCGCGCAGGCCGGCGGCATCAGTAAGACGCCTCGACGGAGGCGCCCACGTAGGGGCGACCGGTGGTGATGATCAGCCGGTGCGAGGCGTAGGACGGCGGAGGGACCTTGTTGAAGGTGAGGTTCTTGCCGAACACGGAGACCCAGACGCGCTCGAGCGGCGAGAAGGACACAGAGGCGTCGAGGTTGAACGCCGATCGCGCCGCCAGCCGATCTCTGGGCGGCAGCTCGTCGGTGTCGTGGGCGGGCGCGTCCCTGGAGCCGTGGCTGTTCATGCCAGTCCGGAAGGTCGCGGCGAGCCCGGCGGTGAACCGGCTGGCGCTGTAGCTCACGTGGCCTTTGACGAGGTGGATGGGGTAGTTGGCCCAGGTCTCGCCGTCCCAGTTGGTCAGGATGTTGAGGTCGCTCTCGGCGCCGAACGGCTTCGACACGCTGTACCAGAGGTCCCCCGCGAACCCGCCGCCGAGGTCGGCGATCGCGCCGATCTCGCCGCCGAGGGCGTCGACGTCCGCGGCGCTGTTCGAGAAGCTGCCCCACCAGCCGCCCGCGGACGGGTGCCTGGGGTTGTGGGCCACGTGGTCCTCGAAGTCCTCGGGCCGCACCTGATCCCACGACACCCAGCCGAGGGTATTCGTGTAGCGCTCATAGAAGAGCGCGACGTCGAGGGCGAGGCGCTCGTCGAGCAGGCCCACGACATAGTCGAGCTCCACGAGGTGGGAGGACTCCGGGACGAGCGAGGGCAGCGGCGCGATGGGCTCGTCCTCGAAGGCGGCGTTGAATTGCTCGAGCCAGTTGAAGTAGGCGGCGTCCGGGAAGCGGAAGCCCTTCTGGTAGGACAGCTTGACGTTCTGCGTGTCGCTGATCGCGTAGGCGGCCGCGACGCGGTAGGAGGGGCTGTCCACCGGCTCGGGCTCGCGCGAGAGGCCCGCGCGGAGGTTCAGCTCTCCAAACTCGGTGTGATCGAAGCGCAGGCCCGCGGAGACGGTGAGATCGTGGAAGGTGGCGGTGCTCTCGCCGAAGGCGGCGAGCTCGGTCCACGAGAAGCTCTCCGGGGACTCGAAGGCGGTCCCGTAGAGCCGTCCCCAGCGGGACCTCTGGCCGCTGAAGCGCTTGTGGCTCGCCGACGCGCCGATCGCGAGCTGGCTGTTCGGCAGCGCCGTCGTCTTGTAGACCGCCTTGATGTCCCGGTGCTCCTCGCCGAGGCCCCCGACCGGCAGGACCCCTGCGCCCGGGGCCGGACTGGACGCCTTCGCCATCTCGCCTGCGACCCAGTCGGCCGGGACGAGGGCCGTCTCGAAGGCCGAGAAGGTCGGGACAAGCTCGACCTTGTGCTGCCTGGACAGGTGGACGTGGATCTCCGGCGTGACGGTGAACGTCCTCTGCCGCAGATGGCCGGTGTTGCTGTCGGACCACTGGCCCGCGAGCTGCTCGGGGGTCATGGCCCTGTTCGGGGCGTTGCCCATCATCGACGTCTGCGCGTAGTCGAGCCGCAGATCGACGCTGACGGGGCTGCGCTCGGAGCCGTAGCGGAACCGGCCGAAGCCCTTGTAGCTCGGCTCGCCGAGGGCGTTGACGCGCGTGTGGCGCAGGAAGGGAGACGTCGTGACGCCTGCGTAGGCCTTGCCATACAGCTCCGCGGTGTTCGGCCGGGGCGCCTGGGGCAGCTCCCCTTCGTTGTCGGCGTGGCCGAAGTAGAGGAAGCAATCGGCGTTGTGCTTCTCGCTGAGCAGGCCGCCGTAGCTGACCTCCAGGGTGCGCGTGTCGCCGGAGGCATACGACGCCTTGCCCCAGAGCCCGGGGCGGGTGATCCCCGTGGGCCTGAGGACGTTGACGAAGCCGCTGATCGCGCCGGAGCCGTGGACGATGGCGCCGGGGCCGAGGATCACCTCGACCCGCTCGATGTCTCCGGTGAGGGGCACGGCCAGCGTGCTCCCGATGGCGCCGAAATGGGCGCGCATGTTCGTGTTCACGCCGTCGACCATGACGAGCGTCTTGGCGTTGTTGTCGATGAGCACGCCGCGCACGCCGATGAGGCGCGAGGTGCGCTCGTGCTCGCCGATCAGGACGCCGGGCTGGTGGGCTTGCAGGAGGTCGTCGAGCGAGCGGACGGCGTAGAGCTTCAGCGTCCGCGCATCATAGAGGCGCGCCTGACCGGTCGACGTCTTGCTCTCGGTCTCGAAGAAGCCAGTCGACGAGACCTTCACGTTGAGCAGCTCCTCGAGATCGAGCGAGAGGAACTGCCCTTGCCCGCCGTCATCGCCGCTGGCCGGCGCCTCGCCCCCCGGGGTCTGCGCCCAGGAGGAGCCCGCCGCCCCGAGAGGGCATAGCAGCGAGCAGAGGAGCAAAGCCGACTTGCGCATCGATTCCCCACGTTCGAGCGCCGGGCAGGGCGCACGGGATCGGGGCGAGCCGGTGGCCCGAGGTCCTGGAGCACGGCTGGACCGCCGGCCATGGCCGTGCGCGGCGGCGCCAGCGGGCGCGCGCTGCCCGGTCTCCCCCACGAGTCTGCGACGGATCTGTTCGCTGACTTGCTGTATTGCGCGAACATCCCGATGTTACACGAATACCCGGATGCGTCAACGGCTGTCCTGAACGCTCGACGTGGAGCGCCGCGAGCCCGCCGGCGCGCTCTCGACTCTCGAGAGGCATCTTGGGGGCGGGAGCTGCACCCGGGGCGCGACTCGATGGGAGTCGATGTGAGAAGGTGTGGTGTTCCCCGATGAGCGAGCGGCGCCGGGGGCCGGCGGTCAGCGCCCGGTGATCCAGTAATGGAAGGCGTGGAATCCAGCCCCGCGGCGCAGGGTGATCGCGATGGAGGCCGGCGTCGAGAGGCGCGCGGCGGGGAGGGGCAGGGCCCGCTCCACCCACGGTCCACGCGGCACGTCGATGGCGCCGATCGCCTCGCCCGCCACGGAGACGGCGAGCTCGGCGCCGTCGTCCGAGGCCACCCGGAGCACGAGGCGCGCCTCGGCGGGGGGCGCCGCGAGGTGGGCGACGAAGCGATCGGCGGTCCGGTGGTAGCGGCCGCCGTCCGCGAGCTCCGCGCGCGTGAGGTCGAGCTCCCCTGGCGCGCTGCTCTCCGGCGCGGCGAGCGCGATGGCCATGTTGCGCTGGTCCGCGAGCGGATCGAGCGCATAGGCGTGCGCCGCCTCGGACTCGAGGTCCGAGACGTCGAGCTCGTCGAGGATGCGCTCGCCGGGCACGGACCGCACCGGCAGCGCCCCTGAGCCGAGGAGGTCCCAGCGCGCCTCGTAGGCGATCATCGTGGTGCCGCCGAGGATGGCCTGGTCCTCGACGGTGGCGTCGACCAGCGCGCGGCCCAGCACCGGCGGGCACGCCATCCAGTGCGGGTAGACGATGAAGTGGGTCGGCCGGCGCTCCGGGGGCAGCTTCTCGTAGTGCTCGAACCTGGAGCC
This sequence comes from Sorangium sp. So ce367, assembly GCF_051520455.1. Classification (NCBI taxonomy): domain Bacteria; kingdom Pseudomonadati; phylum Myxococcota; order Polyangiales; family Polyangiaceae; genus Sorangium; species Sorangium sp. So ce367. The sequence continues at coordinate 1,049,885 of NZ_CP150334.1, forward strand.
GGCGCCGGCCACCCAGTAGCGCGCCTCGCCCTCGGTGGTCAGGCCCACGACGTCGAAGGTCCTGCGGCCGCTGAAGTAGGCGAGCGCGCCCGTGTCGTTGACGCCGATCCTGGCGTCCTCCGGCAGGTGCTGCGCGGCCCAGCGGCCGAGCCAGACCTGCTGCCGATCGATGGCGCGGGCGGAGTTGGCGAGGTCGCCGATGGCCCACGGCAGCCGCGCGGCGAGGGCGCCGGCGAACGCGCCGGCGAGGAGGGGCGTCACGTAGTGGAGCGAGGGCCGGAGCCGCCGGGCGGCGTCGCCGAGCTCGCGCGCGAGGCAGGCGGCCATGACGATCCACGCCGGCGCGAAGGGCCAGACGTACCGCACGCGGTTCCAGAGGAAGCTGAGGTACGTGCAGGGCAGCAGCGCGCCGAGCGCGAGGGCGCCCACGATCGCGGCGTGCGCTGGGCGGCCCCTCCGGTGCGCTGCCACGGCGAGCGCGACGGCGCCGAGGGCGATGACGGCGGCGGAGCCCTCGGGGAGGAAGACGGCCGTCCACTGGCCGCCGTCGATCACGTCGGTCACGAGCAGCCGGACGTTGTCGAGGAGCGCGGCCCTGAGCGTCGGTCCGTCGTAGTTGGGGTTGCCGATCAGCCACTTGACGGAGGTCGTCGATGAGGTCGGGTGGCCCGCGAGCAGCAGGTTCAAGGCCGGGACGACGAGCGGACCGAGGAGCGGCGCGAGGGCGAGCAGGCGCCCGGCGGAGCGCGCGGAGTGCCAGAGAGCGCCGCTGCGGAAGGGGGATGGAGCGGAGAGGGGCGGCGCCGGGAGGGGCGCTGGAGCCACAGCGCGTGACGCCCACAGGGCGAGCGCGATCGCGGCGAGCAGGGAGGCGAGCGCGCCCTCCGGGCGGAGCAGGGGCGCGACGAAGCCGCAGAGCGCGAGGGAGCGGGCGATGGAGGCGGTGGGCGGCTGCGCGGGCGCGCCGGGCGGCTGCGCGGCGGCCGCGCTGTCCGTGGCGGCCTCTGGCGGTGCCGGCTCGCAGAGCGCCGCTGCCAGACGGGCGGTGCGGGTGAGGATCCAGGCGAAGGCGACCGTCTCCATCCCGCTCCAGGCGAACCACGCGAACGCGGCGAACCCGGCGCACATCGCGCCCGCGCCGGCGGCGGCCGCGGGGCCGGCGAGGGGGCGCGCGAGGCGCGCGGTCTCGACGGCGAGCGCCGCGTGGAACACGAGCCCGAGCGCCCAGACCGCATAGACGAGCGAGAGATCGCGCAGGCCGAGCGCGTGGAAGGGGGCGAGCAGCACGGGCCAGAGCAGGCTGGTGGCGCCGCTCGAGTAGCCCTCGCCGGCGACGAAGCTGAAGAAGCCGCCCTCGGCGAGCCGCCGGGCGTACTGCATGTGGATGAACGCGTCGTCGAGCGGCAGGGCCGGGCGCCCGGCCTGCGCAAGGATCGCCCTGATGCAGAGCGCGCCGAGCGCGCCGCTCGCGGCGAGGGCGGGCGCATAGGGGAGGGCGCGCGCGGCGAGGGCGCGCAGCCGGGAGGGGGCCGGAGGTGCCGCCATGGGGCCCGACGCATACCACCGTGCCGCCCGGGGACAGCGATTTCCCGCGCCGGGTGGCCGGCGGATTTCCCGCGCGGGGGCGTCCGGCATTTGGTAGAGCGCCGGGGCTCCATGGTCTTCCAGCCGCGCCCGAACCACCCCTACGCCGACGCGCCTCGCTTCCCTGACGGCGACGACGTCTCCATCGACGCCTTGATCCCGGGCGCCGGCCCCGTCGAGATCGAGATCGGCCCCGGCCGCGGCGGCTTCCTGTTCGAGCGCGCGGCGGCGAGCCCCGAGGCGCGGCTGCTCGGGCTGGAGATCCGCCTGAAGTGGTCGGCGATCGTCGACGGGCGCCTGAGGAAGGGCGGCCTCGGCGGCCGCGTGCGGGCGCTCAACGCCGACGCGCGCGAAGCGCTCGCGCGGCTCCGCCCCGACGCGTCGATCGCGCGGTTTTTCCTGCACTTCCCGGATCCGTGGTGGAAGAAGCGCCACACGAAGCGCCTCGTGATGGGCCCGGCGCTGCTCGACAGCCTCGCGCGCCTGCTCATGGACGGCGGCGAGCTCTTCGTGCAGACCGACGTCGAGGAGCGCGGCGCGCTCTATGCCGAGCAGATCGGCGCGCACCCCGCGTTCGAGCCGGCGGGCGACGCGCCCGGCTCGCCGCACCTCGCCGAGAACCCCTACGGCGCGAGGAGCCCCCGCGAGCACCACGCGATCGCCGACGGGCTGCCGGTGAGCCGGCTGCGTTACCGGAGGCGGCCGCGGGGCGCGGGCAACATGCCGCCGGGCGACCGATAGACCTTCTCAAACATCGCGGGCCGCGCGTGCCTCGTAGTTCGGCGTCGCTCTCCGGCGCGTCGGCCCAGCGCAGGCCCGCCTCATTCAATCAGCAAGAAATTACAGCAACTCCCAGTCGTTGGCTGATCTTCTCATCGCTGACGCGCGCTACCGCGAGCCTGCGGTGTCTACCGCTTCGTGTCCGCGATCGGCGCAAATCCACCTGGCATGGTTCACGTTGGACATGTTCGAAGCGTCTATGGCTTTTCCCCACGTCTCGTCCGCTTTCCCTTGGGGGTACCGGAGGTTTTCGTGGGTGCTGTCCCACCAGCAGCGGGGCGCAGCTTGCTGACCAACAGATCGATCAGCGTGCGAAGCGACGGCATCTTGTCGAGCACGCAGTCCCGCCGCATGCGCGCACGCTCGAAGAAGATGGCATCCCTCTCCAGCATGTCTTTGTGCTCCACGGCGCGCTCGATCCGCCTGGGATCGAGTGAGGCGTCACACTCCGCTGCCGCCGTGAGCACGCTCTCGGTGTTCTGTACCAGCAGGACAATGAAGAGTCGGTCCGGCGCACGGCACCCTTTCCGGATCTCCTGCTCCACGTTCGCATGGCTCGCCATTCGTGGCAACTTGAGATGATGTCGGATGGCATCGTTGTCGATGACCGCGATCACGTCGCGCCCGTCGATCGCGATGAGATCAAGCTCCTCGCGGCAGGCACGGAGGACATTTTGCACGCCCTTGAGTGGGCGCGCGTCGGCGAGCATCTTCTCGATTCGATATCTGTCGCCGCTCAGCGCATCGTGGACGCAGGCTTTCACGAGCGTATGCAAGCCGAAGCTGTTGCCGTGCGCGCGCTGATCCTCATAGAGGATCGTGACCGAGGCCGACATCAGCTGAGCTCTGCCTTCGTGAGCACGGAAGCCGCATGTCCCGCAGCGCGGATGTCACCGAGTCCACGGTAGCGTTCCATCCATCTCTCTAACATATGCCGATCGGGCCGCACAAGACGCGTTGCGCCATGCTCGTCGAGCTCACACAGCACCACAGAATTCGCTGGATCACGAAGGCCGTCGAGGAGGCGGTCGGAGTGCGTGGCCAAGAGAACCGGGCAATCGCGAGCCATTGACTCGAACATGTCGAGTACGCGCATCAGCAGGTGCGGGTGGAGGTGCAGATCGGGCTCATCGAAGGTGACGAGTGAAGGCTTCGTGGTATGGAGGCGGAAGAGCGCAACGAATGCAAGGTACGACAGCATGCCGTCGGAGAGCTGCGCTGCGGGGATCGCTAGATCGAGACCAACCAGCTTGAGCGAGAGTCCGATGTTGCCACCGCCCGGGTCCGCCCAGGTAACCACGTCCTCGATGCGCTCGCCGAGACCGAGACGGAGGTACTCCAGGGTCTTGTCCCAATGGTCGCGGCCGAATCTGTTCTTGAGGGCGTGGTAGGCACTGGCGAGGTTGATGCCCAGCTTTTCCAGGTGATCGGCGGGAGTGAGAAGGGCCGAGGAGCGAAGTGCGGACTTGCGGTCGAGTGCGCGGGCCGCCCATGCGGGAGTTGTTTCGAATGGAAGATGGATGCTGAAATTCTTGAGATGACTTCCGATGAAGTGCAGCGTTGTCCACACGATATCGCCGTAGCTGTCGTCCGATGAGCCGTAGTTTAGCTCGGCTAGGAATGAGTTTCGTCCATCTTCCGGTCCAGAAGTGTACCATTTGGCTCGGTCGGCGAAAAAGACAAAATTGTCCCCCTCGTGCTCGAACAGGATCTCCAGATTCTCGGCGCCTGAAGCTCCTTCGTTCACGCTTCTTGCCCTCTTTCTCCGGGCGCCCATGGAAGTCACATGTCGTCTTCCTTGCGGTGTGAACCTGGCAGAGACTCTTTCGTGGACCGAGGCGAACGGGCCCGTGGGAACAAGCGTTAGCTCGTACTTGACGAGCTCGTACGTGTCAGTCATAACGCTTTCGATATCTCCAAGCTTGGCTCGTTCCGCTCGTGGCGTAATCGTCAGCCCGATTGAAAGCCGCTTCGCGCCCTGGCGTAACAACGCCGTGAGTCCGCCGTGGATGCCATGGAATTCGTCGAGGAACCGAGGCCCCGTCGTCCGTCGAAGAATTTCGCACGCTTCCAGGATGCTACTCTTCCCAGATCCATTGTCGCCAATAAGCACCGTAAGTCCGTTCAGGCGCAAGTGAACGTTCTGGATAGTGCGCAAGCCTTCGATGTGGAGCTCGGTGATAGGCACGGCTCCAAGGGAAGCGGAGGACGCTCACCGCGTCAAGCATCCGGGCTCCACGGTGGGGTGTCACGTTCGCGGGCGGCGATCGTCGACGGGCGTCTGCGGAAGGGCGGCCGCGTGCGGGCGCTCAACGCCGACGCGCGCGAGGCGCTCGCGCGGCTCCGCCCCGACGCGTCGATCGCGCGGTTTTTCCTGCACTTCCCGGATCCGTGGTGGAAGAAGCGCCACACGAAGCGCCTCGTGATGGGCCCGGCGCTGCTCGACAGCCTCGCGCGCCTGCTCGTGGACGGCGGCGAGCTCTTCGTGCAGACCGACGTCGAGGAGCGCGGCGCGCTCTACGCCGAGCAGATCGGCGCGCATCCCGCGTTCGAGCCGGCGGGCGACGCGCCCGGCTCGCCGCACCTCGCCGAGAACCCCTACGGCGCGAGGAGCCCCCGCGAGCACCACGCGATCGCCGACGGGCTGCCGGTGAGCCGGCTGCGCTACCGGAGGCGGCCGCGCGCGGCCGGCGGCGCGCGCCGCTGGATCCCGGCCGAGACGCGGGGTAAACCCGCGCGACGCGCTCGAAGGGGCGCGTGAGCCGGATGACGGCTACGCTGCACGTCATGCTTTCGATCCTCACGTGGACAACCGTCGCCGCGGCGATCCTCGCTCAGGCGTTCATCACGGTGCGCCTGTGGCGGAGCGAGCTGTACTCGCGCGACCAGAAGCTCCTGCAAAGCGCGCTGATATGGCTATTGCCGGTCGCGGGATCCTTCATTGTGTACTCGGGGTTGCGGCAGGAAGACGATGTCTCTCGGCCCACGCCCAACACCGAGATGGAGAGTGACGACGAGGAGTAGATGGAGAATGGCTGAGGAGTAGCACCGCGCGCTGCTCGGCAGGCGGTGCTAGAGCCCTGGGGATCCTCGCCCAGGCACGCACGGTGGCCGCTACGATGCTGCCGAATCGGGAGAGGGAGCCAAGCCTGCGCCAGGCGCAGCGCCCATCGCCGCATGTGCGTCGCCGACGCTGATCGTGGACCGATGCCGTCGCGGTGTCGCAAGCGTGGGAGTCGAGCGCCCCTACGCCGTGCGAAGGACGGGGCCGGTCGGCCGGTGTTGAGGCTCATGTGTCCTACAGCGATGCGGGCACACCTGGGATGGGGGACGCGAGGCTTCGGGTGAAGGGCTCGTCCTGGGCTCTCCGTGGTGCTCCGAACAGAGGCAGTCGTTCTTTCGGACCCGAGATGAGAAAAATCTGAGCCGCGCGCGCCGTCCGCAGCGACAGCGGTCCATGGGAGTCGTCGAAGCTGCCCAGAGCAAGCCATGATGTTGGCACGACTCCACTTACCTCTTACATCTGGAGGACGACATGCATCGTGCGCGCGTGAACATGGGGATCCTGGGTTGGCTGGCGGGCGTGGCCGTCTGTTCGGCACCGATGGTCGGATGTAGCGGCGGCGAGAGCACCCAGGCGGAGGCGAGCGCCACGTCAGGCTCCACCACCACGAGCACCGGTAGCGCTACCGGCGGGAACGCGGGGAGTGGCGGAGACGTGCAGGGGGGCACGGGCGGGCTCGGGGGCGCTGGAGGGCAAGGCGGGAGCGGTGATGGAGGCGCGGGCGGCACCGGCGGCGCGGGTGGCACCGGCGGCGCGGGCGGGCTCGGGGGGGCCGGAGGGCAAGGCGGGAGCGGTGACGGCGGGGCGGGTGGCACCGGCGGGGCGGGGGGGCAAGGTGGCCTCGACGGCTCGGGGGGACAGGGTGGGGCCAGCGAATCTCCGTGTCCCCCGACCCAGACGTTCTGTGATCCCGCGTGCGTCGATACGCAGACGGACAGCATGAACTGTGGGGCTTGCGGCACCACCTGCAAAGCGGGCTCGACCTGCCAGGCCGGCGCCTGCACATGCCCGCTGGCAGGGCAGACCTACTGTGATCCGCTTTGCGTCAACACGAACCTCGATCAGTTCAACTGCGGGGCGTGCGGCAACACGTGCGGCGGCGGCTCGTTCTGCACCGCTGGCGAGTGCACGTGCAACGCGGGGCTGGCGTACTGCGGCAACCGATGCGTGAATCTCAGCAACGATGAGAGCAACTGCGGAGCGTGCGGCACCGTCTGCACCGACGGACAGAACTGCGTCACGGGCATCTGTCGCTAGTTCCGCGTGTCAGAGATCCCGCCAGAAACACCGGTCGATGACGAGCGGTCGCCGGGCTCGCCTGGCGGCGCCCGAGCCACGTCCGCATGGTCATCGCCTGCGCCAAGTACCGCGACGCCGGCGCGGCGGACACTGCCGAGCCGACGATCGTGACCGCACCGCTGCCGCCGCAGATCCTGCCGCGCGCGCGCGCTCGCGACACCTTCGCTCCTGACCTGACCGACCTCGCGCGTTCGCAGGTGACCGAGCTCGTTCCACACGAGCTCGGTGCCGTCTTCGTCATAAGCCCCGTCGAGGAAGACCACGTGCGAGCCGCTCTCCGCTGGGCGTTTCCGACACGAAGTTAGCCAGTTTCCCTTCTGGCGCAGACAGCGCAAATCGCTCCGTCCGCCGTTGCGGAAGGCTCGCGAGCGCTTCCGGCGGAAACATCGCCCTCACGAGGTTGATCCCCGGGCTCTTGCCGTTCCCGCCCTCGCCAAATAGAATCGGGCAGCGCTGAAATCTGACGGCGTCGCCAGCGTAATGTAGATAATATTACATATCCGAGTGAACTCGTTGGATCTGTTGGTATTTATACGCGGATCAGTGGATCGTACTTCTTGTACGTTATGCCAATTGCCGGTCGTTGGTGGAAAATTCTTGACAGGCCGGAATGGCTTCGCGCGGGCTATCCTCGGTGGCACGCCAGCGCGAACGCTTGGACGGCCTCGAGCTCGTCAAGGCGAGCCCGCGGCGCCGCGAACGTCGCGACGAGCACCGGCGGCCCCTCGGGCCGCTCCTCTTCGCCGTCGTCCCGTCAGCTGGAGACAGCCAGTTTCTCGATCCATTCCAATCCTTATTACACGGAGTTAAAATTACCATGCTCAGCAATAAAGTCGTTTTGATCACCGGGGCCACATCGGGAATCGGGGCCGCGACAGCGATCGCGGCGGCGCGGGCCGGCGCCAAGGTGGTGCTGGCCGCGCGACGCCAGGAGATGGGCGACGCGCTCGCGGCCCGCATCAAGGTGGAGGGTGGAAACGCGCTGTTCGTCCGCACCGACGTCACCGTCGAGGCGGACATCCACGCTCTGATCGAGCGCACCGTGGAGGTCCATGGGCGGCTGGACAGCGTCTTCAACAACGCCGGTATCGCCACCGCGCTCGGGCCGCTCGCGGACGTGCCGGTCGCCGATTACCTCGCTCTCATGCAGGTCAACCTGCACAGCATCTATCTGTGCATGAGGTATCAAGTGCCCGTCATGAAGAAGGGCGGCGGCGGCTCGATCGTCAACTGCGGCTCGATCGCCTCCACGGTCTCTGCGCCCGGGTTCGGCGTCTATGCCGCGACCAAGCACGCGATCCTCGGCCTCACCAAGTCTGCGGCCATCGACTACGCGGCGGACAAGATTCGCGTCAACGCCATCCTGCCCGGCCCGGTCGAGACCGAGATCTGGGATCATATGCAAAGCGGCGAGCAGGTGCTCGACGCCTTCGGCGCGGCCACGCTGATGAAGCGGTACGCGCACGCAGACGAGATCGCTCGACCGGCGGTCTTCCTGCTGTCCGACTGGTCGTCGTACATGACCGGCACGCAGCTGACCGTGGACGGCGGCTACACCGCAGTGTGACCCGGGGCAGCGCGCCTCGGAAGATCCAGGCGCGCTGCCGGCACCTCGCCGCGACGACGCGTGGGCGAAGGTCGAGCAGTGGAGCCGTGAAGAGGGGGAATTCGAGAAGCGAGCGGCGTTCGCGCTGCTTTCTCTGCTCGGCGAGCCGGCGAGGCCTTGCCCGGCGGGGAGTCCTCCGCGGGTCGCGACAGAAAGCCCCGCGGATCGGAGCGAAACCCCCACCCTGTCGAGGCTGCACGAAGGGTGATACTCCTCTGCTGAAGGCGGTCCGGGCGACCGTCCGCCTGAAGCCGGGGGCGCCCTTCGTGCTTGGCTGTCGGACCGGAGACGATCCGCTGCTGAGGGCCGTCGAGGACCGGCGGGCCCTCGCGGAGGGGCAGCCGCCCGAGGCGGCGGAGCAGCGACGGAAGGCCATGGCGTCGTTGAAGATGCCGGCCTCGGACGCCGAGGTCTTCGCGCTCCTGGCCCGGGCAGGCTTCATCGCGCCTCGCCTGATAACCCTCGGCACAGCGCTCGATCAGGACTGGGAGCGGCTTTTTGCTTGCGGAGTCGCGGTGTCGCCAACGAAGCGCGCGACCTCCATCGCGTCGCGGGGGCCGCCGCCGAGCCAGCCAGCGCGGGGGCAGGTAAGTAAAGGTCGTTGGCTGGCCTGGATAACCCAGTCGCGCTGGGTGTTCACCAACACTTCTGTGGATTTCGTCTGCGTTCATACACTCAAGCGGGCGGACGGTCGCTTCTCTATACCTTGCTTCACACCGGCGGGCGGCCTGAGCACTTCAGTTCTGCATCGAAAATTTATAGCCTTGATGTGAATAGCGACCGAAGTGTGCGACCTAATTGGCGGTCGTTTGATCCTGGAAAGTATTTCGTCTTGACCGGACATGTCGATCCGGGAATAGAGTCGTTTCACGAGAGCGCCTGTATCCGCACCCTCTGGTGCTGGATGGTCTGCACCGATGGTTCGCGGCGCGAAGGCATGCAGCGGGAGGCTCCTCTTCTGCCCCCTGGTGCCTTCGCCCGTCACGGTCCTGTCCACCGCAGCGGTTCGACGACGCCGGGGGAGAAGAAGCCACGCATTCGATTTCTCGATGCTTTGGGTCGCGGTCGTTTGCCGCCGGGAAGCTCATCACCTCGCTCGTGGTGATGTCGATCGTTGAGCGCCGCTCGATGAGGACGTGACCGCGGAGGGGCCGCGCAGGCCCCGATTCGAAGTCAGTCGCCGAACGGGTAACCCACAGACGAAGCAAGTCTGCGACGGGGCACGTGTGTGCCTTCCGTCAAAGGAGACTCAATGCGTAGAATCAGTCACCTCCTTCCCTTGGCGTTCTTGGCCGGGAGCTCCGGCCTGCTCGGCTGCCTGGGCGTCCCCGATTCGGACGAGCTGGATGAGCTGGCCGAAGAAGACGTGGGCGCGAGCGAGGAGATGCTGGTGGCGCGCCCCGCCGCGCGGCTCATCTTGACCGACTCGGTCATCGCGCGCCTGAAGGCGCGCGCCGCGGCTGGCGACGCCGCCTGGACGGCGTTGAAGAAGCGCTGCGACGATTACACGACCGGCACGATGCACCCGCCGAACGGCAGCACCTACCCGGGCTACCCGAACGTCGGGCAAGGCTATCAAGGTGACGAGTATCCGCCGGTAGTGCGCGCGCTGGGCATCTGCTATCGCGTGACGACCGACACGGCCGCGCAGGCTCGCTACGGCGAGGCCGGCGTTCGCCTGCTGGAGGCCATGAGCACCCCGGTCGCGTCCGGGGGGCAGAAGCCGTCGACGGACCTGGGTTACGGCATCCGAAACTACGTGGTCGGAATGGCGTTCGGCTACGACTGGCTCTACCCGGCGCTGCCGGCTGCGACCAGGACGCGCCTGGTCGCTTCGATGAACGCGTGGATCGACTGGTACGACGAGAGCGGGTTGATCAAGAACGACCCGATCGGTAACTACTTCGCCGGCTACTACCTGGCCAAGACCGCGGCGGCGCTGGCGACCGAGGGCGAGAACGCCAAGGCCAGCGTGTACTGGAACGACGTCGTGACGCGCATGTGGGGACAGCTCGTGAAGCCGAAGTTCACGAGCATGATGGCCGGCGGAGGCTGGCCGGAGGGCTGGGGCTACGGCGGCAGGGCCGTCTTGTACATGGTCGAGGCGCTGTGGGCGACCAAGACGGCGACCGGCCTCGACTGGTGGAAGGAGCTGCCGCTGGCCCGCGAGCAGTCGACCTATGCTCGGTACTTCACGTGGCCTTCACTCAAGCACATGGACGACCAGGGCACGATTCGTGCGGGCATCAACATGCGTCCTTCTGCGGCGATGTTCCTCGGCCTGGCGACCATGCTCGAGCAGCAGGGTGACACCTCGGCCGCCGTCGCGCGCGGCTTCGCCGCCGACGTGATCGCGGCAGCAGGCGACGACTCGGCGCCGTGGTCCAAGTTCTTGTACGGCGATCCGGCCGCCGCCAGGAGCGGGTACCAGTCGAGCGGCTTGTCGCACTTCGCGGCCGGCCCTGGCCACGTCGGCATGCGCTCGTCCTGGGACAAGACGGCCGTGTGGGGGGCGCTGTCTGGCGGCGCGTACATCAACGCCGCCTACTCCGGTGAGCAGATGTTCAACGCCGGCGGTCTGAGCGTGGTGGTCGGCGATCAGCCGGTACTGATGAACGCCACCGGCTGGCTGCCCCAGAACTGCGGCAACGCCTGCGAGAACCTGGTGAACGACGACAGCTACGGCACGAGCCAGCGCCGGCTGCACAATACCTTCTTCGTCGACGACGCCACGAACCGGTACAACCCCGGACAAAATTCGCTCTCGCCGGTCGATTCGAACGCCCATGTAGAGCGGTACGAGGACCGCGGCGCGTTCGTGCGCGCGCGCGCCACGGGCCTCGGAGACCAGTACGGCAGCCCCACGGTCAAGCCGGTCTCGCAGTTCACGCGCGACGTGGTGTTCTTCCGTCCAGGCAGCTTCGTGCTGTTCGACCGCACGACGGTGGCGAAGGCCAGCGCGGACCAGTGGATGAGCTTTCACACACCCGTGGCGCCGCGTCAGGTGACCACCGCCGACGCGACACAGAAGCGCTTCGACGTCGTGGTGGGGACCACGCTGGTTGGAAGCGTGCGCGCGCTGCTGCCGAAGAGCGCGAGCACGACGACGACGACGCTGCCGGCTTCGACGGCGCGGCTCGAGGTGCACGCTCCGGTGCGTGCGGCGGCGCAGCAGTGGCTGACCGTCGTCTCGGCGGGCGCGACGCTCGGCGAGCAAACGCGACTGTCGGCTGCGGACGGCAACGTCATCGCCGGCAACGTGGTGGGCGTCGAGCTTTCGGCGCCGCAGAATCAGGTCGTGCTGTTCTCGGCCGATCAGGCCGCGACCGGCACCGTGTCGAGCGCGGAGTACCTGGTCTCGCAAGCGGCAGCCGAGCATGTGCTGGTCGATGTTGCGCCCTCGAGCTCCGGATACGCGGTCACGGCCGTCGCCTCCGGCGGAAAATGGCGCATCCGCGTGAGCGCGGGCGGGGCGCTGCAGGTGTCGGGCGCCAGCAAGACCTTGAGCTTCAAGGTCAGCGCCACCGGCGCTGTCACGGCGGGCTCCTCGACGCCTCCGACGTCGACGCCGACCACACCGTCGCCGCCCACCGAGCCGACGCCGCCGACGCCGACGACGCCGACCGAGCCGACGCCGCCGGCGCCCAGCGGTACAGCGCAGACGCTGACCTTCACTCAGGGCGTCAATGGCTACACCGGTGTGCAAGATCTGAGCATCTCCAGTCTGAATTACTCGTCCAGCAACCCTGTCGGCACGGTCTACAGGACCAACGACGTGCTCCTCGCCGACACGCGCCGCTACACCACCAAGGCGCTCATTCGTTTCGACGTATCGCAGATCCCCACAACCGCCACGGTGACGGCCGCCACGCTCGCCGTGACGTTCGAGAGCTGGATCGGGCCGCAAGCCATGAACGGCAACTTCATGAAGACGCCGTGGAGCTACGGCTCCACGACGCTGGGCTTTTCGAGCGGGGGCGCGGGCAGCAACTGGACCGCGCCGGGCATCGGCTCGGGCGACGTGCAGGGACCGACCTTTCAGTTCCTGAACATCGACGACAGCGGCTATCAGCGCAGATCGATCGCGCTCGACCCAGGCAGCGTGCAGAGGTGGGTCCGGAGCAGCGCCGCCAATCAAGGCCTCGTGCTCGCCAACACCGCGACCGGCAAGGATCTGCGCATCTGCTCGAGCGAGGTGGCCAATGTCGCGAGGCGTCCGACGCTCTCGGTGACCTTCCAGTAGCGCCGCGCAGTCGAGAAAGGTCCTCCCGGACCGCAGTCGCTGGCCTCCTCGGCGACCCGGGGTACCAAGGTAAGATTCAGACGGCTTGGCGCGGGGGCGGTCCGGCGCGGGCCGCCACGGCGTCTGCGTGTCATGCTGGCCCAGACACCGCGCCAAGGCACGCTGCCTCTTGCCGGCCGTGCCCTGGCCCATGCTGCCGCGAAAGGAGCTCCGAACCTACCTCGCTTGACGACGCGCTGTTCCAGCCACCGCGTCGCGGGACGACACCGCCGCGGTGGCTCGCTTCCATCCTACCAAGGAGCGTTCGTGCGACTGTCATTCTCTTCGGCACATTGCGTCCTTGCCTTGGTCACCGGGCTCACGGGCATGCTCGGGTGCTCGGACGACCCTGGTCCCGGCAGCCGCGCGCCCGACGCGGGCGCGCCCGGCGATCCCGACGCGGGCGCGCCCGACGGCAGCCCGCCCTCCTCCGCGACGTTCGGTCCCCTCGGCGATCGGCCGGATCTGCCCGTGGACGGGCGGCTTACCATCGGCGGCCTGCTCGCTGCCGTCGATGTCGTCCAGGACAGGGACGGTAGGCCCCATATCTATGCCGAGAACCTCGTGGACGCGATGCGCGTCGAAGGGTATCTGACGGCGCGCGACCGCGCGCTTCAGCTCGAGATCTTGCGGCGCACAGCCGAGGGGAGGCTCGCAGAGCTCTTCGGCGACATCGATCCCACCACCATCGATCAGGACATCGCGCTCCGCCATGTCGGGCTCGGTCGGATCGCCAGGGCCCAGTACGACGCGCTCCCCGAGGGGGAGCTCCGCCAGATGCTCGACGCGTACGCGGACGGGGTGACCCAGGTGTTCAGGAAGATCCGCTCCGGGGACATCCTCCTCCCCGAAGGCGCGACGGGGATACCCGCCAAGGCGTTCACCGACTGGAGCGGCGTCGACTCGCTCGCGATCAGCCGCTTCCAGAGCTACCTCCTGTCGTTCGACGCCGAGCTGGACATCACCATGCAGCAGCTGTTCGACGCCGCCCGGACGACGTTCGCGTCGAGCAGCGCCGATCCGCTCGCGCAGAAGCGCGCCGGCTTCGAGCGGGACTTCCTGAGGTTCGCCCCCTCCGAGCCCGCGGTGACCAGCAGCGGCTATCCCGCCTCCCCGGCGCGGGAGAAGGCGCAGAAGGCGGAGGACAAGGCGGCGAAGAGGGCGCTTCGCGCGCCACGACCGGGCCGCGCCGCGCCGGGCCGCGCGAAGCTCATTTCGTCGCTGACCGGCTACCTGAGCGCCGTCCAGCGCGCCAGGAGCAAGGTCGCCCCGGAGGGCTTCGGCTCGAACAACTGGGCCATCCACGCGAGCCGGAGCGCGACGGGGCACGCGCTCGTGGCCAGCGATCCCCACCTGTCGCTGAGCGCGCCGGCCGTCTGGTATGCCGTCTCGATCCATGTCACCGCGCCTGAGGGCAAGGACGCGAGCCGCGATGTTCACGTCGGGGGCGTCACCTTCCCCGGGATTCCGGGGATCATCCTGGGCCACAACGAGCACGTCGGGTGGGGAGCGACGGTCGCGATGTACGACGTCACCGATGTCTATGCCGAGAAGCTCACGCCCGACGGCAAGGCTGTGCTCTTCAATGGCAATCCAGTGCCCCTCCAGACGGTCGAGGAGGTCATCGCGATCGCTGGCAGGGAGCCCTATACCTACCGTGTCCCGATCGTGCCCCATCACGGCCCGCTCCTGCCGACCATCGTCGAACACGCGGTGGTGGATCCGGACCCGGCCGTGGGGGCGCTCAGCGTCCGCTGGACGGGGCTTGCGCCGACGAAGGAGCTGGAGGCCATCTTCGGCCTGCTGCGCGCTCGCTCGGTCGATGATGCGCAGGAGTCGCTCTCGAAATTCAGCGTCGGGGCGCAGAACTGGGTGATGGGCGACACCGCGGGCGACATCCTCTGGACGACGCACGCGGCGATCCCGACGCGGTCTCCTGAGGCGTTCGCCTGGGACGCGGCCACCTATACGGGCGTCCTCCCCTGCATGGTGCTCCCCGGCGACGGGACCGCGGAGTGGACCGGGGTGCTCCCCGAGCACCTCATCCCCCGGGCGAAGAACCCGCCGGCGGGATACCTCGCCACGGCGAACAACGACCCCATCGGGGACTCCCTGGACAACGATCCATCGAACGGCACGCTCCCCGACGGCACCCCGATGTACCTGGGTTGCAGCTTCGACATCGGGTTTCGCGAGGGCCGCATCCAGGAGCGGATCGATGCCCACGCGGGACCTCTGTCGCCGGAGGATTGCGCGGCGATCCAGGGCGACATCAAGTCGGCGCTCGGCGCGAGGCTCGTGCCTCACCTCCTCCGCGCCGTGGACCGCGCCGAGGCGGAGCGCAAGACGCCCGGTACTCACCCCGATCTGAGCGCGATCGTCGCGGACGCCGCATATGACCCGCAGCGCATCGCCGCCCTGCGGGTGCTCCTCGACGGCTGGGGCAAGGAGGCGGACTACAAGGCGGCCGCCGGCATCGATCTCGACACCGCCATGCCGCTCGCGGACGAGGGCGATGGCCCCGGCGCGATCGACGCCCGCGCCTCGGAGGCGACCTTGGTCTTCAACCTCTGGCTCGTCCGGGTGGTGCGCCGGGTGCTGGGCGACGAGCTCGACCGGATGGGCTTCCCGTCGTTCTCCCGGGAGCTGTCGGCGAAGGCGCTCCTCCACCTGTTCTCTGCCGATCGGGAGCAGCTCGCCACCTTCGATCCGGCCGTGCAGGACAGCGCGCTGTGGGACGACATTGGCACGCCAGCGGTCGAGTCCAGGGACGAGCGCGTGCTGCGCGCCCTGCTCGACGCCCTCGCCTGGCTCGAGCAACAGGGGGGCTCCGGGGCTGCGGCGCCCCGCTGGGGCGCCTTTCACACGGTCACCTTCGACGCGCTCGTCCCCCTCTCCAGCAGCCTCAGCATCCCTCCGCCGAGCGATCCGCTCTGGAGCGGCGGCTTTCCGCGCGGCGGCGACGAGTTCGCGGTGGACTCCTCGGATTACCGCCTCTCGTGGGCGCTCGACGAGTCACCGGATTTCCGGTACGTCCACGGCCCGTCGCAACGGCTCGTCGTGGAGCTCGACCCGGCGGGGCCGAAGGCGTGGAACGCCATTCCCGGAGGCAATGTCTGGGACGCCGAGAGCCCGCATTTCCGCGATCAGGCGGAGCTCTGGCGAAAGAACCAGACGCACCTGGTGCCGTTCCTGCTCCCCGACGTGATCCAGGCGAAGGCGTCGCGCACGGTGGTCGAGGCGCCATAGCCGGCGCGGCCACCGCGAGCGTCGCGCGCGCGAACGTCGGCATCGTGGCCGCCACAAAGGAAGAGCTCCTGACAAGAAACTTCCGCCAGTGGTGCCCTGGTTTTTTCGTTGAGCCGAACGAGAACGCTCGGGGTACGTACAGGTATGAGGCGGGAATCCTTATTTCTTGCGAGGGTTGCTGCGGTCGCTGCGGCAGCTCCGGCGGCGTGCTCGGCTTCGGGGGAATTTCCGAGAGGAGGGGCGGGCCGTCGAGGATCGGCTGGGGCATCCGAGGTCGTGCTCGCCTTTGGCCTTCACTTCCGGATAGCGTCTATTCTCCTCCTTCCCCATCCTGCGGGGGAGCGGGACCGCACGGCCCGCGATCAGACCCAGCGCTCCGCGTTCAATCGTCTCTTCGAGGCGGTCGCGCACCAGCTGGCGAATGCGCGGATCGAGGCCTGGGACGACCGGTGGGGGGACGCCGCGCCTCCGGATGGCGCGCAGCCGCCCTGTGGCTCGGAGCCGGGCGCTCACCCCTCCCGGCGCGCCGCTGTCGCGTCGCGGCGCTCCGGCTCCGCGCCGCCGCCGCGGGCGACCGCACGCTCGTCGGGAGGAGGCCGCCACGCGCCCCACAGAAGGCCCGCCGACGCCTCCTCGCCTCCTGGCTCGGCCGCCGCCGCGCGCAGCGCCTCCCGGGGCGCCCCCTGCGCCTCCACGGGCGCCGCGCCGGTCACCAGCAGCGCGCGCTCCTCGCTCCGCGCAGCGACCGACGAGGCCAGCTCGCCGCGCCGCGAGCCGCCCGGGAGCGCGCCGAGCACGTGGGCGCCCGCGCGCCGGTCCGCCTGACGCCGATCATCTCTGCGCCTCGCTCCCCTCCGTGGGCGCGACGCAGAAATCCGCCTCGGCGCCGTATCCCTGGGCGCCGCGGAGCTCCACAACCCGGTCCCGGCCGAGGGGCGCCGCGCCGAGGACGCTGCCGCCCGGCGCGCGCAGGTTGGGGTCGTGGCGCAGGGCGGCGCGCGCGGCGTCATCGAAGCCCAGCTCCTCGACGTGCTCGTGGGCACGCCACTCCCATACGATGTTCCCCTTCCAGTCCACCTCGATGATCTTGTCATCGAGCAGCGGATGCTCGGAGATGGCGAAATTCTGCACGTTCTCGTGCACGAGCAGGAACGTGCTCCCCCGGTCGACCAGCGGGTCCTGGCCGGGCGCGTAATAGCCGACCGGATTGCCCTGCCGCTGGAAGTCGTGGTGCTGGCGCGAAAGCCAGCGCGGCGCCGCGCCGGGATCGTGGATGTGCTCGAGGCGGTCGAAGCGCCACACCACGTTGCCTTCCCAGTCGACCTGGACGAGGTCGATCTGGTCCTGCGCCCCGTGCCGCGGGTCGCGCTCCCCGGTGCTGCCGAACACCTGTCCACCGGGCAACAGCTTGTTGGGAAACCCGTGCAGCCCATTCCAGAGCTGCACCTCACGGCCGTTCATGTCGATGAGCAGCGCGCCCAGCCCTGCAGCCTGGAAGATCGTATAGCCGTTCCAGCTCCGGTCCGGGTCATAGAGGGTGACCCCGGTGGGGTAGATGGTCGGATGGCCCATGGTTCGCGTCTCCTCGTCCGCGGTGGCGCTACGCACGGGGCGTACCAGCGGTGAATGCCGCGGGGGGAGGTGTTGCGCCGGGCGCCGGCGCGCGGGCGCTGCTGCGCAGCGAGCAGCCGACCAGCACCTTGCGCTGGCCTGGGCGCACCGCGGACGTCGCGAGCGTCCTCCGGCCGCCGAGATCCCCGCCGAGGTGTGCACCTCTCCAGAACGGCGCGCCCCGCTCTCGGCGACGCGGGAGGGCGTGCGCGCGGTCAACGAGGCGCGAGGCGCGAGGGCGAGCCGCGTCCGCCGGTGGGCTCTGGAGACCGGCTGGGCCATACTCCCCCCCGAGAAGCGGGTGGCATGGATTTCGACGTCGACTTCGCCATCGTGGGTTCGGGCTTCGGCGGCAGCGTCTCCGCGCTGCGCCTCACCGAGAAGGGCTACAGCGTCACCGTGCTCGAGTGCGGCAAGCGCTGGCGCAAGGAGGATTTCCCGAAGACCAACTGGAATGTACGGAAGTTCCTCTGGGCGCCCACGCTGCTCTGTCACGGCATCCAGCGGCTGACGCTGCTCAGCGACACGCTCATCCTCTCGGGCGCGGGCGTGGGCGGCGGCTCGCTGGTCTATGCCAACACCTTGCTGGTGCCCCCGCCCGAGGCCTTTGCCAGCCCCGGCTGGCCGGCCGGCACCAGCTGGCGCGACGAGCTGATGCCCTTCTACGAGCTCGCGAAGCGCATGCTCGGCGTGACCGCGAACCCGAAGCTCTGGCCGGCCGACCGTCAGCTGCGGCAGATCGCCGACGAGATGGGCCGGGGGGACACGTTCCACGTCGCCAGCGTGGGTGTCCTCTTCGCGAGGGAGGGCGAGCAGGAAGGGCAGCGCGTGCCAGACCCGTTCTTCGCCGGCGAGGGCCCCGATCGCACCACGTGCGTCCACTGCGGCGGATGCATGGTGGGCTGCCGCTTCGGCGCCAAGAACACGCTCGATCTCAACTACCTTTATCTGGCCGAGAAGAAGGGCTGCACCATCCAGCCTGAGACGATGGTCACCGCGATCGAAGCGCTCCCGGGCGGCGGCTACGAGCTCACCCTGGAGCGTTCGACCGCGCTGCTCAGGAAGCGGCGCCGCACGCTCCGGGCGCGCGGGGTGGTGCTCAGCGCCGGCGTGCTGGGCACGGTGAAGCTCCTGCT
Organism: Sorangium sp. So ce367; assembly: GCF_051520455.1. NCBI lineage: Bacteria > Pseudomonadati > Myxococcota > Polyangiales > Polyangiaceae > Sorangium > Sorangium sp. So ce367. The sequence goes on from NZ_CP150334.1 coordinate 1,068,496, forward strand.
GAAGGCGAGGGCTGAGGGCCGGTTACCCCACCTCTCCACGCAGCTCGGCAACTACGTGCGTACCAACAGCGAAGTCATCCTCGGGGTGACAGCCAGGGACGACCGGGTCGACTACTCCCGTGGCATCGCGATCGCGAGCGGCATCTACCCGGACGCGCGCACGCACATCGAGCCGGTGCGTTACCCGGCCGGCTCCGACGTGATGGGCGCGCTGGGCACGGTGCTCACCGACGACGCGCCGGGCCTGCCGCGCTGGCTGCGCTGGCTGGGCCGCCGGCTGCTCCACCCCATCGACCTGATCACCGGGCTCCTGCCGTTCAGGTTCGCGAGGCGCTCCACGATCCTCCTCGTGATGCAGACGGTGGACAATTACATGCAGCTCGCCTGGAAGCGCGGCGGGATGACCACCCACAGACCGCCCGGCCAGCCGAAGCCACCAGCGTACATCCCCGTCGCCAACGAGGTTGGCAAGCGGCTCGCCGTGCTGATGGACGGCACCCCGCGCAACGCCATCAACGAGGCCGTGCTGAACGTCCCGACCACCGCGCACATCCTCGGCGGCTGCGCGATCGCCGACAGCCCGGAGCGCGGGGTGATCGACCAGCGCAACCAGGTGTTCGGCCACGACGGCCTTTACGTGGTCGATGGCTCGATGGTGCCCGCGAACCTGGGCGTGAACCCGTCGCTCACCATCACCGCCATGGCCGAGCGGGCGATGAGCAAGATGCCGCCGAGGCGGGACAACCCCGCCTTCACCGGGGCGTCCAGAATGCTCGAGGCGGCGGCGCCCTCGAAAGGCCAGGCCACGATAAAAAACGGTTGCGAGGCGAACAAGATTCCTTGTAGGTAGAGAATGTGGTGTGCGTGGTAGTGCGCGCCACGCAAAGGCAGGGGCAGCTTGGGCTCTCGACAGAAGATCGGCGCGGTGCTCGGGGACCGTGATGAGGCGCACCCGACACGGGAAGCGATCGAGAGATCGTCGTCCGACCCCAGTACCTCGACCAGATGACAGGATCCGGTCTCAGCGACCGGGTATCGAGCGAACGCAGGGAAGGAAGGATGGCCGCATGGGTGTCGACGTTGCAACGATGTCAGAATGGCAGCACGTATGGATACAGGCAGTCCAGAAGGCCTGGGCCGACGACGCGTTCGCGCTAGAGCTCAAGAGTGACCCGCGCGCAGCGCTATCGAAACACTACAATTTCGAGGTTCCCGAGCACATGCACTTCCAGGTCGTCGAGCAGAAGGACCTGCCTAAAGGGGAACATTCATGCCTGACGCTGGCTTTGCCTCCGAAGCCGAATGAAAAGGACTACAAGATCAAGACTGCCAGCCTGGAAGAAGCAACGGCGAAGAACTGCTGCGGGCACCCCTGCTGTTGACCCTGCATGTCCCGTGCGACGGGGGGCCCCGGTCAGCTCGTCGAGCCGCCGAGGGCAAATTCTCCCACCGAGCTCTCGACATAGTAATCCGTCCCCGCTGCACGGCAAAATAGGTCTGGGTCGCCGTGCCCGATGGCATAGGGGGCCAGCGACATGGCTGTTGCCACGAGGTACATGGTCTGGAGGACGACGCCCACATCCTTCAGGATCAAAGAGTAGGCGATCGACTCGTACTTCCAGGCGATACGTTGAAAGCGCGCGGCGATCACGAACAGCACATCGGGAATCGCCTTGGACGCGCTGGCAGACGCGAGCAACGCACGCACGTCCGGCGTTGCTCCTGCGATTGCCTCCAGGCGGTGCTGCAGTGGGCAATAGTGGTACATGCCCGCTGCGACGCCGTCACAAACATGGACGACCGGATAAACCTCGATCTCGTACTGCGAGCCTGCGCCCGGATAGGGCCGATCGGTGTTTTCGCCGTAGGAAGAGGTGCGCACCTGCCGGATACGCGCGCTCCGGAAGAGGAACTCGCCTAGCTGGCGCAGGGTAAGCCGGGCCGCGGCCGGGGGCCGGATGGACCGGCGCCGTTCGAGCACCTCGGTGAATGGTACGTCGTTCGTGCGCAAGGCCTCGATGTCCGGCCTTGGCAGGTCGATGAACGCGCTGCCCATCGGGGGCTTCACCGAGGGCAAGGGCGGAATCTCACCAGCGAACCGATACGTGGCACCCCATCTCCTACCGTGCCGCGTGCCGCGCGAGCGTGCATGAAACAGGAGATCGTGCGGCTCCCACTGTCGAAGGGCGAGCTCCGTGGGTGTACGCACAGCTGCCTCCGCTGGGGCCGGCGCAGCCAAACCCGCGTCAACGAGCAGCTGAAGGACCGCGCGCGTCGCCCCAATGTCCAGATCCGGAGCGCGCTCGGCCGCAGCACGAGGGCTGATGGGCCGGGCCAGCTCGAAGAGGAGCGATGCGACGCGACGGTCGTGCACGACCACGAGCACGTGCGAAAGCGGGGACTCGAGCACCATACGCCCGTCTTCGACACGGCTCACCGCAAACCGTGAGATCTCGTAGGCGACGCCATCGCCGATCGTGCTCCGAGAGCGAATGAAATAGGGTGAGGTCGCCGACGAGCTCATGAGCTGGTGCCCGTCGTGCGTGACCGTCGTGCGCAGGAGACAGAGGTTCGCTGCGGAATTCAGGTGGTAGAACAGCTGCGGCGCGTGGTCCCCGGCCAGCGTCAAGAGCGCCATCTCCGTGACGGGACCGGACGCCAGGGCTTCGAGCGCCACGCGAAGCTGATCCGGCGGGCGCCGGAGGATGAGCTCGCCGAAACGCCCGGCGAGGCTCAGCTCCTCATCACGCGAGATGCGCAGCTCGACGCCGTCGGCGAGGGAGAGATCGATCGTCGTCGCCATCACGCCATGCCCGACTCACCCCTGTAACCCGAAGAGCCGGGCCGAATTTTCCCAGAGGATCTTGCGGAGCGTCTGCTCGGAGAGCTGCTTCTCGAGCAACAACACCTCCTCGACAGCATCGAGGCCATGGTCAGGGTGGGGGAAATCAGAGCCGAACACCAGATTGTCGTCGCCGACGTGACGGATCACCTCCGGCAACAGCGGCTCGTCCGCCTCGATCGTGAGGAAGTACTGACGCCGAAAATAGGCGGACGGCTTCATGCGGACGTGCTCGGCGACCTCGCTCGCCACGTAACCGTATTCGAGCTCGTCGAGCCGCCAGAGCCAGTACGGCAACCAACCACATCCCCCCTCCAGGCCTGCGACGCGCAGCCGGGGGTGGCGCTCCAGCACGCCGCCCTCGATCAGGCTGAGGAGCGCCATCATCTGCTCCATCGGGTGGGCGCAAGCATGCAGGGCGAAGTGGGTCTTGAACCGATCGGAGCCCGCCGAGGGAACGTAGGATTCCGTGTTGTTATGGATCGTCACCGCGATGGATCGCCGCTCGCAGGCGTCCCAGAACGGCTCGTAGGCCGGATCCGAGAGCGGCCGCCCCGCAATGGGGTTGGGGCGGATGACGACCGCTCTCCAGCCGAAGCTCACCACGCGCTCGAGCTCGTGAACCATCTGGGCTGGATCGTGGAGGCTGATGAGCCCGACGCCCTGCAACCGCTCGGGGGAATGGCGGCAAAAGTCGTGCAGCCATGCGTTGTACGCTCGGGCCAGCGCGCTGGCGACGGCAGGCTCCAGATCGGTGAAACCTTGGATGAGAAGGGCATAACCAGGAAAGAGGAAGGCGATGTCGACGCCCGTCCGGTCCATGTCTGAAAGGTAAACGGCCGGATCCTCCAGGCGCCCCACCTTTCCAAGGCGCATGTAGGCGGTGTTGCTGATCTCGAGCCACGCGCGCTCCGTCATCCCGTTCCAGAGGGGCTTGCCGCCGAGCGTCGGCATGGGCAGCACAGGCACGAGGCCCTTTGCGCCCAGACGGGCAACGCGCTGGGCGAGGGGCTCCTCGGTCACACTCCCGAGCTTGGGTGCGTGCTCCCTGAACTCGGGCTCCAGGTAGGTGATCCATAGGTCCAGCGGCTCCACCACGTGCCGATCTGCGTCGATGATCTGGTAGCCATTCCGCATCGATTTTCAACCTCACGGTGTCTCGGTACGTGACGCGTTCTGCTCCGCTCCTGGCACCTGGCTCATGTGCTCGCCATCCGGCTGAGCTCGTCACGAACGTCCTTCAGAACGGCATCGGCGAGGCGACTTTTCCGGATCTCTGTAAGGGCCGCGCGCTCCTCCTCGAGGGAGACGGCTTCGAGCCGGCCGCCCCGCTTCGCCGACGCCCGGTCGCACAGATCCATCAGGGAGGGTTCGTGATAGGGCTCGATGTTCTGGAAGGTGGCGCCCCAGCGCACCACGAAGTCGACGAGCACCTCCCGCGCGGCCTCGGGGATGACGCTCTTGTCAGGGAGGCTCCGGTAGAGCCGCGAGTAGAGCATGGGGAAGATCGTGGTCATCGCCGGGCCGAGCGACGGAGGGACCAGCAGCGGCCGCCGGTCGACGACCAGGTCGCCGCGCCGCTCTCCCTCGAGGACGCTCTCGTAGAGGGGAAGACTCCGCTCGTGGCGCCGCCGTTGAAGCTGGTTCTTGATAAGGAAGAACACGACCCGATTGATGAGGTGAGGCGCGACGCGAAGCGCCTCGCCTATCGTATCACCGAGCAACTCACGCTCGGCCGCCGAGAGCGCCCACGAGCGCGCCGCCTCTCCGAGGAAGCGGTCGCAGGCTGCCCGCGACAAGAGCTCCTCCTCGACCCGCGGAGCGCGGTGCACCATGGCTGCCCAGCCGCGGATCCGCGCGCAGGCCGCGTCCCAATCGTAGATCCGCGTGATCAGGTCGCGGTGCCCCTCGATCAGCTCCACGCGGCTCATCCCTCGAGGAATCAGGTTCAGCACCGCAGGGTTGGGTTCGCTCGTCGCGTGGCGCCGCAGATAGGCGATCCGCCCCTCCGAGCGCAACCTCACCCACAGCGCGCTGTTCTCCGGTGCGTAGAGTGGACCCACGACGACCCAAGGGAGGTTGGTCCGCTGAATCCCCTCGTAGAGCGCGTCGAAGGTCTCGGGGCTGTCGTGATCGAACCCTATGATGAAGCTGCCTCGCGCGCCGATGCCGTAGCCCAGGATCTTCCGGACGTCACCGACGATGTCCTTTCGAATATTCTGATGCTTGTGCGTCTCGCGCAGCGACTCCTTGTTGAACGACTCGATCCCGAGGACGATCGTGTAAAAATTTGCGTCCGCCATCAGCTGGAGGAGCTCCACGTCACGGCTCAGGTTCATCGTGGCCTGAGTGAAGAACCGCAGTGGATGGGCGAAGTCGTTGTTGACAAGGATGAGCCTGGACAAAAGCTCTTTGGCACGCGCCGGGTCGCCGACGAACTCGTCATCGGCGAAGAATATACCGCGCGCGCCTAGCGAATTCAGCGCGCGGACCTCGTCGAGCACCTGGTCGATCGGCTTGTGCCGCTGGCGCCGGCCGTACAGGTGAATCACATCGCAGAATTCGCAGTCGAAAGGGCAACCGCGAGTCGTCTGCACCGTGGACCACTCGTACTTGGGGATGCTCTCGGCGACGTTGCACCACCGCGGAGGCGGACTCTCACCCAGACCGGGCTTCTCGATCTGTCGATACTCAGGTTGCACGTTGCCCTGCTCGAAATCGAGCAAGAACTGGGGCCATGTTCGCTCGGCTTCATTCACGAAGATGGCGTCGAAGAACGGGCGGTATTCCTCCGGTGCGGCCGATATCGCCGGTCCGCCGGCCACGACGGTGCATCCTCTGCCCCTGAAGTACAGACCGAGGAACTTCGCCTGATTGGCGAGGGCGGTGAACATGAGCGAGACACCGACGATGTCGTAGTCGCCAATCCGCGTGTCCATGCGGATCTGCCCGTGCAGCTGCTCGTCCCAGATCTCGACGTCATAATGATCGGGCGTCAGCCCGGCCAGGGTCGCGCAGGCGAGCGGCGTCATGGGACCGCATGCGACGAGATCGCCGTCCGAGTTCACCCCTTCCCAGCGATCCACATGGCGCTCATCCATCCCGCACAGGATCAGAAGGATCCGCTTTTTCTTCGAGAGCGACGGCATGGCATCTCCAGGTGGTGGCGGCCGGGAGCACATCGTCTCACCCGGCCGAGTGCCCGTCAAGACCGGCGCTGCCGCTGGGAGAGGCATATGCGCTCCTCGGTCGCCGCGTCCGCGCGACGTCAGAAGATGAATGGCACTGGGTTCAGCTGCGCCTCCTCCAGCGGTGCCCGCAACCAGCCCATGCGCACGGGCACCTCATAAAGCCGTCCCGGCCCGAGGCGTGGCCAGAAGTGCCTCAGGCCGGGGACGATCACCTTCACGGCGCACAGGCCGACGTCCGGCCTCGTTTGATCCAGCACCAACGTCTCCAGGCCCACCCGAGCCGCGCGGTCCACGCACTCCTGCACGTCATCGCGCAGGTCGTCGCGATGATGCTCGGGGTACTGAGGGCGGCCTCGTGCGGCCGCAGCCTCGTCAGGTAGTAGATAGGCGAAATCCACGAGGGTCGAGGCCTCCCATGGCGAGCGCGTCAGATCGCGGGGGTTGAGGCACTGATTCACCTCGGTGAGCGCCCGTTGCACGGCGAGGCGTGCCTCGAAGTGGCTGCCGCAGCCCGCCCAGATGCGGCCGGTATCGGGCGCCCACGCAACCGCCGCGAAGGTGGGTATTTCCAGATCATGCGTGATGTCGATCACCCGGAGCCGAAGGCCGATCGAGCGAAAATAGTCTTCCAGCCCGAGGAAGTACGGCTCGTCGAAGCTCCGGAGATCGACCCCTGGTCGGTGGATACGATTATACCACCACACTGCGACGGCATCGCGCTCCACCAGCTCCAGAAAGCCTTGAAGGATGGCTTCCTCCGGGCAATTTCCAGCAGCGTTTCCGTTTGAATTGAAGTAGGTGAACTGCTCTTCAGGCGGCGTCGGCGTATAGAGATAGCAGTAGGATGTCGGTACATAGCGCCGGCGCTGATGTGTCAACGACCAGACGGGCGTCCAGTCGATGATCGGGTCGCCGTCGTAGGGGAGGGGAATCACGCGCTGCGGATCCTCGCGGAGGTTCACTGCCCCGCGCTGGCGATACTGCGCGGCGCTGTAGCCCTGCAAAACATTCGGATGGATGGCCGCGCCGCCGAGCTCCGAGAGGCGTGCTCGCAAGCGATGCTCATCGCCGCGGAAGACGGCGCTGTAGCGTTCGATGGCCTCACATAAAGCCCCGGCGCGCGCTTGCGCGGCGGTGCGGCCCTTGCCGCTCGCGACGCGGTGAAAGTCCTCCCCGAGGGGCATCGTGGTCGACGGTCGAACTGGGAATATCGCGTTGTAGACCTGACGGTGTGCGTTGTTGCCGCCCACAGGCCGAAGATCGCTGACGACGCCGGTGATCCGGCTGATGTGATGCTGATAGCGCGCCACCGTCTCCTCGGGCGTGACGCAGCGATGCCCGCCGTCGGCCGTGAAGCGCTTGAGGCGGCTCGAGAGGGCGATCGGCTCGAGGGCGCGGGTCTTTGTCACCCCAGGATCGCCGCAAACGGAACATTGCGGTCGACGCACGACGACGTGCCGCTCGACGCGGAGGTCGCCCGCGTGGAAGCTCATGAGGTGCTCATCGAGGACCCCCTTGCGGCCGTCCACGATCCAGCGCGCCAGCGCCAGGGCGACGCAGTGGAGGCCGGCGACAGCGCCGGCGCGCAGTCCCACGCGCGCCGGCGCGGTGGGCGCGACTCCTCCGCGGCGCTGGCGCAGATACTCCTCGACCGGGCGATTGTCACGCAGCCGAGCGGTGAGACATGCCCAGCAGGCGGCCTCAGGTGCGCCGAACATGGGGCCAAACCAGCACTCGATTCCTGCAGCCTTGACGGCCATCCAGCGCGTTCCCGGTGCAGCCTCACGACTCCAGGCATCAAGCTCCGCAGGTAGATAATCCGGCGTCATCACGACACAGATGTCAGCCTGCGGCCCTACGAGGACCCCGGCGGCCTCGAGCGCTTCGATCAGGGGCTGCGGATCTTCCGCTCCGATCGCCCTGACCTCGACCGTCGTCGATTTCAAACGAGCCGCAGCCTGCGCCGCGTCGCTGCCGAGAGACTCCCAGAACCCCTCGACCTCCGGCGCCTGCGCCGGGCTGACCTCGACGAGGTACCCCTTCTCCTCCAGGCGCGACAGTACGTAGTAGACCTCCGGGGCCGAGACCCGGTCTGCGAGCATAGCGATCAGCTCACCAACGGTACGCCGCCCGTCGATGAGCGGAGCGACCAATGCATGGACGCGCCCGTGAAAAAGGACGTGTTCCTCCTCTCCGACCAGAAAAAAACGCTCGTCGTCGAGCGGCTCGACGCCGAGATGACGCTTGAACCGGAGGATCTTGTCCATAGGGGTTCGCTCGCGCACTTTACCGCTTTGCGCAGGCCGTGGCAAGCTGTCCAAGGCCTCGGATGCGCTTGTGGTGCATGTCATGCCCATGGTATGGCTGTGAAGGACGACCATTTTGCGAGACGCAGGGCGTCCAGCCAACGAACACGGCATCCAGCCAAGGAACACGGTACCTATGCGTCCTGCCTCTCTGGACACAACCACCAGCATCCACGGGGGCGAGCCGCAGGAACCCATCGGGCCCGTGGCGGTGATTCTTGTCCTCCGCGCACCGCAAGACGACTCGCTCCCGACGCAGCAAGAGTTGTGTCGAGGGGCACCGAGAACGCCGCTCACCTATGATCAGTTCAGGGAAAAATTCGGCATTCCATCGGAGATCCTCGACAGGGTACAACGATGGGCAGAGCGTGGGGGGCTGACTTTCCCGGCGTCCGACTGGCGGGAGAAGGCCGGACTGTCGGGCGCGGTAAAGCTGATGGGCACGCCGCCGCAGCTGCGCCGGGCATTCAAGGTGAATGACCTTGCCTGTATCGATGGCGGGGCGGCGGAGCTCTCGATGCATTCGGTTATTTTCGATCCGGAGGATATTTGCGACCTTGTGCGCTGGGTCTACGGGCTGAACACGTCGTGCGCGGTCCTGCCCGCTGCGCGTTGTCGCCGCCTTGCCGCCGCGGATGGGGCATGGGCTGACCGTTTGCACACGTACCTTCCGAGAGAGATTGCGCGCATCTACGGCTACCCGCCCAACGAGGGCGAGCATCAGACGCTAGGGCTCATCGAGCTCAGCGGAAGCTGTTCTCCGAGTGACCTCAAGCAATACTTTGAGTCCCAGCAGATGAATCCCAGGATTGTGCAGGTTGATCTCGGATCTTCGACGCGAGCCTTCGGATTGGCAAACCTCGAGGTCACCCTCGACGTTCAGCTGGCCGCGTCGGTGTGTCCGAGCGCGACCACGGTCATTTATAATGCCTGCTCGGAAGATTTTTCGCTCAGAGATTACTTCGATGTGTTTAGCGCGGCGATCTTCGACACCGAGAATCGACCTTCCGTGCTGTCGACGAGCTGGGGGTTTCCCGAGTTCGTCGCAGGGCTCGGCGGGAATGTTCCACCAACCGTCGTTCGCAAGGAAGAGCAGGATCCGTTCGAACTTCTCTTCAGGAAGGCCGCTCTCCTTGGTATCACCATCTGTGCATCATCCGGCGACACGGGCTCGTTGGTTCCGTTCGCTTCCGACGGTATGGCGAGCGGCGGCACGCTCCTGCCCGCGACCAGCTTTCCGGCGTCTTCCCCGCTGGTGCTCGGCTGCGGAGGCACGAGCCTCGAACCGAACGGACGGGAGGTTGTGTGGAATCGTCTGGCCGAAGTGCTCGTCGTGCGACTTGGGAATTCGGGTGTTCTCGTGATGCCCGGTGGTGCGAGCGGCGGGGGGGTCAGTCAATTGAACGACTGTCCGTCGTACCAGGCGAATTTCGGTGTGCCGAAGGTCACCGTGGTCGACTGGAAGGACGGAGTCGTTGAGATGGTGCAAGAACGTCCTGGTCGGGGTGTCCCCGATGTCGCGGCGAATGCGGATATCTCAACTGGTTACGAGATTCTTTATGAAGGCCGTCGTGCTGTCGGTGGAGGGACCAGCGCGGCGGCGCCGATGTGGGCGGCCCTCATTGCGCGCATCAACAGCGCTCTCGGCAGGCCAGTGGGGTTTATTAATGGCATTCTTTACCGAGGGCAGAGCGAGTTGGGTAGTCTGTGTAGGACGATTGTCGAGGGGAGTAATGGTGCCTATCGTGCAAGTGATGCGCTCTGGAATCCGTGTACCGGGCTCGGCTCCCCGAATGGTATGGAGATTCTCAGGGTATTGAAGGCCGGCCTCCAGGTGTAACACGCGGCTCTGTCCCACAGGGGGCGGGACCGCATGGTCCGCGAGGAGACCCGGCGCTCCGCGCTCGTCGGAAGCAGGCCGCTGCGCACCGGAGAGCAGGGCCGTGGGCACCTGGTCGCCTCGGACTCGGGCGCTGCGCGCCGGGCCTGCTGCGCGGGCTGCGCTGGCTGGGCCGGCGGCTGCTCCACCTCATCGACCTGCTCTCCGGGCTCAAGTGCGTGAACGCGCATGCCTGGCCCAGTGCGCTCGACGCCCTGGGTCAGGGGCTCGGGCGCGTTCGCCGCGACCGGGAGCCACTCTTGCAGAAGTCGCTCCTGCGCCGACGAGCGAACGCAAACAGCTGGAAACACGTGACGTTCCCGGCGGATCGGGCGGGCCAAAGCGGAAGCGAGAGGCCAGGCTACTGTAAAAAAAAAACGGTTGCGAGGCGAACAAGATTCCTTGTAGGTAGAGAATGTGGTGTGCGTGGTAGTGCGCGCCACGCAAAGGCAGGGGCAGCTTGGACTCTCGACAGAAGATCGGCGCGGTGCTCGGGGACCGTTATGAGATTCTCGCCGAGCTGGGCGAGGGCGGCTTCAGCACCGTCTACAAGGCGCGGCAGCTCGCGACGGGCCAGTGCGTCGCTATCAAGGTGCTGCAGCTCGGATCGAGCGGCGCGGCGCAGGCGCGCGAGAAGCGCGTCGCGCGCTTCAAGCGCGAGATGCAGCTCTGCGGGCAGCTCCACCATCCGAACATCGTCAGCCTTATCGACTCGGGGCAGGCGGACGAGGACGTCGTCTATTCGGTCTTCCAGTTCGCGCCTGGCAAGGACCTCGCCCGGGTCCTCGCCGAGGAGGGCCCGCTGGATCCTCGCGAGGCGCGGCACTTCATGCTGCAGATCCTCGACGCGCTCGGCTGCGCGCACGCGCAGGGGGTGATCCACCGGGATCTCAAGCCCGCGAATCTCATGGTCATCCCCACCGGCGCCCGGCGCAACGTGCTCGTGCTCGATTTCGGTATCGGCGCGCTCACGGAGGAGGCGAGCCGCGAGGAGAAGACGCGGCTCACGCTGACCAACGAGTCCGTGGGCACGCCCGCCTACGCTGCGCCCGAGCAGCTCCGCGGCCAGCCTCCGACGCCGCGCACCGATCTCTATGCCTGGGGCTTGGTCTTCCTCGAGTGCCTGACCGGCAAGCGCGTGATCGCGGGCGACACCGCGGCTGACGTGATCTTCAACCAGCTGTCCGCCGATCCCGTCGCCATCCCCGCGACCATCGTCGACCATCCGCTCGGGGACATCCTCCGACGCGCGACCGCGAAGGACGCGGCGGCGCGCAACGTCACCACCGAGGGGCTCCTGCGCGAGCTCGAGGAGTGCGACGTGAGCGGGCTGCGATCGAGGAGCGCCCCCGTGCGCCTCCAGCGGGTCGCGCCGGACATGCTGACGGAGACGGTGGAGCTCGCCAGGCAGCTGGCCGACGGTGGGCGCTCCAAGCAGCTGGTGGAGGGCGAGCGGCGCCAGATCACGGCCGTTTGCTGCACCCTGGCGGCGTCGAGCACGGCGCAGGGGCAGGTGGACACGGAGGAGCTCGATCAGCTCCTCGGCCTCCAGCAGGAGGCGTGCACGATGATCGCCCGCCGCTTCCACGGCCACGTCGCGGGCGTGCTCGGCGACAGCGTGCTGTTCTATTTCGGCTACCCGACGGCGCGCGAGGACGCCGCGCGCCGCGCGGCCGAGTCGGCGCGTGAGATGGCGGCGGATCTGCGCCGGCGAAGAGAGGCGGTCGAGGCGGAGCGCAAGATCCGCATCGATCTCCGCATCGGGATCCACACCGGGCTGGTGATCGCGCGTGAGGTGCGCGATCTGAAGGTCGCCGGCCTCGGCTACGTCGTGGGGACGACGCCGAACCTGGCCGCCCAGCTCAGCGCGGCGGCGGAGCCCGGCGGCATCGTCGTGAGCGGTGAGACGCAGCGGCTGCTCCGCAAGCACTTCGCGCTGGAGGAGGATGGCTCCCGCTCGCTCGATGGCTCCGAAGCGCCGGTCGAGGTGTTCCATCTGCGGGACGGGAGCGTGTCCGGCGGGCTCCGAGATGTGCCCCTCGTCGGCCGCGCGCGGGAGCTTGACACGCTGCTGGAGCGCTGGGGCCACGTCCACAGCGGCGGAGGCCAGGCCGTCCTCATCACCGGTGAGCCGGGTATCGGCAAGTCGCGCCTCGCCCGCGAGCTCGAAGAGCGGATCGATGCGGAGGCGCACAGCTGGCTGGAGAGCCGCTGCACGCCGGACAGCGCGAACAGCGCGTTCTACCCCATCGTCAGCCTGCTCGAGCGCCTGATCGATCCGCGCCGCGAGGCAAAGCCCGAGGATCGGGCGGACAAGCTGGAGGCGCTGCTCTCGCTCCACGGCTTCGACCTGTCCGAGGCGATGCCGCTCTTCGCGTCGCTCCTGTCGCTCACGCTGCCGGGGACGTGGGCGCCGCTCGACGCCTCGCCCCAGAAGCAGCGCGAGCTGACGCGCAACGCCGTGCTCTCGCTGCTCTTCGAGATGGCCGAGAGGGAGCCGGTCGCGCTCTTCATCGAGGATCTGCACTGGGCCGACCCGAGCACGCTCGAGCTGCTCGGCCAGCTCGTCGGCGAGGTGGGCTCGTCCCGCGTGCTCGCGCTGTTCACGGCGCGGCCGGAGTTCGCGCCGTCGTGGTCGCCGGCTGCGGTGCTGCAGATCCAGCTCGGGCGCCTCGGCCGGCCGGAGGTCGAGCAGATGGCCATGAAGGTCATCGGCGGCCGCGCGCTCCCGGCCGAGGTGCTCGATGTCGTCGCGGGCCGCACCGACGGTGTGCCGCTCTTCGTGGAGGAGCTGGTCCTGGCGATGATCGAGGCCGGCGCGCTGGTCGAGGTGAAGAACGAGGAGCGCTATGCGCTGGTGAAGCCGCTCTCGGAGCTGGCGATACCCGCCACGCTTCGCGACTCGCTGATGGCGCGGCTCGATCGCCTCGGCCGGGCCAAGGAGACGGCGCAGATCGCGGCGGCGATCGGGCGGGAGTTCACGTTCGAGCTGCTGCAGGCGGTGAGCCCGCTCGGAGAGGCAGAGGCGCAAGAGGATCTGGACAGGCTCTTGGCGGCGGAGCTCGTGTACAGGAAGCGGCGGCTGAAGAGCGCCGCGTACACGTTCAAGCACGGGCTCATCCGCGACGCGGCGTACGACTCGATGCTGAAGCGGTCGCGGCAGCAGGTGCACGCGAGGATCGCGAAGGCGCTCGAGGAGACGCTCCCGGAGGTCGTCGAAGCAAGGCCGGAGCTCCTCGCGCACCATCTCGCCGAGGGAGATCTCGAGGAGCGCGCTGTCGACCAGTGGCGCAAGGCCGGCCACCTCGCCAACCAGCGCTCGGCGCACGTCGAGGCGGCCGCCCACCTCAGCAGGGGTCTGGCGCTGCTCGAGTCGCTGGCCCATATGCCAGCGCGCGAACGGATCGAGATCGATATGCAGCTCGCGCACGGCGCCGCGCTCATCGCCGTCCGCGGCTATACGGATCCCGTCGTCGAGCGCGCGTATGCCCGCGCGCAGGCGCTCTGCGAGCGTGCAGACAACAACCCAGAGGTGTTCTGGGCCTTGGTGGGGCTGCACCTCCACCATCACGTGATGAGCAACCTCCGCGAGGCGGTCCGCCTTTCGGAGCTCCTCCAGCGTATCGCCGAGGTGTCCGGGGAGCCGGCGCTGCTCGCCGTCTCGCAGTTCGAGCTGGGCTCGCAGAACTTCTTCCTGGGCGACTTCCGGAGCGCGCTGTCGCAGCTCGATCAGGCCTTCGCCCTGTGCCCGCCCGACGAACGACTCTACCTTTCCGTGACCGGCGGCGATCTGCGGGTGCTCGCGCTCTGCTTCGGCGCGCTCGTGCTCTGGCATCGCGGCCGGACGGAGGACGCGCTGGCGCGCGGGGAAGAGGCGCTCGCGCTCGCGCGTGAGCTGCGGCACGCCCACACCTTGACGTGCGCGCTCATCTTCATCGGAGCCGAGCTGTTCTTCTACACCGGCGACCGGGTGTCGATGCGTCGCTATATCCAGGATGCGATAGCGCTCTGCGATAAGCATTGCTTCCCGTACTGGAGGGTCGAGGCCGAGTTCTTCCTCGCCTGGGCCGCGGGCGACGCCGCGCTCGAGGGCACCGCGCTCGACGATCTCCGTCGCAAGGTCGACGAGCACGCCGGTGTGGCGCACACACTGTTCCTCGGCATCGTCGGCGACATGCTCCTCGAGAAGGGGCGGTTCGACGACGCGCGGCAGGTCGCGCGGCGCGGGCTCGAAATCGCGGAGAAATCGCTGGTGCGCCTCTGGAGCGCCGAGCTGATGCGCATCCAGGGCGAGGCGACCCTCGGCGCAGGCGGCGGCGTTGACGAAGCGGAGGCGTACCTCCGTGCGGCATTCGACCTCGCTCGAGCGCAGGGCTCCGTCGCCCTGGAGCTGCGCGCCCTCCACAGCCTCTGTCGCTTTTGGAGAGCGCACGGGCGAGCGGGGCACGCGCGCGAGCTGGCGGCGGCGCGCTCGGGGGACATCGCCGACGGGCTGGAAACAGCAGAAGCGAAGAGCGCCAGGGCTGAGCTCGCGGCGCTCGCGCGGGGCGTGTGAGCGTGGACTGCGCAGCCCGCGCAGGCCCGGCAGGGGTGAATCAACCTCCCTCCTTGGAGACCGCGAGAGCGATCAGACGACGCCATGATTGACAGCCGAGTGCTCGAATCGAATCAGCTCTTTATCGACGCGTGGTCCTTCTGGGCAGAGCGTTCGCCCGACGGCAGCGTCAGCAGGCCGGCCCCCGGCGTCGTGGCCAGGTGGATGAACCACGCGTGGCCGATCTGTAACCTGATGTTCTTCGACACCCCGGTCGACGACGAGGTCGATCTCGTCGCCCGTATCCGCGCGACGTTCGCCTGCGCCAGCGGGCTGAAGCATGGCTGGCTCTTGTTTGTGAGCCCAGACATGCTGCCTCCGGAGCTCCGCGAGCGCGCTCCGGAGATATTCGCGCAGCAAGGCTTGCCGCACGCAGAGCCGATGACCGGCATGGTCGCGGACTCGTTCGCGGTACCGCAGCATGAGCTGCCGAACGTGGAATATGTGCGAGTCCGCGACGAGCACACGCGGCGGTCGGTGGGGACCGTCAACGCCGAGGCCTATGGCATCCCGAACGAGTGGGGGATCGAGGCGGTGAACTACCCATCGATGTGGCCCGACGCCGCGTTCGGTTATCTCGCCATCGTGGACGGGAAAGCTGTCTCGACCGCAACCGTCGTGTCCCTCGAATCGTGCCACTATGTCGGCCTGGTCGCGACCTTACCGGCCTACCAGCAGCGTGGCTACGGAGAGGCCGTGATGCGGCACGCCCTCGAGCAGGCGGCGCTCGCGAAGGGCCCGAAGCGCATGGCGCTACATGCGACCGAGGCCGGGAAGTCCCTTTATGCGACGATGGGCTTTCGCGAGGTCGCACCGTTCATCGGTCACTATGCGAGCGAGGGTTGAACATCCGCTCGCGCGATCGGAGCGAAAGGGCGATACGGTCGCGGTGCTCGACGAAAGGGCCAAGGCCGTAGGCCGTCTTCTCCGCCGCCTGCCGCAGGTCGAGCCAACCAGCAAAGCCGTGGGCGGCGAGCATCGCTGTTGAGGCGAGCTGGCGATCGCGCGGCCGGATCGTGAGCCCGCGTCGTCGCGCATCGAGCTCCGCTTCGCGAAAGGCGCGCCACCGGAAGAGCTCGGCGTCGAGCCCACCGGAGATCGTGAGCTCGTCCCACAGGGCTTCTGCGAACTCTTCCTCGGCGGCGATAAACGCCATCCAGATCTCCATCATGGCAATGCGGAGCGCGGTCGGCGCGACGAGCGCGCCGCTGCCGGGATCCGCCTGAGCGCCTGGCGGCGCCGCGCCCAGGCGCAGCGCGCCAAGGAGGAGCGCCGCGCGCGGCGCCGCCATCTCGATACGGCGGCACAGCTCTTCCCCGCGCCGCGCGACCACGACGGGGAGCAGGTGGTCGACGTAGCGGCCGCCGAGGAGCTGCCAGCGAGCCAACGCTCGTTTCATGAGCCGTGGCTCGGCACCGCCGAGGGCGTCGTGCGCTCGCTCGCGGTGGATTTCGGTTCGCGCGAAGGATGCGGGACCGAGGCGCCGTCGCGCGAGGGCGCCGGGGTCCGCCGCGATCCGCCGGGCGGTGCCGCGCAGCGCCCTCAGGGCGTCGTCGCGCTTCAGATCGTGGGTTGCGAGGAACGCTTCGATGTGTCCGTGAGGATCCGAGACGCGCGCGCGCCCGAGGATGGCGCTCCATGTTCGATCCGCGTAGTACAGGTCGACGGCGGCTCGAATGATCCTGTCCGCGGTCGCGCGGTCGACGCGTCCGGCGCGGACGGCCATCGAGACCGCGTGGCGAACGTTGATGAGCGCTACGGTCAGCGCGCGGTGGCCGTCGTCGGGATCCATGAGCACCGCGACCTCATCATCGGACCCAAGCGCGCTGCGGCGGAAGAGGCGATAGATCGCCCCCATCCCTCGCATCCCGAGCGGCCAGCACTCGGCCGCTCGCAAGGCCCCCATGCTCGAGGCGCCGATCACCACCGCCCCATCCCGGAGGACGTCGACGATCTCGCGGGGCGACACCGCTTCTTGCTGGGAAAAGACCCCGTCGATGATAACGAAGACGGAGCTCCCGTGCTGCCGGGCGGCATAGAGGTCCCCGCGCGCCACCGGCGGGCGAAAATCGCCCCCAGCGAGCGCCGCCTCCGCGTCCCGACGCGAGATCGTGGGGCCGATGTACACGACGGGTGCATCCGGCATGGTGGGCATAGGGTGTCCTTGGCTCGTCGCCGCGGCGGCGCGTCATAACACAGGGAGGGACCATAAGAAACGAGCTACGGCCACAGCAGATGGCGTAGGCAGCGTTCGCCCACCCGCCGCCGGTTGACGAGGAACGGCGAGAGGCCGGGCACGCGGACGCGCACGACCGGGATGCCGATGTCGGGCCGCGTGAGGTCGACGGCAATGACGCGCTCGATGCCCGCGTCCGCGAGGCGGGAGAGCAGGAACGCGAGGTCGTCGCGGAGATCCGTGGAGGCGAAGGACGGCACGGCCGAGAACGGCCTCCATTTCATCGACAGCAGCTGCCGCAGGCGGATGGTGCGACTCTCGGCGCGCCGGCCTGCGGGCAGAAAGTTCCATGCGTCGCGCGCGCCGTGGATGACGCCGACGCGTGACTGCACTGCCTCGGTGATTGCGCGCAGCAGCGCGACCTCGGCCCTTGGAGCGGTCCCCGCGCCGCTGAAGGTCCGGGTGGCGACACCATCGGCGGTCGGAAAGCGCGAGTCGGTGAGGACGGCCCAGAACGTTGCGACCCCGATATCATTGGTGATGTCGTGGACGACCATGTGGAGGTCATGCGCGGCCAGAGCATCGAGCCAGCCCCGAGCGCTGTCGGGCAAGGTCGTCGGATCGATCTGCGCGAGCGGCGGGGGCGGAGCCTCGGGAGCGCCGAAGAGCGCGAAGAACTCGACCTGGGCCTGCGCGTCGCGCTCGATCACCTCGCACAGGGCGTGGATGACGGCCTCGATGACGGTGCTGCCGGAGGCGAGCCCATTGGTATCCACGTCCCGCAGGAGGCCGTCTGTCGGAGGGCTCACGGCCAGGTCGGCCGCCAGGAGGACGCCGGTCTCCGAGCGAAGCTCGCGCCCGGCGACCCAGGTGATCGCGCGCTCGGCGGAGTACAAGGTATCGTCGGGGAGGTCAAAGAGGGCGGGGTCGAGGGCGGGTGGCGAGAGGCTCCCCTCGAGGTCACGGAAGCTCGCGCGCAGCGTCAAAGATTCCGGGATGGATTCCGCAGAGACGCGCTCGACAGCCTCCATCAGCGCGCTGACGCGGGCCGACGTCGCGTCGCGGCCCTTGCCGAGGTGTGTCGTCAGATCGCGCGCGAGCGGCGTGACGGCGGCGAAGACCGGGAGGCGGAGCCTGTCGAGCGGCGAGAGATCAGACACTCGGGTGATCGGGACACGGGTGGCGATGGCGCTCACGCGGCGCTCGGCGTCATCCGCGGTCGTCACGCGATCGACGAGAGGGTCGATCTTGGGGCTCGGGGGGAAGCGCCAGGGGTCTCTTGTCTGCAAGGCGGTCCTTCCTCCGTGATCGGTAGAGGAGTGGCGGCGACAGGGGGGCGGTTTACCGTCGATGATACATCCGACGGACACCGCGACTCTCGGTTTTTTTTGTTTGACAGCTTGAAGCGTTCCCAGGTAAGATCGCTGACAGAGCGTTGATTTTGAATCGGGGCCCCTGATGAGCAACTTCGATACTCTATATAACGCGGGCATGTTTCCGAGCGCCGTTACAAAGGAAGCTGATCTCGATCCCACGGTGCGGGACACGATCGCCAGGCTCTCCAGCGATGAGATCAACGCGCTGATCTCGGCGTACAAGAAGCTCGATAGCACCGCTCAGAGCAATACTCAGGCGTTTCTGCAGGTGTGTGGCTTCTGAGCGGCGTCGATGGAGCGGAGCGCTCGATCCATGCAGCGCGTCGGCGAGCAGCTGGGAGCCGGGCGGCAGCTCTACAGTGTTCGGCTCGTGGAGAATGAATCTGGACCTCTGAGCAAGGGGCAACGATGCGTAACTTCGACGTGCTGTATAAAGCAGGCCTGTTTCCGAGCAGCGTGAATCAGGAGTCCGACCTGGACCCCAAAGTTCAGGCGACGATCGAGAGCCTATCGCACGAGGAGATAAGCGCGTTGACATCGATATTCAACAAGCTCGATGGCGTCGCTCAGAACAACGCCAGCGACGGCATGCGCACGGCCTCCTTCTGAGCGGCGTCGCTGGCGCGGAGCGTTCGAGCCATGCAGCGCATCAGCGAGCAACTGGAAGCCCGGCGGCAGCTCTACAGTGCTCGGCTCGCGGAGGCGACCGCCAGGTTCTGGGAGCACCCACAGCTCGTGGAGCTCTACCCCGTCATGCTGTTCCGGATGCACTGCATGGCGCGCGCGACGGTGCCGCTGATGGAGGCGGCGGTCAGCCGGCTGAGCTCGATGGACACTGCCGATCCGGTGGTCGCTGGTCTCCAGGAGTACTTCACGGATCATATCCCGAGAGAGCGGCGCCATGATGAGTGGATCCTGGAGGACCTCGCGGCGCTAGGGCTCGACGTGCGCGAGGTGCTCGATCGGCTCCCTCCGCCGACGATCGCGTCGATGGTGGGTTCGCAGTACTACTGGATCTATCACCACCATCCGATCGCGCTTCTCGGCTATATCGCGGTTGTGGAAGCGGAGCCTCCGACCCCCGAGAGGGTGGACTCGATCGTCGCGAAGACTGGCCTGCCCAGGACGGCGTTCCGGACCTACCTGCGGCACGCGGCGCTCGAGCCTGAGCACAATGCGATCTACAAGGAGCTTGTGGACAGACTGCCGCTCGAGCCGCGGCATATCGCCGCGATCGGGCTGAGCACGCTCCACAGCGCTTACGAGGTCGGAAGGTCGATGGAGCAGATCCTCGGAGCCGGCGCGCAGCAGGGGTGAGCTGCCCGGCGGCATCGGTCGAGCGATGCGCCTCACGCCTATGAAAGCGGAGCGCCGCGGCTCTCCTTCGGCAGCGTGATCACGAACTCCGTGTACTCCCCTTCCTCGCTCTCCACCCGCATCGTCCCCTGGTGCCCCTGCACCACGATCTCTCGGCTCAAGGACAACCCCAGCCCGGTTCCCTCGCCGGGCGGCTTCGTCGTGAAGAACGGCTCGAACATGCGCACGGCGACTGTTTTCGGGATCCCCATCCCGTTGTCGCGGATGCGCACCTCGACCTGATCCGCCCGGTCCGCGGTGCGGACGCTCAGCTCGGGCGTGTAGCTGGCCCCGCGCTCGCGCTTCTTTTGCCGCATCGCGTACAGCGCGTTGTCGACCACGTTGAGGAACACCCGCCCCATGTCGAGCGCCGCCATCTCCACCGGGCCGATCGCCGGATCGTACGCCGTGACGATGTGCGCGTCGGCGTCGCCGCCCTGGGCCCCGGCGCGCGCGTGCCGCACGCTCTCGTCCACCACTGCGTTCAGGTCGGCCGGCGCCCGCTCGCCCGCCGGGCGCCGGGCGTGCTGGAGCATCCCCTTGATGATCGCGTCTGCGCGACGGCCGTGCTCGGTGATCCGGGCCATGCTGTCGCGCAGGTGGCCCAGGTTCTCCTCGATCTGCGCGAGCGCGCCAGGGTCGAGCCGCTCCCCTTGCGCGCGCAGCTCCTCGCTCAGATCCTCGGCCACGCCGGCGGCGATATCAGCGAAGTTGTTCATGAAATTCAGCGGATTGCGGATCTCGTGAGCGATGCCTGCCACGACGCCGCTGAGCGACGCGAGCTTCGCGTCCAGCACGAGCTGCATGCGCTCCACCGTCTCGCGCTCGAGGCGCCGGTACAGCGACGCGTTCTTCACGGCGACGGCGGCCTGGCTGGCGAACGCGACGAGGAACTCCAGATCCGCGTCGGTGAAGACATGTGTCGCGCTGCGGTTGTCCACATAGAGCACCCCGATGACGTCGTCCTTGGGCTTGAGCGGAACGCACATCGACGCGCGGATCGACTGGGCGACGACGGAGCGCGCCGCGTCGAGGCGAGGGTCGAGAACGGCGTCGGCGAAGAGCGCCGCCACGCTCTTGCGGAGCGCGTAATCGACGATGTTTTGGCTGAAGATCGGCTCATCGTCAGGCAAAGGCAGCGACGTCTTCACGGCGCGCCGCTCGAGCTTCCCCGTCGTTTCGTTGACGAGCAGGATGGCGCCGCGGTCCACGTCGAGGATCTGAAAGATCAGATCGAGGATCTTGTGGAGCAGGGTGTTGATGTCATCGGAGACCGGGAGCAGCTTCGCGACCTCGATCAGGATCTGCAGCCGAGCCTCCGCCCGCGGCGCGGAGCCGGGACCGCCGCGCTCGCTCTCCTGCATGAGCTTGCTGATGACGGTGTGTGTCAGCGGGCGGATCGCCTGCGGTCGCAGCGACGGCTTTGACGAAGGAGCGCCGTCTGTCGTGAAGAGCAGGTCGAGATCGCCGAGCGTGATCGTGTCGCCGCTCCGGATCTCTTTGCGCAGGACCCGCGCGCCGTTCACGAACGTGCCGTTCTTGCTCTGCAGGTCGACGATGAAGAACCTGCCCTCGGACGGCTCGATCCGCGCCTGGCTGCGGGACAGGCTCCTGTGCGGGATGCAGATCGCCTGATCCTCCGCGCGGCCGATGGTGATGGCAATGTCTCCAATGGAGAAGGCCTGCTCCTCAGGACCGCCGGGATTGTAGATGAGCGTCGGCAAGGCTCGGCCTATCGCATGGTGGTCGTCATGGTAACACTGACGGTCGGCGTGCCCTCTGCGAGGCAGGCGGCCGGACCGCGGCGAACCACGTTGAAAACGTTCACGGGCGGACCTCCCGGCAAGAGGCTCCTCGCGTCCACCGGCTCGAAGTCGAACAGCCCCTGCGCGGCGTCGCGGCCCGCTGCATCGATGAGGATCTCCCCGGGAAGCGCCGTCCTGGCGAGGTGCGCGGCGGCGTTGACCGCCTCGCCGAGCACCGTGTAGTCGAGCCGCCCGTAGGCCTGAGAGCCGACGCTGCCGGAGAGCACCTGCCCCGTGGAGAGGCCGATGCAGATCCGCCGCATGTAGGACGAGCACTTGCCGGCGCGGTGCGCCACCGCCGCCGCCTGCGTGCGGACGGCCACGCACGCGCTGAGCGCCCTCGACAGATGATCCGGCCCCTGGAACACCGTCATCACCGTGTCGCCGAGAAACTTGTCCACGACGCCCCCCTTCGCCAGGAGCTCCGGGACGATCATCTCGAAGTTGGCCCTGAGCAGCCTCATGGCCTCTCCGGGCGGCATCGCCTTGGCGGCGGGGATGAACTGGAAGACGTGGACGAACGCCACCGTGGCCATGAGGGTCTCGCTCTCGAGCGCGATCGTGGGCCCTATGGCCCGGAGCCGCTCGACCAACGCCGCGCTCGTGTACTGGCGGAGGACCTTGTTCTCCTCGTCCGAGCGCGCGTTCCTCCGCAGCTCCGCGACCTGTTTCTTGGTCTTGTCGATGGTCGCCTCGAGATCGGCGCGCTGGAGCGGCTTGAGCAGGAAATCAAATGCGCCCTGGTTCATCGCGGACCGGATGTTCCCCATGTCGCCGTAGGCGGACATCATCACCGTCTTTGCGAACGGGTTCACCTCCGGGACGTGCCCGAGGAACGTGAGTCCATCCATCACGGGCATCTTGATGTCGGTCAGGATGACGTCGATATCGGGGTGGCGCCGGAGCTCGCGGAGGGCGGACTCCCCGTTGTCCGCGAAGAGGAACTGGTAGACGCCGTCGCGGATCTTCTGCCGGAAGTGCAGCTTCATCATGAGCGCCACGTCGGGCTCATCGTCGGCGACGAGGATCTTGGTGGGACCGCTGCTGGCCTCGCTCACCGCCGCGAACGCCGCGACGAACTCGCGCGCGGACTGGAACCGCTGCGCCGGATCCTTCGCCAGCGCGCGCTCGAAGAAGCCGTCGAAGTCGGGTCGCAGGCTGGGGACGACGCTCGACGGCGGCGGGGATAGATCCGTGCAGATGCTGATCAACAGCTCCCCGATCCCGCTCGTCGTGAAGGGGAGCCGGCCTGTGAGAGCCCTGTAGGCCATGACGCCGAGCGACCAGAGATCGCTGAGATGGTTCGGCACGACGGCGCGCACCTGCTCGGGGCTCATGTACGCCGGCGTTCCGATCGTCCTGCCAGCCACCGCCTGCTGGTCTTCGTCCGACCCCTCGAAGACCGTCCACACCACGCCGAAATCGAGGAGCTTCACGCATTCGCCGGGCTCCTTCCGGGCGATGAAGACGTTTGCCGGCTTGAGATCGCGGTGGACGATCCCCGCGGAGCTCGCCGCCTCCAGGCCGATGGCGATCTGTCGGAGCAGGGCGAGCGTGGTCGACGGCGAGAACAGCTGCTCCCGGGCGAGCCTGCTCTCGAGGTCCTCGCCTTCGAGGAGCTCCATCACGATGTAAGGGCAATCCTCGTCGATGCCGTAATCATATATCTGCACGATGTGCTCGTTCCGGAGCCGGGCGATCGCCATCGCCTCCCGCTCGAAGCGGCGTCGCGCGGTGTCGGAGGTGAGGTGCTCGGGCGTCATCACCTTGACGGCGACCGGACGCCGGAGCACCTGATCGAACGCCTCCCAGATGACGCCCATCCCTCCGCGTCCGATCTCACGTTCCAGCGTGTACTTCCGTGCGATCGTACGATTCGACATGATCATGTGGGCGTCTGGCTCACGCGCGAAGCACGCGAGCTCGTCCGCGGTGTCTTGGCCCTGGTACTGGGCAGTTCGTACGTCGGTAAGCAGCGCGCCGCCACACGTCCACGACCTTCATGCGGCACGGGAGCGTGCGCGCCGGCATCCCAAGCCACCGCGCTGCCGCCCTGGACCGGTTCGCTTGGACGCATGCGCTGCTCCTCGGTGGTATCTATATCAGGCTGGTTCGAGCCGTCCAAGAGGCATCGCCGGACGGCGCCCTTGCAGCGGCTCGGCCGCGCTCGGCGGTCGCCGTATCGCCCGCTAGCTTCCAGCCGCGAGACCGGGTGGGAATCGTCCGGCCGAGCGTTCAAGGTGGCCGGGGCGGAAGCGGTTTGGTGCAGACGGCGCGCCGAAGGCGCCTCGTACGTCT
Source organism: Sorangium sp. So ce367 (assembly GCF_051520455.1). NCBI lineage: Bacteria > Pseudomonadati > Myxococcota > Polyangiales > Polyangiaceae > Sorangium > Sorangium sp. So ce367. Next base: position 1,092,319 of record NZ_CP150334.1, read on the forward strand.
CTCACGGCAGCTCCGCGAGCGGGCCCTTCCTGTACGCCGTGTCGTTTCCGAAGTGCTCGTCTTCGTAGCCGAAGGCGCGCAGGATCGATGTGTAGACGTTGTGCATCGAGACGTCGGTCTCGTAGTCGGACTGGGTGGGATCCGCGCTCGCGCGCTTGTTGTAGTTGACGTGGCGGCCGCCCGGCCACCTGCCGCCTGCCTTGCCGGCGAGCAGGACGGGGATATCTCGGGGCGAGTGCCCGCCGCCGCACCCGAACTCGCTCGTGAAGAGCACGACGCTGTTGTCGAGCATCGTGCCGTCGCCCTCGGGGGTGCTCTTCAGCCCGTCGAGCAGGCGTGCGAAGAGCTCCATACGCCAGTTGCGGTTCGCGAGGATGGTCGCGCGCCAGTCCTCGAGCTTGTCGGGCTCCGCGCCGCTCGGGCCGACGTCGAGGGCGGCGTGGCCGAGGCTGTGGCCGAGGTCGGTGCTGTAGGGCTGGGGCAGCCAGCTCGTCAGGACGTCGGCCACCTGGAAGGTGGCTACCTGCGTGAGACCGCACCGGAACGCATGCAGGAGGACGTCGACCAGCAGGGGCGCGGCCTCCTCGATTCCCCCTCCCGTGTAGGATCCATATCCCTGGTACACGGGCGCTCCGCCGACATCCGGCTTCGTGCAGGCCGCCAGGTTGGAGATGCCCTCGAGCTTCTTCTCCAGGCTCCGGATGTGCTCGGCGTGCGCGTCGAGCAGGTGCCTGTCGGCCGCGCTCACGCGCCCCTTCAGGGCAGCGAGGTGCTCGCTCACGCCGTCGAGGACGCTCTTCCGGTGAGCGCGGAGCCGGAGCTGTTCGGGCGTCGGGCCCGCCCCGGTCTCCGTGACGTCCTGGAAGAGCCGGTCGAAGGCGCTCGTCGGGTCCTTCTCGCTGGACACCTGCTCGCCCGCCGCGTTGTACAGCGGCTCTCCGTAGTTGTGTCCGTCGACCATGAGATCGATCGACGAGAACGGCGCCGGGCTCTCGCCGGCGAGCCGCTGCGCGATGACCTGATCGATCGATGGGCCGAGCGCCCTGGCGTCGTCGCCTCCCGAGGTCGTATCGGCGCAGGTGAGCACTGTCGCGTTGGAGCAGCCGTGGTGCCCGCCGTAGTCTCCCTGGAGCATCCCGGCGGCGTCGTCGACGCCGCGGAGCAGGGTGAGGTCGCCCTTGTGGGCCTCGAGCGGCGCCATCTCTTCGCCGAGGACCTCGAGCGCCGACCCCTCGCCGCCGGGCGCCCAGAGGTCGAGCATGCTCCAGGCGCCCGGCTTCCAGGGATCCCCCTTCTCGCCGGAGGAGTGGCGAGACGTGATCGTGCCGCCGTGGCTGAAGAACACGATGAACCGCCTGGCCCTGCCGTTCGCGGCCCAGACGTCCCCATGGGTCGCCTCGAGCAGCGGCAGGGCGATGCACAGACCGGTCGCGGTGCGGAGGAAATTCCTTCGGCTGAAAGCGGCGCGGCTCATAAGTTCACTCCTCGATCTGGCGCAGGTGCAAGAAGGCATTGCTGGTCGTGAGGGAGACGATGAGATCACGCACGCTGCCGCCGCTCTCGGGCGTCGGTGTGGCCGCCTCGATCGACGCGAGATCCTGGTCGATCGGGACGCGCCGGAGCGCCGTCTGGAAGAAGCGCTTCGTGAGGCAGGCGCGCGCCGCGGGGCTCGCCGCGAGGGCCGCCGACATCCCGACGCCGCCGTCGACCTCCACGCCCTCTTCGTCCGGAGGGAGCGCAGGGAGGCTGCCGCGCGCGTCGATGTCGAGCAGGTAGGGCGCCTGCGCGTCCCCGCCCGCCTCCTGCGACTGCCATCTCCCGAGCGCGTCGTAATGCTCGAACGCGAAGCCGATCGGGTTGATGGTCCTGTGGCAGCTCGCGCAGGCGCCGCTCGACGTCTTGGCCTCCACGTCCTGGCGGATCGTCCTGTGCACCACCTCGCCGTTCTCCTGGACGGCTCCGCCCTTGACCGGCACGTCGCTCGCGTTGGGGGGCGGCGGGCCGAGGGGGCGGCAGAGCACCTGCTCCAGGATGTACGCGCCGCGGCGGATCGGCGATTTGACCTCGAGGCTGCCGAACACGCTCAGGAAGGCCGCCCGCGTGAAGATCCCCGCGCGCTGATCGCGGGGGAGGGAGACCCACGAGAACGTGCGCTCGTCGGCGGGGCCCTCCACCCCGTAGAGCGCGGCGAGGGGCCCGTTCACGTAGGCGTCCGTCGTCGTGAGCAACGTCTCGAACCTGCCGTCCCCCTCGAAGAGCACGCGCTCCACGAGGGCCTCGAGCTCGGTGCGCATGGCGGCGCGCAGCGCGGGTGAATCCTCGGGGTAGATCTCGGGGCTCTTCGGCGCGCTCTCGAGCGAGGCGTGCTTGTTCGTGCCGTCGAGCTCCAGCCAATCGGCGAAGAAGCGCCTCGCCGTGGCGCGGGCGCGGTCATTCGAGAGGAGCCGCTCCGCCTGCGCGCGCACGCCCTCCGCCGTGTCGAGCGCGCCGGACTCCGCGGCGTCGAGCAGCGCGTCGTCCGGCGTCGTGTTCCAGAGGAAATACGACAGGCGCGACGCCCGCTCCCAGCCCGTGAGCGGGCGGACGCCGGAGGCGAGCGGCTCGCTCCCGTCCCCGCCGCGGCCGAGCTCGACGAAGTAATAGACGTTGGGCGACTGGATCATGGTCTCGAGCACGACGAGGAGGGCGTCCTCGAACGACTGCTCCTCCCGCGCCCGGGCGTACTGGCCCTTGAGCATCGCGACCTCGGCCTCGTCGAGCGTGCGCCGGAAGGCGCGGCGCCCGAACGTCCGCACGAAGCCGTCCACGCACGCCTCGTCGTCCGCGCCGCTCGTGTCGCAGGGGAACACCGGTGTCCCCCACGAGGCGCGCCGCGCGACGATCGCCTCCGCCGCGGCATTGAGCTTGTCGACGGCGAGGAGCGAGGCGACCTCTCCCGTGTCCGGGTCGAGGTCGAGCTCGAGCCCCGGATCGCCGAACAGGTCGCGCATCGAGCTCGTGAACTGCGCCGGTGTCATCCGGCGCATCCCCGCTGGAGCGACGTCGACCAGCCCGCTCGCGCTCGGCGACCCGCCGCGGTCGCCTCCGAGGTCGCCGACGCAGCCCGAGAGCAGGTGGGACGCCGCGAGGACAATCGCGCCGGCGAGCGCCGTCGCGCGCCGCCCTGGCGCGGTGAATCTATCGAGAACGTCGAGGGGTTTCACGCCGCTAGGCTTCGTTCGCTTCATGGCTTCAGTCCTCGCGCGGTCGCTGAACACAGCGGGCTGGATCGAAGGGGCCTCGACGCGATCTTCCCGGGAACTTTCCCGGGAATTATCGAGCCACGCTGTGCTGCGTGTTCGCCGTCCGCCGGGGATTGGCATCGAGCGATCGCCGAACCGGGGCCCCCATCCATCGTGGATAATCGACTAACTCATCGGTGGGATCCAGCTCACAGGCCGCATGGAGCTCATGCACCTTGTGCATATCCTACGTCATCGTCTCGAATGAAGCGAGGGCCGTTGATCGAAGAGAGCCGACAGGACCCCAGGAACCCTCAGAGGCGCGAGAAAAATCCCTTCTTGGCGTCCTTGGCGGCTCAACTTCTTCTCACAGGAGCGCCGTTATCATCGATGGTTCGATGTAAGGAAGATGGTTCGATGTATTCGATGTAGGGAACGCCCCGTCGGCGAGCCTTTCGCGAAAGCGGCATCCAGCGCGAGTCTGGATTACATCCTGCTACCTCGGGGGCGGAAGATGCGACAACAGCAATGTCCGGTCGCATGACAAAGTGCATCGACGTGTCATCTTGCCGCACTGAGGCGAGAAGGCCTCGCAATCTGTAAAATTACAGTGGAGCTTTTATGGCCCATATCGTGGAGAATTCTGTGAGGGTTCGAGCTTGCGTGACCGGATTGCTCCTCGCCGCAGGTTGCACCGGCGAGCTTGGCGGAACGACGGGAACGGCGGCAGGCGGCGGTCCGGCGCCGCTCCCTCCGCCCGTCGTGAACATTCCGCCGATCCACGTCGATTGCAGCCACGTCGGAAGCGGCAAGGATTACCAGGTCGGTCCTGGCAAGGAGTTCGAGGCGATCGGCGACGTCCCGCTCGAATCGCTCGTCGCCGGCGACACGGTGCGCATCTTCTGGCGTGCCGAGGCGTACCACGAGAAGATCATGCTCGGGGGCCAGGGGACGGCCGAGCAACCCATCCGGCTCTGCGGCGTCCCGGGGCCGAACGGCGAGCTGCCGGTGATCGACGGTGAAAACGCGACCACCCGGCCCGAGCTCGATTTCCCCTTCGACGGCCACCAGGTGCGGGGGCTCATCATCGTCGGGCACAAGCACGACGACCCGTGGGAGCTCGGGCCCACCCACATCACGATCGAGGGCCTCGAGATCAAGAACGCGTCGCGCCCCCACCGTTTCACCGACAAGGCGGGCTCGGAAGCGGCCTACTCGGACCCCGCGGCCGGCATCTTCGTGGAGCGCGGCGATCACGTGACCATCCGCGCCTGCGAGGTGCACGAGAACGCCAATGGCCTCTTCATCGGCACGGCCGGCGGGGATATCCTGACCACGAACGTGCTCATCGAGTCGAACTACATCCACGACAACGGGAGCCTCGAGGATTACAACGAGCACAACGTCTACAACGAGGCCTCGAACGTCGTCTACCAGTTCAACCGCTTCGGCCCCACGCGCGGCGGCAACGGCAACAACATCAAGGAGCGCTCGGCCGGCGTCGTCATCCGGTACAACTGGATCGAGGACGGCGCCCACCTGATCGACCTCGTCGACGCGCAGGAGGCGACCGACTCGGTCGCGCTGCCGTCGTTCCACGAGACGTTCATTTACGGCAACGTGCTCCTGCGCAACGGCTACGGCGCGTCCATGATCCACTACGGCGGGGACAGCGGGGAGACCGAGTACTACAGGAAGGGCACGCTCCACTTCTTCTCCAACACCGTCTTCGTCAGGAACGACAACTACGAGGACTACGATCGCTCAGCGATGTTCGAGGCCTCGACCAACGACGAGCAGATCGACGCCCGCAACAACGTGTTCGCCAGCAGCCTGGAGCCGACCGAGCTCCGCGCGGTCACCTTCCTCGGGGACCGCGACGGCGTGGCCGCCGGGGCCCTCACCCTGTCCGGGAACTGGGTGACGAACGGGTGGCTGCCGTTCGATCCTGTCCGCGAGGTGGTGAAGGTGATCGGGCAGGTGGACGGCCTGGACGACTCGATCTTCGGCGTCGATCCGGCGTTCGCGTCGGCGGCAAACCACGACTTCATGCCGGCCGCGAGCGCGCCGCTCATCGGCGCTGGCGCCTCGCTCGACGGCCTCCCGCCGGTCGAGCACCAGTACGCGCCGCACCAGCAGGCCAGGGCGCGCAACGACGGCGCGACCCTCACGATCGGCGCGTTCGGGCGGTAGCCCCCGCGCCGTGCAGTCCCGCGGCGAGGCTCACTCCACGGCCCGCGGGGTCACCCCACACAACCCAGGTCGGCTCGCCCGTGAGGGATCGCGCCTTGCAGAGGGCGGCGCATGCGCTGGATCGGATGCGCCTTGCCCCGCGCAAGGCGCAAAGGATGCGTGTCCCCGGCACGCTTTGCCGGAGAGATCGCTGTCATCCTGTCGCTCGTGAGCCCGCTCGCGGGGTGCGGCGCTGAAGAGGCGCCGCCGGATCTCCGGCAGCCGGCGGGCTGGGACGACGCGCTGCGGCTGCCGGACGCCGAGGATCACGACCCCGCGCCCGACGTGGTCGAGGTGCACCTCGAGGCCAGGGTGGCCGCGATCGAGGTGGTCCCAGGGCTCACGACCGAGGTCTGGACCTACAACGGGATGCTCCCCGGTCCGACGATCCGCGCGAAGAAGGGCGATCGCGTGGTGGTGAAGTTCCAGAACCAACTTCCCGAGGCGACGACGATCCACTGGCATGGTCTGCGCGTGCCGGCGGCCATGGATGGGACGCTGCACGTGCAGAAGCCCATCGAGCCGGGCGAGGGCTTCGAGTACTCCTTCACCGTGCCGGACGCCGGCACGTTCTGGTACCACCCCCACCTTCGCTCGAGCGCCCAGGTCGGTGCGGGCCTCTACGGCGCGTTCGTTGTCGAGGATGCCGCGGAGGAGGCGCCGCTCGGCGACGAGCTGCTGCTCGTGATGAGCGACATCGGCGTCGAGGAAGACGGCTCGCTCACCCCCGCCGACGAGAGCGGATGGTTCGGCGATTACTTCGGGCGCGAGGGCGGGACGGTCCTTGTCAACGGGAAGATCGTGCCGACGGTCGCGGCGCGGGAGGGGGTTCCGCAGCGCTGGCGGGTGGTCAACGCCGCGCGCAGCCGCTACTTCCGCTTCGCCGTGCCGGGCCAGCCGCTCGTGCTGATCGGCGGAGACGCGGGCCTCTCGGAGAGCCCGCTCCCCGTGGACGAGGTGACGCTCGCCCCGGGCGAGCGCGCGGAGCTCTACGTGATGCCCGTCGAGGGCGAACCGGTGGTGATCCCGCTGCTCGACGCGAATCGATTCCACCTGCCGAACGAGGCGGATCCCAAGGACCTCATGCGTCTCGAGCTGGCCGACGAGCCTCCGGGGAGCGGCGCACCGACGCTTCCCGAGCGTCTGGCCGAGATCGCCTCGATCGACACCACGGGCGCGCAACGACAGGCGGTGGAGTTCATGGAGCAGGGCGATGCCGACGGAGCGGTGCTCGGGATCAACGGCCAGACGGACGGCTCTCTCATGTTCTCTGCGAAGACGAACACGGTCGAGGTCTGGACGCTGACGAACACCACCAACTACGATCACCCGTTCCACCTGCACGGGTTCTTCTTTCAGGTGCTCGACATCGACGGCGCTGCGCCGCCGGTGCGCGCATGGAGCGATACCGTCAACCTCGTGCCTGAAAAGGCCGTGCGGATCGCCATCCCGTTCGATGACCGCGCCGGCATGTGGATGTTCCACTGTCACATCCTCGATCACGCGGATCTGGGGATGATGGCGATGCTCCACCTGATGCCGTGAACGGTCCCTTCGCGTTGCTCCGTGCCGTAGTTGTCCCTGGCCACCTGAAGCATCCCCTCAAGATCTTCGGAAGATTCACAGGGAGGCGGGGAGAGTGCGACCAGGCAAGGCTGGTCCCGAGGGAAAGGAGTGAGCGGTAGCTTCTGAAAATCGGGTTTCGCTGTCCAGCGGGTGCGAATCCCGCCCGGCCAAGGTCACGCCCGACCAGCCGGAAACCAGCCTTGCGACGGACCTCGTGAGGGGCTCGGCGATGCGTAGGCAGGTGAGTGAGCGAGCCGCAGCATGCCAGCCACGAAATCCTCCACTTTCCGGGTGCCCAGGGTGTTCTCTCGCCTGAAGGCAACAGCGTCCTACCTCGCAAGGGCGGGAGGGGGACGCACCCGGCGGGGTAGTTGGCTGCGGCGCGCAGCAAGAGGACGGTCCAGGCACCTGGGAGGCCCTCGTCTCTCCACGAGAAACGCCGGTACGACGGGGAGCCGGTGATCCGTCCCCGGGGCGAGACACGCCGCGGATGCCCGTGTCTCGCAGCCGAGCCCAGCGGGCTCCGCAAGGAAATGCGCATCCGCCTCGCGGTAGGCCCACAGCAAGGGGAACCGGAGCCGAAGCCGAAGGAGACGAGGGAGTCGGAGGGTCCCATACGAGCGACGACGCGGGCGAACGGAGGGCATCGGAGCCTGTCGAGCAAAGGGGACCCGTGTCGAGAGGAACTTCAGGAGGGAACCATGAGCGCTGCGATGACGGCGAACATCATGTCACCGGGACTGTTGAAGGTAAGGGAGAGAGCGGAGCGAGACCCGGAAGGGGTCCTCCTCGCGCTGGCGCACCTCATCGACGAGGAAGCGCTGCAGCGAGCGTACCGCAGCCTCCGCAACGAGGCAGCGGTGGGCGTGGATGGCATCACGAAGGAGCAGTACGGGCAGGACCTGGAGCGCAACGTTGGCGATCTGCACGCGCGGATGAAGTCGATGCGTTACCGGCACCAGCCCATCCGACGGGTGCACATCCCGAAGGAACGGGGCAAGACGCGACCGATCGGCATCTCGTGCACCGAGGACAAGATCGTCCAGGCCGCGGTGCGGGAGGTACTGGAGGTCGTCTACGAGCCGGTCTTCCGAGACGTCTCGTACGGGTTTCGGCCCGGTCGCAGCGCGCACGACGCGCTGCGCGCCCTGAACCGGATGCTGCTCGGCGGGGTGGAGTGGATCCTGGAGGCCGACATCGAGTCCTTCTTTGACAGCATCGACCGCACGAAGCTGATGGAGATGCTCCAGGCCCGGGTCGCCGACAAGTCGCTGCTGCGGCTGGTCGGCAAGTGCTTGCATGTAGGGGTCCTCGACGGCGCGGAGTTCTCCGTGCCGGAGGATGGGACGGTGCAGGGCTCGGTCCTGTCGCCGCTGCTGGGCAACGTCTACCTTCACCACGTGCTCGATCTGTGGATCGAGCGCGACGTCCAACCGCGGCTCATGGGTAAGGCCACCCTGATCCGCTACGCCGACGACTTCGTCATCGGCTTCGAAAGGGAGGACGACGCGAAGCGGATGATGGAGGTGTTGCCGCGACGCTTCGAGCGGTACGGACTGAAGCTGCACCTGGACAAGACCCGCCTTCTGCCCTTCGGGCGCCCGGACAACCGGGATTCCGGGGGCGAGGGTCCGGCGACCTTCGACTTCCTCGGCTTCACGCACTATTGGCGGCGAAGCCGATCGGGGCGATGGATGCCGGGCATGAAGACACGCAAGGCGCGCCTCCGACGGGCCATCACGGCCGTCGCCGACTTTTGCCGACGCCATCGGCACTTGCCGGTCAAGGAGCAGCACGCCGCGCTCACACGACGCATCGTCGGGCACTGCAACTACTTCGGCGTAAACGGAAACATTCGGAGCCTCGCGCTCTTGATCCGTGAGGCCGAACGGGCATGGCACAAGTGGCTATGCCGGCGGAGCCAGCGTGCGTACCTGAACTGGGAGCGATTCAAGACCCTGCTGCGGGATTTCCCGCTGCCCAGGCCGAGGACCCGCGTCCAGTTCTGGGCGTCCCCCTGAGTCCTCTCGGCGGAAGAGCCGGATGGTGGAAATCTCCTTGTCCGGATCTGGCGAGGGCCCCCCGGACCCGTCGGTCCGGGGGGCTACTCTACCGGGGAGGGAAATATTCAAAATACTCCCTGTCTCCCCGCCTCCCTGTTCAATTTCCCCGCTGAAAAGGGCTGCAAATACGGGGATTCATTGAGGGCACCGGAACACGCTCGTCCTCGGGCGACGAAGCCCGAGGGCTGACGGGCGTCAGACCCACGCCTGTGTGGTGGGATCCCAGCGCTTCCAGGCGCCGCCGTCGTCCACGTAGAGCTCGCTCTCCCCGGGGAGGGTGCGGAAGCGCTTGCTGGTGATCTTCAGATCGCCAATCCTTCCCGAGTAGTCGGTCTGCGCTTCGGTGGCCTTGATGCTCCGCATGTCGGCGACGAGCTCTTGCCCGCTCGCCTCGACCACAACATAGCCGTGGGCGTTGCTGTTGGCGTGGGCGAGGTGCGGGTTGATCTTCGTCTCGGGCGACGTGAGCAGCGCGTCGATGCTGAGGGCGAGCGCCGCGGCGCCCGGGAGCCCGCGCAGCGTCGGATCGCTCGCGACCTGGCTCGTCAGGATCTCGCGGAAGGACGCCGAGGAGACGGCGCCGCCCACGAGCTCGACGATCTTCTTCGTGGGATCGCCGCTCGGTCCGGGCGTGCCAGCGTAGAAGGCGTGGACGTCGCCGGTGATCGCCACGACGCCCCCCAGCCCGACGAGCCTCTCGAGCAGCTCGTCCCGCTTGTTGCGGAAGCCGTCCCAGGCGTCGGTGGTCGTGTAGAAGCTGCGCTTGAACTGGGCGGGGAGGGAATAGGGGCTGAGATCGACGGCGAGCTGGACGAGGCAGAACTCGTTGCCCCAGACCTTCCATGTCGCCTTCGAGCCTTCCATGGTGTCGAGGAACCAGGCCTCCTGCTCGGCGCCCATCATGGCCTCGCTCGCGCCCTGCGTCTCCTTGTAGCGGATGGCAGCGTAGATATCGAAGGTGTCCTTGGCCGTGAAGTAGCGGCTGCCGATCATCCCGTACGCGTTGATCTTGCCGAAATCCACGTAGGCGATGCCCCGCTCCAGGCCCGCTTCCGCGGCGTCGATGAGCGGGATCTGCGTGTCCTCCGGCAGGCCCTCGTTGGCGGCGGCGACGATCTCGTTGATGAAGGCGACGCTGATCTTCCCCGTCACCTCGGCGGGGTCGTAGCCCACGGTCTCCGCGGCCCCGAGGAGGACCGGCGCATAGATGCCGTCGCCGTAGGTCTCCACGTCCACGTAGGGCAGGGCGGCCGCGGGGACCTCCCCGAGCTCGGCCACGAGCTTCGGCTGATCGAGCGCGACCCTGCCGGGGAAAGCGTCCTCCGGGATGAGGTGATCCGGCCGGTAGCTGCGCAGATCGGTCATCACCAGGTGGACGTGCCGGCCGAACACGAAGTCGCGGTAGATGTGGAATTCGTCCGGGAGCGCGGCGTCCGGGTCGAGCTCGACGTCGCCGTAATCGACGGGCTGGTACTCGAACCAGGCCTGGTTCGCGGCCTTGCGCCGGTCCGCGTCGGTCTCGTCCTGCCGGCCGTCGAAATAGGTGGCCGTGGCGCCGAAGCAGTCGTTCGAGAACTCGTGGTCGTCCCACGTGGCGATCATCGGGAAGCTCTCGTGGACCTTCTGGAGGTTCGCGTCGGAGCGGTACGTCCTGTAGAGCTCCCGGTAGTTATCGAGCGATCTCGCCGCGTGGTAGGCGCCGTCGCCGTCACCGAGGGAGATGCTGCCGGCCAGGTCGGTGAAGACGACGCGGCGCCCGGCCGTGCTCTGGAAGCTGGGGTCGCCGTCCGTCTCGTAGATGTAATCGCCGAGGTGGACGAAGAAATCGAGCTCCTCCTGGGCGAGCGCCAGGTAGGTGTTGTAGTACCGGCCCACGTAATCCTGGCACGACACGTAGGCGAAGCGGACCTTGACGTCCGCCTCCTCGGCCGGGGCGGTCTTGGCGCGCCCCACGCGGGACACGTAGCTCGTCCCGCCCTTCACGTAGATGAAGCGGTAGTAGTAGACCGTGCCCGCCGCGAGGCCGCGGACCTTCACCTTCACGCAGTGATCGTGCCTCGCGAGCGCCTTCACCTTCGCCTGTCCGGCGTCGAGCGCCACCCGCTGCGCGAACCCGGCGTCGGTCGCGACCTCGACCTCGAGATCGAGATCCGCTGCGCCGTCCTGCACGCGGGTCCAGAGGACGACGCTGCCGGGGCGCGGATCGCCGGAGGCGACCGACTGGGGGAAGTACTCGGACCCGTCCGCGAGCTCGCGCTCGTCGCCGAGCGGGTTGATCGTCTCGGGATCGTCGCCGCAGGCCGGGACGACCAGCGCGCCGGCGGTGACGAGCGTGGCTCGAAGGAAATCTCTGCGCTTCAGCATCGGGCGATCAGGGAATCCTGGAACTTTCGCTGATGTCAATCTCCTCGTGGACCCCGCCGCTTCGCGCGCTGCCGGCCACGCCTGCACAGCGCAAAGCGCGGCGTCCGGTGAGTGGGGCACGTGTGTGTGCCAACCTACGTGCCGAGCGTTGACGTGCGGGGTCAAGCGCGGCTGGGCGTGGTCAGGCGTGGTCAGGCGTGCTCAGGCGTGATAGACAAGCCTTCGCGTGCTCGTGCGTCCTGTCCGAGGACCGCATTGGTCCTCGAGGGATAGATGAGCTAAGTTGAGCGTTTATCATGCGGCGGCGGAGCACGACACCGGAGGGTGAGTCCGACATGAGGTCGGGGCACAGCATCTCTGACCGCCCCGGCGCCGAGCGTCGCGACTCGTTCCCCCCGCCCCGATCCGGGCAGCCATCCTCCCGGCCCGGGCTCTCCGGCCCGTCCAGCGAGCCGTCGCCTGCTCCAAGGTCTGCTTCGTCGCGCAAGGTGCGGACCATCGACGTCCTCGTTCAGGGCGCGACCGTGGAGCTCTTCCATTTTTACGGCGTCGCCATAGCGCCAGCGGACATCGGGGAGAGCCGCGACGAGGCGCTCGTTCACAGCGATCCCGTGAGCACGGTCGAGTTCTCCGCGCCCGGCTTCTCCGGCCTGCTGGCCCTGTCGGCGCACCCCGGCGTGTTTCGCGCGATGACGGGGCTGCCGCCCGGGCTCGACAGCGTCGACGACTGGATGCGCGAGGTCGTCAATCAGCTCATGGGAAAGGTGAAGAGCCGCCTCGCGCGGTTCCAGATAGCGCTTCACGCCGAGCTGCCGCAGCTGCGCCGCGCGAGCGACGTGGCGCGGCGGTACCGGGGCAGCAAACAGCAGTTCTGCTATGCCTTCCGGACGTTGAAGGGCGAGGTCGTCGTCACGCTGGGCGGCGACTTCGACGAGAGCTCGCTGGTGTTCTCGAACTCGTCCCCGCTTCCGCTCGATGGCAAGGTGATCCTGTTCTGAGCCCTCTTGCGCGGCGCCTGCGCCGCGCAGTCTAGAACACCGATCACGTTGAAATCCGGAGAATTTTCACAGGGAGGCGGGGAGGCGGGGAGGAAGAAAAAATGAAATTCTCCCTCTTGCCGTCTCTCGCTCCGCGCCTCCCCGCCTCCCTGTGAAATTCCTGCTTTTTCTCGTGATTTCAACCCGTTTGTCGCGCTAGGGGCTGCCGCCGCCGGCACCGCCGCTGCCCGTGGCGCCGCCGCCAGCGCCACCGTTGGCGCCGCCGCTGCCGATGGAGGCGGGGGCGCCGCGGCCGCGCCGGTGGCGGGGGGCGCCGCGGCCGCTCCGGTCGCGGCAGGCGCGGCGGGGGGCGCTCCGGTCGTGGGGGGCGCGGCGGGGGGCGCTCCGGTCGTGGGGGGGCGCCGGGGCGACGCCGGCGCCAGGGCTCTGCGCATGTGCGAGAGATGCCGTGAAGAGCACTGCTCCGCTGGCTGCGCTCGAAGCGCGCGCGAGGCGACCTGTCCGCGCTTGCCGCAGTGAACTCCGACCCATCATCATTGATTTCTCCCCGTTCGCAGAGCCTTCGTCGCGGCTCCAGCCGACGTCGAACGCGCTCTTGCGGACTCGCGAACTTCACGCGTAGCATGCACGGCCACGAGGACGGGCGTGAACTCGACGCGCTCCGTTACGCTCCGGTGCACCACGGCTGGGTGAGACATCACAACAGGAAAGAACGTGAATCAGGGGAGCGTACATGGTGCGCGGGCGAACGTTGATGATGACTCCACGTGTGCACGTGTTGATTGTCATTTGCGTCAGCCGCGCCGCGCGCGGGGGGCAGCTCGCCAGGTGCTCGTGCTGAGTGCGCCGCGCGGGGGGACAGGCGTTCGCGCGAGACCCCTCGTCATGAAGCACACGAGATGCGCGCGGGCGCCGCGCCGCGGGGGCCACGCCGGGGGGACGGGGGCATGCCGACATTGCGTAGCGCTTCGATTCGACTGAAGCTGTGGTCGCTCGCCGGCGTCCCCGTCGCGGGGGCCCTGCTGCTGGCGGCGATGATCGTCGGCGACGCGCGGCAGCAGGCGGCGAGGGCGGCGGGGATAGGCTCGATCGAGGACCTCGCGCAGCTCTCCTCGATCATGGCGCAGCCGCTGCACGCCCTCCAGAAGGAGCGGGCGTGGACCGCGCTGGTCGAGGGGCTGGAGGCCCGTCCTCCGGAGATGACCGACGTCGAGGGCGAGCGGCGCGCCGCGCCGCCGCTCAATCGCGCAGCGGAGCTCCTGAGCGCCGGCGGCCAGCTCCGGGACGCGCGGGTGGCGACCGACGAGAGCCTCGCCCAGCTCGACGCGTTCCTGGCCGCGCGCGACCTCTCCGGGCTGCCGCGCCGGCTCGCCCGCGATCTCGCGGAGGGGCGCGCCAAGGTCGGCGAGCTCGGCGCGTTCCGGGCCCAGGCCGACGCGAAGACGGTGTCGCTCGACAGCGTGCTGAGGGTCTTCGGCGGCATCAACGTGAGCCTCATCCGGGCCAACGCCGGCCTCTCCGAGCTGAGCGACGAAGGCGAGCTCCTGCGCAGCATCCAGTCGATCGTCGCCGTCCACGAGTTCGCCGAGCGCGCCAGCCGCCAGCACGCGCTGCTCGCGCACGCCTTCGCGTCCACGCTGTTCGAGCCGGGGGCCTTCAAGACGCTCGTGACGCTGATGACGGAGGAGCAGCTCTATCACGAGGAGTTCATCGCCAACGCGTCGGAGCCGGCGCGGGCGCTCTACGACGCCGCCCGCTCCAACCCGCGCGTGCGGCGCGCCGACGAGCTGCGCGCCGCCGCCATCGCGTCGACCGACGAGGCGCTGGCGATCGATCACGACGCGTGGTTCGAGGCGCAGCAGGGGCGCGTCGACGGGCTCGCCGCGATCGAGGAGGAGGCGATCTCCGGGATGAGGCGCGCCGCGGCGGCCAGGGTCGCGGACACGCGGAGGACGGTGCGCGACGGCGTCGCGGTCTCGGCGTTCGTGCTGCTCGTGTCGGTCGCGCTGGCGCTGGTCCTCGTGCGGGGGATCTCCCGATCGCTCGAGGTCCTCGGCGAGGCCGCTGCCCACGTCCGGCGGACGCGCGACTACACGACGCGCGCCCGCAAGACCGCCGACGACGAGTTCGGGGCGCTCACGGACGCCTTCAACGAGATGCTGGCGGGCATCCAGGCGCGCGACGAGGTCCTCGAGGGCCACCGGCAGAACCTCGAGGCCACGGTCGCCGAGCGGACCTCGGAGCTCGAGAAGCGCAACCGGGAGATGCGCCTCGTCCTCGACAACGTCGATCAGGCCCTCGTGACCATCCACCGGGACGGCACGATGGAGCCCGTGCACTCCGCCGCCTTCGAGCGCCTCTTCGGCGTGCCGGCGCGCGACGAGCACTTCGCCGATCGCATCGCCGGCCACGATCCGCGGGCCAGCGCGTTCCTCAGGATGGGGTGGGAGGCGGCCTGCGACGACTTCCTCCCGCTCGAGGTCGTCCTCGACCAGCTCCCGAAGACCTTGCACCGCGAGGGCCGCTACCTCGCGCTCGGCTTCAAGCCGATCCTGTCGGGAGAGGGCCAGTTCAACGGGGCGCTGATGGTGATCACGGACGTCACGTCCACGATCGCCTCCGTGCGCGAGGCCGAGCAGCAGCACGAGTACATCCAGGTGTTCGAGCGGGCCGTGAAGGACCGGCTCGGCCTCGTCGGCTTCGTCAACGACACGACGAAGCTCGTCGACGCGGTGAGCGCGCGGTCCAGCGGCGAGGTGGACGAGGTGATGCGCCTCGTGCACACGATCAAGGGGAACGCCGGGCTCTGGGACGTGACGAGCGTGGCGAGGGTGGCGCACGAGATCGAGAGCTTCGTCGTCGAGGAGCGCGCGCTGCCGTCCGACGAGCAGATCGACGCGCTGAGGGACGTGTGGCTCGCGTTCGTGGGGCGCGTGAGCGTCCTGCTCGCGTCGACGGCGCAGTCCTCGCGCGCCGACGTCGGCCATGAAGAGGTCGATGCCCTGCTCGCCATGGTGCGCCAGCGCCGCGACCCCGCCGAGATCGAGCGGGCCATCGCGGCCCTCCGCGACGAG
The DNA here is from genome assembly GCF_051520455.1 of Sorangium sp. So ce367. Lineage (NCBI taxonomy): Bacteria > Pseudomonadati > Myxococcota > Polyangiales > Polyangiaceae > Sorangium > Sorangium sp. So ce367. The sequence goes on from NZ_CP150334.1 coordinate 1,107,837, forward strand.
CGGACCGAGGTGCGGTTCAGCCGGATGAAGGACCAGGCCGAGACGCTGGCCCGGAAGCTCGGCAAACCGAAGCCCGAGGTGCGCATCGACGCCGGGGGCGTCCGGCTGCCCGCGTCGCGGTTCGCCGGGATGTGGCAGGCGCTGGGCCACGTCGTGCGCAACGTGATGGATCACGGGATCGAGCGGCCGGAGGCGCGCGAGGCGGCGGGCAAGCCGTCGAGGGGCACGCTCACGCTCCGCTCGCGGATGACGGCGGACGAGATCGTCATCGAGGTCGGCGACGACGGCGCGGGCATCGACTGGGAGCGCGTGCGCGAGAAGGCCGTGGCCGTCGGGCTCTCGGGCGCGACGCGGCGCGATCTCGAGGCCGCGCTGTTCGCGCCCGGCTTCAGCACGGCCGAGCAGGTCACGGACGTCTCCGGCCGCGGCGTCGGTCTCGGCGTGGCGCTCCACGAGTGCCGGCGGCTCGCAGGTCGGATAGAGCTCGACACCGAGCGCGGCCAGGGCACGACCTTCCGCTTCCGGTTCCCCCGGGATTCGAGCGACGCCACGGGGGTGTCGCTCACGACTGCCTCGCTGCCGCCTCCGAGCGGGCGGGGCTCGCTGGTACCTCCCCCTTCGCGGGGCGGATCGAGCCCGGGCATGGCGTCGGGGAGCGCGTGACACGGTGAGCACATCGACAATGCAGAGCGAGATATCGAGGAGAGGGGAATGAACTCGGAGAGCTGGGACCGCATCCACGAGGAGCTCGCTTCGTCGTGCGTCCACCTGTTTCGCGACAACGGCGTCGATCTCGGGCGGCTGGACGACGCGGCGTCGGAGGCGACGCCGGGCAACGCGGTGGTCTCCTTCATCGGCTTCACGGGCGACCACCTTCGGGGGAGCCTGACCATCGTCGCCCCCCTGGCGCTCATCACGCGCAGCCACCCGCTGCGAGAGCGGCGCGAGATCGACGAAGACATGGTGTGCGACTGGGCGAGCGAGCTCGCCAACCAGCTGCTCGGGCGGGTGAAGAACCGCCTGCGCCACCTCGGGCTGGTCATCGTGCTGTCGACGCCGAGCGCCGCGATCGGCGAGCACCTGCGCGCGAGGGAGGAGCAGAGCGAGGGCTTCCGGCGGCTCCTGTTCGCCGCGGGGCCCGACCGGCTCGTCGTGCTCTTCGACGCGCTGGCCCCCGACGACGCGCTGGAGCTCGAGGAAGTGAACATGCCCGATCCGCAGCCCGAGGGCGAAGTGCTGCTGTTCTGAGCCGGATGGCCGTACACGCAAGAGGAGACACGTCACATGGCCAAGAAAATTCTTCTCGTCGAGGATTCGAGTACGGTCCGCCAGCAGGTCGGCATTCTCCTGTCGGGGGCGGGTTATGGCACGCTGGAAGCGGACAACGGCCGAGATGCGGTCGCCACGGTCGCCGCCCACAAGGATGATCTGGCGATGATCATCGCGGACGTGAACATGCCCGTGATGAACGGGATCGAGATGATCCAGAGCTTGCGGGACAAGGGGCTCGCGTCGGGCGTCCCGATCCTGATGCTCACCACCGAGGGGCAGCCGGAGCTCATCGAGAAGGCCCGGAAGGCCGGCGCGAAGGGCTGGATCATCAAGCCGTTCAAGCCGGACCTGTTGCTCGCCGCGGTGAAGAAGCTCGCCGGCGAGCCCTGAAGCTGCGGCGGCGCAAGGGGAGCGCGTCTCCCATTCACGAAGGGCGTCGGTCCCCGTTGAGGTCGCCGATGCTGAGCGCCGCGGGATCTTCGTTCGCGGCGGCGGAGGCCCGAAAGGTCGAATCTCAACCACCGCCGGTGCGACACGGATCTGTCCGACGGCGCTGGATAGCGCTTGGTACTTGCGGCGCAGCGCCGATCCGTGTGACCCTCGGTGCGGCAGGTCACCAAAGGCGCCCCAATGGACACATCTCAATTCACCGGTTTCAGTTGACCAGTCGCCTACTCGTTGGGCATGCACTAGCAGTGACATCCTCACGCAACATCAAGCCATATTCTCTGGCCCTGGCGACATCCACCTCAACAGGATCCACAAGATTCGGCTTGGCATCCGTGCGCCAAGCGCACGGGCTTTCCGTTCGAATCTCGCCCTGCGCCTACAGTGCCGTTAAGAGGCAATTTCAATGACCAAGAAGAAAATACCCATACCCCCTACCACAACGCCTTCGAAGCCGGTCATCGAAGAGGTCATACGGAAGGGGCCTCCCACTCGGCAATTTGATAGCCCGAAGGAGCCGCGTCCGACCCCGCCTACGAAGCCCCGCACACCGTCAAAGCCGCCTGGCTCTACGAAGCGCTAGCGCTCCCGACACGGTACGCAATATGGACCTCGTCACAGTGCTCATCAGCTTCGTTGGAACGCTTGCTGCGCTCGCCATCACTAAGACAATCGAGCGTGCTATCGTGCGGCGTCTTGATGCAGCTGACCTTTCAAGAGATGCCCTCGTAGACGTCTTAAGCACCCTAACATCCGCTCATGCAGTCCTGAAGTCACTTCTCGCCGAGGAGCACCCCAGATCGATCAGTGATCTTCCGTTCACTCCGAGCGGCTGGGAAATATCTCCGCTTTCCCTGTCGCTTGAGAAGCTTCTTTCCGTTTTTGACGACGAGGAGATTCACAGACTTGTGATGCTCTTCTTCGAGCGAAACAGACTGTTTGTCGCGCGTTCGACGGAACATGCGGTCTCGTTTTTCTGGCTTTTAGATAATCCCGGTGTCGACTGGGAAAACCCGAGATCTAGAGAGCGTGTTGAAACGCTCAAGGTCACGCGCGCTCGAATGAGAGACTATGCCCGTGATATCCTTTCTATCGGCTGGGAGCTCGCCGACCGGTTGACTCGATACGCCGATGAACAGCCATCATACGTGCGGTCAATGCGAGGGGGTGTTCACAGTTTCATTGCCAAGCATTATCATCTGAAACCCGAGGACATCAGCCTGCGAGCATCGTATTACGCCGTTGGCGGCGTCCCAGCCGTATACGATCCCGAGGTTCCAATGTACTCACTTATATGGGACGACGCTTGCGCGCAATGCTTCGCTCCGCTCGGCGCGTGTATTGATGTGGTGGCAGAGTGGCCAGGTGAAGTCTCGACGACGGAGCACGCGTTCACTATTCCGGCGCTTCGGGTGGTCACACTGCCACGGGCACTGTTGGTTAAAAAATTGTCTTTGCGGATCGCTGGTCGTCGCGAAAGGGTGCATGAACTGCGATCGACCAAGTTGCCGCCGGGCACTTCGACCGCGGACGTGAGCCAAATCGTCTTGGCCTCCGATGATTGTCTTGCGGTTGAGTCGTTCGACAAGCCCATGCAAACCACATAAGATCATGGCGTCTCAAGGCAAAAGAGTAGGCACAAGGAAAGTTCTTGCTGTTTTTGCGAATCCTAAAGATACAGATTCGCTTCGTGTAGGAGAGGAGCAGCGCGTCATTCAGCAATGCATAGAGCAGTGTGCCCCGAACGGGCGCTTGCGCGTTGATGTCCGGACGGCTGCCACGGTCGACGACCTGTCAAGAGCTTTGCTTAGCGAGCGGTACTTGATCGTGCATCTCTCCGGACATGGTACAGAACATGGCTTCTATCTGGAGGACGAACACGGTAATTTCTTTGTGCCGCCACCGGCTGCCCTCGCAAAGCTGCTGGGCGACTATTCGCCACCAATTGAGTGCGTTGTCCTTAATAGCTGTTACTCGTTGCGGTGTGGGATGTTGGCAGCATTTAACGTGCCGTATACGATTGCCTCGGAAGGGCCCCTGAGTGATCGGTCGGCCATAGAATTTTCTCGTGGTTTTTATGATGCCATCGCCCGAAATTGGAAAGTTGTCGATGCGTACCACGAAGGAGTTCGCCGATGCTTGCTGAAAGGGTGTAAGCCGCACGATGTTCCCACGTTGCTTGAACGCAACGACATCTTGAGGCGCCCGCGAAATCAGCTTCCCATTCCGTTGGATGACGGCTCGGTCGTCCTCCCTCAAGAGGTTGTCGCAGAGGGTCAGTGTCGATGTGAGCGCAATGCTTGTGTCGGCTTCGATCGAAAAGTGTACTGCTATTTCAAGTCTGGGCTGTCGAAGTGGGTAATTGTGAAAAATTTGTATTGGCGCTGTTATGACGAGATCATCCGCTGTCCTCGTTGTCGGCGGCAGCATAAGCGGGGCCACGTTGGTCGACCACGAATTTGTCGCGTGCCTTATCGTCATCCCGTTCTGCAACGTGATTGACGGTGTGTCTACATTGGGCTCTTGATGCAGTGTGCTCAACAATCGGCTCAAGGTGGCGAGCGCCTTCGGTGCTCGCAGGCTGCCCGAGATCGAGCCAAAACATTGGAGGAAAAATGCGGCGTTTAGGTATTGTCATCGGGTGCGGTGCATATGCATCACCTGGTAGCGAACTTCCCGCTGCGGCGAACGACGCGCGCACGGTCGCGCGATTCCTGGAGCAGGGGAATCTGTGTGACGAGGTGCTTTGCCTCGTTGATGTCGAGACTGCCGCTCAGACGAAGCAACAGTTGTCATCTTTTGTGCAGAAGCATCAGGCGTCGCGCGCGCAGGAAGTCATCTTCTACTTTTCAGGGCACGGTCTCTATAGGGACGGTGAATTTTTCTACGTTCTTAGGAACTATGATGAACTTCGGCCACGCGAGACTTGCCTGGAAAATAGCGAGTTGGACGACATGCTGCGCGCCTTGTCGCCCGATCTGACCGTCAAGATCGTCGATGCCTGCAATTCTGGCGTGCCTTACGTGAAGGCTCCGTTGGAGCCGACACAATTGGAAAAACATATTGATGAAACACAGCGACGGTTTTCAAAGTGTTATTTTCTCTTTTCGTCCTATCGCGATCAGTCGTCCTACGCTGATGACAAGTATAGTTATTTTACGAGGGTCTTGCTTGACTCGATCGCTTCTCACAGCCTTGGGACGATTCGTTACAAGGACCTGGTCAGCGCTGCGGCCGATGCGTTCGAAGGTGATCCACATCAACGTCCATTTTTTGTCATACAAGCCGACCAGACGGAGGTGTTCTGCACGCTCACTGAGCAACTGAAGCGCTTACTGGCCGGTGCGCTAGAGCCTTCAGACAGGCAGCCTATTGCGTCCGAGCCCGGGCCAGTGCAACTGGTAGTTTCCGCGCTTAGGCGGGATGCTGCGCGGTTCGTAACACCTGAGGTGGCGCACGAACGACTGGAAGCGCTGCGCGATGGCCTTTCGAACGCACCCGTGCCGGGACCACTCCTCGAGTTGTATTCGACTGAATGTGTTTCATGCAGCGGTAGAGGTACCCACCCCGGTGCGGCCAAGGTGGGTGAATGGATTCTCGACTATGGGGCGGATGTGCTCGCAAAAGCTAAGTTCAAGCTTGTAAGCGAAGCCCAGACAATGCTGGACCAGATCGCAGGTGTGGTCCCGCGGAAATTTGAATCAAAAGATGTCGAGAGTTATGAGCATACGGTTGTGCTTCCGTTTGCACGGTTAGAGCTGAAGGCCGTGGCGTTGCTTCCGAATCTTCACCTGTTCAAGCTAATCGTTGTGCCCGTGCTTTCGCGGTCAGATGTTCATCTCTTTGCTGGGATTTGTGAGTATGGTCATAGTACTTGGACGGATATGAAGCTCCTGAAAAATCCTGTTTGGAATAGTACTAAGGTTCCAATGGCGTCAGGTGATCTGCTTGCTTCCACGGTGAAGATGGAGACCCGAAGGTTGTGGGATGCGCTCGCGAAGCATGTTGCCCAATCTGCGGGTGCCAAGAAGGAGGACGGGGAGGCGTTTCTTCGGTTAGTGCGGGAGTCTGGTTAACACACACTGTGTTGCAGCCGGATGGCCTGGAGCCTGGGGATCTCGGCGTGTCGACGGTGGTAACTGGGGCACCGAGGCAGCCAGCGGGTCATCATGTGGGCGGCGGCCAGACGATAGGTGGCAAAGGAGTGGCTGAAATGGCGCTCAGGCCGCGAGCGGGAACGGTGCGAGGACACGCGTCCGTTCGGACGAGGGGGAAGAATGCCGCGCGCGTTTGGCGACAACAAACGCGTAGCAGCAGAGCGCGACGGTGACATGATGGTGCCAGCCGGGCAAGCGCCGGTTTTCTAAGTGATCCAGGCCGAGCTCGCCCTTTAACTCCTCGTAGACCTTCTCGGTACGGTATCGCATCCTTGTGGATGCGCACGATCTCTCGCCGGGACATCCGGGCGGGTAGCGTCGTGAGGGCGAACTTCGTTGGCCGACGTTCTCCGCCGAGCCACTCGATCAGAAGCCAGGGCGGCTCGTGGTGCGCGATCGTAAGGCCACCGCGGTGCGCTGCGCGCACGCGCCGCAGTGCGAAGCGCGAGGACAGCGTGCGCGCAGCGCACCGCGCAGGAGCTTGACACGAGCGATTTTATCGTATGGCCTGTCCTGCTCGGAGAGCCCATGAAAAAAGCGTGGAAGGATGCAGTCACCTTCATCACGGGCGGCGGCTCGGGGATCGGTCGAGCGCTCAGCCTGGAGCTCGCGCGGCGCGGCGCGCGCGTGACGGTGACGGACGTGAACGGCGACGCCGCTGCGAAGGTGGCGGCCGAGGCCGGCAACGGTGCTTCGTCGCGCACTCTCGACGTGCGCGACGAGGCGGGCATGCGTGAGGCCATCGAGGACACGGCAGCCCGCGGCGGGCGCCTCGACTTGCTCATCAACAATGCGGGGATCGGCGTCGCCGGCGAGGCGCACGAGATCCCGCTCCCGCACTGGAACCGCGTCCTCGACGTCAACGTGCGCGGCGTGCTGCACGGCATCGTGGCGGGCTACCCGATCATGGTGCGCCAGAAGAGCGGCCATATCCTCAACGTGGCATCGCTCGCCGGCCTGGGCCCAGCGCCGCTCTTCACGCCGTACGCGATGACCAAGCACGCCGTCGTCGGTCTCAGCACGAGCCTGCGAATCGAGGCGGCGGCCTACGGCGTCCACGTCAGCGTGCTCTGCCCGGCCGCGGTCGAGACCCCGATCCTGGACTCCGAGAACCCCCCCGATCTGCCGGCGGTCCCGTGGGTTCCGAACGCGCGACGCCTGCTCGAGGCCTTTGCCGGCCCGCCTTACCCGGCCGACGCGCTCGCGCGCGAGGCGCTCGATGCGGCCGCCGCCGACGTGCCCGTCATCGTGCTCCCCTCGCGCGCACGCTTGCTCTGGCGCCTCGGCAGGATGTTCCCGGCGCTCGTCGAGAAGGGCGGCCGAGACGAGATCGCCAAAGAGCGAGCGACGCGAGGGTGAGCGTTCGAGCGTGGGGGGTGCTCCACCCCTCGGCGCAGACGCTGAGCTCGCCATTCGAAAAGCTCCTTCAGAACTTCAGCATGTTTGAAACGCTCCGCGGCCCATGCGCCGCGGATTGCCTCCGGGTGCGCGGCGCGATAGGGAGCGTGGATGAACATCGCTCCTTGGATCGGGCTGGCGGCCGTCTGCCTCTTCGTGGCGTGCTCCGACGAATCGGGCGATACGCCTGACGATCAAGGCGGCACCACCGGCGGCAACACGACAGCAGCGTCGGCGGGCAGCAGCGGCGCGGGGGGCGACGCGTCGTCCGCGGGTTCGACGTCCTCGGGCTCGACGTCCTCGGCTGGTTCTCCCGCTTCCACGGGGAGCGGCGGGGAGCCGCAGGGCTCGGGTGGTGATGCGCAGGGCTCGGGCGGGAGCGCGCAGGGCTCGGGGGGCGACGCGCAGGGCGGCGCCGGCGTCGGGGGGAGCGGCGCTGGCGTCGGGGGCGGCGACGTTGGGAGCCGCTGTGATCCGGAGGAGTCGCGCGCGAACAAGGCCCTCGTCGCGCAGGCCATCGACGCGCTGTTCGTCCAGAAGGACGTCTCGGCGATCGATCGCTATTGGGCCGATCCCTACCTCCAGCACAACCCGATCGCGACGAGCGGCGTCGCCACGCTCAAGAACCTGATGCGGGGAATCGTCACGTCGGGGTCGTTCAGCTACCAGCGCCTGCGCACGTTCGGCGAGTGTGATCTCGTGGTCGTGCAGGGCCGCTATTCACAGACCGGCGTGATCTTCGACATGTTCCGCGTGAAAGACGACAGGATCATGGAGCACTGGGACTCCGACTCGAACCAGGCCTCGGCTACGGACGGCCCGACGGCGGTCGAGGACGAGGCGCTCACGGGGCAGAACCGCGCGCACGTGCTGAGCTTCATCGACGCCGTGCTCATCGGAGGGGCGCACGCGCGAGCATCGGAGTTCCTCGGGGGGAGCTACGTCGAGCACCGCGACACCGACGCGAGCGGCCCCGCCGCGCTCGTCGAGTACGTGAAGGACGAGGGCATCAGCTACGTCAAGGTGCACCACGTCATCGCCGACGGGAACTTCGTCTTCACCCTGTCGGAAGGGAAGCGCAACAACGCCGCCTATGGCTTCTACGATCTGTTCCGCGTCGAGGGCGGCGACATCGTCGAGCACTGGGACTCGCGGCGCTCGGTGCCCAGCTCGACCATGAGCGGGCTCCCGATCTTCTAGAACACCGATTACGTCGAAACCCGGAGAATTTTCACAGGGAGGCGAGGAGGCGGGGAGGAAGAAGAAATGAATTTCTCCCTCTTCCTGTCTCTCGCTCCCCGCCTCCCCGCCTTGTATGAACCTCGGGAGCGCCTGGTCTACGTCGTCGTCGTCGCTGACGAGGGGGGCCCGGGGGGAGACCGGCAACTTGGGGGAGCTCGGGGGAAAGCTCGTCCGGTGGGCGCCGAAGAGTTAAAAGAGCTGCCCCGCGGCAGATCGACCCCGCCCTGGTCTCGAAGACCGTCAGGGAGCTGAGGTCGCCGCGGTGTAGGTCTCCTCGCAGAGCCCGAACGGCTGCCTGAGCCAGAGCTCGCATTGTTGCAAGGGTGGGCGCGCCGGGGAGATCGTTTCGTCGTCGTCCGGAAGAAAGCCCCAAGGTTATGGCAGAGTACGTAGGCATCGATGTTTCGAAGGAGCACCTCGATATCGCGCTGCACGAGGCCAAGCGCGTGTGGCGGTGCTCTCACGACGACGACGGTCTCCAGGCGCTTGCGAAGGAGCTGGCGTCGATCGGACCGGAGCTCATCGTCCTCGAGGCCACCGGCGGCTTCGAAATGACCGTGCTCGCCGCGCTCAGCGTCGCGCGGCTCCCCGTGGCCGTGGTCAATCCGCGCAACGTCCGCGACTTCGCCAAAGCGAGCGGGCGGCTGGCCAAGACGGACAAGCTCGACGCCAGGTGCATCGCCCACTTTGCGGCGGCCATGCAGCCATCGCGGACCGAGATGCCCGACGAGACGACGCTCGCCCTCGAGCAGCTCTTGGCGCGCCGTCGGCAGCTCATGCAAGAGCTCGTCGCCGAGAAAAATCGACGCTCCACGCTGCTCGGACCACGACGTACTCAGCGCGTGCTCGATAGCCTCGACGGCCATATCGACTGGCTGACCAAGGAGATCGCGGATATCGACGATGACCTGCGAGGCCACATCGAGCGCAGCGACACCTGGCGCGCCAAGGACCAGCTGCTCCGCACCGTCCCCGGCGTCGGCCCGGGCACGGCGCGAACGCTGCTGGTCGAGCTTCCCGAACTCGGCACGCTCGACCGCAAGACGATCGCCTCGCTCGCCGGCCTTGCTCCGTTCAACGACGAAAGCGGTGGCAAGGAGCGCCGCCGTTCCATCCGCGGCGGGCGCACCCCCGTGCGCTCCATGCTCTACATGGCGTGCGTCTCGGGCCTGCGCTGCAACCCGGTCCTCCAGTCGCTCTACGAGCGACTGGTCGCGGCTGGGAAGCCCGCCAAGCTCGCCTTGACCGCGTGCATGCGCAAGCTCCTGACCATCCTCAACGCGATGGTGAAGGCGGGCCGACCCTGGGCTTTCACCGCAGCCACCTCTTGACAAGGAACACGGCTGCTCCCTGTGAATTCCTGTTTTTCCTCGTGGTTTCCGCCAGCCGGGGCGGAAGCAGCGGCTGTCAATCCGCGCGGGGCAGGAACGCCCCATGGAAGGTCTGGGGCGAGGCGTGGAGCAGGTGGACCCGCGCCGCTGGCCCATCGTCCAGGTGCGCAGCGTCCCAGACGTGGATGGCGCTCTTCCCGGCCTTCGCGTCGGTGACCAGGGCGAGCACGTGGCCGTCGCCCTCGGGAGCGCCGGGCGCGCGCGGCACGAAGACCGGCTCCGACGGGCGCTCGTGCTGCGCGACGCGCGCCAGGGTGATCGCGCCCGTTTCGACGTCGACGCGCGCAATGGCGTTTCCGTGCGGGTCGTCGGCCCGCCCCTTCGTGGCGAGGAAGACGGCGCCGTGCCGATCCCCCTCGACCCGGGGGTCGACGCGCGGGAACTCGCCGACGACGCCGCCGAGGTCCTCCACGAGGAGCTGCTCGCGGCCCGCGCGCACGCGGTGGCGCACGAGGACGCCGCCGTCGACGGAGGCGAGCTCGGGCCGATCCGGGTCCTTGCCGATCGCGCCGAGCGTGGCGAGCGTGCGGTGACGGACGAGGTCGACGACGAGGTCCTCGCCGTCGTCGTAGGCGTTCGCGAAATGCCACTGGAAGAACGCGTCGACGCCGAAGCGGCGCACGCGGGAGACGTCGTCGATGTCGACGACGATCACCTCCGTGCCCCGGCGGGGCTCGAAGCGCACCCAGGACTCGAAGCCTCCCCACTGGAGCATCGCGCGCCCCACCCGGATGATCGCGGGCGAGACGAAGAACACGAGGTGCCGGCGGGTGGCGCAGAAGTCGTGGAGCATCACCGGCGCCGGGAGCGGCACCGCGCCGAGCGAGCGCGCGCGCCCGTCGTCGTCGACCGCGTAGAGGTCGATCTGGGTCCTGCGCCCGTAGCGGACGCCGAAGTTGTAGCTCGTCTTCCTGGCGGCAACCCGGTGCGGGTGGGCCGAGAAGGTGGGACCCAGCGCGCCGCCGAGATCGCTCTCGCCGAGCGTGTCGAGCGTCGCGGGATCGAGCTCCGTCGGCCTGCCAGACTCCACGAGCGCGAACAGCCGGCCGCCGGCGAGGAAGGGGCTCGTGTTCGCGACGTTCTTGCCCCTGCGCTTGCCTTGCAGCGCGTGGAGCACGCGCTTCGGCCAGGACAGGGTCGAGCCGTAGAGGCGCCGCCCGGCCGCGAGCTCTTCCACCAGGCCGCGGCTGCGCACGAGGCGGTGCGCGCCCTCCGCCCGGCCGCCCGACAGCCGCACCGCGAGCACCCCTCCGTCGGCCTCGAAGGAGTGCGGCACGCGGACGCCGAAGAGGGTCGCGCGGGCCGGGCCCACCCGAAACAGCGTGCCCTCGAGGCCTTCGGGCAGCGTCCCCTCGACGGCGAGCGGCGTGAAGCCATACTCGGCCTCGAGGTCGAGCGGGTGATCGAAGGCGCGCGCTCCGCGAGCGGCGTCCGCGGAGGCGCCCCCCGCGCCGGCGAAGGCGGCGTCGAGGGCGGCGTCGAAGTCGGGGGCGGACAGGGCGATGGACATGGGACCTCCGGGCGGCCGATGTGCTCGACGATCACATCGGGCGCCGGTGATGTCATCATCGATCACATTGGCGGGCGTCGAAGCGGCCGGCGCACCGGCGCCGGCGCTCGTCAGTGCAGCTTGTCCTTCGCCTCGGCGAGCTCCTCGTTGATCCGGTCCACGAACGCGTCGAGGGTCATCGGGCCCTTGCTCGCGGCGGCGGCGGCCTCGATGGCCTGCGAGGCGAGCGAGGTGAGGCGCTCGACGTAGGCGAGCTGGCCCTCGAGCTTCTCGTAGTCCCCGTCGACGAAGTACCCGCTGTCGTCCTTGACGTCGAGCTCGGGCGCATAGCGCTGCTTCACGTACCGCAGGATGGCGCACACGGCGACGTGGACCTTGGGGCCGGCGAACTGCGTCTTCGTCCAGTTGTAGCGGCTCCCCTCCTTGAAGAACTCGACGCCCGGCGCCTCTGGCAGGCTGGGGACGCTGACGCTGACGCGCGGCCCTCCGCCGCGCCCCGCCCTCTCCTGCGCTGCGCGGGTGAGGTTGCGCGTGATGGCCGCGGACTCCGCCAGCGCCTGACGCATCATGTCCGCCATCTTCGAGTCGCTGAGCAGCGCGTGGTACGTGTGGTTGATGAAGGTGCCTTCACCGTCGAAGTGAAAGTGGAGAGGCTCGCATTCGCGGTGGGGATAGAGCGTGATGCCCTCGAGACCCGAGCAGGTCACGCGCCGATCGGCGATGAGCTCCTTCATGGTCTTGCTGGGCCAGCCGGCGGCCGCGGCCTTGGCGGCGAGATCCGCGACGAGCTCGGGGACGACGATCGGGTCGCGGAGCTTGCCCGAGTACGCGATGGAGATGCCCATGGTGCCTCCTGAACGATCTCCCCTTACTCCAGCGCCGTCGTCGAGGCCAGAGCGCGCCGGGGAGGGAGCCCTCGCCGCGGCGACAAGGACAGTGAAAGAGCCGCCGGAGCTCCCTCGCTCCGGCGGCTCTGGGCCGCCTGGGACCGCCTGAACCTCGACACCTGACCGCGAGGCCCGGGGCTCGGCGGTTCCTTCACGTCTAGAGCGGATGTCCGCTCCTCGCCCCCCGCCGGGCTACTGGCAGGCTGTCGCGCCGAAGCAGACCGCCGGATCGTTTGCGAAGCGACGGAAGTTGTCCGCCTCCGGGTGGCCCGGGAAGGGAACATAGTAGTAGACGGCCTTGTCGTCGAAGTCGCTGCCGTCGTAGTAGGTCTGCCACGTCAGCGCGTAAGCGACGCCGGCGCTCTTGGCGAGATCGAGGAGGTGGGTGTTGTACCAGTCCTCGGTGAGCGCGCCCTGCCCCGCGTCCGGAAACAGGCTCGTTACCTCGGCGGAAGAGAGCGCGACGGCGCCCGTCGAGCCGAGGCCGTAGTTGGCAAGGAACTCCGTCCGCAGGCTCTCATCGAACAGGGTGTCGTGCCACTTGCTCACGTGGTCTGCCGGGTAGAGCGTGAGCGACGCGCCCGCGGCGAGCTTGCTGACCCGGTGGAGGAGGTGCAGCCGGTAGGTGCCCGTCTCGGTGAGCGCGTGAGGCTTGCCCTTGGCCGCGCCGATCGCCGCGACGGCGCTCGCCATCGCCTTCATGTCCTCGAGATCTGCCGGGGACGCCGCGCGCTCGTACGGGTAATAGAGATCGATGCCGAGGATGTCGATGAGGTCGTCGCCAGGGTACGCCTCGAGGTAGTACTCCTCCAGCAGCGCGGACGGCGGCTGACCGTCGGTCTCGAGCGCCGCGATGGCCTCCTGGGGCGGGCTCTCGTAGGCCGCGCCCAGCTCGGTGAGCTCCTCGACGAGGCGGGCCCGGAGCATGTCGCGAGAGAGGCTCTCTGGATCCCTGACCTTCGCCTCGGCGGGCGTCACCGAGCTGTCGCTCAGCTTTCGCACCTTGTCCGTCGAGTACGCGAAGATCACGTTCTCCATCCCCGGCTCGCTCCGGACGGCCTCGGCGAACGTGCGGTACGCGGCGCTGTAGGCGGCGGGGCCGGTGACGGCCTGATCGTCGTCCAGCAGGGCCTGGCAGTTCCAGTAGGGCTGACCCCACCAGAACCATCCGCCGGTGTGCTCGTGGAACGGACGGAGGACGATCGGCTTGCCGTCGAGCCCGTGCTCGCGGAAGAACTGGGCCACGTACTTCGCGTGGGCCACGAGCCAGCCGCGCGCCGAGATGCCGGCGTGGGTCCCCTGCTCGATCGGCACGTCGTTGGCGATCTTGCAGATGCACTTCAGGTTCTCCGGGATGTCCGCGCTGGAGCCGAGGGAGCGCGAATAGTACGTCTCGGCGTAGAACGGGGTGCCTCCGCCCTGGGCGTGAATCGGGACGCTCTGTCCGTCGACCGTGAGGGTGGCGAGCGGCGTCTCGATGGCGTCCGCGAAGTCCGAGGTGCTGATGTCGTAGTTGCATGGGGGCGTGTGCCAGTCGAAGGCCACCATCCCGCCCGGCTGCTCCAGCATGTACGCCGCGGCGTCCGCGGTGACGTCGCGGCGATTCCAGGGGACCGGATCGAAGACCATCGCGTCGAGGGAGACGCCGAGCAACCCGGGGTTCTCTCCCACGGTGGCGCCGGCGTCCGACGACCACTCACGCTCGCCGCGGCTGGCGGCGCCCGCCATGCTCGAGAACCAGTCGTTGGTCGACACGAGCTGCTTGGTGCCCGGGTCGTAGAGCCCCCACGTGATCGCGTTCTCGTAACCGAACCGGAACTTGCCCGCTCGAGACGACGTCCAGAGGTCCTCGAGGAGGTCGCCCCTTGGCGTGTCCGGGAACTCCGGTGTGTCGTCCGGCGTGCCTGTCGAGGTGCTCGACGCCGTGTCTCCGGACGCGCTCGACGACCCGCCTCCGGAGGCGCTCGACGATGTAGTTCCCGACGTGCTCGACGACCCGCCCCCCGAGCCTTCCGGCGGCGTGTCGTCGCTCGACGACCCGCAAGCGGCCGTCAAGCACAGGAGGAATGCGGCATAGAAGCGTGGGCTGAGCTGGATGAGATTCATGGGTTCTTCCCTGCGAGCTGTGGCAGTGACGCGGCGAAATAGAACGGGTTAATCGGTTCAGTGTCAACAGCCGCGTGCTGGGCACGTCGCCGGTGCCGGTCTCGCGCCGGTTTCGTCGCGCGCGCCGCTGGCGCGATGCCGCGGCGCGTCGCGGCATCGCGCCAGCGGCGCGCCCTTCGAGGCGCTGCGGGCGCATGGCGTGTTACTGTTCGAATTTGAACAGGGAGACGGGGAGGCGGGGAGAAGAAACTTAGTAAATCTCTTTGTCTCCCCGTCTCCCCGTCTCCCTGTGAGCTTCTCCGGCAAAATGGACCACCTCCCCGGTAGAGTATTAACCGGTTCATTTTCTTTCATGGATCATGGTCGTGGATCGCGCTCGAGCGCGCGGCCTCGGCGAGGACGCCGACGTAAAGGTAGAACTTTCTGCTCGCCATGTCCTCATCTCCTTTCTTCACCCGAGACAATGCGTGCATTCAGTCGCCTGCATGACGATCTCCGCCTCGCTGCGGATGTCATCGATGCTGAGGACGATGGTGTACGGCGTGGACGATCGGGTGGCGTGGTGATGATGTCATGGTAGTTGTACTGCTCGGCGCGCCCGGCCGCTCGAGGCGATCGGCGTACATGCTAGATCGCGAACAGCGTGGTAGTCTGCTCGCCTATGGACAACGCGCAGAGCGACGATATCGAGGAGGGCGACTGGGGACGACTTCACGTCACGCGCGCCTGCTGTGGCGCAGGCGTTTGCAGGAACTTCGCTCCAGAGCTCCTGGGCGAGGTCGCGCCCGCGCACTGGGAGGCCATGGACGGCGACGTCCGGCGCCGCGGCCCCGCCGTGCTCGCGGGCACCTATGATGAAGGGGCCTTCACCGGCATCCTGCGCCAGCCGCGGAGCCGGGCCGATCTCGAGGCGGCGCGCTCGGCGGTCGCCGCCTGTCCCGTCCACGCCTTGCGCCTCCGATCGTCGCCGCTGTCCCGCGCGCGGCCCGGCGCGCTCGGCGCCCCGTTCCGCGCCTGGCCGCGCCGCATCGAAGAGGACGTCTGGGCCCTCGGCCACCCCGCGCGCGAGAACGCGGGCGCGACGGCCTACTTCATCGAGCGCCCCGGCGGGGGCGTGCTCGTCGACCTGCCGAGCCCGACCGAGGCCGTCTTCCGTTTCCTCGAAGAGCGCGGCGGCGTGCGGTGGATCTTCCTCACCCACCGTGACCACACCGTGCACCACGCCGAGTTCGCGGCCCGCTTCCCTGGGTGTCGCCGCGTCCTCGGCGCTGCGGACGTGAACCCGCGCGGCGCCGGGCGCAATCCGGCCACCTCCGAGGTGGAGATCCAGCTCAGCGACCGCCTCGATCCGATGACCCTCGACGGCTCGCCGCTCGCCGACGGCGACCTCGCCGGCGCCGAGCTCGCCGTGCTCTCGCAGCCCGGCCACACAGCGGGCTCGATGTGCCTGCTGTACCGGGGCCGCTTCCTGTTCACCGGCGACCACCTGGCCTACTCGCGCCGCGTCGGCCAGATCGTGGCGTTCCGGCTCCACTGCTGGAACGACTGGGAGCGTCAGATTCGCTCCGTGCGCCGCCTGGTCGCGCTGGCGGGCGCTGGCCACCTCCGCTTCGGGTGGCTCCTGCCCGGCCATGGCGAATGGCACCGACTCGAAGGCGACGGCGGCGCTCCCGCGGCGGCCGCCGAGCTCGGGCGTGCGCTCGCCTGGATGGAGCGGCAGGCGCCTGGCCACGTCCCCTTCTTCCGGTTCATCCCCTGGCTTCAGAGCCGCTCGTACCCCGGCACCCGCCTCGCGCGCGCTGTGCACGCGATCGGCGGCGATGGCCCCGGGAGCGAGGCCTGGGTGCTGCCGCGCGCCGCCCGCCCGTACCTGCCCGATTACCGGCCAGAGAAGGCCGCCGCCGCGTGGCTGCGGGTCTCCCTGGTCGCGGCGACGGCGCTCGGCGCCGCGGCCGCCGCCGCCCGGCTCGCCGCGCGCGCGGCGGGGGCGGTCGCGAAGAAGAGGGCGTGAAGCGGCCTTGAGGGGCGGCCGGCGCTCCGATCTCCGCACGGCCGAGGCAGGGGTCGAGGCGCCGCCGCGCCGGCCTGCGCGCTCAGCCGGCCGCGCTGCCCCGGTCGTCCGGTCGCAGCAGATACGCTGTCTCGGGGTTCTCCCGGCGCCAGATCACGTTGTCCATGAAATAGTGGTGGATGTTCACGAACACGAAGACGGCTGCGAAGTACGGTGTCGGGCCCAGGTCGGACATCGCTTCGCCGTCGCTCGAGCTCAGCACCAGCGCGCCGTGCGCCCCGTCGAGGAGCGCGGGCGCCCCGCGGAACACGACCCACCCGAGGCCGACGGCGGTCGCCGCCAGGAGCCCGAGGCGCAGGCCAGTCGGGCGCCCGAACAGCGGCGGGCCCTCGGCGTCGCGCGCCTCGTTCCGCTTCATGAGCCAGACGAAATACAGATACTGAACGGAGTGGAGCGCCGGGATCAGGTACACCATGAGCCGGTCGAGGCTCGAGTAGACCGTCCAGAGCCAGATCGTGATGAGGAAACCGGCCAGCGGCGCGAGCGGCGGCAGGCGCCGCTCCATGCGCCACCTGCGCGCGAGCACCCAGAGCAGCGCGAGCGCGCTGAGCCCGAACGCGAGCCCGGTGACGGGCTCGAGCGCCGGCGGGTGCGCGAGCGACGTGTAGACCACGCCTTTCTCCTCGACCTCCCTGCCTGGATCCGCCGGGCTCGCCCACGCGTACGCCCAGGCCGCGAAGCAGTGCGCGAGGATCACCCCGCGCTCCAGGGGGGCGAACCGGAACCCACGCCGCGCCGAGAGCACCGTCAGGACGCCGAAGCCCTGCTTCACGTAGTGCCAGCCCACCAGGAGGAACATGAGCTGGATCATGAAGCCCATGGACCGCGCGGAGCCGGTCGAGAGCGCCCCGATCGCCCACGCGAGCAGCGCGACCGGGACCAGGAGGCCGGCCAGGATGTAGCGGGCTCGCTGCGCCGGGGCGAAGGCGCCGCCGAACGCGCGGCGCCTCGCGTCCTTGTAGAACAGCAGGTACGTCACCGCGAAGTGAGGATCGTTGATCACGGACGCGGCGTGAAACGTCAGGAAGCCGATCGCGAGCTCCGCCGCGTCGAGCCCGACGGCCCTGCGGGCGAGCCACGCGAGCGGGAAGAGCACGAGCGTCGCGCCCCCGACGAGCAGGAACTCGGTGAGATGGGCGCGCAACGCGGCTCGACGCGGCGTCGCGACCGGGACTGGCAGCGTCGCGCCCGCGCTGGTCATGCGCCGAAGCTACCACACAGGGACGCCCGTACGGCGGGCGCGCCGCAGATCGAGCTCCGGCTCGAGGGCGAGCTTGATGCGGTGCGCTGTCGGCTCGAGGGGGGCGCGGGGCGCCGTGGCCTCCCTCCCTCTTCGTGATCAATAAATGACGAGATCTCTCGTCACAAATAAATGACAGATCGCTCGCCGCAAATAAATGACAGATCCGATGTCGCGCCGCCGCCGGCGGCAGCGAGGGCGTTCGGCGCGAAGCGGGCGCCGCTCCTCGTCCAGGTCCAGCTGTGCTATTCCGCGATCATGCGGAGTCGATCATGAGCTTGGGCGACCTGGTCGACGACGTCCCCGAGGACCCGCTCATCACCGGCGCGGTCCAGCGCGCGCTCGTCGCCTATGCGGCGGTCCTCCCCGAAGATGTCCTCCGTGACGTCGAGATGCTCGCCACGAGGACGCTGTTCGTGCACCCGCTCGGGATCTCGTTCGTCGCCCGGCTCGCCCCCGGGATCCGCGTCGAGGTGGACATGGGCGACGATCTCGCCGAGCAGGCGCAGCAGGGGTTCGCGGTCGGCGAGATCATGATCTCGATGATGCGCGTGCTCCGCAGGCGGTCGCGCGAGCGGGGCGAGCGCCGCTTCCTGATGCCCGAGACGCCGATGCTCATGCTGCAAGCTTTCCTGGGCTACTTCAACCCGGACCCGGCGCTCTGGACGATGGGCGACGACGCCGTGCGCGGCGCGCTGGATCGCCTCTGCGAGGCCGTCGTCGGCCTGTTCTTCACGGGCCTCGTCGTCGATGTGCTGGAGAGCCCATCGTCGCTCGACGACTGGGGGGAGACCGGCCTCGCGCTCTCCGCGGGGCTGCCGGCCATGACCGCAGCGCTCCGCGGCGCGAGGGCCCGGCTGTCCAGGCGCGACCGGCACGCGCTGGAGACCTACGATGCCTGCGGCTGGGATGCGGCGCGGCTCGAGCGCCGGCTCGGCGGCGGCCCGGAGCCCGCCCGTCCGGCCTTCTTCGCCCTGGGCGCGGCGCTCGCCGCGGAGCTCCGCGCCTCACCGGCGAGCTGACCCGCGTGGCCGGCGTGGTCGGCGTGGCCGGCGTGGTCGCGATGCCCCGCTCCCTCGCCTCACTCCGCCCCTTCCGTTTGCCGCGCGGGCAGCCACATGCGCACCGTCGTGCCCTCGCCCGGCGCGCTCTCGATACGGATGCTGCCCTGGTGCTCCTCGATGAACCGGTGCGTCAGCGACAGCCCGAGCCCGGTCCCTTGCCCGGGCGGCTTCGTCGTGAAGAACGGCTCGAAGATTCGGCTCAGGTCCTCGGCGCGGATGCCGCAGCCGTGGTCGTGCACGTCGATCTCCACGCCGTGGATGTCCCCGCGGGGCAGCGGGCGAGCCTCGACCACGACGGCGCTGCCGTGCGGGCTGGCGTCGAGCGCATTGCCTATCACGTTGAGCAAGGCCGACTCGAGCTGCGATGCGTTGACGAGCACCTCGGGCAGCGCCGATGAGGCGCCGTCCGTCTCGAGGTGGACCCTGCGCTCGCGCGCCCGCGGCGCGGACAGGTCGACCGCGCGGCGGAGCGCCGCGCGCACGTCGCACGGCTCCCGGCCGATCGGCTTGCCGCGCGCGTACTCGAGCAGCGCCGTGACGAGATCCGAGCACCGGATCGCCTGCCGCTCGATGGTGCTGAGCGCCTTCAGGAGCGAGGCCTCGTCGGGCAGGCCGTGCCCCTTCCGGTGCCGCCTGAGCAGCAGCTGGGCGTTCATCAGGATGGCCGACACCGGGTTGTTCATCTCGTGCGACAGCCCCGCCACCAGCGTCCCTATCGCCGCCATCTTGCCCGCCTGGAGCAGCTCCTGCTGCGTCTCCGAGAGCCGCTCCAGCGCCGCCGCGAGCTCGCCGTTCTTCGCCGCGAGCTCCAGATAGGCGCGGTGCAGCCGCTCGGCGGCGCGGACTCGCGCCCTGAGCTCAAGGGGGTCGAACGGCTTGCTCATGTATTCGTCGGCGCCGACGTCGAGCCCCCCCACGGCCTCCGCGCCGCTCGCCCTGGCCGTCAAGAGGAGGACAGGGATGTCCCGGAGCGCGGGATCCCCCTTGAGCCGCCGGACCAGCTCGAATCCGTCCATCTCCGGCATCATCACGTCCGAGACGATGACATCTGGCCGCTTCGCCGCGATCGACTCGAGCGCTTCCCGGCCGTTCGTCGCCAGGACGATCTCGTGTCCGGCCGACAGGATGTCCGCCAGGTACGATCTCATGTCGGGGTTGTCTTCCACGACGAGCACGCGCGGCCCCTCCGCGCGGCCGCCGGCGCGGGGCGCGCCTGCGGCGGGCGGCGGAGGCACCTCGAAGCCGCGGAGGTTGACCGACGACGGGGGAGGCTCGTAGGTGCCCGCGCCGTTGAGCGATCGCGGCGGCTCGGGCGCGGCGGTCGCCCGCCGCACTGCCAGGAAATCCGCGGCGCGCGGGAGCCGCACGAAGAAGCGAGAGCCGACCCCGGGCTCGCTCTCCACGCCGACCGTGCCGCCCATGAGCTCCGTGAGCTCCTTGGCCAGCGACAGCCCGATCCCCGTCCCCTCGTGCTTTCGCGTCGCCGAGGCGTCGATCTGCTGAAACCGTTGAAAGAGCAGGTGTCTCCTGTCCGCCGGGATGCCAGGGCCGGTGTCCTCGACCGAGAGCTCGAACAGACCATCGAGCGCCCGCAGGTCGACGGTGACGCGCCCGCCAGGCGGGGTGAACTTCAGCGCGTTGCCCAGCAGGTTGAGCGCGATCTTCTCGAGCTTGCGCCGATCGGCGGGGACCCTCCGCAGCTCGGGATCCACGTGAATCGAGAGATCGAGCCCGCCGCGCGCCGCCGCCGGGCGAGCCTCCTCCACCATGTCCGAGACGAGCTCTCCGACGTCGACGGCCTCCCAGTCGATCTGCATCTTGCCGGCCTCGATCTTCTGGTGATCGAGGACATCGTCGACCAGCCGGCGGAGCCGCCGCCCGCTGCGCTGGATGAGCTCGAGGTCCCCACGTACCCGCGGTGAGAGCGGTTCGTCCCGGCTGGACAGGAGCGACTCGAGCGGTCCGAGGATGAGGGAGAGCGGCGTCCGGAGCTCGTGGCTCATCACCGTGAGGAACTCTCCCTTGGCGCACGCCGCGGCGTCCGCCGCCTCCTTCGCCTTCTGGAGCTCGATCTCCATCCGTTTGCGCTCGGTGATGTCCGCGTAGATCCCGAGGATCCCCGTCACATCGCCCCGTTCGTCGCGGATGGGCACCTTGCTGGTGAGCAGGAACCGCTGCTCGCCGTCCGGGCGGAGCAGCGGCTCCTCGACGTCGAGCATCGGGGTGCCGCCCTCCATGACCTCCCGGTCGATGCGCACGAAGCACTCCGCGTTCTTGCTGCCCCACACGTCGTAATCGGTCTTGCCGACGAGGTTCTCCAGCACCTTCGTGTTGGTGTCGTTGAGGAAGTTCTGATTTCCCCCGAGAAACCGTCCATGACGGTCTTTCCAGAAGATGGCGTGGGGGACGTTGGCGATGACGTACTTGAGCACCGCCTGCTGCTGCTCGACGGGCGCCGGCGTCCATTCCTGGGCGGCGTTGCCAGTCGGGGCCTCGTCCGGCGGCGCCACACGGGGCGTCTGCGCGCGTGCTTCGCGCGTCCGACGGGCCGTGAGGAGCCTGCTGATCTTGGCAGAGAGGCGGTAGAGACGTCTCATCGTCGTATCGTCACAGGAGCATAAGGCGAGCGCGGGCGACATCAAACCTGCTCAGCACCGGGACGCCGCGGTCGAGCGCGGGCGGTCGTGTAAAATGACGCCCGAGCAGGCTGGCGCGTCGCATCTGCCGCTCACCTCGCCGCTGGGCGCTGTGGTAGCGCCTGGTGTCGGTCCCGTCGAGCTCTCCCGGCGGCGCTGGCCTGCGCGTCGCAGGCCTCGTCCCACTGGCCCTGAACCCCACCAGCTCTGCACCTGCGCCTGCGCGCGGCGGCTCCGCCGTGCTACAGGAGAGGAGGTACGCCCATGGTGGAGGGAGTCGCGCTCATCCCTTCGTCTGCTCAGGAAGACCGGTCGTGGCGGGACGGCTGTCGTCGTCTCCTCGGTCGCGGCGGTCAAGGCCGAGCCGGGGATCGGTGCTTATGGGGCATCCAAGGCCGGCGCGGCGCAGCTGGTCCGCGTCGCGGCGAAGGAGGGGGCGCGCGACAAGATCCGGGTGAACGGCGTCCTGCCTGGCGGCGTCGAGACGCCGATCTGGGCCCAGGCGCCCTTCTTCCAGGCGCTCGTCACGACGGCCGGCAGCGAGCGCGCCGCGTTCGATCAGATGGCGGCGATGTCGACGCCCCTGGGCCGCTACGCGAGCGCCGACGAGATCGCCGGGCTCATCGCGTTCCTGCTCTCCGACGCCTCTGCCACCATGACTGGCGCGCTCCTCGTCAGCGATGGTGGGTATTCGCTATAGAGCGACGGGCCCGTCGCCGGTGCGGTGAGCGCCGCGCTGCGGCGCGTGTGACAGACCCGAAACAAAGGCGCGGTGCGTCACGGGGCGCGTCAGGCCCGCAGGAGCCGAGGGAAAGCGCTTTCATCGCCTGGTGAAGGGGTCCGTCCCGCCGTTGCGCCGTGACCGAACCATTACCGCGGGCCGCTCACGACGGGTGTTATAGAGGCCGTGCTTGTCATTAGGAGGCAGCTCAGCATGATTGAGGATCCGCAGGTCATCCGCAGCGCCGGCCTCCAGCCGATCGGCATCTGGCGCAGCGGGCCCTGGCTCCCCGCGTTCACATCGACCGATCTGCGGGAGGCCGTCTCCTGCGTGCGAGAGCCGGTGCACGTGGTGCGTGAGACGCCGGATGGGCGCGTCGGCGTGTCCCGGGGCGGCGCTGTCCTCCGCGAGGATCAGGTCAACGGGGTCCCGACGTTCCCGCTGCTCGGAACGCTGCCCGCCCTGTACCCGGAGTGGCTCGGAGACCGCTCCTTCGTCGAGGTCCACGGCCTGCGCTTCCCGTACGTGGCCGGCGCGATGGCGAACGGCATCCACACCACGCGGCTCACGATCGCGATGGCCAACGCAGGCATGATGGGGTTCTTCGGCGCCGCAGGCCTCGGGCTTCACCGGATCGAGCAGGCGATCGACGAGATCTCCGCGGCGCTCGGGACGGACGGCCCTACCTGGGGCTGCAACCTCATCCACGCTCCGAACCAGCCCAGGCTGGAGAGCGACACGGTGGAGCTCTACCTGAAGAGGGGAGTCCGGCGCGCCGAGGCGGCCGCCTACATGGGCCTGAACCCGATGGTCGTGCGGTTCGCCTACAGCGGCGTCAAGCGCTTGCCCGACGGCCGCGTCGACCGGAAGAACCACCTGTTCGCGAAGATCTCGCGCCCGGAGGTCGCCGCGCGCTTCCTGTCGCCTGCGCCGGCCGAGATCCTCGATACCTGCGTTCGCAACGGGTGGCTCACCCGCGACGAGGCGGAGCTCGCGCGGAGCCTCCCGGTCGCCGAGGACATCACCGTGGAAGCGGACTCCGGCGGTCACACCGACAACCAACCCCTCGTCGCGCTGTTCCCGGTGATCCTCGGCGTCCGCGACGAGCTCGCGGCGAAGTACGGGTATCACCGGCCGATCCGCGTCGGCGCCGCCGGCGGCCTCTCCACGCCGGAGTCGATCGCCGCCGCGTTCGCGCTCGGGGCGGCGTACGTGCTCACGGGCTCGGTCAACCAGTCGTGCATCGAGTCGGGCCTGTCCGACGAGGGCAAGAAGATGCTGGCCCAGGCCGATCTCCCGGACGTGGTGATGACGCCGGCCGCCGACATGTTCGAGCTCGGCGTGCAGGTCCAGGTGCTCAAGCGCGGCACGATGTTCGGTGTCCGTGCGCAGCGGCTCTACGACCTCTACGTCGCCCACGACTCCATCGAGTCGCTGCCCAGCGACGTGCGTGCGCGCATCGAGAGGGAGCTGTTCCAGATGTCGTGCGACGAGGTGTGGGCGGGCTGCGAGCGGTTCTTCGCCGAGCGCGACCCGGCCGAGCTCGAGCGCGCCGCGCGCGAGCCGAAGCACAAGATGGCGCTGATCTTCCGCTGGTATCTCGGCATGTCCAGCAAGTGGGCGATCGCCGGGGACCCGAAGCGCCGCGCCGATTACCAGATCTGGTGCGGCCCGGCCATGGGCGCGTTCAACCGCTGGGTCAAGGGGTCGTTCCTCGAGGACCCGGCAAGCCGCACCGCCGTCCAGGTCGCGCGCAACCTGCTCGAGGGCGCGGCCGTCGTCACGCGCGCGCAGCAGCTCCGGACGTACGGCGTCCCCGTGCCGAGCGCCGCATTCCACTTCACTCCTCGCCCGCTCGCCTGAGCGCCTGACCACCTGCCGAGGTCCTCATGCACCCTTCGTCTTCGCGTATCCCGCACATCGCCGTCGTCGGCGTGAGCGCCATCTTCCCCGGCTCGGTCGACGCGCACGGCTTCTGGCGCGATATCCTGTCCGGGACAGACCTTATCACGGATGTCCCGAGCACCCACTGGCTGGTCGAGGACTACTACGATCCCGACCCGTCCGCCCCGGACAAGACGTATGCGAAGCGCGGCGCCTTTCTCAAGAATGTGCCGTTCGATCCGCTCGAGTGGGGCGTCCCGCCGTCGATCGTCCCGGCGACGGACACGACGCAGCTGCTCGCGCTGATCGTGGCGAAGCGGGTCCTGGAGGACGCGGCGCAGGGGCAGTTCGAGTCGATGAGCCGCGAGCGGATGAGCGTGATCCTCGGCGTCACCTCCGCGCAGGAGCTGCTCGCCTCGATGGTGAGCCGGATCCAGCGGCCGGTGTGGGCGAAGGCGCTCCGGGATCTCGGGTATCCGGAGGACGAGGTGAAGCGCGCCTGCGACAAGATCGCTGGCAACTACGTGCCATGGCAGGAGTCGAGCTTTCCGGGCCTGCTCGGGAACGTGGTGGCCGGGCGCATCGCGAACCGGCTCGACCTCGGCGGGACGAACTGCGTGACCGACGCGGCGTGCGCGTCGTCGCTGTCGGCGATGTCCATGGCCATCAACGAGCTGGCGCTCGGCCAGTCGGATCTCGTGATCGCGGGCGGCTGCGACACGATGAACGACGCCTTCATGTACATGTGCTTCAGCAAGACGCCCGCGCTGTCGAAGTCGGGCGATTGCCGGCCGTTCTCCGACAAGGCCGACGGCACGCTGCTCGGCGAGGGCATCGCGATGGTGGCGCTCAAGCGGCTCGGCGACGCCGAGCGCGACGGGGACCGGGTCTACGCGGTGATCCGCGGGATCGGCTCCTCGTCGGACGGGCGGAGCAAGAGCGTGTACGCGCCGGTGCCGGAAGGGCAGGCGAAGGCGCTCCGCCGGACGTACGCCGCCGCCGGGTACGGCCCCGAGACCGTGGAGCTGATGGAGGCGCACGGCACCGGGACGAAGGCCGGCGACGCGGCCGAGTTCGAGGGCCTGCGGGTGATGTTCGACGAGTCGGGGCGCGAAGACCGCCAGTGGTGCGCGCTCGGCAGCGTGAAGTCGCAGATCGGCCACACCAAGGCGGCGGCGGGCGCGGCCGGCCTGTTCAAGGCGATCATGGCGCTGCACCACAAGGTGCTGCCGCCGACCATCAAGGTCGACAAGCCGAACCCCAAGCTCGAGATAGAAAAGACTGCTTTCTATCTGAACACCCAGGCGCGGCCGTGGATCCGGCCGGGGGACCACCCGCGGCGGGCGTCGGTGAGCTCGTTCGGCTTCGGCGGCTCGAACTTCCACGTGGCGCTGGAGGAGTACACGGGCCCGGCGCCGAAGGCGTGGCGGGTGCGGGCCTTGCCGGCGGAGCTCTTCCTCCTGTCGGCGGACACGCCGGCGGCGCTCGCGGATCGCGCGCGGGCGCTGGCGAAGGAGGCGGAGGTGCCCGAGATCCTGCGCTTCCTGGCGCGGGAGTCGGTGCTCTCGTTCGACGCGTCGAGGCCGGCGCGGCTCGGGCTGTGCGCGACGGACGAGGCGGATCTCAGGAAGAAGCTCGAGCAGGTCGCGGCGCACCTCGAGGCGAGGCCGGAGCAGGCGCTGTCGGCGCCGCTCGTGCACTGCGCGACCGGGGAGGCGCCGGGGCGGGTGGCGTTCCTGTTCCCGGGGCAGGGGAGCCAGTACGTCGGGATGGGCGCGGACGCGCTCATGACGTTCGACCCGGCCCGCGCGGCCTGGGACGCGGCGGCGGGCGTCGCGATCGCGGACGCGCCGCTGCACGAGGTGGTGTTCCCGCGGCCGGTGTTCTCGGACGAGGACCGGGCGGCGCAGGAGGCGCGGCTCCGCGAGACGCGCTGGGCGCAGCCGGCGATCGGCGCGACGAGCCTCGCGCACCTCGCGCTGCTCGCGGCGCTCGGGGTGCGGGCCGAGGCGTTCGCGGGCCACAGCTTCGGCGAGATCACGGCGCTGCACGCGGCCGGCGCGCTGTCCGCGGCGGACCTGCTGCGCGTGGCGCGGCGGCGCGGTGAGCTGATGGGCGCGGCGTCGTCGGAGCGGGGCGCGATGATCGCGGTCCCGCGGGGGATCGACGAGGTGCGTGCGCTCGGCCTCGGCGGCGTGGTGATCGCGAACCACAACGGCCCGAAGCAGGTGGTGCTGTCGGGCTCGGTCGCGGCGATCGAGGCCGCGGAGGAGCGGCTGAAGGGCGCCGGGATCCAGGCGCGGCGCCTCGACGTGGCCGCGGCGTTCCACTCGCCGCTCGTGGCGGAGGCCAGCGCGCCGCTCCGCGAGTTCCTTGCGAGCATCGCGGTCGAGACGCCGGCGGCGCCCGTGTACAGCAACGCGGAGATCGAGCCGTACGCGGGCGGCGGCGACGCGGCGCGCGACCGGCTGGCGCGGCAGCTCGCGGAGCCGGTGCGGTTCGTGGAGGAGATCGAGCGGATGTACGCGGACGGCGTGCGCACGTTCGTCGAGGTCGGGCCGGGCTCGGTGCTGACGAACCTGGTCGGCGACATCCTGAGCGGCCGGCCGCACCGGGCGGTGGCGCTCGACCGCAAGGGCAAACACGGCGTGACGAGCCTGCTCGAGGCGGTGGCGCGGCTCGCCGTGGCCGGGGTGCCGGTGGACGCGCGGGTCCTGTGGGAAGGCTTCGCGGCGCCGAGCGATCCGCGGGCGCTGCCGAAGCCGAAGCTGGCGCTGCAGATCAACGGCAGCAACTACGGGAAGCCGTACCCGCCGCAGGGGGGCGCGAAGGCGCTGCCGGCGGCGAGCCCGCCGCGGGCGGCGCAGAAGCCGGCGCCGGAGGCGGCGCGGCCGGTGGCGAGCGCGCCGCGGCCGGTGGCGAGCGCGTCGGCGCCGGCAGTGAGCGCGTCGGCGCCGGCAGTGAGCGCGTCGGCGCCGGCAGTGAGCGCGCCGCGGGCGGTGGTGAGCGCGTCGCAGCCGGTGGTGAGCGCGTCGGCGCCTGTGGTGAGCGCGTCGGCGCCTGTGGTGAGCGCGCCGCGGCCGCTCGTGAGTGCGTCGCAGCCGGCGGTGAGCGCGTCTGTGGTGGCGAGCGCGTCGGCGCCTGTGGTGAGCGCGCCGCGGCCGACAGTGAGCGCGTCGACGGCTGTGGTGAGCGCGTCGCGGCCGGCGGCTAGCGCGTCGTGGCTGGCCGCGTACCAGGAGGCGCAGCGCGCCACGGCGGACGCCCACAGCGTGTACCAGCGCACGATGGCCGAGAGCCACATCGCCTTCCTCCAGGCCGCCGAGGCGTCCTTTGCAGGGCTCGCCGCGCTGGCGACCGGCGCTTCGTACCCGGTCGCTCCGACGACGGTATCCGAGGTACGGCCTGCGCCGGTTCTCCTCGCTCCGGTGCATGTGGGGCCTGTCTCGGAGGCGTCCGTACGGCCTGCAGCGGCGCCGACCGCGCGCTCCAGCGAGGGCAGGAGCAGCGTGGCCCTGGACGGCCTGAACGGCGCAGGCGGGGAGCTCCATACGGCTGTCACGCTGCCGGCGCAGGCGGCGCCTGCCGTGACGGCGAAGGTGGCAGTCGCAGCGCCCGCCGTGACAGCAAAGGCGGCCACCGCGGCGCCTGCTGCGGCTGTGAAGGCCGCAGCCGCGGCGCCGGCGGTGGCAGTGTCCAAGGCCGTCGCCGCGCCCGCGGCCGCCGCGGCAACGCAGGCGGCGGTCGCCGCTGCGCCGCGTGTCGATATCGAGCGGTTGGTCCTCGAGGTGGTCGCGGACAAGACGGGATACCCCGTCTCCATGCTCGGGCTGCAGATGGAGCTGGAGAGCGATCTCGGCATCGACAGCATCAAGCGGGTGGAGATCCTGTCCTCGGTCCGTGACCGGACGCCGGGGCTGTCGGAGGTCGACGCGTCGGCGCTGGCGCAGCTGCGCACGCTGGGGCAGGTCGTCGACCACCTCCGCGCCTCGCTGCCGGCCGCCGGGCCGGCCGCCAGCGCCAGTCCGGCTGCCGTCGCGCCCGCCGCGAAGGCGCCTGCCGTCGCGGCGCCTGCAGTCGCGTCCGGCGCGGCGCCCGCGGCGGCCGAGGTGGAGCGTGTGGTGATGGCGGTCGTCGCGGAGACGACGGGCTACCCGGCGGAGATGCTCGGGCTGCAGATGGAGCTGGAGAGCGATCTCGGCATCGACAGCATCAAGCGGGTGGAGATCCTGTCGGCGGTCCGCGACCGCACGCCCGGGCTGTCGGAGGTCGATGCCTCGGCGCTGGCGCAGCTGCGCACGCTGGGGCAGGTCGTCGACCACCTCCGCGCCTCGCTTCCGGCCGCTGGGCCGGCCGCCAGCGGCAGCCCGGCTGTCGCTACGCCCGCTGCCACCACGCCCGCCGTCGCGTCCGGCGCAGCGCCTGGAGCGGCCGAGGTGGAGCGTGTGGTGATGGCGGTCGTCGCGGAGACGACGGGCTACCCGGCGGAGATGCTGGGGCTGCAGATGGAGCTGGAGAGCGACCTCGGCATCGACAGCATCAAGCGGGTGGAGATCCTGTCGGCGGTCCGCGATCGGACGCCGGGGCTGGCGGAGGTCGACGCGTCGGCGCTGGCGCAGCTACGCACGCTGGGGCAGGTCGTCGACCACCTTCGCGCCTCGCTCCCGGCCGCCAGCGCCAGTCCGGCTGGCGCCGCGTCCGTCGTGAAGGCCTCTGCCGCTGCGGTGCCTGCCGTCGCGTCCGGCCTGGCGCCCGCGGCGGCCGAGGTGGAGCGTGTGGTGATGGCGGTCGTCGCGGAGACGACGGGCTACCCGGCGGAGATGCTGGGGCTGCAGATGGAGCTGGAGAGCGACCTCGGCATCGACAGCATCAAGCGGGTGGAGATCCTGTCGGCGGTCCGCGATCGGACGCCGGGGCTCGCGGAGGTCGACGCCTCGGCGCTGGCGCAGCTGCGCACGCTGGGGCAGGTCGTCGATCACCTCCGTGCCTCGCTGCCGGCCGCCGGGCCGGCCGCCAGCGCCGGGCCGGCCGCCAGCGCCGGTCCGGCTACCGCCGCGCCCGCGACGAAGGCGTCTGCCGTCGCGGCGCCTGCCGTCGCGTCCGGCGCGGCGCTCGCGGCGGCCGAGGTGGAGCGTGTGGTGATGGCGGTCGTCGCGGAGACGACGGGCTACCCGGCGGAGATGCTGGGGCTGCAGATGGAGCTGGAGAGCGATCTCGGCATCGACAGCATCAAGCGGGTGGAGATCCTGTCGGCGGTCCGCGATCGGACGCCGGGGCTGGCGGAGGTCGACGCCTCGGCGCTGGCGCAGCTGCGCACGCTGGGGCAGGTCGTCGACCACCTCCGCGCGAGCCTCGGTCCCGCCGCTGCCACCGCCGGCGCTGCCCCGGCGGAGCCCGCCGAGGAGCCGGCCTCCGCGCCCCTCGGCCGGTGGACGCTCGTCGAGGAGCCTGCGCCCGCCGCCGGCCTCGCGATGCCCGGCCTCTTCGACGCAGGCACCCTCGTGGTCACCGGCCACGACGCGATCGGCCCCGCGCTCGTCGCGGCCCTCGCGGCGCGCGGGATCGCCGCCGAGTACGCCCCCGCCGTGCCCCGCGGCGCGCGCGGCGCCGTGTTCCTCGGCG
This sequence comes from Sorangium sp. So ce367, assembly GCF_051520455.1. Classification (NCBI taxonomy): domain Bacteria; kingdom Pseudomonadati; phylum Myxococcota; order Polyangiales; family Polyangiaceae; genus Sorangium; species Sorangium sp. So ce367. Next base: position 1,137,485 of record NZ_CP150334.1, read on the forward strand.
GCCTGCGCGAGCTGGCCACGGCCGACGAGGCGCTCGCCGTCCACCGCGAGGCGTTCTTCGCCGCCCAGGCGATCGCGGCGAAGCCGGCCCTCTTCGTCACGGTCCAGGACACCGGCGGCGACTTCGGCCTCGCGGGCTCGGACCGAGCCTGGGTCGGCGGGCTGCCAGGCCTCGTGAAGACCGCGGCGCTGGAGTGGCCCGAGGCGTCCTGCCGCGCGATCGACCTCGAGCGCGCCGGCCGCTCCGACGGCGAGCTCGCGGAGGCCATCACCTCGGAGCTCCTGTCCGGCGGCGTCGAGCTCGAGATCGGCCTGCGCGCGGACGGCCGGCGCACCACCCCGCGCAGCGTCCGGCAGGACGCGCAGCCCGGGCCGCTCCCCCTCGTGCCATCCGACGTGGTCGTGGCGAGCGGCGGCGCCCGCGGCGTCACCGCGGCGACGCTGATCGCGCTCGCCAGGGCCAGCCACGCGCGGTTCGCGCTGCTCGGCCGCACCGCGCTCGAGGACGAGCCGGCCGCCTGCCGCGGCGCCGACGGCGAGGCCGCGCTCAAGGCGGCGCTCATCAAGGCGACGACCTCCGCGGGCCAGCGGATGACCCCGGCGGAGATCGGCCGGAGCGTCGCGAAGATCCTCGCGAACCGCGAGGTCCGCGCGACGCTCGACGCGATCCGAGCCGCCGGCGGCGAGGCCCTCTACGTCCCTGTCGACGTGAACGACGCGCGGGCGGTGGCCACGGCGCTCGACGGCGTGCGCGGCGCCCTCGGCCCCGTCACGGCGATCGTCCACGGCGCCGGCGTGCTCGCCGACAAGCTCGTCGCCGAGAAGACGGTCGAGCAGTTCGATCGCGTGTTCAGCACGAAGGTCGACGGCCTCCGGGCCCTGCTCGGCGCGACCGCGGGCGACCCGCTCAAGGCGATCGTCCTCTTCAGCTCGATCGCCGCGCGCGGCGGCAACAAGGGGCAGTGCGACTACGCGATGGCGAACGAGGTCCTGAACAAGGTCGCGGCCGCCGAGGCAGCCCGCCGCCCGGGCTGCCGGGTGAAGTCGCTCGGCTGGGGCCCCTGGCAGGGCGGCATGGTGAACGCGGCGCTCGAGGCCCACTTCGCGCAGCTCGGCGTGCCGCTCATCCCGCTCGCCGCGGGCGCGAAGATGCTCCTCGACGAGCTGTGCGACGCCTCGGGTGATCGCGGCGCGCGCGGGCAAGGCGGCGCCCCGCCCGGCGCGGTCGAGCTCGTGCTCGGCGCGGAGCCGAAGGCGCTCGCGGCCCAGGGCCACGGCGGCCGGGTCGCGCTGGCCGTCCGCGCGGACCGCGCGACGCACCCCTACCTCGGCGATCACGCCATCAACGGCGTGCCCGTGGTGCCGGTGGTGATCGCGCTCGAGTGGTTCGCCCGCGCCGCGCGCGCGTGCCGGCCGGATCTCGTCGTGACCGAGCTCCGCGACGTGCGGGTCCTTCGCGGGATCAAGCTCGCGGCGTACGAGTCCGGCGGCGAGGTGTTCCGCGTCGACTGCCGCGAGGTGAGCAACGGCCACGGCGCGGTGCTCGCGGCGGAGCTGCGCGGGCCGCAGGGGGCGCTGCACTACGCGGCGACCATCCAGATGCAGCATCCCGAGGGGCGCGTGGCCCCGAAGGGCCCGGCCGCGCCGGAGCTCGGCCCGTGGCCCGCCGGCGGCGAGCTGTACGACGGCCGCACGCTCTTCCACGGCCGCGACTTCCAGGTGATCCGGCAGCTCGACGGCGTGAGCCGCGACGGGATCGCGGGGACGGTCGTGGGCCTCCGCGAGGCCGGCTGGGTGGCCCAGCCGTGGAAGACCGATCCGGCGGCGCTCGACGGCGGGCTGCAGCTCGCGACGCTGTGGACGCAGCACGTGCTCGGCGGCGCAGCGCTCCCGATGTCCGTGGGCGCGCTGCACACCTTCGCCGAGGGGCCGTCCGACGGCCCGCTGCGCGCGGTGGTGCGCGGGCAGATCGTGGCCCGCGATCGCACGAAGGCCGACATCGCGTTCGTCGACGACCGCGGCTCGCTCGTCGCGGAGCTGCGCGACGTGCAGTACGTCCTGCGCCCCGACACGGCGCGCGGCCAGGCGTGATCGAGGCCAGCGTGTTCGAGCCCATCGCGATCGTCGGCCGCGGGTGCGTCCTCCCGGGCGCGCTCCACCCCGCGGCCCTCTGGGACAACGTGCTCGCCGGCCGGGACCTCCTGTCCGCCGCGCCCGACGGCCGCTGGCGCCTCTCGCGCGAGCGGGCGCTCGCGGGGCCTTCCGCGCGCGACGCGCGCGACGTGCGCGACGCGAAGGACCGCGCGTGGAGCGATCGCGGCGGCTACGTCACCGGGTTCGACGAGCACTTCCGCCGCGTGCTCGCCAGCGACCCGTTCCCGCGGCGAGGCGGGCCGCCCGAGTCCCTGCTCGCGCTCGACCCGCTCTTCCAGTGGGTGCTCCACGCGGGCCGCGAGGCGCTGCGCGAGGCGGGGCACGAGGGCCGGTCCGACCGCGCGGGCGCGGTGCTCGGGAACCTCTCGTTCCCGTCGTCGGCGATGTCGGCGTGGGTCGAGTCGACGTGGCTCGGCGATCTCGCCGGCGTCCCGCGGCCCGATCCGCGCAACCGGTTCATGTCGGGGCTGCCCGCCCACCTGCTGGCCGACGTGCTCGGCCTCGGGGCCGGGGCGTTCGCGCTCGACGCCGCGTGCGCGTCGTCGCTGTACGCGATCGCGCTCGCCTGCGAGCGGCTGCAGGACCGCGAGGTCGACCGGATGCTCGCAGGCGCGGTGTGCCGCTCGGACGACCTCTTCATGCACATCGGGTTCTGCGCGCTGTCGGCCATGAGCCGCACCGGGCAGAGCCGCCCGTTCTCGTCGGAGGCCGACGGCCTGGTCCCGGCGGAGGGCGCGGCGTTCGTGGTCCTGGAGCGCCTGTCCGACGCGGAGGCCGCGGGCAGGCCGATCCTCGGCGTGATCCGCGGGATCGGCCTGTCGAACGACGGCCGCGGCCGCGGCCTCCTGGCGCCCTCCGTCGAGGGCCAGCTGCGCGCGATGCGGGCCGCGTACGCGATGGCGGGCCTCGATCCCCGCGAGGTGTCGCTGCTCGAGTGTCACGCGACGGGCACGCCCCTCGGCGACGCGACCGAGATCGCGACCCTCAAGGAGGTGTTCGGCTCCCGCGACGTCCCGCTCGGCTCGCTCAAGTCGAACCTCGGTCACCTCGTCACGACGGCCGGCGCGGCCGGGCTCCTCAAGTTGCTCGGCGCCATGGCGGCCGGCGTCCGCCCGCCGACGCTGCACGCCGATCCGCTGAGCGAGGCGGTGGCCTCGAGCCCCTTCCGGGTGCTGCAGCGCGCCGAGCCGTGGGAGGGGCGGCGGCTCGCGGGCCTGTCGGCGTTCGGGTTCGGCGGGAACAACGCCCACCTCCTCGTGGAGGCGTACGAGCCGTCCTCGCCGAGGGGCCGCGCGGCCCACGCCGCGCCGCAGGCCGCCGCGGCGGCCTCGCGCCCTGTCGATGCCGGGCGCCCCGCGCCGGCGGGCCCCCTGGCCGTGGTGGCCATGGGCCTGTGCGTCGGTGAGCTCAGCGGCGTCCGGGCCTTCGCGGAGCCGCTCCTCTCGGGCCGCGGCGCGGATCCCCGCCGGGCGGCGGTCGCGCTGCCCGCGGATCGGCTCCGGTTCCCGCCGCGCGATCTGCAGCAGGCGCTCGCCCAGCAGACGCTGCTGCTCGAGGCGGCGATCGAGGCCACCGAGGGCCTCGCGCTGCCGCGCGATCGCACCGCCGTGCTGATCGGCATGGGCGCCGACACCGAGGTGTGCCGGTACATGACGCGATGGCGGCTCGCCGAGACGGCGCCGGCGCGGCTCGGTCCGTCGGTCGACGTCGGCGCGCTCCAGGACGCGATCATCCCTGCGCTGCAGGCGGCGGGCGTCGTCGGGAACATGCCCAACATCCCGGCGAACCGGCTGAACAGCCAGCTCGACGTCGGTGGACCGTCGTTCACGATCGCGGCCGAGGAGCTGTCCGGCCCCTGGGCGCTGCGCGTCGCGTCCCGCGCCCTGCGCGCCGGCGCGGTGGACGCGGCGATCGTCGGCGCGGTGGATCTCTCGTGCGAGGCCGCCCACGCGGCCGCGCTCGAGGCGCTCGGCGTCCGCCTGCCCCCCGGCGACGCCGCCGTGGTGCTCGTGCTCGAGCGCCTCGACGACGCCGTCCGGCAGCGGCACCCGGTCCTGGCCGTGGTCGTGGACGAGCCGGCCGACCCTGGCCTCGTGCTGTCGTCCACGGATCTCGCGCCGCGGTTCGGCCACGCGCACGCGGCCTCGGGCCTGCTGCACGTGGCCGCCGCGGTGCTCGCCTGCCGTCACGGCCGCAAGCCCGACGGGGCGCCGTGGTCCGACGAGATCCGGGTCGCCGAGGTCCGCTGCGCCGGCCTCGGCGGCGGCTCGCTGTCGGTCCGCATCGGGGCCGGCGGCCCCGCCGCGCCGCTCCCGCCGCCGCGATCGGCGGAGGGGCCGACGCTGACGTTCCCCGCCCACCCGCCGGCGATCGTCGTGCCCGGCGCGGCCTCCTGTTCATCCCCCGGAGACTCCATGGAACCTGCGCCGCCTCTGCCGTCCGCTCTCGACGACCTGCCGCCGCTGTACCCCGGGCCCACGGGGTTCTCTGCCGCCGACGCGGATCGCGCGCCGTCCTGGGACGAGCCGCCGCCGGTCGGGCCGGCGGTCGTCACGGCCGTCGCCGCGAGCCTCGCAGAGGAGCCGCCGGTCGGACCGGCCGTCGTCGCGGCCGCTGCCGTGGACATCCCGGGCGACGTGATCGCCGGCGCCGCGGCGTTCACCGTGCAGCTTGCGCAGATCCACAAGGAGTGGGCGGAGCAGCAGGCCCAGGTCCACCGCCGGTTCCTTCAGATGCGGCAGCGCGCGCTGGACTCGCTCGTGCAGGCGTCGTCGGGCGGGGTCGCGGTGGTGGTCGAGACCCCCTTGGCGCAGGTGCCTCACGCCGCGCCGGTCCGTATCGAGGCGCCGCGCTCCGCCGCTGCGCCGCAGCTCGCCCGCGCCGAGTTGCCGCAGCTCGCCCGCGCTGAGGCGCCGCGTCCGTTCGAGCCGCCGCGCGTCGTTGAACCGCCGCCCGTCGTCGAGCCGCCGCGCCCCTCCGCCGCGCCGTCGGGTGGTGGTCAACTTCACCCGAGAAAGATCACAGGGAGACGGGGAGACGGGGAGATTTACTCCGATTTTTCTCCCCGCCTCCCCGCCTCCCTGTTCAAATTTGACCAGTACCCGCCTGCGCCGCGTCCCTCCGCCCAGCCGGCGCTCTCCGCGGCGCCTTCCGCCGCGCCCCGCGGCCCCCGGTTCAGCCGCGAGCAGCTCGAGCACCTCGCCTCGGGCCGGATCTCCGACGTGTTCGGCCCGCTCTTCGCACGGCAGGACGCCTATCGCCGCCAGGTGCGCATGCCCATGCCGCCGCTCCTGCTCGCCGATCGGGTCACCGGGATCGACGCCGAGCCCGGCTCGATGAAGCTCGGCACGATGTGGACCGAGACCGACGTGCGGTGGGATTCCTGGTACCTGCACGACGGCGCGATGCCGGCCGGCGTCATGATCGAGAGCGGCCAGGCGGACCTGCTGCTCATCAGCTGGCTCGGCGCGGACTTCGAGAACAAGGGCGAGCGCGTCTATCGCCTGCTCGGCTGCGAGCTCACCTTCTACGGCGGCCTGCCGCGCCCGGGCGACACGCTCGTCTACGACATCCACGTCGACGGGCACGCGAAGCACGGCGACGTCCGCCTGTTCTTCTTCCACTACGACTGCCGGATCGGCGGCGAGCTGCGCCTGAAGACGCGCAAGGGCCAGGCAGGCTTCTTCACCGACGAGGAGCTCGCGAGCTCCGGCGGCGTCCTCTGGGACGCGGAAACCGCCGAGCACGCGACGACCGCCCGCCTCGATCCGCCCCGGATCGCGTGCCGGAAGTCCGCGTTCGACCGGGCCGACCTCCTCGCGTTCGCGGCCGGCGACGGCGCGGCGGCGTTCGGCCCCGGCTTCGATCGTCTGAGCACCCACGTCAGGACGCCGCGGATCAGCGCCCCGCCCATGCTGTTCTTCGATCGCGTCGACCTGTTCGACCCCGCGGGCGGTCCGTGGAAGCGCGGCTATCTCCGGGCCACGCTGCCGATCACGAAGGACGGCTGGTACTTCGAGGGCCACTTCAAGGACGACCCCTGCATGCCGGGGACGCTCATGTTCGAGGGCTGCCTGCAGGCGCTCGCGTTCTACATGGCGGCCATGGGCTTCACAGCGGACGCGGACGGCTTCCGCTTCGAGCCCGTGCCGGAGATCCCGTACCTGCTCCGCTGCCGCGGCCAGGTGGTCCCGACGAGCCGCGTGCTCACGTACGAGGTGTTCGTCGAGGAGGTCCACGACGGCCCGTGCCCGACGGTGTTCGCCGACTTCCTGTGCACGGTCGACGGCCTCAAGGCGTTCCACGCCCGCCGCGTGGGCCTGCGCCTCAGCCCCGACTGGCCGATGACGAGCGCCCCCGAGCTGCTCGACGGCCACGTCGAGCCGGTGCCGGTCGCGCGCGTCCCCTGGTCCGAGACGGGCGCGCCGCCCCCGGACGGCGCCGTCTCGGCGGGACACGCGGACGCCGGCGGCTTCCCGTTCGATTACCGGAGCCTGCTCTCGTGCGCCTGGGGCAGGCCGTCGGACGCGTTCGGCCCGCTCTACCGCAGGTTCGACGGGGGCCAGCACGTCGCCCGGCTCCCGGGCCCGCCGTACCACTTCATGAGCCGGGTCCTGTCGGTCTCTCGCCCCATGGCGTCGATGAAGGCCGGCGCCGAGGTCGAGGTCGAGTACGACGTCCCGGAGGACGCGTGGTACTTCGACGAGAACGCGAGCCTCACGATGCCGTTCGCGGTGGTGCTCGAGGCCGCCCTCCAGACGTGCGGCTGGCTCGCGAGCTACGCCGGCTGCGCGCTCTCGACCGACGGTGCGCTGTACTTCCGCAACCTCGACGGCAAGGGCACGCTGCACGCCGAGGTCCTGCCGGCGCCGGCGCCGGCAGTGAGCGCGCTGCGCACCAAATCGCGGCTCACGAACATGTCCCGTTCGGGCGGCATGATCATCCTCTCGTTCCGGGTCGAGTGCAGCCTCGGCGGCGCGCGGGTGTACGACCTCGACACGGTGTTCGGCTTCTTCCCGAAGGCCGCGCTCGCGACGCAGATCGGGATCCCGCCGAGGCCCGAGGAGGTCGCCGCGCTCGATGAGCCGTCCGATTTCGAGGTCGATCTCCGCGAGCGCCCCGCGCGGTACTGCGGGGGCAAGCTCGGGCTCGCGCGGCCGTCGCTGCTGATGATCGACCGGATCGACGGCCTGTGGCAGGCCGGCGGCCGGAAGGGGCTCGGCCGGCTCCGCGCGCGGCGGGACGTGCACGCGTCGGAGTGGTTCTTCAAGGCCCATTTCCTCGGCGATCCCGTGCAGCCAGGCTCGCTCGGCATCGAGGCGATGCTGCAGACGATCCAGTTCTGGATGCTGCACCAGGACCTCCACGCGGGCCTCCGCGACCCGCGGTTCGAGCCCGTGATGACCGGGCACGAGCACTCCTGGCGGTACCGGGGCCAGGTGCTGCCGGCCAGCCGGCGGGTGACTGTCGACACCGACATTCTCGAGGTCGGCCGCGACGATCGCGGGCCCTACGTCATCGCCGAGTCCTACCTCTGGGTGGACGGCCTGCGCATCTACGGCGCGACGCTCGGCGTGCGGATCGTCGACGGCGCCTCGCCCCGGGCGCGGCGCGACGTCGGCTTCGACCCGCGCGCGAGCGCGCGCACCCTCGCCTCGCTCCCGGGCGCCGTGGGCGGGAGCCCGCGCCTGCGCCCGCAGGAGCAGCCCGCGGCGAAGGCCGCGCCGGCGCTCGACGACATCGAGGAGGTGCTGGACCCGGATGGGTGGGTCGCGGACCACCGCCCCACGTGGACGGTCCCGGCGCTCCCCGGGATGAGCATGGTCGACCGGCTGGCCGGCGCCGCGTTGCGGGCGCGCCCGGGGAGCGTGGTCGTGGCCGTGGAGGACGTGGTGGTGCAGCGCTGGCTGCCCGTGCCGGGGCCGGTGCGCGTCAAGGCCGAGGCGATCGGATCGGGCGACGTCCTCGACGTCCGGCTGTTCGCGTGGCGCGAGGCATCGAACCCGGCGCTCTCGCGGTTCGAGCCCGTGTGCACCGGCCGCGTGCGGGTGGCTCGTGACTACCCGCCCGCCCCGGCGCCGGAGCCGGCGCTCGACGCGCCGGAGGCGGACGATCCGTACGCCGCGGGGACGCTGTTTCACGGCCCTGCGTTCCAGTACCTGACCGCGCTCCGCCTCGGCGCGCGCGGGTCATCGGCGGTGCTGGACCCTGCGAGGGGCTCGGTGCCTCCCGGCACGCTGCACCAGGGCATGCTCGACGCGCTGACCCACACCATCCCGCACGACCGGCTGTCGCTGTGGGATCCGGGGTGCCCGCCCGCCCAGATCGCGTTCCCGTCGCGCATCCCGTCGCTCCGCCTGTACGGGCCGGCGCCCGAGTCGCCGGTGCGCGTGGAGGTGCGTTACGAGGGCCGTGACGATCGCTTCGTCTCGTTCCGGGTGCAGGCCATCGCAGAGGCAGGGGCCGCGGCGGGAGAGCGCGTCTGGCTGGAGCTCCGGCTGGTCGAGGTGCTGCTCCCGCAGGGGCCGATCGGCGGCGCGCCTCCCGGGATCCGCCGGGCGTTCCTGCGTGATCGCGCGCCGGTCGACCTCGCTGTCTCGCGCGTCGATGCGGCGTCGGGCGAGGCGCGCTGCAGCCCCGCCGACGTGCGCACGATGGACTGGATGCCCGGCACCGTCGCGCAGCTCTACGCCGCGTCGGGCGACCTCGTCGAGGCGGCGGCGGTGAAGGATCACGTCGCGCGGCGCGCTGGCGTGCATCCGTCGACCGTGTCCCTCGCCGGCGTCTCCTCGGCGCAGCCGCTCACGCGCTGGCCGTTCACCGTGGCGCGCGAGGGCTCCGAGGTCGTTGTCCGCGACGCGGGCCCGCCCGTGATCGACATCGCGCCTGTCCGCCGCTACTGGGGCGCGGCCATGGGCATCGGCCGGTGGCCGGCGGAGGACCTGTATTTCGGCCTCATCGAGCGGTTCATCCGGCGGGTGCACGTCGTCGATCCCGAGGCGTTCCGCGCCGTGAAGGGCCGGAGCCTGCTCTACCTCGGCAACCACCAGGTCGGCGTGGAGTCGCTGCTGTTCGGCATCGCCGTGTCCGGCCTGACGGAGGTCTCGACGGTCACGCTGGCCAAGGCCGAGCACCGGACGACGTGGCTCGGCACGATGCTCGCGCATTGCTTCGCGTACCCAGGCGCGCGTGATCCGAAGGTGATCACGTACTTCGATCGCGAGGACAAGGCGTCGCTCGGGACCATCATCGCGGAGCTCGGGGCCGAGATGCAGGGGGCCGGCAAGGGCGTGATGGTGCACGTCGAGGGCACGCGATCGCTCGAGTGCCGCACGCCGGTGCGCAAGATGAGCGGCTCGTTCATCGACATGGCGCTCGCGGTGGGCGTCCCGGTGGTGCCGGTGCGCTTCTCCGGCGCGCTGCCGCCGGAGCCGCTCGAGCGGCGGCTCGAGTTCCCGCTCGGCATGGGCGTGCAGGACATCTGGATCGGCCGCCCGCTGCTGCCCGAGGAGCTCGCGGGGCTGACCTACAAGGATCGCAAGGACCTCGTGATCAGCGGCATCAACGGGCTCGGCCCGAGCAACGCGGAGGAGCAGCCGTTCCCCGGTGATCCTGCGTTCGCGGCGTCGGTGGACGCCTGGGTGGAGGAGGCGGGCGTCGCGCACGAGGACGCGACGGTCTTCCGGGTGCTGCAGGCGTGCGCCGACCCGACGCCGGAGACGGCGGCGATCCTGGAGGCCGCGCGCACGGGGCGGCTCGTCGCGCCCGACGCGCGGCGGGCGGACTGGCTGCGGAAGCTCGCCGCGCGGCTCCTCGGGAGGCGGCTCGGGGGGTGAGCGGGGGTGGAGCTCAGTGCGGCCATCCCTGCGAGCGCGCGACAGCGCGGACTGCTTCGGTGAGCTCGGCTTCGAAGTGCTGGAAAGCCGGCAGTGCTCGCAGCGCCTCGAGGCTGACCTCTTCGCCGAACAAGCGGTAGAGGCGCTCGGGCTTTCGTCTCATCCCTCCTTCTTTCAAGAGCCGCCCCAGCGCCAGCTTGGGATAGGTCTCGCGTTCTGGCTCGGCGGGGAGCGCTGACTGCGCGCCGCTACCGAGCCAGGGCCGGAAGACCTCGGCATCGACCAGCATCCGCGCCTCGGTCTCGACATCGCAGGCGCCGGGAAATAGAGCGACAAGGCGAGCGAGGACAGCAGTCGATCGTCTTGCCGGTGTGCCGCCGCGCGAAGCGCGGTCGGCAGCAGCAGCTTGTTGGGAGGGAGACAGAGAAAGAGAGATTACACAGGGAGACGGGGAGGCGGGGAGGAGAGAGATATATATAGAACAAGGTGGAGAGGCGAGAGGTGGGCCATCCTTCGAGGCTGCTTGCTTGGGGGTTGACTGTTTTCAGGTCGCTCGCTTGCGGGGCGGTTCCCGCTGACGTCAATTCGCGCAACCAGATCTGGTTTTGCGTCGATATATAGGCATGAGCATGGATTCGGCACGGGGTGACAGGGAAACGAGAAGATTGTGGGATCTGTCCGAGCGAGTCATCGGAGCGTGCATCGAGGTGCACCGCCACCTCGGTCCCGGGCTACTGGAGTCTGCCTACGAAGAATGCTTGTGTCGTGAACTGTCGCTCATGGACTTAGGCTTCGCGAGGCAAAGGCCACTTCCAGTAACCTACAAGGGGGCCACGCTCGAGTGTGGTTATCGACTCGACGTTGTCGTCGAGGAGAAGCTCATCCTGGAGCTCAAGGCCGTCGAGCACCTGCTGCCCGTCTATGAAGCTCAGGTGCTCACATACCTGAAGCTGACGCACCTGGACGTCGGGTTGCTCGTCAACTTCAACACGCCGGTGCTTCGCCGCGGGATCCGACGCCTGGTACGCCGCGATGCCGAGGCTGTCAGGTTCTCCCGATGTCGCACCGAAGACGGCCACCCCAGCACCACCGGCCGCCCCGCATCGATGCCGCCCGAAGCAGTCGGCGCCGAGCCTGATGGCTTGAACGACTGATCCCCATCTCTCGCCTCCCCGCCTCCCCGCCTCCCTGTGAATCTTTCCTTCTTCCCCTCCGCCCAACGAGGGGCGGCAAGAGAAAGTTGTAGTCACTCGGACCTTCCGCATAGCGTCCTGCGAGTAGGTAGAGCCGCCTTCCGGTCATTCGGCGGCCTCGCTGGCCGTGGTCTCGAGAACCGCGTCGACCTCGCGCAGCGACACGGTGCGGACACCGTTGCCGGGCCTTTCTAGCTGCCCCACCGTACACGCGCCGCTCGGTTGCCTCGCGCGCAGCACGGCGGCCCTGGCATCTGGGCGCCTCGCGCGCCCGACGCCCCTCACCACCTGATCGCCGCCGGCTCCGCGACCCAGTTCAGGCTCCCCCCGTTGTAGTCCGGCTCAGGCCGCGTCAGCGCGTACGTCAGCACCACGCCCCCCGTCACCACCGCGGCCGCGCCCGTCCAGAACCACCACCGCGTCCACAGCGACGGCCGCACCGGGATCAGCTTGGCCGTCAGATCCGCCCGCTGCCCCGCGTGCAGATCGAGCGTCGCCGCGTACGTCTCGAACCCGTCCCGCAGCACCTCGATCCTGTACTTCCCCGGCGGCCGCTCGAGGTCGATGGGCGCGAGCCCGGCCTCGCGGCCGTCCACACGCACGAGCGCCTGCGCCGGCTCTGCGCGCACGGCCACGCGCGCGGGGAGGATGTCCAGGTGCAGATCGAGCGTGGCCTTCTCCCCCGGCCGGTAGGTCTTCTGGACGAAGGCATCCTGGCGCCCTGGCCGCGCCGCGCGGAAGAGGTGGATTCCGGGATCGAGCTCCACGGTGAAGCTCTTCTCCACCGGCGCCGCCGCGCGCTCGGCGGACCCGGGGAGCGTCACGAAGACCCGGGTCCCGTCGTCGGTGGCCAGCCGGAGCGCGCGCCCGTCGACGGTCAGCGGGGTGCCCGGGGGATCCAGCGTGACCGCCACCCGGACCACGAGCTGATCCAGCTCGGCGACGAACGCCCTCGCGTCGTCGATCTGCGCGGCCGCCAGGCCCTCGGTGCCCGCGAGAACGCGGCGGAAGGTGCGGCGCGCGGCGACGTAGCGGCCCAGGGCGCGCTCGCAGAAGCCGATGTTGTACTGGACGATGGGCGCGTCCCGCGCCGCCGCCGCCTCCTCGAAGGCGGCGAGCGCCTCGCCCCACTGCGCGTCCTTCGATCGCTGCACGCCCAGCAGGAACGCCGCCCTGCCGCGCGCGGTGCGCTCATCGACAGCCGCCGCCTCTGCCGGCGCCGCCGCAGGGGCCGGCGCCTCGGCGCGCGCGCGCCCGGCCGTCGAGAGATCGACCGCCGCCACGACCAGGCCACCCAGGATCCATCGTGTCCGCATCGTACCCCTCGTCCCTGACCGCCCCGTCAGTCCGTCCCGCCGCATGCGATCTCGCAGTGGGCGAGCGCGCAATCGAGCCCGGCCTCGTGGGTCGCCACCGCGTCCGGGAACATCGCGTCACACTCCATGAGACAGGCCTGGTCCGCGACGTCGCACGGGACCTTGCAGTTGTCCAGCAACGCACACTCGATCTCGTGCTGGCAAGCCGCCATCTCATCGGCGCAGTGCAGGTTCTGGCACTTGACGCAGGGGTCCAGCGGCTCGTTGCCGCAAGCGTCGTCGTCGAAGCAGAAGTACTGCATACACGCCATCCGGTGGCTGTAGGCGACGTAGCCGGCGGCGTGCGCCTGGTAACACGCGCTCTCGCAGGGCGAGAAGGCCGCATCATCCGGGTCCTCGGCGCACGCCTTGACGCACGTGACCAGGTCCTGGCAATCCTGGTCGTCGCTGCAAGCCTGGTAGGTCTCGCAGCAGCGCTCGTCCTCGCACTTGTAGCAGGTGTTCGGATCCGTCGACGGCGAGCACGTCTGGTTGAAATCCGGGTCTGTCGGGGCGGGGATCTGGCCGCAACCGGCGCACTCCGCGCCGGGGCCGGCGAGGCGGCAATCGATGAAGGCCTGCTTCGCGCTCTGGCCAAGAGATCCGGTGACGGGCGGGCACGCCTGCTCGCACGCGATGTCCGCGTCCCCACCTGGGCCCAGCGGACAAGCGTCGAGACAATCGAGGTAGGCGGCGCAGCCCGGGTCGGCCGCGCACGCGTTCACCTGGGACAAGCACGCTGCCTGCTCCACGCACGTACCGCACGCGCTCGCGCCGTACGTGGCATCACCGCCGCCACCGCCGTCGCCGCCCGATCCCGTGCTCGCCGCCGCTCCCGGATCCTCGGATGGGGAATCGCCGTCGCATGCGGGGGAGAGCGCCGCCGCGATGGCTACGGAGAGCGCGGCGAGCACTGGCCGGGTGACCCACGACATACAACCTCCTCGCGAGCGGCAGAGCGATGTTCGGGTGAATCGCGTGAATCGCGTGAATCCCGTGAAGAAGCGAAAGAACCCTCTTGGCCTCGCCCCTCCTCGATGATAGCGAGGAGACTACCCCTGGGTCCTGTCGGGCGGCAACGAGAAAGGCGAAAGGCGGCAGGTGGTCGAACCGACACGCGCGCTCTCGATCCTCGTCGTGCTCGCTGCGGCGGGGCTCTCCGGCGCCTGCGGCGAGCGAGAGCGACCGCAGCTCCTCGTCGTCGTGGACACCGACGCGCCGGTCGCCGCGCAGCTCCTAGCAGACCCCTCCATCTCGCCGGAGGCGGTCATCGATACGGTGCGCATCGATGGGTTCGACGGCGCGTGGCGCCCCGGCTGTATCGATGACGTCGACTGCACGGCGAACTTCGTCCTGCCGGACCCTTCGTCCTGGCCGTTCTCCTTCGGGGTGGCCGCGCCGGAGGAGGGGAGCGCCGTGCTCCGCCTGCGCATCCGGGCGTTCCGCGGCGCCGTCGCGACGCGGGGTGAGGACTCCATCGAGGGGAGGGGGTTCTCGACCATCGATCCTCCGCCAGAGGCCGCCATCGACCGGCTGATCGAGGTCGCGCTCCCGACGTCTGGCGTGGAGACGGTGCAACTCACGCTCTCGGCCGACTGCCTGGGCGTGCCCGCGTCGCTGCGCAAGCCGCCCCACACATGCATCGATGCCTCCAGGCGGACGGCGGCCCCATCGGAGGGGGCCCTCGTCGGATCAGGGGCAGAGATGGGCGCGACGCGCGCCGGCACGTGGTCGCGCGCGCGGGAGGTCCCCTGCGGCGCCGCGCCCGAGGGCGCCGATGCCGTCTGCATCCCCGGCGGCTTCAGCGTCATCGGCCAGGCCGAGCTCGCCGGCGTCGACGAGCAGAGCTATGTCTCGGTCGTGCCGCCGCGGCCGGTGCATGTGGGCCCGTTCTTCATGGACAGGACGGAGTTCACGGTCGGCCGTCTCCGTGCGCTGCTGAACGAGGGGCTCCTTCACGCCGAGGGGGATGACCTCGCCGGGCCTGATCCGAGCAGGGTGGGGCTCGCAGACTGCCGCTGGCTTGGCGCCGCCGACGGAGCGAACGATGGATATCCGCTCAACTGCATCTCGTGGCGCCTTGCCCGGGAGGCGTGCAGAGCGAGCGGCGGTGATCTGCCGACGGAGGCGCAGTGGGAGCACGCCGCGCGGGGTCGAGGGCAGGGGCGGATCTATCCCTGGGGTGACGCGTCTCCCGCGTGCTGCACGGCGAGCGCCGGGCGGGGGACGCTGTGCCCTGGCGATCCGGGGCCGGAGGAGGTCGGCTCGCATCGGCCCTCGGCGACGTGCGGTGGCCTCGGCGACAGCTCCAGGGATGGCGTCCTGGATCTCGGCGGGAGCCTGAGCGAGCTGTGCGCCGACAAGCTGGTTCCGTACGGAGAGGGCTGCTGGAGCGCGCCCGGGATCTTCGTCGAGCCCCGCTGCGACGATGCCGGCATCAACGCGCACGCCTCCCGCGGTGGAGACTGGGCCAGCGGCCCCGCGAACACGAGGCCCGCGTTCCGGAGAGGGGATGTCCTGGACTCGCTGCACGGCTTCCGGTGCGTCTACGCGGGAGGTGCGCCGTGACGGCTCGTGGCCTGTCGACGGCGCTCGCGGCCGCCGGGTTTCTGCTGTCGGCGCTCTCGGCGTGCGAGCCCGAGCCTCGCCAGTGGCTCGTCAGCGTCTCCACGGACGCCCCGGCGCCCCGGTTCGGCGATCACCTGCTGCTCGAGGTGATGGGCGAGGGCGCGACCTGCACCGGGTGCATGCGGCTCATCGGGGTGGATGGGCCGGACAGCCTGCCTGTCAGCTTCGGCGTGGTCCCGCGGGAGGAAGGCGCCGCCGTGCGGGTCCGCGCGCGGCTCTACCGGGCCGAGCAGGCGGGCCCCGACGGCCTTCCCCGCGGTCCGGCCTTGATCGACGCCGTGGCCAGGCTCCCACCGCTCGATGGCGAGACCCACGTGGCCCTCGATCTGTCCATGCGTTGCTTCGGCGTCCCGAGCCTCCCCGAGCAGCGCGCGACCTGCGACCCGGAGGCGGGCGCGCTCGCGCCGGAGCCGGTGCTCCCGCTGCTCTCCGAGGTCGACGCCCGGCCCGAGCCCGGCTCCTGGCCGAGCGCGGCCCCGGTACCCTGCCAGGGGCCGGCGCCGGCGGGGATGGTGTGTGTGCCGGGAGGGGTGTTCCTTCTCGGGACGCCGCGACCCGGATACACCATCGATCTCGACGAGCTGAGCCAGCCCGAGCGCCTCGTGCAGCTCGGCGCGTTCGCCCTCGACGCGGACGAGGTGACCGTGGGCACGGTCCGGGAGCTCGTGGCGACAGGGCGGATCCGATCAGCGCCCGTGGCCAGGGACATCGACGCGCCGGGGTCGGATCTGGTCGCTTGCACGTACCTCGGCGCGTCCGACGGCGCGAACGACGCGCTGCCCGTCAACTGCGTCACCCGCGCGCTGGCGGAGGAGGCCTGTTCCGCGCTGGGGAAGCGGCTCCCCACAGAGGCGGAATGGGAGTACGCGGCCGGCAACCTCGATGACGAGACCGCCTATCCCTGGGGCAACGGCGGGGATCTCTGCGCGATGGCGCTCCTCGGCAGGGGCCGGGGCAGCGGGGAGGTCGACCAGGACGTGTTCGAGAACTCCGACTGTCGCCCGCTCGACGCGCCGGTGCCCTGGGGGCCTGTCGCCGGAGGCGCCCCGAGCGACGTGACCGCCCTTGGCGTCCGGAACCTCGCAGGGAGCATGTCCGAGTGGGTGGCCGACACCTTCGCTCCCTACGCCGCGCCTTGCTGGCAGTCGGGCGGGCCGCTCCTCGTCGATCCGGTGTGTCGCGAGCCGGCCCCCGGCGCGGCGCCGGGCTTCTCTTATCGCGGGAGCTCCTGGTCGGGTTACAAGCTGGGGGCCCGGGCCACCGCGCGCAGCCATGAGAGGGCGTCGGCGTTCAACCCGGCCACCGGCTTCCGCTGCGCGCAGCCGATGTGACCGCGCTGCCGCGGATCGGGGCCGGCCGGCGACCGCGAACCGCTGCGTCCGGCCGGGAACCACGGTACGCTGCCGCTCGTGTCGGACGATCTCCAGGGCTCCCTCCCGGCCGGCAAGATCATCGCCGGGCGCTTCCGGATCGAGCGCCTCATCGGCCGCGGCGGGATGGGCGAGGTGTACGCGGCCAGGAACGTCGGCACCGGGCGCGACGTCGCGCTCAAGATGATCCGCGGCGCCGCCGACGCCGCGCAGACCCGGCGCTTCCTCCGCGAGGCCAAGGCGGCGACCGCGATCCAGCACCCGAACGTGATCGAGGTGCTCGACGTCTTCGAGGAGGACCACACGCCCGTGATGGTCATGGAGCTGCTCCGCGGCGAGCCGCTCTCCGGGCTGCGCAAGCGCAGGGGCGCCCTGCAGCTCTACGAGGCGGCGCGCCTCCTCGTGCCGGTCGCCTCAGCGCTCCGCGCCGCGCACGAGAAGGGGATCGTTCACCGCGACCTCAAGCCGGACAACATCTTCCTCTCGGAGCCGCAGGCCGGCGGGTGCGTGCCCAAGGTGCTCGACTTCGGGATCGCCAAGGTGCTCGACCCGACCTCCATCAGCTCGGAGACGCAGGGAGGCAACACGAGCACCGGCTCGATCCTCGGGACGCCTCATTACATGTCGTTCGAGCAGGCGATGAGCGAGAAGGACATCGATCATCGCGCCGACATCTGGGCGATGGGCGTCATCCTGTTCGAGGCGCTCACCGGCCGGAGGCCGCTCGAGTTCGAGAACCTCGGCGAGATGTACACGGCGTTCCTGCAGCGCGAGGTGCCGTCGATCCGCTCGGCCGTGCCCGACCTGCCCGCGGACGTCGCCGGGGTGCTCGACCGCTGCCTGCAAAAGCGGCGTGAGGATCGGCTCGACGATCTGGGGCCGCTCGTCGAGGTCCTCGGCCGCTACACCGATCCCACGTCGGCGGGCGCGCTCGCGGGAGGCAAGGTCGTCGGCGCGCTCGCGCCGCTCGCCGCGTCCCCGAGCTCGGGCGCCGTCGCGGCGCCTCCGGCCCTCACGGCCCCCGGCGGGCGCGCGAGATCGCTGAAGAGGGCGTTCGCGTTCGCGGCGCTCCTCGCGGTGGCCTTCGTGGCGGCGCTCGCTGCGCTCCGCCCCCCGCCGCTGGGCGGGCCTGCCGCTCCGGTCCCCGTCTCGGCGGAAGCGGTGGTGGAGCCGCCGCCCGCGGCGGTCGCGGTGCCTCCAGCATCCACGCCGAGCTCGCCCGCCCCGCCCCCTCCCGCTCGGGACGCGCCTGCGGTCGCGGGCGTCGCGCCGTCCGCTGCTGCGTCGTCGTCCAGGCGACCCTCACCGAGCGCGCTCTCTGGCACGCTGAAGGCGCCGGCGACATCGACGACGCCGGCGGCATCGACGACCCCGCCGCCGCCGTCGGCGCCGACGACGCAAGCGCGGGGGATCGTCGATCAACTCCCGTACTGACGGCGAGCGCGCCCCGCGTTACCCTGCTCCCGCGCCATGGAAGGTCAACGTATCGCCGGGAAGTACCGTCTTGCCCGGCTCCTCGGCAGGGGCGGAATGGGCTCGGTGTGGCTGGCAGAGCACCTGTCGCTGCGCACGCCGGTGGCCATCAAGCTCATCGACGTCGAGACCGCGAAGAACGCGACCGCCCGGGCGCGCTTCGACCGTGAGGCGCAGATCGCGGCGCGGATCCGCAGCGCCCATGTGGTCAAGGTGCTCGACCATGGCCTCACCGACGATGGATTACCGTACATCGCGATGGAGTGTCTGGCGGGCGAGAGCCTGCGCGATCGCCTCTCCGCGCGCCGGCGCCTGACGCCGGCGGAGACGGCGACGATCGTCTCTCACGTCTGCCGCGCCCTCTCGCGCGCCCACGAGGTCGGGCTCGTCCATCGCGACATCAAGCCGGAGAACCTCTTTATCGCGCGCGAGGATGATGGGGAGATCGTCAAGATCCTCGACTTCGGCGTGGCGAAGGTGACAGACGCGCTCGCCATCACCGGCATGGATCCCACGCGCACGGGGGCGCTCCTCGGGACGCCCTACTACATGAGCCCGGAGCAGGCGAAAGGCCTGAAGAGCGTCGATCACCGCTCCGATCTTTGGTCCCTGGGCGTCGTGGTCTACGAGTGTCTCACGGGGGAACGTCCTTTCACCGCCCCGGCGCTCGGGCCGCTCATCGCCAAGATCCTGGGCACGCCCCCGCCCGCGCTGACCGCGGCGGCGCCGGACGCTGGCATCCCGGTGGAGGTCGAGGCCTGGATGCGGAAGGCGCTCGCCGTCGAGCCGGACGCGCGCTTCGCCTCGGCCCGGGAGCTCTCCGAGGCGTTCATGGTGGCGTCGGGCGTCGCCGACTCGATGGATCGCGGCTCCTCCGCGGGCCTCCCGGAGGGCAAGCCGCCCTCGGCCGTGCGCCCCCCCGCCGGGATGTGGGAGACGGGCGACACGGTGGCCTTGCCCTCGAGCGCCGGGCAGGCGCCGGTCGTCGCTGCGCCGCAGCCCCCGGCTGCACCGCAGCCCCCGGTCGCCCCCCTGTCGTCGGCGACGGGGCCGGGCGCGGTCGCGGCCGCGCGCCCTGTTGCGCCCGCGCGCGGCCTCGTCTGGGCGGTTGTCCTGCTGGCGATCGCGCTGCTCGCGGTGAGCGGCGTGCTCGCCGCGACGCTCCTGCGCTGACGGCGATCCGCTGGATGCCGAGCGCCGCGCGGCGGCGCGGCGCGCGTCAGCGGCCGGCGCGGCGCGTGGTGTGTGGCGCGCTGCCTTCGTGCTTGATCGCCCGGCGACACGGGGGATACCCTGCGCGCATGCGCCGCCTGGTCCCGTGCGTCCTCCTTCTCTCGTCCTTCGCCCTTGCGTCGGGTTGCGCGACCTACACGCAGGATCTCGATCGCGCCCGCAGCCACTACGAGGCGAACCGGTTCGAGCAGGCGCTGGCGCTGTTCCGGGTGCTCGAGCACGATCAGGACTCGTTCTCGGTCCCGGAGCGGGCGCAGTACGCCTACCTCCGGGGCATGACGGACTACCGGCTGGCCGAGCTCGCGCCGCAGGGCACCGGCGTCGCCGATCCGCGCAAGGGCTACCGCGACAACGCGCGCCACTGGCTCGGGCTCGCCGCGGCGACCGAGAAGCTGGCCCCCGGCGGCATCACCAGCGAGCAGAAGAACCGCCTGACCGAGACGCTCGCGGACCTCAACCGCGACGTGTACGGCGGCGCCGAAGCGCTGCCCGAGGGGGGCGCCGCGCCGCCGTCCGACGCTCCCGCGTCGCCCGAGGAGCCGCCGTCGGAGTCGGAGCCGTCGGCGCCCACGCTCTGACCGCCGCGCGCTGACGTCCCCGCTCGTCGCGCCTCGCGGGCATCGACTCGGGTGCGAGCATCGCATTGCGTGCGCGCGTCCCCGCCGGCACGTCCGCCGTGGCGATCGGGCGCGCGCGCGTCCCAGCAGCGCGCGCAGATCCGTGCGGCGCGCGCAGCGTGCGAGCGGCCCATTGCGTGGGCGCGCGGGGTGTCTGGAATGGAACGGAAAGGGGCGGGGGGTGCGCCGTGTGTGGCGCAGGATCGAGGGTCGGCGAGGAGTCGCTCGCTACGACAACCGCCGGCGCAGGGATTCGATCTCGTCCTTCGCGGCGAGCTTACGTTTCTTGAGCTGGGCAGCTTCCATTCTCTCCCCCGGTGTCAGGAACGCCCGTCGACCCAGCTGCCTGAGGCGTGAGTCGAGCTCGCGATGACGCGCTTCCGCCATGCTCAGCCGCTGCTCCGTGCCGATTCCAGTCACCGCGCGAGGAGAGATGATCTGATGCTTCATGTGCCCACCTCCAAGGCCCCACAACGGGGCCGTGATGCCTTCGAGGGCCCACAACAGAAGCCCTCGTTCTGATCGTCGCTGGAGAGGAGAACGCCGCCGACCGAGCTACACGCCGAGACAGCGGCCTGATGAACGAATGCGAGATTACCGCAACATGGCGGATCCATGCAGGCTTTTTGTCGGGCGAGGCCATTCTGCAATTTCACAGAGCAGCCGTTTGTAGTCAGGGATTGCCCTACGGCGTACAGCAATCCACCGGTGTCCCGGACGGCCGGGCCGGACGCTCCGTCCATACACGTTGCGGAACAACCTCGATCGTGGGGCTATTCTTCCCCGGCAATGTCGACTTCCTGCGCCACCTCGGTCGCCCTTCTGGCCCTTGCGGTCGTCCTGGGCGGATGCACTTCGGAGGCCAACGTGCCGGCGCCGGCGCGATCGCCGCAGCCGGCCTCGGCGCGCGCGCCGGTCGAGCTCGCGCCGGTCGTCGTGTCGCCTTACTCGGACGCCGAGCTCGCGGCGGAGTTCGAGCGGGCGCGCGCGCTGCTCCTGGCCGACAAGGCGCGTGAGGCGGCGCCCCTGTTCGAGCGGCTCGCCCGCCTCGCGCCGGGCGGCGAGGTCGCGCCCCCGAGCCTGTTCAACGCCGGGCTCGCGCACGAGGCGCTCGGCGACCGCGCGCTCGCGGCCGAGCGCTACCGCGAGGTCGCGCAGCGCTTCCCGGACCACGCGGTCGCGCGCGGCGCGCTCGTCCGGCTCGCGCGCGCGGCGGCCGCCCTCGAGCGATGGCCCGAGCTCGTCGAGGTGTCGCGCCGCCTGCTCCGCCTCGCCGATCTGAGCGTGCTGGAGGCGATCGAGGCGCGCGGCGCGCTCGCGCTCGGCCTGGTCGAGCAGGATCTCGTGGAGGAGGCGGCGCGCCAGGTCGCGCTCGCGCGCGATCTCATCGAGGAGCACCGGCTGGGCGAGTCCGGCAAGCCGCCGATCGAGCTCGCGCAGGTGAGCTTCGCGCTCGGCGAGGTGCGGCGGCGCCGGAGCGAGGCGATCACCTTCGTGCCGGTGCCGGCGAGCTTCGCCGAAGCGCTCGAGCGCCGCTGCCAGGGGCTGCTCGACGCGCAGAGCGCCTACACCGAGGCCATGCGCAGCCTCGACGCCCACTGGTCGGCGATGGCGGGTTACCGCATCGGGCAGCTCTACAAGGAGCTCCACCGCGACGTGATGCAGGTCCCGCCGCCGCGGAGCGCCGACACCCCGAGGGAGAGGCAGCTGTTCGAGGGGGCGATGCGCCTGCGCTACCGCGTGCTCCTGGAGAAGGGGCAGAAGATGCTCGCCGGCACCGTGCGCCTCGGCGACCGCACCGGGGAGTCGTCGGCGTGGGTCCTCCGCGCCCGCGACGCACAGCGCGAGATAGAGCTCGCGCTCGCCGACGAGCAGGCGGCCCTGGCGAGGCTCCCGTTCACCGAGGCCGAGCTCCTCGCGGCGCTCGACGCCCTGAAGACGGCGGCGCCGAAGCGGCCGTGAGCCCGGCGCGGGCGGCGGGGGTGGGGCCCGCGCGGCTCAGTTCAGCGTCGGCGCGCACCCGAAGAGCACGTCGAGCTCCGCGCGCACCTCGTGTTGCACCGTCGTGCAGGACGCGGGGCAGAGGATGATCTTCTTCGGGAGCACATCGTCGTCGTAATACCACCCCGGCCCCGTGCCGCAGTCCGCTGCGTCGTCCGCCTTCGGGACCTCCAGCGGGCTCGCGCCCTCGGGCGCGAACCTGACCGCGACCCGGCTCGTGTCGAGGACCGCGCCCGCGGGCGGCGCGGGGATGAGGAGCTCGCACGGGAGCGCCGACGCGCGGATCTCGGCCATCTTCGCCGAGAACGCCGTGATGTCCGCCGTGACGTCGAACGCGCGGGTCGTCCCGCCGGCGGCGGCGATCTGGTCCAGGTTGGTGAGCGTCGAGCCTTGCACCGCGACGACGTAGGTCTGGACGCCGTTGTAGCGGAGGGCCCTCTGCGCCATCTCCGCGGTGCTCGCGACGGTGTTTCCGGAGCAGCCCGAGGGATCGCCGTCGGTCGCGAGCACCACGATCACCTTGTGGGAAGGGTTCGCGTCCTTGTAGGCGGTCGCGTTCGTGAGCACCCCCTGGAGCGCCGGGCGCATGGGCGTCCCGCCGCCCGGCGAGGTGCTCTGGATCGAGGCGGTGAGCTCCGGCGTGTTCACCGGCAGCTCGCCGATGGCGACCGCGAGCTCGTCGTAGCTCGTGTGGTTGCAGTCGCTCTGCCCATTGCTGCTCCGCGGGAAGTAGGTCAGCCCCACGTTCATCCCGGCCGAGGCGGCGTCGGTCACGAACGCCGAGAGCGCGTTCGTGACGCCGACCCATTTCGAGCCGAGCATGCTGCCGGATCGGTCGAGCAGGATGAGCATATCGAGCGGCAGGAGCGTGGCCTCCGCGCTCGCCTGGGCGCAGGAGGACCCCTCCCCGAGGCCGCCCTCGCCGGCGCCGCCTAGCCCACCCCCCTCGCCGAGCGACGTGTCTCCGCTCGCGCTGCTCACGCCGAACCAGCCGCCGCCTCCGCTCGCGGCGTCATCCGGCCGGGGGATCCTCGCCGGCTTCTCGTCCTCGGTGGCCGCGCAGCCGCTCGACTGCGCCGCGATCCCGGCGGCGACGAGGAAAGGGGCAAACACGAAATGACGTCGGAAGGACATCTCTGCGCTCCTCTGAAAATGGGCGCGACGTGGCTCGCTGCCGCGGGGCTCCACGCGCGAAGTGGTCTGTCTATCGAGGGATGGCCGAGCTCCGAGACGATCTCGTCAGTGTATGCAGTTCTCGATCGAGGCGCGATAGGGGCTCTCCGGTTTGTAAGCCCGGCTCGTGTCGTGCTGTCGTTGCTCTCTCTTCTTTCGTCGCTTGTCGCGGCTCTCGTCGCTTGTCGCAGCTCTCGTTGCTTGTCGCGGCTCTCGTCGCACTCGCGGTCTCGTGGGCGCGCCGGCGCGGTGGGGCCCGACGTCTTTGCTCGTCGCTGATCGCGCCGACCGTTCCGGGTGCTCGCGCGCCGGAACATCATGTTTCCTTGCGCAGCCGCGAAGGACGCGTAATTCCCACGAGGTGCGTCACGCTTGCTGGAAAGAGGCGAACATGACTAGGTGGATTCCATGGGTACTTTCCGCTGTCGCCCTGACGGATCTCGGCTGTTCGACTGCGACATCCGCGGGCAGCTCGGGCCCGGCGGGGGCCGGCGGCGCCGCCGGGGCGGCTGTCTCGAGCGGCGGGGGCGGCGCAGGCGGGGACGGCGCGCCGTGCCGGATCGACTGCTCGCTCGTTCCGACCTCGCAATGTGTCATGGCCGTCTGCAACGAGGCGACGCGTGATTGCGAGCTCGTCCCCAGCGCGGGCGGGGAGCCCTGTGACGACAGGGACGCCTGCACGGTCGGCGAGGTGTGCGAGGAGGGTGTCTGTCAGGGCGGGGCCCCGGAGGACTGCGGCCTCGCGCCGGACGCCTGTCACGTGGTCACGTGCGTCGACGCGGGCGGCGCGCCTCGCTGCGGGGTGGAGCCGAGGGCGAACGGGGTCCCGTGCGCGACGGAAGACCGCTGTCTCCTCGACGCGGCGTGCCTGGACGGCGCCTGCGTCGGGACGCCGCGGGACTGCTTCTTCTTCCACATACCGGACTCCTGTCATGTTGGTGCGTGCGACCCGGCCACCGGTGCGTGCGAGGCGGTTCCGGGGAACGAGGGGGCGCCGTGCGCGGACTCCGGCGATCTCTGCATGGTCGGCAAGACCTGCCAGAGCGGCCGTTGCGAGGGGGGCGTCCCGAAGGACTGCAGCGCGCTGAGCGTCGGGTGCAACGATGGCGCCTGTGATCCGGGCTCTGGCAATTGCTATGCTGAGCCGATCGGACCGGGCGGCGCCTGCCTCTCTGGGACCGACGAGTGCAATCGTGGCGTCTGTGACGAGAGCGGCGCCTGTATTTCCATCCCCACCCCGGGGGAGTCGTGCCTCTCGCAGGCGGTCGGTTGCACGCGCGGCGTCTGCAGCGAGGCCGGGGTGTGCACGGCGCGCCCGGTTCCCGACGGCGGGGTCTGCGTCGACAGCGACTCGTGCACCGTGGGGGAGTCCTGCCTGGCTGGCGTCTGTCAGGGCGGCGCCTCCGCGGCGGCGCCGGTGGTCTATTTCCGGGATACGTTCGAGAGCGACGGGGCCGGGTGGGAGCTCGGTCCGACCTGGCAGATCGGCGCGGCGAAGGCCTCAACCGGGCAGACCTACGGGCACGCCGATCCGGCGCTTGATCACACGGCGACGTCGGACAACGGGGTGGCCGGCGTGGTCATCGGAGGGAACGCGCCCCTCGGGGTCCACCCGTACTTCTACCTGACGAGCCCGGTCGTCAACGCCGATGTCGCGGGCGGCGTGTACCTGACGTTCTGGCGCCTCCTGAACAGCGATGAGACGCCTCACATGACGAACCGTGTCGAGGTCTACGACGGCGTCCGCTGGAAGGTGCTCTTCGAGTCGGGGGCGTACCCGGGTGTCCGCGACTCGGCCTGGACGAAGGTCGTCCATGATCTGACGCCCTACAAGAACGCCGGCCTGCGCGTCCGCTTCGGCTACGAGATCGGGCGGGAAGCCTTCGTCGATACCGTGTCGAGCTGGAACGTCGACGATGTGGAGATCGCGAACGCGGCTTGCCCGTAGAGCCCGCGACGGGGGCGCGGGGAGGCTCAGGGACCTTGCGCCCTCGGCAGCTCGACTCCGATGTTCGAGCGGAGGCTCTGGCTCACCGCTCCACGACGGCCGAGAGCGCCGCCGTGATCGCCCGGGCGACCTCGTCGACCGCGCCATCCCCGTCGATATGGATGACCCTGTCCCCCGGGACGAGCTCCTCCGCCCGGCGGTACGCCTCCGCGAGCCGCGCCTGCAGCTCGGTCTTCTCGAACAGCTCCTCCGCCCCCCCGCGGCCGCGGCGGCGCTTCTCGGCGATCTCGGGCGCCACGTCGATCACCACCGTGACGTCGGGCCTCAGGGCGTGGCGGTTGAGCTCACGGATCCATTCGACGATCGCCCCGGAGCCCGCCCCGTCCTCGCCCGCCGTCGTGGACTGGTAGGCCAGGCTCGACAGGTCGTAGCGATCCGAGATCACGACGTACCCGTCGCGGAGGAGCGGCTCGACCTCGGCGCCAAGGTGATCGAGGCGATCGGCCGAGAAGAGGAGCGCCATGATCTCCGCCTGGCGGGCGCCGGGGAGCGAGATGCGGTGGGTCAGGACCTGCCGGAGCAGCGCGCCCACCGGCCCGGCGCTCGGCTCTCGGGTGACGTGCACCATGCGCCGCGCCGCCCTGAGGTGCGCCGCGTAGCGCTCGGCCTGCGTGCTCGTGCCGGCGCCGTCGATGCCCTCGAACACCACGAAGACGCCACGGCCGGCCTCCCCCGCCGGGCGCGACGCGGGGCTCTCTTGCCCACCTCTCGTCTTCGGCATCTAGCTCGCCTCCTCGCTCGACTCCGCGACGGGCGGCGCGTCCTCCCCGAGCACGACGTTGTCGATGAGCCGCGTCGTCCCGACGCGGACGGCGACCGCCAGCAGCGCCCGATCGCCGATCGCCGCGGAGCCGCTCCAGATCGCCAGGGACTCGGGATCGGCGAGGTCCACGTAATCGACGCTCGTCGCGGCGGCCGCGAGGCGCGCGCGCGCGGGATCGAGGAGCGCCGCGGCGCGCCGCTCGCCGCGGGCGAAGGCGCGGCACGCGCCGGCGAGGGCGAGCGGGATGGCGCGCGCCGCGCGCCGCTGCTCGGGAGAGAGGTAGGCGTTCCGCGACGACATCGCGAGGCCGTCCGGCTCGCGCACCGTCGTGGCCCCGACGATCTCGACGGGCAGGAACAGGTCGGCGACGAGCCGCCGGATGACCTGGAGCTGCTGGTAGTCCTTCCGGCCGAAGACGGCGACGCACGGGCCAGCGAGCGAGAGCAGCTTCGTCACAACGGTGGCGACGCCCTCGAAGTGCACGGGTCGATGGACGCCGCAGAGCGGGCCCGCGGTCGCGCCGACGCGCACGCGCGTCTCCTCGCCGGGCGGGTACATCGCCGCGACGTCCGGCGCGAACACGCCGTCGGCGCCGGCCTCCGCGCAGGCGGCGAGGTCTCGCTCGAGCGTCCGCGGGTAGCGCGCCAGGTCTTCCCCCGCGCCGAACTGGGTCGGGTTGACGAAGAGGGTCACGGCCACGAAGTCCGACCTCCGCCGCGCCTCCGTGATCAAGGCGAGGTGGCCTGCGTGGAGCGCTCCCATCGTCGGGACGAGGCCGACGCGGCTCCCTCCCGCACGAGCCCGGTCGCACGCCACCCTGAGGTCGCCAGGATGTCGCCAAAACTCCATAGTTGAACCCTATCAGACGTACGGCAAAATCGGAGCTTCGATCATGGTTGACCCGCCGTCCACCCCAGATAGCGCCCTCGCTCCCGACTCAGAAGACGACGTGGATTCAGCTCGGGTCGCCGGGCCTGCGCCGCGCCCGAGCGGCCCCTCCAGCGCGCGGTCCGGGGGGAGCTCCGCTCCGTCCAGCGGCCCGGTGTCGATATCGGCCGCCCCGGGGGCGATCCCGATCGAGGGGGACCCGGCGCACTACCTGAACCGCGAGCTCTCGTGGCTCGAGTTCAACGCGCGGGTGCTGGCGGAGGCCAGGTCGCACGAGGTGCCGCTGTTCGAGCGCCTCAAGTTCCTGAGCATCTTCTTCTCCAACCTCGACGAGTTCTTCATGGTGCGCGTCGCCGGCCTCCAGGCGCAGACGCAGCGCACGATCGCCGAGGTCCCGCCGGACGGGCTCACGCCCCACGAGCAGCTCGTGGCGATCAGCGCGCGGGTCCACGCGCTCGTCGATGATGCCTACCAGCTGTGGCACTCGGATCTGATCCCGGCGCTCCAGCGCGCCGGCATCGTGATCGTCCGGCCCGATGAGCTCGACGCGACCGAGCTCGGCGCGCTCGACGAGCGGTTCCGCACGGACATCTTCCCGATCCTCACGCCGATCGCGATCGATCCGGGGCACCCGTTCCCGCACCTGCGCAACAAGATGATCAACCTCGGGATCATGTTCTCGCGGGAGCATGAAGCGCAGGAGCCCGGCTTCGCGGTCATCCAGGTGCCGCCGGGGCTGAGCCGGCTGATGCGGGTCCGCGTGGAGGGCGCGACGCGCGCCTTCGTCCTGCTCGAGGACGTGATCGCCCGGCACGTGAAGGATTTCTTCCCCTCGGGCAGGCTGCGCGGCACGTACCCCTTTCGCGTCACCCGGAACTGGGACCTCGAGATCGACGAGGAGGAAGGCGAGGATCTGCTCGAGACGATCCAGGCCGAGCTCCGCCGGCGCGATCGCGGCAACGCCGTGCGCCTGGAGATCGGCTTCGGCGAGGGCGCCGGCACCTCGGTCCAGCGGCTCTGCCGCGCGCTCAAGGTCGACGCGTCGCACGCCGTCTACCGGGTGCCTGGGCCGCTCCACATCGCCGACCTCATGGGCATCGTCGCGGACGACGAGCGCCGCGAGTACCGGGACGAGCCGTTCGCGCCGCAGGTCCCGCCGCTCTTCCGGGACGTCGAGGACGTCTTCGCCGTCATCCGGGAGCAGGACGTGCTCCTGCACCACCCCTACGAGTCGTTCGATCCGGTCGCGGAGTTCGTCTCCCGCGCCGCCGACGACCCGAACGTGCTCGCGATCAAGCAGACGCTCTACCGGACCGGCGGCGACTCGCCGATCCTGAAGGCGCTCGCGCGCGCGGCCGAGAGCGGCAAGCAGGTGACGGCGATCGTCGAGCTGAAGGCGCGGTTCGACGAGGCGAGCAACATCCAGTGGGCGAGGACGCTCGAGCAGAGCGGCGTGCAGGTGATCTACGGCCTGCTCGGGCTGAAGACGCACGCGAAGGCGCTGCTCGTGGTGCGGCGCGAGAAGGACAAGCTGCGCCGCTACGTGCACCTGTCGACGGGCAACTACAACCCGCAGACCGCGCGGCTCTACACCGACATCGGCCTGTTCACGGCGAACCGGGAGATCGGCGAGGACATGACGTCGCTCTTCAACCTGCTGACCGGCTACAGCGCGCCGCCCAAGTGGAACCGCCTCCTCGTGGCGCCGCTCGGCCTGCACGAGGCGGTGCTGGGCCTCATCGCGCGCGAGGAGGCCCACGCGCGGGCCGGGCGCAAGGCGGAGATCGTGGCGCAGATGAACGCGCTCGTGGACGTCGACGTCATCGACGCGCTCTACTCGGCGTCGCAGGCCGGGGTCGACATCAAGCTCGCCGTGCGCGGCATCTGCTGCCTCCGGCCGGGGATCCCGGGCCTGTCGGAGCGGATCCAGGTGCGCGCGATCATCGATCGCTTCCTCGAGCACAAGCGCCTGTTCCGGTTCGCGAACGGCGGCAGCGAGGAGATCTACATGTCGAGCGCCGACTGGATGCCGCGCAACTTCCATCGCCGCGTCGAGCTGATGATCCCGATCATCGAGCCCGCCACCCGCGCGCGCGTGGAGGACATGCTGAACACCGTGATGTCCGACACGGCGAAGACCTGGGAGCTCGCGAGCGACGGCAGCTACCACAAGCTCCAGCAGCCCGCCGGCGCCCCCCAGCTGCGGTCGCAGCACCGCTTCATCGAGCTCGCGCGCGAGCGGGTGAAGCTCGGCGATCCGCTGGCGCGCGGCGGCGGGCGCTTCCACATCCTCCGCATGCCCGCGGCCACGGACGACGGCGGGCCGCGCCACCGCAAGGGCGCCAAGAAGAAGAAGGGTCTGCCCTGAGCGACGACGCGCAGGAGCGGTAGAGGCCTCCCCGCGACCCCGCGCGCGGGGAGGGGAGGATCGGGCGAGGGGAGCCCTTCAGAACTGCGTCTGCAGCGCGGCGGAGCCGGGGCCGAGCGAGAGCGTGGTCTGGGCCGACGCCTTGGGCGTCGCGTCGCTGACCGGCACCTTCTTCCCGCCCATGACCCAGAGCGGGATGCCCACGGCGATCATGATGCCGCCCGCCACGGAGACGAGCGCGCCGGCGAGCTGGCGGCGCCCGTCGGAGCGCGTCTCGCAGATGCCTGTGAAGCCACCGAAATCGCAGTAGATCTCGTATCGGTTGCTCGCCGACGCGAGCAGGCCCGTCCCGGTGAAGAACGCGATCGTGCCGCCGGCGGTGAGCGCGATGCCGCCCAGCATGAGGCCCGGGCTCTTCCGGCGCAGGGGAACCGGGGGCGGAGCAGGCGGGATCTCCGCCGGGGCCACCGGGTAGCCCGGCGGGAGCGGAGGGTAAGCGCCGCCGTACGGAGCGTAGCCGCCCGGGGGACCAGGCGGCGGATAGCCCGGCGAGGCCCCTGGCGGAGCCCGCGGGGCCTCCTGCGGCGGCGCCGGGTAGGGGACCGCCGGGTACGGCGGCGCCGAGGCAGCGGGCGGCACGGAGGCAGCGGGCGGCGCGGAGGCAGCCGGCGGCGCCGAGGCAGCGGGCAGCGCGGAGGCAGCCGGCGGAGCGGGTTGCGGCGCCGGCTGCGCGCCCGCCGTCTCCGCGGCGAGGAGGCCGGACAGCGCGACGCCGAGCGGCAGGGCGAGCGCCCGCGCGCGGGAGCGCGGCGAGCGGCCCGGCGTTCGAGCGGCGTCGGGCGAAGCATTCAAGCGAAGCATCTCGGGCGTCCTTTCATCACGGCGGTTGCGATCACTCGTGTGGAAGCTCGGCGGGCTTTTGCGCGGGCTCCGGCGGAGGCGCCGCCTCCGCTGTCGGCGCCCCCGCTGCCGGCGTCGCCCCTGCTGCCGGCGTCGCCCCCGCTGTCGGTGTCGTCACGGGCGGGGCGGCGGCCGGCTTCGGTGCGCTGGTGCGCTTCTTCGGCGGGGCGGCTGTGGCTGCTCCTGTGGCTGCTCCTGATGGAGAAGCGCTGGCAGCTGTCCCCTTTGGTGAGGCGCCGGCTGCAGCACCCTGCGGGGTTGCAGCGCGCGCCGTCTCCGCTGCGGGCGGTTCGGCGGTGACGATCGTCGGCGGCGACGAGTCGACCGGAGGTGGAGCCGGCAGCTCGTCGGTCGCCGTCGGCGCGGCGGGGGACGCGGTGGACGGCTCCGCGGCGTGGGTCTTTGCCGGAGCGGCTCTCGCGGGCTCCGGCGCGGCGCGCTCTGGGGCGCGGGGGGACTGCGCGGCGAACACGATCACCGCGGCGAGCGCCACGAGGCCCAGGAACACCAGGAGCGCGCGATCTCGCTTTGGCTTCGTCTGTGCACTTCCGCCGCGCGCTCGCGCGGGCTGCGCCTCGACTCCGCCTCTCCGATGGGATCGATCGCCGGCGTCGCGCGCCCGCGCGGGCTCCGCGCTGCTCGGCGCAGCGGCGCCGCGTGTGCGCGCGCCGCGCGGGTCGTCGCCGCTTCGGCTCGCCGTCGGATCGACGCGCGCTACCGAGGGGCCTCGCGCTGTCGCGCTGCCGCCCTGATCGCCGCGCGACGAGGGCCCCGTGTCCACCTCGGACGCCGGCCTCGACGCAGCGCTGCTCTGCGGCGCCTTGCGCCGGCTTTCTTTACGCTGGGCGCGTGAAAGCTTCTTCGCCACGCAGCGACCGTACCGAACAGCAGGCGGGCCGCCAAGGGCCCGCGGCGCGTGCCGGCGTCCGACTCGTGCGGCGGGCGCAGGCTCCCGCGCGTCCCGGGAGCCGCGGTCGCACGCCGAGCGCCCCGTCGAACGAGACGCGCACGGACGGCCCCCGCCGCGCGCCGCGCCCACGAGCCCTTCGCGCGGGGCCGGGACGCGCAGAACACGGCCTCCGCAGGCGCGGCGGGACCGACGCGCCCGACACGAACGATGCCGCGCCTCGGCCAGCGCAACGGACGAGACCGACGCGACCGACGCCAGCGACGTGAACAACGCCAGCGACGTGAACGGCGCCAGCGACGTGAACGGCGCGACCGACGCGGCGGGCGCGACGCACGGGATCGACGCGAACGAACGGCTCGCTGGCGTATCCAACACGAACGGGTGTCGTCCCGCTTGACATGGGTCGCCTCCTGGGTATCCTGCGCGTCCCCATCCCTCAGGTGGAAATCCGCGTCACTATGCCGACCATCAGCCAGCTCATCCGCCAAGGCCGCGAGGCCGCTCGTTACAAGACGGCCTCTCCTGCGCTCAAGTCCTGCCCGCAGCGGCGAGGCGTGTGCGTACGTGTTTACACCACGACGCCGAAGAAGCCCAACTCTGCGCTCCGCAAGGTCTGCCGCGTCAGGTTGAGCAACCAGATGGAAGTGACGAGCTACATCCCGGGCGAAGGCCACAACCTGCAGGAGCACTCGGTCGTCCTCATCCGTGGCGGCCGTGTCAAGGACCTGCCGGGCGTGCGCTACCACGTCGTCCGCGGAACGCTCGACGCGTCCGGCGCTGCCGGGCCTAGCTCCACCAACAAAGCGACCCGCAACCGCAAGCGCTCGAAGTACGGCGTGAAGCGCCCGAAGGCGTGACGGCCTGACCGCGCGAAAGCCAGCAGAGGAACGAAGATGCCCCGTCGTCGCGAAGTCCCGAAGCGGAAGATCATTCCGGACCCGAAGTACAAGGACAAGCTCGTCGCCAAGTTCACGAACTCCCTGATGCAGTCGGGCAAGAAGGCGACTGCCGAGGGGATCCTCTACGGCGCGTTCGACATCGTGCGCGACCGGTTCAAGGAGGAGCCGATCGACGTCTTCCGCAAGGCGCTCGACAACGTGAAGCCGAAGCTCGAGGTGAAGAGCCGGCGCGTCGGCGGCGCGACCTACCAGGTCCCCGTCGAGGTTCGCCCCGAGCGTCGCGTCGCGCTGGCGATGCGTTGGCTCGTGACCTACTCGCGCGGCCGCGGCGAGAAGACGATGCGCGAGCGGCTCGCCGCCGAGCTCGTCGACGCGGCGCAGAACCGTGGCAACGCGGTCAAGAAGCGCGACGACACGCACAAGATGGCGGAGGCCAACAAGGCGTTCGCCCACTATCGCTGGTAGGTCAGCGAGGCCAGCGCAGATCCCGGATCTGCGCTGGTTCGTCATTTCAGGTCCCATCCCCAGGCGAGGAGACGCGTAGAGCGAGATGGCACGGCTGACATAAGGATCGGGTTACAGAGCCGGTCCTCTCGAGGGAGCGCGACAGCGCTCGCCCTCGCGGGACCTAGAAAAGCTGCTGCTGTACCCCGACACCCTCTCCAGGTTCAAGTGCCCGCCACAACAGCGGCGGGCCGGGCTGGAGAGGGTGTTTTGCATCCTGAGTCCGGAAACCTCACCCCACGCATCACACGACGGAGAAGGAAAAGTGGCACGCGAGTACAGCCTGGAACGGACGCGCAACATCGGGATCATGGCCCACATCGATGCGGGCAAGACCACGGTCACCGAGCGCATCCTTTATTACTCGGGTGTCAACTACAAGATCGGCGAGGTCCACGAGGGCGCAGCCACGATGGACTGGATGGTCCAGGAGCAGGAGCGCGGCATCACGATCACGTCCGCCGCGACGAACTGCTTCTGGGCGCCGGAGCAGGGCCCCGAGAAGGGCGTCTCTCACCGGATCAACATCATCGACACGCCCGGTCACGTCGACTTCACCATCGAGGTCGAGCGGAGCCTCCGCGTGCTCGACGGCGCGGTGGCGGTGTTCGACGGCGGCAACGGCGTCGAGCCGCAGAGCGAGACGGTGTGGCGGCAGGCGGACAAGTACGGCGTCCCGCGCATCGCGTTCATCAACAAGATGGACAAGGTCGGCGCCGACTTCGACATGTGCGTCGACTCCATCCGCGAGCGCCTCGGCGCGAACCCTGTGGCGATCCACTACCCGCTCGGCGCGGAGGACTCGTTCCGCGGCGTGATCGACCTCGTGACCCTCCGGGCCGCCGTGTTCGACGAGGAGACGAAGGGCCAGCGCTACGACTGGCAGGAGATCCCGGCCGACCTCCTGCCGCGGTGCAAGGAGCTCCGCGAGAAGCTCATCGAGGCGTGCGCCGACGCGAGCGACAAGGTGATGGAGAAGTTCATCGCCGGTGAGATCGACCAGATCGCCGAGCAGGAGATCCACGCGGCCATCCGCGCGGGCACCCTCGGCTTCAAGATGGTCCCGGTCCTGTGCGGCTCTGCGTTCAAGAACAAGGGGGTCCAGCTCCTGCTCGACAGCGTTGTGAACTACCTGCCGTCGCCGGTCGACATCCCGGCCGTCGAGGGGACGCTGCCCGACAAGAAGGAGAAGGTCGTCTCGCGCAAGGCGAGCGACGAAGAGCCGTTCGCGGCGCTGGCGTTCAAGGTCATGAACGACCAGTTCGGCAACCTCACCTTCTTCCGTGTCTACTCCGGCACGACGAAGAGCGGCGTCAGCGTGCTCAACTCGACGCGCGGCAAGCGGGAGCGCTTCGGGCGCATCCTCCGCATGCACGCGAACAAGCGCGAGGAGATCGACGTCTGCTACGCGGGCAACATCTACGCTGCCGTGGGGATGCGCGACACCCGCACCGGGGACACTCTCTGCGAGGAGAAGAACCCGATCGTGCTGGAGCGGATGGAGTTCCCCGACCCCGTGATCTCGATCGCCATCGAGCCGAAGACCAAGGCCGATCTCGACAAGCTCGGGCTCAGCCTGCAGAAGCTCGCCTACGAGGACCCCTCGTTCCGCACCTTCACGAACGAGGACACGGGCCAGACGATCATCGCCGGGATGGGCGAGCTCCACCTCGAGATCATCGTCGACCGCCTGAAGCGCGAGTTCAAGGTCGACGCCAACGTCGGCAAGCCCGAGGTCGCCTACAAGGAGACCATCTCGAAGAAGGCGACCGACGTGGAGGGGCGCTTCGTCCGGCAGTCGGGCGGACACGGCCAGTTCGGTCACGTGAGGATCGACATCGAGCCGGCCGAGCGCGGCGCGGGCTTCGTGTTCGAGAACGACATCGTCGGCGGCATCATCCCGAAGGAGTTCATCCCCTCGATCGAGAAGGGCATCCGGGACGCGATGGGCCGCGGCGTGCTCGCCGGCTACCCCGTCGTCGACATCAAGGTGCGGCTCCACTTCGGCAGCTACCACGAGGTCGACTCCTCCGGGCCCGCGTTCGAGGTCGCCGCGTCGATGGCCTTCCAGGACGGCGCCAAGAGGGCGGGGCTCGTGCTCCTCGAGCCGATGATGGCCGTCGAGGTCGTGTCGCCCGAGAACTACCTCGGGGACGTCATCGGAGATCTCAACTCGCGGCGCGGCCGCATCCTCGATATGGGGCAGCGCGCGAACACCCGGGTGATCCGCGCGGAGGTCCCGCTCGCCACCATGTTCGGTTACGCGACCGACGTCCGTTCCAAGACGCAGGGCCGCGCGACCCATTCGATGCAGTTTTCTCATTACGCACCGGTTCCAGCAGCGATCCAGGAAGAGATCGTCGCCAAGCAGCGAGGTTAAAGAGACGCCATGGCCAAGGAGAAATTCACTCGTACGAAGCCGCACGTGAACGTGGGCACCATCGGTCACATCGACCACGGCAAGACCACGCTCACCGCGGCGCTCGTCAAGGTGCAGTCGAAGCGCAACCTGGCGAAGGCGATCTCGTACGCCGACATCGCGAAGGGCGGGACGGTCCGTGACGAGACCAAGACGGTGACCATCGCGGCGGCGCACGTCGAGTACGAGTCGGCGAACCGCCACTACGCGCACGTCGACTGCCCCGGGCACGCCGACTACATCAAGAACATGATCACCGGCGCGGCGCAGATGGACGGGGCGATCCTCGTCGTGTCGTCGCTCGACAGCGTGATGCCGCAGACGCGCGAGCACGTGCTGCTCGCCCGGCAGGTCGGCCTGAACCACATCGTCGTGTTCCTCAACAAGTGCGACGCGGTGGACGACCCGGAGATGCTCGACCTTGTCGAGATGGAGGTCCGCGAGCTCCTGTCGAAGTACAAGTTCGACGGGGACAACGCGCCGGTGGTCCGCGGCGCGTCGCTGCCCGCGCTCCAGGGCGACCCGAAGTGGGAGGAGACGATCCAGCAGCTGCTCAGCGCGCTGGACAGCTACATCCCCGAGCCGGTGCGCGACATCGACAAGCCGTTCCTGATGGCGATCGAGGACGTGTTCTCGATCAAGGGCCGCGGCACGGTGGCCACGGGCCGCATCGAGCGCGGCGTGATCAAGGTCGGCGACGAGGTGCAGATCATCGGCTTCAAGGACACGAAGAAGTCGGTCGTGACCGGCGTCGAGATGTTCCGCAAGCTGCTCGATCAGGGGCAGGCGGGCGACAACGTCGGGTGTCTGCTCCGCGGCGTGGAGAAGGAAGAGATCGAGCGCGGCCAGGTGCTTGCGAAGCCCGGGTCGATCACGCCGCACACGAAGTTCACCGGTGAGGTGTACGTCCTCAAGAAGGAGGAGGGCGGGCGCCACACGCCGTTCTTCACCAACTACCGGCCGCAGTTCTACATCCGGACGACGGACGTGACCGGCACGGTGAACCTCCCCGAGGGGGTGAAGATGGTGATGCCGGGCGACAACATCACGATGACGATCGAGCTCATCGCCCCGGTCGCGCTGGAGGAGCAGATGCGCTTCGCCATCCGCGAGGGCGGCAAGACGGTGGGCGCCGGCGTCGTCACCAAGATCCTCGCGTAGGAAGAGCACCATGCCTGATACAACCAAGATCCGGATTCGCCTCAAGGCCTTCGACCACCAGCTGCTCGACAAGTCGACGAGCGATATCGTCGAGACGGCGAAGCGGACCGGGGCGCACGTCGCGGGGCCCATCCCGCTGCCCACCGAGATCCGCCGTTACACGGTCCTGCGGGGGCCCCACGTCGACAAGAAGTCGCGCGAGCAGTTCGAGATCCGGACGCACAAGCGGCTTCTCGACATCATCGAGCCGACGCAGCAAACCCTCGACGCGCTGATGAAGCTCGACCTTTCGGCCGGCGTCGACGTCGAGATCAAGAGCTAGGAGTCCAGGTACCATGAAGGTTACCGTTTACAACCTCAAGCGGGAGCAGGTCGGCGAACTCGACCTCTCGGACGAGGTCTTCGGGACCGAGGTGAAGGAGCACCTCTTCTACGAGGTCGTGAAGGCGCAGCTCGCGTCCCGCCGCTCGGGCACCAAGGCCACCAAGGAGCGGAGCGCGGTCGCCGGCTCCACGAAGAAGCTCTATCGCCAGAAGGGCACCGGCCGCGCTCGCCAGGGCTCCATCCGCGCGCCGCACCACGCGGGCGGCGGCATGGCGCACGCCCTGGAGCCGAAGGACTGGTCCTACCGTCCCCCGCGCAAGGTGCGGATCGGCGCCCTGAAGAGCGCGCTCTCGCTCTTCGCGAAGGAGGGCCGGCTCATCGTGCTCGACAGCCTCGAGGTCTCCGAGATCAAGACCAAGGCGATCGCTGCCACGCTGACGACGCTGCAGGCGGATCGGAAGTCGCTGGTCGTTGACACGGCCGGCAACGACAAGCTGGTGAAGAGCCTCCGCAACCTGGAGAACCACCAGTACCTGCCGCCGGAAGGGGTCAACGTCTACGACCTCCTCAGGCACGACCACCTCATCGTCTCGAGGGACGCCGCCAAGGCGCTCGAGGCGCGTTGCCTTCGCTAGTCAGGGGAGTCCGACATGCAGCCCGAGCAGATCATCCGCCGGCCAATCATCCTCACGGAGAAGTCGAGCCGGCTCCGCGACCAAGGCAACAAGGTCATCTTTGAGGTCCGCCGCGAGGCGAACAAGATCCAGATCAAGGACGCCATCCAGACGCTCTTCAAGGTGGGCGTGGTGGACGTCAACACGCTGATCATGCGCGGCAAGGACAAGCGCATGGGGCGCGGCTACGCGAAGCTGCGCAATTGGAAGAAGGCGATCGTCACCCTCAAGGAGGGTGACGAGATCCAGTTCTTCGACGAGAAGGCGGAATAGCGATGGGAATCAGATCCTT
The DNA here is from genome assembly GCF_051520455.1 of Sorangium sp. So ce367. Classification (NCBI taxonomy): domain Bacteria; kingdom Pseudomonadati; phylum Myxococcota; order Polyangiales; family Polyangiaceae; genus Sorangium; species Sorangium sp. So ce367. Next base: position 1,174,626 of record NZ_CP150334.1, read on the forward strand.
CAAGCCGACCTCGCCGGCGCGGCGTTACTACTCGGTCAGCGACTTCAAGGAGATCACGAAGGTCGAGCCCGAGCGGTCGCTGCTGGAGCAGCAGACGTCCACCGGCGGCCGGAACAACAACGGCCGGATCACGTCGCGGTTCCGCGGCGGTGGTCACAAGCAGCGCTACCGGATCATCGATTTCCGGCGCGACAAGATCGGCGTCCCGGCGAAGGTCGCCGCGATCGAGTACGACCCGAACCGGACGGCGCGCATCGCGCTCCTGCACTACGTGGACGGCGAGAAGCGCTACATCCTGGCGCCCGACGGCCTCGCGGTGGGGGCGACGCTGCTCGCGAGCCGGAACGCGGACATCAAGCCTGGCAACAGCCTGACGCTCCGCTTCATCCCGCCCGGCACCTCGATCCACAACGTCGAGGTCAAGAAGGGCAAGGGCGGTCAGCTCGTGCGCTCGGCCGGCGTGGCTGCGCAGCTCATGGCGAAGGACGGCGACTATGCGCAGGTCCGCCTCCCGAGCGGTGAGATCCGCAAGGTGCACCTCGATTGCCGCGCCACGATCGGGCAGGTGTCGAACTCCGAGCACGCGAACATCAGCCTCGGCAAGGCGGGGCGTTCGCGCTGGCTCGGGCGCCGGCCGCACAACCGCGGTGTCACGATGAATCCCGTCGATCATCCGATGGGCGGTGGTGAGGGCCGGACGAGCGGCGGGCGCCATCCGTGCTCGCCGTGGGGTCAGCTCTCGAAGGGCCTCAAGACGCGGAACAACAAGCGCACCGACGGGATGATCGTCCGGCGGCGCGGGACCAAGGGTTAGTCATGCCGAGGAGCATCAAGAAAGGGCCCTTCATTGACGGTCACCTGCTGGAGAAGATCCAGGCGGCCCAGGCGACCAATGCCAAGAAGGTGATCAAGACGTGGTCGCGCCGCTCGACGATCCTGCCCGAGTCGGTCGGCCTGACCTTCGCCGTGCACAACGGGAGGAAGTTCGTTCCCGTGTTCGTGACGGAGAACATGGTCGGCCACAAGCTGGGTGAGTTCGCCCCGACGCGCACGTTCCACGGTCACTCCGGGGACAAGAAGGCCAAGGTCGCCAAGGGCGGCCCGGGCGGTCGCTGATCGCTCCGCGTCAACCGCGAGCGCATCCGACATGAAGCGGGCAGGGTCGCAGCAGCGACCCTGCCCGTTTCTTTTTGCGCAGCTACGGCCTGAGCGCCGTCATCACGGGCGTCGCCGCGCGCGTTAAAATGTGCCGCGTAGACCGGTGAAGCTGGGGCCGACGAGCAGCTGCGTCGAGGCCGTGGCGCTCTGCGAGCCGCCAGCGCCGCCCCCGGTGAAGCTCAGGATGAGCAGGGTCGTGCCCGTGACGAGCCCGAGCGCGCCGACCACGACGCCGATGTTCGCGACCGTCTTCTGGGTCCTGCCGGCGTCGACGTCGTCCTGGCGATCGGCGGGACAGGGGCCCCTGCAGGTCTCGGTGAGATCGCTGTAGGTGCTGTTCGCCATCAGCCCGGCGACGGTGAACATCGCGAGCCCCGCGACACCCACGCCGCCAGCGGCGTAGGCATAAGGCCGCAGGTACGCGCGCGGCGAGGGCGCTTCCGAGAAGGGCGGGCTCGGGCCCTCGTCGAGGAGCGCCGGAGTGCCGGAGCCGGCCTCGGTCGGGCCGCTCGGCTCGGCGTCGAGCGCGACGGTCTTCGCTTCGCCCGCCGAGAGATCGACGGTCTGCGGCGTCGAGGTGAGCTTGGTGCGCAGGACGATCTCGGTCTTGCCGGGCTTGACCGGGAACGGCTTGCCCCAGCGCTCGCGCGGGACGTCCTTGCCGGCCACCGCGAGCGAGGTCGCCGCGTCCGGGTGCGCGACCGTGACCGTGACGAGGGCGATCTTGCGCGCGAGGTCGTCGCGCTCCAGCTGCGCGGTCTGCTCCGTCTGGGCATAGCGCGGCTCGTCCTTCGCCCGGGACGCGGCCTCCGCCGCGACCTGATCGAACTCGAGGTACGCCTCGACGTGATCGCCCAGATCCGCGAGGCAACGCGCGATGTAGAGGCGGGAGTTCGGGCTCGGCACGGTGGCGTACGAGGCCCGGAACTGCTCCAGCGCAAGCGCGTAGCGCTTGCTCTCGTAGAGGGCGGCGCCCTTCTTGAAGTGGTTCTGCGCCTTCTCCACCGCGTCCGGCGCGGGCGTCGCCGCGGCGCCGTCCGCGCCGGCTGCGGGCCCGGGGAGCGTGCACAAGCACAGGCAAGATGCCGCACCGAAGAGCAGCGCACGGAGCCAGGGTCGAGATCGCACGGTGTTCAGATACCCGATGGGTTGTACTTCTTCTTGGGGGTGGGTTTGCCGGTCGTTGCCGGCTTGGGCGCAGGCTTCGCCGGCGTGGACGTCGTCCGGGGGCGCGTGGTCGACGGGGGGGGCGACGCCTGCGGCGCGGCGATGGGCTGCGCCGTCGCTGCCGCGGCCGCCTTGGCCGTCTGGGAAGGCGCCGGCTCCGCCGCGGGAGGCGTCGGCGAGGGCGCCGGCGCCGCCTCGGGAGGCGTCGCCGACGCCTCGGGAGCGGGCGGCGACGCCGGCTCCGCCGCCTGAGGCTCCGCCGGCGAAACGGGCGCAGCCGGGACGGCCTCCGCCGCAGCCGCGGCGGCGGTGGTGTCGGCCGCCGCAGCCGCGGGCAACGCATCGACGCGCGCCTTGCCGATCTCCGGACGCGAGCGCTCGTCGCCGCCGCGCACGACCAGCGCGACGGCCCCGAGCGCCACGCAGAACATCGCCGCGCCAGCCACGATCAGCTGGAGCCGCTTGCGCCGCTCCGCGGTCTCGAACGATCGGTCGACCGCCGTGACCTCGCCGACGTCGTTGGCGAGGCTCCGCGAGCCGCGCCTCGCGAGGCGTTCGCTGAGCGCCGCGGCCCGGGACGCGGGCGGATCCGCCGGCGCGAGCACCTTCGTGGCGGGCACGCCGGCCGCCGGGAGGATCCGCTTGGCGGACGGGCCGAGCGGCTTGCCCTCGCGGGCGGTGGGCCGCGGGCTCACCGGCTCGGCGGGCTCGCCGGGCGCGACGTCGGCCTGCAGGGCGGGCGCGATGATGAGCCGCGGCGGCACCCCGGCAGGCTGCGCCGGCACGGCGATCTCTTCGAACGAGATCGGCTCCAGGCTGACCGGCGGCTCCTCGTCCTTCTCCGCGGTCGTTGACGCGGCCGCTCCGCTGGACGCCGGGCCGGCGCCGGCCGGCGCCGCTGCCGCAGGGGGAGACCCCGCCGCGGCGGCGGGAGCGCCCTCGCGTGAGCCCGCGCCGACGTCGGCCAGCGCAGCGTGGCCCTCCAGCGAGGCCCCGGGCCGGCGCTCCGAGTTCACGGCCGCGCCTGCGTCGACGGCCGCGATCGCGTCGCGGAGCTCCTGCGCGCGCTTCGACTGGATCTCGCCGATCGCCTGCCGCACGAAGGCCGCCACGTCCTCGTCGGTCGTGGGCTCGCCGAGCGTCGACGCGACCTGATCGATGGCCCGCTGCATCTCCGCGCACGTCGAGAAGCGGCTCTCGGGGTCCTTCTCGAGCGCCTTGAGGATGATCCTGTCGAGCTCGGGGTGGATCGCTCCGTTCAGCTCGCGCGGGGGGAGCGGGTTCTTGATGGTGATGTTCTCGATGGTCGCGAGCTCGGTCTCGGCGCGGAAGGGGTGCAGCCCCGTCGTGAGCACGTACAGCAGCGCGCCGAGCGAGAAGATGTCGCTCCGGCGATCGATGGGGAGCCCGCCGAGCTGCTCCGGCGAGAGGTACGGCGTCTTCCCCTTGACGATGCCGCCAGCGCGCGTGACGTGCAGGCGCCCCTTCGACTTCGCCACGCCGAAGTCGACGATCTTCACGAACCCGGCGGTCGAGATGAGCACGTTCGCCGGCGAGATGTCCCGGTGGACGAGGTCGAGCAGCACGCCGCTGTCGTCGCGGAGCTCGTGCGCGTTGTGGAGCCCCGCGCAGATCTGCGAGGCGATGCGGAGCACGATCCGCTGCGGGATGCCCCCGAGCCGCTTCGCGGCCTTCTGCAGCGTGCCGGCCGTCTCGCCGTCGACCCACTCCATCACGATGTAGAGGACGTCGTCCTCCTCGCCGAGGTCGAGGATCTCGACCACGTTGGGGTGCCGGATCCGCGCCGCGACCCGCGCCTCGTCGAGGAACATCGACTCGAAGTCGGGGTCGTCGGAGACGTCGGGAAGCATCGTCTTGATGGCGACGATCTTCCTGAAGCCGCGGGTGCCCTGGAGGCGCGCGGCCCAGACGGCCGCCATGCCGCCCTTGGCGACCGGCATGAGGATCTCGTAGCGGCCGAGGGTGCTCCCCGGGCCCAGCTGGTCGACGGCCGACGCCGCGCGACCCCAGAGCTTGTTCGGGCCCTGCATCCCGGTCGGCGTGGCGACCGTCCTGCTGGAGGTCGATGCCGGACCGTTGCCGCGCGCGCCCTCCTGCGTCGCAGCCACCGCAGGCGCACCGCCCGGAGGCGCGGCCGCCGCCGGCGGGGGCGGCGGGGTCTTCGCTGCGACAGGGATGGCAGGCGCGGTGGCCGACGCGGGCGCAACGGGGGGCAGCGGCTGAGAGGGCTCAGCCGACGCGGCCGGCGCGGGTGCAGCGGGCGGGAGGGGCGCCGACGGTGTCACCGGCGCGCGGCTCGTGGCCGTCGCCAGCGGCGGCGCGGGCGTGGCGGCCGCGCGTGGCGCCGGCGTCATGGCGGGCACCACGGGTGTGCGGCGCGTCGCAGCGGCCGGCGGCGGCACAGGTACCCGAGGCGTCGGAGGGCTCGGCGCGAACGCTGGCACGACGGCGGCAGGCGCTGCAGCGGCGACCTTGCCGTGCGTCTCGGGCTGCGCCGGCGACGCCGCGCGAGCCGGCGGCGGCGGGCGAGGTGGCCTCGGGGACGGCCCTCCCAGGGCCGGCGTCGGCGGCTTCGGCGCCGTCCCTTCGGCCGGCGTCGGCGTCGCCCGCGCCGCCCCGACAGGGTCGCCCAGATCGCCCGGGCGCGGCGCGGCCGGCCGCGCGGGCGGCTGCTCCTTCGCCGTGGCCGCCCCCGTCGCTGCGGCGCGCTCGGTGCTCGCCCCGCCGGCGGCGCGGTCCTCCGTCCCCTGGCCCGACGGCTCGATCCGCGGAAGGGTCTGTGCGGGACGCCGCGGCCCGGGCAGGTCGCGGGCGGGGACCTCGTCCACCGAGCCCCACCCGGTGTCGACGCTGGCGTGCGCCGCATCGGCGCCCGCAGGTCCCGCGCCGTTCGACGCGCCTGCGCCGGCCGCTGGCTTGGCCGTCAGGCCGTTCTTCGGCGCGGCGGCGTCCTTCGTCGCCGTCGCGCCGCTCGTCGGGCGCACCTGGCTCGCGGCGATCGCGCCGCCCGCGGCCACCGGCGGCGCGCCAGGCGTCGCGCCGCGCGCGCGCGGCGACGGCGCGGTGATCGCCTGACGCGGGCTGTCGCCGCGGGGGGAGAGCGCGCCGTCGGCCGCGGGGATCGCCACGCCCACCAGCGTCATCCCCCGCGCGCGCGGCGGCGGTCGCGGCTCGTCCGCGCCAGCGGGGCTCGCCATGGCCGCCGCGATCATCGTCCTGCGCGGCTCGATCGTCTTGCCGGCCAGCCTGCTCACCGCCGCGGCCACGTCCTCGTCCCCGGCGATCCGCCCTGCTCCCGCGGCCTCCAGCGCCGCGAGCATCGCCGAGGCGCTCTCGAAGCGGCGCGCCGGATCGCGCTCGAGCGCCGCCTGGACGACATCGACGACCTCGGCCGGGACGGCGCCCCCGGCGAGCCCAGCGAGCTGGGGGATCGGCGCCGACTGCACCTTCTGGATGACCGCGGCCTCCAGCTTCGACGAGAACAGCCGCTGCCGCGCGAGCAGCTCCCAGAGGACCACGCCGACCGAGAAGAGATCCGCGCGCGGATCGAGCGGGGCTTCCGCGTGCGCTGCCATCGCCTTGACCCGCTCGGGCGCGGCATAGGCCAGCCGATCGGGGTTCCTCGTCCCCATGGGCGCGAGCCCGGCGATGGCCCGCGCGACGCCGAGGCCGCCGACGCGGGTGACGCCGTCGATGCCGACGGAGACGTGGGTCGGGTTCAGCTCGCCGTGAACGAGCGGCGCCGGCTGCGCCGTGTGCGCGGACGCGAGCGCGCGCAGCACGTCGATCGCGATCCGGAGGGACACCGGCGGCGGCAGCCCCTCGGCGCCGGCCAAAGGCACCAGCGCGCCCAGCGGCTCGCCCTCCACGTACTCCGAGACGATGAAGACCTCGCCGTCCGCGATGCGGGCGTCGAGCACCGAGAGCACGTTGGGGAAGCGGACCTGCTGCGCCATCCCGGCTTCGCGGAGGATGCTGTCGGCGGTCTCGGCCCTCTTCGTGAGGTGCCGGTAGATGCGCAGGATGGTGACGGGCGGCGCGCTCTTCGCCTCGCCCTCGTCGGAGGACGCTCGCGCCAGCCACGTGGAGCCGATGCCACCGCCGGAGAGCTCTCTCAGCAGCTCATAGTTGCCGAGTCGCGAAGCAGAGCCCGCACCGGGCGGCCTGTCGAGCGCCATGGGATTCGCATGCTATCAGGACGTCAGAAGCTGGATCCAGCGTTCACGGCCGACGACTCGGCGAGTTTGGGCGTGTCCGGAGCGCCCTGTCAGGCGGGTCTCGCATGGGATCCAAGCGGGCGCTGGACGGTCGGGCCAGCGCCGCGCGTGCGGCGAAATGCCACGCGTTCGCGAGATCTCGCCCGCGTGGGGGCGCTGCGCGCGCGGCCGGGCACACGTCCGCGACGCGCCGCAGGCCGCGCGGCGAGGGCGCTCCGCCAAGGCGCGCCACCGCTGCGCGATCATGTCCGGAGCGAGGGGCGCGGGCCCCCTCAGCTCACACACAGGCGCTGGGGTGTGGGGAGCTCGGTGTGGGGCGCCGGCTCGGCGAGCTCAGGGGCGCGAGACGCTGGACACGCGGAGCGCACCGGGGTGAACGGTCAGCGTCACGAACCTGGTTCGGCGCTCGTGGCTCGAGAAGGCGCTCGCGGCGACGGGGATCCCGTGCCGGAGCGCCACGGCGACGTGGGGGCCCGGATCGACCCGGATTGCCCGCGACGGCTTCGTCACCTCGCCGTCGAGCAGCAGGGTCACGCCGTCGGTCGCGCCGGCGAGGTTCAGCACGATCCTCGGCATCCGTCCCTCGAGGTCCTCGAGGCGCGCGTCGATCTCGGCGAGCACCCCCGGCGACGCCTTCCGCGCGTCCGCGTCCGCGTCCGCGATCGCTCGCGCGTTGTTGTACGTCCGCTCGGCCGTGCGCAGCCGGCCGAGCCGCTCGTGACAGAGGCCGATGTGGTACGTCACGTTCGCCGTCGGCCGCCGGCGGGCGATCGCCTCGAACCTCTCCAGCGCGTCGGCCCAGCGCCCCGCGATCTCGAGCGTCAGCCCTTGCGCGAACTGGAGCCTCAGCGCGCGCGTCACGCTGTCGTCCTGCGCGTGCAGCCAGGAGGGCGAGAGCAGCGCCCAGCAAACGAGCCCGAGCGCGGCGGCGCGCCGCCAGCGGCGTCGGCGAGGAGCGGTGATCGGTGCGGCGCTGGTCATCAGAACCCGGGGCTCGTGATGCGGGGTCGAGATGGCCCGCGCGGCGCTTGCCAGCGCGGGGGCTTGTCCTCGTAGGCCGACGAGACGTCGTCGCTGCCCGGGTCCCTCGATGCGCGCTCGGGCGAGCCCGGCGCGCCGCCGCGGCTCGCCGCGTCCCGTGGCCGCGCGTCGCCGCGCGCCGCCTCGGGGGCGCTGGCGCTGCGCCGCCAGGCGGCGCCGCTGTCGGCGAAGGCCGTGGCCAGCACGGGGCGGAGGCTCTCGCGCGCCGCGCTCTCGGGCCCCGCGTCCGCCTGCTCCCGCAGCGCGGCCGAGCTGAGCGCCGCCGCGAGCGCCGCGGCGCCCGCGAGCCGGATCGCCAGGATCGTCCTCGCGCGGCGCGCCGCGCCCTGCGGGGCGGCGGCCCCCTGCGTGCGCCCGATCGTCGTCGCCTCCCGCCATCGAGGCGCCCGTGGCGCCCGGGTCCAGAGCCGCTCGAGGGCGCGAACGGCGAGCCTCGGGGGCGCGGCGAGCGCGCCGCGGGCTCGCGTCACCTCCTCGGCCCGCGAGCCAGAGGCCGGCGGCGAGAGGATCACGATCGGCGCGGGCGCGCTCGCGCCGAGATCGTCGAGCGCGGCCTTCAGATCCGCGCGCAGCGAGGCCGCGTCCGGGTAGCGCCGCGCCGGGTCCTTCTCGAGACACCGGCCGGTGATCTTCCGGAGGCGCGGCGGGATCGAGCTCGGCAGCGGCGCGGGCTCGGTCTCGAGGATGCGCCGGAGGACCGCGTGGTGGTTGCCTCCCGTGAACGGCTGCGCGCCGCTGAGCGCCTCGTAGAGCATGACGCCGACCGCCCAGAGATCGGCGCGCGCGTCGATGGTGCGCTTGCCGAGCGCCTGCTCCGGGCTCATGTACGAGGGCGTCCCGAGCAGCTGTCCGTCGATGGTGATGGCGTCGCCCGCGCCCGTGAGCTGGCTGATGCCGAAGTCGACGATCTTCGGCACGATCCCCTCGCCGGGGACCGCCGCCATCATGATGTTCTCCGGCTTGATGTCGCGGTGCACGACGCCCTCGGCGTGGGCGGCCGAGAGCCCGCAGCACACCTCGATGAGGACCGGCACCACCTCCTCGGGCGGCAGCGGCCGGTTCGGCTGGAGGCGGTCAGCGAACGGCGAGCCCCGCAGGAGCTCCAGGGCCAGGAACAGGTACCCCTCGTCCTGGAGCTCGCCGGCGTCGACGACGCCGACGATGTTCCGGTGCTGGAACTTGCCGATGATCTTCGCCTCCCGGATGAAGCGCCCGACGACCTGCTCGTCCCGGAGCGCCGGGGACAGCTTGAGCGCCACGTCCCGGCCGATGAGCTCATGGCGCGCCCACCACACGCTCGACATCCCACCCGCGCCGATCTGCCGGATCAGCCGGAAGCGACCTCCTGCAACGTCCCCGGCATGAAGCATGTGCCCCCTTCGCCCATCGCGCGTGAGAAGCCTTCACGCCGATCGAGCAAAGACAGCGGAAAGCACGAGCAAGGCCACCGGGCCGGCCGCCAGCCGTCGGCGTCGAACCGACCCCAAAGCCGGCGACGCTCGTCAGGGGCGATAGCGCTCCAGGATGTCGTTCGAGAGCTTCACGCCGAGCTCCTGGTAGCCGCGGAAGGTCAGATGGACGCCGTCGCGCGACGCGCGCGGCGGGCGCTCGCGGTACCAGGCCTCGATCGAGCCCCTCCCGCCCATCGCCTGGTACGTGTCCCAGAACGCGCAGCCGCCCTCCCGCGCGGCGTCGCGCAGGACGTCTCGGACGACGGGCGTGCGCTCCGGCGTGTCCCTCCGGTCCGTCGGCGCGAGCACCAGGCAGTCGACGTCGGGCTCCACCCTGCGGGCGCGGGCGAGCAGCTCGGCGAGCTGCTTCGCGTAGAGGGACGGATCCGTTGTGACGTCGCCCGCCTCGTTCGTGCCGTACCCGAGCACGACGAGCTCCGGCGAGCGCCGCGCGAGCTCGGCGGCCCAGGCGAGCTCGCTCCACCGGAGCGGCGTTGCCAGGCGGGCGCCGTTGATGCCGAGCGTGTCGAGCACCACCCCGGCCCCGGCCTCCGGATCGCGCTCGACGACCAGCCCGCAGAGCTCGGCCCCGCCCGAGGGCGCGACGCCGAGCTTCACCGCGCCCACGCTCGCCAGCCGCGTGTGCTGCAGCGCGCCGGGCGCCTCGCCCGCGGCCGCGCGGAGCACCTCGCTCGGTCCGCCCTCGATCGCCACCGCGACCTCGTCGGTCGGCGCGCTCGGGCGGAAGCACACGTCCCAGAGCAGCCGCGCGGAAGGCGCCGCCGAGGTGAGCGAGATCTCCGCGCGCACCGGGGCCGCCTGCGCGCCGAAGAGGATGCCCCCGAGCCCGAAGACGCCGTCGTCGGCCGGCGTGGAGCCGCCCGGAGACTTCGGGCGGGTCCGCCACTTGCCGTCGGCCGTGAGCCGCGCGCCGTTGTGGCGGTAGGCGGCGTAGCCGAGGTGCACGAAGCCGAGCCCGCCGTCGCCGAAGCGCCGCTGCAGCGCGGCGCGGACCGCGCCGCTCCAGAAGTCCGCCGCGGCGTGCGAGTCGCCGAGCCATGCGATGCGCACGTGATCCCGGCGGCGACCCTGCTCGAGCGCGCGGAGCGCCGCGAAGAAGTGGGCGTAAGCCCCGTCCTCGGGGCGCAGCAGATCCAGCTCTGGCGGGCGCGCCGGCGCGGCCTCCGGGGGGCTCGGCGCGGCTGTCTCCGGGGCGGGCGCCTCTGCGGGGCGCGGCGGGGGCGAAGGCGCGGGCGGCGCGGATCCCACCTCGGGCGCGGGCGGCGCGACGTGCTCGCGCGTCGCGCTGCAGCCGAGCGCCTCGGCCGCGAGCAGCGCCGCGAGCAGCGCCGCGAGGGCGCGCCGCGACGCGGCGGAGAGGGGCCGCGCCGGCGCTCGCCGCCGCGGGGCGCGGCAGGACGCCGCGCGGCGCTCCGGGATCTCCGCGCGGGCTGCGGGGCGGGCTGCGCCCCTCACGACAGCGGATCCTCGATGTCGGGCTCGGCGTCCGCGCTGACCTCGATCTCCTGGCGCTCGCGCCGCTCGCGGACGCGCTCCTGGACGGCGCCGACGAGCACGTCGACGTACGACTCGAAGGGCGGGCACGCGATCCCCGCGGCCGTGAGCACGAGATCCGCGTTCCTGGCGTCGTAGCGGACCGGGGTCATCAGCTGCTCGACGAACGCGCGCGGGCTGCGGACGAAGCGCTCGATCCCGGGCGTACGGAGCAGCGCCTTGGCGAGGTTCGACGGGATGTGACCGCGCGCGGCGCGGCGGCCGCTCGCCCGCGCGATGAGATCGAAGACCCGCCGCGCCGACAGCGGGTGCGGATCGGTGACGTGGAGCGTGCGACCCGGCGCGAGGCGGTTCAGGCCGATCGCGTGCGTCGCGCGGACGACGTGATCGATCGGGACGATGTTGAGCGGCACGTCGCCGCGGCCGGGCATCGGGATCGCCATGTCGGCCGGCGCTGCCATGATGAGCAGCACCAGGAGGTACAGGCCGTCGAGCCGGTCGATCTCCCCGGTCGTCGCGTCGCCCACCACCGTGGTCGGCCGGACGACCGCCGCCGGCACGTGGCGCATCGCCCGCCGCACGAGCACCTCCGCGCGCATCCGCGTCTCCTCCACGGGGTTGCGGAACGCCTGGCCGGCCTCGAGATCGTCCTCGTACACCATCCCCGTCCGGTCCCCCGCGACGAACGCGGTCGATTGATGGACGAGGCACTGGAGCGAGGTGCAGGCGCGGGCGAGCTCGATCACCTCGGCCGTCCCGACGACGTTCACGGCGTGGGCGGTGCTCCGGTCGGCCCCGGCGTGGCCCACGTGCGCGAGGTGATGGATCCGGTCGACCTCGCGGGCCAGCTGCCGGAACTCGGCGCCCGACAGCCCGAGATCCATCGCCGCGACGTCCCCCTCGAGCAGCACGAGGCGCTCGCGGTCCGCCGCCGGGAGCGCGTCCCGCTCCGCGCTGGCCTGCGCCGACGACTTCGCGATCACGACGGCAACCACGAGCGTGCGCGGCTCCGACGCGAGGATGTGCTGCAGCATCTTCCGCGCGATGAACTTGGGGAAGCCGGTGATGAGCACCACGCTGTCGTAGCCGGGGCGAGGCATCGGCTGGAGCTTACCGCAGCGGTGCGCCTGCTCCGCAGCTTTCCGCTGAGGCCGCCTGGGACCAGCGCGGGGGTGATGGGGGCAGCTGCCACGGCGCGCGCGGCGATTTTGCAGGTTCGTGGTCGACCGCGGCGGGAAGGCGCTACCGTTCGGGTCGTGATCGCGCGATCGACCTCTGCCGTGCGCCGCGGCGCTGCGGCGCTCCTGGCCATCGTCCTCGGCCTGAGCGCGGGCGCGCTGGCCTGCAAATCGCCTGGCGCGCCGTCCGACGCCGGCGCCGCGGCCCTGAGCCCCGTGCCCGCGCCGGCGGGGCTCATCGCCGAGGCGTTCCTCCCGACGCCCGACGCCACGTGGGCCAAGGCGCGCGCCCTCATCGGCGGCTCGGCGGCGCTCCTCCCGAGCAGCGCCGGCGCCCTCGCCGCGTCGCTGCTCGGCTTGCCCATCACCGTCGCGTCCGAGATCGACGGCGGGGTGCCGGTGCTCGGCGCGGCCGTGGAGGCCGCGGACGGGGCGCGCCCGCGGGCCGCGCTCGGCATCCACGTGAAGGACGGGGGACGCTTCATCGACCAGCTCACGCGAGGCGAGGGGGCGCGCTTCCGCGCGAAGCCCGACGCGGCGACCGCGATCGCGCTGCTCGAGCCGCTCCAGCTCCAGGGCGCGAGCCCGGTGGCCCTCGGCGTCCTTGGCAACTACCTGCTCGTCGCGGAGACGCCGGGCGACCTGATCTCCCTGGGCCCCTACGTCGCGCGGACGATGCCGCAAGCGCAGGTGCCGAAGGAGGATCTCGCGGTCGAGATCCCGAGGGCCGCGCTCGAGGGCCCGGTGCTCAAGGCGGCCCGGAGCGCCTGGGACAAGGCGCGCGGGCCCGACGGCGCGCCGCGCGCCACCGCGGTGCCGCTCGGTCCGATGATCGAGGGCGCGCTCGCGATGCTCGGCGATCTCGAGCGAGCGCGCCTCACGCTGGTGCTGGACGAGAACGCGCACCTGCGCGTCTCCGGAACGCCGAAGGCAGGGGGCGGCCCCGCGTCGAAGGCGTCGGCCGATCTCGCCGTCGGCGACGTGAAGCCGCTGCTCGATCTGCCCGCCGACGCGCTCGTCGGGATCCTCGTCCGCGATCGGGCCGCGACGCGCGCCGAGAGCGTGCCCAGGCTCGTCGACGCCCTCGCTGGGCTCGTCGAGGGCGACCTCCCGGCCGCGGAGCGGGAGCGGGTCGGCGCCGCGATCCGCGCGGCGTCGGATGCGCGCGGCGACTGGTTCGCCGGCGGGCTCCGCTTCGACGGCGCGGGTCCCACGGCGTTCGTGCGCGCCGCCGTGGGCGACCGGGCCAAGCTCGAGGCCTCCATCCAGGAGCTCCTCGGGACCGCGGAGCTCCCGCCGTTCAAGGCCGCGCTGCAGCGCGAGGGGCTCCGGGTCTCCGCGGGCAAGGCGGCGCTTCCGCTGCTCGACGGCGACGTCCGGCGGGTGCGGTTCGAGCGGACCGCCGGGGCGAGCGCGCCCGCTGGCGCGGGAGGGGCGCCGGCGCGCAAGGGGCCGCAGGGCGGAAAGGGCGGGCCCGCCGCGCAGGGAGCGTCGCTTCCGCCGTCCTCGATCGAGCTGCTCTACCTGGTCCGCGACGACGGCCTCTTCGCGTCCGTCGGCAACGATCCGGGCGCGGGGCTCCGCAGCGTGGTCGGCGCGCTCCAGGGAGAGCGCCTCGGCGAGGTCCCGTCCATGAAGACCGCGCTGGCGCCGCTCGGCTCGGACATCGCGTTCGCGCTGGTGGTCGAGCCGCTGCGGCTCGTCGCGAGCCGCCTTGGCCAGCCGGGCGCGGGCGACTCCGCGCCCGTGGTGATCGCGGCCGGCGCCGCGCCCGAGAGCGCCGGCTCACCCGCCGTGTTCTGGGCGCGCGCCGACGTCGCCGCCGCGGCGATCCGGGAGCTCGCCCGGCTCGGAGGCGCCTTTTGACGAGCGCGGCACGCGCGCGAGCGCTCGTCCTCGGCGGGATCCATGCGCTCCTGCTCGCGCTCCCCGCGGGGTGCGCGGCCAAGGGGAGCGCGGACTGGGTCCACGACGGCTCGAGCGAGCCGCAGATCGCGCGCGGAGGCGGCGGCTGGCTCCACGAGCCCTCCCCGGACGACGGCGATCGCGACCGGCGCGCCAGCGCCGCTGTCGACGGCGCGCCGGGCGAGGCGCGCGGCGCGGCGCAGGCCGATCTGGGCGGCGCCTCGGCGCAGGGCGACCCGGTGATCCTCGTGCGCGAGCACGGCCGGCCCGCGCGCGCGGCGCCGCAGGCGGTGCCGGGGCTCGCGCCCGGGATGTTCCGGAACACCTACTACGACTTCCCGAGCGAGGGCGAAGGGCCGAAGGATGCGGTCCTTTACGACGCTGCCTGCGCGCCGCTCTCGAGCGTCCCGCGCGCGTTCCACGACCAGGTCTGCGTCCAGGGCAGCGGCCGGCTCGCTTCGGGTGACACGGTGAGCTTCGCGCGACGCGGCTGCGCGTGCGCCGATGTCTGCCCGCGCACCGGCCAGCAGGTCTGCTTCGAGCGGCTCGATCCGCGGCGGTTCCCGTATGGCCGCGGCGCGACCGGGCGCCCGATCACGCCGCTGCGCACGGTTGCGGTCGACTCGAGCGTCATTCCGCTCGGCACGTCCCTCTTCGTGCCCGAGCTCGTCGGGCTGCCGCTCCCCGGTGGGGGCCGACACGACGGGTGCTTCGTCGCCGAGGATCGCGGCATCAAGGTCGTCGGACGGCAGATCGACGTCTTCACGGGCGATCCCGCGGTCACAGCGCGTCTCAACGCGCTCTTTCCGTCGAACCGCGGCGTGCGCCCCGTGCTCGACGACGCGCGCTGCCGCGCGCTCGTGGGCCCTGCCGGGCCGTCCTAGTACTACAGCCGCGGTTAGGGAGCCCGGGCGCGGGCGCTCGGCCGGTTGCGGCGGCGCCGGTAGCAGCAGGCGCGAGCCTGAGCGCGCTTTCGGCGTCGCCACCATGACCATGCCCATCGGAACTCGGGCGAATGGGCGGGCAACGGAAGCACCAGCTCCATTAGGCGACGGACTTCGGGAATGCTCCAGGGCGCCAGCGTCGGCGGAGCGTCGCTTTCTTCGGGCGTGGCGCGCTTTTTTTCCCCGACGTGTCAAGCGCCGCCTTCTGCATGCGCTCGGCGTTCTTTCCCGGCCCCGGGCGCGCCGCTTTGGGCACGAACTCGGGGCTCATCGCCGGGGCGTACGGGAACGCGCCCTCCGCGGGAAGCTTCGCGCGCACGAAAGCCAACCACGCCAGGGCCATCATCCCGAGCGTGATGTACCGATGCCAGCTCGGCCACGTGCGGACCTCGTAGTGGTCGAGGCCGACGTCATCCTTCGCCTCCTCGAAGCACTGCTCGATCGTGTAACGCGTGGAGGCCACGTGCGCGAGCGTTGCCAGCGGCGTGGCGGCTCCAGCGTTGGACAGGTAGTAGGCCACTTCAGACGGATTCGAGACCGAGCGGCGAGCCAGGAGCCAGATCTCGTCGGTCGGTAAGCGCCGACGACTGTCGACGACGCGCGCGCGGGCCCAGTCGTACTCGATGGGTCCCTTCTCGCCTTGATGGACGGCAAGGCGATGCCATTGCTTCGGCGACCACTGCGCGACCACCTTCGCCACAGTGGAGGCGTGCGGCGCGCCCGGTGCAAGACGAGTGCGCGTGCGGAGCGGACCACGAGGGTGTTCGCGTTCGGTAGGGGGCTCCGCAACCTCCGGTCGCTCGGGCCACACCGGCGTGCTCGAGACGACCGCGAGAACATACCGATGGCCCTGCGCGGCGATGCCATCGCGAAGCACGGGGTCGTCCCCGTAGACTTCATCGCCGGCGACCCACGCCATCGGTACACCTCGCTGCCAGGCGCCATGCAGCATCTGCATCGCCAGCTGCGGCTTGGTCCGGAACGCGACATCCTCCGGAACGTGAGCGTCCTGCCTCCGCTCCGGATCGCTGC
This sequence comes from Sorangium sp. So ce367, assembly GCF_051520455.1. Lineage (NCBI taxonomy): Bacteria > Pseudomonadati > Myxococcota > Polyangiales > Polyangiaceae > Sorangium > Sorangium sp. So ce367. Next base: position 1,190,255 of record NZ_CP150334.1, read on the forward strand.
ACCACGATCCTGGCAAGTAAAGACGACGGTCAAGGATCACATGTCCACGTGGGCCGTTGTAGCTGAGGAACACACCGATCTGGCAGTTCTCGATCTTGCCTGCCGTCCCACTGTATTGCCGCGCAACGCCGACGGACTTGGTGCCTTTCTTAAGGAAGCCCGTTTCGTCCAGTACGCCGATGCCCTGCGGATCGCCGAACTGCTCGATCGTGAAGTCCATCAGCAGATCGCGCGCCGCGTCCGCGCTCCAGTCCGCACTGTACATCAGCCGCTGCACGCGATCGGGCGTCGGATCCCCGATGGCCTCGGCCAGCTGCCAACCGTTCCGGCGCGCCACCGGCCCCATCAGCGAGCGCACGTACTTGATCGCCTGTTCGCGCGGCTCGCTGCGCGCGAACAGCCCCGCGAATCGCGCGTGAAATGCCTCAAAATCTGCTGCCAGCGCGTCCCACGCGGCCGCTGCTGGCAGCCCGCTTGCCCCCGGATCCATGGGCGGATCCTGGGTCCAACTAGATCGATGTCGAGGTGCGGCTGTAGTACTAGAACACCGAGCACGTTGAAACCCGGAGAATTTTCACAGGGAGGCGAGGAGGCGGGGAGGAAGAAAGAATGAATTTCTTTCTCTTGCCGTCTCTCGCTCCCCGCCTCCCCGTCTCCCTGTGAAATTCCTGCTTTTTCTCGTGGTTTCAACCCGTTTCGCTCCAGCTCCGCGTACCAGCGGTCCCGCCAGGGATCTCCGGAAGCGGATTCGAGCACGCCGTGGACCTCGCGCAGCGTGCGCACCTTCGCCAGCGCCTCTGCGTACGGATCGTGTCCGTGTTCGTCCCGCACTTCAGGGCGGCGACCGTGTCCGGCCGGCTTGCGCGCTCGCGGCGTCGCGGCCCACGCAGAACCGTTCGTGTACACTCGCCGCATGGCCACGTGCCCGTTTTGCAAGACCCGATACAGCGGGGGGGCGCTGCTGTGCCGCAACTGCGGCCGGCCGGTCCCGCCAGCGGATATCGCGGAGGAGGCGGGGATCGCGGAGGCGGCCATCGCGGAGCTGGCGCTCGGGCCCGGCGATCCGACGCCGAACGTCGCCGCGAATGCGCTGCGCATCTGCCCCCGGTGCGGGCGCGTCGTGCCGACGCGCCACAAGGCATGCAGCGTGTGCCGTGACGACCCGTCCGCACCTGTCGAGGTGGTGCGGCGCGTCGACGATGCGTACTGGGGCCATGTCGCCTTCGCGTGGGCGTGCGCGGGCTGCTCCAGCCGCGTGCCGCTCGCCTCGCTCGCGGACGACGGCCGCGCGGTGTGCCCGACGTGTGCCCACACGCAGGAGCTCCCCGCCCTGCTCTGGCGCACCGCGCTCCGGCACGCGCATGCGGTCGCCGACATGGCTGGCCCCGACCCCGAGGGCGGCGCGGTCGGCCGGCCGCCGATCGCGCCCCTCAACCCCTTCAAAGAGGTCGGCATCGAGCGCGCCGACGCCCCCGGCGAGCGGCTCCGGCCCGACGACGACACGCCCGCCAACCTCGTCGCCGGCCCCGGCCACCCGATCTGCGCGTGCGGCGCCCTCGTCGAACCCCGGTGGCGCGGCGGCGGCTACACGTGCACGTGCGGCGTGAGCCATTCGGGCGAGGTGCCCGCGCTCGTCCGGCGCGCGATGCCGCGCGGCGTGGTCGCGCTCATCGTTGACCGGGACCGGCCACGCGCGCCCCGGGGCGCCGCCGTGATCGCGCTCGAGTGCCCGCGCTGTCATGCGCCGCTCGACGCGCCTGAAGGGGTGCGCCGTGTGACGTGCAAGTACTGCGGCGGGTCGGCCGCGATCGTCGACCCCGCGGTGCCCCCGCCCTCGCCCTCGCCGTCCCCTGTGCCGCGGCTATGGGTCCTGTTTCGGGGCCCGTCCGGCGCGCGCACCGATCTCGAGGCGAGGGCCGGGAGATGAGGCGCGGCGCCGCGCCCAGGTCACGGCGACAGCACGATGGTGTTCGTCACGCTGGGTACGATCTTGGCGCCGAACGCGTCCGTGCTGTTCTGCATCGATAGGCTCGTGAGCCGGGTGACGGGCGCGCAGCCGACGATGACGGTGAAGGCTCCGGTCAGGTTCCGCTGCGGCGCCATCACCGTTCCCGAGGCCACGCCCAACGCGACGCCGGCGTTGTCACCGTTGGTCATCGGCGCGATCGTCGTCATGTTGTGAGCGGGCGCGCAGGTGATGAGCACGTTCGGCACGAAGGCGATGTTCGTCGGCTCGAGCGCGATGTTGGGATAGGGGATGGGCACCGGTCCCGCTGGGGTCGGGGTCAAGCACACGTCGGGAAACGCGAAATTCATCCCACCCGCCTGCGTCTTTGCCAGCATCGCGTCCTCCATTCATCCCATCGAACCGTTCAACCGATCTTGACCTGCTCGCCATCGAGCTTCGCGAGCACCCGCGCGGAGACGATGGTGTTCTCACCGCGCATCGCGGCGAGGTTCTCGGCGCGCAGGTCGTAGTTGCCCACGCGCGCCTGCTCGATGTCGGTCACGAAGCGGAACGCCTGCTTCGCCCGCTGGAGCACGCGCGAGGCGCGCGACTCGACGCGCTCGGCGAACAACGTCGCCTTCTCCGCGAAGCTCGCCTCGACGGAGCGGCCGAGGACCTTCAGCTCCTCGATCATGACGCTCGCGGACCTCGCGCGCATGAGGAGCGAGGCGCCGCTGATGGCGATCTCCCCGCCGGCTTGCAGCTCGAGGGAGCCGTCCGCGACCACGCGGGTCGGCCCGGCGCCGGCGCTCTCGAGCACGGCCAGCACGTACACGGCGTCGGCGGAGACCGAGCACAGGACCCGGTCGCCCGGCGTGACGGCGACGAGGCAGCTCTTGGCCCGCCGCGCGGGACGGGGACCGCCGTCGAGCTGGACGGCGAGCTCGCCGCCGTCCAGCGCGGTGCCGTAGGCGAGCGCCGGCGGGCCGGCGCCGAAGCCGGCTCTGCCGGCGTCACCTCGGGGCTCGGGCGTCGGGCGCGCGTCGAGGTCGACGAGCTGCTCGAGCGAGGGGCGCTCCTCGTACGGGGCGATCTCGTGCAGTTCCTGTCTCTTGGCGTTCGTCGCGTGCATGCCTTGCCTCGGGATCAGCGGGCCGTCCGATCGGCCCCGTGGCGCGCCTTCCAGTCCTCCAGCGCGGCGACCTCGGCGTCGTCGCCGAGCCAGTCGCCGCCCGGGATGACGGCGCCGTCGCGCGCCGCGCGGTGCAGCTTCGTGCGAAACATCGAAGCCCTGCTGAAGTCGGCGCCGTTCAGCTGGCAATGGGAGAAGTCCGCGTAGCTGAGCGTCGCGCCGACGAAGCGCGCGCCCGGAAACGCCCCCTTCGCCAGGTAAGCCTCCGTCAGGTCGACGTCCGCGAAGTCCGCGCCGGGCAGGTTCGCGCGCTCGAAGATGGCGTTCTGGAGCTTCGCGCGCGTGAACTTGACCTTGGCGCCGCGCGCCTGGCCGAACAGCGCCTGGGTCAGCACGGCCGCCGAGAAGTCGCAGCCCCCGATGTCGACGGCCGTGAAGTTGCACTGGGTCGCGTCACACCCGGCGAAGCTCGATCCGGCCACGCTGCCGCGCATGAACTGCGTTCGGAAGAGCTTCGTGCCCGCGAAGGAGCGGGCTCCGAGGCTCGACTCGACGAACGTGGTGAGCGTGAGAATGGCGCCGTCGAGCAGCGCCGTCGCGAGGTCCAGCTTGTAGTACGTCCCGCGGTCGAGGTTGGCGCGCCGGAAGTCCGCGCGGTCGAGGCCGCACTCGAGCACGTTGGCGCGGTCGAGGTTGGCTCCTTCGAACGAGCTGCCCGAGAGCACGCAGTTCGTCCAGGTGGCGAGCGGCGCCTCGCACCCGGCGAAGCTCGCCCGAGGCGCCGGCGACTCGACGAAGGTCGCGCAGATCAGCTTCGCGCTCGAGAAGCTGACGGCGTCGAGCTTGCTGCGGAAGACCGTCGCCATGTGCAGGTCGCTGCCCGAGAGGTCGCACGCGGACAGGTCGCACTCGTTGAGGCTCGCCTCCTTGAGCTGCGCGCCGGCCATCCGCGCGGGGAAGCGCACGCGGTCGAAGACGCCGCCGGAGATGTCGGCGCCCGAGAGGTCGAGGCCCGAGATGTCCCCCTGGACCACCGTGCCGTGGCGGATGGCGTCGATGAGCTGGTCGCGGTTCACGGCGCGGGCCTCGTTGCCCCTTGGTCGAAGCGAGTGAACTTCACGACGGCGTCGGTGAAGCGCGTGTCGCGGTCGCCGATGGCGCGGCTGAAGTCCGCGCGTGTGAGCTGGGCGCCGGTGAAATCAGCGCCGGCCAGCCTGGACTTCGACAGGATCGCCTCGGTCAGGTTCACGCCGCGCAGCGACGCGCCGTCGAGCCGCGCCCGGATCAGCAGCGCGCTGCTCAGGATCGCCCGATCGAAGGTGGCCGCGCTGGCGTCGCACTCCGACAGATCGGCCATCACCATCCTGGCGGCGACGAACTTCGCGCCGGGCAGCGCGGTCGTCCGCAGGCAGCACTTCTCCATCACGGCGTCGGTGAAGTCGGCGCGCGGGAGCTCGCTCTTGTGGCCGATCACCGCCTCGCTCATGCGGGCACGAACGAAGCGGGCCTCCTCCCCCTTGCAGGTGACGAAGCAGGCGCGCTGGAGATCGGCGCCCGAGAAGTCCACACGATCGAGCTGGCACTCGATGAACGTCGTCTGCACGAGGTGCGCGGCCGTGACGTTCGATCCCGTGAAATCGGCCCGGAGGAAGGTGCACTGGTCGAGCCGTGCTCCCGCGAGGTCCACGCCGATCCACCTCGTCTCGAGCACGTCGGCGCCCGTGAGCGTGGCGCGGGCGAAGCTCGCGCCCTCCACGCGCGCGCCCATCAGGACGGCCTGCGACAGATCGGCGCCCTCGAAGGAGGCCCTCTCGAGGTTCGTGGCGCCGAGGTTGGCGCCGACGAGCCGCGTGCCTTTGAGGCGCGCGCCGCGCAGGTCGGCCCGGGTGAGCACGGCGCCTTCGAAGATGGCGCCCGAGAGGTCGGCGTCGCGCAGATCGGCGCCCTCGAGGAACGCCCGCGAGAAGTCCATGCCGGTGAGGTCCATCCCGCGGAAATCCGCGCCGGTGAGGTCGCGGTCCGCGAGGGGCTCGCCTGCGTCCCGCGCCACCTGGATCAACGCGCGCGCGATCTCCACCGCCTCCTCCGTCATCGGTGGAGCCGCGGGCGCGAGGTGGGCTGTTTGCTGGTACCCGGTGCGCGTCAGCGCCTCGAGCCGGAGGAGCTCCTCGTGAAACGCGCGGCTCGCGAGCTTCGCCTCGAGCTCGAGGTCCGGCTCGCCGGCCGCCCGCGCGACCCTCGCGAGCTCGGCTTGCTGTCGGAGGTGCGCCTCCGCGCGGAACGTCGGTGGACCGCCGGTGAGGTCGCCTTGCTCCGCGGCCGGGTCGAACCCGGGGGCGCCCATCGCTGCCCGGTGCTCCGCCTTCAGGTCCTCCGCGGCCTTCTTCGCCTTCTCCTCCTCCTCGGCCACCTGCGCTTCGATCGTGAGGAGGTACTGCGCCATGGCGTCGAGGTCGTCCGTCGGCGGGAGCGCGACGGCCGGGAGCGGCTCGGCGAGGCCGTACAGCGCCGGATCGATCCCCTGCGCCTCGCACTCGGCCACGCGCTCCTGGCGCCGGCGCTCGGCGCCGCGCCGCTCGTTCTGCATCGCGATCAGGTCCGGCCTTAGCCACTGGCCTATCGGCCCGAGGTCCATGTTGGCGACCACGCCGGACGCGCGCGCGGGCATGAGGTCGCTGTCGCTCAGATCGTTCAGCGACCCCTTGTCCTTGTCGAGCCTGCGCACGAGGGCCTGCTGATAGTGCTCGATGGGCCGGGGCGCGGCGGGCTCCTCGCACGCGACGACGAGGTGGACGATGTCGCGCGCATCGTCGTCGGCGACGAGCCTCCAGCCGTGCAGGATCAGGGCGCCGATCCCGGCCGTGGGGAAGAGCCAGACCGTGTCGCAGCGAAGGCCGATCTCGACGAAGCGCTCGCCGTCCGCCGTTCGATGGGTCACGAACGCCCGCGCCACGAGGCCCGGCAGCTCTCCCTCGATCCGGGGGCTCGACGGGTTCATGTTCTCCACCAGGAAGCGCTCGTCGCCCCGCCAGAAACCGGGGAGCCACTGGTCCTCGGGCGCAGCGTTGTACACGGTGGGGTCGTGGTCGGGGGGCAGGCCCGGCGCGTACTTTTCGACGTAGTCGCGCCCGAAGGTCCCAGCCCGCGCGCGCCGCGGCGCGAAGCTCATGTCCATCGGCGCGAAGGACTCGGGCTGGCCGCTGTTCGAGCCGAGGAGGCCGCCGAGCGGCTCGATGTTGGGCAGCGGTCGCACGCGCTTGCCGTCGCGCTCGATGTCCTCCGCGCCGATGCCGTAGGGGTTCCGCGGATAGTCCTTGCCGCCGTAGGCGTGCGCCCAGTCGACGGGCATCTCCGCGAAGGGCTTCGGCTCCGTGGCGAAGCCGAACTGGCGGTGGCGATCGCCCATCACCATGAGCTTCTTGTCGATCGCGCCCACCTTTGCCCGGACGTACGACGCCGTCAGGGGCCGGCCGCCGGGGGTGCAGCAGCGTCCGGCGACGAGCAGCTCCCCGCGAGCCTTGGAGATCCCCTCGTCGAGCACGGCGATCCCGAGATCGGGGGTGACCGCCGGCCAGAACGCGAGCTCGTCGAGGAGCGCCCGCGGGCGGTCCAGGGGGAAGCCGATGATCGCGGCGACGTGGAACTGGGGTCTCCGCAGGTGCTCGATCACGCGCGTCAGGATCGGGATCTTGAGTGGCTTGCAGACCTTCACCGGCCAGTCACTCCTTCTTGAACGCGCCGTTCCAGATTCCGATGGCGTAGTCCGCGATGCCGAACAGGGCAGTCTTCTTCGACATGGCGTACGCGCGCAGGAACATCCCGCCCGTGATCTTCTTGCAGAACTCGTTCTCGACCTTGACCCCGACGGTGTCGATCTTCAGGCCATAGGCGGACTGATAGATCGCCGCTTCGTCCAGCTTGAGGACGCCCGCGGCGCCCTTGTGGGTATACCAGTCGAACCACTTGGTGCTCTTCACCTGCACGTCGACGCCGTTGACCGTCACCTTGGGCGCCGTGAGCTCGATGCTGTCCGAGCCCTGGAGGTTGCAGTGGCCCCCGAGGCCCTTCACGTCGACGTTCCCGGCGGGGGCCTTGATCTCGATGCTCGCGCCCGTGCTGGTGACCGAGATGGCCTGACCGACGGTCGCGGTCCAGCTGTTGTCGATGTTGGACACCCACGTCCCGTAGTGGTCGGTGTTCGTCGCCGTCACGTTGTGCTCCCATCCGCCCGTGACCGTCGACTTCCCTCCAGGCTCGATCGTCTGGGTCAGCCCGCCGTGGATATCCTGCACCATGCCGCCGGCCAGGACCTTGTCGGTCCGGCCGGAGGTGATCTCCGTATTTCGACGGGCATGGTACTTCTCGTTCGAGTCGGCGCCGATGTCGAGCGTGAACGTCGACAGGTAACCGTGGGATACGGCGCCGTACACGAACCAGTTCTGCGTTCCCCAGACGTTGACCCAGGAGTCTCCGCCGACGAAGAGGCCCGAGTTGCCGTCGGTGGTCTGCCAGAGGCTCACGCCGACGTCGACCCCTGCGTTCGTGTCGCCGGTCGCCGCGGCGCCGGGGTTCGTGAAGTACCAGCTCGTCGGCTGGTCGCCGTCCCCGGTGAAGATCTTCGATTGATCGCCGGAGGGATGGCCGAGGTAGATGCCCGTCCTCTTGTTGGGGGACTGGATGAAGATGAACTCCTTCCCCTGCTCGTCCTCCATCACGATCTGGTTGTTGCTGCCCGTGCGAATCACGTTCTGCGTGCGGTTGCGCTCCTTGACGACGCTCGGCTTGTGCGCGTTGGGCACGACGCCCGCGATGAACGGCCGGTCCGGGTCGCCGCCGAGGAAGCCGACCATCACCTCGGTGCCCTTGCGCAGGGGAAAGTGGAAACCCTCGTTCTCTCCGCCGTGCGGCTGGAGCATCCGGACGCGCGTCGACACCTGCGCGTCGGGGAGATCGCTCGTGTCGAACTCGAAGCGGACGAGGTACCGGCCGTCGGCGTCGATCTGGGCATAAGGGCTGTCGGCCGGGCCGCTGACGACCCCGTTCTCGAAGCCGTAGATCCGCGGCCACGGGGTGGACTGCGGCGCACGGTACTGTGCGCTCGCGGGTACGGCGAAGAGCCTCATCTTGTACGTGTCGGTGCCCTTGATGCCCGTCATGCGGACCACCTCGGGCGTCACGCCCGCGTGGGAGCCCTCGTGCTCCACCTCCACGGCGAGCCAGCTGTCTGCGAGGTCGTCCGGTCCGTCGTCGATGGTGAAGCGGTAGCCTGACCGCGGCCCGAGAGCGCTGCCCGCCGCGCGGAGCGTGCGCTCGCGGCAGCCGATGGATTCGGCCCGCACCGTCGCGATGCGCTTGGCGTCGCTCTCGCCGAACACGCGAGCGCCGTACTCCCGGATCGTCCCGACGCCGCGCTCGGTCACGTCGCTGTCGCTCTTCACGGAAGCCGACGGGTTCGCGTAGTTGTAGTCGGCGATGGTGACCGTCTTCGGGAGCCACCGCACGTCGGCCTCCATCGAATGCAGCCCGGGCGGCGCGGTGACGTCGTCGCCCAGGATCGGCGTGTACCTCACGTGGCCGCCGCCCGGGAAGTCGTCGTGGAGCTCGCGGTTGTCCGCGATGACGAGGACCTCGCTCGGCTTGTCGTCGCTCTGCTCGAAGTAATAGTAGAGGCCCTCGCGCTCGCACCACCGGTGGAAGAAGTCGAGGAGGGTCTCGCGGTACTGCGCGACGAACTCCTCCTTCGGGTACGTGCCGATGACGGAGAACCGGAATTCACTCGTGCTCAGGCCGCCGGCCTTCAGCGTGTCGGTCAGGAACTCGTCCACCTGCTTGTCGGTGAAGATGAAGCTCCGCCAGAAGTGACGAAGCATCCAGAGCTTGGGGACGAGCAGCGCCCGGTACAGGGCGCGCTCGGCCGTCTGGTGGAGCAGCCGCGTCCCCGCGATCACGCCGTGGAACACGACCGGGACCGCGTCTTCGCCGCGGCTGATCGTGAGCTTGGCCCGCTCGCCGACCGCATCCTGGACAGCCGTGCCGACAGGGACGGTGAAGAACAGCTCGATCTCGTACGGCCGAGATATCTCCTCCTTGCCGCGGAACCCGACGAAGGAGATGTTTTCGAGCTTCGAGCACGCGAGGGAGTAGAGCGCGGTGGGCATGTCTTGCCTCTTGCGACGCGGGGAGTGTGAACGGAGAGTCTCGGCCGGGCCTCGATTCGTGTCAACCGCTCACGCCGCGCCCGTAACCCGGCGGCGCGCCATCGAGGCCGTGGGGCCGGCGGTCAGGTGCCTTGGCGGAAGTACCTCCGCGCGTTCTCCCGCATGCGCTCCCATTGCTCGGCGAGCGCCGGATCGGCCGAGAGCCGCGCCTGCCAGAAGCGGTCGAGCGCCACCCGCTCGTCCGGGGTCCTCACACCATATCGGCTCTGGGTGTTCTGGGCATGGAGAGGATAGAGCTCGCAGGCCACCACCATCCCCGCATACTGCTCCAGCGTGAGCGGGGCGATGCTGGCGGCAGCGCCCACGCCCGAAGACGGCGCTGCGGGGCTGGCCTGGGGCGGCGTGCGCCAGGACGTGAGCTCGGGACCCATCGAGGCGCGCTCCTCGCGCGGAGCTGCGGCCGGCGCCGCCGGCGGCGGCGCCGCCGGCGGCGCCGAGGTGGAGGCCTGCGCCGCCGAGGAGGGGGGAGGGCGGAACGGCAGCACCGAATCGTACCGGGGCGCCGAGGACGACGGCGTGGGACGGTCCCACCCCGCCCTGGCCGCGAACGGGAGCGGGCTCGTCGTGGACGCGAAAGGCAACGCGCCCAAGACCTGCAGCGGCGTGGGCGGCAGCGTGGCATCCGCCAGCGGGGGCGTCGGCGCCGCTGCGGCGGCGGGCGTGAACGGCAGCGGCCCCACGGCGGCCGGCGTCGGCGCGGAGAACGGGACGGGACCGGCGGGCGCCGGGGCGACATCGGACGAGGGGCTCAGGGCGGGCGCAGGCGGCGAGAGCGGCCCTGCCAGCGGCGCTGCCGTCCCTTGAGGCCATGTCGACGCGACGTGCGGCGGCGGGCCCGCGGCCGCTTCTGCCGCCTCGGCCTTGCGCGTCAGCGCCGCCCCCTTCGCCTCGGCCAGGCGGCGCTCCAGGAGCCCTTTCACCTCGGCGAGCGCCACCCATGCGTCGGGCCCGCCCTCCTCCATCTCCGCGATGCCGCCGATCGCCAGCAAGAGGTCCCGGGCCGCGCGGAGCGCGGACTCCTCGACGGTGCGCCCGGGCATGTGACGTTTCGAGAACGCCGGCAGGTCCTCGTCCTCGCAGCGCGCGAGCTGAGCGAGGCGCTGGGCGACCCGGCGCCGCGCTGGGTCGGCGCTGCCGCCGAGGCTCGGGCGCATGGCCTCGTCGAGCTTCGCGAGGGCCTGGGCGATGGACGTGTTGTCGCTCACGGGGAATCACACCTGGACACGAGGACCGCCGACCTAGGAGTGTCGCTAGCCCTCCCGCACCACGTCAAGGGGGGCGGGGTTGCCGGTTGCATTCTGCGGCGGAGGAGCGCTCGCCGGACCGGTGTATCCTCCTGCCGCATGCGCCACGCGCATCACGCGCTCGCCCCTCGCGACGACACGTCCTTCGGCACACTCCGGCGCCTGGCAGGATGACCGCTCCGCACTTCGAGATCCTGGGCCCCGATGCGCCCGGCCCCGTCGTTGTCGAGGTCCCCCACGCGGGCCTCGGGCTCGAGCCGCTCACCGCGCGGGGCCTCGGCCTCCCCTCGATCGCGCTCGACGCGGGCGCGCCCTGGGCCGACTCGGACGTGGGCGCCGCAGCCGTGTGCGAGGGGCTCGAGGCCAGGGGCGTGCGGCGCGTCGTCGCCACGGCGAGCCGTTACGTCGTCGATCTCAACTCGGAGCCGCGCGTGCCGACGCCCTATGAAGACAAGCTCCCGCCGGGGCTCGGCGACGTGCGCCGCTTCTCGTGCGCCGGCGTCATGTGGTGGGAGCGCCGGCGATCGCGCGCCGAGGTCGAGGCGCTCCTCGCAGAGGTCTTCGCGCCGTACCACGACGCCGTCGCCGCCGAGCTCGCGGCGTCGTGCGCCCGCCACGGCCGCGCCGCCCTCCTCGCGGTCCACACGTACCCCGACGGAGGCCGGAAGGACGCGCCGGACGTCGTGCTCGGGACCCGAGACGGCCGATGCGCGCGCCCGGCGGTGCGCGACGCCCTGGCGCGCGCGGCGCGGGACCATGGGCTGTCCGTCGGCGTCGAGGCGCCGTTTCCGGGCGGCTACTCCGTGCTCCGCCACGCCGCGCCCGGCGTCGACGCGATCCAGATCGAGCTGGCCCGGGCGCTCGTGTGCTCGCCCGGCGATCGGCGCCGCCCGGCGCTCGACCCGGACCGCGTGGCGCGGATGACGGCGGTGCTGCGCTCGCTGGTGGACGCGCTGGCCATCGAGCTTTCGCTCGGCGCCCCGTGACGTGCGTCCGTACGCGAGGAGGCCCGCAAGGCCGCCGAGGCTGGACAGGCCAACGTCAAGCCGGCGGCGGCGCCCGCGACCCCCCCGACGTCGGCCGGCGGTCCGCCCTCGTGATCCCGGCCGGCTCGCCGCCCGTGCGGCGATCGCACCCCTGGCCGGACGCCCGGCGGGTGGAGAGAGCTACCGTGCCAGCGATCGCCCTGCGCCTGCCTGGCGCCAGGAAACGGTAAGGCTCACCGCCCGCCCGCCGAAATCCGGAACCTGGGGCGGGCGGGGAGGTGATACGATTTCCCGCCTTCCGGTGGCCGAATGACCTCACGTGGCGTCCTCCCCGAGTCCGTCATCCCTCCGCCCTCGGAAGTCACGGACGCGCCGGACGAGAAGCAGCGGGCGCGCGCCCGCCTCGGGATGACCGTCAAGAACAAGTGGCGGATCGACTCCCTCCTCGGCGTGGGCGGCATGGCCTCCGTGTACGCCGCCACCCACCACCGGAACGGCTCGCGCGCCGCGCTGAAGATCCTGCACGCCGAGTTCGCGCGCGACGTCGGCATCCGCGAGCGGTTCCTGCGCGAGGGCTACGTCGCCAACAAGATCGATCACCCCGGCCGGGTCGCGATCCTCGACGACGACATCACCGAGCAGGACGAGCCGTTCCTCGTGATGGAGCTGCTCGACGGGGAGACCGTCCAGCAGCTCTGGAAGCGCAAGAGCCGGAAGCTCCCCGTCGCCGAGGCGCTCTGGATCGCGGGCGAAGTGCTCCACACGCTCGAGAGCTTCCACGCGGAGGGCATCGTCCACCGCGACCTGAAGCCCGCGAACATCTTCATCACGAAGGACAACGTGGTGAAGCTGCTCGACTTCGGCGTGGCGAGGATGCGCGGCGCGCCCGGCGACAAGACCAAGGCGGGCACGGCGCTCGGGACCCCCTCGTTCATGGCGCCCGAGCAGGCGATGGGGCTGACCGAGGGGGTCGACGGGCGGGCGGATCTCTTCTCGATCGGCGCGACCCTGTACGCCGTGCTCAGCGGGCAGCGCCTCCACCAGGGGCGCTCGGACAACGAGGCGTTCATCCTCGCGGCGACGACGCCGGCGCCGTCGCTCGCGCGGATCGCGCCCGAGCTGCCCGCCTCGGTCATCGGCCTCGTCGACAAGGCGCTCGCCTGGGACAAGCGCAACCGCTTCGAGTCGGCCGCGCAGATGCGGCAGGAGGTGCTGCGCGTCCTCGAGGAGGTCGGCGCGTCCTTGCCCCGCCGCTCCTCGCCGCAGAGCACGAAGCGCCCCCCGCCGGACGACTCGCCCACGGCCGTCGGGATGCGGGCGGCGGAGGAGCCCGTGCCCCAGGACGAGCCGGGCGAGGCGGAGCCGGACGACCCCGCGGTCACGCGGCTCACCGAGGTGTTCCGCCGCATGGAGCGGCTGCTCCCGGCGGTGCGTCACTACGGCTGGACCCACCCGGATGCGGACAACAAGCTCCGCGCGACCTTCCAGGCGATCGTGGAGGCGCTGCGCGCGGACGGGAGCCTCGTCCACTGGACGCTGACGCCGTACGCCTTCGAGCATCGCCGGCGGACGGTGTGGGAGCCGTCGCACCCGCTCGACCTCGTCCCGTACAACCTCTTCGCGGCCGGCGTGCGGCGCGTCCAGCTGCTCCCTGGCATCACGGAGGACGAGCTGCGCGCCCTCTGCGAGGTGCTGCTGCTCGATCCGCTGCGCGACCTCGCGCCCGAGGACGACGTCGCGGCCGCCCTGTGGGAGCGCCGCCTCGAGCACGTGCGCTACGACGTGGTGAGCATCTTCGTCGAGGGGGACGCGGCCGATCGCGAGCAGTTCTGGCACGAGGCCGACGACCTCGAGGGCATGGCCCGGCGCGCCGCCGAGGAGAAGGCGAACCGCGCCGAGGCGGCGGCGATGGTCATCGACACCGACGCCGCCGCGCTGCGCGCCGCGCGCCGCGCCGCGAGCGCGCTCGCGCTCGACCCGGTCGCGCAGCGCGCGCTCGGCACGCAGCTGGTCATGAGCCCGGACCGCTGGAGCGAGCGCTTCGTCGAGGTCGTGGCCGACGCCTTCCTGAACGCCAGGCGGTACAAGGACGTCGAGCTCGTGACCGAGCCGATGGCCGCCTCGGCGCGCGATCTCATCCTCGCGCGCCGCTTCGAGGTGCTCTTCGGGATGCACGACGCCATCGAGAAGGCCCTCGACGCGCTCGCGCCCAGGCAGCAGGGGGGCGCGCTCGCGACGGAGCTCGCCCGGGGGATGTTCCCGCCCGACACGGTGCGGCTGCTCCTCCGCGAGGCGACGCGCGTCGTCATGACGGCCGCCCCCGGCGGCGCGGCGCAGCCCGCCCCCGTGGACCTCGATCTGGTCGCGCAGCGGCTCGCGCCCATCCTGAACAAGCTCGGCAGCGAGACCCTGCCCGTCGCGATGGAGGTCGTGGGGCACACCGGCCACGAGGCGCTGCGCCGCGCGCTGCTCGGCCACGTCGAGCGGACGCTGCCCGGGCACGAGGAGGGGGTCGTGGACGCGCTCATGACGCTGGATCTCGACGTGGCCCGCCCGATCCTCAAGATGTTCGCCGCGTCGCGGACGCAGGGCGCCCTGGGCGCGCTGAAGCGGCTCTCCGGGTGCGCGAACGCGGCGCTCCGCTGCGAGGCGATCGCGCACCTCGCGACGAGCCCCGAGCAGATCCGGGACGAGCTGCTCTCGCTCGCCGAGTCGGCGCCGCCCGACGTGCGCGTCGCGGCGCTCCGCACGCTGGCGCACCACCAGGTCCGCGCGGCCGGCCCGCTGCTCGTCCGCCGCGTGCAGGACAGCTCGTTCCACCAGCTCACGCTCGACGAGCGGCGCGAGTTCCTCGGCGCGCTCTACACGCTCAACCCGGCGCGCGGCGAGTCGGTCGCCGTCGAGCTGCTCCAGCGGCACGGCCTCCTCGCCGACGACGCGGCGGAGCAGACCCGCTGCCTCTCGGCCGAGCTGCTCGGCCGCGAGGCGCGCTCGCAGGAGGCGCTCGACGCCGCGCTCGCCGCCACGAAGCGGCGGCCCTGGAACAGCCAGGCGCTGCGCGACGCCGCGGGCGCCGCGGCCGAGGCCATCGCCGCGCGCCTCGGCAAGCGGATCTCGACCGCCGGGGAGGTCCCGTGATGGCGCCCCAGGTCGACGTCATCAGCCAGAACGTGTCGGAGAACATCCGCCGCGAGCAGGCGCGCGATCTCGCCGCCAGCGTGGTGCAGGCCCTCTTCCGGCTGGTGAAGCTTTCGACGCTGCACGCGATCGACAACCAGGCCATGGTGCGGCAGGTCGAGGAGACGGTCTCGCTCGTCCAGGACTTCGGCCAGCGCTCCGGTCACAACGTCTCGATCCTGTTCACCCGCGGCTCGGTGTTCGTCTCCGGGCAGCTCCTCAAGGCGAACCGCGCCGTCTACGAGGGCGCGCTCGAGCTCGGCGACGTCCTCGGCCGCTGCGGCTACTCCGAGATCGGCGTCGCCAAGGACGTCCGCGCGAGCGATCTCTACGCCCTCGCCTCCGCGCTCGCCGAGGCCCTCCGCAGCAGCAAGCCGGCGCTCGCCGACCGCCCGTCGCCGCGCGTCCGCCTGCGCGCCGTGGACGAGGCCGTGCTCCGCCGCGAGGTGGCGATCGATCGCGAGGGCGACGAGACCTCCGCGATCGTGCGCACCTACGCGACGGCGATCGTGATCATCCGCCGGTTCTACGACGACCTGCGGCGCGGCCGGTACACGCTGCGGCAGGGGGTCAAGCGCATCACGCAGCGCCTCGTCGACCTCTCCGCGAACGAGACGCCGGCCTTCCTGGGCGTCACCGCGCTGCGCAACCAGAACCACGACGACGCCGGGCGCGCCGTGAACACCGCGATCCTGAGCCTCGCGATGGCGCGGCAGATCACGAGCGACGTCGTCCTTCTCCAGCGGCTCTCGATGGCGGCGCTGCTCTTCGACATCGCCCGGCCGCGCCTCACGGGCGCCGCGACGAGCGGATCGAGCGGGCTCGTCCCGCAGCTCAGCGAGCAGCAGGAGGCGGACGTCCCGGCGGGCACGGCGGTCGTGCTGACCGCGCTCGGCCTCGTCAACGAGCCGAGCGTGATGCGCACCGTCGTGGCCTACGAGGCGCACTGGGTGCGCCGCCAGCCGGCGCTCGGCCCGGTCTACCGCGGCCTCCGCCAGCCGACGCTCCAGGCGCGGATCCTCGCGACCGCCCGCGCGTTCAACGACCTCCTGACGCCGGCCCCGGGCGAGGCGCCGCTCTCCGCCGACGAGGCCATCGCCAAGCTCGAGCGGGAGGCGGCCGATCCGGCGGACCGCGCGGTGCTGCGGCTGCTCGTGGGCGCGCTCGGCATCTTTCCGACCGGCACGCTCGTGGAGCTCTCGACCGGGGAGGTCGCGCTCGTCGTGCAGACGCCGGCGCACCCGGCCCGCTACTCGCAGCCGCGCGTCCGGCTGGTGCTCGACGCCGCTGGCGGTCCCATCCCGCGCGCGCTCGAGGTCGATCTCGCCGAGCGGCCTCGCCAGGGCGAGCCGCCGCGGCACATCCGCCGGATCGTCGCGACGAGCGACGACCCCGCCGCCGCGTCGATGCGCGCCCACGCGGCGATCCAGGAGGCGCCGCAGGTGTCGCTCCGCTCGCCGGTGCTCGCGGCGGAGTCGCCGCCGATCCGCAACGCGCCGGCGTCGCCGCTCGGCAACCTTCGCATGCCGCCGCAGCAGCAGATCACGCGGCCCTCGTCGCCCACGCTGCCCATGACCAGCGCGCCGGCGAGCCGGAGGACGCAGCCGCGCGCCAGCGACGCCGCCCGCGGGCCCGCCTCGCCGCCCGAGGCCACGTTCGGCGGGCTGCCGGACGACGGCGCGGAGGCCAGGATGCTCGCGGATCTGCCGCCTGCGCCGTCCGGCAGGCTGTCTCCGCCCTTGCGGTCAGGGCGCACGACGGCGCGCTGGCCCGATCCACCGCATCTGGAGCCCGCCGCGGTGGCGGACCCAACCTCGCCCGCCCCGGGCGCTCATGGAGAGGAGTCGTGGTCGGTGCAGACAGACAGCGATCCGGACGAGGTCCCCGAGGAGAGCGCGCGCCCGCCGTCGGTGCGCACCCGCGGCTGGGGAGATCCGCCGCAGCGGCGCGAGCGCAACCCCGTGTCTGATCTGCCTCCGTCGGCGATGGCCGGTCCGATCGCCGTGCTGTCGTTGCCGGGCGACCCGCCGACCGCGGAGGGCACGCTCGCGCGCACGCCGCTCGTCCACCTGCTCGTGTACATGCTCGACCGGCGCCTCACCGGCACGACGTGCTTCATCGACCCCGACGGCGTCCGCCACGGCATCTTCTTCAGCGACGGCGTGCCCGCCAAGATCTGGACCGGGACGATCATCGCCCCGCTCGATCGGGTGATCCTCGATCTCGGCCTCCTGGACGAGGCGACGCTCCGGGAGACGCTCCGGGACATCACCAAGCGAAGGGTGCTGCATGGCCGGCTGCTCGTCTCCCGGGGCCTGCTCGACAGGGAGACGGTGTCCGGCGTGCTGCGCGAGCAGCTCGTGCGCAAGCTGGTCGCGCTCTACGATCTCCCGCCCGCGACGCGTTACGCCTACTACGACGCCCAGAATCTGCTGTCGTCCTACGGCGGTCCGGAGCTCATCGGGTGCGAGCCCCTCGCGGTGATCATGGCGGGCGTCCGGCTCCACGCCGACGATCCGCTGATCGACACGACCCTGGACCGGATCCAGAACCGGCAGCTCGGGCTCCACGTCGAGGCCGAGCTGAAGCGGTTCCAGCTCCATCGCGACGAGGCGGCCATCGTGGATCTGCTGCGGATGCGGCGCATGACGCTGGCCGAGCTGCTCGCCGCCGGCGTCGCGCAGGAGCGCGTCGTGCGGCTGATGATCTATGCGCTCGCGATCACGCGGCACCTCGATCTCGGCGCGCCGGGCCGGCGCCCTGTCGGGGTCGGCGGTCCCGCCGGGCCCGGCCGGGAGCGGGCCGCTGGCGCGCCCCAGGCCGAGGCGGGGCCAGCGCCCCAGCGCGAGCCCTCCGGCGCGGCGGCGCGCTCGCCGCGCGCCACCGTGGGCTCGACGGGCTCGACGATGCCCGGTCCACGCCCGGCGCGGGGCGAGGCCGAAGGCCGCGCACCGCAGCGGCAGCCCGACGACGTCGCGGCGCCGTCCAGCAGGCGCGCTGGGGTCCCGGTCGCCCCGCGCCGCTCCACGGCGCCACCCCCGGCCGCGGCGCCGGAGGCGGCGTCGTGGACCGGCGCGCCGACCCCGAGCCCGGTGGCGCCCTTCGACCCGCGCGCGTCCGGCGGTGATGCGGGCGGCGGTTACCGCGGCGTGGATCCCAAGGCGCTGAGGCCGCCTCCTGCGCCGACCTTTGCCGGCGCCCGCGCTGCGCCGCCGCCCCCGCAGGCGCCCACCGTCAAGATGGCGGCGGTCGGCCCGGAGGGCAGGGCCGCGCGAGGGGCGGGGCGCGCCGAGGCGCCGTCGCCCGTGCCGCCGGCGCGCGCCGCGGAGCCGGCGAAGCCGCAGGGACCGGCGGCGCTCGCGCCCGATCTCCCGCCGCTGCCGCGCGCCGCGCCGAACCCCGAGCTCGCCGCGCGCCGCGCGGAGATCGAGGCGCGCGCCGCGTCGATCGACGGCGAGGGCTTCTTCGAGATGCTCGGCGTCGCGGAGGACGCCCCTCCGGAGCGCGTGCAGAGCGCCTATTTCGCGCTCGCCAAGCGGTGGCACCCGGACCGGACGCCGGCGGAGCTCCAGGACGTCAAGCCGCTCGTCGCGCGCGTGTTCGCCCGCATCAGCGAGGCCTACCAGACGCTGAGCGATCCGAAGCGGCGCGCCGAGTACCAGAGCGCGCCGAAGGAGGCTCCGCCCCCCGCCGAGGACGAGCAGCGGATCGCCCGCGCCGTCGACGCCGCGCTCGAGTTTCAGAAGGCCGAGATCCTGCTCAAGAAGAACGACCTCGCGGGCGCCGAGGCCCGCGCGCGGCGCGCGCTCAACGCCGACCCGGAGCAGCCCGAGTACATGACGTTGCTCGTCTGGATCCAGGCGCAGCGGCGCGGCGATCCGCCCGTGCTCGCGGAGGGGGCCACGAGCGCGCACTACGACGATCTGATCCAGACGCTGGATGCCGTCCTGGAGAAGGAGCCTCGCTACGAGCGGGCGCTCTTCTACCGCGGCATGCTCCTCAAGCGCTCGGGGAGGATCGACAAGGCGATCGGCGATTTCCGCCTGGCGGCAGAGCTCAACCCGAAGAACCTCGACGCCATCCGCGAGGTCCGCCTGCAGGAGATGCGGAGCCGTACGACGAGCGATCCGACGCCCGCGGGGGGCCTCCTCGGCAAGTTCTGGAAGCGCTGACGCGCGTCAGCGCGCTGCCGCGGGCACCGCGCCGAGCGACCGCAGCGCGCGGCAGACCGTCTCGTCGCGGCAGGGCCCTATCCGCCCTGCGTGCGCCGGCCAGGGCACGTCGCGCACGCGGTGCAGATCGCGCACGTCGGGGCCTCGCCACGGGCCGAGCGCCCGGTCCACGCGCGCCTCTCGCTCGTTCGTCGCCGGCAGCGACAGCTGCACCTGCGGCACGATGCCCACCTTCTGCACCGGCGCGCCGTCGGGGAGCGCGTAGAGGAGCGTCGTGAGCCGCAGCACGCCGACGTGGGCGTCGTCGTCGAGGTATTCCTGAGCGCACCCCTTGCCGTACGTCCGATCGCCGATGATCACCCCGCGCCGGTAGCTGGCGATCGCGCCGGCGATCATCTCCGCCGCGCTCGCGGAGTCGCCGTCGACGAGCACGGCGAGCGGCCCGCTCCACCCGCGCTCCTCCGGGACCTCGGGCGAGCGCTCCACCTCGACGCCGCCGTCGCGGCGCCGCATCGGGAACAGCGGTACGCCCGGCAGGAACAGCCCGAGCGCGGCGATCGCGCCGTCGGTCGAGCCGCCGCCGTTCGCGCGCACGTCCAGCATCACGCCCCGCGTGTCGCCCTGCGCGCGCGCGCGGAGGAGCGCCGCCGCGACCCGATCCCCGAGGTCGTCGGGCACGTCGGGGATGGCGATCACCGCGACCTTGCCTTCCCCGTAGCGCACCAGATCGAGCGGCAGCTCCGAGGGCGCCGCCTCGGCCGGCTGCGGTCCGACCGGGTGCGGCGCAACGGTCAGCTCGAGGGGCGCCGCGACCCCGCGCCGCAGCAGCGCCACGCGAGCGGTCGTCCCGGGGTGCACGTCGGACAGCACGGCGAGCTGCTCGGCCTGCTCGACGCTCATGCCGGAGATCGGCAGATCCTGGATCCGGAGAACCACGTCCCCGTCCTCGAGCGGCGCGAGCGCGCCGCGGTCGATGCGCACCCCGATCGCGGTGCGCGTCATCTCTTGCCAGAGCCGGGCCGGCGGGTGCGCCTCGAGGTCGAGATCGTAGATGGAGACCTCCTCCTCGAGCGGCGCCCAGGCGCCGTGCGCGTCCAGCTGGGGCACGTAGGCCCGCACCGCGGCGGCGATCACCGTGCGCGCCCAGCCGTCCTCGCTCATCGAGGGCGCCGCCCGCTCGCGCACGGCGTCTACGTACCGGGCGAGCGGCTCCCCGACATGCGCGCGCAGCCCTCCGACCTCCCGGCCGAGCTTGCGCGCGAGGTCCCGGGCGCTGCGCGTCACCTCGCCGTCCTCGAACGGCGCCGACGACACCAGCTCCCACGCCGCGGCGTGGGTCGCGGGCGGGCTGGCCAGGCCGCGCCGGTAGCCGTCATCGAAGAGCGTCTCGAGCTCGCGCGACCACCGGGCGAGCTCCTGCCCGACGCGCAGCGCCGCCGCGCACGGCCCGCTGCCCACGGGCGCCTGCAGCTCGTCCAGGAGCGCGGCGGCTTCCCGCTGCAGCGAGGCGCCCACGGGCGTGTCGGGGGCGACCGACCACAGCCCGTGCGGATCCAGCCAGTCGGAGGTCGCTTCGGCAAACTTTGCGGGATCGACGCGGAGCGGCGGAGCGGCCAGCGTGGTGCGGGCCTGGGCCACGATGGCGCGGGCCTGCTCGCAGCCGAGCGACGTCGGCGCCCCGGTCGGCACCGCGATGCCGCGGTCGAGGGCGTTCGGGTCGCAGCCGACGCCGTCGATCTCCTCGTCATCCGGCGCGACGGTGTGGAGCAAGGGCCGCGCGATCCCGCGCCGCGCCCTCGCGAGGGGGATCTCCGCCTCGCGCGAGAGCAAGGCGAGCGTCGCCAGGCTTGCGGCGATGCACGCGACGGAGCCCGCGACGCGCGTCCTCACTGCTCCCCGGATATCACGACGCGGCGCGCGGGGGCAGGGGCGACCGCGGCGGCGTCCGGGCGGAGAGCGAGCGCGCGCGCCGCGCGGGCGCCGCCGTCGCCCGCGGCCTGGGGCCTCGGCGCGCACCTCGCCCGCCTCGTTCGCCGCTCGTGCGCTGTGGATCTGGGCTCAGCGCTGCGCATTCGTGCTCCTCCGCTTTCCCGCAAAGCTTTCGCTTCCGTCGAGGGATCCGAACACGTTGCGCATTCCAGCGCAAAAAAAGGCGATTTCCTAGGGTCAATCCCGGCATCACGCCTGCATCTGCCCCGGTGCCGCCCGCCGGCCCGCAGGGGCTCGCAGCCCTTCTTGATCGGCGCGCGCGGTGGAGAGCGGAGAGATCATGAGCGCCACCTGGGATCGTGCGGCATTCTCGGCTTATCGTACAGAGCTCGCGAACTACGCCACCCTGAGCCCGGAGGCCGAGCGAGAGCTCGCGTTCCGCTGGCGAGCTGGTGACCGGGACGCTGGCCGGCGCCTCATCGAGGCGTGTCTGCCGTTCGTGATGACGATCGCTCTCGAGTACCGCCGCTGGGGCCTGCCGATGGAGGACATCGTGCAGGAGGGGAACATCGGCCTCCTGAAGGCCGCGGAGCGCTTCGATCCGGACCGCGGCTGCCGCCTGGCGACCTACGCGGCCTACTGGATCCGGGCGGAGATCCGCGAGCACGTGGCGCGGGGGTACCGGATCGTGCGCCTCGGGTCGTCGAAGAGCGAGCGGCGCGCGCTGCGCATCTACCGCAAGACGCACGAGAAGGACCCGGCGGTGCTCGCGGAGCTGAGCGGCCTGTCGGAGGAGCGGGCGGCCGAGCTGCTGCCGCTGCTCATGGCGCGCGACGTCAGCCTGGAGCGCTCTCCGACCGAGGACGGCGTAGCTCCGGTGGAGCGCCTCGCGTCGAGCGCGCACACGCCGGAGGACGAGGCCTGCGACGCCGACGAGCGCGCGCAGCTCTCGCGCGCGCTGCTCCAGGTCGTGAACGAGCTGTCGCCCCGCGAGCGCTCCATCATGCACCAGCGCTGGCTGACGGACAGCCCCGTGACGCTCGAGCAGCTCGGCGCCGACTTCGGCGTCAGCAAGGAGCGCGTGCGGCAGATCGAGGAGCGCGCCAAGAAGCGGATGCGCGCGCGCATCGAGGAGATCACCCGGGAGCCGATGGCCAAGAGCGCCTGAGGCGCCTGCGGCAGCGAGGCGCGGCGCGCTCCAGCGCCGCGTCTCGCGCGCGCTGCTCCTTGCCGCCTCGGCCTGGCGAGGCGTCGCGCTAGATCTCGATGACCGTGCCTTCGCGCGCGGCGATGGTGTTCGGGAAGAGCTCGCGGGCGCGCATCTCCTTCTCGCGCACCATCGCGTCGGTCTGGTTGGGATCGTGGTGGTGCAGGACGAGCTGCTTGGCGCCCGCCGCCTTCGCGAGCTCGCAGCCCGCGACGAACGTGGCGTGACCCCAGCCCGTCTTCGGGCCGCCGCCGACCTCGCCCGCGTACTCTTCGGGCGTGTACATGGCGTCGAAGATCAGCACGTCGGCGCCCATCGCGAGCTTCTTCAGCTTCGGATCCACGATCGCGTAGTGCTCGGAGTCGGTGATGTACACGACGACCTTGCCCTCGTGCTCGACGCGGTACGCGTACACGCCGTTCGGGTGGTTGCCGCGCGCGTTGGTCACGCGCACATCGTCGTTCGGGCCGATCGTGACCACCTCGCCCTCGTAGAGGTCGCGGAAGGTCATCGCCGCGCCCATCTCCGTGAGGTGCACCGGGAAGCTCGGGTAGTCCATCTGCCCGGCCAGCGTCTCCTCGAGCGTCCGGGAGACGTTGAGGCCACCGTAGAGATGGATCTTGTTCCCGCGCACGAACGCGGGCGTGAAGAACGGGAAGCCCTGGATGTGATCCCAGTGCACATGACTGAAGAACATCCAGGCTTCGAAGGGCATCTCCTTGACCAGCTCCTGGCCGAGGAGACGGAGCCCCGTCCCGCCATCGAGGATGACCAGCGTTTCGCCGGCACGAATCTCATAGCAGCTCGTGTTGCCGCCTACTTCGACCGTGCCTGCACCGGGCGTGGGGATGCTTCCGCGAACCCCCCACATCTTGATCCGCATCCTGCCTCGCTCGCTGAACCCCGCCCGTTTCAAGGTAGAGCTATTAGATTCCGAGCGCGGGCAGCGTCAAGCCGCCTGGTGCACCGGGAGCAAGGAAGGTCGCAGACGTGGAGACCTGGCCGGGGGAGCAGGGCCAAGGCGCCAATGTAGTCAGGGGATAGGTTGCGGGCCCAGCGGCCGGCGCGGCCTGCCGCTGGGGGGCCGTGAGCGCGCGGGGGCGGGGGCGCGGGCGGCGGGGGCAGAGGCGCGGGCGGCGGGGCGGGGGCGCAGGTGGCGGCCCCAGGTCGGCCTGCGTGCGGCGCAGGCATCGGAGCGGCACGGCCCGCGGGCGGCGGCGGGAGGGCAGGACGATCGCGCGCAGCGGGCACGCGAAGGCCGCGGCCGATGGGCTATGGTCGGTCGCATGCCGCTCCACGCGGACGCCATCGTCGTCCTCGGCTGCAGGGTGTTTCCCTCCGGGCGCCCGGCGGCCCCCGGCGCGCGCCGCGCGGCGCGCGCCGCGGAGGCCTACCGCGACGGGGTCGCGCCGTGGGTGATCGCCAGCGGCGGGCGCCGCTGGGGAGCGCAGGTCGAGGCGCGCGTGCTCGCCGCCGAGCTGCGGCGCGCCGGCGTGCCGGCGCACGCGATCCTGCAGGATCTCTGGTCGCTGACGACGCACGAGAACGCGATCTTCAGCGCGGCCCTCCTGCGCCGCGTGGGCGCGCGGCGCGCGGCGATCGTCACCTGCTCCTGGCACATGGCCAGGGCTCTCCAGAACTTCCACGACGTCGGGATCGACGCTTGCGGGCTGCCGGCGTCGCGCGTGGGCGAGCCGGTGGTTGCGCGCGCATGGCAGCGCGGTCACGAGGTGGTCTCGATGTGGCTCGACGCGCGCGCGATGCGCCGCCAGCGGATCCTCAGCGAGAGCGCCGCCTGGCTGCTCGACACCGCTCGTCAGGGTGAACCGTGATCATGCCGAGAAGGCGCTCCTCTCCGCTCCTCGTCTTCACGCTGCTCTTCTCCCTGTCCGCCTGCACCGGGCAGCCGGCGCCGGGCCCTGCGCCCGACGCCGGGAGCTCCGCGGCGGCGCCGGCCGCCAGCGCCGGGGCGGCGGGGAGGCTCGACGCCCTCCTCGCGGCCGAGCAGCGCCGCGCCGCCCTGGAGGTGAGCCCCGCGGACCAGCAGAGCCGCGACGTCGGCGTGCGGCGCGCCGCCGCGCGGGCCCTCGCGCGCATCGGCGGAGACGCGGCGTGGCCTGGGCTCGCGCGGGCGCTCGCCGACGAGGACGACGATGTGGTCGCGTGGGCCGCCTACGGCCTCGGGTTCTCGTGCAAGGAGCGCGAGGCCGAGGCGGTCTCGGCGCTCGTCGCGCGCGCCCTCGCCCGCGACGCACGCCCGAGCCCCGCGGGCGCGGCGACCGCCGCTGCGTCCGCGGCGGCGCCGAGCGGCGGCGCCGCTGCGGGTGCGCCGCCGCTCGACGCGGGCGGCGCGCTCGCCCGCGCCATCGGGCGGTGCGGCGCGGAGGCGTCGGAGCCGACGCTGGTCGCGTGGCTCGACGGCCCGCGCGAGCGCGCGATCCACGCGGCGTACGCGCTCGGCGATCTCGCCGCGATCAAGCTCAAGCTGCGCGAGGAGACGCTCGTCGCGCTGCTCAACCTCGCCTCGGGGAGCGCGGCGAGCCCGCCGGTCCCCGAGGCGCTCTACCCGATCGGTCGCCTCGAGCACGTCCCGCTCACGGTCATCCCCCGCATCCGCGACGTCGCGACCGCGCGGCTCGCGGAGGCCTCCGACGCGCGGCTCTTCGCGGTGCGCGCGCTCGGCCGGGCAGGGGAGGCGGCCGCCTCCGAGCTCGCGCGCGTCCTCTCCGCGAAGGGGGTGTTCACCGCGAGCGAGCGCGCCGAGGCCGCGCGCGCCCTCAAGCGGCTCGGCCCGCCCGGCCAGCGCGCCCTCGCCGACGCGGTCGCCGCGCTCGCCCCGAGCGCGGACCCGATCGCGCTCACGGGCCTCGTGAGCGAGGACTTCGGCGTGCTGCTCACCGCGCTCGACGCGCTCGGATCTGCGGGCGCCGCGCGCAAGGCGCTCCGCGATCTCGCCGCCCTGCCGCCGCCGCCGAGCGCGCCCGCGGCGATCCTCCGCCGCGTCGCGTGGCTCCGCTGCGGCGCGGCCCGGCTCCTCGCGGGCGGGGACTACCGCGATCCGCTGCTGCTCGGCTGTGACGTCACGGCGCCGGCGGAGCCGGGGAGCAAGCCGGACGCAGGCGCGCCGGTGCGCGGCCCGATCGGCGCCCGGGCGGTCGTCGAGGTGATCGGCCGCGACGCCATCACGGGCGCGCGGCTCGCCGCGTTCCGCGCGTACGCCGCGTCGGGCGATCTGCGCGCGCGGGAGGCCGCGATCGAGCTCATCGCCGCGCACGAGGAGATCGCCGGCGCGCCCGACCTGCTCGCGAAGGCGCTCGCCGCGGAGGAGCCGGGCCTCGTCGCCGCCGCGGCGGAGGTCATCGCGCGGCAGCCCCAGCGCGCGTCCGAGGCGCCGGGGAAGCGGAAGCGCAGGAAGCGCAGCGACGAGAAGGACGCTTCCGCAGCGGTCACATCGCCGGCGATCGAGGCCGCGCTGCTCGCGATCCTCGACCGCCCAGGCGCGCGCGACGATCCGGAGCTGATCGGCGCGGTCGTCGACGCGGTGGGGGCGCTGGCGCTCAAGCCGGCGGAGGCTCGCCTGGAGCAGCTCTGCCGGTCGAGCCACCCCACGACGCGGGCGCGCGCCGGGACGGCGCTCGGCGTGCTCAGGGGCCGCAAGATCGCGTGCGACGCCGGTCTGCCGGGGGACGCGGGCGCGGCGGGGCGGCCGGCCGTCGCGCCGCCGGTCGGCGAGGTGCCGGCCGAGGCCTCCGCGCTCGTGCGCGCGCCGGCGGTGCTGATCTTCGACACGGACGCCGGCGAGCTCACGATGACGCTCGACCCTGCGCTCGCGCCGGTCGCGGTGACCCGCTTCGTCGATCTCGCGCGCTCCGGCTATTACGACGGCAAGATCGTCCATCGCGTGGTGCCCGGCTTCGTCACCCAGTTCGGCGCGCCGTTCGGCGACGGCGCCGGAGGTCCGCCCGGCAGGCCGGCGCTGCGCTGCGAGACGTCGCCGGTCGCGTTCGAGCCGCTCCGGGTCGGCGTCGCGCTCGCCGGCCGCGACACCGGATCGAGCCAGCTCTTCGTGATGCACGCGCGCGCGCCGCACCTCGACGGCCAGTACGCGGCCGTCGGCGTCGCCGCCGGGCCGTGGGCTGCGCTCGCGGATGGGGACATCATCCGGAGCGTGAAGGTGCGGAACTGATCGCGGGCGGCGCGGCGTGCGCGTGCCGTGCAACGCGCGCAACGTGAACGGCCGTGTCGCGGCGTGGCCCATCCATGTCGGTTGACAAGCGCCCCCGACCGGCGCTCTACAGTTTAGCGTGGTCATTGCCTCCTTTCTGGCCGTCGCGGTGCTCGTGTACACCTACTTCGGGTACCCGATCGTTATCGGCATCCTGGCGCGCCTCTGGCCTGCGCAGCGGAAGGAGGATCCGGACTACGTCCCCACGGTGACGGCGTGCATTCCCGTCTTCAACGCGGTGTCGTATCTCCCGGCGAAGGTCGAGAGCCTGCTCGCGCTCGACTATCCGAAGGACAAGCTGGAGGTCCTGCTCTTCTCGGACGGCTCGACGGACGACACCGTGCTCGTGGCGCGACAGCTGGCCGAGCGCGATCCTCGAGTGAAGGTGATCGTCAGCGAGGCGCGTCGTGGCAAGCCGATCGGCGTGAACACGATGCTCGGGGTCGCGACGGGCGAGGTGCTGTTGATGACGGACATCCGCCAGCCGCTCGTGCCCGGGGCGCTGCGCGCGCTCGTGCGGCTCCTGGCCGATCCGAACGCGGGCTGTGTCTCTGGCAACCTGGTGCTGAAGGGGTCGGCGGGGTCGGGGGCCTACTGGCGTTACGAGAACTGGATTCGCCTCCAGGAAGGGCGGTTCAGGAGCATGGTGGGCGTGACCGGTCCCATCTATGCGATCCGCCGCGCCGACATGAGCCATCTCCCGGAGGGCGTCATCCTCGACGACATGTGGGTGCCGATGCGGCTCCGCCTCGAGGGGCGTTCGATCCTGTTTGCTCCCGACGCGATCGCGTACGACGACGCCTTCGGCGACGAGCGCGAGTTCGGCCGCAAGGTGCGCACGCTGGCCGGCAATTATCAGCTCTTTTCGCTGCTCCCGGCGCTCCTCGTCCCGTTCAGGAACCCGTCCTGGTTCGAGATCTTCTCGCACAAGCTGCTACGCCTCGTGTGCCCCTGGGCGCTCGTCGCGCTGCTGATCACGTCGACGGTCGCGTGGATGGGCGCCGAGATGAGCGGCGACGCCTCGTGGACGCTCTACGCGGCGCGCGCGCTGTTCGGTGGGCAGGTGGCCTTCTACCTGCTCGCGGTGCTCGGGGGCGCTGCGGGCAAGCTCGGCGCGCTCGCGCGGACGTTCGTGGTCCTGAACGCGGCGGCGGTCGTCGGCCTCTGGCGGTACCTCCGAGGCTCGCAGAAGGTCACCTGGTAGCGCGGGGCGCGCCGGGGCTACGGCTCCAGGAGACCCACGAGCTCGTGAACGGCGCGCTGCGACCGCCTGAGGGAGAGCGACTCCGGCAGCAGCCGCTCTAGCCCCTCGGGTGGCAGCGACTGGAACCTGACCGGCGCGGGGAGGACGTCGAGCCCTGCGCGCTCGAACATGCGGAGGGAGCGCGGCATGTGGAGCGCGCTGGTCACGACCACGACGGCGTCGGCCGACAGGCCGCGGGCGATCCGCGTCGAGTGGAGGGCGTTTTCTCGGGTATCGCGCGACTCGGTCTCCAGGATGATCTTCTTCCTGGGAACGCCGAGCTCCACGAGGAGATCGGCCATCGCGCTGGCGAGCTGGGTGGGCGCGCCTCGGACGTCCTTCCCCGAGACGATGACGTGGCCGAAGCCGTACTCGCGGTAGACCCGCACGGCGGCGAGGCCGCGCTCGAGGCCTGCCGCCGACTGCCGTTCCATGGCTGGCTCGCCGAACTCGTCGGCGTCGATGCCGGCGGTGAGGATGACGAGGACCCGCCGCTCGGGTGAGCTTCCGGCGAGCTCCGCGTGCAGGTCCCTCGGCACCGTGCTGATCCGGCGCGCGAGCGTGCTGGAGAGCCAGGGCGTGGAGAGGAGCCACAGCGCGAGCCAGGCGCTCCACGCGAGCGCCCGCCCGATCTTCGCCCCGCGTGTTCGGAAGCTCCAGTCGCCGCCGGAGAGCGCGAGGCCGACGCCCGCGGCGACGAGGAGCACGAGCAGGGGATCGACGAGGCGGGAGATGGGCAAGGCGAGGCTCGCCGTGAGGCGCTGGGTGGGCTCACTCTATGAAGGCGCCGGGGGGGCGATGCGAGCGAAAAAGGGGCCGTCTCCAGGTGAAACGGCGGGACGGAGCCGATCGGGGATCGTCCGCCCCGCAGCGACGCGCCCTTGCGGCGGTTCGTGGTGGAGCGAGGCTCACTGCCGCCGGTGTGTGCGCCGGCGCCTGGCTGCGGCGGCGAGGGTGAGCCCCGCGAGGCCCGCGGGGAGCCACCCGCCGGGGGCGTTGCCGGGCATCCGGCAGCCGCACCCGCCGTCGTCGCTGGAGCCGCTGACGCTGCCGCCGGTCGAGCTCTCGCCGCCGGTGCCGTTCCCGCCGGCGCCGCTGCCGCCGGCGCCGCTGCTGCTGCTGGCGTTGGCGGGCGGCTCTCCCAGATCGAGCGGCGCTTCCGCGTCATCGGCCGCGACGAGGATGGGCGGCGCCTCGCCGGTCTCCTCGTAGATGGCCCGGAGGTCGTCTCCTGTGCTGTCCGTGCGGTTCTCGGACTGCAGGAACTCGATGTACTCCTTCGTCATCGACTGGTAGTACACGCGCGCCGAGAGCGTCTGCCTGCCGAAGGCGTTGGCCGGGACGGTGAGCGTGAAGCGCGCCTCGTCGTAGTTGCGGTATCCGCCGTTCCCATCGGTGAAGTCGATCTCCTGCGTCGGCTGGGTGGTCCGCGACGGGACGAAGCCCTTCGGCGGGATGCGCGTATCGGAGATGATCATGTCGTGGAGCGCGAGGTGCTCCTCCTTCTCGCCCACGCCCGCCTCGCCGTCCCAGCGCCCGTGCACGGCGCGGTACTCGTGGGTGGGCGGCTCGTGCTGGATCTCGCCCGTGTCTGCGTCGTAGCCGCCGAGCAGCGGTCGTTCGACGCCGTTCTCGTCGACGAGGAACACGGCGATCCAGGCCCGCCGGCTCTCCGCATAGCCTGTCGGGAACTTGTGACCGGTGAGGTTCTCGACCCGGACGGTGACGGCGATCTCCTCTCCTGGCGCGGCCTCCTGCGGGGCGTCGACGAGCGTGACCGAGGCGGCCGAGGCGAGGCTCTTGAGCGTACCGTCGAGCGCGAGCTGGAAGGAGTCGGCGTACTCCGCGGCGCGCGCCGGGTCGGCCGCCATGACGGCCTGGATGCCCCAGTGGTTGCCGCCGACGAGGAGGTGGGTGCGCGGATCGGTTCGAAGCGGTCCGCGCTCGCCGACACGCAACTCGCCGAGCCTCCGCTGCATATGACAATCGGCGCAACTTTGAGCGCTCGAACCGCCATTGCGGAAGTCACTGGAGGCCCACTCTTCGTAGGTTGTGTCGAGCGGAAACTCGATGGTGGTGGGGGTTCCGCTCGCGTCCCTCAGCATGACCTCCGGATTGGTGACTTGATGACATTGGCCGCAAAATTCCGATTCGCCCAGCGCGGGCGCTGCATCTCCAACGTGAGATTCAGACTCGACGTCCGGATATGGGCCATAGACCAGGGGCGTAGCTGTGAACCCGGCAGCCGCGGGCGTGTGGTCAAACACGAGCTGAGCGTTGCCGATGATGTACGGTGACGTGGTTTCAGGGTCTGACGTCGTCATCGCGCGATGACAAACGCTGCAGCTGATGCCCTGACCATCGACGATCTTCCCATCGACCGACGCCTCGGGGTCGAACCCAGAGCCATCCGGGGGCGTCGCTCTCCCGTTCAGGAACCCAATGGGAGAGTGGCAACGCAGGCAGAATGTCCCGACCCCCGGCGCGTCCTGGTTGGCAATCGCGAGAGCAGCTTTGAATACAGGATCGCGCCATGCGTTGGCCATCATGGTGCCCGCCCACGTGTCGGTGGGCATGTAATCCCGGTGATCCTCGATCTCTGCTCGATGGCAACCGGAGCAGCGCTCGGCGGTGCCCAAGTTGTTCGATCGTGGCATGTCGTCTGCCGTCGTGCCCTTGAGGTCATCGATCCCGGCCGCCGCATCGTGACTCAGCAGCCCGAGCGCCAGCACCCAACCCACCGCCAGTCTCCGCGTCTTCTGCATAGCTCGAACCCAGATCTGGTAAGCTGCTCTCTTCGGAAATCAGGGACCAACGGTGAACACCCCCGCTGGTCCCTGCGGACTGCGGGCCAAGCTATTCCGGATCGATCCGGAAGATGCTGCCTCCGCCGTAGGATACGATGTACAGCTCGCCCGCCGCATCCTCGCCGAACGAGGCCAGGCCCTCGATGGTGTTCTCAGAACCGAGGTCTTGGCTGAGCGAGCTCCTGGGCGTGGCGACGCCGTCCTTCCAGGTGAGCATCCAGACGCGGTCCGTTTCAAAGTCGCCGAACAGGTACTTCCCACGAAGCGCGGGGATCCTGCTCCCACGATAGACATAGCCGCCTGTCACCGAGCCATCGCCGCTGTCGTGGTCGTAGGCGAAGACGGGCGGCGTGATCGTCGGCGAGTCGCAGCTGGTCGCCTGGTCCTCCTGAAGGCATGTGCCTCCCTCGGTGACGCTCCATCCATAGTTCTTGTGGCCCTGGCCGCGCGGCTCGATGTTGATTTCCTCGAAGAGGCGCCCACCGACATCTCCGATGTAGAGATCACCCCTGCAGCGGTCGAAGCTGAAGCGCCAGGGGTTGCGCAGGCCGTAGTCCCACACGTACGGGTCTCCACCGGGGACGTTACCCGCCGGCGCTGTCGGGTGATTGTTGACGTCTACACGAAGTATCTTGGCGTACTTCACCTCGATGTTTTGCCCATTGTTGTCCGGATCGGGGTCGGAGGTGCTCCCGCCGCCGTCGCCGACGCCTACATAAAGATTTCCATCGGGGCCGAACGCGAGCATCCCGCCGTTGTGGTTGCCGACCAGCACCGGGAACGAGAACAGCGTGTTTCGCTGCTGCTCCTCCTGCCCAGCCTGCGGCACCGCCTGGTCCGGATTGGACTCTGAGCGCTTGAACTCTCGGAGGGCGATCGTTCGCGATCTCGTGTTGTAGTAAACGAAGAACCTTCCATTGCTCGCGTACTGCGGGTGAAATGCGAGCCCAAGGAGACCTCGCTCTTCCTTCAAGTCGTTAGATTGATAGACATCCGCGGTGATGTCCAGGAACGCAGCGCTCTGCAGTTCACCGCCCTTGATGAGACGGATTGTTCCACCCTTCCCCACGACGTAGAGCCGACTGGCATCTTCCGGTTCGCTTGTTACGTACAATGGCCGATCCAGGCCGCTTGCTACCTCCGTGAGCCGGAGCGGCGGTACGGTCCCGCCCGGCTCGTCGCACTCGATCGTCCCGCTCCCGCCGGCGCCGGATCCGGCGCTGGTTGCAGGGCCGGCGCCCTCTCCGGTGCTAGCGGTCGTGCCCGAGCCGCTGGTGTTGGCGCTGCTGCTGGTGCTGGTGCCGTTGCCGGTGCTGGTGCTGGTGTTCGAGCCGGTTCCGCTGCTCGTGGGAGAGCCGGTCGAGGTGCCGCCGCCGGAGCCCGGTCCACCGGGGCCCGTTCCTCCCCCGCCTCCTCCGCCTGTGCCTGCGCTGTTGTCGCTGCCGCCGCAGCCATTCAGGATGAAGCCGAGCCCGAAAAGGGCGGATGCGATGGGCATAAAAGACAAAAGGAAACGCTTCTGGTCCATCATGCAGTAGGACACTATCCGAACAGCGCGCCCCTTGGTATAACTTTCCACCGCTCGGCCACGTCGGCATCTTGCGGCAGGCGCCCGGACCGGCGGGTATGGCTACAATGCAAGACGCTTCCCTACTGCTGCTTGAAATTCTATCGCGCCGGATTCCGTCGGCGTCGCGCTCCTGGCTGGAGCGCGTCGAACGGGTGACCGGCACTGGTGCGGGCCCCGGTGGCGCACCGGACGCTCGGGAGAGCGAGTCGTCGACCTGGTTCGATCTCGACCGCTTCCTTGCGACGTTCACTGCAGCGGTACGCGTGCTCGGTAGGGCACCGCTCGGGCTTCACCCCGACGAGCGGGAAGCTCTGGAGGCTGCCGGTGTCGCTGGGGTGGTCGATGGCCGGGGGCTGGATGAGCTCGGCCGTGTAACGATGCTCGCGCAGGTTTCGAGGCGCCTCCCTGCACCGGAGCTCGAGTCGCTGCTCCGGGCTTGCTATGAGCAGGGAGATGGCCGGGAGCGGCAGGCGCTCTTGCGGGCACTGCCGTTCTTGATCGAGGCGGAGCGCTTCGTTCTGCTCGCGGTCGAGGCGTGCCGCACGAACGAGCTGCCCATCTTCGAGGCGATCGCCTGCGAGAATCCCTACCCGGCCGCCTATTTTTCCGATCTCAACTTCAACCAGATGGTCCTCAAGGCCATGTTCATGGGCGTGGCGCTCGCCCGAATCATCGGGCTCGACCGCCGGCGATCGAGCGAGCTCGCCAGGATGGCGGAGGACTTCGCTAGCGAACGGAGGGCGGCTGGCCGGAGCATCCCGGCCGACATAGGCTTGCTTTCCCTGGACCATGAGCGCGAGCGCGCGACGCGGATCCCCGAGTGAAGCGGCGCGATGCGGAGGGACTCTTGAAGCTATTCGATCCCCATATTCACATGACATCGCGGACGACCGACGACTACCAGGCGATGGCCGCGGCCGGTATCGTCGCGGTCCTCGAGCCGGCGTTCTGGCTCGGTCAACCGAGGACCCATGTGGGCACCTTCGAGGACTACTTTACGTCCCTGCTCGGCTGGGAGCGTTTCCGGGCCAGTCAGTTCGGCATTCGTCACCTTTGCACGCTGGGGCTCAACCCGAAGGAAGCCAACAACCCCCGCGTGGCGCAAGGCGTCATCGATCTCTTGCCGCGCTATCTCGACAAGGAAGGCGTCGTCGCGGTCGGGGAGATCGGGTTCGATGACATGACACCGGAGGAAGAGAAGTATTTCGCCCAGCAGGTCGAGCTCGCCCGCGAGCACGATCTTCCGATTCTGGTGCACACGCCACACCGTGACAAAAAGCGGGGTACGGAGCGGACGCTCGCCCTGGTGCGGGAGCTCCGGTTCCCTGAAGAGCGTGTTCTCGTCGATCATAACAATGAGGAGACGCTGCCGCTCGTGCTCGCGACCGGCTGCTGGGCCGGCCACTCCATCTACCCCAACACCAAGATGGACGAGGACCGGATGGTCGCGCTGGTCAAGACATTCGGTGCCGAACGGATCCTTATCAACAGCGCGGCGGATTGGGGCGTGAGCGATCCGCTCAAGGTCCCGAAGACGGCGGCGCGGATGCGCGAGAACGGGATCTCGGACGAGGCGATCGAGCGGATCGTCTGGAAGAACCCCCTCGCCTTCTTCTCCCAGAGCGGCCGGCTCGATCTCGCGGAGTTCGGCGAGGCGCCGGCGGTGGATCAGCGCGCCCTGTTCGAGGGGAACTCGGTGCTGCGCGGGCAGGCCCCCGTCGTGAAAAGCTGATCGAGCGCACGTATGCACCGCACTGTCGTTTTAAATGTCGTCGGGCTCACCGGAGAGCTCCTAGGCGACGCCACGCCGAACCTGAAGCGGCTCGCAGGGGAAGGGGCGATGCGCCCTCTCGAGACCGTGCTGCCGGCGGTCACGTGCACGGTCCAGTCGACCTTCACGACAGGCCTCCTCCCGAGCGGGCACGGCTGCGTCGCGAACGGCTGGTACTATCGTGACATCGCCGAGGTGAACCTGTGGCGCCAGGCGAACCAGCTCGTGACGGGTGAGAAGATCTGGGAGGCCGCGCGCCGTCGTGATCCGGCCTTCACCTGCGCCAAGCTCTTCTGGTGGTACAACATGTACAGCTCGGCAGATTACGCGGTGACGCCGAGGCCAATTTACTGGGCGGATGGGCTCAAGCTGCCGGATATCTACACGGAGCCGGCGACCCTGCGCGACGAGCTCGTACTCCGGTTGGGCGAGTTCCCGCTCTTCAACTTCTGGGGGCCGAACGCGGACATCCGATCCACCGAGTGGATCGCGCGATGCGCGCGCCACGTGTATGACACGCGCCGTCCGACGTTGACGTTGGTCTATCTCCCGCATCTCGACTATAACCTGCAGCGGCTCGGCTCGGGTGATCCGTCCATCGAGAAGGATCTCAGAGCCGTCGACGCTGTGTGCGGGGAGCTGATCGATCATGTGCGCAAGGATGGGGCGCGGGTGATCGTCCTCTCCGAGTACGGCATCATGCCTGTCACCGGCGCCGTGCATATCAACCGGGAGTTACGTGTACAGGGGTTGCTCCGAGTGCGGGTCGAACGTGGCCTGGAGAAGCTCGACGCAGGGGGCTCCGAGGCGTTCGCCGTGGCGGACCACCAAGTTGCGCACGTCTACGTGCGGCGCGCGGAGCGTATCAGCGAGGTGAAGGGTCTGCTCGAGAGGCTGCAGGGGGTGGACTTCGTCCTTGACAGGGAGGGCAAGCACGCCGCGGGGTTGGAGCACTCGAGATCAGGTGAGCTCGTCGCCGTCGCTAGGAGGGATCGGTGGTTCACTTATTACTACTGGATGGACGACAGCAAGGCCCCTGAGTATGCGAGGACGGTCGATATCCACCGCAAGCCAGGCTACGATCCCGTGGAGCTCTTCGTCGACTCCAACCTGCGTGTCCCGCGGGTGCGCGTCGCGCGGAGGCTGCTCCAGAAGATGCTAGGGTTTCGTTACCTGATGGATGTCATCCCGCTGGACGCTGCTCTCGTCAAAGGCTCACATGGTCGTTTAAACGAGCACGCCGGAGAAGGGCCGCTCGTCGCGTCGACCGAAGCGTCGCTGCTGACTGGCACGAGCGTCCGCGCAGTGGACATCAAAGAGATTGTCTTGCGCCACATCTTCGATTGACCGCTCTCCCACGAGGCCTATACCGGGCGCTCGGCTGGCGGCGAGATCCTCGCGGTAGGTTCTTGCACGATGACGTTCACTTGCCGAGCTTCGCGATGAAGAGAGAGTGGTCTCCTATCGGCTGTGGTGCGGCTCCGAAATCGATGTTAGCGCCTTGGCCCGCGCTATCTATTCCTCGCCCAGAGATGACGCTCTCTCCCTTGGGATCCGTCGCTGCGGCCCTTGCCTCCCCCACGCCTAACGGCTGAACGGGGAACCATTTTCGCCACACCGTCCTCCCCTCGGGGGCCAGCTTGATCGTCATCGGGGAAGGAAACTCGGACACATATATTATCTCGTTCTCGTCGATTGTTACGTCGTGCATGACGGTGGCGAGTATGAGCAGGTCATTGGAGGCGTCCGTGCTGATGCTCGACGTCTTGATCCCACCGATGAAACCTCGGCTCCATCTATGGTTTCCTGCGATGTTGAACTGCGCTGCGAATGCCATTTGGCTCCACTCCGGCAAGTCCCCTCCGCCGAAGTTGGTGGGATGTTCGTAGGCCCCTGTTGCAGAGATGTTGCCGAGCGTGTCAATGGCGAGCGCGGTCGGCTCAGCGTTGGCGAAGCCGCGCACCCAGGTAGGCTTCCCCGTCCTGTCGAGATGGGTCAGGAACATCCCCTTGGCGGTTGTTGGCGAGAGATTGCCGAACTCGATTCTCTGGGCGAAATTTCCAGTGATGACGATGCTGTTGTTCGAATGGACGGCGACGCCCGCCAGGGTGTCGTGCCCCTGGCTCGTGAACCGTTGGACCCATCCGCCGTCCGTCGTGTTGGATGAGCCTGTATCTCCGTCCAGCCTCGCAACGTAGATATCATACGCGTCCGCCGGATGAGTGGTAAACTCCGTTTCGCCGAGCTGGAGGGTGCCAGCGAAATGGCCCGCGAGGATCACGTCGCCATCCGGGGTGCACGCGACCTTTGGAGCGCCCGCAAGGAAGCCTGAGTCGCCTACCGGAGAGCCTTCGATGCCGCTGCTCCATGCATGTGTGCCGGAGCTGTCGAATTTTGCGACGAATACTCCCGGGCCTATGTCGTCCTTGCCGAGGTTGATTCTGCCGCTGTTGACTCCTGCGACGATGACGTTCCCAGCGCCATCGACGCACGCAGACGTCGCCTCCTGGTTTGCCGGGTCGCTGAACTGGTGGCTCCAGCGATGTTTTCCTGCGCTGTCGAGCGAGACGATGAACGCGTCAAGAGCAGAGGGGTCGTTTTGCGCTGTGCCGACGAGCGGCTCGGCTCCGAACTGTATCGTTTCTGTGAACGATCCAGCTATGGTTATGTTGCCTTGGTTGTCGATGGCTATCGAGTTGATGCGCGATTTGTTGTTCGGTGCTTCGGTCGTCCGGACCCAGAGTCCGCAATCAAACCCGTCGCAGTTCTCGTCTTCGCTGGAGGCACAGCTCTCCTGCTGCGGCACCACCTCGCCCTGGCAGGCACTCCATGTTTCGCCGCCGCTGTCGCACGTCCGTGTACCGGAGCGGCATAGACCCACCTTCTCTGTTCCAGGTAGGCCGCTGTAGCATTGCTCCGTCTTGTCAGGAGGGCAGGTGTCCGCGCCGCCGCTCCCGCCGGATCCCTGGCCGCCTGGCGCAGGCGCGTCGTCGAAATCGTCGAGTCCGAGGAGCAGCCCGCACCCGGACCCGGCGAGGACGAGCGCGAGGAGGCCGCCTTGCAACATTCCAGCGCGAGGTAATGTCATGTCTTCGTCTCTCCAGGGGTTCAACCTACTGTCTCTCGTGTGGCGCGATGCAGCGAGGCATGGATGTCCTTGTCGGCGCGCTCTCACGTCCCCCTCACGACACGCTGCATCGCCAGCGTCAGCGGGAATCCCAGCATGGCAAGCGCCGCCGCGCCGCCGGCGCCTGGCACGCCGCTCCTCGCGATGAGCACCGCATCCAGCAGCGATATCCCTGCGATGAGCGTCACCACGGCGCGCGGGATCCGGTCCTTTCGCGTCCCCCGCAGCAACCTCACCGCGTGGATCACGCAGCCAGCGAGCGCCCCGTACGCGATCGTCCCCATCATCCCCGTGAGTGGCGCGCCGAGCGTCGCCAGGAACGGGACCGCCATGAAGCCGAGCGCCCAGAGGCTGCGCACCGCCAGCAGGTTCTCCTGCTTCGCGATCGCGGTCAGCCCGATCAGATAGAACAGCAGCGCCACCCCCCCGGCGAGCACCGCGCTCCCGAGCTGGCCCCCCGCCGCGAGCGCTGCCGTCACATAGACCAGCACGCGGCACGCCCCCATCAGCGCCGGGCTCAGCGGGTTCCCCTTGTGCCAGGCATCGTAAAGCACGATCGCCCCGGCGAGCAGCACGCTCGCCAGGGCGGGCGCCATCCCCCGGTTCGCCACATAGGCGTGGCCGCCCACGATCAGCACCCCCGCCCCGAGCAGGCCGTAGCCGACCGCGAACACCTCGCGGGCGCTCACAAGCCCGGATGGGATCGGCCGCTCGGGCCGCTCGCGCGCGTCGATCCCCCGGTCGAACGCGTCGTTCAGGAACATGCCGCCCACGTACATCAGCGACATCGCGAACCCTACAAGCGCCACCTCGAGCGCCCGCGGCGCAGACCCCGACAGGGCCATGCCACAGAGCACGTTCGTCCACACCGTGGGCAGGTTCGAGACGCGGCCGAGCCGCAGATAGACCCGTGCACGCGAGCTCATCGCTCAGCCCCCGCTCGGCTGTCCTCTCGGCCACCGGCGTTCGCGCCGACGCTTCTGCCCTCGCCGACGCCGGCGCCCACGCTTCCGTTACCCACCATCCGCTCCTCCACCCAGCGGAGCTCCCTTGCCACCGCCTCGACCAGCCCGCCGCGGCGCTGGTCCTCCGGAAGTACGTCCCAGGTGTAGGTCTCCACCTCGAGGTGCTGCGTCGCTGGCGAGTCTCGCAGGTGCGACAGCAGCGCCCCCAGCTCCGGCTGCGTGGTCGCGAGCGCGCCCTCGATCTCCCGGAAAATCGGCACATGGAAGTGGACTCGCCACTCCTCCGGCTGCGCCCCGGGCGGCGCTGCGGTCTCGTCGTCGAGCGCCGCGAGCGCCTCGGGCAGATCCAGGTAGCGGACGAGCTCGCCCCCGCCCGGGCCGCCGCGCCGCTCGACCACCTGGTGCAGGTAGACGACGTCCTCCGCGTACGCGCGCAGCCTCGCCATCGTCGCCGGCTCGCGCTCCGCCACGCGGGCGCGCAGCCCGGCGCTGAGCTGCACCTTGTGCACGCCGATGCCCGCCGCGCGGAGCGCCGCGAGCGACGCGGGGGCGTCCTCGAACTCCACCGCCATGTGGCACGCGTCGAAGCAGAGGCCGAGGTGGCTCCGGAGCGCCTCCTCGGCGTCCGGCAGGCTCATCCCGGCCAGCGCCGACAGCTCGCGCGCGCGCTCCGGCGCGAACACGTGATCGGTGAAGAAGGCGATCGCCTCGGGCGTCGTCTCGAGGAAGCAGCACGGCTCCGGCTCGAGGGCCAGCGCGATGTGCTTGCCCGTGCGGCGGCGGATCTCGACGAGGTGCGCCGCGTGCTCGACCAGCCGCCGCGCCATCGCCGCCGCGTCGCCCGGCGTGCGCACCCGCGGCCTGAACGCGCCGGGCACCGTGCTGACGCTTCCCATCAGGCCCTCGTTCGCCGGCAGCAACTCGGCGAGGAGCGTCGCCAGGAGATCGCTGTACGCGAGCCGCTCCTCGTCGAGCCAGTCGGGCAGGTACACGCGCTCCTTCACCGGCGCGCCGTGGAACCGGCCGTAGGGGAAGCCGTTCAGCGTGAACACGTAGAGGCCGTTCCGCTCGAGAAAATCGCGGAACGCGTCGAGCTCCGCCGGCTCGGTGAGCTCCGCCGCCGCCCTCGCCGACAGCCGCAGCCCCACCCCGCACCGGCGGCGCGCGCCCGGCCCGAAGCCCTCCGCCCCGCTGCCGCCTCCGCCGCTTCCGGCGCCTCCTCCGTGCAGCGCCCCTTCCTCCCCGCCGGCCGCGCGCGACCAGATCGCGAGCAGGTGCGTCTCGAGGCTCTGCTTCACCTCCGACCACGTCTCGCCCGCGTGGATGTTCGTGCAGTACGTGAGGTGCGGCGCGCCCGCGCACGCGAGCCTCATGATTGCGCCGCTCCCGTGACCGCGCTCGCCGCTCCCGTGGCCATGCCCGCCGCTCCCGTGACCGCGCTCGCCGCTCCCGTGGTTACGCCCGCCGCTCCCGTGGCCGCTCCCGTCGCGCCGATCGCCGCGAGCGCGCCCCGCCTCCCGGCGCGCTCGCGCAGCCGCGCGATCGCCGCGACGATGTGCCGCTCCTCCATCGCGTGCACCTCGCGGGCGCGCCCCACGTCCTCGAGCAATGTCACCGTGAGCTCCCCGCCGAGGTGCTCGCGGAACTCGTCCAGCCCATCGAGCACGCAGAGCCGCTCGCCCCGCTCCCCCCTCTCGCACGTGCGCGTCAGCGCGAGCGCGTCGTCCCACAGCGTGAAGCCGAGCGCCTCGAGCGCCGCCACCACCGCGGCCGCTGTCGTCTGGCTGCACAGGCCGGCCAGCTCGGCGTACAGCGTGTCGATCGCGATCCCGATCGCGACCGCCTCGCCGTGGCGGAGCCTGTGCTTCGTGAGCGACTCCAGCTTGTGCGCAGCCCAGTGCCCGAAGTCGAGGGGCCGCGCGCTCCCGAGCTCGAACGGGTCGCCCGCGCTCGCGATGTGGTGGAGGTGGATCTCCGCCGAGCGGCGCACGAGCTGCGCGAGCGGCGCGAGCGACCCCGACGCGAGCGCGGGCGCGTGCTCGGACAGCCACGAGAACAGCCGAGCGTCCCGGATCAGCGCGACCTTCACCGCCTCCGCCATCCCCGCCACCTTGTCGCGCAAGGGCAGCGTCTCCAAAAAGCGCGGATCGATGAGCACCGCGAACGGCGGGGCGAACGTGCCGAGCAGGTTCTTCTTCCCGAACGCGTTGACGCCGTTCTTCACGCCGACCCCGGAATCGGCCTGCGCGAGCACCGTGGTCGGGATCCGCACGACCCGGACGCCTCGGTGCACCGTCGCCGCCGCGTAGCCGACCATGTCGAGCACCGCGCCGCCTCCGACGATCATCACGAACGACTGCCGATCCATCCCCAGCGCGTCGAGCCTCGCCTGCAGCGCCGCCGTCGCCGCGCCGTCGTTCTTCGCCGCCTCGCCGCCGGGCACCACGATCGGCTCGGCCGCGAGCGTGAGCAGGTCCGGTCGCGCGCCCACGTACCGCGCGATGTCGTCCGCCAGAGACGGCCACGCCGCCGCGACGCCGCCGTCGATCACCGGCAGCACGCGGTGACGCCGGCGCGGCTCCTTCGCGGCGATGGCGGCCGCCAGGTCGGCGTTGCTCGGCGAAAAGACGCCCTCCGTGAAGTAGACGGGGTACTCGAAGGGGACCGCGATCCGTTGCAGATGAAGCAGCATCAAAGCCGACTTTCGAGAGAGGTCATCGGCCCGTCAAGTTGGTTCCTCGCGAGGATCCCGCGTCTTGCCGCGGTACGAAAACTTCCCCTTGGCGGCGGACGGCCTTCCTGCAATGCTGGCGCCGCTCGGTGAATCGCGCCGCCGTACGGCCGAGTTCACCTCGTTCCCTGTGAACGCCCCGTGATCGCCCCTTGATCGCCGCGTGATCGCAACCCCGTACCGCCTGACATCCTCCTCAATGCAGACGCCCATGGAAGGCACAGCCCGTCCCACGAAACGGTCCTTCATGCGAGGAGTGCTTCTGACGGCAGCGGCAGGGCTCGCCCTCGCCGCGTTCTCCGCCGGGTGCGCGCCGACGTACATCTACAACCCCGCGAACTACGCGAAGGAGTACGACCCGCGTAAGCACGAATACACGATCGGGGTAGGGGACCAGATCCGGATCAACGTCTGGCGCATGGCCGACCTGTCGAGCGAGGCGCTCGTCCGGGCCGATGGCGTCATCACGATGCCGCTCATAGGCGACGTCTACGTGGCCGGAAGGACCCCGACCCAGGTGCGCGAGGAGCTGAAGAAGCGGCTCTCCGAGTTCGTGAAGGACGAGACGGCCGTGATCACCGTCGCCGTGACCGGGATCAACAGCTACCGGTTCGTGGTCAGCGGCAACGTCGCGCGCGCCGGCATCTTCGCCTCCAACTACTTCGTCTCCGTCTCCGAGGCGCTCGCGCTCGCCGGCGGTCCCAACCAGTTCGCCTCGACGGATCAGATCCTGCTCATCCGCATGGATAGCCCGGGCAAATTCCGGCACATCCCCATCAACTACGACGAAATCGCCTCGCGCAAGCGGCCCGAGCAGGACCTCGTGCTCAAGGCCGGCGATACCGTCTTCGTGCCCTGATCGTGGCCGGCTCCTCCGCGCTTGCCCGAAAGGCGGTCCTCGGCGCGGTCTGGACGATCGCGACCGGGCTCGGCTCGCGCGTGCTCGGCCTGATAGGCACCCTCGTGCTCACCCGGTTCATCGCGCCGGATGTGTACGGCGAGGTCTCGGCAGCGTCCGTCGTGATCATGACGGCGCATTTCATGTCGAGCCTCGGGACCGGCCAGTTCATCGCGTCGAGGCCCAACCTCGACCGCCAGATGGTCTTCAACGCGACCGTCTATTTCCACGTGGCGGGCCTCATCGCCATCGCCGCCGTGTACCTCCTCCGGGAGCCGATCGCGGTGCACCTCGTCGGCGCGCCCGGGATGCTCGAGTTCATGCCGGGGCTCATCGTCGCGATGCTCATCGATCGGCTCTGGTACGTCCCCGATCGCTTGCTCATCCGCGAGATGCGCTTCCGCAGCGTGAGCCTCCGGAACGCCGCCGGCGAGCTCACCTACACCGCGGCGTCCGTCTCCCTCGCCGTGCTCGGCTGGGGGGGAAACGCCATCGTGGTGGCGACGCTCCTGCGCGCCGTCGTGCGCGTCGTGACCACGGTCCCGGCGGTGAAGCTCTCCGAGTGGCTGACGCCGAGCCCGCTGTCGCGCGAGAAGGCGCGCGAGCTGTTCGCCTTCGGCATCCCGCTCAACTTCGGATCGCTGGCGAACTTCGGGGCTTCCAAATGGGACAACCTCGTCATGATCCGCCTGTTCGGGGAGCAAGTCGGCGGGCTCTACAACCTCGCGTGGAACCTCGCCGACATCCCGGCCTCCCAGGTCGGCGAGCGCATCGGCGACGTGCTCGTCCCGTCGTTCGCGAAGCTCGAGCCGGAGCAGCGCAAGGCGGCGCTCGTCCGCGCGCTCACGCTGCTCGCCCTCGTCATCTTCCCGCTCGCCGTGGGCCTCGGCGCGGTCGCCCCGACGATCCTGAACGACACGTTCTTCAACGAGGCATGGGAGCCGGCCGGCCCGCTCCTCGCCGTGCTGTCCGCGCTCGGCGTCGCGCGCCCGATCGGCTGGGTCCTGTCCTCGTACATGCAGGTCTACGGCCGGACGCGGACGATCATGGTCCTGGAGTGGCTCAAGGTGGCCGCGATCGTCGGCAGCATCGCGCTGCTCGGAACGATGGGCGGCGTCCTCTGGGCCTGCGCCGGCGTCGGCGTCGCGTTCGGGGTGCACGCCCTGGCGAGCCTCTGGGTGGTCAAGCGCGCCGATGGCGTCCCGTACCTGCGGCTCCTGCGCCCGCTGGTCCGCCCGCTCGTCGCGTGCTTGCCCATGGTCGCCGCGGTGCTCGCCGTTCGCTACGGCATGCGGTCGCTCCACGACCTGCCCCGCGGGTGCCGCCTTGGCGCCGAGGTGGTGGTCGGCGGGCTCGCCTTCGTCGCCTCCGCGCTGGTGATCGCGCGGCAGGCATCGCGGGACTTCCTCCAGCTCGCACGCGAAGCAGTCCGCCGCCGTCGTTAAGGCGTTTCCTGAATGTCACCGACCGGCGTGACGAGCGAAGCGCGCGCAGCGAGCGGGATGAGTGCGGTGAGAGCAACACGCGTAACGAGCGTGGCCAGCGTAACGAGCGTGCGTAACGAGCGTGCGGATCGCAACGAGGAGCACCTTTCCCCTCCGAACGTTGGGGCCCCACGCGACACTCGAGCGAAATTGAAGGGCCTGTGGTAGCGTCGGGCCCCTCTCTTCGAAACTGGGTCGGGATCCGCATGGCGGTTCCCCTCCACCACTGGAGATAAATGGAAATGGCAGAGACGCATCCCCCTGCGGTCGAGAGCTTCCTGGCCAAGATCAACTCCCGCGAAGCCCAGGTGGGCATCATCGGCATGGGTTATGTCGGCCTGCCGCTGGCGCTCACGTTCATCGAGAAGGGCTTCCGCGTGCTGGGCTTCGACGTGGACCCGGCGAAGGTCACCGCGCTCAGCGAGGGGAAGGGCTACATCAAGCACCTCGATCCCGCGCGCATCGCGGCGGCAGCCAAGACGGGCCGATTGGAGGCGACGACGGACTTCTCGCGGCTCGGCGAGCCCGACGCCATCCTGATCTGCGTCCCGACCCCGCTGACGGCCCAGCGGGAGCCCGACATGAGCTACGTCGTCGGCTCCGCCCAGAAGATCAAGGAGCGGCTGCGGAAGGGGCAGCTCATCGTCCTCGAGTCCACCACGTATCCCGGCACGACCGATGAGCTCGTGAAGGGCATCCTCGAGCAATCGGGCCTGCGCATGGGGCAGGATTTCTACCTCGCCTTCTCGCCCGAGCGCGAGGACCCGGGTAACCGCGATCACAGCACCGCGACCATCCCGAAGGTCGTCGGCGGCGTCGATCGCGCGTCGCTGGTCCTCTCGCAGGCGCTCTACTCGCAGGCGATCGCGCGCGTCGTGGCCGTCTCCTCGGCGCGCGCGGCCGAGGCGGCGAAGCTGACCGAGAACATCTTCCGGGCCATCAACATCGCCCTCGTGAACGAGCTCAAGGTCGTCTACGACGCCATGGGCATCGACGTCTGGGAGGTG
Organism: Sorangium sp. So ce367; assembly: GCF_051520455.1. Taxonomy (NCBI): domain Bacteria; kingdom Pseudomonadati; phylum Myxococcota; order Polyangiales; family Polyangiaceae; genus Sorangium; species Sorangium sp. So ce367. Next base: position 1,234,096 of record NZ_CP150334.1, read on the forward strand.
CTCGACGCCGCGTCGACCAAGCCGTTCGGCTTCATGCGGTTCAACCCCGGCCCGGGCTGGGGCGGCCACTGCATCCCGCTCGACCCGTTCTACCTCGCGTGGAAGGCGCGCGAGTACGGCGTGTCCACCAAGTTCATCGAGCTCGCCGGCGAGGTGAACGTCGAGATGCCGCACTACGTCGTCAACAAGCTCCAGCTCGCGCTGAACGAGCGCGGCAAGGCGCTGAAGGGCACGAAGGTCCTGCTGCTCGGCGTCGCCTACAAGAAGGACATCGACGACCCGCGCGAGAGCCCCGCGTTCGAGATCATCGAGCTCCTGCGCAAGCTCGGGGCCGTGCTGAGCTTCCATGACCCGCACGTGCCCAAGCTGCCGCGCATGCGCACCTGGCCGCATCTGCCCGAGCTCTCGTCCGTCCCCCTCAACGAGGACACGCTCAAGAGCCACGACGCGGTAATGATCGTCACCGACCACTCCGTGGTCGACTACGATCTGGTGCTGAACCACGCCGCCCTGATCGTCGACGCCCGTGGCGTCTACCGCGCGGCGAACCCCAAGGTGGTCAAGGCCTGACGGAGGGCGAGGGCGCTCCGAGCGGCGCAGGCAGGCGTCGCACGCCAGCGCGGCGGTCCTGGTGACCAGGCATCCAGCGGCGGCGTCCTTGCCGCCTCGCCGCTGGCCCCGTGGCGTGTCGCTCAACTCCCGCGCTGTGGGCGGCGCGCCGCGGGCATCGCCGTGGCGCCCACGCCGCGGCGCCGGCGCCGTGGCGGAGCGCCCGGGTGACTCCTCGGCAACCGCGAGGGGCTCCGCGCGTCCTCGCGACCTCGTAGCCGCGTCACCTTGTATCCGCGTATCCTCGTCACCACGTATCCTCGTGACCCCGTAGCGCCGTAACCCGGTAACCCCGTAACCGATGCAGCTCTTGCCGAGCTCGCGAAATCGCGAGCATCCCCTTGATGTCAGGGCGCCGGTTCGGTACCCATCAAAGACGGTCCATGTCCACGCCGCCGCCCATGGTCGGGCCAGGTCGAACGATGTCGCCTGCAGATGACAGCCTGGGCCCTGCGCCGTCGAGCTCGGATTGGAAGGGCCACCTGGAGATCCGGCTCGGCGATCTCCCGGGGACGCGACGGCCGCTGACGGAGTCCCACATCGTCATCGGCAGGGCGCCGGGCGTGCAGCTCACGCTCGACCACTACACGGTCTCCCGGCGCCACGCGGAGCTCTTCTGCGATCCGTTCGGCCGGTGGTGGATCCGCGACCTCGGCAGCACCAACGGAACGCTCGTCAACGACGAGCGGATCAACGAGAAGGTGCTGAAGCCGGGCGATCGCATCGGGATCGGCGACTACATCCTCGAGTTCCAGCTCACGGCGCGGGCCCCTCGCGTGCCGATCGACCCGGGCGGCCTCCATTTCGAGGAGGACAAACCGACCGCGATCCGCAAGCTCGGCGAGCTCGACCCGCCGCGGATCGCGGCGAAGCACCTGTTCACCCTGATGGACCTGTCGCGGCGGCTCCTCAGCATCGAGGACGCGACGGATCGGTTCGACGCGCTCTGCCAGCTGATGGTCCGCGAGGACTTCCACGGCAGCATGGCGCTCGCGCTGCGGCTCCGGCAGAACGGCGCGCTGACGATCCTGTCCGGGCCGCACCGCCCGTTCCAGTCGCTCCGGCGCGAGGACTCCGTCGCCCCGCCGTACATCTCGCGCCGCGTGCTCGCGGCGGTGCAGGACACGCGCGAGCCGGTGCTGGCCGGCAACCTGGTGAGCGACAGCGCCACGGTCGAGCTCACGATGTCGCGCGACGTCATGGCCCTCTGGGTCGTGGCCTGTCCGCTGCGCGTCGAGGAGCAGATGATGAACCTGCTCTACGTGACCCTGCCGCCCGACTTCGGCAGCGTCGAGTGGCTCGGGCTCATCGCGCTCGCGGCGGAGGTCTATCAGCAGGCCGAGTCGGCCTGGGAGGCGCGGCGCCACGCGCAGGCGCACGCGGCGATCGAGCGCGAGCTCGAGATGGCGCACCAGATCCAGCGGACCTTCGTCCCGAAGCGGCTGGAGTTCAAGGCGCTGGACGTGGCGCTCGGCTTCGAGCCGTGCCGGTGGGTCGGGGGCGACTACGTGGACATCGTCCCGATGCCGGACGGCCGCATCATGCTCGCCGTGGCGGACGTCTGCGGCAAGGGGCTCCAGGCCGCGCTCATCGGCTCGAGCGTCCACACGATGGTGCGCGCGACGGTCGACGCCGGCCGCGGGATCACGGGCATGATGGACCGGCTGAACGCCTACCTCTGCGAGTACCTGCCGGAGCACTCGTTCGTCACGATGGTGGCCGTCGCCCTCGACCCCGCGACCGGCCGCATGGAGTGCGTCAACGCAGGGCACCCGCCGGCGCTGGTGGCGACCGCGGAGGGCGGCCTGCGGCACCTCCAGGCGGCCGTCAACCCGGCGCTCGGGGTCGGCCTGGTCCCGATGGAGGCGCACCAGAGCGTGCTCGCGCCGGGCGAGGTGCTCGCGATGTACACCGACGGGCTCACCGAGCTGCGCAACTCGTCGAAGCAGATGCTCGGCCTGCACGCGCTCGGCACGGGCTTCGCCAAGCTCTGCGCCACCAGCGCTGGCCGCCCGGTCGCGTCGATCGCCGACAAGCTCACGCACATGCTCGAGGAGTTCCGCGGCGACCAGCTGCCCGAGGACGACAGGGCCTTCCTCCTCGCGCGGCGCACCTGAGCGCGCCGCTGGCGACGGTCCGGCGAGACCCCCGAGCGCGCTGCTGACGGCAGCCCGGCGAAACCTCTGAGCGCGCCAAGCGCGGGTTTCCGGCTCCGCTGGGGAGCGCGCCCCGTCGCGCTCAGCGAGCGGCGTCGCTCGTGCCGGAAGACGTGGGCGCCTCGCCCTCCAGCGGCTCGCTCGGCGTCTCCTGGCGGCGCGTCGCACCGGAAGGGCCTGCAGAGCCGAAGGGCTGGGTCATCAAGATGCGCGAGCCCGGCACCGCCTGCCGGGGGAACGCGCCCGACACGGTCAGGAGGAGCGTGTTCCGGACGACGCGTGTGTCGGGGAGCTGCTCCGTCCTCCCCTCGATCTCCACCGTCCTCCCCTCGGTGCGCTGGTTCCCGTGCTGGTACCGGAGCGCGAGCGCGAAGTCCGGGATGACGATGACGGGGCTCCAGAGCAGCGCGACGTCGGTGAGCACCGCGATCGTGGTCGGCCCCGTGTCGAGGTCTCCCTCCGCGTTCGGCTCGAGGGGCTGAGCGAGCTGCGCGCCGGCCGAGCCCTCGACCGACAGGTGCCAGGCGGGGCGGACGGGCACGGCGGCGCGGAGCGTCAGCATATGGGAGAGCTGGATCTGCTGCAGGAAGACGTTCGGCGTGGCCGAATAGGCGTACGCGAGCTCGGCCGCCTCACCCCGCTCGTGTGTGTAGCGCAGCGCCGCGAGCCCGGCGGGACGCGCGAGCGACCCAGCGCCGTCCTTCAGGTCCGTCGCGACGACCCCGCCGACGTCGAGCTGGCTCGAGAAGCGGCGCCCGAGGTCGTGCTGCCAGCTTGCCACGAGCGTGCTGACGAGCTGGTCGCGCGACGCATACGTGACCGCGGTCGTGGGATCGGCGTCGACGTTGTCGAAATGGGTATAGCCGACCGAGAGCGCGAGGGACGCGGCGTCGTGGCGGAAGGCGCGCTGCGCCGTCAGCGCGTTCGCCGCGCTGTACGTGCGCTGCGGGCGATCCCGGAGCGGGTTGTAGACGGCGAACGTCGCGGCCTGCCCGAGCGACCAGACCGGCGAGGGCTGGAACGAGAACCCCTCGTTGAACGACCCCTGCACGAAGTTCGTCGTCCCGCCCTCGGTGCCCTGGAGCGTCGTGGTCCCCGGCGTCTGCTCGAGCTGGAACGTGTTGAGCTGGCCTTGCGACCCGGACGCCCCGAGCGTCAGCGAGGTCCTCGGCGACGTGACGAAGCGGCCGGTCCACGCGGCCACGTTCGAGTACGAGCTCGCCTCCGAGCGCCGGAAGAAGAGGCTCGTCGAGAACGTGTAGGACAGCGTCTGCGCGGTCCGCGGCGTCGTGTAGGTGAAGATCAGGCCGGGGCTCACGGTCGCGAGGCCGTCGGCCTGGGGACCGGCCGGGGGCTCGGCCTCGGACTCGGGCTCGGCCGCGGAGGTCACGTTGTCGGTGACGCCGATCGACCCGGTGAAGACGCCGTGGAGGGTTGCGTCCTGCGCCCGGGCGCCGTGGTGGGTGAGGATCGCGCAGCCGAAGGCCGCGACCGCAATACCTCGTCCGGAGCGCATGAGGGCTGCAAGGTAACAATGGAGCCGGCGCTCGGCTACGCCTCCCCGACCTTTCGGCGCAAGGAGGTGAGCGCCGCGCGCCGGCCGTTCAGGCGTCGAGGAGGACGACACCGAGGATGGGCGCCGGCCGGAGCTGCTCGATGGCCTGGCGGATCGCCTTGCGGGTCGACTTCTTGACCAGCGAGGTCAGGACCACGCCGTCCACCGAGTCGCCGATGACGTTCAGGTCCATGCTGCCGAGCACCGGCGGCGTGTCGATGATGATGTACGAGTAGCCCGCGCGCTTGAGGCTCTCGATCGCGGTCGAGAACGCCACCCCGTCGAAGATCGGCGGCCGCTCCGTGCGCGGATCGACGGCCAGGATGTGGACGGGCGTCTGGAGGGCGAGCCTCGCGTCGGGCGACCTGCCGCCCATCGGCGCGGCGTTCCTGTCCGACGACGTCTCGCCGCCGTCGTCGCCCGGCGTCACGGCGGGCGCCGCCTGATCGACGACGACCCAGGGCGCGAACCGGTCGTTGACGTGGCGCTGGAGCTGCTCCGTGAAGCAGCTCGGGGGCTCGAACCGCAGCGCCTTCGCGATGCCGGGCTTGCGGATGTTCGCCTCGACGAGGAGGATCTTCCCGCGGACGGTCTCGCGGAGCGCGAGCGCGAGGTTGATGGCGCACGACGTCTTGCCCTCGCCGGGCCCGGCGCTCGTCACCGCGATGGTGATCCCCGAGCCCGTCGGCAGCTTGCGCCGGAGCGTCCGGTACGCGTCGGCCTGGGGCGAGTAGGGCGCGCGGAGCATCACGATGTTCGGATCCACGGCGTCCGGCATCGGCACGGGGCGCACGGTGATCTCGCCCGGGCCGCGCAGCGACTCCTCCGGGAGCAACCCGGCGTTCTCCGGCGTGGTGGGCAGGGAGCGCAGCTGCTCGATGTGCAGCGACGGCGGCTCCTCGAACGTCGGATCCAGCGACTGCAGCTTCGCGTCCACGGCCTGGTGCGCCGGGGTCGACACCACGCGGTTGAAGATCAGGGAGGGCGGCGAGCTGAACGTGCTGGTGAGCGAGCGATCGATCGGCCGCTCGGGCGGCGGCTGCTGCTGCGGCGGCGGCTGATGCGGCTGCGGCACCTCGCGCACCGTCACCTCGCGCGTCGCGGGCGGCACCACGCGATCGAAGACGAGCGAAGGCGGCGAGGGGAACGCGCCGCTGAACGATCGCTCGATGGACGGCGCTCCCCCCGGGGGCGCCGACGCGTCCCGGACCCCCACGTCGCGCGATGGCGAGGCGATGACCCGCTCGATCGGCACCGGCAGCGCCGGCGAGCTGCCCGGCCTCCCGCCGCTCGACACGAGCCCAGGGCTGCTCAGCGTCGCGCTCAGATCGACGACGCGCGCGATCGCGGGGGATGAGCCTTGCCGCTCGGGGCCGGGCGGCAGCGCCGGCGCGGGCATGCCGAGCACCGTCGCGGTGCCCGGATGCGCGCGGTGCTCGCCGTGGTCCGCCGCGGGACCCCCGAGGAAGAGCGCCGTCGCTGGCGACGGCCCCCTGAGCGGCTGCTGCGCGCCGGGGTGAGCGCCCGGCGCCTGCGCGGCGCCGAGGCGCAGCCCCATCGCCTGCGGGTGCTGCGGCGGCGGGGGCAGATCTTGCCGGATGGTCGGCGAGTCGAACGCGGCGCTCGGGTCGTCCTGGCTGGAGCTCGGGCGCTCCGCCGAGACGACGTCCTCCGCGTCGTTCGCGAGGCGCAGGACGCGGGCGATCATCTCCTCGCGCACGTCCGGATCCGGCGCGATCGAGCGCCAGTTGCCGACCACGTTGCGGAGCCGGCGCGCCTCGATGACGAGGGCGCGGACCCGCGCGGTCTGCTCCGCGCGACTCAGGAAATCGCAGACCTGATCGAGCGCCCGCTCGAGGGAAGCGACCGGCGGGGGCTTTCCCGGCTCAGCTCCGCCTGTCTCAGCCACGGCGCCCTCGGGGCGCGCGCGCGGCGGGCGGTACGACGACGAGCACCGGAGCGAGGGCCATTCGATCGATATCTTCCATGTCGTAAACCCGATCGTCGAACACGATGCCACGCGCCGCGGCGGCCGCGATGCCGGCCGCAACGGACAAGAACAGCCCGCCGATGGCGATGATCAACCGCGACGGGCTCGACGGTGCGCTCGGCCGGTACGCCGGGTCGAGCACCTCGATCTGCGCCGAGTAGCCGCCCTGCTCCGAGCTCGCGGCGATCTCCGCGCGGAACGACTTGCCCTCGAGGTCGGAGAGGCGCTGCTGCGCGCGCGCCTTCTCGCGGCTGAGCCGCGACCAGTCGGTCTCGGTGTTGATGATCTGCTTCGCCGCCTCGCTCGCGTCGGCCGCGTTGCCCTTCTTCGCGCCCCTGCGCGCCGCGATCTCCCGCTCGAGAGCCGCGAGCTGGGACTTGATCTTCGCCTTCTCGGCCTCGTCGGTCGCGGGGACCTCCACCACCGGCTCCGGCGGCAGGACGAGCGCCTGCTCGGCGCGCCGCAGCGCCGCCTCGGCGTTGGTCACGCGGGCCGCCGCCGCCCGGACGTCGGGGTGCTGCTCGGTGAAGCGGGACTGCTTGTCGGCCAGATCCCGCCGCGCGGTGGCGAGCTCCTGCTCGGCCTGATCCCGCTGCCGGGTGAGCGCGGGGGAGGGCACCCCGGCGGCGCTCACCGCCGGCTGCTCCGGCTTGCCGGTGAGCCGGCTGCGCAGGCGGGGCACCTGCCGCTCGAGCGCCTCGAGCGTCGGGTCGGTCCCGGTGGCGCGCCGCTCTCGCTCGCGGATGGCGGCGCCGCCCTGCGCGCCGCCGGGCGAGTTCTGCTCGGCGGCGAACTCGGGGTGCTCGGCCAGGAACGCCGCGAGCTCGGTCTCGGCCTTCTCGACGTCCTGCTCGGCGCGCTTCAGCTCGGCGTCGAGGAACTCGTTCGTCAGCTTCGCCTGCGACCTGCGCATGCGGGTCGTCTCCTCGACGAGGATGTCCGCGAGCCGCTGCGTCACCTCCTGCGCCTGCTCGCGCGTCTCTCCTTCGGCCGAGATCGCGAAGGTGTCCTGCGAGCGGGCCTTGAAGGTGATCTTGGCGCGGAGCCGATCGACCGCGTCGACCATGCCCCGCTTCTCGAGGACGTCGGGGAAGAGGTTGAACTCCGTCACGACCTTCTCGAGGTTGGAGCGCGCGAGCAGCGTCTCCTTGAGCCGCGCGGAGAGGGTGCGGAGCGGGTCGGGCCCGTCGGGCCCGAGGTACGTCGCCTTGACGCCCTCGCGGTAGAAGATCACGGTCTCGGAGCGGTACGCGGGCTTCCTCGACTGCACGACGAGCACCGTGAACCCGAGCCCCGCGATCGCGACCAGCACCGCCACGTACCAGTGCGCCAGCGTCCGGTTGATCATCGCGCTGACGCTGGGCGGCTGCGGACCTGCCGGCCGCGCCGCTGCGTCGGCGGGGATCGCCCCGAGCGCCTCCTGGGGCGGGGTAGGCCCGGGGAGCTGCTGGTTCATCTTCTTGTCCATGGTCCCCGCTCCTCGAAGGTTGCCTTGCTCCGCCCGATCCGGAGGACGCGCACCCCGGTCTGGCAGGCTGGTTGGCTATGGTAGACGTGCGACGCGCGAGCGCCAGCTTGTTGCACTCGGCTGTGCCCGCCGCGTGCCCGCCGCGTGCCCGCCGCGCGCAACCCCACGCCTAACACGCCCCCAGTACGCGCAGCACGCGGAACCAGCGCCGCGACGACGGAGCGGCACCGTCCGGGCGACTCCAGCCGCTCAGCGCCGTCCGCGCGACACTCGCCGCGGGGCGCTGCCACCGCAGCCGTTGTCGACGGCTGGGCCGAGGGGCCGGGGTGGCGGCGCGCGCGCCGCCACCGAGCGTCACGTGGGGAACACCCGATCGAGGCGCAGCAGGCGGAAGATCGCGCGCGGCTGATCCCTCAGCCCGACGATGCGCACCTGGCCGCCGTTGGCCCGTACCCGCTTGAACAGCGAGACGATGACGCCGACGCCCGAGCTGTCGATCAGCCGGAGGGACGAGAGCTCGAGCGTGATGTTCTGCCGGTTCTCGGCCACCAGCTCGTCCACCAATGTCCTGAACTCCGGTGCGGTCACTGCGTCGAGGGTCCCCTCGAACTGCACGACCGTCTCACTGCCGTTATCGGTCCGCGTATAACTCATTGGATTTTGATTCCCCCTGCGGCGCGGGTCGCGCCCGAACGGGAGACGCTCCGCATTCGAAAACTGCTCGTCCGATGCCCTGTCGCCCCGGCGAAATCGGCGTCGGAATGCTCTTGTTCGCTGCTGCCTTCACCCCCGTCGCCGGCAATACACGAGCTGCCCTCCCTCCGTTTCACAAGACGGAGGACATTCGGACTGCCGGGACAGTAGTCGACCTCATCCATGAACGACTTGATGATGAAGAGCCCCATCCCGGACTCGGGGAGGTCGTCGATGGGAGGGTTGTCGATGGCCGCGGGATCGAAGCTGCATCCCGTGTCCATCAAACGGATGATGATGCCGTCCGCGTCGGATTCGATCTCGATGTCGACGTCGCCCGGCGGGCCAGCGCGGTATCCGTGAATCGCGATGTTGTTGAACGCCTCGCCGAACGCCGAGACGGTCTGGTCCTCGAAATCCTCCTGGGTGAGGCCGGGCGACCCGCCCTCGACCCTCCCAGGCGCGGCCATCTTGCATGCGGCCGCCACCACGCGGAGGGCGAGGTGGCGATAGGTCAACGAACCTGGTACGCGGAGTCGGATCACGCCCAAACCTCCATCCGAGCTTGTACCCTACCACGTTCTCGACTATGGGAGCCACAAGGTAAACAGTGACACCTGGCGTTCGTGTAGCGAAACGTGCGATCGACATCGCGGGCTCGCTCGTGGGTCTCACGCTGACCCTCCCGCTCTACCCTCTCATCGGCGCGGCCATCTACCTCGAGTCGCCCGGGCCGATCTTCTACATGCAGCGCCGTGCCGGGATGCTCATCGGTACGGAAGTACGGGATGGCGTGGCCTACCCGCGGTTCGTCGAATTCCACATGCGCAAATTTCGTTCCATGCGCGTGGATGCCGAGAAGTTGACGGGGGCCGTGCTCGCCCAGCAGGACGACCCGCGCATCACCCGGGTCGGCCGCTTCCTGCGCAAGACGCGCCTCGATGAGATCCCGCAGTTCTGGAGCGTGCTCATGGGCGACATGAGCATCGTGGGGCCCCGCCCCGAGCGCCCCGAGCTGCTCGTCAACCTCGCGCTCGCCATTCCCTTCTTCGAGGAGCGGATGCGCGACATCAAGCCGGGCATCACCGGGCTCGCGCAGGTGTCGCTCGGGTATACCGGACGCGCCCCGGCGGAGAGCGAGGTCGCCGCGTTCGAGGCGACGCTGACGAACCCGTTCGGCCTCGAGGAGGCGGAGGGGGCCGAGGCCGACGACATGCGGATGAAGCTGCTCTTCGATCTCGCGTACGCCGCGTCGCTCGAGAAGCTCTCGACGTTCCTGCAGATGGAGCTCTCGATCATCGTGAAGACGCCGCTCGTGATGGTCCTCGGCCTCGGGCGCTGAGCGGGCGCCGCGCCTCCGGACCCCGGCGCCATTGCGCTCTCTCCGCTGAACCGGGGCCGCTTCCCGCGGCTCCGCTAGCCCCTCTTGCTGAGCACGACGATCACGAGCACCAGGGCGAGGTCGGCCAGGATGAGCCGGTAGACGTCGCGCTTCTCGAGCCGGATCGAGAAGTTCGGATCGACGCTCCTGATGGCGGAATACAGCGCTCCCGCCAGGCCGAAGTAGATCCAGAGCACGTAGTGGTAGGTGAACGAGAGGAAGAAGATCCCGACCATCATCCCGCAGAACCCGGCCATGATCGCCATGGACCAGGCGCGGATCATCGCGAACTGGGCGCCGTGCTCGTACCGCTTGAGCGCGACCAGCGAGATCTTGAGGGTGAGGTAGATCATCGCCGTCCACGCGAACATCCCGAGCGGGCCGAGCTCCGAGAGCGCGAGCAGGTACGCGTTGTGCGCGGTGAGCCAGTGGTGCTCCGTGAACTGGCGGTAGCCCGCGCCCATCAGCGGGAACATCCGGTAGATATTCAGGCCCTCGCCCAGGATCTCCGTGCGCTCGTTCGCCGACTCATCCGCCTCGCCGCCGCCGCGGCCGCCGAGGAGCATGAGCGGCGCCGCGCAGACCGCGCCGAAGATCGCGCCGCGGATGCCGTACTTCTTGACGAAGTAGACGCCCAGCACCGTCGCGAAGACGAGCTGGCCGCCCCGGGACTGCGTGAGGATGATCGCGGTCGCGATCAGGAGGAGCGAGCCGAAGACCAGGAGCGCGCGCGTGAAGGAGCGCTTCTGCTCGAACATCGCGAAGCTGAACGGCAGCACGATGCCCGCCGTGAGCGCGAGCTCGTTCGGATCCTGGAGCACGCCGCGCCAGCGCACGCGGCCGTTGATCGTCGACGTCTTGAAGAGGCCGACGCGCTCGCACAGGTACTCGACCTCGGGATCGGCGCCCGGCCCCTCGCGGCAGTCCACGCGGAGCTCGCAGGACCGGCCGTCGGGGATGCCGGCCTCGCCGCGCGAGCCTCCGATGGTCTGCGTCATCGCCAGGCACTGAAACGAGGAGAACCCCTGGTGGATCGCGACGCCCGCCACGAAGAGGCCCATGATGAGCACCGTGGCGGCGAGCTTCTGGAACCCTTTGAAGCCGTCGGGGCTGTGCCCGATCAGGAAGAAGAGGACGAACGTCACGCTGATCGAGACGAACCCCCCGGTGAACTCGGCGGGGTTCCGGATGCCGAGCGTGAGCACGCACCAGAGGTAGACGACGATGGCCCACCGGAGCTGCGGGGTCGCCTTCAGCCTGACCTTGCCCATGGCGAGATCGAGGCCCATGCCCATGAAGGCGAGGCCGAGCCAGAGGTACAGGAACGGCAGGCTCTCGAAGCGCTCGTCCCACTCCTGAGGCCTGCCGTAGATGAAGACGATGAGAAGGATGACCCCGGGGAGCGCGAGCATGTCGAGGGTCCTCGGCGGAGACGCCGTTCGGGTGGTGGGGGACGTTCCGGAGGATCGCGGCTCGCGTCAAGCGACTTGCGCTCGCTCCCTCCGGCGTGGTTGCCGGGCCCTCGAGCCTACGTGCTGAGGCCCACGCGGCGCACGGCCTGGTTCAGGAACGGGACGAACTCATCCGCGGCCCTCGCGTTGCCCGCGCTCGAGGGGTGGTGGTCGGTGTTCCCCTCCGAGCCGTGCAGGGAGAAGTTGGACTCGCCCTTGTTCGTGAGCACGTCGTAGTAGTCGAAGACGACGACGTTCTTCTCCGGATAGCCGCTGAGCCAGCCGTCGGGCGACTTGACCCAGTTGTTGAACGAGCGGGCGAGATCCGCCTGGCGCTGCGCGATCTCGGCGTCGGAGGGCTTCCCGAGGAGCCGCTTCGCGGTCCACTTCCAGGCGGGGTCCTTCGAGCGTTTGAGGATGTTGGCGGGGGCGGTGACGTAGACGAACAGCGTGTCCTTCCGCTTCGCGAGGTCGGGCAGGATGGACGCCAGCGTGGCCTTCGCGTTCCAGACGGTGAGCTCCGGGCCGGCCGGGTTGCCGGGGGCGGAGCCCTCGCCGACGAAGCGGTTGTTGGGATAACAGGACTTGAAGACGACGATCCGGTTCACCACGCCGTCCGGGTGCATCTGGTCGTTCAGCGCGACCCGGAGCACCTTGTCCATCTTGTCGCGGAACTTGGGCGCCCAGTCGAAGAGGTCGGTCTTCTCGCCGATCTCGCTGCCGTAGGAGGCCTCGTGGACGCGGTAGCCCTGCTCCGTCAGCTTCCTCTTGAGCCCGCCTCCGTTCGGGTGCGCCTCGTAGACGCACGACGCCTTCTCCTTCTCGGCGCCCGTCTCCGTGAGGAGCTGGCCGCCGCACGAGTGATGGATGAACAGGAGATCCAGCGGGGCATCGGGCCGGGCGCTCGCGAAGCCGGACAGGTCGAGCGAGCCGGCCTTCGCGATGGGGCCGGTCGCGGCCGGCGCCGTGCCCTCGATGGGGATGAACAGGGCGCCCAGCGCGACGAGGAATGCGCCGGCAGAGACGAGTCGCTTCTTGCTCATGGCATCTCCGTACAGGACGTGGGCAAAGAGAGTGGATTATCGCAGCGCGCCACGCCGAGGACAAGCGGGCGCGGACGGCGTCATCGTCGCATTTGCCGTTGCTGTTTGGCGTTTGGCGTTTGCCGTTTGCCCCGTTTGCGACACGGCGCTCAGAAGGTGAGGACGCCGCCCTCGTCGGCCTTGGCGGCGGAGCCGGCGCGGATCGTGATCTCGTCGCCGCCGCCCGCGGGCTTCCTGATCACGTCGTAGGACGCGCCGGGGGAGAGCCCCGTGACGACGTGCTTCGCCACGCCAGGGAGCGAGGTGAACTGCACCTCGGACACAGCGCCCAGATCGACCGGGAACAGGACCAGCGTGCCCTTCACCGCCGCGCCGGCGAACGGCGTCCCGCGCTTCGTGCGCACGAGCGTCACCGGATCTGCCGTCGCGTTGCTGGCCGCGCCCTGGAGCACGTGCAGGAAGCGCGTGTCCTTCGGCATCGGGGCCGGCGGCTCGACCCGCAGGGTCGCGAGCATCTGCTCGTTCTCGGCCGGCTTGGTCTCCCAGGAGCCCGTCGGCTTGTACGGCTCGGCCACCATGACGGCGCTCTCCGGCAGGAGCGTGGTCACGAAGAGCTTCTGCCCCTTCGCGGTCGTGGCCGTCGCGAGCTTCCCCGCGACCTGCGCCGCGCTCGGCGTCTGCACGAAGAAGCGCTTGAAGCGCCCCTCCTTGCCCGTGGCGGCGCGGTCGTAGAGCACGAGGTGGTCCGGCTTGAGCCACACGAGCGCGCGGCTGACGTGCGTGACGTCGCGGATGTTCTCGTACTCGGAGTTGTAGAGCGGGGTCGCGTCGCCGAGGACGTAGACGTAGTCCTGCGCGAAGCTCTTCGCGAGCACCCTGGGATCGCCCGTGTGCACGAGCGGCCACTGGGACCCACGCCGCCAGAGCTCGCCGCGGTTCGGGTCGTCGTGGCGGCGGTTCTTGTCGTTCTCGACCGTGAGGGTGTTGTGCTGATCGGAGCTCGCCATGAAGGCGCCGTACCCGACGCGCTCCTTCGTGAGCCACTCGCCGCCGCGGTAGAAGCCGAAGCTGAGGCCGTCGCCGTGCTGGTGGTCGATCTGCTCCCAGCCGAGCTGGAAGTGGAGCCACGTGGCCTCGGGCCCCCAGCTCGTCCTCGCGAAGACCTGGCCGAGGCCGGGGCCGTAGTGCGTGAGCGGGACGGAGGGGCGCGGGTCGGTCGGGGTGACCGCCGGGTCGAGCAGGAGGAAGTACATGATCGAGTGGCGCTTGTGGACCTGGCCGAGCTGCGAGCGGGCGCGCCGCGCGAGGGCGGCGGCGCCCCCCGGGCCGGCGTGGATGGCCATCCAGCGGAGCGCGTTCAGGCGCTCGGCGTTGCCGCTGTTCTCGGCGTGGAGGCCGAGCGCCGCGAACGGGTCGATGTGATCCGTGTACTCGTAGCGCTCCCCGTCGCCCGTCCACGCGGCCTGGTGGGTCGGCCCGATCCGGCCCGCCGGCGTGGCGGGGCTCAGGCTGTGGAGGTGGGCCGGGATGAACTCGTGCCAGAACGGGTTGCCGTCGAGGTGCACCTGCGGGCCCCACTTCGCCGGATCGGCCTCGCCGGCCGTCTGGATGGCGAGCAGCGTCTCGCTCACGTAGGCCAGCGTCGCGGGGCCGTACTGGAAGCCCTCCGGCGGCGCGCCGCCGCGCGCGTCGTTCCGCAGGAGGCTGTCGGTCATGTAGAGCCACGCCCCGGCGACGTTGGCGAAGTAGTCCCTGAGCCGCGGGTAGGTGCCGCTCGGCTTCGGATCCGGCGGATCGTCGGCCTCGTCGAACGCGAGCGACAGGAGCGTCAGGTTGCGCATGTGCGACGTGAAGTAGTTGTTCAGGGCGTACCTGCGCTTCTTCGGCTCCTTCAGCATCGCCGGGTCGTTCAGCTTGCCCACGGGCTCGGGGTGAGCGTGGCTCGTCGTCGACGACTTCAGCTGCTCCTCCGCCCAGCGGAGGAAGACGGGCCGTATCGCCGCCTTGTCCTGGGCCGAGAGGTACCCGTAGATCCAGTCGACCGTGAGGCCGAACGACTCGCCGGCCCAGCGGGCGCGGTCGCCGGTCGAGAACCTGCGGACGAAGGGATCCTGCGGATCCCCCTTGTTCACGCGATCGACGATGTAGAGCAGGATCTTGCGCGCGCGGGCGGCGTGGTCGTTGCGGGCCGCCTCGTCGCTCGAGACGAGCGACATGAAGGCGAACAGCTCCGCGTGCGCCTCGCAGTAGGTGCGGGCGTGGGTGCAGTCGCCCTCCGAGGGGATGTTGCCCTTGTCCATCGCCGCCGCGGCGTCGGCCGCCACGGCGGCGAGCTCCTTGAACAGGGGGTTCGCCTGCGTGGCGCGCGCCCGGAGCTTCGGCAGATCGGCCGCGCGCACCCAGAGCCGGGGGTGCCCCTTGGCCGGCGTGGCCGGCGGCGCGGCCGGCGCGTCGAAGCGCGGCGCCTCGACCGCGAGGGCGGCGGTGGCGGACTGGGTGCCCGCGCCGCTGTGGACCGCCGGGGGGCCCGGGGTCTGCCGCCGGTCGCAGCCGGCGAGGAGACCCGCGAGGCCGAACGCGAGCCCGAGCGACGCGAGCGACCGCGAGCCCGTCATGTCGCGCGTTCCTTGAGGTACGTGAACGTCCGCTGGAGGCCCTCCTCCGTGGAGACCAGCTGCTTCCACCCGAGCGCCTTCAGCTTCGTGTTGTCGAACCGGTTCCCCTTCCACGAGGTCGCGCTCTTGTACGGCGTGAAGATGGCGGGCAGCTGCCCCTTCGAGTAGGCGTGGTAGCGCTCGACGAGCTTCGATATCCCGGTGAGGGCGAAGTAGGGCACCGTGAGCGAGCGGATCGGCTTCACCTCGCGCTTGTAGCGGGCGAGGTAGACGTCGGCCGTGGGCAGGTCGTCGTCGTGGACGTTGTAGACCTGCCCCCGCGCGACCTCGCTCCGGCCGGCGACGGCGATCGCCTCCGCGCAGTTCTCGACGTACGAGAGCGGGAGGATGTTGCGGCCGCCGAGGTGCAGGAACACGCCGAAGAGGCTCATCCCGACGCGGCTGGAGAAGGCGTTGCCGCCGGGGCCGTAGATGACGCCGGGGCGGAGCACCGTCAGCGGGAAGCCGTAGCGCCCCTGGTACTCCCAGAAGAGCTTCTCCTGCCGGAGCTTCGCCTGCGAGTAGAGATCGCGCTGCGCGGGCCGCGTCTCCAGGGGCGTGTTCTCGTCGACGATGTACCCCCGCGGGAGGTCGGCGACGCCGTAGACGCCGAAGGAGCTGACCAGGACGACGCGCGGCGATCGGCCGGTGTGGACGAGCGCCTCGAGCAGGTTCTTCGAGGCGACGACGGTGCTCAGGAACATGTCCGCGGGCGCGCCGCCCATGGCCGCGGCCACGTGGTAGACGACGTCCACGCCCTCGACCGCGCGCTCCGCGGCCTCCTTCGTGGCGAGGGAGCCCACCGCGATGTCGAGGGGGACGCCCCGCCGCTTCTCGATCTCCTCGAGCCGCGAGCGGTTGCTCGCGGGGCGGACGAGGCAGCGAAGATCGGTCTCGCCGTGGGCGAGCAGCCGGTCGACGAGGGCCGATCCGAGGAAGCCGTTCGAGCCGGTGACAAGGACTTTCATGTGCGCGCCTTCTCCTGCGGGACCTGCCGGAAGATCTCATCCATCATCGACGCGACCCGGATCATGTCCCGGTACGAGATGGGCAGCTCCGCGCCCCGCGTGATGCTGTCGTAGAAGAGGCCGATCAGGCGGTTCAGCCCCGAGAAGAAGTGGAAGTCGCTGCGGGCGAACCGCACCACGTTCTTGCCCCCCTCGCGGAGGTACGAGAGGGCCTGATCGAAGGCCGGGACGACGCGCCCGATGGCGCTCGGGAGCTTCGGCGACGCGTCGAGGGTGACCGTGCGGCTCGTGAAGTCGACGTGGAGCGTGTTCTTCGTGCCGTAGACGCGGAGGAAGTGCCCGGGCGGCCGCGCGTGCGACGAGAAGGTCCCGTAGGCGCTGACGCGCGCGCCCTGCACCGTGACGCGGAGCTCGTCGAGCATGTCGTCGCGCGAGTCGCCGAACCGCTTCTCCCGGAGCGCGTAGGCCGTCGCGGTGACCTTCGGCTGCTCGTCGTCCACGAACTCGACGATCTTGTTCAGCAGGTGATCGACGTTGTTGTGGAACAGCTTGCCCGGGAGGCGATGGACCCAGTGCGAGCCGTCGCCGAGGAGCGCCGTGCCGAAGGGGCCGGCGAGGTTGTAGCCGAAGCAGCTCTCCACGTGGACGGGATCGCCGATCACGCCGTCGCCGACGAGCCTGCGCATCTCGACGGCCGGGGGATCGAACTGGTACTCCCAGCCGACGGTCATCTTCTTCCCGGCGGCGGTGCAGAGCTCGATGAGGCGCCGCACGTCCGCGAGGTTCAGCGCAGTCGGCTTCTCCACGTAGACGTGGGCGCCGGCCTCGATGGCGCGCCGGGCGAGGAACAGGTGCGACTGCGGAGGGGTGGTGATGTGGACGACGTCGGGCTTCTCGACGTCGAGCAATCGGTCGAACGAGTCGTAGTGGCTCGGGATGCCGTAGCGCACCGCGATCTGCTCGGCCATCAGGAACTCCAGGTCGCATACGGCGACGACCCGAGCCCGCTCCGGCATCTTCTGGATCTCTTCTATGTGGCCGTCGGCGATCTTGCCGCAGCCGACGATCGCGATTTTGAGGGTCATGCGGCGGCGGAGCGTACCGCAACGTGGCAGCCGAGAGCTAGGCTCTCGGCCGGCCCGCGGTCAGCGTGGACGCGTCCAAGCTCCTGCCCGCGCGCGGGGACGGGCGAGGAGGAGCTTGATGACGGTCGCGGCGGCCTCGGGTAGGCTGCGCGGCGCAGCATAAAGAAGGGTGGTGATTCGTGCGCGTGCTCCATGTTCTTCATACGTCGCTGCCTGTCATTGCGGGGTACACGATCCGCAGCGACTACATCATCAAGCACCAGGCCGAGCACGGGATGCGGCCGGCGGTGGTGACGTCGGCGCAGCAGGGGTCCGGGGATGCGCTGAAGGACGAGATCGGCGGCATCTCGTACTGGCGGACGCGCGAGCCAACCGGCAAGAAGCTGCCGCTGGTCAGGGAGCTCCAGCTCGTGCGGGCGCTGGAGGCGCGCGTCGAGGACGCGATCCGGGAGTTTCAGCCCGATCTCGTGCACGCGCACTCGCCGATGCTCGTCGGCCTGCCGGCGCTCGCGGCGGCGCGCCGCTTCGGGCTGCCGCTCGTCTACGAGGTGCGCGACCTCTGGGAGAACGCCTCCGTCGACCGGGGCAAATTCAAAGAGGACTCGGCGCCTTACAAGGTCGCCGCCGGCCTCGAGACGATCGTCTACAAGTACGCTGACGCGACGGTGACGATCTGCGAGGCGCTGAAGGGCGCTGTCGCGCCGCGGGTGCGCAGCACGGACGCGCTCCACGTCGTGGGCAACGGCGTCGACTCGGACAAGTTCGCGCCGCGGGAGGCCCCGCCCGGCGCCTGGGAGCGCTTCGGGCTCGCGGGGAAGAAGCTCATCGGCTACGTCGGCACCTTCCAGCCGTACGAGGGGCTCCAGACGCTCATCGCGGCGATCGGCGACATCGCGCGGGAGATCCCGGACGCGCACGTCGTGATCACCGGGGCCGGCGGCCAGGAGATGGAGCTCAAGGCGTTCGCCCGCGAGCGAGGGGTGGAGTCCAAGGTGACCTTCACCGGGCGGGTGCCGCACGACGAGGTGTTCAACATCTACGCGATGGCGAGCCTGCTCGTGTATCCCCGCATCCGGACCCGCACGACCGAGCTCACGACGCCGCTGAAGCCGCTCGAGGCGATGTCCATGGCCCGGCCCGTGATGGTGAGCGACGTCGCGGCCATGGGGGAGCTCGTCCGTTACGGCGAGACCGGGTTCGTCTTCAAGGCGGGCGACAGCGCCGACCTCACGAGGCGGTGTGTCGAGGCGCTCAAGGACCCGGCGCGCCTCGAGCAGGTCGGCAAGAACGCGCGGGCGTGGATCCTCAAGGAGCGGCAGTGGCCCACGCTGCTCTCGCGGTACGAGACCATCTACGAGCAGGCGATCGCCGTGCGGCGCGGACAGGGCAAGTCGCGCGTCGGCGAGCCGCGCGCGGCGTGAAGGGCGGCGACGCCGGCCCGGGCTTCCCACGGCCGACGGCCAGCGTCGCTGCCGCGTGAGCGTCGCGATCCCTAGGCGCGTCCTCGCGCGATCCGGGGTATGATCACGCGGCCCCATCCCTCCCCTTCGGGAACTGGCAGGAGGTCTCTCAACGTGTTCGAGATCAAAGTCGACCGGAACATCGCCATGGTGGATTTCGTCCTCGAGGGGCGTGTCCGCCTCGAGGAGATGGAGAACTTCGTCAGCGAGCTGAGGAAGGCGTGCGAGAGCCTCCAGGGCCGGGGGATCAAGATCAAGGCCGATGTCCGCGGGTTCAGGCCGATGTCCCCCGATGTGGCGGAGAAGATCCGCGCCGTCCAGGAGTTCGGCCTGGAGCTCGGGGTGATGCGGGTCGCCGAGATCATCGAGAGCGACATCGTCGCGCTCCAGCTGAACCGCGTGGCGCGCGAGAGCGGCACGGACAAGGTCCTCCGGCGCTTCTGGGACGAGGACGCAGCCCACGAGTGGCTCCTCCACGGTGATCCGGAATGAGCGGCGGGCACCCGCTTCGGATACGGGCCCATCTCGACGTTTTCGGTGCTCAGCGCACCTGAGTGCGCTTCCGCGCCGAAAACGCCGATCTGGGCCCGTCTCCTGTGCGGGTGATCGCCGCTCGGCGGGGCTTTTGCCAGAGAGAAGGGGGGCGCTAGAAGAGGGGGGGCGGGTCGGAGGGGTGCGGGGGGCGGTACTGCTTCAGGATCTCGGCCACGGCGTCCAGCGGCAGGGCCGGGGCGTGGTGTCCGCTGTGGCCGGTCATGTCGACGCCGCCGAACATCGCGTTGAGGATCGCCTCCTCCACCACGTCGACGGTGGCCTCGTAGAGCGCGTCGACCTCGGTGTCGAGGACGAGCTCGGCCATGTGCCGGCCCGGCGCGAGGGGGTGCACGCTGAGCGAGCGGCTCGACCGGGGGGCGCTCCACTGCTCGGTGGGGACGCGAGGCACCCGGTTCGCGGTGCTCCAGGCGAGGACGATCTCGCCCGAGTTGTTGGCCGCATACCCGCCGGTCCGGCCGATCGCGAGCGCGGCGCGCCGCGCGAGGCGCGCGAGCTGGCGATGGATGAGCGGGGCGTCGGTGGCGACGAGCACGATGATCGAGCCGGCGGGGCCCCGCCGCGGGACGTGGTTGAAGCGGTCGCTGATGAGCCGCCCGACCGGGACCCCATCGACGCGGAGCAGCTCGCGATCGCCGAAGTTCGACAGCACGAGCGCCCCCACGAGGGCGTCGACCCCGCCGACAGGGACCGACCGGCTCGAGGTGCCGATCCCGCCCGCGAAGTGGAACGTCTGCATGCCCGTGCCGGCGCCGACGCACCCCTCGGCCACGGGGCCACCCCGGGCGTTGTCGATCGCCTCGTCGACGTCGGCCTGCGCCACGTGGCGCCCCACGGCGTCGTTGAGGAAGCTGTCGTCGCACTCGGCGACGACCGGGATCACGACGTCGTAGTCCTTGCCGATCTTGGGGTGCTTGCGCGAGAGCCACGCGACGGTCGCGTCGAGGACGCGGCCGACGCAGAGCGTGCTGCAGAGCAGGATCGGCGTCTCGCAGAGGCCCCACTCGTTGATCTGCGAGAGGCCGGTCACCTCGCCCGCGCCGTTGAGCACGTAGCTCGCGGTGAACACCCGATCGAGGAAGACGTCGCCGTCGGCCGGGACGACCGCGGTCACGCCCGTGCGCACCGGACCGAGGCCGGGGACGAGCTCGCCTTCGCCCTCGATCTTGGTCACGTGGTGGACCCGCACCCCAGGGATGTCCGTGATCGCGTTCTCCGGACCGGTCGGAAAGCGGCCGATCGCGACGCCGAGATCGCGCAGCCGAGGGCGCCTGAGCGCGGTCGAGGGCGCGCTCATGGGCCGGCGACCTCGCCGCTCGCGACGGAGACCGTGTCGGAGAGGGGCGCGGACTCCGCCGGCAGCGGCGCGGGCCCGGCGAGCGCCGGGCCGGGCGCGGCCAGCAGGCCCGGGTCGGCGGCCGGCGAGGCGATCGCCGCGCTCGCGGAGGGCGCGGCCGCGCCCGCCGCAGGCGCCGCCGCGGTGAACGCGGCCCGCGGCGCCGCGGCGCGGGCGTCGCGGTAGCGCTTGAGGCAGCCGGCCAGGATCTCGCCGATCAGCGTCCGGTAATCCATCCCCGCCACCTTCGCGATCACGCAGAGATCGCTGAAGTCGGGCGTCAGGCCGGGCAGCGGGTTGATCTCGATGACGTACACCCTGCCGTCCTTCGCCATGCGCAGATCGACCCGGGCCACGTCGCGGCACGCGAGGGCCGCGAACGTGTCGCGCACGACCTTCTCGAC
This sequence comes from Sorangium sp. So ce367, assembly GCF_051520455.1. NCBI lineage: Bacteria > Pseudomonadati > Myxococcota > Polyangiales > Polyangiaceae > Sorangium > Sorangium sp. So ce367. Next base: position 1,254,901 of record NZ_CP150334.1, read on the forward strand.
GCGGCGGAGCTCCGACGGCGTGAGCTGCGCGGGGCACTCGAAGCGCACGCGCGGCGTGTCCGATTGCTTCTCGTCGTAGCCGTAGACGGGGTAGGTGGGCGGGTCGACGAAGACGACCTCCATCGGCGGCAGCACCTTCGGCCGCCGCTCGCCGAGCAGGCCCACGGTGAACTCGCGGCCCGTGATGTACTCCTCGATGAGGGCCGGCTGGTGGTAGCGATCGACCAGCTGCTTCGCCGCGGCGCGCGCGGCGGCCTCGTCCTTGACGACGGACGCGGAGGTGATCCCCTTCGAGGTCCCCTCGGCGTTGGGCTTCACGATCACCGGGTATCGGAACGGCTTCAGCTTCTCGCGCCCGGTCGTGACCACCTGCCACTCGGCCGTCTCGATGCCGGCCGCCCGCAGGATCTGCTTCGTGAGGCCCTTGTCGAGGGCGAGCGACAGCGTTGTCGCGTCCGAGCCGCTGTAGGGGATGCCGAGCAGCTCGCAGAGCGCCGGCACCTGCGCCTCGCGGCCGCGGCCGCGGAGCCCCTCGGCGATGTTGAAGACGACGTCGACCCCGGAAGCCGCGAGCGCGCGCGGCAGGTCCGGGGTCGCCTCGAGCGGGACCACGGTGTGGCCGTAGCTCTCGATGGCGCTGGCGATCGCCTGGATCGTGCGCGGCGAGTCGAACTCGGCCTCCAGGTCGTGCATCGTGCCGGGGCCCGCCTTGTCGGCCGCGGCCGTGTCGCTCCGCTTCATGTTGTAGGTGAAGCCGACGCGGAGCGCGGTCCGCTTCGACCGGCGCGGCTGGTTGCTCTCCAGGAGCGGCAGGAGCCCCCGCCGCTTGCAGGCGCTCCTCACGATGGCCCGGATCACGCCGTCGAAGTCGACGCCGCGCTGCGCCGCCGCGACGAAGACGCTGGCGCCCGGCTGGAGGGTGGGCAGCCCGTCGACCTCGAGGAAGTGGACGTCGTGGCCCTGGCTGCGCGAGGCGGACGGCGTGACCCGGAACTCGCAGCGGGCGTGATCCTTGAGGTCCAGGGCGCGCACGACGCGCGCGGTGAGCGACCGGATGCGCTCGAGCGTGGCCGCGGGCAGCTGCGCGGGCCGGCGCGTGACGTGCTCGGGCTTCGCGTGCTTCAGGTTGAAGTCGTAGACGTTGTAGCTGCCGGGCACCTGGGGATCGATCACGAACTCGATGGGGTCGAGGATCCCCTCGGGGATCCCGGTGCCGCTCGAGCGCGCGGGGCTCGTGTCCTTCAGCCCGTCGACGAAGGCGCACGCGACGTCGATGCCGGCGATGTAGTGCTCGACCAGCAGGCCCGCCTCGAAGCGCGCGAGCTGCCGCTCGACGACCTCGGCGAGGTGGTGCGCGTCCTCGCAGACGCTCCACTCCCGGAAGATGCCCTTGGAGGAGCCCTCGAAGTTCGGCTTCACGATGACGGGGAAGCTCATATCGTCGAGCGCGCCGCTCTCCAGCGTGGTCCGGTTGACGAGGCGGGCGCGCGGGGTGGCGACGCCGTAGCTCGCGAGGACGCGCTTCGTGAGCGACTTGTCGAGCGCGACGTTCAGCGTGTAGGCGTCGGAGCCGGTGTACGGGATGCCGAGCTCGTCGAAGAGCGACGGATAGAACGCCTCGCGCGTCTTGCCCTTGTGGCCCTCGGCCGTGTTGAAGATGAGGTCCGGCTGGAGCGCCTCGAGCCGGGCGAGGACCCGGGAGGCCGGCCCGCTGACCTCGATCCGCTCGACCTCGTGCCCGGCTCGCTCGAGCGCGCCGGCGATGGCGGCGATCGTCTCCGGGCTGTCGAACTCGGCTTCCTCGGCGGAGCTCGTGATCTTCAGGTTGTGCGTGAGCGCGATGCGCATGGTCTCTCCTGTGCCGGTCGTCCGGGCCGCTGCTCCCCCGGTGCTCTGCCGGAGGCGCACGCGCGTGCGAGATTACGGCCAGCAGGCGTGATTTGCCGGGGAAAAAGCAGGAGAGCGCCGCGGGGGGCTCCGGCGCTCGGCGGGCTCCCGCTCGCGCGGAGGTCGTGCTAGCGACCCCGTGTGGATCGTTTCGCCGCACACGACGCCGACCGCTCTCCGCCGCCCGAGCCTGGCCTCCCTTACGAGGAGCTGAACGAGCCGCAGGCGCGCGCGGCCAGCCACGCGGCGGGGCCGCTCCTCATCTTCGCCGGCGCGGGGAGCGGCAAGACCCGCGTCATCGTGTACCGGATCGCGAACCTCATCGTCACGCACCGTGTCCCGCCCTACCGGATCCTGGCGGTGACGTTCACGAACAAGGCGGCGACCGAGATGAAGCGCCGGCTGGAGGGGCTCATCGGGGCCGACATCGTGAAGGACCTCTGGGTCGGCACGTTCCACGCGGTGTGCGCGCGCCTGTTGCGCCGGCACCACGAGGCGGCCGGGCTCGACAAGAACTTCGTCATTTACGACGACGACGATCAGCGGGCGGTCATGAACCGCGTGCTCAAGGAGCTCAACCTCGACGATCGGCGCTATCCGCCCCGCCAGGTGCTCTCGCGCATCCACGCGGAGAAGCAGGAGGGGCGGGGGCCCGCCGAGTTCGAGCGGAAGGGCTACTTCGACGACGCGATCGCGCGGTGCTTCGAGGCGTACGAGCGGCACCTCAAGGCGGCGAGCGCGGTGGACTTCGACGACCTGCTGCTCGCCGTGCTGCGCATCGCGGAGGACCCGACGAGCTACGCCGGCGAGGATCTCCGGGGGCGCTTCCGGCACGTGCTCGTGGACGAGTTCCAGGACGTGAACCAGGTGCAGTACCGGCTCGTCCGGGCGTTCTGCAAGAGCCACGACAACCTCTGCGTGGTCGGCGACGACGACCAGAGCATCTACCGCTGGCGCGGCGCGGACGTCCGGATCGTCCGCGGCTTCCGGCGCGATTTTCCGCACGCGACGGTGGTGAAGCTCGAGCAGAACTACCGCTCGATCGGGCATGTCGTGCGGGGCGCGCTCGGCGTGATCCGCCACGCGTCGGATCGCGAGCCGAAGGAGCTCTGGACGGCGAACCAGGACGGCACGCCGATCGACGTGGTGGCGGCGGACAGCGAGCACGACGAGGCGGCGTGGGTTGTCGAGTGCGTCCGCGCGCTCATCGCGGAGGGCGTCTCGCCGAACGAGATCGCGGTGTTCTACCGGATCCACGCGCAGTCGCGTGTGCTCGAGGAGGTGCTGCGCGAGGCGCGCATCCCGTACCAGATCATCGGGGGCACGCGCTTCTTCGAGCGGGCGGAGGTGAAGAACCTGCTCTCGTACCTCCGCGTGATCGCGAACCCCAAGAGCGACGTGGATCTCAACCGCATCATCAACGTGCCCGCCCGCAAGATCGGCCAGAGCACGGTCGACAAGCTCATCCAGGCGGCGGACCTGCTGGGCGTGTCGCTGTTCGAGGCGATCGATCCGCTCCTGGAGGGGCGGGTGCCGCCGTCGGCGATGCCGGGGGGCCAGCTGCCGCCGCTCGCGTCGGCGGCGAAGCGCAGCCTGCTCGGCTTCCGCGATCTGATCCACGGGCTCATGACCGAGGCGAAGAGCGCGTCGCCGAGCGCGCTGGCGGAGGAGGTGCTCGCGCGGTCGGGCTACGCCAAGGCGCTCGAGCAGGAGGACAGCGTCGAGTCGGAGGCGCGGCTCCAGAACTTGCGCGAGCTCGTGCAGTCGCTCGTCGACTACGAGCAGGAGGCGACCGCCGCGGGCGACGAGGCGACGCTCGCGGGCTACCTCGAGCGGGTGAGCCTCGTGTCGGACGTCGACGCGCTCGCGGACGTGCCCAAGGTGGCGATGATGACGATCCACGCCGCGAAGGGGCTGGAGTTCCACGCGGTGTTCCTGACCGGCATGGAGGAGGACCTGTTCCCGTTCCGGAGCCAGGATCCGAACCGCAAGGGCGACATCGAGGAGGAGCGCCGGCTGGCCTACGTCGCGATCACGCGGGCGCGCGAGCGGCTCTGGATCACGCACGCGGCGCGGCGGGCGATCTTCGGCCAGACGCGTTACGGCTTGCCGAGCCGCTTCCTCGCGGATCTGCCGCCGGCCTCGGTGCGCCCGATCGCGACGCCCGCCAGCATGATGGCGCAGCGCCGGGTCGAGGGCGGCTTCGGCGGGGGCGGCGGGTACGCCGCGCCCGGGCTCCGGTTCGGCGGGCAGGAGCGGCAGGAGCGCTCGTGGGAGGGCCGCGAGCGGAGGCCCGGGGCGCAGGCTGACGAGCGGTTCGCAGGGGCGCGGTTCTCGCGGGAGGGCGAGCCGGCGAGGGCGCGCGGCATGGACGGCCCCGACCGGGCGCCGGGCGAGCGGTATGTCGAGCGGGAGGCGGTCGACCCGGGCGCCGAGGGCAGCGAGGGGCTCGCGTTGCGGCGCGGGATGCGGGTGTACCACGAGCGGTTCGGGCCGGGCGTGGTCGAGAGCGTGGATCCCGGGGCGGATCCGATCGCGACCGTGAAGTTCTCCGGGTGGGGGAAGAAGCGGATCAAGGTGGCGTTCCTGCGCGCCGGGCCGTGAGAGGGGCGGGGCGCTGGTAGCGCGTCGACAAGGGACGGTTCCGGCCGCGCGGGAAGCGCCGCCCAGCGGCCGGGCCCCTGAGAGGGGCCCTGAGCGACCCGGTGTCAGCGGCCGGAGGCGGCCGCGGCGGTGGACGTGGCGAGGCGCCGGAAATGCTCGATGCTGAGGAGGTTGCACAGGGTCTCCAGGTGCCGCCGGCGCGCCCTGTGCTCGTCCAGCAGGCGGGCGACGGACTCGTGCCCGAGCAGGTCCACGGCGATGCTGTCTCGCGAGAGGAGCACGTCGCGCGCGTGGTCGTGGAGCGGCCCCGCGAGCATTTCGGCGCGCATGGCGTCCGCCGAGCGGCGCTTCTTGCCCGAGCGGCCGCGCCACGCGCTCGCCGCTCGCCAGACCTCGCCGGTGACATAGAGCAGATCGCGCGCGAGCAGGCGTGAGAGCCCGGGCCCCTGGAGCGCAAGCAGGGAGTTGTCGTTCACGAGGATGCCGCGCGCGGACGGCAAGAAGCGGCGCACGATGGCGTCGTGGAGGCCTGCGTGCATGCCAATCGGGGAGGGCAGGCCGAACGCCAGCCGCACGAGGGATGGGCTGGCGTACGGGGAGAAGGTATTCCACCAGGCGAAACGCGACGTGATCGCGCCCCAGCGGCCATACCGCTCGAAGAGGTAGAATTGATCGAGCACGTCGTGGAGGTTGGGCGAGCGCCGGAACATCGCCTCGACCACCGAGCGGGTGCGCTCGCGGGCGGCGGCCAGAGGATCGGGTGAGCGAAAGCTCAGCGCTGTCGGGCGGCGCCACTTCCGGACGAAGAAGGCCGCTACGTCGTCCGCGTTGGCGCGGGCCACCCGCGTGTATTGGCCAGGGCGAGCATAGTAATAACCACGGAAGATCTCGCCTCCACCCCCTTCGAAGCCCAGGGGGCGGTCGTCCCAGCTCGGATACCTGTCAATCGCGCGCTTGGCGCTGGAATCGCCGTTCATGTGAAACGCGATGAGATCCGCGTGACGGCTGAAATCGTCGTGGATGGGCAGATCCAGCTCGCGGTGCTCGTGGCGTACGCCCACGAGAGCGGCGATGCGCCTGGCCACGCGCACGTCGAGGCTGTCGGTCGCGCCGGTGGTCTTGGCCACGATGCGCTCCGCCGGCGCGATCGACGCGACCAGCGCAAAAGCCGCGCGGCTGTCGATGCCCGCGGTCAGGTCGGCCTGCACCGTGTCGCAGCCCGCCGCGGCGAAGCGCGTGTTCTCGCGCATGGTGTCGACGATCCGGTCGATTCGCTCCCGGACCGCGGCCGCGTCGCGGGCGTCGATGCGGCGCTCGAACAGCCCGAGCGGCGCGGGGAGCCGCTCCAGGCGGCCGCCCCGCAGGCGCAGCCAGTGCGCCGGATCGCCCGGCTCGACGCGCGCGAGCAGCGGCCGCCCGCCGATGGACCAGTCCGCGGTGATGATCGAGCACGCCGAGGCGTGATCGATCTCGACAGGGCACGCCCCGGTCGCCACGAGCGCGACGTCGTGCGGAGAGACGTAGAGGACCCCGCCCGCGTGCAGGGTGCGCAGCGCCCGGCGGCCGAGCAGATCCGAGATCACCGAGGCCGTGCGCTCAGCGCGGTCGACGACGATGGCGGAGAAATTGCCATCGAGCGCGGCCACCGCGTCCCCGCCGCCCGACGTCCAGGCGCGGAGGACGGCCCTCGCGGGCGCAGCCCTGGATTCGCCCTGCAGCTCGCCGAACAACAGCACAGCGTGCGTGTCGGTGACCACCTGATCGAGCAGGGCGAGCCGCGCCCCCGGCTCCGGCGTGAGGAGCGCCCACCCGCCGCCCACCTCTGGCAGGACCTCCACCGTTATCCGGGGCTCCGGGCCCATGGAGGACATCCGCTCGCCGACGAGGAGCGCCGCGCGGCGGAGAAACGCGCCGGGATCGCGGTCGCTCGCGTCCGGCAGGTTGAAGGCGGCGATGAACGAAATCAAGGTATCCTCACCTGAGCTGTGATGCCCGCCCAGCAAAGCGGGTGATGGCGAGCGGCCGCGACGAGCGCTTCGCGCGCGAGGAGGGCCAGCGACGGGGAGCGCTCATGCGGGCGCGAATCTAGCCGGAGCTCCGCCATCGTCGCAAGCGACTGCCGAGAGGACGCCGCGCGGCCCCTCGCACGGAGCGCGCTGGCTGGGGAAGACGGCATCCCCGCTCCCACCCACCCTGGTACAAAGTCCTCAGGCACGGCGAGGGAACAACACGCCTCGACCTAGATCCACACCTCGCCTAGCAGCGGGAGCACGCCCAGGTTCACGTCCCGCGACGCCCGGCCGAGGCGCTCTGCCAGGCGCTCTCCCTGCATCGCGGGGAGCGCGACGGCGGGGCGATCGAGGGGCAGAAAGAAATTGTCCCAGTGAGAGAAGAGCACCGCGCGCGGCGACAGGGCGCGCGCGACGCGCTCGGGGAAAGCGCTCGAGGTGGTCCAGCCGGCCACGCAGAGCAGGAGCAGGTCGGGCTCCCTGCAATCGAGGCCCGCCTCGACGAGCTCCGCGCTGCCCAGGTGGACGATGCGCCGGTCCGCGACCCGGATCTCCACCGCAAAGACGGCGCCGCACCGGTAACGCTCGGCCCGGAGCGGGACCTGGTCGCAATCGGAGATGTCGCCGGGGAAGGGGACCCGGCCGAGCAGCAGGCGGGCGTGAGCGCTCGGGAAGAAGCGCAGCTGGAACGGGCCGACCTCGGCGACCACGGGCTCGCCGCCCGGCGCGCGCTCGACGTCGCGCACGCGCGCCGCGGGGACGCCGGCGGCGCGACAGAGCGCCGCCGCGGAGCGCGAGCCGAAGACCGTGGCCCCGGTGCGGAGCGCGATCTCCGGGATGTCGAGCGCGTGATCGAAATGGGTGTGGCCCGCGATGACGGCGTCGGCGCGCGGCGCGTGGCGCGCGATGGCGGCCACGTCGGGGACGAGCCGGCCGACCACGCAACGGAGGAGCGAAGCGCGCGTGAGATAGGGATCGATCAGCACCACCGCGCCGGCGTGCTCGATCGCGAACCCCGCCGTGCCCAGCCACCGCACCCGGACCTCGCCCGCCGGCGCGAGCGACCGCGGAGAGAAGGTGTCGGCGATCATGGGCGCGCGCTCGTCCGGCCGGCAGAAGGGGTGAGTCGGTGCGGCGTGCTCATCGAGATCGGATCGAGATCGAAACGTACGCAAGTGTCCGTGTTTCCGGCGACCGAAGCTCGTCCGCTCGGTTACGATTGTCGGTCGTGGCAGACCGAACGCGCGCCGGCACGATCGCCGCCCTCGCCGCGCTGTACTTCGCACAGGGCATCCCGTTCGGCTTCCAGGCGACGGCGCTCCCCGTCTTCCTGCGGGCGAGCGGCGTCTCGCTCTCCGGCGTGGGCTTCGCCGGCGCGCTCGCGCTCCCGTGGGCGGCGAAGGCGCTCTGGGCGCCGCTCGTCGACCGCTACGGCTGGGAGCGGATCGGCAGGCGCCGCTCGTGGATCCTGCCGCTCGGGGTGCTGCTCTCGCTCACGTGCGCGGCCGCCGCGTTCGTCCCGCCGTCGCGCCACCTCGGCGCCCTGCTCGCGCTGGTCTTCCTGATGAACCTGCTCGCGGCCACCCAGGACATCGCGGTCGACGGGCTCGCGATCGATCTGCTCGGGCGCGGCGAGCTCGGCCTGGCGAACGCCGCGCAGGTGGTCGGCTACAAGGTTGGCATGCTCGTCGCGGGCGGGCTGCTCGTCTGGGCGAGCGCCTGGATCGGCTGGGGCGGTCAGTTCGGGGCGATGGCCGCGCTCGTCTTCCTCTCGGCGCTGGCCTCGCTCGCGCTGCGCGAGCCTCCCGCGAGCGAGGCCGAGGCGCACGCGCGCCGGTCGCTCCGCGAGGTGCTCGCGGCGGTCTTCGCCGCCCTGCGGGCGCCTGGCGCGCTCTGGGTCGTCGCCTTCCTCGGGACCTACAAGCTCGGCGAGGCGATGGTCGACATGATGTTCAAGCCGTTCCTCGTCGACGCCGGCTTCCCGCCGCACCGGATCGGCCTCTGGGTGGGCACGTACGGCCTGGTCGCGTCGATCGCCGGCTCGCTCGCGGGAGGCCTCCTGTCGCACCGGATCCCGCTGCTCGCCGCCGTCGGGGTGACCTCGGCGCTGCGCACCGTCGCGATGGCGGGCGAGTGGTACCTCGCCGCGGCGGGGGCGCCCACAGCGAATGCCGTCGTCGCGGTCACCGTGGCCGAGCACCTCTTCGGCGGCGCCCTCACGACGGCGGTGTTCGCTTTCATGATGTCGCGTGTCCGGCGGTCGGTCGGCGCGACGCACTACACGCTGCTGGCCAGCGTGGAGGTGCTCGGCAAATCGCCCGCTGTGTGGCTCTCGGGCGCCGTCGCCCAGCGGCTCGGCTATGCCGGCCTGTTCGCCCTGGGGACCGTGATCTCGGTCGTCTTCCTCGGGCTGCTCTTGCCGCTGCGGGATGCGGAGAGCGGGAGAGGGGTGAGCGGGCCCGGTCGCCCCATTTTGCCCCAGTGACCAATTTTGCCCCAGTTCCGTGACCTGGCGAAATTGAATCGTAGAGGCAAGGCGGACGTCGAGACGCCGAGACGCCGAGACGCCGAAACGCAGGGGAACGCACGGGAACGCAGCGGAAAGAGGAGAGATGAAGAATTTTTGCTCTCTCCTCTTCCCTCGGCGCCCACGGCGCCCACCATGGCTCTCTTTCTCATGAGATCAGGGGGACAGCCTTTTTCGTCGCGGCGCTGGCTGGTGCGAAAGACGATGATCCGCGCGCCCATTTCATGATATAACCAGACAGCGCTACGGCTGACTGCTGCAAGAATCGCTCGTGACCGCGCTCGCCCGACTTCATCCATCGATCGCCAGGCCGACGACGACCCTCATCCCCCAAGGGGGGTGAGATCCTCCTGGGGGCCAGGGAGGTCGAGGTCGGCCACGATCCGGGAGGCGAGCGCCTGGTAACGGCCGTCCCATTGTGCCGTCGTGCCGCACGCGCTGGTTGACGAATGACTCCTTGAGCGCTCCGCCTTCGGGCAAATGGAGCACCGCATCCGCATCGCCCAGTTTGTAAGAAGTATTTTCTAAGTCCACAGCGTGCGGCAGCTCGCCGCACAGCGCGGCGCCGCCATGCCGGCGCCGCGACGAGGAGCTCTCCCATGAGAACCGCCTATCTGTCGATCTCTGCCTCTGCGCTCGCGCTCGCCTCGATGATCTCCGGCTGCATGGCTACAGCCGAGCCGCACGACGATACCGAAGATGCCGTCGGCGAGGGCGCGGCGGCGCTCGTCTCCTGCTCGGTGCTCCCCTCCGGCAACATCGTCACGAACGGCAGCTTCGAATCGCCGAACGTGTCGTCCGGCACGTCGTCGATCTACAACGGCTCGATCACCGGCTGGCAGGCCGCCTATGGTCAGATCCAGATCCATGACCACTCGAACGGCATGAGCCCCGCGCACGGCAGCCAGCACGTCGAGCTGGACGCCACGAACTCGAGCGGCATCTATCAGGACCTCACGACCGTCCCGGGAGCGACCTACCAGCTCCGGTTCGCCTTCGCCGCGCGCCCCGGCACGAGCGCGAGCCAGAACGTGCTGGGCGTCGTCTGGGGCGGCCAGCAGGTGGCCACGCTCACGACCGCCAGCACCGCATGGGTCAATTACACCTATACCCTCGTGGCCTCCGGCACGACGACGCGCCTCCAGTTCAACGACCTGGGCATCTCGAACGGCCAGGGGACGCTCCTCGATAACGTCACCGTGGTCGCCGCCGATACGGATCAGGACGGGGTGTTCGACTCGTGCGACAACTGCCCGGCGCTGGCCAACCCCTCCCAGGCCGACGCCGACGCCGACGGCATCGGCGACGCCTGCGAGCCCCCCCCGCCCGCCGAGCCCGTGTGCGTGGTCGTGCAGCGCGGCACCTACGGGAGCGTGCAGGATGCGCATATCCAGCCCGGCGTCTCGTGGCCGTACGGCGATTACCCGTACATGGTCATGAACACGTTCCCGGAGGGCGTGCAGCTGGGCGTGCTGGCCTTCGATCTGTCGTTCATCCCGGCGGGCTCCGACGTCGAATCCGCGACCCTCTCGCTGGCTCACACGTGGAAGGCGAGCGCCAGCACCATCGAGTTGCACCGCGTGAACGGCCCCTGGCAGGAGTCGACCGTGCACGCCGGCAACTTCCCCGGATACAACCCGGCCGTCGAGGCCTCGATCACCACCGTCGCCCAGGCGAGCGCCGTCGTGACGGCCAACGTGGCGGCCCTCGTCCAGTCCTGGGTGGATGGTTCCCCGAACCACGGCGTCGCGCTCCACGACGTGAACGGTCGGACCGATATCCGATCGAGCGAGCAAACGAACATCGCCCCCCGGCCGAAGCTCGAGGTCTGCTACACGCCGGCCCAGTAACGGGGTTCCGGCCGAGGTGCGGGGCACGCCGGGTCACGAGCTCTCGGACGTCCCGGGCGATCTCGGGATGTCGCCATGTCACGTCCCCTTCGTCACCTCGGCCACGCTCGCTTGCCGAGAACCTGACGCCGCGCTTCGCCTTTGATAGCAAGCGGAGCCGCGGTGATCTCGCGCAGGAAGCTCGTCCTCGGTCTCGCCGGCGCCGCCGGCGCCGCCGCCCTCTCACGGGCGCTCGCCCCGGGCTCCCCGCGCGAGATCGCGGCGCGGCGCGCCCTCAAGCTCCCGATCGCGCCGAGCGGGTGGCCGTTTCCAGGGGCCCGCGTCGTCGCCCCCTCCGCCGTCTTTCCGCCCGATTTCGGGGTCCGCCGCATCTACCTCGACGCCGGACATGGCGCCCCCGGCAACACCGGCAACCTCTCCTGCTTCTGCGTCGACGAGCAGGACTTCACCCTCGCCGCGGCGCGCGCCCTCGCCGAGCGGCTCAACGCCACCGGGCGCTTCGAGGCGCGCGTGGGCAGGGCCGGCGACCGTCCGTTGCCCTACGCGGAGCGCGTCGAGGACGCCGCCCGGTGGGGCGCCGACGCCTTCGTCAGCCTGCACTCGGACGTGCGCGGCAGGACCGAGACGTGGTCGCCCGGCCAGGGCCGCCAGTGCCCGCTCAGCCTCGCCGCGCCGGGGTTCGCCGTCCTGTGGTCCGACGAAGGTGATCCCGCCCTCTGCGCCCTCCGGCTCGCGCTCGCGCGCGGCTTTGCGAGGCGCATGGAAGAAGCAGGCCTGTTGCCCTACGACGGCGCCGCATACAGCGACCTGTACGCGCCGGACACCGCCCAGCCCGGCGTCTTCCTCGACCGGCGCCCCCCGGGACAGCGCATCTTCGTGCTGCGCCGCCCTTCCATGCCCTCCATCCTCGTCGAGACCCACCACGCGCTCGACGCCCGCGAGGCGACCCGCTGGACCGAGCCCGCCACGCTCGACGCCTTCGCCGCAGCCGCAGCCGCCGCGCTGGCCGATGCCCTCGGCGCCGCCGGTGCACCGGCCTCCTCGCCGCCCACCTGAGGCGCGTCAGGACGCCCGCGCGTGCGGCATCTCCTCGGGCGCCTCGAGGCGGATCGAGCGGAGCCGCAGGCAGAGCGCGAGCGCCTCGTCGAGCGTGTTCACCAGGTAGAACTCGAGCGAGCTCCTCACCTCGGCCGGCAGATCGTCGAGATCCGCCTCGTTGTCCGCCGGCAGCAGGATCTCGAAGATCCCAGCACGGTGCGCCCCCAGCACCTTCTCCTTGATCCCCCCGATCGGCAGCACCGTCCCGCGAAGCGTGATCTCCCCGGTCATCGCGATGTCGCTCCTGACCGGCCTGCCCGACAGGGCGCTCACCAGCGCCACCGCCATCGTCACACCCGCGCTCGGCCCGTCCTTCGGTACCGCCCCCGCCGGAACATGGATGTGGACGTCCCGCCGCTGCAGCCGATCGGACGGCACGCCGAGCTCCGCCGCGTGCGCTCGCGCATAACTCAGCGCCGCGCGGCCGCTCTCCTTCATGACGTCGCCCAGCTGCCCCGTGAGGACGAAATCGCCCTTGCCGGGCATCACGCTCGCCTCGACGTGCATGATGTCGCCACCCATCTGCGTGTAATACATGCCGGTCGCGACCCCGGGCTGATCGTACTGGAGCCTCCGCTCAAGGCGCATCCTGGCGCGGCCGAGCAATTCCTTCACGTCGTCGTCGGCGCCCACCACAGCCCGCTCGATCTCACCGGCCGCTATCCGCCGCGCGGCCTTCCGCGCCAGCGAGCCGAGCGTCCGTTCCAGCTGCCGCACGCCCGCCTCGCGCGTGTAGCCGCTGATGATCCCGCCGATCGCCGTGCCCGTCACGCGCAGCTGCTCCTCGCGCAGCCCGCACTCCTTCCGCTGCCGGGGAAGCAGGTACTTCCGGGCGATCTCGTGCTTCTCCTGCTCCGTGTACCCGGCGAACAGCGCGGGCTCCATCCGGTCGAACAGCGGAGGGGGGATCGTCTCGCGGAAGTTCGCCGTGCAGATGAACAGCACCTCGGACAGGTCGAACGGCAGTCCGAGGTAGTGGTCGACGAAGCCGTCGTTCTGCGCCGGATCCAGCACCTCGAGCAGCGCCGCGCCAGGATCGCCCTGGTAAGAGGCGCCGAGCTTGTCGACCTCGTCGAGGACGATCACCGGGTTCTTCGAGCCGATCCGCTTGATCCCCTGGAGGATGCGGCCAGGCATCGCGCCCACGTACGTGCGCCGGTGGCCGCGGATGTCCGCCTCGTCGCGCGCCCCGCCCAGCGAGACGCGGACGTACTTGCGCCCGAGCGCCCGCGCGATCGACTCCGCGATGGACGTCTTGCCGGTCCCGGGCGGACCGAGGAAGAGCAGGATCGGCCCGCGGGAGATCGCGCGGCTCCGCTCTCCCTCGCTCCTCGCCTGCTCCAGGCGCAGCTTGCGGACGGCCAGGAACTCGAGCACCCGGTCCTTCACGTCGCCCAGGCCGTAGTGATCCTCGTCGAGGATCGCCCGCGCGCGATCGAGATCGACATGGTCGTCAGTGCGCTGGTTCCAGGGCAGATCCGCCACCCACTCGAGCCACGTCATGAGGACCTGCGCCTCCGGCGACGTCTCCCGCCCCATGCGCCGCAAGCGCGCGAGATCGCGCCGGGCCTCCTGCAGGATCTCCGCCGGCAGGTTGGCCCGCTGCAGCTTGTGCTCAAGACGTGCGGCGGCGTTCTCGTCGTCCTCCTCGCCGAGCTCCTTCTGGATCGCGCGCAGCTGCTCGCGCAGGTAGATCTCCCGCTGCCGCTCGCCGAGCTCCTCCTCGACGGTCGTCCTGATCTTCTCCTGGGTCTCGACGATGCCGATCTGCCGGTAGAGGTGCAGCGCGAGGCTGCGCATCCGCTCTTCCGTCGAGAGGATCTCGAGCAGCGCCTGCTTCTCGGGGGTCGGGAGGTCCAGGTAGAAGGCGATGTGGTTCACGAGCTCGGCCGGGCCATACATGCTGCCGACGAACTGCTTGAGCACGTCCTCGGGCGCGCCGCGGTGGCGGCCGTACTCGACGGCCCGCTCGCGCACCTCGCGGGAGAGCGCCTCCAGGGCGCCGTCCTCCTCTGGACGGAGGGGCAGATCGGCGAGCTCGATGACGGGGGCGCGGATCACGCCGTCGACCTCGGTGTAGCGGGGCGCGGCCGCTCGCCGCTCGCAGTAGAGCACGAGCTGAAGGCCCGACCCGAACCGCTGCACCTGGGTGATGCGGGCGATCACGCCGATCGAGAAGAGGCCGCCCGCGGTGGGCTCCTCGGCGGCGTCGCGCTGGGCGACCGCGAAGATGCGCTTGTCTTCTCCCTCGACCCGGAGGGCGGCCTCCACCGCGCGCAGCGTCTTCAGCCGTCCGACCGTGATGGGCGTCGCTATCCCAGGGAAGAGGACGGTGTCGCGCAACGAGAGCACGGGCAACGATCGGCGCTCGGGCATGGCCGGCCTTTGTGCGAACCTCATGCCATGGAGGACCGTACCGAAAACTCCTTTCGGCGCGGAAGCGTCGAGAATCGTGGTCAGACGCGCGCGGAGCGGTGGTAGGGTCGGCCCGCGATGCCCGCGGACACCTTCACGTTTCAGGCGGACGATGGCCGAGAGCTCTTCGTGTACCGCTGGCTCCCGGACGGCGGGGCGCGCGGCGTCGTCCACGTCGCGCACGGCATGTCGGAGCACGCGGGCCGCTACGCGCGCCTCGCGCAGGCGCTCTGCGCCGACGGGTGGGCCGTCTACGCGAACGACCACCGCGGCCACGGCGCGACGGCGCGCGGGAGCGACGAGCTCGGCTTCTTCGCGAGCCAGGGCGGCTTCCAGCGGGTCGTCCGCGATCTCGCGCAGCTCCTCGCGCGCGCGCGCGGCGAGCACCCCGGCCTGCCGGTCGTCCTCTTCGGCCACAGCATGGGCGCCGCCCTCGCGCAGGAGGTCTTGATCGAGCACGGCGGCTCGATCGACGGCGCGGTGCTCTCCGGCGCGGCGGGCAAGGCGAACGCGCTCGTGGACGCGGGCCGGCTCGTGGCGCGCGCCGAGCGGCGGCGGCTGGGCGAGCGCGGCAAGAGCCAGCTCCTCCAGACGATGAGCTTCGACAGCTTCAACAAGGTGTTCGCGCCGACGCGCACGCCCTTCGACTGGCTCTCTCGCGATCGCGCCGAGGTCGACGAGTACATCGCCGATCCCCGCTGCGGCTTCCCGGCGACGACCTCGCTCTGGGTCGACCTGCTCGACGCGATGGCGGCGCTCGCGCGCCCCGAGCGGCTCTCGCGCATCCCGAAGGACCTGCCCCTCTACGTCGTCTCCGGCTCTCGCGACCCGGTCGGCGGGCTGCTCAAGGGCGTCACCCAGATGATCGAGGCGTACCGCGCCGCCGGTCTCCGCCGGGTGGCGCAGCGGTTCTACCCCGGCGGGCGCCACGAGATGCTGAACGAGATCAACCGCGAGGAGGTCGTGCGGGACCTGCTCGCGTGGCTCGACGCCGAGGTGGCGGGCGAGGCGAGGGCGCCGGCGAGGCCCGCGCAATCGGGCACCGGACGCGGCGCCGGCGCCGCGCCCGGCTGACGGCGGGGGCCGGCATGGGCAGCAAGGGGCGGCCGTACCGCACGCTCACGATCGATGGCTTCGAGGTGCTCGTCGGCCGCGGCGACGAGGACAACGACGCGCTCACCTTCGAGATCGCCGAGCCGCACGATCTCTGGCTGCACGTGGCCGGCGGCACGCCGGGCAGCCACGTGATCGTGCGCAACCCCGAGCGCGTGGAGGTCCCGCGCGAGGTGGTCGAGCGCGCCGCGGCGGCCGCCGCGTGGTACTCGAAGGCGCGGAGCGCCGCCAAGGTGGAGGTCCACGTCTGCAGGGCCGGGGACGTGAGCAAGCCGCGGGGCGCGCCCGCCGGGCTCGTTCAGCTCGCGCGGTGGAAGAGCGTGCGCGTGCGGCCGGAGATCCCCGGGCGCGATCCAGGGTGACCGCCGCTCTAGCGCCGGGGCGTGGTGCGAGGGCGACGGCGAGCCGCGCAGGGGCGAGCGACGGCTCGGTACGTCGTCGTGGGGGCTCCGCTCAGCGCTCGTTCGAGATCACGCACGCTCCGGCCTGGCAGGAAGCGGTGAGGCCGGCACACGGCGCGACCAGACACGCCACCTCGTCTCCCAGGCACTTGGGCGCGGCCGTGCCCGTGGGGACAGCGTCGCAGTTGCAGCCTCCACAGTAATTGTCGACGAGGCTGCAGTCGGCGTCGGTCACGCACTGGCGCTTCGGGGCGGGCACGCACGCGGCCCTCCCCTTCCGTTCCTCGCAGACAAACCCGTCCATACAGCGGATGACAGCGCAGGTGAGGCGGCCGCCCGCGGGCCCCGCGAGCTCATCCGCCTGCTCGGAGAGGTTCTCCTCCTCGGCGCCATCGAGCTCGGCGCCATCGAGATCGCCCACGGGCGGGGCGCCGCACGCGGAGAGGAGCGTCGTGAGCGCCGCGGTCGTCGCGAGCAGCGCGCAAAGGTGCATCTTCATCGAGCGCAGGTTCGTGTCATGAAACATGATGTCTTCTCCCATCGTTCTGGTGAGGGGCGAGCCGCCGCTTTCACCTTGGGGCCGGGCGCCTCGCCGTCGTCGATAGAGGAGTATGCGCGACGCTCGCCACATCTGACATCGCGTATCGTTTTCTTTATCGCCGCATTTCACCATGGCGGCAATCTGGCAGCGGCAGCTGCTCGCCTGGCGATCGCGAACAGCTAGACTGTCGCCGTGCAGCTTCGCATCGAAGGGGATCGATTGACGCTCACCCTGGAGGGCGCCGAGCGGCTCTGGGCCGTGAGGCTTCGGCCCATCGTGGTGCCCCGGCCCGAGGGCTGCGGCGGCGCGCTGCGAGGCCGCTGCGCTCACGCGCAGAGCGAGGCCGCCCTGCTCCGTCCTCCGGGCCCGCTCCGCGCGTGCTCGCCGCACCCGGCGGCCAGCTCCGCGAACCGCCGCTTGAGGCGGCTGCTCCAGGCTTGCACCGCGCAGGCGCTCATGCCGGTCCGCGCGCAGACCGAGGCGATCGGCTCCTCCTCGATGAGGAGCGCCTCGAGGAGCGAGAGCCCGAGGGGGCTGAGCTCCGCCCGGAGCAGGCCGAGGGGGCGCTCCAGCGCGTCGCGGGCGAGCACCCTGGCCTCCGGATCGTCGTCGGACCGGGCGCCCTCCTCCGGGGCGTCGTCGAGCGGCAGCGCCGCGGCGTCGAGCTGCCGCTTCCGGCAGCGGAAGGCCGCGGCCACCTTCTGGTCGGCGATGAGGCCGACCCAGTTGGCGAGGCTCAATCCGCGGGCCGGATCCCAGGCGCGGAGCGCCCGGCTGTCGTCACGGAACAGCTCGACGAACACGTCCTGCACGAGGTCGTCCATGCGGTCGTCGGCGCCACCCGCGAACCGCGCGCGGCGCCGGTGGAGCGCCCGGCCGACCCGCGCGTGAATCACCGGCGTGAGCGCGGCGATCACGGATCGGAGGCACCGAATCTCTCCGCCGAGCGCGGAGTTGAGGGCGGATGTCGTCAGGTTGGCGTCGGGCAAGCGGATCTCCTCGGGCTGCGAGCAGGGAGCGTCCTCGCTCGTCTCGCCATGCATCTGCCGTCCTCGCCCGCGTCCGCGGGTGTGCGCGCACGGAAGACAGGAGGCGGCAGAAGAAAGATGCGAGGCGGATGCGGCGGACGTGACCGCTCCGTCATCGGGTGTTCGAGAACCCTGCGAAGCGCTCAGGCCTTGTCGTCGTAGCAGCCTGCGTGCCTGCGCCCGCGCCGCGGGCGCAGCGCGCTCCAGCGAGCGTGACGCGTCCCCCTGGCCGGCTCGTGCAACTCTTGCACGACCGGCTAGGTAACTCTTGCCTGATCCCGGTAACTCCTGCACCCGGCGGGCGCCCCGCCCGCGCGCGGCGGCAGGGCGACGGTGAGCCGCGCCCTGGTAGCGAGCCGCCCCTTGGTCGTGAAGGCCGAGCTTAAGCTCCCAGGATCCGGCGTGGATCGCGGTCCGGGAGCGTCCGTGCGATTTGTGAAGGCTGGCAGGGGCGCAGCGCAACCGGAAGGAGACGAGCTCCTTTCCATCACCCGCAGAGGACCCATGACCCACGCGTATCGACTTGCTTTCTTCTCGATTCTCGGCTGGCTGGTCGCTTGCAACTCCACGGATCCCGATGTCACGTCGGGCG
Organism: Sorangium sp. So ce367; assembly: GCF_051520455.1. Taxonomy (NCBI): domain Bacteria; kingdom Pseudomonadati; phylum Myxococcota; order Polyangiales; family Polyangiaceae; genus Sorangium; species Sorangium sp. So ce367. The sequence continues at coordinate 1,272,966 of NZ_CP150334.1, forward strand.
CAGGCGCGGCCTCCGGAGGGGCCACCGGGGGCAGCGGCGGAGGTACGGCCACGGGTGACGCCGGCACGGGCGGTGCCGGTGCGGGCGACGCCGCGACGGGCGGCGCCGGTGCGGGCGACGCCGGTACGGGTGGTGCCGGTACGGGCGGTGCCGGAACGGGGGGAGTCGGGGGCTCCGGCGGGACCGGCGGATCAGCGACGCCGGTGGACGCCGCGGCCATGGTCCCCGACATGGGCATCGGCGCCAACATCGGCAACACGCTGGAGAACACCACCGAGTGGGAGACGGGCTGGGGCCAGCCGCTGATCACGCAGACGTTCATCAACGGCATGGCCAGCCACGGCATCAAGACGGTGCGCGTGCCCGTGGCCTGGGACACCTACGCCGTCAATGGCACGATCGACGCCACCAAGATGGCCCGGGTCAAGGAGGTGGTGGGCTGGATCGAGGCCGCAGGGATGTACTCGATCGTGAACATCCACTGGGATGGGGGCTGGATCTACAACGAGGACAACGCCGACAAGTACAAGCTCACCGACGGCGTCAAGACCAGGTTCGCATCTTACTGGACCCAGATCGCCACGGCCTTCAGCGACGTCGGTCACAAGCTGATCCTCGAGGGGATGAACGAGGAGGGGAACTACTGGGTCAACGGCGTTCAGGACGGCGGGACGCCGGACTACGCCGCCCTGAACGAGATGAACCAGATCTTCGTCACCACCGTGCGAGAGCAGGGCGGCTACAACGCGAGCCGCGCCCTGCTCATCGCCGGCTTCGTGACGGACATCGACAGGACGTGTGTGGGCGATTTCAAGGCGCCGACCGATCCGGCCGGCACGAAGAGCCTCTTCCTCTCGATCCATTACTATACGCCCTATACCTTCTGCGGCCTCGACAAGGTGGAGAGCTGGGGCTCCCCCAAGACGACGTGGGGCACGGAGCCCGAGAAGGCGGAGCTGAAGAGCAAGTTCGACACGCTCGGCGCGTTCAGCGCGCAGCGGAGCCTCCCGATCATCCTCGGCGAGTTCGGCGTCACGCTGGGCACGAACTACCCCCGTGAGCCGGCGTCGCGGACGCTGTGGATGCGGTCGGTGGTGGAGGCGGCGAAGTCGCGCGGCGTCGTTCCTGTGCTGTGGGACACGGGGACGGACATCAAGCGCACGGACGGCTCGTTCTCGACGGAGTGGCAGGCCGTCGTGAGCGCCGTCAACCGGTAGTCGGCGCCGCCGGCGCCCGGCGGCGCGGCGGGCGCGGCGCGCCCCCGGCCGTCGCTTCGTCCGGCCATCGCGAAACTGGACGATCGCGCGAAACCACCCAACCTGGCCCGCGTACCTGGGGTGGCTGGACGACATGGAGCGGTCCAGACCACACCAAGGAGAGGGGCATGTCATCGACACGAGACGTCGGGATGGCGAGGGTTTGTGCGTCCGCCGTGCTGTTCTTCGCCGCGGGGGCGTTCGCCGCGTGCGCCGTCCCCGAGGGCGCCGAGCCCTCTGGCGATCATGAGGGCTCGGAGGGCTTCGGCGATCCAGGTGAGCGGGAGGCTGAGGCCGAATCGACGGCCGAGGCCGAGAGCGAGCTCAAGGTGAACGACTGCGTGAACCCGCACTCGTTCGCCGGCTGCAACGACGCGGCCGTCCAGAGCTGCGTTTGCGCGGCGGACCCGTTTTGCTGTACCACCCAGTGGGACTCGATCTGCGTCGGGGAGGTGACGAGCCTCCATTGCGTACCGCCGTCCACGTCCGTCATCGGGCGCCTGCAGTGCGCCGCGCCGGACGGTGCGGGGACGATCACGAGTGCGATCGCGTTCGCGCCGGTCAGCATTCCCGGCCTCGGGAGCGGCGTGACGGACGCGAACGGCGATTTCAGGATCCCCATCTCGTCGATCGCGAGCGCGAGCGTGCACCTCGACGTGACGTACGACGGCGTCGTGAGCTCGAGCGGCGTGACGACGCCGCTCACGATCATGGACGAGCTGCACGCGCCGCGGAGCCAGGGGGCCGACGTCGCTGGCAGCCCGCGCTCGAGCGGCGATCTCGACGTCGACGTGGTCACGCTGAGCGGCGTCGACTGCGAGCTCTGGCGGCTCGGCGTCGATACCCTGAGCGACTTCCACGCCGCCCGCGGGGCCCAGCCGCCCGCGCACGCGCTGCGCATGCTCCGCTGGAGCGGGGTCTACGTGGGCACGCCCTTCACGTTCTACGACTACATCAACATTCGCACGGACTTCCTCACGAGCACCTGGGGGAGCACGGCCGCGGAGCGCCGGCGGGTCATCACCCACGAGTTCGGGCACAGCGTGCGGCACGTCGCCGACGGGGATCTGAACCACTGGAATGGTGACGACGTGGCCTATGTCTATGGGCGCTCTCACGACGGCTCCGAGATCGCCAACCAGGGGTACGCCTTCAACGAGGGCTTCGCGGACTACTGGGAGCAAGCCCGGGTCGGCACGCGCGGCCGCCTCTGCGGCAGCGGGGACGCGTGCCCGTCGAGCCAGTACCGGGACTGGAACGAGAAGCGCATCGCCAACGCGCTGCTCGACCTGTCCGATGTCGTGGGCGACAGCGCGATGATCCAGGTGCTGGAGGCGAACCCCGGCGCGATCCACAGCCTTTACGATTTCCAGGCGCGTCTCCACGTGCAGAACCCCGCCGTCCCGGCCCCCGCCGCGGTGCCGGCCTGCCCGCCCGGCTTCAGCGATGACGGCGCGACGTGCTCCTCCACGGTGGCAAAGCCGAGCTACGGGCGCGGCGTCGGCGCGGTGCCGACGCTCTGCGGCGCGGGCCAGCAGTACGACGCGGGTCTCTGCTATCCTGCCTGCGCGTCGGGCTACTACGGGGTCGGCCCCGTGTGCTGGCAGAGCTGCCCGGCCGGGTACTCGGACGACGGCCTCACGTGCCGGCGCGACGCGCATATCATCAACGCCAACAACTCCGCGTGCCCCTGGTACGACGTCTGCGGCCTGACCTTCGCCAAGGGCTGCTCCACGTGCCCGGCGGGGTATAGCAACGACGGCTGCACGTGCCGGCGCGACGCGCATATCTTCGGAAAGAGCTCTTACGGGCGCGGCGCCGGCTCGGTGCCGACGAGCTGCGGCGCGGGCCAGCAATACGACGCGGGTCTCTGCTATCCGGCCTGCGCCTCCGGCTACAGCGGCGTGGGCCCCGTGTGCTGGGGGAGCTGCCCGGTCGGCTATGTCGACTTCGGTGCGACGTGCACGAAGGTCATCTCGAAGTGATCGACGGGCCGCTCGCCTCCTCGAGCAGAGCGGGAGAGCGCTGAAGCTCCCGCGTCGCCATCGTATCCTGGCGAGCTCGTGCGACCTTTGCACGAACGGGCCAGGTAACTCTCCCCTGATCCGGGCATGGGCGTTCACCTCGTCGCATAGCGGTATCATCTTGTCCGGATCGGGCGTGGGCCACGTGCTGTGTCTGCGCCGCAGGGAGCACGCGCCCCAGGAGCTTACGGTTCTCCAGGCGCAGTACCTCCTTGAGCACCCCTGCGAGATCGTCCTCGTAGGAGCTCGCGCAGGTCGTCCTCTCGGCTCATCGGGGCCCTTCCGTCCTGCCGGCGGTGCAGAACTCATAGGTGAAGGCCGGGTAGGTCGTGACGGCGGCGGGGGCGAGTCGCTTCGCGTACGCAGCCGGGAAGGGATACACCATGGGGCCGTAGCGGATCAGACGTACGGGCGGCGCCGCGCCAGGCGCCCCGGGGTCGATCTGCGCGATCTGGGCGGAGCGCTCCATCGATACCGCCTCGGCCGCAGCCGCCGCCGGCTCGGGTAGCGGGATGATGGTCCGCGTCGGCTCAGCGCCGGAGGCGCGCTGAATGCAGCTCTCGAACCAGTGCTCGTAGAGACGCCAGCGATCGGGGTGAGGGACGATGGCGGCGTCGAAGCGCCGTGCGAGCAGCAGCATCCGCCGGAGGTATGCGACGGCATCCGCGAGGCTCTCGCTCATGCTGCGCTTGGAGCGCCCGTACACGGACGCGGCGAGCTGAAACCCTGGATCGCTCAGCCAGGCGCGGGAGGCCTCGTCAATGGCCTTGAGGAGCTCCGGAGGTTCGTCGCCGGCGTCGCCGGTCACGAACAGGACGGCCTCTTCGAGCAGCTGATCCCCGGATACGAGCCCCGCCAGGATGCTCCCGAACTGGTTTTCGATGAGGACGTTCTCGAAGAGGCTCAGCGCGTACAGGTTTGAGCGCTGGCTTCGTGCGTCGACGCGGCGCGAGCCCGCCTGCGGCGGATACGAGACGATCAGCTCGGCAGCTAGCCGACGGTCGAGCAGCGAGCGACGCTTCAGCGGCTTCGCCTGGGAAACGTCGGGTTCCTCGCCGCGGGCGCCCGATGTGGGCCTGTCGAGGCTTGCAGCGGCCGCGGGGGGGCGCTCGGCAGCGCTCAGAAGCGGCAGACGGATGTGCTCCGGGGATATGCCCTCGCGTACCAGGAGCTTCGGCACATCGATGTCGAGCGAGCCGGCCAGGTGAATCTGGTTCTTGCCGAGCTCAAACGCCTTGTCGACCGGCTCCCCGAACCCTAGCCCTTGGTAGAAGGCCCAGGCGAAGGCGATCGCCGCTTCGTCCTGGATGGCGTGGCCCATCCCCAGCACGAAGTCCACCTGCTTCCGGAGGGCTTCTCCCTGAGCGGCGGAATGGCACGCATTGAGCACCACGCAGCGGACCCCGCCCACGATCCGGAACAGCTCGGCCAGCGCCGAGGTTGCGATGGGCACCGCGGCGCCAGCGTCGTTCTCCACCAGAATTTCGCTGCAATTGCCCGTGGTTGGCTCAGTCGTAGGCAGATCGCGGGTCATTCCCGCGGGGCCGCCTGCATGGCCAACCCCGGCGCGTCCGTGCCCGGAGAAGTGGACCACCTGCGGCCTGTGCCTCAAGAGCGCCGCCTGGATGTCTCCGACGCGCAGCGCCCACTCGTGCACCAGCTCGAACCGCTCGGCGTGGGGACTGGCGCGAAGCCGTCGGGTGATCTCGCGGATTTCGCGATCGAGCGCCAGGCGGGTGGTGTCGAAAGGGTTAGCGCCCAGGAAGAGGATTTTCATATCAGGTGAATGTGCTCTGGCACTCTGAGGTGCGGGCGGCCTGGACGGGGGCACCGCGAGCCGGCGGATGGGCGCTGTCGAGCGCCTGGGCGCTATCACCGAAGGAGGCAGCGGCCATGATCGGGCCGGATGTGTTCCTCCGGAGGCAGGAGATCACAGTGGGCAAGACTACCCGATCGGATCGAGCGCGGGAAGACGCCGGGGGCGTCGGAGAATCCGCCACGATGCCGGCGGGCACTGGAGAGCTCGCCGCCGGCCACTGCGGGGATCTGCGCCGCCTTCAGGGGATCTGCACCTCGGCGTCGCCGACCTTCTTCCCTGGTCTCTTGGCGTCATGGCGGTTCGCTTCCCCGTCCGACGGCCCGCAGCAGCGCTATTCGATCGCCCTCTCACGACCGAGCTCGGTGCCCCGGAGATGGCTCGAACAGGATGCGCCGGACGAGGGAGGCGCCGGGTCGTCTCCCGCTGACACCTTGTCCGCTCGGAGCCGCGCCCGGCGGCGGCGTCACCGCCTGCGCTTCGCCAGGCCGTAACGGTTCATCTTCAGCACGAAGGTCCGCAGCGGCATGTGGAGCGCCTCCGCCGCCCTCGTCTGCACCCCGCCCACCGCGGCGAGCGCCTCGGCGATACGCGTGCGCTCGAGCTCCCTCACCTCCTCGGCGAGCGGCCGGAACGTCCGGCCAGCACCCCTCGCGGAGGGCGCCGCGCGGGAGGGCGGCGCCACGGAGGGCGGGATGCCCTCGGGGCGCGGCGGCCCCGCCGCGAGCGCAGCGGGCAGGTGCCCGCGCTCGACGATGCGCGCGCTGACCGTCGCCGCGATGTAATCGATGACGTTCTTCAGCTCACGCACGTTGCCCGGCCACGCATAGGCCGTGAAGAGCTCCGTCGCCTCCGTCGACAGGACCATCTCCTCGCGCCCCGCGCGCGCACACGCGTCGGCCAGGAACGCCCTGGAGAGCGCGAGGATCTCCCGGGGGCGCTCCCGGAGAGGGGGCAAGATCACCGTGGCCGCGCCGAGGCGGTAATAGAGATCTTGCCGGAAGCGGCCGGCCTTGACCTCCCCCTGAAGATCCTTGTGCGTGGCGGCGACGACGCGGATGTCGACCTCGCGCTCCCGCACGTCGCCCAGCCGGAGGATCCGCCGGGTCTCGATCGCGCGCAGGATCTTCGCCTGGGCGCTCGCCGAGAGATCGCCTATCTCGTCGAGGAAGACGGTCCCCCCGCTCCCGTGCTCCAGCAGGCCCGGCTTCGGGCCCGCCGCGCCGGAGAACGCGCCGCGCTCGTAGCCGAAGAGCTCGCTCTCGACCAGGCTCTCGGGCATCGCGGCGCAGTTGAGCGTGACGAGCGGCCGCCGCGCCCTCGGGGACCACTCGTGCAGCGCGCGCGCCGCGCTCTCCTTTCCGGAGCCCGTCTCGCCGGTCACCAGCACCGGCAGGTCCGTCGCCGCGAGGCGCCGGATCAGATCGAACACGCGCACCGTGGCCGCGTCGGCGAGCACCGTGCGCTGCCCGCCGATCTCCAGCGTGGTCACCGCCTCCGCCGCGGTCGCCGGGTGCCCGGGGCGCGCGACCTCCGCGGCGGCCCGGGCCGACGCGACCAGCGTGTCCGCGTCGCAGCCGTCCGCCGGCGCCGTCGCCACGCCGACCTTCGGCGCCGCGGCGACGGCGTGCACGGCGTCGACGAGCCGCTGCACGGCGTGGCCCGCAGCGGCCGCGTCCGCCTCGGGCAAGAGCACGAGGAGGCGGTCGTCGGCCTCGAAGCCCGCGAAGTCGGTCACCGCGAGCTCCCGCTCCAGCGCGCCGGCGACGACCTCGCGGGCCGAGGCCGCCCCGAGCTGGACGGCGATCACCGTCGCCGGCCGATCGTGGCGCAGCGCCCTGTCTATCTCCCCCTCGATCCTCCGCCGCAGCTCCGCGATCTCGAGGACCTGCCGGCTCTTCGCGGGGCGCGGGCACCGCATCACCACGACGGCCTCGCCGATCGACACCACGTCGCCCGAGCCGAGCGGCCTCGCGCCGTCGACGCGGACGCCGTTCAGCAGGGTGCCGTTCCGGCTGCCGAGATCGACGAGCTGCGCGCGCCCGTCGAGCAGCACGATCTTCGCGTGCTCCCGCGACGCCGAGGTGTTGCGGAGGCGCACGTCGGCCCGGGGCCCGCGGCCCAGGAGCACCACGCCGCTCCGCGGCAGGCGGAGCACCGACGAGGAGCTGCCCTGCACCACGAGCAGGTACGAGCCGCCCTCGTCGGCCCCGCGCGGCGCCTCGTCTGTTCGGGTCGGGCCGCCGGACGCCGTTGCCTCGCTCATTCTCCCGCGGCCGACTCTCGCATTGCGGCGCCAGGGCGCGCAAGGCTCCAGGTCGACGCGGAATCCGGCGCGGAATCCGGCGCAAAATCGCGCGCGCCGCGTGGTAGGCTCGCCGCCCGCAGGCCGGGCACTGCAGAGCGATTCGATGCAGCGGACGCCCCCCAGCAATGCGCGATTCTCGATCGGCCGCCGCCTCGGCGAGGGCGCGTTCGGCGCCGTCTACGAGGCGCAGGATCGCGAGCGCGGGGCGCGCGTCGCATTGAAGTCGCTCCACCGCCTCGACCCGCTCGCGCTCTACCGGTTCAAGCGCGAGTTCCGCGCCCTGTCCGAGGTCGTCCACCCGAACCTGGTCGCGCTCCACGAGCTGTTCTCCGAGGACGATCAGTGGTTTTTCACGATGGACCTCATCGAGGGCATCGATTTCCTCTCGTCCGTGCGCGGCTCATCGGCCCGAGGCGCCCGAGGCGCCTCGGCGCTCAGCCCCACGGCGCCCAGCCTCGCCCAGGACGACCCGGACGCGACGGAACCGGACCTGTCGGCGGCGTGGCCCCCTCCGGCCGCCGGCGGCGCCGGGCGCGACCCGGCCGCCGCTGCGCCGCCGCCCTGGGGGCCGCTGAGGAGCGCGCTCCTCCAGCTCGCCCAGGGCCTCGCCGCGCTCCACGCGGCCGGCAAGCTCCATCGCGACCTGAAGCCGTCGAACGTGCTCGTGACGCGCGAGGGGCGCGTCGTCATCCTCGATTTCGGCCTCGTGGCGGAGCTCTCGAGCGGCTCCATCGACCAGAGCGGCAGCCACATCGCGGGGACGCCGGCGTACATGGCGCCGGAGCAGGCCAAGGCCGGCTCGCTGACGCCCGCGTGCGACTGGTACGCGGTGGGCGTCATGCTCCACGAGGCGCTCACCGGGCGCCGGCCCTTCGAGGGAGGGGCGCTCGACGTCATCCTGCGAAAGCAGGTGGAAGAGCCGCCTCCTCCGAGCGCGCTCGCGCCGGGCATCCCGGAGGACCTCGACGCCCTCTGCGCGGAGCTGCTGCGCCGCGCCCCCGACGAGCGGCCCCCGGCGCCCGAGGTGCTCCGGCGGCTGCTGCCGCCGCGCGGCGACGCCCGCGGCAGCGCCGGCGCGCCGCCGCTCGCCGAGGCGCGCCCGGGGCCGCCGGCCGGGAACGGCGCGCCGTTCGTCGGGCGGCAGCGGCACATCGACGCGCTGCGCGGGGCGTTCGAGCGGGCGAGGGGAGGGCGGGCGACCACCCTGCACATCCACGGCGCGTCGGGCACGGGCAAGACCGCGCTCGTCCGGCGCTTCCTCGACGAGCTCGGGCGCGTGGATCACGCGGTGATCCTCGAGGGCCGGTGTTACGAGCGCGAATCCGTCCCCTACAAGGCCGTCGACAGCCTGATCGACGCGCTCAGCCGTCACCTCTCGCGCCTCCCCAGGCTGGAGGCCGCCGAGCTCATGCCGCGCGACGTCCACGCGGTCGTGCGCCTCTTCCCGGTGCTCGGGCAGGTCGACGCGATCGCCCGGGCGCCGCGGCGCGAGATCGAGCCCCCGGACGCCCGGGAGCTCCGCCGGCGCGGGTTCGCCGCGCTCCGCGAGCTCCTCGCGCGGATCGCGGATCGACGGCCGCTCGTCCTGTTCATCGACGATCTCCAGTGGGGGGACGCCGACAGCGCCGCGCTCCTCACCGACGTCCTCCGCGAGCCCGACGCGCCCGCGCTCCTGCTGCTCCTCTGCTACCGGAGCGAGGACGCCGCGCGGAGCGAGCTCCTCGCGCGGCTGCTCCCGCCAGCCCCGAGCGACGGGGACGAGGGCGACGTGCGCTCCCTGGCCGTCGGCGCGCTCACCCCCGAGGAGGGGCGCGACCTCGCGCTGGCCTTCCTCGGCGGCGGCGCTCGGGCCGCCGCGCAGGCCGACGCGATCGCGGCGGAGGCGGCCGGGAGCCCGTTCTTCGTGATCGAGCTCTCGCGCGACGTGCAGGGCCAGGCCGCGCCGGAGTCGGCGCGCGGCGCGGACGACGGCGGCGTCCGGCTGGGATCGGTCCTCGCGAACCGCCTCCTGCGCCTGCCCGCCGAGGCGAGGCGCCTGCTCGAGGTCATCGCCGTGTCGGGCAAGCCGCTCGACCTCCGCGACGCCCGGCAGGCCGCGGCGCTCACCCCCGAGCAGGAGCGGGCCGCGCTCGCGGCGCTCCGGGCCGGCAACGTCGTGCGCGCGCGGGGGCAGCACGGCGAGCAGGAGATCGAGGCGTTCCACGACCGCATCCGCGAGGCGGCCCTCGCGCAGCTCGGCGCGGCGGAGCTCGCCGAGGTCCACCTGCGGCTCGCCGCCGTCCTGGAGGCCTCGGGGCGGGCCGACGCGGACGCGCTCGCCGTGCACTTCCGGCGCGCCGGGCGCCCCGCCGAGGCGGCCCGCTACGCGGTCCAGGCGGGCGACCGCGCGGCCGAGGCGCTCGCCTTCGATCGCGCCGCGGAGCACTTCGCCGCCGCGCTCGAGGCGGCGCCGGCCGGCGCGGGGGAGGCGCGCGCGCTGCGGGTCAAGCTCGCGCACGCCCTGCGCAACGCCGGCCGCGGCGCGGAGGCGGCCCGGGCGTACGCCGCCGCGGCCGAGGGCGCGCCGCCGCGGGAGAGCCTCGATCTGCGGCGCTGCGCCGCCGAGCAGCTGCTCGTGAGCGGGCACATCGAGGAGGGCAAGCGCGCGCTCCGGGGCGTCCTTGCGGCCGTGGGGATGCGGCTCACCGAGCGCCGGTGGGCGGTGCTGCTCTCGCTCCTGTTCTTCCGCCTGCTCCTGCGCGTGCGTGGCTTCCGCTTCCGGGAGCGCGACGCCCGCGAGCTGCCGGCCGAGACGCTGACCCGCATCGACATCTGCTGGTCGGCCTCGGTCGGGCTCGCCATGGCCGATGTCCTCCAGGGCGCGGAGTTCCAGGCGAGGCACCTCCTCCTCGCGCTCCGCGCGGGCGAGCCCTACCGCCTCGCCCGCGCCATCGCGACCGAGATCGCGCACCTCGGCACGGACCACGTCGTGGGGCGCCGCCAGGCGCACCGGCTCTACGGCACGGGGGCGGCGCTCGCGGAGAAGGTCGGCGACCCGTACCTCATCGCCTTCAACAAGGGCATGCTCGGCGTCGTCGAGAGCCTCTCCGGGCGCTGGGCCGAGGGCCTCGAGCTCTGCCGCGAGGCCGAGGACCTCCTGCGCGCGCGGTGCGCGGGCGTCGCGTGGGAGCTGGGCACCACCAGCCGGTTCATGATGGTGGCCCACTACCACCGCGGCGAGCTCGACGCGCTGGCCCGACTCGCGGCGCCGCGCTGCGCGGACGCGGACGCGCGCGGCGACCTCTACGCGGCCAGCTTCTTCCGGGTGGGGCTCACGTACATCGTGCCGCTCGCCGCGGACCGGCCGGACGCCGCGCGCGACGAGGTGCTGGGCGCCATGGCGCGCTGGCCGCGCCGCGCGTTCGACCACCTCGACTGCCTGGAGACCGTGGCGCTCGGGCGCATCGATCTCTACGCCGGCGCGCCGCTCGCGGCGTTGCGGAGGATCGAGGACCGCTGGCGCAAGATCGCCTGGTCGTTCCTGCCGAGGTTCCAGTACTACCGCGTCTTGATCCATCACCTGCGCGCGTCCGCGGCGCTGGAGGCCGCCGCGCGCGACGGCGCCGGCGACGCGCGGCTCGGCCGGGCCCTGCTCCGCGGCGCGGCGCGCGACGCCCGGCGGCTGTCGCGCGAGGGCGCGCCGTGGGTCGCTCCGATGGTGATGTCCCTGCGCGCCGCCATCGCGGCGCAGCGGGGCCAGGCCGCCTCGGCCCTGTCGCTCCTCGCGGCGGCCGCGGCCGCGTTCGAGGAGCGCGGGATGGGCCTCTTCGCCGCCTGCGCGCGCCGCCGCCGCGGCCAGCTCCTCGGCGGGGACGAGGGCCGCTCCCTGGTCCAGGCCGCGGACGCCTGGATGGCGGGCCAGGGCGTCAGGAACCCCGGGCGCCTGGCGGCGATCTTCGCGCCGGGGTTCCCGTGAGGTCGATCTCCACGGTGTGCACCGCGGCCATCGCCGGGGAGGTCCGGAGCGCCGAGAGCAGCGGGCTCGCTCCGGCGTCCTCGGGGCGGTAGGCGACGATCAGCAGGAGCGCGGCCGGGTCCGGCGAGCCCATGATCTCCGCGAGCAGCGACGCGCTCTCCGCGTCACCCCCGTGGGCGTCGTCGATGAACACGACGACGGCGCGCCGGTCGGAGATCCGCCCGAGCAGATCGCGCAGCGCGGCCGAGGCGCGCGCCCGGAGCCGCTCCTCGCCCTCTTCCGCTGCGCTCCGCGGCGCCGGGAGCGGCGGCGACGCGCGCACGGCCGGGACGCGCGCGAGCACGGGAAAGACGCGGGCCAGCGCGGCGGCGCCGCGGGGCATGAGCGCGGCGGCCTCCCCCGGCGGGGTCCGCACGAGGTGGCGGCTGAGCGCGTCGATCGCGCCGTCGAGCGCCCTGAACGGCACCTGCTCGCGCTCGTGGCACCTGCCCTCGAGCACGAGCGCGTCCCCGGCCTCGCGGTCGAGGAACGCGCGCACGAGCGCGCCCCCGTCCGCCGCGGCGGCGCCCTGGACGAGGACCAGCCCCGGCCGCCCCTCCCGCACCCGCGCGAGCGCGCCGGCGAGCGCCTCGAGCTCCCGCGGCCGCGTCGCCGGCGTCTCCACCGCCGCGCGCGACGGGCCGCGGCCGCCGCGACCGACCGGCGCCGCCGGGTCGGAGGGCGCCGCCGCGAGATCACCCGCCGCGCCGAGCCGCCGCACCACCTCCGCGCCGGAGGGGCGCCGCTCCGGCGCCGCGCACAGCAGATCGGCGACGAGGTCGGCCAGGTCGTCCGGCGCCCACGGCGCGACGTCGCGGAGCCGGGGCGGCGCGGATCGCTGCTTCTCGGCGAGGACCTCGATCGACGTGCCCGTGAAGGGCGGCCTCCCTGCCAGCGCCTCGAAGAGCATCACGCCGAGCGCGTACCAGTCGGCGCTCGGCGCCGCGGCGCTCGCGCCCACCTGCTCCGGCGCCATGTAGCGCGGCGTCCCGACGAGCTGCTCGGCGTCGGTCGCGCTCTGCCCGCTGCCGCTGGTCGAGAGGCGCGAGGCGATGCCGAAATCGAGCACGACGGCGCGCCCCTCGGCCGTGACGAGCACGTTGGAGGGCTTCACGTCCCGGTGGACGAGCCGCGCCGCGTGGACCGCCTGGAGCGCCCGCGCGACCTGGACGAGCGAGGACCGCACCCGCTTCAGGTCGGCGTCGGCGCGCGCCTCCGCGCAGGCGGCACCGGCAGGAGAGGGCGCGGGCGGGCGCTCGACCGGCTCCTCCAGCGTGGCGTCGAGATCGATCCCCTCGTCCGGGGGCGCGGTGCTGGTCAGGCTGGGCCACGAGGCGGCGCCGCCCGCGGCTCCCTGCCCGCGCACGTGGGTGAGCCAGTCGACCCCGCGCACGAGCTCCATGGTGAAGAACCACTCGTCCCCGCTGCCGATGAGCTCGTGGAGCCGGACGAGGTTGTCGTGGGTGACGTCCGCGAGCGCCCGGAACTCCCGCTTGAAGCGGTAGAGGGCCGAGGCGCCCACGCGCGCGAGCGCCTTCAGGGCGACCCGCTCCCCGCGCTCGCGATCGATCGCCTCGTACACGATCCCGAAGCCACCTGCCCCGAGCCGCCGGACGATCTGAAAGCGCTCGGGGACATGCCGCATGGACGGGCCACGTGAGGTGAAGGTTCCTTATCGGATCGTATCAGGCCGCGGCGCCGGGCGGCCACGCCGAACCGTGACCCGCGACGAGCGGGCCGGGCGGTACGCGGAACGAGGAACGAGACAACCGGCGGCTCGCCGCCAGCGCTTCGAGGGGCTCCTCGACGCTGATTGACAATGCCCCGGCGGCTCCCGCATCCTGGCCACCCCGCGACCCTCGAGGCCTTGAGCCGCAGGAGATGCAATGAGCACCGTCCTCCACCGTCTGGAACAGTGGGCTAACGAATCTCCTGACGCGCCGGCCCAGCGCTTCAAATCTCAAGGCGAGTGGAAGACGCTGACCGCGCGCGACTACCGTGACCGGGTTCACCACCTCGCGCTGTTCCTGGAGTCCAGGGGCTTCGACGCGAGCCAGGTCGGCGCGATCCTCTCGTACAACTGCCCGCAGTGGGTCCACGTCGACCTGGCGGCGCTGCTCGTCGGGGGCAAGTCGGCGGGCCTCTACCCGAACTCCACCGCGAAAGACATCCAGTACATCCTGAACCACACCGAGGCGACGCTGCTCTCGGTGCAAAACAAGGAGTACTTTCAGAAGATCTCCGGGGAGAAGGGCGAGTGTTCCGTCCCTGACAGCGTGAGTTGGATCCTCGTCTTCGATGGTGACACATCGATCTCTCCCAAGGCGATCTCGTACGAGCAGGCGCTGGCCGAGGGCCGCGCGCTCGCGGGGCAGCCGGGCGCGAAGACGTTCGCCGACTACCTGGCGAAGATCGACCCCAGGGCCGGCGCGTTCCTGATCTACACCTCGGGCACGACGGGCAACCCCAAGGGGGCCATGCTCTCGCACGACAACCTGGCTTACACGGCCGACATGGTCGTGAAGTACTGGAACCTGCCGTTCGCGCGCGGCACGATGTTCTCGTTCCTCCCGCTCTGTCACATCGCCGAGAAGCTGCAGTGCGTCGGGGCGGGCCTTACCCAGCGCTACACCGTCAACTTCTGCTCGAAGTTCGAGAACGTCTCGATCGAGCTCCCCGAGGTGCAGCCCACGCTGCTGCTCTGCGTGCCGCGGCTCTGGGAGAAGATGATGGAAGGCGTGATGGCGAAGGTGCGCGGCGGCAAGGGCGCCAAGAAGAAGCTGGCCGAGTGGGCGCTCGCCGTGGGCGCCCGCGTGGCCCAGGCGAAGTACGCGCAGCGCGCGCCGAGCGCGCTCGACGCCTTGCAGCTCAAGCTCGCCGACAAGCTCGTGCTGGGCAAGGTGCGCGCGGCGCTCGGCCTGGGCAAGGCCGAGGTGCTCGCCTCGGGCGCGGCGGCGCTCGCGCCGCACATCTCGACGTGGTTCCGCGCGCTGAACCTCGAGATCCTCGAGGACTTCGGCCAGACCGAGTCGACAGGCGTCATCTGCATGACCGAGCCGGGCATCGAGAGCGCGGGCACCGTGGGCAAGCCCGTGCCGGGCGTCGAGTTCAAGCTGGCCGAGGACGGCGAGATCCTGACCCGCGGCCGGCACGTGTTCGTGGGTTATTACAAGGACAAGGCGGCGACGGAGGCCGCTCTCGAGGACGGCTGGCTGCACACGGGCGATCTCGGCGAGTGGAACGACCGCGGACAGCTCAAGATCCGGGGCCGCAAGAAGGAGATCCTCAAGACCTCGGGCGGCAAGATGATCGCGCCGCTCCCGATCGAGGAGAGGCTCAAGGCGGCGGAGATCATCAGCCAGGTGTGCATGGTGGGCGACGGCCGCAAGTACCTCTCGGCGCTGATCACGCTGACCGAGGGCAAGCTCGCCGAGCTGAAGGAGCGGGGCGCCCTGGGCAGCGACGCGATCACGAGCGTCGAGGTGGTGAGCCAGGTGAAGGTGCACGTCGACGCCCTGAACGCGGAGCTCGCCAGCTTCGAGCAGATCAAGCGGTTCACGGTCCTCGGCCGCGAGTTCTCGGTGCAGGACGGCGAGATGACGCCGACGCTCAAGATGAAGCGCAACGTGATCGAGCAGCGCTTCCGCGGGACCATCGACGAGATGTATCCCGCCGAGTGAGCGGGGGCCGCGGGCCCCGCCGGCGGGCGGCCGGTCGATGAACGCGCCGCGGCGCTCGCCCGGCCCTGGGAGAGGCGCCCCCCGCGGCGCGTTCGTCGACCGCCCGCTCGATCAGAGAACGTCGGGCTGTCGCTCATCGCCGGAAGAAGTGATGCGCGCGGCCGTTTCATGTGGGAGGGAAAAGCCATGAGTTCACCGAGAAGCCACCTCGTGCTCGTGCCGGGTTTCGCGGGCTTCGATATCCTGGGCTCGATCGTCTATTACAGCGGTGTCACGGAGATCCTCCGAAACACCGACACCGGGCCGTATCAAGGCCCGCTCTCGGTGCATTGCTTCCCGAACCTGCCCACGGCGAGCGTGGACACCCGCGCGCACGCGCTCCTCCGCTGGCTCGCGGATCGGTTCAGGCAGGGGGTGTTCTACGGGGGCGCGGGCCGCGGCCAGCGGGACTGCGTCCACCTCGTGGGCCACTCGACAGGCGGGCGGGACATCAAGACGCTGATGCTCCTGCTCCTGGCCGAGACCGAGCAGAAAGGGTCTGTCTACGGCGTCCCGGTGGAGCGCATCCTCGAGAGCATCTGCTCGATCCAGTTCCTCTCGACGCCGCACCGCGGGACGAACCTCGCCCACGTCCTCCACCGGAGGCAGCCCCTCCTCACAGGCCTGGCCGGGGCCCTCCACTGGTGGCTCCGCCTGGCTGGCCCGAAGGACGCGAGCTCCGCGGCCCGCCGCGCGAAGACGCTCCTCCAGGTGTTCGGCCAATCGGACGGCATCGTCCGCGCCGCCCTCGACACGATCGAGCGCTTCCACGCGCTGCCGTGCGACGACCTCGCCAGGGCCGAGGCGCGCGGCGAGTACTTCAACGTGCTCCGCTGGCTGCTGCACGTCGCCGAGGACACCGAGGCCTTCGAGGATCTCGATCCCCTGCCGCTGTCAGGCCGTCCGCCGCGCGAGGAGCGCTGGTCCAGGCAGGGCCTGTCCGCGCGCGGTATCGGCGCCTGGCCGCGCGAGCTCGCGGCCTCCATCAAGAGCGCGAAGCGGACAAGGAAAGCCAGCCTCCTCGGGGCGGAGCTCGAGGAGGAGCTGAGCAAGTACTACGAGGAGCGCGGCATCGCGCTCCGGTCGATCGTCACCCGGGCAAAGCGTGACCCCGGCGGCCCGTTCCTGGGCGCCTTCGGCATCTTTCACGGCATCACGGCCAACATCAAGGAGCCGAAGGTGGTCGAGGCCCTCGGGCCGCCCTGCTCCGTGCCACGGTTCGAGAACCCGACCCAGACCGAGCCGCTCACGCCGGAGATGAACGACGGGATCGTCAACTGCGTATCGATGGTCTATCCGGACACGAAGCGCAGCTTCCTTGTCGACGCCGACCACGCCGACGTGATGGGCCATTATCGGTTCATCGCCCCGGAGGACGGCGACGGAGCGGACCCGAAATACGGCGGATACGACCTGTTCCAGTCCCGGTCGACCTTCGATCAGGCCGAGTTCGACAGGCTGTGGAGCAGCATCGGGCAGTTCGCCATGAACAGCGACAGGTGCGCCGCCGCGGCGCGCCGCAGCTCGGCCGTCGCCCCCGTGGAGGTGCCGGCCTCGGCGCCCGCGGTGTCGCCGGCCTCGGCGCCCGCGGTGACCCATTTCCGCGCCGATCCGTCGGACCCGGAGGGCGGCGCGTAGGCACCCCCGTCGCTGGGGGCGCCCAGAGCGCCGATCACGTTGAAACCCGGAGAATTTTCACAGGGAGGCGGGGAGGCGGGGAGGAAGAAAATGAATTTCTCCCTCTTGCCGCCTCTCGCTCCCCGCCTCCCCGCCTCCCTGTGAAATTCCTGCTCTTTCTCGTGGTTTCAACCCGTCTGTCGCTCCAGGCCGCCTTCGTGAATCAGGCCTTCGCGAGGTAGGCTTCGAGCTCGTCGGCGCCGCCGATGTGCTTGCCGTCGATGAAGACCTGCGGGGTCGTGCCCTTGCCGCTCACCGCCCGCAGGCGGCGCGGCGAGGACGCCACCTCCTCGTAAGGGATCTTCCGCGCGTCGAGGAGCCGCTTCGCCTTGGTGCAGTAGCCACAGCCCGGCTTCGTGAACAGCAGCACGTCGTTCGGCGCCTTCGACGACGGATCCAGGTACTTCAGCATCGTGTCCGCGTCCGACACATCGAAGGGATCACCCTCCACCTCGGGCTCGATGAACATCTTCTTGATCACGCCGTCGTCGACAAGCATCGAATAGCGCCACGAGCGCTTGCCGAAGCCGAGGTTCGCCTTGTCGACGAGCATGCCCATCTTCTCGGAGAACTCCCCGTTCCCGTCGGGCAGGAACTGGACCTTGTCCGCCTCCTGCGCCTTGCACCACTCATCCATCACGAACGCGTCGTTCACGGACACACACGCGATCGTGTCCACCCCGCGCCGCTTGAACTCCTCCGCGAGCTCGTTGTAGCGCGGCACGTGGCTGCTCGAGCAGGTCGGCGTGAAGGCGCCCGGCAGCGCGAACACAACCACCTTCTTGCCGGCGAACACCTCCTTGGTGGTCACGTCCTTCCACTGACCGTCGACACGCGTACGAAACGTGACATCCGGAACGCGCTGCCCTTCGAGGTTCTTCAGCATGACTGTCGTGCTCCTCCCGTGCTCTTCTCGTTGCCATCCGCGACGGCAACCTTGTCCAGCGTCGTGCGGCGCTCCACGCGGCGCTCTCGGGCCGGCGAGAACTTAGCCCCGGGCCTCGACGCCGGCCAGCGCGACGGCGAGCCCGACCGAGGGCCGCGCCGCAATGGCGAGCCCGACCGAGGGCCGCGCCGCGACGGCTGCTCGCCCGGGCGACGGCGACCGCGCCGGAGGAGGCGCCCCGCTGGGCAAGCCCAGCGCCGCCGTGGGGCGAGGCGTCAGCCGCCCCGCGCCAGATCCACCGCGCGCCAGAGGTACCAGGTCGCCACCGTGCGGTACGGCTTCCACCGCGCGCCGCGCTTCTCGAGATCCGCGCGCGCCGGCGGCTCGGGCCGCTTGAACGCGAGCGTGAAGCCTTTTCGGATGCCGTAGTCGTCCACGGGCAGCACGTCCGGGCGGCCGAGGCGGAACATGAGGAGCATCTCCACCGTCCACCGGCCGATGCCGCGCACCCGCGTGAGGCGCTCGATGATCGCCTCGTCGTCCATGCCGTGCACCTCGGCGAGCGTGGGGAGCTCGCCGTCCTCCGTCTTCCGCGCGAGGTCGCGCAGCGCGAGGAGCTTCGCCTGCGAGAGGCCGGCGCCGCGGAGCTTCTCGTCGGAGGCGCGCAGGAGCTGCGCGGGCGTGGGGCCCTCGTGCGCTCGCGGGAAGAGCGCGCGCACGCGCGCGAAGATGGTCGCGGCGGCCTTGCCGGTGAGCTGCTGGTAGACGATCGACTCCGCGAGCGCGAGGAAGAGGCTCGACGTCCTGTCGATCCGCATGGCGAACGGCCCGACCGCGTCGATGACGCGCGCGAGCGCCGCGTCGGACGCGCGCAGGTGCTCGACGGCGGCGCCCGGATCGAAGCCGAAGTCGCCGCCGGGCGCGCTCGACGGGGCGCCGCGCGTCTGGCCGCCCTCGATCGCGAGGAGGCGGAGCTTCGTCGTGACGCCGCCGTTCGCGGAGAAGCCGCCGGCCTTGCCGCCGGCCGCGAGCACGCGGTGGCACGGGACGATGATCGCGAACGGGTTCCGCCCGAGCGCCTGCCCCACGGCGCGCGCCGAGCCGACCGCCCCGAGGCGCGCCGCGACCTCGCCGTAGGTCAGCGTCGCGCCCGGCGGGATGGTGCGCGCGACCTCGTAGACGCGGCGGTGGAACGGCGGCACCCGATCCATGTCGAGCGCGACGGCGGACAGGTCGCTCGCCTCGCCGCGCAGGAGCGCGACGATCGCGTCGACCGCGCGCTGCACCTCGGGCGGCGGCGCCGCCGCCTGGGCGCCCGGCAGGCGCTGGAGCAGGCGCGACCGCGTCTCGGGCTCGCGCGCCTCGGGCAGCTGCAACGCGGCGACGCCGCGCTCGCCCCACGCGATGCCGCAGCGGCCGATCGCCGTGTCGAACAGGAGGAAGCCGTGTGCCGTTGCTGTCATGAGGGTCCTCGCGGGCAGGCGGGGCGCCCGCGTCCGGCGGCCATCCTAGGAGCGCGCGGCGAGGCGATCTTGGAAGATCTTGCGATCCCCCCTCGCCGCCTTCCGGAAGCCGCGGGGCGAGACGCCGGCCGCGCGGTGGAAGGTGCGGACGAAGTTGGAGAGGTCGCCGAACCCGACGTCGAGCGCGATGTCGGTGATCGACCGGGCGCTGTCGGCGAGGAGGCGCGCCGCGCGGCGCAGGCGGGCGCGGACCAGGTACTGGTGCGGGGTCACGCCGACGACTTTCCCGAAGACCCGCAGGAAGTGGAACGGGCTGAGCCCGACCTCCCGCGCCGCGCCCTCGAGGTCGATCGGCTCGTGCGCGTGCTCGTCCAGCCAGAGCGCCGCCTCGACGGCGCGGCGGCGGTCGCGCGCCCCGGTGTCCGGCGGCCTTCGCTTCCGGCCGGAGGCGACCTCGACGAAGCGGGCGGAGAGGAGCACCCCCACCTCGTCGACGCCGAGGTCGCTCCTGCCCTCGGCGGCCGCCTGCGCGAGCTCGCCGAGCACCATCAGCTCGGGCACGGGCGGCAGGCCGCCGGCCCGGAACGCGCCGGCGCCGTCGCCGAGGGCCTCGACGAGCGCCGGCGCGAGCTGGAACGACAGGCACTCGTCGCCGACGACGTGCTCGTGCGAGCACGTGTACTCGTCGCCGGGGTGGCCGACCAGGAGCGACCCGGCCACGAGCTCGAACGCCTCCCCCCGGACGCGGTAACCGAAGCTGCCCTTGCGCACGTAGGAGACGGAGAAGCCGCGGTGGAGCTCGGCGAACGGCGCGTCCCCGGGTCCGGAGCGGCACCGGTAGTCGACAACCGAGATGGCGTCGCCCCGCACCAGCGTCGTGACGTCCATGGGTCACCGAATGTACTTGCGGCGGCGAGGCCGAGCAACGCGCCCCGCGCCCGCGCTGCGGCGCCGCGCCCGCCGCTCCGGGGCCCGCGCGCGCCGTCGACCTCGACAGTCCCCCCGGACACCGTTTGCGACCGCTCCCAGATCCCGAACGCCGTTCAGACCGTGATCGCGACCGTCGTCAGCGCCTTTGGAATGGGTCGCGCGACGGCCTCGCTCACGTACTGACGACGTCTCGATCGGACCGGTTGAGCGTCACCTCTGCCGGATCGGACGTCGCGACGGCGCTCTGGGCGGCTATCACGATCTCGGCAGGGGCCAGCCATGCGGGCGGGGCGCCCGGCACCTCGACGCCGACGACGACGCGCACCGCCGCGAGCGCTGCTTCCTCCGCGAGCGGGAAGCTGCGCCGCCAGACCAGCGAGCACGATTGCCGGTCGCCGTCGATGTGCAGCGTGTCCAGCACGAGATCGAGCGGCTGCCCCTCCGCGACGCCGAACGCGGAGAGGCCATGGACGCGCCCGAGGGCGCGCGCCCCGGGGAGCCGCGTCCGCAGCGCTGGGAGCGTCGGGTGGAGGCCCGCGAGCACGAGCCACTCGTCGCCGACCAGGGCTTCGACGCGCTGATCGGGGGGGGCCGCCTGGAAGTAGCTCCAGTCGAAATCGTCGGGGATCTCGAGGATGGGCCCCTCGAGCGCCTTGTGGGGCGTACGCCCGAGCAGCCGCCTGCGCGAGGGCCACACGCTCCCGAGCGGCGCGAAGCCCGCTGGGCGGTCGCGCCGCGAGGGATCCAGGACGGCCGGGCGATCGGTGCCGAACGGGTTGTCGGCCATGCCGATCCCCCCGAATGCGCGCTCGTAGGCGAGGGGGATCGCCTTCTCCGCGCCGCCGGGCTCGATCGAGAGCGCCTTGTCGAGGATCGGGCGCTCGCCGGCGAAGAGCGCGAGGCGCACGGAGAAGGGCGCCGCAGGCGGGCCCGGCGGCGCGTGCGCGTGGCCCGTGAAGAACACGTCGATGCGCGCGAGGTAGGGCGCGAGATCGCTCGTCAACCGGACGCTGCGGCCCGGGTGGTTGTGATGGTGGATGTCAGCATCGATGATTTTTTGCGGCTCGACGGGAATCATCGGTGCGCCGTCGACAAAGGCGAAGGTCGCCTTGGCGATCACGGTGAGGTGGAGCCGCCCCCGCGCGCGCCACATCACCGCCGCTGCCGCCGTTCCGGAAGGCGCCGCCATCGCGCTGGGAACGGGCGGGTCCTCGGGCTTCACCGCGCCATGAGAGCACTTGGGCGTCGCGAGGGTCAAGCCTCGCCACGCGGCGACACCGGCGCGTCGTCCGACGCTCGCCTCTCCGCCCGGCGAGGAGGTTCATCGGCCTCGCAGCGCGGGTGAAAGCGGTGGAGTCCGGCGACGACGGCAGGATCCGAGTCCGGCGAGTCGTCCTATCCATCCATCGGTGTCGAGCCTCGCGCTCGGCGAGCGACGGTATCCCTTCGTGCCGTCGCGGGAGCGCAGGAGCGCCCGACCCTCCTCGCCTGCGGTCGGGGCCTCAGGCCGTGTCCTCGAAGCCGGGGAGCGGCTCGTAGTCTTGAGTTGCGTCGTCCTCCTCGCCAGGCTCGGCGCAGGCCGGCTCGTCGCCGTCGTCTCCGGTGCCGCCGCCGTCGAGCAGCCCATCGAACGGCCCGGGGAGCGGCTCGTCCTCGTCCGCCTCGAGCAGCGCGTCCATGCCGTCCACCTCGCCGGTCTCCAGGTAGCGCTCCCACGCGACGGGGTGATCCCGGGCGCAGAGCGCCGAGAGCGCGGCGACGCCGAGGCGCACGATCGGCTTCCCATCGGTGCTGCTGCGGGGCCGCGCCCTCAGATCGCGCGGGGCGTACACCGTGAGCTCGAGGGGCGCCACGTCCGCCACGTGGTAGTGGACGTACTCCCGGAGCTCTCCGCCCTTCTGGATCGTCACGCGCTCCCGGTCGAACGTCCAGCCGAGCGCCCGCACGTGCCGCTCCAGCGCCTCCTCGTCGGCGGGGAACACGTGCAGATCGACGTCGCTGCCGCGGCGGATATGGCCGGTGGAGACCGAGCCGATGAGCCGCGGCGAGAACGGCGCGAGCGCGCGCATGGCCTCCAGCGCCACGATGCGCAGCGCGAAGAGCCGGCGCGTCCGCTGGCTCCCCTCGGCGCGCTCGGCGAAGAGGAGCAGCGCCTCACGGATCTCGCCGTTCGAGGGCAGGTCCGCGGGCCGGTAGCGCGCTCGCCGCCCCTCCACCTGGCCGAGGATCCGCTTTGCGGCCATCCGCTTGGCGGTGAAGTACTGGTCCACGCCTTCCTCGTACATGAGGCGCGCGGCCTCCGCGGCGATGCGGGCCCGCAGCCCGCCGAAGCGCTCGGCGCTCATCGGGCCCCCCGCGCCGCGCGCGCTGCCGGCGTCTCTGCCGCCCGCGCCGGCGCCGCGGCGACCGTCGGCTCGAGGGCCTGCCGCAGCCGGAGCATCGCGCCGCCCACCACCCGGCCGCACCGCGGCGCCCCGAACAGGCGCTTCTGCACCACCTGCTGCGCCACGCCGAGGCGGCGCGCGATCTCGCCCTGCGAGAGGCCGTCGAAGAAATACGCCTCGACGACCTCCCGCTGCTTCGCCGTCAGCGCGGTCTCGACCGCGTCCCGCACCGCGGCGCAGAGCCGCGCTCGCCCGGGCGGCTCGGCCTCGCCGCCCCAGAGCCGGCGATCGTCGGCCCAGCGGTCGACGTCGTCGCAGAGGACCTCCCGGCGGACCTTGCGCTCAGGCGAGCGGCTCCTTTCGCAGGTCATCGGAGGGGGCGGGCTCGCCGCCGATCGAGAGGAGGGTCCAGTCTGCGCCGTCGAGCAGGAGCTCCACGGCGGCCTCGGGGCGGAGCACGGTCGCCTCGGGCGAGCGGCCGCCGACGTCCCAGCGGCGGAGCCGCGCGAGGTCCGCGAGCGCCTTCGTGCGCCGCAGGCGCCGCCGGGTCGCGCCGGGCGCGCGCAGCAGGTGGAGGTGGTGCCGCACGAGCCAGACGATCCGCGGGCACACGAGCTCCTCGAGCACGTCGGCCCCCTCCTCGGCGTGGTCGGCGCAGGCGAACGCCTTGCCGACGTCGTGGAGCAGGGCCGCGGCCCAGAGCGAGCGATCCGCGGTCTCACGGCGGGCCAGGTCGAAGACCTGCAGGGAATGGAAGAGCGCGTCGCCCTCGGGGTGCCAGCGCGGATCCTGCGGCACGCGGTCGAGGGCGAGGAGGAGATCGAGGAGGTCCTTGTGCATCGACGGGAGGGCGGTCAGGCCGCCCGCGGGCTGCGGGCGAGCGGTGCCCCTTCACCCTGGGGCGCGGTCACACCCACCGGGAGGCCCCGCGCGCCGGGCGAGCCGAAGCATAGCGCGGGCGCCCCCTGCGCCAGGGCTCAGGGAGTGAACAGGGTGGCCGATCGCTTCCTCGGCCCGGTTGGCGGGTGCGCGACCGTCTCCGCGGTCTGACGTGTGCCCGCGGCCTCCAGGCGGACCAGCCTGAGCACGGTGCCCCCGACGACGATCTGGCCGTTTTGCGGGAGCAAGGCGCTCGTGATGCGCTGATCGTCGATCTTGGTCCCGTGCGTGCTCCCCTGGTCGATCACGCGCACCTCATCCGCTCCGACGACGATCGTCGCGTGCTTTCGCGACACCTTCGGATCATCCAGGCGGATGAAGCAGTCGGGCTCTCGCCCTACCGTGAACTCTCCAGGGTGGAGCACGAACCGCCGACCTGCGAGGGGCCCGTTGCACACGAAGAGCTCGCAGGTGATCGCGGCGTTCCCGCCCGACGCCGGGATCGTGGCCCGGAGCGGGGCCTTCGCGATGCGCAGCCGCCCCTCGTACTTCTGCGTCCACATCTGCGGGGTTTGCCGGCCTCCCTCGGCCTTGATGCTCGCTTGCACGTACTCGCAGAGCTCGTGGACATCGACGTATCCGTCTCGGTCCAGATCGGCTGTGCCGGTCGACAGGCCCTCGACGATGTGGCGCGTGAAGATCGACTGCGGGGTCACCCCCACGGGCTGGTCGGCCTGCCACGCCAGCTGAACCGACGTCGTGGCGGAGATCACGACGCGACCCGAGCCGTCTCCCATGAACGTCCCGGCGATGTCGACGCTGTCCTGCTCGCTCTTGGCGGAGTTCTCGTACGCGCCGCTGTAGCAGCAGTCGAGGATCAGGACGATGCGCTTCGCGGGGCACTGATCGATCTGGCGGCTGATCCACGCCGCGTCGACCGAGGTCGCGCTGAAGAGCTCTTTCTCCGTGTCGTGCGTGGCGAGGTGGAGGTGACCCCAGTCGTCCTTCAGGCCATGACCGGAGTAGTAGAGGACGAGCAGATCCTCCGGATGGCGGCGATGGAAGAGCGCGCCGATGGCCTTCCGGACCTCGAGCTGGCTGCCATCGACGCAGAGCTGGACGCGAAAATCGCCGATGTCCGGGTTTCCCATCGTGTCGGCGAGCTTCGATGCGTCGAGGGCGGGCGCCTGGAGCGAGCGCAACCTGCCGTCCGCATACATTCCGTTCGCGATGATGAGCGCGATGCGGTCCCGTCCGCCCAGCACAGGATCTCTGTCCAGGGCTGTCATTTGATTGCGCTGATGCGGCGCGCGAGGTCGAGCACTTCCTTCTCCCCGAGCGGCTTGTCCGAGGTGAACTCGACCTCCAGGCCGTTCTTCCCCCGGATGCGAATGCGGCGCCTCGGCGCGCGGACGACCCACTCATTGACGAGCTGAATCACCTGGGGGAGCACCGCGGGGAGCGCGGCGAGCGCGATCGCGCCGACGGTGAAGGCGTCTCCCTTGGCGTTCCTCGGGAGGTGGCCTTCAACGGCGCGCCGCGGGGTCGCGCCCGCGGTGCCGATGTCTCGCATCAGGCTCTCGAGCATCGCGTCCAGCTGATCCGCCTCGACCTCGGCGTCGTGAAAGTTGAACTGCATGTCCATTGGCCATGCACCTCCTCGCTGTTACGAATCGCCGAGGAGCGTATCAGCGCTCGCCGGGAGGTGCCAGCCGCACACGCGGAGTCGCGTCGTGTACGCGCCGCCATCCTCGAGCTGCGAGACGCGCCTGAAGCCTGCTTCGCGATCGTCCAGCCCATCTCATGTCCATGCCGATCCCTCGGTGAGCGGCGTCTCGGATCCGTGCAGGCCGGTTTGACGCAAAGGCGCTCATCGCGCTTCGTCGTGGCCGTAAACCCATCACGTCGCGGGGGCGGCGGGAACATACCGCCGCGCGAGCTCGCGTCCGGTCCGAGAGCTCGTGCAGCTCGGATCGCGGACGTGAGACGGCGGTGACCACGTTGCGGTCGTGGGAACACGCTCCTTCGTAACCGAACGATCTCGGTGGAGCGCCTCGCCGAGGCAGCGCGCCGGGATGCCGCGAGGCGGCCGGGGGGTCGCCGGCGGAAGCGACCCAGCTCGATGACTTGCGGCCGCTCCGGCGGCTCGAGAACCTCGCGCTCGACTCGTGTGAGCTTTCCGATCTCGGGGCCTTGTCGGCCGTTCCCACGCTCCGTCGCCTCTTCGCCACGCATTGCCGGATCGCGGATTGGTCGGGCCTGTGCGCGCTGACCCACCTCACGGATCTCAACGTCACGGCGTGCGACCTGACCGAGCTCGGACCTCTCCTGGATCGCCTGCCGGCGCTCGAGCGCGTCACGGTCGCTGGCAACCCGCTGGGCCTGGCGGCTCGGGCCGACGTCGCGCGGCTCCCCGCGCCGGTCTTCTGGCCGCATCCGGACGCCATCGAGATGGAGGTCAACGAGGCGCTCGTCGAGCTCCGCCAGTACCAGATCTACGGCGCGTGCGCCCGCTGGAACGACGGTTACCTGGTCGGTCTGTGGAGCGCGCGAGGCTGCCTGACGTGGTATCGGATCGACATCGACCGCTTCCGCACCGCCCTGAAAGAGCGCCGCCACCCATGGGACATCCGCTCGTGGATCGAGGCGTGTCCCATGGTGTTTGACGTCGGCTGGGCCTCTCGCTGGAGCGAGCTCGGCTTGCGCCCCTGGCTCCACGCCTGACCGCCTCGGCTATCCTGCCCCTCGTGCTCTCCCGCGCCCGCCCCTCCGATGCCGCGATCCGCGCCTTCCTCGCTCGCCAGGCGGGCCGGCCGCTCTCGTACGCGGAGGTCGGCTGCACCGGCGCCGGCGATGGCCGCCCGCGGCCGCCTGCCGGCTTCAACGTCGACCACCACCGCGCGGTGCTCGGCCAGGGCGCCGCGCTCTTCGACCGCGCTGTCGAGGCGATGCGGCGCTGGGCACAGTTCCGGCTCGGCTGGGTCGAGCTCTGCTATCCCGACGCTCCCCTCCAGGCCGGCGTCACGGTGGTGATCCTCGTCCGCGTGCTCGGGATTCACTGGCTCAACGCGTGCAGGGTCGTTTACACCGTCGACGAGACGAGCGGCCCTGTGCGCCGGTTCGGCTTCGCCTACGGGACGTTCGAGGAGCACGGCGAGCGCGGCGAGGAGCGCTTTCTCATCGAGCACGACGAGCCTTCCGGCGAGGTCGCCTACGACATCTTCGCCGTCTCCCGGCCGAATCACGTCCTCGCCCGGCTCGGCTATCCCTACGCGCGCAGGGTCCAGGGGCGGTTCGCCCGCGACTCCATGCGCGCCATGCGCGGCGCCGTGACCTCGCCGCCGTGAGGCGCGCCGGGAGCCCTGCGACCCGCTGATCGCACAGGCGGCATGGCCCCGCCGGTCACGCCCTCTCCTTCACGAACTCCACGAGATCCGAGAGGCTCGCTCCCGTCGCGTCGGCGCTCACGCCGAGCTCCTCGGCCGGCAGGCCCAGGCGGTTGACCCAGAACGTGGGATAGCCGAACCACCGGGCCCCCGCGGCGTCCCAGCCGGCGAACGCGACGAACGCGATCTCCTCGCGCGTGAGGCCGAACGCGTCGAGCGCCATCCGGTACGCGCGAGGATCGGGCTTGTACGTCCTCGCCCCGTCCGTGCTGAGCACGTGCTCGAACAGGCCCCCCAGACCGGAGCTCTCGATGGCGGCCCCGAGCATCCTCGGCGTGAAGTTCGACAGGAACGAGAGCCGGATCCCCGCGCCCCTCAGCGCCCGGAGCGCCGGCAGCACGTCAGGCCACGCCCGGAGATCGAGGTACGCGCCGAGGAGCCGCGCCCGCTTCTCCTCCCCGAGATCGAGCGCCAGCGCGCGCTCGGCGAACACCAGCGCATCCGAAGTCACCTGCCAGAAGTCGGCATACTCGTGGGACGCGACCCGCAGCCACGTGTACTCGAATTGACGGGTGCGCCACGCCTCGCTCAGCGATGCCCCCTTGCCCGGACAGAGCTCCTCCGCGAGCGCCGCGATCGGCCGCGGATCGAATATCGGAAAGGCGTCGAAGGCGATCGCCTTGATCTTCGATCCCGCCGCCGGCCGCGGCGGCGCCGGCCCGTGCTGCGCGGCACAGGAAGCCGTCCCGGCCGGGGCCGAGCCCAGGAAGCCCGCCGCGGCCGTGCCGGTCACGCGGTGGAGAAACTCACGACGATTCGTCAACATGCCAGCCTCCCTCCGATCCTCCGACGTGAAACTCGCGACCTGCGAGTCCGCGAGTCCGCGAGTCCGCGAGCGCGCGGGTGCGGGAACGCACGCGGGAGAGCATGCGCGGTCCGACGTTGCCCGGGGATCCGCCATCGACGTAGACTCGCCATGCACCTTTGCATGGCGCGGAGCGCTCTCCGGCAGCAGCGCCCCGCGCCCCGGAGCCATGCTCGACTGGGACGATCTGCGCTACTTCCTCGCCGTCGCGCGGCACGGCAACCTCTCCGCCGCCGCGCGCGTGCTGAAGGTCACCCAGCCGACCGTGGGGCGGCGCGTCGCCGCGTTCGAGCGGCGCCTCGGGGCGAGGCTCTTCCAGCGCTCGCCGTCGGGGTTCTCGCTCTCGGCCGCGGGCGAGAGCGTGCTCGGCCACGCCGAGCGCATGGAGCAGGACGCGCTCGCGGCCGAGCGCGCCGCCGCCGGACGCGACGCAGGCCTGAGAGGCCACCTCCGTGTCACCGCGTCCGAGTGGCTCGCCACGCGCGTCCTCGGGCCGCTGCTCGTCCCGTTCCTCGCGCGCCACCCCGCCATCTCCGTCGATCTCATCGCGGACGCGCGATGGCTGAGCCTGCCGCGGCGGGAAGCGGACATCGCCCTTCGCCCCGCCGCGTTCGAGCACCACGAGGTCTTCCAGCGCGAGGTCGCGCGGATCGGGTTCGGGCTCTATGCATCGGAGGCCTACCTCGCCGAGCGCGGCCCGCCGGACTGGGGCCGGCAGTGCGAGGGCCACACCCTCGTCACCATGAACGACGAGCCTCCGGCCATCGCCGACCTGTCGTGGGTGCGCGCCGTCGCCGCGAAGGCTCGCGTCGCCGCGCGCACCAACGGCCGCGAGCCCCAGGCGACGATGGGGGCCGCCGGCGTCGGGCTCGTCTGCCTGCCGCGCTACCTGGGCGACGCGACCGCCGGCCTCCGCCTGCTCTCGCCGCCCTCGCCGCCGCCAGGGCGCAAGCTGTGGCTCGGGGTGCACCGCGATACGCGCGGGGTGCCGCGCGTGAAGGCGCTCGTCGCGTTCGTCGCCGACGCCCTCGGGCCGCTCCGGAGCGCCCTCGACCCCGGCGCGGGGCCGCGCGCGTCAGGCGACGAGCGCCCCCGCTACCGGCCCTGATCGCGCTGGCACGCCCTGAGCTTCTCGAACTGCGCGTCGCACGTCGGGGGCAGGAAATCGGTCGCGCACTCTCGAACGCGCCCGCTCAGGCAATCGAAGAGCGACGTGATCGACGGCGCGAGGAACTCGCAGGGGATCCGGTCCGCGGAGGCGACGGTCTCGCCCACGCAGTCGAAGAAGGGGGAGGTCAGCGCGTTGCAGGGGCGCTGCTCGGAGAGCAGGTCGGCGCAGCGCTCGCTGCACCGGAGCTCCGGACACGTGACGCCGTCGAAGAGCGAGCAGAAGAAATCGCACGAGGCCCTCTGCTCCTCGACGGAGGACCCGCCGGAGCTCGCCGACTGCGACCCCACGGCCGCGCCTGCGCCCCCGGCGCCGTCCGAGCTCCCCGGGAGCCCGTCGACGACGACGGCCCCGCCGCAAGCGCCCGCCCCCGCGAGCGCGACGAGCGAAGCCAGGAAAGCGAAGAGCAGCGGCGTTCTCATCAGGGCATCCTATCGCGCGGCAGGCACGGCAGGGGCGCGCATCAAACGCCCCGCACGTCCCGCGCGCCCCCGGTCGCTCACTCCACCGCCTGCGATTGCTCGATCGCGTCCTCGCGGCGCTCCCGGCGGTTGCACGCGAGCACCTTCTTGCGGACGCGCACCGCGTCGGGCGTGACCTCGACGAGCTCGTCGCCGTCGATCCACTCCATCGCCGTCTCGATCGTGAGCAGCCGCGGGCTGGCCAGGAGGACGTTCTCGTCCTTGCCGTGGTTGCGCACGTTCGACAGCTTCTTCTCCTTGATGACGTTGACGTCGGTGTCGTTCGGCCGGTTGTGCTCGCCGATGATCATCCCCTCGTAGACCTCGACGCCGGGGACGATGAAGAACATGCCGCGCGGCTGCAGGTGGTGCAGCGCGTACGGGGTCGCCACGCCGACGCGATCGGCGACGATGGCGCCGGTCGGGCGGCGCATCATCGGGCCGCCCCAGGGCGCCCAGCCGTCGAACATCGTGTTGAGCAGGCCCGTCCCGCGCGTCGCCGTCAGGAACTCGCCGCGGAAGCCGATGAGCCCGCGCGACGGCACCCGGAACTCGAGGCGGGCGCGGCCGAAGCCGGGGTTCGTCATCTTCACCATCCGGCCGCGCCGGGAGCTGAGGCGCTCGGTCACGATGCCGACGTAGGTGTCCGGCACGTCCACGACCACGAGCTCGAGCGGCTCCATCACCTCGCCGTCGATCTCGCGCGTCACCACCTCGGGGTTCGAGAGCTGCATCTCGTACCCCTCGCGCCGCATCGTCTCGACCAGGATCGCCAGCTGGAGCTCGCCGCGGCCGAGCACCACGAACGTGTCGGGCACCTCGGTCGGCTCCACCCGGATCGCGAGGTTCTTCATCGCCTCGCGCTCGAGCCGCTCCTTCAGGTGACGGCTCGTCAGGAACTTCGACTGCTTGCTCTTGCCGGCGAACGTCGACGTGTTGACGCCGATCTTCATCTTGATCGTCGGCTCCTCGACCACGATCCGCGGCAGCGCCTCGGGGTGCGCCGGATCCGTGATCGTGTCGCCGATCGTGACCGTGTCGAGCCCGGCGATCGCGATCACCTCGCCCGCGACGGCGCTCTCGACCGCGACGCGCTTCAGCCCCTCGTAGGCGTAGAGCATCTTCACGTAGCCGCGCGACTGGCCGCCCTCGCCGAGGAGCGCGACGTCGGCGCCGGACCGGGCGGTGCCGCGGACCACGCGGCCGACCGCGAGCCGGCCCACGTACTCGTCGTGGGTCGTGTTGCAGACGATGACCTGGAGCGGACCGTCGGGGTCACCGGAGGGGCCGGGGACCCGCTCGAGGATGGTCTCGAAGAGCGGCTCGAGGTCCTTCGCCTCGTGCTCGAGCTCGCGCTTCGCCTGCCCGAACTTCGCGATCGCGTAGAGCGTCGAGAAGTCCATCTGCGCGTCGCTCGCCTCGAGGTCGCAGAAGAGGTCGAACACCTCGGAGAGCACCTCGTGGGCGCGCGCGTCGCTCCGGTCGATCTTGTTGATGACCACGATGACCGGAAAGCCGCGCTGGAGGCACTTCGAGAGCACGAAGCGCGTCTGCGGCAGCGGGCCCTCGGCGGCGTCGACGAGGAGGAGCGCCCCGTCGGCCATCATGAGCGTGCGCTCGACCTCCCCGCCGAAGTCGGAGTGGCCGGGCGTGTCGACGATGTTGATCTTGACCCCGCGGTACCGGATGCTCGTGTTCTTCGCGAGGATGGTGATGCCGCGCTCCCGCTCGAGGTCGTTCGAGTCCATGACCCGCTCGGCCACGACCTCGTTCTCTCGGAAGGCGCCCGACTGGCGGAGCATGTGATCGACGAGGGTCGTCTTCCCGTGGTCGACGTGGGCGACGATGGCGATGTTGCGGAGATCGTTACGGGGCATATACGGCGGCGGCCGTGTAGCACGCGACCCACGGAGGAGCGAGCCCATCCTCGCTAGAGCCCGAACGTTCGGCCTGCACGGCAGGCCCGCGTCGAGGCGCTCGGATGGAGAGCGCGAGGCGCGCGCATGGCGCGAGAGCGGCGCGCGTCGAGCGGGCGAGCCGAGCGGTAGCGATTGACAGCCGAAGGCGCACGGCCATAGGGTGCGCGCCGTGCTGGTGCCCGGGCGTTCGCCTGGGCCGAAGAGGGAACCCGGTGAAATTCCGGGGCTGCCCCGCAGCGGTAAGCGAGAACGACCTCCACCCCATGCACTGGCCCGCCGAGGGCTGGGAAGCGGTGGACAGTAGGGAGCCGGTCAGACCGGAGCGCTCGCGAGCCCGAAGACCTGCCAGCGCCCGGCGGCGGGAGACATCCGGCGCCGGTTCGACCTGGGAGCCTCGAGGGAGGCGGTGAGGTCCGAGCCGGTGCAGCTCCACCTCTCTGCGCACGTCCCGGATACCGAACCGCCCCCGCGTCGCCTTCCGGTCGCCCGCGGGGGCGAGAGGTCGGTCCAGCGCACCGTGCGATGGCCAGCCATTTCGTCCTCGCGGAGCTCGACGCGAGCGGCCCGACGCCGCTCCGCGCGATTGCGGCGAAGGAGGACACGAATGCTGCGCGAGACGGTCACGACGAGCCACGGGCACCGCCATCCATTTCACCTGCTCGCCGCGTTATCCATGGTGCTGGCCGCCGCGCGGCCCGCGCGCGCCGAGGGCGACACCCCCGAGGCGCCCGCTGCCCCGCCGGAGACCGCCGCTGCAGCGCCCACCGGCGAGGGTGCGCCCGCGGGCGACGCCGCGATCGAAGTGACGATCCAGGCGGAGAAGCCGGGCAGCGAGGCCGCGTCGCGCGTCTCCGTCGGACACCGGGAGCTCGAGCTCAGGCCGAGGCTCCGGCCGGGCGACCTCCTCGAGTCGGTCCCCGGGCTCTTCGCCGTGCAGCACGCGGGCGGGGGCAAGGCGAACCAGTACTTCCTCCGCGGATTCGACGCGGATCATGGGACCGACGTCGCCTTCTTCGTCGACGGCGTGCCCGTCAACATGGTCAGCCACGGCCACGGGCACGGCTTCACCGATCTCTACTTCATGATCCCGGAGCTCGTGACAGGGCTCGACGGCTACAAGGGGCCTTATTACGCGAGCATCGGCGACTTCGGTACGGCGGGCGCCGTCAACCTGCGCTTCGCCGAGAAGCTCGAGGAGAGCTACGCGCAGGTCAGCCTGGGGCAGTACGGTATCCAGCGCGGCCTCGTCATCGCCTCGCCGGATCTCGGCGACACGTGGCGCGCGGTGGCCGCGGCGGAGATCTACCGGAACGACGGGCCGTTCCTGAGCCCGGAGCGGCTCAAGCGCTTCAACGTGTACCTGCGGGCCACGCACGATCTGGGCAACACCGGGAAGGTCCAGATGACCTGGATGTCGTATGGATCGACCTGGCACGGCTCCGGCCAGATCCCCGCGCGCGCCGTGTGCGGCGAGGGCGAGCAGGGCGGGCTGAACCCGCCGCCCTCGGCGTTCGGACAGCCGTGCATCGACCATTTCGGCGCCGTGGATCCGACCGAGGGCGGGGCGACCGAGCGGCACATGGCGTCCGTCGCGTACTCCACCGCGTGGCGGGACGCCGATCTGAGCGCGCTGGCCTACCTCGTCCGGTACCGCTTCACGCTGTACTCGAACTTCACGTTCTTCAGCGAGGACCCCGTCCACGGCGACCAGATCGAGCAGAACGACGACCGCACCGTCGGCGGCGCCGATCTCCGGTTCCGCAGGCAATACGAGCTCGGTGGGGCGAGGTTCACGACCTCGCTGGGGGCGCAGATCCGCGCGGACGCGATCGACAAGTCCCTCCACCACGACGAGGCGCGCGAGCGGATCGAGGAGAAGAGCAGGACCCACGTCGATGAGAGCCAGATCGGCGTCTACGTCGAGCAGGACGCCCGGCTCCGGCGCTGGCTCCGCGTCGTGCTCGGGGCGCGCGCGCAGTGGATCGACGTCAACGTGGACGACCCGGGCGAGGACCTCGAGGCGGCGGGGAACAGGTCGAGCGGCGCCCGGGGACAGATGCAGCTGCTCCCGAAGCTCACGGCGATCGTGTCGCCCGTCGAGGGGGTCGATCTCTTCGCCCACTTCGGGCGGGGCTTCCACTCGAACGACGCGCAGGGCGCGGTGCTGGGGGAGGGGGCGGCGACGCTGATCACGCCCGCGACGGGCTACGAGGTCGGCCTGCGGGTCGCGCCCCTGCGCGGGCTGTCGCTGAACGGGGCCGCGTTCCTGCTCGACCTGGACTCGGAGCTGGTCTGGAGCGGCGACGCGGGCGCGACCGAGGCGTCGGGGCAGACGCGGCGCTACGGGATCGAGATCGGCGGGCGCTACCGGCTCCGGAGCTGGCTCTTCGCGGACGTGGACGCGACCTTCACCCGCGCGCGATTCCGCGAGAACGCCGGCAACGCGAGCGCTGTCGCCCTCGCGCCGACCCGGACGCTGACCGCGGGCGTCGGCGTCCGCCCGACGTTCGGCGCGTTCACGCCGTTCGCGGCGCTGCGGGTCAAAGCGATCGGCGCGCGGCCCGCGACCGAGGACGAGTCGCTCACCGCCGAGGGGTTCACGGTCGTCGACGCCAACGCCGGGCTGCGGTGGAAGAACGTCGAGGTGGCCGTGGACGTCCAGAACCTCTTCGACACGACGTGGCGCGAGGTCCAGTTCGCGAGCGCGTCGCGGCTGCAGTACGAGCCGGCCCCGGTCACCGGGATCCACTACTCGCCGGGGTGGCCGTTCACCGCGATCGGGCGGGCGACGCTGTACTGGGAGTAGACGCCGCGCCGGCTCATGTCCGGCGGAGGTCCTCGCGCAGCGCGTCGAGCGATGCCCGGAACGCGGCTTCGCTCACGGCGGCGCCCGTCACCGCGGGCAGGAGCTCCGCGAACATCTGCCAGGCTTCCCCGATGTCACATACCCTGTGCGGGTAACGCTGGCGGGCAATGAGCGTGAGCCCTGTCACGACGCTGCGAACCATCGCCGCCTGGAACCCCGAGCCCTCGAAGACGACCGCTGAGCACCTGATGGTCGCGCTCGCCTCCGCGAGGAAGCTCGCGATCGCCCTGCGCGCGGGCGCCGATGGCAACGACGCCTCGCTCTCGACGAGGGTGAGCAGCCCTATGCCGCGCGGGTGCTTCTTCGCGAACTCCGCGCACGCATCCCTCAGGTGGCGCGCGCCGTCCTCGGTCGTCTCGCGGCGCCAGATGACACAGAAGATCTGGTGCCAGGAAGCCAGGATGTAGTCTGGTTGTCTGGTGACCAGGTGCCAGGGGTCAGGATGCATGATCGTGCTCGTTCTGGAGCGGTCGCAGCGGAGAGGCTCGCGGGGGCCTCACGGTACACCGGCCAGGGTACACCGGCGTTTCTTCGCCCGCGACACGCGCGCACGCCAACTCGCGCGTGGGCCACCGGGCGTCGGCAACGGATCGGCGCCGCGCGCCCTCGGAGCTGACGGGCAAGACAACTCCGGTGCCCTCGAGGTCGGGTGGCTCGCACTGGACACGTTCGATGGCTCCAGAATCGATGCGTCCGTCTTGATACTCTCGAACCGCTCCAGCGGCTGGCGGTGGCCCTGCGCGGCCGCCGGCGGGCGCTCTCGACGCGGGCTCATGGGGCCATTGCTGTGCTCGTCACTCGCCGCTGCCGGCCGACACGACGACGGCTCGCGGACGCGGAGAGCAGGACAGGAAGGGAGAGCATGGCGTGGCGAACGTGTACCCATGCTGTAGGCTGTGCCGCATGGATCCGACGGGGCTCGGCGCCGATCTGCAATTCCGCATGCTGGTCGAAGGGGTGAAGGACTACGCCATCTTCATGCTGGACACCGAGGGGCGCGTGACCACGTGGAACGCCGGCGCCGAGCAGATCAAAGGATACTCCGCGAAAGAGGTGATCGGCTCGCACTTCTCGCGCTTCTATCCGGCCGAGGCGATCGAGCGGAAGTGGCCACAGACAGAGCTCGCCGAAGCGCGGCGCGTGGGCCGCTTCGAGGACGAAGGCTGGCGCGTGCGCAAGGACGGCTCGATGTTCTGGGCGAACGTCATCATCACGGCCCTCCACGGCCCCGACGGCGAGCTGCGCGGCTTCTCCAAGATCACGCGCGACCTGAGCGAGCGCAAGCGCCAGGAAGAGTCGCTGCGGCAGAGCGAGGAGCGCTTCCGCGCGCTGGTCGAAGGCGTGAGGGATTACGCCATCTTCATGCTCGACCCCGAGGGCAGGGTGGCCACGTGGAACGCCGGCGCGGAGCGGATCAAGGGATACTCCGCGCAAGAGGTGATCGGCACGCACTTCTCGCGCTTCTATCCGGCCGAGGCGATCGCGCGCGGCCGCCCAGAGACGGTGCTCGCCGCCGCGCGGCGCGAAGGCAGCTTCGAGGACGAAGGCTGGCGCGTGCGCAAGGACGGGTCGTCGTTCTGGGCGAGCGTCCTCGTCACGGCCATCTACGGCCCGAGCGGCGAGCTGCGCGGCTTCTCCAAGATCACGCGCGACCTGAGCGAGCGCAAGCGCCTGGAGCAGATGGAGTCCAACGCGCGCCAGATGGAGGAATTCGTGGCGATGCTGGCGCACGAGCTGCGCAATCCGCTGGCGCCGATCGCCAACGCGACCAGCGTCCTCAAGCTCGAAGGCAAGGACAACGCCCAGGTCGTCTGGGCAGCCGGCCTGATGGAACGGCAGCTCGGCCAGCTCGTGCGGCTCGTCGACGACCTGCTCGACGTGAGCCGCATCACGCGCGGCAAGATCGCCCTGGAGTCCAAGCGGATCGATCTCGCCGACGTTGTGACGCGCGCGGCGGAAGCGTCCCGGACCTGGATCGACGCGCGCGAGCAGATCCTGGAGCTGCAGCTGCCCGCCGAGCCGCTCGCCGTCGTTTCGGGCGACCTGGCGCGGCTCACGCAGGTGGCGAGCAACCTGCTGCACAACGCGGCGAAGTTCACGCCGCCGCGCGGCTCGATCCGGGTCACGGTGGAGGCGGACGACACGCACGCGATCCTCCGTACCCGCGACAGCGGCGTGGGGATATCGCCCGAGCTGCTGCCGCAGGTGTTCGACCTGTTCACGCAGGGG
Organism: Sorangium sp. So ce367; assembly: GCF_051520455.1. Taxonomy (NCBI): domain Bacteria; kingdom Pseudomonadati; phylum Myxococcota; order Polyangiales; family Polyangiaceae; genus Sorangium; species Sorangium sp. So ce367. The sequence goes on from NZ_CP150334.1 coordinate 1,309,196, forward strand.
GATCGCGGCCTCGATCGCGTCGAGGGCGGGCTGGGCCTCGGATTGACGATCGTGCGCCGGCTGGTCGAGCTGCACGGCGGGACGGTCCAGGCGCTCAGCGAGGGGCCCGGCCGCGGCAGCGAGTTCATCGTGCGATTGCCGCGGCTGACGCGCCCCCTCGCGCCGCCGACGGTGGGCGCGCCCGCGACGAAAGCCGGGCGCAAGCTGCGCATCCTCGTCGTCGACGACAACCGCGACTCGGCCGAGAGCATGGCGCTGCTGCTCAAGCGCATGGGCAACGACGTGCACGCCGTGTTCGACGGCCCCTCGGCGCTCGAGCTCGCGACGCAGCTCCAGCCGGACGTCGTGCTGCTCGATATCGGCATGCCGGGCATGACAGGAGTTGACGTCGCGCGCGCGCTGCGTCGCATTCCGGGCCTCGCGGGCCTATCGCTGTTCGCGATGACCGGTTACGGCCAGGAATCGGACCGCCGCATGACCCGGGAGGCCGGGTTCGACATGCACCTGGTCAAGCCGATCCGCGCGGAGGTGCTGAAACAGCACCTGGCGGACATCGCCAATCGTCCTGGAGCCGGCTGAGCGCCTCATCCCGTCGCGCGCCCCGGAGGCGGCGATTCCGCCGTGGCGTCGCCAGGCACCCTCGCGGCGAGCGGCTCGTCGGCCCGCTGTAAGCTGCGCCCGGCCGCCCCGTTGCGAAGAGGTGCGCCGCGGCGATCTCGCCGAGGCCTCCTCAACGAGGGCTTCCATGCCGTTCTCCGTCCACACGACCCACGCCGCGGCGCGCTGGCGCCTGTCCACGGCGTCCGCCCCGCTCTTTCTCTCGCTCCTGTCGCTCCTCCTCCTGGGCTGCGGCCCCCGCCTCGTCCCGTTCACGCACGAGCTCCGGGTGCAGCACGACCTGAGCGACAGCGACGTGAAGAACCTGCAATTTTACGTTTCGCACCAGATCGCGCTGCGCCGAGAGCTCACGGCCGAGAGCTCGCAGGTGACGAGCAGCCACAAGCTCCTGCTCGTCTCCGGGAAGGTCATCGAGGAGGTCGTCGTCGAGGAGCGCACGCCCGGCGTCGTGGTCGCAGCTCGCGGCGGCGCCCTGTCGGTGAGCTTCGAGCCCGGCGCGTCGCTCACGTTCTCCGCGGGCCCTGAGCCATTCACATCCGCGCCGCCCGCGCCGTCGTTCCCGGGCTTCGCGACCCCGCCCGATCCGTTCCCCGGCAATGCGGAGCCGCTCCTGGCCAGCCCGAGCGCGGCCGGGGACGGCAGCGGCCCCGGCGGCAACTACTGGCTCGCGTCCGGGCCCGGCCGCGAGATCCGTTACCAGGGCAAGGTGTTCTCGGCCATCGAGGACAGCCTGCGGGCGCACCTCCTGATCGACGCCGACGCGCTCGACGAGGTCGTCGAGCGGCGCACCGTCCTCCCGGGCGTGCGCCTCCCGGGCCGCTGACGCGCGGAGGCGCGCCCCGCCGCGCGCCGTCGCACGTGCGCACGTGGGGGCGCGCCGTTGCGATGGCGCGCGCCCTGCGCTTCCATGCCGCTCGCCTCGTGACCACGCCGCCGCCGCCCCCGCCCGCCGCGCTCCGCGCCCCGCGCGTCCGCGCAGAGCTCGTCGCGACCGGCTGGGAGCTGTTCTCGGCGCTCCTGTTCCTCTCCGCCGTCGTCCCCGCCGCCCTCACCACGCCGTGGCCGGCGATCCTCCTGCTCTCCTCCCTGGCCGCCTCGGCGGCGCTCTCGGGCTCGCTCACCCGCCGCGGCGACCGTGGCTTCGCCGTCGCGGCGGCGATCCGCGCCCTCTCGTGGCCGCTCGCTGTCTTGCCGCTCGCGTTCCGAGGCGCCCCGACCGCGCCCCCCTCCTGGCCAGGCCCGCTCGGGATCGGCCGCTCGACGCCGCCCTCGTGGCTCGGCCTCCTGGTGACCGCTGTCGCCTTCGGCGTCATGGCGGGCGGCATGCGCCGCGCGATCTACCGCGCCCTGCTCCGCGAAGGCGCCGTCGAGGGCGGCGCCGGAGACGCCGCCTCGGCGCGCGCCCTCGCCGCGGCGCTCCGGCCGAGGCTCGCGGAGTCGGCGGCGACCGCGGGCATCGTCGGCGGGCACGTCATGCTGCTCTTCTGCGTCGCGTTCCTCCGCACCCAGAGCCAGGTCGTGTTCCAGGCGTGGTTCGAGGTCGTCCCCCTCCTCGCCCTCTCCGGCACCCTCGGCTTCACGCTCGCCGTGCGCCCCGCCACGCGCCCGATCCTGGCCGCCCTCGCGGCCGGCCCTTCCGGCGCCCGCGCCCTGCTCGGCCGCGGCCTCGCCCGCGCCGAGCGGCTCCCCGACGTGCTCGCCTCCCTGAACTTCGCGCTGTGGCTCGGGTGCACCGCGATCGGCATGGCTTACGTGCGCGTCGGGGCCACCTCCAGCGTCGCCGACGCGCTCATGCAGCTCGGCTTCGGCGCCCTCTTCGCCTTCGGCGTCTCGTTCTACCAGCGCGCCTGGCACAAGGACTCCGTCGCCCGCGCGGTGGACCTCCTGCGCGCCTGGACGGGCGCGCCCGAGCACGGCGGCGCGCCCCCGACGCCCCTCCGGCGGCGCATGCTGCGCGACTTCGGGCTGCCCCTTTTGTTCACGGGGCTCCTCTCGCTCTTCTCCTCGATCGGCCTCTACCGCGCGCTCGCCACAGGCTCGTCGTTCGACGAGGACTTCAACGCGATCACCGCGCTCTTCGCCTCGCTGTCCCTCCTTGTCCTCGCCGCCCTCGGCGTCGTCGCGCGGGCGGCGCGCGAGCTCTCCCGGCCGATGGCACAGCTCGCCCGCGCCGCCGACGAGGTCGCGCGCGGCGAGCTCGACGCCGCCGTACCGCGGCTGTCAGGGCCGAAGGAGGTCGTGGGCCTCGGCGAGAGCGTCGAGCGCATGCGGCAGGCGCTCTCCCGGACGATCGCCGAGCTCGAGGCCGAGCGCGCCGGCCTCGAGGAGAACGTCGCCGCGCGCACCGCGGAGCTCACCCGCGCCCTGTCCGAGCTGAAGCGGACGCAGGCCGCGCTCATCCAGGGCGAGCGGCTCGCCTCCATCGGCGAGCTCGTGGCCGGCGTGGCGCACGAGATCTATAACCCCCTGAACGCCATCGCCGGCGCCGCCCAGCCGATCGAGGAGCGCGCCGCGGAGCTCCGCGCCGTCCTCGACGCGTACCGCGAGGCGGAGCGCGATCTCCCGGGCGAGCGCCGCCGCGCGCTCGAGGCGCTCCGCGAGCGGCTCCAGACCGAGGCGGCGCTCGACGATCTCGCCGGCATCTCGACCCTCGTCCACCGCGCGGTCGAGCGCAGCGTCCGCATCGTCACGAACCTGAAGAGCTTCTCGCGCGTCTCGGGCGAGCCGCTGCCGGTCGATCTGCACGCGGGGCTCGAGGAGACGCTGCTCCTGCTCGGCCCGCGGCTCCGGCAGGCGCGCATCGAGGTGATCCGGCGCTACGGCGAGCTGCCGCCCGTCACCTGCCGGGGCGGCGAGATCAACCAGGTGTTCATGAACCTCCTCGTCAACGCCATCCAGGCGCTCGAGGCGCCGCCGGCGCCTGCCGCGCCGGCAGAGGAGGGGACCTCCGGCGGGGGCGCGGCGCCGCGCGCGCCCGGCGAGCCGGCGATCTGCATCGAGACCTGGGTCGACGACGACATGGCGGCCGTCGCGATCTCGGACAGCGGGCCGGGCGTTCCGCCGGACCTCGCCCCGCGGATCTTCGATCCGTTCTTCACGACGAAGCCGCGAGGGCAGGGGACCGGCCTCGGGCTGTCGATCTCGACCGAGATCGTCCGGCGGCACGGCGGCACGCTCGCCCTCGCGGCAGCACCAGAACCAGAACGAGAAGGAGAAGACGGCGACGGCGGCCGCGGCGGACACCCGTGCCGCGGAGCGCCGGCCTCGGTCCACGGCGCGCGCTTCGTCTGTCGCCTGCCCCTCGATCCTCGCCCGGCGAGCGCCCGTCCGCAAGGCGATACCCCTCCTCCCGCGCGGCCGCCCGCGGAGGCGAGCCCGCCCGAACGGCCGTCCGCGGAGGCGAGCCCGCCCGCTCGGCCTGACGCGCGGCTAGGCTCGGCTAGGCTCGGCTAGGCTCGGCTCGACGAGCGCGTCATCGGCGCCGGTCTCCCACCCCACCTCCCCACGGAGCTCGCACGATATTCATCGCAACCCGACCGCGGGCCCGTAGACCAGCTGTTTCAAACCGGATACGTTCAGCGAGCGATCCGACTCACCGCACAGCGCAATAGGGCCCTGAGAGACGAGAACGGCTCTTCTGGGGAGCGCTGAGGAGAAACGAAGGCACCATGGAGCGCGCGATTCAGCGACCGGCAGGTCCCAAGGCTTCGAGCACCGATCCGTTGATCGGGAAGGTCGTGGCCGGCAGGTACCGGCTCGAGGCACGGCTTGGCGAAGGCGGCATGGGCGTCGTTTATCGCGCCCGCCACGTGCTGATCGACCGGGTCGTCGCCCTGAAGCTCATCCGGCCCGATCTCCGCGGAGAGACCCACCTCCGCGCGTGGATGCTGCGCGAGGCGCGCGCCGCAAACCGCGTTGATCACGCCCACATCATCGATATCCACGACATCGGCGAGACCGAGGAGGGCGAGCTCTATCTCGTCATGGAGTACCTCGTCGGCACGCCGCTCTCGGCGGAGCTCGCGCGCGGCCCGATGCCGATCGCGCGATCGGTGGACATCCTCGAGCAGATGTGCGCCGCGCTCGCGCGCGCCCACGACCTCGGCGTCGTGCACCGCGATCTGAAGAGCGACAACATCCTGCTCACCCACCGCGGCGGCCGGAAGGATTTCGTCAAGATCCTCGACTTCGGCCTCGCCGCCATCGCGCGCGACCCGCGCCTCGCCCCGAAGGGCGCGGTCTTCGGGACGCCCGAGTACATGTCGCCCGAGCAGGCGCGCGGCGAGGAGGCCACGGCGCAGTCCGACCTCTACGCGCTCGGCGTGCTCTTCTTCGAGATGCTGACCGGGCAGCTCCCCTTCCGCGCGAACGACCGCGACACGCTCCTCGAGATGCAGCGGACCCACGCGCCGCCGCGGCCCCGCTCGATCCGCCCCGACGCGCACGCGCAGGGCGAGGCGATCGTGCTGCGCCTGCTCGAGAAGGACATCCGCAAGCGCTACCGTGACGCCCACCACCTCCAGGAGGAGCTGAAGGCGCTCCAGCGCGGGCTCCCGGCCCACGCGTGGGAGGTCGAGGGGAGCGACGGCGTGCCGGTGCCGCCGCCGCCGCCGCCGCCGCAGAGCGCGGGCGTCATCGAGTGGGCGAGCCGGGCGGCCCTGTTCTCGCGCATGGTCTCCCGCGCCTACCCGTCCGGGCAGGTGCCGCAGGAGGTCCAGAACGGCCTTGCGCAGGCCTGGGACCTCGCCGCGCGCGCCAACAAGCTCGAGGGCGAGGTCGCGAGCCTCACCCGCAAGCTCGAGGCGCTCGAGCGCCGCGGCCGCGCGCTGCGCGCCGAGATCGGCCGCAAGGTCGAGGAGCTCGCGCACGAGGAGTCGCGCGTGATGCGCGAGGCGATGGCGGACGGCGAGGACGTCGAGAAGGTCCGCGTCGAGCTCGCCGCCGCCGAGAAGCTCGCGCTGTCCGCGCGCCAGCTGGCGGACGGGGCGGTCCGCCAGGGCAATCACGATCCGCTCGTCTACGAGCGCGCGGGCGCGGCCGGCGCGACCGCGCAGGCGAAGCGCGAGCAGCTCGGGCGCTACGAGCACAAGAAGAACACGCGCGAGGCGAACGCGCGCGACCTGCGCCGCCAGATCGACGAGCTCCGCGCCCAGCTCGCCCGCTACGCCGAGGCCCTGGAGGAGGACCTGGCGCAGGGGCGCGAGCGCGTCGCGGCGCGCACGCGCGAGGGGCTCGCCTACGAGAAGTCGTTCAGCGAGGCCTCCAACCTGCTGCTGAGCCACCTCCGCAACAAGCCGGAGTGTCGGGATCTCGTGGCGGAGCTCCTCACGTCCCACGCCAGCCCTGGCGCGGACTCCGGCTCGGATCAGCGGCTCTCCGGCTCGGATCGCCGGCTGAACAACGCGACCGAGCGCAACTGAACACGGACGAGCACAGCTGAACACGATCGAGCGCAGCTGAAAGCGTCCGAGCGCAGCTGAATACGACCGGACGCGAAAGCGTGTGACAGCGTTCGGTCGTGCACGCTTCTTTCTTTCACCATCGTACGTAATCTCCCTAAGTGATCTCCTGACGTCGCGCCGCTGACAGGCCCTCTCGTCGTGGGCGCGCATCGCGCCCTCTCGACGGCGTCTCGGGTGCATGGTAGCTAGCGCGCGCCTCGGGGGTCCGGTAACGGTGGAGGCATGCCTGGCAGCTCTGGGCACTCCGACACCCTCCGGTCGTCGAGGGACGAGGCTGTGCTGAAGCGTCAGCGTTAGAGCAAGAGCCACTCCGGCAGCGCGCCGGTCCCCTTCCCCTTTACGCAGGCGGCCAACCCCTCGGAACCACGAAGCTGCGGGCGGCGATGGCGCCGTCCTCTGCCTTCGGATTTTGCGATGGAGGCACACCGTCAATGAACGTCATCCGGTCCCAAAAGGCCTGGCTCGCACCGATGCTGGCCGGGCTCGCCGCGCTTGCCCTGCTGCTCAGCGGCGGGCTCGCCAGCGCCAGTGAATCCGATCTGGTCCTCCCCGACCTAGGCACCCAGTCCTTCGGTGGCATCGACGGCCGCACGCTCCTCATGGGCGGCATCGGCGTCTGCGCGCTCGGGTTCGTGTTCGGGCTCGTCATTTACTCGCAGCTGAACAAGCTTCCGGTCCACCGCGCGATGCGGGAGATCTCGGAGCTCATCTACGAGACCTGCAAGACGTACCTGGTCACGCAGTTCAAGTTCATCCTGGTCCTGGAGATCCTGATCGGCGCGGTCATGGTTCTCTACTTCGGCGTGCTGCGTCACATGGATGCCGGCAAGGTCGTGGTCATCCTGCTGAGCAGCCTCGTCGGCATCGCCGGCAGCTGCGGCGTCGCGTGGTTCGGCATGCGCATCAACACGTTCGCGAACTCGCGCGCCGCGTTCGCGAGCCTCAAGGGCAAGCCGTTCCCGACGTACGCGATCCCGCTCAAGGCCGGGATGAGCATCGGCGCGGTCCTTATCAGCACCGAGCTCATGCTCATGCTGGTGATCCTGCTCTTCATCCCGGGCGACTACGCCGGCCCGTGCTTCATCGGCTTCGCCATCGGCGAGTCGCTCGGCGCCTCCGCGCTCCGCATCGCGGGCGGCATCTTCACGAAGATCGCCGACATCGGCTCGGACCTCATGAAGATCGTCTTCAACATCAAGGAAGACGACGCGCGCAACCCGGGCGTCATCGCCGACTGCACCGGCGACAACGCCGGCGACTCGGTCGGCCCGAGCGCGGACGGCTTCGAGACGTACGGCGTCACCGGCGTCGCGCTCATCTCGTTCATCCTCCTCGCCGTCCCCGACACGGCCGTCCAGGTCCAGCTGCTCGTCTGGATCTTCGTGATGCGCATCGTGATGGTCCTCGCGAGCATCGGCTCGTACCTCCTCAACGAGGCGATCGCGAAGGGGTCCTACGCCGACGCCGACAAGATGAACTTCGAGGCTCCCCTGACGCGCCTCGTCTGGCTGACCTCGATCGTGTCGGTCGCGCTCACCTACGCCGTGTCGGCGTTCATGATCCCGAACCTCGGGGGCGACACGACGCTCTGGTGGAAGCTCTCGTCGATCATCACCTGCGGCACCCTGGCGGGCGCCATCATCCCGGAGATGATCAAGATCTTCACCTCCACCGAGTCGCGCCACGTCCGCGAGGTCGTGACCGCGTCGCGCGAGGGCGGCGCCTCGCTGAACGTCCTGTCGGGCCTCACTGCCGGCAACTTCAGCGCGTACTGGATGGGCCTCGTCCTCGTCGTGCTGATGGGCATCTCGTACTACTTCTCCGCCCAGGGCCTCGGGCAGCTCATGATCGCCGAGAGCGTGTTCGCCTTCGGCCTCGTGGCGTTCGGCTTCCTCGGCATGGGCCCCGTGACCATCGCCGTCGACTCCTACGGCCCGGTGACCGACAACGCGCAGTCGGTCTACGAGCTCTCGCTCATCGAGAACGTCCCGAACGTCGAGGCCGAGCTGAAGAAGGATTTCGGCTTCACCCCGAACTTCGACAAGGCGAAGCACTACCTCGAGGAGAACGACGGCGCGGGCAACACTTTCAAGGCGACGGCCAAGCCGGTGCTCATCGGGACGGCGGTCGTCGGCGCGACGACGCTGATCTTCTCGATCATCGTCGTGCTCAGCAACACGCTGGTGAAGAACGCGGCGAATCTCACGCCCCAGGAGCGGTTGAAGGAGATCATGGGCCTGCTCTCGCCGCTCCACCCGCCGTTCCTGCTCGGCCTCGTGACGGGCGGCGCGATCATCTACTGGTTCACCGGCGCGTCGACCCAGGCGGTCTCGACCGGCGCCTACCGCGCTGTCGAGTTCATCAAGGCGAACATCCGCCTCGAGGGCGTGGAGAAGGCCTCGATCACGGACAGCAAGAAGGTGGTCGAGATCTGCACGCAGTACGCGCAGCGGGGGATGTTCAACATCTTCCTCGGCGTCTTCTTCTCGACGCTCGCGTTCGCCTGCCTCGAGCCGTTCTTCTTCATCGGCTACCTCATCAGCATCGCGCTCTTCGGGCTCTATCAGGCGATCTTCATGGCGAACGCCGGCGGCGCCTGGGACAACGCGAAGAAGCTCGTCGAGGTGGAGCTGAAGGAGAAGGGCACGCCGCTCCACGCGGCGACGGTCGTCGGCGACACCGTGGGCGACCCCTTCAAGGACACCTCGTCCGTCGCGATGAACCCCATCATCAAGTTCACGACGCTGTTCGGCCTCCTCGCGGTCGAGCTGGCGATCGAGATCGACCGCGGGACGAGCCTCGTTCTCGCGGGCATCTTCTTCGTGCTCTCGATGGTGTTCGTGTACCGCTCCTTCTACGGGATGCGGATCAAGTCGGACGAGAAGCCGACCGCCGCTGCCGGCGCCCGCGCCACGGCCTGAGCCGGGCGTCTCCTCTCGCGCTCGGCGCTCCCCGCGCCCTGCCGCTCCCCTCTCGCACGCGCTGACCTCCCCCGCCGCCCGACGCCGCTCCGCGGTCGACGGCGCGCAGGGGAGGGCCTTGCGCCGAGCGCGCCCGCACTATAGGGACCCTTCATGCGAGCGCTCTGCCCCACCTGCGGCCTCCATCACGAGGTAGTCCGGGTCCTCGAAGACGGACACGGCGAGCAGCGCAAGGACGTCTATCAGGTAGAGCCGCTCCTTGGCTGCGAGCGCACCTGGATCTCGGACAGGGAGCTGCTCGAGGCGCGCGCGCGCTTCGGTCAAGACGTCGTCGTGCCCGACGAGGACGACGAGTAGCGCGGCGACGACGGCCGCGCGGTCATGGCGCCTGCGCCTGAGCGGTCATGACGAGCAAGGCGGCTCCGCCGGTCCTCCGAGGGATCTTCGCCGTGGCCCCGTTGCGCGGCCGCCGGTCGTGCGGCGCTCATGACACGCCTGATCGAGGGTCAGGGGATCTCTGACAACAACTCGTCGCGTGAGGGGCATTGGGGCGCCACCGTCGCCAGGCATCGTCTGCGGCCATTACCCGGCGGAGACGAGGACATGATGACGAGGCGGACCCTGAGGACGGCGTTGCTTCTGGTGCTCTCAGGCGGTCTTGCCGCGATCGGGAGCGGTTGCGGCGAGGATGGCGCGAAGGGCGCGCCCGGGGCGCCCGGTGAACAGGGCGCGCCAGGCAAGGACGGCGCGAACGGGGAGCAAGGGGAGCCTGGGGCGCCTGGTGAGCCTGGGGCGCCCGGTGAGCCTGGGGCGCCCGGGGCGCCTGGTGAGCCCGGGGCGCCTGGTGAGCCCGGGGCGCCTGGTGAGCCCGGTGCACCCGGGGAGCCCGGGGAGCCCGGGGCGCCCGGCGAGGACGCGCCGGTGTGGAGCAGCGCCGCGAACCTCGCGCACTACGTGAGAGAGCGCGTCGCGCTGTTCGCTGCCGGCACCTTGCCCGAGGGCGAGCAGTTCCCGCTCCGCGCGGCCGCGACCGACACCCTCCGGGCGCTCGCCGGCGTTCGCTCCGACATCGTGGTGACCTGGCTCGATCCGCTGACCTTCAGCGCCGCGCCGGAAGCGCCCCGCTTCGGCGCCAACAACGATTACACAGCGTTCTTCGGCGAAGGGTGGGCCGCCACAGCGGGCGACGCGCCGCAGTGGAACGGCTCCGCCACCGCCGGGTGGCTCTGGGTCAACCACGAGTACGTCTCCGGGCGGAGCCCGACGGTCAGCTCCGCGCCGACCGGGCAGCACCTCACGCTGGCCCGGCACCTGCGCAAGCTCGGCGTCCTCACGAATGATGTCGAGTCGAACGTCTGGTCGCAGGCGGACGTCGACACCTATATCCGCTGGGAAAAGAAGGAGGTCGGCGGCTCCTGGCTCCGGACCGTGCAGGACCCGGCGACGGGCGCATGGTCGGTCGACCGGAGCGCGACCGCCCTCCGCTACGACGCGACGAGCAAGACGTTGAGCCGCCTCGCGGGGCACGAGCTCTCGAGTCCGGGCCGCGACGACTCGACCGGCGCGGCGCTCGCGGGCGGGCTCGTGGCAGGCATCATGGGCGACTGCGCCGGCGGGCAGACGCCGTGGGGCACGGTGATCACCGCCGAGGAGAACGTGCAGGACTACTACGGTGATCTCGAGGCGAGCTGGTCGGGCGATCAGCGGTTCCTCACCGGCCGGGGCTTCGACCCGGGCGCGCCGGTGAGCCCGGTCTTCGAGGCGAGCACCAGCGCGGAGTTCGGGCGCATCTCCGATCCGAACGGCCGGCAGCCGCGCGACCATTACGGCTATCTCACCGAGATCGACCCGGGGCAGCCCGCGGGCGAGTACGACGGCAAGACGCAGCCCGGCACGGGCCACAAGAAGTTCGGCTTCATGGGCCGCGCCCGCTGGGAGGCCGCGACGTTCGCTGTCGACGACGCGTGGAGGCTCGTGCCCGGTCGGCCGATCGTGGTCTATGGGACCGACGATCGCCGCGGCGGCCGCATCTACAAGTACGTGACCAGCGGCAACTACACGGCCGGGATGACGCGCGCGGCGATCCGCGCGCTGCTCGATGAGGGCAAGCTCTACGCGGCGCACATGGCCGGGCTCGACAACACGACCGGCAACACCCTGGTCGCGACCCACGCGGCCCCGACCGAGGCGGCCCCGGGCACGGGGCAGTGGATCGAGCTCTCCGTCGACAGCGCCGCCATCGCGCCGAACGCGGCCGCGCTCGGCGACCCGGCCAGGACGGTCGGCGATGCGCTGCGCGACGTGAGCTGGAACCGGATCGGCGGCTTCCAGACGGATTACGACGTCTGGCGCGCGCTGTTCACGGTGAGCAACAAGGTCGGGATCATGGAGCTGAACCGGCCCGAGGACATCGAGTGGAACCCGCGCGACCCGAGCGGCACGCCGCGCCTCTACGTGGCGTTCACCAACCACACGGGGCAGACGTCGCTCGATCAGGACGGCGCGGTCTTCGATCCGGCGACGCACGCGACCCAGTCTCCGAAGCGCGCGGACGCCGTGGGCTCGATCTTCGCTCTGGAGGAGTCCGACCCCGCGAACCCGGGCGCGTCGACCGAGTTCGTGTACTTCGAGGTCTGGCACGGCTCGAAGGGGCAGGGCGACTTCGACGCTTCCTGCCCGGACAACCTGCTCCTCGACCGCGACGGCGGCGTGTGGTTCGGCACCGACGGCAACTTCGGCGTGGCCTCGCACGCGGACGCCTTCTACTACCTCGATCTCGACCCCGCCCACCGCGCTGGTCAGCCGGGCGTGACCCGGCCGAGCTTCGGCAAGGCGTTCCGCGTCGTGGCGTTTCCGAGCGACGCGGAGGCGACGGGCCCGTCGTTCACGCCCGACATGGGCACGATCTTCATGTCGGTGCAGCACCCCGGCGAGAACGCCTACAGCACCTGGCCGAAGGGCGACGGGGCCCTGTCGAGCGTGATCGCGGTCACCTTCCTGCCCGAGTGATCTCCGCCATGCCCGCCCGCCGCGCGCGCCTGCTGTCCGCGCCCCTGGCCTTCGCGGCGGTGTCCGCCGTCCTCGCCGCGGGCGCGCGCTGCGGCGGGGGCGGCTACGACCCGCTCGCCACCGCGGCCGCGCGCGCCGGGCGCGCTGGCAACCCCGAGGCCTCGATCCCGCCGATGTGTTACGCGACAACGGCCAGCGGCGCGAACGGCTGCTGGACGTGCCACACGATCGGGATCGGGCCGAACACGCTCGCCGATCACGAGCTCCAGCGCGAGTACAGCTTCTCGGACGCGGCCCGGAAGAACCCCTGGACGAACCTGCTGGAGGACCTCTCGGCCGCCGCCGCCCGGACGAGCGACGCGGAGATCCTCGAGTACATCCGGGAGGACAACTACGCGCCGCTGCGCGAGGCGCTCGCCGCGCGCCGGGATTACCCGGGCTACGTGCCGGATCTCGACCTCGGCGCCGGGCTCGACGAGGAGGGCTTCGCGCGCGACGGGAGCGGCTTCCGCGCGGTCCGCTACAAGCCGTTCCCCGGGAGCTTCTGGCCCACGAACGGCAGCGCCGGCGACGTGTTCCTCCGGCTGCCGGCCGCGTTCCGCGAGGACGCCTCGGGCGCGCCGTCGCGCGCGGTGTACAAGCTGAACCTCGCGCTGCTCGAGGCGGCGATCGCGTCGCCGTCGCCCCTGCCGAGGGAGGGCACGGCCGGGCCCGCTGATGCGGCCGCCGGGCGGGAGGTGGAGCCGGTGAGCGAGCTCCTCGCCGGCTTCGATCTCGACGGCGACGGCGCGCTCGAGCCCGCGGTGACGCGCGTCGTCCGCCTGCCCGCGCGGTACGCCGGCGGGGCGGCCGGCGTCCCGGTGCGGGCGTGGCTCTACCCGCGCGGGGCGGAGCTCCTGCACTCGGTGCGGTACCTCGACCCGGATCACCCGGCGCTGCTCGCCGCGCGGATGAAGGAGCTGCGCTACGCGCGCAAGGTCGACGAGCCGGACGACTGGGCGATCGCGCGCGCGTACGAGCGCGAGGCGGAGGAGAAGGACGAGGGGCAGCCGCCGTTCCACCCGGGCGGGCCCGAGGTCGGCCTGCGCAACGCGTTCGGCTGGCAGATCCAGGCGTTCATCGAGGACGAGCAGGGCCGGCTTCGGCTGCAGACCGCGGAGGAGCACCGGGCGTGCATGGGCTGCCACGGCGCGGTGGGCGTGACGGTGGACCACACCTTCTCGCTGGCGCGCAAGGTGCCCGGCGCGGCCGGCTGGCGGCACCAGGACCTGCGCGGCATGCCCGACGTGCCGCAGGCCGGCCACGCGGAGCCGGAGGTGCTGACCTACCTGCGCCGCGCGCGCGGGGCCGACGACTACCGCGGGAACGCGGAGATGCTCGCCCGCTTCTTCCCGGGCGGCGCGCTCGACGAGGCCGAGGTGCGGCGTGGCGCGCCCGGCGGCGACCGCGATCTCGCGTACCTCGTGGCGCCGTCGCGCGAGCGGGCCCTGCTGCTGGACAAGGCCTACCGGGCGCTGGTCCGGATCCAGCGCTTCGAGGCGGGGCGGGATGTCGCGCTCGGGCCCGCGACGGGGATCCTGCGCGTCGTGGAGGGCGAGTCGACGGGCCTCGGCGAGGCGCAGCGCGTGTACCTCGACGGGCGGGCGCACCTCGCCTGGTGACGGCTGGGGCGCGGGTGCGACGAGGGCGGGGCGACGCGCGGGGGGAAGAAGAAAAAACGCAAAGGCGCAAAGACGCAAAGACGCAAAAAAGAGAGAAGAATGATTGAGCGCTCCTGGGCGCACGGCGATGGCCGAGGCACGGAAATGTGCTGTCCGTCGAAGACGACGCCCGGAGCTGAGAGAGGTTCTATCTCTCCCTTGCGTCTTTGCGCCTTTGCGCCTTTGCGCCTTTGCGTTTTTTCTCGTTCTTCTCCTCTCGATCCGGCTCGCTTGTTTCTTGATAAACTTATGTAATCGTTGATCTTTTGGTGGTCGTCCCACCTCCGGCGAGCGCTCCCACCCCGGCGCGCTATGGTGGCGCCCCTTCGTCGAGCCGGTGACCCCTTGAACCTTGCTTCCGCCCCTCTCGCCGCGGACAGCGCGCGGTCCGAGCTGCGCGCCCTGGCGCGCCTCGCGCTGCCGATCGCGGTGGCGCAGGCGGGCCTCGTCGCGATGGCGCTCGTCGACGTCGCGATCGTGGGGCGTGTCTCGGTGAACGAGCTCGCCTCCTGCGCGATGGGGAGGACGATCGTCCACACGAGCAACGCGCTCGGGATGGGCGTCTCGGCCGCGGTCGATCCGCTCGCGTCGCAGGCGATCGGCGCCGGTCGCCCGGGGCTGGCGTGGGCGGCGCTGCGCGCGACCCTGCGCGCGAGCCTGCTCGTCAGCGTCGTCGCGTTCGGGGCCGCGCTCGCGGCGACCTTCGCGCTCGCGCCCATGGGCGTCGATCCGGCGCTCGTCCCCGGCGTGCGCCGGTACATCCTCGGCCACGCGCTGTGGATCTTCCTCTGGCCCGTGTTCCTCGCCGGGAAAAACTTCCTCCAGGCCCACGGCGCGACGCGGCCCGCGCTCGTCGCCGTCGTCGCGGCGAACGCGGTCAACGTCGTGGCCTGCAACCTGATGGTCCGCGGCGACGAGGCGCTGCGCTGGGTGGGCCTGCCGCCGCTCGGCCTGCCGCAGCTCGGCGCGCTCGGCGCGGGGCTCGCCGCGAGCCTCGCCAGCGCGGTGCTGTCGTCGATCGTGCTCTTCGCCGCGGGACGCCGGCGCGGGGCGCCCCGCGAGGAGGACGGCGCGGTGCCGGTGGCTGTGGTCTACCGGCTCGGCGTGCCGATAGGCCTGCAGCTCCTCGCCGAGGTCGGCGTGTTCGGGATGACGGCGCTGCTCGCCGGGCGGCTCGGCGCGACCGTGGTCTCGGCGCACCAGATCGCCATCGGGCTCGCCTCCTTCACGTTCATGGGCGCCATCGGCGTCGGCGGCGCCACCGCCGTCCGCGTGGGGCACGCGGTCGGCGCGGGCCGGTCGCCGCTGCGCCCCGGCGTGCTCGGCCTCCTGCTCGGCGCCGGCCTCATGTGCGTGAGCGCCTCGATGTACGCCGCGTTCCCTCGCGCCCTCATCGGCGCCTTCACCCCGGACGCCGACGTCCTCGCCATCGGCGTCCCGCTGCTCCGCATCGCCGCGCTCTTCCAGCTGTTCGACGGCGTCCAGGCGGTCGCCGCCGGCGCGCTGCGCGGGGCGGGCGACGTGCGGTTCCCCTTCTGGGCCAACCTCGGGGCCCACTGGGCCTTCGGCCTGCCGCTGTCGATCGGGCTCGCCTTCGGGCTCGACCTCGGCGTCCGCGGGCTCTGGTTCGGGCTCACCGCGGGGCTCATCGCCGTCGCGGGGGGGCTCTCGGCCCGCTTCGTCCGGCTGGCCCGCGCGCCGCTCGCGCGGGCGCTGCCGCACGCCGGGTGACACGCGCGCTCCGCCGGTCCGCCGGGCGCGCGGCGCGTCTCGGGCGAGGCGCGAGGCGCCCGGCTGGCCCGCGCGCTCAGTTGGGCGCGAGCGGGCCCGGCGTCTCGGGCGGCTGGTCGGCGAGCGGCCGGTTGCGCCCGTCGACGCGCAGGACGCGCGGCGTGTGCCGCCGCGCCTCGGCGTCGTCCATGTCCGCGAACGTCGCGATGATCACGAGGTCGCCGGGCTGATTGAGGTGCGCCGCCGCGCCGTTGATGCATACGACGCCCGAGCCGCGCGCCCCCGCGAGCGCATACGTGGTCAGCCGGGAGCCGCGCGTCACGTTCCAGATGTCGACCGCCTCGTACGGCAGGATGTCGGCGGCCTCGAGGAGGTCGGCGTCGATCGTGACGCTGCCCTCGTAGTGCAGATCCGCGTGGGTCACGGTCGCGCGGTGGATCTTGCTCTTGAACATCCGTCGGTTCATGCGTGATGCCCTCTGCCCTTCCCGGCCATGGACGGCGGGGCGCGCGCCGGGTCGAGCGCGCCCCGCAGGCCCGCGGGCGAGGCGGCTCCCTCGCCAGGGGAAGGACGGGCTACCTCATGCGCGCAGGCGGCGGTCAGTCAAGGAACAATCGCTGCCGCAGGAGCCGGCCGCCCGCCAGGTGGATGGCGTCCTCGTCGGGCAGCCGGTCGTCCGGGCCTGGCAGCGCGCCGGGGTGCCCGACCACCAGGACGACCTCGCAGGGACCCACCGCGACGTCCCGGAACAGCTCCTCGCGCGTGCCCGAGATGCTCGCGCCGCCGGCGCCATCCAGCGCCAGCTCCACGGACCACGGGCGCGCGATCCCGCCCTGCACCAGAAAGGCCCTTACCGCGACCGGCGCCGGCACGCGCGTGCCGGGCGAGAGCGCGATCGTGAGCCTTTGGCCCCTGCCGACGTGGCGCGGGGCGCCCGGCCCGCGAGCTCCCTGCTGCGGGCCGTCGCCGAGGGTCGTCGTCGCGAGCGTGTAGTCGGGGAGCGGGGCGGCGCCCGGCGCGAACGGCGCGGGCCGCAGCGCGAGCAGCGACACGAGCGCCGCCGACACGACCCAGCCGACCACGCCCACGGCCGCCCGGGCCCGCGCCGCCGGCGTCGTCCGCCGCGCGCTCCGCCGCTCGACGACCAGCTCGGGGTGCGGCAGGCCCTTGCGGGGGGGCCTGGCGAGGGCGTCCGCGCCGTCCTGCGCGCGCTGGGCAGGCTGCCCGGGCGCTGCGCTCGAGCGCGCATCGCGCGGCGGCTCCGATGTCCCGGGCGGCACGGATTCGCCGTCGATCGCGCGACAGACCGGCGCGTCGGTGGTGGACGGCGCGCTCGTGCCGCTGAGCGAGTCGGCGTCCGCGCCCAGCGGCGCGGCATCGGCGACGTCGCTCGCCTCCTCCGCGTCGCAGTCCCACTCCTCGGGGCACCGGAAGCGGATCCCCGACTTCCGATCGACCGCTGGACGCGCCAGCGGAGACGGCGCGGGCGCACCGCCGCGCGGCTCCCGGAGCTGCGCAAGGAGCTGGTCGGCGAGCCGGGCGCGGGTCTCGTCGTCGAGGGGCGGCCGGACTTCGCGCTCTTCCCGCCCCGCGCTCGAGCGGGACGCGGTGTTCGCGGCGTCACCCGGAGCGTCTTGCGCGTCCTCCGGGCGCGTCTCTTCGGCGAGCCTGCGCCAGCGCGGATCGGTCGTCGGATCCCGCTGTGCGATGCGCGTCAGGGCGCGCAGCAGCTCGTCGTCGTCCATCAGCCGCTCCCCGCGTCGAGCCACGCGGTACAGCGCTCGCCCCGCCGCCACCGGCTCAGGAACGCGGGCGCAGCACGGGGGACCGGAAGGGGGGGGCGCCGCTCGCCGAGCGTCAGGGTAGGCACCCCGTCGCTCAGATTCGCCTCGTGGATCAGCGCGAGCGGTCGCTCGGGCATCTGATTCCCTTCCCCTGGGGATCGAAGCACCCCAGTTTGCTATTCACGTTATCCGGTCTTCGCGGCGCGCGTCAATGCGCTGGTGGCCGCGCCCGGGGGCTTCTCCCCCTGGCGCGTGTTGGCGTGGCCGTCGCCGTGAACGTGGTCGTTGACGACACGCGATCGCGTTGCGGACGGCGCTGAAGTTTTCTCACAACTGCGTCTATTTTTTCGGTTTGGTCGCTTTGGTCGCGTCAGTTGCGCCGGTTGCGCCGGTTGCGCCGGTTGCGCCGGTTGCGCCGGTTGCGCTGGACGCGTCGGCCGCCTCGGTTGCCTTGGTTGCGTCGGCTGTCAAGACGCGCACGGTGTCACCGACAATCTCCAGCGCTGCTGGTTTTCCGCCGTAATGCGACGCCATGCCGACGTCGATCCGCCAGATCTTGTCGCCGCAGGCCGACGTGGCGCCGTGCTTCTGGACCGTGTGGCCCACGACCATGCGCTTCGCGGACATCGCCGCGAGGGTCTGGTCGAGCGCCGCGCAGGGGGGCGACCCTGGGCTCGGCGGCGGCTCGCTCGAGTAGAGGCGCGCCCACACCGGGCTGTCCTCGGCCGCGATCACGGCCGGCGCGGAGGGGCTCTTCCCCTCCATCCACGCGCGCACCTCGCGGTTGATCCGCGCGATGCCGTAGCGCGTGTGGGCCGGGAGCACGCCGCCGTGCGCGAAGACGGTGTCGCCGACCGCGATGATCACGTCGCGCGCCGCGAGCTTCCTGGCGTAGAGACCGCCGGGGGCGAACGCGGCGGCGCGGGCTCGCGCGGGGGGCGGCACCGGCGCGAGGCGGGGGCCCGACGCGTCGAGCCCGGGCACGTCCTCGAAGTCCTTGAAGCCGCCCTCGGTGACGTAGCGGAAATCGAGCTGGACGTTCATGACCTCGTGGTTGCCGTTCAGCGCGTACACGGCGCCGCCGGCGGCGCGCGCCTCGACGGCGAGGCGATCGAAGAGGTCGACGATCTCCTGCTCGCCGTCGCCGCGGTCGAGCTCGTCGCCCGTCTGCACGAGCACGAGCTTGCCGCCGATCCAGCGATCCGCGCCGTCGATCGCGCCCGCGATCCGCAGGGCCGCGCGCGTGGCCGCGAGGTCGCCGTGGACGTCGCCGATGGCGACCACGCGATCGGCGGCCGGGTAGGCGTAGGAGCGATCCGCGTCGGGCGGCGGCGCGGCCGGGGCTCCTGTCGAGCGCGAGGGCGGAGATGAGGCGGCGGCGGCCGGGCTGTGCGCCGTCGAGGCGGGTCGGTCGGCGTCGCAGCCCGCGGCGAGCAGTGCGGCGAGCAGCGCGGTGAGGCGGGGAGCGGCTGACATCGGACGCGATCCTCCGGGGGATGATCGGGGGTGTACCATGGCGAGCTGTGGACGCGCCGCGACGCGCCGCGGCGGCGCCTCGACGCGCGCGCTCAGGCCGGGAGCTTGGCGGAGAGGAAGGATTTCAGCTTGATCAGGTTCTTCGCGTCACGGCTGAAGCTCGGTGCCGTGTAGCTCGACGCCCAGCCGGTGATCTCGTGCATGAACGAGGTGCGGACCTGCTCGTCGCCCAGGATGTCGTCGACGGTGCGGCCGCGCGCGGCGCCCTTCTCCAGCGAGCGCACGTAGCCCTTGAGCCGGGCGTAGTCGCCGCCGAGCAGCTCGGCGATGAGCTCGGCGTCGCGGGCGAGCCGCGCGAGGGCCGGCGCCTGGTCGCGCAGCTCCGGGCTCTCCGCCGCGGCGAAGGACGCGGCGACGCGCAGCACGAAGGCGTCGTCGAGGAAGCCGAGATCCTCGATGCCGTCCGGGATGAGGTCGAGCGACTTGAAGAGGTAGTTGAGGCCCCCCGCGAGCGATCGGCGCGTGGCCTCCGGGCTTTCCGGCGAGGCGAGCAGGCCCGCCAGATCCGTGGCGTCCGAGGCGAGGCTGCGCAGCCACTCGGGGAACGTGTCGAGACAGCGGTCGTCGAGATCGGTCATGGGATCCTCCCGGCGGGAGCGCGAGGGTAGTCCGAGGGGCGCGGCGCCGTCCATGCCATCCATGCAGGCGAAGGCGCTCGGCGCCGCTTCGGGCGCCGGGCGCTGCGACCAGGACGTCGTTGCCGGCGCGGGCGCGCGCGTCGCCGGCGCGCGTCGATCGGGGCTCGCAAGCGCCGCGCCGCGCAGCGCGCGCGGGCGCTCCAGCGCGGCAGCCCCGCGATCATTCGTCCGGTAACCCGAACCCGACCTGCCCCGCGACGCTCGAGCTCGCGCGCACGCTCACCTGGATGCGCACCGACGCGCTCTTCGAGGCCTCGGCCGCCTCGGCGACGCACGCGAGCGCGCGCGCTCCCGCGTCGCCCACGAGCCGCGGGAGCGCGGCGCCGACCTGGGCCACCGCCTGGGCGTCGCCGAGGAGCCGGTGGCCGAGCGCCTTCTGGGCGTGCAGCAATGCCGGCAGGTTGGCCTGCAGCGTCGCCGCGAGCCGCGCGGCCATCTCGCCGCCCTGCACCACGCGCGTCTGCACCAGCGTGGGCGTGCAGGCCGCGTGGACGGCCGCGTGCGCGCGGCAGCACGCCTCGCACTCGGCGTCGCCGCTCGGGGGCCACTCGATCCAGGAGCACTGCGGCGCCTGCCAGGTGCCCGCGCAGCGCTCGTGGCACGTGTCGTCGCAGCCGCCGTCGCACTTGCCGTCGCACTGCCCCACGCAGCGGCCCTGCGCGTCGTAGGCGGAGCACTCCCCCCCCCAGCACTGCCCGGTGCAGCGCCCGTCGCACGGCCCGTAGCAGCGGCCCCGGCAGGTGCCGGAGAGCCGCGTGGGCTCGCAGTACACCACGATATCCTCTTGAGTCAGGTCCACGTTGCACGAGCCGCTGCACCGCGCGCCGCTCGGCTCGCAGTCCGGCTGCGTCAGCGCGACCCCCACCAGGGCGTCCTGGAGGAAGATGGCGTCGATCGCCGCCGAGACCGGGCCGCAGGCGCCGCTGGCCTGGCCCCCCACCTCGTCGCGAGGCGCCATCTGCGCGGGGGGTATCCCGAGATCCGCGCCCATCCGGCGGCACGCGTCGGCCACCTGCGCCTCGATGACGACCGACACGACCGCCATGTCCTTGGCGGCCTGCACGAACGTCCTCACCTTCGCGTTCGTCCGGGCGTCCGCGGTGAGCTGGGCCCCGAGGACGTCGCCCGGGTCGCGCAGCTCGGGGCAGGAGGCCTCGCCGGCGCCCTCGACGCGCGGGAGGCCCGCGGCGAGCTGGGCCCAGCGGACGTCGCCCGGACCGAGCAGCTCGGGGTAGGCGCCCTCGACGCGCGGGAGCTCGGCGCAGCTCGGGCCGGCGATCGACGCGAAGAGCGCGAGGGCGAGAAGCCCTCGCGCCGACCGAGCGACTTCCCTGCGCATGCGTGGCGTTTACCACGAGCGCGCGGGCGGCGCGCGGCGGCCTCCGGCTACGGGCGCGCGCCGCCGGCCGCGCTCGCGCTGTTCGCATCCATCGCCGGCCGCCAGCCGAGGATGCGCAGCGCGTTCTGCGAGAAGATCTTCACGACGTCCTCGCGCGACATGCCGCGCTGCCTGAGCCGCGCGGCGAGCGCCGGGAGCGCCGACGCGTCGTCGAGCCCCCTCGGCGGGACGATGCCGCCGTCGAAATCGGAGCCGATCGCGACGTGATCGACGCCGGCCACGCGGACCATGTGATCGACCTGCGCGACCACGTCGTCGACGTCCGCCTCGCTCGTGCCGTTCACGAAGGGGGCGTGGAAGTTGAGCCCCGCGACCCCGCCGCTCCGCGCGATGAGCCGCAGCTGCTCGTCGCTCAGGTTGCGCGGCCGGTTCGCCACCGCGCGCGCGTTCGAGTGCGTCGCGACGATCGGCGCGCCGTGCGCCGCGGCGATCGGGACGAGATCCGCGAACGCGGCGTCCGAGATGTGCGAGACGTCGATCAGGGCGCCCTGGCCGTAGACGCGCTCGCAGAACCGCTTGCCGAGCTCGGTCAGCCCGTACGCCGCCGGCTCGCCGGTCGCGGACGACGAGAGCCGCGTGTTCTTCGCGTGGTTCGGGCTGATGAGCCGCACGCCGCGCGCGATGAAGCGGTCGATCTGCGCGATGTCCGCCGCGAACGCGCCGGCCCCCTCGATCGAGAGGAAGGTGCTGATCTTCCCCGGCTCGGCCCGCGCCGCGCCGAGCGGGAGGAGCACCGGGTTCGCGGCGATGATCGCCTCGATCGTCGCGAGGACCGCGCTGGCGTCCTCGATCTGCGGGCCCTCGGGGCGCGCCTGGTCGGGCAGGTAGATCGGCAGCACGATGCCGAGGTAGTGGCCCGCGACGAGCGTCTCCCTGCGGGCGTGGCCTTCGCCGAGGCGCCTGTCGCGCCCCTTGAAGTGGACCTGCCACGGCACGTCGACGTGCAGATCGACGACCGGCACGGGGGGCTCTGCGGGCGGGTCGCCGAGCGTGGGCCGCGGCGCGCCCAGGGCGCCGGCGGCGCAGGTGACGGCGAGCAGGGCGCGGACGCGGGCGCTTCCGTTCATGCGCTCACCGGCTCACCAGCACGCCCAGCGCGAAGCCGACGCCGAGGCACACGAGCCCGATGAGCCCCACGAGCCACCAGGCAGCGCCCTCCGAGCCCCCGCCCTCGGCGACCAGGGGGACGTCCACGACCCGCACGTCGTAGTGGCCGCCGCCCGTGAGCGTCGGCACGCCGGCGGGCTGCTGCGCGCTGATGTGGGTTGGCCTGGCCGAGAAGGTCGCCGTGGGCGCCAGCGACGGGGACGCCTGGATGGGCGGCGCCGTCATGCGCGGCGGGGGCACCGTCGGGATCCTGGACGCGATCGGCGGCACGCTCTGCACCGGCTGCGTGACGTTCTGCGGCGGGGGCGCCATGTTCTGCGGCGGCTGCGTCGGGCTCTGAAGCGGCTGCGGCGGCGGCAGCGAGGGCAGCTGGTGCGTCAGCGCGGGCGACGCCGGCGCCTCGGGCCGCGCGCTGGGCGTCGTGATGCCCGTGCGGTGCGCGATGGCGCCCAGCGTCTGCGCCATCTCCTCGGCCGTCTGGAAGCGCCCGGCCACGTCCTTGCAGAGGGCGCGCTGGAAGAAGAGGCCCCAGGCCGCGAGGTGGGGCGCGACCTGCTCGATCGGGCGCACCTCCTTGGCGAGCACGGCGGTGAGCCGCGCGAACTCGTTCTCGGCGGGGAACGGCTGCGTCGCCGTGAGCATCTCGTAGAAGATCACGCCGACGCTCCAGAGATCGGCGCGCGCGTCGACGCCCTGCGCGTTCTTGATCTGCTCGGGGCTCATGTAGCCGGGCGTCCCGAGGAGCGTGCCGGCGCGGGTCTTCAGGCCCATGCCGCCGGCCGCGTCCATCACCTTCGCGATGCCGAAGTCGAGCACCTTCACGCGGAAGCCCCCGCGCGGATCGCGGATGAGGAACAGGTTCTCCGGCTTCAGATCGCGGTGGATCACCTTGTGGCTGTGCGCCGCCATGAGCGCCTGGAGCACCTCGTGGATGATCGGCACGGCCTGCTGCGGGGGGATCGGGTTGCCCGTGTCGATGTACGCGGCGAGCGGGACGCCTTGCAGGAGCTCCATGACGAGGTACGGCGTGCCGTCCTCGGCGCGGGTCGCCTCGAAGACCGAGGCGATGTTCTGGTGGACGAACCCCCTCGTCGCCTCCGCCTCGGCGAAGAAGCGGTGGAGGACCTGCTCCTCCTGCGTGAACTCGGGGTGAAGCACCTTGATCGCCCGCTTGCCCTCGCCGCGAAGGCCCTCGGCCTCGTAGACCGCGCCCATGCCGCCCTCGCCGAGGAGACGCAGGATCCGGAAGCGCCCGCTGAGCACGGCGCCCACGAGCTGATGGGAAGGGCTCGATGGGTCGATCACACGCGGACTCTACCAAAGCTTGAGCGCGGCCCGCTCGCCGAAACCTCGGCGGTATGCGGCTTCCGCCGGCGCTTCGGCGTTTGGCTTCCGGTTCCGCCGGCGCGGGTCAGGGCGCGGCGTTCGCCACGGCCGAGCGCGCGGCCGGGCTCGCGGGGAGCGGCGTCCGCAGGGCCTCGCCCGGCTGAGCGCCGGCGTAGAGGAGCTCGTAGACGGCGAGGCTCGTCATCACGCGCTTCGTGTAGAGCCGCGTCTCCTCGTACGGGATGCGCTCGACCCACAGGTCGAAGCTCTGCGAGGGGCGCTCCGCGATCCATCGCTTCGGCGCGCCGCCGCCCGCGTTGTAGGCGGGGATCGCCAGCAGGGGGTTGTCCGAGAACTGGCCGCGCAGCTGCGAGAGGTAGCGGCAGCCGAGCGCGATGTTCACCTCGGGGCGCTTCAGCGCGTCGGCGCTCCACGGCAGCCCGAGCGGCTTGGCCACGAGCTTCGCTGTCGGCACGATGAGCTGCATCAGCCCGAACGCCTGGGCCGGCGAGGCCACCCTCGGGTCGAAGGCCGACTCCTCGCGCATGATCGCGTAGGCGAGGGCCTCGGGGATCCCGCTCCGCTTGGTCTCCGCGGCGACGAGGCCGGAGAAGGGGCGCGGGTAGGCGAGCTCCCACGCGCCGCGCCAGCGCCCGACGGGGTAGTGGTCGACCCACTCGCCCGCGAGCTCGACGGCCGCGGGCGCCGCCATGGCGGTGCGCAGGATGCTGTACGACTGCGGCAGCGCGCCCGAGCGCGCGAGCAGGAACGCCGAGGCCCACATCACCTCGCGCGGCGCCGTCTTGCCCCCGACGCCGAGCAGGTCGAGCTCGCGCCGCGCGAGCTTCGCCTCCCCCTGGCGCGCGAGCTCGACCGCGCGCGTGAACGCGGGCTGCGCGAAGAGCGGGCTCCTGAGCTCGGTGTACGGCGCGCTCGCGTCGCGCTCCAGGGCCGCGGACAGGGCGCGCTGGGCGGCGGCGGGGTCCACGTCGGCGAGCCGCGCGTGCGAGAGCGCCATGTAGAAAGAGAGCGGGTAATCGCGGATCACCTGCTCGAGCAGCGCCTTCCCCTTGTCCGGCGAGCCCGTCTCGATGTGGGCGCGCCCGAGGTAATAGGGGAGCCTGCCGGCGGCGTGGTACGCGCGTTCGTGCGGGAACCGCTCGAGCGCGCGCTCGAGCGGCCTGACCGCGCCCGCCCAGTCGCCGCGCTCCATCTCGAAGAGCGCGAGCTCGAACAGGCCGTCGGCGACCATGTCGCCCGACGGGTAATCGTCGGGCATGGCGGTGAGCAGCTGCACGAACTGCGCCTGGTCCCCGAGCCCGAGCAGCGCGCGCGCGCCGAGGTAGCGCGCGTCGTCCGCGAGCCGGTGATCCGGGTATTCCTTCTCGAGCAGCGCGAAGCGCGCGGCCGCCTCGGCGTGCCGATCGACGCGGAGCGACGCGCGCCCGGCGTTGTAGAGAGTCTCGGGCCGCCGTGGGGCGGGTGCCCCGCCTGCGGCGGGGGCCGCGCTTGCGGCGGCGGGGGCCGCGCTTGCGGCGGCGGGCGCGCTCGCGCCTGCGGCGATGGGCGCGGCCGGCCCGCAGCGCTCGATGGCCGTGCCGAAGAGGTCGGCGGCCTCGGCCCGCCGCCGGAGGCGCCCGAGCGCCTCGCCGCGCGCGGCGAACGCGTCGCAGGCGAAGGCCGAGGGCGCCTGCGCCTCGGGGAGGGCGATCAGCGCGTCGGTGAC
Source organism: Sorangium sp. So ce367 (assembly GCF_051520455.1). Lineage (NCBI taxonomy): Bacteria > Pseudomonadati > Myxococcota > Polyangiales > Polyangiaceae > Sorangium > Sorangium sp. So ce367. The sequence continues at coordinate 1,334,153 of NZ_CP150334.1, forward strand.
GGCGAGCGCTTCCTTGTCCTGGCGCGAGGCGAGCAGGGCACGCGCGCGGGCGAGCAGATCGGCGGGGCCCAGGTCGAGGAACGGCTTGCGCCGCGCGAACGGCAGCGTCGACAGGGCCTGGTCCTGGATCTCCTTCGCCTCCCCGGCGCCGGCGCCGCCCGGCGCCTCGTCGATGACGCGCCGGGTGACGCGGATCGCCTCCTCGGCGTGGTCTTCGCTCGGGTGGCGGAGCAGCGCGCGGGCGAAGCGGAGCGCCTCGGGCACCCACGTCGACGCCGGCCAGCTGCGGGCGAGGTACGCGCGCCAGCGCGCGGCCGCGCCCTCGATGTCGCCCTTGTCAGCGAGCGCGCCGGCGACGATGCGATCGAGCTCGTCGGCGATCGCTACGTCCGACGTGACGGCGCGCGCGCGCTCGAGCGCCGCGTCGGGCTGCCCCGCCCTGGCGAGGAGATCGGCCGCCGCGAACCTCGCGTGATCCGCGAGCGGCCCGCCCGCCGCCGCGGCGGCGTCGTACTCCTTCGCCGCGCCCACGGGATCGCCCGCGAGGGCGCGCAGCCGCCCGAGCTGGTAGCGGAAGGCCGCCGCGTCCGCGGGCGACAGGGGCGCCGAGAGCGCCTGGGCCATCGCCGCGGCCGCGCCTGCGTACGCCTCCTGCTCGACGAGCTTCTGCACCTGCGCGAGCCGCGGGTCGTCCAGCACGAGGGTGAGGCGCTCGGGGTCGAACGCCGGCGCCTCGCCCGGCGTGCCCGGGACGACGGGCCCGGCCGGCGCTGCGCTCGGCGGGGGCGCCGGCTGCGGGCAGAGCGGCGGGCAGGCCGCCGCCCCGCGCTGCGCGGGGGGCGCGCCGGCGCACGAGGCGCCGAGCGACGCGGTCAGCGCGAGCGTGGCGGCCAGCGCGAGCGCGGCGGCCCCGGAGCGGGCATCCAGCCTGAACATGCCTGCACCATACTCCGGATCGCGCGATCGCACAGCGATCGAGGCGAGCGGCGCGCCTGCGAGCCGCCGGCGCGCCCTCTCGTGAGCTGGCGCGCCTGCGAGCCGCCGGCGCGCCCTCTCGTGAGCTGGCGCGCCGGCGTTCGGACGTGGTGGGAAGCGTGCGGGGCAGAGACGCGGCGGCGTTACTGTGCCGCGTCGCAGGCGAGGAAGACCCGGATGGCCTCGATCGTGTCGTCGGAGAGCTTCGAGCCGATGGGCATCCCGTCCCCGCCGTTCGCCCCGCCGATCTGGATCTCCGCGAGGATCTCCTCCGCCTCGGCGGTGACGCTGGCGGGGTCGTCGACGTTGACATCCTCCGGAGCGCCGATGCGCGACGCGCCCTCCGAGGTCGACAGATGACAGGGCGCGCACTGCGTCTGGAGCGCCTGGTAGCCCGTATCCGCCTGCGCGGCCGAGTCCGGCGGACAGTCACCGAGCGCCGATCCCCCGGAGGTCTCGCCGCCGCCGCCGTCATCACCGCCGCAACCTTGGAGAGCGCCAATCACGAAGGGCGCGAAGCAGAGCAAGAGCATCGTACGAACGGGCATCAAAGCACCTCAACAGCTTGTTAGGGAAGGGGAGCGAGCCGGAGCCGAGCCTCCGGCCATGCAGGCCGGCCGACCGGGCGCTGCGCGCCGATGGTGCCTGGCGCCGCGCACCGGGTCAACAAAGACGGATCATTGTGTACTGAAGGAAACCGGGATCGTCCGAGGGGGCAACCTTGTACAAGTTCGAGGCGCCGTGGGTCGTCCGAGGGGGCAACCTTGTACAAGCTCGAGGCGCCGTGGGTCGCCCGGGGCGACAGCCTTGTGCAAGTTCGAGGCGCCGTGGGTCTCCTCGGCGGCGGCATCGTGCGAGGGGAGGCGCCGCCGGCCCCGTCTGGATGGGGCGGCTACTGCGTCACGTTCGGCACCGGCGTGTCGAGCTCGATCTCGGCGCCTGTCTTTCGCAAACGCATCCCCATGTCGCTCGCGGCGCGACCGGGGCGCAGCCTCCCGGAGGTCATGCGTTGGTGCTCGATCCGATGTTGAACGCGTGCGCTGGCTCGGCGCTCGCTCTGGGCAGCTCGAACCAAAAGAGGCTCCCCTTGCCCACGACCGTGCGGAGCCCCACGCGGCCGCCGTGCGCCTCGGTCAAGCGTTTGACGGTGGCGAGCCCCAGGCCCAGACCCGGCACTCGAGCGCCTTGCGCTCGGACGTGAGGCTCGAACACCAGGTGCTCGAGGGCCGGCGCGACGCCGGGCCCCGTGTCCTCCACCTCGATCCGCACAGCCTCTCTCGCGTCGAGCACCCGGATCACGACGCGACAGACCGCCGCGTCGCCGAGGTACTTGAGCGCGTTGCGGATCAGGTTGGCGAGGATGCTTGTCAGCACGCCGGGGCTCGCGGCCACCGCGCACGGGGCGAAGGGCTCGACGCGGAGCTCCGCGCCGAGCTCCACCGCGACAGGGGCGAGCTCGACCATGAGATCGTCGATGACGGGGTGCACCTCGGCGCGCGCGCCTGGCTCCGGCCTGGCGCCCGCGCGAGCGAACTCCAGCAGCCCGTCGGTCATGCGCTTGACGCGCAGGATGGACAGCCGGGCCCGTTCGAGCGCATTTCGTGCCGGATCTCCCTCGCCGCACCGCCGCAGGGCGAGGTCCAGCGCGAGCGCGACCGAGCCGAGGGGGCTGAGCACGTCGTGCGCGACCCGGCCGGCGAACTGCTCGAGCTCATCCGCTCGGCGCTCCAGGAGCACGCCCTGCCGCCAGAGCAGCCTCACATGGCGCCGGATCTGCACGGCGGCCGCCGCGCAGGCCAGCAGCGCGAACATCACGCTCGCCGTGTTGAGCACCAGCGCGATCCGGCGAGAGCGAACGCGGCTGGCTGCGATCTCGGTCGCCAGACGAAGCGCCTGCCGCGCGTTGAGATCGATGCTCGCCATCACGGCCTCGCTCGTCGAGTTGAAGTCCGCTCGCAGCGCGCCGTCGACGAGCTTGTTGGCCTGGTCCGGATGGCCGCTCGCCACCAGCGAGAGGGCCCGGTCGGCGTCCAGATGAAGCTTGGCGAGCTCCTGAGCGACGGTCTGCCACTGCCTGAGCTCGCCCGGATAGACGGGCATGTCGAGGTAGGCGTCGAGGCTCCGGGAGAGAGCGTCACGCGCCTCGTCGAGCTCATGGCGATCGAACGGGCGGCCCAGCGCGGCGTTGTTGACGAGATCGCCCAGGAGCGCCTGGGTATGCCTCAGCTCGGCGCGCGCGGCCGCCAGGTGCATGATGCTCGACGTGGCGTTCTCCGCCAAGCTCTTGGCCGCCGCGTCGATCTCGGCCTCTCGGTGCTCTGCGTAGGCGGCCGAGATCACGAAGCTCGCGATAGCGGCGAAGAACGCCGCAAACAGCGACAGCAGGATGGACGGCAGTCTCTCGGGCATAAGAGTAGACTTCGACCTCGCCGGATCCTTCCGCCGTCGCATCGCCATGCCGGGATGCTGTTCCGCCGTCCGCCCGAGCGCAACGCGGGAAGTACGCCGGCGTCGTGGCGAATCACCCCTCACTGCATCAGCGGATGTCCCCCAGGCTCGTGTCGAGGGAGGATAAGATAACCACGATTACGCTGAGCATAAGATAACCACGATTACGCTGGTGAGCGCTGGTCGGCCTTGGTGCCCCGAGCGCGATCGAACGACCTTCGTGAACACCGATGAGGCCCCCGGAGAGGGTGTCCGTGGGGCGGCGCGGGGGACGGACCGCTGTCTGAGCCTGATCGACGAGCTCTCTCCGGCGTGCGCAGCGCGCCGGAGAGAGCTCGTCGATCAGGCGAGTTCGGTGGGGCCCCCGCGCCGCCCCACGGACACCCTCTCCGGGGGCCGGGCAGCCGGGACCAGCGCCCTCTCCGGGGGGCCGGGCGCGCAGCGCTAGCTAGCTCGCCCGCCGCCGCTCCAGGTGCGTCTTCATGGCCTTGAGATCCCCGTGCACCGCCTTCTTGAAGCTGCCGATGAACAGCCGCCCCAGCGTCTCCATGAACCAGCCCATCCCGGCGATCTCGCCCTCCATCTTGAGCAGCGTGCCGGCGCCCTCGGGCTCGAAGACATACCGGAAGCGATAGGCCCCCCGCCCCGTGGTGCCCTTTTGCCCATCGACGAAGAGGTCCAGACGCCTGCCTGGCTCCGCCGCCGTGACCTCGAACAGCTCGGTCGATTCCTTGCCGAACATCTTGCGGGTCTCACGCCACATCGCGCCCTTGCCCACGACGGCGCCCGTGAGCCTCTCTACCCGCACGAAATTGGGCATCCAGTCGCCGAACGCGTCGATGTCGGTCGCGAGCCGGAAGACGTCCTCGGGCGATGCATCGAAGCGCTCTTCAATGGTGAACAGGAGCGGCATCTCGTTCTTCTCCTAGGCTTTCCCGCGCGCCGCGCCATCGTGCCGGAACCGCTCCTTCTCCGTCAACGAGCGCGTCGAGCGCGCGCCGCGGCCGAGACGCCGACGCTGCGCCATCTCGCATCTCTCGCATCGTATGGCTTCCGTCCGAGCTCCTCGCGCGGCCCGGATCCGGCGTCGTGAGCTCAGCCCTTCTTGCCCGGCGGCAGCAGCATGCCCCGGTTGCCGGTCGCCTCCTGCATCGGCCGGTGCAGGACGATCTTTCGCCCCGCCTCGCGCCCGTGCGCGTGCGCCGCTGTCCGCTGGTTGCCCGCGTGGCGCAGGTGCTGCACGTGCGGGTGGCGCGTTCGATAGTAGCCGTCCAGATCGGCGTCCCTCACCCAGACGAGCCCCTGCTCGACGGACACCTTCCGCTCCGCGTTCAGCTTCTCGAGGAACCCGAGCATCACCCCGGCCTGGTAGGTCCGCCGGTCCTTGTTGCCCTTCACCCCGTGGGTCCGCTTGTGCGCGTTCCACAGCTGCTCGGCCGTGTGGTGCAGGAACGCGTGCACGTAGGCCGCCATCTCCAGGTTCGCCGGCGTCCCGCAGATCTCGAGGACGCTGCCCCGCTTGCCCTCGAGCGGCAGGTAGACAGGCACCCAGATCGCCTCGACGAAGAAGTGCTTCCCGAGGATGCCGCCGACGATCCGCTCGGTCTCGCCCACGCGCCCGCTCGGCGCCCCGAGGTGGCGGAAGCCGTACTGCCGCGCGGCGCGCGCCTTCGCGACGTCGAGGTTGTACTTCAGCATCAGCCGCTGCGCGGCGCTCATCGCCGCCTGCGCCTCGTTCGCGTTCGGGCTGTCGGCGAGCGCGAGCAGCCGCGCGATGCGATCGAGGATCCGGGCGTCCACGCTCGCCTCCGACGCGCCCGCGTCGTCGCCGCGCGCGACCCCGGCCGGATCCGCCGGCGAGCGCCCCGCGGCCGGCATCCCGGCCGCCGTCCCGTCGATGCCGAGGCGCGTGCACACCTCGCGGAACGCCGGCCCGTGCGCCGCCTCGTCCGTGACGCCCAGCACCTCGTGCACGTACTGGTGCGCCATCTCGTGCTTCAGCACCTCGATCACGACGCCCCACGGCTGCGTCAGGACGAGCGGCCGCGAGATCTCGATCGCGCGCGCCTCCGAGACCCATCGCCCGAGCCGGCTCGCGGCGTCCGACAGCTCGATGGACGCAGAGCGCAGCTTCCGCCGGAAATGCGTGTAGTTCAGGCTCTGGTAGGCCGCCATGAGCTCGCGCACGAGCGCCGCCTCCAGCTCGGCGCTGAGCCTGGCCGCCGTCTCGAGCGGCGGCTCGGGCGCCAGCGCGCCCGGCGACGGCCGCGCCTCGGGCTGCGCGGCGGCCTCGGTCGACGCGGGTTCGGCCGGCGGCGCCGCGGCCCCGGGGGCCTGCTGCGCGCCGCGCATCCCGTTCAGGAAGAGCTGCTCCGCCATGCGAACGCCTCCATGGCACGCCTCGCGCGGCGGTCGAAGGGTTTTCTCCTCCCCGGGCGGGCAATCCCGGCCGGCGCCGTCACCTCGACGGCACCGAGCCGCCTCAGAAACGTTCCCGATACGCCACGTCCTCGGTAAACTCGCGCGCCTCCGTGCTCAGCTCCAAGGCGCTCAACGATCCTCCGCCGGTCGAGGCCGACGCCTCGAGCCGCTCGTCCCGCGGCTTCGCCCGCGATCTGGGGGCCGATCGCGCCGCGGCGCGCGCTCGGCTGCGCGCCGTCGCCCGCGTCCGCCGCCGCTACGGCCGCCTGTTCCTCGCGCTCCCGCTGCTCCTCATCGTGGCGGCGGACGTCCTCCTCCGCGGCGATCGCCTGCTCGATCTGGGCGGCAAGCACATCGCGAGCTACCTCGGCGCGATGGTCGAGAGCGCCGCGCTCTGGGGGCTCCTGCTCTTCGCCGCCTCGTCGCGGCGGGGCGCGTCGCGGTGGCTCGCGGCGCTGCTCTTCGTGGCGCTCGCGACGCTGTCGCTCGGCGGCCAGCTCTACTTCCACCGCCAGTACGCGACGTACCTCAACCTCGACGCGACGCTCTTCGGGACCTCGCTCTCGGCCAGCCTCTTCGGCCAGCTCCGGGCCGACGGCGAGAACTTCTTCCGCTCGGTCCTCCCGCCGCTCCTGCTCGCGATCGCGCTCGTCTGGCTGGGCCGGCGGATCGTGCGGCCAGGCCGCACGGCGTGGGCCCGCGCCGCGCGCCTCGCCGCGCCCGCGGTCGTTGTGGCCGCGTTCGTCCTGCCGTGCTCCTACCGCACGGTGCAGGCCTCCACGCCCGACGTCATCTACTTCCACGCGATCGGCGGCCTGCTCAAGGAGCTCGCCGGCGTCCAGACCACGGCGCAGGTGCGCCCCGGGCTCCGCACGCCGCCCTCGCTGCCGCCGGTCACCCCGCGGCCGGGCCCGCGGCGCAACGTCCTCTTCATCCTGACCGAAAGCGTGCGGGCCGACGCGACGTGCTCGGCGCGCATGCCCGTGGCCGCCGGCGAGGCGCCCGCCGCGTGCCCCGGCACGCCGCGCATCGACGCGGCGGTCCCCGACCGGCTGCCGCTCACGCAGATGCGCTCGAACGCCTCGACGACGGCGATCGGGCTCGCGGTGCTCTGGTCCGGCCTCCAGCCGGTCGCGACCCGCGAGGCGCTCCACACGGCGCCGCTCGTCTTCGACTACGCGCACGCCGCCGGCTTCGACAGCGCCTACTGGACGAGCCACCACATGATGTTCGCCAACTCGCGCCTCTACGTGCAGGACCTGCCGGTCTCGCACCAGTGCGGCGCGACCGAGCTCGATCCGCTCGCCGACATCGATCTCGGGGCCGACGACCGGCTGCTGTCGGCGCACGTCCGGTCCGAGGTGCTCTCGCTGCGCGAGCCGTTCCTCGCGGTCGCTCACTTCGGGAACACCCACGTCCCTTACCTTGTCGACCCGGAGGACGCGCCGTTCCAGCCCGCCCTCGAGAGCAAGGCGCCGGACGACAACGAGGCGTACCGCAACTTCTACAGGAACGCGGTCTACCGTCAGGACGCGGCCATCGCGGACCTCATCCGCTTCGTCCGCGGCTCTCCGGTCGGCGAGCGCACGGTCATCGTCTTCACGTCGGATCACGGCGAGGCGTTCCGGGAGCACGGCCAGCTCGGCCACACGGGCTCGATCCTCGACGAGGAGATCCGGGTGCCCGGATGGATCGACGCTCCGCCGGGCACCCTGACGGCGGCGGAGGAGGGCGCGCTGCGCGCGGCCCGGGACGAGCCGGTCTTCCACACCGACGTGGCGCCGACCCTGCTCGACCTGATGGGCCTCTGGGAGGAGCCTGCGCTCGCGGGGTACCGGGCGGCGATGGTCGGGCACAGCCTGCTCCGGCCGTCGCCGGGGCCGGCGGCGCTGGCGCTCACGAACTGCACGGGGATCTGGGGCTGCGCGTTCAAGAACTGGGGGATGATGCGCGGCAACATGAAGCTCGAATCCCGCGCCTGGGACACCGCCTGGCACTGCTACGACGTGCTCGCCGACCCCCGCGAGCAGCGCGACCTCGGGCCCGCCGCCTGCGGCGACCTGCCCCGGCTCGCGGACGCCCTCTACGGCGGTCCCGCGGGCAGCGTCGATGTCCCCGCCCACCTCCGCGACCTCGCGGTCGGGCCTCGCCACGACTGATCCGGATGACCCAGGACATCGACCGACAGGGCGGCGCGCTCGCCGAGCCGCCCGCGTCCCCCGCCATCAGCCTGCCCGCGCACGGGGACGATCGCGCCGCCCGTGACCGCGTCCGCCCGCGCGCCGCGCGGAGGGCCGCGCTCCGCCGCGGCCGTCTGATCAGCTTGGCCCTCCTGGCCTCGCCGGCGCTCTGGATCCTCGTCGCCGACGTGCTGCGCCGGGCCCGCCACATGACAACGTTCGATCGGCCGCACGCCGCGGGGTACGCCGCGACCGTGGCCGCGTCGCTGGGGTTCTGGGGCCTCTTGCTCTACGTCGCCTCGGGCCGCCGCGGCGCGGCGCGCGGCGTCGTGGGCGCGCTGTTCGTCGCGCTCTTCACGCTCGCGTGCGGCGTCCAGGGGGGCTTCCACGCCCTCTACAACCTCTACTGTTCGGTCGACTCCCAGATCCACTCCCAGTCGATCCCCTGGTCGATCGTGGGCACGCTCCCGCTCGGGCACCCGCGCGTGATCGCCCACTTCGCGGTCGCGCTCGGGCTCGCCCTTGGGGCGCTCCGGCTCTCCCGCCGGCTCGTGCGCCCCCGGCGGCTCCGGCGGCGCCTCGCCGCCGCGCTCGTGCCGCTCGCGCTGGCCGGCGTGGCGGTGATCCCGGTGAGCTACCGGGTGATCCAGTCGTCGTCGGCCGACATGATCTACTTCCACGGCATCACCGCCGTGGTGAAGGAGCACCTCGGCATCACGAACGACTCCCCGGATCTGCGGGTGCAGCGCCGCGACCCGGAGCGCGTGCCGCGGCTCTCGGCGCGGCCTGCGCGGCCGCGGAACGTTGTCCTCCTCCTGCAGGAGAGCCAGCGGGCGGACGTGACGTGCGTCGCGTACGACCCGGCCTGCGACAAGGCGACGCCGTTCTCCAACGCCGCCGCGCCCCGCCGCATGCCGCTCCTGCAGATGCGGGCCCACGACTCGACGACGGCCATCTCCATATCGAACATCTGGTCCGGCGTCCCTCCGACGGAGCGCCTCGCGGTGCTCGGCGCTGCGCCGCTGCTCTGGGATTACGCCCACGCGGCCGGGTGGGACACCGCGTACTGGACGAGCCAGAACCTCATGTTCGGGAACGCTCGGCTCTACGTGCAAGACATCCCGGTCTCGCACCGGGCTGTCGCGACCCAGCTCGATCCGGGCGCCGACCTCGATTACGGCGCCTATGATCGGCAGCTCACCGATCGGGTGATCGAGGAGTGGGACGAGCTCGTCGAGCCGTTCTTCGCGGTCGTCCATTACTCGAACGTCCATTTCCCGTACGTGAGCGATCCGCTCCACTCGCCGTTTCAACCGAGCGAGCTGACGAAGGCGCCCGAGAAGAACGAGCACTTCAAGAACTACTACAAGAACGTCGTTTACCTGTCGGACATGGCGGTTGGCCGGCTCATCGAGCACATCCGCGGGACGCCGAGCGGCGAGCGCACGGTCATCGTGTACACGTCGGATCATGGCGAGTCGTTCCGGGAGCACTGGCAGCTCGGCCACACGAGCTCGCTCTGGGACGAGGAGATCCTCGTCCCGACGTGGGTCGACGCGCCGGAGGGGACGCTCGCGCCGGAGGAGCGGGCGAGCATCGAGGGCGCGAAGGACACGTTCGTGTGGCACCTCGACCTGGCGCCGACGTTCCTCGATCTGATGGGCCTCTGGGACGAGCCGGGGCTCGATCCGTTCCGCCGGCGGATGATCGGACATCCGTTGACGCGGCCGGAGCGCACGGTCGCGCCGGTGCCGCTCACGAACTGCACGTGGGTGTGGGGCTGCGCGTTCCGCAACTGGGGGATGATGCAGGGGCCGATGAAGATCGAGGCGCGCGAGTGGGACGGCGAGTACCACTGCTTCAACGTGCTCGAGGACCCGCTGGAGCTGACCAACCTGGGAGAGCAGGCGTGCGCTCCGCTGCCCGACCTCGCGCGGGGGCTCTTCCACGAGATGCCGAACGTCACGCCGCCCGGGAGGCCCAAGGTCGACTGGGGCGGGTGAGCCTGTACGAGGCGCAGGGGCGCTACGCGCCGAGGCGTCGCTCGAGGTCCGCGACCTCCGGGCACAGGGAGCGAATGCGGCTGTACCGCGAGGCTGCTTCGCGGGCCAGGATCCCGCGCCCCTCCGCCGGCTCCTGGAGGACGCCGCGCTTCTTGGCGAGGGGTTGATAGTAATGTTCCTTCGGGTTTTCGTGGGCGCGTACTGCCTTCCACGCCCACTCGGAGGGCAGATCGTGTCCGGCGAGGAGCCACACCTCGATCTCTTGCCAGGCGTTCTCGGCCAGAAAACGTTTTCCCTGTGGAAGCGCGGCGCTGGCCAGCGACTCCAGTCTATCGAGGGCCTCGCGCCGCCCCGGTTTGCCATCGCGATCGACGAGGAGCAGGAAACACTCGATCATCGCCTGGTAGCGCAGAAGTATCTCCTGGAGGCGCTCCCACCGGAGCGCCTGGTCGACGCCGCCGAGGAGCGGATCGCGGCACACGAGCACCTTGGCCTTGCGGCCAACAGCCTCGAACATCTTCGCGACGATGGGCTCGAGGACGTACTGATCTTTGCGAAAGTCCTCGGGGATGACGAGCACGCGATAGCTCACTGGGCGGCCTCGCCCGCGTCGTCTGCCATGAGCTCTACCATGTCTTCCAGCCACCCCGAGGCGTGTAGGCGAGCGAGGTCCTGCGTCTCGAGGACCCGGTTCAGGTCAGGAAGGTCGACCACCTTGCGCACGCTGGACTCGTCGGCGCCGCGGAGCCGGTAGATGAGGAGAGCGCTCTCCCTGGACTCGGGGCTGAGGAAGCCGAGAAGCTGGGGCGAGTGGGTCGTCGCGATGACCTGGACATCCCTGGTGCGACACTGCTGTTCGATGAGCTGCACGAGGAGGTGAAGGCGTGTCGGATGGATGCCGTTCTCGATCTCCTCGAAGAAATAGAAGTGAGCGGAGTCGGTGTCGAGAAGAGCGGCAAGGATCGCGAGGAAGCGCAGCGTACCGTCCGAGGCGCTGTAGGCCGAGATCCTGCGCCCGCCCTGCTCCACGAGGTGCACGAGGACGCGTCCGGCGAAATCCTGGGGAAATTCGAGATTCATCACGTCGAGCGGCGTGAGGGCGCGGATCCACTCGAGGAGCGTGTCTCTTCGCTTCGGATCCTGGGAGATCGCTTGCAGCACGGACGAGAGGTTTTCGCCGCGATCCCCGAGCACCTGTCTGCCCGGCAACGAGGGTAGCCGGGCAGCGTCCGGTGAGAGGTCCAGGAAACGCATCGAGCGTAGCGTGTGCAGCGTCCGCTTTGCTTGTCTCCGGACGTAACGAGGATCCCTGACCTGCGCGATCGCAGGCGAGCTTATCGCAGGCGAGCTTGACAAGGTGGATTCCTCACCACCTCGCGCGAGGCGTACGAGCAAGTGCTCTTTGCCTTGCTGCGCAGGGGCGTCCTCAGCGGGGTGTGAGTCGAAGTCCATGTCTGTGCTCCCGTAGAGGGCCTCGCGTGTGACCCTGGGAGCAGCATTCGAGAGCCCGGTGGCGACGGAGACTCGATATTTGTGATGGTATTGATTCTCAATGTCCTTGAGCTCTGCACTGATCGAGAACTCCGGTCCTCCTCCGAAGACAACCTCCCTCGTGCCGCCTCGAAGACCCTTCCACTGAAGCTCGCCGCCCTCCCCGTACTTCTCGCCAAGGATCTCCGCCAGCGAGTAGCCGCGGCCGACGCCATGGAGAAAGCGGAACGCATCGCGGAGGTTGCTCTTGCCGGATGCGTTCGTCCCGACGAGCAGCGTGAAGGGGCCCAGCGGGATCGCAGCCTTCCGGAAGCTCTTGAAGTTCTCGAGCGTGATCGAGGTCAGCATGGGCTCTCGGCGTGGAGTGTAGCCGCGGCGCTGCCCGTCGTTTCACTGAATCGCTCGACGGCGCGCCTGCGCCCGGTGAAGCGTGCGGACTCTGGACGGGCGGCGGACGGACGGCGCGCGCTCCGGGCCCAGCACGCTCCGCGACGCGGGCGGCTGAGCCCCGCGCGGCGCTCAGCCCTCCTCCATCCGCGCCGCCTGCACGGCCCGGAAGCGCGCGCTCTGCGCCGCGCGCTTGCGTCAGGCGAGGTGGATCGTGTTCCGGGCGCCCCGGCGCCCCTTGCCCGCGGCTGCGCTCCCTCGGCGCGCGCTACGAGCGAGGGCCGGTGTGGGAGCCGTTCGCCGTCGGGCATGGCCGGCTCGTCACCGGGCAGACCCCGGCGCCCTCGGCGTTGGTCGCGCGGGAGACGCTCGCGGCGCTCGCCGAGCAGGAGCCTCGGTCCAGCGCGCGCTGAGCGGGCGCCGCGCTGGACCGAGGCCCGGCGCCGATCGGGCGAGAGAGCGCGTCGCGGTCCCACGTCGTGGAGGCGGAGCGATCTGGTAAGGCCGAGCGAAGCGTCGCGACACCTCGCTCGGAGGCGCTATGCTCGACGCGTGCCCGCAGCACAGAAGCCACGCCCGGCCACGGTGGCGGATCTCCTGGCCATCCCCGAGGAGCAGCGCTTTCACGAGATCCTCGACGGCGAGCTCGTGCAGAAGGCCGTTCCTTCGTTCGAGCACGGCGACGCGCAGTCCGCCATCGTCGCGCACGTGAAGATCCCCTTCCAGCGGCGCCCCGGGGGCCGCTGGCCCGGAGGATGGTGGTTCGCCACGGAGATCGAGGTCGAGTTCATGCCGGACCAGGTGTACCGGCCTGATGTGGTCGGCTGGCGCCGCGAGCGCGCGCCGGAGCGGCCCAGCGGGTGCCCTGTCCGGATCCGGCCCGACTGGGTCTGTGAGGTGCTGTCCCCGAGCAACGCGCGCAACGACACGGTCAAGAAGATGCGCGTCTACCAGCGCTGTCAGCTCCCCCATTACTGGATCGTCGATCCCCGGGAGGAGACGCTGACCGCGCACCGGTGGACCCCGGAGGGGTACCTCGTGGCGCTCCGCGCGGAGCGGGGCGAGCGCATCAGGGCCGAGCCGTTCGATGCGATCGAGCTTCAGGTCGGCGTGCTCTTCGGGGACGAGCGCGAGGACGACTGACGGCCCCCCCGCCGCCTCCCGCGGGGGAGGGCCGCCTCGGTCACAGGTCGCGGAGGTCGAGCGACCCGATGAAGTCGGACTTGCCGACGTCGAGCCCGTTGTGCCGCAGGATCGAGTACGCGGTGGTCGCGTGGAAGTAGAAGTTGGGGAGCACGAACCCGAACACGAACGCCGGGGCCTTCATGCCCTTGCCCGGCAGTAAGAAGAGCGGAATCGTGCGGTCTTCCGCGCCCTTCAGCTGCTCCGGCTTCACCGCGTTCAGCTGCTCGATCGCCTTGCCGATGCGCGCGCGCAGCTCCGCGATCGTCTCGTCGCCCGTCTCGAGCTGCGGCAGCTCCGCGCCGGTGAGCAGCGCGCTCAGCCTCAGGGGCCAGGCGATGACGTTCTGGATCTGACGCCTGAGGTTCCACTGATCGGGCGCGAGGCGCGCCGTGAGGAGCACCTCCGGATCGAACTTCTTCTGCTGTGCGTAGGTCTCCGCCTTGTCGAGCCAGACCAGCACCTGGCCGAGCATGCGAGTCATCTGGGGGAACGAGCTGTCGTAAAGGCTCATGATCTTCTCCTCGTCAGCAGGAATAGCCGGCGCTTCTGGTCCACCGGCAGCCTCCGCGCGTCAACTCCGCGCGCGCGCCGGCCCGGTCCGCGTCGCGCGGTCGGCGCGGTTGACTGGAGCGGCGGTCGAGCCCGGTGGTGCGCTTCGAGGAGAAGTCACGAGCCCGGCGGAGCCTCGGGCGATGGCGGGGCTCGCCGGGGCTCCGCAGGCCTTTCGGGAGACGCTCAGTCGACCTGGTGGAACACGCCCGCTGGATCGAGGGTCCAGAGCTTCGGGCCTTGCTCGCCGCCGTCCGGCGTCCGGACGTGGATCAGCCGGATGCCCTTCTCCTCCAGCTCGGCGAGGATCGCGGGATCCAGGCCGGGCTCGAGGCGGGGCTCGAAGATGAAGTCCTCCGAGAAATTGTGGTGCTGCGGGCGGTACGTCTGCGCGTAGTAGCCCTTGAGCACGATCGGGGCGCTCGTCAGCCCCTCGATGCGCGTCCCCACCCACTTGTGGAGCGGCGCCGTGTACCCCGCCGTGGGGCCCGTCGGGGCCGGCGGCCAGTAAAACGCGGTCTCCACGGTGACGCCGGACGTCCATGAGAGCGAGCGCTCCTGGAGCAGCGCGCCCGCCACCGGAGGGCCCTCCGCGGGACAAGCGTCGAGCTGCACCACCTCCGAGGACACCGCGAGCGGCGTCCCGTCCCACTCGAGCGCCGGCACGGGCGTGGCGTAGGAGGCGCTCAGCATCATCCCGACGTCGCGCAGCGCGACCAGCGGGCCCAGCGACGGTGGCAACAGCTCGGGCACCGGGGAGGCGGCGAGCGCATAGGTGATCTCCGAGGCCCCGGCGCCGTCCACGAAGGAGTCCGTGGCCGTCTCGCTGGCGTACGCGTGGGACGCGGCCGGCCACGCCGCGGGGCTGCCCGAGAGGGTCGCCACCGATCCACCGGAGAGGTAATCGAGCCGCGCGTCCTCGTTGAAGAGCGTGCTGGCGAGCGCCGCCGGCGTGAGGAACCCGCTCTTCGCCGAGAGCCTCGCGCGCACCTTGAGCCGGTGGTTCGCGAACACGTCGCCGGACTCGCCCTGGAAGGTGCAGACCTCCCGGGGCTCGTCGAGCAGGAACGGCGTGAGGCTCGGCGTCGTGTCCGGGAGCGCGACCTCGCGCACCTGCTTCACGACGAGATCTCCGGGCTTCATCTTCTTGAACTCGTAATCGAGCAGGAACGACTTCCTGCCGGGGTTCAGCTCGCTGAACCGCGCCTCGACGCGGCCGAGCAGCGCGGCGAGCGCGAGGTAATCGTCCTCCCATTGCATGACGTGGCCGCCGAGCGGGACGAGCGTCGAGCCGGACAGGAGGTAAACGGAGGTCTCCTGGTCGAAGAGGCTCGCGGTCACGACCTCAGGCTGCGCCCCGCCTTCCGGGTTGGTGACGGACGTCGCCCCGAGCTGCGTCACGATCTTGATCTGGTCGTTGACCAGCTCGCGCCGCTCGAGCGTCGCGACGCCGTTCGCCATCTCGTCCTCGTCAGGATAGGAGTGATGGACGAGGACGCCCATCCCGACCTCGGCCTCGTCGACGCCATGGAGGAGCCGGGCGAGGAAGGCGTTGTCGTTGTAGAAGCTCGCGTACACCTTGCGGATCGCGCGGAACACGCCGCGCTCGCTGGCCTCGCCGGGGTCGCACAGGCTCGGCCCCTCCTGGTCGGCGTCCCGATCGTCGGCCAGGCAGCCGCTGTAGCTGTCGTAGAGGCCCGCGCCCGTGAAGACGGCGCTGTCCTCCACGTTGGTCGAGCTCCGGAACCGGATCTTCTTCGTGGGCGTGAAGCCCTCGAGCGCCGCCTCGATCGCCTGCCGCTGCCCCGCCGAGAAGGCGGTATCCCCTGTGATCCGCGCGCGGATCGCCGCGAGATCGGCCTTGAGCGCCAGCATGTCGGGCGGGTAGCTATGGCCCGCGAGGCGCTCCGCGATCTCGGCGCGCAGCGTGCGGCCGCCGGGCATGACCTGATCGAGGAAATCGTCCCAGAGATCGAGCGACAGCGCGACCGCGACATCGGAGTTCTCCGGGATGGCGTCCCGCAGCAGGCCATAGTTCGCGGCCTTGCCCCCGAAATGCACGATATCCGCGGGGCCGAGATCCTCGGTGGACCCGGCGTAGGCGCCGAGGGGCTCCTTGGGGCGGATCCCGAGCTCGCCAGGCCGCTTCAGCGCGAGCAGGTGCTCCCTGTCCGCCGGCGCGATCCCTCCGGCCTCGAAGAGCACGGCGCGGCAGATGGACCCGTATTGCAGCGAGGCCCGCAGCGCGACCTCCTCTCCGTCGAGCGCCTTTGCCGCGTCGGCGGCGGCCGGATCGCCGAGGTAGACGAACGGGATGCCGAACGAGGTCGCGAGGAGGGCGGTGTGCGCGTTCGGCGTCGCGGGCGACAGCGAGACGATGCCCGCCACATAAGGCACCTCCGCAGGGATGGAGTCGGTGAGCAGGATGTCCTCGGCCCGAAGCTCGCCGCTCGCGTAGGCGGCGTCGATCGCGTCCGGCGGGACATAGCGGAGCCGCCCCACGGCCCAGCCCGTCGCATAACACGCGTCGCCGTCCAGCCACCGCTCGACCGAGCTCACCGGGAACCCGCTCGCCTCGAAGAACGCGCTGTTCTCCGCGGCCGACGCCGCTTGCTCGTACGTCGGGAAATAGAAGGGCCGCGTCCCCCCGGGCGCGATGACGCTGGCCTTCACGAGCTCCAGGACGACGCGCGCCACCTCGGGATCGTAGGCGTCCTGGCGGACGAGCTGGATGCCGTACTCCGGCACGCTCTCCGGGGTCGGCGGGAAGATCACGGCGCCGAGGATGGCCTTCTGCCCCTCCTCGTGCAGCGAGACCTGGTCGAACTCGTCCCGCGACATCTCGAAGAACGGGTCGAGCCGCGCGGTGGCGAACTCGCCGTGGAACGGGAACTTGTTGCTGTCCTGGTAGTAGACCTTGGTGGGGTCGTGCATCAGCACGGTGAACTTGACCCAGCCCGGCGTCTGGAAGGTCGGGGGCCAGGCGGCGAAGGGCTCGAAGGGGAAGCTGATCTGGTTCTTCCAGTCCTCCGATGGAGTGATGTCGATCGGGTAGGTGTCGACCGGCCATGACGCGCCGCCTCCGGCGCTCCCGCCGTCCCCCCCGCCTTCGCCGCCCGCGCCGCCCGCGCCGCCTTCGCCGCCGGTGGCGCCCCCGCTGCTCGTGGCGCCGTTGCCACCCGCGCCCGAGTCCTCTCCGCAGGCGGCGAGCGTGCCCGCGCCGAGGAGCGCGAGCGCAAGACAAGCCGGTCGACCGATTCGCTGAAGTCTCATGAACAACATCGCGGTACAACTGCCGTGCCATCGTGCAGCCAGCGGCGTCTCTGGGCTGCGCGGCGGGGCGCTGCTGTCGCGCGGGTGGCGCATGCAGGCACAGCCGTACGGGCGCGGCGATGGCCGCTCGCGCGGGTCCGCTCGCGGCCACCTTGCCGATTTTTCTTGGGGTTTCAACCGGTTCGGCGTTCTACGATGCCGCCATGACCGAGCGGAGAGCGGCGCTGATCGTCAACCCTGCTGCCGGCCACGCGGGCGATTCGGTCGAGTCGCTGCCTGCCCGGCTCCAGCGCGAGTTTGCGCTGAGCGTCTACGAGACGAGCGCGGAGCGCTCTGCCGCCGCCTGCGCCGACGCAGCGCGCCGCGAAGGCGCCTCCCTGGTGATCGCGGCGGGCGGTGACGGGACGATCTCCAGCGTGGCGTCGGCGCTCCTCGGGACCGATGCGTGCCTGGGGGTCCTGCCGCTGGGAACGGCGAACTCGATCGCGCACTCCCTGGGGATCCCGGCCGACCTGGAGGGGGCGATCGACGTGCTCGTCCACGGCGAGCCGACGCGCATCGACGCCGCCCGCGCCAACGGGAAGACCATGATCCTCCTCTCGGCGGTCGGGCTGCACGCCGACACGGTCGGCGAGACCCCGCAGGACGAGAAGCAGCGCTGGGGTGTGCTCGCGTACATCCGCACCGGGCTGAAGAAGCTGATGAGCCTGGAGCCGTTCGTTGTCGAGATCGAGACCGAGGACCAGCGGATCCACTGCCGTGCGGTCGCGGTGACCGTCGCCAACATGGCGCCTCCGCGCACGGTGCTGGCGCAGGGGCCGCCTGTCCTGTCCCCCGACGACGGGCGGCTCGACCTGACCATCGTGTCGGCCACGACGCTGGTGGAGGCGGTCGCGACCGGGCTGCACCTCCTGAGGACCGCGATCGACGGCGAGCCGGCCGAGCGCGACAACGTCGGTTTCCTCGCCGCCCGGCGGGTCTGCATCACCACCGAGCCGCCCCAGAACGTGCTCATCGACGGCGAGGAGGCCGGGACGACGCCGCTCGTGGTGGAGTGCCTCCCGCGCGCCCTGACGGTCATGGCGTCCCGCCGCGAGGAGGCCCGTGAAGCGCCGCCCGCCGCGGAGGTCGAGGTGAAGCTCGCGGGCTTGCCCGAACTCGAGGTCGAGCCGAAGCGATAAGGCGCCCTCGGGCCGAGAAGGCCCGAGGAAAATCCAGACGACCGGGGCCGGATCGTGCGTCGCGGCGCGGCGACCAGCATCGTGATGGCCTCGCGAGGGAGGAACCACACCCGCCCGGCGTAAGGAAACGTGGTTCTGCCGCGGCAGGGCTCGATTCTTGACCTTTCATCGGGAGCGCAGAGGAATGCGAACGACGTTCTGGGCTGGGGTGGTGGGGGTGTGCTTGGCTTGCGGCCTCTCGGGGCTGGGCTGCGGGGGCGACGACGACGGGGCGACGCCCGGTGACTGGACGGGTTCGGCGGGAGGCGGGGGCTCCGCGGCCGCGTCCTGCTCCGGACTCGACACGTCGGCGCTCGTCAGCGAGCTCTCGCCAGCGGAGGTCGAGCAGGCGTGCAAGGGGTATCGCCGCTGCAGCGCCGAGCAGGTGACCGTCGAGTACGTCTGCCTCATGCAGGGCGTGCTCGGCGCGGCGTACGGGGACGACGCCGGGACCAGCGACGCCGAGCTGCAGGCGAAGTGCTCCGAGCTGGTCGAGGGGTGCATGGCCGACCCGAGCCAGGCAGAGCAGCTCTTGGAGCAGGCCCTCATGGAGGTCGACGCAAAGCCCTGCGACCAGCCGACGCAGTGCACGGCCACGATCGCGGAGATCGACGCTTGCGCCGCCGAGATGCGAGCGTACGCGCGCGAGGTGTTCCCCGAGTGCAGCGCGCTCACCATGGCTTTCTACGAGCAAACCGACAAGGGCGACGCCCTGCTCGACGGGGCTTGCGGCAAGCTCGGCGCCGGCTGCTTCCCTCTCTTCACGACGCCAGGCGCAGAGTGAGCAGACCGCGCCGGACGCGGCGCGCCGCGGGCCGTGCGCACCCTGCTCCAGCGCGGAGGGCCGCTCTGGCGCGCAGCGCAGGCAGCGCGACCGGCCGCGCCTTTCCCCGGCCATCCCGGCGCGATGGACGTGATGGACGTGATGGACGTGATAGACGTGCGCCATGAGGCTGACCGAGCGAGCCATCGAGCTGCCGGCGCTCGCGAGCGCCCACTCCCATGCTTTCCAGCGCGGGATGCGCGGTGAGGCGCAGCGGCCGGGGCCGTCGGGGGCGGACGACTTCTGGTCGTGGCGCAGCGCCATGTACGCGCTCGCCGAGTCGCTCACGCCGGAGTCCATTCATGCGATCTCGAAGGTGGCCTATCGCGAGCTCCGCGCCGCGGGCGTGCGCACGGTGGGCGAGTTTCATTACGTGCACCACCAGCCGGGCGGCGCGCCCTACGCGGATCGCACGGTCCTCGCGGACGCGGTGATCGAGGCCGCGCGCGAGGAGGGCCTCCGGATCGCGCTCCTCCGGGTCGTCTACGCGCGCGCCGGCGCGGGCAGGGCGCCCGAGGGGGCGCAGCGGCGGTTCTCGGACGCCTCGCTCGACGCGGCGCTCGCGGACGTCGAGGCGCTTCGGGCGCGCTACGCGGGCTGCGAGGACGTGCGCGTCGGCGTGGCGCCCCACAGCGTGCGCGCCGTGCCCCCGGCGTGGCTCGGCGAGATCGCGCGGTACGCCGCGGAGCGCGGGCTCATGGTGCACATGCACGTGGCCGAGCAGCCGGCCGAGATCGAGGCGTGCCTCGCCGAGACGGGCCGGCGGCCGGTGGAGCTCCTGGCCGAGCGCGGGGTCCTCGGCGAGCGCTTCGTGGCGGTGCACGCGACGCACCTCGCGCCGCACGAGCCGGCGCTGCTCGGCGCGGCGAGGGCGTTCGCGTGCCTGTGCCCGACGACCGAGCGCGACCTCGGCGACGGACTGCCCGACGTGGGCGCGCTGCGCGCGGCGGGCGCGCGGCTGTGCGTCGGGATCGACAGCCACGTGATCACCGATCCGTTCGAGGACATGCGCGGCGTCGAGCTCGGCGAGCGGCTGCGGACGGGCCGCCGCGTCACGCTGCGGGGCGAGGGCGGGGCGACGCCCGCCGAGGCGCTCTGGGAGATCGGCTCGCAGCGGGGGGCGGAGGCGTGCGGGTTCGCGGATCCCGGCGGCAGCATCTCGGTGCGCCGGGACGCGCCGGCGCTCGCGATGGTGCGGGAGGAGCGGCTGCTCGACGCGGTGGTGTACAGCGGGAGCCCGGCGCTCGTGGAGGGGTGAGCGGCGCTCTTCACGAGCACGAACGAAGGCTCTTCGCCTCGCGCTCGCTCGCCCGAGCCGGAGCCCGCTCGCAGGCGCGCGTGGAGTCCAGTAGACTCCGCGCGCGATGAAGCTCACCCATCGGTGGTGTCCTAATTTGCCCGGAGAGAGTCCACATGAAGGCGGGAAGGCGGGAAGATCATCGATCTTTTCTTCCCGCCTTCCCGCCTTCCTGTTCAAATTAGGACACCACCGGAGAACCAGCCACCCGGAGGAGACTCCATGAGCTCGCACCACAAGCCCGACACCTACAGCACTGTCTCGCCGTACCTGATCGTCGACGGGGCGAGCGCCACGATCGACTTCCTGGTGAAGGTCTTCGGCGCGGTCGAGCTGCGCCGCTTCCCGAACGCCGAGGGCAAGCTCCAGCACGCCGAGGTGCGCATCGACGACACGGTGGTGATGATCGCCGATGGCGCCGACGGCTGGCCGCCGATCCCATCGTACGTGCATGTCTACGTGTCCGACGTGGACGCGACCTACCGGCGCGCCCTCGAGGCGGGCGCGACCTCGGTGCAGGAGCCCGTGAAG
The DNA here is from genome assembly GCF_051520455.1 of Sorangium sp. So ce367. Taxonomy (NCBI): domain Bacteria; kingdom Pseudomonadati; phylum Myxococcota; order Polyangiales; family Polyangiaceae; genus Sorangium; species Sorangium sp. So ce367. Next base: position 1,354,936 of record NZ_CP150334.1, read on the forward strand.
AAGGCGGATGAGGACAAACGGGGTGGCGTGAGGGACGCGGGGGGAACGACGTGGTGGATCGCCACCAAGGTGGAGTAGGCTCCTCGCGCTCGCCGGCGCGCGCGGAGCGCCGGAGCGAACCCCACGATACAAGCGCTGCAACAGGAGACGCCGATGACGACGACGACCGGATCGCAGAATGTGCACCCGTGGCTGGAGCAGCTCGTCGGGGAGTGGACGAGCGAGTTCGAGGCGCCGGCCGAGCCCGGTAAGCCGCCGCAGACGTTCACGGGGACGGAGATCGTGCGCTCGCTGGGCGGGGTCTGGGTGGTGTGTGAAGGGCGCTTCGAGACGCCGGGAGGCGTGGGGATCAATCTGATGACGCTCGGCTACGACCCGCAGAAGAACAAGTTCATCGGGACCTTCGTCGGCGCGATGATGACCCATCTGTGGGTCTACGAGGGCTCGCTCGACGCGTCGGAGCGGGTGCTGCGGCTCGACACCGAGGGGCCGGGGATGGAGCCGGGGGCGGGCCTGACGAAGTACGTCGACTCGATCGAGCTGAAGAGCGACGACCATCGGGTCCTGACGTCGCGCATGCTGGGCCCCGACGGGGCATGGCAGGAGGTCATGACGATGAACTACCGGCGCAAGAAGTGACCGCCGGCGACGGCTGCCCACGACCACGGACGCGCGGGGCGCGGCGGCACGATGATCGGGCGCGCCCCCGTCGCAGGAAGGACCTGTCGAACAGTCCACGAACTCGCACCCTGCTCGGCACGGGAAGTGACGAGGTGCTGCTTCCCGGAGGCCGGTCTCGACTGGAGCCGACATCTTACCCAGAGCCGCCGGCTGACGGACACCGCGCCGCTCGCCGCGCGCCCCTTCACCGCGCTCTCGCAGGGCGAGCGGCAGCGCGTGCTCCTCGCGCGTGCGATCGCGACGGGGGCCAGGATCCTCCTGCTCGACGAGCCCACCTCGGCGCTCGAAGTCGGCCACGCCCTTCGTCTCTACGCGCTGCTCCGGCGCCTCGCGGCCGACGGCTGCTGCGTCGTCGTGGTGCTCCACCCCCTCGCGGAGGCGCTCGACTGGACCGACGCCGCCGTGCTCCTGGATCGTGGCCGGCTCCGCCAGCAGGGCGAGACGCGCGACGTCATCAAGCCCGGCGGCGGCCCTCGCCGAGCGCACCCAGATCGCCCTCTTCGATGCGAGCCGGCTCGCCGCCGCCTTCGAGCTCGGCCGCCGCTACCACGCCGCCCGCGCGCGCCGGGGCGCGCTCCTCACCCATGGCTGCGCGCGAGCGTCCCGCAGGTGATCGTGCCGATGTTCGCCAATCAGCGCTACTGGGCCTCGCGCGTCCGCGCGCTCGGGATCGGGACGTCCGACGCTCGTGGAGCGCTGAGCGCGGAATCCCTGCTGACCGCGTTTGGGGACCGGCCCGCGCACTGTCTCTTCCGGACACCTCGTGTTCAGCTCCTCTCGCCCCGGCCTGGTTGCCGCGAGGACGACGAGCCGGCCATGGCCTCGTCTTGCTCACGATCGATGTATCGATGCGTGTTCAACCAGAGTCGCTTTCCGCAGGGAGGTATCGGATCGCCCACAAGCATGTCTACCGACCCGGGGCATGCCCCGCGGCTGGGGCTTGACGTTTCCTGAGCGTTTGGGTCTCCTTCTCTCCTGCCTCGTACGAGGCAGCACCAGAACAGTGCCAAGTGGGTCCTCACCGCTGATTTGACATCCCGCGCGCGTGGGGGGGAAGCCACTGGCGCGCTGTCTCCTCCGGACACTCAGATCGGCGGTGAAGACCCACTCAGTCGCTGAAGCCATGTCCTGCTCTCAGGAGAACCTCATGCGGAAGTCGTTATTGGGAGCCCTGGCCCTGCTCGTCGTGGGCTGTTCAGGGCCTGACGTCTCGAGATTCGAGGGAACGTGGAGGGCGGTAGGCGGCCGGGGCACCAGCTCGTGTTACGGCGACTGGGAGCTGCGGTCCTCCTTCAACATCCGGCTACGCGAAGGAGAAGACAGCGACCTCGAGTACATCACGCTCGATGAGGAGGGTCAACCCTGGGGAAGCTGCATCTATGGTTACTCCGTGGAGGGTGAGGTCGCGACGTTGGACGGCCAGCAAACATGCGTCCGCACGGGTTTCCCGGAGTACATCGAGATGCGCTGGATCTACACGAGAGACGACATCAACCTTGTCGATCACTGGATGCGTGAGGACGGGGAGGCAGTCGTCGAAGCCGATCTGTTCGATGGAACGACGGAAACCTGCAACGAGACGTACACCTATGAACTTGTGCGGCCCTGACCTGGCGCGTAGGTAAAAGAAGCCGGATCGCAGCACGAGGAAGTGTGGCGCGGCAAACCGGAGTGGCGGGACCGCGGCGCCGCACGAGCCGGCGCTGCTCGGCGCGGCGAGGGCGTTCGCGTGCCTGTGCCCGACGACCGAGCGGGACCTCGGCGACGGACTGCCCGACGTGGGCGCGCTGCGCGCGGCGGGCGCGCGGCTGTGCGTCGGGATCGACAGCCACGTGATCACCGATCCGTTCGAGGACATGCGCGGCGTCGAGCTCGGCGAGCGGCTGCGGACGGGCCGGCGCGTGACGCTGCGGGGCGAGGGCGGGGCGACGCCCGCCGAGGCGCTCTGGGAGATCGGCTCTCGGCAAGGGGCGGAGGCGTGCGGGTTCGCGGATCCCGGCGGCAGCATCTCGGTGCGCCGGGACGCGCCGGCGCTCGCGATGGTGCGGGAGGAGCGGCTGCTCGACGCGGTGGTGTACAGCGGGAGCCCTTCGATCGTGGAGGGGAGCCCCGCGCCCTCGGGCCCGCCTGCGCATTGAGCATTGACCGAGGCGAGGCGCCGGCTCGCCTCGGCGCAAGGGATCGAGGCAGGCCCGGGCCGAGCGGGCGAGCGTGAAGCGCGCTCACACCGGGTGGTGGCGTGGTTTGTGAGGTGCTGTCCCCCCGCGTCTCGCCTGCGTCATGCATGGGAAACGAACGGCGAAGGAAGGAATGGCTCGACTGGATGCCCCTGGCGGCGCTGCTGCCGATCGGCGTCGTCTTGCTCCTGAGCCTCCACGAGATCCAGGACGTCCATCGCAGGAACGTCGCGGCGACCCTGCAGGCGGTGCTCTCGACGACCCGCGAAGGGCTCTTGACCTGGGCGCGGCAGGCGAAGGGCGCCGCGGGGTTCTGGGCGAACGAGCCGAGGATACGGCGCGCGGTCGCCGCCCAGGTCGAGGTGCGCCGCAGCGACGGCTCGCTCCGCGATAGCCCGTACCTCCAGGATCTGCGGCTGGAGCTGGAGAGCGTCGTCGAGCGGGAACAGTGCCTCGGCTTCGACGTCATCGCGCTGGATGGCACCCATATCGCCTCGGATCGCGATGAGCTCCTCGCCACCAAGACGCTGAGCGCCCACGACCCGGACACCATCGCCGCGGCCCTGCGCGGCTCGACCGTCATGGGGACTCCGTTCGCCATGCGGTCTTCCGTGCTCGGCAGGGTCACCCCCGTCCTCGTCGTCGCGGCGCCGGTGCGTTCCGTCGCCGGGGAAGGGGAGATCATCGCGGCGCTCGCCTTCCGCGTCGATCCCGGGAGGGAGCTGACGCAGATCGCCCATCGTGGCCAGGTCGGCGCGGCAGGGGAGACCTACGCGTTCGACAGGCACGGTCGCGTCGTCACGGAGCTCAGGTTCGCCCAGAACCTCCGGGACATGGGCCTCCTGGCGGCCGGCGAGCGCACGAGCCTCAACGTGGAGATCCGCGATCCCGGGGGCGAGGTGCCGGGCAGCTCCGCGCGCCCCTTGCCTCGCATGGAGCAGCCGCTCACGCGCATGGCGACCAGCGCCGTCGCGGGGATCGCCGGGGTCGACGTCGAGGGATACCGCGATTATCGCGGCGTCGAGGTCGTCGGCTCGTGGCTGTGGGATCAGGAGCTCGACCTCGGCCTGGCGACCGAGATCGACAAATCCAGCGCGTATGGCGTGTACGTCGTGACGCGCCGTGTGGTCCTCACCGCCTGCGGCGTGATGCTGCTCGCCACGCTCGTCCTGACGATCCTGCTGCAGCGGCGCGCGAAGGACCTGGCCACCGGCGTGCAGCGCGAGCAGGAGCTGCGCAGGGAGCTCGAGGATCGTGTCCGCCGCCTGGAGTGCGCGGAGACCGAGCTGAAAGACGCCATCCGCGTCCGCGAGGAGTTCCTGCGGTTCGCCTCGCACGAGCTGCGCACGCCGCTGACGAGCCTGCGGCTCCTGTACGAGCACATGCTGCGATCGCGATCGCAGCCCCTCATGGTGACGCTGGGCTCGAAGGACATCAGCCGCTTCTTGAAGGTGTCCTCGCGGGAGCTCGCCCGGATCACGCAGGTCATCAACAACATGTTCGTCGTCGCGAGCTTCGCGACCGGCCCGCCGGCGCTGAACCTGGAGAGGACGGAGCTCAACGAGATCGTGCGCAGGACCGCCCGGCAGGTGACAGAGCAGCTCGAGGCCGACGGGTGTTCCCTGGAGATCCAGCTCGATCGATCCGTGTTCGGCTACTGGGACGACGCGCGCGTCGAGCAGGTCATCACGAACCTCCTGTCGAACGCGTCGCGGCACGGCGCTGGACAGCCGATCACGCTGTCGGTCGTCCGGCAGGCCGGCTTCGCGGTGATCTCCGTGCACGATCGCGGCGTCGGCATCACGCCGGAGCAGCGGGACAGGCTCTTCGAGCCGTTCCGGTGGACCCCGGAGGCGCACAGCGGGCTCGGCGTCGGGCTCTACGTCTGCAGGCTGATCGTGTGGGCGCACGGCGGAGAGATCGTCGTCGAGAGCGAGCCAGGTCAGGGCACGACGTTCCGCGTCCGGCTGCCGCTGCCTCCGGAGATCGAGGGAGGCGACGCCGCCCTGGCGCCCGATGGCGAGCGAAAGCCGGCGGAGGAGCGGAGCAGCGGAGGGACGGAGTAACGGGAGCAGGGGAGCGGCGGGCGCTCATCCCATCGCGCCCGCGATGAGCTGCGCCGCCCTCAGGAGGACCGCCACGACCGCCCCGACGTTCCACGCGCGCGCGAGCCACCACTGCACCTCGGCGCCGTTGATCCACGGCGGCACCCACGCCGGCGGCGCCAGCAGATCGGCGACGGCGAGGACCCGCTCGCGCTCCTGCGCCGCGCGGTAGCCGCCGTCGCCGCCGCGGACGTGCTCCTCCGCCCGAACGAGGGCGAGGAGCCGCGCGCCGCGCCCCTCCGGGAGCAGCGCAGCGCCCGCGCGCAGCGCCTCCGGGGTCGCGGGCAGCTCGACGGCCCGGCCGCGCTGCGTGAGGCGGAGCGCGCCGTCCCCCGCGCGCTCGACCCGCGCGCGCACCCAGCCCTCGGAGCGCTCGCCGCGGAGCACCGACGAGAGCGACACGAGCTCGGGATCGGGGCCCAGCCGGGGCGCGCGCTCCCCCGGGAGGACGCGCGCGGCGAAGAGCCAGAGGGCGATCGGGAGCACCGACAGGAACGGATTCAGCGCGAGCAGGCTGGTCACGCCCGCCACCCCGTCGAGCACCGGCAGGGCGAGCACGCCCGCGCCGGCGAAGGCGCCAACGGCGATCGTCGCGCCGAACCCGCCGACGACGCCGACGGCGACGTTGCCGATCGCGACGACGCCGACGGCGACGTTGCCGATCGCGATGAAGCCGCGCGCGACGTTGCCGATCGCGATGAAGCCCGTGACGACGTTGCCGAACACGAGGAACCCGTTCGCGATGTTGCCCGCGTCGACCCAGCGCGCGCGCTCCGCGGCGCTCGCCTCGCCTCCGCCCCGGAGCGGCCAGCTCATTCCGTCACCTCGAACGCGGTGCGGCCGACGAGCTGGCCGTCCTCGGTCTCGACATCCACCGTCCAGCGCCCCGCCAGGCGGCGCGGCAGGCTCCCGCCCACGAGCTGCGACTTGAGCCGCACCGCGCCCTCCGGCCCGGGCACGCGCAGCGTCTCCTCGGGCGCGCGGAGGACCTCGCGCCCCTCGCGCCGCCAGACGTGGAGCAGCTGATCGCCGTCGCCGCCCGGCACCACCACGTCGGTCACCGCGCGCAGCTCGCGGATCACAGAAAAATGAAGTGATTTCACGGACATGGCGAGACGTCCGTCCGGGAGCACCGAGGGGCCCACGGCCGCGGAGGACAGGTGCATCGGCACGGGCGGGATGAGCTCGCGCGTCCCGTAGGCGAGCCCGACCCCGGCGGCCATCGCGACGACGAGGAACACGACGCCCATCCGGCTCCAGAGGGCCCCGAACGGCAGGTGCAGCGTGCAGAAGCCGAGCACGGACACGAGGGCGGCGGAGAGCAGGGTGTACAGCGTGCGGGTGTCGGGGAGGAGCGCGGGGATGACGAGGTTCAGGCACGCGAACAGCGTCACCCCGTAGAACACCGACGCGAGGGTCTTCCAGCGCATGAGCACGCGGTCGAAGACGAGATCGAGCGTCGAGAGCACCGCGCAGGCGGCGAGGAGGAGGACGAACCACCGGTTCGGCGCGTCCAGGCTGGCGCTCTTCCAGTAGAACGGGAGGAGGAAGAAGAGCATGCCCTGATAGAGGTTCTTCAGGACATAGGTCATCACGAGGAAGCGCAGCCGGGCGCCGCGCCACGCCGTCGCGAAGTCCTGGCGGGCGCCGGTGCCGAAGAGCCGGAAGAAGAGGAGCACGAGCAGCCAGGCGACGCTGACCGTGACCGCGAGGAAGCGCGCGTGCTGGAACCCCTTCTGCGCGAAGGTCACAACGAAGGCGCCGAGGCTGAGCGCATACGCGGTGTGCAGCCACCAGAGCTTCTTGTGGTGGCGCTTGAGGAAGGCGCGGGCGGACGATCGGAGGTCCCCGGGCTTGCCCTCGTCCTCGGCGTTCAGGTCGACGTAGGACGCCTTGGGCTCGGCCTTGACGGTCGGCGCGTTGTCGTCGTCCGCTGCCCCGCCGCGCGCTTGCCGCTCGGGCATCTTGAGCGTGCGGTCGTCGTGCTCCCCGCCCGGGGTGCTGGCCCTGGCCGGCATGCGCAGGGTGGCCTCGTCCCCGGCCTGGGCGCCGGCCCTGGGTGGCATGCGCAGGGTGGCCTCGTCCCCGGCCTGGGCGCCGGCCTTGTGCGGCATGCGCACGGTGGCCTCGTCGGTCGCCGGAGGCCGGGCCTGTCCGGCCGCGTGGGGCGGGGCGTGGCCCGGCGAGCGATCGGGCTCGTCGCCCGGCATGTACATGATCGTGGGCGCCTCTCCGAACGCCTCCGGGACGCGCGTCTTGTGGACCTGCGTCGTGGCGCTGGAAGGCGGCGACGGCAGAGAGGGCGCGTTCGCGTGGGCCCCGGGGGCCGGGGCGTCAGGGGAGCGCGGCGCGTGCTGTTTCATGTCCGGCCCGCAGCGTACCCGACGGGCGGTCCACCTTCGAGCGCCGCACGAGCGGGCCGGCGCGGCCGGCGCTCGGGGGCGCGCAGGGCGGCGAGCGCCTCGACGGGGCGCGTGTCGTCGTCCTGAACAACCCCCTCATGGGTCGGCCTCGGCCCGCCTCTTGCCGGGAAACGGAACAGGGAGACGGTGAGATCGTCGGGATGTCACTCCCCATCTCCCCGCCTCCCTGTGAATTCTCCCCCCGAAAGATTCGAGGGGGTGCTTCAGGTGCCCGTCGTTGCTCCGTTCAGGGACGGCCGTCGGCCGAAACGATGCTCAGGGCTCAGCGCTCACTCGATCGAGACCTTCACATCGGCGCTGCCGCTGCTTTGATAGCCCTCGACGACCAGCGAGACCTCATAGAAGGTCCCCAGGGTCAGCCCCTGCTTCCCCCACGCGTCGAAGTGATTGCCGACAGTGATGGTTCCGCTCGTGCGCTTTTGCTGCCGGACGCTCCAGAACTGATAGAAAGTCGCATTGCCGTCGATGGAGGGCTGGTTGACTCGCTGGGTCTTGTAGATGTCGTAGGTGCCTCCGTCGCTGCTGACGGTGCCCACGTGCCCTTCTCCGCCCGGCGGACGCCAGTTGCCCCAGCTATCGATGATATAATACTCGATGAGCGGGTTCCTCGTCCACCCGTAGACACCGAGGTAGGAGTTGCCGTTCGGACGGTAGTCGGCCTCGTAGGTGACGACATTGTTCTTCCCGCCCGGCCTCACGCCCTTGCGGCCCAGCAGGTTGTTGATGTTGTTCCAGTCCACCCTGAAGCCATCCGCCGTGTTGACGAGGCACCCGTTTCCGCGGTCCTTCCAGTATTCGAAGGTGAGCCCGCAATGCATGCCTGTCCTGTCGCTGCAGACCTCCAGGTCGGCTTCCGTGCACCGGGTAGGCGTGCCGGTCCCGGTCGTGGACGTGGTGCTGCTCGCGGTCGTGGTGCTCGTGGTCGTGGTGCTCGTTGTCGAGCTGCTCGTTGTCGAGCTGCTCGTTGTCGAGCTGCTCGTTGTCGAGCTGCTCGTGGTCGTGGTGCTCCCGCCCCCGGACCCGTCAAAGCCCCCGGCCCCGCTCGTCGTCGACCCGCTCGTGGTGGTGCTGCCCGCGGTCCCGCTCGTGGTCGATCCGCCCGGGCCCGTCGTGGTGCCGGTGGTGCCTGTGGTGCCGGTGGTGCCGGTGCTGCCCACGGTCACGCCGCCCGTCCCAGCAGACGAGCTGCCCCCCGCCCCGGCCTCAGCAGATGAATCGTCCGGCCCCGCGCACCCCACGGCGACGAACCCTAAAGAGATAGTAAAAACTTTTAACAAAGTTAAACGCACAGCGCCTCCTTGGCTAGATGACTCAATTCCCCGCAGCCGCTCTCGTGATCATGGCTAGCACCAGGACTCGGTGGCGACAACGACCCGTAGAGCCCTTCCAGCCGCTGGTCCAAGTCCCGCCCTCGGCTCGATCCGGTTAAGCTGCGGACGAGGTCGCACAACCGCCCCGGTACGGTGGGTCTGCGAACAGCTGCCGAGGCACGCGCTTCCCCCCGTCACCCTGGATCCCTGACGCGCTGGAGCCTTGACGCGCTGAGTCGCGTGAAACAGCGCAAGAGAACTACATGAGGACGGGAATATGGGATCGGCTCGGGTCCCATCTTCCACGCTCCGGGCCGCCATGCTCTAATGTTGCGGTTCTCGGGAAGACGCTGCCTGTTCGGCGCCTTGCCCGGCCGGACAGGTCATCGGCCACCTGAGAGAGCTGTTGAGACCTCTCACCGTGGAGCGACCGGTCGCCGGCGCTCGGGGACGACCCCATGATGACCAGGACGTCGAGAACCTCGTCCCTCCTTGCGATCACCCTGGTCCTCGTATCGGGCTGCGGTCGTGATTCGGCAGCTCCCTCGGACGAGGCCGGGTCGAACGGTGGAAGCGGCGGCGCGCCCTCGACCGGAGCAGGAGGAGCCGCGGGCTCCGGCGGGGCGCCGGCGGGCTCCGGCGGGGCGCTGGCGGGCTCCGGCGGGGCAGGGGCGGCGAGCGCGGCTTCGACCAGCGGCGGCTCGTCGGGCGCGAGCGGGGGCGCGCCGGGCGAGCCTCGCCCCACGGTGACCGCCGCTCCGGGCACGGAGCTCGTCCGGGTCGACACGAACGTGATGCACCAGTCCTTCGAGGGCTGGGGCACGAGCCTGTGCTGGTGGGCCGATCACGTGGGTGGATGGCAGGAAGCCAGGCGCAACGCCGTGGTCGACGCGGTCGTCGATCCGGTGAATGGCCTCGGCTACAACGTCTTCCGCTACAACATCGGCGGCGGGGAGAACCCGTCCCACGAGCACATGAAGGAGCACCGCGAGATGCCTGGATTCCAGAGCGCCGACGGGACCTTCACGTGGGCGAACGACGAAAGGCAGCGCGCCATCCTCCTGCGCATCGCGGAGCGCGGAGCGGATCTGATCTTCGAGGCGTTCTCCAACTCTCCCCCCTACTGGATGACGAACAGCGGTTGCGCTTCGGGCAGCAGCAACGGCAAGGACAACCTCAAAGCGGACCATTACGACGACTTCGCCCACTACCTCACGGAGGTCGTCCGTCACTACAGGGACGAGCACGGGATCACCTTTCGCACGCTGGAGCCGCTGAACGAGCCTTTCGCCGACTGGTGGAAATCGAACGGCTCCCAGGAAGGATGCCACTTCGACCGGGCGAGCCAGGAGAAGATCATCCAGGAGGTGGCCAAGCAGCTGACCAGCAAGGGCCTCGGCGAGACGGCGGTCAGCGCGTCGGACGAGAACAGCATGGATGACGCCGTCCGGAACATCGGCGCCTTCGGCGCGGGGACGCTCGCCGCTTTCCAGCAGCTCAACGTCCACTCCTACGCGGGCAGCCAGCGCAGCGAGCTCCGGCAGCTGGCGACCAGGCTCGGCAAGCGGCTGTGGCAATCGGAATCGGGGCCGCTCGGGCAGAACATCAGCGACGACACGGACGCGGCGCTGTTCATGGCGGAGCGCATCATCGACGATCTACGCGAGCTGAAGCCGGAGGCCTGGGTGGACTGGCAGTCGGGCGATCCGTCGCGCAGCTGGGCGAGCTTCACGCTGAACGACCGCGAGCAGTCCTTCGCTCCCATCAAGCGCTTTTACATGCATGCCGGCTTCAGCCGTTACATCCGGCCCGGCGCGCGCTTCGTCGACGTCGACAGCGAGGACATGGTGGCCGCGGTCAGCGCCGACGGGGGCTCTCTCTCGCTCGTGGTCCGCAACGGCGATCGCAACGCGAGCCGCGGCTACACGCTCGATCTCACCCGGCTGCCCACGGTCGGTCCCGCCGCGGAGGTGCACCGCACCTCGCGCACGGAGGACCTCGATCGGCTCCCCGACATGGCGATCGAAGGCTATCGCCTGGTGGTCACGGTCCCGGCCTTTTCCGTCACCACCTTCGTCATCCCGATGCCCTGATTTCGCCTGGCTCGACATCCATGGTCGAGCATCGGACCGTCCGCTTCACGACGCTGTGCGTCGGCGGGTCGTGCGGGGCGCTCGCGGGCTGCCCCCAAGGCCACCGGCCCGTGCCGTCAATCGACCGGGTAGCCCCGCCACATCCAGCGCAGCGTGTCGGGGAGCGTCTGCTTGATCACCCTTCCGTCGCAGTGGCCTGCGCCCTTCGCGTAGACGAAGCGGTAATGGTACCCCTTCTCCTTGAGGACCGCCGCCACGCGCTGGTTCGCCATCACCCAGTTGTGGTGGCTGGCTTCATCCCGGGTGCTGCCGAGGTCGTTCTCGCCGACCTGCAGGAAGACGCGCAGCGGCTTGGGCGGGCTGTCCCGGATGAGCCCCTCCGTGTACTCCCAGGCGCCGTCGGGATACTCGGCCTCGGTGGGCGCGACGGGGTTCTGCTGGTCGACGAACGTGCCGGCGTAGGTGACGATCTTGCGGTAGGTGTCGTGGCCGAACCAGCCCATGGTCAGCGCCGCCGCCCCGCCCGAGCTGCACCCGTACGAGGCGCGGCCGTCCGGGTTGCTCGTGAACTTCAGGTTGGGGTACGCGGCGCGGACGGCCTGGTCGTTCTTGACCGCCTCGAGGAGCTCCGTATCGACGAACCTCTGATAAGCGTCCGACATGGTATCGTATTCGAGCCCCCGCTCGCTGCCGTACGAGTCGCCCCCTCCGCTCGCGGCGAAGATGGTGATGACGCTCGGGAAGCGGTTGTCCGGATCCGCGACGAAGTTGTTGATCGTGTTGATGATCTCGTTCCTGTCGCGCGCGTCCTGGACGACCATGAACGGCGCCTCGGCGCCGTCGACGTACGTCGCCGGGATCGCGACCTCCACGCGGCGGTTGAAATCCCCCTTGGCGTTGTCGTTCAACGTCGGATCGTGGCCGGTGAAGATCTCGCTCTCCCGGGACGACAGGGAAAACGTGAACGTCCGCCCCTGGGGAACGCCGTCGATCCTCTTGATCTCCGGGGCGTCCCGGTAGTCAGGCCCGATCTCGAAATCGCCGTCGCCTTCGGTGCCGACCGGATCGACCGTCCCGCCCTGTCCTCCCCCGCCGCTCGGGTTCGGGTCGTCCGTGCCGCCCGCGCCCGAGGTGCTGCCGGTGCTGCTCGAAGAGCTGCTGCTCGAAGAACTGCTGCTGCTGCTGCTCGAAGAACTGCTGCTGCTTCCTTTTCCTCCGCTGCCGCCCGAGCCGTCGGCGGCGTCGTTGTCGGACCCGCAAGCAGCGATTGAAAGCGCGACAAGGAGCGAGATACTGCACGGGATCGAGCGGGTCATGGAGCCTCCTGGGATGAAGTTGCCGCCCGCCATTGGCGCGTGCGGCACCGATGTCGGGCCGTGGCGCTCGCGCGCCGGCGGCGGACGTGAAGCCGATTGTGACGTTCGCGTGAGCGCGCAGGCGCCGCGAGGCAGCGCGGGTGACCGCCGACGAGCTACTCGGTGGTGAACCGGAAGACGGCCGTCTGCGCGTAGCGCTGGCCGGGCTTGAGGATGACCTCGTTCTTCCAGGCCGGGACGTTGATCGAGTTCGGGAACTTCTGCGGCTCGAGGCACAATCCGCTGTACTGGTTGTACACCGCGCCGCCCTTGCCCTTGATCGACCCGTCGAGGTAGTTGCCGGTATAGAACTGGATCCCCGGCTGATCGGCCTCGATCGTCAGCACCCGGCCGGTCTTCGGATCCTTGACCCGAGCCGCCTCGCGGAGCTTGTGCGGGTCGCCGCTGATGACCATGTTGTGGTCGAATCCGACCGGCTTGCCGCCCATCGCCTCCAGGTCCTTGCCGATCGGCTTGGCGGCGGTGAAATCGAGCGGCGTCCCCTTCACCGGCTTGGTCTGGCCCGAGGGGACGCCGGTGGCGTCCGGCGGGGTGTAGCTGTCGGCGTGCAGCATCAGCTCCTGGTCGGCGACGGAGCCCGAGCCGTGCCCTCCCAGGTTAAAGTAGCCGTGGTGGGCCATGTTGACGATCGTTGTCTTGTCGGTCGTGGCCGACATCTCGACCCTGAGCTCGTTCTTGTTGGTGAGCGTGTAGGTCGTGGTCGCGTTGACCGTGCCGGGGTATCCTTCTTCCCCGTCCTTCGATACGTACGTGAGCTTGATGGACGGGCCGTCCGGCGTCTCGGTCGCTTCCGCGTCCCAGACGACCTTGTCCCAGCCTTTCTTGCCGCCGTGCAGCGTGTGGGCGCCGTTGTTTGCGGAGAGCTTGTAGGTCTTGCCATCGAGCTGGAACTGCGCGTTCTTGATGCGATTGGCCACGCGGCCGACCGTCGCCCCGAAGTACGGGCTGCTCTTCAGGTACCCGTCGAGGTTGTCGTGGCCGAGGACGATGTCGCCCATCTTCCCCGTCCTGTCGGGGACGTGGAGCTCGGTCACCGTCGCGCCGTAGGTCATCACCTTCGCGACCAGGCCGTTCGCGTTCGTGAGCGTGTAGAGGATCACCTCTTTGCCATCGGCGTTGCCGAAGGGCGCCTTGGAGACGGCAGCGGGCTTTGCGTTCACGGCTTCACCACCAGGTGGCTCGGCCTTGGCGGCCGGGGCCGCTGGAGCGGCGTCCGCCGCGGGGGCCGCCGCCGGCGCAGGCGCAGGCGGCGCTGCCGCAGGGGGCGTGTCGACGGCCTGCGCGCCGCCGCACGCGCCGGCGAGGCACGCCGTCATCGTCAATCCGAACCACGATCTCGTCCTACCCATCGCCATGCTGTTCCCTCCGCCACGATTGTCTCACCTGGATCGGCTCCACCTGAGCGAGCCCAGCGCAGGCGAGCCCCCGCGATCTCGTCACGGCTTGCGTTCACGACACCCGAGCGGAGCCGGCGCAGAGATCGATCCCGGTACAAAGGACCAGGAGTCCGGTGCGCACGACGGCTACCCGGGACAAAGCGAAACGATACCCTGAGACGAAATTGTGAACGTTCACATTGCCCATGTCAACTCAAATGAACCGGCGCGAGGCGAGCGTCGATCCCGAAATTGGAATCCACATCGAACAATACCGTGGCCCTGCGCCCGCCCTCTTGACGCGCCGCTCCGGAGGAGACTTGCCAGCCACCCCATGTCGAGCTTGGCCGACGACCGCGCCGCCACCCGAGCATCACTCAAGCGAGCGGGCACGCGAGCGGTGTCACGGTGTCAGCGGGGTATCGTTGGGTGCTCTGCGCCTGCGTGGTGCCCAGTTGATGTATCAGCCATCACGAGCGCCCGTACGTGCAACTGTCCCAGGCGCTCCGTGGACAGAGGTGTCGAACAGCGAAGATGTCGATCTCAGCTACAACGTGGCCAGGAACAACGCCGTGGGGTTCTCGGTCGTGTTGCTGCCGGGCATCTTCGACGTCCGGGCGGGCGCCAGGCGAATCGACGTTCGCGACAACGATGTGGTCGACAACAACAGGCCGAACACGGCGCGGCCAGGGAACATCCTGGCGGCCATCCCGCCCGGAACCGGGGTTCTCTACGTCGGCCTGGACGAGTCGGAGATCTCGGGCAACCGCCGGGGACGGCCCGGGTTCACTGGACCTGGATCGTGAACTCGTCCGCGAGGCGGCCGTTCACGTCCTTGAAGTACGCTGTCGCGCGCTTCGGATCCCCGCCGACGTGGAAGCGGATGAACAGGGCGCCATAGGCGGCGGTGCCCGACATGACCACGTTGTTCTTCTTCCACTTGTTGCCGGCGTAGTAGGAGGCCCACCACGTGTCGTCGTCGTGGCTGGCCGCGTCGTAGTCGCGGATGCCGACGCCGGCGAGGCCGGAGACGAACACGAAGTTGCGGCTCGGGCCGAGCTCCACGAGGTCGTAGGCGCCTGTCTTGCCGTGGCCGGTCGCGGCGTTGCCGACGTCGGTCAGGGTCAGCGTGCGCGCGTAGGAGTGCTCGTGGCCGGTCGAGACGATCGCGCCGGCGTTCATGCACTCCTGGTACGCGCTCCAGCCGACCTCGTTGCCCTTGGTGCCGACCTGCATGTCGTTCTGGTTCTTGTGCCAGTTGCAGATGGACCAGATCGAGCTGTCGGCGGCGAGCGAGTCGCGGATGAAGTCCACCTGGTCGGCCGCGTTGGCGGCGCAGGTCGACCGGAGCTCGCTCGTCCCGACGCAGGACTGGATGATGTGCAGCCCGCGGAAGTTGCACGTCGACTTGACGCCGAGCTCGCCTGTGCAGTTCATCGACGGCACGGCCGCGTGGCGAGCCTGGATCTTGCTGGCGTAGCCGCTCGCGCCGCTCCAGGCCGCGGCGTCGTGGTTGCCGATGATCGCGAAGTAAGGATAGTTCGCGCCGAGGATGCTGTTGATCCGGTTGTCCCACGCTGTCGGGTTGTTCGCGTAGTCGAAGTCACCGTTGTGGATGGTGGCCGCGGCGCCCTCGTCCTTGATCAGGTTGAGCACCGCGTCCGAGTTGCCGTTCGCGCCCTGGTCGCCGATGAAGGCGATCAGGAGATCGGGATCGGTCGGGGTGCCCGCGCCGCCGCCGGGCGCGCCATACGTGATCGTGAGCTTGGGCCGCTGCGCCACGGTGGCGTGCTCCGAGGACGCGAAGTCGATGCCATCGGTGTTCGACGCGCTCGCGATGAGGAGGCCGTCGCTGGAGGTCCCGTCGACCCACGCCTGGACGAGCGCCACGCCGGCCGCGTTCAGCGTGATCGTCCTGGCGCCGGCGCTGCCGGTGACGCTGCCCACGAGGCTTCCGCGATCGGTCGAGCCCATCGCGCCCGCGGTGGCCCACGCCGTCGTGGAGGTAGCGTTGTTCCAGGTGACCTGTGACTCGTTCCACGAGCGCTTCACCTCGTGGACGCTGTACGTGTTCGCGGAGCCGTCCGTGACCTGGAGGGTGATCGACGCCGACTGGACGATGCTCCCCGCGGGGATGCCGGAGAGGGTCCATTTCAGCAGGCAGGATTTGTCCACGCCCGAGCCGTCGTCGCCGTCGGCCTCGCACGTGGTGGCTCCGCCATAGTTCGTGGTGCCGGCGGCCTGCCGGAGGGTCGCGTCGGTCGAGCCGGCGTACGACGAGCTCGGGAGCGACCCCTGCTGGAAGGAGACCGTGGTCAGCGTCTGCCGCGTCTCCAGGACCTCCTCGATGTACCCGTCATTGGCGCCACAGGCATGGATGACCGCGAGCGCCGGCAGAGCGGCGCAGAGGGCGCCCTTCGATCGTCTCGACCAGCTCGTCTCTCGGTGTTCGTGTGTGCCTGCGTCCTCTCGCGTGCGCGAATTCTGCATGAGCCTGTCTACCCTTTCTCCTGATCTCGAATGTAGGTGTGAGCGAGGCAGATCCCGCCGCTCGCGATGGCAGCTCAGTAGAGATCGCCGGCGCACCGGAGGGCGAAATTGCCGGATGCGTCCTGCGTGCAGGTCGGTGCGGTGGTGCACTCTCTTTTGTCGCTGCTGCCAGCCGGCTTGACCACGTCGATCAGGCAGGTGCAGGAGGGCTCCGACGCGCAGGCGACGGCGACCGCTTTGCACGAGCTCTGCGGCGGCAGCCGGAACCGCTCGTCGTGTTGATCCTCGATGGTCTGGCAGTACTCGCTGTCCGATCGGCAGAAGTAGCTCCCGCAGGCGAACGTCCCCGGCGGCGCTGCGCCCGCGCACTCCTCGCCGTTGCCGACGCTCACGCCGGCCCGCGCGGCCTCGCAGGCATTGGCGTACGAGCGCCCGTCGCAGGCGCAGACCTCGCGCGGCGTGGCGGTGTCGCACGACGCGGGCCGCTCCTGGCAGACGCCGTAATTCCCCGGGACGACGCCGCCCTCTCCGCAGTCTCCTGGCGGGTAGTTGCAGTACTGATCCGCGGCGCAGAACACGCCGCCGCAGGGCCCTCGGGCCGCGGCCGTTCCGTCGTCGCCGCCGTCCCCGCACGCCGCGAAGAGCGCCACGAGCGCGCCGAACGCCCCGAGCCCCACGCTCGTCGTCGCGCTGGTGCCGGGTTGCACCGCGCCATGCCTCACCGCACGTCGCACCGCCATGCACGTTGGAAGATCCATGCCGCCCCTCCTCTCACGTGGCCATCGGACGATCCTGGATGGCCCGTGTCGTTCGGCGGGCGGAAGGTAAAGGAGCTGGACGGGCCAGTGTGCAACAAGTCTGTGTCGGCGAGGGCGCGGCGCTGCGATCAGAGCTCCGGGATGCTGAGCCGATCGGCAGCCTTGCCCCTACCGCGGACCAGGGAGGCCTCCACGGCGTCATCGCTCTCTCTCGGAACGAGCGAGAAGAGCTGGCCGAACGGGAATTTGATCTGGGCGACCGCCGGATCCGCCCGGCGGTTCCCGGGCGCTGACATCACCGTTCGAGGCGCTCGAGCGCTGATCTGGAGCGCACATCCCGGGTCGTCGCGTCCGTGGCGTCGCCGCGGTAGTACGTCCCGCGTACCAGATCCCAGAGGGGGAAGGTGACGTTGAAGTTCCACTGCCGCATCAACGACGGCCGGTGGTGCGCGCCGTGGTGGCGCCGGAGCCGTGCCACGACGCGGCTGCGGCCTATCCTGCCGTCGGGCGGGAGGTGGTACGCGAGATGGAGACACTCGTACAGCACCATGTACCCCATGCACGTCGCCACGAAGAGCGATGCGAGGTTGCTTTGACCGGCCGCGCTGAGGGCGAGCGCGAGCGGGAGCGTCAGCGCGAAGACACCCGCGATGCCGTACGACGGGATCAGCACGAAGCCGAGCTCACGCGGTGTGCGGATCGCCATGTCGTGCTCGACGAACACGCGGTGGTGCACCGGCGTGTGCCGGTCGTAGAACGCCTCGAGGAAGCGCCGCCTCCGGTGGAGCAGACCCCGATGCGCCCGCCACTCGACGGCATTGCAAAAAACGAAGAAAAGCGGAATCGCGGCGAGCTCCCAGGTCCGCAGGCCATGCAACCGCGTCAGCGAGAGCGCCGCGAGCCCACACCCGAGGCCGACCGTGCTCGCGAGGTGGAGCCAGGGAGAGTACCACCGTGGCATCGACATGACCCGGCGCCGCCGCAGCTCGGCCCGACCCGGGTCGTCGAGCGGGGCGGGGTCGGGCGAGCCATTCTGGTCAGACGCGCTCACTGGCCTGCCTCGCGCCCGGTGTCGAACGCCCGGTCCCAGAGCGCGGAGCTCACCCCGAAGCGCGCGCGCGGCGCGGCGTGGTGCCGGAGGTGATGGCGGCGCTGCGCCGGAAGAGGGTGCTCGGCGTCGCTGAGCAGGTGCGCCGCGAGATGGGAGAGCTCATAAAGAAGATAGCCGGCGACGAGCCCGGCCCAGAGCGGCGCGGCGGGAGAGGCCCCCGCGGCCGCCGCGGTCGCGAAGAAGCCGGCGGAGAAGGCTCCGAGCGTGGCAGCGGGGGGTTTGACGACCGGCGTCTGGTCAGCGGCCTCGTGGTGCGCCAGGTGGATACGGGCGCCGAGGAACGCGAGCGGGTGCTCCGCCGGCAGGTGGAAGAGGAAGCGGTGGAGCAGGTACTCAATCAAGGTCCATCCCGCGAGGCCAGCCGCCCAGAAGAGCCCTCCGGCGAGGGCGCCGCCTCCGCTCCACACGCCGATCCCGAGGAGGAGCACCTCGGCTGCCGCGACGACGGCGAGCCGCCGCGCGTCGGCGGGATCCCGGAACATGGCGCCACGCAGGGTCGACATGCGGCCTGGCCCTCACATGAAGATGCCGTCGACGAGGGTCCAGGGCTCGCGCGTCAGGACGCGCCGGGCGAAGTCGAGGAGGACGGCGTTGAAGTCGCCCCGCGGATAACGCGCGAAGCCGTCGCGCACCGAGGCGGCGTCGAGGTCGTAGCGGCGCACACCGAGGGAGTGGTCCATCCACACCGACTGCCGGAATGCCGTCGATTCAGGGCATAACGCCGGCGTCGGGCGGAGGCGATGGTTGTAGAGGAGGCACTCGTCGGCCACGCGCAGGTCGTACGGGGAGAGCTCGAACGACTTCGCTGCGAAGGCGCGGTGGAACAGCGAGCGGCTGCGCTGCATGTAGTCTCCGCCCCGCTCGCCCGGGCACAGCAGCCCGAGATCATGAATCATCGCCAGCGCGTGGAGCAGGTCGGGATCGGCCTTCTGGCGGCGGCGCTCGAGGAGCAGCATCGTGAAGTGGAATACGCGAAGACAGTGGTTGCGCAGCCCGTCGCCGGGGTAGGGGGAGAGCTCCTCGAAGAGCTCCTGCGCGCGTGCCCCGAGCGCCGGACGCGCTCCGAGGTGATGCGACAGCGCGGCGTCCGGCGTCGGCATGAGCTCGGCCATGATGAGATCCTACCACGGAGCGCGCCGGAGCTGGCGCGCCGATCGTCGCCCGTGTCGGAGACTCCAGCTTCCCGTGCCCCTCGGTTCCAGATCGTCGGTAACCCCCGCGTGAGCTGGTCCTCGTCGAGGTAGGGGGCACGCCGTCATGCGCGCGTTCACGCTCGCTTGCCCTCTCCTCGTCGCGACTTGAGCATGGACGGCCAATCGCGCCTTGATGAGCGCAGCTGTGGCGCCTGCGGCGTGCACCCCGGACACGTACAGAGGCATTCACGAATGCGTCGATCTCGGCGTCGATGGCGCGGTTCCGCAGGAGCGCGGCGCTTGACGCGCGATGCAGCGCCGTGGCACTGCTGTTCGCCGGGGAGGCTGAGATGTCGCCAGTTCCGCGTTGGTCGCTCCGGGCGTTGATCCCGCTCTGGATGTTTCTGGCTTGCGTGCTCGCGTCGGGCGGGTGCCAGTGCGCCTTCGGTGAGCCGCTTCCGGAGCCGCCCGGCCTTGTCGCCTGCCGGACGCAGCGCGCGCATGGCCCTGCCACGTCCCGTCCCGCGCCGGAGGTCGAGACCGTCGCCGCCGGCACCATCCCCGGGGCGTTCTCCATCACGAGCACCGGCGAGGCCGTGTACACCATGGGTCTGGCCTCCCCGCCGTCGCGTGCGGGCATGGGTCCCGGGCTCCAGCTCGTCTACCGCAGCGACGGCGGCGACGGCGTGCTCGGAAACGGCTTCTCCCTCAGCGGACTGTCCGCGATCACGCGATGTCCGAAGAGCCTCGCGCAAGACGGGGAGGTCCGCGCGGTGCGGTACGACGGAGACGACGGGCTCTGCCTCGACGGCCAGCGCCTCGTCCCCGTGGGAGAGGGGCCGGGAATCATCGAGTACCGCACGTTCCCGGATACCTTCGTCAAGGTGGTCGGTCACTACCCTCCGGAACGTAGCGCGCCCACCGAGGCGCTCTTCTTCGAGGCGAATCTGCCCTCCGGCCGTATCGTGGAGTACGGCCGCGCCGACGGCAGCAAGCCGCTCGCGCGAGGCGGCGTCCCGCGCGCGTGGCTCGCGAACGAGGCCCGCGACGGCCGCGGCAACGCCATGACGTACGCGTATTGCCTCGCAGAGGCCGAGGACGGCCATGCGGCCGAATACGCGGTGGACGAGATCCGCTACACGAGCTTCGAGGGCACGCCGTCGCTCGAGCCTTCCCGGGCGGTGCGCTTCGTGTACGGGACCAAGGACTCGGCCGCGGTTCGCATGGGCTACTCGGGTGGCATGGCGCTCCAGCGCTCGCTTCGCCTGGAGGAGATCCAGATGCTCGGTCCGGGCGACGCGCTGGTCCGGAGCTACGGTTTCCGCTACGAGCTCAGCCCGACGACGAGCCGGACGCTCCTGACCCAGGTCGAGGAGTGCGCGAGCGACGGGGTCTGCAAGCCTCCGACACGGTTTCAGTACAGCCGCGGAAAGCCCGGATTCGAACGGCTCACGACGGACATCGACAAGCCGGTCTCCGAGAAGGCGAGCCCGATGGCGTTCGACATCGACGCCGACGGCCTCGACGATCTCGTGATTCCGGACATCGTCCCGGGGTCCAGCACGCCGTCGCATCCGATCACCACGTGGCAGGTGGCGCGCAACCTCGGGCCCAGCGCCTCGCCGTCCTTTCTCGCGGCGCCGGAGCGCGCCTTCCTCCAGGATTGGCTGTTCGCCGCCGATGCGGATGGACCGTCCGACCCGGCCCTTCTTCAGCCCGAGCTCGGGACGGTGCTCGATTACAACGACGATGGGCAGATGGACGTCTTTCTCCACGACGTCTTCGACACCAGGACCACATGGCACGTGCTCCTGTCCCGGCCGGACCGGACCTTCGCGCTGCATGACACGGGCATCCGCCGGCTGTTCCCGCTCGGGAGCACGCCAAAACCGCCGAGCCTGAGCAGCCCCGTCGCCTCGGTGCACCTCGCCGATCTCGACGGCGACTCGGTGCCGGATCTGATCCAGTGCCAGGACCACGTCGAGGAGCTGGTACCGGATCCGGTGTCCGCCGTGTGGACCGTCCACATCTGGAGGCCCGCGCGCGGCGCGACGCCCGCGGGGTTCGGCCCCACGGGCGAATCGATCGAGGTGCTCAGCGCCTATCCATGCGATGTGGAGCTCCACACGCTCGACATCGACGCCGACAGCAAGATCGATCTCGTCGTGCCTTCCCTGATGTTGTGGAATGACGGGACGCCCCTCATCGGAGAAAGCTACGAAGCGATCATGCGCCGGGGCGAGGGGCGCTGGGAGCTCATCGACACCAAGCTCCCTGTCGTGCGGCGCGGGGGCCGCGTCGTCTTTCTCGATGTCAACGGCGACGGCCTGCCCGATGCCGTCGAATCCGGCAGCAGCGACCACCAGCTCTATACCTACCTCAACACGGGGCCGACGTTCGTGATGTCGCCCTTCCGGACCGTCGACGCGTTCAGCTTCGGCGATCTGCTGGGGGCCCCGGATCACGACGCGCTTTTCCGCCTCGCGGTGCCGCTCGACTTCAACGGCGATGGACGGCAGGATCTGCTCATGCCCGTCCCACCAGGCATGCTGCTGAGTGGCTCCAATGTCCTCCCCTCCTGGGGCGTCCTGCAAGCGACGGGCGACCTGGCGGGGCCGCCGTTCAAGCTCGTCGATGCAGGGGTTCCTTTCGAGGCCAAGCTCGGCGACGCGATCACGCTCGCCGATCCGCGCGGGCCGCGCACCGGCGATCTCGACGGGGACGGGGCCCAGGACGTGATCCTGGCGCTCGGCGGCGTGTTCAACGTCTTCCAGAACCTCTCGGCCGACCAGGATCTCCTAGTCGCAGTCTCTGATGGGATGAACGCGCACGAGCCGACCGAGCCGGGCTTCGTGCCCAACGTGAGCCTCTCGTACGGCCACCTGACCGATGCGCTGGTCACGAACGGAGGCGCGGAAGAGGATCCGGACCGGAGGAGCGCGCTCTACGTCGCGCGTTCCGGCGCGGCGGACGACTGCGGCTATCCGCGGCGCTGCGTCGTGGGCCCTCGCCGGGTGGTCAGCGCATACGCGCTCAACAACGGCGCGGACCGGCCGCGGCGCTTCGAGGTCGGCTACCGCGATGGGCGTTACCACCGGCTGGGCCGCGGATTTCTCGGGTTCGGCGAGCGGATCGTCACCGACCTGGATACGGGTGCCGTGACGATCGACGTCTACGACCACGGCACCTTCGACGACGAGCTCCAAGTCTTTCCCTTCGCGGGGAGCGTCCAGCGGACGCTGCGCGGGGCTCCGGGGCTCGCGAGCCAGCTCAGGCCGGAGCAGATCGAGCTCTCGTTCAGCGACGTGACGCGGACGCTCGTGCCGACCAACGACGGCGCCACGTACTTCACGCTGCCCACCGAGCGCCGGGTGAGGCGAGCGCAAGGGGTCTATCCGCCCCCGAGCGGCGCGACGCCCTCCGTCGAGGCGTACGTGCGGGAGATCGAGCGTGGCGGCGACGGCGCGACGCTGCTGCGCGACTCGGTATCGAAGGTGACGGACTTCGACACGTTCGGCAACGTGCGCGCCGAGGAGATCTCGACGGAAGACGTCGACCTGACGCTCGAGGTCACGCGGTCGTTCAACAACGACACCGAGCGCTGGGTCCTCGGCCAGCTCGAGACGCAGAAGGAGTGCAGCGCCGCGGCGGGGATGTCGCAGTGTCGGACCCTCACGCGAACGAACACGATCCACGGCGAGGTGGAGACCGAGTCCACCGAGAGCGACGACGGCCTGCCGGACACGAAGCTGAAGCTCACCTATGCGCGCGACGACTTCGGGAACATCACCGGCGTCACGGCGGAGGACGCCTTCGGGCACAAGCGGCCATTCAGCACGGGCTTCGACGAGGAGGGCATGTTCCCCGAGAAGTACGTGAACGCGGCCGGGCACACCACGCTCCTGGAGTTCGACGACGCGCTCGGCGTGCTCCTCAAGCGGGTCGATCCGAATCAGCTCGTGACGATGTGGGTGCACGACGGCTTCGGGCGGCTCGGCATCGAGAGGCGCCCGGACGGCACGACGACGACCGTCACCCTCGCTCGCAGCAAGGATGGTGGCCCGGAGCAGGATGCGTGGCGGGTGAGGCAGCGGAGCATCACGACCGGCGGTGCCGACGATACGGTGGAGTTCGACAGCCTCGGCCGCCCGATCCGATGGCTGGGACACGGGCCCGAACCGGAGCCCTCGGAGGGCTCGGGCGATGCGAAGCGCATCATGCAGGAGATCGGGTACGACGCGCTGGGCGAGCACATCGCACGGCGCTCGGTGCCGGTCAGGGAGGACACGCCCGAGAGCGCGATCCTGTACGATCGCTACGAGTACGATGCGGCGGGCCGCGAGGTGCGCCGTACGACGCCGTGGAACGCGGTCACGACGACGGCGTACGATGGCCTGCAGGTGCGCGTCACCGACCCGCTCGATCATGTGACGGTGACCGAGCAGGACCCGCTGGGGCGCATCAAGACCATCACCGACGCGGCCGACGGGATCACCCGCTACGCGTACGGCCCCTTCGGACTGTTGCACACGGTCACCGATCCGGGCGAGGCAGTGACGCGCACGACGCGCGACGCGTTCGGCCGTGTCCGGCAGCTCGACGACCCCGATCGGGGCACGACGGTCTCGATCCATGACGGCTTCGGCGAGCTGATCTCGTCGACCGACGCGCTCGAGCGAAAGGTCACGTGGACGTACGACGCGCTCGGTCGACCCCGCTCACGCGTGGACCAGGACGGCGCCGAGCGCCTGACAACCACGTGGACCTGGGACACCGCAGCGCACGGCGTCGGCAAGCTGCACACACTCGCGAGCCCCGACGGGGAGAAGACGTACGGGTACACGGGCCGTGGCCAGCTCGACACGATCGCGCTCCGCATCGACGGCGAGCGCTCTCCCCTGGAGGCCAGGCTCGGCTATGACGACCTCGGTCGCGTCGAGACGGTCACGTATCCGGCGCCTGCCGGCGTGGCGCCGTTCGTCGTGGCCCGCGAACGCGACGCGTACGGCCATGTGCTCGCCGTGCGCGACAGCGGAACGAACCTCACTTACTGGCGCTTGGCGGACGTGGACGACGCGGGGCGCTTCCGGGAGGAGGTGTTCGGCAACGGCGCCGTCACGGAGCGGAGCTACTTCGCGGACAAGCAGCGCCTGAGGCACATGGCGACGCAGAGCGGCGCGGGGGAGGTGCAAGACCTGGACTATGGGTTCGACGATCTCCTGAATCTCACGCGCCGCACCGACGCGCTCCAGCCGGAGAACACGACGGAGCGCTTCCGGTATGATCCGATCCAACGGCTGACCTGCGCATACTTCGGCGATCTCGAGAGCGCGACGGCGCCCTGCGCGCTCCGCTACGACTACCACCCGAACGGCAATCTCACCTTCAAGTCGGACGTCGGTGACCTCTCGTATGACGACCCGCTGCACCCGCATGGGGTCACCGGCGCGGGTACGGACACCTTCGCGCATGACGCTGTCGGCAATCAGACCGCGCGGCCTGGCGGCACGACGGTGCGCTATACGCCGTTCGATCTGCCGGAGCGCATCACGCAGGGCGCGAGCACCATCACGTTCGACTACGACGGCGACCAGCAGCGGATCCGCAAGACCACGCCGGAAAAGGAGACGCTCTACTTCGGCGATCTGTACGAGCGGGTCACCGAGGCGGCGTCGGGCGCCGTGGAGCACCGGTACCACGTCCACTCGCCGGAGCGCG
This sequence comes from Sorangium sp. So ce367, assembly GCF_051520455.1. Taxonomy (NCBI): domain Bacteria; kingdom Pseudomonadati; phylum Myxococcota; order Polyangiales; family Polyangiaceae; genus Sorangium; species Sorangium sp. So ce367. Next base: position 1,379,687 of record NZ_CP150334.1, read on the forward strand.
TGGTGGCGATCGTGACCCGGGGAGGCTCGGACGACGGCACGCGCTACGTGCATGTCGATCACCTCGGCTCGATCGATGCGCTCACCGACGAGGACGGCGACGTGATCGAGCGGCGGAGCTACGACCCGTTCGGGCAGCGCAGGAGCCCCGTGTGGGGGGAGCGCCCGCCAGCCTCGTTCCCGAGCGAGACGACGCAGGGATTCACGGGGCACGAGAGCGACGACGAGCTCGGGCTCGTGAACATGAAGGGTAGGATCTACGATCCCAGGATCGGGCGGTTCTTGACGACGGACCCGATCGTTTCGATTCCATCCTTCGGGCAGAGCTGGAATCCGTACAGCTACGTGCGCAACAGCCCGCTCAATCACGTGGATCCGAGCGGCTTCCAGGAAGAGCCGGTGGAGCCGCCGATCCTGCCGGTCGACTCGGTGGTGCGCCCGGAACAATACGCCGTAGAGATCTTCTACTCGCCGCCGAAGGCAAACCAGCCTGAAGAAGGGCCGCGCGAGGCCGTGGAGGTCGGCGCCACGACGGCGCCTATCGACGTGGGCACGACCGGAAGCTCGTCCGGGTACGTGCCGCAGCCGGTGACCGTCTCGCCGGAGCACTCGGGCGTCGGCGGCCCAGGCACCGTCGTCGGCCAGACCTTGCTGGGCGCCGCGGAGGGGACGCGCGACCTCGGAGCAGGGATCGGGCGGATGCTCGTGCTGAATGCGCTGACGCTCGGGATGTACAGCGGCTACGAGTTCGCCAGCGCGATGTGGGACGGCTACGACGAAGACGGCCTCGTCGGCGCGCTCAACGCCGTCAACCCGCTCTACCACATCGGCCGCGGCGCGGCGGACACGGCCCTCGCCATCGATCGGGATGACTATCGGACAGCAGGCGCGGCGGGAACCAAGACGATGGTCCTCGCCGCGGCCACCGTCTTCGGGATGGGAAGGGGGCTGGGCGCGGCGGCGGAGGAGTCGGCGGTTGCGGCTCGAGCTGCAGGCGGAGCCCCGAGAGTCGCCGCATACGAAGTGGGAGCCTACGACGCACTGAAAGCTCGCTCAGTTGTTGGAGATGCACTCGACATTCATCATGTAGGACAGGCGCACGCAATGGAGCAAATCGCCCCTGGCTACAGCAGGGCTTCCGGACCTGCCATCGCCCTACCCCGCGGTGAACACGCCTTGGTTCCGACGCTCCGAGGGCCTGTATCGCTCTCACCTCGGGCACTGCTCGCTCATGACATTTGGAACTTGCGTCAGTCCACCAATGTGCCAAACGGCGCACTCCGAGAACTAATTCAACTCAATAAGGAAATGTACCCTGGAGCTTTTACAAAATGACACCGGAAGAATTTGTCGCAGCGATACAAAAAAACGTCCTCGAAGCCGCAACCGAGGCGACGGTGGCAACATTGGAGCACCCGCCGGGGCGTCGGCCGGAGAAAGATCTTATTGAGGCAAGTCGGTGGTTTGGAACCTTGTCCGACCAGGATCAGGCGACACTGCTCCGAGTGCTCAACATGGCGGCCCATCAAGCAGTTTTCGGGTTTCTCGCTGTCCTCGACGGTTCGAGAGTGATCGAAGATGACGCAGAGAAGGGAGAATTTAGGCTGATATTCCGAAAGGGGGGACACGAGTGGGAGATAAACAGCCCCGACGGAACGCCGCTGCACGACATCCTGAACCAGCAATTGGGCGATAGAAATATATAGCATGATACCGCCCGGATCGCGGCATCATGGGCTCGTGACCGAGTGGGGGTACGACGCGCTCGAGCGGCTGACGTGCGCGTACTTCGGCGATCTCGAGAGCGCGACGGCGCCCTGCGCGCTCCGCTACGACTACCACCCGAACGGCAATCTCACCTTCAAGTCGGACGTCGGTGACCTCTCGTATGACGACCGTTGCACCCGCACGCGGTCACCGGCGCGGGCACCGACAGCTACGCGCATGACGCCGTCGGCAATCAGACCGCGCGGCCTGGCGCACGGCGGCGCGCTATATCGTTCCCACGGCTCGCGCCGGTTCGGCACGGCAAGTTCGTCCCTGCGCGGTGCGGTTTGCGTCGCTTCCAGGGCGCGGACCCCGGCGCTCGCTGCCCGATCGGAGCGCCTCGGTCACTCGAGATCAGGCCGCGTGCTGCCCATGCCGATGGCCCACGCCATCGTGTAACGCGCGTTGATCTCGCACCGCGGGTTCCAGCGCAGCGCGCCGTGCTCGTCCTCCCAGCGGAAGGCGTCGATCCCGAACGGCCCGTAATAGCCTGCGTCGGCGAGCGCCTGCCCCGCCTCGAGCGCGGCCTCGACGAGCCCCCGGCGCTCGCCGTCGCCGAGGTCGCCCTCGCCGGCCAGGGCGGCCCCGAGGTACGCCCCGTTCGCGTCGCAGCGCTGCACACACGGGTCGCCGAGGCGCACCGCGCCGCCGCGGGCGACGTGCCCATGCAGCGAGAAGTCGCCGCGGCGCTCGACCCAGGGCTCGACCTGCAGGCCGCTGTCCGGCGACGCGGGGTCGAGCGACGCGACGGCCCAGGGCCGCGCGTCGGGCGGCAGCGCCCCGCGGGCGACCCGGCGCCGGCCGCGCCCGGCGAACCCGAACGGCCGCTTGAGCAGCCAGTGGCCCGTCGGCGTGGGCTCCGCGATCGCGGCCTCGAGCTCGGCCAGGGAGGCGACGTAGCGCGCGCCGGGCAGCGTCTGGCCGAGGTCCGCGCAGAACCTCCGGTGGTTGACGCGCCGGAGCACCTCGAGCGGCGGCGCCTCCGCGAGCGCGACGCCGGCGCGGCCGAGGAGGCGAAGGGCGCGGGGTGTGGGGCACCACGCGCGGCCGACGAGCGGCGTTCCAGGAGGCGCCGGCGGCACGAGGGGCGAGGGGAGCTCGGGGCTGAGCACGACGTCGCCGGGGCGCAGCAGGGCCGAGACGCGGCCGGCGAGCTCGGGAGCCCGGCCGGCGACCGCGGCGCGCGGGGTGTACCCCGCGGGGCGCGCCAGCTCCTCGTCGGCGTCGAAGTTCAGGACCCAGGCGCTCGCTCGGTCCATGAGGCCAGCGCGTCGAGGAACGGCTCGGAGAGGCCGGTGCGGCTGCGGTCGCGGCGGTTCATCGGCTCGCCCCGCATGAGCAGCGGCGAGAGGGGCGGCGGGATGTGGCGGACCCAGGCCTCGAAATCGCTCGGCCCGCGCTGCGCGACGTCATCCGGCCCGCGCGGCGCGGCTTCACCCGCGGCGGCCGGATCGCCTGCGGCAGACGTGGAAGGCGCCGCCTGGCCAGCGCTCCCGCTCGCCTGCGTGAAGCGGCGGAACCAGCGGACCCCGAAGCGCACGTGCGGGATCTCCTCCGCGCAGACCCGCTCCGTGAGCGCGGCGCCCTCGACGTCGCCGATGGCGCGGAAGCGCTCGGCGAAGCGCGCCGTGTGGTCGAGGTTGCCCCCCTCGAGGCCCATGCCCATCACGGCCACGAACTGCGCGGGCGACGCGGCGGCGGGCACCCGCGTCCAGAACCAGTCGCGCACCGGGAAGTCGCCGAAGCGGTGGCCGATCGCGGCGAGGTACGCGGCGTAGAGCCGCATGTGGCGCACCTCGTCGAGGGCGATCCGGACGAGGCCGCCGCGGAAGGCGCGCGGCGTCTCGGGGAAGGCGAGCAGCGCCCAGGCCATGAGCTCCGCCGCCTGGAGCTCGTGGTGCAGGAACGCGTGGAAGAGCTGCGCGCGGCGCGCCGGGTTGCGCAGCGCCTCGGGCCCCGGGCTCTTCTGCGCGCGCTCCGAGATGCGCAGCGCGGCGGGCCGCCCAGGTCGCTCGAGGCGCCGCGGCGGGGCCGGCGCGGCGCCCGACGCCGACAGCGTGGCATCCGACTCCCAGAGGGAGGGCACGGGCGGCGGAGACAGCTTGTGCTCGAGGTCGGTCGAGAGGACGTAATCCCATGCCCAGCGCTCGACGGTGCCGGGCGGCGGCGGAGGCGGGTCGCTGGGCGGCGTGGCGGGAGACATCATGGCACGGCGGGGCAGGGGGGACGCCGCTCCCTACCACAGCTCGACGTCGCCGGCGGAACGCCGTGGCGTCCGCCAGGAGAGAGCCATCCTGCAAGCGTTCAACATGGAATATTGTTGAATTTTATTCCGGCGTTCCCGCCTTCGTGCCCGCATCCGGCGCGCCCTCACCGGGCGCACCCCGGCCGCGGGCAGCGGGGACGGCATGTCGGGCTATCTCGGTGCCGGTGGGTTTGCCTTCCGCACCGAGGGGTCGTCGTCGCGGCGCTCTCGTGGCTTTGGCGGGACGCTCGCGGTAGCGCCTGCGATCCATATCCTCGGCCGGGCCGCGCGCGCCGGCAGGAACTGCCGCGAGGGGGAGAATATTCCCCGATCCTCGCGGCTACCGCCGCGCAGCGTCGGGTCCTCGCGCTCGCGATGTCACGATGACAGAGGCCTCGGTGACTCGACGACATTTTGCCGGGGAATAGGCCGGAGCCGCGACATTTGCGCGGAAATGGCCGCTGGAGCAGCGTGGCTTACGGCTTGCTCCAGGGAGATCGCATGAAGGCGGAGCGGCGTTCCCAGGCGGTCGACAGGAAGCGCGAGGAGCAGACGGTGCTGGTCATCGGGGGCAGCGGCGGCATGTCGAGCCGCTACCGCGATGTGGTCGAGAAGCACGGCTGGTCGCTGCGCCATTACGAGAACCGCGTGCCGCCGGGCGCGCGCCACGGCGTGGGGAGGATCGCGCTCATCGTGATCATGGTGACGATGGTCTCGCACGCGCTTCGCGATCAGATGCAGAGCCTCGCGGCGGATGGCGCCCCCGTCGTGTACCTGCGCAGCGCCTCCGTCTCGGCGCTGCGGGCCGCGATCGAGCAGCGGTCCGCCTGACACCACGTCGCGCCGCCGCGGCGAGGAGAGGACCTCTCCCCCGGAGCCGGCGTCGCGCCTCGTCTCTTCTTCTCTCCTGTCCTCTCCTCTCCCGACCCTCCTCGAGCATGTCTGTCCCGCGTTCCGACGCTCGCGCTGTCACGGTGACAAGGGCCTTTGCGATTCGAGGACAATTTGCCCCGGAATAGAGTCCGATAACGAGGGTTTTGCCAGAAACGGCGAGCTGGAGAGCGTGGCTTGCGCCTTGCTCCAGGGAGATCGCATGAAGGCGGAGCGTCGGAGTCAGGGGAGCGACAGGAGGCGCGAGGAGCAGACGGTGCTGGTCATCGGGGGCAGCGGCGGCATGTCGAGCCGCTACCGCGATGTGGCCGAGAAGCACGGCTGGTCGCTGCGCCATTACGAGAACCGCGTGCCGCCGGGCGCGCGCCACGGCGTGGGGAGGATCGCGCTCATCGTGATCATGGTGACGATGGTCTCGCACGCGCTGCGCGATCAGATGCAGGGCCTCGCGGCGGACGGCGCTCAGGTCGTGTACCTGCGCAGCGCGTCCGTGTCCGCGCTGCGGGCCGCCATCGAGCAGGCCGCCGCCTGACGGGAGGCGCCGCGCCAGCGCGCGGACACGCCACGCAGCGCTCAGCGCACGCCGACGAGGCGCTGCATGAGGCGCTGGAACTCGGGGACCGAGAGGTCGATGTGCTCGACGACGCGGCCGTAGAGCGTGGCCGTGGGCACGTTGCGGCCGTTGAACTCCTTCTCGAGCTCGGAGAGCTTCCAGAGGATGATGCGCTCGGCGCGGGTCAGGCCGTCGCGCACGTCCGGGAGCTCGTCGAGCGGGGATCGCCTAGGGGGCATGGTCGGGCTCCGAGATGTGGTCTTCGTGGGCCGCGCTCACTGCACGACGCCGAGCACGCGCTGCTGGCGCGCGAGCTCCGCGGCGTTCTTGAGGGCCTCGAACAGCTCGCGCGACGCCGGCAGCCCCCGGATGACGAGCTCGGGATCGCTCGCGTCCTTCGTGAACACGCGGATCTCCGCGACGTCGAGCAGCCGCTGCATGAACGTCTGGCGGAGGTCGATGTCGAGGACCCGCCAGAGCTGCAGGGTCTCGATCCGGCGCGTGAGCAGGCCGGCCTCGTAGTCGATCGTGCGATCGGTGATCTTGTAGCGGAGGCTCTTGCGCTTCCAGTGCAGGATGCCGAGCCAGATGAGGCCCACCAGCACGAGCGAGAGCACGCCCGCCGCCAGGTAGGACCAGAACCACGCCTTCCAGCTCGGCGTCCCCTCGAAGAGGACGCGCGCCGCGCCCGGCGCGGGGGCGAGCGCGCCGCCGGCGGGGGCGAGCGCGCCGCCGGCGGGGGCGAGCGCGCTGCCGGCTTGGGCGGTGTGGGCGAGCGGCGCGGCGGGGGCCGCGGCCACGGGCGCTCGCTCGTCGAGCATGCTGCCGCAGAATCGGCACTTGATCGCGGCGTCCTGAATCTGCTCCGCGCAGAAGGGGCAGGGCTTCACCCCGACGATTCTAGTCGACATCCCGGGCGTGAGATCCACGGCAACCACCAAGCTTCGCGTCGCGTTGTCCTACATCCGAACATTTACGTGGTCGTGGTCGTGGTCGTGGTCGTGGTCGTGGTCGTGGTCGTGGTCGTCAACGGTAGGCCGTGAACGACCACGACCACGACCACGACCACGACCACGTAAACGTTCACGTTCACGTTCACGTTCACGTTTACGTTTACGTAAACGTTTACGTTGACCCCTGGCCCGCGGCGGCGAGCGCCGCCTTCCCCGCGCGCCCCAGCCGCCGGATCGCGGCCTCCCTCCGCAGGGCCTCCCCCCTGTCCGCCGCCGCCTCGACGTGGACCAGCGCGAGCGGCCCCCGTCCGCGCGTGTACCGCGCCCCGCGCCCCGCCGCATGCTGCGCGAAGCGCGCCTCCACGTCGCGGGCGATCCCCGTGTAGAACGACCCGTCTCCGCAGCGCAGGATGTAGACGTGCCAGCCCGCGGTCACTCCTTCGGCCCCTCGTTGTAGCCCCGCGGCCGGTACTTCGGGTCCACTCCGCCGTGCGTCGCGCCGTTGTCGAGCGTGTCGGTCGCGAGGTACGCGAGCCACGTCCCGGGGTGCTCCTCCGCGAGCCGCCGGAGCTCCGCGTCGTGCGCCGCGAGGCGCTGCTCGTCGTGCAGGCACTGCAGCGCGAGCGCGATCAGGCTCAGCTCGTTCGGGCCGAGCTCCATGCCGCGCTTGTAGTGCGGGAAGGCCTCGTCGGGGCGGTGCATCCGGCAGAGCGTGTCGCCCGTGTACACGTGCGCCATCGGCCACGTCGGGGCGAGATCCATCGCGATCTTGCTCTCGGCGAGGCGGGTCTCGAGGTCGCCGCGGGCGCCCTTCATCACCGAGTAGTTGAGGTGCGCCTTGGCGCTGTTCGGGACCGCCTCCTTCGTCGCCGCCCAGAAATCGAGGTCGTTGCGGTAGTCCATCGCGTGCCGGTAGGCCTGCGCGCACTGGAAGCCGAAGAAGAGCACGAACAGCGCCGGCGTCACCCACGCCCTCCACGACCAGCGCGCGCGCGGCGTGAGGGTCGAGCCCGCGAGCGCCTCGTGGAGCCACGAGAAGGCGACGGCGAGGACGAGCGACGAGCCGATGGCCGGGAAGTACCAGAAGCGCTCGGCGCGCACCGTCGGCAGGACGACAGGGATGTTCGAGTGCGGGAAGTAGCTCACAACGACCCAGGTCAGCCCGATCGCCGCGATGCACAGCCCCGCGTAGCCGCGGCGCAGCGGCACCCAGGCGCTCCGGTCGGCCGTGGCCGGGCAGGGCAGGGGGCGCGCGCCCTCGACGAGCAGCCCGAGCCCGAGGAGGAACGCGGGCAGGAACGGCAGCGGCCAGAGCACGAGCGGCAGCGCCCGGAGCAGCGGCACGCGCCCCGCCGGGCGGAGCACGTGCCAGTCGTACGCCGCGAGCGCCGCCGCCGCGATCGCGAGGAGCGCCCCCGCGAGGAGCAGCGGCCACCTCCGCGACGTCGCCTGGCCGCCGTCCACCAGGAAGGCGGCGCGCACCGACCGCCGCTCGCGCCGCTCCAGGTGCTCGCGGCGGAGGGCCGCGATCCAGAGCGCGAGCGAGCCGAGCGGGGGCAGCACCATCATCGCGGCGCCGGCGACGCTGCCGAAGAAGACGAGCCTGTCCGGCACCGGCTCCTGCGGGTACGAGTAGTCGCCGCTCAGCGTCCACGGGAACACGAGCTGGGTGAGGCCCCGCCAGTAGACGCGCAGCGCGCCGGCGATCCGGTGCGGCATGTCCGCGGCGCCGAGCGGGTTGTTGAGCGGATCGCGCGGCAGGGGCGCCTGGTGGAACCAGACGAGCGCCTCGTGGAGCGCGCGCTTCACGAGCGGCGCGCCCTCGGGGAGCGGCGCGGCGAGCTCGGCCGGCATGGGCGCGGGGAACCAGCGCCGCCGGAGCTCGACGTAGAGCACGAACGCCGCGGCCGCGGCGAGCAGCGCGAGCAGCGCACGGACGAACCGCGCCGGCCGCGTGGGGTGGGTGAGCGGCGCGGCGATCAGCGCGGCGAACGGGACGAGCGGCACGCAGACGAGCGCGCTCTCCTTGGAGAAGAGGCCGAAGAGCACGGCCGCGAACACGCCGAACGGCATCGCCCACGCGGGCAGCGCGAGGGCGGCGAGGGCGGCGATCGCCCCCATGCCCCCGAGCACGTCGGCGATGCCCACGATGCCGCTCACCGCCTCCGTGAGCACCGCGCAGCCGACGAAGAGCAGCCCGGTGAGGTACGCGAGCCCGCGCCGCCGCGTGAGCCAGAACGTGACGCACGTGAGCAGCGCGGCGTTCACCGCGTGGAAGAGGACGTTGTAGAAGTGGTGGAAGAACGGCTGCTTCGTGACCGCCCAGATCGTGCGCCAGAGGAAGTTCGGCAGCGGGCGGTAGGAGCCGACGCTCCGGTCGGGCGGCAGCCCCCAGAAATCGCGGTGGATCGCGTCGAGGAAGCCGATCCCGCCCTTCGCGTTCACGTACGGGTTGGCGAGGAGCGCCTCCTGCTCGTCGAAGATGTAGTTCGTCGATGGTGCGCGGGTGAAGAGGATGACGGCGACCAGCGCGAGCGGCGCGATCGCGGACAGGAAGGTCGGGTCGAGCGCGAGGAAGTAGTCGCGCACGCGCCGCGCGGCGTCCCCGAGGAAGGACGGCGTGGCGGGCGGCCCTGCCGACGGCGGCAGCCCGGAGGACGGCGGCGGCCCGGAGGACGGCGGCGGCCCGAAGGACGGCGGCGGCCCTGCCGACGGCGGCCCGGAGGACGGCGGCCCGTACGGCGTCGTCGTGTCGTCGTCGAGCGCGCTGGACATGGGGTCGCGCGCGGCGGCAGGGGACGGGGGCCGATAGGTCACGCCGCGCCCTCTCAGCCCTTCACGTCCGGTGGAGCGCCCGGCGCGCCGTCCGGCTCGGGGATGGACCAGATGTCGCCCCAGAGCGGCTGGCCGCCGTCGACGCCGTAGACCGCGCCCGTGATGAAGTCGTTCTGGTCGCTGGCGAGGAAGACGATGAGCCGCGAGACCTCCTCGGGGGTGGCGAGGCGCTTGAGCGGCGTGGCGCGCCGCGCGAGCTCGAGCAGCTCGTCGCCGTACTGCGATGTGCCGCTCGACCGGATGTTGCTGCCGGGCGCGACCGCGTTGACCCGGATGCCGAGCGCCGCCCACTCGACGGCGAGCGAGCGGGTCAGGTTCTCCACGCCGGCGCGCGCGGCGCCCGTGTGCGCCATGCCCGGGAAGCCGCGGCTCACCGACGCGGTGACGTTCACGATCCGGCCGCGGCGCGCCGGGAGCATCGCGCGCCTCGCGACCTCGCGCGTCATGAAGAAGGTGCCGTTCAGGTTGTTGCGGACAACCGCCTCCCAGCCCTTCGGCGTCATCTCGCTGGCCGGGCTCGGGAACTGGCCGCCGGCGTTGTTCACGAGGACATCGACGCGGCCGAATTTCCCGAGGACCTGGCCCACGAAGGCGGCGATCTGCTCCGGCTCGCGGATATCACAGGGCGCGGCGAGCACGTCGTCGCCGGGGACGCCGTCGCCCGCGAGCGTGCTCGCCGCGGCCTCGAGCTTGTCGGCCCGGCGGCCGCAGAGGGCGACCTTCGCGCCGAGGTAAGCGAGCTCACGCGCGCACGCGAGGCCGATGCCGCTGCCCCCGCCGGTGACGATCGCCACCTGGCGTTCGAAGAGTCCTGGGGCGAAGATCGAGCGCACCTGGGTCACGCCCCGCGTTTACAACGGCTCAGCGGGCGCCGCCACACGCTGGGCGATCCGGGGGGTATCCGGCGTCCCAGGCAGAAAGGCCCCGGCGTTCGGGGGCGCTTGCCCGTCCGGCTCCGGCGCCAGGCGCGGAGTGCTCCGCGGCTCGGCGATCGCCCGGCGCGCCTGCCAGGCGCCTCGCGGCCAGCGCGCGGTCGGACCGCCGATCCCGCTGCGCGATGCCGGCGCTGCTGGCGTGGGCGACTGCCCCTCTTGAGCGAGGCATTCTTGAAGAAATTGGCTCATTTGCGTGGACTCACGACGTCCACGGGCCCCGGAGCCGCCCTCGCCTCGGGGCACGATTCCGGCGCTCCGGCGGCGCGGACCGCGCGGAGAGCAGCGCATTCCGCATGGTATCTTCTCGCTCCTCATGGACTCTGCGTACCTCGAAGGGCATGTGATCGCCGATCGGTACCGCGTCGTTCGCGTGCTTGGCCGCGGCGGCAACGCGATCACTTACGAGGCGGAGGACCTCTCGACCGGGGGGCGCGTCGCCGTCAAACAGCTCCTGATCTGGAAGCACGCGGAGTGGAAGGCCCTCGATCTGTTCGAGCGCGAGGCGAGGGTCCTCGCGAATCTCACCCACCCCAGCATTCCTCGCTACATCGATTACCTCAAGCTCGACGGCGCGCAGGGGCCTTGCTTCTATCTGGTGCAGGAGCTCGCGCCGGGGCGACCGCTCTCGGCCTGGGTCAAGGACGGATGGCGCGCCGACGAGGCCGAGGCGACGACCATCGCGCGGCACGTCCTGCGGACGTTGCTTTATCTCCAGGGCTTCAGCCAGCCCATCGTCCACCGCGACATCAAGCCGCAGAACCTGCTTCGCCACGAGGACGGCTCCGTGTACCTCGTCGATTTCGGCGCCGTGGGGGAGGCGCGGGACACGACGTCGGGAGGGAGCACGGTGGTGGGCACGTACGGTTACATGGCCCCGGAGCAGTTCCGCGGCCGCGCGGCGCCCGGGAGCGATCTCTACGGGCTCGGCGCCACGCTGCTGCACGTGCTCTCCGGCCGCGATCCCGCGGATCTGCCCCAGAAGGGCATGCGGTTCGATGTCCGCGGCAGCGTCCAGGTCTCGCCCCCCTTCGCCGACTGGCTCGATCGCATGCTCGATCCCGACCTAGATCGCCGGTTCGCCACGGCGAGGGAAGCGCTCCTCGCGCTCGATCGTCCGGCGGAACGCGGCCCCCGGCGGGGCCTGCTCGCGGTGGCCGCGGTCGCCCTCGGCCTCACGGTCGCCGGCGGCGCCGCCTTGGTCGTCCATCGCACCCGATCGGCTCCGCTCCCCACCGCGGCCGTCTCGCGCGACGCGCCCGGCACGCCCGGCACGCCCGCGATGACCACCGCCGCGAAGGAAGCGAAGGGACGGGCGTCCTTCGCCCCGCTGCGCACGCTCTCGGGGCACTGGTCCGCGATCTTCGAGGTCGCTTATGACCCGGGGGGCAAGCGCCTCGCGAGCGGCAGCAACGATCTCGCGCTCAAGCTCTGGAACCTCGACGACGGCCAGCCGCTGCGCTCCTTCGCCGGGCACACGAAGCGCATCGGAGGGATCGCGTTCACGCCGGACGGCAAGGCGCTTGTTTCTGCTGCCGACTCGACGGTGCGGCTCTGGGACGTCGACTCCGGCGCGCCGCTGAAGACGCTCGACGCCGGCGCCGGGGTCATCACCGATCTCGCGCTGTCCGCCGACGGCGGCCGGGTCGCCGTCTCGAGCATGGATGGGACCGTGCGGGTGTTCTCGATCCGGACGGGCGAGAGCGAGAAGACGTTCCAGAACGGCGGGCGCGTCATGTCCGTCGCCATGACGGCCGACGGCCGCGTGGTCCTGAGCGGCGACGACCGCGGGGCCGTCCGGGTCTGGTCGGTGGAGACGGCCAGCGAGATCGGCGTGCTCTCGGGTCACGCCGGCCCGGTGAACCGCATCGTGATCGGGCCCGACGGGCAGACCGTGATCAGCGCGAGCGACGATCGGACCATCCGCCTCTTCCACCTCGGCAGCCGGAAGCCGCTCAACACGCTCTCCGGGCACACCGACGAGGTCTGGTCGCTCGCGCTCTCACCGAGCGGCGACACCCTGGTGAGCGGCGGCAAGGACGACATGATCCGGGTCTGGGACGTTTACTCGGGCAAGGTCAGGAGAGAGCTGCGCGCCGGCCTGAACGGCGTGATCGCGCTCGCCTTCCACCCGGGCGGCGCGCAGTTCGCCGCGGGCGGCGGGAACAACCAGATCCGCATCTGGGCGGCGCCGGGCAAGGTGTGGAGGCCGCCGGTGCCGCCCGCCGACTACACGCCAGCGCCCGTCGCCCCAGAGCCGTCGCCCTCCGTCGAGGCGTCGCTCGTCCGCGACGCCAACGCGTTGCTCGATGAGGCCAGATCGCAGAGCGTCTACCAGCGGGCGCGCGCGCTGCTCGATCAGGCGATCCGCGCGAACCCCGCCTACGCGCCGGCCCACGCGGCGCTCGGCCGCGTCGCCTACAAGAGCGGTTACCTCCGTGGCAACGAGTACGAGCCCGACAGCCTTGTGCGCGCCCACGAGCACACGGACAAGGCGCTGGAGCTCGATCCCGGATGCCTGGACGCCCACGTGGTCAAAGGCTGGGCCTACATGTTCCAGAAGAACCACGGCGAGGCGCGCAGGAGGGTCGAGGCCGCGGAGGCGCTCCGCCGCGACGCCGACGATGTGATCCTCCTGTCGGCCACCCTCGCCGAGCGCGAGGGGAAGACGGAGGAGGCCCTCGCGGGCGCGAAGCGGATCATCGAGACCAGCAAGAACCCGCAGGTGCTGGCGCGCGCCTACGACATCCTCACCGACGTCTACAAGGCCATGCGTGAGTGGGACGCGGTGGAGGACACCTACCTGGCGATCGTTCGCCTCGATCCGAAGTCCGCCTGGGCCAAGGGCAACTACGCCAACTTTCTCACGTGGAGAGAGGAGCACGATCGGGCGGTGGACATGGCGCGAGCCGCCCTCGCCACGAATGATTACCCGATAGGGCGCACGATCCTGGCCAGCGCGCTGTGCGGCAAGGGCCGGCAGCTGCTCGCCCGGCAGGACCTCGAGGGCGCGCGGGCGCAGTTCCTCGCCGCGAAGGAGGCGTATCCCGGGAGCGCCGAGGCGCCGCACGGCATGGCGCTGTACCTCCGGGCGCTGGCGGACAAGGAGCAGGAGCAGCAGCGACGCGCCGAGGCGAAGAAGCACCTCGAGGAGGCGCTGCGGCTCGATCCCAAACACCGGGGCGCGCAGGAGGCGCTCGCAGCGCTCGACCGGCCCGCGCGCTGAGCGCGCTGGGATCGTTGGGTGCCCCCTGACTCAATGCCTTCTGGCACGTGGGCCACATGAATGATCTCCTCCAGACGAGGCCACCGATTCGTCGCCCCGCGTGCGAAGTGGCTGCCCACGCGCTCGAGAAATTTCCGTCCAGGCGGATGCCCAGACGTCACCGAGCGCTGCTAGTTCGTGCAGAAGAGCGGCGTCCGGCCGAGCTGTCCGGGGTGCGGCGGTGACCATGCACGAGACCCGCCGACCCCGCGGGCCTGCGGGGGCAGGACGGGGGCGGCTGCCTCGCCGAAGTACGACTGTAGTATTGGCGTGAGCTTGCGGCGCCGTCGCCTATCGCCCAATGCCGTGCGCGGCGTGACGCGGATCGCGGGGAATGCCGGCACGGGGAATCAATCAAATTTGAGCTTGACAGCCCATGGAGCATTTGTATGCGACCGCGCCGGTAGCCTGAAAATGCTTGACTCGCCATTCGCCCAGACCGCAAGCTTGTCGGCGACCGTGGTGAGGGCTCACGCGCGGGCACGACATTGCCAGCCGGAGCCGCGGATTGGGGTCTCAACTTCACGCGGAGGATGTAACCGATGACAAGCAAGGATGCGGATGTTTCGGCGGCGGCCGACGGCGGCAATCGTGCTCTCCGGGAGAGCCAGGTTCTTCGCTCGGCGCTCGTGAACGTGCTGTACGGTTCCATGTCGAAGCGTGTCATGGCGGACGGGAAGGAAGGTGCGCTATTCCAGATCTTCCGGGGCGCGGACGCCGAGTTTCACGCCCTGCATCCGGAGCTCCGCGGTCAGCCATTGAAGGAGTCGTCTCCCGAGGAGCTGAAGGCCGAGTGGGCCGAGATCTACAGGGCGCATTCCAGGCTCGCCCTCCAGAGGCTCAGGCTGGACGCCATGATCATCGACATTGGCGCGTGACCTCTCGCGCGAACTCGGGAGTGAGGTAGCGCCGTCGTCATGGCGATCTGGACAGCATTCGGCTGGGATGCCATCGACTGCTTCCTGCGCCCTCAGGCTCACCTGCTCGAGCTCGCGGCCCCCGGCACCGGGGATCCGTTCCTTCTCCTCCTCTCGCTACACAGGGCCCACGGCATCGGCGACCACTTCTCGTCGGAGGACTGCGGGCACTTCTCCTTCGTCGGAGAAGTCGCGGGTCCGGCTCTCAACGTCGATTTCCTGATTGAGCCCTGTCGTGGCCCCGACCAGGTGAGAGAGGCCGTCGAGCGTGCCGTCGCCGCGGGGGAGCCCGTGCTCGTACCGGCGGCTCGACGGGTCCGAGCAGGGGAGGCGAGCTCCGTGGGGCAGGGCGAGGCTGTCCATTATCATCTCGTCCTGCGCGAGGAGCAGCAAGATCTGGTCCTTCTGGACTCGGCGGATGCCGCCCCGTACGAAGAGCGGACCACCTACCAGGAGATCCGGTTCCCGAAGGTCGAGCTCGGGGCTCTTCTCGAGCGCTTCTCCCTGGCCGGAGCCGGCCATGTGCGATCCATGCTGCGGGAGCCGGGGCTCTGGGCAATGCGGGTTCGAGCACGCCCCAGCCCGGCTGGAGCGCACGCGACCTCACTGCTGCGCATGATCAATGGGTCGAGCTTGCAGCCCGGCGCTTCGGTCGATCGCCGCCACCTGCGGCGTCTTCAGGCCGCTCGCGGCCGGGGCCGGGATGTCACGCAGCGCCTCCTGAGATCGTACCTGAAGGAGGTCAACTTGGGCAACCTGCACCTGCTGATGCTCGCCCAGCACCTCGTCCAGGAGCGCGCGCCCGAGAGCGCGCGTGTCGCCCGCGAGGTGGATGAATTCATTGCGCGCACGAAGGAGCGGCGAGAGAGCATGATGGTGGAGATCCTGGTTCGACCCCAAGGGGTGGACTGGGCCGCGATGGACGCAGGCTTCGAGGCAGAGTGGCGCCAGATGCTGGATGTCCTGGCCTCCACGGCGGGGGCCTTCTGAGATGCTGGAGGACGTCCGCCGGAGGCTGGTCCGCGTTTCCCGGGCGACCGTAGGAGCGCGTGCCTCGGTGCTCGATCGGCCCCTGCAGGAGCTGGGGGCGGACTCTTTCTCCTTGATCTTGTTGCTCGCGGGCATCCACGATGAGTTTCACCTCCTGCTGTCGTCCAGGGATCTGTCGGTATCCCACAGCCTGGACGAGATCGCGACCACGCTCGCGGCGAGGCTGAGCGACGTCCGGACGGAGAGCGCGGGGACATCCGCTTTGCCTGCGCCGGACGAGGAGCAAGCCGCGCGTGTGCCGGCGCTCGCCAACCGCTACTCCTACTTCGTCCGGCGCGTCCGGAACCTCTCGGCGTGGAACGTCGTCAGCCACGTGTATCGATTGCTCCCGCCGGTCGACGTGGACGCCTTCGCGAGGGCCGTCGATCTGGTCGTGGCCCGGCACGATAGCCTCCGGCTCCGTGTCTGCGTCGGTCCCGGCGGCGTGGAGCAGGTATGCCTCCCGCCTCGGGAGGTCCGGCCGCTCCGCGTCCTGGAGATCCCCGGTGCGCTCTCCGCCTCGATGGCGTCGCGGTGGATGGAGGAGCAGAGCCGGGCGGCGCAACAGGCGCTCGCGCTGCCCGGCGATCTCTTCCGGGTGCTGCTCTTCCGTGATGTGTTCACAGGCTCGGCCTGGTTCTGCGTGATCGCCCATCACCTCTTGGTGGACTCCATGTCCTTCCGGATGGTCATGGCGAGCCTCGTCGAGGCCTACGCGTGCTGGGCGAAGGGGGCCGGCGAGGACCCGCCCCCGGCGCCGCCGACCCTGTCGTTCGCGCGATACTCGTCAGAGAGCATCGCGTACTGGGCTCGACGTGGGCCGGAGGAGGTCCCACGCTGGCTGTCGCTCCCATGGCACCTTGTTTCACCGTTGCTGCCGGGGACGTCGCCGGCCGATCCGCTTAACACCGAGGAGCACTCCGTCCAGGTCCTGCTCGCCTTGGAGGATCTTCCCGTCCTGCGCGACGGGGGGGGCGCGGGCGATCTCCAGATCACCGACCTCGTCGTCGCGGGGATTGCGAGAGCGTTCCGGCGTTGGAGCGGGCATGCGGCGCTCCACCTTTCGCTGGTGATGCACGGGCGCACCGAGGACGGGCTATCCGGGGAGCTGGCGCGGACGGTGGGCTGGATCAGCGAGACGGTGCCCATCGTCCTGCCGCTTGAGGCCGATCGCCGTGCCCTCGCCCTGGAAGCCCGGGCGCAGCTCGAGAGGGCCGCCTCCTCGGGGCGCTCCTTCGGTGTGCTCAGGCACCTGGTTCCCTCCACCGTGCCCGGCGTCGATGCCATCCGCCGGCTGCCGGACGCTGATGTGTCGCTGAACATCGATCTGCGAGAGCCTCTCCTGCCGAGACACAGCGCGTTCTTCGTGCGCGAGGAAAGCGTGGTCGCGCCCAGCGTGGTCGCGCCCTCGACACAGCGTGTATTCCTTCTGAGCGGCGGCGTCATCCGGCGGCAGGGCAAGGTCTGCGTCGCGTGGGATTTCAGCGAGCGGCTGCTCTCCCGGTCCCACGTCGAGGCCTTCACCGAGCTCTGCCGCGAGGAGATCACGGATCTCGCGCGCTCCGTCGAGGGCCAGTGACCATGAGCGATCCTCGAGTATCGGTGATCATTCCGACCTGTGACCGTCCACAGCTCGTGCACAGGGCGGTGCGGAGCGTCCTTGCTCAGAGCAGCGCGGCCCGGGAGATCATCCTCGTCGACGACGCCTCGTCGTTCGACTACGTTTCCGCGTTGCGGGCGCTGGATCCGAGCATCCACGTGGTCCGGCTCGAGCGGAACGCGGGGCCAGCGGTGGCCAGGAACGCGGGGCTCCGCGCGGCCACCTCGGAGCTCGTGGCCTTCCTCGACGACGACGACGAATTCCACCCCGGTTACCTCGCCCGTGCAGCCGCGGCGCTCGCCGAGGCGCCTGCCACGGTCGGGCTCTGCTGGACGGGGGTCCTGCTCAAGCCCTCGAACTCGGACGACCCGCGGGCGTCTCGGGTCAGGGACTTCGCGCCGAGGATCCGCGATCAGCGCAGCCTGCTTCTGGCGTTCCTGTCCATCGGCCTCGGCCACGGCGTGACCGTCCGCCGTGAGTGCTTCGCGCACGTCGGCGGCTTCTCCGAGGATCTCCGCTTGGTGGAGGACACGGAGTGGTTCCTGCGCTTCCTGTCTCATGGATACCTCCCCACCGTCGTCCCGGGAGTGCACGTCACGGTTCACTGCCACGAGGACTCCCGGCTCACGAGCCTGGAACATGACAACGCCCGCCTCCACGAGTGCGGGGTCGTCCTGGAGAGGATGGCCGCCGTCCTCGACGCCCATCCTTACCTCCGCGACAAGCTGCGGTTTGCCGTCGGTCTCTCCGGCCAAGATCCCCTATGAGCCGCATCCAGGACTGCTTCGAACTCGCGGCCGCGCGATTCCCCGGGCGACCATGCCTGTCCGTGGCCGGGCGCGTCTGGCAGTACGACGAGCTCCAAGCCGCACAACGTCGGATCGCGGATACGCTCACCGGCGTGGGTCTCGCCGGGGTGCCGATCGGCCTACTCGGGGAGAAGAGCTTCGCGATGTTCGCCGCGATGCTCGGCGTGTTGTCCAGCGGCAATGCCTACGTTCCTCTGGGCCTCAGGGAGCCCCCGAAGCGGCTGGGCGCACAGGTGCGTCAGGCGACGCTCGCAGCGGTCCTCTGCGCTCCAGAGCTCCGCGGCCGACTGCGCGCTGCCCTCGACCTCGACGACGCCGCGCGCCCGCAGGTCTCGGTCGAAGGAGAGGCGCTCGATCTGGTCGATCTGCGTCCGGCGACCACGGCTTCCGCCGCAGCTTCCGGGCTCGCGTACCTGATCCTGACCTCTGGCTCGACGGGGATTCCCAAGGCGGTGCCGATCTCCCACCACCATGCCGTCTCGTTCGTCAATGCCCTGAGCGCGGTCCTGCCCGTCGAGCCCTCGGACCGGGTCCTGCAGGCGGCCGACCTCTCGTTCGATCTCTCCGTCGGCGAGATCTTCCCGACCTGGCACGGGGGAGGCTGTGTGGCGGTGCCCTCGGCCGAGGAGAAGTTGGCGCTCCCTCCCTATTGCGAGCAAGAGAAGATCACCATCTGGAGCTCCGTCCCGACCCTCGCCGCCGCGATGGTCTCGATGCGCGCGGTCCGGACAGGCATGCTGCGGCACCTCCGCCGTTCCCTCTTCTGTGGAGAAGCGTTGCCCGTCTCGCTCGCCGACGCCTGGCGGTGCTTCGCCCCCGGCGCGGAGCTCGTCAATCTCTATGGCCCGACCGAGGCGACTGTCTGCGTGACCTGGTTCCGGTACACGGGGGGGCTCCCGGAGGATCTGCGGATCGTGCCCATCGGCGCACCGCTGCCGGGCGTGGGTGTCCGGATCGATCCGCTGGAGGGACATCCGGACGGGCGCGGGGAACTCCTCCTGTCGGGCGACCAGGTGGCCGGGCGGTACTGGGGCGACCCGGTAGCTACAGCCGCCGCTTTCGACGACACGTCCGCGGGCGTGTGGTACCGTACCGGCGACGTGGTGCGGCTCTCCCCCGATCATGGCCTGCTCTTTGTCGGCCGTCGTGATCAGCAGATCAAGATGTCCGGCTTCCGGATCGATCTGCTCGAGGTGGAGAGCCACCTCCGCGCGCTCACGCGGGCCCACGTGGCGGTCGTGCCGGTGGCGCAGGCGGACGGCCGAGTGTCGGGCATCGTGGCCTTCGTCGAGGGCGCCTGCTCCGCGAGCGACCTGACGCGTATGTGCGGCGAGGAGCTGCCTCCTCACATGGTGCCGCGCCGGTTCGTCCCGCTCGGAGAACTGCCGCGGACCTCCAGCGGCAAGGTCGACCGTGTCCGGCTCGCGAAGATGCTGCAAGCGGATGGATCGATGAGCGAACGCTATGGAGACTGACACCATCTCTGGCCACAGACTGCATGCCGCCTCGGACGCGGCCGTGTTCCGGTCCCGCTTCGAGGCGGCGACCGGCCGCACCATCGACGCCGTGCTGTCGGACTTCGTGGATCCCGCCGGGATCGTGCTCATCGCGCTCGGCGGGTCGATCCCCCTCGGGATCGCCACGGAAGCCTCCGACATTGATCTGCTGGTCCTGCTGAGATCGCCGGACTGCCTCCGTATGCCACGAGCCGGCACGCCTCACGTGCTTTTTGCAGGCAACTATGCCAGCTCGGACGAGCTGGCGATCGCGACGGCGGTGGTGCGCAGCTCGAACGTCGAGATGGATGTCCAGTTCCTCCTGACCGAGAAGCTATCGCAGCTCCTTGCGCTCTTGAAGACCTCCCGCGTGGCGCTCTCGTTCCAGCAGCGGCAGCTCCTGGCCCGACTCCGCAGGGCGTGGCCGCTGAGCCCCGAGGCGTGGCCGTCGGCGGTGGTGGATCTGCCGGACGAGAGCTTCGATATCCACTGTGCTGTCCAGTCCATGATCACGTCCTACCGTTCCCTCGTCGACGCCAGGGTCGCCGCCGAGGACAGCTTCTGGCTCTCGCTCGCGATGGGGCGCCACTCGGTCGAGAAGGCGTTCGAGGCCTATTTCGCCAGTCGCGGCTACAGCTACCTGGGGCTGAAGTGGCTGAGGTTCCTGGAGCGCCGCTGGAGCGACATGACGGGCGTCGAGCGCGGCCGATTGCCCGCGCCGGTCGCCGTGCGTGGCCGCGAGCTGCTCTTTCCGGTCGCCGCCCCCGAGGAAGTCCTCGGCTACCTGATGCGCGTGGAGGAGCTCGTCGGGGATGTTCGGCGCGTGCTCGACTCGAACCTGCGGTTCCGGCTGGCGCTGGATGTCTCGCCGTTCGTTGCCCGGCCGCGGATCATCAGCGGAGGGCGACCATGAGCGAGGCGACCGTCGGCCGGCTCGCGGCCATCTGGAAGTCCGTCTTGTCGGTCCCGGTCGTTCGCGACGAGGATGATTTCTACAAGGCAGGCGGCGACTCGATGGGGGTGATCAACCTGGTCGCCCGGGTGTGCGAGGAGCTGGATCTCGCGTTCGAATACAGGTCGTTCCTTGCGCACCCGACGTTCGAGAGGCTCGTTCGCGCGGTCCTCGCCACAGATCATCCGGACGAGCCCGGTCGTGGGGGCGCTTCTCCCGAGGTCCCGCCGGGTCTCCTGGCCCTCCCGGCGCACCAGCGAGCCGTCGACAGGTCCAGGCGCGCGGCCTCGGAGCTCCTGGGATACCGGCCGTTCGGGATCGACCCGCAGCCGAAGCAGACGCTGGCGCTCGCGCTCCTGCTCTCGATGCAGGTCCCCTGGGCCCCGGCGGTGCCCGGGCGCCCGGAGGAGGCGTAGGTATGGGGGAGGTAGTATCCTCCGGAGCTCCGGCGCCCGTCGGTCCTGTCCTGGCCTCGATCGAGCAGCTCGATGAGGCGCAGATCCGCCCGGATTCGGTTCGACGTCTGTCATCGGCTCGAGTGGCCCTCGCGGACTACGGGCTCTTGCAGCACGACTTCCCGGAGCTGTCCGACGCCGCCCTGCTGCGTCGCTTCCCGGCTCTGGGGAGCCTGCCCGAGGACAAGCGGCGGCGGGCGATGAGCGCGATGGTCGACCGGTGGCTGGTCGAGCACGCCGGCCTCATCTCCGAGGCTCAGCTCGGGCAGAACGTGGTCAATTCGGAGATCGTCACGACCGGACCTGCCTTGCCCTGCCACCGGCCGCCCGGGTACGGTCGATCGGCGATCGTGGCGCTCGACGAGATCCGCGCCGCGGATTGGTCGTGCCATGGCGAGGAGCGAGGGGGGCTCCTGGACCTCAAGGGAGTAGGGGTCGCGGCCGGCACGCGGCCTCACGCAGGTCCCTACGGAAGCGGCCTGGAATACCTCGGCGTGGCGCTCGGAGACTACCTCCTCAAGCGATTGGTCGACGCCATCTTCACGAGGACGGTGCCCTCGCTCTCGACGGTCCCGGTGTATGCGGTCCTGGATCTCGGCTTCGACATCGTGAATGGCTGGAACGGTACCGGCCCCGCCGGGGTACACGTGCGCAGAGCGCATCGCC
Source organism: Sorangium sp. So ce367 (assembly GCF_051520455.1). Lineage (NCBI taxonomy): Bacteria > Pseudomonadati > Myxococcota > Polyangiales > Polyangiaceae > Sorangium > Sorangium sp. So ce367. The sequence continues at coordinate 1,401,051 of NZ_CP150334.1, forward strand.
GTCCGCCCGGGGGCTCGAGCATCCCCGCGAGCGGCAGCAACGCGGAGGCGATGAGCACGTTCATCGAGCTCCTCTTGCGCTCGTACGGCCTGACCTCGGTGAACAACGGCAACTGCCTGACGATCGAGGAGAAGGACGGAGAGCTCAGCGTGACGAGCAGTGGACGGGACATCACTCTGGCGCTCGACACTGACGACTTGCGCCGCCTTCGAGAGTTCAAGGGCGATCGAGGCGATCTCCGGATCGAGCGGATCAACATCCAGCTGACCCGGGACGTGGACGCGGGCGGGCGGGTCGCTCAGATGTTTGATTTCGGCCACGTGAACGTCAGGGCCGAATTTCACAATCCCCTGGCGAGCACGGTGTCGGACTCCTGGCTGTGTATCGGGGGGGTGCTCTGGCCGGGCTCCGCGTCCTTCGTAATGCCGGATCCTCGGCTATCGGCGCCGCTCGCCGGCTGGCACAAGCGCGCGGTGAACGAGCTCTGCTTCGGGCTCGCGCGCGAGGTCCGCGCCGGGACGCGCACGTCCGGCGAGGTCAAGGAGACCCTGGAGGCGATGCTCGGCGAGCTCGTGTCCTCGTGGTCCGAGCGGGAGGCCAGCGACGGCCTTATACAAAATGTCTCCTGAAAGTGCGGACATGCCGGGATCGATGTTTGCACACTTCATCTCGAAGATCGGCGCCCGGGAGGACGAGCACCGCGCGCTTCTAGAGCAGCTCGCGAGCCGGCGACCCTGGTGCTCACGGGTCCCCCGCGGCGGAGCTTTTCCCGGGTGATCATGCGGCCTGACCCGGAGACCGGGGGTTCGTGCGACGGGACCACCTCAGGGCGCACGCTTGCGCCGCGCGAGGTCGAGCGCGCCCTCCTCGAGGTGCTCGAGAGGAGCCATGCCGTTTGACAGGCTCTCGAAGCCGCTCCTGCCGGCGCTGCTGGCGGTCGAGTCGGGCGTCGATCTACGGCGCCACGCCTGGTACCGCAGCAACCTGCACGAGCCGGTCCTCCGGTCGATGGCGGTCGAGCGCCCGGGGCGGTGCCGCCGCGATCCGCGGACAGGCGCGCTGATCATCGAGCAGATGACCGTTCAACAGTATTTCGCGAGCCTCGGCGTCGCCGACCTGTTCGATCCCCGGGATCCCGGGTGCCTGGCCTCGATGCAGTACCGCTCGGTGAACGCGCTCGGCTTCTTCGGATACCAGTTCGGCGAAGCGGCCCTCGTGAGCCTCGGTGTCTACCGTCCGCGGCGCGTGCGCGTGGATCACCAAGGGCGCGGGATCGAGGTCGATTGCCTCTACTCGGGCGCCGTCCCGGCCAGCTGCTGGGCTGCCGGGCGGCGGGCGGGGCTCCAGCGCGTGGAGGGACAGATGATCTGGGCGACAGACGTCAACACCTGGGCGGGCACGTTCACGGGACGCCACGGCATCTGGACGTACGAAGACTGCATGTCACCTGCGAGCCAGGAGCTCCTCGTCCGTCAGCTCCTGGAGCGGAACCTCTGCGCGCTCGAGGAGGTACTCGCGGCCGCCGGAGCGACGCTCGATGAAAGCCTTCGCAAGCGAGGCGCGGACCTGTCCGGCGTCCTGGCCGGCGCCCATCTCTGCGGGCCGGCGGCGGTCGCCGAGTACCTGCTCGGCGGCGTCGCCGCCCGGGACGAGCTCGGAACGACCCTCGAGGAGTACGTGGCCCGCTTCGCGGAGCACGAGGTACCTCCGGTGCACCTGCGCGGGCGCACGTCGGGCGACGGGCTGCTGGACGACGAAAGGTGGGTCGTGTGAGCAACGTGCTCGTGACGGGAGGCTCGGGCGGCATTGGCCAGGCTGTCGTGCAGGGGCTCCGCGCCCGGGGGCACCGGGTGGCCGTAGCGGACAGGAACCAGCCGCAGGAGGCGGACTGCTACGTCCAGTGTGATCTGAGCGAGACGGAGGGGGCGGGCTCGCTCATCGCGTCCGTGCGGACCGCCCTCGGAGCCATCGACTCGCTGGTCCTGTGCGCCGCGCGCTACGACGCCTCGACTCTCGACGGGTGCACCGTCGACTCGTTCACCTCCGTGCTCCGGATGAATCTCGTGAGCCCGTTCGCGCTCGTCCGGGCGTGGCTCGATCCATCGGCGGAGGATCCGCGGGGCGTCGTCGTGCTCGTGGGCTCCGCGGCCGGCCACATCGGCAGCCGCGATCCCGGATACTCGGCCTCGAAGGCCGGCATCCTGGGGCTGACGAGGAGCCTTGCCCTCAACCTGACGGGGCGCGGGCCAAGCGTGTTCAGTGTGTCTCCCGGGATCGTCGATACGGCGATGTCCCGCGCACAGCCGGAGGAGCGGAGAGAGATGGCCATCTCGAGAACCATGCTGAAGAGGGCCGCGAGGCCGGAGGAGGTGGCGGCGGCGATCCTCTGGCTCGTCGAGACGCGCCCTCACTACATGAGCGGCGCCGACCTCAACGTGAGCAATGGACTGACATGGTGAACGAGCACGTCATCCTCGACTGCGTGCGGGACGTTCCCATGGAGACGCCGCACGGGCGCTTCCTGTCCGCTGCGATCCGGCTGCGCGACGTGGCTGGGCGCGAGAGCGAGCACCTGTGCCTGTACAGGGGCGTGGGGCCGGGCTCCATCTGCCTCTTGCGGCTGAACTCCGCGTGCCTGACCTCCGAGCTCTTCGGCTGCCAGCGCTGTGATTGCATCTGGCAGCTCGCCGAGGCGCTGAGGATGTTCGAGGCCGAGGAGTCGTGCGCGCTGGTGTACACTCCGACGGACGAGGGGCGCGGTCACGGCCTCGTCTCGAAGCTGCGCGCCTATCTCGGGTCCGACGGGACCGCCTCGAGCGGCCTCGAGGGCCGATACCTCGCGACGCGTGACCTGAGGCAATTCCGCAGCCAGGCGTTCGCGGCGCGATGGCTTGGCGTCCGGAGGGCTCGCCTGCTCTCGGACAACGACGCCAAGAGGGGCGCTCTTGTAGAGGAGGGCATCGAGGCGGTGGAGGTCGTCGGGCTGCGGTCGCCCGAGCCTCGCCTCGCGGATTTCTATCGCTTCCGGGATCGGTTCCTGTCGGGAGATGCCGGAACATGAGTAACGACCGGCCGGACATGGATGTAGCGAGTGGAAAGCTGATCGCCTTCGAGGGGCTTGACGGGTGCGGCAAGACGACCCAGCTCGGAGCCCTGGAGAGCATGTTGCGCGCGCGGGGCGCCAGCGTGCTCTGTACGCGTCAACCGACGTCCCACTACCGCGAGGACCCGCGGGTCCGTGCCTACCTGGAGCGAGGCGACGGGAGCATCGGGATGGAGGAGTTGTGTATTCTGGCTGCCGAGGATAGGCGACAGCACCTTGCAACCGTGATCGGCCCGGCCCTGGAGCGCGGCGCCTGGGTGCTATGTGACCGGTATGTATACTCTTCGTATGCGTTTTTTCGCGCACGGAGGGTCGACCTCGCGTTCGTTCGGCGTGCGAACGAGGGGGTGCGGATCCCCGACCTTACCTTGCTGCTGGATCTCTCCGCGGAGCAGGCCAGGAGCCGCGTACTGTGCCGGGAGGGGAAGATCACGAAATTCGAGGAGCGGAGGATCGAGTTCATGACACTTGTCCGGGAGACGTTCCTCGAGTGCCGGGACGAATCGTTCCTGGTGCTCGACGCCGGCTTGTCGGCGGATGTCCTCTCGATCAGGATCGCCGCGGAGATCCAGCGCCGGTGGGGCTCGATCCTGTGATAGGGGGGTTCATGGAGAATCAATCCACAGTCGTCTCGTTTGGTGTCAGGCTGGCCAGTCAGGTGCGGCGCCTGGGCAATCCCGTGGTGGTCGGCCTCGATCCAAGCTTGGATCTCATCCCTCCGGCGTTCTTGAGCGGAGGCGGGCCGAGCGCCGCCGTCGAGCGGTTCTGTCTCGCCATCCTCGACGCGGTCGGGGATCTCGTCCCAGTGGTAAAGCTGCAGTCAGCGTATTTCGAGGTGCTGGGGGGGGACGGGGTGCACGCCATGGCGAAGGTGGCCGCCTCCGCGACCGCCCGGGGCCTCCTGGTGATCATCGACGCCAAGCGCGGCGATATCGGGTCGACCTCCGCGGCCTACGCGGAGGCGTACCTGGGCCCGAGAGCCTTCCTCCCGTGCGACGCGATGACGGTGAGCCCCTACCTCGGGTGGGACGCCATCGAGCCCTTCCTCTCCGTGGCTCTTGCGAACCACAAGGGGGTGTTCGTCCTGGCGCAGACGTCGAACCCCGGCGCCCGGGATCTCCAGTTCGCCACCGTGAACGGAAAGCCAGTGTACCAGCTCGTCGCCGAGCATGTAGCGCGCTACGATCAGGCCGAAGAGCCGAGCCTCGGCCTCGTCGTGGGCGCCACCTTCCCCGGGACGGCGGAGGCGCTACGCGGCTCGGGGGCGCGGTCGTGGTTTCTGGTGCCGGGCATCGGTGCCCAGGGGGGCTCCCTCGACACCCTCGTTCGCTTCCGCCGGCCTGATGGGCTCGGCGCGCTGCTGTCGAGCTCGAGGGCACTCACGTTCCCGGATCGGTTCGGCGGCGCGGCGGCTTGGAGCGAAGAGGCGGTCCGGTCGTCGACCCGGCAGCTCATCGACGCCGTGGTTGCCCACCGGGCTGCTTGAGGCCCTCCGCTCGGAGGCAGGTCAGGGCAACAGTCGCTGCAGCGCGCGTCCGGGGCGTGGTGCGCCAGCGCGCAGCCCCCTTCATCAACCCGGAGACCCGCGCGAGCCCGGCCGCGGGGAGCGTGGCTCGCCCTGGACGCGGCGCTCGGGGGAGCGAGGCGCAGCAGGGCGGGGACAACAAAAAGAAAACGTAGCGCTTCGGCAATGCCTCCTGCTGCCAACCACCTCATTCGGTAGCAGACCGCATGGGGGAGCCGATTGACAAGTACTCGACGAATATCTCGATGGCTTCGGCGCGTAGGCAAATCAAGCCGGATCGCAGCGCGAGGAAGTGTAGCGCGGCAGAGCGAGAGGGTGGGACCGCGAGCGTCGTGATGGCTCGGTCCTGGGAGCCGCTTCCAGTCAGATGCCGGCCCCGCGCACCAGAAGGACCATCCCCGTCCCCATCACGGCGGCGCCGGCATAGCGCAGCCCCCGCGACAGGGACTCTCGACCGGCGGCGAGCTCGCCGAGGACGAGACCGCAGAGATGAAGCACGGTCGTGCTCAGCAGAAAGCCCATGGCATACAGCGCCGGGCTGACCGCATGGGGCATCTCCAGGCCGTGGGCATGTCCGTGAAAGACACCGAACATCGCCACGCATCCGGAGAGCAGGAACGGTGAGGAGCCACGGGTCGTGGTGACGATGCCGAGACCGAGCGCCGCGACCGACGCCGCGATGCAAAGCTCGCCCAGGGGCATGGGCCATCGCGCCATCCCCAGGAGGCCGCCGACCAGCATCGCGGCGACGAACGTGGCGGGGATCCGGAGGAGGTGCTTTCCGCCGAGCTGCGAGCTGACGACACCGACGCTCACCATCGCGAGCAGGTGGTCCGCGCCGAACACCGGATGGAAGAGGCCCTTCAGAAATCCCGCATCGGCGCCGCCCGGGTGCGCCCAGCTCACGGAGGGCCACGAGACGAGCGTGGCGACGAGCAGGGCGCGCGCGCCGGGACATGAAGCCCATCCCATCGTCTTCTGGATCGTGGATTTCATGAAGCGCCTCTCCTCGTCAGGCGTTCGCCACGCGCGCTGCCGTCGATGCAGGATCGCTGTGGAAGAGCTTGTAGGCGAGCGCCGCGAGCAAGAGCTCGGTACCTGCGATGAGCACGTTCGGGTAGAGCGGGATGCCCGCCACGACCGGGAGCGGCACGTCGGGGCCCGCGAGCAGGCTGGTCCCCGGGATGAGCCACGTAATGTAGAAGAAGGGCGTCCAGGTGATGACGACGATCCAGGCCGCCACGTTGAACCCGACCTGCGGCTCCATGGACCGCCGCCACACCATCCACAATCCGACGATCGTCACGCCACACAGGATGAGCAGCATGAGGGCGCCATGAAAGCGCGCATGCTCATGCCATGCAGGGTTGAACAGGTGGGTTTTATTCCAGTCCACGCCGACAGCGACGATGGCGCTGCTCGCCAGAGCGAACGTGAGAACGACTCTTCCCAGGGTACTTCGGTTCATGGTGATAGGCTCCTGACCGGCGGGCACGATCGATCCGCTGTGACGAGCCACCCATTTCCCGCACACGGGTGACTCCGTTGGCTATCCGCATTGGCCAGCAGGTGGCGGGCGCGCCGGCCAGGAAGACCATAGCCGCCCATTCACCAAGATGACAATATATTGATCCAATCGATCGATTTGATCTGCTGATTGATCCGTGGTACGGTCGAATGTCGTGGACCTGCGACACCTCCGCTATTTCCTGGCCGTCGCCGAAGAACGCCATTTTGGCCGCGCCGCGCGGCGACTGCACATCGTTCAGCCGGCGCTGAGCATGCAGATTCGGGCGCTCGAAAGCGAGATCGGCGGCGCGCTGTTCGTGCGGACGAGTCGGCGCGTGGAGCTGACCGAAGCCGGCGCATTGCTGGTCGTCGAGGCGCAGCGGGCGGTCGCGCAGGCGGAGCGGGCCAAGGCGATCGTCCAGCAATCGCTGCGCGGCGACATCGGCAAAGTTCGCATCGGTTACGCGGGCAACGCGATCCTCACTGGCAAGATGACGGACCACCTGCGAGCGTTCCGCAAAGCCCATCCTGCCGCGGAGATCGAGCTGCGCGAGATGCCACCTTCGAGGCAGGCGGAGGCCGTGTTGACCGGCGAGGTTGACGTCGGCTACTGCTCGGCGTTCGCTCTCAAGGTAGATCCGCGGTTGAGCGTCCAACCGATCGGCGCCTGGCCGCTGGTGGTCGCGATGGCAGAGGAGCACACGCTCGCGGCGCACAGGCGCGTGACGCCGAAGATGCTCGCCGGAGAGCCGCTCATCATGTTCCCATCGGAAGAGGCCGGTGGCGACGTGCTGAAGAGATTGACCCTCTTGATAGGACGCGAGCCGCGCCGGGTCCACCGCGCCGACACCACCTTGAGCATGCTGTCGTTGGCCGGCGCAGGCCTGGGCGTGGCGCTGGCTCCAAAACCGCTGATTCAGGTGAAGGTTCCCGGCGTCGTCTATCGTCCGTTCGTCGCGCCGAAGAACGTCTTCGCCGAGCTGCACCTGATCGGCCGCGCTGACGAGACCGCCGGCGCTGTACGCGCCTTCGTGAAGTTAGCATCCGGCTCCTCGGATCGGGCCACCTCACGGTCGTAGGCTTCCTTTCGTCGATGTCGTCATGAGCCTCCTGCACCCTCGGCTGCGGATGGGCGGGGCGCTGTCCGTGCCGGCCAGCCTCATGGCGTTCCACCTGGAGGCACACTGGGCTAAGCTCTACCCCTCGTGACCAAGCCGTCAGACCTCGACTGGAACGACCTTCGCTACGCCCTCGCCGCGGTGAGGGCCAAAACGCTGGCTGGCGCGGCGCGCTCGCTGGGCGTCGAGCACTCGACGGTAGGCCGCAGGCTCGCGGCGCTCGAAACGGCGCTGGGCGCCCCGCTGCTCACGCGCGGCCCCGAGGGGCTTTCGCTCACGGCGATAGGCCAGACGGTCGCGCCGCTGCTCGAGCAAATGGAGCAGGCGGCGCTCGCGGTGCAAGCGGCCGTGCGGTCGCAAACCGTCCGGGTCAAGCTGGCCACCCCCTCGGCCTTCGGCCGCTTGCTCGCCCCGCACATCGGCGCCTTCCAGGCCGCCCGCCCCGAAATCGTCCTGGAGATACTCAGCGGTAGCCGCCCGGCCGACCTCAGAAAGGGAGAGGCCGACGTCGCGCTGCGTTCGGGCACGGTCGACGGCGACGATCTGATCGCCAGGAAGGTCGGCGAGCTGGATTGGTCGCTGTATGCCTCGGAAGCCTACCTGGCGCGGCACCCGGCTTCGGCCGGCTCGTGCGACCTCCGGGGGCACGATCTGCTGGGTTTCGAGGCGGGCGTCAGCAACGCCCCTCTGGCCCGGTGGCTCGAAGAGCGCAGCGAGGGCGCCCGCGTGCTCATGCGGTACCGCGAGGTGAGCGACCTTCTGGCCGCCTGCGTCGCGGGCATGGGCATCGCCATCTTGCCTTGCCTGCTCGCCTCGCTCGAGCCTTCGCTCCGGCGGCTCACGGGCGAGAGCCTCGGGAAGAGCCGGCTCTCGATCGTGTACCGCAAAGAGGCGCCCCTCGCCGAGCCGGTGCGGGCGGTCATCGAGCTCGTCACCGAGGCGTTGCGCGGGCACCTCGGGACCCCAGGGCGCCGCTGACGAGCGGCGCCCCGCCCGGGGCCGTTCGGGGTCAAAGGTCCCGCGAACGGTGCCAGAGGGTGCCGTCGGAGCTCACGACCGACGCGTCCCAGGCCTTGTTGTACGCGCGACCGTCGGCGCCGCGGCCGACGAAGGGGCGGGGGGCGCGGGGCCTGCCCTGCTGTCGTTGCAATGCTTTGGTACCCGCCGGCGGACGAACCGTCGATTCGCAATGTGCGCCCAGGACCGTGCAAAAATGCATACACCGACACGGGGGTAGTAATCTGCCCCCCTCGCCCTGGTGAACGCCTCGGCTGCCGGGTCGAGGCCTCGGCGCTACGCCTTCACGGCGGGGGCCCGCTCGCTCATCGCGCGCTTTGCGCCGCGGGCCCGTTCATTCGCGCGGCCGCAATGTCTTCATGAGGCCGTCGATCATCGGCTGGAGGCCGAACTCGAACACGCGATCGAGGTTGAAATCGTACCCGCCCTAGAGCTCGTTCAGCAGCCTGGCGAAGCTCGGATACGGCCCCGACGTCGCGATCGCCAGGAACGCGGCCCCCTGCGATTCGTTCCACTGCGCTTCGGTCATCCCCGTGGTGGCCTCGGCCTCGCGCTCCGACTCGAGGTTCACGGCGACGCCACGAACGTAGCTGTAGAGCGTCATGTGCGCCTCGAGCCGGGTCGCCGCGTCGATCCCGGGGGCTTCCATGGCACGCAGGATCCACTCGGCGTGCGCGATCACGTTGCGCAGCGCGACGGGCCGCGCGAGCGGCAGCACGTGCGCGAGCCATCCGTGCCGCCGGTACAGCGCCCACTGCGCGCGGGCCGCGCGGATCAGGGCCTCGCGCAGATCGCGAGGAGGCGACCCCGGCAGCGGGTGCTCGCCGAATACCGCGTCGATCATGAGGAGCCCGAGGGCGTCTTTCCCCTCCACGTACCGGTAGAGCGACATCGTCGGCACGCCGAGCTTCGCGGCGACACCGCGCATGGAGAGGGCGTCGAGCCCCTCGTCGTCGGCGAGCCGGATGGCGACCTGCACGATCCGCTCGCGCGTCAAGGCGCCGCCTCGCTCGGACGGCTCACGTGCCGCGCGGTCGCCCTCGACCACCACGTGGCCCGAGCGCGGGACCGATCGAATGAGCCCCTCGTGGCGCAGGGTCGACAGCGCCTTGGTGGCGGTGGCGAGCGCGACGCCGAAGGAGCGAACGATCTGGCGCGTCGAAGGGACGCGATCGCCCGCACGGAGGCGCCCGGACGCGATGCGCGCGCGCAAGTCGTTCGCGATCTGCAGGTAGGGCGGTCCGTCGGCCGACTTGCGGCGGTTCGTCGACGTGCCGCGCTTCACCGGAGGCATGGTGACTGTACTAGCACAGATGGTCGGTTGAAAGAGCGGGCGATGCTGCCGGGACGCAGTCCGCGACCGCAGCTGTTCTAGCCTAGAATATTCGGCTAATGCGCCGTTCGCGGGGTGCCGAGCGCCGCCGTCGTCGCCATGCTGGTGCGTACGCCGTACGCAGTCGGTTGCGTACGTCGTACGCAACCTTCCCCCCGAGGTCCCCATGTCGAATGGCACCGTTCTCGTCTCCGGCGCAGGCATCGCAGGCCCCGCGCTCGCCTACTGGCTCTCGCGTCGCGGGTTCACCCCCACCGTGGTCGAGCGCGCCCCCGCCCTGCGGGCAGGAGGCAACGCCGTGGACTTCCGCGGGCCGACGCACCTGCGCGTCCTCGGCGAGATGGGGGTGCTCGACGCGATTCGACAGCATCAGACCCACATGCGGGATCTCGCGATGGTGGACGAGGCCGGCCGGCGCCTCGTCACGCTCCCCGCGGCGTTCGCGAGCGGCGACGTGGAGATCGAGCGCGGCGACCTCAGCCGCATCCTCCACGAGGCCGCGAAGGACGCGGCCGAGTTCGTGTTCGGCGACAGCATCGCCTCGCTCACCGACACGCCCGACGGCGTCGACGTCACGTTCGAACGCGGCCGGCCGAGGCGTTTCGACCTTGTCGTGGGCGCCGACGGGCTGCACTCCCGCGTGCGCGCGCTCGCGTTCGGCGACGAGTCGAGGTTCCTGCGCTTCCACGGCCATTACGTGGCGACGTTCGCCGCGCCGAACCACCTCGGCCTCGATCACCAGGGCCTCATCTTCAGCGAGCCGGGGCGGGCGGCCAGCATCGCGAGCGCCCGCCGCCCCGAGGAGGCGACAGCGCTCCTGATGTTCGCCTCCAGGCCGCTCGACCACGATCCGCGCGACGTGGCGCAGCACAAGGCGATCCTCGCCGAGCGGTTCGCGGGGATGGGGTGGGAGGTGCCGCGTCTGCTCGAGGCGATGAGGCAGAGTCCGAGTCTGTATTTCGACGCCGTGGGGTGGATCGACATGGATCGCACTTCGCGGGGTCGCGTCGTGCTCCTGGGCGACGCCGGCTACGGCGGCACCATCGGAGGGCAGGGGACCGGCCTCGCCGTGGTCTGCGCGTACGTGCTCGCGGGTGAGCTCGCCGTTGCGAAGGGAGACCATCGCGCCGCGTTCCAGCGCTACGAAGCGCGGATCCGTCGATATGCCCGGCGCTGCCAGCAGGGGGCGAAGCACGTCGGCTCGTTCTTCGCACCGCCGACCCGCGTGCAGCTCGCGCTGCGCAACACGATGTACCGGGCGCTCACCTCGCGCCCGCTGTCCCGCTGGTTCGAGAAGATGGTCACGAGCGCCGCCAGCGACCTCGTGCTCCCCGCGTACCCGGCGTGACCTCCTCGAGGGCTCGAAGCGCGCGGATCAGGGACGCCCGGAGGGCGACGTGTGCCGCGGCACGCCTCGCCGTGGCGCGAAGGCGGCCCCCTTCGTGGCGCGCCGCCCGCGCGGTGAGCCCCTTATTCGCCGCGCTCCGTGCGCGCCGCCTCGTCGAGGAAGCGCTCCATGCGGCTCCGCATCTCCGACAGCTCGCTCCTGAGGTACGCGACGTCCGCCGCCCACGCGGGGAGGGGGGGCCCATGCACGTCTTCCTCGACGGAAGAGCGAATGAGCTTGGCGTAGCGGTCCACCTGCTCCTCGAGCCGCCCTTCGCGGAACGGGCCGTCGAGGAGGCCCCGGACCGCGCTCCGGTAGCCCGCGAGGTCCTGGCGAAGGGCGCTGAACAGCACGTCGCAGCCGGGTACGCGCAGCTGCGCTCTGCCTTCGAGCACCGGGACGTCTTCGGGGCACATCTCCGGCGTCTCCGTCCAGTGAGCCGCCCCGCCGAAGAAGCGCCAGCTGCCCAGGCTCAATGTGTTGTCGAGATCCCACGGAATGATGCGGAACGTGCCGGACGAGGGCTCTTCGTAGACGAAGTAGTTGTGGTTCGCGGCGGAGCCGTCCTCGCCGACGTAAAAGGTGGTGATCCCGTCCCAGTTCAAGATGGCGTCGTCGACGGCCAGGTAGCGCTGGAGCTCCTCGACATCCATCCATGTCGACAGGGCGGCGAGGCGCTCCGCGCCCTCGGTGGACGCGAGGTCCTCCGCGAACGCGATGAAGCGCTCGTGCGTTGCCTCCTCTTCGTTCGTCTCGATCTTCTCGGCATAGTAAGCGGGGTCGGTCGAGACCGGCCAGGCTGCTTCGTAGAGGTTGCCGTCCGGATCCTCGGGAAACTGGTTTTTCGTGAAGCGGCCGTCGGCGTCCTCCACCATCGAGAAGAGGCCGAGCGGCTCGCCGTTCACGTGCAGCGTGGCCCACGCGCTCCTCGGGGCGGCCACGCCCATGTCCCTGTAGAGATCATAGGCGAGCCGCTCGTGGAGCTTCGTGGGGTCGCGGACCATGGAATGGAAGTTCAGGCGCTTCTGCCGGAAGAAGCGCTGTCCGTCGACATACTCGTCGAACCTCACCTTCATGCTGAGCTTCGCGCAGGGGAGCTCTTGCTGCTCCTCGACGCACATCTCGAGGGTGCCGTAGCCGCCCTTGAAGCGCAGGCCCACGAGGCCCAGGCTGCTGCCCCTGTAGCAGGCCTCCGCCTCGACGTACTCCTCCTCGATCGCGTTGGCCTGGAGGTCCGCCCAGGTCTCGTCGCGAAGCCGGAAGTCGAAGCGCGGGACGTCGCTGGCCGCGTAAAGCGCGCTCGGGTCGCCATCGGCCACCGCGGCGTCCGGCGGATAACACGGCAGCGTCTCTCCCTGCCCGCCGTTCGTGATCTCTTCGTCCCCACAGCCCGCGCCCGTGGAGAGCGCCAGCGCGAGCAAGAGGCAATAGGTTGGTTTCATCAGCCGCTCCTTGCGGGCGGCGAGCCTAGAGCGACACACGGGTTGAAACCACGAGAAAAAAACGGGAATTTCACAGGGAGACGGGGAGGCGGGGAGCGAGAGAAGGCAAGAGGGAGAAATTCATTTCTTTTTTCTTCCTCCCCGCCTCCCCGCCTCCCTGTGAAAATTCTCCGGGTTTCAACGTGATCGTTGTTCTAGCGCGGGACCTCGGGGATGAACTCGGCGCCCAGGCGGAAGATCAAGAAGTCCTTGGTGACGTTGCCGCCGCTGGTCTCAGGCCACATGAAGGGGCTGCCGGCGCTGCGGTCCGGATCCCACTCGTACCACATCCACCGAGCCGCCTCGTCGATGTCGCAGACGATGGAGAACTCATTGCCGGGCTCCGGGACCGAGCGCTCCGTGTCGTTCGTCTCTCCGAACGCCACATGGCCGTGCGCGGACGCCTCGGTGGTCACCCAGCCGGCGCTTGTCGTCTGCGGGTCGAGATCACCGCTGTTGCAGCGCGCGATATACTGGTTGATGGTCTCCAGCGTCGGCCCGTTCGAGCCGAGGTCGTAGTCCTCGCCCGTCGCGCAGACCTCCCACGCGCCGTTGCCGGTGAAGACGGGAGCGGCCCCCTCGCGGAAGAACTGGCCGATCACGCCCTGTGTCGTGGACTTGTCGGCATACGTGATGATGTAGAGATAATGCCCGGCGTTCGCGGACGCCGCTGGCACGGTGTACGACTCCGGCCCGTTGCCGATGGGACAGGAGAAGATCTTGCCGGCGAGGGTGTTCTCGATGCCCCCGAAATAGTTCAGGAGCCCGTCGCCGGTTCCGTAGCCGAAGCCGTACGCATTGTCGGCCGTGATGATCACGCTCACCGCGGTCGAGAGCTCGGTCCCTCCGCCGCCGCCGGCGATCTCCCCGAGACCGTTGTCGTCCTCCCCGCCCGCCCCCCCGTTACCGCCGCCGCCGGCGCCGGAATCGCCAGGATCGGTGCCGGCGTCCGAACACCCGGATGCATGAAGCGCGACAGCAAAAGCCAAAGCTGAAACAAGACGTAAATTCATTCCACCAGGATCGGCGAAGTCGCGCCCTGCGTAAAGGCCTCTCGGAGAGCACGAGCGCGCCGTCCGGGCGTCGCGGGCCATCTGGCACGATTCCGACGCTTCCCTCGCCGGGGTGCTGCCCGTCTCCCGGAAGGAAAAGGAGGAGGTCGAGAAGGCGGCTTGGTCCGCCTCAGCGCTTGTTTCCCGCTTCCGCTCGCCGCTCGAACCGCAGCCTGAGCACCTCGTCCTCGAGCTCGTTCGCGATCGCCATCGCCCGCCGCCTCGCCTCCGCGCCCTCGTCGCCGCCCACGATCCGCGCCAGCATGTTCAGCGCCATCGCGCGCATCCGCAGGTGCCCGCCGTCCCCCGCGTGCCGGCACGCCTCGCGCGCGAGCGCCGCGCCTTCCTCGGGGAAACCCTGCTTCCACCGCGCGTACGCCAGCCCGTTTGCCCGCCGCGACCGCGCGAAGGCCGGACCGTCCTCCGGGATGCGCCGGTAAAGCGCCTCCGCGGCCGCCGGATCCGGCTGCTTGCCGCCCCAGGAGCGGTTCCGCTCGAAGGCGCGTTGATCGATCCACCGCGCGAACAGGCAGGCTCGGTCGCAGGCGGGCATCGGCAGCTCGAAGAGCGGCTCGATCTCGTCGAGCAGGCCAGGCACGCGCGCGACGTCATCGCGGCTCGCCACGAAGGCCTCTGTGAGCAGGGCCTCCACCCGCGCCTCGGGCGGGGCCTTTCCGAGCAGCGGCCGGATGCGGGCGAGGTGCGTCTTTCCGGCCTCGCGGTCGTCGCCGCGCAGCACGCAGGTGGCGTGGGCGAGGGCGAGGAAGACGTGGGAGGTCGGATCCTCGCTCACCGGCGGTCGATCCCAGAGGCGCAAGAGGTCCTGGGCGAGGGGCAGGGGCAGGTCGGTGAACCGCGAGTGATAGGCGCCCATCCAGCGGGCGCGCTCGGTGAGCGCCTCCGGCAAGCCGAAGGCCCCGAGGGCGCGCGCCCCCCAGGTCCCGCCGTCCCGCTGGCCACGCGTCCGCAGGCGGCGCAGGGCGCGCTCGATCGAGGTCACGTCGTCCTCGTAGCCACGCAGGGAGGAGAGCCGCTCGGCGACCGCCGTCAAGGAGCCGTGCTGCGCGACGAGCCAGGCGACGTAATCCTCCCAGGAAAAGCCCGCGGGAGCGGCCTGTCCGGTTTCGTGTCCGGGCATTTTCTTCGCGCCGATCTTATCAAGGTCCAGCAGAGAGGAGGACGGACATGGGAAAAGAACCTGCGTTTTTCCTGGTGATCGATCTGGAGGCGACGTGCGACGAGGAGGGCCGCATCCCCGAGCGCATCATGGAGATCATCGAGATCGGCGCGGTCCTCGTGGACGGCGCGACGCTCGAGCCCGTGAGCGAGCTCGCCACCTTCGTGCGCCCGGTCATCCGGCCGAAGCTCACGGAGTTCTGCACGAAGCTCACCACGATCACGCAAGCAGACGTCGACGCCGCGCCCACGTTCCCCGAAGCCATCGCGGCGCTCGGGCGCTTCGTCGGCCAGCGGGAGGCGCTCTTCTGCTCGTGGGGCGATTACGACCGCAAGCAGTTCGAGATCGACGCGGCCCGCTGGGGCGTGCCCCTGCCGCTGCAGGGGCACATGAACATCAAGAAGCGCTTCTCCGCGGCGCTCGGGGTGACCCAGCGCTACGGCATGGCGAGCGCGCTCGAGCGGCTCGGACTCCCGCTCCACGGGACACACCACCGCGGGATCGACGACGCGCGCAACATCGCGCGTATCCTGCCTTACGCGATTGGCCGCGTGCCGATCCCGGAGGCAGGGCCCGCGGGGTGAGCGCCTCGCCGGGGCTTCGCTCCAGACCCGACCGGGGGCTGTCCGCCCCTGGACCGGACCCGCCAGGGGCGGAGCCGGGGTTGCTGGTCGAGTGGGACCCGCGCACGGGAGAGGACGTGGCGCGCGAGGCCGGAGAACCGCCCGCGCGCGGGCTGGCTCACCCCTCGCGCGCCATGCGGATCGCCTCCGCGAGGCCGGCGGAGGTGAGGTTGGGGTCCTTCAGGAGCGTCGCCGCCCAGGTCGCGAGCTCGCCGGTCGTCCGGAAGACGTTCGGCGCCCGCCCCGTCTGCAGCAGCATCATGATGGAGCGGACCGAGGCGGCGATGAACCCCTCCGACTCGACGAGCGTGGCCGTGCCCCTGAGGTTCCGGGAAGGGGAGCTCGCCGCCCGCCGCATCGCGGCCCGGCTCTCCTCGTCCGGCGGTAGGGTGCCCTGAAGGGGGAGGACGACGACGAAGACCGCGCCGCCCGGCTGGCCCGCCGACCAGCGAGCGAAGAGCTCTCGCGAGCGATCGATCCCGACCGCGGTGGCCTCGCCCCGCCAGATCAGCAGCATGAGCCGCCGCCACACCGCGACCACGTACCCGTCCGTGCGCTCGAGTAGCTCGGCCGTCATCGGAGGAGGACGGACCGTTATCATTGTGGCGTATTGTCGTTCCGCCGGGGGGATGGTCGTCAAGCCCATGCCGATTATTCGGCGCTCGCCGGACCCGGCGGACGCGGTTACGCCTACGCTAGCAGCCCGTCCCTCTCCAGCCGCTCCAGCCGCTCGATGGCCGCCCGGCGTCGCGCCAATCGGCCGCCAGCAGCGCCCGCCCGGCCGCGGTCCCGCTCAGCGTCTCGATCCGCGGTAAGCGCGTGGCCGGGCCCACCATCCTGGGCCGGGCGCCTCGGTGAGCCGGCTTTGGTGTGCAGCCGTACCAGCGGCGGCGGACCATCAAGTTCGCCCCACAGCAGCGGCAGCGCGCAGCAGCTTGCGGGCATGTGATGAACGGTGCGCGATGAGCTGCGCCCGCCGCCTGACACCCACCCGCACGCGAGCCCGCACGCGAGCCCGCACGCGAGACCACGAGCCAGATAAAAAGCTCACGCGGCGAAAAAGGATCTAGACAGGCGAAGCGAAGACTCGGTATCTTGAAAAATGGTCCCGTGCGCATTCTGCATCAAATCTCGTCAGACACTCCCGCGTACCTGATCCGATCCTGTTCGTCCCTCGGCCTCCGCGAAGGGTCGGCGAGGGCTGCTGATCCGGCTGAGCGTGCTGAGCGTGCTGAGCGTGAAAGCGTGCCGCCGCCGCACGCGCCGCCCGGGGCACGCCGCGACCCGCGGACCGCGAGCTGCGCACTGGCCATCGATGTCGATGAGACATCGATGCGACAGACCACGCTCGTCTCTGCGTTCCTCCCCACAGATCTCGAGACGACGCGAGACGCCGAAAAACGTCACCACACGACCCAAAATTGTCACTGCGCAACTCGATATATTTTTCTGGTCTGTCTTCAAAAAGATCTGGACACCTTCGTAGTCGAGTTGCTATCTTGAACACTGTCACCTTGCGCATCCGCCCTCCGATCGAAGCACAAGCACCCGCGTACTTGATCCGATCCTGATCAGCACGCGGGGGCTCATTCCGACCGGAGCCCGCGAAACCGACCTCGCCTGACCCGTGTGTCATGGCGCCTGCTATTCGGATGACGCTCCAGCAATGGTTCACCCGTGAGGACCTCGAGGAGCTACCAATGAAGCAGATCGCAATCGCATCTTCCGCCGCGCTCGCCACGCTGTTCATCACCGCCACCAGCCTCGCCAACACGACCGCTCCGTCTCCCACGTGCACCGTCATCAAGCGGGGTGTCCTGGGCGACATCTACAACGCGGAGATCTGGAGCCTCGCCCCGAGCTACCATGTCCCGTCCCCCTTCGAGGTCAACACCGGGTTCTCCAGCTCGGTCGGAGAGAAGCGCGCCCTGTTCCGCTTCGATCTCAGCCCCATCCCGGCCGGCTCTCTCGTCACGTCGGCCAAGTTCTACGCCCTGACGTACACGAGCACCGCGAAGACCGTGTACGTCCACCAGGTGCTCGCTCCCTGGAGCGAGTCGCTCGTCACGTGGAACAACTTCGGCGGCATGGACCCCGCCGCGTTCACCACGTTCGTGCCCAACGTCACCGGGTGGAGCTCGGTCGACCTCACCGGGATGGTGCAGCAGTGGGTGAGCGGGACGGCGCCGAGCTACGGGATCCTCCTCGAGGAGGGCGCCAGCGGGAAGACGTCGTACAAGGGCAGCGCCCACACCGACATGGGTTACCGCCCTCTCCTCGAGGTCTGTTACACGGTGCCGAAGGGCTCGATCGGCGACAAGGTGTGGTTCGACGCCAACGCGGACGGCATCGAGGACGCCTCCGAGCTCGGCATCTCCGGCGTCGTCGTCGACCTCTTCGGCGACCCGAACTGCGACGGCGTCGCCGACGGCGCCATGCTCCAGACGGCGGTGACCGGCGCGAACGGCGTCTACCGCTTCACCGAGCTCAATGCGGGCTGTTACGTCGTCGACGTCGACGACGCGACGCTCCCGCTCGGCCATATCCTGACCAGCGACGACGAGCCGCTCGGCGTGTCCCTCGGCGTGGGTGAGAACGTGGCCAACGCCGACTTCGGCTACGTGACGTACTCGTCGATCGGCGACACGGTGTGGCTCGACAGCGACGCCGACGGGCTCTACGAGCCGGAGACCGGCGAGCTCGGCGTCAACGGCGTCCGTGTCGAGCTGTTCCAGGGGGCCCAGCTCGTCGACTTCACGATCACCGGCACGAGCCCCTACACCGGCCAGCCCGGCTTCTACCTCTTCGACACGCTCCCGGCGGGCACCTACTCGGTGGTCGTCACGCCCGACAACTTCATGACGAGCGGTCCGCTCGCCGGACAGGAGCCGACGGCCGACCCCGACGGCGGGCTCGACAACGTGGGCGTGGTCTCGCTCGGCTGGGCACAGGACCTGCTCGACGCGGACTTCGGCTACCAGCTCTCCTGCGGCAACGGCGTTTGCGGCGGCGACGAGAGCTGTTCCACCTGCGCCGTCGACTGCGGCGTCTGCCCGCCCCAGTGCGGCAATGGCACCTGCGAGGCCGGCGAGGACTGCGGCAGCTGCAGCGCCGACTGCGACGTCTGCCCGCCCGCATGCGGCGACGGCACCTGCAACGGCAGCGAGAGCTGCGGCACCTGCGCGGACGACTGCGGCACCTGCCCGCCGGTCTGCGGCAACGGCACCTGCGAGGCCGGCGAGGACTGCGGCAGCTGCTCGGACGACTGCGGCGCCTGCCCCGCGGTCTGCGGCAACAACGTCTGCGAGAACGGCGAGGACTGCTCGACCTGCACCGGCGACTGCGGCGCTTGCCCCGCGGTCTGCGGCAACGGCGTCATCGAGGCCGGCGAGAACTGCCTCGAGTGCCCGAGCGACGTCGGCATCTGCCCGCCGGTCTGCGGCAGCGGCGTCTGCGAGGCCGGTGAGACCTGCTCGAGCTGCGCGGCCGACTGCGGCGAGTGCCCGCCGGTCTGCGGCGATGGCGTCTGCAAGGCCGGCTCCGAGGACTGCTCGAGCTGCGCGGCCGACTGCGGCGCCTGCCAGTGCGCCTCCCCCGGCACCGGCACCCCCGGCTACTGGAAGAACCACGAGGGCGCCTGGAAGGTCTCGCAGCTGACCATCGGCGGCAAGACGTACACGAAGTCCCAGCTCCTCGACATCATCAGCCGTCCGACCAAGGGTGACGTCACTTACATCATCGCGAAGCACCTCATCGTCGCCAAGCTCAACGTCGGTATCGGCAACCAGTCGAGCTGCATCGAGGACACCATCGCCGCGGCCGACGCCTGGCTCAAGAAGTACCCGCTCGGCAGCAACGTGAAGGAGGGCGGCAAGAACTCGCCCTGGTCGACCGGCGAGCCGCTCGCCACGAAGCTCGACAACTACAACAACGGCCGCCTCTGCGCGCCGCACCGTGACTGACCGACGCTCGGCCGATAGCCGGTGACCGGCCGGCACGACGAGACCTCCCCAAGGCCAGCGCCCGCCCCGAGCGAGCCGCCTCGAGCGCGACCTGCGCTGGCCCTTCCCCCTCTCCTCGGCCGCTTCCCCTCCTGCGCCGCTCCCTCCCCCGAGCTCCTCCTCACCGAACGTCCTGGTCCGCGATCGGCAGCCTCATCGCTCGCTAGAACGTCGGCGGCGATGGATTCAGGTCAGAGTCCAGGAACTCGGTGATCATGGGCACGAGCCAGCTCCCCCGTTGCATCATCCCGATGTGCGTGGTGCCCGGGAGGATGGCAAGACGAGACTTCGGCAAGCCGTGCATGTCTCCCATCTTTCCGCCGCCCTTGGCCCGAAAGAGCTCGAGCGCATGCTCGTACCGTATGCCATCGGCATCGCCAAGGACGATGAGCATGGGCGCCTCGATGCCTTTCACCTCACTGGACCAGTCATAAGGCTTCACGTCCACGCTGATGACCTTCTTGATGAACTCAGGAAAGCGTGCCGGGTCGTTCCCGAACTTGAGGTACTGCTCCTCGATGGGGGTGCCTTTGAACATGTCTGCGTTCATCGTGGCGAAGCTGGCCTCTGCATCCGGCCACCACCCGTCGTGCGCATAGACGCCCGACAAGATGACGACCCTGCGGACCTGCTCGGGATGGCGTATCGCCACCTGAAAGGCCACGCCTCCCCCCATGCTGTACCCCAGCACGTCAGCGCTCGCGATTTTCAGGTGCTTGAGCAGTCCGGACACATCATCGGCCATGCCTTCGTAGCTGAACTCCCGAGGTACATCTCGCGTCCGGCCATGGCCTTGCATCTCGGCCACGATCACTTGCCTGCCTCGTGCCAGCGCAGGGATGACGTGAGCCCAGTTCATGGGAATGTTCATGAACGAGCCATGTAACAGGACGATGGGCTTACCCTTCCCATGTACCTCATAGTACATCTTCAGCCCGTTCACATCCGCGTATCCGCTCTCGGTCGGTATTGTGCGCTGGCTTGCCGTCGCGTCGTTCATCGTACCTTCCATCGCGTCTTTCGGCGCAGTCGAGGCGTTATGGCTCTCTCTCGGCATCGGCCGGCACGCTGCCCCCACGAGGACGAGCGCGACCAGCAGCCCATGCGAGGCGTGCTGCTTCATTCTTGATGCCCTTTCATCGGCGATGAGGCGACCCTGGGGTCGAGCGCTTCGGGAGATGGTGGCCTTCGACGGCCGTGTCGCTCACTTCTCCAGGTTGCGCTTGGAGAAGGTGTCGTCGTTGATGGCCTCGTTCACCTTCACCTTCTTGCGCGTGAGCGTGGTGGTGAGGTTCTTCGTGTGGTCCACCATCTTGAGGGTGCCGGGGGTGCAGACGTCGCCGTCGCAGGAGTAGCCGGTGCGGGTCTCGGTCTTCACCAGCTTGCCCTCGGTGTTGTAATACTTGAGCTCGCTGGGGACGTTCTTGTCCTTCGTGATCGTCATCTCGATCTTGGCGTAGGAGGTCGTCTGGCCGCTCCTCGGGGTGAGCGTGAGCTTGACCTCCTTGCCGCTGGAGGAGCTGACGGCCGGCGTGTAGCTGCCGTACTTCTGGGTGGCCAGGTCTTCCTGGCTGAAGGCCATGCCGAAGGCGCTCTGATCGCTGGTGTGGCTGGCGATGCGGCGGACTTTGCCGAAGGACGGCAGATAGACGTACATCTCGGTAGGGGAGAGGATGAGGACCTTGGTGCCTTTGAGGTCCGCGGGAGCGGTGAACTCGGTGAGGCGCTTCTCGCCCTTCATCCACACGTTGATGCCGGCGGGTTTGTCGGGTTTGCCGCTCTCCGCCGTCTTGGCCTCGTATTCGAAGTAGAGCGTCTTGGCCTTGTTCATGGCCGCTTCGGTCGCCGCCAGGGCCTTGTCGGCGGCGTCGTCGGCCAGCGCCGCGGGGGCGTGCGAGAGACCGAGCGCGACCGCGGTGGCGAGGATGGAAACGAAGCGCGAAAACCTCATCGGGACCTCGGAGAGCTTGGGGGGGCCGCCGCTTGCCGGGGCGGAGCCGCCGTCGCGGCTCCACCTGCATGAGCGCGGGGGATAGGCATGATAGGAACATGGCGTCCGCAAGGTCAATCCTGCTGTTCCCGCACCTGCCGGCCGTGGCCGCGCAACCGGACACGTCGGAGGAGGTGGGAGGACGCGTCCGTGAAAGACGAGCACGGCCGGCGAACGGGAGGGCCAATGGACCCCGTGCAGCTGCAGAAAGGCTCGCTTGCATCATGGTGTCCGTGGCCATCTCGGTGATGTCGAGCTCTCGCTCCACGAGCGAAGCCTGCTTGCGACGCCCTCTCACCAAGGCACGACGGCTCGCGCCCCCCGGTGGTGCCGCGAGCCACCACCAGACATGGAGGCGCGTCCCTCCAGCCCCGCGTCTCTCGCGCCGCGCCGCCGCCAGGATCTCGGCTGAAACCGCCTCTCACCCTCGCCCCGCTCCCCTCGTTGGCCCTGGTACGGCTCATGCGAGTGTCCTCCTCGCCCCCGCACGAAAGAAGCCGCGCGACGCTCGCTGCAACGACCAAGGAGAACCGATGCTGCCCACGAACACGACCCAGAAGACCCGCTCCCTCGTCATGTCCCTCACGATGGCCGCCGGCCTGGCCGTCACCGCGTTCTCGTCCCCTGCGGCGGCCGGGCCGCTGCCGACGCTCTCCGGATGGGGCGTGCGCGGCCATGCCAGCTTCATGGGCTCGGTGAGCCAGCAGGTCGACGGCTCGCTCAGGGGGCATTTCACGATCATCATCCACAATCCCGGCGAAGACCCCGTCACCTGCCGCTACCTGCGCTTCCGTCCCCATACCGTGAGCGGCGGAAGCTGGAGCTTCGATGGACATGGCACGTGCTGGACCTCGGGCGGCGCGTTCGCTGCGGCGAACCGCTTCACCTTCTCGGACCTGGGCAGCCCAGGCGCGGGCGTCGACGCCGTCGACGTGAACTACTACGGCGCGGTCGGCGTCTCGATCCCCGGCGGCCTCTTCGATGACGGCGACATCGTCTACACGCCTTGAGGCCATCCGCAATCCAGCGGGCGTGTCACGCCGGGCCGGCGCTCCCGCCGCTCGATCGGCCGATCGGGCGACCGGTAGATCATGGCCCTGAGCCCGGCGCCGGTGATGCGACGCTCTGCTCCCTCGCCGCGCGGCACGCGGCTCACACCGCCGGCGCTTCGAACTCGCCGAGGATGAAGGTCGCCGCGACCGCGGGCTCGAAGAACTCGGCGCGCACGGCGCGGTACTGCGCGTCGGCGAAGAACCGCTCCCGCGTCGCGCGGTCGGGGAACAGGAGGGTGAAGACGCGGTTGATCCGCTCATCCCCCTTCAGCACGCGCGCCACGACGAAATCGTGGCCGAACGCGCCGCCATAGGACAAGAGGATCGGCATCATCCCGGCGCGGTAGCGGGCGTAGGACGTCTCGTCCGCCATGTGGAGCCCCACCAGGAGCACGTGCTGTCGGCCCTCAGCGCCCATGGGAGTAGCCTCCATCCACGTCGAGCGTCGTGCCGGTCACGAAGCCGGCCCTGGCAAGGAACAGCGCCGCTTCCGTCGTGTCCCGCACCTCGCCGACGCGCCCCAGCGGGTGGATCGAGGCCATCGAATCGGCCCCTTCGCCGATGAGCGGCGTGCGGATGATGCCGGGCGCCAGCGTGTTCACGCGGATGTTGTGGGCGGCGAGCTCGGCGGCCAGCGAGACGGTGAGCGCGTGGACGCCGCCCTTGCTGGCCATGGCGGCCGAGGCCGGCATCCGCGCCATGGCCTGCTGGACGAGCACCGTGCCGATGTTGATGATCGAGCCCCCGCCGCCCTCGATCATCAGCGGCACCGCCGCCTGCGTCATCAGGAACGTCCCCTTCACGTTGGTGGTGAAGAACCGCTCCAGGTCCTCCTCCGTGCTCTCGAGGAACGGCTTCACGCCGAAGATCCCGGCGTTGTTGATCAGCACGTCGACGCCGCCGAAGCGCTCGCGCGCGGCCGCGGCGACGGCCCGCGCCGTGGCCCGATCCCCCACGTGGCCCGGCACGGCGACGACGCGCGCCCCGCCGTCGAGGCTCCGCCGCGCCTGCTCGAGCTTCTCCGGGTCGCGGCCGTTCATGACGACGCTCGATCCCTCGGCAAGGAAGCTCCTGGCGAGGTCGAGGCCGATACCGCTGCTGGCGCCTGTGATGATGACGCGATCGATCCTGGTGGACATGGAGTGTCGTTCCTTTCGCGCCGACAACCTAGGACCGTCCCTCGAACCGAGAAAGTGGTATGTTTCTATCGACTTCATAACTCCAGGTTCTGATCCTGCGGGCCTCGCCATGACCTACGATCAGCTCGTCGCCTTCCTCGCCGTCGCGGGCGACGGCACGTTCAGCGCCGCGTCCGCGCGGCTGCACAAGTCCCAGCCGGCCGTGAGCAAGCTGGTGCGCAACCTCGAGCGCGAGCTGGGGATCGAGCTGTTCGATCGCCGGGAGTACCGCGCCACGCTCACCGACGCCGGCCGCCTGTTCCACGAGCGCGCCGCGGCCGTCATCGAGGGCACCGAGGCGCTGCGCAGCTTCGGCATGCGCCTCTCCGGGAAGGTGGAGCCGATCGTGCGGCTCGCCGTCGACGCGGTGACGCCGCTCGGCCCCATCATGGGCATCTTCCGGGGGCTCCTGGCGCGTTATCCCCTGGTGCGCATCGAGCTCGGCACCGAGCGGCTGGCGGGCACCGCCGACGCGCTGCGCGAGGACCGCGCCGATCTCGCCGTCGCCACGAAGCTCGGGATCGACGGCTCAGCGGTGGAGACGGCGCGCTTCTGCGACGTGCGGGTGATCCCGGTGGCGCGCTTCGATCACCCCCTGGCGACCTGCGGCGCGCCGATCCCGCCCGCGCTGCTGCGGGCGCACGCGCAGATCATCCTGCGCGACAGCGCGAGGGGGAGCGCCTCGCCGTCCCTGAACGTGCTGGAGGGCGGCCTGCGCTGGACGGTCACCGACGTCGCGGCGAAGAAGGAGGTCCTCCTCGCGGGCATGGGCTGGGGCGGGCTGCCCGAGCACGTGGCCGCCGGCGCGCTGGAGGCGGGCGAGCTCGTGGCGCTTCAGGTCCCCGAGTTCGTGGCCGACACCATGGAGCTCTTCGTGATCCGCCGCCGCGACCGCCCGCACGGCGTCGTCGCGCAGGCGCTCTGGGAGGCGCTGCTGCGCTGCGGCCACGGCGCCGGGGCACCCGCGGCGGCCGCCAAGGCCCCGCGCCGCCGGAAGAGGGGTTGAGAGGGGTTGAGGGCCGCGCCGGCCCGACCTCCGGCGGCGGAGCGCGCTCGCCAGGCGGGTCGACGCCATGCCCGCGAGCGCCGGCCGACCGGCACGCTGCTGCTGGGTCACGCCTCTCCACGGCAGATCGCCCGGAGGATCTCGCGCGTGTGTCCGCGCAGCCATGCGTGCGCCTTGTCGCCCTCGCAGCGCTGGTGCCACAGCTGGACGATCCTGAGCTCCGGCGCGTCGAGCGGCAGCGGACGGGTGCTGAGGCCCAGCGCCCGCACGATGGGCCCGCAGACGCGCGCCGGCAGCGCGACGACGAGATCGCTCTCGTGGGCGAAATGGATGGCCGCCGCGCACGTGGGCGCCGCCGCGACGACGCGCCGCCGCAGCCCCAGCGCCTCGAGCGCCTCGTCGATCGGATCGCGCAGGCGGCCACGGCGTGAGACGATGACGTGGAGCGCCTCGGCGTAGCGCCTGGCGGTGAGCCGGCCGCGCGCGAGCGGGTGGGCCCGGCGGAGGGCGACGACGACGCGATCTTCGCCGACCAGCTCCCCACGGATCTCGGGGAGCGCGGGCTCCGTCGAGCCGATCTCGAGATCCACGCGCCCTTGGCGCAGGTCGTCCGTATCTCCCGCGGGCTCGGCCAGGAGCCGGACCTTCGCGAGAGGCGCCTGCTCCTGCACCGCTCGCAAGAGCCGCGTACCGAGCGCCGTCGTGAGCGCGTCGTGGCAGCGGACGGTGAAGGTCCGATCGAGCCTCGCCAGGTCGAGCTCCCGCTCGGGCGCGAACACCGCGTGCGCTCGCTGGACGATGGCCTGGACCTCCTGTCGCAGGGCCAGCGCGCGGGGCGTGAGCGCCATCGTCCGGCCGGCGCGCACGAGGATCGGGTCCCCCGTGGCGTCCCGGATGCGCCCCAGCGTCCGGCTCATCGCGGGCTGGGACAGGTGCAAGCGGGCCGCCGCGGCGCTGACGCTCCTCTCCTCGAGCAACGCGTCCAGCGCCGGCAACAGGTTCAGGTCCACATGCATGGCAGTAATTATTCCTCATAGCAACTATGCATTGGACGGTATGAGTCGTCCAGGGTTTATTCCTCCGTACGGTGGCTCAGCGGTTCGCGACCACGCGCGCGCCGCTCGTCCGAGGAGGATTCATGTCGATTCATTCCGAGCATTCCGAGCAGATGAACAACGATGTGATGTGGCGAGACCGAGGCCCGGGCCGCGCGGAGGACGAGCCCCTGCTGCCCGCGGTCGTCGCGGCGCTCTCCGCGGCGGGCGAGCGGCTCGTCGGTCGCTTCTCGACAGAGCCGCGCCCGAGGAGCCGGGAGGACATCTTCGCCGCGCTCGGCGCCAACGATGCGGTTTCCCTCGAGGCGCTCCGCGAGCCCTTGTCGCGCGCTCGCCCGGAGGCCCGGTGGGTCGAGGACGAGCTCGAGTGCGGGCCCCTCCCGCCGGGGGAGTGGTGGGTCACCGACACCGTCGAGGGGAACATCAACCATGTTCACGGGATGGCGGACTGGTGCGTCACGGCGACCCTCGTCCGCGACAACGAGCCGGTCCTGACGGCGGTGCACCTGCCCTTGACCGGCGACACATACACCGCCCGGAAGGGCGCCGGCGCGTACCTCGGGACCAGGAGGATCCGCGCGTCGGCGAAGACGGAGTTTGGCGCCGCCTTCGTCGGGACCGGCCAGGCGAAGCCGGGTGAGGACGACGAGACGTACCGGCGGATCGGCATGTCCGTCACCGCGATGCTCGGGAGCGCGCTCGTCCTGCGCGTCTCGGTTCCGGCCACCCTCCAGCTCGTTCAGGTCGCGGCGGGCCGGATGGACGTCTTCTGGCAGTACAGCCAGATCCGCTCCGGGCTCGTCGCCGGGGCGCTGCTCGTCGCGGAGGCCGGGGGCACGGTCACGGACACACGCGGAGAGCGGTGGAGCCTCGCCAGCGAGGACTTCCTGGCTGCAGCGCCCGGGCTCCACGCCGGCGCGGTAGGCGTCCTGTCGACCATCCGATGATGAGGAGGAGGCTGAACATGGATCAACTCATGGGAAACATTGGAATCCTCGGCTCGGGCCGTGTCGCCACGGTCCTCGCCAACAAGCTCGCGGGCGCCGGGCGCGCCGTCACGATCGGCACCAGGGACCCGGCGCAGGCGGCGCTGAAATGGTCGGGAGCGCGCGTCGACTTCAGGGATCACGCGGAGACCGCGCGCCTGGCCGCGATCGTCATCAACGCCACCCCCGGGGACACGAGCGTGGAGCGGCTCGGCGCCCTCCGCGACGCGCTGAAGGGAAAGATCCTTGTCGACGTCTCCAACGCGACGCTGCGCGGCCGCGACGGCCTCCCCGGCAGCCTGCTTTACCCGAACGGCAGCGTCGCCGAGCGCCTGCAGGCTGCGCTGCCCGAGACGGCCGTGGTCAAGACGCTGAATACCATGCTGTTCACCGTCATGGCGGATCCCACGAGCCTGCGCGCCGCCCCGACCGCGTTCCTCTCCGGCAACGACGAGGGCGCGAAGGCGGTCGTCGGACGGTTGCTCGGCGATCTGGGCTGGCCGGCCGACTGGATCGAAGATCTCGGAGACATCGAGACCGCTCGTGGCCCCGAGGCGGTCGCCTTGCTCGTCCCGTCCGTGCTGCGAAGGCGAGGGCTCGCGCCGTTCGCCATCGCGCTCGCCCGGTAAACGCGACGAAGCACATCACGGAGCTGGAGCCCAATCCACCTCCGTGACCGTG
Source organism: Sorangium sp. So ce367 (assembly GCF_051520455.1). Taxonomy (NCBI): domain Bacteria; kingdom Pseudomonadati; phylum Myxococcota; order Polyangiales; family Polyangiaceae; genus Sorangium; species Sorangium sp. So ce367. The sequence goes on from NZ_CP150334.1 coordinate 1,428,325, forward strand.
GCTTCGCGAAACTGCCCATCCAATGTGAACGCTCACCGCGAGAAAAATTGCAGCCGACAAGAAGCGCCGTGTTCGTGTGATTTTTCGCTGCAGAACGGAACGTGTGCGCGCCGGGAGGCAACACGTCCTGAAGAATCAAATCATGTCGCCGTCACTGGAATCACGGAGCCGCCGGGACGGCCCCGACGGCTCCTGTGCGGTCGAAGGGGAGGGATCCGCTCTCAATTTCCTGGCGATTGAAGAGCGCTCGTTGTCTAATCGCGGGACTTCAGCGCTCCCAGCGCTGGTGAGGAGCGACAACGATGTCCAGACCCTCGCGTCACCAGCCTGCGCGCCGTCGCGGAGGCGCTCGGTGGGCCGCGCCGATCGCGCTGGTCCTCGCCGGCGGCTGTACGGGATCCGTGGGTGAGCCGGGCGCCGGTTCCGGCTCCGGCTCCGGCAAACCTGGTACCGACGATCCCATCGGTGTTTGCCGGGACGACACGGTGTATCCCGGGCGAGCGCCGCTCCGGCGGTTGACGCGCTTCGAATACAACAACACGGTTCGCGACCTCCTGGGGGACACGACGGAGCCAGCCTTCTCGCTGCCGAGCGAGGATATCGGGAACGGCTTCGGCAACGACGCGGACACGCTGTCTGTCTCGAGCCTGCTGGCCGAGCAGCTGGGCACCATCGCGGGGGGCATCGCCCAGCGCGCGACCGCGACGCCGGAGGCGCTCGAGAGGCTCGCTCCCTGCGCGGGCGACGTGACGGCGGCGAGCGAGGAAGCGTGCGCGCGCACGATCGTCGAGGACCTCGCGGCGCGCGCCTATCGCCGGCCGCTCCAGGCCGGCGAAGCCGACGAGCTCCTGGCGCTGTACAGCGTCGGGCGAGAGGACGCGACGTTCGCCGCCGGCATCGCGATGGTGATCGAGGCGGTGCTCCAGTCGCCCGATTTCCTCTACCGCGTCGAGTGGGGCGCGCCCGATCCCGCGCGCCCGGCGCTCCGCCGGCCGACGGGCGACGAGATGGCGACGCGGCTCTCGTACCTGTTCTGGGGCACGATGCCCGACGAGCGGCTGCGCTCGGCCGCGCAGGCGGGGGAGCTCGCGACGAAGGAAGGCGTGCGCTCGCACGCCGAGCGCATGCTCGACGACCCTCGGGCCCGGCCCGTCGTGCGGTTCTTCTTCGACAGCCTGCTCCCCATCAGCAGCCTCGCGGATCTCGAGCGGGACACGGAGGCCTTCCCGACCTTCTCTCGCACGATCGGCTCGCTGATGCGCGAGGAGACGCAGCGGTTCCTCGAGCAGGAGATCTTCGAGCAGGCCGGCACCTGGCCGTCCATCTTGACCGCCCCGTACACGTACATGAACGGCCCGCTCGCGGCGTTCTACGGCGTCTCCGGCGTGACGGGGGACGCGTTCCAGCGCGTGGAGCTCGATACGACCCAGCGCCTCGGGCTCCTCACCCAGGCGGGTGTGATGGCCGGGACGACGCACTCGAACATGACGAACCCCGTGGTCCGCGGCTCCTTCGTGGTCCAGAAGCTGATGTGCCATGTCATCCCGCTCCCCACGGGCGACATCCTGGAGAAGGTGAAGCCGCCGGACCCGTACACCGGCAAGACGGCGCGGGAGCGCTTCAGTCAGCACAGCGAGGATCAGGTCTGCGCGACGTGCCACCAGTTCATGGATCCTGTCGGCTTCTCGTTCGAGAACTACGACGCGGTCGGGCTGTTCCGCGCGACCGAGAACGACGTCGCGATCGACGCGAGCGGCTCGGTGCCGGGCACGGAGGGGACGGTGAGCGGGCCGATCGAGCTGGTGCGCAAGCTCGCCGAGACGGAAGACGTGCAGAGCTGCTTCGCGACGCACTGGATCGAATACGCCTACGGCCTCACGCTGCGCGCCGAGGACAAGTGCACACGAGAGGCCGTCACGGCCGCCTTCAAGACGTCTGGATACAACGTGAAACAGCTCCTCATCGAGCTCACGCAGACGGACGCCTTCCACACCATGGCTGCCCGGGAGGAGTGACCGCTATGTCGACGTCTCGCTCGACGTTTCGCTTGAACCGGCGTGCCTTGCTGCGAGGTGCCGGCGGCATCGCCATCGCGCTCCCGTGGCTGGAGATCATGGGCGCCGAGCCCACGGCGCGCGCTCAGGCCGCCCCCGCGAAGCGCTTCCTCGCCGTCTACACGCCCGGCGGGACCGTGATGGACCGCTGGCGGCCGACGGGCTCCGAGACGAGCTACACGCTGAGCCCCATCCTGGCGCCGCTCGCGCCGGTGCAGAGCCGGCTGCTCGTCGTCGACGGCCTCGACATGAAGAGCGGGCTCGGCGAGCAGCACCAGGCCGGGATCATCGCCTGGCTCACGGGCACGCCGCAGGACGGCGCCGCGGGCCGCGCCTACGGGAGCGGGCCGTCGATCGATCAGGTGATCGCCTCCCGGATCTCCGGGGGGCAGAAGGCGAAGGCGAGCCTCGAGATCGCGGTGCGCTGGGCGACGGGAAAGTCCCACGGCCTGCTGTCTCCGATGAACATCGCCAATTTCGAGAACGACGCGCCCTACAGCCCGATCCCGCCGCGCATCGATCCGGTGGAGATCTTCACCGATCTCTTCGGCACGCTGAACCCCGGCGCCGACGACGACGCCGCCCGTCGCCTCGCGCGGAAGCAGTCGATCCTCGACTTCCTCGACCGGCGCTACTCGGCCCTGTCCTCGCGGCTCGGCGCGGCTGACAGGCAGAAGATCGATCAGCACCTGACGAAGATCCGCGAGATCGAGGAGAGCCTCAGCAAGGCGCCGACCGCGACGGGCGCCTGCCAGGCGCCGGCGAAGGTCGACACGTCCGACTACAACCCGCGCACGGGGCGCAACTCCGCCGACAACGGCTCGATCAAGGACACGTCGACCGACGCTGCGATCCCCAAGGTCGGCAAGCTCATGACGGACATGCTGGTGATGGCGCTCGCCTGCGACATCACGGCGGTCGGCACCCTCCAGTGGAGCGACACCGAGGCGAAGCACACCTTCCCCTGGCTGAACCTGAGCGAGCACCACCATTACTACCAGCACGACGGCGGCTTCAGGGCGGCGGAGTGCGAGCTGATCTGCAACTGGTACTCGAAGCAACACCTCTATCTCCTGCAGGAGATGGAGAAGGTCGACATGGGCGGACACTCGCTGCTCGACGAGAGCGTCGTCTTCTTCGGCTCCGAGATCTCGGATCCGCCGAGCCACAAGAAGACGAACATGCCGTTCCTCCTGGCCGGCGGCGGCGGCGGTCTGCGTACCGGGCGCTGGCTCCGGTACAAGAACCTCCCGCACAACAACCTGCTCGTGTCGATCTTGAACCTGTTCGGCGACACCCGGACCACGTTCGGCACCCCGGAGCATTGCACCGGGCCGCTCACGAACCTGACATAGCAGCGAGAACGAGGCGCGTCCGAGCAAAACCGGGCGAGCCGCTTGGAGGCAACACGCAGAGGCCCACGCCCGCGGCGTCGTTCACGGGGACATCAAGCGGAGCAACCTGCTGCTGATCGGCGGCGAGGTCGACCAGGTGAAGGTGCTTGATTTCGGGATGGCGTGGCAATCCGGGGCGACGAGCCGGCTGACGCAGACGGGATCGATCCTGGGAACCCCCGGCTACATGGCCCCGGAGCAGGCTCGCGCGGAGCGCGAGGTGGGCCCGCCGACGGACGTGTTCGCGCTCGGTTGCGTGCTGTTCGAGTGCTTGACCGGCAAGCCCGCGTTCCAGGGGGAGCACAGGCCAAGTACGCATGGACGCAGCCCGCCGGAAAGCCATCCACCACGCCATGGTTCGGCTCTCCGATGGAGACCGGACCGCGTTCGACGTTCTGCTCGACGACCTCTGGCCCGTGATCCTCTCGTTCGCGGAGCGTGGGGTGGGCCGGGGCGCGGACGCCGAGGACGCCGCGCAGGAGGTCTTCTACAAGGTCTGCGCTCGAATCGCCGAGTTCGATCGAAGCCGCGACGGCCTCTCTTGGGCGTTCGGGATCGCCAGCTACGAGATCATGACGCACCGTCGCCGGCTCCAGCGCCGCCGCGAGGTCTTCGACGAAGCGTCCGTGGCAGGCCAGCTGGATGGCTCGGCGTCGCAGGAGGAGCAGCTCCTCGCGCGGGAGATCGCGCTCGCCTTCGAGCAGGCCGTAGGCTCACACACGGAGGAGGATCGGGTGTCGCTCGGGCTCGTGGACGGCACGTCCGATGCCGCCGGCGCCACGCTCCGCAAACGCAAGCAGCGCGCGCTCGACCGTCTGCGCGGAATCTGGAGGCACATCCATGGTGAACCGTGAGCAGCTGAAGCGCCTTGGCCTCCGCGCATACGAGGTCGGCCGGCTGCGCGTCGCGGCGCGCGCGGCGTGGATACTGGTGCCTGTCGTGCTCGTCTGCATGCTCGAGACGGGCGAGCGCGAGACCTGCGCGTGCCTCGGAGTGCTCCTGCTCGGCGCGAGCTTCTTCCTGCGCTGGCGCGACCGGCAGGGGGCGGACTCGGTGCGCGACGGGCTCCTCGCTGGCGCGCTGCCGCTCCTGGCGGGACTCGCCGCCGCCCGGGTGGCTCCGGCCTGCGCGGACGCGCCGCTCCTCTCCGTGTGCACCGCCGTGTGCCTGGGCATCGGCGTTCCATCGGGCGTTTGGCTCGGCGTCCGCCTCGTCCGGGGCTCGGCGCCCGCATCGACCTGGCTCGGGGCGAGCGGCATCGCGGTCCTGGCCGCGAGCCTGGGCTGCGCGGGCCTCGGCATCTCGGGTCTGATCGGCGCCGGCGCTGGCTTGGTCCTCGGCGCTGCGTCCGCGAAAGTGCTCTCGCGCGCTCCGACGTAGCTGACACGGGGGGCTTCCGTGGGATCGCGCGTTCGGCATTCCGGAACTTTCAGCGGGAGTTCAAGCCGCGCGAGGATCTCCCTCGCCCTCGCTGGCTCAGGCAGCCCGCGCGAAGCCGCCGCGAAGCGACGCCGAAGTCCCGCCTTCACTCCCCAGCCTGCGGGGAATCACGGACCGATGGCCCGGAGTCGCCGCTGCAACAGCGCTTTCACCGCGGGAGTGGGCGCGGATTTGATCGCCACATCTCGATAGCGCCGCGCCGCATCATCATTTCCGCAGCGCCGATGCAAGTCGGCGAGCACCGCGGCCCACAGGTAGGAGCCGGCCAGCCAAGTGGGCGGCTCGAGGCCGTCGAGGACCGCGAGCCCCGCGGCAGGCCCCTGCCACTCCGCCGTCGCGACCGCGCGATTCAGCCGGTGTATCGCGGAGGGGCCGAGCCGCTCCAGGAGGGCGTAGCAGTCCACGACCCTTTCCCACCGGGTTTCTGCGACAGACGGCGCGAGACAATGCTCCGCGGCGATGCCGGCCTCCGCGTGGTACCTGGAAAACACATCACCCTGCGCCGATTCGGCCAGCCACGAAAGCCCAGCCTGAATTTCCTGCTGGTCCCAAAGAGATCGGTCCTGCTCTTCCAGGAGCAGGAGCCCGCCGGAGGCATCCTGGCGAGCGGTCATCCGTGCCGCGTGCAGATGCATCAGCGCCAGCAGGGCAGACGTTTCCGGAGTCCGGCCCACCGGGTGTTCCGCCAGGATGGCCGCCAGCCGCATCGCTTCGTCGCAGAGCTCTCGGCGAATCGCTATCTCCGCGTAGGAAGAGAGATAGCCCTCCGTGAACAGGAGGTAGAGGATTGCGTGCACGGCGGGGAGCCGCGAGGCGCACTGCTCTCCCGTGAGCTCGTCGCGGAGCAGCGGAGATTCCCGCAAGCGGCTGCGGGCACGACCAAGGCGCTTGTACACGTTGGCTTCGCTGGTAAAGAGCCGCTCCGCGATCTCTCGGACATCGAAGCCGCAGAGTGTCTTCAGCGCAAACACGAGCTGCGACTCGACGGGGATCGCGTCGTCGCAGCAGACGAACAGCATCCTGAGCAGATCGTCTCGCACATCGCCCGCGAGGAAAGGGTCCGGGCCGTTCTCCGGCGCACCGGCGTCGTCCAGGGCGTGCTGCTCCGCCCTGCGATCGTGGCGCGCTCGTCGGCGCATCTCTCCCACAAGGTGGTTGTGCGCCACGCGGAAGAGCCAGGCGGATGGATTGTCCGGCAAGCCGGCAGTCGTCCACGATTCAAGGGCAGCCATGAGCGCCGACTGAACTGCGTCCTCGACAGCCTCGATGTGCTGCAGTCCTACGCGGCGCGAGAGCATGGCGACCAACCGGCCATATTCGTGCCGGAAGGAGTGCTCAAGCAGCCGAGGTGCGCTCAAGGAGCGTGGATCTCGATGACTTCGACGCCTGAACCGGGTCGCACGAGCCCTGGACATTCACGGGCCACCTGGATCGCCTCTTCCAGCGTCTGCGCCGAGACGATCATGTAGCCGCCGACCAGCTCTTTGACCTCCACGAAGGGCCCGTCCGGCGCAGGCTGCGTGGTGACGAGCCTTCCCGCGCCGAGCTTGCCCCCCATATCAGGCAGGTTCTTCTGGAACTTCTCCCTCCACTCGTTGAACTTGGCGTACATTGCTTGCATCTGGGCGGGCGAGGGTTTCTCGCCATCTCCACCGGGCAGCGCTCGCTGCAAACACAGATACTTGGGCATGGTTTCTCCTTGGAGAGCTCCGCCGGTCACCTCGACCGGCACCCCCATGACGCTCGCGCGCCCGGGTTTTGGACACGTCCGGCCATTTTTTGTCGAGGCCCTCCTTGCGCGCTTCGACGAGGCCCGCCTTCTCGAGCACCGCAAGGTGCTGCGAAGCCGCTTGCTGCGACACCTCGACCTCCACCGCGATCTCGCGCGACCGCGCGGGCCCGCCTTCAAGAGACGCAGGATCTCCACCCGCCTCGACTCCAGGAGGGCCTTGCAGGCGAGGGTCGCCTCGCTGCTCCGAGCGCTCCACGAGCAGGTACTTGTATACCACTGCGCCGTCTGGTACACCACAAGCATTCACTTGTGGAGATGTCACGACGACCCGACATCACGATGTCCACACCTGCCCGCCTGAGCTGATCCGCGACTTTGCGCAGGTGGTCGCCACGCTGGAGCGTGAGGCCGGCGTGACGCGCGGAACGATGTTCGGCTCGGAGGGCCTCGAGATCGGAAAGAGCGTCTTCGCCATGGAGGTGAAGGGGCGCCTGGTCGTCAAGGTCAGCGCGGAGCCCGCCGCGGAGCTCCGAGACAGCGGGCTGGCAGAGGCCTTCGACCCCGGGCATGGACGCCCGGTGAAGCAGCGGGTCAGCGCCTCGTCGCGAGCAAGCGTCGACTCGTTCTATCTCTTGCGCGAAAGCTCTGGCCTTCGTCGGCCGGGAGCGGACCGGATTTTTTCTGAGAGGGACCTGTCGTGGCGCGACCCGCTCGAACGTCTCCCGATCGAGGCCCCGCTTCGGGGCTTCGAGCTGGGAGAAAATAAGCCATGCAAGCCCCCTTTGTCTGGTTCCATCACAACGGCGAAAAATCCAATGAGACCAAGAAGTTCTTCGAGACGCTGCTCGGCTGGAAGCCGTCCGATGGCCCGGGCGGCATGACCATGCTGGCAGGCGAGGGAGGACCGTTCGCGGCCCTCGCGTCGAAGACCGAGCGCTACGGCGATCAGAGCGCCTGGATCCCGTTCGTGATGGTCGACGACGTCGATGCAGCCACCCAGCAGGCGATCTCGCTCGGCGCGGTGCTGCTCAAGGAAAAGAGCCGGGGGCCCGCCGGATACTTTTCCATCGTGCGCGATCCGGGCGGCGCGGCGATAGGTCTCTGGAAGAAGGCCTGACCATGACGGTGCTGAGGAGCCCGATTCACATGGCGGCGCTTCCGGAGCGCCTGTGGGTCGCGCTCGACCGCCTCGACGCCCTCGACGAGCACGATCCCGGCATCTCCAAGAGCGAGATCCAATCGGAGAAGCGAGAAGGGCTGAGCGCTGGCCGGGAAAGCGCCCGCGCTGGCTAGCGCGAACTGCGAGACATCCTGGGCTTGGAGCGACGATGACGACATACGCGCTGCTGATTTACCGGACATCCCCTCCTTCGGTTCCGATTCCGGAGCTCGAGGAAAGGCGGGCGCTCCTCGAGCATCGTGCGCTCCAAGCCGAGGCGTCAGCGCGCGGAGAGCTACACGCCGTCGCGCGGCTCGACGAAACGCGCGCGGCGCGGACCATCCGTCCGCGCTCCGGGGGGCATGAGGTCACCGACGGCCCGTTCATCGAGGCGAAAGAATGGCTCGTTGGCTTCTATGTGGTGGACTGCGAAAGTGAGGAGCAGGCGCTCGCACGCGCGCGGCAGATTTGCGGTGACGGCGCGCACGCCGTGGAGGTGCGCCCGGTCAACTGGCGGTGGAAGCCTTGAGCCAGGCGGATCACGCGGGGGCGATCCGGCGCGTCTACCCCAGCGTGCTCGCGAAGACGCTCGGTCTCACTAGGTCGCTCGTGGACGCGGAGGACGCGGTCCATGACGCGATCGAGCGCGCGCTCAAGTCATGGACCGTCACCGGCGCGCCCGAATCCGCAGAGGCGTGGCTGATCACGGTTGCTGCCAACTCCTACCGGGACCGAGTCAGGCGCTCGCGGAAGGAGGAGCGTCACGAGGACGCCATCGTGGTGCTGGCGCAGCTGAGCCCGTGGGCGCGTATCGCCGCCGCCGAGCCGGAGATCCTTCGCGGCTGGAAGGACGAGCTGCTCAGGCTCCTGTTCGCGTGCTGCCATCCAGCGCTCGAAGACGGCGAAAGCGCGGCCCTGGCGCTCTCGACGGTGGTTGGGCTCTCCGTCGGTGAAATCGCCCTGGCGTTCGTCGTGGCTCCCCGGAGCATGGAGCAACGCCTGACGCGAGCGCGCCAGCGGCTGCGTGACAAGGGCGATGTCGAGGGGACGACGCCGGAGCGCGGACACGAGCGCATCGGCGCCGTGCTGCGAACCATTCATCTGTTGTTCAACGAGGGCTACTGGTCATCCGCGGACGACGCGCCGGTCCGCGCGGACCTTTGCCGGCTCGCGATCGGCCTCGCTCGTTCGTTGTGCGAAACCTACCCCCGGGAGTCGGAGGCCGCGGGGCTGCTCGCGCTGCTCTTGCTCCACGACGCGCGCCGCGATGCTAGGCTCGACGAGCATGGCGGCCCGGTTCCGTTGCCCGAGCAGGACCGAACCCGATGGGATCATGATGGCATTCGTCGCGCGACCGACCTGCTCGAGCGGGCTCTCGGCCTGGGGGCACCCGGACCGCTCCAGACGGAGGCGGCGATCGCCGCCGTCCACTGCAAGGCGCGCACGGCCGAGGCGACCGATTGGGCTGAGATCGCGTCGCTTTACGCGCTGCTCGAGCGGTTCCGACCGACGCCGGCGGTGCGTGTGAATCGCGCCTTCGCCGTTGCCCGAGCCAGGGGGCCTGCGGAGGGGCTCGCCTTGCTCGAACAGCGTGACGTCGATGTGAGCGCCTATCCTTACGTGCACCTCGTTCGGGGGACGCTCCTGGGTGAAGTGGGGGAGACGGCGGCCGCTGCCCGCGCGCTCAGGGAGGCGGAACGGTGCGCGCGCAACATGCACGAGCGGAGGCAAATACAGGACCGGCTCGCTCGCCTCACGGCCAACGGAGACCGCCCATGGCTCCGCTGACCACCTCGGCACGTGGCGCTGTTTCCCCGATCCATGCAGACCTGCGTCTCACGCCGAGAAGCGCGGCGCGCTGCGAGGACCACCCCCTGCTGACGGCGTGGCGCGGTGCAGACAAGAAGACCTTTCCGACCCTGTCGACTCGCATCGACTCGGCCTCCGTCGTATTCCCCGGCGGTGTGCCTTGGCTCGTGAGATGCTTCTACGAGGAGAACGCCAATCCATGACCACCTCTCCTGAAGATCTGTTCTGGCGGCTCGCCGCGGAGCTCGAGCGAAACGACCCACGCATCACGGAAGGCACGATCATGAACGGCCGATGCCTCCGTGTCGGCAAGGAATTTCTCGCGCTGGTCGACTACAAGGGCTCGGGTTTGGTGGTGAAGCTGCCCAGGGAGCGCGTCGCGGAGCTCATCGAAACCGGCGTGGGCAAGCCCTTCGGCCCGGCAGGGAAGATCTTCAAAGAGTGGCTATCGGTCCCGACGCCGGACCGGCGACGGTGGTTACAGCTCCTGCGCGAAGGAATTGAGTTCGTCGGACGATAACCCTGTCTTCCGTGTCCCTCCCGACGGTGACAACGGCATCGATGCGTTCGCGCGCGACCCGGAGACGGGGAAACCCACGCGTTTCGGTCGTCCGATGACCGGCGACAAGGGCGAGCTCGGGATTCTGGTACCTGCCGGCGCTCCGCACTGATCGAGAGCACGTCCGCGAGGGGCGCGGCGGCGGGTGGTCATCTCGACCTCGTGGTGCGCACCGCCGGGGCCCAGGGCGATCGCGCCGTGGCTCCGGTGGACGCCAGCGCGGGCACGGACGCCGGCGCTCGCTGAGACCAGCCGCGCGAGTACCTCGTGGCTGCGGTTACGGCTCGGTCGACCCCTCGGCCTCCTCCGCCGTCCGCGCCGCACCGGCTGCCGCGGTGCCTGATAGCGCGAGCCTGCCGACGAGGAGGCCCACCACGGCCGCCACGGTCGAGGCGAGCAGGACGCCCAGCTTGGCCGCGGCAAGCATCGCGGCCTCGTCGAACGCGAGGCCTGCGGTGAAGATCGCCATCGTGAAGCCGACGCCTGCGACGCAGCCCACGACGGCGATCCCGCGCCAGCCGATGTCGCGCGGCAGGGCGCAGACGCCGAGCCGGACCATCGCGAAGCTCGCGAGGAAGACGCCGAGCGGCTTGCCGACGACCAGGCCGAGCGTGCTGCGTGGCGGCAGGGGGCCGCGGAGCGTCACGTTCGTGGCCAAGCTCGTGCATGGCGTTGCGGCGCGCGAGGCGGTTGTTTACCGGCGGCTCTCGAGGTCGGTCGCGCGGCGCTTCTCGCCGGAGCTGCTCGGCGCCCAGCGGCTCGGGAGACAGCGCTGGCTGCTCTACTTCGAGCGGATCGTGCCGGTGTGCCACTGGCCCTGGAACAACAGCACGCACACCGCTCGCGTGCTCGAGCAGCTGGCGCAATTCCACGAAGAGACGACGTCAGGCGACTCTCTGCCGGCATGGGACTACGAGGCCGAGAGCCTGGCCGCGGTACGGGAAGGGTGTAACTTCGACTTGGGAGAGTGCTACGTCTGGGGCGAAGGAACGGAAGGCGCTGGCGGGAGCATCATCACCCCCACGGGGGGGGTCGGCGGCTTCGGCTATGTACCTCTCCAGCCGCAGAATCACACCGGCTACGAGGAGGACCCGTGCGGCGCCTCACAGGTCGCCGAGTGTACGGTCACGTGGAAGGCTGATTCAGCTCAGTGCAAGAACCGAGGCGAGGCAGGCACCTGCACCACGCTCTACCAGGGCCACCATGCGAGCCTGGACGAAACCAAGGAACGATGTGAATATGCCAACGGGGTGCACCTCGGCTCCGGCGTGCAGTCGTGCGGCCCGTGTCGGTGGGTGACCGGTGCGCAGAATGACTGTTTAGAGCACTGCAAGGAGCTCTGTTACCAGATATGGGTGAATTGCCGCAATAATTGCCCCAGGGGGGATAAGAACTGCCTGTCTGAATGCACAAACGACCTCGCTGTTTGTAACCGCGATTGCGACAGAAAGTGCCGATGATCATGATCGAGTTAAAGTACGATTTTGGTGGAGATGTCCATCAGAACATCGTCGTGCGATTGTTCGATGTCAAGCAGGTGCGCGGTGCAGACGATCCCGCACCTTGGGATATCAGCGTAACGATCCTGTGGGGAGACGAGGTCGCGTTCGATCGCCAGCTAGCCGGTGCGGATCCGCTCCACGCGGTGGAGCTGGCCGCTCAGTTCGCGTCCAAGTACATCCGCGGCCGAGCGGAAGACGAGGGCGGCACCCTTGAACCGCCGATCGCGCCCTAAGATTTATGGACTAATCGATCCAGATCGTGCATCCAGCCTCAGCGAGGAGATCATGGAGGAGGTCGCAAACGGCATGGACTACCACCTGCCGGCAGGTATCTTCTGCAAAAGGTTTGCTGACACGGCGGACGCTGCGTTCAAGTCCAAGTACAAGCGACTCGGCGCCAAGGTGACCGGTCCACGATGATAACTCGCTCCGAGCTCCTCGACGTTGTTTACCGCTTCTACCCGCGCGGTGTGCATAAAATCACGCGCATCCATGTGCCCCCCGGCGAGCTCGTCTACGAGGACACGGAGGAGCGCCGCCGCCTGGTGGAAGCCGCAAGCCGAGGGCAAGCGGAGTACCCAAGGTGGAAGGTCATGATCGACAGGCTGGGGGAGCGATGCAGCCTTCAGAACGAGTCGCTCAGCCTGTTGGCGGGGTGGGTCGAACCGGCGTACTCGGCCCGCATCTGGCTCACCGATGATGCGGCGCTCAGCTTCCACGTGTCCCTGCTCGGGCCATACTACGGGATCCACCTCCCCGGCATCCCCGAGGAGGAGCCGGTGGCGCGCGAGATCGCTGGGGAGATCGAGGCCACGTACCCCGGCTACCAGCCGATCCCGCCGGAGCTCGGAAACGAGGTGGTGCCGGATGTGGACATGGACGGGGTGTCGATGGGTCAGGCGACAATCTACGTGTGCCTCTTCTCGGTCGTGTGGACTTGGGTGGATCCGTAGCTGTTCCCCTGGGTGGATGCCGCCCGTCGTGCAATGAGGGCGAGACCGAACAGGGCAACGGTGAGCCCGATGTATGCGGACCTGCTGCCAGCGCCGTGAGCGCTGCATCGTGCGTCGTTGCTGGTGTCGTCGGTTCCGTCATTTCTGCTGCTGCCGGCGGCAACGCTGGAGGTGCCGCCGCCCCCGCCGTTCTCTGCTCGGCCACCCGCGCCCGGCTCCGCACCGCCGTTTCCGCCCACCACCGGCTCCGCACCGCCGCTCCCGCCCGCGCCCGGCTCCACGCTGCCGCCTCCGTCCGTACCGAGCCCTGCGCCGCCGCTTCCACCCGCGCCGCCGGCTGCGGCCAGCCCGGGTGAGGGCTCCCAGCTGAGCAGCCGCGAGACGACGCGCCGCGTGCGCGCAGCAGGGCCGAGCTTGTCATAGGTCAGGAGGAACCGGCCACCCTCGCCGCGGGCCAGCATCGGCGCATTGCACTCGTCATCGACGAGCAGCGCCTCCATGCCCGGCGTTCCATCGGGGGCCACGGCGCGGATCCGGAGCCGGTGCGTCTCCGCCTCTTCCCACACCACCTGGTAGCTCGCGCCGTCCCAGGCCACGGCCGCCGCATGACCGGCGCTCGTCGGCGAGATCAGGAACGCTTCACCCCGCCAGCCGCCCGTGCCGTAGATTCGACCTTGCACCGGCCCCTCACCGCCCTCCGGCCAGCTACCTGCGGACTCCGTCCAGACAACGAGCGTGTCCGTGCCGTCCGTCGCCCCGGCGATGGCGGCCGGTGCGCTCGACAGCAGGAAGCCCTCCCCGACGCCTCCCGTGCGGCTCACGGGGACGAGATGCAGGCCCGCCTTCACGTAGGCCACCAGGTAGTCCCGCCCGGCGTGGAGCGGCATCGCGTGCGACTCCGGCCCGACCGAGGGCACGATGGGGAACACCGGGCCAGCGCTCCCCGAAGCGCCGAGCAGGCGGCCCGACGCGGTGTACACGAAGGGCTCCTCCGCGGTCCTCTCCACGAAGGTCACCAGATAACCGTCGCCGTTGCCGGCGACCGACGGCGGCGCCGACAGGTGGAGCGACGAGACGGCGACGCTCTGCCCGAGCGCGCCGTCGCCCGACACCCGCCGCAGGTGATCCCCGCCGGCGCCGAGCGCGCTCCAGGTGAGCACCGACGCGCCGTCGCCGTTCGAGGCCAGATCGATCGCGAAGGCGCTGCTCGCGAGCTCGATCCCGACCGGATCGACGACCTCGCCGGCCGCGCTCACGCGCACCGCGCGCGCGGTCACCCGCTCCCGGTCCGGGTCCGGCTCGTCGGTCCAGGCGACGAGGTAGCTCTCGCCGGTCCAGGCGACGCGCGGGGCGCCCTGCTTGTTCGGCAGGGGGCTGAGCCCGAGCCGGCCCGCGGCCAGCGTGAGATCCGGGCCGATCAGGCTGCCCTCGATGCCCTGGCCCTGGAACGCGAGCAGGAAGCGCGAGCCGTTCCACGCGAGCGAGCTCCGATCCGAATCCCAGATGGAGCGAGGCGACCCGTCCGCGAGCCTCACATCATCTCCCAGCACGACGCCCTCGGCCGAGACGCGGGCCCCGTACATCGAGCGACCGTCCCGCTCGTCGGCCCAGGCCACGAGATAGCTGCTGCCGTCGAACGCCGCGGCGGGGGCCCCGGTGCCCGGGCTCGGCCGCGAGATCGGGAAGTCCCTTGCCGCGATCGTGCCGTCGGCGCGCAGCACCGCGCCCCGGATCGTGCTCGTGGGATCGTCCCGTACCCACGTGGCCAGGAAGCTCGCCCCGCCGGACGCGAGCGCGGCCAGCCGCGCGTTGCCCGGGCCCTCCGAGATCGGAACGCCCCCGGCGTCGAGCGCCCTCCCATCGCTGGCCACCCGCGTCGCACGGACGGCCCGCGCGCCGCCGCCGGCGTCCTCGTCCCAGGCCACGACGGAGACGTCCGCCCCGGCGCCGACCGCCGGGCGCGACGCGCGGCCGCTCGTGGAGAGGGCGCGCTCGGCGCCGGGAACGGCGCTGCCGCTCGGGTCGACGAGGGTCGCGCGGACGTCGTCGGCCCCATCGTCGGCGAGGCTGAGCCAGGCGGCCACGAAGCGCTCCCCGTTCCACTCGACCGAGGGATACACGCCCTCGTCCGACGTCGAGATCGCGAAGCTCGCCGGCCCTTCGAGCGTGCCGTCGGGTCGCATCACGCGGCCGCGAATGGTGATCCGGGCGTCGTCGCCGTACTGGCTCCAGGTGACGAGGTAGCGGCCTCCGCCGTACGCCACGCTGGGCAGGTACTGCCCGGCGGACTCCTCGCCCAGATCCAGCCAGTCGAGATCGAGCACGTCCCCGCGCGCGCCGACGCGGACCGCGCGGATGCGCGACAGATCCTCGAAGACGACGACGTAGCTCGTCCCGTCGGTCGCGATCTCCGGATCGAACCCGACGTCGTGCTGGACGGGCACGGGCGGCTCCGTCCCGATCTCCGGGCCCACCTCCGGATCGAGCAGCGCCGGATAGCCGCTCTCCTCGACGACCGAGGCGGGCACGCGCAGCTCGATGTGGCCGTCCGCCCAGCGGGCGGGCACCGGAACGCGGCGGCCCGACGCGTCGATCCACGTGCCGTGGCCGTACACGAACCGCTGCGCCGGCGCGGCGCCGAGGACGAGGCCGCGGGCGTCGCTCGCGACCGAGGGCGCGGCGTCCGCGGCGCCGAGCCGGGCGCTCACGCGCACGACGAGATCGCCGCGCCCCCCAGGCCGCTCGGGGAACCGGAACGCCTGCTCGGCGTTCGCCTCGTGGTTCTTCCACAGCTCGCTGCAGGTCCCGAACGCGCGCTCCGCGCCGCCGTCCGCCGCCATGCGCACGCGGCCCTCGCCGTTCACGCACTCGTGGCCGGCGCGGGCGATCGATCGCGTCGTGAGCGTGAGCGCGCTCCCCGGCTGGAACTCGCCGGGCGCGCCCTCGAGGAGAGGCCCGCGGAGCGCTCGGCGGCGCGCCGTCAGCTCGGCGGCAGTGCGCGCCTCGGCGAGCGCCTGGAGCTGCCTCGCCCGCCCCCTGCGTGCCGCCCTCGCCACGGGCTTCGCGCGGATCCGCGCCGCGCCGCCCGCGAGGTCGATCCGGTGGGCGGCGCCCTCGGCGGAGAGCCCTTGTCGCGTGGCTCGAAAGCTCGCCCGCGCTCTGCTCACGATCCGCCCGAGCTCGACCGGCGCGGCGCCGCTCGGCCGGAGCGCGCGCTCCGCGGGGCGCCCGGCAGGACCATTGCCCGCCGCCTGCGGTCCAGGCGCGCTGCACGCCGAGGCGCACCCCGCCATCAACAGCAACAATGCTTGACTCGAAGTCAGCGTCACGACGCACCTCCTGACGGCCCTGGCGGCCGACGCGCACCCCGCCGTCCTCCGATGGATGGGCCAGCAGGACGGTAACAGCGTGTGAGCGTTCACGTCGATCGCGGACCACGACGAGGTCATGCGACGACTCCGGTGTTGTGACCTGGCCAGATCGCCGAGTCAGCAAGACCCGGAGGACGCTGTGCGCTTGACGGGGGCAGGGGCGTGAAGATCGCCAGCAGGCCGCGGGCCAGACCGAGCTGGCCCGCCGCTCTCACTGCGCTCTCACTGGAGAATGGCCGGGGACGGATTCCCCGTATAGACCTGCGAGCAGCGGGGCTTCTTCGCGTCGGACGGGCAGCGGAGCCCCTGGTAGAAGCTCAGCGTGTTCGCCAGGGGGGCATAGCCGCTCGGGACCTGGAGCTTCGACACCGAGCCGAAGTAGGCGAGGCACGCGTCGCGCCACCAGCGCGCCTCGTAGTGCTGGATCTCGAGGAAGTCGCTCACGTCACCGAAGCGCTTGGCATCGATACGGCCCTCGACGGACTTCCATGTCTCTCGCATCACGCCCACTTCATCGACGCCCTGGCTGTAACGATGGACGAGCTCCTCCCAGACCGTCCTCCCCGACTTCAGCTTGTCTTGCCAGCCGACGCGGTGGAAGAAGAGCACGAGATCGTCCGGCACCGTGTCCCGGCTCCCGAACTTCTGTCCCACCTGCGCGGCGTACTGGCCAACAGCGTTGCTGCCCGACGAGGTGCGGTTGAAGCCGATGTTGTTCGCGTCCGCCTTGTGATAGTAGACCGGGTTCCACTCGACGCGGCTCAGGCTGTTCAGCCATGGCCCTGGCCCGTAGTGATGGTCGTTGCCCATGATGTGGACAAGGCCGAGGGGCGTCATGTAATCGACGAGCGCCTCGCGTGACTCCATCATGATCTGGACGACCGGCTCGACGACGACGGGGTCGTTCGAGAAGGTCTGCCGCACCCACTCCTCGGCGATGGCCTCCGAGGAGAGATCCGGGTTCCACGCCAGGCGTCCGAACACGTACCAGTTCGCCTGGTTCATCTGCGAACCGGTCCAGTTCGTGTCGTCACCCACGTTGGCGACGCCCGAGATCGCGGTGGTCGTGTACTTGTGGAGGGTGCCGTCGATGATCCGGGCCACGGTCGAGCCCTCGCCGCCCGCGTAGGTGTCCGCCTTGAGGACCTCCTCGTAGAGCGGGCCGAGGTAGGCGAGGTGCGTGTCCTCGCCGAGGTACTCCTTCGTGATCTGGAGCTCGAGGGCGAGGGGCGTCTTCGGCATGGCCCCGAACAGCGGATGGAACGGCTCCCGGGGCTGGAAATCGAGCGGGCCGTTCTTGGCCTGCACGAGGACGTTGCTTTTGAATTTGCCGTCCAGAGGCTTGAACTCCTCGTAGGCCTGCTTGATGCGGTCCGGCGGGCTGGTGTCGGAGTAGACGAAGGCGCGCCATATCACGATGCCGCCATGCGGCGCGACGGCGTCGGCGAGCATGTTGGCGCCGTCGGCGTGGGTCCGCCCGTAGTCCTGCGGCCCTGGCTGCCCCTCGGAGTTCGCCTTCACGAGGAAACCACCGAAGTCCGGGATCTGCTGGTAGATCTCGTTGACCTTGTTCGTCCACCATTGCTTGACGCTGGCGTTGGTCGGATCCGCCGTGCTCAGGTTGCCGATCTCGACCGGCGCGCTGAACCGCGCCGTGAGGTAGACCTTGATGCCATAAGGGCGGAAGACGTCGGCGAGCGCCTTGACCTTCGTAAGGTACGATGGAGTCAGGACCTGCGCGTTGGCGTTCACGTTGGTCAGCACCGTCCCGTTGATGCCGATGGAGGCGTTGGCCCTCGCGTAGTCCTTGTAACGGGGAGAGAGCGTGCCGGGCAGCGCGCTCCAGTCCCAGATGGAGCGGCCCGCGTAGCCGCGCTCCACGGTGCGATCGAGGTTGTCCCAGTGGTTCAGGATGCGATGGCCGATCTTCGGAGAGCCGGTGAGCGACAGCTTGTCGAGGGCGCTGTGGCTCTGGACGTGCCGCAGGAGCGCGAAGGTGCCATAGAGCACGCCCACCTCGGTGTTGCCGGCCACGGCGATCACCCGTTGGCCTCCGACGTCGGCGGCCTCGACGAGGTAGCCCTCGGGGCCCAGGGCGCCGAGGCGCGCCGCGAGCGGCAGGCCCTTGATGACGTCCGCGGTGGCCGTCCCGATCACCACGGCGCCCGCTCCGTCGACGGCCGCGCCGGTCCCGACCGTTCCGCCCGTCAACCCGCTCAGCCCTTTGACGAGCTCGGCCTCGGCGATGTCGAGGCTCGCGCCGGTCCCCGACTTGACCACGCGCTTGAAGGCCGCCTGATACTCCGCGAGGCGCCCCGGAATCGGCACCTTCGGGTACCTGAGCCAGAGGTCTGCGCCCGTCTCGTCCGGCAGGGCGCCCGGCGCGGGGTACTCCTCGTCGGAGCCCGACATCCCGCCCGTGCTCCCCGTCGATGCTGTCGTGTCCATGCCGCCCTGGCCGACCGATGCGCCGCCGCCCGTGCCGGTGTTCGCGCCGCTGCTCGCGCCGCCGCCCGTGCCGGTGGCCCCGCTGGGGCTCCCCGCCGCGCTGGAGCCGCCGCTGCCGGTCACCTCGTTCGGCTCATCGGTGCCGCTCGAGGAGCAGGCGCCCGCGAGCGCCGCGCTCAAGAGCCCGACAACGAGGAGCGGTACCCTCAGGATCTTCATCGAATGAGGCCGTCGGGGGGGCGGCCGGCCCGCGCGACGTGGCATCTTGTTTTCCGAAGGAGGCGCCATCTGAATCAGCCTTTCCATGGAGGGTGGCTTGGGAAAGAGGGTGAACCAACCGATTCGCGGATCTCGAGGGTGAATCTCGACGCCCGTCAAGGGCTAAACGCGCCGTGCAAGACTGCAACGCACCGCGGCTCCGCCATGCCTTGCCCAGCTCGTCAGAGGTCGCTTCTCGTGCGGTCGTGCGGGAAGTGTTCAGCGCTCCTGCATTTCTGGCGGGGTCCGAGCAAAAAACGTCAGGAATGCGGACTGAAGCTGCCAACCACCGTGATCGAGGTGCCTTGCGTGCGCGGTGAGCATCGGCGACGACTCGACAGGCGGAGGAGGCGACGGACCCAGTGCGCAACCGCGAGCTCAGCCGGCGTCACCACCTCTGTAGGTCACGGCACAGGGGGCCGGCCGTGGTATGCCATCGCGGTGTCCAGCGCCGCTGATCCCTCGGCTCCTCCGCCGCCGCCCGCCTTCGAGGCCAGCGACTACAGCTGGCTCGTCGGCTTCGAGGGCGACTGGCGCGACACCTGGTGGAACCGTGATTTCGTCGAGCTCATCGCCCGCCGGCTCCGGCTCGACGAGGTGCGCGCGGCCGTCGATGTCGGCTGCGGCGTCGGGCACTGGGGGCGCACCCTCCTGCCCGTGCTCCACGGCGACGCCACCCTGGTGGGCGTCGATCGTGAACCGTCGTTCGTCGCGCGCGCCGCCGCCGAGGCCGAGGCGTGCGGGGTGGCGGCGCGCACGTCGTACCGGGAGGGCCTTGCCGAGGCGCTCCCGCTGTCCGACGCGAGCGTCGACCTCGCCACATGCCAGACGGTCCTGATGCACGTCGCCGACCCGCTGCGGGTGCTGCGCGAGATGCGCCGTGTCCTGCGCCCCGGAGGCCTGCTGCTGGCGGTCGAGCCGAACAACTTCGCCGAGAAGGCCACCGCGCTGGTCACCGCGCCCGGCCTGTCGCGCGCCGACCGGCTCGCGCTGCTCGAGCTCGAGGCGACCTGCCAGGACGGCAAGCGCGCGCTGGGACAGGGGGACAGCTCCGTGGGTGAGCGGCTGCCAGGGCTCTTCCGCGAGGCAGGGCTCGGCGATCTCCACGTGTGCCAGTCGGACAAGTGCGCCGCGCTGATCCCGCCGTACGAGACGCCCGCGGAGCGCGCGGAGCTGCGCCAGGTGCTGGCGTGGATCGACGGCGGCATCTGGCTCGGAACGGGCGGCACCCGCGACCAGGCCCACGCCTGGTATCTGGCCGGCGGCGGCGATCCGGCGCAGTTCGAGCGGCTGTGGGCGATCGCCATGCAGGAGGCGCGCGCGTGGAAGCAGGCCGCGCTCGCGCGCACGCTCGGCGGGGCGTGCGGGGTGACGTTCTATCTGGTGTCGGGGCGCAAGCCGGCGTGACGCCCGGCCTCGGAGCGGCGTAGCTCGACGGCGGCGACGATGGCGCGCGCCCAGGCAGCCTGAGCGACGGCGGCACGATCCGGAGGATCGAATCGGTGGGGGGAGATTGCTGCCCGGAGCGCTCGCTCCTTGCAGCTGCGTTTCCGGGTTGCTCTTGCTCTCTCATGGTGCCCCGCCCCACCGGGGGGTATCCGCATGTGAGTGGCTGTCCGACGAACACCGTGGTTGCCAGGCAGGGGATCGGCGAGGTCCGCGAGGTGTTCATGATCAGACGCACGCTGGCCGGGAATATTGAGCTCTACCAATTGAACGAGAGGGTTCGCAGGCGTCTCGCTGGTGCACGTATCCACCTTGAGCAGAAGCCCGCGACTCAGTCGTTCCGATCCTGGAGCATCTTATGCGTATGACTCGCTTGCTTGGCTGCATCTCCGCTGCGTTCGCGTTCGGTCTGCTTGCGTGCGCCGTGGAGCCCATCGAGGAAGAGGATCTCGACACGCTGGACGGCGCCCTCGACAGCGCTGACGGCTCGATGTCGGCGGAGCTCGCGATTCAGTCGGACTGGGGGAACGGCTACTGCGCGAACGTCAGGGTGACGAACAAGTCCCGCTCCCCGGCCACCACCGGCTGGAACGTGGGCGTCCGGCTCAACGGCTCGACGCTGGCCAATGCGTGGAACGTGACCTCCGTGTCCTCGAACGGGCAGTTCACCGCCACGAGCGTGACCCACAACGCAGCGATCAAGGAGAAGGGTTGGGTGGAGTGGGGGTTCTGCGCGAACGGCAGCGGGCGGCCCGCCGTCGCGTCGGTCACCGGCAGCGGAGGCACGATCGTCGGCACGGGCGCGTCCTCCTCGTCGAGCAGCAGCGCGAGCTCGTCGTCGAGCAGCAGCTCCTCGTCGAGCAGCAGCTCCTCGTCGAGCAGTAGCGCGAGCTCGTCGTCGAGCGGCTCGTCGTCGAGCAGCAGCTCGGGGGCGGGCGGGGCAGGCGGCTCTGGCGGTGCGGGCGGCTCCGGTGCGGGCGGCTCCGGTGGCTCCGGCGGGTCGGGCGGGAGCACGGGCGCGGTCGAAGACAGCGGCGCGAGCTGCCCCAAGCCGACGTTGCCCGCCGCCTCGTCTCTCCCGGTGTTCGACACGCATCACGATCCGTTCCTGAGCTTGAGCGGCTCACGCATCACGAAGAAGTCGGAGTGGGCGTGCCGGCGCGCGGAGATCAAGTCGCAGGTCGAGACGTATGAGTCCGGATCGAAGCCCGTGGTGTCCAAGGACAATGTCACGGGGCAGTTCTCGGCGAACAGGCTGACGGTCAACGTCAACGATGCAGGGAAGAGCGCCTCCTTCTCCATCAACATCAGCCGGCCTTCCGGCGCGCCCGCTGGTCCGATCCCGCTCGTCATCGGCATCGGCGGTAACAACCTCGACACCAGCGTGTTCACGCAGAACGGCGTCGCGATGGCGACCTTCGACAACAACGCGATGGGCGCCCAGAGCGGCGCCGGCTCGCGCGGGACGGGCACGTTCTACAACCTCTACGGCAGCAACCACTCGGCCAGCTCGATGATCGCGTGGGCCTGGGGCGTGAGCCGGATCATCGACGCGCTGGAGAAGACCCCGGGGGCCAACATCGACACGAAGCGCATCGCCGTGACGGGTTGCTCGCGCAACGGCAAGGGCGCGCTCACGGTGGGCGCGTTCGACGAGCGCATCGTGCTGACGATCCCCCAGGAGTCGGGCGCCGGGGGCTCGGCGAGCTGGCGCGTCTCGCAGGCGGGCGCCAACGCCGGGGAGAACGTGCAGACGCTGTCGAACGCGGCCAACGAGCAGCCGTGGTTCCGCGCGAACTTCGGCTCGACCTTCGGCAACCGGGTGACGTCCTTGCCCTTCGATCATCACATGGTCATGGGCCTCGTCGCGCCGCGCGCGCTGCTCGTCATCGACAACAGGATCGACTGGCTCGGCATCAACAGCACCTTCACGGCGGGGTCCATCGCCCAGCAGATCTGGAAGGGGCTGGGGGTGCAGGACAAGATGGGCTACTGGCAGACCACGGGCCATTCCCACTGCGCGTTCCCGTCCTCACAGAGGGCGGCCCTCGAGGCGTACGTAAGGAAGTTCCTTGTCGGCGGCGGCACCGCGGACACCAACCTGCTCAAGGGCGACGGGGCGACGGCCGATCTGGCCAGGTGGATGAAGTGGACGGCGCCGACCCTCCAGTAACCCCCTGCGCCCGCCCGCGCCTGCCCATGGCCGAGATGCGTCTCGGGGCCGTTACCAGAACGCCATGAAGAGGGTGTCTCAGATGCGAACACACGGTAAGAACAGAACAGCGCTGCATTGGGTGATCGTGATGGGAGGCGCGCTGCTCGGCGTGCTCGAGAGCGGCGCGACCGCGATGGCGCAAGCCGAGGGCTACTTCACGAGCTGGCAGGCGTTCGAGCCGACCAACCCCGAGATTGTTCAGAACGGGGGAGACATCGCCGCGGTGGGGTGGGCAGAGCGGGGCGACTACGACGACGTGATCATCAGCAACACCCTGGCCGGGGTCCCCACGGGGCTCGAGACCAGGGGGTGGGGCCTGGCGAAGCTGGACCCTGCGCTCGATTGGATCAGCAGCAACGGCTATGCGCTCGATTACCTGTTGATGGACATCGAGGGGGACACCCAGACGCACTACGATCTGCTCCTCGACAACGTCGACCGCGTTCGAACCGACCCGGACGCGGATATCTCGGGCGCGTATGTGGGCAACTACGGCTACTACCCTGGGATGAGCGTCGATACGTCCGGCGCGTGGCCCTGGAATGTCGGTGAGCAGTACAAGATTGATCGAGAGAATATCTATTATACGTCAGGCATCAATGTCGCGATGCCGGTGGCGTACAACTCGAGCCAGTCGGCGTTGCATGTCACCTCCTCGATCAACGGCGTGCCTTATGTCGGCGGAACGGCGCCCACCCAGATCTCCGCGATCTTCTGGCAGGGGCTCGAGACGGTGAGCGTGGCGGCGCGCCACCTTCCTGCTGGTGATTTGTTGATCCCCTACATCGCGGACTTCGTCAACAAGCCCAACTATGGTGTGCCTCAGTCGCAGGTCCTCCTGCCGACGGACAACGTCGCGCAGGTCCAGCACTACCGGCTCCGCGGGGCGGACGGGTTCAGGACGTGGGAGGTCAACGTCAACCAGTCGGGGGCGACCACCTACTACTATCAGACGTATGGCAACGTCGTCACCGCGACGCTCGCGTTCACCGCCGACATGGCCGACGCGTGGCAGGCGCTGGACGGCGTGTTCGCGCGGGACGGCGAGCTGCGCACCCTCAACCTGGCGACCAGCAAGAACGCCGGCATCGAGTGGTCCGGTGTTCAGAGAGGGGGCCGCGTCGATGTGCTGGTGAGCAACATGAATACCACGACGCAGCACGCCGACTGGTCTCATGTGGCGGCGTTGCCCTCCCAGTCGCCGGACGTCGCTTACCACGATCACGTGCGCCTCCAGTATGAGGCCTGCACCATGGACCGCGAGGACTACGAGCAGCACGTCTTTGGCAACGCGATGAACAACCAGGGCGCGAACAGCTGGACGGGGGCGAACCCGGACAATTTCGCGATCGGCTCGCCGCCGGGAAGCGGGAACGTCTCCGAGCAGAGCATCGTCTCCACGGGCGGCTACAACGGCAAGGTAGCCTGGTCGGCGTTCGATGGTCCGAGCTTCAGCAGCACGGAGAAGGTCGTCTACTCGGGTCTCATCTACAATGCCATCTCAGGGGTCGCGTTCGAGCCGATCAACGTGGCCGGCGGGAGCCCGACGGGCTACGCCCTCCCTGCCTACCAGGGGCCGACCGTTTCCATGGCCTGGGGGGCGCTCCGCCTTCGCTCCGGCTATGACGGCGGAGATGTCTATCAAGCCGTCAACATCCCCACCACGATGGGCAAATGGCTGGAGGTGAAGCTGGTCGTCAACCCCACCGTGGGCACCGGTCTTGGCTCGCTGTACGTCCGCAATGTGACGGACGGGCAGAAGGACTTCACGCGCGTCGTCTTCGACAATCTCAATACGACCGGCGTGACCGAGCGGGTGCTGGTTGTCCCGCTGCTCATGGGCGTGAACAAGAATCCCTCGAATTTCAACGGGTTCATCGTGGCGGCCTACGGTGACAACAACGCCGTGGATGACCTCTCGATGGGGTACTACGTGCCGCAAATGAATGACAATTTCGATCATTATCAGTCTGGCGTCACCATGGACAGCCAGGTCGTTCCGCAGCTGGTGTGGAAGGGTCCGGCCTCCGGCGGGCCAGGGCAGCTCACGGCTTCTGCGCCGTACGGCACCGGTAATCCCTCGACGCTCGCGGTGAACCCGTCGGGATCGACGTTGGCCCGCGCCTGGTGGGAGACCGAGCTGACCGACCACGACCCGAGCGACCTGACGGTTTATTCCGGCCAGCTGTACGGCACCACAGGCGTTTACTTTGCTCCTGTCAACACGGCCACCAGCGCGAGCAATGGCCTCACCCCGAACAACTACGTCGGGTTCCTTGTCCAGTTCGAGCAGGGGCAGCTGCGCCTCCGGGGGTCGCGGGACAGCGGCGAGCTGTACAAGGCGACCAACTTCGCGCCGGCTTCGGGCAAGTGGTACGAACTTCAGGTGCAGGTCGACCCGAACCGCGACATCGACGGCGTCGCGGGTGGTGACTTCGGCGCTGCGCGTGTCTGGGTGAAGAACCTGACGGACAACACCGCTCCGGTCCTCGTCGATTTTGACAAGATGTCCACGACCGGCGTCGTGGAGTCATTGCTGGAGGTGCCGCTGTTCCTGAACGCGACGACCAGGAACCCGTCCAAGTGGAACGGCTGGGAGATCGGCGGTATCAACTCCGGTGTTCAGGTGGATAACCTGCGCTCGGCGTTGTATCCGTACGTCGATTTCGTCGGCCGCAACCAGTATATCGCCGATTGAGGGCCCGTCAGGGCGGCTCGGAGCGCCGTGAGCCCTAGGCGCTCGCGCGGGCCCCTCCCTGGCCCGGGCGCCCTCCGCTCAGCCGCTGCCCGAGGAGCTGCTTCGCGCGCTCCGCGAGCCGCAGCTCCTCCTGCCGGACCTCGCCGAAGAAGGTGGCGAGCTCTTGATCACCCTGCTTCTTCGCATCCTGGATGTACTGGGAGTGGGTCTCCGCGCCCTTGAGCGTATGGTAGAGCACGCTGACCAGGTTGTAGTCCTTGTCCGGGACCACGCTGCTCTCGCTGCGGCCCTCCTGTAGACCAGCGCCCTGCTGCCCCTGCGCGCCCATTCCCTGCTTCTGCTCGGTCGCCATATCGAACCTCCTCGACTCCCCCCACCGGGGCCGGGCAATGCAAGCGGGAGACCGCGCACCGGGGAGCCCCTGTGTCGCGGGGTCCGCGCGAGCGGCGCGGTCGCTCCACCCCGCTCGTCGCGTCCTGCAAGAGCAGGCAGACGCCCGCGCAGGATCGCACCACCCTGCGCGATCGCGCCCCCTCACGCGGAGAAGGCGGCGAGCGCGCTCGATGCAGCCCGCGCCAGGCCATCGCGACAGGCACGGCTCAGCTCGCAGGACACGCTCCTCGGGGCGCCTGCCGGGCTGATCCTGGCGGGCTCACAGAAGGTTCCTCCTCTCCCGCATTCCGCTCGCGACCGCATGTCGCCAGTGTTGTTCTCTCCGCTCTGGTCGGATCTTCCGGCGTGTCGGTGGCTGCCGAGACTGCCCATCGTGGACACGTGGTGATCGCCCCCACGGCAGCGAGAACTCAGGCGGTTCCAGGCCCGGGCGAGCTGATACGCTGCGCCTCACGCACCAGCTCGTCCCTCTGAGCCCTAGCCCCATCCATTCCATGAAATCACGGTCTCGCGGCTTTCCTCTCCGTCTTCACACCCTCGCTCCGGCGCTCGCGTGCGCCGCGCTCGCGGCCGCGGGATGCGGCACGGACGCCCGCGGGCCGAGCGAGCCGCGGGACACCGGCGTCCATCCGCGGCTCCTCGCGCGCCCGGAGCACCGCGACCTCCTGCGCTCGCGCGTCGATCGCGAGCCCTACGCCTCGATCCTCGCCACCCTGAAGCGCCGCGCCGACCGCCCCTACGATGAGGAGCCCGACCCTGCTTCCTGGGACCACAAGACGAACGGCTACAACGCCTCGACGGCGCAGGCGAATGCCCTCCTCGCCTGGGCCTTCGAGGACCGGGCGGCGGCCGACAAGGCGCGCGAGTTCCTGCGCCGCCTCCAGACCAACTGGGACACGAACACGGTCCTCGACATGAACATCCGGATGGCGAGGATCCTCATGGGGTACACGAACACGTGGGACCTCCTGAGCGCCACGCCGTGGTTCCCCGACGAGGAGTCCGCGCAGGCCGAGAGAAAGATCACCGACATCACCGGTCAATTTTTCGCCAAGTACCTCGAGCAGGATTTCTATCGAGATCTCCTGCTGCGCCCCGCGCAGAACAACCACCCGATCCGGACCGCCGACGCGCTCGGTTATGTGGCGCTCGCGTTCCCCGAGCACCCGGCGGCTGCGACCTGGTGGAACTGGTCGATCTCGGAGCTCGATTACCTCTGGGGTCCGGACGGCCAGTACGTGCAGCCCGACGGCGGCGCGTCCGAGGGCCCGTATTACTCCGGCTTCGCCTGGGGCCCGACGGCGGCGTTCTTCATCGCCCTCGACAACGCGCTCGAGGGCGAGGTGGCCTTCACCCGCGACTGCCGTACCCGCTCCGACGAGGACCCGTGGACCGGGCACGGCTGCGTCGACGGCGAGCAGGGCGCGCTGGAGGTCCCGCTGCGCGGCGGGCTCTTCACGAAGGCCGTCGACTGGTCGCTCTCGCTGCGTCTCCCCTGGGGCAGCCGGCCCCCCGTCGACGACGGCGTCTTCACCCCGTTCAACGGGAGCCCGCTGCTCACTTCTTTCGGCGGGAGCGGGGAGTACCTGTGGGACTGGGAGCAGAACCGCGATCCCCGGGCCATGGAGTTCGGCGCCGACCTCATCGCCCATCACCTGCTCTACGTCGACGACGCAGTGGCCCCCGAGGCGCCGCGCTTTCTCACGCGCTTCTTCCCTGACACCGGCCACGCGGTGTTCCGCTCGGACTGGGGCGACGACGCGCGCTGGCTCCTGCTCCTCGCGGAGCACGGCTCGGCGCGCAAGGCGATCCACGACCACGTGGACGGCACGTCGTTCTCCCTCGCGGCCTACGGAGAGTACCTGTTGATCGACGCCGGCTACTACAAGCCCGATTCGCTCGACAACGCCAAGACCAGCCAGTCGCCGTCGCACAACGTGGTCCTCATCGACGGCCGATCCGCGCCCGACAAGGGGCTCTTCAACGATTTCGGCGACGCGGACGCCTTTCTCCGGAACACCCACGACGGCGACGCCGTCGACTACGCGGAGGCGCACCAGGACTACCAGGACACGCACGTCGAGCGGTCCGTGGCCTTCATCGACGGCCGCTACTTCGTGGTCGGCGACCGCCTCTCGACGTCGCACCCGGCGGCCCGCGCGCACGCGTGGCGGCTGCACGGCTACGCGGGGCTCACGTCCGGAGGCACCTTCGAGCTCCTCCCCGACGGCGGCCGATGGGAGCGGGCGCGGGCGGGCGTCGAGGCGCGCGTGCAGTCGACGTCGCCGGGGCTCACCGTCGTGGAGCCGCCGTACACGCCGCTCACGGTGCCCCACGTCCACGAGTTCGAGGAGGACCGCAAGGCCGCCGACCACGCGGTCATCGACGCCACGGTGGAGGCCGAGGCGCCGGGGTTCCTGGCGGTGCTCCTGCCCTACAAGGTCGGCGTGGACGCGGGGCCCGACGCGCCGCTCCAGGCGGCGCCGATCGCGGCGGAGCCCGGGGTCGTCGCGTGGCAGATCGAGAGCGAAGGAGGGACCGACGTCGCGGTGCTGCGGAGCAAGGGAGCCCCGGAGGCGCTGGCGCTGCCTGGGGGGCAGGTCCTCGAGACCGACGCGGAGCTCGTCGTGCTGCGGATCGAGGGCGACCGGCCGTTCGCGCTGATGGCGAGGGGGACCAGGGTGCTCCTCGACGGGAGCCCCCGCGTCACCGCGCCCGACGCCACCAGCCTCGCCGTGGAGGAGTGAGATGCCCCCGAGAGCGCGCCCTCCCATGTCGCGCACGTCGCGCCTCCGCGCGCTGCTCGTCGCTGCCGCCGCGTGCGCCGCTGCGGCCGGCGGGTGCGCGGGGGATCCGGGCGCCGGGCAGCCGGGCAGCTCAGGGCCGGGGTGCATCCCGAGATCACCATCGGCGGAGGACGCGTTCGCGCGCGAGCGCGCACCCGACTCGGAGAGCATCACGCTGGCGCGCGCCATCGCGGACCGCTGGATCGCCGAGCACCCGGCGGAGTCGCTGCCGTGGGACTGGGGCGAGGGCACGGTCATGCTCTCGCTCGTCGAGCTGTACCGCGTCACGCAGCACTCCCCGTACCGGGACTACTACCGGCGCTACCTCGACCGCCACATCGAGTACGGCTACGAGATCACGACAAGCGACCGCTGCCCGCCGGCCATGGCCGCGCTCGCGCTCCACGAGGAATCGTGCGCGGCCCCCTATGCGAAGGTCGTCGACGACGTGCTCCGCTACCTCTACGAGGAAGCCCGCCGGACGGAGCAGGGCGGCATCAATCACCTCGGCGTGTCGCCGCTGTTCGAGCCCACCCTCTGGGTCGACTCGCTGTTCATGTTCGGCAACGTGCTCGTCCGCGCCGGCGAGCGCTCGGGCGAGGCGCGTCCACTCGACGAATTTTCGAATCAATTCCAGATCTTCGCGTCGCTCCTCCAGGACGAGCCCGGGCTCTTCCGGCACGCGTACGACTGGGCGGCGCCGCAGGATCCGGACGTGTACTGGGCGCGCGGCAACGCCTGGGTCACGGCGGCCGGCTACGAGTACCTCCGCGTGCGCGCGGCGCGCGGCGAGCGCGACGACGCCGTCGCCGGGGCGCTCGAGCGGCAGGTCGCGGCGGTCCTGGGCGCGCAGGACCAGGACAGCGGCCTGTGGTGGACCATCATGAACCGCCCGGGCGAGATCTACCTGGAGACGAGCGCGACGGCCCTCTTCGCCGCCGGGCTCGCGCGCGGGTTGCGCCACGGCTTCCTCGACGCCTCGGTGCGCCCCGCGATCGACCGCGCCATGGCGGGCGTGCGCTCGCGCATCGAGGAGGACGGCTCCGGGCGGCCGGTGGTGACCGGAATCTCCGGGCCCACGACGGTAGGAAAGCTCGAGGATTACGCGGCTGTCGAGCTCCGCGACGATCTCTCGTACGGCGTCGGGGCCGTGATCCTGGCGCTCGTCGAAACGTCCGGGCTGTAGCGCTGCCAGCGCCACGCTTGCCGTGGCCTCGGCGCGCGACCGCCGCGCTCCTGCGCCGCGGTTGCCTTGCTGCTGCGCTTCGCCTACGCCTCAGCGCGTCCGCCGGCCTTCGCGACGCGATGGCCGGAGCGACGAGAGCGGCGCACCCTGGTGCGTCACGCGCGGGTCAGGCGAACCGGGCTCGCGCGGGTCGCGGCCGTCCCTGTGGATGGCGCAGGCCACCGCCGAGGACCCTCATGGCTGCACTCGTGAAGCTCGACGCGATCACCAAGGTCTACTGGATGGGCGAGGTGGAGGTGCAGGCGCTCCGCGGCGTCTCCCTGGAGCTCTCGCGGGGCGAGATGGTCGCCATCATGGGCGCCTCGGGGTCGGGCAAATCGACGACCCTCAACGTGATCGGCACGCTCGACCGCCCCACCGGCGGCCGTTACCTCCTCGACGACGAGCCGGTCGAGGAGCTCGACGAGGTCGAGCTGGCGCAGCTCCGCAACCGCAAGATCGGGTTCGTCTTCCAGTCGTTCAACCTCCTTCCGCGCGACACCGCCCTCGCGAACGTCGAGCTACCCATGGTCTACGCCGGCGTCCGACCGTCCGACCGGCGGGCGCGGGCCGCGCGGGCGCTCGCGCGCGTCGGCCTCGAGGACCGGGCGCACCACCTGCCGAACCAGCTGTCCGGCGGCCAGCAGCAGCGCGTCGCGATCGCCCGCGCGATCGTCAACGAGCCGCCGCTCCTCCTCGCGGACGAGCCGACCGGCGCGCTCGACTCCGCCACCACCGGGCAGGTCATGGAGCTCTTCTGCGCGCTGCACGCGCAGGGGATGACGGTCGTCGTCGTGACCCACGACCGCTCGATCGCCGACTACGCCACCCGCGTCGTCACCTTCAGGGACGGCGCCATCGTCGAGGACACCGGCCCCCGCGGCCGGCGCGTGGACGTCTCGTCGCCGGTTCCTGGCCCTTCGTTGCCGGTTCCTGGACCGCCGTCGTCGGTTCCTGGACCGCCGTCGTCCCCTCCCGGAGGCCTCTCGTGAGCGCCCGGCGCAAGCGGCGCCTCTGGCCGTGGCTCGTCGGGGCGCTGGCGCTCGCCGGGGGCGGCGCCGCCGTCCTCGCGAAGGCCGGCGGCGGCCCCGCGCCCATCGACCCCGCGCTCGTCGTGACCGCGAAGCGCGGCGACCTCGCCGTCGAGATCCTCGAGACCGGGCGCATCGAGGCCCGCGAGCAGGTCGAGCTCAAGTCCAAGGTCGCGGGCCAGGTCGCCGAGGTGCTCGCGGACGAGGGCGCCCGGGTCCGGAAGGACGAGCTGCTGCTCGTGCTCGACCCGACCGACTACGAGCGCGAGGTCGCCCGCGCCGAGGCCGAGCTCGCCCGGGCCAGGGCCGCCGCGGGCTTCGCCAAGCGCGTGGTCGCGCAGCGGACCGCCGGCGTCGAGGCCAGCGTCGTCCCCGCGCAGGAGCTCGACACGGCCAAGCACGACCTCACCGAGAAGACCGTCGCCATCCGGCTCGCCGAGGTTGCGCTCAGCGCCGCCAGGGACCAGCTCCGGTACACGAAGATCGCCTCGCCCCTCGACGGCACCGTCATCCAGCGCAACATCGAGCCCGGCGAGGTCGTCACGCCGGGCGTGCAGTCGACCTTCAACGGCAAGGCGCTGCTCACCGTGGCCGATCTCTCGACGCTCGTGGTCAAGGTGGACCTCAACCAGATCGACGTGGCCAAGGTCGCGCTCGGCCAGACGGCGACCCTGACGCTCGACGCCCTGCCCGGCAAGACGTACGCGGCCAGGGTCACCAAGATCGCGCCCGCCTCGGTGAAGCTCGAGGGCCGCGAGGTCGACGTCTTCCCGGTCGAGGCCGAGCTCACCCAGATCGACGGCCTCATCAAGCCCGGCATGACCGCCGACGTGCGCATCCGGCTCGACAGCAGGCCGGGCGTTGTCTCCCTGCCCATCGAGGCCGTCGCCGACGAGGGCGGCAAGCAGCTCGTCACGCGCGTCGTCGACGGCCCCGACGGCAAGCAGACGACCGAGAAGGTCGAGGTCGCGCTCGGCGCGCGCAACGATCGCGACGTCGAGATCGTCAACGGCGTCGCGGAGGGGGCCCGCGTGCTCATCAACCCGCCCTCGGCGGCAGCGAACGAGACGAAGATGTGAGGTGGTCCGCCTACCTCGCGATCGCCGCGAAGGCCCTCTCGGCGCACAAGCTGCGGTCGCTCCTGACCGTCCTCAGCATCACGCTGGGCGCCTTCGCCATCGTGCTCATGACCTCGCTCGCGGAGGGCGGCCTGCTCACGCTGGGCCGCGGCATCGAGCAGCTCGGCGGGGCGCGGCTCATCCTCGTCGTCCCGAAGGCGCCGGAGCGCGCCGAGCGGAAGAAGACGATGTACGTCACCGGCTTCACCCGCCGGGATCGCGATCGGCTCGCGCGCGGCGTCCCCCACGTCGCCGAGCACACGATGTACGCCATGCTCGGCTCGCGCGACGTCACCTCCGACGAGGGCAAGGAGGATCGCACCGACTTCATCGCGGCCGACAGCGGCTTCCTCGCCGCCTTCCGGATGCCCGTCGCGCGCGGCCGGACGTTCTCCGACGAGGAGGACCGCCGCCGCGCCCGGGTCTGCGTCGCCGGCCCGAAGCTCGCGGCGCGGCTCTGGCGCGGCGACCCGATCGGCCGGTGGGTGACGGTCGGGGCCCTGCGCTGCCGGATCATCGGCGTGCTGGCCGACGCCGATCGGATGGGCGTCAACTTCGGCTTCAGCTGGGTCGACCTGCTCGTCGCCCCGCTCGACACGGCGGCGGACGTCGAGAAGGCGGTGAGCACCTCGGCGCTGCTCGTCATCAAGACCGACGACGTCCGCAACAACGACCCTGTGAAGCGCATCGTCAACGCGCTCCTCGTCGATCGCCACCACGGCGTCGACGACTTCACCCTCCTCGATTTCAGCAGCATCATGCAGAAATTCGAGGCCATGTTCACAACGATGAAGGCGATCGTCGGCCTCATCGCGGGCGTCGCGCTGCTCATCGGCGGCGTGGGCGTGATGAACATGATGCTCGTCAGCGTGTCCGAGCGCGTGCGCGAGATCGGCATCCGCAAGGCGCTCGGGGCGTCGCCGCGCGACATCAGCGCGCAGTTCCTGGCCGAGGCGGCGCTGCTCTCGGGCTTCGGCGGCCTGCTCGGGGTCGCCGGCGGCGCCGCCGCGGCCGAGCTCGCCTCGGCGGTCATCCGCCGCTTCACGCCGAGCTGGATCGGCGCGGTCTCCACGCCGGCCGTCGTCGCGGCGCTGCTCGTCTCCTCCGGCGTGGGCGTGATCTTCGGGTGGCTGCCGGCCCAGCGCGCGGGACGGCTCGACCCCGTGGCGGCGATGCGGCGATGAGGCTCGACGATCTCCTCCACTCGACGCGCGCCGTGGTCGCCGATCGGACCCGCGCCGCGCTCACGCTGCTCGGCATCATCATCGGCACCGGCTCGATCGTGCTGCTCGCCTCGCTCCTCGCGGGCGGCGAGGAGGCGCTCCTCCGGGCGAGCCAGCAGGCCGTGGAGGCCGACCTCATCCAGGTCCACCCCGCGGAGGTGAGCGTCAAAGACCGGCGCCGCACCCGGCGCGATCTCTCGCGGGACGACGCCCGCGCGCTCGCCGCCTCGCGCGCCCTCGGCGGCGCCTCGGCCCTGAGCGAGTCGGTGCGCCCGACCGAGGCCCGCGCCGGCGGCAAGAAGAAGCGGATCTCCCTCGTCAGCGCCGTGCCGGCGGCGCCGGCCCTCTACGACCTGGAGCTCGCGGCGGGCCGGTTCCTCATCGAGGCGGATCTCGCGGCGCGGCGGCGCGTGTGCGTGGTCGGCCACGAGGTCTGGGCCGAGCTCTTCGGCGGCCCTCCGGCGCGGGCCGAGCAGGCCGAGCCCCTCCACATGACGGCCGACGGGCACGTGTGGACGGTCGTCGGCGTGCTCCAGGACCGGCCGATCCTCGGCTCCACGGACGACACGAACATCTGGAACCGCAAGGTCCTCGTCCCGGAGACCACCTACGACGCGCTCTACGCGCCGTCGCACAGGACCGATCGCCTGTACGTCCGGCAGGACCCGCTCGTCACCGTCCGGACCCCGCTCGCCGCGCTCCGCGGCGTCATCGACGCGACGCTCCAGCGCCGCCACCACGGGGTGAAGAACTTCAGGATCGAGGACGAGGAGAGCCACGGCCAGGAGAAGCTCGTGCTCGACATCATCAAGATGCTGCTGCTCAGCACCGGCGTTGTCGCGCTGATCGTGGGGGGCATCAACATCATGAACATCATGCTGGTGACCGTGACCGAGCGGACGCGGGAGATCGGCGTCCGCCGCGCGGTCGGGGCCTCGCCGCGCGCGATCCTGCTGCAGTTCCTGTGCGAGGCGGCGGCCGTCTCGCTGCTCGGCGGCGTGCTCGGCGTGCTCTCGGGGCTCGCCCTCTCCTGGCTCGCCAGCGTGCTGCTCGCGCAGATGGTCGGCCGCTGGGCGTTCCAGGTCGAGCCCTGGTCGCTCTTCCTCGGCCTCGGCCTCTCGGTCACGATCGGCGTGGTCTTCGGCTTCTACCCGGCCTGGCGCGCCGCGCGGCTCGACCCGATCGAGGCGCTCCGCGCGGAGTAGCGCTCTCTCACCGCTCTGCACACGGAGCCCGGCTTGTGATGAAGGTGGGGGAAGACGGACATGCTCGACCGACGCGAGAGCATCCGCAGCAAGACGCCGGCCGATGCTCCGCGTCCCACCAAGGGGATCAATTAGGCCAGTTGTAATCGTCTACGTACAACAATTGGTAGGTGGGATCGCCCGTGGTGACGCATGGCTTGAGGACCACATTGTTCGGGGTAGCGCTCCCGTTGACGTCGAGGCATTGACCATTGGTCGCGTTCTGCAGTTTGAACGTGCTCGAGCCGGGGAAGTTGCCGATGACGGTCCACATGAATTCGTTGCCGGTCCCGCAGGCCTTGACCCGCACGTTGGAAGTCGTACCGTCGCGGTAGGCGCATTCCGTGCCCCCATCGGGGTTCCCGTTCCGCAGCCGGAAGGTGCCCGTGCCGAAGGCTTCGAGGTGCCAGCGGGTCGCCGGTTGATCGGCCGTGGAATAGGCGGCTTGCAATTGGGGGTCCGTTCCGGTGGGGCGTCTCAGGATGGCGGGATTCGCGCCGCGCGAAAAGAACACCGCATTGAATGTATACAGGCCCTGGAGATGGCCGAACACCAAGGTGGACCCAAAGGTTTGCCCCGATCCCCCCGTGCCGTCATTCCTGCTGCGCACGGTGAACCCTTTCGCGGTTCCGTTGAAGGGGATGAGATCGGCGAGGAAGCGCGCGCCCGGGTTCGTGGTGGGGGCATAGCCGCCCACGCTCGAGCCCACCCAGGAGGGGCTGATGGTGTAGGTCGCGGTGCCGTAGCCGGAGGTCGCCGCCGCGGTGATTTCCTTGATCATGGGATAGGTGAAGCAGCTGTCCCACTGGGGAGGGCAGGCTTTCACCCCGATCGCGTACGACTTGAGCGGATTTTCATGGGCCGGATAGCTTCGGGCCCGGGCGCTGGCGCGCCAGGCCCTTCCGTTCGGGCCGTCCACCGGCCGCGATTCCACCAGGTACGCATCGGTGGCGGCGGTGATGCTGTTGGCCGGGTCGGTGCTGAGGACGTGCGCGCCTCCGCCGATCAGGAAGTAACCGCCAAGAAGCCAGGACTCCGGGGTCTCGACGGTGTAATTGGACGGGGGATTGACGGCGCTTGTCACGTAGTCCACGCCTTCGGTGACCTCGGGCGTGAAGGCGGTACCGGTGGCATCGACGAGCTGCATTTGGATGACATAGGCCTGCAATTGATGGGTCGCGCCGGAGGCCCTCACCACCCAGGTCGATTTGTCATCGATCCCAAGGCGCGGGGGCGAATGGCCCGCCGGGCCCGTGCAGCCGAAGGCGTTGGCTGCCGTGAAGAAGCTCGGGCTGGGAAAGGATGCCTGCAGCATGGCGCCGGGGTTGTCCTCCCCCAGGATCTGCGCGCCGCCCCCGATGCGGACCCAGCCATCGTCGGCGGTGCAATAGGCGCAATTGGTCGTCGCAGCCGCGGTGGGATCGCAGGTCTTCACCTGGATGCGGATTCTTCCGCTGCCGTCGGTGAAGTCCGTGTTCGTGATGGCGGCCGCGGTGACGAGGGTGTCCTCGGGTCCGGCGGGGGAGCCGTCTTCATCGGTGACCGCGCATCCGGTCAGCAGCCCGCCGGCCAGCAACGAGCCGGAGAGGGCGGAACGGGCGACGCGGATCCCGCGGCGCCCGGCCAAGGTCATAGAACGCAGCATGAACATGACTCCTTGAAAGATTTTACCTTATGTCAATGCGGTGTTGGTGGCGTCCGCGGGATTGGAAGCCTCGCGCACGGGTTCTGTTGCCGATGCCCGTGAGCCAAACGATCGGCGCGGGTCGGGCTCGTGGCAGCCGTGTCGCCTGCGCGCTGGCTGCCAGGTCTGCCGGGGCGCTCGTCGTCCGGAGGCCCGATGCCCGATGCCTCGCGGTCGTCGTGAACGACGGTCCTCCTCGGCCGCTGCCCGGAGGTTATCGCACGCCTCGTGCCAGGTTCAGCAATGGCCTGGGTCGTCCGGCCATCACGCTCCGTGCGGAAAAGGCACGGCCGAGCTGGAACTGCGGACCGATGCGCCGCTACCTGTCACGGGTTGCACCGTGACAAGTCACGCGTTGTACCGTGACAAGTCACGCGTTGTACCGTGACAAGTCACGGACCGCAGCGTGAGGAGCTGAGGCGGCGCGGTCTGCTCGTGGGCTCGGCGTTCTGGTTCTCCATGCCCGCGGAGGCGGAGATCGGCATCCGCCGCGCGGTCGGGCCCTCGCCGCGTGCGATCCTGCTGCAGTTCCTGTGCGAGGCGGCGTGCTCGGCCTGCTCTCGGGGCTCGCCCTCTCCTGGCTCGCCGTCAACGCCGGTCAACGCCGGTCAACCGCGGATGAACACCCAGACCGCATCGTCCTGCTGTCGCGCGCCCGCCTTGTAGAACAGCGAGACGTCGACGTGCCGTGTCTTGTGAGGGAAGTGGAACACGAAGCCGAAGGTGGCCTTGAGCTCGCGCTGCTCGACCCCGGCCAGGAAGCGGCCGTGGAACTCTTTCACCCGGCTGCAGGGGGCGATGTCGGTGAAGAAGTTTTTCCCGATGACGTCCTGACGATTCCGGCGCGCCTGACGTTCCTCGTAGAGGTTGTAGGAGAGCACCGTGCCCTCGCGATCCAGCCGGATGATCCCGAAGGGCTGCGCGTCCAGGCCGCGTTCATCCAGGTTGAACACCCCGATATCGAACTCGAACTCACCGCCTGTGGACTGCTCCTCCGAACCCATCCAAGAACCTCCCGACGTGCGCTGCCCCCGATAGACGCTTGCCAGGGTAGGGGACGCCGCGGAGCGAGACAATCCGGCGCGACCGCATCGGGCCGTCGGGCAGGGGAGGGGGGCCGCCCGGGGTCGAGCGGTCCTCCCAACCGACGCGCTCGCCGCGATCTCGGCCGCGCCGCGCGCGAGGCGCGGCCGAGATCGCGGCGCGCGCTGCATGGGTCGAATGAACCGGCGCGGATTCTGCGTGCTCGGCGCAGCAGAAGCGCTGCCCGCGCGAGCGCGGGGGGAGGCGACGCGGGGCACGGCGACGTCGATCGCCCCCGCGAGCTGACGGTACGCGTCATGCATCTGGCTGGGGCGTGACGCCTCGCATGTCGAGCCTGGCGGCGTTGAATTCTTGAGAACTGGTCTGTCGTGAGTCAGGTCGCAGAGGGAGTTCGATCATGTCCAGCATTCCGACCCGTCATCCGCAGCTCCTCGCCTGGGTCAGCGAGATGGTCGCCTTGTGCAAGCCGGAGTCTGTCCGTACCTGCGACGGCAGCGAGGCAGAGAACACGGAGCTGATCGCGGCCATGCTGAAGAGCGGGACGCTGCTCCGCCTGAACCCGGAGAAGCGGCCCAACAGCTACCTGAGTCGCTCGGACCCGCGGGACGTCGCGCGCGTCGAGTCCCGCACCTTCATCTGCTCGCTGAACCCGAATGACGCCGGGCCCACGAACAACTGGATGGCGCCGGCCGAGATGAAGGCCAAGCTGAACGGGCTGTTCGACGGCTGCATGCGAGGCCGGACCATGTACGTGGTGCCGTTCAGCATGGGGCCCCTCGGCTCGGAGATCGCCCACATCGGCGTGCAGATCACCGATTCGCCCTATGTCGTGGTCAGCATGCGTATCATGACGCGCATGGGGAAGGGGGCCCTCGACGTGCTCGGCGACAGCGGGCGCTTCGTCAAGTGCTTGCATTCGGTCGGCGTGCCCCTGCAGCCCGGGCAGCAGGACGTCGCGTGGCCGTGCAACCCCGAGAACACGTACGTCACGCACTTCCCCGAGGAGCGCACCATCATCTCCTTCGGGAGCGGCTACGGCGGCAACGCGCTGCTCGGGAAGAAGTGTTTTGCTCTGCGCATCGCCTCGGTCATGGGGCGCGACGGCGGGTGGCTCGCCGAGCACATGTTGATCATGGGAGTTCAAGAGCCGAGCGGCGCCAAGACGTACGTTTGCGCGGCGTTCCCGAGCGCGTGCGGCAAGACGAACTTCGCCATGATGGTCCCTCCCGAGACGCTCTCGGGTTACAAGATCTCGACGGTCGGCGACGACATCGCGTGGCTGAAGCCGGGCCCGGACGGCAAGGTGTACGCCATCAACCCCGAGGCGGGCTTCTTCGGCGTGGCCCCCGGGACGAACGAGGTGACGAACCCCAACGCGATGGCGGCGATCAGCCGTAACACGATCTTCACCAACGTGGCGTTGACGGACGACGGCGACGTGTGGTGGGAGGGCATGACCAGGACCCCGCCGGCCCACCTGATCGACTGGCGCGGGCAGGACTGGACGCCCGACGCGGGGCGCCCCGCTGCCCACCCGAACGCCCGCTTCACCGCGCCGCTCGTGCAGTGCCCGTCGGTGGACCCGCGCTGGGACGACCCCAAGGGGGTGCCGGTGAGCGCGTTCATCTTCGGCGGTCGCATGAGCAAGGAGATGCCGCTCGTGTTCCAGGCGTTCAACTGGGGCCACGGCGTGTACCTCGCGGCCACGATGGGCTCCGAGGCGACCGCCGCCTCCGTGGGCCAGGCGGCGATGCGCCGTGATCCGATGGCGATGCTGCCCTTCTGTGGTTACAACATGGCGGACTACTTCTCGCACTGGCTCAACTTCGGCCGCAAGCTGCCGAACCCGCCGCGCATCTTCCGCGTGAACTGGTTCCGCAAGGACGAGCAGGGCCGCTTCGTCTGGCCCGGGTTCGGCGAGAACACGCGCGTGCTG
The DNA here is from genome assembly GCF_051520455.1 of Sorangium sp. So ce367. Taxonomy (NCBI): domain Bacteria; kingdom Pseudomonadati; phylum Myxococcota; order Polyangiales; family Polyangiaceae; genus Sorangium; species Sorangium sp. So ce367. Next base: position 1,467,047 of record NZ_CP150334.1, read on the forward strand.
TCGTGGATCCTGGCGCGGGTGCACGGGCAAGGATACGGCGTGGAGAGCCCCTTGGGCTGGATGCCTCGCCACGACGATCTGCCGTGGGAGGGCTTGAGCTTCTCGGAGGATACGTTCTACGATCTGATGAGCATCTCGCGCGACGCGGCGGCGGCGGAGGTCCGTCTGCATGAGGAGCTGTTCGACATGTTCCTGGATCGACTGCCGAAGGAGTTCGTGTTCGAGCGAGAGCTGCTCAAGTCGCGGCTGTGGCGGAGCCCGGCGCGGTGGGAGCTCGCGCACGATCCGACGTGAAGCAACATCATGACCGGGCTGGTTGAGCTCCTCGCGAGAGAAGAGCTGCTCCTGCTCTTCACCGTCATCCTGCTCGGGCTGGCGCTTGGCCGGCTGGAATATCGCGGCTTGCGGCTCGGGATGGCCGGCGTCCTGTTCGCGGGCCTGGGGCTCAGCGCCTGGCTGCACCCTCTGGGAGAGCTGGAGCTCGCGCCGCAGATCAAGGAGCTCGGGCTGCTGCTGTTCGTGTACTGTGTCGGCCTCACCAGCGGTCCCGGCTTCTTCGCCGCGTGGCGCAGCCGCGGTCTGGGGATGAACCTGGCGTGCGCCGCGGCGCTCGTCTGGGGGGCGCTGCTCGCGTGTGTCGCGGGCTGGCTCTTCGGGTTGAACCGCGCGCAGATCGCCGGCCTGTTCTGCGGGGCCCTGACCAATACACCGGCGCTCGGCGCCGTCAGCGGCCGGCTCTCCGGCACTGCGCTCGAGGCGATCCCCGCGCTCGCCTACTCGCTGACCTACCCGGTGGGTGTGCTGGGGGCGCTCCTGCTCGGACGTGGCTTCGCGAAGTGGCGCCGCGACGAGCTCGCCGGCGAGGTCGCGCGGCAAGCCGCGTCGCGCGTCGCGATCGAGTCGAGGAGCGTCGAGGTCACGAACCCCCGCGCGCTGGGACATTCGATCGGGGAGCTGCGCGTGCGCGACGAGTTCGGGGTCGTGGTCTCCCGCCTTCGGCGTGGTGAGGTCGACTCGGTCCCGAACAAGTACACGGTGCTTCACGCGGGGGACGTGATCACGGTGGTCGGCACCCTGGCGTCGATTCAATCCGCCATCGAGTTCTTCGGGAGGGTCGCGAGCGAGCGTCTCGAGCTGCGCCGCGACAGGGTCGACATGCGCCGGGTCCTGGTCTCGAAGCGCGAGTTCGTCGGGCTCACGCTGGGGGAGCTCGACCTCGCGCGTCGCTTCAACGCCCAGGTGACGCGCCTGCGCCGGGCCGACCTCGACTTGATCCCCTCCGACGAGCTCCGCCTGGAGCTGGGGGACCGCCTTCGCGTCGTGGCGCCCGTCGAGCGCCTGGGCGAGCTGAGCCGTTTCCTCGGCGACTCGGAGCGCGAGATCGATGTCGATTACGTTGCGCTGGCGGTGGGCCTCTGCGTCGGCCTGCTGCTGGCGCGGGTGCCCATCCATCTCTTCGGTACGTCCATCACGCTGGGGACCGCCGGAGGGCCGCTCGTGGCCGCGTTGATCTTCGGTCGCCTCGGGCGGACAGGCAAGCTGATGTGGGCGCTGCCGTACGAGGCGAACCTGAGCCTGCGAGAGATCGGGCTGCTCCTGTTCCTGGCGGGGGTCGGCGTGAACGCGGGGGGCAAGCTCGCGGGGTTGATGAACCGGGAGGGCCTGGCCATCATCGCGATCGGCGCCTGCGTGACGGTGACGACGAGCGCGCTGGCGCTGGTCCTGATGCGGCGCTGGGGCGGGGCGGGCGTCGTGGCGGCGCTCGGAGGCACGAGCGGCATGCAGACCCAGCCGGCCACGCTGGCGGCGGCCTTCGAGCTGTCCCAGCGCTCCGAGGAGACGTATGTCGCGTACGCGCTTGTGTATCCGCTGGCGATGATCGGCAAGATCCTCATTGCGCAGCTGCTCGCCGTGCTGGCCTGAGCTCGTCCATCGACGACGCGTCGTCCGCGCGCGGCGCGCCGGGGCGCGACGTGAGAAGATTCACAGGGAGGCGGGGAGGCGGGGAGTTAAATCCCATTCATCTCCCCGTCTCCCCGCCTCCCTGTTCAATTCTCTCTCTAAAAATGCCAACAATCGAAGGGATCTGTCCGCCTCACGTCGTCGCGGCGGCCTCGGCCGTTCCGCCGCCGTCCGCGCTCTGCTCGGGATCTCGCTTCGCGTGCGGGAAGCGGTCCATGCGGCTGAGCACGGGGAAGCCGAGGGCCCACAGCGCGGCGACCACGAGGGTGGCGCTGCCGCCGAGGAGGATGGCGGGGAGCAGGCCGAACCAGCTGGCGGTGAGGCCGGACTCGAACTCGCCGAGCTCGTTGGAGGCGCCGATGAACACCGCGTTGACCGCGCTCACCCGCCCTCGGATGGAGTCCGGCGTCTCGAACTGCACGAGGATGTGGCGGATATAGACGCTCACCATGTCGCCCGCGCCGACGAGGAACAGGGCGATGAGCGCGACGGTGAAGCTCCGGGTCTGCCCTAGTACTACAGCCGCGGTTAGGGAGCCCGGGCGCGGGCGCTCGGCCGGTTGCGGCGGCGCCGGTAGCAGCAGGCGCGAGCCTGAGCGCGCTTTCGGCGTCGCCACCATGACCATGCCCATCGGAACTCGGGCGAATGGGCGGGCAACGGAAGCACCAGCTCCATTAGGCGACGGACTTCGGGAATGCTCCAGGGCGCCAGCGTCGGCGGAGCGTCGCTTTCTTCGGGCGTGGCGCGCTTTTTTTCCCCGACGTGTCAAGCGCCGCCTTCTGCATGCGCTCGGCGTTCTTTCCCGGCCCCGGGCGCGCCGCTTTGGGCACGAACTCGGGGCTCATCGCCGGGGCGTACGGGAACGCGCCCTCCGCGGGAAGCTTCGCGCGCACGAAAGCCAACCACGCCAGGGCCATCATCCCGAGCGTGATGTACCGATGCCAGCTCGGCCACGTGCGGACCTCGTAGTGGTCGAGGCCGACGTCATCCTTCGCCTCCTCGAAGCACTGCTCGATCGTGTAACGCGTGGAGGCCACGTGCGCGAGCGTTGCCAGCGGCGTGGCGGCTCCAGCGTTGGACAGGTAGTAGGCCACTTCAGACGGATTCGAGACCGAGCGGCGAGCCAGGAGCCAGATCTCGTCGGTCGGTAAGCGCCGACGACTGTCGACGACGCGCGCGCGGGCCCAGTCGTACTCGATGGGTCCCTTCTCGCCTTGATGGACGGCAAGGCGATGCCATTGCTTCGGCGACCACTGCGCGACCACCTTCGCCACAGTGGAGGCGTGCGGCGCGCCCGGTGCAAGACGAGTGCGCGTGCGGAGCGGACCACGAGGGTGTTCGCGTTCGGTAGGGGGCTCCGCAACCTCCGGTCGCTCGGGCCACACCGGCGTGCTCGAGACGACCGCGAGAACATACCGATGGCCCTGCGCGGCGATGCCATCGCGAAGCACGGGGTCGTCCCCGTAGACTTCATCGCCGGCGACCCACGCCATCGGTACACCTCGCTGCCAGGCGCCATGCAGCATCTGCATCGCCAGCTGCGGCTTGGTCCGGAACGCGACATCCTCCGGAACGTGAGCGTCCTGCCTCCGCTCCGGATCGCTGCACCACGATCCTGGCAAGTAAAGACGACGGTCAAGGATCACATGTCCACGTGGGCCGTTGTAGCTGAGGAACACACCGATCTGGCAGTTCTCGATCTTGCCTGCCGTCCCACTGTATTGCCGCGCAACGCCGACGGACTTGGTGCCTTTCTTAAGGAAGCCCGTTTCGTCCAGTACGCCGATGCCCTGCGGATCGCCGAACTGCTCGATCGTGAAGTCCATCAGCAGATCGCGCGCCGCGTCCGCGCTCCAGTCCGCACTGTACATCAGCCGCTGCACGCGATCGGGCGTCGGATCCCCGATGGCCTCGGCCAGCTGCCAACCGTTCCGGCGCGCCACCGGCCCCATCAGCGAGCGCACGTACTTGATCGCCTGTTCGCGCGGCTCGCTGCGCGCGAACAGCCCCGCGAATCGCGCGTGAAATGCCTCAAAATCTGCTGCCAGCGCGTCCCACGCGGCCGCTGCTGGCAGCCCGCTTGCCCCCGGATCCATGGGCGGATCCTGGGTCCAACTAGATCGATGTCGAGGTGCGGCTGTAGTACTAGGGCGATGGTGGCGATCCCGAACACCGCGACGCCGCCGAACATCCAGCGGCCCACCTGGCGCGTGATCGGCCGGAAGGCGAGGACGCCGGCGGTGATCGCGGCGCCCGCGGCCGGCGCCGTGCGGAGCAGGCCGAGGCCGGTCGGGCCGGCGTGGAGCACGTCGCGCGCATACGCGGGCAAAAGCGCGACCGCCCCGCCGAACAGCACAGCGAACAGGTCGAGCGAGATGGCGCCGAGCACCGCCGGCTTCGACCAGACGAAGCGCAGCCCCTCCAGCACCGCGCTCCACGACGTCGGCTCCGCGCGCCTCGCCTGCCGGGCCGCGTGCACGAGGCTCATGAGCACGAGAGAGACGAGAAGCAGCGCCCCGACGATCGAGTACACGATCGTCGACCCGGCCAGGTAGAGGAGCCCACCGAGCGTCGGCCCGACGATGACCGCGACATGGAAGCTCGATGAGCTGAGCGCGACCGCCTTGCTGAAGCTGTCCTGCGGCACCAGGTTCATCAGGATCGCCTGCTGCGCCGGCATCATGAAGGCGCGCGCGCTGCCGAACAGCACGAGCACCGCGAAGACGGGCCACACCACCGTCAGGCCCGACACCGTGAACGCGAGCAGCAGGAGGGAACAGAGCAGCTCCACGGCGAGGCCGACCGTGATGATGCGGCGCCGGTCGAACCGATCCGCCGCCTGGCCGGCGAAGAGGATCAGCGCGAAGAAGGGCGCGAACTGGGCGAGGCCGATGAGGCCCAGATCGAAGACATCGCCGGTCAGCGCGTAGACCTGCCAGCCGATCGCGACGCTCTGCATCTGCACCGCGACCGCGGAGAGCAGCCTGGCCGCGAGGTAGAACGCGAAGCTCCGGTGGCGCAGCACGCCGAGCCCGGTGAGGTTGTTGGAAGACATCTCGGCGCCTGCGGCGGCCCTGGTGGGGCGTTGTGGACTCTCGCTCATGCACGATGAGCACTAGGGCATGTCGCGACCGAGTCCAGGAGTCGCGCCGCCGGTATCAGCACACGCGGCGTGTGGGATGGGCGATTCGCAGTTCGCCATTGGCCATGAATCGCAACATCCGTACCACGACCCCCGCGCTCGCGGTGGTCATCTGGACGGCGCGCCTCGGGCGCGATCAGGCCGGGAGCGCGCCGAGGGGTCGCGGCCGCTGCTGCTCCAGCAGCAGCCGGTGGTGCTCGGCTGCGCCGCCACGAGCAATGCCCGTGGCGAGCGCGTCAGCCCTGCGCGAGCCGGGCGAGCGCCTCGCCGGTGAGGCGGTGGACGGTCCACTCGTCCATGGGCTTGGCGCCGAGCTTCCGGTAAAAGCCGAGCGCCGGCTCGTTCCAGTCGAGCACGGACCACTCGAAGCGCCCGCAGCCGCGCTCCACCGCGAGCTTCGCGAGGTGCACGAGCAGGGCCTTGCCGTGGCCTCCTCCGCGGTGCTCCGGGAGCACGAAGAGGTCTTCGAGGTAGATCCCGGGCTTGCCGAGGAAGGTGGAGAAGCTCTGGAAGAAGAGGGCGAATCCCACCGGGATCCCCTCCGCTTCGGCCAGGACGACCTCGGCTGCCGGCCTCGGGCCGAAGAGGTGCGCTTCGAGCTCTTTCTCGTCGAAGGTGACCTCGTGCGCGAGCCGCTCGTACTCGGCGAGCATCCGGATGAGGCGGGCGATGGTGGGGATGTCGGCGGCGGTGGCGGGGCGGATCATGGCGTCTCTCCGGCGCCTCATACCGCATCGTCGCGCCGCGGTGGAGGGAGTAGGCTCCCTGCCTGCATGACCATGACGACGCCGCCCTCCGCCGCCGGCCCGCGCTGGCTGTACCTGCACGGCTTCGCCTCGGGCCCGAGCTCGACCAAGGGCGTGCGGATCGCCGCGCACTTCGAGCAGCGCGGGGTGGCTCTCGAGCGGCTCAACCTGCGGGTGCCCTCGTTCGAGCGCTTGCGCCTCAGCGCGATGATCGGCGCCGTGAAGCAGGCGATCGGCGGAGAGCGCGACCGGGCGGTGGTGATGGGATCGAGCCTCGGCGGCCTCACCGCGTGCCGCGTCGCCGAGGAGGACGCGCGGGTGTGCGCGCTGGTGCTGCTCGCGCCCGCGTTCCGGATCATGGAGCGATGGCGGCTGCGCCTGGGCGAGGAGGGCTTCCGGGCGTGGGAGGAGCGCGGGTGGCTCGAGGTCGACGATTACGCGGAGAAGAAGCGGGCCCGGGTGGACTTCGGCTTCGCCGCCGACGCGGCCGAGGTGGATGAGCGCTCGGGGGGCTGGCCGGACGTGCGCGTACCCACGCTGATCGTCCACGGCCGGAGCGACGACGTTGTGGACATCGAGCTCTCGCGGACGTTCGCCGCAGGCAAGCGGCATGTCCGGCTCATCGAGGTGGACGACGGCCACGAGCTCGTCGCCTCGATCCCGCGCATCCTCCGCGAGGCGGACGAGTTCCTGCGTCACTTCCTCGCCGGCTGACGAACACGCGTCGTCGACAGGACAGCGAGCGCTGAGCGTCTGTTCAGCGTATCCAGCGCGATCCGCGAGCTACGTGAGCCCTGCGTGAACCGCCGGCTGGCCGTCCCCTCACCAGCCGATTGGCATTCTATGCGAAAAGAGCACAGCTATCAAGAGCGAAGCGCGCCGCTTACAGATCGTGGGCGACCGGCCGCGGATCGGCCGCGGTCGAGCGATCGGAGGAGCGAATGGCGACAGCGACGGCCACCGGGCGCACCGCGCCCGTCAACGACATCGAGATGTACTACGAGCTCCGCGGCGAAGGGCCGCCGCTCGTGCTGCTCCACGGCTTCACCGGAGGGAGCAGGGACTGGGCTCACGTGTTCGACCTCGCGGAGCTCGGGTGTGGACACACGGTCATCGCCCCCGATCTGCGCGGCCACGGCCGCTCGACCAACCCGGCTGGCTCGCTGACGATCCGTCAGTGCGCCTCCGACGTGTTCGCCCTCCTCGACCATCTTGGGGTGAAAACGTTCCGGGCCATCGGCCTCAGCTTCGGCGCCAAGTGCCTCCTGCACCTGGCCACGCAGCAGCCGGACCGCGTCGCGTCGATGGTCCTCGTGGCCCCCGCACCGTACTTCCCCGAGCAGGCCAGGGCGATCATGCGCCTCGCCTCCGACGAGGGCCGCTCCGAGGAGGAATGGCGGGACATGAGGAGCCGCCACGAGCTCGGCGACGCGCAGATCCGAGCGCTGTGGAATCAGCCGCGCCGCTTCGCGGCCAGCCACGACGACATGAGCTTCACGCCCCCCCACCTGTCGACCATCACGGCGCGCACCATGATCGTCAACGGCGACCGCGATCCGTTCTACCCGGCCGAGCTCGCCCTGGAGATGTACCGCGCCATCCCGCGCTCCTGCCTGTGGATCCTGCCCAACGGCGGACACGGCCCCATCTTCGGCGAGTGGAAAGAGCCGTTCGCCCGCGCGGCGCTGGCGTTCCTGCGCGATGATCCGGGCGAACTGCACATGATCCGGGCATAACGAGGGAGACACCCGGCGCGCGCCGTCACTGCGCGCCCTCGACGCGCTCCTCCACCGGCGCTTGCGCGCCGAGCTTCGGAAGCCGGACGCTCAGCGTCTTCATCTCTCCCGGCTCCACGTTGACCATCAGCGTCTTGGAGGCATGCCCAGGGGCGGACAGCACGAGGCGGTGTCCCTCGCCCACCGTGAGCCCCTCGATCCTCGTGCGATTGCCCTTCCAGAGCTTCCCGTCGACGACGACGTTGGCCGGCGGATCGACCCAGAGCACCACCGTCGCCGTGAGCCTGTCCAGCTCGGCCACGATCTCCTTGAAGCGCGCCTCGTCGCTCAGCTTCACGGCCGTGCGGTACGGCTTGTATCCGTCTCTCGTGAGCTTGATGTGGAGCTCACGCCCGAGCGGAAGCCCGTGGAGCTTGGCCGGCGTGGCGACGGCGTGACGCTCGCCGTTCACCCATAACGTGCAGCCCTCGGGCTTGCTCGTGATCTCCAGCGAGCCCTTCGCCTCGACCGGCGCGGGCGGCTCCTGGCGGCTCGCCTGGGCGTCGTGGACCATCGTCATGAACTCGGCGTGCCGCTCCGAGAGCTGCCCCTGCATGTAGAGGAACCCAGGCACGAGCGCGAGCGCGCTGGCGGCCGGGATGAACGCCGCAACACCTCCCTTGCCCGCGAGCGGCGGCGGGCTGCTCAGGGTCGCCGGGCTCGTGCTCGTCGGGACGCCGCTCTGGGAGACGGTCGCGCCGCCGCTCATCTCCAGCGACCAGCGCTGCTGCTGCGCCGCGATCACGTCGATGAGCTGCCTGACGCCGAGGAGCGCCTCCTTGTGGCGAGCGAGCTTGTCCCGGAAGAGCGACTCCATCCATGCCGTGAGGCCCATCGGCGAGGCGGGGATGCGCTCGTCACGGATGAGCTCCTCGATCGCCGCGTGCATCTCGCGGGCAGACTGGTAACGATCCTCGCGCCGCTTCTCGAGCGCGCGCAGGACGATCTTCTCCAGCCCCTTCGGGTAGCCGGGCTTGATCGCGCTCGGGAGAGGGTACTCCGAGCCGTGGATCTGGAGGAGCGTCCGCATCTGGGTGCCGCCCTTGAACAGGCGTCTGCCCGTCGTCATCTCGAACAGGACCACGCCGGCGGCGAAGATGTCCGCGCGATGGTCGATGCGATCCCCCGCCACGTGCTCCGGGGCCATGTAGGCGAACTTGCCCATCAGCACGTTCTCTCTCTGCTCTTCGACGTCGCCGAGCTCGCTCCGGGCGATGCCGAAGTCGACGATCTTCACGTCGCCCGTGTAACTCACGACCACATTGCGCGGCGAGATGTCCCTGTGGACGATGCCGAGCGGCGTACCGTCGAGGCCGCGCTTGTCGTGGACGTACGCGAGCCCCGCGCAGACGCCGAGCATGATGCTGAGCGCGTGCTCGAGCGGGATCCCTCCCGGGCCGCGCTCCGCCGCCTCGCGCACGATCGAGCCGACGTCCTCGCCGTGGATGTGCTCCATCGCGATGAAATACGTCCTGTCCACCTGCCCGGCGTCGAACGTCTGGACGATGTTGGGATGCGAGAGCGTCGCCGCGATGCGCGCTTCGTGGAGCAGCATGTCGATGAGCGACGGATCCTGGTTCATCGAGGGCAGGATGCGCTTGATCACCACGAGCTTCTCGAAGCCGAAGGACGAGCGATGCAGCGCGAGGAAGATCTCCGCCATCCCCCCTGCCGAGAGCTTCGACAGGAGCGTGTATTTGCCGAACTGTTTCGGCAAGAGCTCAGGTGCGTTTCCGGCCGCGCTCGGCGGCGCGCCGCCCGCGGCCAACGCGGTACGCTCTTGCATGAGACATTCTCCTGGTTCCAGTGGACGCTGCTGCAAGGCCAGCGCAAAGGGGCCTCGCGAGGAGCGCTCTCAGGCGAGTCTTACCATGGAGCGGTCATGAGATGTCAGCTTATTTGAGCGCGTCCGTCTGAAACCGCGGAGCGCTGGGCAGCGCGCAAAGCACTCTGCGGAAACATGAGCGATACACGTTCGTTCCGATGCTCGGGTAGTGTCTCCCTCCTCGCCCATGGAGAGAGAACAATGGCGCAGGTTTCCTCTGAGCTCCTGGCACCCACCCGCCGGTTGACGCGCCTGTACGTCAGCGCGCTCGGCGCGGTGGCGCTCTTGTCGGTCGTGGCGCAGCTCCTCGTGCAGCACGCGTTGAACCAGCAGACGAGCGACGCGCACGTCGTCAACGTGGCCGGGCGCCAGCGAATGCTCAGCCAGCGGGTCAGCAAGGCCGCGCTCACGTTCCAGGTGACCACCGACCCCGCCGAGCGCAAGGGCCGCGCCGACGAGCTGGCGCAGGCCATGGCGCTCTGGGAGCGGTCTCATCGCGCGCTCCAGCACGGCGATCCGGCGATGGGATTGCCGGGGAAGAACACGCCGGAGGTGACCCGCATGTTCCAGGCGATCGAGCCGCTGCACCAGAGCATGCTCCGGGACGGGAAGGATCTGCTCGCCGCGGTGGGCGCCGGCGGCGAAAAGCCGGTGGAGGCGGCCGCCATCCAGCCGATCGTCGGCGCGATCCTCGCGGCGGAGCCGGGCTTCCTGAGCGGGATGGACCGGGTCGTCTCTCAGTACGCTCACGAGGCGACCGCGCGGATCGAGCGGCTCCGCCTCGTCGAGCTGATCCTGCTGTGTGTGACCCTGGGGGTCCTCTTCCTCGAAGGGCTCTATATCTTCCGCCCGGCGGTGCGCGAGATCCGGAGGACGATCAGCCACCTCGTCCAGGCCAGGGGGCACCTCGACAACACGGTTCAGGCGCTCCGGGCGATCGCTGGTATCGGACAGCCGTGACGCACATCGGCTCTCCGTGACCGCCTGTCCGACCCCCGCCGCCGCCGAGCGGCGATCAGCGGGTGAAGGTGGCGGTCACAGCCAGCCGCAGCCGCCGTCGAAGTCGAGGGGGGGCGTGGGCTCCGTGGACGACTGCGATGCACGACAGGCGTCCTCGATGTTCTGTCGCAACATCAGCATCAGGTTGTTGTCGTCCTGGATGTCCGTGTCCGGGTACTTCCCGAGCCACGCCCCGATCGGCGGCTTCATCATCTCGATGACCCCGAGCGAGCGCCGGCAGTCGCCCGCCTGGTAGAAGTCGAGCGCGCCGCGCAGCGCCAGGTACATGTTCAGCATCATGTACGGCTTGCCCGAGCCGCCGTCGGAGATGTTCCACCACCTCGAGTCGGGGTTCTGCCCGGGAGGCAGCGCGTTGAGCAGCGTGGTGTCGACGTCCTGCGCGGCTCCGTCCTTCGCCGAGGTCCAGCCTGCCGTCACCTCGAAGGCCGCCTTGTCCGGCCCGATGTCGTCGGCGAGGGACGCGTCGGCCAGGAGCTCCACGAACAGACCACCACCGCCGCCGCGGCGGCTGCCGCCCACGTCGGTCGCGCCGTCGCGCTGGCCGATGAACAGCGCCGGCATCTCCAGGGCCGCCCCCGCGGCGCTGGCGGTCGCCCGCTTCGTCCCGTAGATGCGCCCCACCTTGTAGCCGGCGGACGGGGTCACCTCCAGGCTGAAGTCCGTTGCCAGCGGGAAGAGCGTGGTCTTCCCCTCCTCCGAGAGCAAACCGCCGAGGTCGCCCGGGCTCAGCGCGTAGGCGTACGTGCCGGCGCCCATCGAGCCCAGCGCCGACGGGATCTTCACAAGGAAGCTCTCGCCCACGCCGATCACGCCGAACGCCGTGCCCTTCTCCACAAGCGCCTCGCCCAGACCGAGGATGCGGTCGGGATCGGTGATACCGCTGGTCGCGTGCCCGCTCGTCAGCAGGAGCACGCGGTGCGCGCCCTCGAAGCCCGCCGCGTCGCCCTCCTCGAACGCGTTCTCGGCGGCGGCGATCCCCTGGTAAAGGCCGACGAGCTCGCCGGCGCCGGCGCCGAGGCGCTCGTCGGCGATGAGGCGCGCGAGCTCCGCCGACTCCGGCGCTGCGAGGAAGGCGCGGCGCTCGATCCTCTCGCCATAGCGGATGACGCTGACGCGGTCCTCGGGACGGAGGCTCTCGAGCAGCCCTCGCATCCCCGCGTCCAGCGCGTCCTCATCGATCCCGGCGAAGCCGCTGTTCTCGACGGCGATCGCCAGGTGAACCGGCGGCCTGTCCAGCGTCGAAGGGGCGACCCCGGTGTTCATCGCGACGAAGGCCATTGTCCAGTTACCCCCGTTGAAGCGCGGCGCCACCGCGAGGAACGGGTGAATGCAGACGTCCTTGCCGCAATCGGCGTCGGGCAGGTCGATCGCGTGCTCGGCGAAGAACCCGACCGGATCCAGCGTGTCGAGCGTGGGCACCTTCCCCGCCTTCACGATCGCGCGGAACTGGGAAATGTCCTGCGCCCCGCCCTGGGCCACGTTGACCGAGCCTGCGGGGACGCCGCTGCCCTCGCCGACGTTGTCGGTGCCGCAACCGACGGCGGCGGCGCAGAGACCGAGTGAGACCAGCTTCATCTTCGACGACATGTGGCTTCTCCTCATTCGTAAGCAATCAACAGATCCGCGGACGCGTTGGGCGTCTGGTAGCCCGCGTCGCACTCGTCACGCCCGGCGAGCACGCGCTCGGCGCGGCCGACCCGCACGCGGAAGTTGGGCCCTTCGAGGGCGTCTCCAGGGCTCAGCAAGGTCTTCGCGCCGCCGCTCTGCACCGCCACCACCGCGTCGGTGACGTAGGCTCCGCAGCCCAGCCGGTCGCCCTCGCAGGCGGTCGCCTCGATCGAGGCAGCGAGGCCCTCGAGCTGGAGCTCGACGACGTTGGGATAGACCTCGAGCCGCTTCGCCGAGTCGATGGCCGAGACCTCGAGGTGGTCGCCCTCGTCGGACCATTGCACCGTTTCGCCCGCCGAGAACGGGAAGTCTTCGATCGGAATGCACAGGTAGTGAGTCAGAGGGGTGAAGCTCGGGTCCGGCTCGCCGCCGCCCTCGCCGCCGGTGCCCATTCCACCTTCGCCGCCGGCGCCGCCGGCACCCGCGCCGCCAGCGCCACCAACGTCGGCTCCGCCAGCACCCGCGCCGCCAGCGCCACTGCCGCCGGCTCCACCCGCACCCGCGCCGCCAGCGCCATTGCCGCCGGCTCCGCCAGCACCCGCGCCGCCAGCACCCGCGCCGCCTGCGCCGCCCGAGCCATCGCCGGGACCGAGCCGCCGGTAGTTCATGTTCAATTCGATGCAGCCGTCCGACAGTGCATCGATGTTCGCGATCTCGCCGACCACTTGCTTCGACCAGGAGCCGGCCCACTGGAAGGACGATTGAGGCGCGCCAGCGCACGCCGAGGGTGCGACGCTCGTCTGCAGCGCGCCCGTCTTCACCTGTCCGGGCGCCACCATCGTGTCTGGCTTCAGCGCGACGCGCCCCGCCACCGTCTCCGCGTCCTTCCAGAAATCGCTGTCGTCGTTCACCTTCTGCGGAATCATGACGGTTTGCAGATCGGACCACCATGCCATCACAGGCCGCAGTCCATCCGTCTCGAGAAGCACCACCTCGCAACGCCCTTCCGAGGTCGGCGCCGTCTCCTCGAAGTTGCCTGCGGCGCGGTGGGCCTCGGTCCGGTTGAGCGGGAGCGTGTCCTGCGGGTCCAGCCGGTACGTGATCCCGAGGTTGAACGCGCTCGGCCCGAACATGCGTGTCGGATCGCCGGCGGTGACGGCGGAGCAATCGAGCGACGCGTCGACCCAGCGCACGCGAACGTCCACGGTCCCGGTCGTGGCATTGATGAGATAGGCGTCCGTGAAATAACCCTCGGGTGCGGGGGTGCCGGTCGCGACGCAGGCGACGGCGGACGCCCCCAGGATCGCGCGCTCGAGCACCCAGGCGGTGCGTGAGCCTTCCTCGGCGCTCCGGGCCGAGAGCTCCCGGCGGGAAGCCGCGCGCGCCGAGAGGCGCCATGCCGGGACGAGGACCACGAGCGCGGCCAGGTCCGTCGGATCTTGCCAGATACGCCACGTGATCCCCGCGAGCCCCACGAGCCCCACGAGGAGCTGCGCGGCAGCGGCCGAGAGCTTGATCGCCGCGAACGGCGCGACCACGGCCGCGAACGCCAGCGCTCGCCCGCGCGAGGTGCGCGCGTCCACGAGCGCCGCTGCGAGGACGGGGGCGACCACGAGGCCGGCGAGGTCGCTGAGCTTGCCGGTGAGGGCGCCTGGCAAGAGCCCGGCGCCTTTCAGGAGGTGGTCGTTGACCACCAGGAGCGCCAGAGCGCCAAGGAAGAGGGGCTGGCGGAGGACCGCGAATCGAGGCGACACAGATTGTCGTGACCGCGACACCAACGTCAGAGCCTCTGCGGGGCGGCCGGCGTTTCGCCGTGATGAGTTCAGCATCGCCGCGAGCCGATAGCAGCGCGCGTGCCACTCGGACGCGCTTTGCTCGCCGAGGTTGCTCCGGCCCCGGCGTGCTACAGCTCGCCCCCGCCCTCGCCCTCGCGCCTCTGCGAGCCGGCGTCTCTCCTGTCCGTCTCGTCCCGGCTTCTTTCGGAGCTCTGCGCGCGCAATGCGATCCTGCCTTTTACCGTCCGCCTTCTCTTTTCTCGCGTCCCTCTCCGGGTGTGGCCCTGTCGACCCTGAGCCGTCGATCCCCGAGGAAGCCAGCGATTGTCCCACGCTGTTCGGCGAGGCCTTCACCGAGACCCGCGCCGTCGACATCGGCGACGCGTCGTCCGGGACGTTCGTGCCCTACGCCGACGGCGCCGGCGTGCGACTGATCCTCGGCAATCAAGGCTCGATGATGATCACGCCCTGGGTCCAGGTGGAGGCTCTGCCCGGCGACGCGGAGGAGACGTGCCATGTGGTGCGCCTCGCGAACGAGCTCGAGGGCCCGCTCGCCAGCGATCCCGAGGGGATCGCCGCCGCGCAGTTCAACGTCCAGTTCATCAAGACCGGCTCTTTCCTGGTCTCGGACGGCGCGCTCTACCACCCCTTCGCGTGGGACCGCGAGACCCTCGAAGGTCAGAAGCTGGGGCTCACGGTGACCGTGCGCGGCGACGGATACGAGGGCACGAAGAGCGTGAGCATCGTGCTGGAGTGAAGAACCCCCACCTGGGCCGCCATCCCCGACAGCGCTGGCCAAGGCCAAGACGGTGGGCGATGTCGTCCAGCAGCACATCAATCTGTTCGATTGCGATCTTCCGCTCGCCTGCGAGCAGATGCTCTGTCGCTCCGATGACGTGCGCTACCGGAACTCAAGAACGCCAGGGAGAGAGAGGCACTTGGAGTCCTTGGCGTCATGGCGGTTCATCTCTCGCTCGATCAACGCGATCGGTGCTTCAGCAACGCCGCTGCCGGCGCGTGAGGAACGCGAGCGCCAGGAGCGCGAGCGGCGCCCCGTGGGCGGCCGGTGCGGCCGGCGTCGTGCGGCACCCGCATCCGCCGCCGTCGCTGTCGTCCGGGTCACCTGCCCCCGGCGCATCGCCGCCTGAGCCCGCGGTCGCGCCGCCAGCGCCTGCGCCGCCGCCTGAGCCCGCGGTTGCGCCGCCAGCGCCTGCGCCGCCGCCTGAGCCCGCGGTTACGCCGCCCGAGCCTGCCGATGCGCCGCCCGAGGCCGCCGATGCGCCGCTCGTGGTCCCCCCGCCGCTTCCGCCCACCGAGTCGTTGCAGAGGCCGTCGACGCAGGTGCCGCCGGGGCAGGGCGCACCGTCGGGCCGCTCCGGGTTCGAGCACGCGCCTGTCGCGGGATCACACGTCCCAGCCTCGTGGCAGGCGTCGGGGGGCGCGCAGGTGACCGGGCTTCCCGGGACGCAGGCGCCCCTCTGGCATGTGTCGGTCTGGGTGCACGCGTCCCCGTCGTCGCACGCGGTGCCGTTCGGCGCTTCCGCGTAGCGGCACCGGCCGCTCGCGGTGTTGCAGGTCCCCGGCTGGTGGCAGGAATCGGGGGGCGCGCAGGTGACCGGGGTTCCCGGGACGCAGACGCCGGCCTGGCAGGTGTCGTTGGTCGTGCAGATGGCGCCGTCGTCGCACGCCACGGCGGTCAGCGGCGTGCACTCGCCGTCGACGGCCGCCCCCGCCGCGACGCTGCAGACCTGGCAGTCGCCGCGGACGTCGCCGCCGCACGCGCTGTCGCAGCAGACGCCGTCCACGCAGAAGCCGGTCACGCAGTCGTGCGCGCTCGAGCACGCGGCGCCGCGCTCGGAGAGAGAGATGATGCGGCCGCGCGCTCGGTACGATCCGACGCCCGCGGCGGGGTCGAAGTGGGCGTACGCGACAAGCGACTGCCCGGCGCCGTTCGTGGCGAGGGAGGGGCCGCGTGCGGGGCCGTACGCGCTCTCGATCGCGAAGACGCCGGGGGGAGCCAGCGCGCCGCCTGAAAGGAGCCGGGCTGCGACGATCACGGACTGGGGCCCCGTCACCTGCTCCCAGGCGATGACGGGGGTCACGCCGTCGAAGGTGGCGGTCACGCTCCTGAACTGCTGGCTCTGCGCGTAGTGGATCTGGAAGCTTTCCCCGGGTCGACCGGACGTCGGGACGGTGCGGCCCTGGACCCTGTACGAGTTCGGATGGAGCCACACGACCAGGTGGTTCACCCCGTCGAACGCGAGCCCGGGGCTGGTGTCGTCCGGGGCCGACGCGGCGCTGTCCGAGAGCTGCATGACCGTGGGGTCCAGCACGAGACCATCGACGCCGACGCGGCTCGCGACGATCACGCCGCCGCTCCGCCAGGCCACGAGGAACTGGCCCCCGCCGAAGCCGACCGCCGGCTTGGAGCCCCCCCGCGCCGTGACGCCGAAGCCGCTCCCGTCCATCGAGCGGCCGCCCTCCACGCGGGTCGCGTAGATGCTCGTTCCGCCGTTGCGCCCGTCGGTCCACGCGACCAGGGCGGCGCCGCCCCCCGCCGCCACGTCGGGCGAGGTCTGCGCTGCGGAGGCAGCGCTCAGCGGGCTCGCGGCGAGCACCTCCCCGCGCGGGGTCACGCGCGCGGCGTAGATGTCGGTCAGCGAGGCCGCGGCGTTGCGGTCGTCCTGCCAGACGACCAGGTGGTTCTCCCCGTCGAACGCGACGCGGGGCGCGGCCTGCTCCCCGGGCGCGTCGGCGATGGCGATGCCGCTCGGATCGAGGATCTCCCCGGCCGGCGAGACGCGCGTGCCGTGGATATCGCGATCGCCGTCGGCGCCCGTGTCGTCCCAGACGACGAGGTAGTTCGCCCCGTCAAACGCGGCGTCCGGCGCGAGCTGGCGGTTCGACCCCGGCGTCAGCGGCACGTCGCTCGGCGCGAGCAGCGCCCCGTCCGCGGCGATCCGCGACAGGGTGAGCTCCCGCGGCTGGGGGCGGCCGAACGGGCTCGGGCGCCGCCAGACGACCAGCGATCGTCCGCCGCCCGACGCGATCGCGGGGCTCGTGTGCTGGCTCGCCTGCCCGGCGACGATCGTCCCCGGGAGCGGCGGCCCGGCGGTGGGGAAGCGCTGGATCGTCATCTGCTGCGAGTCCGTCGGCCAGCCGACGAGGTAGTTCGATCCGTCGAAGGCGACGGCGGCACAGGTGAAGTCCGCCAGCGTCTCGGAGTCGACGAAGGTCGTGTCGAGGCGGGTCGCCTCGGCGTCGAGGCGCGTCAGCCCGACGGAGCCCCACTTGCTCACCCATGCGAGGGCGTACTGGGATCCATCGGTCGCCAGGCGAGGGCAGGTTCCCGTGCCCACCAGGATCCCCGCCGGGTCGAGGATCCCGCCGGCGGCGGAGACGCGCGACATCCGCACCTCGTAGTCCAGCGTGCCGCTGTTGTACCTGGACCACGCCACGACGAACGAGCCCCTCGCCGACGCGACGACCGGGCTGCTGCCGCTGATGCCGGTGAACGCGGGCGCGATCGTGGCGACCCCCTCGGGGGTGACGAAGGTGCCGACGAGCGAGCTCGTCGCGCTGTCCGGCGGCACTCCGATCCACACCACGAGGTGGCGCGCGCCGTCGAAGGCGATGCTCGGCGAGCCGCCGCCTCTGTAGCCCGGGTTCAGCAGCATGCCCCCGGGGTTGAGGACCGACCCGAGGGGGCTCACCCGCGTGGCGTAGACCTGCGAATTGGTCCCGGTCTGGTGGTCGCTCCAGGCGACGAGGTAGTTCGTCCCGTCCCACGAGATGGCCGGCTGTTCTTGCGCGCCGGGCCCGGTGCTGATGGGGATGCCGCGCGGATCGAGCACCGTGCCGTCGGGGGCGATCCGCGCCGCGTAGAGGTCGGCGCCGTCGGAGGAGGTCGTGAGATCGCCCCGCCAGTCGGACCACACCACGAGGAAGTTCGTCCCGTCGGACGCCACCGCGGCGTCGCTCTGGGCGCCCAGCGACGGCCCCGCGATCGGCTCATCCATGGCGAGCTCCGGCGAGACGATCGGGTCGAGCACCGCCGGATACGCCGATGTCTCGACGAGCGCCTCCGGCACCCGGAGCGCGAGCTCCCCCGCCGCATCCCACGCCACCGGCACCCGCGTCGCGGTCCCGCGCGCGTCGATCCAGGTGGCGACGCCGTAGCGCAGCCCGAGGCCGCTCGCCGGATCGATGAAGTGATGTCCGCCCTCGGTGGCTCCGGCGTGGCGGAGGCCGTCGACCCGCACGCGCACCACGAGATCCCCGTCCCCTGCCGGCGCGGCGGAAAACTCGAAGCTCTGCTCGACGCCGGCGGGCCCGTTGCGCAGGTGCTCGGCGGCCCCGGCGCGGGCGACGACGAGGTGACCGTCGTCAGCGACGCGCGCGACGCGTGTGGCGCGCGCCGGCTCGCCCGGCTCGCGCGCCGCGCGGGGCTCGCCGTGCGGCGCGCGCGTGCCGGGGCCGGCGGCGAGAGCGCGGCCGATCGCGACGGTCGAGAACACCGCCGCGGCGCCCATGCGGGGCGCGTCCGCGTCGCGCGCCACCGGGGCGACGCGGAACCCGTCGGCGTCGGCGCGCACGGCGTACGTCGCGTGGCCGCCGGTCCATGTCGCGGCGCGCTCCGTGTCGGGCCGGAACGCGAAGTGGATCCGCTCGATGACCTGACCGAGATCGAACGACGGCGGCGCGTGCGGCGCCGGCGCCGGCGCGGCGGCAGGCGCGGAGGAGGCGCCCGGCGCGCCCTCCGACGGCGCTCGGCCCGCCTCGGTCCCGGCGGGATCGTGTCCGGCGCAGGCGGCGAAGGCGAGCGCGACGAGGAGGGGGGCGGCGGCCGTGCGCCGCGCCGAGGGGCGGAGGGGGGCGTCGTCGAGCGTTCGGGCGAGCGGCATGGGCATCTCCAGCGAAACGCGGTCGGTCCGGCGCGCAACGCGCGGCCTCCCGGGCGAGCGCCTCGCGGCGGATCGACAGGGGATGTCAGGCCCCTCGGGGAACGAGGAACAGATGCGATGTCCAGAGAGAGGGGCGCGGGCGTGGTGCGACCTGCGAACCGTACGAGTGATGCTGTCTGGCGCGCAAGAGACGATGGCGGTCGAACCGTGCTACGCGTGGACCGGCATTGCGCAGGAGCCGCGCCCCCATCATCGAGCCTGTGCGGCCGGTGATCCGGTGCGACTGACCAGCGGCGGGACCTCGGGGGATCCATCGGTGTCTCGCCAGCCGATCCGTCGTTGGGCAGCGCGGCGCTACCGCGGGGCGCACCGGGGCGCGACGTAGCGGCCGTTCGGGTCCTCGTCGACGAACACGGGACCCACGTCGGAGAGCTCGAAGCTGACCGATCTCGGGTCGATCGCCGTGATGGTGAGCCTGCCGAAGCCTGTGTTGCCGCCGCCGCTGACGGCCCCCGTGCTGCTGCAGTCCGCGCGAGAGGACGTCCCGAAGATCGTGAGATCTCCGCTCGCCGTGTCCACCTCGCCCACGGCGAGCATCGACTCGGGCATGGTGAGCTCGAGGTCCCACCAGTCGCTGCAGGGCTCGTACGTGGGGTTCGCGTCGGGATCGCTGCAGGACAGGGCCAGGGTGGCGATACGGAAGGTCACGGTCGAGTCGCCGAAGACGATCGCGCTCACCTGGCGGCCCGCGCCGCCCGAGGTCGTGGGCGACGGCGCGACCGAGCTCGTCGTGGAGATCGGGCCATCCGGGCCATCCGGGCTGCCCTGGCCGCTCGTGTTGCCCTGGCCGGTCGTGCTGCCCTGGCCGGTCGTGCTGCCCGCGCCGCCGGCCCCGTCTCCTCCGCCGTCCATGATCACCGCGCCGCCGCACGCGCTCTGGACGAGCAGCGCGAGCGAGCCTACCGCCATTGAGATACATCGAGGTGAGCGCTTCATCGTCGTATCGTATCGCCCTCCGACCGGCGATCGCAGACGAGGGCACGCCTCCGTCGATGGACCGGTCGGGGGGCACCTGTGCTACCGTCGACCACAGCAGGCTCGGATGGCGGCGCGCCCCGTGGCCGGGCGTGAAGCACGGAGCTCCCATGAAGCCACCTGTCGTCGAAGGAGACGTCATCGCCGGCAAGTACCGGGTCGATCGCGTCGTGGGCCGAGGCGGCATGGGCATCGTTGTCGCGGCGAGCCACCTGTTCCTCCCGCAGCGCGTCGCGATCAAGCTCCTTCTCAGCACGGAGAGCCCGGCGCTCGTGCAGCGGTTTCTCCGCGAGGCGCGCGCGGTGGTCCGCCTCAAGGGCGAGCA
Source organism: Sorangium sp. So ce367 (assembly GCF_051520455.1). Lineage (NCBI taxonomy): Bacteria > Pseudomonadati > Myxococcota > Polyangiales > Polyangiaceae > Sorangium > Sorangium sp. So ce367. The sequence continues at coordinate 1,487,164 of NZ_CP150334.1, forward strand.
CGTCGTGCGGGTGTTCGACGTCGGCGAGCTCGGCTCGGGCATCCCGTACATCGTGATGGAGTACCTGGAGGGCGAAGATCTCTCCGATGTGCTCCGCGCCCGCGGCACGCTCAGCGTCGTGGACGCGGCCGACTACGTCCTGCAGGCCTGCCTGGCGATGGCCGAGGCGCACGCCGCGGGCATCGTGCACCGCGATCTCAAGCCGGCGAACCTCTTCCTCTCGACGACGCCCGGCGGGGCGACGCTGATCAAGGTCCTCGACTTCGGGATCTCGAAGGAGGTGCCGGGCAGCACCGAGGGCGTCGGCGCGTCGTTGACGCAGACGCGGGAGATGCTCGGCTCGCCCAATTACATGTCCCCGGAGCAGATGCGGTCGTCGCGCTCGGTCGACGCCCGCTCCGACGTGTGGGCGCTCGGCGCGCTGCTCTACCGCCTCCTGGTAGGGCAGCCGCCGTTCGATGCCCCGGCGCTCGCCGAGCTCGTGCTGCAGGTCGCGAGCGCCGAGCCGAGCCCGCCCACCGCGCTCAGGAGCGACATCCCACCGGGGCTCGAGGCCGTGATCCTCCATTGCCTCCAGAAGGATCCGGCCCGGCGGCCGCAGACCGTCGCCGACCTGGCGCGCGCGCTGGTGCCCTTCGCGGCGGCGGGCGGGCAGGAGCGGGCGGAGCGCGCCGCGCGGATCCTCGGGGCGGCGGCGCAGGCGACCGTGCCGCCGACCGGTTCGGTGCCGCCGCCGCGGCTCGTGACGGCCAACGGCCCTCCGAGCGCCCCGTCCGGCGCGATGGCGAGCCTCCTTCCCACGACGCAGGGGCTCACGCGAACGTCCGCGCGGCCCGGGTCGCGCAGGATCCTCGGGGCGGCGCTCGGGGCGGTCGTGATCGCCGCGCTCGCGCTCGCCCTGTGGGGCGCGGTCGCGTTGCCCGGCAGAGCGCCGGAGGCGGCGGCGCTGCAGGCCGCGGCGGCCTCGCGGGACGACACGGCGCCGCGGCGCGCGCGTCAGGACACCGCGGCGCGCGGCGCGGACCCGCTGATCGCGCCCGAGCCGCCGCCGGCGGTCCGTGACGCCTTGCCGCCGCAGCAGCCGCCGGTCTCCCCGGTCGTCGTGCCGGCCAACGACGCGGCGCCCTCCGGGGCGGCGCTCGAGGGCCGGCGCGCGCCCCCGGCCACGAGCGCGTCGGCGACGCCGAAGGCGCCGTCGGCGCCCGGAGGGAAGAATCCCTTGGAACCACCGCTCAGATGAGACAGGAACCACCGGCCTCCGATCCGCTGCACCCCGCATTCCATCCGGATGCAGGCGAGGCGCCGGTGCGTTCGCGCCGCCCGGCGACGGGGCTCGCGCCAGCGGTCGCCATCGTGGTGTTGACCACGGCCGGCGGCGCGGCCGCGCAGCGACCCCAGCCCGCCCCTGCGGCGGCTCCCGCGCCGGCCGCGCCCGCGCCAGCGGCTCCTGCGCCGGCCGCGCCCGCGCCGGCCCCTTCCGCGCCGGGCGAGGCTGCTTCTGCGCCCGCCCGCGAGCGGCTGAGCGGTGAGGCCAGGGCCGATTACGAGTCCGGCAAGGAGCTCTTTCGCAACGGCGACTTTGCCAGCGCCTTCCTCAAGTTCCAGAGCGCCTACGAGAGCTCGAAGGACGCGCGCCTCCTCTGGAACATGATCGCCTGCACGTCCAAGATGCACCGGTACAGCCAGCTCCTTGCGCTGGTGGAGAGGTTGAAGCAGGAGGACCGCGGCGTCCTGCTCCCGGAGGACTGGGCGACGATCGCCGAGGTCGAGCGGGACGCCAGCGCCCTCGTCGGTCACCTGGACATCGCCGTGAGCGAGCGGGACGCGGAGGTGACGATCGACGGCGAGCCGATCGGGAAGACGCCGCTCCCGGGCAAGGTGATCGTCGACGCCGGCACGAGGCGAATCCGTGTCTTCAAGCCGGGGTTCAAGGAGCACCTCCGCGTGGAGAGCGTGGCCCCTGGCGCGCAGCTGGCGCTCGACGTCCGGCTGGCGCGGCCGATGAACGGCGGCAGGCTCTCCATCGTTGCCTCTCCGGGCGATCGCCTTGCGCTCGACGGCGAGTTCCTGGGGGAAGGGCAGTGGGAGGGCATCGTGCCGAGCGGCCGTCACGTGGTGAGGGTGACGGCGCCGGGGAAGGTGCCCTACCAGGCCCAGATACGGATTCAGGACGAGGCGCTGAGCAGCGTCCGCGTCGGCCTGGTGCCGGCCGAGAAGCGCGGCGGGACGCCGTCGTGGGTGTGGATCGCCGGCGCCGGGGCGGTCGTCGCGGCGGCCTTGTCGGCCGGCCTCCTCCTCTTGCACGAGCCCTATCCCGAGCAGGTGGGGGCGGGCCAGGGAGCCGCCGGCGAGGGCCGCCCGACCGGATTCGGTGGCCGGTTCTGAGGGGCCCGCCGCGGTCCACGGCGGCGTTCGCACACGAACCTGCGCCTCGCGCCGGCGAGCGCGGCCGGCAGGCCGCCGTCAGATCATCCCTGTCAGCGGTCCTGTGCAGAAGTCCGGGTCGCCGAACGTGTCGGCCTCGATGCCCATCGCGTGCAGCAGCGACAGGAGCAGGTTGTTGTGCGCGACCTCCTTCTGCTGGACGAGGTATCGGCCCGTCTTGAAATAACCTCCTGCGCTCCCGGCGACGACATAAGGGATGTTCTTGCGCAGGTGATTGCCGTCCGCGTGCTCGTTGGTCCAGAAGATCACCGTGTTGTCGAAGACCGTGCCGTCGCCCTCCGGCATGCTCTTCAGCTTGGCGATCAGGTACGCGAGCTGCTCGGCGTAGAAGCGGCTGATCCTGGTGAGCCGCTCGCGGTTCACCTGATCGGCGTAGCCGTTGTGCGCCATCGGGTGGTGGCCCTCGGTGATGTCCGGCCCGAGGAAGCTCAGCACCTTGGTCGTCGCGGAGTTCGTGAAGTGCAGGCTCGCGACCCGCGTCAGATCGCAGGCGAGGGACATCGCGATGAGATCCAGCTGGAGCCGGCAGAGCTCCGGCATGCTGGCGACCTTGTCGACGTCGAGATCCGGCGTCAGCGCCGGCGCGGCGCACGCCGGTGAGGTCGGCGCCGAGCTGCGATCGAGGCGCGACGCGATGTCCTCCACCGACGCGAGGTGCCCGTCGAGCTTCTGCCGATCCGCGGCGCCCAGCCGCTTGCGCAGCCGGTCGTAGTCCGAGGCCACCTTGCCGAGCACCGCCCTGCGCTGCTCGGTCTTCCGCGTCGCGTCGGCGGGCGCGACCGACAGGTCGGAGAAGAGCCTGTCGAACGCGGCGTACGGGCTGTTCTCGGGCGGCAGCGGCTGCGCCGGCCCGCGGTACGCGAGGCGCGCGCCCACGGTCGCCCCGTACACGAGCACGCCGAGCTCGAGCGAGAGGAACTTGGTCTTCGTGCCGATGTGGTTCGCGATCTCCTGGTCGAGCGAGATGCCGTCGGCCCAGCCGCACGACAGCCCGGCGTCGCCGGGGAAGTCGCCCTCCTGCATCGCGCGCGCGGTCAGGCACTGCCCCGTGCCCTTCTGGTGCGCGTCGCCCGGCCCCGTCAGCGCCGACAGCGCGCTCACGTTGCCGAGGACCAGCAGATCCCTGTTGTGGTCCTTGAGCGGCGCCAGGATGGGCGACAGCTCCTCGCCGTCCTGGAACGTCGAGGACGACGGCCAGAAGTCCGGCGGGACGGTCCCGTTCGGCGTGTAGAGCACGATGAATCGCTTCGGGAACTCGAGCCCGAACGCGGCCCGCCCCGTCTGCTCCGACGCCGGCGCGAGCCGCTTCGAGCAGCCCATCACCTCGAGGAAGGGCAGCGCGAGCGCCGCGCCGCCGAGGCCCCTGAGCACGGCGCGGCGGCTGAGTCGGTACGGCTTCATCAAGGCTCTCCTCCCGGGGCGCTCTCCGAGGCCCCCCCTGCGTCGTCTCCCACGTCGATCTCGCGCCGGTAGCGGAACGCGTCGGTCTGGGTGAGCGCCACGAGCAGCGCCCTGACGTTGTACCGGGACGCCTCGAACGCCTCCGTCGCCTGCGAGAGGCTGCAGGCGTCCTCGCGCTGCTCGGCGCGGCCGTAGCCGAAGCGGAACCACTGCTTCACGACGCACGCGCGCACCTGCTCGCTCTCCGCGAGCCGGTGCGCGAGCTCGACCGCCCCGTCGAACGGCCCGTCGATGTCGGTCTGCGTGAGCTCGCCGCTGGCGTCGACAGGGATGCCGTTCTCGGCGTCCCGCCAGCGGCCGAGCGCGTCGTAGTGCTCGAAGCCGAACCCGATCGGGTCGAGCAGCGTGTGGCAGCTCCTGCAGCCCGGGTCGGACACGTGCTGCGAGAACTGCTCGCGCGTCGTCTTCGTCCGGTCGACCATCGGCGGCTCCGGGACCACGTCCGGCGGCGGCGGCGGGATCTGGCAGAGCAGGCTCTGGCGCACGAACCGGCCGCGGTGCACCGGCGAGGACCGGTTCGGCTTCGCATAGAGCGAGAGCAGCCCGGCGTGCGTCAGGAAGCCGGCGCGCTGCGACGGATCGAGCTCCACCCGCTCGAACGCCTCGCCCTTCGGGCCTCCCTTGACGCCGTAGAGCTCGGCGAGCTCCCGGTTCATCATCGAATAGGACGCCGTGAACAGCGCGCTCACGCTCGCGTCCTCCTCGAAGATCGCGTGATCCAGGAACGCCTCGGTCTCGGCCTGGAACAGCGGCAGGAGCTCGTCCCGGTACTCGGGGTAGAGCTCCGGGTCCCTCCCGCCCGCGGCGATCTCGTCGATCTTCGAGAGCCCGAGCCACTGGCGGTGGAAGTTCTTCGCGGCCTCGCGCGCCCGCGGATCGTCCAGCATGCGCCGCGCCTGCGCCGCGATCTCCTCGGCGGTGCCGAGCGCCCCTTTCTCGGCGGCCGCGAAGAGCGCGTCGTCTGGCATGGTGCCCCAGAGGAGGTACGAGAGCCGCGAGGCGATCTCGTACGAGGTGAGCGGCACGACGTCGCCCTCCACCGGATCCGGCATGCCGAGCTCGACGCGGTAGAGGAAGTGCGGCGACTGGAGCATCGCCTGGACGACGAGCGAGAGGCCGGTCGACGCGTCGTCGGGCGTCTCCCCGAGGCCGAGCCCGCGGTCGAAGAGCGCCGCGAGCTCGGCGACCTCGTCCTCGGCGAGGGGCCGGCGGAACGCCCGCTTGCCGAGCGACGCGATGAGCGCCGCGATCTCGCCGCGGCACGCGGCGCCCGCCGCGGCCCCGCGGCACGAGGGCGCCTCGCCGAGCAGCTTGCCCGCCGCGCGCGCCGCGACGCCCTCGGCGGCGGTCATGTACTGCTCCGCGAGCAGCGGGCTCACGACGAGCGCCGCCGCCTGGTTGTTGAAGCCGAGCGACTCCTCCTCGGGCACGAAGCCCCTCGCAGGGCGGCTGTCGTCGCCGAGGAGATCGAGTATCGTATTGTCGTACTCCACCCGTGTCATGCGGCGGAGCGGCGACTCGCCTGGCTCGATGGAGTCGCAGAGCGGCGCCGTCGCCTCGCCGTCGTCGTTGTCGTCGCTCGCGGGGAGATCGCCGAACTGCCCTGAGCAGGAGGCGAGGAGGAGCAGGCCGATGGGCCAGCGGAGAGCTCTTGGTTCAGCCATGGTGCCTCGTCGGCGAGCGCGAGCAGGGCACGGCGCGTTCCCCTCCGTGCAGCGTGCGGGGCGCGGCCGTGTGCGTGGCGCGCCATCTCGCCATCTTCAAGGAGCGTATGGCAAACCGTCGCTCCCGGATAGGAGCCGCGCTCGGAGCCGCCGAATCAAGTGGGAGCACGGGGCCGATGTGATCATCCCGTGCGCGCGTGTCTTACGGCGTTGCCGCGGACTCCGGCCTTCGAAGGCGGCTCGACCTGCGGTGTACGGAGCGACTATGCTCGCGCCCAATGCAAAGGCGAACGCTCGCCTGTCCTGTCGCTCCTCTCTCTCCTCGGGCGCCGCGGCGCAGCGCGCGCCGCTCTTCTGCGGCCGCGCTGCTCGGCGCGGCGCTCTCGGCGCTGTCGATGCTCCTGGCGCCAGGCTCGGCGCTCGCCGATCCCGTCGCCGATCGCGCCGAGCGCGAAGGCGCCCGCCCCCCCGCCGCGGGGACGGCGCTCTTCAGCGCGGGTGTCGATCTCGAGATCGCGGGTCGTACGCTGTCCTATAGCGATCTGCTCTCCGACAACCTCCGCACCTACGAGGTGCTGGGCGTGCCCATGCCGTCCCTCCGGGGCGAGCTGTACCCGTTCGCGCGAAGCGCCGTCCCGGTGCTCCGCGACCTCGGCGTCGAGCTCTCGTACGCTCGCGCGCTCGGCCTCGACTCGGAGGGCGCCGGCGGAGCGGGCGTATCGACCTCGTGGAGCCGGCTCCACGCGGGCCTCCGGGGCCGTTACCGCCTCGCCGGGCAGGACGGGCCGGTCCTGTTCGCGAGCGGCGGACTCCGCTGGACCGACTTCGATATCGAGTCGACGGGCGACCCGTCGCGCGACGCCGCGTCGGTGTCTTACGTCGCCTTGCGCGTGGGGGTGGACGGGCGATTGCCGGTCGGCCCGGTCGCGCTGGAGGCCGGGGGAGGGGTTCAGGCGCCCCTCTCGATGGGAGCCCTCGCCTCTCATTTCCGCGCGCCGAGCGCCGGAGGCGTCGATCTCCGCGTCGCGGTCGCCGCCCCGTTCGCGCCGGGGCTCGAGGCGCGCGCCGGCGCGTCGTACGCGCGGTTCTTCTACGACTTCGACTCCGAGCCAGAGGACACGTACATCGCTGGCGGGGCGCTCGACCAGCTCTTCAGCGTTCACCTGGGGGTGGCTTATCATGGGGAGTGAGGTGCGCTCAGCGCGCGCGGCGCGCGCCGTGTCTGCCCGTCGCGGCGGGCGCTTCACGGCGGCGACGGCGGTGACGGCGGCGGCGCTCGTCGCGCCGGCCTTGCCGCTGCTCGCGGGGTGTCCTGGGACGATCGACGACCAGGAGCGGTTCGACCGGCGGGACCGCGACCCGCAGGCCGCGTGCGCCGACGTGCCCGCGGTGTTCGCCGAGCGGTGCGGCGGCGGGGGCTGCCACGGGCCGGGCGAGCCCGCGGCGGGCCTCGACCTCGTCACGCTCGGCGTCGGCGATCGCGTCGCCGGCCGCCCGGCCACGAACTGCGCCGGCGTGCTCGCCGACCCCGATCGGCCGGAGGAGAGCGCGCTCTACGTGCGGCTCACCGACGCGCCCTCGTGCGGCGCGCGCATGCCGCTCGGCGGGGCCCCGTACTCGTCCGAGGAGCTCGCGTGTGTCGCCGCCTGGATCGCGGAGCTCGCGCCGGCCGCGTGCAGCGGCCTCGACTGCGGCTGTCCCGGCTGCGTGTGTACGCCCGGCGCGGAGGAGGCGTGTTACACGGGCCCGGGGGGGACGGACGGCGTCGGGCGCTGCGCGGCCGGCACGCGCGTCTGCAACGCGGAGGGCACGTCGTGGGGCCCGTGCATGGGCGAGGTCCTGCCCGCGTTCGACGCGTGCGACACGCCCGACGACGAGGACTGCGACGGCGCGACGCCCGCCTGCGAGGACGTGTGGAGCCGCGGCTTCGGCGACGCGAACGGCCAGTACGCCCGCTCCGTCGCGTTCGACGCGGACGGCAACGTGATCGTGGTCGGCCAGCTGGAGGGGACCGTCGATCTCGGCGGCGGCCCGCTCACGGCCACCGGCACGGACGCCTTCGTGGCGAAGTTCGACAGGTTCGGCGCGCACGTCTGGAGCAAGCTGTTCCCGGGCGACGGCAACCAGTTCGCGATGGCGCTCGCGGTCGACGCGGCGGGCAGCGTCCTCGTGGCGGGCCGCGCCTTCGGCCGCGTCGATCTCGGCGGCGGCGAGCTCGCGTCGCACGGGAGCGACGATGTCTTCGTCGTCAAGCTGGGCGGCGGCGGCGAGCACATCTGGAGCAGGATCTTCGGCGGATCCGGCGCGGATCGCTGCGACCGCATCGCCGTCGACGCGGCGGGCAACGTCCTCGTGGCGGGCGGCTACCACGGCGCCGTCGACTTCGGCGCCGGCGAGCTCACGAGCGCGGGCATGCGCGACGCCTTCGTGCTGCGCCTCGCCTCGGACGACGGCCGGACGCTCCTCGCCACGCGCGCCGGCGGCGAGGGCGACGACTACGCCCACGGGATCGCGGCCGACGCCGACGGCAACCTGCTCGTCGCGGGGTATTTCGAGGGATCCATCGATCTCGGCGGCGGGCCGCTCGAGAGCGCCGGCCTCTCCGACATCTTCCTCGCCAAGCTCCGTCCTTCCGGCGACCACGTCTGGAGCGCCCGGTTCGGCGGCGCCGAGGCGGACGAGGCCCACGACGTCGCGGTCCACCCGGCGACGGGCGACGTGGCGCTCACGGGCACGTTCGCGTCGACCATCGACCTCGGCGGCGATCCGCTGGTGAGCGCCGGCGGGCGGGATCTGTTCGTCGCCAGGCTCTCCGGCGCCGGAGCGCACCTCATGAGCCGGCGCTTCGGCGACGCCGAGGACCAGCTGCTCACCGATTTCGAGACCGGGGCGCGCGCGAGCGTCGCGGTGGACTCCGCCGGCAATCTCCTGCTCGCGGGTCCGCTGTTCGGCTCGGCGGACTTCGGCGGAGGGCCGCTGACGAGCCGAGGAAAGACCGATGTCTACCTGGTCAAGCTCGGCGCCTCCGGCGATCACGTCTTCAGCAAGCTGTTCGGCGACGTCCAGACGCAGGTCGGCCTCGACGTGGCGGCGGGCTCAGGCGCGAGCGTGCTGATCGCCGGCCGCTTCTACGGCGCCATCAACTTCGGTCAAGGGGCGCTCGCGAGCGCAGGCCAGGGCGACGCGTTCGTCGCGAAGCTCTCTTTGTAAATACCGTTCCCGCTGCAAATGCCGCGCTCGGAAGCGCTGCGCGGTGTTTGCCCACCTCGTCCGCCGAAGTCACCCACGGCGCGTGGCAATTTGTCTCGCTGGGGCGTCGTGGCTGTTCGTTCATCGCTCGTCTGGGCACGTCGCTCCCATTCCTTGCCTCGTTTCCAGCTTTCTCTGAGTGGCATGTTCTCTGCTCGCCACCGCTCGACCGCGCGACGAGGTGCTCCGCTGATCGGAGGATTTCCGTCGAGCCGAGCGGGCGAGTCCGAAGGAGCAGAGGTATGCGCGTCCTGCTTATCACCAAGATCTTCCCGAACGCGACGAACCCGGGACAGGCGCCGTTCAACCGGCGACAGTTCGCCGCGCTCTCGAGGTATTGCGATATTGACGTCTTCGCGACGATCCCCTGGTTTCCGGGGGCTTCCAGGTTCTCCCGGTGGTCCATGTCGAGCGACGCGCCTCGCGAGGACGTGATCGAGGGATTGCCGGTGCGCCACCCGCGATTCCTCTACGTGCCCAAGGTGGCGCCCTATCTCAATGGCCCGCTCTATGCGGCGTCCATGCTCTTCGAGCTGGCGCGCCACCGTCCGGCGCCGGACGTCATCGTCGGCTCGTTCGCCTATCCAGACGGATTCGCCGCTGTGTGCCTCGCGGAGCTGCTCGGCGTCCCGGCGGTCGTCAAGGTGCACGGCTCGGACGTCGACGTGCTCTCGCAGCAACCGGCCGTCAGGCCCTCGCTCGAGTGGGGTCTCCAGCGCGCGACCCGCGTCGTCGCCGTGAGCAAGCAGCTGGCCGAGGGGGTGCACGCGCTCGGCGTCCCGCGCGACCGCATCGATGTCGTCATGAACGGCGTCGATCGAGGCATGTTCTACCCGCGCGACCGGCGCGAGGCCCGCGCCGCCCTGGGCCGCCCTGCGGAGCGCCGGCTGCTGCTCTACGTCGGCCACCTGCTCCGCGACAAGGGCGCGCTCGACGCGATCGCCGCGTTCGAGCGCGTCGCCGCCGCGCACCCCGACGTCGACCTCGCCCTGGTCGGGAGCGGCGCGGACGAGCAGGCCTGCAGGTCGGCGGCGGCGCGGCTCGGCGGGCGCGTCCTGATGACCGGACGCCTGCCGCACCACGAGGTGGCGCGCTGGGTCGCCGCCTGTGATGCGCTCGTCCTGCCGAGCCACCACGAGGGCACGCCCAACGTCGTGATCGAGTCGCTCGCGTCGGGCCGACGCGTCGTCGCGACGCAGGTCGGGGGCATCCCCGACGTGATCAGCCGCCCCGAGCTCGGCGAGCTCGTCGCGCCCGGCGATCTCCCCGCCCTGGCCGGCGCCATGGCGCGCGCGGCGCACGCGCCCTACGATCCCGAGCGGATCTCGGCGCTCGCAGGGTGCAAGGGGTGGGACGAGAGCGCTCGCGCGCTCCACGACACGCTCGTCCTGGCGCAGAGCGAGCGGCGCTCGCCAGCGCCCGCGCCCGCGCCGCTGCGTATGCCCGTGGTCGACAAGGGCCCCGCGCTCCAGGCGGACGCGCAGCCTCCGGCGTCCGTTCGACGAGCGCCGCCCCCCTCGAGGCGGTTCCCCGACGGCGCGCAGCTCGGGGCGGGCCAGGCCTGAAGGCCCCCGCTCGCCCTGGCCGCCTCAGGCCACGGGCACGGCTTTTTCGGGCCGCAGGCGCACGGTGGGGCCGGGATCCGGGGGCGGCGGCTCGGGGCGCGGCATCGCGGCGCGCGCCGTCCAGAAGCTCCTTGCGTCGTCCGGCGTCCACGCTGGCGCCGGCTCGCATGCGTCGAGCGCGGCGAGCAGCTCGCGCGCGCTCTGGTAACGGTCGCCCGGCCGCTTGGCGAGGCACCGCATCACCACCTCTTCCAGCTCCGACGACAGCGGCCAGGGCGCGCGCAGCGACGGCGGGATCGGCGGCATCGTCAGGTGCGAGTAGACGAGCTTGCCGAAGCTCCGGCCGTCGAAGGGGGCCACGCCCGTCAGCAGGTAATAGAGCGTGACCCCGAGCGAGTAGATGTCGCTCCGGGCGTCCACGGCGCCGGCCGAGATCATCTCCGGGGACATGTACGTCGGCGTTCCCTTGATCACGCCGACGTCCGTCATGCTCGCGTCTCCCTCCAGGCTCACCTGCTTCGCGATCCCGAAGTCGAGCACCTTGAGCACGTCCTGCTCGTCGCCCACGCGCGTGATGTAGAGGTTGTGGGGCTTGATGTCGCGGTGGATGACGCCCGCGTCGTGCGCCTCCGCCAGCGAGAGGCAGGCCTGCCGCGCGAAGTGGACGACCCGGGAGGGCGGCATCGGGCCGTGATCGCGCACCAGGGTGGCCAGGTCGGCGCCGGCCAGGTGCTCCATCGCGATGTAGAAGATGCCGTCGCTGCTCGCGCCGAAATCGAAGATCCGGATCGTGTGCGGCGACGTGAGCCGGCTCGTCGCGCGCGCCTCGCGCTCGAAGCTGCGCACGTCGCCCTCGGACTTGCTCTCGCTGCGGAGCAGCTTCAGCGCCACGTCGCGGCGCAGCGACTCGTCCCAGGCGAGCCACACCTCGTTCTGCCCGCCCCGGCCGACCGGCGCCACGAGCCGGTAGCGGCCGAGCTTCCGGGCCTCGTAGACCTGCTGGCGCGCCGACCAGAGGCCGTGGCTCGCCGCCGACACCAGGATCGCGGTGGCGAGCACGAAGATGTAGTTGCAGGTGAAGATCACGAGCGACCGCGGCGACGTCCACTGCGCCGCGAGCGCCGGGTCGAGGGACGCCCCCGCGCCCATGATGATGGGGAAGCTGAGCGCCACCGGGATCGTCATCCGGAGCGATCGCGAGAAGTGCGTTGGCAGGATCGTCGCGTCGACGAGCATCACGATCGACAGCCCGTGCATGTAGTTCCAGGTCAGATCCCCGAACTCCAGCGCCATCACGGAGATGAGCCCCCCCGTGCTCCAGACCGCGAAGACGTGCGCCGCGTCGAGGAGCTCGGCCGAGGTCTGCTCGCGCCGGGCGAGGAGGTACAGCCAGAGCAGGATGACCTCGCCGAGCAGCCGGTAGAGCAGCAGCCGGGTGACCGAGGCGCTCGGAAACACCGCCAGCACCACGAACACGTCGAGCGCCGCGAACGTGGGCCAGGTCACGAGCGCCGTGGGGAGGCCCCGCGCCATCGCGCGGCGCTCGTCCGCCGAGCTGATGCTTCGAGGTCCCTGGGATCCCGTCGAATGAAGGCTGCTCGAGGCGGTCATGGTGCGGCGCGGGCCGTGTCGCGGGCGTCATTGGAGCCCTGCGCTGGCGCGGAGTCAAAGCGCACGTCGCCCGTCTGGAGGAGCGAGAAATGACGCATCGCACGTGTCGCACGCAACGTACGTGTGGCGCGCATCGCACGCGTCACACGCGTCGCCCACGTCGTACGCGCCACGCGAGCGCCGCCCGGGGGCGGCGCGGCGAGCGCGCCTCCGGGGTTCCGCCGGCGAGGCGTCCGTTGTAGAGGCGCTCCGCGCTCGCGCCGAGACCCCCGCCATGGCGGCGATCTCGGCGGCGATCCGCGGGGAAATGGGATGAAGCAGAGACGTGCGCTCGTGATCATCGCGGTCCGCAATGGCGTGCTCGCCGGCGCGGCCCCCGCGCGGGCGGCCATGGGCCCGCGCGTGATCCTGGGACGGGCCCTCTCTCGCGCGCGCGGCGGCTGCGGCGCGCCGGTGCGCTGACGGCCCGTGGCGAAGATCGGCTACTACGTCCACGGGCGCGGGCGCGGGCACGCGAGCCGCGCGCTCCCGATCCTGGGAGCCCTCCGCGAGCGCGGCCACGAGCTCCGGATCTACGGCGGCGGCCAGGCGGCGGACCTGCTCGGCGCGCTCCCGGAGCATCGCCTCGTGCGGCCGATCCGCCGCGGGCTCGCGGGCGTGATCGAGCTCCCGCGCCGCCTGGCGAAGGAGATCGTCGAGCAGGCGGGCTTCCGGCCCGACGCCATCGTGAGCGACGGCGACGTCCCGTCGCTGCTCGCCGCGCGCGCGCTCGGGATCCCCGCCGTCGCGCTCGGCCACGATCTCGTCTTCTCGCGCTGCCGCCTGCCCGAGGGGCTGCCGAGGCTGCGGGTGCTCGCGTGCCGGCGCACGACCTGGGCCTCCAGCCGGGCGCGCCGCGCCGTCGCCGTCCACTTCCTGCCGATCGAGCCGGAGACGCCGGGCACCCTCGTCGCGCGGCCCGAGCGCCGGCTCGCCCCCGCGCGCGCCGGCGAGCCCGGGGCCGTCGTCTGTTATTTCAGCGAGTGCGACGCGCGCCGCGTGCTCGAGCTCGTCGCGCGCGACGGCCGGCGCGTCATCGCGTTCGGCGACCCGGGCCTCGACGTGCCCGGCGTCGAGGCGCGCCCCTTCGATCAGGGCGCGTTCCTCGGTCACCTCGAGGGCGCGTCGGCGGTCGTGACCACCGCCGGCAGCAACGTCCTCGCCGAGTGCGTGCTCGCCGGCAAGCCCGTGCTCGCGCTCTACGACGACCGCCACAACGAGCAGACGCTCAACGCGCTCCTCGCCGAGCGGGCCGGCGTCGCGGTCGCGAGCTCGCTCGCGGCGCTCTCGCCGGCCGTCGTGGCGCGCTTCTTCGATCGCTGCCGCGCCGCCGACTTCGCTCGCATCGACCTGGAGCGCGCGCTGCCGAGCGCGCCTTCCGCCATGCTCACCCTGCTGGAGGAGGCGTGCGCGGGCGCCTCGTGACGAGGTGCATCGCGACGTTCGCACCTCGCACCGTGGCCGAAGTCGACACAAGCGGCATGAGCTTTGCTAATTACGCCCACTGCCGACAGGCCGATCGGCCGACGAGGAATGGCTGCTGTGCCGAGCAGCAGGCAGCGCTCGCGGCCGCAGCGCGACACGGCTGTCGCGGGCGCGACACCGACGCCCTACCGCCCGTCACGCTGCGCGCCTCGGTCGGTCATCGACCACGGTTCGCGCCGCTTCTCCAGGAGCAACGAAGATGACGATGGATGCAATTCTGCCGCTCAGCGACCACCGCAGCGATCGCGCGCCGCACGAGGCGATCGCGCCGGCGCGCCACACGCCGTCGACGGGACCCGCGCGGGGAGGGCTCTCCTCCGTCAGGGCGCAAGCGGCCATTCCAGAGAATCCCTTCGCTGCCCTCTCCGGCGCCAACGGGCGGCCGCTCAAGGTCGCCATCCTCAGCGATTTCACGCGCATTCCTTACGCGAATGGCGCCGTCTTCCAGACGCGGGCCCTGTATCGCGCGCTCAACACCTGTGGTCACCAGGCAACACTGATCGGACCTCGGGATCCGGATGCCTCGGCCGACGAGATCCCTCCCGGCACCGTCGCCTTGCCCAGCCTGCCGCTGCGCACCTACCCGGGGGTGCACCTGCCGATCCCCGTCGGATCCTCGGTGCTCGATCCGATGCGGTGGGATTTTGACATCTGCTTTGCGCAGACCACGACCCTGCTCGTCGAGTTCGGCATCTGGCTGCGCAAGATGCGCGGCGTCCCGCTGCTTTGCGTGAACACGACGCACCTCGCGGCCGCGTACGACGTGCTCCTGCCGGAGCGGGTCTCCCGGATCGGCGCGGTCCACACGGTGCTCCACAAGACGCTCCGCGCGCCGATGGAGCGGCTCTTCGTGGACCTGTACAACCAGGGCGACGGCCTCGTCGTGCTGAGCGAGGGCCTGCGCGATTACTGGCGCGAACGGGGCGTGACGGTGCCCATCCACGTCATCCCGCGGATGGTCCCCGAGGACGTGTTCGAGCGCCCGCTCGGCCCCGACCCCTACGTGCAGCTGCTCGAGGAGCGCGGGCTCGACCCGCGCGGCCCCCGCCTCGTCTGCGCGGGCCGCCACACCCGGGAGAAGTCGCAGCACCGGCTGATCCGCATCTTCGCCGAGCACATCGCCCCGCACGAGCCGCAGGCGACGCTCACGCTCGTCGGCGACGGGCCGGACAGCGCGGCGTACGCGGCGCTCGCGCGCGAGCTGGGCGTCGCGCGCCGGGTCATCTTCACGGGCGAGGTGCCGTACAGCCAGATCTCGGACTACTACCGGCACGCGAACCTCTTCCTGCACGCCTCGCTGAGCGAGACGTTCGGGAACGTGCTCAGCGAGGCGCTCTGGTGCGGCTCCCCGACGGTCGCGTTCGCCGACGGCATGGGCGTGAGCTCGCAGATCCAGAGCGGCCACAACGGCCTGCTGATCGACCCGGGCCGCGGGTCGATCGCCGAGGAGAGCGCGAACGCCGCGTTCGGCAAGGCCGTGCTCGCGCTCACGCGCGACCCGCTCGCCGCCGCGCGGCTCGGCAGCGCGGCCGCGCAGCGGGCGCGCGAGCGGTCCTCGCCCCTCGTCGTGCAGCGCATGCTCGCGAACGCGTTCGCGCACGCGCGCGAGCACGCGAGGCAATCCAACCTGCGCCCGCTCGTCGAGGGGCCGAAGGCGCTCCAGTGGCTGGAGACTTTCCGTCACTTCCGCACCTGGATGGGCTTCACCGGCGGCCTCTTCGCGTTCGGCCACCTGCGCCCCGCGGCGGCGCCGCGGCCCAAGGGTATCCAGCCGTCGTTCTGCGCCTAGCGCGCATGGTAAGACCGGCCCGAAGCCGGCCCGCACGCGGCCGCTTCGAGGTGTTCCCGGTTTCGAGGTGTCCTTCGAATGCTCCTCAGGATGATCGGTGCGCTCGCTGATTTCAGCGGGCGCCGTCCCTGGCTCGTCATCGCGCTCGCGCTCCTCTCCATGGCAGGGCTATGGGGGTACGCGTCGCGGCTCGAGCTGCGCACGGAGCTCCGGGAGCTCTTGCCGCGCGACAGCCCGGCGTTCCAGGCCTACGAGCGTCAGGCCCAGCGCGTGGACGGCGGAGCGCAGCTCATCGTCATCGCCGAGTCGCCGGATCGCGGCGCGAACGAGCGGTTCATCGACGCGCTCGCGGAGCAGCTGAACGAGCCGCTCCGGAAGCGCGCGGCCTGCGCCGCCGCGTGCGCCGACGACGCCTGCCGGGCGGCGTGCGGGCCGCCGGCGCTCATCCGCTACCTGGAGTCCGGCACGAAGGAGGTCCGCAGCTTCTTCGACGCGAACAAGTGGCTCTACGCGAGCGTCCGCGAGCTCGAGGCGGCGGACGAGGCGATCGAGCTGGAGCTCGCGCTGCGGAGCGGCCTTATCGAGGATCTGGAGGCTCCCGGGGCGCCCGGAGGTGACGCGGGCGCGGCGGCGACGCCGGCGCCGGCGCCGGCACAAAAGGGGCTGTCGCTCGACGAGACCTGGCAGGAGCTCCAGCGGCGCCTGAAGAAGATCGACGAGTTCCCGAGCGGCTACTTCGCCACGCCCGACGGGCGCATGGTCGCGCTCCGCATCGTCTCGCGCAGCGCCGGGATGGGCGATCGCCGCGCGGCGGAGCTCCTCGACCAGGTGACCGCGCTCGTCTCGCGCCTCGACCCTGCGGCGTTCCACCCGGCCATGCAGGTCGGGTACGCGGGCGACATCCCGAACGCCATCGCCGAGCAGAAGTCGCTCGTGAGCGAGGCGGTGTGGGCCACCGTCATCGCGCTCGTGCTGATCGTCGGCGGCGTGATGATCTACTACCGCTCGCCCTGGTCGCTCCTGGTGATCCTGCTCCCCACGGCCTTCGGCGCCAGCGCGGGGTACGCGTTCGCGACCCTGACCTACGGCTACGTCAACACGGTCGGCGCCTTCCTCGGGGCGATCATCGTCGGCAACGGGGTCAATTACCCGATCGTGCTCCTGTCGAGGTACCGCGACTTCCGCGCGCGCGGCATGCCCGCGGACGAGGCGCGGCGCGAGGCGGTCATCAACGCGTTCCGCGCCGAGCTCGTCGGGGCGAGCGTGGCGGCGATCGCCTACGGATCGCTCACGATCACGCACTTCCGCGGGTTCAGCCAGTTCGGCACGATCGGCTTCGTCGGGATGTTCATGGTGTGGGCGTCCATCGTGCCGCTCGTGCCCGCGACGCTCGTCGCGATCGAGCGCATCCAGGCGAGGCTCCCGCGCTGGATGCGCGATCCGGCGCCGCGCGTCTCGGACGAGGGCACCGCGGGGCCCGGCTCGCGGGCGCTCGCGCGCGTGACGTCGCGGTGGCCGCTCGCGTTCCTCGCGGTCGCGCCGGTCATCGTCGCGCTCGCGGCGTGGAAGCTCCCCGCGTACATCCGGGATCCCTGGGAGTACAACTTCGCGCGCCTCGGCTCGAAGAGCTCGCGGGAGAAGGGCGCGGGGAGCTGGTCGCTCAAGGCGTCCGAGGTCTTCGGCGGGAAGATGAACGTCGCCGGCGCGATGATGCTCGCGGACACCCCCGAGCAGGTGCCGGCCATCAAGGCGCAGATCCTGGCGAACGACGCGAAGGATCCGCAGGGCCAGCTCGTGGCCGACGTCGCGACGATCGCCGACGCCCTCCCCGGCACGGCCGAGGAGCAGCAGCGGAAGATCGAGGTCCTGGAGCGCATCCGGGACCGGCTGACCCCGCGGGTGCTGAAGGCCCTGCGCCCCGAGGAGCGGGAGCGCGTCCTCAGCATGAAGCCGCCGGAGGCGCTCCGCGTCATCGGCCCGAAGGACCTGCCCGACCTCATCCGCCGCAGGTTCGAGGAGAACAACGGCGTCGTGGGGACGGTGTTCTACGTGAAGTACAAGAACAACATCTCGTTCTCGAACGGCAGGAACCTCCTGCGGATGGCCGACACGACCGGCAACGTGGTCCTCCCTGACGGGACCCACGTCGTCACGGCGAGCAGGCCGACGGTCTTCGCCGAGATGATCCGGTCGATGGAGCGCGACGGCCCGCTGGCGACGGCGGCCTCGCTCCTCGCGGTCACGATCGTCGTGGTGCTCGCGACGGGCAGCATGGCGGGCGCGCTCGCGGTCCTCCTGTCCCTCGTGCTCGGCGTGCTCGCGACGGCCACCGCCATGGCGGCGCTCGACGTCAAGATCAACTTCCTGAACTTCATCGCGCTCCCGATCACGTTCGGCATCGGCTGCGAGTACCCCTTCAACGTCTTCGATCGCGCGCGGCTGCTCGGCGGCGACGTGTCGCTCGCGCTCAAGCGCTCGGCCGGCCCCGTGGCCCTCTGCAGCTACACGACCGTGCTCGGCTACGGATCGCTCATCTTCGCCGACAACCAGGCGCTGAACTCGTTCGGCTGGGTCGCGGTCAGCGGCGAGGTGGCGTGCGTCGCGTGCGCGCTCCTGTTCCTCCCGGCGCTGCTCCACGTCATGAACCGATCGGCGCGGATGCGGCGCTCGTGGAAGGGCGGCCTCCTCCTGCGCGGGAGCAACCATTCGTGAAGATCCTCGACGTCGCGGAGTTCTTCTCGTCCCGCGGGGGCGGCGTGCGGTCGTACCTGGAGGAGCTCGTGCGCCAGGGGAGCCGGCGCGGCCACGAGATCGTCGTCGTGGCGCCCGGGCCGCGCGACGAGGTCGTCCCGCTCGAGCGGGGCCGCATCGTGCGGGTGGCCGGCCCGCCGATGCCGTACGACCCGACCTACCACGCGCTCCTCCGGCTCGGCGCGGCGCGGGCGATCATCCGCCGCGAGGCGCCGGACGTGGTGCAGGCGAGCGCACCGTACACGGCCGCGCTCGTCGCGGCGAGCGCCCGCGAGGTCCCGCTCCGCGCGTTCGTGTACCACTCGGATCAGATCAGCACCTACGCGGCGCCGCTGCTCGACCGGGTGCGCCCGCGCGCGGTCGCCCGGGCGCTCGAGGGCGCGCTGTTCGCCTGGCCGCGCGCGCTGTCGCGGCGGTTCGACGCGACGATCGCCCCCGGGACGTTCATCGCGGAGCAGCTCCGCAGCCACGGCTGCGAGCGCGTCCACCGCGTCACCTTCGGCGTGAAGCGCGGCGACTTCGACCCCGCCCGCGCGGACGCGGCGCTGCGCCGCAGCCTGCTCGGCCGGTTCGCGGACGAGCCGTCGGCCGCGCTGCTCCTCGTCGCGTGCCGGCTCGCCGTCGAGAAGCGGGTGGCGCTCGTGATCGACGCCGCGCGGGAGCTCGCCGCGCGGCGCCCCGTCGCCCTCGCGGTGCTGGGCGATGGGCCCGAGCGGGCGCGGCTCGAGCGCCGCGCGGCCGCCCTTCCGCAGGTGACCTTCCTCGGCTTCGCCAAGGACCGCGCCACCTACGCCGCGCTGCACGCCAGCGCCGACGTCTTCGTCCACGGGGGCGCCGCCGAGACGTTCGGCTTCGTGCTGGGCGAGGCGCTGTGCTCGGGCCTGCCGCTCGTCGTCCCGGCCGCCGGCGCCGCGCTGGATTTCGTGCAGCCCGGCGCCGCCGAGGTGTACGCGCCGCGCGCCTCGCCGGGCGAGGTGGCCGCCGCGATCGAGCGGGTGCTCGCGCGCCCGCGGGAGGAGCGCGTCGCGGCGGCGCGGGCCGCGGGGGAGCGGCTGCCCACGAGCGACGAGCACTTCGAAGCGCTGTTCGCGCTCTACGCGGACCTGCTCGAGCGCGGGGTGCGCGGCGAGGGTTGATGTCGTGGACGCCAGCTTGCCCGCGAGAGAACCGAACGTGCGCCCCTTCCTGCTGATCTCCCCCGCCTTCGCGCCCCAGACGAGCGTCGGCGCCTTCCGCTGGGTGAAGCTCGCGCGGCACCTGCCGCGCCACGGCTTCCGCGTCGCCGTCCTGTCGGGGACCTTCCCCGAGGATCCGCGCGACGACGGGCTGCTCGCCGCGCTGCCGCCCGAGGTCGAGGTCTTCGACGAGTACCTCGATCCGGTCGTCCTCGCCGCGGGCGCCGCGCTGCGCGCCCTCCGCGCGCGGGCGCCGCTCCCCGCGGGGCGCGCGGGGCCGCTCGTCGGGCTCCGCCCGTTCCAGGCGCTCACCGACCGCTGGATCGCGCACGCGCCGCGCGGGGCGCGCGCGGCCGTCGCCCTGGCCCGCCGCACCGGCGCGCAGGCCGTCGTGGTGAGCGCCGGGCCGTACTCGGCCTGCCCGGTCGGCCTCCACGTGAAGCGGGCGCTCGGCGTGCCGCTCGTCCTCGACATGCGCGATCCGTACTCGCTTCACGAGACGGGGAACGGGCCGCCGTCCGGCCTGGCCGAGCGGGCCCGGCGCGCCATCGTGCCGCGCCTGGAGCGCCGCTGGCTCGAGGGCGCCGACCACGTGATCTTGAACACCCGGGCCGCGCTCGAGGCCTACCGCGCGCGCTTCCCCGAGCTCTCGTCGAAGTCCTCGTTCGTACGCAACCACTTCGATCTCGCGCTGTACTCACAGGCGCCCGAGCCGGAGCCGCCCCGCCGCTTCGTCGTGCTCCACCTGGGCACCATCCGCGAGGAGGTCTCCGCCGAGCAGATAGGCGCCGCGCTGCGGCGGTTCATCGACCGCGAGCGGCTCGCGCCCGGCGACGTCGTGTTCCGGCAGATCGGCCGGATATCCGATCACGACCGCGGCTGCTTCGAGCGCATGGGGCTCACGCCGTACGTCGAGGCGCTCCCCCTGGTCCCGCACCGCGGCGTGCTCGGCGAGCTCAGGCGGGCGCACGTGCTGCTCGCGATGTTCAGCCCCCATGTCGTGCTGCGCATCTCGGCCAAGACCTACGACTACATCGCGTCGGGGATGCCCGTCGTCAGCGTGACGGCGAACCGGGAGGTCAACGAGCTCCTCTCGTACCGGGGCGACAACGCGCGCGTCGCGCCGGACGACATCGACGGCATCGCCGCCGCGCTCGCGCGCCACCTCGCGCGCTTCCGGGAGACGGGCGCGCTGCCTGTCCCCGCGACTCCGCCCGCGGAGCTGTCGTCCGAGGCGGCCGCGGCCAGCGTCGCCGCGATCCTGGACCGCGTCATCACCGACGCGGCCGCCCGGCGCGCCCGCCAGCCTGCTTGAAGACGTTCGCCAGGGATCTGGCTCGCGAGCGAAGAGAGGTTTGAACGCAGAGACGCCACGAGCGCAAAGGCGCAAAGTGCTTGAATTGTATTGCTTTTTTGCGTCTTTGCGCCTTTGCGCCTTCGCGTTGAAATCTCTCTCCGGATCGCTGGCAGAGCCCCTGGTGGGTGGAACTAGACTGGCGCGCGCCGCGCCGCCTTCGCGGCGCCATCCCCCTTCCTCGGAGCTGTGCATGCGCTTTCTCCACCCCGAGCATGACGAGAGCCTGGAGCTCGCCCTCGAAGACGTGTTCCTGACCCCCGGGTACTTCGCCGGCGGCTCCCGCCTCGAGACCGACCTGCGCCCGGCGGACTTCCCTGGCGGCTCGCACCCGATCGTCTCGGCGAACATGAACGCGGTCACCGGCAAGCGGATGGCGGAGACGATGGCCCGCTTCGGCGGCCTCGGCGTGCTCCCGCAGGACATGGATCTCGACACGGTCGAGCGCATCGTCGGCCACATCAAGCGCGCCGACCCGCGCTACGACACGCCCCTTTCGGTCTCCCCGCGGGCGACGCTCCGCGACGTGCACGGCATCATCCGCAAGCGATCGCACGACATGGTGGTCGTGGTCGACGACGAGCGGCGGCCGATCGGCATCGTCACCCACGCCGACCTGCGCGACCGGGACCAGTACACGCCCGCGTCCGCGCTCATGTCGTCGCGCCTCATCACCATCCCGGCCGGCACGCCGAACCGGACGGCCTTCCTGCTGATGGAGGACGCCCGCGTGAAGGCGGTCCCCGTGCTCGACGGGGACGGGCGGCTCCACGGCGTGCTGACGCGCGACGACGCCGTGCGGCTCGAGCTGCTCAAGCCGACGCTCGACGGCGGCGGCGAGCTCATGGTCGCGGCGGCGATCGGGATCTCCGCGCAGGCGGCCCAGAGCGCCGCGCGCCTGCTCGAGATCGGCGTCTCTGCGATCGTGCTCGACACCGCGCACGGCCACCAGCGCCGGATGATCGAGGCGATCCGCGCCGTGCGGGGCGCCGTCGGCGACGCCGTCCCGCTCGTGGCCGGCAACGTCTGCACGGCGGAGGGCACGCGGGCGCTCATCGAGGCGGGCGCCGGCATCGTGAAGGTGAACGTCGGCCCCGGCGCGATGTGCACGACGCGCATGCAGACCGGCGCCGGCCGCCCGACGTTCTCCTCGGTGCTCGCGTGCGCCCGCGAGGCGCGCCGCCACGGCAAGCGCGTCTGGGCCGACGGCGGCGTCCGTCACCCGCGCGACGTCGCGCTCTACCTCGCCGCCGGCGCTTCGCGCGTCATGGTCGGGACGACGCTCGCCGGCACGTACGAGAGCCCGGGCGACGTCATGGAGGACCGCGACGGGCTGCTCTACAAGGAGAACTACGGCATGGCGAGCGCCCGCGCGGTCAGCGAGCGCACCGCCGACCTCGACGCGTTCGAGCGCGCCAAGAAGGCCTTCTTCCGCGAGGGCATCTCGACGTCCCGCATCTACATCCACGAGGGGCGCGAGAGCGTCGGCGCCATCCTGATCGAGATGATCACCGGCGTGCAATCGGCGTGCACCTACGCCGGCGCGGCGAACCTCGACGAGCTCCACGACAAGGCCGTCATCGGGGTGCAGACGCTGGCGGGCTACGGCGAGGGCAAGCCGCACGGAATCGAGCGGCGTTGATCGAACGGCGTTGATCGAGCGGCGTTGATCGAGCGGCGTTGATCGAACGGCGTTGATTGATCGAGCGGCGTTGGTTGATCGAGCGCGGGATGACGGAAAGGTGACGTGACTTCCACCCGGGCAGCGACGAACCTCCGGCTGCTTACCGTCGAGGTCCTCCATGTCGAACGCACCTGCTCCACGTTTCTCCGCCGCGCGCCGCGCCGTTCGCCGGTTCGTCGGCCGCACCTGGTTGTCCGTGTTCGGCTGGCGCGTGGAGGGCATGACGGAGCTCCCGTCGAAGGCGGTGATCATCGCGGCGCCCCACACCTCGAACTGGGATTTCCCGTTCACGCTCGCGGTGAGCTACGTGCTCGACCTCGAGTTCTCCTGGCTCGGCAAGCACACGCTCTTCGAGCCGCCGTTCGGCTTCTTCTTCAAGTGGCTCGGCGGCGTCCCCGTCGACCGCCGCGACCGGAACAACCTCGTCGCGGCCGTGGTCGACGTGCTGAAGGAGCGCGACGAGCTCATCCTGATCATCGCGCCCGAGGGCACGCGCTCGCGCACGAAGCGCTGGAAGACGGGCTTCTACTACGTCGCGCTCGGCGCCGGCGTCCCGATCCTCCTCGGATACCTCGATTTCCCCCGCAAGCGGTGCGGGATCCTCCACGTGTTCCACCCGACGGGCGACATCGAGGCCGACATGGCGGCGATCCGCCATCACTACGAGGGCATCGAAGGGAAGCACCCGGAGCGGATGAGCGAGATCACGCTCGGCGCCAGGGGTGCTCCGGCGAACGGGGCCGTGCAGCACCCCTGAGCTCGGGTCGAGGGCGCGCGAGCCGCCTACCCGCGCGGCCGGGGGCGCTCGTCAGCGCAGGGACGGCGCGCGAACCGACGAGGCGGGCCCCGACGTGATCCTCGACGTCAGCACGCCCGCGAGCGCCCACTCGAACGCGGAGCGGTCGGTGTACACGTTGAAGCGGCCGCCCGTGGCGAGGTTGGCGACCGTGACGCCCATGGCGACGAGCCCCGGCCGCACGAGGATATGGACCTCCTTCAGCTTGCCGGGGTTCCGCAGGTGCCACGCCGTGAGCCTGGCCCGGACGTCGCTGTCATAGCCGGTGCCGAGCTCGAAATCGTCGAACAAGACCGGGTGCACGCCCGCCTCGACGAGGGTCTCCAGGTGCCTGATCGCCGGCTCGATGAGATCGAGCGACGCGTACCCCTCGAGGCGCCTCGTCACGACGTCGGACGCCGGCGTTCGAACATCGAGGACTCCCCGCCCGGTCGACCAGCGATCCCCCCGAGCTCCGAGCCGTGTGTGTGCCAAATCCATCTCGATTTCGAGACTTTAGTCGATGGGCGGCGCTCCGCCACGCGATCCGTCCGATCCGCGCCGTTCCCCGACGCCGGGGGCGTGCACTGCGCTCGCGGACGGCGCCTCGCCGGCCGGGCGCGCGAGGCGGCGGGGTTTCCGGCGCGTCGAGCACGTCCGGCGGGCCAGGCCGCCTCCTGCTGCGTCGAGCGCCGTCGGCGTGGCCGAAAGCGGCTATGATGCCGCGGCTGTTTCGGCCGCCAGCCGGTGCTGGCGGCTCGCGAGGCGTCCTCGCCCGCAGCAGAGAGACGAAGGAGGAGCTACCGAGATGAGAGGACATGTTTCCAGGGTGCTGCGGCTCGCTGTCGTGGCGTTTGCGTGCGCGCTGATGGCGGGCTGCGGCGGCCCGCTGCGCTACACGCCGCAGGGCATGGGGAAGGCGCCGGGCGCGGACGCCGTGATCATCGCCGACGTCAACTTCGACGCGGCCATGACCCGCCTCGACATCAACGCGAAGGACCTCCCGCCGCCCGATCGCCTCGACTCGAGCGGCACCGCCTACGTCGTCTGGGCGCGCCCGGACAGCGACTCGCCCTGGCAGCGGATCGGCGCGCTCACCTTCGACCCCGATGCCCGCACCGGCAAGCTCAAGGACGTGAGCGTGCCGCTCACCCGGTTCGAGCTCGTCATCAGCCTCGAGAAGACGGCCAATCCCGGGTCGCCGTCCTCGGAGCTCATCTTCAAGCAGGACGTCGAGTACTGACGCGGCGGCTCCGCCGGGGGTGCATCTTCGCAGCGCTGCTCGAGCCGCTCCCGGCGGGCGAGTCGCAGCCGTCCGGCGCGACCCGCGACGCCACCGACTTCACCGTGACGCCCCCCGCCCCTCGTCAATGGTGCCGAGGCGTGATCGTCGCCCGTCCCATCGAGGCGGGCGCCGGCCGTCGGACCCGGCGGCGATAACTCGGCGCCGCACACCGTGCATCGCGTGAATGCCCGCGAGCGCCGGTGCATCGAAGTGCGGTGAGTGAAGATTCTCCTCCTGTCGCAATGGTATCACCCCGAGCCGGTCGCGCGCCCCCATCTGCTCGCAGAGGCGCTGGCCGAGCGCGGGCACCAGGTGACGGTGGTGACCGCGTTCCCGAACTACCCGCATGGCCGCACTTATCCAGGGTACCGACAGCGCCTCTGGGACGTGGAGCACGCGAGCGGCACCAGGGTGATACGCCTCCCGAGCTACCCTGATCACAGCCGATCGCGCGTGCGGCGGACGCTCAACTACGCGAGCTTCGCCGCCTCGACCGCGCTGCTCGGGACTGCCCTCTCCGGGCCGGCGGACGTCGCCTGGGTCCATAACCCCCCACCGAGCCACGCCCTCGCCTCCTCGTGGCTCGCCGCGCTCCGCCGGATACCGTGGGTCTATGAGGTCCAGGACCTCTGGCCCGAGACCGCGGCGGCCTCGGGCATGCTCGACAACAGGCTCGTGTTCGCTGGCATCGATCGCGTGAACCGCGCCCTCTTCCGGCGCGCCGCGGCGATCACCGTCATCAGCCCGGGGCTCGAGCGTGAGCTCTCCCGCAAAGGCGTCTCGACAGACAAGGTGCACCTGATCCCGAACTGGGCCGACGATCGGATCTACAGGCCGGTGGAGCCCGACCCGCAGCTCGCGGCGGAGCACGGGCTGTCAGGGCGGTTCGTCGTCCTCTTCGCCGGCAACATGGGCCCTGCACAGGCCCTCTCCAGCGTGCTCGACGCGGCCGAGCGGCTGCGCGACCTCACCGACGTGCGGTTCGTGATGGTCGGGGACGGGAACGACGCGCTCAGGCTCCGGCGCGAAGCTGCGGCGCGGGCCCTCTCGAACGTCGTCTTCATCGGCCAGCAACCCCATGAGCGCATGCCGCATTTCTTCGCGCTGGCCGATGTGGCGCTCTCGCACCTCCGGCGCGATCCGCGCTTCGAGATCACGATCCCCTCGAAGATCCCGGCCTACATGGCCGCGGCCAGGCCGGTGCTCGTCGCGGCGGGCGGGGATCCAGCCGATCTGGTGCGGAGCAGCGGGGCGGGGCTCGCCTGCGAGCCCGAGGACCCGGCGGCGCTCGCGGACGCCGTGCGGCGGTTTCACGGCATGACGCCGGAGGCGCGGCGCGCGATGGGGGAGGCCGGCCGGCTCTATTTCCTTCGCTGGTTCACGCGCGAGCCGCTCGTGCGTCGTTATGAGGAGATCTTCGCGCGCGCAGCGGGTGAAGCACCGTCGTGAAGAAGCCGGCGCGCCCTTTTTCGTGAGCTGGCGCGCCGGCGCGGGGCTGAGGGGTACTAAAGGACGCAATGCACCGGGGCATTGCGGTGGGCATCGTTCCATTGGCGAGACGACAGGCACAGCGGTGGGGACCATGCAGAATTACAAGGACCGGCGGATCATCGTGACCGGTGGGGCGGGCGCGATCGGCGGCTCGCTCGCGGCGGCCCTGGCCGACGCGGGCGCGGAGGTGATCGTGGTGGACGACCTCTCCTCCTCTTCCCGCTGGGGCGTCCCGGCGCGGCGCAACGTGCGCTTCGTGGAGGGGAGCGTCGTTGATGACGGCTTGCTCGCGGCGGTGTTCCGCGAGCAACCGTCGCATGTCTTCCACCTCGCCGCGCTGTTCGCGAACCAGAACTCGGTGGACAACCCGGAGCGCGATCTCGAGGTCAACGGCCTCGGCACATTGCGGGTGCTGCAGCACGCGCGGCGCAGCGGGGCGCAGCGCGTCGTCTTCGCCTCGTCCGGGTGCGCGCCCTACGGCAGCGACCCGCCGCGGCCCGTCCACGAGGAGCACCTCGCGCTCGACGTCCACACGCCTTACCAGGCCACCAAGCTGCTGGGCGAGCTCTATTGCAATTATTTCTGCGGTCATCCGGCCGGCCACGACGGGCTGAGCACCGTGCGGATCCGCCCCTTCAACTCGTATGGTCCGGGCGAGGTCCCTGGCCGATACCGCAATGTGATCCCCAACTTCATCTACTGGGCCCTGCGCGGCGAGGCGCTGCCGATCACCGGGACGGGAGAGGAGACCCGCTCGTTCACCTACGTGGGTGACATCGTCGATGGATTTCTCCGCGCGGGCACCGCGGCGTCCGCCTCGGGCGAGGCGTTCAACCTGGCGTCGGGCGAGGAGATCGCCATCCTCGACGTCGCGAGGGCCATCAACGAGTTGACGGGCAACCGCGCCGGCGTCCGGTTCGTCGGGCGCCGGTCGTGGGATACGCAGCGCCGTCGGGTCGCGTCCACCGACAAGGCCCGTCGCCTCCTTGGCTTCGAGGCGCAGACGGGCCTGCGCGAGGGGCTCGCGCGCACCGTGGCGTGGTTCCGCGAGCGCTGGGCCCAGATCGAGGCCGACGCGCGCTTCTAGGGACATGCGCGTCGCGCTCTGGGGCCCCCTCCCGCCGCCCGCCGGCGGAATCACGCGGTGGATGAGGAACTACCTCGACGCGGCGCCAGCGGCGGGCATCGAGGCGGACGTCGTCGACACCTCGCCCCGAGGCGCCTCGACCGATCCGACGAGCAGGCTTCGCCCCGCGCGCGTGGTGCGCGCGGGCGAGGCGCTGGCTGCGCTTCACCGGCTGCTCGCGCGACGCCGGCCGGATGTCGTTCATCTGTGCACCACCCTGTTCTGGGCGACCGCGCGCGACGGCCTCGCGGTGGAGCTGTGCCGTCGCGCGGGGGTGCCGGCCGTGCTCCACCTGCGCCTGTCGCCGCAGATCATCACCTGGCATCGGGCCCTGCCGTGGCCGGCTCGGCGGGCCGTGCGCGCCGTGCTGGGCCGCGCCGCAGCCGTCATCACGCTCTCGGAGGAGCTGCGGTGTTACGTGCAGGCCCTGGTTCCAGGGGGCCGCGTCCTCCGGATGGCCAACCCGGTCGACACCGGCGGCTTCCACCCCGCTGCCGCGCCGCGCTCGCCCGGCCAGCCGCTGCGGGTGCTCTTCGCGGGGCTCGTCACGCCGCAGAAGGGGGTCCTGGAGCTCGCGCGGGCCGTGCTGGCGGTCGAGGGCCTGACCCTCGCGCTGGCGGGGCCTCGCGACGCGAGCGGCGCTGCCGGCCCGTCCCGCCGCCTCGACGAGGCGCTCGCGGAGCTCGATCGGCAAGGCCGCCTGAGCCTGCTCGGCGAGGTGCCCGAAGACGCGATGCCCGCGGTCTACCGCGACGCGGACGTCTTCTGCCTGCCGAGCCATGGCGAGGGGCTGCCCAACGCGTTGCTGGAGGCCATGGCCAGCGGCCTGCCCTGCGTCGTCACGCCGGTCGGCGCGGTGTCGGAGGTGATCCACGGCGAGGGCGGTCGGGTGGCGCTCCTGGTGGCGCCGAGAGACGAGGACGCGCTGCGGGGCGCGCTCCGATCCCTGCGCGACGACCCTTCCCTGCGGGCGCAGCTCGGCGAGGCCGCGCGCCGGCGCGCCGTGCGCCGCTATGCGAGCAGGACGATCATGGCGGAGTACGCCGCGCTGTATGCGCAGCTCGCGACGGCCAACTCTTCTCGTCCCGAGCCCCGGGACGAACATCACGGCTGCGCGGGGCCGTAGACCGCGCGCCGTACGGCGTCGGGAAACTCGCCCACCGCCTACGCCTGCATGGATCGAGTCCGGTGGGAGCTCATGCGGCGGCCGGGAGGCGTACGCGGCGGCGAGCTGCCCGCCGCCATGGCGCGGTCAAGGGCCCGGTGCGCTGCGAGCGCCGCGCGTGGCAATAGGGGCTCTCCCGATCCGCTTGGCTGCTGGCGTCCTCTCGATTCCATATCAGTCTAGTGCGCCGATGATCGACCGCCTGCGCGTCCGTCAGGCTCGGATCGAGCCTTGAAGGGACGTCGCCGTTCCCGCCAGAAGCGGAGGAATCGAGGTGTCAGTGCGAGCGGACCTCTTCAGAAGCGCTCCGTTCACGAAGGTTCTGTCGCCGCTCGTCATCGCTGCTGCTTTGACCGCGGTCGACTGCGATCGTCCCCGGCAGGCGCCGGGGCCGGAGGCCGGCGGCGGCGGGAACGGCGGGAACGGCGGGAACGGCGGAGGCGACGAGGACGGCGGGGGCGGAGGGGACGGAGCGCCTTGCGTCACGGCCGCGGACTGCCCCGGGGTCGACGGCGCGTGTCGGCTGCGCACCTGCGAAGGCGGCCGGTGCGCCCTCGACGACGCGCCGCGGGGAAAGCCCGTGGGCGAGCAGGTGCTGGGCGACTGCAAGGCGCGCGTTTGCGATGGGCATGGCGCCGTGATCGAGCTCGACGACGACCAAGACGCCTTCTCCGACGGAGACCCGTGCTCGGCCGACGTGTGCGTCGCCGGGGCGCCGAAGAACCTTCCGGCGCCGGCGACCACGGAGTGCGGCGGACCCGACGCGACCGGAGCGCGCTATTGCGATGGGAACGGCGCTTGTGTCGAGTGTCTCGTCGCTGGCGATTGCCTGAGCAACATCTGCGTCGAGAACAGCTGTGTCGCGCCAGATTGCGGCGATGGCGCGATGAACGGCGCCGAGACCGGCGTCGACTGCGGCGGCTCGGAGTGCGTGCCGTGCGCGGATCTCGAGGCCTGCCTCGCCGGCGCGGACTGCCGGAGCGGGATTTGCGCGGACGGCAGGTGCCGCGCGTCGTCGTGCGCCGACGGCGCGACGAACGGGGCGGAGACCGACGTCGACTGCGGCGGACCGGCGTGCTCGCCTTGCGCCACCGGCAAGGCGTGCGCCGCGGACGGCGACTGCCTGGGCGGCCGCTGTTCAGGGACGACGTGCCTCCCGTCGTGCACCGACATCGCCCGGAACGGGGCGGAGACCGATATCGACTGCGGCGGCCCCGCGTGCGTCGGGTGCGCCGCTGGAATGCGCTGCGCCGCCGGGCGCGATTGCCTGAGCCACGTGTGCAGCGCGGCAGGCACCTGCGCCGCGCCGGTCTGCGGCGATGGCGTGGTCAACGCCGCCGCGGAGGTGTGTGATGACGGCAATACGAGCACCACGGACGCGTGCCTCACCACGTGCGTCGCCGCCTCGTGCGGGGACGGGTTCGTCCGCGCCGGCGTCGAGGCGTGCGACGACGGAAACGCGAGCAACACCGACGCCTGCCCGACGGGCTGCGCGCGCGCCGTGTGCGGGGACGGGTTCGTCCGCGCCGGCGTCGAGGCGTGCGACGACGGGAACCGGAACCCGGGCGACGGGTGCAGCCCAGGGTGCCTGCTCGACGGCTGCGGCGACGGCGCGATCCAGGCCGGCGAGGAGTGCGACGACGGCGACGCCGACAGCGCCGACGGCTGCCCTATCACCTGCCGCGCCGCGAGGTGCGGCGACGGCTTCGTGCGGGACGGCGTCGAGGGCTGCGACGACGCCAACACGTCGAGCGGCGACGGCTGCAGCGCGGGCTGCATGGTCGAAGCGCGGTACACCTGCCGGGGCACGCCGAGCGTGTGCACGTACGCCAAGGAGCGCAACTGCGGCGACGCGGCGGACGATGACCTCGACGGCGAGACGGACTGCGCCGACCCGGACTGCGCGCTCGGCTGCGGCGATGCCGTCGGCGCGTGCTCGCCCGGGCAGGTGCTGTGGGTGCAGTCGTCCACGGACATCCCCAAGACCGTCACGGATCGCGCGGTCGCTGCCAGCGTCCTCCCTGTCGTCTCGAGGGGCGCGATCCGGCGCGTGACGCTCGAGCTCGACATCGCGCATTCGTTCGACGGAGATCTCGATATCTCGCTCACCTCTCCGGCTGGCGCGACGGTCGATGTGTCGAGCGACAACGGCGGCTCCGGCGACAACTACCGGAGGACCGTCTTCGACATGGGCTGCGCGAGCGCGGTCACGGGGGCGATGGCGCCGTTCCGCGGCTGCTTCCGCCCGGAGTCGTCGTTCGCGGCCTTCCTCTCGGGGCCGGCGAACGGCACGTGGACGCTCCGGGTCGGGGACGACGCCGGGTCCGACTCCGGTACGCTGACCGCGTGGTCGCTCGCGCTCTGCATCGACCCGTGATCGCAGGGGCGGCGCGGCCGCGCGCGCCGCCAGCGTCGCTGTCCGCCTTGCGCGCCGCGAGGGCCGCGACGAGGGCAGGCGCGGCCGCGCCCGGCCGGCGCGATAGGCCGGGCTCGCCTGGCGTGGTCTCCCGTACCGGCGGCCTTCGATCCATGCCAGGGTGCGCTCGTGCCCTGGGTCCGCGCATCGCTTCGAGGTCAAACCGTCTATGCTCGCGCCGACGCCGCCGGCGCCCTGGTCGCGGAGGAGGGCGGCGGCGTCGAGATCCGCTACAAGCCGCACGACGGCCGCAGGTACAAGGCGCGCGCCGACAACCTGACCGTGGTCGACCCGAAGGTGTTGCCCGACGACACCTGTGGGCCCGCGGAGGCGGTCGTGAAGGCGCGCGCCGGCGAGCAGCCCGAGGGGGGCGCGGCCGCCCCGGCGCCGGCCGGGCGCGCGCAGCGCAAGGCGCCGGCGCGGGGGGAGGCCGGCGCGGCGCCCGTCCCGGAAGGGGCTGTCATCGTCTACGCGGACGGCGCCTGCTCGGGGAACCCGGGGCCCGCGGGGCTCGGCGTGGTGGTCATCGACGGCGGCCGGCGGATCGAGCGCAGCGAGTTCCTCGGCACCGCGACCAACAACATCGCCGAGCTGACGGCCATCCTCCGCTCGCTCGAGGAGGTGGACGAGCCGGGGCGGCCCATCATCATCCACACGGACAGCCAGTACTCGATCGGCGTGCTCCAGAAGGGGTGGAAGGCGAAGGCGAACGCCGAGCTCATCGCCTCGCTGCGCGGCGCGCTCGCCGAGCGGCCGCGCGCGCGCCTCGTGTATGTGCCGGGGCACGCCGGCGTGCTGCTCAACGAGCGCGCCGACGCGCTCGCGCGCGAGGCCGTCCGCGAGCGCGCCTCCCGTCGGACGGTGTACCCCGGCTCCGGCTGAGTCCGGGGCAACCTGGGCCGCGCAGGGCCGGAAACGCGTGGAACCGCCTGGGGCCCGGTGGTAGAGCCGCGCGATGCGTGTTCCGCTCCGCCTCGCCCTCGCCGGGCTCGTCGCCGCCGCCGCCTTCGCCTCGCCGCTCGCCCACGCGGTCGTGAGCGAGCGGATCGTCGCCGTCGTCGGCGATCGCGCCATCCTGCTCTCGGATCTGCGGCAGCGGGCTCGCCCCTTCCTGCTTCAGATCCAGGCCAGGGTCCCGCCGGGCGCGCAGCAGGCGGCGGCCGAGTCGCAGGTCTTCCGCGATCTCCTCCAGAAGATGGTGGACGAGGAGCTCGAGGGCCAGGCCGCCGAGAAGGCCAATGTCCGCGTGACCTCCGAGGAGATCGAGAACGCGTTCCGGAACATCGCGGCCGCGGAGCAGATGACGGTCGAGGAGCTGTTCCGGACGGCGCGGGCGAGCTCGGGGCTCACCGAGCAGGAGTACCGCGACGAGATCCGCCGGCAGATCCTCGAGGGCAAGATGCTGCAGCTCCGGGTGAAGGGCCGCGTGCGCATCACCGAGCAGGACGTGCGGTCGGCCTTCGATCGGCTGGTGCGCGAGGAGCGCCGGCGGCGCGACTACCACCCGGCGTGGATCGTCCTGCGCGTCCTGCCCGGATCGAGCGCCGAGGCGGTCGAGGAGCGCCGCGCGCTCGCCGCGGCGCTCGCGGAGCGCGCGCGCGGCGGGGAGGATTTCGCGGCGCTCGCGGGGCAGTTCTCGGACGACACCGCGACCCGCGAGGAGGGCGGCGACCTCGGGGTCCGCGCGCCGCAGGGAACGCAGGCCGCGGTGACCGGCCAGCGCCAGGTGATGGCCCCGGAGCTCGAGGCCGCGCTGATGGCGATCGAGCCGGGCGGCGTGACCGGGCCGATGCGCGCGGGCGACGCGTTCGTGGTCATGAAGCTCCTGAGCCGCCAGCCGTCCCGCTTCACGACGCTCGAGGCGGCTCGCCCGGAGGTCCTCCAGCGGCTGCAGGCGGAGATCATGACGAAGGCCAAGCAGAAGTGGCTCGACGACCTGAAGCGCGGGACGCACGTGGAGGTCCGGCTCTGACGCGCAAGGGCGAGCGGGGCGCGCCGCGCGCAGGCGGCGCGCGCGGCGGGGGAGATGCGGTCGTCCCCGAGTGCACCGCGTGCGGCACCTGCTGCTTCTCGGCCCTGCCGGAGTACGTCCGGGTCTTTGGCTGCGACCACGATCGCATGGACGATCGCGCGCGGGGGTTCACGCGCTTCATCGGCAACCGCTGCTACATGCGCATCGAGGACGGCCGCTGCGCCGCGCTCACGCTGGACGCGGAGCACGGCCGCTTCCTATGCTCGATCTACGAGGTGCGGCCCGACTGCTGCCGCGCGCTCGAGCGCGGCAGCGGCCAGTGCCTCGGCGAGCTTCACGAGAAGCGGGAGCGGCCGCTCCTCGCGCTCGAGGCGCTCCGCCGCCGCGCGGGCGGCGCGAGCGAGGGAGACGCGGGGGGCGCAAACGGCGCGGGGGAGGCGGGCGGCGCCGTGTAGGCGCGGCCGGCGTCGCCGTCAGGGCGACGCGTCCCTGTCCGGAACCGGCGGCGCGCCCGCGTCGATCGCGCCGCGATCGATCCGCATGCTCACGTCGAGCGTGACGGTCTGCCCCTCGGAGACGGTGATCGTGCGCTTCTCCTCGGGCGCGTTCGGGTGCCGGAACGTGACGTAGTGCCGCCCGGCCTGGAGCGGGATCGCCCGCGCCATCGGCGTCACGTCGATGAGCTCCCCATCAATGACGACCTCCGCCCACGGCCTGGCGAGGACCTTCAGGTAGCCGCGCTCCTCCGAGCGCCCGCCGGGCTGCCTGACCTCGGCGCTGGGCGGCTCCGCGGCGTCGTGCGGGCGGAGGCTGAGCTCGATGAGCGCGCCGCCCGCGACGACCAGGGCGAAGATGCCGACGAGCCGGCCCACGTCGGGCGCGAGCGACGGCGCGCTGCGCTGCTCGGCGGCGGGGCGCGCGGAGGGCGCCTGCGCGGGCGGCAGCTCGTCGCCGCCGAGCTTGGCCGCCGCGAGGGCCCTCGTGATGAGCGCGCGCGGCTGCGATTGGCCGCGCTCCGCGAGCTCCTCGGCCAGGGCGTCCGCGACGGCGCGGCCGCTGTCGTAGCGCTGCTCCGGCTCTTTCTCGAGGCACCGGAGCACCACGCGCTCCAGGCCGCGCGACACGTCGGGCACGAGCCCTCGCAGCGGCTGCGGCGGCGCGTTGCGGATCCGGTGCGCGACGGCCCTGCCCTCGGCCCACCGGTCCTCGTCGCGCTCGCGCGGCGCGCCGGGGGCGCCCGACGCGCGGTTCGACGCGCGGTTCGACGCGTGGTTCGACGTACGATTGGCATCCTCCGGCCCCGCCTTCGGCTCGTCGAACGGGCGCACGCCGGTGAGCATCTCGAACAGCACAACGCCGAGCGCGAACACGTCCGCCTGAGGCCCGGGCTCCGCCCCGAGGATCTGCTCCGGCGCCATGTAGTCGGGCCGCGCGAACGTGTCGCTGCCCTCGAACGGCTCCGGCAGCGAGGGTTGCCGGCCGTCGGACGCCGCCGCGAACTCCAGGATCTTCACGCCGCCCGCGGGCGTGACGATGACGCGCTCAGGGCGCAGCTCGCGGTGGACGACGCCCCGCTCGTGCGCGTGCCCGAGGCCGCGCGCGATCTCCCGCGCGATGGCCGCCGCGGCGCCCTCGTCGAGGCGGCCAGCGCGCGCGCACAGGGCCGCGAGCGTCGGCCCCGAGAGCGGCTCCAGCACGAGCCATATCCGGTCCTCGTCGCGCTGGAAGTCGTGGATGTCGATGATGTTGGGGTGCCGGATGCGCGCGAGGATCTTCGCCTCGCGCTCGAGGCCGGCCGCGAACGCGCTCGCGGCCGACACCGTGGGCTTGAGCGTCTTGATCAGCGCCGCCCGACCGAGCCCCGCGTGCTCGGCCCGGTACGTCACGGTGAGCGCCCGCGACGAGACGGCCTCGCGCAGGATGTACGGGCCGAGCTGCCTCTGGTCGGCGCCCACTTACCGCTGTCGGACGCGGAGCGTGCGCCCCGTCATCGCCGCGGGCTGCGGGAGGCCGAGGATCTCGAGCATCGTCGGCGCCACGTCGCAGATGCGGCCGCCGGACCGGAGCACGATGCCGGGGTCGTTCTGGTTCAGGTAGTAGAGCGGCACCGGGTTGAGCGTGTGGGCGGTGTGCGGGTTGCCGTGCTCGTCCTTCATCTGCTCGCAGTTGCCATGGTCCGCGGTGATGATCAGCGCGCCGCCGGCCTCGCGCACGGCGTCCCCGATGGCGCCGAGCCCCTTGTCGACCGCCTCGTTGGCGTGGATGGCGGCCTCGAGGATGCCGGTGTGCCCGACCATGTCCGGGTTCGCGAAGTTCACCAGGATGAAGTCGTACTTGCCGCTCTTGATCGCGGTCACGACCTCGTTCGCGACGCCCGCCGCGCTCATCTCCGGCTTCTTGTCGTAGGTGGCGACGTCGCGCGGCGAGGGCACGAGCTTCCTGTCCTCGCCCGGGAACGTCTCCTCGCGGCCGCCGTTGAAGAAGTACGTGACGTGCGCGTACTTCTCGGTCTCCGCGCACCGGAGCTGCGTGAGCCCGGCGCGGGCGATCACCTCGGGGAACGACTCGGTCACCTCGTCCTTCGGGAACGCGACCGGCAGCTTCAGCGCCGCGTCGTACTCGGTCATGCCGCTGTAACAGTGCTCCTGGAAGGCGAAGACCGGCTTGCCCCGGTCGGAGAGGAGCTCCAGCACCTCGTCCGGCAGGTTCCGCCGCGTGAGCATCGCCGAGATCTCGCGCATCCGGTCGGGCCTGAAGTTGACGGAGAGGCCGACCTCTTCTCCCTGCCACTCCCAGCGGGGCTCCTGCGAGGCGAAATCGGCCACGAAGTCGCCCTTGATGCCGCTGTAGTCGCCGATGCGGATGGGCTCGACGAACTCGTCCGTCTTCCCGGCCGCGTACGACTGCTGGATCGCGTCGAACGCCGTGTCGGCCCGCGGCGCGTCGCCGCGCACGATCGCGGTGTAGGCCTTCATGACGCGGTCCCAGCGCTTGTCGCGGTCCATGGCGTAGTACCGGCCCGAGATGGTGCCGATGACGCCGATGCCCTGGAGCGCCTCCTCGATCTTCTCGACGTAGCCCCACGCGCTCTTCGGCGGCGTGTCGCGGCCGTCGAGGAACGCGTGCAGGACGAGGGGCACCTCGTGGAACTTCGCGAGCTTGATCAGCGCGAGGAAGTGGTCGAGCGACGAGTGGACGCCGCCGTCGGAGACGAGCCCGAAGAGGTGCACCCGGCACTTGCGGTCCTGCGCGATCCGGAACGTCCGGTCGATGATCTCGTTCGAGCCGAGCTTGTTCTCGGCGATCGCGACGTCGATGCGCGAGATGTCCATCAGCGCGATCCTCCCCGCGCCGAAGTTCAGGTGGCCGACCTCGCTGTTGCCCATCTGCCCCACCGGGAGCCCGACGTCCGGGCCGCTCGTCCCGATCAGCGTCTTCTCGGAGTCGCGCTTGATCGCGTCGAGGTTCGGCATCGCGGCGAGGGCGATCGCGTTCTGGTCCTTTTCTTCGCGCTCGCCGAATCCATCGAGGATGCAGAGGACGAGCGGACGGGGGCGTTGCGTGGGGGAGGGGGCTGCTTCGCTCATGGCGGCGGAATCTACAACGAACCCGCGGCGATCGGAGGGGGGCTGCTCACGGATTTTCGCCGGGCGAGCCGCCGCGCGCGGCGTGCATGCTAACATCCGACCATGTCTGACTGCGCCCGTCGCGCCACGTACCAGGATGTGCTTGACACGCCGCCGAATCAGGTGGCGGAGGTCCTGAACGGCGTCCTCCACGCGACGCCGCGGCCCTCCGTGTCCTCCCGCAACGTGACGTCGGTGCTCGCGGGCGAGCTGTACCTGCCATTTCGTCGGGGCATCAAGGGGCCTGGCCGGTGGGCGCTGCTGGTCGAGCCCGAGCTGCACCTCGGCACCGATCCGGACATCGTGATCCCTGACATCGCCGCGTGGCGCCGCGACCGGATGCCGCAGATCCCGATGCGGAACGCGGCGATCTTCCTCGCGCCCGACTGGGTGTGCGAGGTGATCTCGCCGTCCACCGAGGCGCTCGATCGCCGCGACAAGATGGAGATCTACGCGCGCGAGCTCGTCGCGCACTACTGGCTGATCGACCCGCGGCTCCGGCTCCTGGAGGTCTACCGCATCGACGGTGGGCGGTTCGCGCGCGTGGGCGCGTGGGAGGGTGACGTCACCCTGCGCGCGGCGCCGTTCGACGCCGTGGAGATCGAGCTCGGCGTCCTCTGGCAGGAATAGCGCAGCAACAGCGCAGGATCTGCCGTCGCCGGTCGGCGTCGAGCCGCGCGCCGGGCGAGGTGCGTGAGCTCCGCTTTATCGTGATTGTCACCCCGAGATCGGGGAAGCGACGACCGTCCGCCGGATGCAGCCGGGGCGTGCGGCTTGCATGGGTGTTGAGGACACTCGGCCGTTCGCGCTCGTCATGAGCAGCCGTCACACGGGGGGATGGACATGAAGCGCATCAACATCATCGGCCTGCTGGCCGCGCCGCTCGCATGCCTCGGGGCAGCGCAGCTCGCCTCGGCCTCACCCACGACGCCCGTCGAGGAGCTCGTCCTCATCGCGGAAACACGAGCTCCCGTCGCCGCGGATGCAGCCGACGCTCGTCCTGCACGCCAGTGGCCCTGGTACGGTCCCTGGTACGCGTCCTGGTATGGTCATTGGTACAGGCCCTGGCATGGGTACTGGCACGGTCATTGGCACGGGCATGGTCATTGGCATGGTCATTGGCACGGGCACTGGCATGGTCATTGGCATGGTCTCTGGTACGGGCACTGGCGGTGACATGACCGGCGGCGGTCCGATGGGGGGCTTCGCACCCTCGGCCGGCGGACGCCCGAGAGGGGACAGGACGGATCGCTGAGGGCGCCGGCGCCGCGGCAGGAGAGCGGGACGGGCGGCCCTCTCCCCGTCTCGCTCTCGTCGGTCAGGTTCGCGGGCGCTCGCAGGCGGGCACACCCGGAGGGAGCTGCATGGAGGGAAAGCGGAACAGCCGGAGTCACGCCGCAGCCCTGGTCGCCGTCGTGGGCCATCTGGGCCTCGTCGTCATGGGGGCTCTCCAGATCCATCCCGAGGGAGACGGTCGGCTTGCGCGGGCGCTCGCGGTTTACGGTGCGCTCTCCGGGGCCGAGAGCGGCTATGCCTTCTTCGCGGACAGCATCACCCCGCTGCCAAGGGCCAGCTTTCACGTCTCGGGTGCCGGCGGCGCGACCCTCACCGACGCCCTCGAGTCGGGCGCCAGCCGCGAGACGGAGATCCGGATACTGAACCTCATCACGCCTTTCTTGAGCGTGGAGGATCCGACGATCCAGCGCTCGATCGCCGCCTCGTGGGCGGGCAAGGTGCTGGCGAGGCACCCCGCGGCCGAGAGCATCCTCGTCCGACTGGAGACGTGCGATCTGCCGTCGATGCGGGAGTACCGGGAGGGGAAGCGGTCCGGGTGGAACCTGCAGTACGAGGCGAAGTTCATGATCCGCTCGAAGCTCCGGACCTCTCGAGAGGCGAGCGGGGGGGCGCGGTGAAGGACCCTTCGATCGGCCTCCGCGGGGCGGCCGCGGGCGGCGAGCCCGCGCGCGTCCTCGGCGCGATCGAGCGCTTCGCGCTGGCGCCGGCCTCCGCGGCGCCGCTCGCGGCCCTCCGCATCGGGCTCGCGGCCGTGCTCTTGCTTCAAGCGGCGCTCGTCGCGCCCGCGCTCTTCGAGCTCTACGGCCGGTCCGGGATCCTCCAGGGGCCTCTGCGCGACGTGTTCGCGAGGACCGATCTTCCACGCATCGGCTGGGCGGTGGAGCTCCTTGCCCCGCTCGGGATCGGGGAGGATCCGGTCATCCTGGGCACGGGGGGGATCTACGTGGTTGCCCTCGCCGCGCTCCTGGTCGGTTGGTGCACGAGGGCCGCGGCCTTCCTGGCGTGGCTCACCCACCTGATGCTGGTGACGACCGCGAGCTCCACCGTCTATGGCGTGGACAGCTTCGCCAGCATCTTTCTCTTCTATCTCCTCTGGATGCCCTCGGAGGCCGCCTTCTCCATGGATCGCCGGCTCGGGCGCGCGCGGGGAGGGCCCACGCCGGCAGCCCGGCTCGGGTTGCGCGTTGTGCAGCTGCACCTCTCGTTCGCCTACCTCGTCAGCGGGCTGGGAAAGGCAGCGGGCGAGCCGTGGTGGGACGGCGAGGCGATCTGGCGTTCGGTCATGTTGCCCGAATACCGGCAGTTCGACCTCTCGTGGCTCGCCGGCGCCCCCTGGCTCGCGGCGGTCGCCGGGTGGACGGTGCTGCTCGTGGAGATCGGCTATGGCTTCCTGATCTGGCCGCGCCGCACGCGGCTGCCCTGGGTCGTCGCCACCGTGGCGCTGCACGCCGGGATCGCCTTGTTCATGGGGCTCCTCGTGTTCGGCGCCCTCATGGCGGTGCTCACCATCGCCGCGTTCGCGGTGCCGAGCGAGCCCCCGGCGCCTGCGGCTCCGGCTGGCGCGGCGCCGGGGTGATCCTCGCGTTCCCCCCTTCTGGCGAGCGGCGCTCCCGGATAAGCTGTCGCAGGTTCGATCATGTCCCGCACGGCCATCCCGACCTGGTGCTTCGCCGTGGTGCTCGTGAGGCACCGGAGCCGGTTCCTCCTCGTGCACGAGCGCAAGCACGACCAGCTCTGGTATCTGCCGGCGGGCCGCGTCGAGCCCGGGGAGACGTTCGCGGAGGCGGCGCGGCGCGAGGCGCTCGAGGAGACCGGCGTCCCGGTGGAGCTGGAGGGCATCCTGCGCATCGAGCACAGCCCGGGCCCCTTGCAGGCGCGCTTCCGGGTGATCTTCCTCGCGCGCCCTCGGGACGCCACGCCCCCGAAGAGCCAGCCGGACGAGCACTCGCTCGAGGCGCGCTGGGTCACGCTGGAGGAGCTCGCGGCCTTGCCGCTGCGCGGCCCCGACGTGGAGCTCTATTGCCGCGACGTGCTGGCCGGAGCGCAGGTCTTCCCGCTGTCGCTGCTCGGGGCCGAGGGGGAGCCGCTCCTCGTGAGCGGCCGCTGAGGCGGCGCCCCCCGCGCCGTGGCGATCCCGCTGGCCGCGCGGCTGCTCGTGTCTACAGCTTCAGCTTCATCCCCTCGTGGCTCGCCACGAAGCCGAGCCGCTCGTAGAAGCGGTGCGCCCGCAGCCGCGCCTTGTTCGAGGTGAGCTGCACCCGGAAACACCCCCGCCGCCGCGCCTCGTCGATGGCCCATCTCATCATCGCCTCGCCGACCCCGCGGCCTCGCAGGCTCGGGTCCACGATGACGTTCTCGATCTGCGCCACCCGTGCTCCGCGGTTCGCCACGTACTGGATGATGGTCAGGTGGAACGCGCCGGCGACGCGCCCCTCGACCTCCGCGACGAGCAGCGCGTTGTTCGGATCTTCCGCGATGGCGGCGAGCGCCTCGCGGTAGCGCGGATCGAGCGGCGGGCCGGGGTGGTCCGTCTTCGCGTTGCCCTCGTCCGGGATCGAGAAGAGATGGACGATCGCCGGCAGGTCCGCCTCGGCGGCGCGGCGGATGGCGGGTACGAGCTGCGGCTGGCTCATGCACGCATCCTGCCACAACACACGGCGGTCTCGCACGGAATCACGGAATCACGGAATCACGGCAGGAGCGGGGCAGGGGAGCAGAGGGGCAGATAAACAGACGAGCAGAAAAATAGAGATGCTGAGAATCAGCGGCGCAGGGAGCGGGAAGCGTGAATGAAAAGAACCGCGGGAGTCCTTCCTTTTTAGGTCCGTACGATTCGCCTTCATGCCCGAGTGTGATCTAGACACAGGCGATCAAGCCGTGCAGAGTCGACGCACCATCATGTCGACCCGGAGGACCGTGTAGATGCGCGTAGTCAACACACCCGACATCCTCGCGATCGAGTCTCTCAAGGCGGATGAGCGCACCCTGCTGGGGCTGTTCAAGGAACTCCGGAAACATTCGGAGCTCTCGGCTTACCTGCCTGAAGTCTGCCACCTGTCCTTGCGATGGGTACGCCTGCTCGAAGGTCAGCCGCTCAGGCCTCGTGCGCTCCTCGGCAAAGGCATGATCGTCGTGACCGAAGGCTCGGGCGAGGTCATCGGGGACTCGCCCTGCAGCGTCCAGGCGGGAGACGTCGTGATGGTCCCTCCCGGCGGGCTGCAGGGGCTCGTGGGCGGCGCGCCGGGCGGGCTCTCCGCGATATCCATCCATCTCGAGGAGCTCGACGAAAGCGAGCCTCGCTGGGACACGCCGTGTCTGTGCGCGGCGCTCGGGCGGGAGGACAGCGCGGACGAGGCGTCCCCGGATCGCGCCGTGTCCCCCGTGGATCTCCTCGTCGAGGAGAACGAGGTCCACGCGCGGGAGTTCGCGGGCAGCCCCTTGATGCAGCTCATCCGGTCCGAGCGCGCCCTCCGGGACGACGTGAAGCGGCGGATGCTCGGGGCGCTCCAGATCTGGTCGAACGCGTTCCAGAAGGTCCTGTGCGCCAGGGTCGTCTTCGAGTCGCACCCCGGGGCCATCGCGATCGCCGAGCGCCACCTCGCCGACGAGGTCGGGCACAACCGGAGGCTCTCCAGGATGCACGACCCGCGGAGCTCGCCGTCCTGGGACCGCGGCATCGCCGCGGCGTCGTCGTGGTTCATCGAGCGGATGGGCTCGGCGTCCACCGAGGAGCGGACGGTCCTCGTCCACTTCGTCATCGAGCGCTGCGCCGACATCCTCCTCACGGCGGCCCAGCAGATCTTCCCCGACTCCGACTACTTCGCGACGCACGCCGAGGTGGACGCCGAGCACTTCAAGCTCGGGCACAGCCTTCTGAAGGGCTTCCCCGGCCTGGACCTCGGCCCGCTGCGGGGCGCGCTCACCGAGGGCTGGCAGATGATGAACCTGATCTGCCAGCGCATCAGCGACATCGCCGCAGGGGAAGGCGACGCGGCCACCGAGATGCCGGCGGGCGGCGCGAGCGCAGGCGAGCTCGCCCGCGATTCCCGGCGCGAGCTGACGGCCGTGCTGGATGGCCTCTACGGCGGTGCGATGTGAGCCGCTGAAGCGCCGAGGGAGAGGGAGAGCCCTTCGCTCTCTCCTCTCCCTCCCGCTCCTGGCGCGCGTGCTCTTCGTGACGCGCGGCGCGCCGCGCGACCGGCGCTAGCTCGAGGCCTTCACCACGTCGGTGATGCCCTGCACGCTCTTCGCGCTCTTCGCGAGCATCTCCTTCTCTTCTGCGGTCAGCGGCAGCTCGACGATCTTCTCGATGCCCTTGCCGCCGAGGATGACCGGCACGCCCATGAAGATGTCCTTGTAGCCGTACTCGCCGTCCAGGTAGGCCGCGACGGGGAGCAGCCGCTTCTGGTCGAGCAGGTAGCTCTCGGCCATCGCGACGGCGCTCGAGGCGGGCGCGTAGTAGGCGCTCGTCCCCATGAGCTGGACGATCTCGCCGCCGCCCTTGCGGGTCCTCGCGATGAGCGCGTCGAGCTTCTCCTTGCTGATGAGCTCGGTCGCGCGCACGCCGTTGATCGTGCACGCCGACGGGATGGGCACCATGTCATCGCCGTGGCCGCCGAGGACCATCGCGCGCACGTCCTTCACGGACACGTTCGCCTCGCGCGCCAGGAACAGCTGGAAGCGCGCGCTGTCGAGCACGCCCGCCATGCCGAGCACGCGCTCGCGCGGGAAGCCGGTGCGGCGCTTGAACTCGTAGACCATGGCGTCGATCGGGTTCGAGATGACGATCACCAGCGCGTTCGGGCAGTGCTCCTTCGCGCCGTCGGCCACGCTGCGGATGATCGGCAGGTTCGTCGCGACCAGGTCGTCACGGCTCTGGCCCGGCTTGCGCGGGATGCCGGCCGTGACGATGAGGACGTCGGCCCCTGCACAGTCGGCCCAGCTCGATGTGCCCTTGATCGAGGCGTCGTAGCCCAGCACGGCGCCGTTCTGCTCGAGGTCGAGCGCCTTGCCTTTCGCGAAGTCCGTCTTCTGGGGGATGTCGAACAGCACGACGTCCCCGAGCTCCTTGCGCGCGATGAGGGCCGCGAGCTCCCCGCCGATGTTGCCGGCGCCGATAAGGGCGATCTTTCTTCGGTTTGCCATGGGCGGCCCTATTACCACCCCCCCGGCCGGAGACCAACGGGGCTCCAGGGCGGGCGCGGGGGAGGGAACTCGGCCGGCGCCTTCGAAACCTGTCGACTCGGCCCGCGAGCCCGGGTAAGCCGCGCCCCATGGTCACCGAGGACGATCTGCGCACCGCGCTCGGCAGGGTGCTCGAGCGCACCTCGCTCGCGGGCCCCTTCGCCCGCTACGAGGGCAAGGTGCGGGACTGCTACACGACGCCGGACGGCCGCCGCCTGCTCGTCGTCACCGACCGCATCAGCGCCTTCGATCGCGTGCTCGGCACGCTGCCGCTGAAGGGCCAGGTGCTGAACCGCCTGTCCGCCTTCTGGTTCGAGCGCACGCGGAGCGTCGCGCCGAACCACATGATCTCCCAGCCCGACCCGAACGTCCTCGAGGCGATCGAGTGCACGCCCCTGCCGGTCGAGATGGTCGTGCGCGCCTACGTGACGGGCGTGACCTCGACCAGCATCTGGACGCACTACGCGCGCGGCGAGCGCGTCTTCTGCGGCCACCGGCTCCCCGAGGGCCTCCGCAAGAACGAGCGCCTGCCGCGGCCCATCCTGACGCCGAGCACCAAGGCGCCGAAGGGCGGGCACGATCTCTCCGCCTCGCGCGAGGAGATCCTCGCCCTCGGCACGATCGCGCCGCGCGACTTCGACGCCGCCGCCGAGATGGCCCTCGCGCTCTTCGAGCACGGCGCCCGCGCGTGCGCGGAGCAGGGGCTCATCCTCGTCGACACCAAGTACGAGTTCGGCAAGGACCGGGACGGCAACATCGTCGTCATCGACGAGATCCACACCCCCGACTCGTCCCGCTTCTGGTTCGCCTCGTCCTACGGCGAGCGCTTCGCGGCCGGCGAGGACCCGGAGTCGTTCGACAAGGAGTACGTGCGCCGCTGGCTCGCCGCGCGCGGCTTCCAGGGCGACGGGCCGATCCCCGCCATCCCGGACGAGGTCCGGATCGAGGCGTCCCGCCGCTACATCGAGGCGTTCGAGCGGATCACCGGGGCGGCGTTCGTCCCCGACCTCGAGGACCCGGCGGTGCGCATCCCGCGCAACCTCGGGGTGTGAGGCGGGCGCGGCCGCACCCATGAATCGTCGCGGGGCGCAGGTGCGCACCGCCGTTGCAGAAGATGGCGCCGTAACCTCGCCCCGGCCCTCGCGGGCCGGCAGCTCAGGCCTCGGG
The DNA here is from genome assembly GCF_051520455.1 of Sorangium sp. So ce367. NCBI lineage: Bacteria > Pseudomonadati > Myxococcota > Polyangiales > Polyangiaceae > Sorangium > Sorangium sp. So ce367. The sequence goes on from NZ_CP150334.1 coordinate 1,530,939, forward strand.
CGCGACGAGCTTCTTCGCCCAGAGGATGGCGTCCTTGCGGGCGCGGCCAACGACGAGGTGCCGCGCCAGCACCGCCGAGCGGCGGAAGCCGTTCGCGAGGAGGGCGGCGCAGAGCTCCTGGTCGTCTGCAGGGGCGAAGGTGAACGTGCTCACGGCCTTCTCCTCGACGAGGCGCTCGCAGAGCGCGCCGACGGCGGCCGTCGTGGCGAGCCGCTCCGCCTCGTGGCGCGGCGGGCACAGGAGCTCCAGGAACGAGTTGCCGAAGCACGACTGCATCTCCCACGCGGCGTGCAGCGTGAAGCCGCCCCGCGCGGTCAGCACGTAGCCTGTCCGCACCGCGTCGCGCCCGAACGGCTCGAAGCCCGTCAGCGCCCGCCCCGCCCGCTGCGCGGCCGCGACCGCGCGCCGCAGCTCGACGCCGCTCGCGGGCGCGATCTTGATCGCGGGCAGCGGCCGCCCCTCGGCCTCCCGGAGCAGCCGCCTCGCGCGGGCGATCGTGCGCTCCGCGAGCAGGACCGCCGGAGAGGCCGCGACGTCGTCTCCCTCGCCGCCCTCCTCGCCGTCGCCGCTCGTGCGCAGCCGCGACGTCATCTCGGACACGACCGCCCCGAGGATCCAGGCGTCGCTGCGCTTGTAAAAGCCGGGGATCGACCCCTCCCGCGTGAACCCGAGGCGGGTCCACGTCGGCACCTCGTCGCGCTCGACGAGCGTGAAGATCTTCTCGACCCCCTCGCGCTTGGCGGTCGACAGGACGAAGCTCCGCTTGGACGGCGTGGGTCCCGCGCGGAAGTCGACGATGCGGAGCGTCCGGTGCCGCCGATTGACCAGGAGACAGAGCGAGACGGAGTCGTTCCGGAACAGGAGCTCATCGACACCGCTGCTCGCCGTCGAAGACAAGTTTGTCGCTGCCATACCCCCTCGCGCTCGACGCAGGCGTGACGCCTCGGATCAGATGTCTATTGCAGAATTGCAAATTGCAGATCTGCAATGCCCCCCTAGCAGTCGAGGCCCACAGCGTCAACGATGTCGGCGGGATCGCGGTGAGGAGGGTGCTCAGGGGGTCGCGGCGAGCCGGCTCGCGTCGGTCGCCTTGACCCCGAGGGCCACGAGCGCCTCCTGGAGCCGGGAGCGCTGGAGGGAGATGCGGGTCGGCATCCCTCCGGAGATCTTGAACGTCTCGAGGAAGTTCACCCCGCTGTCGAACCGGGCGGCGAAGGTGATGCTGTCGTTGTCGACGACGACGGAGATGGGCGCGCGCTCCTGCCCGATGAGGAGGAGCAGGGTCTTGTCGTAGGCCCCGCCCCGCTGGGAGGCGTCGACGAGGACGAGGCCCGGCTCGACGCGCTCGTAGCGGAGCGCGATCCGGCGGGTCTCGGCTTCCATGGTGGCGAGCTCGGCGCCGGCCTGGTCGATGGGAGTCCAGAGCGACGGATCGGAGAGGCCTGACGCGAGGTGCCGGACGATGAGGCCGAAGAGGGCCTGATCGCGGGGGCGGGCGCGGAGCGCGCGGTCCATGCGGGTGGCGGCCGGGCCCGGGACGCCGATGCGGGTGTCGATGGCGCGGGCGTCGTCGTCGCAGCCGGGGTAGGGCTCGACGCCGCCGCGCATCCACTTCGCGCCGCTGGCGAGGCCGTCGAAGTCGACGTGGCAGACGAGGGTGTCGACGCGCCCGGCGCGGGCGACGAGCTCCGGCGTGATCATCTCGGGGCAGGCGCCGTGCTCGGCCTTGGTCGACAGGACGAAGCGGGGGTCGCCGGCGAAGCGCGCGTGGTGGGCGCTGTCGTGGTGGTCGACCCAGGCGGCGAGCCGCGGCCCGAGGTCCTGGATGAGGGGGAGCGTGACCGTCTCGAAGCTCTTGCCCCCCGCCTCCGAGGCGAAGGCGATGTCGAGAACGGCGACGTTGCCGCGCAGATCGCGGGCGCGGGGGAGCTTGCGAGGGGAGGCGAAGGCGAGATCGAATCCGTGCATGGCGTGGCTTCCCGGAGAGGCAGGTACCGTCCAGCCGGGCGACCCGGCGCGTGCCGCGGCGGGCGCCCTGCTCCATACACCCGAAACGGTCGAAGCGCTGCGGTGGAGGACCTTTCTCGGGCGAGGCCTGAATGTTCCGCTAGGATGATCCGACCAACGGCAGGGGCGGCTCGGCGTGCCGGGCGGCCCCGCAGTGAGTGCGCCGCCGCGCAGAGCAGGCCGGCGGTTCCAGGGAGACTCGACAGCTGGGGACCGCGCTCGGGCTCGCCGCGCGAGCGGGGCTGCCGGCCTGTGTCGGAGGAAGTGGATGAGAAGCGACGTTCTGGGACTCGGTCTTCTGGCTCTTGGGGGGGTGCTCTGCGTGGGGCTCCCGGGCACGCCGGCCGTCTCCGAGGCGAAGGCAGAGCCCGCCCAGGTGGTGGTGTCGGCCGCGCAGGTGACGGGGGCGGCCGCGCAGGCGACCGCGACGGTCGGCCAGGCGGTGTCGGGGCCGGCGTGCAAGCTGAAGGGGACGGCGCCGGTGCCGAAGGGCGCCCGGCTGCATGACGCGCCGAGCGGCGGCAGGACGCTCGCGAGCTTCACCGGCGCGCTGGTCCCGATGACGCTGAGCGCGATCCCGGCGGATCCGGCGGCGGGCCGCGCGCGGCTGAGCACGTCGGACAGCTCGCCTGCGCTGCGGATCGACGGCTACATCGCGCCCTCGGACGTCGCGGTGTTCACGACGCGCGACATCCCGGTCATCGCCGGGCACGTGTGGATCTCGAGCGCGCAGAAGGTGAAGCTCGTCGCGGCCACGGGCGACTCGCTGCGCGCGGAGCTCTCGATCTCCGGGTCCGAGAGGCAGACGGCGAAGGCCTCGGCCCCCTGCGACGCCTTCGCGCTGCAGCGCGGCGTCTCCACGAAGATGGAGATCCCCGGCAGCGCCCGCGGGTACCTGATGAAGACGTCGACGATCGAGCTCTTCGATCGCCCGGACGGCGACGTGATCTTCACGCTGAGGATGCTGGAGGGGACGGCCCAGCTCTTCTGGAGCACCGAGGCGAAGTCCGGCTTCGTCCACCTGATGTCGCGGGGCGACCTCACGATCGACGCCTGGGCGCGCCTCAAGGATCTCGAGCCGCTGAAGAAGGGCGAGATGATGGACCAGTACATCCCGCCGACGACCGCGGTGGCCGGCGCGCAGCTCGCGCTCGACAAGGCGCCGCCGATCGTGAAGGCGACGAGGGCGATCCCGGTCCGCGCGCGGCGCGACGAGAAGGAGAAGCCGATCGGCGAGATCGAGGCCGGCGCGGAGATCTACCTGCTCGAGACGGTGGCGGGCTGGACCAACGTGCTCCCGAAGGCGCTCGGGATGACGCCACCGGACGAGGGCGGCTTCTGGATCCCCGCCAAGGAGACGCCGAAGTAGCGAGGGCGCGCGGGCCCGCCGTGCGCGGAGGGCCCGCCTGGACGACGCGCCGCAGCACCGGTCCGGGGGGGAGCGGCGCTGTGCTCTAGGCGTCAACTCTCGATCGACTCTCGAGCGGTTTCGCCGCGCCGGGCGACTAGGATGGCGCGCATGTCCAGATCGCCGTTTCGTTTCCGGCGGCCCCGCCTTGGCGCGGCGGCCGGGGTGATCGCAGCCTCCGCGGCCGTCGGTGGCAGCGCCGCCGCGCAGGCCGCGCCCGTGGTGCTCCCTCACGCGGCGGGCCAGCAGGCGCTCGCTGTCCGCATCGATCCGGGCGGGGTCACTGCCCGCGCCTGTCCTGCTGCGGCTGCGTGCGCGCCCGACGGCGGCAAGGTCCTCGCCGTGCCGTCCGAGGTGGCGCCGCTGCTCGGCGGCGCGCGCGTCGTGCCGGTCACCCTGGCGGACGGCAAGCGCCTCGCCAAGATCGAGGTATCGGCCGGGGGAAAGCCGGCGGGCGCCGGCGCGCCGGAAGGCGCGAGCGGCAGCTGGGTGATGCTGCTCGCGGCGCCGCTCGCGGGGAAGGGGGCGGAGCCGCTCGTGCTCTGGAGCGGCTGGACCGGCGTCGCCACAGGGGAGCACGGCGAGGGCCGGAGCGACGCCGTGGTCGTGGAGCCGCTCGGCGGCAGCGGCAGCCGTGTGCTCGTCGGGCAGCTGCGAGACGACGTGACCCTCTGCGGGCGGCCGGCGCTGGTCGGCGCGAGCGAGGTCGATCCCCGGACCATGACGCTCCTGAAGGGGGCCAGCTTCCAGAACCTCTCGGCGGAGGAGCGGCGCGCCGCAGGCAAGGTGGTCGCCGAGCGCCGTGACGCGGACGCGGCGGCGGCCGCCTTCCGGCTGCTGCGCCCGACCGCCGCGTCGAGCGCGGTCGGCAAGCGCTTCGCGGAGATCGCCGACGGCGATCCGAAGACCGCGTGGTCCGAGGGCAAGGCGGGCGCGGGCCGGGGCGAGTTCGTGTCGTTCTCGTCGGCGGACGAGGTCGGGATCACGGGCCTGGGTCTGCGCATCAAGCCGCCCGACGGCGTCGAGGGCGGCGCCGCGCCGCGCACGCTCTTCGTGGCGACGCCCGAACGGCTCTTCCAGGTGAGCCTGCCCGAGGACGCGTGGCTCAAGGAGTCCGCCGGCTACGAGGTGAAGCTCCCCGAGGAGATCAAGGCCTCGTGCATCGCCGTCGTGCTCGACGACGCGTACGCGCCGGCGGGGGCCGGGGGGGGCCGCGGCGCGCCCTCGGCGCCGGAGGTGCGGGTCACGATCGCCGAGGTCACGGCGCGCACGGCGTTCGACGGGCAGGGCCCGGCGGCGCTCGTGGGCGCGCTCGCGGGCGGCGGCGAGCGATCCAGGGCGGCGGCGGCGCTGCTCGCGCGCGGCGGACCGGAGGCGGTCGAGGCGGCGATCGCCGGCTATGACAGGCTCGATTTCGCGGGCAGGCAGCTCGCCCGGGGCGTGATCGACACGGCGCCCTGCGCGATGCAGATCCCGTTCCTCACGGCGCGGCTGGCGTCCGGCGCGGCATCGGCTGCGCAGCCCCCGCCCGGCGCGGCATCCGCGGGGCGCGCGTCCGGGGTTGCATCGGCCGCGCCGGGGCGCGCCGCTCGCGCTGCGCCGCCCGAGCTCGATCCGGAGCTCCACCACGCGCGCGATCGCATCCGCCGTTGCGGGCGCGCGGCCGCGCCGGCGCTCGCGGAGATCGTGAAGGCGGGCGCGGCCGCGGCCAGGGTCGCGGCGGCCCGGGAGCTCGCGCTCGTCGCGCCCGCCGAGGCGATCCCGGCGCTGCTCGACGCCCTCGCCGGGGCGCGCGGCGCGGCGCGGAGGGAGCTCCGGGCCGCGCTCGCGCTGGCGGCGCGGAGCGAGCGGGCCGCTTCCGTGGTCGAGGAAGAGGTGCAGATCGAGCGGCTCCGCGCCCGGCCGGAGGACGCGCAGCTCGATCTGCTGCGCGCGCTCGGGCCGGCGCTCGGGCGGGTGAAGGGCGGCGGGGCGGCGTTCCAGGCGCTCGCTTCGGCGGGCGGCGCGCCCTTCGAGCGGCGTTACCTGCTGCAAGCGCCGGCCGCGGCGCTCGCGCGCGGAGGCGAGGCGCCGGCGGAGGCGTACCTCCGGGCGTCGCTCCGGAAGGACGCGGACGCGCACGTGCGCCTCCGCGCGGCCGAGGTCGCGGCGGACGTGCCGTCGCTCGCGCAGGACCTGCTCGCGGCGGCCTCCGATCCGGACGCGCGCGTGCGCGAGGCGGCGATCGTGGCGCTCGCGCGCGCGGCCGCTGCCGGCGCGAAGCTGCCCGCCGGCGCGGCCGAGGCGCTCGCGGCGCGGCTCGCCTCGGACCCGTGGACGTTCATCCGGGGCGGCGCTGCGCTCGCGATCGGCGCGATGCCGGCGACGACGGCGGGCGACCGGGCGCTCGTCGGGGCGCTCGCCGACAGCTCGCCCGAGGTGCGCCGGCACGCGCTCGACGGCCTCGGCGCGCACCGCGCGACCGCGCACATCGAGGCCGTGCGCGACCGGGCGGAGGACAAGGAGGAGGACATCGAGGTGCGCGCGCGGGCGATCCTCGCGCTCGGGGCGATGTGCGACGCGAGCTCGGTCGATCTGTGGACGCGGCTCGCGCTCCGGGCGAAGGCGCCGATCGGCGAGCACGATCAGCGGCTCGGCTCGGCGGCGCTCGCGGCGCTCGGATCGGTGCACCCGGCGGATCTGCCCGCGCGCCTCAAGCCGCTGCTCGACAAGGACACGCCGCACGGCCTGCGCGAGGCGGCGAGGGCAGCGCTCTCCGCGGCGCCGCAGTGCCGCCGCCGCTGACCGAGAATTGAAGGCCGGCAGGGGGGCGGCAGGCCGCCAGCGATGCCCCTCGCTCTCCGCTCTCCTTCCTCGGCCAACGAAACGCATGCTCAACCTTCACAAGCTGGTTCGGGACGCGCTTCTGGACGACGCCACGCACTCCCGGACCCTGCGAGCTTGCCTCGAGCGGGACGGGGCGCGCGCCTTTCGCTACTTCGACCGGATCCTGCGCAGTCGTGAAGCCTACGCCAGGGTCGGTCTCGATCTCACCGAGTTCTCTTCGCTGCTCCCTCTCGATATCTCCAGCCTGTCGACCCCGCTCCTGGTTTGTCTCGCCATGCAGCGCGACGGCTACCTGCGCCAGCGAGCCGTCTCCGCGCTCGCCGTCCGAGTGGAAGCCATCTCGCTGGCTGGCGTCGCAAACCGGATCGTCGACCCCGTTCCCCAGGTCGCTGAACAGGCGTGCGATGCCTGGGCCTCTCTGCTGGCGTACTCGAGCGTCCAGCACCTCGTTTGGTGCCTCCCGCTCATCGACATGGTCATCAAGACGCCACGGGGCGCGCGCTCCAGTGTTCTGCAAGACGTCGATGGCTTCATGTCCCGCTTCCCGGACCTGGCCGTCGCCGAGCTCGATCTCGCGACCCGTTCGCCAGACCAATCCTTGCGCCTGAGCGCGTTCACTCATCTTGCTCGCTTGTTTCCGGACGAGCTCACCCCGCGCCTCGCTCAAGCCCTCGAAGACGCGAGCCCTCCCGTCCGACGATGGGCAGGACGGACCGCGCTCTCCGTCGTTCCACAACATGAGGTGGAACCTGTTCTTCGGCTGCTCGCAGACAATCGCAGCCCGTCGCTCCGACTCCTGGCATTGCGTGAGTATCGTCGGCGCGCAGACGCCGATCGCATCGAGGCCGCATGCCTCGACGGCAACGCCAATGTACGCTTCTACGCCCGGCGCTACCTCCGCAAGCTCCACAGGAGCGTCGACCACCGCGAGCGCGCGCTCTCGATTCTCACGAGCACCGCCGGCCAAACCGCGCAGCTCATCGGCGCGCTCGCGGTCCTGTCAGAGTTCGGCCGCGAACAGGATCGACCTCTCATCGAGACGTTCGTGAAGGACAAACGCGCAAGGGTCGCCGCCGAAGCAGCTCGCGCGCTTCGACGTCTGGGATAGCCCCTACCGACCATGGCTGTTTCATCGTGAGGACGTCAGCGCTCACCTCACGACGCGCCCTGTCCGCCGCGGCAGCACCGCGCGCGCGCGCGCGAGCCACTCGCCGAGCGACGTGGCGTCCGGAGGGACCGCGTCGAGGTCGGCGTCCTCCGCCACGCGCACCATGGCGGCGCCGTCGCCTGGCATCATGCCCTTCGCAGCGAGCATCGCCTGCGCCCTGAGGGGCGACATCTCCTCGGTCGCCTTCTCCCCGAGCAGCGCGAGGATCCAGCCTCCGAGCGCCGGCGCGGCCACGCCGCCGATCACGTCGGGCGGCGAGGACAGGGCCGACGAGACGCGCCGGATGCCCTCCGCGATCGCCTCGCGGCGCGCCGGATCGCGGTCGATGTCGCGGGCGAACGCGAGGATCTCGCACCCGGCCTCCTGCGCGTCGAGCGCCGCGCCAAGCACGTGGTGCGTGTCCTCGTGGGCCGCGCCGCGCGCCTGGTACTTCCGGATGCTCTTCCACTCGCGGGCGCCGCCGACGACCCATCCGCCCGGCTGGACGCGGGAGAGCAGCGTGACGAGCACGCCGGGGTGCTTGTCCGACTGGTAGGCGGGCGCCCCGGCGCGGCTGCCCAGCTCGCCCTCGCCCTCGCCGACAAGGAAGACCCGGATCCGATCGGGCGCCTTCATCACGGCCGCGGCCCTCCGCCGAGGAGCGGCGCCTCGTCCCCGCCGTTGGCGTAGCTCAGCCAGAGCTCCCCCAGCGCGTACACCCTCGCCCGATCCTCGAAGCCGGGCGTGTCCAGGATGCGCGTTGCCCTCATCCCCCGCTCGCCCGCGCGGGTGACGACCGTGACCTCCTCCGGCTGCAGCTCGTTCACCACGAGCGGGCTGTGCGTCGCGAGGAGGACCTGGGTCTTCTCGGAGACGAGGCGCAGCGCGCGCATCACATCGGCGATGCGCGAGGGGTGCAGCCCGTGCTCGGGCTCCTCGACGAGGAGCAGGGGCGTCGGATCGAGGTGCGGCAGCGCCGCGAAGGCGAGGTAGTACAGCATGCCCTCGCTCATCAGCGACGCCGGCACCACGGCGCCGCCCTCGAGCTTCACGCCGATGGCCTTCGTCGTGGAGCTCGGGTTGGCGAGGTGGAGGCTCTTCACGCTGGGGAACAGGCGGGTGAGCTCCTGGTTCAGATCGACGTACGCCGACAGGTCGCGGCTGATGACGGCGTCGTAGACGGCCGGCAGGCCCGTGCCGCGCTCGTCGGCGAAGCAGAGCGGGTGCCCGTCGGGGATGAGCGGGTGCGGGGCCCTCAGCGCGTCGGGATCGAGGCGGAGCATCTGGGCCCCGCGCAGCGCCTGGACGATGTCCAGCGCAGGGCGCTCCGGGCTGGGCGCGCCGCCCGCGTCGTCGTCCCCGTCTGCGTCGTCGAGCAGGGAAGGGGGCTCGAGATCCCTGGGGAACGACATGGACCGGACTCGCCCCCCGGCGTCGAGCTCCACGCGCCACGTCGTGCTCGCCGCCGACACCTCGAACACGGCGCCGTCCGGGGCCCTGCTCGTGGGGCCGGCGCGCCCGAGCGTGTCCAGCGACGGCGCCCCGAGCGCCCGCTCGAGGACGGAGGAGAGCGTGCGGAGCGCCCGCAGCACCGTGCTCTTGCCGCTGTCGTTGGGCCCGATGAGCGCATGCAGCGGCGTCAGCTCCAGGGTCGCGTCCTGGACGCAGCCGTAGCCCTGGATGCGGAGCTGCTCGACGTAGGGTCGGTCCATCGAGATTGACGCCAGCATAGCCGCTCGCTCGGCAGCAAGGAACTTGGCCCGTCCTCGCCAGCCCCTCTACGCCGCGGTCATGCGCCGCCTCCCGTCGATCGCGCTCGTCGCCCTCATCGCGCTCGCCGTCCCCGTGGCCAGCGGCCTCGGCGAGCGGCACGCCAGCGCCAGCGTCGCCTATGAGTCGCCTTACACCTTCGAGCAGACCTTCGGTACGGCGCTGCGCCTCGTGCGCGTCGATCTCGGCTTCAAGATCGTCGAGAAGGACGTCTCCAATGGCTATCTGCTCTTCGAGTACCGGAGCCCGGAGAGCGGCGGCAGGGTGACGCAGGGGGCGATCGAGGTCGTGGACGGCCGCGCCGGGGTGCACGTCGCCGTGCAGCTCCCGGCGATGCCGCAGTACCACGAGCAGGTGCTCCTCGACGGGCTCGTGAAGAAGCTCACCGACGAGCACGGCGACCCGCCGAAGAAGGCGCCCGCGGGCGGGGGCGCACCTCCCCCTGACGCGGGCGCGCCTTCGCCCGACGCGGGCGCGCCCTAGCCGCGCCGCACGTACTCGAAGTCGACGGGCTTGCCCTTGAGCCCCTTCGTCGGCGCCGCGATCCAGTTCGCCATCTGCTTCGGATCGAACACCGGCTTCTCCATCAGGCTCCGCACGTAGGCCTCGTCGCTCGCGGTCGGCAGCCACGCGTCGCGCCGGCGCTCCCACGCCTCCTTCGAGAGGGGGTTGCCGTCGACGTCGAAGTGGAGCCCCGCGTAGATCCCCGAGCTCCGGTGGAAGCGCCGGCTCGGCAGGCTCAGCTTGAACGACACGCCGGACGCCTCGATCACCCGGTTCATCTTGTCGATACCGCGCTGCGAGTCGGCCACGTACTCGTCGCGCAGCACCTCGTTCATCGCGTTCCTGAGCGGCACCTCCTCGCGCCGCCAGCCGGTCACCGCGCCCCCTCCGGCGGCGGGCACGTGCGGTACATCGATCACGTAGACGCCGTCGAGCGCCCGGTGGTCGTCGTACGACGCCTCCTTCGCGCGGCCCTTCACGCTCGAGGCGAAGAACGACGCCGCGTTCGACGAGATCTCCCCGCCGAAGAGGTCCAGCGACAGCGAGTACCAGAGGTTCAGGTACTTCTGCATCGTCGGTAGATCGACGCCGCCCTCGGCGCGCGCGTCCTCGTTCGCGTTGCGCTTCATCAGCTCGCACGTGCGCTCGACGATGCGGAGCAGGCCCGTCTCGCCGACGAACATGTGGTGCGCCTCCTCGGTCAGCATGAACCGCGTCGTGCGCGACAGCGGATCGAAGCCGCTCTCCGCGAGCGCGAGCAGCTGGTACTTGCCGTCGCGATCCGTGAAGTAGGTGAACATGAAGAACGAGAGCCAGTTCGTGCACGGCTCGTTGAAGGCGCCCAGGATCCGCGGCTTGTCCGGGTCGCCGCTGCGCCGCTCCAGGAGCGCCTCCGCCTCCTCCCGGCCGTCGCGGCCGAAGTGGCTGTGCAGGAGGTACACCATCGCCCAGAGGTGCCGCCCCTCCTCGACGTTCACCTGGAACAGGTTCCGCAGGTCGTAGACGCTCGGGCAGCTCTGGCCGAGCAGCCGCTGCTGCTCCACGCTCGCGGGCTCGGTGTCTCCCTGCGTCACCACCAGCCGCCGCAGCATGTTCCGGAGCTCCCCCGGCACCTCTTGCCACGCCGGCTCGCCCAGGTGGTCGCCGAAGCCGATCGTCCGGTCCGCCACCTGATCCGCGAGGAAGATGCCCCAGCGGTACTCCGGCATCTTCACGTAGTCGAAATGCGCCCACCCCTCGTGATCGACGCTGATCGCCGTGCGCAGGTAGATGTCGTCCGCCTGGAAGCCCTCGGGCCCCGCCTCCCGCCACCAGTCCAGGAACTTCGGCTGCCACGCCTCGAGGGCGCGCTGCAGCTTCCTGTCCGACGCGAGATCGACGTTGTTCGGGATCCTCTCCGAGTTGACGACCGCGCTCATGTCCGCCTCCAGTCGAATTCGGGGCGCTCCGGCCGCCCGTACACCGTCAGCGCTCCCCGCTGGCCCACCGCGTTGGGGCGCTGGAAGATCCAGTTCTGCCAGGCCGACAGCCGCGAAAAGATCTTCGTCTCCATCGTCTCGGGCCCGCAGAAGCGCAGGCTCGCCTCCATCCCGGTGAGCGCGTCGGGCGACAGGCTCACCCGCTCCTCGATCGCGAGCCGCACCTCGTCGTCCCAGTCCATCGCGTCCGGCGCGAAGGTGCAGAGGCCCTCCTCCAGCGCCTCCTCGGCGGACAGGAGGCCCGTCTTCTCCTTCAGCGCGGCCACGCGCTCCGGCGCGCCGAGGAAGCGTGACGCGAGCCGCGTCAGGCCGTTCGACATGACGAGCGGACCGAAGTTCAGCGAGCTCAGCGCAATCGACGCGGGCGACGCGGGCGCCCCTGCCTGCCCCTCGTCCCCTCCGCCGGCCAGCATGTAGGAGCGGTCCGCCGCGAGGGCGAGCTCGAACAGGCTCCCCGCGAAGCAGGAGCCCGGCTCGATCAGCGCGAACACGCTGCGCGCCGTGAGGTCGAGCCGCTTGAGCACGCGCCGCATGTGGAGCAGCACCTCCTTCACGAACCAGTCGTCGCGGCTCGCCCACAGCGCCTCGTCCGCGGCCCGCACCGCGGCGGGAGAGCCGGACGTCCGCAGGAGCACGAGGCCCACCGTCGGGTGGTTGAAGCGGAGGTCGAGCAGCGCGTCGTCCAGCTCGCGGAACGCGCGGAGCGCCCACAGGTCCGCGCCCGCCCGGCGCATCCCGGCGGCGTCGGTCGACACTTCGCCTTCCGGCCCGAGCACGCGGATCTCCGCGGTCCTCGCGGCGCGGTCCACCTTCATCGACACGTGGCGGTAGTCGCAGGTGGACACGTCGCCCGCCGTGGCGCGCCGCGCCTCGAGCGGCGAGAGCCTCACCCCGGGCCCCGCCCTGTCCGGCGTCGCCGCCGCGAGCTCGGCGGCGCGCTGGGCCACCGCCTGCTCGAAGCGGCTCTTCGGGATCGATCGATCGACGAGGCCCCACTGCTCCGCGCGCTTGCCGCGCACCCCTTCGGCCAGCGTCGAGAACACGTCCGCGAGATCGCGCCGCACCTTGCGCTTGTCCACGAGCCGCGTGAGCCCCCCGGTCCCCGGGAGCACGGCGAGCAGCGGCGTCTCCGGGAACGAGACGGCGCTGCTCCCGTCGTCGGCGAGGAGGATCTCCTCGCACGCGAGCGCGAGCTCGTAGCCGCCGCCCGAGGCGACGCCGTTCAGCGCCGCGAGGTAGCGCTGCCCGCTCTCGGAGCACGCCTCCTCGAGCGCGAGGCGCGTCTCGTTCGTGAACTTGCAGAAGTTGACCTTGAACGCGTGCGTCGACGACCCGAGCATGTAGATGTTCGCGCCGGCGCAGAAGATCCGCGGCTGCGCGCTCGTCACGACGACCGCCTTCACCTCGGGGTGCTCGAAGCGCAGCCGCTGCACGATGTCGGCGAGCTCGATGTCGACCGCGATGTCGTAGCTGTTGAGCTTCAGCTGGTAGCCGGGCCGCGCCGCCGCGTCCTCGTCGACGTCCATCGCCACGCGCGCGATCGCCCCCTCGAACGAGAGCTTCCAGTGCCTGTAACGGCCCGGCTCCGTCTCGAAGCGGAGGGGCGCGTCCTCGCCGGACGCGCCGTCTTCCCGGGCCCTGGTCTGCGGCGCCGGCGCCGCGGAAGGAGGAGAGGTGGTCGCTTCCATACCCGACGAGCCCACCACCGCGCCGGGGTTCAGTCAAGCAGTATAGTTCTTGTTGGACCGGCTTTCATGAAATATAGTGCATCGACGAGATGGTGTCCCGTCAGACATCGCGCAAGGCGCGCGCAGGCCAGGGGCCGGAGGCCGGCGCGGCGGGCGTCGCGGACGGCGCGCCGCCGCTCCTCGCGCACCTCGGCGGTCGGCTCCGGCAGCGGCGGACGGAGCTCGCGCTCACCTTGCGGGAGCTCGCCGAGCTCGCCGGCGTGAGCGAGCGCTTCCTTGTGCTGCTCGAGAGCGGGCGGGCGAACGTCTCCGTGGTGCGGCTCGAGGACATCGGCCGCGCGCTGGGCACCTCGGCCGCCGCGCTGCTCTCGGCGGGCGAGCTCGGCGAGGAGGCGCCTCTGCGCGGCCGGTCGGCCGGCGAGGACGGGGGAGGGGCGGGCGAGCCCCTCGTCGCGCTGCTCGGCCTGCGCGGGGCCGGCAAGACAACGATCGGCGGCCGCGCCGCGGCGCGGCTCGGCGTGCCCTTCCTCGAGCTCGACGCCCTCGTGGCCGCGCGCGCGGGGATGAGCCTCGCCGCCCTGTTCGAGATCCATGGAAACGCCTACTACCGGCGGCTGGAGCGCGAGGAGCTCGCGCGGCTCGAAGGCGCGCGCGCCCACGGGATCGTGGCCACGGGCGGCGGCCTGGTGACCGATCCGGCGACCTTCGAGCGACTGAGGCGCTGCGCGGTGACGGTGTGGCTCCGGGCGACGCCCGAGGACCATTGGCGCCGCGTGGTCGAGCAGGGGGACGCGCGGCCCATGGCCAACCGGGCCGACGCCATGAAGGAGCTCAGGGCGCTCTTCCAGGCGCGGCGCGCGCTCTATGAGCAGGCCGACTTCGCGGTGGACACGTCGGCGCTCGGTCTCGCGCGCTCTGTCGATCGCGTGGTCAAGATCGCGCGTGAAGCTGGTAGAAGGAACGCGACGCGCTCGCCTTGAGTCGGGGGCGCGCTCCCCCTCCTTCCCATGTCCATGCCGCGCCTCAAAATTCTCTTCGTGGTGTCCGAGTGCGTCCCCTTCAGCAAGACAGGTGGTCTAGCCGACGTGGCGGGCGCGCTGCCGATCGCGCTCGCCGCGGCCGGTCACGACGTGCGCGTCGTGATGCCGGCCTACCGTGTCGCCAAGCGCTACCTCGCCCGCCAGATCGCGCTCACCGAGCAGCAGCCCGCGGGCAGCGAGGCCGTCGCCGCGCCGGCCGTCGCCGCGGCGGCCGCCGGCAGCGGGCTCGCCGCCTCGGCGGCCGACGCCGCCCCATCGGCCGACACCGCCCCGTCGGCTGGCGCTGCCCCGGCGACCGATGCCGCCCCGTCGGCCGACGCGACCCAAGCCGGAGACGGCGAGCCCCCGGCGGAGCGCTTCGTGCCGCACCGGCTGCCGATCTCGCTCGGCGTGCCCCTCGGCGGCGGCGAGGCGTGGACCGCCGTCTGGGAGACGCGCCTCGACCCCGGGGCGCCCGGCGCACCTGCGCCCCGCGTGTACCTGCTCGAGCACGACGTGCTCTACGATCGCGACGGCATCTACGGCGACGCGCACGGCGAGTTCGGCGACAACCTCGCCCGCTACGCGCTCCTGTCCCGCGGCGCGCTGCAGCTCTGCCACGCGCTCGAGTTCTGGCCGGACATCGTCCACGTCCACGACTGGCAGTCGGCGCTCGTCCCGCTCTACCTCAACGTCCTCGAGCACCGGTCGCCGCTCGCCCGCGCCGCGTCCGTGCTGACGATCCACAACCTCGGCTACCAGGGCTGGTTCAACAAGGGACAGCTCCCCACGACCGGGCTCGGGTGGGATCAGTTCCACAGGTTCTGCCTGGAGGCGTACGACAGCATCAACCTGCTCAAGGGCGGCATCTACAACGCCACGCTCGTCTCCACGGTCTCCCCCAGGTACGCGCAGGAGATCCAGACGTGGGAGGGCGGTGAGGGGCTCGACGGCGTGCTGCGGGATCGCGGCACCGATGTGATCGGGATCCTCAACGGCATCGACGACTCCATCTGGAACCCCGCGACCGATCCCCACATCGCGGCGCCGTTCTCCGCCGAGGATCTTGGCGGCAAGCGCCTCTGCAAGGCGGCGCTCCAGCGAGAGATGGGGCTCGAGGAGCGCCCCGACGTCCCGCTGCTCGGGCTCATCAGCCGCCTGGCGACCCAGAAGGGGATCGACATCCTCGCGGGCGCGCTCGACCACATCCTCTCGCTCGACGTCCAGCTCATCGTTCTGGGCTCCGGCGAGCGCTGGGCCGAGGACCTCTTCTCGCGGATCTCCGGCGCGAGCGACCGCTTCCGCGTCTACGTCGGCATGAACGAGGGGCTCGCCCACCGCATCGAGGCGGGCGCCGACCTCTTCCTGATGCCGTCGCGCTACGAGCCCTGCGGGCTGAACCAGATGTACAGCCAGCGCTACGGGACGCTGCCGGTCGTGCGCGCCGTCGGCGGCCTCGACGACACGGTCGAGAACAACGTCACGGGCTTCAAGTTCGAGGAGATGTCGTCGAGCGCGCTCGGGAACACCGTCGCGTGGGCGGTGCACCTCTACCGCGCCGACCCGGCCTACTTCCGGTCGATGCAGCTGCGGGCGATGAAGAAGAACTTCGGCTGGGCGCAAGCCGCGCGGCAGTACGAGGCCCTCTACCGCCTCGCGATCGCCCGCCGGACCGGCCGCCCCTTCTGACTGCGCCCGCGCCCCCGGAGGAGGCGCGGCGCGATCGGCACGTGGGCGGGCGCGCCTCCCTCGCGGGGAGCGCGCCCGGGCGGTCACTCCTTCTCGGGCTCGGGGGCGGCGGGCGCGGCGGGTGCGGCCGGCTGCGCGGTCCCGGCGGCCTCGCGCGTCGCCGCCTGGCTCTTCGCCATGAGCGAGCGGGAGAGCGCGCGGTGCTTCCCCTCGATCACCGACACGAAGCTCGTGACGACCGGCAGGAACAGGGCAGGGGAGGTGATCCCCTTGTCCGTCAGCTTGGGCTCGGCCGCCTTCACGTCGCGGATGAAGCCGGCGAGCGCGGGCTCCATGATCTTGGCCCATGGGTCGGTCTGGTGGGTCGAGCCGTACGTCTTGAGCGCGGCCGCGGACGTCTCCAGCTTCTGGAGCGCCGCCTTCTCCGCCGCCGGATCGACGTTCTTGCTGGCGAGGATCAGCATGAGCGCGCGCGCGTCCTCGAGGGCCGTGATCGCCTCCTTCTGGCCCTCTTCCGCCTTCGCGAGGTCGGGCAGGTGCGACGCGTGCCACGCGGACACCGCGAGGCCGAGCTTGTCGGAGTGCGCGTCGAGCTTCTGGAAGTCGGCGAGGAGCTTCGTGTGGAGCTCCTTGCCCTTCGCGAAGCTGTCCTTCTTGTACTCCTCGCGCTGGTAGTAGTTGGCCGCCGCGGCGATGTTCTTCGCCAGCTCGGTCGCGAACGGCGCGTACTCGGCGAGCGCGGCGTCGACGTCCGCCATGGCCGGCTCCTTGAGGCTGAGGGCGACGGTGCAGGCGCGCGCGTTGCGCTCGTGCGGCGCGCGCGCGCTGAAGTTGATCGGCCGGCGCTCGTCCGGCTTGCCAGGCGGGGTCGGCGCGCCCTTGGCGGCGGGGGCGCTGGTGCCGCCCGGCGCGGCGGCGGCGCCGGGCAGGCCGGTCGTCTTCGGCGCGGCGGCGGCGCCGGGCGCGGGCGGCTTCGCGGGGAGCGCGCCCTTCGCGGCGTCTCCGGCCTTCGCCTGATCGTCGTTGCCGAAGCTCGGGATCTTCTTCTCGCTGGGCTCATCCTTGCCGAGGCTCGCGAGGTACGCGTCGCGGGCCTGCTTCAGCGAGAGCGTCCCGAAGTAGCAGACGTCGACGCGGTACTCCTTCATCGACTGCGGGTCGACCTTCGCCATCGGCGACACGGGCGTCCGCAGGCTCGCCTTTCCCTTGTTCGTGTTCGCCGCCGCGGAGCTTGCCGGCTCCGGCTGGGGAGGGGGCGGGTCCTCCTTGCAGCCGGCGGCACCGCTGGCGACGAGCACGAGCGCGATAGAACAGAGAGACCTGACGGAAATCATTCGGTGTGCCTCCTCGGCTGGCGCAGGAACGGGCGCATCATGCCTAAGCCGGCGGCGCTTGCAACACCCGGCCAGGGGCGAGAACTTGCGGCCCTGGTCGGGAAAACCCCGCCCTCGGCACAAAACACGTGACGCCGCCCGGTTCTTCCAGGCCTCCGCCGGGGCTGTCCTTCCCCGGCCTCCGCTGTGGCTGACGAAACGTTCCGGGTCTAATGTCCGCCGCGTGAAGCTGCGAACCTTGACCCTGGACGAGCTGACCATCGACGACGAGCGCTCCTTCCGGCACGTCGCGCTCTACGACGATCTGAAGCAGGCACTCCGGCGCGACGGGTACCGCTTTCGCGTGCCCGAGGGCGATACGAGCTGGGATCGCGTCGTCTTCTTGAACCTGACGTTCTGGAGCCAGAGCGAGCAAGGCGACCTGATCGCCGGCGACCACCTCGCCGCCGACGTCGTCGCGCACGTCGCGTGGCACCACCTCGCCCACCGCGCGCTCACGGCCGCGGGCGCCGGCGCTCCGCCCAGCGCTGAGTCGCTCCTGCTCGCCGAGGCCATCGCCAGCGCGTTCGATCTGTACCTCGTCGGGCGCCTCCTTGGGCATGCCCCCAGCTCCGACTTCCTGGCCACGCAGGTGCCGGCGATGGCCGAGGCGGCCGAGGCGGCTGGCCTCTCCGACGCCGGGTTCGAGGCGCTCCTGGAGAGCGTGGCCGGGAACCCGGAGCGCGCCTTCGAGGACCTCCGCGCCCTGCTCTTCGACGTCACGACGGCGCTCGTGCGCTGCGATCGCCTGAGCCGCGCCGCGGAGATCCTCGCTGGCTTCGACGCCCACCGGTTCGCGCCGCTCCTCCACCACTACGAGCTGTCGAACTGGATCCTGTCGACCCGAGCTTCCGGGTCAGCCCCCGCCCCCGATCCGGTCGCGCGCGCCGTCGACACGGCGCTGCGGAGCGCGCCGGTCTCGCTGGACTGGTTGGAGCAACGCTGGGTACGCCCGCCCGCGCCCCTGCCGGCGCCCGCCGGCGAGCCCTCCGCCTAGGCGAATCCAGCGGGATCCGGCGGAATCCCGCGGCGCGGAGCCGGGCGGAGCGGGCGAGCCCGAGGACGACCGCCCTGGTCAGCTGTGAAGAAGATTGCGCGTGCTGGCGAGCTGCGCGATTCTCTTCTCAAGGTGCAACTCGCCTGCTCTCTCTGCAGGACCTACGTGGAGATCGGTGTAGGACGCGAGATGCGTCCGTCCTTGCCGTTTGTCTGCAAGACGTGTCGCATGAAGAGCAAGCAGTCCGCTTCCGAGAGGGGTGAGCCACGGTCTTCCCCCTCGGGCGTTCCGAGCTCCGCGAGCGGACGCGACCGGCGAGAGCCATCGAGCGAGCCGGAGCGCGCGAAGCCGTCCTCCGGGCGCCGCTCGGAGAGGGGGGCCGGGCTCTCGAGCGATGTGCTGGACGCCGAGACGACGCTCCCGGGCGCTGGCATCCAGCACCGGCTGGAGCCCGCAGGCGACGCGGAGCGGCGCGCGGCGCCGGCGGCGGCCGGAACCAGGCGAGGGCTCACGCTCGCGGAGCGGATCGCGCAGCAGGAGCTGGACGCCGCGCCTGAGTCCAGCCCGAGGGCGCTGGATGCGTTCTACGCGGCGGCCGAGGCCTCGCTCGAGCACGCCGTCGTGACGCCGGACGGCGGGCTGGGGCGGCGCGAGGTCCCGGCGCGGCATCGGACGTTCGCCGGCCTCTCCTGGGACGACGCGCCCCGCGGCGGCGCGGCGCCGACCAGGAGCCCGTCCGCGCTCCCTCCCGCCGACTCGGATCCCGTCTCGATCCAGGACCTCGCGCAGATGCTCTCCCCGGGCGTCGAGCCGCCCTCGCTCTCGTTCGGCTCGCACGCCGTCGAGGAGGAGCGCGCGAGCCAGCCCGCGCCCGCGCCCGAACCCGCGGCCGTGCCCCGCGCGACCCCGCGCACGCCGGTCCCGGCGCGACCGCCGGCGCGGCGCGAGCAGCGCACCACGGCGCCGGTGGCGCGGCCCCGGGCCGCTGCTGTCCCGCGCG
Source organism: Sorangium sp. So ce367 (assembly GCF_051520455.1). NCBI lineage: Bacteria > Pseudomonadati > Myxococcota > Polyangiales > Polyangiaceae > Sorangium > Sorangium sp. So ce367. The sequence goes on from NZ_CP150334.1 coordinate 1,549,845, forward strand.
CAGGCGGCTCCGCGCGGCCTGTCGCGCCGCCGTCGGAGATGCCGCCGGCGCCGCTCTCCGAGATACCGTCGGCGCCGCTGTCCATCGACGAGGGCCGGCCGTCGTCGCACCGCTCGTCGCCCGAGCTCCGGCTCCAGGACGTGCAGGCGATGGCGGCGCTCGCCCCGCAGCCCATGCCGTCCGCGCGGCGCGCCCGGTCCGGTCCGAGCGCCGCGCAGCACGCCGAGGCCTCTCCGGCGGACCTCGCCTTGCTGGGTTCGCTCGCCCCGTCGCCGGCCGCGGGCCCGCCGCGCGTCGCCGAGGAGCAGCGGCGAGACCGCGCCAGGTCCAAGCCGGCCGAGGCGCAGGGCGCCGCGGGAGAGCCGCGGGACCAGGGGAGCGACGAGCGGCCGTCGCACGAGCCGCTCGCGCTCACGAACCTCTCCCCGCGCTCGACCCCCCACGCGGCGGGCGGCGGGCCCGGCCAGACCGAGCCTCGCGGGCGCGCCGAGCGCAAGGAGACCTCGGGCCTGATCGACCTGCGCAGCATGGCGCCGCCGCCCGGCGAGGAGGGCGAGGCGCGCCGCAACGAGGACCGGGCCGATCACGAGATCCTGAGCATCAACAGCGGGCTGTTCGATGACGCCGCCGCCGGGCGGAGCTCGGACTCCTCGTTCCCCTCGCAGCCCGTCGAGCCCGAGCTCCTGGCCGTCGAGGGACACACGTCCTCCGGGGAAGAGACGCCGGTGCGCACCTCGATCACGGCCGGCTCCCTCGTGTCCGAGAAGCTGCGCTCCCTCTCGACGCCGGCATCGCGGCAGAACATGGCGCTCGCCGGCTGGGTGACCGTCGTCTTCATCGTGTTCGGCGCTGCGCTCTACCTCGCGCAGGCTCACGGCCGCTCGTCCAGCGCCGTGGCGACCCAGGGCGCGCCCGCAGGCAGCGGCGCGCTCGTTGCGGCGCCGCCCGAGGTGCCGCCTCCGTCGTCCGCCGCGTCGGCGCCCGCTGGCCAGACCGCCGACCGGGAGCCGTCCCTGGACGACGAGCCGGTCGCGGAGCCGCCGGCCGCCGCTCCCGGCCCTGCGGAGCAGGCGCTGGCCGCCTCCGCCAGCCCTGCCGGCGAGCCAGCCGCACCGCCGCAGCCCGTGCAGACAGGGGCTGCTCCTGGGGCCGCACCCGAGCCGACCGCCGCGCCGGCGTCGAGCGCCGCGCCAGCAGCGACCGCCGCGCCGGCGGTGAGCCCCGCGGCAGCGGCGACCGCTGCACCGGCGGCGACCGCCGCGCCGCAAGCCAGCCAGAAGCCTGATGTACCCGAGCGCCCTGCCCGGGCCGCGGCGCCGAGCGAGCCAGAGCGCGCCAAGCCGGCGGGCAAGCAGCCGCCGCCGGCGCCGCTCCTTCCGGCGAAGGACGAGCCAGCGCGCTTCGATCAGAGCGCCGCGTCCGCCGTCCTCGCGTCCGCGGCGGCGGCGGCCGCCGGGTGCACCGGCGAGGGCCTCACCGGCACGGCCCGCGTGGCCGTCACCTTCGCCCCCACGGGGAAGGCCATGTCGGCACGCGTGGAGGGGGGCGACCTGGTCGGGACCGCCACCGCCGGGTGCATCGCCGGCGCATTCCGCGACGTCGCGGTGCCGCCTTTCGAGGGAATTCCGGTCACCGTCATGAAGCAGGTGAAGATCCGCTGACGACGGGTCGAAAGCTTTCTATCCTCCCGCCGCTGTGCTGGTCGCGCTTCGGGTCAAGAACTTCATCCTGATGGACGCCCTCGAGCTCCGGCTCGAGCCCGGGTTCAACGTGCTCACCGGCGAGACGGGCGCGGGCAAGTCCATCGTCGTGGGCGCGCTCTCGCTGGTCCTCGGCGGCCGCGCGAGCGCCGAGCAGGTCCGCCCCGGCGCGGACGAGGCCGAGATCGAGGCGCTCTTCGACGTGCGCGGCTCCGATCGCGCGATGGCGATGCTCGACGCCGCCGGCATCGCGAGCGAGGGCGAGCTCGTGGTCCGCCGCGTGGTCCAGGCGACCGGCCGCTCGCGCGCCTACCTGAACGGCCGTCTCTGCACCGCGGGCGAGCTCCAGGCGCTCGCCCCGGAGCTCGCCGACGTCGCCTCGCAGCACGAGAGCGTCGCGCTGACCGATCCGTCGACGCACCTCGGCTACCTCGATCGCTTCGGCCGCCTCGTGCCTGCGCGCAGCGAGCTCGCGGCGGACGTCAGCGCGCTCGAGGCGCTCACCGCCGAGCTCAGGGCCGCCCGCGAGCTCGAGCGCGGCCGCGGCGAGCGCGAGGCGTTCCTCTCCTTCCAGCTCCAGGCCATCGACGCGCTGTCGCCGCGCCCCGGCGAGCTCGCCGATCTCGCGGCCGAGCGCAACCGGCTCCGCCACGCGGGCCGCCTGCACGACATCACGCGGCGCGCCGCGTCCCGCCTCGATCAAGGGGACGACGCGATGTGCGACGAGCTCGCGCGCCTCGCCTCGGAGCTCCGGGCGGCGGCGGAGATCGATCCCGCGCTCGACGATGTGGCCCGCGCGGTCGACGGCTGCTGGACGGAGCTCAGCGAGGCGGCCCGCCAGATCGCCCGTTATGCCGAGCGCGCGGAGGCCGACCCGGATCGCCTCTCCGAGATCGAGGATCGCATGTACCGCCTCGAGGGCCTGCTGCGGCAGCACGGCCCCACGCTCGACGACGTGCTCGCCGCGCGGGCGCGCCTCGCGGCCGAGCTGGAGCGCCTCTCGGGGGTCGAGAGCCACGTCGCGGAGCTCGAGCGGCGGCGCGACGCCTTGCTCGTCGTCGCCGCCGAGCGCGCCCGCAAGCTCTCGGCGAAGCGGCGGAAGGCCGGCGAGAAGCTCGGCGCCGCGATCTCCTCGGAGCTCGCCGATCTCGGCATGGGCGGGGCACGGGTCGTCGTGGACATCGAGCCGCACGGCGGCGACCGCGCCGAGCTGGTCGTCGACGGCGCCCGCCTCGGCCAGGACGGGATCGACCGCGTCGAGTTCCTCATCTCGCCCAACAAGGGCATCGAGCCTCGCCCCCTGCGCCGCATCGCCTCGGGCGGCGAGCTCTCGCGCGCCCTGCTCGCCCTGAAGCGGGTGCTCGCGGAGTGCGGGCCCGCCGGGCTCTACGTCTTCGACGAGGTCGACAGCGGCGTCGGCGGCGCCGTCGCCGACAAGATCGGGCGCGCGATCGGCGACGTGGCGCGCCACCACCAGGTGCTCTGCATCACCCACCTCGCGCCCATCGCGGCGTTCGCCGGCGCTCACTTCGTCGTCGCCAAGGAGAACGCGGGCGGCATCGCCAAGAGCTCGGTCACGCGCGTCGACAAGAAGGACCGCATCGCCGAGGTGGCGCGGATGCTGTCGGGGGCGAAGGTCACCGGCGCGTCGCTCCGGGCGGCAACGGAGCTCATCGAAGCGGCACGCCTTTGAGCGGCGGTCACCCGCTTCGGATACGGGCCCATCTCGACGTTTTCGGTGCTCAGCGCACCGGAGTGCGCTTGCGCGCCGAAAACGCCGATCTGGGCCCGTCTCCTGTGCGGGTGACCACCGCTCTGCGACGGCCTAGCCGAGGCGGGGCGCGTGGGGCGGATCAGCTCCGCGCGAGCGCGTAGTCGTTCAGATCGACGCGGATCAGGTCCTTCAGCCAGGGGTGCACCGTGATCGCGGTGCGGTAGAGCCCCTGGGCCATGCGCCGGTAGCTCGTGTGCCCCTGCTTCGCCGAGCGGAGCTCGATGACGTGGAAGAGCTCGCGCAGGTTCAGCGTCCAGAGGGTCCTCACGCGGAAGCCGAGGGGCACCGCGTACTGCGCCTCGAGGGGGTAGCGCTCCTCCATCGCGTTCCACACGTCGCGCGCGGCGAGCATCGCGTCCTGATACGTCTCGGCGTGGCCGAGATCCGAGAGGGTCTGCGGCGTCTCGAAGCCGAGCCGGCAGGTGAGCCGCTGCGTCGCCGGCGTCAGCATCCTGTGGCGCTGCAGGTCGCGGTAGGCGCCGTAGTCGAGCATCAGCTCGAAGGTCATCGTCGACGCCTCGAACGCGCGCGGCGGCGCGTCGTACGGGCCGCGCTTCTCGCACGCGGCCTTCGCGATCCCGATGAGCTCCGGCAACGTCGCGCGGTGGAGCGCGTCGCCCAGGTTGTAGGCGTGCACGCCCGGATCGCTGCCGTCGTACGCGAGCGCGAGCGCGACGCGCTCCAGCGCGTCCTTGTCGTAGCGCACCAGCCGGACAGGCTGGTTGATCACCATCGTCGCGCTCACGCCCTCCTCCGGCGGCGTGTAGACCCGCTTCATCGCCGCGGCGACGGAGGCCTGCAGCGTCTGCCGGAGCTCGTTCGGCGCGGCGTACTTCACGAGCGTCGGGGTCACGGCCAGCGCCGCCGTGTGCATGTCGCGGGCGACCCTGCGCACCTCCTCGAGCGGATGCGACAGCATCTTCGTGAGCAGGACCTCGAGCGCCCTCGCGTTCGCGGTGAGGCCGATGTTCGTCCGCGTCCCCGCCGGCAGGAGGCCGCGCAGGAGATCGCACGCCTGCGCGCGCAGCGCCCCCTTGTAGGCGGCGTCCGACATCTTCTCGGGCTTCGGCGAGCGCGCGCCGAGCTGCTCGGTCACCCTGGGAACGAGGTCGAGGTAGGTGGTGAAGAGCCGCTCGCTCGAGGCCTTGTATTTGGCGGCGTGCTCGGCGTCGAGCTCCGGCAGGTCGACGAACGAGTGCTGATCGAAGACCACGTAGCGCGTGCTCTTCTCCGTGTACGAGCCGAGCCGCAGATCCTCGATCACCTTGGACGCGACGATGCTGACGTTCTCGATCGCGAGGTGAACCACGGCGTGCTCGGCGACCGACGCGTGGCCGTAGCCCACGACCCATTTCTCGTGGAAGCTCCGCGCCTTGTCCGACGCGAACGCGAGGCCCCGGCGCGGCCGGCCGTCGGCCTCCGGGGCGACGTCGAGCTCCTCGTCGCCGAGCAGGCGCGCCAGGTTGGTGCGCAGATCGTCCCGGCTGCGCGAGTAGTACGCGAACAGGACGGCGATGACTTCTTCCGGCAGACCCGACAGCGAGAAGACGTCGGCCGTCGGGCTCGACACATACGGCGCGATTCGGGCACGCGACGCTTCGTCCAAGGCCATGCCCCTGCTTCTACTCCCAATCGCAGGCCGGACGGTCGACAAAACTCGGTTTCCGATCGACAGATCCGGGCCACGTCGGCGCACCGCCGCGCAGGCCCTCGCGGCCGGGGCTGGCCGGCGTGCGCGGTCCGGGCGTGGTGAGCGTCGTCGGCGTTGTTGGCGTCGTGCGCGTCGTCGAGCGCGCTCTGCGTCAGAGCGCTCGCGCCGCGGAGACGACGAAGGGATCGGGGAAGATCTCGCTGTTCGCGAGCGGCCGGCTGCGACGGGTCAGCACCTCGCAGCCGTTCCTCGTCACGACGATGGTGTGCTCGAACTGCGCCGACAGCGAGCGATCGGCCGTCAGCGCGGTCCACTTGTCTTCCTGGATCTCGACCTCGTAGGTGCCGAGGTTGATCATCGGCTCGATCGTGAAGCACATGCCGGCGCGGAGGCGGGCGCCGCTGCCGTACTTGCCCACGTGCGAGACCTGCGGCGCCTCGTGGAAGCGCCGCCCGATGCCGTGCCCGACGAAGGCCCGCACCACCGAGCAGCCCTCGCCCTCGGCGAACTCTTGAATGGCGGCCCCGATGTCGCCAAGGCGCGCCCCGTCCCGGACCTGGGCGATGCCGAGCTGCAGGCTGCGCCGGGACACCTCGGTCACGTGCTTCGCCTCGGCCGAGGGCTTGCCGATGTAGAAGGTCGCGGACGTGTCGCCGTAGAAGCCGTTGTAGATCGTGGTGACGTCCACGTTGATGATGTCGCCCGGAACGAGCACGCGGTCGCACGGGATGCCGTGGCAGACCACCTCGTTGATCGAGGTGCAGACGCTCTTCGGGAACCCGTGGTAGTTGAGCGGCGCGGGGTAGCCGCCGCGGCGGATCGTGTCCTCGTGGACGAAGGTGTTGATGTCCTCGGTGGTGATGCCGGCGCGGATCATCTCGCCGACGCCGAGGAGCGTCTCCGCAGCCATCTGTGAGGCCGTGCGGAGGGCGTCGACTTCTTTGACCGTCTTGATGCTCACGTTGCTCACGGCGCAGACAGCTCCCCGAGGACGACGGCCTCTTTGACGGCCGCGGCGACCTCCGCTGTATCAGGTGAAAGGTGCCAGTGGATCTCCGGCTCACCGGCCTCGCCGGCGAAGCGCCGGATGAAGGCGATGAAGGTGAGCCCGCGGAGCCGCGCGTCGATCGCCTTCGCGACGCCGAACGCGCGGCTCTGCGGCCGGATGTGGAGCTCGAACGCCCGGTCCGGCGCCCGGGGTGTGGTCAGCGGAGGGTAGCCGACCTGGATCCCGAGGTGGTAGGTGCTCTGTTCGCCGATCGAGTCGACGGTCACGGTGTTGACGCGGACCCGCGCGACCACGTCTCCGGTCTGCGACCGCTCGCGGAGGAACGGGTCGGATCTGGGCGAGGGGCCGTCCAGCGAGAAGCCCACGGCGGCAGGCTCGATGTTGTCGTCGAAGACCTCGCGCGCGCGCCCCTCCCATGGGGGCAGGCCGGCCTGTGCATCGGCGGACGCCGCGGGGCGCTCGTGATCGGCGACGCAGCCGCCGGCGGGGCCAACGGTCGCCAGCGCGGCGAGCGCAAGGCGCAAAGGTGCAGCACCGGCGGCAGGCATCATCCTTGGGGCCAGAGCTCGTAGCACGTCGGCCGGTCCCTGTCAGGACCCGGCACACACCGGCTACATGCGCTGTCGAGGCTGTTTTGCCCTCGTCGCGATCCGCCTCGCGCTCGCTCTCCATCGATCCGGCCGAGCGATCGTCCAACGGCGGTCGACCCCGCTCGGTGCGGAGAACCTATTCTCCTGTCCTACCGCAGGTGCTAGCGTTCTCCGGCTTGCCGGGCTGGGTTTCCTGGCTTTTGCGATTGCACAGAGCGCAGGGACAGGGCCTGCGCCGGCTGGAGGAGGAACATGAAAGCGAAGAGGCTCCTGGGAGCGGCGCTGGCTCTGGGGCTGGGCCTTGCGGCGATCACGAGTACGACCGTGGCGGCTGCCCAGCAGAAGCGAGGGACGAGCGGAGCGCCTGCCGCGGCTCCTGCCAAGCCTGCCGATACGCCGGCGACGAAGAAGACGATCGCGCTGACGCCTCCGGGCATCGCCTGGGGGATGACCACCAAGCAGGTGGCGGCGGTCATCGACAAGATGCTCGATGAGGCGTACGTGCCGCGTTACAAGGCGATCTCGCCCGGCGTGAAGATGAGGGCGCTCGACGCGGAGCTCGCCGAGGAGAAGAGCGCGTTCCGCCGCAGCCGCATCGACTTCGGCGGGTTGCCGACCGGCATCGACGCGACGCCGCTCAAGGGCGAGTACACCTACCTCAACAAGGAATCGATGATGACGCTGACCCGCGAGAGCGGGAAGCGGTACTTCTTCTTCATCCAGGACAAGCTCTGGAAGATCATCGACGAGCACCCGCTGGGCGAGAAGGCCGCCCGGGGGAAGGACTATGCGTCCGCCGTGGTCAAGCTCGCGACGGCGTTCGGGGTGCCTGGCCGCGTGACGCCCCCTGCTCCGGACAAGGGCCGCTATGTCAACGAGGTCGACTGGAAGGACGCGGCCACGCACTTCCGTGCGATCGAGCGGAACGACTCCGAGATCGCGTTCGCCTACGAGGACCTGGTCACGCTGGGCAGCCTCGATTCGCTCCGCCCCAACAAACCGGTCGACGCGAACGCCATCGACCCCGCCGTCGCCTCTGCCGTCCGCAAGGAAGAGCCCCCTCCCGGCCCGCCCCCCTCCGCCGACAAGCCCGGGAAGAAGAAGTAGCCCTTCTCCCACCGCGTCCCGGTAGCCCAGCCGAGGCGGCCCCTCCCCGTCCCGGTAGCCCAGCTGAGGCGGCCACCCGCACAGGAGACGGGTCCAGATCGGCGTTTTCGGCGCGCAAGCGCACTCCAGTGCGCTGAGCACCGAAAACGTCGAGATGGGCCCGTCTCCGCAGCGGGCGGCTGCCTCACGCTAGCGAGGCGCCGTCGGGGACACGCATGCCGTTCGTCACGATGACCCGCGCGGACGGCGCGACGGCGAGCACCGCTGGCTCGATCACCGCGCGCGCGGTGAGCATGGCCCCGGGGCAGCCCGAGCACGCGCCGGCGAGGTGGAGCGTCAGGTGATCGGGCTCGACGGCCACGATGTAGAGCTCACCGCCGTCGGCTCGGACGAGCGGCGCGATCACCTCGCGGCAAACCTTGAGAAGCTGATCGATGGAAGCCGGCATGGGGGTGAGCTCGGCAGCGCGAGCCAGTCGCCACAGCCTAGCACGGTAGCGCTCGATAAGGAGATCTCCCCAGGCCCGCCGCCCGCCGTCACAGCACCCGGGCCGTAGCCAGGGGGACCGCCCCGGAGAGCGCGCTCAGAGCGTCGAGACGAGCGCGGCGACGCCGGCGTCCGCGGCGAGCTCCGGAACGCGCTGCCCCGCAGCGCCGAAGGTGCGGCCGGCGATCTCCACCGTGCCGCTCCAGGGGCCCGAGGCCGTCTTCGCCGGCAGGTCCAGCTTCTCGAGCGCCTCGGTGTTGACGTCGGGCGTCACCGGTCCGCCGTACGCCTTCGCGCCCTTCCACGCGAAGACGTAGAGCAGCGGCGTCGACTTCAGCCCGTCCCGCTTGGCGATCTCGGCGATGTCGCGCTTGGCCGCCTCCTGCAGCCGGTACGCGTAGGCGCGGAACGACCAGCCCGTGACGAAGAGGCCCTGGAGCTCGCCGCCGCTCCGTGTGACCGGGTGCACGGCGACCCACTGGAGATCAGGGCCGTTCCTGACCCCGCGCATCTCCTGCATCTCCCCGAACGCCTCGACGACGCCGCTGCCCGGGGTCAGCACCTTCCTGAGCTCGGGGAATGAGGCCAGGACGGACCTGTTGGCGAGCATGTCCGGATCGGCCTCGCTGCGCAGCACCGTGCCGCTCGGATCGGCGAAAGAGAAGAAGGTGCTCTTCGCGAACCCGAGCTCCTTCACCGAGGCGCGCGCTCCCGCGATCGCCTTCTGGAGCCCGAGCAGGTTCGCGCCCGGGTCGGTGTCCACCAGCGCCGCGAGCTTCTGCGAGCCCGCGGGGAGGCCCGTCCGCACCTGGCCAACGTCCTCCGCGACGACCGGCGCGAGCTTGGCGCAGAGCTCCGCCGCATGCTTCTGGGAGGTCTTGCCGTCCTCCTGACACGCGCTCCCGAGGGCGGCGGCCAGCGCACAGGCGAGCACGGCAGGCTTGCTTTCGCTTCGGGCGAAGGTGGAAGAGCGCATCATCGAGAACGACTCTCCGAGGCGAGCGGAGTTCCGACGGCCGGGACCATCACGCCTCACAGGGTTTCCGGGGTTACAAAAATGATCTCGACCCGGGCGTTGCGGGCGCGCTCGCTGCCCCCCGGATCGACGACCGGGGACGCGGATCCCGCGAGGAACGGCGCGATGGACGGGCCCGCGGGCGCCCCCGCGGCGGTCGCACCTTGCGCAGGACCGAGGGCGCGGACGACGGCATCGGCCCGTGCCGCCCACGCGGGCTCTTCGCTGGCGCGGATCTCCCGGTCCGTGTGCACGACCACGGCCACGGGAAAGGAGGGGTGCGCCGTGGCGACCAGCGCGAGGTCGCGGAGGCGCGCCTCGCCGGCCTTCGTGAGGGCGTTGCCGGCAAAGAGCCCGCGGAGCGTGACCACGATGCCGCGATCGTCGCGGACGGGCGACCAGGTCCCTGCGGCCGAGAGCTCTGCGAGGAGCCCGTCACCAGCGCCAGGCGCGCGGGTCACCGGCGTGGCGGCGCGGCGCGCGGCCGTCAGCGCGGCGAGGCAGCCCGCCCGGGCGCGGGAAGCCTGATCGATGGGCGCCGGGATGGCGCGGGTGGAGCCGCTCGCCTCGGCGAGCTCCGCGTCGAGCTTCTTGATCGCGGCGGTCGCCCCCTCGAGCTGCGTCGCGAGCTCGGCGCTGCCGGGCTGCGCACCGGCGGGGCTTGCGGCCGTGGGCTGCGGCTGCGCGCCGACCGGGCTTGCGGCCGCGGGCTGCGCGCCGGCGGGGCTTGCGGCCGTGGGCTGGGGCCCGGTGGGGCTGGCGCCTGCGGGCTGCGAGCTGTCCTGCGGCGCCGGTGCGATCAGGAGGCGCGCCGCGCCGCACAGCAAGCGGGCCTGGAGCGCGAGCGAGCGCGCGGCGGCGAGGCGCGCCTTCTCGCGATCCGCATCGGCCTTGCCCGATGGGACCACGGGCTGCGCGTCCCGGGCGACCTTGGTCCGCATGTCGAGCGCGTCGACCTCGGCCGCGACGCGCGACTGCTCGGCCTCGAGACCCGCGAGCGACGCCTCGCCCGCGGAGCGCTGCGCCTTCGCCTCGGTCCCGGCCGCCTCGGCCCGAGCAACCCGCGACAGCGCGTGCGCGTGCGCGTGCGCCGCGATGGCCTGCTCGCCCAGGATCTGCGCCCCGGATCGATCTTCGCTCTCGAGCGCGGCGAGCGCGTCGCCGCGCAGCTTCTCCGCCCGCGCGAACGCGCCCGGCGCGTGCCGCTTCGACTCGGCGGCGACCGCCCCCGCGCGGACGTGATCGAGCTCATCGAGCACCGCTGGCCGTGGGATCGGCGCGCACGCGCCGAGGAGCACCCCCGCGACGGCGACCCCTGCGAGGCGACGCGCGCTCAAGGCGTGCCCTCCTGACCCACCGGAGCCGTCGCCTTGCCGGCGCCGCCCTTGGGCCCGGCGCCTGGCGCCGCGGTGGGCGCTTGTTCGGCCCCTCGCGCCCCCCGCGTCGCCTCCTTGGGCGCCGCCCCTCTCTTGCCGGCTTCTATCCGCTGCGCCTCGACGTTCGCCGCTGCCCTGGTCGCCTCGCGCGCCTCGGCCTCGATCCGCTCGAGCTCCGCCGCGGCGCGGCCTCGCCGCGCCTGCGTCTCTTCGAGCAGCGCGCGCGCCCGCTCGAGCTTCGTCTCGACCTCGCGCGCGCGCTTCGCGGCCTCCACGGCCGCCGCCTCCGCCGCGGCGGCGCGCAGCAGCGTCCTCGCCGCCTCCGCCCACTCGAGGGCCACCGCGTCGAGCCGCCGCGCGTTCGTCGCGTCGCCCGCCGCGCGCGCGCCGTGCGCGCGGCGGAGCGCGCGCTTCGCGTGCGCCATCGGCTCGGCCACGACCTTCGCGGCGCTCGGCGAAGGCCCGCTCGCCGCCGCCCCGACAGCGGTCTGCTCGCCGCCGGCGGCCTTCTCGCCGGCGACGGCTGCGGGCGGGGGCGCGACGCGGCCCTCGATCTCGCGGAGGATCTGCGTCGCCTTGGCGCCGTCGCCGGGGGGCGGCGCGGGCAACGTGGCGAGCGGCTTCTCTCCTCCGCCGTGCGCCAGGGCGTCGGCGCTGCCGAGCGTGGCCGCGAGGGCGAGGAGCAGCGCCTGGCTCGACCGGCGCTGCCGCGCGTCACAGGGAAGGGGGCGGGAACGCACGTCCGCCAGGTAGCAAACAGGGCTTCCGCGAGCAAGCGCAGCGGCGCAGCGGCTGTAGGGGCGCGCGCGCGGCCGACGCGGGCGGCGCGCGTCACTCCGGGAGGAAGTTGCGGATGGCCCAGTCGATCTGCTGCTGGTGCCGCTCGACCAGCGCCTTCGCGCCGCCCGCCTCGTGGAGGAAGACACGATCGTCGTTGACGAAGACGGTGAGGTAATAAAGGTGCGCTTCCTTCCCCTCGTCGTGCCCGAAGCGCAGCTGAACGCCCGGCAGGCCGTTCCGGGCCTTCACGTCGGCCTTGCCGAGCAGCGCGTAGCCGCCGCCCTCGCGCAGCCGCTTCTCGATCACGCGGGACCAGAAGGCGAGGTCGCCCTTCGGATCGTTCTCGAACGCGCGGATCCCGATCACCAGCCCCTCGGCGGTGGTCGCGCGGTACTCGTCCTCGCCATAGCGGTCTTCGAGATCGACGAACCCCGGCGGGGTCGCGGGGGTGAAGGGCCGGCCGCAGGCGAGCAGCGCCGCCGCGCCGGTGAGCGTGGCGACGAGGGCGAAGGCGTGGCGAAGGGAGTGGTTCATCGGAGGCGCCCGGTTCACAGGTTGAGGAGCCGCGAGAGGCCGAGCTCGTTGAGCCAGTCGATGGGGAGCCGCGGTCCCGACGGGGCGAGGGTCTCCGTCGAGCGCGGCTGGAAGGACACGGTGAGGGTCGAGAACGCGATCCGATCGCGCAGGAACTTGAGCCGTCCCTCGAGGCGCTCGAGCTCGCTGGACACGCGCGCGAGCTCGCGCTCCAGCTGGATCGACTCCTCGACCTTCGCGGCCTTCTCGAGCAGCTTCTCCAGGCGATCCCGGACCGCCCGCGCGTTCCGGATGCGGATCGCGAGGTCGAAGAACTCCTCGGTGACGTCCTGGGCGACGACGTTGCGCTGGAGGATGTCGCCGAGCTCCGCCAGGCGCTTCAGCGCCTCGTCGAACCGGGCGGCGGGGACGCGGATCGTGATCGTCCGATCGTCGCGGCGGGCGAGGAAGCCGCCGAGATCCCGCGCGAGCGCCTCGACCTTGCCGAGCGACGCGCCCACCTCGAACACCGCCATCCCGATCTCCGCCGTGTAGACGAGGAGGGGCGCGCGCGCCGCGCTCACCTCGCCGGCGGCCTGGGGCGCGGCCTGCGGTGCGGCGCCGGAGGAGGTCGGCGCTGGCTGCGGCGTGGCGGCGGTCGGCGCCGGTCTCGCCGTCGGGGGCTGAGCGCCGCCGCCGGGGGCCGGCGGCGGCGCAGCCTTGGCGAAATCCGCCGCCACCGACACCTCGGCATCGTACGACTCCTCGCGCACCGACTCGCCGGCCGTCTGCATGACTCGAGGAGGCATCCCTGCCATCGGGGCCGGCGCCGCGCCGTACGCCGGCGAGCTGGAGGCGTCGCGCGCGGCCGACGGGGCGGAGCTGCAGGCGGCAGGGCCGGCGAGCGAGGCAAGGAGAGCCCAGACGGGCAGCGTTCTTCGCATGGTTCCTCGGAGCATGGAGCCGGTGGCAGGCGCTCAACGCGCCGCCTGGGCCGACCTTACACCAGGAGCGCCCCCAGGCGGCACCTACGCCGCTCCGGGCACGCGGCGGAGCTGGCGCGCCCAGTACGAGACGCCCGCGGCCGCGCCCGCGATCGCCGACGCGGCGAGCATCGCGGGCAGCGCCGAGGGGAGCGCGATCGCGGTGAAGACCGCCGCGAACTGCACCACCGTCGCGAGCTTGCCAGGGATGTTGGCGCTCGCCGTCGACAGGCGCGCGCCCTGGAAGCGGCGGCTCACCGCGATCCAGAGCGCGAGCGGCAGCTCGAGGAGCTCGCGGGCCAGCAGCGCCGGGATGCCCCAGAGGGGGAGCGCGCCGCTCTCGAGGAGCGTGCCCACCACCGCGAGCGCGAACACCTTGTCCGCGATCGGGTCGACGATCGCCCCGGTGGGCGTCACCTGACCGGAGCGGCGGGCCAGCCAGCCGTCCAGCACGTCCGTCAGGCCTGCGCAGCAGAGGACGGCGAGGGCGAGCGCAGGCCGCGTGGCGACGATCGGGAACAGGGCCGCCAGCGGCAGCCGGGCCAGGCTCACGAGGTTCGGCGGAAGCGCGAGATCGCGCGGACACAGGGGCGACATGCGAGGAACTCCACGCGTCGCATGCGACGCAGAAGCCGGGGCCCTGACCCACGTCGAGCGCGGCCGAGCCCGCCCTAACCCAGTCGAGCGCGGCCCTGCCCGCCGCGCCCCGGCCGGCAGCCGCGCTGGCCCGCCCACCGCGAGGCGCCGCGGAGGATCAGCTGGCCACGCGCACCGTGAGCACGGGGACGTTGCTCTTCCGGATCACCTGCTCGGCGACGCTCCCGAGGAAGAGGTGCGTGAGCCCCCGGCGGCCGTGCGTGCCCATGACGATCATCGCCGCCCCCTGCTCGTCGGCGGCGGCGAGGATCTCGGTCGCAGGGTCGCCCTCGCGCAGCGCCGTCGAAAGTCCCCCTGTCTGCGCCGAGAGATGCTGGACCGCGCGCGACGCGGCGGCGCTCACCTCGGCGTGGAACCCGGGCATCAGCGCCGGCTCGAGCCCGGGGTACGTGTAGACCGGGAGCTGGTAGACGTGCAGCAGCACGACCTGGTGCCCGAGCCTCGCGCCGAGATCCTTCGCGAGCTCGATCGCCTTCATCGAGGCCGCCTCGAAGTCGACGGGCACCAGTATCACGTTCGCGCCTTCCTTCATCGCGCTCTCCTCGCACGCGGGACCGGGTGTCCCGTCGAACTTCGAACTTCGACCGACGCTGACCTCCGGGACGCCTTCGATGCCGGCGGAGGCGCGTCGCGCGCATCTTGGATCCAAAAATCGGCCACTCCCAGGAGAAACTGCTCGATGGAAGCCGCGCCGACGCCCTGGGCGGTACGCGGCGCGCGGGGGCGCTCGGGCCGATCCGCACGGATCCCGGCGGCAAATCAGGCGTCGCGCGGGCGCGCGGCGGTGAGCGCGACGCCGCGGCAGCGCAGGAGCGCTGCCGCGATCACCTGGCGGACTGCTGGGGCCGCGTGCGCGCGCCGTCGAGCGCGACGCCGCGACCGACATCGTCGGCAGGGTCGGGCGCCGCGGGCTCAGGCTCGCCGCCGGGGCGCGCGCGCGGCGCCGCGGCGCGCTGGCTCTGCCGCGCGCGCTCGAGCGCGCTCTGGTTCGCGCGCACGAGCGAGGAGAGCAGCGAGCACTGCGCCCTCCGCCGCGCGACGTAGGCCGCGTCGCGCGCGATCGTCGAGCGCGGGCGCTCGCGCTCCACGCGCTCGGCGATCGCGAGCGCCTCCTCCGCCTGCCTCAGCTCGGCGACCGCGAGCGGCGAGAGCGGGTTGTCCTGCGCCTGCACGACGGCGGCGCGCGCCGTCAGCAGCTCGGGCGGCGGCGCGGCCGCGCGCGTCGCGCAGCCCGCGAGCGCGAGCGCCATGGCGAGCGGGGCTCCGGCGCGCACGCGGGCCTTACTCCTTCCCCTCGGCGAGCGCGCTCGCCTGGTCCAGCGTGCGGCCCGCGGCGTCGCGCAGGCCCGCTTCCCTCACGACGAGCGCGGCGAGCTCCGCGTCGACCTCGGCCCGCCGCAGCAGCCAGCGCGCGCCCTCCACGTCGCCCACCGAGATCCGCCGCCGCGCCCGCGCGAGCTCGCTCCTCGCCAGCGCGAGGTGCATGGCCGCGCGCCGGTCGGCGCTCGCGCCCTCCCGCTCGGCCGCGCGGATCGCCGCCCGGGAGCGGGCGAGCTCGGGCGGCGACGCCGGCGGCCTGAACGCGGCGCATCCGGCGAGCTCCAGACAGGCGATCACGAGCGCGGTTCTGGCGAGCATTTGCGTGGATTCCCGATCTCGCGGCGCCGGTGGCACCGTCGCTCCCGGCGGCGCGCCTGGGATCGCGCTGTGCATCGGGCAGGCCAGCCTGGCCGGCGCGATCCGTGCGCGCGGGCTGCTCGCTGCCCGCGGACGAGCCGGGCCGATCTGGCCCATGACCCCGAGCGCCGTGCTCCTCGCCGATGGCAGGGTCCTGGTCGTCCGCTGCTGGTCCCCATTGCGCAATGGATTGCGCTGTTGCGCATCCGATGACGGCGCCTGAGCTTCCGCATGCGACCTCTTGTCGCGAGCGACGCCCCGGGATCGACAGCCCTCGTTGCAATGATCCACAAGGACCATCCGAGCGAGCCGGCTGCGATGGCCATGCGGCCGTTCGTCGAGCTGCGCCAGGGACATGGAAATGATGGGCAGGGACAGGGAACAGGCCGACTGGGACAAGCGGCAGCGTCGATCCCGAGCGGCGGTGTTCTCGCCAGGGACACGGAGAGCGTCGCCAGGGACACGGAGAGCATCGACAGGGACACGGAGATAGCTGCCAGGGACACGTCCTGAAGCGCCAGGGACACCCCGGAGGGTCTTCGCGTGTCCCTGGCGCCGTGTCGTCCAGGCACGGGACGTGGATCCCTGTCGCCCTGCCGCGAAGCTTCCGCATCTCGCGCGCTTCATGACCCGCTCTCGGCGGCTCGTGGTGCGAGAGGGCGGGAGTCTCGGGCTCAGGTCCTTGTGGAGGGGAGTCCGAGCCAGGGCTCTCCGGAATGGATGCCCGGGATTGCGGCTCCGGACGGGGGGTCCGGCGCCGCAACCCAGGGGAGGTCGAGATGGCGAAGAAGACGAGCGATATCGAGCGGTGGTCGGACGTCGTCCAGCAGATGAGCGCCGGCAATCTCCCGGCGATCACGGTGCCCTTGCACGTGCTCTTCGGGGAGGCGGTCGACGTGGCGAGGTTCTGCGACAAGCACTGGAAGACACAGGTCGACGCCCAGAAGCGGGTGACCCGCCTGGGCCTCGAGTCGGCGGTCCCGAAGGACGGCAAGAAGGGGGACGCCGCGCGCCTCGGGCCGAGGACGGCAGAAGAGATCCTCTCGCTGCAGCGCGCCACGCAGGAGGCACAGACGCGGTATCTCCTGACCGTCGAGAAGAACGAGAGCCCCCGCGAGCGCGGGAAGTTCCTGCTGGGGGAGATCTCGGCGACGCTGCGCTTCTATTTCGACGACGGCGTGGACGACGCGAAGGACGAGATGCTGGCCCGCATCGACGCGGCGCACGCGGAGGATCCCGACACGGCCGACGCCCTGGCGAGCGCGCTGGACGACTACGCGCTGCTCGGGGAGAAGCACCGCGACGCTCTCGACGGGCTCGGTGGCTTCGACGCGGCCCACCTCGACGAGGCGCGCGCCGTGGCGGCCGAGCTGCGGAGCCGGCCGGCGCAGGCGGAGGCGATCTCCAGGCAGGCGCAGGACGCGCTGCTGCTCCGCAACAAGCTGGCGACGCTGCTCGTCGAGCGCATGGGCCTCGTCCGGAACGCGGCGCGCTTCGTGTTCCGTGGCCAGCCCGAGATCGTGCGCGAGGTGACGAGCGCGTACGAGCGCCGCAAGCGCGCGGCGGCCCGGCGGGCCAAGGCGACGGCGGCCCCCTCGCCGGCAACGCCAGCGCCGGCGGCGCCTTCGCCAGCGGCGCCGGCGATGCCGCTGGAGGGCTGAGCGGCAGGCGAGGGGCTCGCCTCGCCGCGGCAAGCGATCCAGAGCGCGAGGCCGGGGCACAATCCACACACCGGCGGCGCAACGGCGCGAACGGATGAGCCCCCCGGCGCCTCCGCCAGCCCCCCTCGAATAAACGCCCCGCGCCGGCCGTCTTCTGTCCGCCGGCTTCTTTCTCAGCGCTCGCTGCTTCCGCTACTCTGGCAATCGCTGTGCCGCCCGTCGACCCCAACCTCCGCACCACGATCGTCCACGCGTTCGCCGTCACGGTGGCGGATCCGTCCAGCCTGGTGCGCACCACGTCGCGCGGCGGGAGCGACGACCCCGCGAGGAGCAGCAGCCGCGGCCCCTCGATCCTCCCCGAGGTCGGCCAGATCGTCGGCGGGCTCTACCGCCTGGGGCGCCTGCTTGGGCAGGGCATGTTCGGCAAGGTGTACGTCGCCCAGCGGATCGACGTCCCCGAGCACCAGGTCGCCCTCAAGCTCATGCCCCGCTCGCTGTACGCGATGCGGAACGTCGAGCGAGAGCTCGTCATGCTCGCGACCGTCGGGCACCCGCACGTCGTCCAGCTGAAGGACCACGGCATGAACGCCGACTACGTGTGGCTCACCATGCCGGTCTACGAGGGCGAGACCCTCGCCCAGCGCCTCGAGCGCAGCCCCCTCGCCCTGCGCGAGGCGCACGACATCTTCCTCGCCGTCGCGCGCGGGCTCGAGGCGCTCCACGCCGCCGGGCTCCGGCACCAGGACGTCAAGCCCGACAACATCTTCCTCGCCAGGTTCGCCGGCCGCGTCCACCCCATCCTGCTCGACCTGGGCGTGGCCGCGGAGCGAGAGGCCTCCTTCTGCGCCGGCACCGCGCTCTACGCCTCGCCCGAGCAGCTCCGGGCGCTGAACGGGTTCCCCGGCGCCGTGCCGCTCTCCGAGAAGATGGACACGTACGGGCTCGCCACGACCCTGCTCTACTCGCTCGTGAACCCCAGGGACTTCCCGGGCGAGTCCGCGCAGAGCCGCACCGAGCTCGCCGAGTCGCACGACGTCCGCGCCGACAAGCCGCTCGCCGACAACGCGCTGCCAGACCTCACCGGGCGCCCGCGCGAGATGTTCCAGGCCGCGCTCAGGCGATGGCTCGCGATCGATCCGAACGAGCGCCCGACGATGACCCAGCTCGCCGAGGAGCTCGACGTGCTGCTCGAGCCGGAGCGCGAGGCGGAGCGCGAGGCGGAGCGGCTGCGGATCAAGCAGAAGACGTCCTACCTGCGCGCGCGGATCGCGGCCGGCGCGCTGACCCTCGTGGGCTGCGCGGTCGTGCTGCTCGGCTTCTCGAAGCGCGAGACCCTGCGGCTCGCGAACGAGCTCGAGCAGGCCCGCCAGCGGGGCGCCGAGTCGTTCGACAAGCTCGACACCTGCGTCGCCAGCCACCAGATCGCCCAGTCCGAGGCGATCGCGTGCCGCGGCGCCCGCGATCAGGATCGCGCGGATTTCAACGCGACGCTGGCCACCCTCCAGAAGAGCGGCTCCACGTCGGAGGCCGAGCACGCCCGCGAGATCCAGGTGCTGCACGCGACCCAGGCCGCGCGCCTCAAGACCTGCGAGGACAGCGCAGCGGCCGCGCAGAAGGCGACCATGGACGAGCGCGCGCGGCTCGCCGAGGTCGAGACGGCGCGCGCCGCCGTCACCGCCGAGCGCGACGAGGCCAGGGCGCTCGCCGACCAGCGCTCCGCTGAGCTCGCCAACGCGGCGCAGCAGCGGGCCGCGTGCGACGCGGAGCGCGCCAGCTGTTTTGCAGAGCGCGATCGCCTGAAGGCCGACCCGTACGAGCCGGACGAGCCCGCCACCCCGCCGCCCTCGCCGCCTGCGCACGCGCCGCCCGCCGCGAGCGGCGCGCCGCCGCAGGCGCCGCAGGCGCCGCAGCCGGCGAGCACGGGGGCTTCCCCCGCCGCAGGCGCTCCGGCGACGCCAGCGGCCCCGGCGACCCCGGCGACGTCCACTGCGGCTCCTCCTTGAGCGCCGTTGCTGGAAGCGCCGGGAGGCGGCGCACGTCGGTTCCGCCAGGCCACCTCTGCTTGTGGCGACCGCCCGGGGAGGCTATCCGTAGGTCCAGGGAAGGCGAGGGCCATGGGTGACATTTCTCGACGTGAAATGCTGCGTCGGCTGAGCGCGGCGGGCCTCGTCCTCGGGGGCGCGGGCGGGCTCGCGGCGGCCCGGTGGGATCGCGGCGGCAGCGCCGCCATCGCCGCCGAGCGCCAGCAGACGCGGGACTACCGGCTCCGCGACGCGCCCGCAGGGGTGCCGGAGCTCGTCGTCGCCCGCGCCGGCGCCGAGGCGCTCGCCGCGGGCGCCCCGGACCCGGCCGCCCTGGTCCGGAAGGCGGTCGACGCGCTCGGCGGGATGCGCCGCTTCATCTCGCGCGGCGACGTCGTGGTCGTGAAGCCGAACATCGGCTGGGATCGCACGCCGATCCACGCGGCCAACACGAACCCCAAGGTCGTGGCCGAGGTGGTGCGCCTCGCCTACGACGCCGGCGCCAAGACCGTCATCGTGACGGACGCCTCGTGCAACGAGCCGAACCGCTGCTTCCAGCGCTCCGGCATCTGGAAGGCCGCCTACGACGTCGGCGGGGAGGTCGTCATCCCCGCGGCGCACCGCTTCCGCGGCATGCGCCTGAAGGGCGAGGTGCTCGACGACTGGCCCGTCTATACGCCGCTCGTCAACGCGGACAAGGTCATCAACGTCCCCATCGCGAAGCACCACAACCTGTCCAAGTACACCGGCGCGATGAAGAACTGGTACGGGGCGCTCGGCGGCCGGCGCAACCGCCTCCACCAGAACATCGACGTGTCGATCGCCGATCTCGCGACGTTCATCCAGCCCACGCTCACCATCGTGGACGCCGTCCGCGTCCTCATGCGCAACGGGCCGCAGGGCGGGAACGTCGCCGACGCGAAGGACATGCACACCGTGATCGCGACGACCGACCAGGTCGCCGCCGACGCGTACGGCTGCCAGCTCATCGGCCGCAAGCCGGAGGAGATCCCGTACCTGAAGATGGGCCACGAGCGTGGCCTGGGCACGATGCACTGGCAGAACCTGCGGCTCGCCGAGGTGTAGTACTCATGGCAAACCTCGATCCGACGCCGGCCGCGCCGGCGCACCGTGAACCGGCGGCAGGAGCCGTCGTGGAGCCCGCGAAGGCGAGCGCGGCGCCGCCCTCCGCGCCGAGCGCGACGCCGCCTGCCGCCTCCGCGAAGGAGGCCCCCTGGGGCGCGCTGTTGCGCACGTTGCGCAAGGCCGGCGCGATCGTCCGGCCCGCCCCGAAGCGCCGGTCCGGCTCGGGGCTGCCGGCGCGCAAGGTGATCCAGGTGCTCGTCTGGGTGCGCCGCGCCGTGCAGGCCGGCTGCCTCGGGCTGTTCCTCTACTTCCTGTTCCAGACGGGCTTCCGCGGCTCGTTCGCCTCCGCCGAGGCGCGCGTGCGCCTGCCGCTCCCCGTCGAGGGCTTCCTCCTCGCCGACCCGTTCGTCGGCGCGATGACCCTGCTCTCGACGCACACCGTCTACCGCGGCCTGCTCTGGTCGCTCGGGATCCTCGCGCTGACGCTCGTCTTCGGGCGCGTCTTCTGCGGCTGGATCTGCCCCTTCGGCACCCTCCACCATTTCTTCGGGTGGATCTTCCCGTCGCGCTACGGCAAGGGCGGCAAGCGCGTCGAGGCGAACAAGACGTACACGCGGCAGCGGGTGAAGTACTACCTGATGTACGCCTTCCTCGCGGCGAGCGCGACCGGCAGCGTGATCGGCGGGCTGTTCGATCCGATCTGCGTGGCGGTCCGGGCCATCGGCCTCGCCGTCATCCCGGCCGCGCAGTACGTCGCCGCCGTGGTGACCGGCTCCGCGGCCACGACCGGGAGCCGGCCGGTGCAGCTCGCCGCGGATCACGCGCAGGATTTCCTGGCCGCGAGCGTGTGGCAGACGAAGCAGTTCTACTTCCACCACACGTGGTTCGTCGGGATCCTGTTCGTCGCGATCCTCTTCATGAACCGGTTCATCCCGCGGTTCTGGTGCCGCGTGCTCTGCCCGCTCGGCGCGTTCCTCGGCGTGTTCGCGCGCTTCGCGCTCTTCGGGATGCAGAAGGATCACGCGAAGTGCACCGACTGCAACCTGTGCCTCGTGCACTGCCAGGGCGCCGACTCGCCCCAGGGCGGGGTGAAGTGGCGGCAGGACGAGTGCCACATGTGCCTCAACTGCGAGAGCGCCTGCCCCGAGGACGTCATCAAGTTCCGCTTCCTGCCGAACCGGAAGAGCGCCCTCGTGACGCCCGACACGGGCCGCCGCACCGCCCTCGCGACCGCCGCCGCCGGCGCGGTGATCATCCCGACGGCGCGCATCGCCGACGTGCTCGACGCGAACTACGACCACCGCGTGATCCGGCCGCCGGGCTCGGTCGAGGAGCGCGAGTTCCTGGAGCGCTGCATCCGGTGCGCGGAGTGCATGAAGGTCTGCCCCAACAACGCGATCCACCCCGCGTTCTTCGAGGCGGGCATCGAGGGGCTCTGGACGCCGATCGTCATCCCGCGCATCGGGTACTGCGAGCACTCCTGCGTCCTCTGCGGCGACGTCTGCCCGACCGGCGCGATCCAGAAGATCACCGAGGAGCAGAAGATGGGCATCGGCCAGAAGCCGATCTCGATCGGCACCGCGTTCTACGATCAAGGGCGCTGCCTGCCGTGGTCGATGAGCGTGCCGTGCATCGTCTGCGAGGAGTTCTGCCCGACGTCGCCCAAGGCGATCTGGGTCGAGGAGGTCGACATCCCGAAGCGCGAGCCGGTGGCGGCCGAGCACGGCAAGGAGCCGCCGATGAAGATGGTCCACGTGCAGCGTCCGCACGTCGATCCGTCGCTGTGCATCGGCTGCGGCGCGTGCGAGAAGGTGTGTCCGGTGCAGGACAAGCCCGCGGTCTACGTGACCAGCGTCGGCGAGACCCGCTCGAAGACGAACGTCATCCTTCTCGAGGACACGGACTACAACAAGGCGTCTTGACCGCGCACGCCGGCTCCGCGCGGCGGGACCACGACAGGAGGCAGCTCGGGTGCGCACGCTTCGCTTCTACGGAACCTTCTCGCTCGCCGCGCAGCTGGCGCTCGCGGCGCTCGCCGGCTGCGGCGAGCGGTTCACGGCGGCCGGCGCGAGCGCCACGTCCACGTCATCGAGCGGCGGCGAGGGCGGCGCCGGCGGCGACGGGGGCGGGGGCAGCGGGGGAGGCGGGGGCTCGGCCTCGTCGTCCGCCGCGTCGGGCGGGGGCGGCGAGGGCGGCTGCGGCGCGTGCAAGGGCGGGGAGTTCTGCACGGCCAGCGAGACGTGCGTCTCCTGCGCGGCCCGCGGCGGCGTGCTGTCGTTCGGCGCGCTCTCGGAGGTCGAGGTGGCGGGGGCGATGCCCGCGTTCCCGCGCGTGCGCGCGGAGACCGGAGAGGGCGAGGCGACGCTCCGGCTCGTCTACACGGCGAAGTTCGGATCAGACGACACGAAGATCGCCACGGCCACCGGGCGGCCCTGGACGGCCGGCGAGGTCGTCTCCAGCTTCCTCGTCGACGCCGAAGGCCAGGAGTCGGGCCCGCTCCTCCTGCCCCTGGACGCGCCCTCGCCGCATGACGGCTTCCCTGCGGGCTCGCTGCTCTTCGACCGCCTCCCCCCCGCGCCGGGCAGCCTCCCGCTGCTGCACGTCGCGGATGGGCTGGGCGCGACCCAGGCGGACACGCTCCCCGCGCTCAACCCGGACGGGGGGAGCCGCTCGGTGGCGGTCGCCCACGGGCAGCGGCCCTCCTACCGGTACTGGTTCATGAACACGCACCAGGACGGCGGCGGGAACACGAGCCGGCTCGTCACGAAGCGCGCAGAGGACGCGGAGGTGCAGGTGCTCGACATCCACCTGCCAGGCGACTGCCCCGCGCAGGGAGACGACCTCGCCCCGTGGGTGACGCCCGACGGCCGCCTGCTCTTCTTCCAGGCGCCCTACAGCGCGCGCGGCGAGTGCGAGGAGGCGTCGGTGCTGCGGAGCTTCTACGTGGCGCTCGGGGACGACGGGCTGCCCGTGGACGATCAGCCGGCGAGGATGCTGCTGCCCAACCTGGACCCGAGCGTCGCCGTCATGACGCCGTCGCTGTCCCCGGACGAGTGCACGCTCTACCTGGCGTCCGACAAAAACGGGCAGCAGAAGCTCTACGCCGCCTCTCGGCGGTAGGCCGCGCGGCGAGCATGCCCACCTCGGGCCTGCAGCCGCGCGGGGAGGCAGGGGCTCACTGCGCGCGGAAGCCCTCGGCGGGGCGGAGGCGCGCGGCGTAGAGGCTGGGCACGATCGTGGCGGCGAGGCAGATGAGGATGGCGATGCAGCCCGTGATGATGAACTCCTGCGGGCGCGCCTGGACGGGGAGGCGGGAGATGAAATAGACCTTCGGGTCGAGCGGGAAGCCGTACACCAGGAGCCCCTTGCACACCGCCACGCCGAGCAAGAGGCCCAGCGTGGTGCCCGCGACGCCGATGATCCCGCCCTGGTAGAGGAAGATGCGCAGGACGGCGCCGTCCGTCGCGCCCATCGCCTTGAGGACCGCGATCTCCTTCTTCTTGTCGAGCACAACCATGATGAGCGTCGCGATCACCGTGAACGCGGCGACCACGATGATGAGCGCCAGCACCGCGCTCATGCCGATCTGCTGGATGCGCAGCGCCGTGAAGAGCCCGTGGTTCAGCTCCTCCCAGTCCATCGTGTAATAGAGCCCGCTGCCGAGGAGCTTGCTGATCTCGCGCGCGATGCCGCTCGCGCTGTCGATGTCGTCGACCTTCATCTCGACGCCGGTCACCGTGTCGCCCTGGTCGTAGAACGCCTGCGTCTCGTAGAGATCGGCGTACGCCAGCTTGGTGTCGTACTGCTCGAAGCCGGCCTCGAAGATCGCGATGACCCGGAATCGCTTGGCGACCGGCGGCTTGATGGCGCCGTTCGCGAACGAGAAGCCGATCGTGGGCGAGGTGACAGTGACGCACTGGCCGAGGTCGAGCGACAGGTTCTTCGCCAGCGCGGCGCCGATCACGATGCCCGGCATCCTGGCGATCTGCTCCTTGTCGGCGCAGGGGTCCGGATCGACCTCGGGCGGCAGCTCGTCGTCGTCCGGGAGAACGCTGCCATAGCCGCCCTGCGGCTCGATCGCGCCCCGCGGGGCGCCCTCGTCGAGCGCGACCTCCGCCTCCTCGGCCCCGGCGCCGGGCGCGCCTTCCGCCTCGGCCGCGCGCGCCGTCGGGGGCGCGAGCGCGGCGTCGCGCGCGGCCGCGGCGCGCTCGTCCTCGAGGATCCGGGCCTCGTAGGCCTTCAGCAGATCGATCTCGGCGCCCGCGTCCGGCGCGAGCGCGCCCCGCGCGCCAGCGTCCGGCTCCAGGAGGGGGACCTCGGGCAACGACGGCACGGCGCGCTCGGCGGGCTTCGAGCCAGGGCGCCGCAGCCCGGCGAGATCGCCGCCCGGGAGGATGTGACGGGGCAGGTCGAGCACGGCCGTGGAGGCGCCCTCGGCCCCCACGCCGAGGCTCCTGGCCGGGTCGACCCCCTTGACCAGGACGCCGGTCGCCGTCGCGTCGCCGTGCGTCAGCATCATGGGGTTGATGCTGAACGGCGCGACGCCGACGACGCCGGGAACCTTGGAGACCTGCTCCATGATCGAGCGGTACTCACGGAAGTCCGTCGAGTACTTGATCACCAGGACGTGCGCGTTGACGCCCAGGACCTTCTCGCGGAACTCCGCCTGAAAGCCCCCGGTCACGCTCATCACGGTCGCGAGCGCCGCGACCCCGAGCGCGACCCCGAGGATCGCGAACGTGGTGCCGACCGAGATGAACGCCCGCTTCTTGGAGCCGAGATATCGCAGCGCGACCTCGATAGGGTAGCTCATCGCGGTGCCCTCCTAGCAGAACGCGGCGCGCGCGGCACGCTGGGCCGCCATCGTCGGCGGTGGGCCGACACGCCGTCGACGCGCGCTCGCCGCGCCCTTTCGCGCGCGGGGTCCGCATGATCTCGCTTCCCGGACCGAACGCCTGCTAGAATCCAACCCTGTCGCAGCTGCCGGCATGTGGCGTGCACTTCTGCCCGCGAGCCTTTCATGAGCGCCACCAAAAACGAGCACCACACCGCGCGCAGCAGGGTCTTCAACGCCGAGGAAGGCGCGCTCGAGGAGCCGCCCCCGTCACGCCCCAAGAGCGCGGCGGGCGGTCCCCGCTCGTCCGGTGTCGCGGCCGCGTTCGCGCCGTCTTCCATCGAGCCGAGCAGCGCCGACGACGACGTGCCGGTGGAGGTCGAGCTCCGCCCTTCGTCGAGGCCCTCCAGGGCAGGGTGGGTCGAGGGGCCCGCGAGCGAGGTGCCGCCGAGCTTCCGGGCGCCGCCGCCGCTGCGCCAGATGGCCCCGCGGTTCGGGCGGCAGAGCGATCCCGACAATGACGAGATCAGCGGGCGAACGAGCCCGGTGCCGATCAGCGAGGGGGAGCCTTCCCTGGAGATCCCGCCGCCGGACGAGGTCGAGCCGCGCGAGCGGCGGCCGCCGGGCGCCAAGGATCCTTACATCGGGACGACCTTCGATCACCGGTACAAGATCGAGCGGCTGCTCGGCGAGGGCGGGATGGGGTTCGTCTACCTCGCCCGCCACAAGGTCATCGACAAGCGCGTCGCGGTGAAGGTGCTCCGCGCGGAGCTCGCCAGGGACCGCGAGATCTTCGAGCGCTTCGTGCAGGAGGCCCGCTCCGCGTCGAGCATCGGCAACCCGCACATCGTGGACATCTCCGATTTCGGCGACCTGCCGGACGGCTCCACGTACTTCGTCATGGAGTACCTGGAAGGCGTGAGCCTGGCGCAGCTCATCGACTCGCCGAACGAGCTGCCGATGGATCGCATCTGTCACATCGCGCTGCAGCTGTCCGCGGGGCTCGCCGCCGCGCACGACGCCGGCATCATCCACCGCGATCTCAAGCCGGACAACGTCTTCGTGGTCGCCCGCGGCAGCGATCCGAACTTCGTGAAGATCCTCGACTTCGGGATCGCGAAGGTGTCGACGAGCACGACGACCAAGCTGACGCGCGCCGGCGCGGTGTTCGGGACGCCGCACTACATGTCCCCGGAGCAGGCCGCGGGGGCGCCCATCGATCACCGGACCGACATCTACTCGCTCGGCGTGATGCTCTACGAGCTCGTGAGCCGCCAGCTCCCGTTCAACGCCGACAACTTCATGGGGATCCTGACGCAGCACATGTACAAGGCGCCGGTCCCCATCCGCGCGCTCGTCGGCGGCCCCGACTGCCCGCCCGGGCTCGAGGCGGTGATCCTGAAGTGCCTCTCCAAGAAGCCGGAGTCGCGCTACCAGACCATGAGCGATCTCCACGCCGACCTCGAGCAGGTGAGGTGCGGGGGCGTGCCGGGCGCGGTTGCGGAGATGATGGCGCGCTCGGGCGGCTTCAACGTGCCGCACGATTACTTCAAGACCTCGAAGGTGATCGTCCCCGCGACGCCGCCGTCGCCCCCGCGCTCGCCCTGGCCCCGCTACGTGTGGGTCGCCGGGGCGGCGGCCGCGGTGGGGATCGTGACGGCGATCTTCGTGATCGGCGCGAGCGGGTCGGCCAGGGACAACGCCCAGAAGGCGCAGAAGCCGCCGGTCGAGGCGCCCGCCAAGCCGGCGCCCCCCGAGCCGCCGCCGGTCCAGAAGACGGTGGTGGCGCTGGCCGCGGTGCCGGAGACGGCGGTCGGCTACCGCAACGGCGTGGAGCTGAAGCTGCCGGCGAGCATCGACGTGGAGCAGGGGCAGACGGTCACGATCGACATCCGGGCCGAGGGGTACCAGCCCAGCACGGTGGTGCTCGACGGCACCGAGCCGAGCAAGCTCGTGAAGCTCGAGGCCGACGAGAAGAGCGGTCCGAAGGCGAGGCCCGGGACGGGACGGCCGCCGGCGGTGCCGACGACCCGGACCCCCAAGAACCCGGATGTCCGGGACCCCTGGGCTCACCCGAAGAAGTGAGCGTGCGCTCGGCGGGGGCCCTGCTCGCCGTGCCCCGTGATAAGCCGCAGGCGTGACCCGGATCGATCACCTCATCGAGGCCGTCCCCGAGGACGTGCTCGGCATCTGTCGCCGCCTCCGCGAGCGCGGCAAGCGCGGCTGGATCGTGGGCGGCTGCGTGCGCGACCTGCTCCGCGGGCAGGACGCCAAGGACTGGGACGTCGCGACCGACGCGCGGCCGGAGGAGGTCGTGGCCGCGTTCCGGAAGGTGATCCCGACCGGGATCCAGCACGGGACGGTGACCGTCCTCGTGCGCGGCGTGCCGTACGAGGTCACGACCCTGCGCGGCGACGGGACCTACAGCGACGGCAGGCGGCCGGACCGGGTCGAGTTCGTGGACGACATCACCGCCGATCTCGCGCGGCGGGACTTCACCATGAACGCCATCGCGATCGATCCGGTGGACGGGCACCTCATCGATCCGTTCGGCGGGAGGAGCGATCTCGAGGCGAAGGTCATCCGAGCGGTCGGGGATCCGGGCGAGCGGTTCGCCGAGGACGGGCTGCGGGTGCTGCGCGCGGCGCGCTTCGCCGCGACGCTGGAGGGCACGCTGGACCCCGAGACCGAGCGCGCGATGGGCACCGCGCGGTCGCACCAGACGTTCCGCTGCGTGAGCGCGGAGCGGGTGCGCGACGAGTGGCTGAAGGCGATGCGCGCGCGCCGCCCGAGCGTGGCGTTCGAGATCATGCGCCGGACGGAGCTGCTGGCGATCACCTGTCCGGAGATGATCGAGTCGGTCGGGTGCGAGCAGAACCGATGGCACGCCTACGACGTGTGGGGGCACGCGATGGCCTGCCTCGACGCGTGCAAGCCCGAGCCGATCCTCCGCGTGGCGGCGCTGATGCACGACATCGGGAAGCCGAGGACGCGCGAGTTCTCCGACAAGACGAAGGACTACACGTTCTACGAGCACGAGCGGGTCGGGGCCGAGATGGCCGACCCGATCCTCACGCGGCTCCGCTTCTCGAACGACGAGCGGGCGCGGATCGTGGCGCTCATCCGACACCACCTGATCTGCTACGACGACACCTGGACGGACGCAGCGGTGCGCCGCTGGCTCCGCCGGGTGACCCCGGCGCTGGCGCCGGATCTCTACGAGATCGGCTTCGCCGACGCGCTCGGCAAGGGGCGCGAGGCGACCGAGGACATCGCCACGATCGGGCGGCTCCGGGAGCGCGTGGACGCGCTGCTCGCCGCGGGCGCGGCGCTCTCGGCCAAGGATCTCGCCGTGAACGGCAATCGATTGATGAAGGAGCTCGGCATTCCGCCGAGCCGGCTCGTCGGCGAGCTCCTGGAGCGCCTCGTCGAGCTCGTCACCGAAGAGCCCGAGGCGAACACGCCCGAGCGCCTGCTCGCGGCGGCGCGCGAACTCGTCGCCTCGAAGAGCGCAGTCTAGCCCCTCCCCATCGCAAAGTTGCGACTCCCGCCGCCGAGCGGCCGAGGGGAGCCGTCAGGATGGCTGTGCGCCGCGCTCGCTGTGTGTACCCGAGGGTGGTCTCGCCGGGCTGCCCTGGGGCCGCCGCGTCGTGCGGCGCTCCGGTTCACCCGCCCTCGGCCATGTCCTCGCTCCTTTGGTGAGCCTGTCCCAGAGGGCGAGTCGACCGGTCGTGGACAAGGTACCTGGACCGACAACGGTGGTCGGTTGTCTACCTCATGTCGGTCTGGATTATTTCATGACGATCGCGTCCACTGGGACGTGAGTCTGGTAACCTCGGTCGCTGCGCATTGTCGCGTTCCCCAATTTGGAGGTCATTTTGAAGCTCTCGACGAAGACGCTTGTTGGGCTGGTTGGTCTGGGTTTGCTTGCGGCGGCGGCAGCCATCGGTGGGTGCTCCGGCGGGGGTGGTGAGGCGAACCCCGGCAACAGCGGCTCTGGAAGCGGCAGCGGCGGCAGCGGCAGCAGCGGCGAGACGTCCGGGAGCGGGCTCGGGGACGGCGGTGAGTTCGATGTCGACGCAGGGGCCGGGGACAAGGACGCGTCGCTCAACGGCGATACGGCGTGCGTCGCGACCCGATTGCAGGCCGATTACGAGCAGCGCCCGGCCGACATCATCTTCATCATCGACAACTCGGAGAGCATGAAGGACGAGATCAACAGCGTCCAGCGGAACATCAACCAGAACTTCGCCTCGATCATCGCGGCGAGCAAGATCGATTTCCGCGTCATCATGCTATCGAGGCACGGCAGCTCGGACCTGGAGCAATCGGTCTGCATCGAGGCGCCGCTCGGCAGCGGGAGCTGTTCGCCGGTCCCGTCGATCCCGAACACCAATCCACCGCACTTCTACCAGTACAACCTGGATATCAGCAGCCTCGACTCGCTCTGCATGGCGATCGACACGCTGAAGGGCGCGATCCAGCCCAGGGGAGAGACCGCGTCACCCGGGTGGTCGCAGTGGCTGCGGGAGGACTCGCTCAAGGTGTTCGTCGAGATCACCGATGACGGCGTCGACTGCACGACGAAGTCGCTCGGCGCGAGCAAGACGGCCGTCGACGAGGGGGCTGACATCAAACTTTACGACCTCGACGACGATCTGCCCGAGAACGAGAACGTCGCCGGCGGCACCCTCTCGGCAGAGACCTTCGACGCCGCCCTCATGGCGGTCGCGCCGGAGTTCTTCGGCTCGAAGGACGCGCGCAACTACAAGTTCTTCAGCTTCGTGGGCATCAAGGAGAACGACCCAATCACCGCCCCCTGGCCGCCGGAGGCGCCAGCCACCTGGGAGCAGTGCCGGCCAGACTCGGTCGATCCCGGGACGACCTATCAGGTCCTCAGCGTCATGACCGGCGGGCTGAGGTACCCGATCCAGCAGCACGCCACCTATGATGCGGTGTTCCAGGCCATCGCAGACAGCGTGATCTCGGGCGCCAAGCTGTCGTGCGAGATCGAGGTGCCCAAGGCGCCGGATGGACACTCGATCGACCTGAAGACGGTGCAGATCGAGTTCACGCCGAGCGACGGCGGGCAGAAGAAGACCTTCTCCCAGGTGAAGAGCCTCGAGGAGTGCGCCGGGGCGACCTCGTCCTTCTACATCGAGGAGGGGCAGATCAAGCTGTGCGAGGACACGTGCGCCATGGCGGCGCAGGACAACACCGCGGGCATGGAGCTGCTCTACGGCTGTTCGGTCAACCCGAACTGAGCGAGGAGGCGCTCCCGGGCGCGACACCCCGGGAGCGCCGCCATTGCGGGGCGTCCGGCCGAACGAGCCCTCTCTTTGGAGGGATCGCGGGAGCCAGGCGCCCGCACCTGCTACCCTGCGCGAGAGGCAGATGCGGGTCGATGTGGCGTGCCGTGCCGGCCACGGCGGGAGCGAAGAGCCCGAGACGGTCACCCTGGGGGAGCGCCGCGTGCGGGTGACGGAGATCCTCGACCGGTGGCCCGGGGGCGATCACCACTACTTCAAGGTGCGCGGGGACGACGGCGCACGGTACATCCTGCGGCGAGACTTCGAGATCCTCGTCTGGGAGCTCGAGGTCTATGAGGCCGCCGAGGACGAGAGGGGGAGCGGTCAGGGGTAGACTGGCCGGCCGCGCACGAACGCGCGCTGGACGGTCGCGAC
This sequence comes from Sorangium sp. So ce367, assembly GCF_051520455.1. Classification (NCBI taxonomy): domain Bacteria; kingdom Pseudomonadati; phylum Myxococcota; order Polyangiales; family Polyangiaceae; genus Sorangium; species Sorangium sp. So ce367. The sequence continues at coordinate 1,580,449 of NZ_CP150334.1, forward strand.
GGTCGCGTCGGACGCGAAGACGAGGTGGTTCAGCGTCTCGGCCTCGCCGAGCACGTGCTCGGGGAAACGCACGGCGATGAAGTCCGCCTCCTTGCCGACGTCGAGGCTGCCGACGACGCGGCCCAGGCCGATGGCGTCGGCGGTGCCCTGCGTGGCCATGACGAAGAGATCCGCCGGGGTCAGGCGGTCGCCGAGGCAGAGGGCGTTGTCGAAGGCGCTCGACATGCTGCGGCGCATGTCGAAGCTGCGGCCAGCGCCGACGTCGCTGCCCAGCCCGACCAGGACCCCGCGCGCGCGCGGGTCGGAGAGGCGCATGCGGCCGCTGCCCAGGAAGAAGTTCGAGTCGGGGCAGTGGACGACCGAGGAGCCCGTCTCCGCGAGGCGGTCCCACTCGCGCGGCGAGAGGTGAATCGCATGCGCGAGCAGGGCGCGCCCGGTGAGCAGGCCGACGCGGTCGTAGACGTCGACGTAGTCGCGCGCCCAGGGGTGCGCGCGCAAGGTGGCCTCGCCCTCGGCCGGGTTCTCGGCGACGTGCGTTTGCACGAGGAGGCCGTGATCGCGGGCGAGCCGCGCGGCCGCCTCCATCAAGGGACGGGAGCAGCTCGGGGCGAAGCGGGGGGTGATCGCGAACTCGAGGAGGCCGCCGCCCTCGCCGTGCCAGCGCTGCACGAGATCGCGGGCGGCGGGGATGGCCTCGTCGCGAGGGACGCGGAGCGCCTCCGGGCAGCTCTGGTCCATGAGCGTGAGGCCGGCGATGCCGCGCAAGCCGGCGGCCAGCAGGGCGCGGAACAGCCGGTCGGTCGCGCCGGCGCACGAGCTGGAGAAGACGACGCAGGTGGTCGTGCCCGACGCGAGCAGCCGGTTTGTGAACTCGCCCGCGACGAGCGTGGCATAGGCCTCGTCGCGGAAGCGGGCCTCCTCGGGGAAGACCGACCGATCGAGCCAGTCGAGCAGCGGGCCGCTGGCGCTGCCGATGATGCGCGTCTGCGGGAAATGGACGTGCGCGTCGATGAAGCCCGGCATCAACACCGCAGGCCGCAGGTCCAGCACCGGCCCGCGGAACGCGCCCGGGGCGAACGGCGCTGCCTGGGCGATCCGACCGTCGCCGCCGACCACGAGCAGCGCGTCGTCGATGAATCGGACCTGAGCGCCGTCCGGCGACGCGGGGATCGGGGTGAGCAGACGAGCGCGGTAGGCGCGCGGCGAGCCCGGCGAGCGCGCGCTCATCGGATGGCGATCTCGCTCCGGCGGGCCCAGCCCATGAGCAGCTCGCCCCCGCCGTTCTTCATGACGAGGGCCCACGCGCCCGACTCGCGCACGATCATCACGATCTCGCCCGCGGCGATGGCGCCGACCCGGGTGCCGTCCGCCCGCGGCTCGTCGAGCAGCGTGATGCCGCGCGAGGCGATGCCCGCCTGGAGGCGCGCAGGCCCGCCCGGGTCCTCCTCGTCGTCGAAGGCAGGGCCGTCGTCGTGAGGGGATGGCCCCTCGTCGGAGCCTGGATCGTCGTCGAACGGGAAACGAGGGTGGACCTGTGCGCGCCGGTCCGCCGGGGAACGCCCGTCGAGGAGGTGCGCGAAGCGGCCAGCGCTCTGCGCCGGCGAGCGATCGCCGGCGACCGCCCGGAACACGACGGGCGCCGTCGGGAGCAGCACGACGGCGGTGGCGGTGAGGAGCACGAGCCCGGTCAGCCGATCGAGCTGGCGCGCGCGCGGCGGGGCTGGCGCGGCGCCCGGCGGCTCCGCCCGCGCAGCGAGGCGCGTGCCGGCGTGCTCGGCGCGCACGTCGCGGGGGCCAAGCGAGGCGCCCTGTCCGGCGGGGGGGTGGTCCATCAGCGCAGAGGATACGCGCTGCGGCGAGCGCGGTCGACTGCGCGGCGGCGTGAGCTCCGATGACGCGCGCCGCGCGCTTGTCTGCACGCCTGCGAGCGCGTCAGCGGAGCTCGCGCGGCAGCGGGGCGGCGGCAGGATCGCCGGAGACGGCGCGCTCCGCGGGGACGCCGATCGTGGCGCCGTGGTCCGCGCAGCAGCGGAAGCCCTGCTGGTAGAACATGTGGTTCTCGTCGTGCGAGCGGGTCGAGGGGCGGCAGCGCGTGCGGACAGGACCCCAGTAGCCACCCTTCAGGATGGAGGGGCGCTCGCCCTCACGGACGGAACGGGTCCACTCATCGATGTTGCCGGTCATGTCGTAGACGCCGAAGGGGCTCCGGCAGCGGGGCTGGACGCCCGACGCCATGCCCTGCCAGAGCCGGTCCATCTCGGCCATGGCCGCGGGGCCGCCCCGGGGGCGCAGCGCGGTCTCGATGTACGGGCGCCAACCCTGATCGACGACGCACGCTTCAGGCTCGCGGACGTAACCGTAGGGGTAGGGGCGCGCCTCCTCGCCCTCGCAGGCGAAGGTCCACTCGGCCTCGTCGCAGAGGCGCTTGCCCTCCTCGGCGCAGAGCTCGTTCGCCTCGTAGAACGAGACGAGGATGAACGGATAGACGCCCTTCTGGTTGGGGTACTCGTAGCGATCCATGCAGAAGTGCATCGGCTTGGTGTCGAGATCCTTCGACATCGAGAGCCACTTCTCGCGATCGAACTCCGCGCACCGCTCGGGGTAGTCCCTGCTGATCCAGTGCTTGCAGGTGGTCCGCTGCATCTCGTCGATGGATCGCAGGTCGCCCTGGGCCTTCGGGGCGGGGTCGAGCTTCATGAGGCCGGAGACCTCGACCATGCCCGTCGGGCAGGTGCCGCGGGTGCCCTCGATCTGGTCGGTGGCCTCGCGCGACTCGGCGGGCGACGAGGCGATCTGCCAGTGACGATCGCGCACGAGGCGCCACTCGAACCGGAGGCGCCGCGGCAGCGAGCCGGTGATGGCGCCCGCGCCGAGCGTGAGCGGCACGGACGGCGCCTGCGCGAGCCGCACGACGAGCAGCGCGAGCGAGGCGAGGCCCAGCGCGAAGCCGACGGCGACGGCGGCGCGCAGCGCCCTCGCGCGGGGGGGCGCGGGCTTCCGCGTCGAAGGGGCGAGTCGGTGCATGATCCCTCGCAGTAAACTCTACTGCGAGGGAGACTCGAAGGCAGACAACTTTTCGCGGAGCCGCCCGAGGTCGGCCTCGAAGCGCCGCTCGCCGGACAGGTCGCGGGTCTCCCGGGGATCGCTCCCGAGATCGAACAGGAGCAGCCGGTCGCGCTTCTTCCGCTCGATCACGAGGAGCTTGAGCTGCCCGTCGACGACCGCGGCGCGGCGGGCGGTGCGCGCGAACACCGGCCCTCGGGGAGCGCGCTCGGCGCCGGTGGCGATCGCGGCCAGGGAGGCGCCTTCGACGGCCGTCGCCTCCGCGCCGCCGACGTCGAGGACGGTGGGCGCGATGTCGACCGTGCTCACGGGATGCGGGTAACGGCCCGGCGCGGCGCCGGGGAGGGCGATGACGAGGGGGACGCGGATCGCCTCCTCGTAGAGCTCGACGCCGTGCCCCACGGGGCCGTGCTCGCCGAGCCCCTCGCCCTGCGAGCCGTGGACGATGACCGCCGTGCGGCCGGCGCGGGGGCCCCTCGCCACGGCGTCGAGCAGGGCGCCGAGCTGCCGGTCGACGTAGGCGATCTCGCCGTCGTAGGCGGCGGTCCTGCCGGCGCCGAAGCGGATGCCGGGGTGGGCGACGTAGCGCTCGTGGGCGTCGAAGAGGTGGAGCCAGAGGAAGATCGGCTGGGTGCGCTGGGCAACCCCCTCGAGGAGCGCGATGGCCTTCTCGACCGCGAGGTGGCCTGTCGCCTCGCGCTCCGGGTGGGCGTCGCCGTAGACGGTCTCGAAGCGGTCGAACCCTTGATCGAAGCCGCGCTCCTGGCTGATCCACGTGAACGAGCTGACCGCGGCGGTGAGGTAGCCGGCGCGCTTCATGCGCTCCGCGAGGGTGTCGTTCTCGGGCAGCAGCGTGGGCCACTCGCGGCGGTCGCGCGCCGCTCGGTTGAGGCGGCGGCCGGTGACGAGCGGCGAGATGGCCCGCTGCGTCTCGCTCGAGGCGGCGTAGGCGCGCTCGAACAGCACGCCGCGGGCCGCGAGCTCGGCGAGCCGCGGGCTGGTGTCGCGGCCATAGCCGTAGGCCGACGTGTGGTCGGCGCGGACCGTGTCGAGCGTGACGAGGAGGACGTCGGGGCGCGTCGGCGCGGCGGCGGGCGCGGGCGTGGTCCCGGCGGGGGAGATGGTCTTCGTCAGGACGGCCGGGATGACCGCGCTGCCCTCGTCGCGCGCGGCGGGCGTGGAGGCGGCGCGCACGGGCGCGGCCGTCGTGGCGCCGACAGGAGCGGCCGGCGGAGCGCCGGCAGCGGCGGCAGGCGGGGCGCCGGAAGCGGCGGCAGGCGGGGCGCCGGCGGCCGCGGTCGTCAGCGCGCCGGCAGGCGAGCCCGCGACGGCCCTGGCGGGCAGGGAGGCGGCGCCCTCGTGGGCCCCGTCGCTGCAGTCCTGATCGATGCCGTCGCCCGGCGTTTCCGGTGCGCCGTGATACCGGGTGGGATCGCCCTCGTCGCAGTCGAGGCCGCCGAAGTGCGAGCCCATCCCGTCGCCGTCGCGGTCGGTCCACTGCTCGAGCGCGCTGAAGAGCGTGGCCGCGAGCCCGCCGCCGGCGCGCACGGCCTGGCCGAGCGGGGGGAACGACTCGATCCGGGCGGTCGCGGTCATGAGGACCAGGGCGGCGAGGGGGACGCCCGCGACGCCGGCGATGCGGCCGACGGCCGCGCTGAGGTCGACGCTCGAGACGAGCGCGGTCGCCACGAGCGCGATGGCGCCGTCGACGATGGCGGCGCGCACGGCGGCCCCGGCGTCGCCGGTCGTGCTGGCCGCGTGGGCGGCGAGCGGAGCGAAGGCGGCGACGAGGGGCACGACGCCGATGGCCGTGCCGGCGACGGCGAGGAGCCACGGCTTCACGCCGCGGGCGGCGAGGCGATCGCCGAGCGCGACGAGGCGCTGGGTGACGAGCGCCGCTGCCACGACGCCGGCGAGGCCGAGGACGCCGAAGGTCGCGCCGGCGAGGCCTCGGTGGTGCGTCGTCGCCTTGAGGAGGGCGGCGAGCGCGGCGAGCACCGGGAAGGCGACGCCGATCCAGAGCGCGACGCGGAGGACGGCGAGCCGCTCGCCGCCCGTGCCGACGATGCCGCGGAAGCCGCGGCCGGCCGCGCGCGAGAGGATGAGCGCGAGCGTGACGAGCGGGAGCAGGACGGCGGTCCCGACGAGGAGCCCGTCGAGGAAGGACGCGCCGGCGCGGGCGGTGCGGAGCGCGGTCGGCACGGCGGAGAGCGAGGCGACGCCGAGGCCGAGCACGCAGGCCTCGCCGAGGCGGGTCGTCCAGGCGCTGCGGCGCGGCGGGGGAGGGGCGGCCGACCGCCCCGGCGGGGGGACGGACCGCCCCGGCGGCGCGCTCTGCCGGGCGGGCGGGCCGCTCGGCGATCGCGGCGGGACGCTGTCATGAGAGCCGGCGGCGCTCGGCGGCGGCGGGGGACCTGGTTCGGCGGTGATCATGGGCACACAGGGGGGGAGGGCCGCGTGGGCGCCTCGCGAGGGCCTGTCGCGCCTGGCCGCGAGGTCGTGCGCCCTGGAGAACGGGGCCTACCATCGGTGTACCGGGCCGCAAAGTATCCTGCGGGAGCGGACGAGCCGGGGGCGCCGGCGACCGGCAACCCGTAAGCGACGCGCTCGGAGTCGAGGCTGCGCCACGCGAAGCCGGCAAGAAGCCGGCAAGACGGCTGCACGGATGCGCCGGGGGCCCGCGCGGCGTCTGGTACGTGCCCGCTGGCGGGCTCCGCTCGGGTACGGCACGATGGTGGCGCCGTGTCGCTCCCCGCGCGCAAGCTCGCCACGATCGCGGACCTGCTGGCCGTCCCCGAGGCGCAGCGCTTCCACGAGATCATCGACGGCGAGCTCGTCCCGAAGGCGATGCCTTCGCCGAAGCACGGCGGCGCCCAGGCATCGCTCGCCGGGATCGTGTTCCGCCCCTACAACCGGCGGCCCGGCGGTCGTTGGCCAGGAGGGTGGTGGTTCGCCACCGAGGTCGAGGTGCAGCTCGAGGAGCACGAGGTCTACCGTCCCGACGTGGCGGGCTGGCGGCGTGAGCGCCTCCCCGAGTTGCCCGAGAAGACGCCGATCGTCGTGCGGCCCGACTGGGTTTGCGAGGTGCTAAGCCCCTCGAACACGCGCAATGACCTCGTGAAGAAGATGCGCACCTACCACCGGTGCAAGGTGCCGCATTACTGGATCGTGGATCCGATGAACGAAGTGCTCTCCGTGCATCGCTGGATGGATGACGGGTATCTGAACGTGCTCACGGCAGAGCGGGGCGAGCGCGTCAAGGCAGAGCCGTTCGACGCGATCACGTGGTCCGTCGGGGCGCTCTTCGGAGACGATCCTGACGAGGAGTAGAGCGGCGTCTCGCCAAGACGGGGCAGCGCGCCGTCGCGCAGGAGCGCCCTCGACGGCGCGTCCCCGGGCTCGTCAGGCCTGAGGCCGCGCCGACGGGGCGCCCGGACGCCCGCTCATCGGCAGTCCGCTGGACCAGCCCCTCGCCATGCCCTGCACCATGGCCTCGTAGTCGGTCGCCTTGCTCCTGCGATCCCTCGCCTCGCAGAGCGCAGGATCGGTCGCGAACAGCGAGCGCGCGAGGTCGCGGGCGCCCGCGTTGATCGCGGCGTTCTTGGCGTGGCGGCGCTTCGTGAAGGCGGTGAACGCCTCCTCGAGGGAGGCCGCGCTGCCCAGGCAGTCGGCCAGGTGCCACGCGTCTTCGAGGGCCTGACTGGCGCCTTGGCCCGACGTGGGCAGCGCCGCGTGCGCGGCGTCGCCGATCAGCAAGACGTTGCCTCGATGCCACGTGTCGATGGGATCGTGATCGTGGACGTAGATCTTGTTCATGCGCTCGATGGGCGTCTCCTCTATCAATCGCGGTATCGGGCTCGGCCACCCGCGGAAGAGGGCGCGGAGCTCGGCCCGGTGATCTGCTGGCTCCTTGCCGCGAGCTTCAGGGCAGGCCGCGGCGCCGGCCCAGTACGCCTTCGATCGAGATACGGGCACGACGCCGAAGCGCACGCCGACACCCCAGCAGTCCATCACCTCGATCTGCGATTCCGAGAACACCGCGCGATCGCTCTCGAACGTGCCAAGCCAGTTGACGAAGCCCTGATATCTCGGGCGATTGTCGCCGTGCACGAACGCCCTCGCGACCGATCGCATCCGCCCGTCCGCTCCGAGGATCACGTCCGCAGCGACGGTCGCTCCGTTCGCGAAGTGAACGCTCGCCGAGCCGGTGGCCGAGGGCTCGATGCGATCGGCGGCGTGCCCGTACCGCACGTGGACACCCAGCTCGGTGACGCGCGACAGCAGCGCCGCCTGGAGCTCTCTCCTCAGCACCGAGAGGCTCGGGGACCCCATGAGCTGGTCCAGCTTCCGGATGTCCAGCGCGCCGAGCTCCTCCCCGGTCCACGAGACCCTCCGCATCCGGGTCGGGCGCCCCGCCAGCCTGGCGACCGAGTCCAGGAGCCCGAGCTCCTGGAGCACGAAGGAGGCGTTTGGCCAGCAGACGATCCCCGCGCCGATGTCCGTCGGCGCGGCGTGTCGCTCGAAGACCTCGACCTCGAACCCCCGTCCGGCGAGGGCGATCGCCGCGCTCAACCCGGCGATCCCGCCTCCAAGAACCGCACTCCTCAACATGAACCTTCCCGTGCTCTCTCGTGGCCTCCCTGCGACCACGACCCTACCGGGCGTTCCCTACCACATGCCCCGCGCGCCGCACGCGGCGCCGTTCCGAGGCCTGCGTCCTCGGTGACGCGTCATGTTCGGTCGCCCAGGCCTCGAGCCGCGGAGGGGGCCCCATCCGAGTCGCCGCCTCCGACCTGGACCCCACCTGGTCCGGGCGGCGCAACGGCGGACACCGTCGGAGATGTGCGCCGGCGCCGCCGCGACCCCGGTTCTCCTTGCTCTGGCCCCCCCGGCGACTTGTATCGTCGCAAAGACGCTGCCCTTGCTTCATCAGCCGCCCTGTCCTTCATCCCCTCCAAGGAGCTCTTCATGACGCTGCTGCGACGTCGCGCTTCCGCCTCGGCGCTGATCTTGCTCGCCTTGTCCGCCTGCGGAGACGACGATGCGGTGAGCGAGACCGGGCTGTCGTGCGGTCCAGGCACGAAGGCCGCCGACGGCGTGTGTGTGCCTTCGGCGACGAGCCCCGGTGTCGTCTGTGGCGAGGGCACCGAGGACGTCGACGGCGCGTGCGTGCCTTCGGCGACGAGCCCCGGTGTCGTCTGCGGCGAGGGCACCGAGGACGTCGGCGGGGAATGCGTCCCGACCGCGCTCCAGCCCGGGCATTTTCTGAGCCCGCTTGTGCAGCTCCAGAGCTTGCACGAAGTCGGGAGCCACACGGATGAGGTCCGCGTCCGCGACGATGACTTGCTCCTCAATTGCAGCTACACATTCAACGTCATCGATGCGGAGGACCCCGCCGACATGGAGGTGCTCGCGGGGGGGCTCAAGCACACAATCCCCGGCGATACCCGCACGCCCGGCTGCAAGCACCTCGCGTGGGACGATGATCTCGTCTTCACCACGCACCTCGGCAACATCCGGAACCCGGCGTTCCTGAGCGGCTGGGACATCAGCGATCCCGAGGCCCCGGTGCAGCTCCCTGTCCTGCAGGAGGTGGGGATCAGCTACGAGGGAGTCGACGTCGCGAACCACAACATCTTCGTGGGGCTGCACGGAGATGGCCTCGGCGTCTACCGCTACGACAGCGCGGTCGGGTTCACGCGGGTCGGCAGCCTGGGTGGATTCACGAATGCGTGGGGGGTCGCGGCGCGCGACAACCATGTCTTCGTCGCCGACGGCGTGGACGGGCTCGTCACGGTCGACGCGACGGATCCGACGGCGCCGGTGGAGCTCGGGCGCGTGGCGACCGGCGGCCAGGCGAAGGGCGTCGTCGTGGACGGCGACTTCGCGTATGTGGCGGCGGGCTCTGCGGGCGTCGCCGTCGTCGACATCTCCGACCTCGCGCGCCCGGTCGTTGTCGGGCGCGCCGAGATGCCCGGGACCCCGCTCCGCCTGGCCTACTCCGAGCGCCGCCTCTTCGTCGCCGCGTGGAACGACGTGCGCGTGTACGACGTGTCCACGCCCGCCGCCCCGACCTTCATCGCGGCCGTGCGCATCCCGAGGGCGTTCGAGTACGAGGATCCCGATCGCGAGCTCCCCACGATGCGCACCTTCGGCGTCGCCGCCCGGGGGCAGGACGTGTTCATCGGCACCTGGGAGAACCCGTATTCCTACCGCCTCGAGCCGGACCGCCTCGCCCCCAACATCCGTCTCCCGGAATCCGCCGCGCGGATCGATTTCGGCCCCGTCGCGGCCGGGGACAGGAAGACGCTCCCGCTCGAGGTCACGAACCAGGGGACGGCGCCGCTCACGCTGGTGGACAACTGGGTCAGCGGCTCCGCGTTCAGCGTCGAGCCGCGCCAGGCCCGGATCGCGCCCGGCGAGAAGATCGAGCTCAACGTGACCTACCTCGCCTCGGCGACGGACCAGGAGATCGGCTATCTCCACATCACCTCGGACGACCCTGCGGCCCCGGTGCGGAAGACCTACCTCGTCGGCAACGCGCCCGGCGTGAGCGTCGGGGCGCCCCTGCCCGCGACGACGGGCACGATGCTGGACGGCACGACATGGACCTCGGAGGAGTCGGCGGGGGGCGTGCTTCTGCTCACCTACTTTGCCACCTTCTGTCCGGTCTGCGCCAACCACCTGCCGGACACCGAGGAGCGGTTCTGGCTGAAGTACAAGGACCAAGGCCTGCAGATCGTCGCCCTCAACCCGAGGGAGCCGGTCGATCAGATCGGCCAGGTGCAGGCGTATTGCGACAACATCAAGGTCAGCTTCCCGGTCGGGCTCGAGGAGACCGCGAGCACCTACGCCGCCGTGACGTCCAATTTCCCCGGCCCCAATCCGTTTCCGGTCGACGTGATCGTCGGGAAGGACGGCATCGTCCGGTATGTCACGCATGAGTACGATCCGGATGCGATGACGGCGGTCATCGAGCAGGCGCTGGCCGAATGATGAGGCGCGCCCTGCTCCTGATGGTCGTGCTGATCGCGTCCGGTTGCGACGGAGGCGGCGGCTCGACCAGCGGGGCGGGGGACGCCCGCGGCGGCGCAGCGACGGGCGGCGGCGCCGGAGGCGGCGGCAGCGCAGCGGTCAGCGGTGGTGGCGGAGCCGGCGGCGGCGCGGCGACGGGCGGCTCCGGCGCAGGCGGCGCGCCGGCGGGTCCAGGCGTGACCGGCGTGCTCGCGGACGAGGCGGGACAGCCCATCGGCGGAGCCACCGTGCTGTTTTGCAACACCGCGGTCTGCTACTCGGACCGATCGAGGGCGGATGGTCGCTTCACCTTCCTCTGCGACGCGGAGCCGCCTGTCGACTTCGTTGTGAAGTCGATGGAGGACGCGGGGACGACGCCGCGCCGGGGAACGACCCTGTTCCCGCTGCGCTTCACCGACGCGGTCACCGTCGATGCGGGATCGCTCTTCGTGCCGCACCTGCCCGCGGGCGCCGTCCTTGGTCCGAACAGCGACGATCCGCAGGTCGTGGAGGTCGGCGATGGCCTCCAGCTCACCGTGAGCCGCGCCGCGCTCGCGACGCCGCTCGGCGAGGCCCTCCACGACATCGCGGCCCGGAGGATCCCGCCCGAGCGCGTGCCACCGCTCCCCGATCTCGGCGGGGAGGAGATCGTGGCGGTCTACGCGCTCTACCCGTTCGCGACGACCAGCGACTCGCCCATCGGGGTCCAGGCCCCCTCGGACCTGGCGCCAGGGACGCCCGTGAGGCTCCGGACGATGAGCGAGTACGACGGCAAGCTCTCGGCGCCGGCCGAAGGGGAGGCCGACGGCGCGGTCGTCAAGACGGCGCCGCTCTCCGGGATCGACGAGCTCACCTGGATCGTGATCTCCAGGTAGCGATCATCGCAGCGCTGTTCCTCACGTCAGGACCGGCTTGATGTCGACGACCGGTGTGCCGTCGATGGCCTCGATGGGCCCGATGCGCAGGCGGTCGCCGTCGATGGCACGGACAAAGGCCGGATGAAGACCGAGAGGGTTCGGTCTGTCCGGAGATCGCGTCGCGAAGACGCCCGTGAGCGGATTGCGCGCGTCGGATCGCGGGTGGACTCGGAGGACGTCGCGACGCGCCTGGTGAAACCACGTGATGACGATGATCTCGTCGCCGACGGCGAGGCCGTGCAGCGCTTCCGCCGCCCACGGGTACACCTCGAGCCAGGCATCCGGCGCTCCCTCCGAGCCTTGCCTGGGCGCCTCGCTGCGCTCCTTGAGCAAGGACCGGATCACGCCGACCGGGCGCAGCTGAGCGTCATCCAACGCCGCCTCGAACGCCATCGTGCTCATGGAGGGGAAGGGAACGCCAGACGATGCACGGGTGTCAACGGCGAATCGTCACGCGCGCTCAGTTCACCCTCAGTTCACCCTCAGTTGGCCCTCTGTTGACCCTGGTTAGCCGATGACCGATGACCGAGGCTCCTTGCGCGACGCAAGCTGTCGCTGGACGATGTCTTCTATGCGGTATTCCACATCGGTTGTCGCGTCTGCTACATGACGGGTGTGATGCGGCGCCGGCACGAGCTCGCTGAGATCTTCGATGGCGTGCCCTCTGTCTTCGGAGCGTACCGAGGCGCCGAAGAGAACCGGTATCCCGCGCCGGCCTTCAGCCCGCTGTCCACCGTCGCGACGCCGGCGCTGGCCGCCTGCGAGGGCACGAAGACCCTCCTGCGGAGGCGTCGCCGGCGGATCGCGGTGGAGAGCGCGGAGGCCTCGGAGGTTCGCTGATCCGAGGAAGCTCGGGCCACGGCGGCTGAAGCGGCGGCTCAGCGGCGGCTCGAGGCGCGCGGAACCCGCTTGACGCTCGTCGCGCCCGCAAGCTATGTTCCCCGCATGCCCCGCGCGCTCCCCGCGTCCTGCGCTCGCCGCCGCTCCGAGGCCTTCGTCCTCGGCGGCGCGTCGTGCTCGGCCGCCGAGGTGGGTTCGTGCGTGGCAGGGCTGCGCTGGTGGCGCTGGTGCTCTACCAAGGCGGGCCCTTACCACGGGTAACGCGCCTCCCTGCGGGGAGGACGACCTGAAGGAAAGAAGAAGAGGGCCCGCCGAACAACGGTGGGCCTTTTCGCTTTTGTCCGCTATGCAGGGCGCCGCGGCGCGACGCCAGAGTCCCGAGGATCCGTGTCTGCCGGAACAGCCGTGAACATGAGGAGAGAACCATGATGCATGCAGTCATCGATGCGCTCTGCGCCGGCGTCGACCTCTCCGCGGAGCAGACCGAGGCGCTGTTCCGCGATGTGGTCGCAGGGGCGCTGACCGAGATCGAGCTCTCCGCGCTGCTCGTCGCGCTCAAGGCGAAGGGCGAGACCCCCGCCGAGATCGCGGGCGCGGCGCGCGCGCTCAGGGGGGCGTCGGCGCCGTTCGCGCGGCCGGCTTATGTCTATGCCGACTGCTGCGGCACCGGCGGAGACGGGCAGTCCACCGTGAACGTGTCGACGGCCGTCGCCTTCGTCGCGGCCGAAGCAGGCCTGCCGGTCGCCAAGCACGGCAACCGCTCGGTCTCCTCCCAGTGCGGCTCCGCCGACGCGCTCGAGGCGCTCGGCGCCCGGCTCGACCCGCCGGCCGAGGTCTCGCGCCGCGCCCTCGATGAGGTCGGCTTCTGCTTCCTCTTCGCGCCGCAGTACCACGCCGGGCTCCGCCACGCGATGCCCGTGCGCCGCGCCCTCAAGGTGCGCACGATCATGAACCTGCTCGGCCCCCTCGTGAACCCGAGCGCGCCGCCGATCCAGGTGATGGGCATCTACGATCCGGAGCTCGTCACCCACGCCGCGCGCACGCTCGGCATGCTCGGGTGCCAGGCCGCGCTCGTCGTCCACGGCGGGGGGCTCGACGAGGTCGCCCTGCACGCCCCGACGCGCGCGGCCCGGCTCCGCGATGGGATCGTCGAGGAGCTCTTGATCGACCCGGCGGACGCGGGGGTCTCGCCGGCGCCGATCGAGGCGCTCCGGGGCGCCGGCCCGGCGGCGAACGCGGCGTGGCTTCGCGATCTGCTCGCCGGGCGCGGCGCGCCCGCGCACCGCGACGCCGTCGCGATCAACGCCGGCGCGCTGCTCTGGGTCGCCGGGCGCGCCGAGGGGCTGCGGGAGGGGACGGCCCTGGCGCTCGACGCGCTGGGCTCCGGGCGCGCGGCGGAGCGCCTCACGCGCTTCGTGGCGCTGAGCCGGGATGGGGCCCAGGAAGCGCGGAAGGAGGCGAAACATGGCTGAGCAGGGCAATGTGCTCGCGCGCATCGTGGAGCGGAAGCGGGCGGACGTGGCGGAGCGCGAGCGGCGGACCCCGCTCGCCAGCCTTCGGGCGAGCGCGCCGCCCACCTCGCGGAGCCTCCGGCGCGCGCTCTCCGCGCCGGGCGCGCGGTTCGTCCTGGAGTGCAAGAAGGCCTCTCCGTCCGAGGGCCTCATCCGGCCGGATTTCGACCCGCACGCCGTCGCCGCCGCGTACTACGGCGTCGCCGACGCGGTGAGCGTGCTGACCGACGAGCCCTTCTTCCAGGGCAGCTTCGAGATCCTCCAGGCCGTGCGCGCGGTCGTGGACGTCCCGATCCTCTGCAAGGATTTCGTCGTTTCGCCCTACCAGGTGATCGAGGCGCGGGCGAACGGCGCGGACGCGATCCTGCTCATGCTGTCGGTGCTGGACGACGCGACCGCGCTCCTCTGCCTGGGCGCCGCCCAGGCGCTCGGCATGGACTGCCTCGTCGAGGTCCACGACGAGGCGGAGCTCGAGCGGGCGCTCGCGCTGCCCGCGCCCGTGATCGGCATCAACAACCGCGATCTCAAGACGCTCAAGGTCGATCTCGCCGTCTCGGAGCGGCTCGCCCCGCGCGTGCCGCGCGATCGGATCGTCATCGCGGAGTCGGGCGTCGAGTCGCGCGCCCACGTGGAGCGGCTCGCGCCCTCGGTGGACGGGTTCCTCGTCGGCACGTCGCTCATGCGCAGCCCCGACATCGCGGACGCCGCGCGCGCGCTGGTGACCGGCCGGGTGAAGATCTGCGGCCTGACCCGGCCCGGGGACGCGCGCGAGGCGGAGCGGCTCGGGGCCCGCTTCGGCGGCCTCGTCTTCGCCGAGACCTCGCCGCGGCGGGTGACGCGCGAGCAGGCCGAGATCGTGGCCGCCACGGCCGCGGGGCTGCCCTTCGTCGGCGTTTTCCTCAATCAATCCGTGGACTTCGTCGCGGATACGGCGCGGGCGATCGGGCTGCGCGCCGTGCAGCTCCACGGCGACGAGGACGCCGCGTTCATCGAGGCGCTGCGGCGCGCGCTCCCCGAGGGGTGCGAGGTCTGGAAGGCGGTCCCGATGGCGCCGTCCGGGGAGGCCGCGGGCGCGGCCGGCGGGGCGGGCGGCGACGGCGCGGGCGCGGAGGTCGAGCGCAGCGCCGATCGGCTGGTCTTCGACACGCGCACGGCGGAGGCGCGGGGAGGCACGGGGCGGACGTTCGCCTGGAGCGCGATCGACGGCCACCCGGCGCGCGCGCGGAGCCTGCTCGCGGGCGGGCTGAACCCGGACAACATCGCCGCGGCGCGCCGGGTCGGGACGTGGGGGCTCGACGTCGCGTCGGGCGTCGAGCGCGCGCCCGGCGAGAAGTGCGCCGACCTGCTCGTGCGCCTGTTCGACAGCGCGCGCGGCCCGTCGCGCCACGACAATGACCCCGGGGCCCCGGCGGACCGCGCCTCCCCCTGACGGCAGCTCTCACGACGCACAACGCACAACGCACCACCGACGATCGAGGCAATTACATGCAGCAAAGCGGCCGCTTCGGCGCCTTTGGCGGCGCCTATGTCCCGGAGATCCTCGTGCCCGCGCTCGAGCAGCTCGAGCGCGCGTACCTGGAGGCGCGCGGCGATCCGTCGTTCGCGGCGGAGTTCGACGCCTTGCTGACGACCTACGCGGGGCGACCGACGCCGCTCACCCTGTGCCGCAACCTGACCGGCGATCCGCGCGTGAAGCTGTACCTCAAGCGCGAGGACCTGCTCCACGGCGGCGCGCACAAGACGAACCAGGCGCTCGGCCAGGGGCTGCTCGCGCGGCGCATGGGCAAGCGGCGGCTCATCGCCGAGACCGGGGCCGGCCAGCACGGCGTCGCGACCGCCATGATCGGGGCCCTGCTCGGCATGCCCACGCGCATCTACATGGGCGCGAAGGACGTCGAGCGGCAGCGGCTCAACGTCTTCCGGATGCGCCTCATGGGGGCCGAGGTGGTGCCCGTGACCTCGGGCTCGCAGACGCTGAAGGACGCCCTCAACGAGGCGCTGCGCTACTGGACCGAGAGCTACGAGGACACGCATTACCTGATCGGGACGGTCGCCGGGCCTCACCCGTTCCCCACGATCGTGCGCGATTTCCAGTGGGTGATCGGCCGCGAGGCGCGCGCCCAGATCCTGGAGGCCGAGGGGCGCTTGCCCGACGCGGTGGTCGCGTGCGTGGGCGGCGGCAGCAACGCCATGGGGATCTTCTCCGAGTTCATCCCGGACAAGGACGTGGCGCTCGTCGGCGTGGAGCCCGCCGGCCACGGCCTGTCGACCGCCATGCACGGGGCGACGCTGCTCAAGGGCCGCCCGGGGGTGCTGCACGGGTCGGAGACCTACATCCTCCAGGACGAGCACGGGCAGGTCGCCGAGACGCATTCGGTCTCGGCGGGGCTCGACTACCCCGGCGTCGGGCCGGAGCACGCGCACCTCATGACGTCGGGCCGGGCGACGTACGTCGCGGCGACGGACGACGAGGCGCTCGACGCGTTCCAGCGGCTCGCGCGCAGCGAGGGCATCATCCCGGCGTTCGAGTCGGCGCACGCGATCGCGCACGCGCTGAAGATGGTGGCGGAGGCGGCGAAGGCAGGGCGCGAGACGGTGCTCGTCGTGAACCTGTCGGGCCGCGGAGACAAGGACATGGAGCAGGCGCAGAGGCTGCTCGATCCCGGGAGGTCGACATGAGTCGGGAGACGGTGACGACGCGCTACGATCGCGCATTCGAGCGGCTGCGGCAGCGCGGCGAGGGGGCGTTCATCCCCTTCCTGATGCTGGGGGATCCCGACCTCGCCACGAGCGCGCGGCTGCTGCGCGCGGCCGTGGAGGGCGGCGCGGACGCGATCGAGGTCGGGATCCCGTTCTCGGATCCGATCGCGGACGGCCCGACGATCCAGGCCGCCGCCGTGCGGGCGCTCGAGGCCGGCGTGCGGCCGGGCGACTGCATCGAGCTCCTGGCGCGGTTCCGGGCGGAGGCGCCGGAGGTGCCGATCGGCATCCTGACGTACGCGAACCTCGTGAAGCACCGCGATCTGGCGGGCTTCTACGCGTCGGTGGCCGCGGCCGGGGTCGACAGCGTGCTCGTCGCCGACGTGCCGGTGAGGGAGTCGGATCCGTACGTGGCGGCGGCGCGCGCCGTGGGGGTGGCGCCGGTGCTGATCGCGCCGCTGAACGCCTCGGAGGCCACGCTGCAGCAGCTCGCGGAGCGGTGCAGCGCGTACACGTACTGCGTGACGCGCAAGGGCGTGACGGGGGCGGACGAGCAGCTGCGCCTCGGCCACGGGGCGCTCTTCGAGACGCTGCGCCGGTTCGGCGCGCCGCCCGCGATCCTGGGGTTCGGCATCTCGAAGCCCGAGCACGTGCGCGACGCCCTCGCCGCCGGGGCGTTCGGCGTGGTCAGCGGGTCCGCGGTCGTGCAGCGGGTCGCGGCGAACGTCGGTGATCCCGAGGCGGCCGCGCGCGCCGTCGCGAGCTTCGTCCGCGAGATGAAGGCGGCGACGGCGCGCTGAGCGCGCCGGCCGGATGGCGTTCCACCCGCCGAGCCGGTCAGGTTCACGGCGGAGCGCCGTCGCTACCGCGCCATGAGGGGCTCGCCCTTCGGGCGGCGAGCCGAGCTCACCGGCACGTGACGTCGCACAGCCTCTCCGAGAGCGCGATGCAGCCCTCGTCCCACCCGAGCGTGCAGCAGAAGCTGTCTCCGTCCTCTCCGCACACGGTCTCGACGCAGCTGTTGCAGGTCGCGTCGAGGGGCGCGCCCGTCTCGCAGAGGTCGTGGGCGCACCCGCAGGCCCGCCCGCAGGCGGCGGTGAGGCCGGCGACGCAGTGGGTATCCCAGTTGCTCATGCAGCACGCCGGGTCCTCCGCGCACAGCTCGGTCACGCACGGGTCGCAGCCCATGAGGAGGGGCGCGCCTTCCTCGCAGAGGTCGTGGCTGCACTCGGCCGGCGGGCACACGCCGCAGTCGGTGGCGCACGCCTGGCAGTTTTCCCTGTCGGGCTCGCATGTGCCGTCACCGCAGACCGGCGGGCACACGCCGCAGTCGTCGGCGCACGAGTCGCACGTCTCGCCGGTGTCACACCGCAGATCGCCGCACGCCGACGCCCCGCCCTCTCCGCCGCCGCCGGCGGCGTCGCCGCCGCCCGTCGAAGCGCTGCTCGCCGAGCCGCCGCCGGCGGCGTCGCCTCCGCCCGCCGAGGCGCTGCTCGTCGAAGCGCTGCTCGTCGAGGCGCTGCTCGTCGAGGCGCTGCTCGTCGAGGCGCTGCTCGTCGAGCCGCCTTGCCCGCCCGCTCCACCGCCGCCTGTGGCATCGCCGCCGCCAGCCGAGGCGCTGCTCGTCGAGGCGCCTTGCCCGCCCGCTCCGCCGCCGCCCGCGGCATCGCTGCCACCCACCGATCCGCCGCCAGCCGAGGCGCTGCTCGTCGAGCCGCCTTGCCCGCCCTCTCCGCCGCTGCCCGCCGAGCCGCCGGCCGCACCGTGCCCGCCGGACCCGCCGACGCCGGACGTGCTCGCCGCGCTGCTCGGCGCGGCGCTCTCGTCGTCGCCGCAGCCGGCGATCGTGAGGGTCGATGTCAGGGCGAGCAAAGCACACATGCGGAGTGAACGGTTCATCAGGGGAGCCTCGTTATCATCATGCGTTGGGAGCCGCCTCGCGCGCGTCGCGCGCGAGGCCGCCTGTCAAAAGAGCCCCACGGAGAAGTGGAGTGCACCGTCGATCTCATCCAGCTCGTCGCGCGGATCCAGGTTGAAGCCGTAGTCGAAGGCGAGGGGGCCGATGGGCGTGTTCACCCGCAGGCCGGCGCCGAGCCCGTAACGCAGGAGCCGCGGATCGAGGTTGACGTTCCTCGCCCTGATCCAGAGGTTGCCCGCGTCGAGGAAGAGCCCGAGCTGGAGCAGATCCGTCAGCGGAATGCGCAGCTCGGCGCGCGGGTTCACCATCACCGTCCCGCCGCGCGGGATATCGTCGGTCGACACCTCGGCGTTCCCGCCCAGCGCCTTTCTCGCCTCCTCGAGCCCGTCCTCAGGATACAGCGACTCGGCCAGATGGGAACGGAGCGAGTCGACGCCGCCGAGGAAGAACAGGCGATCCGGGTACGTCCCGCTCTCGGCCACGAGCGGCTGAATATACCCTCCGGACAGGCTCAGGGCGAGGGTGAGCCGCGACCGCGGCGCGAGGGGGATATAGCCCGACACGCGGCCCGTGAATCGCAGGAAGTGGCTCTCGGGGAAGCTCGATTGGGCCCGGACCGAGGCGAAGGCGTCGAAGGCGTCGACGTGCTCGACGCCGCCGGAGAGGAGGAAGCCCCGGGTCGCGGCGAAGGGGGTGTCCCGCGTGTCCCAGGACGCGTCGATCCGCTGCGCCAGGGCGATCGTCTCGCCCTCGGGCATGCGCAGCTGGTCGAGGATATCCCGCTTGTCGGTGCCGACGGCGCCCGGGAAGAATCCGACTTTGTTCAGCTCGGTCGACAGGGCGAGCTGCGTCGTCACGGCGCGCCGCGGGCGGTAAGTGAGCGCGGGGATGATCGCCGTCTTCGTGACGCCGAAATCCAGCTGGTTGTCGCGCACGTGGATGCCCGCGAGCGACATGCTGACGAGCGGGCCGAGGCCGATGTCCGGGAGCGCGACCGAGACCGCGACGCGGCGCTCCAGCTGGTCATCGACCTGGAGCTCCTCGTAGTGGCGGCTCGCCGCCTTGTCCACGATCATGAACTCGAACAGGTAGCTGAGCTGGACGCCCATCGTGAGGCCGATGGCGAGGCCGGCGATGTTGCGGTGTCCGTACTCGAAGGCGAGGCGCGCGCCCTCGCCGGTCGAGAACCCGATCTGCGGGTTGAGGTACTGCGGCAGCTGCTCGACCACGTGGATGACGACCCGCTTGTTCTTCTGCGGGACGTCGGGATCCTCGAGCGAGATCGACACGCTGGAGAAGGGGCCGAGCGTGGCGATGCGCTCCTCGCTCAGGCGGGCCTGCGACTGGCGGAACGGCGCGCCCTCGCGGAGCAGCACGCGGCGGAGGATCAGCTGCTCATCGGTCCGGACGGCGCCCTTGACGACGATGCCGGTGACGAACACCCGATCTCGCTCCGAGACGATGAACCGCGCGCGGGCGCGCGTGCGGTCGGGCGAGGGCTCGATGGCCGTGCGGACCTCGGCGAACGCGTAGCCCAGGTCGCGATACGCATCCATGATGCGCAGCCGCGCGGCGTCGAGCGCGAGCGTCGAGAGGGGCTGTCCGACCTTCAGATCGGCGAGGTCGCTGAGCCAGCGCTCGCTGAACGGCCGCTCGTCGGCGCAGAAGGCGCGGTCGCGCTCGCTCAGGCCGGCCTGGCGGCAGAAGCCCTTGTTCCCCTCGAAGGCGAGATCGTAGAGCTGGGTCTGCGGGCCGGGATGGACCGGAATGCGGAGCGTCACCTCGGGGGAGCACGCGATGTGCCGGGCGGCGTCGGGGCGGCACGTGAGGGCGGCGGGGACGGGCGGCTCGGGGAGGGGGATGCCTTGCGCGTCGGTGAGGCACTGGGCCGTGACGCGCTCGGCGACCGGCTCGGGGACGCAGGCGCCCGGCGGGGAGCGGCGCGAGCAGGTGGCGCGGAGCACGGAGACCGGGCCGACGACGGCGTTCAGGTAGCCCTTGCTGAAGTAGAGATCGCGAAGGTGCTTGAGGGCGCGCTCGTAGGTCTCCTGCGCGTACGTCATCGAGGGGATGAGCTCGACCGGCCTGGCCCGGCCGCCGGCGCCGCGGGTCGGGCCGAAGAGGTCCGAGATGCCTCGCGGGTCGGGCATCGAGAAGGCGTCGGCGCCGGGCAGGTCCTCCTCGAGGAAGCTCTCGATCTCGCGGCCGAGGTCGTCGGGGCTGAGATCGCCCGTGAGGCAGGGGAAGACGCGCTTCGTGACGCGCACCTGGTCGTGCTCGCGGACGGTGAAGGTCAGGTAACGGACCGGATCGTCGGGCTTGCCGCCCAGCGAGGGGGTGATCTCGGCGTCGAGGAAGCCGCGCTCGACGTAGAACGCGCGGAGCCGATCGGTGAGATCGTTCGTCCTGGTCTCGGTCGTCTCGCCGAGGTCGAGCGCCGCCTCGAGGGCGTCGTCGTCGAAGGCGCGGTTGCCGTCGAAGACGGGGACGATGCGCGCGCCGGGCTCGAGGTAGACGTAGAGGTAGTTGTGCGGGCCGACCGCGAGCACGCGGTGGGAGACCTCGGCGTCGTGAAAGCCGCTGCGGCGGAGCAGCTCGGCCATCTCGCGGTCGGCCTCGGCGAGGGCGGGCTCGTCGACGCGGGCGCCGACGCCGAGGCCGTAGCTCTGCTTGAGCGAGCCGAGCTCCCGGTCCGCGCGCGGCGCCACGACGAAGACGCGCTCGGAGACAACACGTGGAGCGCCGGCCTCGATGTCGAGGGCGAGGACGACCTGGGAGGGCTCGTCGGTGTCGACGGCGCGGACCGTGACGGCGGCCGCGGGGTAGCCGTGAAGCGCGTAGAACGCGCGGATGCGGGGGCTGATCTCGGCCAGCGTGGCCGCGGTGATCTCGCCGCCCTCGGCGATGCCGGCGGCCTCGAGGGTGTCCTGCCGGTCGAGCGCGCCGCCGCTGATCTGGACGGTGGCGATGCTCCGGCGGGGGACGACGAAGATGCGGAGCGCGGCGCCGTCCGGCACGAGGTACGCCTCGGCCGACGCGCGGGCGAAGTTGCCCGAGGCGAGCAGCTCGCGCATGGCGCGGCGCGCGGCGTCGGGGCTGAGCGGCTCGCCGAGGTCGACGCTCGTGACCGGCGACACGATCTGCCATCGGTCGCCCTGCGCGGTGACATCGATGCGGACGATCGGCTTGCCGACGAGCTCTCCCAGGGCCAGCGGCTGGCCGAGCGAAGGCACGTCGGTGGCCTGGGTGCCGGTCTCGCCCGCGGGCACGGCCCGTGCCGGAGGGGTGACAGCGTCGACAGGGTCGAGGCTGGCCTGACCGGGGTTGGGGCTGGACTGACCGGGGTTGGGGCTGGACTGACCGGGGTTGGGGCTGGCTTGAGCCGGACGTGCCGGGGTCGGGTCGGCGTGCGCCGGGACGGCGATCGCGCCGAGCGGCAAAAAGCCGAGCAGAAAGGGAATGAGGGTGGAACGGAAGCGAGCCATCAGGCGCGGAGCGCCGGGGGACGAAACGGAAATGAACCGGCGCCGGCGTACACGACGGACGCAGCGTAGCCCGGTTGGGCGCTGGATGGGCAAGAGGCCGCCCGCGTGGCCCCGATGTGCGAGACGCGGGGCTCTCGGCGGGCAGAGCTCGTGCTAGCGTCGGCGCCCGTGCGAGGCACCGGATGAAGGACCTGGCGATGCTCGTCGGCGCCGTGGCGCATGACGCCAAGGTGGTGACGTTGTGGGAGAGCCTGCGCGAGCACTTCCGCGAACATGGAATCCTGATTGATTTCGCGCTGTTCTCTACGTACGAGCGCCAGGTCGAGTCGCTGATCCGCGGGCACATCGACGTCGCCTGGAACAGCGCCGTCGCGCACGTGCGGGTGAAGCGGCAGACCGAGGGCCGGTCCCGCTCGCTCGCGATGCGCGAGATCGATCGCGACTTCCACAGCAAGCTGCTCGTCCGCCGCGACGCCGCCGTCGGGGCGCTCAGCGATCTGGAGGGCAAGGCGCTCGCCGTCGGGAGCGTCGACTCGGCGCACGCGCGCATCCTGCCGCTCCACTTCCTCCGGCAGGCGGGCGTGGCCGTGGAGAAGATCCAGCTCATGCCGTTCGAGGTGGACGTCGGCAAGCACGGGGACACCGCGACGAGCGAGGTCCAGGCGCTCGCGGCGCTGCACGAGGGCAAGGCGCAGGCGGCGGCGGTCGGGGACGCCGTGTGGCTCGCCGAGCAGGCGAACGGCCACATCGACCTCCGCCGGGTCGACGTCCTCTGGACCACGCCGGCCTACGATTTCGCGATGTTCGACGCGCTGCCGGCGCTGCCCGAGGCGAAGGCCGAGGCGTTCCAGCGCGCGCTGCTCGGCATGACGTGGAAGAACCCGAAGCACCGGCGCATCTTCGAGCTCATGGGCCACAGGCAGTGGGTCTCGGGCCGCGACGACCGGTACGGCGCCCTCGACGCGGCGCTCGCCGCGGCCACCTGACGGCCGCGGCTCGAGCGCCACGCGAGCGTCCTTCGAGCGCCATCCGCGGCTCGAACGTCACTCGAACTCGAGCCGCCACCTCAGGTCGGCGCCCACGTTGCCGAGCGGCGAGCTCGAGGCGTCGCTCGAGTTGTCGTACGACCCCTGGAGGCTCATCCGGTCGCTGAGCTTCACCTCGACGCCCGCGCGCACCTGGCTGCCCTGCGAGAGCCCCGTCGTCACGTTGGCGCGCACCGCGTCCGTGATGCGCTTGCCGATCGTCACCGTCGGCTCCGGGGCGCCGTTCTTGGACGAGTAGCCGGTGCCGAAGCGGAACTCGTCGATGAGGGGGACCATCGTCTTCACCGCCTTGTCGGCGCCCGTCAGCGACGAGAGCGCCTCGAGGCCCATGGTCTCGCCGAGCGACGACACGACGCCCTGGTTGAGCTCGGCGCGCGTCATGCCGAGCGTCAGCAGCAGGACGATGTCCTCCTGGCTGAGCGGCGGATCGCTCGTCAGGTTGAGCTGGAGGTTGTCGGCGTCGCCCTGGGCGTGCAGCTTGATGCGCCAGAGCCCGCTGGAGTTCGCGCTGCTCCCCGCGGCCGCGGCCGTCGGCGCCGTGGGCTCCGCGCCCGACGTCGCGTCCGCCGCGGCGGCGGTGCTCGTCGACGTGTAGCGGCGGTACTCGCTCTCGGCGCGCACGTCGACCTTGGGCGCGATGCGGAACGGATCGTCGAAGCGGACGTAGCCGTCCCGGACCTCGAACTCGGTGCTGCGCAGCATGAGCTTCGAGTCGGGCAGGATGCGCAGCGTGCCGCGCGCGCCGAAGCGCTGGTTCGTGCCCGAGAGCGCGAGCCCGGGCTGCGAGACCTCGAGCCGCATGTCGGCCAGATCGTTCGAGAAGCGGAGCGGGTTCGGCGAGGCGACGGTGACGTCGAACCGGACCACGTCGGCGGCGGGGTCGTAGGTCTGCACCGTCGTCCGCTGGCGCCCCGTGAGATCGCCGAGGTCCATGCTCATCAGGATGGGGCGCGTGTAGCTGAACGACGTGAGCGTGATCTTCCCCTCGACCCGCGGCAGGTTCTTCTCCCCCGACGCGTCGTCCTCGACGCCGGGCCGGAAGCTCGCCGTCAGGTTGGCGTTCGCGGTGAGGTTCACCCCGTCGGCGACCGGCAGCTTCACGCCGTTCGCGACGATGGATGCCTGCGCCGTGCCGAGGGTCAGGCCGCGCACCGGCATGTGCCCCACCGCGGTCACCGTGCCCGTGCCGACCCGCGCGCTCGCCTTCGTGAGGCGCACCTGGTCGCCGCCGATCGCGAACTCCACGTCGATGTCGTCGAGCGAGACCGGCAGGCCGACCACGTCGAGCTCGCCCTCCTTGAGCGTCGCCGAGCCCGTGTAGCGCAGCCCCTGGAGCGGCCCGGCCACCTGGACCTCGGCCTGCACGGTGCCCCGCGCGTGCCGGATCTGCGGGATGTCGGCGCTGAGCCGCGAGAGGCTCGTCGGGCTCACCCGGATCGCCACGTCGAGGTCCGGCGCCGTGAACACCCGCTTGACCTCGCCGGACGCCGTGAACGCGGCGGACAGGCGCGAGGCGGTGTGCGCCTCGAGGTGGAGCTCCGGCACCTTCAGCGTGTTGCCCGCGAGGCGGATCGGGCCGCTCGGGCGCGTGAGGTGGACCCCCTGGCCCTCCCGATCGAGCTTGAGCGCGTCGACCGTGAGCGTGAGCGCGGACTGCCGGAAATCCGTGAGGGGGAGCCGCTCGATGTCGAGCGACCCGGTCATCGTGCCCTTCGGCGCCGCCGCGAGCGCGGCGCCCGGGATCAGGTTCGCGAGCGTGCCCAGGTCGAGCGCGTCCATGCGCACGTCCCCGTCCACGATCTTGCGCCGCTGGCGCGTGACGCGGAGCCCCTTCAGCGCGACCTGCCCGCCGAACAGCGAGCCGTTCGCGACGAAGGAGCCGTCGGGGAGGTCGCGCTCGTACTCCGCCGGATCGAACGGCGCGCCCTGGGGGTTGCCGCAGATCGGCGTCCTGCCGATGATCTTCGGCGGCCTGTCGTTCGGCAGGATCGTGAGCTCGACCCGCGAGGGCGGCAGGCTCGCGTGCGCGCGGCGGATGCCGACGCGCGAGACGTGCACGTCCGCGAAGCCGGCGAGCCTGCTCACGGTGCCGCCCAGGCTGGCGACGACCGACACCGAGCCGTCGAACTGCGAGGCCGCCGCCCCGAGCCCGTCGATCCGCGAGAGCGGGAGGCCGCTCGCGATGACGCTCCCCTTCAGCGCGCCGCCGTGCGCGACGGAGGCGCTCGCCAGCACGGAGCCCGTGCCCTTGCGCAGCGACGCCGAGCGGACGTCGAGCAGCATGCCGTCGGCGCCGGCGGCCTGGTCGTCCCAGATCATGTCGAGGTCGACCTCGCCCTCGTCGAAGCGCTCGTCGAGCAGCTCGACGCCGGTGAGCCGCATGCCCGCGTTCACGGCGAGGTAGCCGCCGCCGCAGCGGTCCTCGGGGCCGCCGAGCGCGAAGTGGGCGCGGGCCGTCCCGCTCGCGGTCGCCTTGTAGTCGGCGAACCGCGGATCCTTGTCGAGGCGGAGCACCTCGAGCAGGTCGCGCGCGGCGAGGTGCGGCGCCTCGCGCGTGTCGACGGTCGCGTCCACGACGACGATCCCCGCCGAGCTGTCGAGCGGGCGGCCCTTGGGCAGGTTGCCGGCCGGGTCGAAATCGACCTTGATCGACGGGACCCGGACGCGGCTCGCCCCGTGCCGGACCCGCGCGTTCTCGAGCGTCAGGGCGAGCGGCTCGAACGCGACCGGCGAGGGCTCGAGGTCGCCGATGGGGAAGCCGCCGAACACGAACTTCTCGATGCCGACCTCGCCTGTGAGCTTCGGGTGCTCGTACGAGCCGTGCATCGCGGCCTTCAGCGTGGCGACGCCGGCGAGCTCGAGCGCCGCGAGCGGCGAGACCTCCGCGAGGTCCACGCGCGAGCCCGGGTGGACCTCGACCCCGAGCTGGTCGTTGAAGCCGAGCGAGACGGTGGTCCTGAGGTGCGAGCTCGGCGTGTCGATCGAGAAGCCCGAGAGCACGACGGCGTTGGGGCGCACCTGGAACGAGCCGCGGACCGTGGCCTCCTTGACGCCCGTCAGGCGCTTGCGGGCAGGGTCCTTCGTCGGGTGATCGAAGATCTCGAAGCCGTGGGTCTGCACGGCGAGCGGGCCCTCGAGGGAGAGCGGGGACAGCGTGCCGCCGAAGCGATCGAACCTCCCCTCGCGCAGCGTCCACGCGACGTGCGCCTGCGGGTGGACGGCGAGGTCGCGGAGCAGGCCGGGCAGCTCGACGTTGGCGAGGTCGATCGGCCCGGCCTGGAGCGGCACGCCCTTCTCGAACGGCTTGATCTCCGCGCTCGAGATCTTCAGCGAGCCGTCGGCCCAGGCGACGTCGGCGTCGGAGAGCTGCACGGCGTCCGGGGTCGTCGAGACCTTGCCCGCGAGGCGCGTGACGAAGACCCTGCCGTCGAGGCCCGGCCGGTCGAGCAGGAGCGTGCCCTTGAGGCGGGGGAGCGCCAGGCCGAGCGGCGCGGACGCCGCGTCGTACTCCGCGTCGACGTCGAGCGAGACCGAGCCGGACGCGGGCGGCAGGGCCAGGAAGCGGTGCACGATCGGCACGGGGAGGCGCGCCCGCACGCGGCCCTCGATCCGGTGGGGCATGCCGCCGCCGAGGCCGACGGCGCGGAGGGCGCCGAGCTCGAGCTCCACCCGGCGCCAGTCGCCGTCCTGGAGCGCGCAGGGCGGCGCGGTGCCGGGATCCGGGTCGAAGTCGGCGGCGCCCTCGAGGATCAGCCGGCGGACGAGCGCGCGGCCCGGCTCGACGCGGACGCGCGTGTCGAAGCGGCAGACGACGTCCTCGTCGACGCTGTCCTCCTCGGCCTCATGGCCGGGCGCGGGGTGCGTGTGGACGACCGAGACGAGGCCGGAGCGCATCGCGATCTCGAACGCGTCCGACGGCTCGGCGGAGACGTCGACGTCGACCTCGGTGGCCTGGACGCGGATATTGTCGATCGTCAGGTCGACCCGCGCGTCGGTGATGGCCACCGAGGAGAGCGGCGCGCGGTCGAGGCCGCCCCCGCCGCCCTTGCCGGTGCTCGGGAGGGTGAGGTTGCGGAGCTCCCCGTCCTTCAGCACCGCGCGGACGCGGGGGCCGATGATCTCGACGTCCCCGGCGTCGATGTGCCCCGCGAGCAGCGAGAACAGGCGCGGGCGGATGGCCACGCGCTCGAGCTCGAGGAACGGCGCGCCGCCGTCCGAGGAGTCGACGACGAGCCGGTTCAGGCCGACCATGAGGGGCCAGGCCTGGACGCGCACGTCGTAGCGGGCCGTGATGCCGAGCTCGCGCTGGAGCAGCGCCGCCGTCTCGCGCGCCGCCCAGGCCCGCACCGTCTCGGTGCGCACGAGGAAGCCGAGCGCGAGCGGGATCGCGCCGATCAGCGCGAACAAGACGCACAAAACGCGCACGGCGAGGCGCCCCCAGTCCCTGCGGGCGCTCGGCGGGGAGCCCTTTCTCCTCGTGCCGTGCATCGGGCGCAGCTTAGCTGAAGAGCGGTCGGACGCTTACGTGGGCGGGGTGATCCTGTGCCAGGAAAATACCGGTGCGTGCGCGTCGCACCCGACCGGAAACGTGCTCCAGGGTGGAACGCCGCGGGGGCGCCGTGCGAGGCGCGCCGGGCCGGGTCAGCCCGCGGTGAGCTTGCGGTAGCGGAGCTTGCGGGGCTCGGCGGCGTCGGCGCCGAGGCGGCGCTTCAGGTCGGCCTCGTAGTCGGCGTAGTTGCCCTCGAACCAGACGACCTTGCTGTCGCCCTCGAAGGCGAGGATGTGGGTCGCGATCCGGTCGAGGAACCAGCGATCGTGGCTGATGACCACGGCGCAGCCGGCGAAGTTGAGCAGCGCCTCCTCGAGCGAGCGGAGCGTGTCGACGTCGAGGTCGTTGGTGGGCTCGTCGAGCAGGAGGACGTTGCCGCCGCGGCGGAGCAGCTTGGCGAGGTGGAGGCGGTTGCGCTCGCCGCCGGAGAGATCGCGGACCTTCTTCTGCTGGTCGCTGCCGGCGAAGTTGAAGCTGGCGACGTACGCGCGCGAGTTGACCTCGCGCTTGCCGACGAGGAGGCGATCCTCGCCGCCGGAGATCTCCTGCCAGACGTTGTTGTTCGGGTTGAGCGCGTCGCGCGACTGGTCGACGTACGCGAGCTCCACGGTCTCGCCGAGCTTGAGCGCGCCGCCGTCGGGCTTCTCGAGGCCCATGATCATGCGGAAGAGCGTGGTCTTGCCGGCGCCGTTCGGCCCGATGATGCCGACGATGCCGCCGCGCGGGAGCGAGAAGCTGAGGTCGTCGATGAGGACGCGGTCGCCGAAGCCCTTGCGGAGGTGTTCGGCCTCGACGACCACGTTCCCGAGCCGCTGGCCGGCGGGGATGTGGATCTCGTTCTCCTCGACCTTCTTCGACTTGTCCTCGGCGAGCAGCGTCTCGTAGGCGGCGAGGCGGGCCTTGCTCTTGGCCTGGCGGGCGCGCGGGGCCAGGCGCACCCACTCGAGCTCGCGCTCCAGGGTGCGCTTGCGAGCGCTCTCCTGCTTCTGCTCGAGCTCGAGGCGCTTCTTCTTCTGCTCGAGCCAGCCTGTGTAGTTGCCCTCGTAGGGGATGCCGGCGCCGCGGTCGAGCTCGAGGATCCAGCCGGCGACGTTGTCGAGGAAGTACCGGTCGTGGGTGACCGCGACGACGGTGCCGGGGTAGTCGTGGAGGAAGCGCTCGAGCCACGCGACGCTCTCGGCGTCGAGGTGGTTGGTCGGCTCGTCGAGCAGCAGGATGTCCGGCTTCTCGAGGAGGAGCCGGCAGAGGGCGACGCGGCGGCGCTCGCCGCCGGAGAGCTTGGTGACGTCGGCGTCGGGCGGCGGCAGCCGGAGGGCGTCCATGGCGCGCTCGACGACGCGGTCGATCTCCCAGCCGTTCGCGGCCTCGATCTTGTCCTGGAGCGCGGCGTACTCCTCGAGGAGCGCCTCCATGTCGGGGGGCGACTCGCCGAGCTTCGCGCCGATCTCCTCGAAGCGCTGGACGAGGGAGCGGACGTCGTGGACCGCCATCTCGACGTGCTCCTGCACGGTCTTGCCGGCCTCGAGCTGCGGCTCCTGGGCGAGGTAGCCGATGCGGATGCCGTCGGCGGGCTTCGCCTCGCCGAGGTACTCCTTGTCGACGCCCGCCATGATGCGCAGCAGGGTGCTCTTGCCGGCGCCGTTCGAGCCGAGGACGCCGATCTTCGCGCCCGGGTAGAAGGAGAGCCACAGGCCCTTCAGCACCTCCTTGTTCGGGGGGTGCACCTTCCGGACATCCTGCATCGTGAAGATGAATTGAGGGGCCACGTCTTCGCCTGCCTGTGCGTGCCCGGCGCGCCGTGGGGCCCCGCTCGGCCTTCGAGCGGGCGCGGCGCTGGCCGGGCTGGGGGGAGAGGCCGTATGCGAGATCGCCGGCTGACGGTCAAGAGGGCGCGGAAGCGGCTGTAGGCGGGCGCGCAGGGCGCGCGTCAGGACGGACGCGGGCGTCGTATGTACGAAGGGGGATTTCAACGCAAAGGCGCAAAGACGCAAAAAAGAACAGATTTCATGCAGGTTTGCGCCTTTGCGCCTTTGCGCCTTTGCGTTGAAATCTCTCTCCGGCTCCCTGGCCGGACTCCTGACGGGCGCAGCTAGGCGCGCCGTGCGCCGCGCCCGAACGCCTGCTTGAGGGCGGCGAGGTCCTCGCGGCCGACCTCGCGCGTGGCGACGAGGACTGCGAGGTACACGAGGCCGACAAGGATCGCCTCGCCGAGCACGGCGATCTTGCCGAGCCACGGGAGCTGCGCGCCCACGGCGATCCCGGCGAGCAGCGCGGCGCCGACGCGGAGCGCCGTCCGGGCGGGGACGAAGCCGCCGGCGGCGCGGTGGAGCAGGACGCCGCCGGCGACCGCGGCGGTGGCCAGCGCGAGCGAGGTGGCGACGGCGGAGCGCACGAGCATGTCGGGGCCGAACGCGGCGCGCGGGACGGCGATCGAGCAGCCGGTGGCGACGAGGAGGACGGTGGTGGCGGTGAGGGCGGCGGCGATGCGCTCCCGGTGCAGGCTGGTGAGCGCGGCCGAGGCAACGCCGAGGACGGCGAACGCGCCCATGCCGAGGGAGAGGACGCGGAGCGTGTCGCCGCCGCGGCTCCAGATCTCGACAGGGAAGGCGAAGCGCAGGACATGCGGGGCGAGGCCCGAGATCGGGGCGCAGAGGAGCCCGGTGAGCAGGAACGAGAGGCGGACGCCCGTCATGGCGTAGCGGCGGACCGCGGCGCGGTCGTGCTCGGCGTGCGCGCGGGCGAGCATCGGGAAGAGGATGAACGTGACCGAGAGGAGCAGCTGGTACGGCAGGAACGCGAAGAGCTGCGCGCCGCGGTAGACGCCGATGAGGTCGTCGGCGGCCTTGGCGCCGAGCGCGAGCCCGCTCGTGGCCTGCCCGAGGAAGCGGCGGAGGAGGAAAAAGTCGGTCTGGAGCAGGAGGTTCAGGAACGTCTGCGAGACGGCGAGCGGCAGGAGAAAGGCGGCGTGCTCGCGGATCGAGGGGCCGGCGCTGCCGCGGCGGCCGAGGCCGGTCCTGGTGAGCGCGAGCGGGACGATGACGGCGGCCGCGGCGACGAAGCCGGCGATCGCGCCGAGGACGCCGCTCTGGCCGGCGCGGAGGAAGAGCAAGGCGAAGGCGGCGATGCTCGCGGTGCGGAGCGCGCCATAGCCGACATCGAAGGCGGCCTGCGTGACGAAGCGCCGCTGGCCGTTGAGCGCGCCGACGAGCGGGGCGTAGAGGCCGTAAAGGAGCACGACGGCGGCGGCGAGCCGCAGCGGGCCCGCGACGTGCGGGGCCTCGGAGAAGTCGGCGATGGCGCCGGCGAGGAGCGCGAAGCCGGCGGAGACGACCACGGCGAGGAGGGCGTGCAGGGCGAGCGTGCGGCGGAAGGCGGCCGCGACGTCCTCTTCCGCGACGCTGGAGACGGCGCGCGAGACGCCCTGGATGCCGGTCGCGACGATGACGTTGTTGACGACGCCGACGCCCGCGAGGACGACGGAGACCGCGCCGTAGCCGTCGGTGCCGAGCAGCCGCGGGAGGATGAGCTGCTGGACGAAGCCGAAGAGGATGAAGGAGACCTTGGCGCCGGCGATGGCGAGTCCGCCGCGGCCGGCGGAGCGGGCGGCGGCGGCGGGGGCCGGGGCGTCCGGCGGCTGCGGCGGGAAGGGCACGGCGGCGCGCTGCACGGCGGCGTTGTCGCAGAAGCTCGCCGGGCGGGCAATCTCGCGCGGAGCGGCCGAGCACACCGGGGCGTCACGTAAACTTCAGCGGCGGTGCGGATTCGCTTGACGGGAAGGCCTCGCCGACTATCCTCGCGCCCGTCTCCAACGCATTCCAGCTTAGCTCAGTTGGTAGAGCAGGCGGCTGTTAACCGCCGGGTCGCTGGTTCGAGTCCAGCAGCTGGAGCCATTCACACGGGATCGCTGAGACGCGACCTCGTTCTTTTTGAACCGGCCTCGGAGAGTGATCTCCGGGGCTGGTTCGTTTCTGGTCCACGCTTCCGCGATCATCGGCGCTCGGCGGGCGCGACGCGCGCGTGGGTAGCGTTCGAGCAGAGAGCGCGCCGCGAGCGTGAAGGCGCGCGCGACGAGGGCGTTCTGCACGGCGCTCGCGCTCTCTCTTCTGTCCTCTGGAAGAGAGAAGCCGAGAGCGTTCAACAGCGGAGGGACTTCGGGCGAGGCGGTGCCGCTGACGCTTGACTGGCCAGCGCATCGGCGCTCTCCGTCGAGCCCGCGAAGAGGTAGAGCGCGCGTGTGCAGCCCGCGCACGGAACGGCGCGGCCGACGCATGCGTCCCCTCGCGCGACGCGGTTCGCCCCGCCAGATTCGCTTGCGAAATCGCAAGGCTCGCCGGAACCTCTGGCCTCTCCGCATGACGAAGAAGCCATCCCCGAAGAAGCGCATCGCACGCACGAAGCCTGCCGCCCACAAGGCGACGACGCTCGTCGCGCCTCGCGCAAGGCGGGCGGTCGCCGAGGGTGGAGAAACGCGCTTCGACGATGTCGTCGCGCTCATCGAGGCTGCCCGTGGCCGCGCGTACCAGGCGGTGAACGCCGAGCTGGTCTCGCTCTACTGGCAGCTTGGCGAGTACATCAGCCGGAAGATCGCGAGCGCCGAGTGGGGCGACGGCGTGGTCGAAGAGCTCGCGGCGTCCCTCGCTCGGCGCTTCCCTGGCCTCCGTGGCTTCACGCGGCCGAACCTGTTTCGGATGCGCCAGTTCTACGAGGCGTACCTGGCGAACCGAAAAGTCTCGGCGCTGCTGAGACTTTTGCCGTGGACGCACCACCTCATCATCCTCGGGCAGGCCAAGCCTGCGGCTGCTCGTGAGTTCTACATCCTCGCGGCCATCAAGGAGCGCTGGTCATCCCGAGAGCTGGAACGCCAGATTCGCTCCGGCGCCGTGCTGCGTGACGCGGAGGCTGCTAAGAAAGTCTCACCAGCGCTGAGACAAAGTCACCGAGGCGCGCTCGACGAGTTGAAGAACGCCTACAATCTCGAGTTCCTCGCGCTTCCCGACGGACACTCGGAGGCCGATCTCCACGGCGCCCTGCTCCGGCATCTTGGCCGCTTCCTCACTGAGCTGGGGCGCGACTTCTGCTTCGTCGGCTCAGAGTACCCGGTGCAAGTGGGCAACCAAGATTTCACGATCGACCTCCTCTTCTTTCACCGTGGCCTGCAGTGCCTCGTGGCTCTCGAGCTGAAGACCGAGAAGTTCAAGCCTGCCGACCTGGGTCAGCTCTCGTTCTACGTCGAGGCGCTCGACCGCGACGTGAAGAAGCCGCACGAGCGCCCTTCCATCGGCGTGTTGCTCTGCGCCACGAAGGACGACGAGGTCGTCGAGTACGCGCTTGCTCGCACGACGTCGCCCACGCTCGTAGCGGAGTACCAGACGCTCCTCCCACCGAAGGAACTGCTCCGCGAGAAGCTCCATGAGCTGTACGCGGAGCTCACGCCGAGAGAACCGGGCCGTGCCCGCGCATCGCATCTGCGGAGACGCTCATGAGCGGCACGACGCCACACGAATGTCGTGTCGGCCCACGACGCCAGTGGAAGCGAAAATGCTCGGCCGGGGGCAGCGTGCCTCGAGCCAGCGTGCTCAGCTCGTCTTGATCGTGAGTTCGTTGCCGCGTCCCGCGTCGAACGGGAGCGGCTGGGAGAGGTAGCCGTTCTGTGGGTTGCGCACGTAGTCGATATAGCCCGAGGCCTGCTCGAACGCGTTCTCGCCGATGATGATCGCGCCAGGCTTCAGATGCGGCTCGAGCAGCTTGAGAACGTCCAGATAAAGGGTGAAGGCGCCGTCGAGCAACACCATGTCGATATCGCCGCCGACACCCGACTTCAGGGTCTCTCGAGCATCACCGACCCGGAGTTCGACGATACCGGACAGCCCGGCAGCGGCGACGTTCGCCCGCGCCCGCTCGACTTTGCTGGGCACAAGGTCGGTCCCGATCAAGCGGCCGCCGCCCATATCGCGCAGCGCGGTCGCCAGATAGATCGTGGAGATCCCCATCGAGGAGCCGAACTCCACGATGCAATTGGCCTTGCATGCGCGAGCACACATGTAAAGGAAACGTCCAAAATCCGGGGAGACGTTGAGGAAATTCTCCGCGAATCCGCGATACGTGCTTTTCAGATCGCTGGCTTCGTCCTTGAGGAGCTGGGTGATCATCTCTTCCCTCGTGGCCGCCTCGCTCGCTGCGCTGGCGGCCAGCGGCGCGTCGGCCGCCTCCGCTTCCCGATGAAGACGCTTGAGGACCTCTGCGATCTGGCCGTTGCTGATCGAATTCATCTCTGTAATCCCTTTCCTTCTGAATGAACGGCCCTGCGCGCGGCGCCTGGTCGTTGACTCGGTGACTGGGGCCTCTCGGGTGAGGAGTGTTGCGCTGCGTCGATGAGCAGGCGCGTCGACGCCCGCTCATCATCGAGTTGTCCAAGAATGGCCTCAGTCGAGCCCGTCTTTGCCCGGTGCCCAATCTGCTCGCGTCCGGATCTGACGGCTCAAGAGGCCGGGACGGCGCCTGCCAGGCGATTCCTTGCGACCTTCATGACCATGGGTGATGGCTACCGTTTGACAACCGAGTCGTCCAGGACGATATTGGGCTCGATTTGAGACCTGCTGAGCATCGATGGAGGCCGAGAGGCCAGCCCTGGGATCGGACCCTGAACGTGGCTTCGGAGATCTTCGACGGAGAAGCCCTGTTGACGCTCGTGGCGAGCGGCTTCGGATTGACCTTCGGCGCGGAGCCCGCGGCGCCCTTCCTCGCGGTCGGCACCGCGATCTGGAAGCCGGTCAGCGATCTCGGTCTGGAGATGCGCAACATCGCGATGTGGCGGCCCGACGCGCAGTCTGTCCTGCTCCGACCGCTCGTCGACCTGGTACGTGAATTCGGCGCCGCGCTTCGCGATCGGGAGATGGGACCGCGCAGACAGGAGAGCGAGCGCCAGCGGCGACCGCGACGCCGCTAGAGACAACGGGCCAAACGCCTCGAGGACATGGGTCGATGACCCGACTCACTGCTCGCCGCCCTGCGTACCCTGCTTCTTGACCACGCTGATCTCCCCGTCCGCCTCGAGGCAGGCAGAGCGCACCGTGGTGATGTCCGTGATCCCTTGCCTGCGAAGGGCCGCCTGCAGCTCCTCCTCGGTGACCATCTCCCGGCGCATGTTCTCCCACTGCGGGCGGCCGTCTCGGACGAGGGTCGTCTGCGTGTCGCGCAGGCAACGCCGGAAGAAGGGGACGCGGAACTCCAGGATATCGAGCACGTAGCCCCAGGCGACGATGAGCGCGATCATGAGCAAGGCGTCCGCGGGCGAGCTCGAGCCGCCCATGATGCCGTCGGCGGCCATACCACCGATGAGAATGAGGGCGAGCATGTCGTTCGGTGAGAGATGCCCGGTGCGTCGCTTGGGGATGACGCGGATCAGGATGACGAGGGCGAGATAGACGAGCGTCGTGCGCATCGCGATCTCCCAGAGGGGCTTGGAAAAACCAAAGTTCCCTTCCATGGGCGTCCTCCCGCCAGTACGGCCACGCGCGTCAGCGCGCGGGATGGACGTCGGGAGCGAGGTTCGCGGCCGCCCAGCGCGCCAGCGCCGCGAGCTCGACGCAGCGGTGCAGGTGCCTCATCTCGGTATTGCTGGGCATGGCCGCCTCCTTCGGGGGCACGGGAGTACTGCTTCGTTCGCGCTGGAGGGGCCCTCGCAAGAAAGGGACCGCTGCAGACCGTGTGCCGCGCGGCCGAGGAGGGGCTCGCTCGGTGTGCTGCCTTCTAAATTAGCGTATTTGCTCGTGTTTCTGACCGTTTGGCGCGCTGGTTCACCGTCGACGCCGAGCGCACTATAGTGCTGCACGTGGTCCGGCAGCCGACGAGCTAGCAGGGCCGATCCTCCCCCTTGCAGGAGCTCAAGCTCTTCCAGGAGTAAAAGATGACCGTGAAAGCCTTTGGTGCCCATGCCGCCGACAAGCCGCTGGAAGCGCTCGACATCTATCGCCGCGCCCCGGGCGACCACGATGTGCAGATCGACATCGTCTACTGCGGCGTCTGCCACTCGGACTTGCACACCGTCCGAGGTGAATGGGCGGGCACGCTCTATCCGTGCGTTCCTGGGCACGAGATCGTGGGGCGGGTGTCCGCTGTGGGGGGCCAGGTATCTCGCTTCAAGAAGGGCGAGCTGGTCGGCGTCGGCTGCATGGTCGACAGCTGCGGCCGCTGCGCGTCCTGCGCCGAACACCTCGAGCAGTACTGCGAGAGGGGCATGACGCTCACCTACAACTCTCCGACCCCGGACGCCCCCGGGCACACGCTGGGCGGCTACTCCCAGCGGATCGTCGTCAACGACAGGTACGTGGTGAAGATCACCCACCGCGAGGATCAGCTGGCGGCCGTGGCCCCGCTGCTCTGCGCCGGCATCACCACCTATTCGCCGCTCCGGCACTGGAACGCCGGGCCCGGCAAGAAGATCGGCGTGGTGGGCATCGGCGGGCTCGGCCACATGGGCGTCAAGCTCGCCCACGCGATGGGCGCGCACACGGTCGCGTTCACGACGTCGGAGTCGAAGCGGCAAGACGCCAAGGCCCTCGGCGCGGACGAGGTCGTGGTGTCGCGCAACGCGAACGAGATGGACCGCCACGCCGAGAGCTTCGACATGATCTTGAACACGGTCGCGGTGAGCCATGACCTCGACGCCTTCACGAGGCTGCTCAGGCGGGACGGCGCCCTGGTGCTCGTGGGCGTGCCGAAGGACGCCCACCCGTCGCCCAACGTCTTCAACCTCGTGCTCAAGCGCAGGACGATCGCCGGGTCGACGATCGGCGGCATCGCCGAGACGCAGGAGATGCTCGATTTCTGCGCGGAGAAGGGGATCGTCGCCGACATCGAGGTGATTCCGATCCAGCGGATCGAACAGGCGTACGAGCGCATGCTCAAGGGCGACGTCAAGTATCGCTTCGTCATCGACACCGCCAGCTTGGCCGCCGGGCCACAGCGGTAAGACCCTAGGTCATCGTCAACGCCGAGGGGCGGCGCTAGCCCCTTCGCCTCTTCCGTGGCGCGCGGCGCTGCCCAGTACGCCCGCTCCGCGCCACCGTCTCTTTCCCGCCTGCCACGACCTCCCGCACGCTGTCGCGCAACCAGCGGTGAGCGGGGTCCGCGTCCAGCCTCGGGTGCCACAGCAACGAGACGGTGATCTCCGGCGCGGCGAAGGGCAGCGCGAAGCTGAACAGGCCGTCGCGCAGGCTCCTTGTGTGGTGATCCGGAACGGCGGCGATCAGGTCGGTCGCGCGCGCCAGCGCGATCGCCGTGGCGAACCCGCCGACGATGGTCACCACCTCGCGCGCCAGACCGAGCGCGGCCAGGCTCTCGTCGATGCGCCCCTTGGCCACGCCGCGCCGTGAGAACACGACGTGGCGTCCGGCGGCGTAGCGCGCGGGCGTGATCTTCGCGCGGCCGAGGGGGTGGTCGCTGCGCACGACGCCGATGAAGCGGTCGCGGAACAGCGCCTGGGTGCGCAGCTCGGGGCTGGTGTCTTCGTCGACGACGCCCGTCTCGAGGTCGACGGCGCCCGTGCGCAACGGCGCGCTGTCCTTGTCGGGCTTGGCCACGAAGCGCAGCCGGACGCCTGGCGCCTCGGCGCCGGTGCGCTCGATCAGGGCTGGACCGAAGCTCTCGACGAAGCCCTCGCTGGTGCGCAGCGTGAAGGTGCGCACCAGGCGCTTCAGGTCGAGCTTCTCGGCCGGCCGTAGGACGGCCTCGGCGCCCTGCACAAGGTGGCTCACGCGCTCGCGCAGCTCGAGCGCGCGTGGGGTCGGCACCAGGCCGCGTCCAGCGCGCACCAGCAGGGGATCGCCCAGGGTCTCCCGCAGGCGCGCGAGCGCCCGACTCATCGCCGACGGGCTCAGGCGCAGGCGTCGGGCCGCGCCGGTGACGCTGCCTTCCGTGAGCAGCACGTCGAGCGTCACGAGCAAGTTCAGGTCAGGCAGCGACATGCCGGCAGGCTACCAGAGGTCGGGGTGAACTATGGCGTCGCATGCACATATAGGTTGCGATCGTTGCGCGTTCCGCAATCCGTACCGGCGCTCTAGCTTCGACGTCGAAGCGCGGATCACGTCGATTCGAGCCGAGCCGGAGGCCACCCATGACCGAGAACGCCCTTGACCTGTTCGTCCATCGCACCCGTGCCAGCTGGGGACCGCTCAGCAGCGATCTGGTCGCCAGCTGTCGCCATCACCTGGAACAGCTGGCGAAGGCGCACGCCTCCGAGCCCTGGCTCGCGGCGCTGCACGAGGAGGCGCCCGCGTCCAGGGAGCTCTACCGGGATGCGGAGCACGGCTTCGTGCTGCAGGCCCACACCGAGCAGGCCGGGCTCTACCGCCCGCCGCACGACCACGGTCGCAGCTGGGTGATCTACGCCCTGCAGCGCGGAGAGATCGCGATGTCGACCTACGCTCGCATCGAGACCGGAGGCGGCATCCAGCTGGTCAAGCGCGACGAGACGCTGCTGCGCGCCGGGCAGGCGCAGCTGTTCTTGCCGGGAGACATCCACGACACGCGCTGCGTCGCCGGCCCGGCGCTGCTGTTCCGTTTCACCGAGCGCGATCTCAGACAGGAAGATCAGGTCGCGCGGCGCGTGACCCGCTATGTCGAGCGCAACGGCGTCTGGACGGTGGGAACATGATGGCGCTGCGCACCTCGATCGCGGGCGCGCCCCTGCCGAGCGAGGCGCCCGATCAGGCGGCTTCCGGTGTGCAGGGCCCGGCGCGCGCGGAGGCGATTGCGTGCGTGCTCGCGGCCATGGTGCTGGTGGTGCTCTCCGCGGGCATCGCCAACGTGGCGCTGCCTGCGCTGGCGCACGCGCTCCAGGTGACGCCCGCCGCGTCGGTGCGCGTCGTCAGCGCCTACCAGCTCGGGCTGGTGATGGCTCTGTTGCCGTGCGCCGCGCTGGGCGAGAGCCTGGGCTATCGCGCCGTGTTCACGGCGGGCGTCGGGCTGTTCACGGGCGCGTCGGCGCTGTGTGCGCTGGCGCCATCGCTCCACTGGCTGGTCGCTGCGCGCTTTCTGCAGGGGCTCGGCGGCGCCGCCGTGATGGCGCTCGGGGTGGCGCTGCTGCGCTTCGTGGTTCCGCAGGCGCAGCTGGCAGCCGCCATCGGCTGGAACGCGCTCGCCGTGGCGCTGTCCTCGGCCGCGGCGCCCACGGTCGGCGCCGTGCTGCTCTCGAGCGCGAGCTGGCCCTGGCTGTTCGCCGTCAATCTGCCGCTCGGCGTGGCGGTGCTGCTCGCCTCGCGCGGCCTCCCCGAGGTCCCCGGCACGGCGCGGGCGCTGGACGCGACGAGCATGGCGCTGAACGCGGGGGCCTTCGGCGGGTTGATCGCAGGCGCGGAGCTGCTGCCGGCGGCGCCGGCGCTCGGGGCCGGCCTGCTCGCCGCGGCCGTCCTGAGCGCGACGCTGTTGCTCCGCCGCGAGCTGCCGAAGGAGGCGCCCCTCGTGCCGCTCGACCTGCTGCGCAGCCGTTCGTTTCGCGTCTCCGTGATCGCGTCGGTCGCGTGCTTCGCGGGGCAGGCCTCGGCGCTTGTCGCGCTGCCCTTCCATCTGCGGCACGGCTTTGGTCAGGAGGCCTTGAGCACCGGGCTGCTGATCACGCCCTGGCCGCTGAGCGTGGCCCTCCTGGCGCCCGTCGCGGGCCGCCTCGCCGACCGCATCTCGACGGCCTGGCTGTGCGCGACGGGCGCGGGGTGTCTCGCGCTGGGGCTCGCTGCGCTCGCGCTGTCGCCGGCGCACGGCAGCGCGCTTTCGCTGGTGCCGTTCGTGGCGCTGTGCGGCGCGGGCTTTGGCCTGTTCCAGGTGCCGAACAACCGCAACATGCTCCTCGCGGCGCCGCGCGCGCGGAGCGCCGCCGCGGGCGGCATGCAGGGCACCGCGCGGCTGGCCGGCCAGACGGCGGGCGCTGTCGTCATGACCTTGCTCTTCACGCTCATGCCAGTAGATGCCGCGCCGCGCATCGGCCTCGGTATCGGCGCCGTGCTGACGCTGAGCGCCGGGATCGTCAGCGCGCTGCGCGCCGGCTCGCACCGCGAGCCATGATGGTGGGCGGATGGGCAGCTGAGAGCCGCTGTGTCCGAGCTCTTCGAGCAGAGAGCGCCGCGGGCGAGAAGGAGGGGCGCCGGCTGGCGCCTTGACCCACCTCGGGCACGCGCGTATCCAATTTTGCGCAATGCTGAGGATCCGTCGGGCGCAATGGGTTGCTCTGGCGAGACCGGCGGACGATCGGCTCGCGGAGCAGCTGGCGGCGATCGCGGCGCGCCACTGGGCGGAGGCGGCGGCGCTCCCGGCGCCGGCGCGCCTCGAACGCGTGCGCGCCGCCGTCGATCGCGCGCGCGCCCTCGGGATCGACGACGATCGCGACGTGGGCCGCTTCGTCATGATCGACCTCGCGCTCGGGGCGGGGTTCGAGGTCGAGCGGGCCTGGGCGCGGGCGATCCTCGCGGACGAGCGGCTGCCGATGGGGGATCGCGTTGCGCGGCTGAAGGCGCGGGCGCACGGGGAGCTCGGGTGAGCGCGGCCCTCCGCGCCGTGGCCGGGCCGCGGTCCGATGTCGGCCTCGAGCCGCTCGGGTTCGAGCACGCCGCCGCCATGCAGGCGCTCCTCGCCGGCCCGGCCGTGGCGGGCCCGCTGCGGCTGCCGCACCCGCTGCCGCCCCGGCACGTCGAGCGCGAGGTGGTGGCGCTGCGCCACCACGAGCGCGAGGGGACGCGGGCGAGCTTCGCCATCGTCGTCGCGCGGGGGGTCGCGCAGGCGGCTGGGCAGGCCGCGGCCCCCGGGGGCGCGCCTGCGGTCGCGGGAGGCTGCGATCTCTGCGCCATCGATCGCCACCGGCGCACGGCGGAGATCCGCTACTGGCTGGGCGAGCCGTTCTGGGGCCGCGGGATCGGACGCGCCGCCGTCTCGGCGCTGATCGGCGAGGCGCGGGCCCGCGGGCTCGGCTCGGTGACGACGTTCATCGCGCCCGGCAACCTGCGCTCGCGCCGCCTGGTCGAGGCGCTGGGCTTCGAGCGCATGTCACGGAGCGACGCGGAGGAGGCGCCCGGCGGCGCGCCGCCGCTGCTCGCCTACGGCCGGGCGCTCTGAGCGCGGGGGCACGAAGATGGAAGAGAGAGAACCGTCCCTCCCCGCCACGCGGTACAGGTCAAAGAAGCGGGCCAGGAAGCAGGGGCGCTTCCGGCCGCCGACCGTCACCGAGCTCGGCCTCCTGGACCTCGAGCTCTTCCTGCAGTCGCGACCTTCGAGCTGGCCCGACTCCATCGACGAGCTGATGCTGCTCGACGCCCTCCGTCTGCGCACGCGCTACTACCGGTGGCGGTTCGTGACCGACGAGCAGTCCGCGCTCGAGACCTCGACCGACGAGGTGCTGCGCCTGGTCCCGAGCAAGAGGGGTCCGGAGACGACTTGTTCCGTCACCGAGAAGGAGAAGGAGGTCGAGAACGACGACGCCGCGAACAAGGCGCAGCGGGAGTTCAACGATCTCGGACCGCCCGCCGCCGGCGACACGCTCCTCCTCTTGGCCGCCATCCAGACAGGCGACATCCAGGCTGTCGAGGAGGTGATCGATGGCGCCGATCTCTATCTCCCCTGCGCTTATATCCCCTGCATGTTGGCGGACCAGGGCATCTGGGAATTCGCGTCCGCCATCGACTTCTACATGTCGCCACGGC
Organism: Sorangium sp. So ce367; assembly: GCF_051520455.1. Classification (NCBI taxonomy): domain Bacteria; kingdom Pseudomonadati; phylum Myxococcota; order Polyangiales; family Polyangiaceae; genus Sorangium; species Sorangium sp. So ce367. The sequence continues at coordinate 1,621,177 of NZ_CP150334.1, forward strand.
AGGCCGCCTTCGTCGAGTACGCCTGCGCTCTCCTCGCGTCGGCCGACCGTCAGACCGTCTGCGCCAAGCTCGCCGTCCCGAAGATCAAGCATGCGCGCAAGGAGATCCTCGACCTCCTGCTCGCGCACGACAGGACCGACGCATTTCCGAAGCCGCTCCTCGCGCACACCCTGAAATTCGACCTCGCGCACGCCGGGTGCCTGATCGATAGCCCGTGCTGGACCCACTTCGGAAAAGACCCGATGAGCCAGCCCTCGTCGAACGTCCGGGACTTCGTGCTGCTGCTGACCGGCTTGCTGGCGGGGCTCTGCCTCGAGCTCAACGAAGCGCACCTTCATCGGAGCTGCGGCGTCGAGGACCTGCTCGACCGCCTGCTGGCCATCGATTCGGTCTGCGAGCTCTGCATCGGCGTGGTCTACGGGCAACAGGCGCTGAGCAACATCGGGCAGACGCCGCTGAAGGCGCCCACAGCGCTGTCGCCAGCGTTCGTGGACGAGCTCTTCCGTCTGCAGGCCGACGCGGCCGGTCTGGCCCACGCGCTGGATGCGGGGTTGAGAGAGGATCTCGGGCTGCCGCCGCCGATCCCGCCGGGGCAGCGGGAGGATCTCTGGGGAGCCGCGAAGCGCAACCTCTGGGTCTACCTGCCGCAGCTCGCGCAGCACCTCAGGGGATCCGAGAAGATCTGGTCCGTCATCTTCACGCCGCAGGACCTCTCCGGCCACATCGGGAAGCTCGAGGCGCTGGAGCCTCCCAAGGATCCGTCGCTGGTGGAGACCCAGGAACTCGCGAAGAAGATCGTGTCGAGTTGCCTGCTGAAGAGAGGCGCCATCGACCTCGCCACCCTCCTCGAGCTCCGGAGCAAGCTTCCGGCGAACCCCAAGGTCGAGCTGATCATCATGAACGTCCTCGGCCTTGGCCAGAGCCTGCAACAGACCATGGAGGAGGCGCTGGCGGCCGCGCACGCGGCCCGCACGCACCCCAAGGTGTTCGGCGCCCCCGCCGACATCAAGAACAAGTACGACCGTACCGTGTGCGGCGCGAACAGCGCGCCGCCCGACGTCGAGTACTACGGTCTTGACGGGCTGGCATGGGACGCCAAGCGGCTCGGCGGCAATCAGTTCGAATGGGGCGACACGCAGAAGAAGGGGTTCGCGAGCACCAGCAACGTGCCGTGCGCCCTCCTGCTCGACGCGACGTATGCCAACCAGCGGCGTTACCAGCGAGCCTGGGCCGCGATCTTCCGCGACGTCGCGCGCGGCAAGCTGCGGCTCTACCGGATGGTCAAGGGAGAGCGCCGGCCCGCGCTCCTCGAGATCTCAGTCGACATGATCTGCGAGGCCCGCGGCGCGCAGGTCCTCTCTCCCAGCCCGGTCGGCTTCCTTCACCATCCTTCATGCACCTTCGGGGCCTACGTCGTCGACGACTGGCTGAAGAGCGGCAAGCTCCAGGGAAACGCCGTCAACGTCGCAACGATCATCAAATCGAACCCCTGGGTGAAAGCCACGCTCGATCGTCTGCTGTCGGGGCAGCTCGTCTGGTACGACTTCTTCTCCGACCACACCCGCGAGCTCCCGCTCGGCGGCGGGCGGCACATCTGCCTCGAGGTCTCGCTCAGGTCGGTCCCCGAGATCGTGAACCTTTGCGACGAGAACGCCGCGCTCGCCGAGGAGGTGAGCTCCTTCTGGCGCATCATCTGGGTGGTCGACCAGCACCGCTTCTTCATCACGTTCACGCATTACGAGCGGTGGTGCCTGGGCCGCGGCCCGACGGCGCAGCCGCTGCCGATGCCCGCTTTTTTCGAGCTCGAGGGCCCTCCGCCTTCCGCGCTGCCCGCCGCCCCGACAGGCACGACCTTCGCGAACGCGCTCGGCGCTTTCGGCGCCGGCCTCACGTGAGGCGGCGCTTGTCTCGCCGCCGGTGCCACGAAGCGCCGGAACCACGCAGGCAGGTGTCAGCGCCGGGGACGCTTGAATCGCTCACGCGAGCGCTCGACCTCTCCTCGGATGACGCAGCCCTCGACGTGATCGTTCACCAGCCCCATCGCCTGCATGAACGCGTACACCGTCGTGGGGCCGACGAACTTCCAGCCGAGCTTCTTCAGGTCCTTCGAGAGGGCGATCGACTCCGGTGATGTCGATACGGTCTGCGGGAGCGCGAGCCGCTCCGCTTGGGGCTCGTAGCCCCAGACGAACGCCGCCAGCGAGCCCTCGCGCTCGACGAGCTCTCTGGCGCATCGCGCGTTGTGGATGACCGCCTCGATCTTGCCGCGGTGGCGGATGATCCGCGCATCCCCGAGGAGCCGCTCGACGTCTCGCCCCGTGAAGCGGGCGATCTCGTCGACGTCGAAGCCGTGGAACACCGCGCGGAAGCTCTCACGCTTGGCGAGCACGGTGCGCCAGCTCAACCCGGACTGGAAGCCCTCGAGGCTCAGCTTCTCGAACAGCCGGCGGTCGTCGCTGACAGGAAACCCCCACTCGCGATCGTGATAGTCGATGAACTCCGGCGCCGCGCCGGACCAGCGGCAACGCGCTCGACCGTCGGGCCCCACGATCGTCGCGGCGCTCATGGCGCGTCGCCTCGCAGGAACCCGAGCCGCTCGTCGACTCGAGACGGCGCGATCTCGAGGATCTCGGCGCTGACGACGCCCGCGGTGACGAACGGATCGCCGTTCACCCTGTCGCGAAGCTCCTCCATCGTGGTCCGATGCGCGAGGATCCCGCCGCCGCCGTGGGGCTTCAGGCTCCCGACCAGCACGAACACGCCTTCGTCGAAGCCACGCCGGATCCAGGCGTTGTGTTGCTCCATGTGCAGGCTGGCTTGACCCTTGTTGTCGGAGAACTTGAGAAGGACAAGAAACACGGCGCATGCTCCTGGGGTTACGGCTCACGTCTGCCGCGGGGGCGGCCACGTGTCGTCTTGCGTTGCGTCGCCTGGAGCCCCCGCTCTGTCCGAGCGTCGGGGCCAGGCGGGCCGGCGCTGGTCGTCAGCGACAGCAACCACGCGTGCATCTGCTCCACTTCCTGCGCGATGAAGGCCTCGTCGTGGAAGGCGCTCGCCAGCGTGGCCACCCCCTGGCTCCGCGCCAGGAGGTGCATCGCGAGCTCATCGGCGTCGTCCGCCCGGCCGAGCAGCACGAACTGCCGGCTCAGCCACGTCCGGAAGAGCGTCAACAGCCGGTTGGCTCCCGGCCGAGAAGGGTGGTCCAGCTTTGCGAGCTCGGCGCACAGGGTGCCGACGGGGCAACCGAATCGCTTGATGCTGGCGCGGTTCGCGATCAAGATCCCGATGAAACTGCGTATGCGCTCCGCGGGGCTGTTCCCCTCGATCTCCCACCGATCGAGCATCTGCTGCGTGCTCGCGAGGCGCTCGTCGATCACCGCATCCAGGATCTCGTCCTTCGTCTTGAAGTGGTAATAGAAGTTGCCGCGTGAGATGCCGACGGCCTCCGCGATATCAGCGAACGATGTGTGCTCGTAGCCCCGTCGATAGAAGAGACCATCGGCCGCTTGAACGATCTGAGCGCGCGTCGTCGGGTTGCTCACGGTGTCGCCTCGCCGGACGGCCGCTGTCGCAGCCGCGGAGAGTCATCTAGTAGGACGATTGTCCTAGGCTGTCAAGCGTCGCCGCGTCCGCCCTGCCACGACCCGGGGCACCGGCGGGCACGGTCGCGGACCGGCGGCGCCTGCAGCACCCTCCCGCCGTCGCGCCGGTCGGTACGCTGGAGCCGCGCGAGGGCCCGCTATCATCCGCGAGCGGTGGCCTTGGTCGTGTACTCCGCGAACAGCTCGCTCAACGCCCTCGCCATGGCGCGCATGCGCGGCACCTGGCGCAGCTCTCGATGCATCACGACGTAGAACGGGACCGACGGACCCGCGGCGTCGAGCGCGACGGGCTCCAACCCCGGGAGATCGACGCCGGCCCCGTGCACCACGATGCCCATGCCCGCTCGCGCTGCCTCGATCCGCGTCTCCACGGCGTTTGAACGAAGCGGGAAGTTCTGCGCGCCGCGCTCCACGAGCCAGTGGAAGGGGCCGAGTCCCTGGGTGATCCGCTCATCGACGATGAAGCGTTGGGCTGTGTAGTCGTCTCGCGTGAGCAGGCGTCCGGGCAGATGCGCCGCCAGGTAAGCGGCGCTCGCGTACAGAGCCGGCCTGACCTCGCCGACGCGCTTCTCGATGAGCACGTTCGAGGCCGAACGACCCCCGCGGAGCCCGATGTCGGCTTCGCGCTCCGCCAGATCGACGAGCCGCGACTCGACCGACACCTCGACGATGGTCGTCCGGTCCTGCTCCCAGCATCGCCGCGCCGCCTGGGCCGCCACGGCGCCAAACCCTTCCGGCACGGAGAGGCGCACGGTGCCGGCTCGTTCACGATCGTGCGCCCCGAGCGCTTGCTCGAACCCGGCGGCGATGCTCACGAGCGCGAGGGCCTCGCGTTCGAGCCGCACCCCGTGGCTCGTCCGGTGGACGACGGAGCGCCCGAGCGCGCGCTCGAGCGTCGAGACGCGCCGCATGACCGTGGAGGCCGACATGCCGAGGCGCTGTCCGGCCGCGAGGAAGCTCCCGCGGCGGTGGACCTCGAGCAGCACACGACAATCGTCCCAGTCCATGGGACGACCCTGCCATCTCGGCGGATCTTCGTCCATGCAAAACGGTTTTGTCCCAGCGCAAAACCGCCGTCGTGCGGCGCCGGTTATGCTGTCTCCCATGAAAATGGCAGTGCTCGGTACAGGAGCCATCGGCAGTACATTCGCTTACCAGCTGGCGAAAGCCGGCCACGAGGTCACGGCCGTCGCGCGCGGCGCGCGGCTGGAGCGCCTGCGGGAAGACCGCGCCATTGTTCTGAGCGATGGCGCGCGCGCCCCTGTGGCCGTCGCCGGCACGCTCGACCCGAGCGTCCCGTACGATCTCGTGCTCGTGACGGTGCTGGCGCCTCAGGTCGACAGCGTCTTACCCGCGCTGCGACAGAGCGCCGCGAAACACATCATGTTCATGTTCAACACCTTCGAGCCGCTGGATCGACTGCGGGACGCGGTGGGCGCCGAGCGCTTCTCGTTCGGCTTCCCCGGCGGCGTGCTGGCGCATCTCATCGACGGCAAGCTGCGGAGGCGCATCCTGCCGGGCACCACCGTGGGCGATGCGGCCTGGGCGAAGGTGTTCGGCGCTGCAGGGATCCCGACCGTGACCAGCGCCGATATGCACGGATGGTTGCGCTCGCACGCCGCCATGGTGATCCCCCTCATGTCGATCGGCGTCGTCGTGGCGCACCGGAACGCCGGCATCACATGGCGTGAGGCGCGCCGCTACGCCGCCGCGCTCGCCCAGGGGTTTCACATCGTGCGCGGCCTGGGCCACGCCGTCGAGCCCACCGTGGTGGCGCTTCTCAGCCGTCTGCCGCGCACGCTCACGACCGGCTTGTTGTGGCTCATGAGCCGCACCCAGGAGCTCCGGAAGCTCGGCGCGCTCGGCGCCGCGGAGCCCCGGATGCTCATCGACATGGTGGCGACCGCGGTGCCGAATCAGGCCGCCGAGCTGCTGGCGATCCGCCCGTGAAGGTATCCGGCCACGTCTCGGCGTGCGCAGGCGCAGCGAGCCCGAAGCCTGCGAGAACGCGGGTGCGTCTTGCAGGTTGGACCAAGCCGCTTCGCGGCAGCTCCTGTGCCGGCCGCGAGCGAGCGCGATGCTGACGAGGTGCAGGAGCTCGGCGTGAGGCTCAAGAAGATGCTGCGGGCCCTGCGCCGTTAAGCATTCCGGATACCGAGCCGCGGTTTCCTGCCGCGGCTCGGATCCTTGTCTTCGCTGCGGTTGTCACGGCAGTCATTGCTGCCGCAGCGCGGCTTTTGCCAGTATTTATTGCGAAAAAAGAGCCCGGCGCCGCGCAGGACTGGCCGCCCGCCGCCTCATTCCCTGCCCACCCTGCCGTTCGCGACGCCCCTGCCCGGGCGCCGCGTCCACCAGGAGGGCAGCGATGGGACAGCTCCGCGATCGAATGGCCGAAGACCTGAAGCTGCGGCGATACAAGCCGTCGACGTGCGACAATTACCTCCGCTGCGCACGGGCCTTCGTAGCCTATCACCGCAAGCCGCCGCAGCAGATGGGTCTCGACGAGGTGCGCGCGTTTTTGCTCTATCTCGCCGAGCAGCGAAAGATCGCGGAGGCGACGCAGCACCAGTACGTGGCGGCGATCAAGTTCCTCTACGCCACCACGCTCGGGCGTCCGGAGGTCGCTGTCGCGATCCCCTGGCCGAAGGTACCCCAGAAGCTGCCGCCGGTCCTCAGCGGCACCGAGGTCGAGGCGCTGCTCAACGCGATCGGCTCGGTCAAGCAGCGCACGATCGTACTGACGGCGTACGGCGCCGGTCTGCGGATCGATGAGGTCTGCTCGCTGCGGGTCGAGGACATCGACAGCAAGCGCAACCTCATCCACGTCCGCAATGGAAAGCATGGGCGTGATCGGTACGTGATGCTCAGCGCCCCCGTGCTGACCGCGCTGCGCATCTACTGGCGGGCGGAGAGACCCGCTGGACCGGAGCTGTTCCCGGGTCGCAAGCAGGGCTCGGTCATCTCGCACGAGGCGGTGCGCAACGCGCTGCGCGAGGCGGCGAGGCGCTGCAAGCTGCACAAGCGCGTCACCCCGCACGTGCTGCGGCACAGCTTCGCTACCCACCTGCTCGAGCTCGGCACCGACATCCGCGTCATCCAGGCCCTGCTCGGCCATCGCTCCATCCGCACCACCGTCCGCTACGTCCGCGTCAGCCAGGCTCACGTCGGTCGCACCCGCAGCCCGGTCGAGGTGCTCGGCACCCAGGAGGCCAAGAAGAAGCTCGGCTGAGGTCGCGTGCACCCGCATCCCCCGGCGCCGCGGCCCACGGCGACGGGTAGGCCTCGGCTCGAGGTCGCGGATATCGTCCGCGCCCACGGCGAGGCCTACCTGCGCGCCCACGCCGTCTCCACCGCCCAGCGCAAGGTCCTGCGCGACATCGCTGCGTGCAGGACCGCGGTGCTGGGCGGCCATGTCGACGTGTGCACGAGCTGCGGCCACGAGCAGCCCTCGTACAACTCCTGCCGCAACCGCCACTGTCCCAAGTGCCAGAGCCTCAGCCAGGCCAGGTGGATCGCCGAGCGGCAGCAGCGCATCCTGCCGACGCACTACTTCCACGTCGTCTTCACGCTCCCGGCCGAGCTGCGCCCGCTGGCGCTCGTCAACCAGCAGAGGGTCTTCGATCTGCTCTTCCAGTGCGGCTCGCGGACCCTGCTCACGCTCGGCCGCGATCCCAAACGGCTCGGCGCCGACCTCGGTGTCACCGCCGTGCTGCACACCTGGAGCCGCAATCTCAGCTTCCATCCGCACCTGCACTGCATCGTCACCGGCGGCGGCCTCTCGCCCGACGGCTCGCGCTGGATCGAGGGGCGGCGCGGCTACCTCTTCCCTGTGCAGGTCCTCGGCAAGCTCTTCCGCGGCAAGTTGCTCGCCGCGCTTCGGCAGGCCTATGACGCCGGAGAGCTCGACCTGACCGGCGGGGCCGCCGCGCTGGCCAACCCCGCTGCCTTCGCTGCGCTGCTCGACGCGCTCTACCGCAAGCCCTGGGTGGTCTACGCCAAGCCGCCCTTCGCTGGGCCCGAGCAGGTCTTTGCCTACCTCGGTCGCTATACCCACCGTGTCGGGCTGTCCAATCACCGGCTGCGGTGGATGGATGAGCGCGGCGTGTGCTTCCGGACCCGCGGAGACAAGACCGTGACGCTCTCCGCAGACGAGTTTCTGCGTCGCTTCCTGATTGTTACCGAGCAGGCTGCTTGATGGCCGGAAGATCCGGCTCTGTGATGGCCATCATCGAGCTGGATTTGCGCTCACCGCGATCGCAGCGAGGCATGCGCCGGGGTGACTGCGGCGGTCGCAGAGCGCCGGCGCTCTCAGTCGATGCGGAGTGGGAGGCGGTCATCGCCGTCGAGGACGGCGTGGTAGCGAGCGAGAGCGTCGTCGAGCCGATCGAGGTAGTGGAGCACGACGTCAACGGCGTAGAGACGAGGGCACAGCGGATCCGGGTCGCTCGGGTAGCGCGCGGTGAGCGCGCCGCGGGCGAGCGCGAGGGCCGCGACGAGGGCGGCGGCTGCGCTGCCCGCGGCGTCGCCGCGCCGCGTGTCCCCCTCGGCCACGGGGACGGGGTTCACCCGGCCTCCTCTGCGTCCAGCTGCAGGATGCGGCTCAGGACGTCGCGCTCGACGAGCTTGCGCTTCTTGCGCGCAGCGGCGCGGAGCGCGGCAGTGGCGAGTCGATCGGTGTCGCGCAGGCTGCCAGCGGCCGCCTCGTGCAGCATCGCGATGGCGTCCGAGGTGAAGAGCTCTTTCGTGCAGCCGACTCGGCCGAGACGTACACGCAGATAGTCGGCCGTATCGTCCGGCGTGAGCGGGTCGATGGTCAATCGGTAATGGAGGCGCGAATACAGGGAGCGATTGCGGCGCACGCGGAGCCGCTCGCCGAGCTCGGGCAAGCCAAGCAACACGAGCGAAAGCAATGCGCGGCTATCCCATGCGTAATTAAGGAGTATGTGAAGATGATCGAGTGTGTCCTGATGAAGCAGATGGGCCTCATCGAGGACGAAGACCGGAAATACGCGCTCCTTCGCGAGTTCCTCGACGTGCGTGCTGACCGCGTAGAAGACGTCTCCAGCGGTGCTGCAGCGAGCGAGACCGAGCGCCAGACAGAGCTGCCGATAGAAGTCCCGGCGTCCAAGCGTCACGTTGGCGCAGTAGGTCAGGCGAAACGTCTGCGGCGAAAGGGCATGACGGAGCGCGCGGAGCAGACACGTCTTGCCGACGCCGGGGTCACCGGCGAGCAGCACGCTCTTTCTGGCGTGCACCGCCTCGATGAGCGTCTCGAGTACCATCTGCTTGGACGGGGGGAGCCAGAGCTCGCCGTCTTCGACCTCCTTGGAAAATGGCTCTGCGGTGAAGCTGAAGTAGCTGCAGAAGTCCATGGTCATCCCTCCTCGTCATCGCGGGGCGTTCGTCCGAGAGCCTTGTCCAGGAGGGTCTTCGGCGGGTCAAAGGGGACGCGCGCCTCGTGAGCGACATCGAGGTTGCAGGCCGGTCGCGGCCGATGGGCGTTCTTCACCGGATCGACCCGGTGCAGGGCGAAGCGTTTGCCCTCGTGTTCAATCCAGGGCGGCTCGGTCGGCGTGACGAGGCACCTCGACACCGTGACGAGGCGGCCGGCGAGGAAGCCGAGATCGGTCTCCCAGTCCTCCCCATCCATCGAGAGCGTGCTGTCACGCCGCACGCGCCGGCGGGCCTGGGCCGTGAGCGCGTCGCGCAGCTTCCGCTCGTCGAGGTCGTCGGTGACGTGGGGATACTCCTCGTAGACCTGCGCGGGGGACTTGCCGAAGAGCGCCGCGTGCGGTGTGCGGTGATAGTGCTCGTCGACCCATGCGTAGAGCCGGACGTTGAGGTCGTGGAGCGACCCGAGCGCGCCGGTAAAGTCCAGGCACCTCTCGCGCAACGTCCTCCAGAAGCGCTCCATCTTGCCGCGCGCGGGGGCGTCGTACGGGCGGGCGTGGATCAGGGTGGTGCCGAGTCGCTCGCACGCAAGGTGCAAGGTGTGCCCGCGGTAGGTCGAGCCGTTGTCCAGGTAGAGGGCGTCGGGAGCGCCGTGCTTGCGCAGCGCCCGGATGAAGAGCGCCAGCATGTCGACCTCCCGCTCGGCGCTCATCGCCTCGAGCGCGAGGATGTACCGCGAGGCGTCGTCGAGCAGCGCGTGAATGCGCACCGGCGCCGGGCTGCCGTTGACGAGGATCGGCGACGCGTGACACACATCGCCGTGCCACAGGGCGCCGGGATGCTCGGCCTGCCAGCGCAGCCGCACCTTGCCGCCCGGGCGATCGCGCAGCGCGACGCGATCGAGGTGGTGTTCGGCATACAGCCGTCGCACCGTGGTGGCGGATATGGCGCCCTTGTCGATGCGGCCCGCCGCGATCAGGGTGTCGAGGATGAGCGAGACCGAGGCGCTCGGGTGCTCCTCTCGGATCTCGAGCAGCATCTGCCGTTGCTCGGGGGTGAGCTCGCGCGCCCGCCCCTTGTCCTTGCGGGGCTTGGGGCGTAAGCCCTCGAGACCTTCGGTCTTGTACGCGTAATACCAGCGCTCGAGCGTGGGGACGGAGTAGGTGCGCGGAGAATGGGCGCGTGGTGGGCGAAACCGCTGCTTGCTCAGGTCGGCGAGCGCTTCGGCGAGCTCTCCGCGGTCGAGCTCGCGGTGCATGAGCGAGCCGATGATCTCGCTGCGATAGAGCGCCACCGCTTCGGCGTGGTCCTTCGGCTGGAGGGGGTCTTGCACGTCGTGTCCTTTCCGCGCCGGTGACACCGCACCGGCCGCACAGCCATCCAAGCGCAAGGCGCTCCGCCGACCGAGGATCCAACCGGGTGGGGTCCGGCATGAGCTCGGCGAGCGGGCCGCTTGCCATCACGCGGCCCGCACGGCGCCTGCCATGACGGCGGCCTCGGGGACCTCGGCCGCAAAAGGCGCCATCGCGACGAGCGTCATCGCCGCCCGCTCGGCCCGCTGCCGCAGCGATGCAGCGAGGGGACTGGGGCGGACCGCCGCAAAGAGGCGCCTCTGGTCGATGGCGCGTAGCCAGCGCCGCACGGTCACCCAGCTGTCAGCATCGAAGCTGGCGGACCAAGGGCTGACGCGCCGCCGCACCTCGATGAGCGCTGCACCGGCGACGCCGACGAGCAGCAGGGCCAGACCGATCGCCGTCGCGGCGAAGTGCCGTCGCGGTGCGACGCCCCGCGGCACGACCGTGATCGCGGCGCTGCAGCGGCGGCATCGATAGCGGCGCGCCTCGATCGTGACGAGCCCGCCGCGCTCACCGGCAGCCAGCGGCCCGCGCACCTGCCGCGACCGCGTTCCGTGACCCCACAGCCCCAACCCGCCCCCCAGCGGGCACCCCGCCGCGCCGCAACGGGGGCAGCGGGCTGGCCGCGCGCGGTCTACGGTGGGCGGGGAACCAAGCCAGCCTTTGACATCGAGGTCCAAATGGACGATCTGTTGAGGGCTCCGCTCTTTCAAGCGATTCGGAGCACGACGGGAGGGGGCACGCGGCCAAACGAGCTCCTCCCGTCGCCTATTTTGTGGCCGGCGCCGCGCCGATGCTCCACTCCTGCCGCTGACCTACTCCGTTCGTTACGCCGACGGGCGAGGAGTCGTGCTGGTAATTTTCGAGAGGAGAACGGAATGCGCGCTCCCTCTTTTCCTGTGCTCCTGGATTCGACCAGCGCGTTCGTGCTCGGGACGAGCTACAATGAGAATTTCATCGGACTCGGCGTAATGCATGGCCGGGGAGCGCTCCGGCAACTTGCTGCCCCCGGACACCTCTGTCATCGCGTCTGATCCGCCTCGACGATGGTGTTCTCCGGTGGGTCGAGCGCCCCGTCATCAAAGAGCTGGATCCACAGGCGCACCATGGGCATCAACGACGGTGCTCGGTAACACCTGATGCACGTGCTGCCACATCGCTTCGTGAAGATCCGACACTTCGGCCTGATGGCCGCGTGTCACGCCACCACCACGCTCGAGGTGGCACGCACGAGGATCCTGGCGGCGCGAGACGCAGGGCAGTGCGCTGTCGGGGGAGATGAGCACCGGGAAGGCAGCTCTTACGAGAACGAGCCCTCTGCGCGCCACGTCGTCAAGGTCGACTGGTGCACGCTGCTCGCCGAGCTCACGGGGATCGACCTGTCCATCTGTCCTCGCTGCGGTCAGGCTGCGATGGCTCGCCGCCCGCTGCCGTCGTGCGTCGTCGGCTCTTCCGCCGCCCCTCCGGACACGTCATGAGCATCGCTGGCCTGGGCAGAAGCGACAGCACCACCTCCGTTGCGCGGCGGTCAGGCATCGATCCGCCTTCTGCGCCGTCCACCTCGGCGGCGTGCGTGCTGCTGGGCCTCCATCGGCGCCGCGCTCTGCCTCGGCACGTCTGCGCCCAACGTCGTGGCGGCGGGATGCACCACGCGTGCGAGCCCCGCCGCGCCCGCCTTCTGCGGCCTTCTCGGGCAGGATCTCCATAGGCCTCGCGACCGCCTCGCCCGGCCGCGAACCGGCCCGGTCCAACCCGACGTTTGCGGGACTGCGCCGGGACCTCGCCGCCGCTGCTGCTCAGGCGCAGTCCCGCAAACGCCTATTCATTGGCCCGGAGATCTGCATCAGCGCATTGCGCCAGCGCTCTGGAGCTAGCACCTCGGGTCAGAGTTCCTGCCCAGGGACCGGTGTCGCGAGGGGAGAAAGAGTTCAACGCAAAGCCGCAAAGTCGCAAAGGCGCAAAACTGCACGAAATCTGTTCTTTTTTGCGGCTTTGCGACTTTGCGGCTTTGCGTTGAATCTCTCCCCAGATCGCTGGCCGGACTTCTGGCGGGCGGAACTAGTCCCGATCGGTCGGCGCGCCGCCCGGGAAGTAGTGGCGATAGGGTCGGCCGCCCTCCACGGCGCGCTCGACGGACGGGCGCTCGCGCAGGCGGCGGTAGTAGGCGCGCAGGTTGGGGCGGTCGTCGAAGGGGTGGACCCAGTCGGCGTAGAACAGCGACGGGGCGGCGGCGCAGTCGGCGAGGGTGAAGGCGTCGCCCGTCGCCCAGGTGCGGCCGGCGAGCTCGCCGTCGAGCCAGGCGTAGACCTTGTCCAGGGCGGCGCGGGCCTGGACCTCCCCGTACTCATCGCGCGGGTTGGACTGCATCTCGCGGATGCGGTTGTTCACGATCACCTGCATCATATTCATGACGTAGTTGTCGAAGATGCGGTCGAACATCCGCACCTGGAGCGCGGCGGCCGGATCGGACGGGATCAGGCGGGCAGGACCCGGATGGGTCTGGTCGAGCCACTCGACAACGATGGTCGCCTCCCACAGGGCGAGATCACCGACCCGGAGCACGGGGAACTTGCCGAGCGGCCAGAGCGCCGCCAGCTCGGCGCCGGCCTGCGGGTTGGAAGGCTCCAGCAGGCGCAGCTCGAAAGGGACGTCCTTTTCATGGAAGGCGATGAAGGCCTTCTGGGAGTAGGACGAGAAGGGGTGGGCGTAGAGGATCGGTGTCGTCATGGTGGCCTTGCTGCTTCGCGTGTCGGCGAGCAGTTCGTGTCTGCAAGTGGTCATGGTCGGCGAGACCGTCGCGCGTTCCATCGGAGCGCCCGAGATTCTCGCAAAATCAGCCGGATCGATGTTCAGCCAGGCCTCTGCGTGCCCCTCGCCAGCTCCTCGCCGAGCGCGTCCAGCATCTGGAGCCAGCTCGGGTGCGCGCCGGTCCGGCGAGCGAGCGCCTCGCTCACGTTCTGCTCGAGCCTCACGAGCGTCCGCCCGCTTCGCTCGGTGAAGGTGATCGACACGAGCGTCTCCTCGGGCCAGTCCCGATCGTGCCCCTGGCTCTCGGAGGAGACGGGATTCCCGTTCGCGTCAGCGATCCGCATGGTGAACGCGAGCCGCTCCGGCCGCACGACCTCGCGGTAGACACCGACGGTCCAGCAATCGCCGAACTGCGGGTTGTGGATGCACGAGTGGAAGCCCCCTCCCGGCCGGACGTCGATCCGCGCGAAGCGGATGGTGCACCCCCGCGGCGCGAACCAGCGCGCCAGCAGGTCGGGGTTCGTCCACGCATTGAACACCACGTCGCGCGGGAAATCGAACGTGCGCTCGATGAGGACCGTGGGCTCATGAGGGGTGTGAGAGAATTGCATCGTGACGTGATCACCCTTTCTTCGGCGGATGCAGCTCGCGCAGGAGGTCGTCCAGGCGGCCGAACGCCTCGTCCCAGTGCTGCCGGTACTGCTCGACCCAGCTCGCCACCTCCCGCATCGGCGCGGGATTGAGCTGGCAAACGTGCTGCCGCCCGTCGCGCCGCTTCTCGATCAGACCCGCTCGTTCCAGGGTTGCCAGGTGCTTGGAGATGGCCTGTTGCGAGATCTGAAACGGCTGCGCCAGCTCGTGCACCGACGCAGGCCCCGTCTTGAGCCGCACGAGGATCGCGCGCCGGGTGGCGTCGCTCAGGGCGGCCAGGGTCGTGCTCAGCGAATCCACAACCATATGGTTGTGGATTCGCTCCAGGAAGTCAAGCGAGGGGCGATGTGCAATCAGATGGTTGCACTTCGTCGGGCGGCTCGGTATTGTGCATCCAGGAGGTTGCACATGGCATCGACGGACAGGATCGAGAAGCAGGTCACGCTGCGCGCGCCCGTGTCACGCGTGTGGCGGGCGATCGCCGACGCCAGGGAGTTCGGTCGCTGGTTCGGGATCGAGCTCGAGGGCGAGTTCGTCGCGGGCAAGACGCTCACTGGCATCTTCGATGAGGGGCTCAACGAAGCCGCCATCATGGACTACCAGAAGAGCCGCGGTCTCCGGCCTTCGAAGGTGAAGCTCCCCGAGAAGGGCGCGGTGTTCTGCACGGTGGAGCGCATCGAGCCGGAGCGGTACTTCAGCTTTCGCTGGATCCCGTATGGCATCGACGCCGAGGCCGACCCGGACAACGAGCCGACGACGCTCGTCGAGTTCCGCCTCGAGGGGGTCGCTGAAGGCACCCTGCTCACCATCGTGGAGTCCGGCTTCGACCGTGTGCCAGCGCATCGGCGCGAGCGCGCGTTCCGCATGAACGAGGGGGGATGGGCCGCTCAGGCCGAGAACATCGCGAAGTATGTCGAGAGCGTGTGAACAGGCGGTCGCCGACGTCTTCTTCGCCCTCGGCGATGGGACGCGGCTGTCGGTGGTGACCCGGCTCGGGGCCGGAGGGGCGCTGTCGGCGACCGCGCTCTCCGACGGAGCGAAGGTGACGCGACAGGCGATCGTGAAGCACCTCCGGGTGCTCGAGGGCGCGGGCCTCGTGACGCACGAGCGGCGCGGTCGCGAGGTCCTCTACGCGCTCGAGCCGCGGCGGATCGAGGAAGCCCGCGTGTTCCTCGACGGCATCTCCGCAGGCTGGGATCGCGCGCTCGAGCGGCTGCGCCGGATGGTCGAGGAGCCGTCGCCTCCGCCGAGGAAACGGGAAACGCGATAGGGGAGCGGCTTCTCGGCGACGTCCTGACCGAAGCTCCGCCCAGGTGCTGGGCCAGCGTTGACCATCTTGCGAACGGTTCGTATAGTTCCCCGCGTGCGCCATGTGACCCAGCCGCCCGCGCTCGACGAGGCCGGCCTCGAGCGGGCGCTGGAGCGGCTGCGGCGCGCGGTGCGGCAGCGGGGCCTGAAGGGGTCGTCGGTCCGCGACTCCATCGCGCGCGCGGCGCTCCTCAGGCGAGGGCACTTCTCGGTCGACGACCTGCTGAAGGAGCTCCGCGAGAGCGGCGTCGTCGATGCCCACCCCGCCACGGTCTACCGGGTCCTACCGCTCCTGGTGGAAGCGGGGCTCCTCCAGATGACGCTCGTGTCGAAGGGCGACGGCGCGCGGTACGAGCGAGCGTTCGAGCGTGAACATCACGACCATCTGATCTGCACACGCTGCGGCAAGGTCGTGGAGTTCGAGTTCGAGGCGATCGAGGTTCTTCAGCGCGATGTCGCGGAGAGATTCGGCTTCCGCTTGACGGGCCACGTCCACGAGCTGCTCGGGATCTGCAAGGACTGCAGCGCTGCCGGCGTCGAGGGCTGACGCGCGAGAGGCGCCCTGCCGGCGCCGCTGCGCGACCGGATCACCGGCGTGCCCGACCGCGAGGCAGGCGGCGTACATGAGCAGCGACCCGGACACCGCCGTCAGGTAGCCAGGCCACGCGATCCAGCCGGCGCTCAGGGCGACGAACGCGCCGACGAAGCCGAACATCGCCGCGCAGCCGGCCACGGCGACCCACCGGCCAAGGCGCCCCATGGCCGCGCACGCGAGCTCCCGGACCCGCGCGCCGAACGTCCCCCAGGGCCCCTCCAGCGGAAGAGCCGTCGAGGCCGCGCGCGCGAGCGCCCGGGCCCTCACGCGACACCTCGCCTCACCACGTTCATCACCTCGGTCGTCCTCCGCGCGTGGAGCTCCGCGGCGGCCTCTCCGAGCACGGCCCACAGCGCCTCCAGGCTGGAATCGTCGAGCCGGACGGAGACGGGGCCGAGGTGAATCGAGATACCCCCGCAGTCCAGGCACCGCTGGACGTGCGCGACGCCGTTGTACGCGAGGGTTTCGTGACGACAGTCCTTCGAGTTTGACAAGTCGACCTCCCGAGCGAGACCGTAACGCGAATGATTCTCATTTTCAACATCATCGCGCTGGGCGGCGACTGGCGGACGGATGGCCTCGCGACCGGAGATCCGGCCGTGACAGAGGGTCTTCGCTGCTCCTTGCTGAATTTTCAGGCCGAATCCGCGCTCCGGGGGGGCGGCGCGTCGCCGGCGCTGCGCGCCGAGGCGACGAACTCCTCCACGAAGGGCGACGCCGGTCGGGCGGAGAGCTCCTCCCAGGTGCCTGCCTGCGTCACGCGCCCTGCCTCGAGGACGGCGATGCGATCTCCCAGGAGCCGCGCGTCCGTCGCGTCGTGCGTGACGACGACGGTGGGGATGGCGAGCGTCCGCAGGTAGTTCGAGAGGAACGCCCGGACCTCGCGGCGCGAGTGGACGTCGAGCGCGGCGAGCGGCTCGTCGAGGAGCAGCGCCCGCGGGCTCACCGAGAGCGCGCGCGCGAGCGCCACGCGCTGCTTCTCGCCCCCGGAGAGCGCCTGCGTCCGCCGGTGCGCGTGCGCGGCGATGCCGAGGTCGTCGAGCATGGCGTCGACGACCTCGGCGCCGGCCGCGCGCCCCCGCCGCGAGGGATCGCTCCGCACCGCGAACGTGACGTTCTCACGGACGCTGAGGTGCGGAAACAGCGCGTAGTCCTGGGGCACATAGCCGATCCCGCGCTGCTCGACGGGCACGTCGATCCCGGCCGCCGTGTCGAGGAGCACCGCCTCTCCGACCTCCACGCGCCCTCGTTCCACGGGGAAGACGCCCAGGAGGAGCGAGAGCAAGGTGGTCTTGCCGGCGCCGTTCGGCCCCACCAGGACGAGCGACCCGCCGCCGGTGTCGAGCTCGGCCTCGATGCGCAGGCGCCCGACGCGCGCGGTCACGCGGGCGCGGAGGCGCTCCGCCGCCATCACGGCGCCGCCTCGAGGCGCTCGGCCTCGGTGGAGCGCCGCAGCACGGCCCGCACGAACAGGAGCAGCGCGAACGCCACGACGACAAGGACCATCGACAGCGCCTGCGCGGCGCGCAGGTCCGACTCGAGCGCCGTGTAGATGGCGAGCGGCAGCGTCTGCGTCCGCCCCTCCAGGTTGCCGGCGAACATGAGCGTCGCGCCGAACTCGCCGAGGGAGCGGGCCCAGCTCATCGCGGCCCCCGCTGCGAGCCCAGGGGCCGAGAGCGGCAGCGCCACGCGGAAGAACACCCGGAGCGGCGAGGCGCCGAAGGTCCGCGCCACCACGAGCAGCCGCGCGTCGACCCTCCGGAACGCGCTGGTCGCCGCCTGCACGAAGAACGGCGCCGAGACGAACACCTCGGCGACGACGACCGCCGCCGTCGTGAACGAGACGGACCACCCCGCGGGGTAGAGCCACCCGGAGAGGAGCCCGCGGCGGCCGAACGCGAGCAGCATCGCGACGCCGGCGACCGCGGGCGGGACGACGATGGGCAGCTGCACCACCGCCTCGACCGCGCGCGAGAGCCGCCCGCGCGAGCGCGCCAGCGTCCAGGCGAGCGGCGTCCCCAGGACGACCACGACGGCGAGGCTCGCGGAGGTCGTCAGGAGGCTCAGGCGCAGCGCGGGCCACACGAGGGGGTGGCGGAGCCCCTGCGCGACGTCCCCCGCGGTGGCCGTCGCGAACAAGGCCAGGATCGGGACGGCCAGGAAGGCCACGAGCACCGTGCCGACCGCGGCCAGGGCGACCCGCTCCGCGCGGAGGCGCCCGCTCACCGAGGCGCGCCCTCGCCGGAAGGCACAAGGAAGCCAGCGCGCCACAGCGCCGTCCGGCCGGCCTCCGACGTCACGAGATCGATCCACGCGCGCGCGAGCCCGGGGTGCGCGGCGCCGGACACGACGGCGATCGGGTACTCGGCGAGGACGTTGACCTCGGGCGGGATCGCCACGACGACCACGCCGTCCTGCGCCGCGAGCGCGTCCGTCCTGTAGACCACGCCCGCCTGCGCTTCCCCGAGGCGCACCTTGGCGAGCACCTGCCGCGCGTTGGGCTCGCGCGAGGCGACCCTGGACTCCACGCGCGCGCGGAAATCCCCGCCCAGGGAGGCCGACGCGCGATCGAGGATCTGCAGCGTGTAGCGGCCGATCGGGACCTCGGGGGTGCCGATGACGATGCGGGTCGCGGCGGGGAGGTCGGCGAACCCCCGGACGGTCGCGGCGCTCTCGCTCGCGACGACGAGGACGGGCTCGTTGCGCGCGAAGACGACGGGGCCCGCGGCGCGCTGGGATTTCACGAGCTCGTCCATGTGGCGCTGATCCGCCGAGGCGAACACGTCGACCGCGGCGCCGTGCTCGAGCTGCGTGCGGAGCTCCTGCGTGCCGGCGAAGTTGAACGTGACCTCGACGCTCGGATAAGAGCGCTTGAAGTCCTCTCCCAGCGCGGTGAACACGTCCCGGAGGGAGGCGGCGGCGAAGACGACGAGCCTGTCCTCCCGCTGGGCGGACGCCGGCGAAGGGCGCTCGCAGCCGCCGAGGGCGGCGAGGCACGCCGCGAGGATCAGGAGGGGGAGGCCGCGCACCAGCTGTCGTCGGGGGCAATTCATCCGGGAGACTCCTCTGTTCCGTCGTTCCCTGGCTCGGTCCGCGCCGTCATGCCGCTCGCACCTCGGCGACCCGCTCGCCCGCCTGCCGAGCGTCGTAGGCGAGCGCCGAGAGCTCACGGCGGAACTCCCCTGAGACGAGGACGTCGAGCAGGCGCTGCACCCTGCCGTCATCGAGCCCCTCGCGCGGGACCGCGAGGTCGTAGCGCTCCTCGGCCAGGGGCACGAAGCCGAGCCCGAACGCCATCGCCGCGTCGCGCGTCGCGACGCCGGCGTCCGCCGCGCCCATCGCCACGGCGCGCGCGACGTCGAGGTGGCCGGCGACCCGCAGGTGCGGCTTGCGCGCGAGCTCGAGCGGCAGCCCGTGGCCGCGGACCTCGCGCTCGAGGAGCCGCTGGGCGCCGGCGCCCGCCTCCCGGCCGGCGAGGCGCAGGCCAGGGAGATCGAGGTCGGCCGCGCCGCGGACGCGGCCGGCGTCCTCGCGGCGAACGAGGAGGCCCGCCTCCCAGCGCGCCAGCGTGATGAGGACGATCGGCTCGGCGTGCCCGAGCCGGCGGACGTCGGCGACGTTCGCCTCGCCGGTGCGCGCGTCGACGAGGTGGACGCCCGCGACATGGGTCCGCTGCCGGGCCAGCGCCTGGAGGGCCGCGGTGCTCGAGCGGGGGAACCAGAGGAACCGCCCCGGCCCCGGCCTCGTGTTGAGCCGGTCGGCGAGCAGCCCGAGGCCGGCCGCGCAGCCCATCATGACGACGTTCTCCTCGACCTCGGCGAGCGCCCGGAGGGGCTCGACGACAGCCCTCCCGCGCCGCTCGCCGGTCACGATGCCGTCCGCGGCCATCCGCACCGCGTCCTGCTCGAGGGGGTAGGAGACCCAGCGGTCCGCGATGCGCGCGACCGCGGCGCGGCCCAGCGCCGCCGGAGCGTCGGTCTCGGTCGCGAGGTCCGCCGCCGCGCTCGGCCCCCCGAAGAGGTCCTCGACCGAGCAGTCGAGGGCGCTCGCGAGGCGTAGCGCGACGTCGACCGCCGGGGTCGCGCGGCCCGCCTCGATGGCGCCCACGCTCTGCCTCGTGAGGCGGGCGCGCTCGGCGAGCGCCACCTGGGACAGCCCGCGCGCCTCGCGCCGCTCGCGAACCCGGTTCGCCGCTCGGTCTGTCATGACGCACACTCTTTACACCGAGGAAAGCTTGCTTGTCATCCATCGGCGGTCTTGAGATGCCCTCGGCCCCCCTCGACAGGTAGAGTTGCCCCGCTCGTCGCGCGTTGTCCTGCCACGCTCCCGCTCGCCGCCGGAGCGCTTCTCGCCGTGCGGCGCGGCGCCGGGGCACCTTGCTCTTCGCGCAACGCGGTCTAGCTTTCGCGGAGTGGCTCAGCCCCACGGATCCGCCGACGCCCGTCGAGAGGACGGAACTTCGGTCATTCCGACGCGGACGCGCTTCGAGGCCACGGCGAGGATGGGTTATGCCATCCTCACCCTGCTCCTGGCGCTCGGCATGGCGTTCTCGGTGCGGCGCTTCTCGTCCGTGGCCGAGGCTCAGATCGCTCGGCTACGCGCCAAAGAGCACGAGATCACGCTCGCGGAGCGGCTCCGGTGGAGCAGCGAGCTCATCGTGTCTCACGGCCGGGGCTATCTTATCTCCGGCGATGCGGAGCTCCTCGAGCAGGCGAAGAGGGCCAGGGCGCGCTTCGACGAGCACGTCGGCGCGCTTCGCGACCACGCGCTCAGCCCGATCGGCCTCGAGCGGGTGGCCGAGGTCGAGCAGGCGGCCAGGCACCTCGTCCGGATGCAGGAAGAGCTGCTCGACGCCCGGCAGCGGACGCGGACTGGCGACGCGAGCGAGCTCGTGCGCCGGTTCGACGAGGAGCTGAGGCCGCGTCACCGCGATCTCGAGGGCTCCCTCGCCCGCCTCGTCGAGCACAAGCAAGATGTCCTCAAGCAGCTCTACGATGATGCGAAGACGGAGCGAGCCCGGCTGGAGCTGTGGCTCGACGGCCTGCTGGGCTTGCTGGTGCTGGCCGGCCTGGGGATCGCCTGGTACTTCACGAAGCTCCTCGGCGGCCCGTACCACAAGGCGCGGGAGGCGCGCGACGCCGCGCGCCTGGCGCTGGCGGCCCGCGACGAGCTCATGGGCATCGTGGCCCACGATCTGCGCAACCCGCTCGGCGCCATCGCGCTGAAGGCCGCGTGGCTGCGGCGGGGCGCCGACTCCGAGCGAACACGGCAGCAAGCGGAGTCGATCGAGCACGTCTCGCTGCGGATGGAGCGCCTTATCAGGACGATGCTCGACGTGACGACGATGCAAGCCTCCAGGTTCTCGGTGACGCCGAAGCCGTGCGCGGTGGAGGATCTCCTGCACGAGACGATGGAGATGTTCGGGCCGCTCTCCGAGTCGAAGCAGGTCCGGTTCGAGCAATCCCTGAAGGAGCCCGGGCTCGTGATCCGCGCGGAGTGGGAGCGCGTGCTCCAGGTGCTGTCGAACCTCCTCGGCAACGCCCTGAAATTCACGCCCCAGAGCGGCCAGGTGACCCTCTCGGTGGACCGGGACGGGGCGATGGCCCGCTTCGCCGTCCTCGACTCGGGGCCGGGGATCCCCCCCCAGAACCTCACGAGCATCTTCGAGCGGTTCTGGAAGGACGAGACGCCCGGGAAGAAGGGCACCGGCCTCGGGCTCTACATCGCCAAGGGGATCGTCGACGCGCACGGCGGCCGCATCTGGGTGGAGAGCGAGGTCGGGCAGGGCGCCCGCTTCTACTTCACGCTCCCCATCGCCGAGGCGGCGGGGCACGAGGCGCCCGCGGCGGCAGAGGCGCCCGCGCCCGCGGCGGGAGGCGAGGGCCGCTCGCGCGGGTGAGGCGTCGAGCAGCAACGGGGCACGCGGCGCGCGGCGCGCGGCGGCGCCCGTTCCGCCCGGCGCTTCACGGCTGCCCGCCGGCCGGCGCGTCCTCCCGGACGCGCGCGTAGAGCAGCACGTCGCCGAGCCGCCCGTCCTTCACGACGTGGCGGCGCATCCGCGCCTCGAGCGCGTAACCCGCCTTCTCGAGCACGCGGGCGGACGCCCCGTTCCAGTCGAAGACGCCGGCCTGGATGCGCTCGAGGCCCAGCTGCTCGAAGCCGTACCGCGTCAGCGCGATCACCGCCTCGGTTGCCAGCCCGCGCCCCCAGTAAGCCGCGCCGAGCCAGTAGCCGAGCTCCGCGGTGTTCCGGTGCACGTCGTCGAGGCGCTCGAGGCCGATGCCGCCGGCCGCCTCGCCGGCGACCACGATCGCCAGGGCCTCGCCGGGCCGCGCGCGCGCCGCGCAGTGCGCGATCCAGCCCTCGGCGTCGTCGCGCGTGTACGGGTGCGGAAAGCGATCGCGGAGGTTCGCCCAGACGCGGCGGTCGTTCGCGTTCTTCACGAGCGCGTCGACGTCGACCGCCGCCCAGGGACGCAGGGTGAACGCGGGCATCTCGAGGATCATGGCGTCGCTCCCTCCGGTCGAGCCTCGCCGGCCCGAGCCTCCGATCGATCGAAGAGCTTCACGAGGATCTCGCTCCCGATGCCGGTCGCGACCATCCGCTCGCGGCGGTTCGAGAGCAGCGCGCCGAGCCACGGCAAGGCGCCGCCGTCCCCGAGCGGGAGCTCGAGGCCGTCGTCCCGGCGGACGACGAGCTGGATGAACGGCCCGGCGTAGTAGCCGAGCCCCTGCAGCCGCCCGAGATCGTGCACGACCTCGACCTCCGGGCGTGCGCGGGTGAGCGGCTCGCTGACCTCGGCGATCCAGCGCTCGGCGCGCGCGAGGAGCTCGGGGCCGAGGCCGAGGGACCGCGCGGCCCCCACGAGATCCGCCGCGCGTCGCGGCAGATCGACGCCGGCCTCGCGCAGGGCCGCCTCCGTCGACCCGGGCTCGTGCGCCTTCGCCCGCCGCGCCATCGCGTCCGCGTCGACGCCGCGCGCGCCGAGGCTCGCGCGGACCAGCGACGTGTCGGAGAGCACGACGCGCAGCCCCGCGGCGCGGAAGCCCGCGTGAGGCAGCGCGCGGACGAGGTCCGCCCAGACGACGAGGTGATCGAGCAGGGCGCGCCGCTCGCACGCGTCGTCCTCGCCGCGGCCCGGGGAGCGGGCCGCCGTCGCGAGGGCGAACAGGCGGAAGTGCGGCGTGAAGCCCGGCTGGGTCGTGGGCTGCATGCGCAGGACGCGCTGGCTCGCGCAGAACCGCAGCGGCTCGCCGCCCCGGGTCCCGCGCCGGCGCCGCGCGGCGTGCAGCGCGAGCCCCGTCGTCGGGTCCGCGGCGACCTCGGCGAAGCGGACCGTCGCGAGCACGTTGTTCGGCTCGACGCCCGCGCACGCCGTGGCGCCGAGCGGCCCGATCGGGGCGAGATCCACCGCCTCGAAGCCCGCCGCCGCGGCGTACGCCGCCGCGTCGAGGGCGTGCAGCCGCCGGGCGTCCGCCGTCGAGGCGTGCGTCATGGGCGCGCGCTCCGCGTGGTCGAGGACGTCGGCGAAGCTCCGCCGCAGCGCGCGCCGGCGCAGGCAATGGAGCAGGAGCGTGGTCAGCTCGTTGCCCGGGAGGTCCTCGGCGAGGAGCCGATCGATCGGCTGACCGGCGTGCGCCTCGGCCGCGCGGCGGGCGATGCGCGACGAGAGCTCGCCCGTCTTGTCGTCTTCGAACGGCCGCCGCGGGGGAGCGGCGGGCCGCTCGGGGGCGGTGGGCTGCTCGCGGGCGGTCGACACCGTCGTGAGGTCGTCGGCGGTGGGCATGGCTGGCTCCTCGTCGACACGGTGCCCCGGATCTGGCACCCTGGAAAGGGCCAGAGAAGCCGATCTCGATGGTGCCAGCGCGCTCCACCTCCCACGCCGCCCACGCCTTCCTCCACCTGCAGCGCGGCGCGCCGGCGACGCTGGCCGCCCAGCTGGTCGAGCAGCTGCGCCGCGCCGTGCTGGACGGCGTCCTCCAGCCCGATCACCCGCTCCCGTCGTCCCGCGAGCTCGCGCGGGAGCTCGGCGTGTCGCGCAACACCGCGGTGGCGGCGTACGAGGCGCTGGCCGCGGACGGCACCATCGTGGTGCGCCCTCGTCGGGCGCCGCTCGTCGCGCACGTGCCGGCGCGCGCGGGGGGGCAGGGCGCCGCCCGCGTCCAGCCGGCGGCGGCCGCGCCGCGCACGTCGAAGAGCGCGCGGCGGCTCTCGGCGGTGGTGCCCCCCGACAAGCTCGACGCGCTCCTCGGCAGCCGCGCGCGGTCGCGCCCGTTCGGGGTCGGCCTGCCGGACCTCGAGCTGCTCCCGTGGCGCATCTTCGAGCGGTGCCTCGCGCGCCGCGTCCGCTCGATGTCGGCGGCCGACGCGCTCGACCACGATCCGCGGGGCGCGCCGCTGCTCCGGCGCGCCGTGCTCCACCACATCGCGGTGGCCCGCGGCGTGCGCGCGACGGTCGACCAGGTGTTCATCACGGAGGGATCCCAGGCCGCGGTGGACCTGTGCTGCCGCGCGCTGCTCGACCCGGGCGACGCCGCCTGGGTGGAGGACCCGGGGCCGCTGGCCCTCCGCGCGGCGGTGCGCATGGCGGGCGCGCGGCCGATCCCGATCCCGGTCGACGAGGACGGGCTCCGGGTGCGCGCCGGCGCGCATCGACGTCGGGGCGCGCCGCGCGCGCGGGTCGCCTTCGTGTCGCCTGCCTACGCGTTCCCCTCGGGGGCGCGGCTCACGCTGCCGCGGCGCATCGAGCTCCTGTCCTGGGCCACCAGGGCGCGCGCCGTGGTCGTCGAGATCGACTACGAGGGCGAGCTGCGGTTCGACGGCACCCCGCTGCCCTCGCTCCTCAGCCTCGACCTCGAGGGCGTGAAGGATCGCGTGATCCACGTGGGGACCTTCAGCCGCTCGCTGTTCCCGGGCCTGCGGCTCGGCTTCATGATCGTGCCGCCCGCGCTGGTGCGCGCCGTGGCCATGGTGCGCGCGGCGTCGACCCGCTCGCCGCCCTACCTGCTGCAGGCCGCGCTTGCCGACTTCATCGACGAGGGCCACTTCGCGCGCCACCTCCGGAAGCTGAAGCAGGCGACGCGGCGCCGGCGCGACCTCGTGCTCGCGGAGCTCGGGCTGCTCTTGCCGAGCGCGGTCCGGGCGCGGGCGCCCGCGGGGGGCTCGGTGCTGACGCTCGACCTGCCCGCGGGCGCGGACGACGTCGCCATCGTCCAGGCGCTCGCGGCGCGGGGCGTCGACGCGCAGCCGCTCTCGCGCATCACGGCGGCGCGCGCTTCGGCCCGCGCGCCGCGCGCGCCCGGGCTCATCCTGGGGTTCGGCGCGCACTCGGAGGGCGCGCTCCGGGACGCGGCGCGGACGCTGGCGGCCGTCGTGACGCAGGCGATCGGCGCGGGCGAGGCCGGCGCGCCGCCGGGGTCGCCGCCGCGATAGTGCCTGTCCCCAGGGATGCGGGTACCGCCCGTCGTGAGCGAGCGCCGCGCCCACCACCGCGCCGTACGAGCAGGGCTCGTCCGCGATCCGGCCCGCTGGTCCGGGCGCGTTCCGAGGAGCACGCCGATGCAGGCCATCGCCGTGTCACCTCCTGCCACACCTGACACCTGTCACACCCGGTCGGTGTGGCAGGCCCCCCGGCGTCGCAGGACGGGCGCGCGAGCGCCAAAAGCAGGAGCGGGCCGCGCGCATGCGGAGATCGCGCGGGTCCTCGCCGCGAGGACGGGCTGGCATTGAAGTCGCAATCCGCGAGACCCGTGACCTCGTAGACGGAGGAGACATTCATGCTGCTCAAGAAGATCGTGGGGATGTCCGTGCTCATGCTGTCGGTTGGCTCGGCTGGAGGCTGCGGCGGGCTCGAAGGTTCGCAGGGGACCGACGTGGAGGAGGTCGAGGCGCTCGCCAGCCCGATCGAGAACGAATATCAAGGGTTCGGTTGCGTCCCCGTGGCCATGTCGATGTTCGAGATGGAGGCGTACGGCGTCGGCTCGTCCTGTTCCCTCATCGGGCGGAAGAAGAACGCCGAGAGCCGCGCGATCGACGCGCTCGAGGCCCACGCGGAGAACGAGTGTGAGGCGATCCGGGACGACAACCCGGAGGTCTGGGACATCCTCTGTCGTGAGATCTGCGAGTTCAACGGGTACGACGAGACGACAGGCACGGGGATGTGCTCGTACGAGGTGACGGACACGGACACGTGGGAAGAATCCGGCTGTGCTCTCGGCTCGCGGCAATACAACCAGCAGGAGGCCACCGTCCAGTGCGGCTGCGACTGCCTCATGGACCTCTGAGGCCGAGCGAGCGAGCGGCCCGGCTTCGCCCCCGGCAGTGCGATGCAGCGACGTCGCGTGTCCCTGGCCGGATGGCTGGCGGGCGGCGCTAGCGGCCGCCGGCGACGTCCAGGAGGGAGCCGGTGCAGTAGGAGGACTCGCTGGAGGCGAGCCACAGGATGGCGTGCGCGACCTCCTCGGGGCTGCCGGCGCGGCCCAGCGGCAGGCTCGCCTGGAGCCGCTCGACGCGCCCTGGATCGCCTCCGCTCGCGTGGATGTCGGTCGCGATGATCCCCGGCCGCACGGCGTTGACCCGGATGCCCTCGGCGGCGACCTCCTTCGCGAGGCCGATCGTGAGCGTGTCGACGGCGGCCTTCGAGGCGGCGTAGTCGATGTACTCGCCCGGGGAGCCGAGCTGCGACGCCCGCGAGGAGACGTTCACGATCGCGCCTCCCCTACCGCCGCGGAGCGTCGACATGCGCCGGACCGCCTCTCGCGCGCACAGGAAGCTGCCGACGACGTTGGTCGAGAGGATGCGCTCCACGCGCGCCGCGGTCATGTCCTCGAGGCGCGCCTGCCGGTCGAGCACGCCCGCGTTGTTGACGAGCGCCGCGATCGGGCCGAGGTCACGGTCGACGGTCTGGAACAGGCGCACGACGTCCTCTTCGCGGCTCACGTCGGCCGCGATCGCGAGGGCGACGCCGCCGTGCGCGCGGATCTCGTCGACCACCCTCGCCGCGGCGCCCTCGTCGCGCAGGTAGCTCATGGCGACCGCGTAGCCTCGGCTCGCGGCGAGCAGCGCGGTGGCGGCGCCGATCCCGCGGCTGCCGCCCGTGATGAGCATGATGTCGGCCATGGCGCGGGAGCCTACGCGAGCCCGCGGCGAGGCGGGGTGCTGTGAGGCGCGCGGTCGCGCTGGAGCGCTGAGCAGCTTGGAAACCAGAGAAATGAGCCGCCAAAGCGCCAAGGACGCCAAGCACGCGAAGAAGACATGAAGATGAGCCGCCGAGTCGTCAGGAAGACATGCAGATGAGCCGCCAGGTCACCAGGAAGACACCACAATCTTGGCGTCCCTGGCGACCTGGCAGTTCAACTTCTTGCTGTTTGCATGCGGCTTCGACCCGCTGGTCGCTCTAGACTCGAGTCTGGTCGCCGCACCCACCGCGCGCCGCGGCCGCTCCCCGATGGCCCCGATCCGCCTGTGCGCTGCCGCTTCCCTCGCCGTCCTCGTCGCCGCGTGCGCCGGCCGGACCACGGCGGTTCCTCCGGCCGAGTCGGCCTTTCCGCCTGGCCTCCCGGCCCCCTTGCCGGATCGCGCGCCTGCCGCAGGGGAGCCCCAGGCGTCACCGCCTGTTGCCGCGGCCGAGGCCGTGGAGCCCGCCTGGGCGCCGCCGATCGTGCACACGCTGGCCGTGCTCACGGTGACCCGCAGCGTGGAGGCGGCGCTGTGGCCCGAGCCCTTCGCCGACTTTCGCGCGGAGCGATGGGGATACCACTATGG
This sequence comes from Sorangium sp. So ce367, assembly GCF_051520455.1. Classification (NCBI taxonomy): domain Bacteria; kingdom Pseudomonadati; phylum Myxococcota; order Polyangiales; family Polyangiaceae; genus Sorangium; species Sorangium sp. So ce367. The sequence goes on from NZ_CP150334.1 coordinate 1,648,590, forward strand.
CGAGGCGCTCACGAAGCCGCCGCTCTTCGACGCCGGTCAGCCCGCGTTCCGGTGGGATCACGACCCGTGGCCGATCAACGTGGTCGGCCATGGCCTGCTCGGGAGCGAGATGTACCTCAGGGCGCGGATATGCCGCTTCGGCGCCCCTGCCGCGCTCGCGTTCGCCATCGCCGGCACCCACCTCTGGGAGTACGGCTACGAGGCCAACGGCGTCCGGCCCTCGGCGCTCGATCTTGTCTACACGCCGCTCGCTGGGGTCCTCCTGGGCGAGCTCCGGTACGCGACCTGGCATGCGGCGGGGGGCATCGAGAGCGCGCCGGCGCGCCTGATCCTGCGCGCGCTCATGGATCCGTTCGGCGAGATCGAGCGGGGCGCCGGGGTCTTCGACTGCTAGTCTCGACGTGGGTACAGCTGCCTGACGCCGGGCAGCTGTGCCCACGTCGAGACTACAGCGGTTCCCGCCCACCTCTGCACCAAGCAGACCGTCGCTCCAGGACCTGTCAGCAGAGATACGCGTAGAAGTTCCCGAGGGCGCGAAGCGGCTCGATCATTTCCTGCTTGCCGCCCGCCAGCGCCGATTGCCTCCAGCGAATCGCTCTGTCGAGCGTGGCCGCAATCCTCCGCTCAAGCTCGGAATCCCTCATGAGCGGCGCCCAGAGGAGCATCCCTGCGCCGTCGACACCAGCGCCACCGTATGCGACCCAGCTGGCGGGATTCTCCCGCCGGAACTGGAGCAGAAACCTGTGAGCCGATCCGTCAGAGAACTCCAGACTGTTGATGGTGCCTGAGCGCCACCTGACCAGGTCAGCCACGTCGAGCCCGTGCATCACCGTCGATCGCCAGGTGGCTCCCAGGTCACTCGAGCTCCTGATGGCCTCGGGTACGAGCCCGTCACCGACGTTGAGCTCCACCGATGGCAGCACGCCCACGAAGGCCCAGGTGCCGAACAATGCGCCGCGACGGTGTGAGCCTCGCAGGAGGTTCCCACAGTCGCAACGAATCGTCCACCGCCCATCGTCCAACCGCACCGGCTTACCGAGGAGCGATGCGAGCGGCAGGCCACAGGCGTCGCACGCCGTGGGAGGTCGCCAACCGGGAACACCCTTGCGCGCGCCGAACGGAAGCCGCGAGAAACAATTGTCGCACAGGATAATGCCTGTCAGCTGGATGCTTCCCGCTGTAAACGGGCATTCGATGTGCGCATTGTGCAAGCCGGTCGATGTCGCGCCTTCCAAGTGACCACTCCTTGACGGAACTTGGGGCCAGGAAATCGAAACGCGGCTCGAAAGTCAAGCTCCTCGCAACGGCCGTCCCGCCGTACAGCTACGCTGCTCGCGCCGGCTGACATAGACGACCTACCCGATCCGCATCCCTCCTGGAGATGGGAGCGGAGCGGATCGAGCGCCGAGAGCTTCGCGCGGTGCGAGGGGTACGATTCGAAGCAGCTGGTTCGGCTGCTGCGCACCCTGGCTGCCAAGCTGGTGGGGATCGCGCAAGCTGCCTCTGCTTCGGGATGTTCACTCGATTTCTACGCAGATGGCATCACCGAGCTCGCGAGAGTCGGTCGCGCGGATGCCGCAACCGTAACCTGGGCCGTCAATGGAGCCCCCTCCACCGATCCTCGCAATCCCCCAGTACCCGACGTGGGTGCATATCTCATCCGAGTAGGCAGAGGCGGTAGCGAAATCCACGTGCTCGAAGCCTTCCAGGCACTGATCTCCGCCCCTCACGACCGCAAAGGTGGTCCCGTCGATGTCAAAGAGCTGGTAGTTGGGCTTGCAGAGGATGTAGCTCAGCTCGCGGGTATCGTTGGCATGCTGCTGGCAGTTGTTCCACGGGCCATCTATCGAACTCCCGTCTGCGATACGAAAGACTCCTGAATAGGGGAGCTCATCGCAGCGGGCGAGAAACGTCCAGAAGGCGTCGACTGGCAACAACGGTGTGTATCCTACGGGGCAAGTTTCCCCTTCGTAGATTTCGTATGTCGCCGTCTGAGCCTGAGCCGGTGCGCTCAGCGAGATGCCTCCCGCGATAAGCCCGCAGACCAGGACACCCATGGGCATCGTGTGACAGAAGTTTTTCATTTGTCCGCCAATGTGTTGTTATGATGGTTTATGTTTCCAGGCCAAGCGCGTGGTCGGGCGCAGGGGCTCATGGGTGCATCTTGGTCACGCCGCAAGATGCCCCGTGGGCTCCGCAATGAAGAGCCCGCTCCGTGCTTCATCGGCCAGCGCGGAGGTATCATTCTCAGGAGCGAAACGCTGTCAACGTGTAAACGATCGTGTCGCTTCATGGATATCTCTGATTGAGATGGAATTGGCAATCTGATCCCCGGTCATCCGGTCAGTGGAACAGGCCTTGCCTTGCGTCGGGCTCTGCAATTCGCTCGTGGGTCCCAGAGCTCGGCGAGGCGCGTGCCGCTCGCGACCCTCGCGCTGGAAGGACGCGCCCGGAGCGCCGCGGCGGCTCATCGAGGCCAGGTTCCATCCGCCGTGATGTCCTCTGCACCGGCGGAGCCACGTGATGAGCCCGCTGCGGCACGAGGTGCGGAGGCAGGCGTATCCGACCCGCCACGCAACCGCGCCGGGATCACGTCCAGAGTATGCGGCGACACGGCGGGCGACGCCAGACGGCGGGCTGGAACGGCGGCGTTCGAGAAATGAAACAGTGCTATCGAGCGCAGGGCGCCGCCTCCGCGCAGCATCTCTCGCGAAGGTCGATTCGTGCGAGAACCGCCACGATGTCCCGCGACCCTGCAACACCAAGTCCTGTGACATTCAGCCGCGGCGGGAGGCCGTCGGCCGGGGTGGCGGGGTGGAAGGCTACTCGAGTGTGACTTTCACAAAGGTGGACCGACTGGCGATGTCGCGCAACCTTTGAACAAACTGCCCATCGCGGAGCCGATGCAATGACCGTGTGTTGACGAGCTTGAGCTCACATTCGCCCGGCCACCCAGGACCGCCGTTCAGGCCGTCCCAGAAGGCGTCGAGGTTCCGACCAAAGTACGCCGCACCTTCCGGCTCTGCTGCCCTGACGTACGCGGACCAGAAGTCTGCTTCTGTCTGGACGGGGGCGCAGTCGACAACGATAGATCGCATGCCTTCTCACTGTTCCGCGATGGGTCAACCGAAGCCGCCGGACCAGGTCTGTCGAGAACGTCGTCTCCCGTTGCCAGCTCGCAGGCTCATGGGGCCACCTGACGGCGTTTTTCGCAGGGTCATGGGGCCACCCCAATCGCAGGAGGATGGGGCCACCCGCGCGGGGGCGTGACCTAGTTTTTCGCAGGGTCATGGGGCCAGCTTCCGAGGTTTTTCGCAGGGTCATGGGGCCAGCTCGGGACGCCGCGGTCGGGATCTGAGACGGGCTCCTTCCGACGACGGCGCGGGTCGCCGTCGGAAGGAGCCCGATGCCCTACCGAGAGCTGATCATGGTTGACATCAAGGAAATGCTCCGCCGTCGTGCGGCGGGGCAAAGCGCGCGTCAGGTGGCGCGCGAGACGGGGTTCGATCGCAAGACGGTCGGCAGGTACTTCGAGGCCGCAGCGACGTTGCCACTGCCGCGCGACCGCGAGCCGACGGACGAGGAGATTCATGCGATCGCCCAGCGCGTGCAGGCGCGCCCGGTGCCCGACGCGAGCGACGAGAGGAAGCAGATCGACGCGCATCGCGTGCGTATCGAGGCCTGGCTCGCCCAATCTCGCCCGCTGAAGCTGCGGAAAATCCACACGCTGCTCCAGCGCGACCACGGCGTCACGGCGAGCTACGACACGCTCTGGCGCTTCGCCAAGGAGGAGCTCGCGTGGCGCAAGAAGACGCCGACGGTTCGTGTCGCTGATACCGAGCCCGGCGAGGTCGCGCAGGTCGACTTCGGCCTCATGGGCAGGCTGTTCGATCCTGCGACGCAGCGAGTTCGCAATCTGTGGGTGCTCGTAGTGACGCTCGTGTACAGCCGCTACCAGTTCGTGTGGCCCTCGTTCGAGCAGACCACCGTGGCGGTGTGCGCGGGCCTGGATGCGGCGTGGCGGTTCTTCGACGCGATGGCGCGCGTGATCATCCCGGACAACATGAAAGCCATCGTGCTGCGCGCCGACGAGCTCACCCCCGTGCTCGTGCCGGCCTTCCTCGACTACGCTCAGACGCGCGGGCTGTTCGTGGATGCCGCGCGTGTCAGGTCGCCGAGAGACAAGGCACGTGTCGAGAATCAGGTCGCCTACGTGCGGGAGAGCTGGTTCGACGGCGAGTCGTTCACGAGCCTCGACGACGCGCGCGTGTCGGCTGAGCGGTGGTGCCGCGACGTCGCCGGCGCGCGCGTCCACGGCACGACGCGCGAGGTGCCGCGCGAGGTGTTCGAGGCGCGCGAGAGGAGCGCCATGAAGCCGGCGCCGGCCGCGCCGTTCGACGTGCCGTACTGGACCGACGCGAAGGTGCACCCTGATCATCACGTGCAGGTGCTCCGGTCGCTCTACAGCGTGCCCTCCCGCTACGTCGGCAGCACAGTGCGCGTCCGCGCCGACGGCGCGTCGGTGAGGATCTACGCCGGCACGGAGCTCGTGAAAGTGCACGCGCGCGTCGCGCCGGGCAAGCGTTCCACCGATCCGAGCGACTACCCCATGGGCAAGGACGTCGCGGCGGTGCGCGACGTCGCCTCGCTCATCGCGAGCGCGAAGAAGTGCGGAGTGCATGTCGGGGTCTACGCTGAGCGGCTGCTCGCGGTGCCATTGCCCTGGACGCGCATGCGGCTGGTCTACGCGCTGCTGCGTCTGTGCAAGAAGTTCGGTAACGGGCGTGTCGAGGCGATCTGCCAGAGCGCGCTCGCGTTTGATGTCGTCGACGTGCAGCGCGTGGCGCGCATGCTCGAGACGGCGAAGACACCGGCGTCACCGTCCACGGGGCAGCGCACGGTCGTTGCGCTGCCCGCGCCGCGGTTCGCGCGCAGCACGGAGCACTTCGCGACGCGCATGCCGGCGGCTGCCGCGACCAAGGAGGACTCGTGATCAGCTCGAGCGATGTCGACCCCGCGCTCATCACGGCGCTCAAGCGTCTTCGTCTCGGCCGCATCGCGGCGACGCTGCGCGAGCGTCTCCTGGTCGCCGAGAAGCAGTCGATGGGACACGAGGAGCTGTTGCTCATGCTGCTCACCGACGAGATCGCGCGTCGCGAGGCCAGCGCGACGGAGAGTCGCGTACGCGACGCCGGGCTCGACCCGGCCATGCGCCTGGAGCTCTGGGACAAGACCGCGAAGGTCAGCTTCGACAAGCGTCTGCTCGGCGGGTTCACGAGCCTACGCTTCCTCGAAGAGCACAAGCACATCGTCATCCTCGGCTCTGTCGGCGTGGGCAAGACCTACCTCGCGAACGCGCTCGGACACCTCGCGTGCCAGCACGGCTACAGCGTGCGCTTCTTGCGCGCCGACGCGATGCTGCGCAGGCTGCGCCAGAGCAGGCTCGACAACTCACGCGACGCCGAGATGATCACGCTCACGACCGTCGACCTGCTCATCCTTGACGACTTCGCGCTCGAGGCGATGAACAAGGAAGAGAGCCGCGACGTGTACCAGCTCTTCCTCGAACGCACAGGCAACGCTTCGATGATCGTCACGAGCAATCGCGACACGGCCGAGTGGCTCGCGATGTTCGACGACGTGCTGCTCGCGCAGAGCGCCGTCGATCGGTTCAAGAACGCGGCGTTCGACTTCATCATCGAGGGGGAGTCGTACAGACCGCGGCTCAAGCCGAAGCTCGACGAGAGCACCACGGCCGCGCCGGTGCCCGCGCGCAGCAAGCCGCCCACCCACCCACGCAGCAGGCGGCGATGACCGCTGCGGCCCCGGCGAGGACGTCGAGCCCGGGGCCGCGCCTCTGACCCCTCGCTCCGATCGGCGTGCCTCGCCCCCCTCGTCGACGGGAGCGCGGGTGTCGCCGGGGGCGGGGTGTACCTGCCTGCTCCTGGGCGTCGCGGACCCTGCCGGGATCTACACGGGGGCCTGGGTGGCCCCATGACCCTGCGAAAAGAGAGACGTCGCCGGTCGCTGCGCGCCCGGCTCCGGGGACCTCGACACGCTTCGCGGTCTCGGGCATGGTCGAGACCGATCACGGCGTCTCCCCCTGGCCCCATGACCCTGCGACGGGGTGGCCCCATGACCCTGCGACGTGGCACCCGTGGCCTCCCCCACGAAAGGTCCCATGAATCGGCTCTGCGCCGCAAGGCCCAGATGCTGTCCAGCGCGATGGGGTAGATCCGTCGAGCACCGGCGGCAGTCGACGCCTCTCCAGGGGGCCGGGGCGCCCTCCGCCGCCGCGTCGTCCGCGAGGAAGGGCCCGCGGCTTCACCGGTTCCACCGTACAGCCACGCTGTACGTGCTGCTTGACATCGAGCACCTCACGCGAACCGCCTCCCTCCGGGAAAAGTGACGCTGTATCAATAACTTATCCATGGTTCGAAGGGCCGCTCTCATGCCACGGGTTGCGGGCTTCGCCGGCGCCCTGGCGCCCGCTCCTGAACGACGGTAGTAGAGATCAAAGATATGCATCCTGCCTTCGCCAACATTCGATTCGGCCCCTTTGCGAGCGCCTACCACTCGGCAGCGATGACCCCGGAGCTCAAGGAGGCGCTCGGCGCATTTCTGGAGAAGGAATTGCTGCCACAGGTCGAACAGGCTTTCGAGTCGACGAGCGGAGCCTTGGTGGCGGCCTACGACGCCGAAAGGTACTGCGGTCCGAACAGCGCGGTCCGCGACATCTACAAGTTTGAGTTCGCGTTCCATCGTTCGTCGGGCGATGACACGATCAAGGTCGAGCTGGTGTTCCATGCGCAGGCCAGGGCGTTCTCCGCAAGAAAGAACAAGCCGCTCTACCTCTGGACACCCGCCCGCCGCGATCGATACGAGGCGGAAGGTCGACAGCTCCAGCACCTCTGCGGCTGCATCGCGAGGCGCGAGGGCGTGGAGGCCGTTTGCCCCTTGTGTTCGGCGGTGCTGCGCGTCCACGATTCGCCGAGCCTGTTCGATGTGAGCTGCCCGAGCCGCTGCTTCAAGTACAACGTTCACCGAGATCCGGCGAACGGGCAGTTCCTGCACGGTCACTTCTTCCGGAAGGAGCCCGGTGAGGTCTGACCCCGCTCCGGTCTGACCCCGCGCCTGTCGGATGTCGGGCAGCTCGCGAGCGCCCCGGTGCACCGGCCTGGTATCGTGGCCGGAATGAGCATCCGGCACAGCGCCGTCTGGGGACGAGGTCGCCTGATTGTCATCGCGGGATCCGAGGGGCACGTGCTCCGCTCGGAGGACGGCGGCCAGCGCTGGAAGAGGGTGCAGACGTCCACCCGCCAGGACCTGAGCGCGCTCGCGGGCGCCGGCGCGGCGCTGATCGCCGCCGGACACTGCGGGACCCTGCTGTCCTCGCGCGATGACGGGCAGCGCTGGTCCGACGTGGGCTGCGGCGCGACGGCAGACCTGCGCGGGGTCGCCCTGCGGGACGACGGCGAGGCCATCGCGGTGGGGCTCGGCGGGACGGTCCTCCGCTCCGGCGATCACGGCCAGACCTGGGGAGCCGGGCCGAGCCCCGGAGACCTCTGCCTCGAGGCCGCCGCGGTCGACGCCGAGGGCCGCTTCCTCGCGCTGGCGCTCGAAGGACAGCTCGCCATCCTGCAAGGAGCGACATGGACGCGCCACAAGGTCCCGGGCCGGAGTCCGAGGGCGCTCTGCGCGCGAGGCGGGCTCGTGATCGTGGGCGACGGCGACGGCCATGCCCACGCGAGCCGGGACGGGGGCGCATCCTGGGAGTCGCATTCCACCGGGACCGGGCGCTCGATCAAGGCGCTGTGGCTGGGCGCCGCGGGCCTCGTGATCGCGTCCGGCGAAGGCGGCATCCTGGCGGTCAGCGACGACGAGGGCCGCACCTGGAGGCGCACCGCGCTCCGATCGGATCAGCACCGCTGCGCGGCGTGGGGCGATGACGAGGGCGCGATCTGGTGCGTGGGAGACGGCCCCGCCGCCCGATCCCTCGATGGCGGGAAGAGCTTCACCAAGGTGCCAGTCCAGGCAGGGGACGCGCCTCTCGATGGCCCCTGGGAAAAGGTGCCTGTCCGGGGGAAGTTCCGGGGTCTCTGGGTGCAAGGCCAGGGGAGGGTCGTTCTGGTGGGCGATGGAGGCACCATCGCGCGAACCCATGACGGCGGTCAGACCTGGGAGAGGAGCGCCGTGGAGGACGCCGGCGCGCTGATCTCCGTGTGGGGCAGCGGCGAGACGATCCTTGCTGTCGGCGAGGGCGTCTCGCAGATCCGGACCGAGGACGGCGGGCGCTCCTGGATAGAAGTGACAGGCAAACCCGGCGGCGCCTCGGTCCACGGGCAGAACGAGACAAGGGCGTTCGCCGTCCTCGATGGCCGGATCTGCCGCCTCGTCGCGGGCGGTTCACGATGGCTGGAGCTGGAGGTCCCGAGCGAGCCGCGCCTCCGCGCCGTCTGGGCAGGGCCGGAGCAGCGCGTCGTGGCGGTCGGCTCCGGCGGGACCATCGTCCGCACGATCGACGACGGCGCCACATGGGAAGTCGCGGAGAGCGGCAGCTCCCGCGATCTGTCGGCGATCTGGGGCAGGGGCGACGAGCTCTTCGTGGCTGGTGGACCGGGCGTCAGCGACGTGTTGCGCTCTCGAGACGGCGGCGCGACCTGGGCGGTGGTGGCCCAGGTCTCCGGCAGCCTCAGGAGCCTCTGGGGAGACGACGCCGGCACGCTGTGGGCGTGCGGCGCGCGCGGCGTGCTCCTGCGATCCATCGACGGCGGCCACACCTGGCGAGGCGAGGCGTCCGGCACCTGGGGCACCCTGTTCGAGGTGCGCGGGGACGGGGCCGAGGTGTGGGCGCTGGGGGAAAACCTCCTGCTGCGCCGGCGGCATCGGGCGTCGACAGATTAACTGCCCGCACATTCCTCAGAAATACGCTCGAAACAGAGCGATTGCTACACCAGGGAGAGCCTCCTCGACACGCTCGGTGAGGGTGGCTGACGCGACTCCATGGCACCGCGCTCTTCCCTCCGGCTCAAGATCGTCACCTCCGAGACGACGACGCACACCCACTGTCCTTACTGCGCCTTCCAGTGCGGCGTGGTCATGACGGATCGCGCGGACCACGCGGGGGCGATCGACGTCCGACCGGACGACGATTTCCCCGTCAACCGCGGGCAGATGTGCATCAAGGGGTTCACCTCCGCGGCGCTGCTCGATCACCCCGAGCGGCTGACGGCGCCGAAGATCCGCGGTCGCGCAGGCCGCCTCCTGCCGGCGCGCTGGGACACGGCGCTCGATTTCGTCGCCGAGCGGCTCCTCCGGCTGCGCGAGCTCCACGGCCCCGCGGCGCTGGCCGCGTTCGGCAGCGGCGCCCTGACGAACGAGAAGACCTACCTCCTCGGCAAATTCGTCCGCCTCGCCCTCCAGTCGCCGAACGTCGATTACAACGGCCGCTATTGCATGGCCTCGGCGGCCGCGGGGCACAACAAGGCGTTTGGCATCGACCGCGGCCTGCCGTTCCCCGTGTCCGATATCGCCCAGACCAAGGCGCTCCTCCTCTGGGGCGCGAACTGCGCGGAGACCCTGCCGCCGATCATGCAATGGATCTTCGCGCAGCGCGACAACGGCGGCGCGCTCATCGTCGTCGACCCGCGGCGCACCGACACGGCGCGCGCCGCGGCGCTCCACCTCCAGCCCACGCCCGGGTCCGATCTGGCGCTCGCCAACGGCCTGCTCTACCTCGCCCTCGAGGAGAAGCTCGTCGACACGGCGTACATCGCCGCGCGCACGGACGGGTTCGACGAGCTCCGGCGCGCCATCCTCTCGTACCACCCGGCGCACGTCGAGCGGCTGACCGGGGTCTCCACGCAGGATCAGCTCAAGGCCGTGCGGCTGCTCGCCGAGGCGCCGAGCAGCATGCTGCTCTCCGGCCGCGGGCCGGAGCAGCAGTCGAAGGGGTCAGACACCGTGCTCTCCTTCATCAACCTGATGCTCGCGCTCGGCAAGGTCGGCAAGCCGTACAGCGGCTATGGCTGCCTCACCGGACAGGGCAACGGCCAGGGGGGCCGCGAGCACGGCCAGAAGGCCGATCAGCTCCCCGGCTACCGGCATATCGAGGACGCGGAGCACCGGGAGGCCATCGCCCGCGTCTGGGGCATCGATCCTGCTGAGCTGCCGGCCAAGGGGAAGAGCGCCTACGAGCTGCTCGACGCGCTCGGCCCCGAGGGGGGGATCCGCGCGCTCCTCGTGTTCGGATCCAACGTGGCTGTCGCGTCGCCGAACGCGCTCAACATCGAGCGGCGGCTCGCCTCGCTCGATCTGCTCGTGGTCTGTGACGCCTTCGTCAACGAGACGGCCCGGGACGCCCACGTCCTCCTTCCGGTCGCGCAGTTCGCCGAGGAGGAGGGGACGATGACGAACCTCGAAGGGCGGGTGATCCTGCGGCAGAAGGTCCGCCCCGCGCCCCCCGAGGTGAAGACCGATATCGAGATCTTCTGCGAGCTCGCGCGCCGCCTCGGCGCGGGCAGGCACTTCCAGTACACGTCCGCCGAGCAGGTGTTCGACGAGCTGCGCCGGGCGACCGCGGGCGCCAGGGCGGACTACAGCGGCATCACCTACGACAAGATACGCCGGAACCGAGGCGTCTTCTGGCCGTGCCCGTCGGTCGAGCACCCGGGGACTCCGCGCCTCTTCGCCGAGCGGTTCCATCACCCGAACGGCCGGGCGCGGTTCCACGCTGTCCACCACCGCCCCGCCGCCGAGCTCCCCGACGACGCCTATCCGCTCTACTTCACGACGGGCCGCTACAAGGAACACTACAACTCCGGCGCCCAGACGCGCCGGGTCTCCACGCTCGAAGAGGCCAAGCCCGAGCCGAAGGTCGAGGTCCACCCCAGGCTGGCGGCGCGCCTCGGCGTCGTCGACGGCGACTCCCTGCTCGTCGAGAGCCGGCGCGGGGCGGTCACCTTCCGGGTCGCGGTCGTGCCTTCGATCCGGCCGGACACGCTCTTTGCTCCGTTTCACTGGGGCGGCAAGAAGGCCGCCAACGTGCTCACCGTGCCGGCGCTGGACCCGACCAGCCGGATGCCGGAGTTCAAGGTGTGCGCCGTCAGGGCGCGCCGGGTCTCGGAGTCGAACTGATGCGAAGGAAGGACCTTGTCATCGTTGGCAACGGCATGGCGGCGTGCCGCCTGCTGGACGAGCTGATGTCGCGCGGCGCCAGGGACCGCTACGACATCACCGTCTTCGGCGAGGAGCGGGGCGGCGCCTACAACCGCGTCCTGCTCAGCAAGGTGCTCGCAGGGGAGGCGCCGGACTCCATCGTCACGAAGCCCCCCGCCTGGTACGAGCGCAACGGGGTGCGGCTCGTCAGCGGGACCTCCGTGGCGCGGATCGACACCGGGTCGAGGGCGGTCGTGGCAGCCGACGGCGCGCGCCATCGTTACGACGTCGCCGTGCTCGCGACAGGCAGCCAGCCGCTCGTCCCGCCGCTCGAGGGCATGACGACCTCGGAGGGCGATCTGCGCCCGGGCGTCTTCGTGTACAGGACGATGGACGATTGCGTCCGGATGCGCGGCAGCGCGCGGGCGGGAGACAACGCCATCGTGGTCGGCGGCGGGCTCCTCGGCCTGGAGGCGGCCAAGGTGCTGAGCGACATGGGCCTCCACGTGACCGTCATCCACGTGGCGAAGAGCCTCATGAACGCGCAGCTGGATCAGATGGGCGGCGACATGCTCGAGCAGCACATCGAGCGCTGCGGCATCTTCGTCCGCACCGGGCGCACCGTCGAGGCCATCTGCGGAGACGAGGCGGTCGAGGGCTGTCGCCTCGACGACGGCAGCGTCCTGCCGGCCGACATGGTGGTCCTCGCGTGCGGCGTCCGGCCTCGCGTCGACGTGGCGCGCGCCTCCAACCTGCCCATCAACAAGGGCATCGTCGTCAACGACACGATGGCCACCCAGGTGCCGGGCATCTACGCGATCGGCGAGTGCGCGGAGCACCGGGGCAAGCTCTATGGCATCGTGACGCCCATCTGGGAGCAGGCCGCCGTCCTCGCCGACGTCCTGACGGGCGCGAACCCGCAGGCGCGCTACCGGGGCACGAAGCTGTATACCCGGCTGAAGGTGGCGGGCGTCGACGTCACCTCCATGGGCAGCACCGAGCCGGAGCTCGAGAGCGACGACGTGCTCCAGGTCGTCGAGACGCGGAAGAGCACGTACCGGAAGCTGATCATCCGCGACGGGCGGCTGTTAGGGGCCCAGTTCGTCGGCAACACCGCGGCCGCGGCCACGCTGGTGCAGCTCTTCGATCGCAACGATCCGCTGCCCGCCGATCCTCTGGAGGCGCTCTGCGCCGGCGGCGGCGCGGGGCCAACGGCGCAGGCCGAGCGCGTCGTCTGCAACTGTCACAAGGTCAGCGAGGCGACCCTCCGGGAGGCCATCGAGGGCGGCGCCTGCTCGCTGGAGTCGGCGTGCGCCGCGACCAAGGCCGGCACGGGGTGCGGCTCCTGCCGCGGCGAGGTCGCCCAGCTCGTGGCCCGGCACGCGCCCTCGCCGGAGGTCGCCGGCGGCCGCGCCGTGGCCGTCGGATAACGTGGAAAGCACGCCGCGGCGAGCCGAGCGGCGCGGATGCGCCCTTGGCGCACGAGGATCCGCCCCGCTATAGACCGCGGCGAATGCACCGCACGCCGCGCGAGCGCCTCCACGAGCTCTTCACCAAGGTCGACGCGTTCTTCGCGAGCGCGAGCGCCCGCCACGGCGGGCGGATGGCCTGCCGCACCGGGTGCAGCGACTGCTGCCGGCGGCGGTTCTCGGTGACGTCGATCGAGGCCGACGCGCTCCGCGAGGCGCTCGCGGCGCTCCCGGAGGCCGACCGCGAGGCGCTGGCCGAGCGCGCGCGGGCGGGCGATCCGGGCGTGTGCCCGGCGCTCGACGGGGAGGGGAGGTGCGCGATCTACGCGGCGCGGCCGCTCATCTGCCGCACGCACGGCCTGCCCATCAGGTTCGCGCCGGCCAGCGAGCGCGCGCTGCCGGTCATCGACGCCTGCCCGAAGAACTTCGTGGGAGAAGACCTCCACGCCGTCGAGGCGTCGTCGGTCCTGGACCAGACGACGCTGTCGACGGTGCTGGCCGCCCTCGACATGGCCCACGCCGACGCGGCGGGGCAGCCGCGTGGGCAGCGCGTCGCGATCGCCGCGGTGCTCTCGGGCGAGGGGTAGCTGCCGCCGGGCCGTCGGCTTAATGACGAGCCGGTCCGGCTCAGCCGACCGACGGTCGTCGGCGCCATGAGGCTCCCGGCCTCGGCTTGCGTGCGCTCTCGGTGGCACAGATCAGGCGTTGGCACAGGCCAGCTATGGCCCAACGATTGGCTCAGTGTGCGCCAGGTGCTGAGCGGTGCCCATGGGAACGCGCTGATTTACGGCAAATCCAGGCTGGCCCGCGGGTTGCTCTCAGGTGGTGACCCACTCTGGACCGATGGCAGGTCACGACACACGCCGCCGTCGGTCCGGAGGGGCAGCTTATCCGGAGGATAGAATGACCAAGACGATCAGAGGGTTTGGGTCGGTGGCGGCGGCTGGCGTGGTGTTCGCGGCCTTGCTCAGCGGTTGCGGCTCGCAGGGGGCTGATCGCGGGCCGGACGTCGGCTCGATCAGCTTGCCGCTCGCGGCCGATGCACCGTCTGGAGCGCGATATCGGCTCCGCGACGCCACGTTCGAGATCTCGAACGGTTATTACTACTACGAAGATGAGAATACCTCAGCCATGGCTGTCGGCGGTGGCTACGGAACTGTGGTGACGGTCAGCAGCGAGGACGAGGATCCGGACTCGAGCTCCCTCCTCGTCGATCTGGAGCAGGGAGGGTACAGCGTCACGCTCCTTCCGGGCTGGCACTTCGAGAAGGTCGAGGACGGCACGGTGACGGAGCCGAACGTGGAGGCCACGCTGCTCTCGTCGCAACGGGTCTACCTGTACGTCTCGCCGCGTTCGACGACCTGGGCCGAGTATGCGTTCGGTATCGGGAGCAGCGAGCTGTGGCTCAACGGCAAGTTGAACCTCGGTATCAACGTCTACGAAGATCCGGACGACTACTACTACGGCGGAAACGTGACTGTGGGCGGCACCGGGGGCGCGGGCGGCGGCGACTACAGCTCTGGCTACAGCGCGGCGGGGGTCGGCGGCAGCGGCGGTTACTAGCGCTGGCGCGAGGAGCTGAGCGGAGCGGAGCGAGCGACGTCATCGCCCGTCAGCGAGGGCTGCACTGCACGACGCAGAAGGCCGTGGCTCCCTTGGCGCGGGCGCTCGCCTCGCACGACCGCTTCGCTTGCTGCGACGCCATGAAGCGGTCCTTCGCCGAGCCATTGCCGAACACCATCTGATAGTTGCACGCGCCCGCGAAGCCGCAGACGCGCACGGACGCGCTCGCCGTACACCACCAGGACGTCCCGCCCGCCGCGCTACCGTTGCTCGGGCTTCCATTCGAGGAGCCCTCGCTCGGTGAGGTGGGTGTCCGCGCCGCTGTCGGCAGAGGCGCCGGCGCGTCACCCGTCTCGTCGCCGGCAGCAGGCGACGGGGCATCACCCGCGGCGCGGTCGCCGTTGGACGGGCCTTCGCCCGCCGCCTCGTCGGCCTCCTGGTCGGGGCGAAGCGGGGTGCTCGTCGACGTGGGCACCACCGGCGAGAGGCCGCCGGCGGTCGACACGCCGGGAGGCGTGGTCTCGACGACGGTTTGCTCCGGCGATGCGCTCGCCACCAGGTACACAGCGCCGCCGATCACGAAGATGGCGCCCACGCCCAGCGCGAACAACCCGCCGAGGACGATGAGCACGATCACGAGCGGCGACAGGCCGGACTTCGGGCGCTGCGGCGGCGGTGGAGGGTAGTAAGGCGGCGGCTGCGGAGGGTAGTGATGCGGCGGTTGCGGAGGGTACTGAGGCGGCTGCTGCGGAGGGTACTGAGGGCGCCCTGGACCAAACATCTCGCAGTCATAGCGCAGCGGAGCCGTCCGCGCTGCGTGAGACGATCACCCACGCTGTCGGCGAACGAGCGATGTCGCGTCTCGCTCGCGTCGGACGAGCCCGCCCGCGCAGGGGCGCTGTCCGCGGCGGTGTCGCTCCGGAGCCGGCGGAGCGGCGCTCCGCGGCCCGCTCACACCCAGCCGGTCGTTGCGCGCAGGAGCAGCCCGAGCCCGAGCGACGCGCCGTTCGCGAGCGCCGAGGCCGCGATGGCCTGCGTGGCAGGCAGCTCGCGCAGCGCGAGCCGGTAGACGCCGAGCTCGAGCAGCACCGCCCAGAGCTCCGAGAGGGCCAGTCGCGCCGTGGCGCCGATCGCGAGCGCGGGGAAGATGAACCACACCGCCGGGTGACTCGCGAGGTTGGCGACGACGACGAGCGCGGCGCGGCGGCCTCGTGACCGCTCCGACGCGCCGAGCAGCGGTGAGGCGACGGCGAGCTCGATGAGCAGCGTGAACGCGAACGCGCGCGCCCAGGCGGCCACCAGCGGATCGGTGAAGACGCGGCTCATGGCGCGGCCGGCTGCGCGGCGATCTCGGGCCCGCCGCCGTCCACCCCGCGCGCGCGCCCGGACCGCTCCTGGCGCGCCTCCGCGGCGCGCCGGCCGACGTCGCCGCGGACATAGAAGTACGCGAGCAGCGCGAGCTCCAGGTACCCGTGGAAGGAGGCGAGCGAGAGCACCAGGTTGCGCGTGCCGAGCGCGCTGCGCAGGGCGCCGAGCAGCACCAGGCCGGCGATGAGAGCCACGGCGGCGAGCCCTGCGTCCCCGAAGTCGCGCCGGAGCGAGCGCGCGGACATGCGGAAGGTGGTTGTCCGCTGGCCCGGGTGATCTTCCTGGGGAATGAGCAGCAGCCAGACCGCGTAATGGACGGACTGCAGGAACGCATAACATGCGGTGAGCGCGACCGCGGAGCGGGTCGGCAGCCCGGGAGCGAGCCAGTCGCTCGCCAGGAAGAGGTGCAGCCCGAAGGCATCCAGCCACCCGGCGCGCAGGGTGAGCGAGGTCATCGCCCCGCTCGCGAGGAGCGCGGTCCCGGCCAGCACGAGGCCGAGCGGCCAGGCGACCGCGCGCACCCGGCGGCGGAAGAGCGCGAGCCACAGCGCGAGCGCGACCAGGTTGTGCGCGTGCGCGAGGACGAGCCGGAAGCCGCGCGGCGCGGCGAGCGCCGCCGCCGACAGCGCCACGGCGGCGGCGGCGGCGAGCGCGACGCGCCGCCACGCGCGCGACGCGAGCGCGCCGGCGACGATCGCGGCGCCGAGCCAGGCGGCGAGCAAAGCGTGCTCGGCGCGGAGCAGCGCCGCGGCCGAGCCAAAGAGCTCCTGGGCGCCCCGCAGCCCCACCAGCGCGGCGCAGGCCGTCCAGACGACGCCGCGCCACCACGACGGCAGCCCGCGCCGCAGCACGAGGTAGCGCACGTCGGCCGCGACGTGCAGGACGCCGAGCAGGACGGGCCCGAGCACGAGCAGCGCGCTCGGCGCAAAGACCGCCAGGGTGAAGGCGCCGAGCGCGTTGGCCGCGGCGAGGGTGGCTATCCTGCGATCGGGGCGCGCCACGACCGCGATCGCGAGCTCGCTCCGGCGGAGCAGGCCGAAGAGGCGCCGCCGCGCGCCGTCGAGCGGCGCGACGCCGCGTTCGAGCAGGCGGGCCACGCTCGCGGGCGGAGGACCGGGCGCGCGCACGGTCGAGGCCCGGTTCAGCGGCGCCGGCGGGCGGTCACGAGCGCCGCGGCGCCGCAGAGAAGCATCAGCCCCGCCATTGCGCCGCCCGAGGCGGCACCGCTCATGGCGCAGCCGCCGTCGTCCGAGGACGCCTTGTCCGCGCCCGCGCTGCCGGCCGACGTCGCGTCCCCGCCCGTGGCCGACGTCGCGCTCCCGCCCGACGCAATGCACAGATTGCAGTCGTATTCCATCGTGGTGAAGCCGCCGTCCTCGCCCGGCAGCGTTCGCTGACACTTCTGCTGCGTGCACGTGCCAGGCTCGTTGTAGGCGGGCCCCGCGTTGTTGCAGCTCGACCCCGGCGTGTCGCAGCTCTCGGGCGGCGGGACGTCCGCCCGCGCTGAAGAAGAGGTGAGCAGCGGCGCTGCGAGCAAGGCGGCGATCGCCACAAGGCACGAGGGCTTCATCATCCCGCCACTCTCTGCTTTTGCACGGAAAACCGCAAGAGCGGAGCCTCCGGGCCACGCTCGTCGCGTCCGGCCCTTGCCAGGGGAATATACCCGGGTAATATTGCCGGCGTCATGAGCGACCCGCCGACGTTGCCTACGTTCACCGCCTTCGCCGGCGCCGAGCGCGTCGTCCGCGGCACGCTGGAGGAGACGCTGCGCGAGGCCAAGAGGCGGCTCGACGCGGATCCGGAGCTCCGGCTCTTGATCTTCGAGGACGCCTCGGGGAAACAGGTCGACTTCGACTTCCGGGGCACCCTCGATCAGGTCCTCTCGCGCGCCAGGCCGGAGCGCCCGGCCAGGGCGGGCCCCGGGCGCCCGAAGCTCGGGGTCGTCTCGCGCGAGGTGTCGCTCCTGCCCCGGCACTGGGAGTGGCTCGAGCGCCAGCCGCAGGGGATCTCGGCCGCGCTCCGCAGGCTGGTGGAGGAGGCCAGCAAGCGCGCCCCGGACGAGGACCGCGCCCGGGAGGCCCGCGCCGCCGCCAGCCGCTTCATGTGGGTCATGGCCGGCGACCTGCCCCTGTTCGAGGAGGCGTCGCGCGCGCTCTTCGCGTCGGACAAGCGGCGCTTCACGGAGCTCACCCGCTCCTGGCCCGCGGACGTGCGAGAGCACCTGAACGAGCTCCTGCGCGAGGGCGGGGCCTTCCCAGCGGCGCACGAGGGCAAGCCGCGGCGAACGAGGTAGCCGCGGCCGCCGAGCCGCGATCCACGAGACGGTCAGATACTACCCGGTAAAATATATGGACACCAACATCGAAGTCGAAGCGCCGTCCGCGCCGCGCGGCGTGCACGACATGACGCAGGGCAAGCCGCGCGCGCACGTCGTGCGCGTCATGCTGTTCATCCTGGCCGGCATGGCGATCCAGACCCTCTATGGCCTGATCGACATCTACTGGGTGGGTCGCCTCGGGAAGGAGGCCGTCGCCGCCGTGGCGGTCTCGAGCAACCTGATGTTCGTCTCGCTGGCCGCGACGCAGATGCTCTCGGTCGGCTGCGTGGCGCTCGTCTCGCAGGCGGCCGGAAGGAAGGAGCTCGGCGAGGTGCAGCGCCTGTTCAACCAGGTGCAGAGCCTCGCCACGTGGGCGGGCGCCCTCTTCCTCGTGCTCGGCCTCGCGCTTCACCGCACGTACGCCGAGAGGCTCTCGGGAGACGCCATGACCGCCGAGCTCGCGAGCAGCTTTCTGCTCGCGTTCATCCCGGCGCTCGCGCTGCAGTTCACGATGGTGGGGCTCGGCTCGGCCCTGCGCGGGATCGGCGACATGAAGCCGGGGCTCGTGGCCCAGACCGCGAGCGTGCTGCTCAACATGGTCCTCGCGCCCTTCCTCGTCTTCGGCTGGGTATCGGGGCGCCCGCTCGGCGTGTTCGGCGCGGGCCTCGCCACGCTCCTCGCGACCGCGGCCGCCGTCGTGGGGCTCGCCGTCTATCTGCTGCGCGGCAAGACCTTCCTTCGCCTCCGCCTCGCCGACTGGCAGCCTGACCTCGCCACCTGGCGAAAGCTGGTGGCCATCGGCTTGCCCTCGGGCGCGGAGTTCTTGTTGCTGGCCGTCACCATGGGCGTGATCTACGTGGTCACGCGCCCCTTCGGCTCGGAGGCGCAGGCCGGGTTCGGCATCGGGCTGCGGCTGATGCAGGCCGGCTTCATGCCTGCGGTGGCGATCAGCTTCTCCGCTGCGGCGGTCGTCGGCCAGAACTATGGCTCCGGCGCCTACGCTCGCGTCCGAGAGACCGCGCTCGAGAGCGTGAAGCTCGTGCTCGGGTTCATGCTCTTCTTCACCCTGATCTGCCAGGTCTTCCCCGCGCCGCTCGTCGCGCTCTTCTCGCCCGCGCCGGACGTCGTCGCGGCCGGCGTCGACTACCTCCAGGTGACCTCCTGGGGTTACTTCGCGAGCGGCATCGTGTTCGTCTGCGCCGGCGTCTTTCAAGGCCTCGGCAACACCTGGCCCTCGCTCGCCGCCTCGGGGGCGCGCGCGGTCGCGTTCGTCCTCCCCGTGCTCGTCCTGAGCGCGCGCCCCGGCTTCCGCATGCACACCATCTGGCTCGTCTCGGTCTGCACCACGCTCGGCCAGCTCGGGCTCCAGCAGATCCTGCTGCGGCGCGAGCTCGCCCTCAAGGCGCCCGTGTCGCCCTGACGCGCCGCGGGGGGGCGGCGCGGCGCCGGGCCGAGCGCAGCTTCAGGGACGTGCGCCCGCCGTCCTGGCGGGCAGGGCGCGCACCTGGTTCTTCCGCATGACGTCGGCCGTCAGGCGCGCCGCCATGGCGCGCGGCACGAAGCGCCCGAGGTTCGCGAGGATGTAGTTGCCGAGGCCGTGGATGGCGTGGGTTCGCCCCGTCGAGAGGGCGCTCAGGCCGAGCCGCACGACGTCGCTCGCCTTCGCCTTCGCGCCCACGGCCGCGGCTTCCCCGGCGATCTCGAAGAACGGCGTCTCGGTCGCGCCGGGGCAGAGCGCGACCACCTTCACGCCCCGCTCGCCGAGCTCGGCCCAGAGCGCCTCGCTGAACGAGAGCACGAAGGCCTTGGTGGCCCCGTACACCGCCATCGAGGCGATCGGGTAGAACGCCGCCGTGGAAGCGACGTTGAGGACCGCGCCGCGCGTCCTCACGAGGTCGGGCAGGAACGCGTGGGTCATCGCGACGAGCGCGCTCACGTTGAGCGTGATCTCCTCGAGCTGCCTTTCGATCGGCGTCTCCTCGAAGCGGCCGTGGGTCGCGAATCCGGCGTTGTTGATGAGGAGATTGACGGTCACGCCGCGCCGCGCGACCTCGGCGTGCACGCGCCCGATCGCCCCTTCGCTCGTGAGATCGTCCGCGATCACCTCGATCCGGACGCCGTGCGCGGCGCGCAGCTCGGCGGCGAGCGCCTCGAGCTTGTCGCGCGAGCGGGCGACGAGGATCAGGTGGCATCGCTGCGCGGCGAGCTGGCGGGCGAATTCGGCGCCGATGCCGGTGGAGGCTCCAGTGATCAGGGCGTTCCGGTTCTCGAAGGGGTGTCGCGTCATGCCTCCATGTGTAAGCTCTGGGTGGATTCGCGAGAACGGGCATCTTCGGGCATCGGAGTTCCACGGATGAAAAACGACGCCTTCTCCTGGGACGACCTGCGCGTGCTGCTCGAGGTCGAAAGGCGCCGCAGCTTCCTCGGCGCGGGCAAGGCGCTCGGGCTCTCCACCTCGACGGTCGGGCGGCGCATCGACGCGCTCGAGCTCGCGCTCGGCCGGAAGCTCGTGCACCGGACGACCGCCGGAACCTCGATCGATCCGGCGGCGCGCGCGCTCGTCGCGCTCGCCGAGGGCATGGAGAGGGAGCTCCGCGTCGAGGGGAGGGACGCGCGCGGCGCGGAGTCGCTCGAGGGCGTGGTGCGCGTCTCGATCAAGGAGAGCTTCGCGCGCCCGATGGCGAAGGTCCTCTCCGCGTGGCGGCGCATCCACCCCGAGACGCTGATCGAGCTCGCGTCGGAGGCGCGCCTCGCGGACGTGGCGAAGCGTGAGGCCGACCTCGGCGTCCGGACGGTGCGCTCGTCGTCGAAGGCGCTCGTCGAGAAGCGCCTCGGCACGTTCTCGTACGGCCTGTGGGCCTCGAACGAGTATGTCGAGCGCCACCTGCGCGACGGCCACCTGCGCGAGGCGGATTTCCCGCGGCACGACTTCGTCGGCTACGACGGGCCGGGGCGGGAGTCCGAGCAGGAGCGGTGGCTCGTCGCCCGCGGCGCGCGCCGGTTCCCGTTCCGTTCGAGCTCGGACGACGCGATGCTCACGGCCGCGAGCGAGTCCCAGGGCATCTGCATCTTCGCGGACGCGCTCGCGCGCGACGTGCCCGGGCTGCGGCGGCTCGCCTGCGCGACGCCGCTCCCGACGGTGAGCGTGTACCTCGTGGTCCACCGGGATCTGCGGCGCGTCCCGCGGATCCGCGGCGTCGCTGGGGCGATCGAGGAGGCGATCCGGCAGATCGCCGTTCGTGAGAAGGCTCGCGGCTAGTTCCGCCCGCCAGGAGTCCGGAGGGAGAATTTAACGCAAAGGCGCAAAGACGCAAAGGCGCAAAAATACATGAGTTTTTTCTCTCTCTCTCCCTTGCGCCTTTGCGTCTTTGCGCCTTTGCGTTGAACTCTCCCCCTCCTCTCTCCGTCTCTCCGGCCAGCGCCCGTTCGTTGATGAGCGCCCGCTGAAGCGCGAAGACAGTCGATGCGCGGGGCCGGGCCGCGCGGCGGTCGCCCCATGGCCCACCGGCGTCGTCCGGCGAGATCACCTGCCCAGCGCAATCATCTTCTCGTTCACCCAGTCGTCGCCGGCGAGGGGGTGCACGCCGGCCCCGTCCCGATCGAGCGCGATCCCCACCGAGAGCAGCCCGCTCTTCACGAGGAATGCCCCCCTGGGGGTCTGCCCGTCGGACTTCGTGAGCCGCCCGCGGATCGCGAGATCGCCCCCCGTCGCCTCCAGCAGCCTGAAATCGACGCCGGCGTCCGCGCGCCTCACCTTCGCGGATGCCTTGAGCCCCTCCATCGTGAGGAGCCCCGCGGCCCAGCCGGGAATGGCATCCTCGGCGTCGAGCAGCATCACGGCCGGCCGCGCGTCCTTGCATTCCAACCGGATCGCCGCCTCCATGAGCCCCCGCCTCACCTCGGCGTCCTCGATGTCGATGTGCGCCCACCAGCCAGGGACCGCCTCGCCCTCGTGCTCGACCGCGAGGTCCTCGATGTCGATGCGGCCCTTCCGCAGCTTGGCTGCCTGATTCAGGACGTTCGCCGCGTCGAGCGTCATGCGCGCCGCCACGTCGCCCTTCACCTTCGTCTGTTTCCACTGCAGGGCGCCGTGCTTCAACAGCAGGTTCAGCGAGCCCGTCCCCCGGCCCAGCGGGTCGACCTCCAGGCTGCTCCGCAGGAAGGCTGCGCCGCCGGTGAACCGCGGCGCGTCCGGCGCGGCGCCCTCGGCGTTCAGCCAGCGCAGGTCCGGGATCGCCGCGGCGACGACATCCACCTTCGACGCGAACCCCGGCTGGAGCCGCAGGAGGTGCAGCTCCGGCGCGTCGAAGGTGGCGCTCGCCCTCTCCACGACGATGGGCGGCAACCCGCTTCCCGGGCGCTCGAGCGTCGCGCGGGGCAGCGTCACGGCGAGGCGCGCCGCTCCGCGCTCGTCGACGCGGAGCGCCGCGCGCGCCTCGGCGGTCGCGCGGAGCGACGCGGTGGAGGCCACGAAATGGCTCGTCTCGTAGGACGCGGTGCTGCCCGGCTCGACGCTCCCCCGGTTCACGACGAGGTTCGTCCGGAGCTCTCCGCTCCCGTCCTCGAGCCGGGGTCCGGCGCCATCACCCGCGGGAAGGGGGATGAAATCGAGCCCCGGCAGCTGCGCGTCGAGGCGGACGCGCGCCCAGGCGGTTTCGAGGACGTCGAGCCCGTCGACGTCCCTCGGGTCGAACGTGCTCATCGTCACGTCGGCGTCGGCGTCGAGCCGCGCGACGACGCGATCGGCGACGTGGACCTCGCCGGACCGGAGCTCCAGCGCGACGGGCCCGACGCGAACGGCGCGGAGGGGCTTGTAATAGAACCCTCCCCGCACGCGACCGCCGCCGGCATACCGGACTTGCTGGATCCAGACCTCCTTGAGCGTCGTGTCGATGCCTTCCAGGTGCACCGTCCACAAATTGTAGCCCTCGTCCGAGTTCTCGAGATCGTGCTTCGGCGGCAGCTCCGGCTTGAGCGGCGGGTTCGCGAACTCCGGGATGGGCGGCAGCGCCTGGATGTGCGGCGCCTCCAGATCACGCTCGCTCGTCGGATCCACGAGCATCCGCATCCGGAACACGAAGCCCGCGGCGCGGATGTCCTCCGCATAGAACTTCTTCCGGAGGAGATCGGTCAGGTGGATATCGACGTCCGCTTCGTCGAGCTCCACCGCCCACTGAAGCACGCTGTCGGAGCCGCTGAGCCGGAGCTCTTTGACGTGAACGACGCCGGGCCAGAAGCTCCACGCCGAGCCGTAATAGAGCGAGGCGTCGACGGGGTTGTAGCTGACGAGCCTCGCGATGAGCCCCGTGCTCAGCATGACGTTCACGACGACGACGTAGCCGAGCCACAGCGCGAGAGGCAGGATCAACAGCGCCTTCAGCGCCCTCCTGGCCCGTGGCCCGAAACGCCCGCTGAGCGCAGGTGGAGACTTCAGCGCGGCAGCTTCGTGCAGGAGCGCGTGCATGAGCCCCATCGATCGCACGCGCCATGCCGCGAGCTGAGCCGCGGCGCGAGGGGGCGGGCTCAAGGCTGGCCGTGGCGATCTGCCCCGCTCGTGGCGAACCTCGACATGCGCGGACCGCGGGGGGGCCCGATCTCGCGCGGACGCGCCCGGAAATGGCCCTGCCGCGAGCGCTGGGCCCCCGTCGGACCCGGCAGGCACCCGGCTTGCTAACCCCGCGAACGCCGGCGCTGGCGAGCCTGTCGCGTCGACGCCGCTGGAGGTCCGCTGGTGTCGATCTTCCAGCTTCCAGCCATCACCCGAGGTCACCATGAACCACACTGTCCATCACGACCTGAACGACGAAGAAGCGAAGAGCGCGGTCCTGCGGGCGATGGCGAAGTATTGTGATCGATACGCGGAGTACGCTCCCTCCATTTTCTGGAGCGACGAGCGGCGCGCGGATGTCGGCATCTCCTTCAAGGGCTTCACGCTCTCCGGGCGGCTCGAGCTCCGGCCCAGGGCCGTCGACTTCGCGATCGACATGCCGCTGCCGCTGCGCATGTTCAACCGGATGGCGATCGCGGCGATCGACGCCGAGGTGAGGCGGTGCATCGATGACGCGCACCGCGATCGCGCGCGGCGGCGCGCTCCGAGCGCGGTCGCGCAGGAGGCGCTCTGAGCGGCCCGCGCCATGAAGAGCGGAAGCGCCACGACCACCCGTGAAAGGCGCCGCCCACGGAGCGCCCCGCGCCGCGAGATGCGCGGATCCGCGAACGGCGTCGTCCTCCGCCGGCGCCGCGTCAGCGTGTCGGTCGAGTCCGTCGAGACGGTCGAGCTCGCCCGCGCTGACGGTGAGCTCGCGGGGACAGGGCAGCTCACCCCGTCACCGGTCGAGTCCGCCGAGTCGGCCGGGCTCCGTTACGTGAACGACGGTGAGCCGGGGTTCTCCAGGCGAGGGGCGGGCAAGGGCTTCCGTTACGTCGACGCCGACGGTCGCCCCGTCAAGGACGAGGCGACGCTCGCGCGCATCCGCCGCCTCGCGATCCCGCCCGCGTGGACCGAGGTGTGGATCTGCCGGAGCGAGCGCGGGCACATCCAGGCGACAGGGCGGGACGCGCGCGGCCGAAAGCAGTACCGGTATCACCCGCGCTGGCGCGAGGTCCGCGACGAGACGAAGTACGACCGCATGCTCGCGTTCGGCGCGGCGCTCCCGGCGATCCGCGCGGCGAGCGAGCGGGATCTCGCGCTCCCTGGCCTGCCGCGCGAGAAGGTGCTGGCGGCGGTGGTGCGCCTGCTCGACGAGACGTCGATCCGCATAGGGAACGACGAGTACGCGCGCGACAACGACTCGTATGGACTCACCACGCTCCACGACGAGCACGTCGAGATAGAGGGGAGTCTCATCAGGTTCCACTTCAGGGGCAAGGGCGGCAAGGAGCACGGGATGACGGTGCGGGATCGGCGGCTCGCCCGCATCGTGAAGCGCTGTCAGGACGTGCCCGGCCACGAGCTGTTCCAGTACATCGACGGCGAGGGCCGGCGGCAAAGGATCCATTCGGAAGACGTGAACGAGTACCTGCGCTCGGTCGCGGGCCACGACTTCACGGCGAAGGACTTCCGCACCTGGACCGGCACCGTGCTGTGCGCGTCGTTCTTCTGCGAGATGGAGATCGCGAGCTCGGTCCGCCAGGTGAAGAAGCGCGTGGCGCAGGTGATCGACAGGGTGTCTGCCCGTCTGGGCAACACACGAGCGGTCTGCCAGCGTTGTTATGTCCACCCCGCCGTGATCCGCGCCTACACGGAGGGCGCCCTGCAATCGCTGATCGACGCCGAGGAGGCCGTCGCGGACGGGGCGCTCGCGGCGCTCCGGCCGGAAGAGGCGAAGATGCTCCGGATCGTCCGCGGCTTCGGCGAGAGAGAGGCCGTGCCGCTCGTGACCCGCCTCAGCGAGAGCGTGCGCGCGGTGAGCGCGCGGCGAGCCGGCAAGAGCGCGAAGCGTCTCCCCAGGGAACGACGCGCCGCGGCCTGAGCCGCGCCGCGGCGAGCGCCGCAGCAGCCGCGCGGGATGCGCCTGGCCACGCTGTTCCCGACGAGTTTGCCGTGTCGTTGCGTCACAGCGTGATCGCCTCGCTGTGGCATCGTGCCGCGGACGCGACGGGGGCTGTTGCTGGGTTCGCGAGCGGCCCGCGATCTCCCGCCGGATACGCGCGCGGTACGGTTCGTGTTGTGCATAGCTCCTTGGAAACCAGCGCGCGCGGCGCGAACCCTCAGCCAAGGAGGTCTGCATGGCGAGCCAGCGGTTGATCACGGGGATGGTGCGAGCACGTGGGGAGGCCGAAGACGTCGTCCGGCGCATCCTGGACAGCGGGCACACGCGACGGGACGTCTGCGCCATCGTGAGCGAGGCGACGCGCCGCCAGCATATCTTGCGCTCGCGCGCATACGGCGCGGCCTCGCACGGGAGCGCGCTGACCTCCGTCCTCGCCGCGGCGAGCGCGGGGCTCGTGGTCCCGGGGCTGCGGCTCGCGGTGGCCGGCCCCATCGCGGTGAGGCTCGCGGACGCGAGCTCGGCGAGCGAGACGGCCAGCCTGAGCAGCGTTCTCGTCGACGCCGGGATCCCCGAGCAGAGCGCGCCGGAGGTCGAGAGGCGCCTCAAGGAAGGCGCGATGCTCCTCGGCGCCCTCGCGCGCGACGAGAAGGATGCCGCGGCGCTGCGCGCCATCCTGCGAGACGCAGGCAACGGCGATTTCTGCGGCACGGGCAAGGGAGCCCGCGTGTTCGCCGCGCTGTGAGCCGCCGGCGCTCAGCGCTCTGCGTCGTCGCTGGAGGGGGGCCGCCGCCGGATCGATGAGCTCGCTTCATGACCGCAAAGTCCCGGACATTGGAACGGGACTTGAAGGGAATGAAAGAGTTCAGCCGAGACTGATGCAGTACGAGGCGAACATGTACCCCTGAGGCAACAGGGGGCGCGCGCCTTCCCGCAGCGGTGACGATCCCTGGCGATCACGGCTCCTGCGTGGACGTATGGCGTGGTGGCCCACCTTGGGAGGTAAGGAGGAGAGGGATCGGGCGTTCACCAGACATCTCAGGAGAGTACCCCATGGAACCGGTCGCATTCGCAGACGAGAGCGTGGGCCTGGACGGACTCATCGACGATGACTCGATCGAGCAGCTCAAATCGTTCTGCCGCGGCGAGATGTCCGCGGTCGAGACCTACCGTCAGGCCATCGCCGCGGCGCGCCAGGGCTGGGTTGCTCACCACCTCCGGCTGAACCTTGCGTCGCACGAGGCGCGGGTGAAGGTGCTGCGCCGGCGGATCGAGGAGCTCGGAGGCGATCCCCCGGCGAGCTCCGGGCCATGGGGCGCGTTCGCCAAGGCCGTCGAGGGGACCGCGCTGGCGCTCGGCCACAAGACGGCGCTCTCGGCGCTGGCCGAGGGAGAGGAGCACGGGCTGAAGGACTACCGGAACGACATCGAGGAGCTCGACACCGAGTCGCACGCCCTGGTGCGGGACGTGATCTTGCCGCAGCAGGTGTCGACGCGCCGCTGGCTCGCGGATCTCAAGCGGCAGCTGCCGTGACGCGCGAAGCCGTCGGAGGATTGTCTGATGGATGACGTCGTCTTCGTCGCGTGCTCTCACACGCGCCGAAGACCCGAGTCATGGAGGCGGAGGCGCTGAGGGCAACGTCGGTGTTGGGACGGGGGTGAACTCCCCCGCTCAGCCCTTCGCGTCGTATCCCGCCTGGAGCAGCTTCGCGATCGTGGAGAGCTGCATGTTCGACGTCCCCTCGTAGATCTTCCCGATCTTCGCGTCGCGGTAGAGCTTCTCGACAGGGTAGTCTTTGGTGAAGCCGACGCCGCCCATGAACTCGATACAGAGCGACGCCGTCCGCTCGGCCACCTCGGACGCGAACAGCTTGGCCATCGCCGCCTCCTTCACGAACGGCTGGCCCGCGTCCTTCAGCCGCGCGGCGTTGTAGACGAGGAGGCGCGCGGCCTCGATCTCCATGGCGACCCGCGCATATTGGAACTGCACGCCCTGGAAGCTCGCGATCGACTGCCCGAACTGCTTCCGCTCGCCCATGTAGCGCATCGCGTGGTCGAACGCCCCCGCGGCCAGGCCGAGCATCTGCGCGCCGATGCCGATGCGGCCCTCGTTCAGCGTCTCGATGGCGATCTTGTAGCCCTTGCCGACCTCGCCGATCACGTTGCCCTCCGGCACCTCGCAGTCCTCGAGGACCAGCTCACACGTGCTGGAGGCGCGGATCCCGAGCTTGTTCTCCTTCTTGCCCACCGAGAAGCCGGGGAAGGATCGCTCGACAACGAAGGCCGTGATGCCCTTGTAGCCCTTCGTCGGATCGACGTTGGCGAAGACCAGGAATACCGAGCTCTCGTTCGCGTTCGTGATCCAGAGCTTGCGGCCGTTCAGGATCCAGCGGTCGCCCCGGCGCTCGGCGCGGGCCGCGAGCGCGAACGCGTCCGAGCCGGAGCCCGCCTCGCTCAGCGCATACGAGCCGATCCAGTCGCGGGAGAGCCGCGGGAGGTACCTCTCCTTCTGCGCCTCGGTGCCCCAGCGGAGGAACGCATTGGCCACCAGGGTGTTCTGCACGTCGACGAGCACGCTCACGCTCGGGTCGACAACGGCGAGCGCCTCGATCGCGAGGATCGCGCTGAAGAAGCCCGCGCCCGAGCCCCCGTACGCCTCCGGGATCTCGATGCCCATGAGGCCGAGCTCGAACAGCGAAGGGAGCAGATCGTGGTCGAGCGCGCCCTCTTCGTCCATCGCCGCCGCGCGCGGCGCGACGCGCTTCCGGGCGAAATCAAGCACCGAGTCGCGGAAGAGGCGCTCCTCGTCGGAGAGCTGGGTGAGCGGGGGGTGGGACACGACGGTTTCTCCTTGTGGGCCCATGGCGCGGCGCGGCGCCGTGGCGGCGTCGCCCCACTATGCTACGCGAGGGCCACGAGCGAAAGCCGTTCGCGCGCGCCACGCCCGGTCATCGCCGCGGCGCAACGCAGGTCACGCCGCGCCGGCGGCGGACGGGGCGCGCCGCCCCGAGCCGCCTCATCCGTTGTGTCGCCGCTCGCTCCGGGGTCGGGATCGTCCAGGCTGCCACGCGCGTCGCTTCGCCTGGACGCTCACGCGCGCTTGCCCGCGGGCGCGTCGCGCCGGCGGCACCGGAGCAGCGTGTGGGCGAGGCCGAGCTGGTCGATCTCCGCCTCGACGACGAGGCCAGCCTCGTCGATGCAACGCCGGATATCGGCGGCGCTGTACATGCGGCTGTTCCCGTTCGCGAGGCACGTGAAATACAGGGAAGAGCCGTGAAGACAGTGGACCGCCACCTCGTTCGTCTGCCGATCCCAGAACGTGTCGAGGATCCAGAGCACCGTCTCGTCCCCCATGGCCGACGCCGCCCGCCGGAGGATCTGGACGATGTCCGGCTCGGAGAAGCACACGAGGAACTGGCTCATCCAGATGGCATCAAAGCCCGTCGGGAACGCCTGGCCGTGATCCAGGAAGTCGATGGGGGTGCCCATGATCCGGCCGAGCAGGCCGTGCCGCTCGACGTTGACGCGCGCGTCCTCCAGCTGGCCCGGCAGGTCGAGCAGCGTGACGCGCACGTCGGGGTCGTGCGTGCAGCACTGGATCGCCCACCGCCCCGTGTTGCCGCCGATGTCGAGGAGCGTCCTCGGCCTCCGCTCGAACACGACGGGCAGCGCCTCGGGGAACGCGGAGTCGGAGTAGAGGTGATCGAACGCAAACCAGCTCTCCCTCACCTTCGGCGGGAGCGCCGGGAGCGCCTCATAGACCGTCGGCCACTCGCCGAAGACCTTCAGGCCAGCCGGCTTGCCGCCCTCGATGGCCTCGTCGAGAAAGCGCATGCCCTCGTAACAAACGTCATGGATGAAATCCATGTTGATGCGGGTCATCCTGTCATTCTCGACGATGAGCCCGACCCGCGTGATCGTGTAGCGCTCGCCACGCTCTCGCGGCTCTGCGTGGGCGTTTGCGCCGCTCGCGACGCTTGCGCCGCCTGCGCGCTCCACCAGGCCGAAGCTCAGGCTCGCCTCCAGCAAGGTCTTGGCGGCATAGGCGGAGAGGCCGGTGTCCTGGGCCACCTCCGCCGGTGTCCTGCCGCCCTTGCCAGCGCGCTGGAGCGCTTTGAGGACGCCGCGGTTTCGCATCACCCGCGCCACCTGGAACATGACGGGCGCAAACGCGATGCGCTGGGCGGCGAGCATGGCGTCGAGGGTGGGATTCGGGGCGGGATCGTTCTTCATCGAGCTCCGGTCGTCGGGGGTGGGGTCAAGGCTAGGGTGCACCCTAGCGCTGGAGGAGCAAGACGAAGCCGCAGACGCCCGTGAACAGCAGCGCGCACTCGGCCCGCCCCTCGTCGGCGAGCGAGATCCCCGTCACACCGCAGAGCATGCCGAACACGAGGCTCGCCACGCTGATCCGCCGCCGCTGGTCGATCGACCGGACCCGCGGCGGAGTGGGCGGTCTCGTGCGGTACGGGCTTGCCACCCCCTGATGATACCACCAGCGCCGCGATCACAAGGACGCCGCCGCGATGTCGAACAGCTCCTCGTCGGTGAGCGGCAGCGGGTTCGCCTTCATGCTGCTCGCCGCCCTGGCCTTCGCGACAAGCGCCGGGAGGTCCGCCTCACCCATGCCGTAGCGCCGGAGCCCCGGGATCGCGAGGTCACGGCAGAGCTCGCGGACCCAGGCGATCCCTTCCTCGGCGCTGGCGCCGGCGCGCCCCGTGACGAGCGCGGCCAGCTCGTCGAAGCGCGGCAGCGCGCGGTGAGCCGGGTCGCGCGCGCGCAGCGCCCGCAGGTTGACCTCCAGGACGGCGGGTAAGAGCGCCGCGCACACCGCGCCGTGCGGCGCGTCGTACATGCCCCCCGCGGGGCCCGCGAAGCCGTGGACGGCCCCGAGGCCGGCGTTCGCGAGGCAGAGGCCGCCGAGCAGGCTGGCGATCGCGAGGTCGTCCCGGGCCGGCGCGTCGGCGCCCTCCAGGACCGCGCGGCGCAGCGAGCGCACCGAGCGGCGGATGCCCTCGCGCGCGAGGCCGTCCGTGAGCGGGTTGCTGCGGCTCGAAAGGAACGGCTCGATGAGCTGCGAGAGCGCGTCGAGCCCGCTCGACGCGAGCACCCCGGGCGGGGCGCCCGCGAGCAGGTCGGGGTCGACCACCGCGAGGCGCGGCAGCATGTGGGGGCTGCGCAGGCTCGCCTTCACGCCGGCCTCCGGCGACGCGAGCACCGCGTTGCGCGTCACCTCCGCGCCGGTGCCCGCGGTCGTGGGGATCGCCACGAACGGCACGGACGGCCTGGAGAGCGCTCCCCCCTTGCCGATGACCTCCAGGTAATCGAGCGGGTCGCCGCCGTTCGCGACGAGCGCGGCGATCGCCTTGCCGGCGTCGATCGCGCTGCCGCCGCCGAGCGCCACAACGACGTCGCACCGCTCGGCCGCGGCCCGCGACGTCCCCTCGCGGGCGATGTCCACCGTGGGCTCGCCCGCGACGGCGAAGCGCACCGCGGCGACGCCCGCGGCCGCAAGCGCGGCGAGGAGCGGCGCGGCGCGGCCGGGATCCTGCCCGGTGACGACGAGCGCCCGCGTCCCGCCGAGGCCCCGCACGGCCGCGGGCACCTCGGCGATCTTGCCTGCGCCGAAGGCGATGCGCGTCGCGGTGGCGAACTCGAAGGCGGGTTCATTGCTGGGAGGCGCCATGTCAATACCCCGCGTCGTCAGGGAAGACATTGACGTATTTCCGGCTGGTCCGCGGCTCGGCCATCATCTCCGCGACGGTGTCCCGCCACCGCTGGTAATGCGCCGTTTCCTTGTGTGCGGCCGGCGCTTCCTTGGTCCTGTAGACCTCGACGAGCACGAACCGCGCGGGATCCTCGGTGTCCTGGACGACGTCGAACCGGGCGATCCCCGGCTCCTTGACGCTCTCGCGTGCGTTCTCGAGCGTCGCGCTCCGGAAGGCGTCGACGAGCTCGGGTCTGACACGTACATGCACATGCACGACGAACAGGCTGTTGGACATGCGCGCAATCTAGCTCGGGCGCGCTTCCGCAGGAACCCGGCTCGCGCCGCGGCCGGCCTTCCGGGAGAGCGCGCGCAGGCCGCGCGGGCTCGGCCGAGCGCGCTGTCTCCGGGCGGGGCGGGGCGGAGGGTGGCGGGGCGGGCGCGCGGGTGGCGGGGCGGCCGGCAGAGCGCCGTCGCCCCCTGCGTGGACTCCCGACTTGGCTCGGCCGGCTCGCGCACTACGATCGTCGTGACCCGGCGTGCGGCTCGGCAAGAGTCGAGTGCATGAGCGCCGCGAGCGAGGAAGGTCGATATGGCGGATCCGACCACGGAGAGCCCGGAGCCCGATGCGGCGCGGCCCATCGCGCTGCATTCCATCGAGTTCAGGTCCGATCACGGTCTCCTGAAGGACTGCAAGCAGGAGAGCGGCTGGAGGAACGAGGGGGCCCTGTGCCCACGGCCGGAGTGGACGCCGGGGGGCGCCGTCCCCCTCTCGATCTCGATGGGGCGGCACATCGTCGTCCGGCTCGAGCTCGCGCAGCGCGACGCCTACAGCGCGGCGGCGGCCGAGATCCGCGCCGTGGGGCCGGGGGGCATCGTCCTCGAGAGCCGCGGCAGCGGGGCCGTCGCCGGGCCGCTCGATCTCTTCTCCTCGCGGCAGCTCGGGAGGAAGATCCAGAAGTTCAACCTCGCCCTGAGCTGGTCTGCAGGGGCGGAAGCTACCGTGTCGCCCGCCCGGACCTCGAACGTCGTCTATGTCACGATGGGCAGGCCCCAGACCGACAGACAGGATGTCTGGCAGGAAGATGGGGTGACCTTGAAGCGGATGGACAGGGCGGTCTCCTGGATCGCGCCGATGGATACCCTCAATCCCCACGAGATCGTGGAGGGGGTCATGGCCAGGTTCCCGACGTACACGCTCCTGCCGAGCCCCAGGGTGCCCCGGAAGTACCGTCACCCGACGTACATGAACGACGAGGGCGGCGCCTGGCCGATGACCGATCACGTGGAGGAGAGCGGGGAGTGCCAGGCGATCGTCCGCCTCCTCCGCGGCATGCTGCGCCAGCTCGGGATCCCGGGGCGGACGCGCATGATCGTGGTCTGGGGCGACCCCAACGTCGGCGGCGGGCGCAGGACGCTGTCGGCCGACGTCGAGCAGAACCCGTGGGCGGGGCTCGACGTCACGAAGGTCGAGGGCGGCCGCGTGTGGCGCGCGGCGCTCGTCGACGGGCCGGTGGAGGTGGGGAGGACCTACCCGGCGTCCCATACGCGCATGCCCGACGGGACGCTCAGCCCGGGGCTCAACCGGTACGAGGCGTGCCTCGAGTTCTCCCACGGCGGCGTGACCAGGTATTACGCGGGGGGCGCCGGCGTGTTCGATTCCGTGGAGCCGATCCTGGGCGTCTTCTGGGGGCTCATCTGGTTCAGCTCGGCGCCGGACGACGGGTTCCGCGTCGAGCAGATCGTGGCGACCTACAGGAACGGAGGCTGGGGATGAACGCGCACGCATCTCAGAAGCAAGACGTCGACGCGAAGATCGCGGGGTGGCTCGCGGCCGTGGCCCGCGTCTCGCCGGACGGCTTCACGCCCGTCGAGCGGTTCGACGACGTGCCGGCCCAGGCGCGCGCGGAGTCGTTCTACTGGTGCGACTCCATCTTCAGGGACGAGCTCAACCCGCACGGCGAGGCCGTGAAGGCGCGCCACGCGTTCCATGCCGCCACGGACGATACGCCCGACCTGCTCCGCCACGAGTACGCCGCGGGCGGGCTCGGGCTCACCGTCACCGAGGGGCGCAACTTCATTCTCGTCCAGGTCGATCGCGCGAGCCTCGATATCCTCTCTCTCTGCGGTCCAGACCGCGCCGCCGCCGTGCGCCGGGTGGCCGAGGCGCTCTTCAACGCGGGCGTGGAATCGAGCGCGTTGGGCATTCCGGTGACCTCCGGCCCGGCGGCCTGCCCGGACGCCGCCGGGACACAGGAGCTCGAGGAAGGGACGGTGTTTTCGAGCAATCCGGCCGTGGACCCGGATCTCCTCACCTGCTGGAAAGACCGCACGGAGTGCGGTGTTCAGGGCGGAAGGCTCTACTTCCTCTGCTACAAGAAATCATCCCAGCGCGTGGGGTTCGCGAACGCGTGGCAATGGTTCGACGACCGGAGGGCCGGGGTCGGGTGAGGCGGGGGTAGGCGCGGAGCGCGCGGGAAAGCGCGGGAACGCGCCGGAACGTGCGAGAACGTGGATCACCGCTGCGCCGGTATTGCGTCTGCGCGCCGCGCGCGGGATGTTGCGCGCGTGGCGGGACCACAGGCACCCAGGATCCTGATCTTCCCAGGCGGCCCCTCGGGCGCTGCGCAGGCGCTCGCCGCGGCGCGCGGCTATGTCGCGGTCCCGGCGCGGGACGTCGAGGCCGGGCTGGATCTCCTGGCGACTCAGCCGTTCGACGTGGCCGTGCTGGAGGACGAGGGGCCGCTCGAGGACACGCTCGCGCTCTGCCGGCGGCTGCGCGCGGCGCCCGGGGGCGATCGCGTAGCCGTGGTCGCCGTCACCGGGAGCGCGGGCGCGACCGCGGCGCTGCTCGAGGCGGGCGCGACGGTCGTGGCGGCGGCGCTCGAGCCGTCGATCGCCATCCAGCTCGACGCGGCGGTGTGGTGGGTGCGGCGGCCGTCGGCGCACGTGGCCGACCGGGCGCCCGCGGAGCGCGCGCTGCTCGAGCGCGCCGCGCGCTCCTTCCGCGACGCGTCCGCGGAGGTGATCGGCCTCCTCATGTGGGACGCGGCGGGGGGCGTGCTCGACGCGAACGACGCGTTCCTCGGCATGGTGGGCTACACGCGCGAGGACGTCGAGGCGGGGCGCCTCAACTGGATGGCGATCACGCCGCCCGAGCACCGCGCCGCGGACCAGCGCGCCCTCTCGGAGGTCCTGAAGAACGGCGTCTGTCCGCCGTTCGAGAAGGAGTTCCTGGCCCGCGACGGGCGGCGCGTGCCCGTCCTCATCGCGCCTGCGCTGGTCGAGGGGGCGCGCGATCGCGGCGTCTGCTTCGCCTTCGACATGAAGGCCCGCAAGGCCGCGGAGGACGCGCTCCGGACGAGCGAGGAGCGCATGCGGCTCGTCGTGCGCGCCACGAGCGACGCCTTCTGGGACTGGGATCTCTCGTCCGGGCGCGTCACCGGCAGCGAGCGCATGCGGAGCTTCTATGGCACGGGCGGCGCCGACATCGAGGAGGACGCCGTGTGGTGGTTCGAGCGGGTCCACCCCGAGGATCGCGATCGCGTGATGAACGGGCTGCGGCGCGCGATGGAAGGGGACGAGGGCACGTTCGAGCTCTGGTACCGGTGCCTGCTCGCGGACGGCAGCTACGCCGACGTCCACGACCGGGGCATCGTGCTGCGCGACGCGACCGGCAGGGCGTACCGGATGCTCGGGGCCGTGTCCGACGTCACGGAGCGCCGGCAGATGGAGACGCGGCTCCAGCTCGCCGATCGCATGGCCTCGCTCGGCACGCTCGCGGCCGGGGTGGCGCACGAGATCAACAACCCCCTCGCGTACATGGTCGCGAACGTCGATTTCGCGCGCAAGGAGCTCCGCGCGAAGGGGGCCGGCGCGCGCCTCGACGCGCTCCTCTCGGCGCTCGACGAGGCCGCGGAGGGCGGCGCGCGGGTACGGCACATCGTGGGCGGCCTGAAGACGTTCTCGCGGGCCGACTACGGCGAGCTCGGCCCGGTCGACGTCGACCCGGTGATCCAGCTGGTCCTGCGGATGGCGCAGCAGCAGATACGGAGCAAGGCGCGGCTCGTCCTGGAGCTCCGCCCGGTGCCAGCCGTCCACGCGAACGAGGCGCAGCTCGGCCAGGTGATCCTGAACCTGCTCGTGAACGCCGCCCAGGCGCTGCCCGAGGGGAAGGTGTCGGAGAACGAGATCCGGATCTCCACCGCCCCCGCGCCGCCCGGCCGCGTGTGCATCGAGGTGTGCGACACCGGGCCTGGGATCGCGCCGGAGCTGCGGAGCCGCATCTTCGACCCGTTCTTCACGACGAAGCCCATCGGGGAAGGGACGGGGCTCGGGCTCGCGATCTGCCACGGCATCGTGACGAGCTTCCGGGGCGAGATCGGCGTGGAGAGCGAGGTCGGCAAGGGCGCGTGTTTCCGCGTGCTCTTGCCTGTCCATGACCATCGCGCGGGGACAGGAGAGGAGCGCAACGCCGGCTCGGGCGGGGCCTCGGACGAGCTTCCCGAGGAGGCCGCTCAGTAGGCGCTCCGCCGTCCTTGGCGGACGGGCTCCGATAGGGGCGCGCCGGTCCGTGCTCCGGCGCGCCGCGGGGCCGCTCCGCGGGACCGACCGCTTGCCAGGGCCGCGGCGTTCGCTCAAGTTGCGTCACCGGCCCCATGAACACTCGATCGGTCAGGGCCGCAGCTGGGCTGCTCGGCGGGGCGGCAGAGGAAGCGCGCCGCGCGGCGCAGTCCGGTCGTGAGGTTCGGTCATGATCGAGAAAACTGGCCGCATCCTGGTCGTCGAGGACGATCTGGATATCAGGAGCATCTTGACGCAGCTCCTCATGTTCGAGGGGTACGACGTCGAAGAGGCCGCGGACGGCGCCGAGGCGCTCGCGCTGCTGCGGCGGGACGCGCCGCCCGCGCTGATCCTGCTCGATCTGATGATGCCGGTCATGGATGGGTGGCAGCTCCGCGCCGAGCTCCAGCGCGATCCGTCGCTCGCGTCGATCCCGGTGGTGATCGTGTCCGCCGACGTGCGGGTCGAGCAGGAGGCGTCGCGGCTGCGCGTCGCGGGCCTGCTGAAGAAGCCGCTCCAGATCGAGCCGCTGCTCGAGCTGGTCCACCGCATCTGCGGCGCGCCGGCGCGATGAGCCGGGCGCGGCGCTAGCTGACCGGCTGCGCCGCGGCGGGCGCCTTCCCCTCCGCGAGGCGGCCGGCGCCGTGCTCGTGGAAGTACTCCGTGAGCCGCCTGTCGGCCTCGTCCCCGAAGAGGAGCTCGCACGCCTCGCGGAGGCCGGGCGACCTCGCGAGCGCCTCGCGGCGGAGCAAGAGCGAGATCTTCGTGCGCCGCCGCAGGAAATCATCGAGCTTCGCGATCATCTCGTGCTTCGCGGCGTGGGCGACCTCGCAGCGCAGGTCGTCCGCCCCTTCGAACAGCGGCTCGGCCATCCTCGGATCGCGCTGGATGTCCTCGAGCAGCCCGATCGCCTGCGCGCCATAGCGGCGCCATAGCCGCGTGCTGAGCGCCTCCGAGGCGCGCGGCGGCGTCAGCGCGTCGAGATCGAGGGCGCGCGCCTTGTGAAAGAACTCTTTACGAAGCGCCTCGCCCGGCTCGCCATACCAGCGCTGCGCAGGGCGGGGCAGCGCGACGCCGAGCCCCTGCACGGCGGCGCAGACCTCGTCGCCCACGTTGATGCAATCGGTGAGCTTGCCGCCGAAGATGCTCACGTGGGCCTGCGCCCCGTCCACCTCGAGGGCGTGCTTGCGCGAGAGCTGAAGCCAGTCCTCGCCGTCCCCGCCGCCCTCGACGGCCAGGGGGCGCACCCCGCAGCGCTCCGCGATGACGTCGGCCTCGGTCAGCGGGCGGGGCAGGTTGAGGCGCTTGTTGATGTTGGAGAGCACGAAGCGCCGGTCCTCGGGCGTCACCGCCGCGCGCGGGCCCTCGACGCGGGTGTCGGTCGTGCCGATGCACGTCCTCGAGCCCATCGGGATCACGAAGAACAGCCGGCCGTCGTCCGCGAAGAACGTGAGCACCCGCCGGCTCGCGGTGAGCCGATCCACGATGAGGTGGATGCCCTTCGAGAAGATGTGGCGGTGCCTCGTCCGCTGGCCCGTCAGCTCGTTGTGCGCGTCCACGAACGGCCCGCAGGCGTTGACGAGCACGCGCGACCGGACGGCGAGCTCCCTGCCCGACAGGACGTCGCGGGCGCGCGTGACCCACGCGCCCCCCTCGCGCCGCGCGCCGAGCGACTCGACGTAGTTGGCCACCCGCGCGCCGTGATCGAGCGCCGCGCGCACGAAGCCCCAGACGAACCGCGCGTCGTTGTCGACGAGGTACGCGTCGGAGTATTCGAATCCTCCGTCGCAGCCGTCCAGGTTGACGATCGGCTCCTCCCGCGCGATCGCCCGGCGGGAGAGCAGGCGGGGGATGCGCGTGAAGAAGCTGCCGATGATCCAGTAGAGCCAGGTGCCCAGGAAGAGCTTGAAGAGCCCGTGGCGGAAGCCCCGCTCGTGCGCGGCGTAGAACCGGATCTCCTGCACCGACGACGGGTAGCTCCTGAGGAGGAGGTTCCTCGACGTGCAGAGCTTCCGCACGAGCGGAAACTCGAAGCTCTCCATGTACTTGATGCCGCCCCAGGCGAGGTTCGACGACTCCTGGCTGGTGAATCCGGCGAAGTCGCCCCGATCGATCAGCGCGACCTTCGCCCCCCGCGCGGCGAGGGCCGCGGCCGCGACGGCGCCGTTGATCCCGGCGCCGAGGACGAGGACGTCGAACGTGTCGCGGCTCAAGCTGTCGATGTTCGTGGCCCGCAGCATCGATGGCGATCCGGCGAAGGCGCGGCCGGCGCGCGCCCCACCTGCTCTATCACGTCCTCGCCGCCTCGGGGCGGCGGACGGCGCCCAAAAGCGCGGCGGCGGCGTCCGCTGCGCGCGCTTCTGTCCGCTGCGCGTGCTGGCGTCCACGCGGCTCCGTGTCCGTCACCGCCGCCGCTGTGGTCCGCTGAGCTTCTGTTACGTCCTGTTACGTCCTGCCGACGTCTCGCTCAGCCCATCAGCCCATCGGCCCAGCTGCCCTCCTCGCCGCGGTACGCGTCGGACGGCGGCGCCGGATGGACGCGGCGCGGGCTGCTCTTCGCCGCGGCGGCGTGGCCGGTGTGGAGGTGCTGCCAGCGCGCCATCTTGGTGTAGACGCCGCCCCGCCGCAGGAGCTCTCCGTGCCCGCCGTGCTCGACGATGCGGCCGCGCTCCATCACGAAGATCTGGTCGCAGTCGACGACCGTGCTCAGGCGGTGGCTCATCAGGACGATCGTCCGCTTCCCCTTCAGGGCCCGCAGCGCCTCGCCGATGGTCCGCTCGTGCTCGGCGTCGAGCCCGTCGGTCGGCTCGTCGATCACAAGGATGGGCGCGTCCGTCAGCAGCGCGCGCGCGATCGCGATGCGCTGCCGCTGGCCGGTCGACAGGTTGAGCCCGCCGTCGGCGATCGCCGTCCGGTAGCCGTCCGGCAGCGCCTCGATGAAGCCGGCCGCCCCCGCCATCTCGGCCGCCCTCCGGATCTCTGGATCGGTCGCCGAGGGGCGGCCGTAGGCGATGTTCTCCGCGATCGTCGCCGGCAGGAGGATGCTGTCCTGGAGGACGAGCGCGATGTGCCGGCGCAGGTCCGCCACGCGGACCGCGCGCGTGTCGATGCCGTCGAGCCGCAGCGCGCCGCAGGTCGGGTTGTGGAAGCGCGGCAGCAGGCCGAGCAGCGTCGTCTTGCCGGCGCCGACCGAGCCCACGAACGCGACCATCTCGCCCGGCCGGATCGTCGCGTCGAGCCCGCGCAGCACCGGGTGGCCCGGGCGGTACTCGAACCCGACGCCATCGAGCGAGAGCGCGCGCGGCTGGGGCGGGAGG
The DNA here is from genome assembly GCF_051520455.1 of Sorangium sp. So ce367. Taxonomy (NCBI): domain Bacteria; kingdom Pseudomonadati; phylum Myxococcota; order Polyangiales; family Polyangiaceae; genus Sorangium; species Sorangium sp. So ce367. The sequence continues at coordinate 1,687,537 of NZ_CP150334.1, forward strand.
CTGGCCGCGTCGTGCCTGTCGACGACCGCCTGGTCGCGGTCCAGCACCTCGAAGACGCGCTGCGCGCCCGCGACGCCGCCCTGCACCGCGGCGCCGGCGCCGGTCAGCTTGCAGAGCGGGTCGTAGAGCATGCCCAGGTACCCGAGGAACGCCGTCAGCGCGCCGAGCGTCATGCCGGCCTCGCCCCCGCCCGCCCGGGCCTGGACGATGAGGTAGCCGCCGTAGCCGAGCACCAGCGCGCCGCCGAGCCCGAGGATCGAGCCCATGGCGAGCGTGTGGCGGAGCTCGTCGTGGTGGAGCCGGAGCCACGCCTTCACGCTGTTGCGCAGCGTCGTGTGGAAGCGCGCCTCCTCGTCCGCCTCGCGGCCGAACGCCTGGACGAGGCCGATCGACGCCATCGAGCGCTGGACGGACGTCGCGAACTCGCTCTCGACCTCCTTCGCCTCGGTGCACTTCTTGTGCAGCACGCGCCCGAACCTGACGTTCGTGAGGAGGAGCGGCGGGACGACCGCGAGCGCGAGCAGCGTGAGCTCCAGGCTGCGCGAGGCCATGATGCAGATCATCACGGCGAGCGTCAGCGCGCTCCCCATCACCGCGACCGCCACGTTGAGGATGCCGTGGAACCCGGAGGCGTCCTGGTTGAGCCGGTAGAGGGCGTCCCCCTGCGGCTGCGCCCGGTGATAGCCCATATGGAGCGCCTGGAGCTTCCGGTACACGTCGCGCCGCACGCGCGTGAGCCCGCCATAGCCGATGCGGAACGTGAGCAAGGCGCGGCCCATGCCCACGAACTCCTGCGCCACGCGGAGGACGAGCGTGATCGCCGCGAGCCCGAGGACGCGGCCGAGCAGGCTGTCCGGGAGCGGCGCGAGCAGGATGCGATGGACGAAGTCCCCCGTGCGCGGGCCGGTCGAGATGAGATCCACGATCACGGCGACGGGCCACACCTGGAGCAGGCTGATCGCGATCGAGGCGCAGACCAGCACGGCGAGCGCCGCGATGCGCGCCCACTCGCCCTTGAAATAGGCGCCCACCCGGAGGAAGAAGCGGACCCGCTCCGCGCCGGCCGGCTGGCTGGGCGCGGCGCGCGCGGCGGTCAGCTGCGTGGTCGTCCGAGGAGAATGCCTCGAAAACCTGACCCTGCCTTCGCGCCGAGGCGAAGGATGATAGTGCTTGCGGTGAGCCGGTGCGCTCATGGTTCGCTGAGCTCTCTCCTGTCTACGGCTGAGGTGGTCGTCGGCGGCCCATCTCGGGCCCGGCCTGACGATCCATCGGTTACGACCAGTAGCGAGGTATCGCCGCTGGTGTAACAGCCCAACGCGGACGCGCTCGACGCGAGTGCCGGAGACGAGGTTGGCGCTTGCTGATTTGCTGCGCGGTTGTCCGGGACTCCAGGGCCGGCGACGCCGGCGCGGCCAACGGCACAGGCCGACGGCGCGGCCGGCTCTCCGCGCCTACCCGCGAGTCCGGCTCTCGCGCCGCGCGAGCCTCCGGCCGAGGGCGCGCGCCGGCGCGAGGTCGAGCTCCGCCGGCGCGTGATCCGCGCTCGCCCGAGGCGGGCCGTCGCGCTGCGCGGCCCTGCTCGTTGGATCCATCTCCGCGCGGGCGGGGGCCTGGACGAGGACTCCATGACCGGCGAGGGAGCCGAGCGTCGCCGTGAGCGTCGCGCGCTGCGCTCCCTCGACCGCGGACGGCGAGCAGAACACCGAGGCTACCTTGCCGGCGAGATCTCCCGAGGGCTGCCTCGTTCCGTCGAGGAAGCGCCGGATCTCCGCGCACATCGCGCCATAGCGCGCAGGCGAGCCGATGGCGATGCCGTCCGCCCAGAAGAGGTCGTCTTGCTGCGCCAGCGGGACGGAGGCGAGGTGTCCCCGCGCGGCGCGGATCCGCTCATTCGCCGCGCTCCACCGGTCCTCGATCACCGTCAGATCGGCGACGCGCCGGAGCCGCACGGTCGCTCCGGCCTGCCTGGCGCCCTGCGCGACGGCGGCCGCGAGCGCGGCCGTGTCGCCATAGCGGGAATAGAAGATCACGGCCACGTTCATGCCGAGCGCGCATGCAGCCCGCATACCGCCGTGATCCCATGGCCGGAGCGCTCCATGCCATGCCCGATGAGCCCGCCGCGCGCCCCGTCATGGCATCGTCGAGAACGGCATGATGGGGGCTGGCTGGCAGGCCCCGCAGCCGTGGATGACGCATGGCGCAGGGCGCGCGTCGCGATTCAAATTGCGCGTCGCGGCTCCACGGCTTATGGGTCCTTTGATGGTCCGGAGCGGATTGCGCAGGGGTGGCGTCGATGTCCCGTGCGCCCCCGGAAGGGGGTGCGGCGCGGAGCGGAGCGATCCGCCGGCCGCGCCGCCGTGCCCTCCGGGCGCGATGGGGCGGAGGCTCGCCGAGCAGGGCCCCTCTCGACGGAAGACGATCTTCATCATCGAGGACGACCAAGGCGTCTGCGATGCTCTCGTGACCGTCCTGTGCGATGAGGGATACGATGTGATGACGGCCGGGGACGGCGCGGACGCGCTGGCCAGGCTCCGCGAGGCGCCGACGCCGACGCCGGCGCTCATCGTGCTCGATCTGATGATGCCGGGGATGGACGGATACGCGTTCCGCGCAGAGCAGCTGCGCACGCCGGCGATCTCCGACGTCCCCGTGGTCGTGCTGACGGCGGGGGCGGCGCCGCGGGCGACGGAGCTCGGAGCGGTCGACATCCTGAAGAAGCCCGTCGATCTCGTCGCGTTGCTCGACGTGGTCGGTCGCAACACCTGAGTCGGCGCCGGGACGCCCGAAACAAACATCGCTGAGAGCGCGGCGCGACGGACGCGTTACAGCGCTCGTTTCTGCTTGCCGGGGCGGCGGTGCGTGCGTCATACGCAGCTCACCGCACGCGGTCGACAAGGGGCGTGATCATGTCGATGGCCCGGCGAAGCATCCTTTGCAGCGTATCCATGTTCAGCCTCGCCGCGCTCCCCGGACTGTCGGGCGGCTGGGGCGCCGCGCCGGACGGCGACGCGCCTTTGCCGGCGCCGGGGGACGCCCCGTCGCCGGCCAGCGAGCTGTCGAAGGCGGTATTCCAGCACGGCGTGGCGAGCGGGGATCCGCTGCCCGATGCCGTCATCCTCTGGACGCGCGTGACGCCGGGCAAGGCGGGCCCGGTGGCGGTGACATGGCAGATCGCGCTCGACGCCGGCTTCAGCCGGATCGTGGGCACTGGGGCGCTCCTGACGGACGAGGAGCGCGATCACACGGTCAAGGTCGACGCCGGCGGGCTCGACCCAGGGAAGACCTATTATTACCGGTTCATCGCCCTCGGCGGATCGTCGCCCGTCGGGCGCACGAGGACGGCGCCGCGCGGCCGCGCGGGGCGGCTGCGCTTCGCCGTCGCGTCGTGCGCGAGCTATGCGCACGGGCTGTTCCACGGGTACCGGCTCATCGCCGCGCGCCTCGACCTCGACGCGGTGATCCACCTCGGCGATTACATCTACGAATTCGGCGCTGGCCAGTACGGGAGCGCGCGCCATTACGAGCCCGCGCACGAGATCGTGACGCTCGCCGACTACCGCGCGCGTTATGCCCAGTACCGGCGCGACAGGGACCTCCAGGCGGCGCACCAGCAGCACCCGTTCATCACGGTCTGGGACGACCATGAGCTGGCGAACAACACCTGGAAGGGCGGCGCGGGGAACCACGCGTGGCCTGCCGAGGGGTCGTGGGAGGAGCGCAGGGCGGTCGCGCAGCGCGCCTACGCGGAGTGGATGCCGATCCGCGAGCATCCCCGCGATGCCGCCCGGATCTGGCGCGCGCTGCGCTACGGCGATCTCGTCGACCTCTTCCTGCTCGACACGCGCTCCTGGGGGCGCGACCGGCAGGCCGACCCGAGCGACCGCGCGGCGATCGAGGCGCCGGCGCGGACGATGCTCGGGCGCGATCAGGACGCGTGGCTGCGCGCGGAGCTCGCGGGCTCGACGGCGGCGTGGAAGGTCATCGGCCAGCAGGTGCTGATGGGCCAGCTCCCGCAGGACCTGAACACGGACGCGTGGGACGGGTATCCGGCGGCGCGCCAGCGCTTCTTCGAGCTCCTCGACGAGGAGCGCGTGCGCGACGTCGTCGTGCTCAGCGGCGACACCCACGCGTCGTGGGCGATCGATCTCGCGCCGGCGCCGCTCGATCCGGCGCGCTACGACGCCGCGACGGGCCGGGGCGCGCTGGCGGTCGAGATCGCGGTGCCGGGGATCACCTCCCCGTGGCTCACCGAGGAGCAGGCCCGGGCGGTCGAGCCGCTGGTCCTCGCGAACCCGCACGTCAAGTACGCCGACGTGTGGCGCCGCGGGTACGCGGTCCTCGACGTGACGCCGGAGCGCGTGCAGGGCGCGTGGTTCCTGTACGATGCGCCCGAGCGCCCGGAGGTCGACGAGGTGTTCGCCGCGGCGTTCGCCGCGCGCCGCGGCGAGAGCCACCTGCGCCGCGAAGAGGCGGCGGCGCCCGCCATCGACGACCCGCCCGAGGCCGCGCCGCGCGTGAGCTGACCTGAAGCTGACGTGCGGCGGGCCCGTGAAGCCCGCGAAACCACGCGGGTTCTCCGCCGGTTGGTGGTAAGATCCGTCCCAGCGATATGCTGTGCGGGCGTTCTGCTGGTGCTGTCGCGAGCCTCTGGCTCGCCGTCGCCGCGATCGGGTGTGCGGGCGAGCGTCCGTCGCAGCCCGAGGGGTGGGACAGCGCGGTGGCGCTGCGACCGGCGCGCGATCTCGACGCGAGCCCGGGGGTGCTCGAGGTCGATCTGACGGCGCGGGTCGAGGACGTGGAGATCGTGGCCGGCAAGAAGACGCCGACGTGGACCTACAACGGCGGGCTCCCCGGCCCGCTGCTGCGCGCCAGGGTGGGCGATCGCGTGATCGTGCACCTCCGCAACGAGCTGCCGGCGCCCACGACGGTCCACTGGCACGGCGTGCGTTTGCCGGCGGAGATGGATGGCGCGCCCGGGCACAGCCAGCCCGAGACGCCGCCGGGCGGAGGCTTCACGTACGACTTCGTGGTGCCGGACGCGGGGCTCTACTGGTACCACCCGCACGTCGACTCCGCGGTGCAGGCGGGCAATGGCCTCTACGGCCCGCTGCTGGTCGAGGATCCGGACGAGCCCGCGGCGCTCGGCGACGAGCTCGTGCTCGTGCTCAGCGACGTCAGCCTGCGCGACGACGGCTCGCTCGAGGACCCGGAGGCGGGCGGCAACCTCGGCACGCTGTTCGGGCGCGAGGGCGACCTCCTGCTCGTCAACGGGCGCGTCAACCCGGTGATCGGGGCGCGCGCCGGGCTCAGGCAGCGATGGCGCATCGTCAACGCGGCCAAGTCCCGTTATTATCAGCTGCTGATCACGGATCACCGCTTCACCCGCATCGGCGGCGACGGCGGGCTCCTCGAGCATCCGGTCGAGGAGGACAGGATCCTGCTCACCCCCGGAGAGCGCGCCGACGTGCTTGTGACGCCGCGCGGGGCGCCGGGCGCGACGCTCTCGGTGCGCTGGGTGCCCTACGGTCGCGGCTACGGCGCGACCTTCGGGAGGCCCGAGGTCGAGGCGTTCCGGCTGCGCCTCGCGGACGAGCCCCTGGCCGAGGAGGATCCGCTCCCCGCGATCGCGCGGGGCATCGAGGCGCTCGACACGGCGGCGGCGAGGCGCGTCGATCTGCAGCTGACGCGGGAGGAGGGCCCGGGCGACCTCGTGATGGGCATCAACGGCGTGCCCTCCTGGGAGGCGGAGCCGCTCGTGGCGGCGGTGGGTGAGACCGCGGTGTGGACCGTCGAGAACACGATGGAGTTCGATCACCCGTTCCACCTGCACGGCTTCTTCTTCCAGGTGCTCGGCGCCGATGGCCAGCCGGTGAGGCCGCTCGCGTGGAAGGACACGGTGAACGTGCCTGTCGACGGCGCGGCGCGCTTCGCGGTGCGTTACGACAACCGGCCTGGCATGTGGATGTTCCACTGCCACATCCTCGATCACGCCGACGCGGGCATGATGGGGATGCTGCAAGTCTTGCGATGAGCGCGATGAGCGCGGCGGCGGGGGAAGGCGGCGAAGCGCGCGGAGCAGGACGCGCGGGGTGAGCGGTGCGCGGGTTGGGTTGATAACAGCGCTGTAGAAAAACAGGGGCTCTGTCGGTATCTCGCACAACACAGCACCTCCGCCGCGGCGGGAGGGGGCTGCTAGGGGAGGGGGCTGCGAGGGGAGGGGGGATGCGAGGGGAGGGGGGATGCGAGGCGAGGGGGATGCGAGGCGCGGACAGGCATGATCCCGAGACGAAGTCGCCCTGGATCGGGTAGGATGGGAGCGTGGTAGATCTCGATGTGATCTCGGACCGAACCTACGTGGCTGCGGGGGCGGACTTCGCGTTCGTGATCACCCGGCGGGGGCGGGTCGTCACCAAACGCGTGCCGCGCGACATGCCCAGGGAGGGCCGCAGCCAGATCGTCGAGGCGGCGCTGAGCCTCGGGGAGCGAGGGCGGCTCGGGTGCGTCGAGCTGCGGCGCGAGGATCTGGTGCCGTACGGGGGCGCGGCGCCGGTCGACGTGTACTTCGGCGTGGCCGCCGAGGCGATCCTCTGCGTGGTGATGCCCACGTGGGCGGACCGGCGGGACGTGGCGTCTGCGATCGAGCGCGGCCTGCGTGCCATCGACGAGGGGATCCCGGCGGCGCCGCAGCCGATCCGGAGCGCGCCGCGGCGCACCCGGTCGCGGCCGCGGGGGGAGGCGGTGCCTGCGTCGGCGCGCCGGCCGGTCGCCGAGGTGCACGAGGTGCCGCCGGCCATCTGCGGGGCCGCGGTCGTGTGCGAGGCGCCGGCCCCGGCCTCCAGGCGCCCGCCGCCGCCGTCGCCGCCGGCCCGCAAGCGGAGCGCGGTCGCGGGGCTGGCCCTCCTCGCCAACGGGGGGCCGCCGCGGTCGCTGGCGCGCCCGGTGGCGCTGCGCGAGGCGCCGGCGTCGCCCGGGGAGCCGGCGCGGCCGGCCGGGTCGCTGCCGGACATCCGCATCGGCGAGGCGGCGCTCGGGCGCGAGAGCCTCGACGCGATCGGGCGAGAGCTCGGCGGGGCGTGGCCGTCGGCGCCCGAGATCCGCGTCGGCGCGGCGTCGGCGGGGGAGGGGGCTCTGGCGTCGATCGAAGCGGAGATGCCGGAGCCGGCGCGGGCGGGATCGATTCCGGAGGCGGTGCGCCTCGAGCTGGTGAGCATCAGCCGCGAGAGCCTGATGGAGATCGCGGCCGAGGAGGGGCGCATGGCGGCGGCGGGGCCGAGGCCGTGGGTGCCGCTGGTGCGGCCCGCGCAGGTCACGCGGCCGTGGGAAGAGCCGCCCGAGGAGGCGGGGCGCACGGGCGAGGCCGAGTGCGGGGCCGGGGAGGCGGGATGAAATCTCTGCGCTAGAGACGATACCCCGGATCGCGGGGTAGCTTGCCGTCGACGCGAAGCACTTTGACGTCATTTCCCGCTGCAGACGCGCGAACGAACCCGATCGCCCCGTCCACCCTGCCCACGATCCAGACGACCGTGGCCGCGTTCGACACGCTTTTCGGCGGACCGGATTGGCCACGGATCTTGCGATCGATCCAGTAGAGACCCACCTCTTCGGGTGACATGCCGAGGACCGCCTCGTCGAAATCGATGCGCTCCGGAGCAGCCCTGGGATAGGTGACGGGCACCAGCAGCTTCCCGTTCACCATGACCTGGTTGCCCATGTACGCGCGCTTCAGATCTCCAAACGAGATCCCCTCCGCGGGGAAGCTCTTCGAAACGACGATCGCCAGAGGTCCCAGGTCTCCCGCGCCGTACGTCTCCTCCGGCGCTGCCGTGACCACCGCCGCGAACACCAACGCGCACGACGTCAAGAGGGTTCTTCGTGCGATCATGCTAGAAACTCCACGCGGCCTGCGTGATGAACTGATCCAGATCGATGCTCTTCTCTTTCAGGTAGGGCATCCATACATGCACGCCCACGACCTTCAGCACGACGTTCTCCGTGGGGCGTATGTTCAAGCCCCCGACGATATCGCACGCCTCGTACACGAAGCTGGATTTCCCCGTGCGGTCGTACTCGAAGCCGACCCAGGGCATGATGCCGTACCAGGGCAATCGATAACCCGTTTGAAAGTAGAAGCCCCAGGCACGGTTGTCAGGGGTCCATGTCCCTGGGGCAAGGCCAGGAGGCCGGTGGTCGTCGTCGTAGCGTACATCATGCATGATGTACTCGGTCTGGAACAGGAAGCCGCCCCAGGTGTACTTGAGATCTGCGGCCAGGCCGAGCTCGTCGTACCTCGCGGTGACCGGGAAGCTGGTAACGAACGCGCCGTCCTCCAGCGTCGTGACCTGCCCGGCGTCGGTGTAGCGGCCCTTGTAGCCCGATGTGCCGATGGCGACGTTGCCGAACGGAGTGTCTTGCCGTAGCCAGAGGCGCCAGCCAACCGCCTTGTTGTTGTCCAGGTCCATGTAGCTGTCGACCGGGCCACGGCCGTTCGACAGCGTAAGGTGGTATCCTACCTGCGTGTCACTGATGCCATGACTTCCATAGGCTTCGATGCCGGTTTGTCGCTGGGGCAGCCACTCGGAGCCGACGATATAGGGTCGCGTGACGCTCAGGATGACGGGTGTCCCGTGGTCCACGTTCCAGATCCCGTACGGGGTAAGCCACTGTCCGAGCCGGACGTTGAAGAGAGGATGGGCGGCGTATTCAAGCCACGCGCGCTCGATGATCACCCCGCCCACCTTCTTCGGCCGATTGAAGTCGGTGTAGTCTGGAAAGGCGGCGCCGATACGGGCGCTCTGGAACGTCGCCGGGTCGGTTACGATCGCCCCGTCCGGCAGGTAAGTGAAGCGGAGCTCGATCAAGGAGCGGAACTTCTTGCCCAGGTTCGAGTCGAGGTAGACGTTGAGATTGCCGACGTAGAACGTCGGGTTCGGGCCCACTCCGGTCAAGGCCCCGGAGGTCTTCTCGTCGCTGAGCAGCGTGGCGAAGGTGAAATCAGCGAAGCCGTAGACGCTGAGCTTGGTCTCTTCGGAGGTCAGCTCCTCCGCGACCTCCTCGGCGGCCAGCGCTTGAGCGACCGATTCTCCGCCGGCTCCCGGCGCAGCGCCCGCGTCGACCGGGCCGGCAGCCCCTGCCTGTGGTCGAGGCGCCGCGGCGCTCGAAGCCGGGCTGGCCGCCGGCGAAGGCGTGTTTGCTGCGCCCGGCTGCGCGCTCGCGGCAGGTTGAGCCGGAGGCGCCGGCTCCGGAGATCCAACGGCGCCCGAGGCGTCCGGCGCCGGAGCCGGTCCGGAGGGGGCCGCTGGAGCCGCGGCCTCCGCGGGCGTCGGAGCTGCTTGTGCCGCCGCGAACGACGACCCGAGCGACAGCGCGGAGGATACGGCGAAGGCAAGGTGAATGGTCACGCCGCGGGGTGCAACGGATCGCGTTCTCAATTGGGGCAGCTCCCTTCCGCGACGCACTGGTATTGCTCGACTCCATAGGCGGTAAAGTCGCAGCACACGGTGCCGGTGAAGCAATTGTTCGGCGAGAGCGTGCAGCCTTGAACCTGACACTTTTGCGTCAGCTGGATATTGCAGTACGTGGCCTCGGTTCCTGCGCAATCTGCGTCGCCGGTGCAGGGCTTCCCCGCGCCGATCGGCGGCCGGCGACAGTAGGACGGGGTGACCGTGAGGTCGCACATGGTTCCACCCGGGCAGTCGGCAGGGCCCTCGCACCCCTGGCTGGTGCAGTAGCCGCTGGTCCCCGAGACGGCGTGACAGTAGCTGTACGTGGCTTCGGGGCAAGGCATCGTCGCGGTGTCGCATGCCGCAGCCAGGCCGGCCGGGGTCGCCGTGCATGGCGCCTCGGCGGACGCCCTGCTGAACCCGGTCGCGCATTCGCACGCCCCTGTCGCTCCGGTCACCTCATTCTCGCCACATGCCGTGCAGGACGCCGCGGCGTCGGCGCGGCCATATCCGGCTTTGCAGACGCAGCCACTCGGCCCGATCTCCTCGTTCTCGCCGCAGCGCACGCAGCCCGCCGTCGTTGCAGCATAACCCTCGGCGCAGACGCAGACCTCCGAGTACTCCGACACGGACCTCACGGTCTGGCCAGGTCCACAGGGCTGTTCGCTGTCGTAGACGCAACCAAGGAACGAAAAAGCAACGGCATTGGCCATCAGAAAGACTCGACCCCATCGGCGTGACGCCGAGGGGGGAGGTCCATGCAGCAGTCTCGCAGACATCACGCTCATTCCTTGTTGTTGGGTTCGTTACACAACCTTCGAACGCAGAGTTTGCAAGAGGAGTGATGCTCTCTGTTGTCGAGCCCACCGGAGGGCAGCCCGGCACCTGCCATCGTGGCTGGTCTGCCCAGGTCCCAGCGTGCCTTTCCACTGCGGCCATGCCCCGAACCGCCCGCACATGGGTAATGCTACAGGGATCTGCAGCCAGTGGAAGGCCAATCTGCGCACCTCGGAGGGCGGCCCAGCGCAGCGCGACCCGAGCTCGCGCTGCGCGCCGCGGATCCGGGCGGCCTCTCACGGGCGTCAAGCGGGACAGCCTGGGCGCCGGCGTGAGCTGTTGTGCTACACGTCGAGCCGCGGTGCGCCCAGCATCCGACGATACTCCTTGTCCGGCGTCGCGCTCGACGACGCCCGGCTGTTCGCCGAGGCCCAGGAGGCGATCCGCCGGCTTCGCCGTGTTTTCACCATCCGGACACCCGGGAGCCGCCGCGCTCGCCCCGGGCCGGCCGGCGTGACGTCACCCGGTCCGGGGCGCGTACGCTGCCGGATCGCTGGGGGGTCGGTGAGCGTCATTGTGGATTGCTTGACAACCTGATGGCCCTTCGCACGATTCCTCATCGTGGGGGAGCATGCGTACCGGACCCGACGATCACACGGAGCCAGGCGCGCTCGTCGTCGAGCACGCCCGCCACCCGGGGCCGGGCGAGCCCGCGGAGCGCGCTGAGCGCGCCGAGCGGGCGGGTTTCGGGCCGCACAAGGCCGCCTCGGGCTGCCCGCCGGAGCAACGTACGGACGAGCTCGGGACGAAGAGCCCTCCGCCGGGGAGCGGCCGAGGAGCCCAGTCGAGCACGGTCGCGACCGACATCCCGACGGACATCGCTCGCAAGTGGCAGGAGATGACCGATCTCCTCGCGGAGATCCTTCGCGTCCCGGCCGCTCTGATCATGAAAATCGAGCCGCCGGAGATGGTCGTCTGCGTCTCCAGTGAGTCGAAGGGGAACCCTTTCGCGCCCAACGAACGAGCGCGCCTCGGCTCCGGCCTCTACTGCGAGAGCGTGATGAAGACCCGAACGCCGCTGCTGATCCCTGACGCCCTGAAAGACGAGCAGTGGAAGTCGAATCCGGACATCGAGCTCGGGTTGATATCCTATCTCGGCTTCCCGATCTCCTGGCCCTCGGGGGATATCTTCGGGACGATCTGCGTGCTGGATGACCGCGCGAACCATTACAGCAAGGCCTACCAGGCGCTCATGGAGCAGTGTCGCGACGTGATCGAGATGGACTTGAAGTCCATCTTCGCCCTCGATACTCGCCTGACAGAAGAGGCCCGGGCGAAAGAGCGGCTGGAGCAGCAGGTCGCCGAGCGCACCGCGGACCTGCGCCACGCCAACGCCCAGCTCAGGCAGAAGATCGCCGAGCACGAGCGGACGGAGGCGGCGCTGCGGAAGGTCGCGGAGGAGTGCAGGTGCGCGGAGGAGGCGTTGCGCACGAGCCAGGAGCTCCTGCGCGCCATCATCGACAGCTCGACGGCCATCGTCTCCGTCAAGGACATCGAGGGGCGCTACCTCCTCGTCAACCGCCGCTTCGAGGAGCTGTTCGGCGTCGCTCGCGAGGCCATCGTGGGCAAGAGGGACGATGACGTGTTCTCTCGGGAGCACGCCGAGGCGCTCCGCGCTTTCGACCGGCGGGCGCTCCTCGCCGGGACGGCGCTGAAGGACGAAGAGGTGGTGCCCGAGGACGACGGCGCGCACACCTATCTCACCATCAAGTTCCCTCTGCGCGACGTCGCCGGCGTCCCGTACGCGGTGGGCGGCATCTCCACGGACATCACGGAGCGCAAGAAGATCGAGGCGGAGCGCGCCCTGGTGCTGGAGCGCGAGCAGAGGGCTCGGACCGCCGCCGAAGCGGCGGTGCGGATGCGCGACGACTTCCTGTCGATCGCCTCCCATGAGCTCTATACCCCCATCGCGGGCCTGAAGCTCGCCGTGCAAGGCTTGATGCGCGAGGCGACGACGCTCCCCGTCGGCGCGACGAAGCTGGCCAGGATGGCCGAGCGGCAGTGCCAGCGGCTCGTGAGGCTCATCGAAGATCTGCTCAACGTGGCTCGGATCCAGGCAGACAAGCTCGAGCTGAAGCTGGGAGACGTCGATCTCCGGGCGCTCTCGCAGGAGGTCGTGGAGCACTTCGACGTGGAGCTGAAGCAGGCAGGAAGTACGGTGAGCTGGCGCGCAGACGCTCCCGTTGTGGGTGTGTGGGACAGGGCCCGTCTGGAGCAGGTGGTGACGAACCTGGTGCTGAACGCCATCAAGTATGGAAGGGGCAGCCCGATCGAGATCAGCGTCGCGGCCGAGGGGGAGGTGGCCAGGCTGGTCGTCGCCGATCGCGGCATCGGGATCGACGCGAGCTGCGCGCCGTACATCTTCGAACGCTTCGAGCGAGGCGTCTCGGCGCAGCACTACGGCGGTCTCGGCCTGGGGCTGTACATCAGCCGCCAGATCGTGGACGGCCATGATGGCTCGATCCGGGTCGAGAGCGAGCTCGGCGCGGGCGCTGCCTTCATCGTGGAGCTCCCCCTGCACCGGCGCCGCGACGCTCCGCCGACCGAGGTGTCTCCGCCGGCTGGAGGTCCCGATGAGCCTGCCGCATGATCCTCACGACGGTGTCTTGGTCGTCGACGACGACAGCGGATTTCGCGCCGTCGTGGAGGAGCTCCTGCAGGCATGCGGCTACGAGGTCGTCTGCGCGGAGAACGGCGCGGTGGCGCTGGAGCTGCTCCGCAGCGGCCTCCGCCCGAGCATCATCCTGCTCGACCTCATGATGCCGGAGATCAATGGTTGGGAGTTTCTCGCGCTCAAGCGACGGGAGCCCGCGCTGGCGGACATCCCGGTGGCGATCCTGTCGGGCGTCGACGCTCTGGAAGCCAAGGCAGCCACCCTGGACGTGTGTGCGCTGCTCAAGAAGCCGATCGATCTCGACACCCTTCTCGCCGTGGTCGCGAAGACACGATGAGCCCGCGTCGGGGAGCTCGTTCGGCGCTCGAGACATTCACCCTCGCCGACCGGTGGCATCGAAGCGCGGAACCTCCGGGAGCTCCGGGGCATCGAGCCCCGCGAACGGATCGCGCCAGGCGTCGAGCTGCCACAGGCGCGCGTGCCAGGCCGCGACGCGCGGGTAGTCCGAGAGCGGCAGGCCGGCGAGATCCGCGAACGGAAGCACCGATGCCATCCGAAAGTCTGCATACGAGACCGCGCTCCCGACGAGCCAGTCCCTGCCGCTCAGCACCTGTTCGAGCAGCGCCGCCGCCTCGGCAAACCCCGAGAGCCCCTCCGCCACGAGGTCGTCGCGGATGGGACCGAGCCCGTAGCGCTGCTTCGTCACCCGCTCGAAGTGGACCTTGTCGCACGCGGCGACGAAGTTGTGCGTGCCCCAGCTCAACCAGCGGATCATCTCCGGTTGCGCGGCGCCCGTGCGCCAGAAGTCCGAGCCCGTGAGCTGCGAGAGGCGGCACGCGATCGCGTCCGTCTCCCAGAGCGACTGGTCCCCCTCGACCAGGATGGGCACGCGCAGGTTCGGGTTCAGCGCTCGAAACTTCTCCTGCTGTGACGGGTCGAGAGGAGCCGCGTGGACGTAGTCCACGGGTGCATCGAGGTGGCGCGCCACGGCGACGGCGACCCGTGGATTCAAGTTTCGGCTGAAGTACAGTTTCATAGATCCTTTCTTCTTCCTCTCCGCCAACCCGGTCAATTCCTCGATGCATCGACGATGAGGCCGCCCTGAGTTCACCTCTCGCTGTCGAGCATCGCCATCATAGGCGCGGGGTAGCGGGTGCCGGCGATCTCCTCCGCGGGGACGGCGGCCTCGAGCTCGGCGAGGTCGGAGGGCGCCAGCGCGATCTCGAGGCCGGCGAGGGCATCGTCGAGCTGCTTCCGCGTGCGCGCGCCCATCGTCGGGATCACCGTGACGCCCTGCGCGGCGCCCTTGGCGCGGACCCAGGCGATCGCGAGCTGCACGGGGGTGACGCCGCGCCTCTCTGCGAGGCGAACGAAGGCGTCGACGAGGGCCTGGTTCTTCCGGGCGTTCTCGCCCGAGAAGCGCGGCATGTGGGCTCGCAGGTCGCCCGCGCCGGCCGGCTTGCTCCCGGCCAGCAGGCCGCGCGAGAGCACGCCGTACGCGGTGACCGCGATGTCGAGCTCGGCGAGCGCGGGGAAGATCGTCGCCTCGGGGCCGCGGCTCACGAGCGCATACTCGATCTGGAGGTCCACGATCGGGTATCACGGTCGCCGACGATCTCCCTTCGAACGTCCGCCGGCAGCGGCTCTTGAAGACCGGCTTCACCTGCCTGTACGACCCGCGCCACGCGCGCCTGCGCAAGCTGACGGAGGCCCAGTACTTCGCGCACGATCACGTCATCGTCTCGTACAACGGGGACCTGCGCGGCTTCGTGGAGGACCTGCTCGGCAAGACGCGGAGGATCCGGTGCTCCGTCGCGAGCTTCTCCAACCTGGGCGCGCTGCTCGACGGCACAGCGATGCTGGCGACCGTGCCCGAGATCGTCGCCGACGACATCCGCGCCGTCAGGCCGCACCTTCGGACCAAGCCCCTGCCGTTCGAGGTCCAGCCCGGGTACATGGAGCTGCTCTGGCCCGCCGCCACGGACGACGACGAAGCGTGCAAGTTCGCTCGGGAGAAGATCGTCCAGATCGCGCGGCCGCTGAGCAAGGGATGACCGGCCTGCCGGCCCGTCAGCGCCCATCGGCCCGGAGAGAGTTCCATGAAGGCACGAAGATCATCGATCTTTTTTCCGGCCTTCTGGCTCCACCTGGAGCGCGGTCTGCCCCTGGTCTTTACGCCCCCGTCGCCCCGCGCGGCTGCCGCGCAACGGCCGTCGCATAGGGCGGCTCGCGGCCGGCGCGCACGGCCGCGAGATCGGCGCGCATCGTCCTCGCGTCGGGATAACGCTCCTGCTTGAGGAAGGCGAGGGCGCGGTCGACAACGGCGCACAGGCCGGGCGGCGCCGTGGGGGCGTGCATCGCGAGGGGCGGCGCTTTCTCCGTGGCGACCGCGATGAGCAGGCGCGCGTCCTCGAGGTTGCCGTGGATCGTGCGGCCCGCGAGCAGCCGGAACATCGTCGCTCCGAGGCCGAAGAGGTCCGTCCGGCCGTCGATCTCGCGGATGAGGCCGAGGGCCTGCTCGGGCGCCATGTAATCGTCGGTGCCGATCGACACGCCCGTCGCGGTCTTCGTCATCTCGGGCACCCCGGCGACGTCCTCGAGCAGTGGGTCGAGGACGCGCGCGAGGCCGAAATCGAGCACCCGCACGCGCCCGTCGTTGCCGATGTGGAGGTTCTCGGGCTTAAGATCGCGGTGAACGACGCCGTGCTCGTGCGCCACGATCAGCACGTCGAGGACCCGCTCGCCGAGCGCGATCACCTGACCGACAGGGAGCGTCCCGTGCCGGGCCATGCGGTCGAACACGGTCTCTCCCTCGAGCACCTCCATGGCCATGTAGACAAGGCCGTCAGCCGTGGCCGCGGCCTCCAGCACCTGGGGGAGCCCCTCGCAGAGCGGCGCCACGGCGGCCAGCGCGCTCCCGATCGGCCCCTCGCGCAAGAACCGCTTCCGCACCGCCTCGATCTCGGCGAGCTCGGCGTGCAGGAGCTTGACCGCCGCCACGCACCCGTCAGCCCGGCGGCAAAAGAAGACGCTCGCCATGCCGCCGACCCCGAGGACGCTCTCCACCGCCCAGGGGCCGATCCACGTGCCGACGCGCTGCTCCGCCAGCTCCTCTTCGGTCGCCATGGGGAGATGCTACCACCGGCGGCTCCCCGCCGGGCCTCGTCCCGCAGGGGCTCGTCCCGGCGGATAGGACAAGCAAAGGCTGGAGGTCAGCGCCCCGTGGACGTCCCCGACTGAGCGAGCGCCTGGACCGCTCGCCATAGCTGGGTCACCACGTCGCGATCCAGGCCGACGGTGGAGAGCTTCCCGAGGCACCCGGCGCAGACATGACCGGCCTGGAGCTTGATCCCCACCTCGGACCTCTGCTGGCAGAGGTCGAAGAGGCAGGCGAGGGTCTCGGCGTGCAACAGCTTCGCCGGGTCATAATCGGCGGAGAGAGCGTGCAGCCCGTAGAGGAGCAGCTCGTAGGCCACGAAGGACGCGGCTGGCAAGGAGATGAGCTGGTCCAGGCCGGCCAGCGAGATCACCGCCGTCCGGGATCCCGGATGCCAGTGCGAGAACCAGCCGTCCGGCAGGGGCTGCTCCACGAAGACCACCTTGAGGGCGCCTGGGTCCAGCAAGTCCGCATCGGCGGCCAGCTCGTCCTCGTCGCGCTGCGAGAGCGGACCGGCGGGGATCGGGGACCCCTGGAGCGACTCGTCCACGTCGAAGGCTGGCGCCCCCTTCACACCGCCCAGCGCCTGGGATGCCGTCCGGAGCAGCGGCGCCAGCCGGGCAGCCGTGGGGAGACCGAGGACCTGAGGGCCCGGCCTGGCGCGGCCGCGGACGCCCATCTTCATGGCCATCATCGCGTCGAAATAGTGGCCTTTCTTGCTCAGGGAGGACATCGGCCTGGAATAGGAGTCCCGCTCGGCGTCGAGCCGGTCCGCCTCGGCCAGGATCTCGGGATCCCCGTCGGCGTAGCCTCGGAGTCGGTTGGCCGCGTCGGCCAGCGTGGACGCGGCTTCCTGCCACCGGCGAGCGTCGTTGAGCCCCAGGGCCACACGGCGAGCGCGGGCGGCGTCGAGCGCAGCCGCGGCCCGGAGCACCTCCCGATCCGCCGGCTGGGCGCGGATCTGCTCCTCCGCGACCCGAGGCCATGCCAGCGTCCAGGGCTCCTTCGACAGCGCGCCGTCCCGGTCCGTGAGCGCGACGTTGACGGGGAGCGTCTCGCCGATCGCGCCGGCGGGGAAGCGCAGCCGGAACATCGGGGCCAGCACCATGCCGCCCGGGAGCGAGCCGAGCGAGAAGGAGCAGGTCCCGCCGTCGCGGGTGCAGGGGTAGTCATTGAGCGACTCCACCTCGACGCCCTCGGGCGCGCGGATCACGAGCGCGGCGTCGCGGGCGACCACGGAGAGCACCTCGCCGATCTCCCGGCCGACGAAGCCGGGGAGCTCGTCGGCGCGCGCGGCGAAATAGAAGTTGCCGCCGCCCTCCTCGGAGAGGCGGCCCAGGAGGAATTCATTGAAGCCCTCGCCCAGGCCAATGGTGCTGGTGGTGACCCGGCGCAGCCGCTGGGAGCGGGCGCGGGAGGTCAGCTCGTCGGGCGAGGTGATCCCGTGGTTGGCCTGGCCGTCGGTGAGCAGGAGGACGCGGCCGATGGCATCCTCGGGCAGGTGCGCGCCCACCTCGGCGCAGCCGCGGAGCCAGCCGCCGCCCAGGTCGGTGTTGCCTCGCGCGGTCACCGTGTCGAGCGCGGCCTCGGCGCGGAGCCGCGCCCCGGGCGTGGCCTCGGTGGAGGGGATGGGCACCTCGACCTGGTGGTCGAAGGTGACCACGCTGAAGCGATCGCCGGGCTGGAGGGTGCGGATGGCCTGGCGAGCAGCTTCCAGCGCGAGCCGGAGCTTCTCGCCGGACATCGAGCCGGAGCGGTCGATCACCAGCGAGAGGTGGACAGGCTTGCGGGCCTGGCTCCCCTCGGGCCGGGGTACCGTGATCTCCACCCGGAGCAGTCGCTCCGAGGGCTCGGCGGGGAGCAAGGGGCGATCGGGGCGGGCGTTGAACATGGCACCATGGCACACCCCGCCCCGGGCTGCCGTCAACGGGTCGATGGCTTTCGCAGGCCGGCAGATCGCAACGGTTCGGCCCCACGGAACAGTGTTGCCAGGGATCTGCCTCGCGAGCCGGGAGAGAGTTGAACGCAAAGGCGCAAAGGCGCAAAGACGCAAAAATGCACGAGAATTTGTTCTTTTTGCGCCTTTGCGCCTTTGCGCCTTTGCGTTGAACTCTCGCTCCGGAGGCCTGGCAGGCGGTACTGGCGACCGCCGCCTCGCCGCGCGCCGAGCTTCACGCCAAGGAGACTCCCTCGATGCCCGCCATGCACTCGCTCCCGCCGGTTCATCGCCCTCTCGAGGACGCGCTCGCGCTCGGCCCCGCGCTGCTCGCGCGCGCCCGGACGGCAGAGGCGGCGCCCTGGCTCGCCGCCAGCCTCGTCGAGGGCCCCGCCGTGGTGCTGGGCGCGGCCCAGCGCGCAGCGCGCGTGGTCGACCTCTCGGCCTGCGCCGCGCGCGGCGCGAAGGTCCTGCGGCGCGCCACGACGGGCACCGCCGCGTTTCTCGGCGGGCGCGGCGTCGTGTGGACCCTCGCGCTGCCGCACGCCGCCGCGCTCGCGCCCGACGCCACGGCCCGGACGCTCCTCAACCGCAACGTGCGCGGCTTTCTCAAGGGCTTCTCCCGCGCCGGCGCGCCCGCGCATTACTTCGGGCGCGAGTGGATCTCGCTGCAGCACCGCCCCGCCGCGCTGGTCGGCCTCGACGCCACGCCGGACGGCGCGGTCCTCATCGAGGTCTTCGCGGGCCTCGACGCGCCGCCCGAGATCCCCCCGGAGCTCGCGGCGCCGGACGAGCGCGTCATCGACCGCTGGCTGGGCAAGGCCCCGGCCGCGCTCTCCGACGTCCTCCCGGCGCGCCTCTCGCTCGAGGCGCTCGCGCGCGCCGTCGTCGAGGGGGTCGCCCTCCGCGCCGCGCTCCCGCTGATCGACGGCGGCGAGGCGCCAGAGCTCGCGGCCGAGCGCTTCCAGCCCGTGACCGCGCCCGACGACCCGGTGCCGCCGGGCGCCTCCGCCGCGGTGCTGGCGCGCGTGCCCATCGGCTGGATCGAGGCCGCGGCGCTCTCGAACGTTCCGCACGTTCCACCGGCGCGCGCGTGGCTCGGCGGCGACGTGCTCACGGCGCGCTGGCTCCTCGCCGCGCTCGGCCGGGGGGATGCGCCGGCGCGCGGCGAGGACGTCGACGCCGAGGCCTCGCCGCTGGAGGGGGCGACCCTCGCCGACCTGCGCGCGCTCGCGCGGCGCGCGCTCGCCCTGGGCCGTGCGCCCGGGGGCTGATCCGCCTCGGAGGCCTCAGAGAAGCGCCTGGCAGGGCGCGAGCTGGCTCGCCAGGGGCCCGAGCGCCGCGCCGGCCGCGCCCCCGGCGAGGAGGCCCGCCAGCGCGGGGCGCGGGCGAGGATCCGGATCGGGGACATGCCGCCCTCCGTCGAGGCGATAACGCCAGCGGGGACCCCGGGCGACGAGATCGGCGATCGCGAGGACGAACCGGTCGATGTCCGCCGCGCCGGTGCCGACGCCGAAGCTCGCCCGCACCGCGAGGGGCACCGCCGCGCTCCCGCTCGCCTCCGGCGCGCGATCCCCGGCGAGCGCCGTCATGAGCGGGTGCGCGCAGAACGACCCGTCCCGCACGCCGATGCCGTGCTCGGCGCTCAGGGCCGCGGCGACCGCGCCGGGATGGAGGCCCCGCACATTGAACGTCACGACGCCGATCCGCGGGCTCTCCGGGCCCCACATCGCGAGGCGCTCGACCCCGGGAACGGCGCACAGGCCGCGCGTGACGCGGTCGAGCAGGCGCGCCTCGTGCGCCGCCACGGCGGACATGCCCACCTCGGAGAGCGCGCGGCACGCCGCCGCGAGCGACACCGCGCCGACCACGTTGGGCGTGCCGGCCTCGTGGCGGGGCGCGCCGCTCGCCCATTCGACGCCGTCGTGCGTGACGCGCCGGACGGCGCCGCCGCCGGCGAGGTAGGGGCGCGCGGCGTCGAGCCAGTCGCCGCGGCCGACGAGCACCCCGCCGCCGAAGGGGGCGTAGAGCTTGTGACCGGACAGCGCGACATAATCGGCCCCGATCCCGGCGAGATCGATCGCGCGGTGCGGCGCGAGCTGGGCCGCGTCCACGGCGAGCCGCGCGCCGTGGCGATGGGCGACCGCGGCGAGCTCCGGGAGCGGCCACAGCTCGCCCGTGACGTTGCTCGCCCCCGTCACGGCGAGCAGCCGATGGCGTGAGAGCACGCCGCGCAGCGCGTCGTCGGCCCGCGCGATCGCCTCGTCCGCGCTCGCGGGCACCGGGAGGACGACAGACCGGCCGCGCCGCCACGGCAGCTGGTTCGCGTGGTGCTCCGAGGCGAACATCACCACCGTCGTGTCCTCGGGCAGCGCCGCGGCGAGCAGGTTGAGCGCGTCGGTGGTGTTCCTCGTGAACACCACCGTGTCCTCGTCGCGCGCTCCCACGAAGCCCGCCACCTCCCGGCGAGCGGCGGCATAGAGCTCCGTCGTCACGGTGGACGCGAACCCCGCCCCGCGGTGCACGCTGCTGTACCAGGGCAACAGCGCGGAGACCGCGTCGAGCACCGAGCGCAGGCACGGGGCGCTCGCCGCGTAATCGAGGTTCACGTAGCCCACCTGCTCGCCGGTGACGAGCGGCACGGAGAGATCCGCCCCGACGACGGGCAAAGGGAGCGAAGGGAGCGAACCGAGGGCAGACGGCGCCGGCGCGCCCGCGGAAGGGCGCCAGTCCACGATGGAAGCGATCGACATATCACCTCAGGAGTCCAGGGGACTCCGGGCGACCAGAGTCCGCGCTTGCCCGCCGCACATGCGGCTGGCCAGGTCGTCACCCGGGACACCCCACCGCGGATCGGAGGGTTGTCGGCCAGCGAGCCGGGGCTACGCGCTGGCGCTCATGACCTGCCGCACCACTACCGCGTTGGTTGCCTCGTGGCAAGGACCGCCTCGACCTCACCGCGGCCGGTAGTGCCACCCCGCGGCCCGCCCGGCTGCGAACGCCGGTACGGGGGCGCCCTGGGCGCCGGAAGCCAGGCGCCGATTTGCGCCAGCGCGGTGAGCCAGCCCTCGAGGTGCCACGTCCGCGCGATGATCCGGTCGGGCGAGCCACGTCGCGCGATCCTGGTGTTGATGGGGCAGCAGTCGGCAAGTAACCGTGATGCTTCAGCAGCAACGGCATCGCGACCCGCGAGCGAGCGCCAGCGCCGATTCTGTTCACGCGCAATCCACTGCAGGAACTCGTCATTGCAAGCCGTGAAGCAGGCCGGGAATCTGTGCGACGAGCCCAGACGACCGATCGGCGCGTAGAGCGGCCATCGATGGTGGCGGGCAGCCGGCCGCGCGGCACGCTCCTTGTTTCATTCGATCGAGCTCAGGGAGGGTATCGGCGCCCCAGGTCGCCCCGGGGAGCGGTGATTGGCTGTGCGCGCGCGCCTGCCACCCTTTTCATCGAAGATGACGAAGAAGGAGCTCTGGCGCTCGCCTCGCGGATCCTGCTCCCGAGCGAGGCGTCGCTGGCCGAGGCGGCACGCTCGAGCGGAGCGGTTGCAGTCTTCCTCGCGCGCGCTCCCCGGGCGCTTGACGGCCGTCGGGCGGAGCCCAACAGAGCGTTTCCCAAGCTCATCCCTGGCGCCGTGATGGGGAAGAACTCGAACACACCACATCTGAGCCATGGAGAGGACGCGGCGTTTCTTCGTCCTCTCCTCCGTGTCCACCGCCTCGGCGACGCGGGCGGCCGTCGACCAGGTGGACGATGACTCTGCCTGGGCGCGACATCCGAACGCACCCGCGCGTCGCGCCTTCAGGCTTGCTGTGCATGGTTGCGGCGCACATCCTTTGCCTTCCTGCTACCTGTCTCCCTACCGCCTCCCTTCCAGCGGCCTTCGACCTCCATGAGCTCACGGTCGCGGAGCTCGCGCGCCTGTTCCGCGCTCGATCGCCGCCGCCGCGGGGATGGCGCCTCCACTCGAGGCCGCGCGCTCCGGCTGCAGGCCTGCCAGCGCCTGCCCGCCCGCGTGCCGCCAGCGCCGTGGCCGCGAACCTCATGGAGAGGATCCGGGCGCGCCGGCAAATCATCGCGACCGACAGGGACCAGATGCGTGCCTGTTGCAAATTTCTATTGGAGATTCCGCCTGCCCTCGTGGTAGGGTGATCCTGCTCGGGGGAGACGCCCTGCAGGTAGGTGGGAAGAGGGGGAGTCGTGCTCATGCGCGACGGCACGGCCGGGCCATGTCCGCTGAATCGGATCGAGGGGGGGCAACGATGCCTCGGAAGAAGATTCTGCTGGTCGACGATTCTCAGACCATCCTGCGTATCGAGCAGATGGCGCTGAGCAAGGACTACGACCTCATTACGGCGAACGACGGCGGCCAGGGGATCGAAGTGGCCTTGGCGCAGCGGCCGGATCTCATCCTCCTTGATGTCGTCATGCCGCACATGAACGGGTTCGACGCCTGCCAGCAGCTGCGCGCGGAGGATGCGACGCGCGGCACGCCGATCCTGCTCGTCACCAGCCGGAGCGATGTCGCGCACATGGAACAGGGATTCCGGTGCGGCTGCTCCGATTTCGTCACGAAGCCTATCGACACGATGGAGCTCCTGGAAAAGGTCAGGAACTGCCTTGGCGACTGACTCGGCGGCGAGGGCATTCGAGGGCGCACGTCTCGCCCCTTCCAGCGGCGACGATGGATCCATGGCCCTGCACGACGATGTCGGCGGAGAGGAGAGGACGAGCCCGTCCGGCCCGAGGGTGCCGTCCGCGTCGGCCGGACCGCCCAGCTGGCGCTCGCTGCCGGCGGAGGCCCAGCACGTCATGCCAGGCCAGCTGTTCGCTTCGCCCGAGCCGACCATGGTGACCACCATCGTTGGGTCCTGCGTGGCGATCTGCCTCTGGGACGCCACCGCCGGCGTCGGCGGGATGAACCATTACGTGCTCCCGGAATGCCCGAGCCCGGCGATGGCCTCGGTCCGCTTCGCCGAGTTCGCATGCCGGCGCCTCCTCGAGCGGCTCGTGGCGCTCGGGGCCTCCAGCCAGGCGCTGCAAGCGCACGTCGTCGGGGGCGCCTGCCTCATCTCCGCGTTCCGGGAGCGCGGCACCCACCTCGGCGCCCAGAACGTGGATGCCGGGCTCTCGTTCCTGCGCGCGGAGCGGATACGGATCGCCCAGCTGGACACGGGCGGCAACCGGGGACGCAAGATCGTCTTCCGGACGAGCGACGGCGCCATCTCGATCCAGCCTCTGTGAGCCGCATGGACAGCGATCGCGACGAGCTGCTCCAGACGTTCACGCCAGAGGCGCACGAGATCCTCGACGAGATCGAGCGCGCGCTGCTGCAACTCGAGACCGGCCGCGACGCGCACGAGGTCCTCCAGCGCGTCTTCCGCGCCACCCATACGCTCAAGGGGAGCGCCGGCTCGGTAGGCCTCGGCGGCCTGAGCGATCTCGGGCACGCCGCCGAGGACATCATCGAGGCGCTCTGCCGCGGCGAGCTCCCGCTCTCGACGCCCGTGGTCTCGCTGCTGCTCGAGACGGTGGACGCAGCTCGCCGGCTCGTCGCCGAGGTCGAGCGGGGGCAAGCCGAGCGCAGCACCTCGTACAGAGAGGTCGTCGCGCGCCTGGAGCAGGCGCGGCATGGAGGGCTCACGGCGAAGGAGGACGCGGGGGCGACGAGCGCGCGCCGCGCGACCGAGGACGACGCGGAGGGAGCGACCGGCATCAAGAGCATCCGTGTCGCCGTCGAGAAGCTGGACTGCATGGCGGATCTCATCGGAGAGCTCACCCTCGGCCGGAACAGGATCGCTCGGACGCTCCGCGCGGTGCGCGGCGAGGCCGGCGCTGCGCTGCGCGACGAGATGGAGGAGCAAGATCGGCTCTGCAAGGAGCTGGAGGAGGCGGTGCGCGCCGCGCGCATGGTGCCGGTCGGCCCCTGGTTTCGGCACTACGAGCGCACGGTGCGCGATCTCGCCCACGCGCACGGCAGGCAGGCGCGCCTCCTCGTCGTGCACGGCGACGTCGAGGTGGACACGGCCGTTGTCGAGCGGTTCCGGGACGCCCTGACGCACATCCTGCGCAACGCGATCTGTCACGGCATCGAGCCGCCCGAGGCGCGGCGCGCCGCGGGCAAGGACCCCTGCGGCACGATCACCCTTCACGCCGCGCACGAGCGGGGCGGCATCGCGCTCCGGATCTCCGACGACGGCGCCGGGATGAGCCGCGAGCGCATCGCCGCCCGCGTCGGCGCGCTGGGGAGGCACCCGGCGCCCGAGACGCTCCCCGATCATGAGCTCTTCAGCCTCGTCTTCGAGCCCGGGTTCTCCACGGCGGTGGAGTCGTCGCACCTGGCGGGGCGCGGCATGGGCATGGATGTCGTGCGGCGCAGCGTGGAGTCGATCCAGGGGACGATCCGGATCGAGAGCCGCGAAGGGCTCGGCACGTCGCTGTCGATCCAGCTCCCGCTCACCCTGGCCACCATCGAGGGGCTCTCCGTCGGGATCGGCGGCGAGCGGTACGTGATCCCGCTCCGCGCGGTGCTCGCCTGCTGTGATCTGCCCCGCGGCACGCTCGCGCACGGCGGCGCCCAGGGGCTCATGATCCGGCGCGGGCGCGCGCTGCCGTGCGTCCGCCTCCGGGCGCTCTTCGGGCTCGGCGGATCTCCCCCGCCGGAGGAGCGCGTCGTCGTCGTCGCGCACGACGGCTCCGAGGCCGGCCTCGTTGTCGACCTCCTCGACGGCGAGGGGCGCACGGTGGTCAAGCCGCTCGGCCAGCTGTTTCGCCGCGTCCGGGGCATCTCCGGCTCGACCATCCTCGGCGACGGCAGCGTGGCGATGATCCTCGACGTCGACGCGTTGCTCGGCGGCGTCCTCGGGGACCTCGGCCCGGTCGACGCCCCCGACGAGCGCAGGGCAGCACCATCGGCCGCCGGAGGCAGCCCAGGATGAGCCGGCGCCCCGGCGCGCAGGGCGCCCATTTGCCATCTCTCTCCATGGAGGCTTCATGATCTCCGACGCGTCGAGCCCCGTGTCGCAATACATCTCCTTCATCATCGCGGGTGACGAGTACGCGGTGAACATCCTCCGGGCGCGGGAGATCGTCGAGCACAGCGTCACATCGCGGGTCCCGATGATGCCAGCGTGCATCGTCGGCGCCATGAACCTCCGGGGCCGCGTCGTGCCGGTCATCGATCTCGCGGTCAAGCTCGGGCTGCCGCCGACGAGGGTGAGCCGGTGGACGTGCGTCCTCATCGTCGAGACCGAGCTCGACGGCGAGAACACCCGCCTCGGCCTGCTCATCGACGGCGTGGGCGATGTGCTCACGCTCTCCGAGGACGAGATCGAGCAGGCGCCGGCCTTTGGCGCGCAGGTGCGCGTGGATCAGCTGCTCGGGATGGCGAAGGTGGGCCAGAAGCTCGTGCTGCTGCTCAACATCGACCGCATCCTCTCGCCGGCGGAGCTCCTGGCCTCGACGACGCCCGGCCCCTCGGCCCCCGGGGCCCCGCCGGCGCTCCCAGGCGGCCACGGCGCGCCGGCCGGCCAAGGGGACAGGCCATGATCTCGCTCGCCGAGCTGGGCCCGCGCGCCCTCAGCGACGAGGAGTTCGGGCTGTTCCAGCGGCTCGTCAAGCGCGCCTCGGGCATCGCGCTCGGCCCGCAGAAGAAGCCGCTCCTGCTCTGCCGCCTCGGGCCCCGCCTCCGCGCGCTCGGGCTCCGCAGCTTCGGCGAGTACTACCGCCGCGTGACCGCGCCGGACGGCGAGGGCGAGCTCGTGCACATGCTCGACTGCATCTGCACGAACGAGACCCATTTCTTCCGGGAGCGCGATCAGTTCGAGCTCCTCGAGCGCGAGATCCTCCCGGCGTGGCACGAGAGCGCGGGCCACGGAGCGCCCTTCGCGCGCGGCCGCCGCCCGCTGCGCGCCTGGAGCGCGGCCTGCTCGACCGGGGAAGAGCCCTACTCGATAGCGATGTCGTTGCTCGACAGCCTGCCCTCCCGGGATCGCGGCGACACGGCGGGACAGGCGCCGCCATGGGCCGCCGCCGCGTCGCCCGGCGCTCCGGGGATCTGCATCCTCGCGACGGACCTGTCCGTCCGCGCGCTCGACCAGGCGCAACGCGCGGTGTGGCCGCTCGATCGGGCCTCGGAGATCCCGGAGGAGCGCCTGCGCAGCTACATGCTCCGCGGGACGGGCGCGAGCGCGGGCCTCATGAAGGCCCGGCCGGAGCTGCGCAGGCTCATCACCTTCCGGCGCTTCAACCTGCTCGACGCGGCGCCCAAGCGATTCGGCCTGTTCGATCTGATCTTCTGCCGGAACGTCCTCATCTACTTCGACGCGGCGACGAAGGCGTCGATCGTGGCGAGGCTCATCGCCAGCCTCGCGCCTTCAGGGTACCTGTTCCTCGGACACGCCGAGGGCCTCCACGGGACGGACCACCGCGTGCGGTGCGTCGCGCCATCCGTTTATCGGCTCCTGCCCCCGGCGGGGCTCGCAGGAAGCCGCACCACATCTAGCCCGGAGCATGCATCATGCTTGCGCATATCGGAGTAGGCCGGAAGCTCTACCTCGGCTTCGCCGCCATGGTCGTCCTCGTCCTCGGACTGGCGGGCACGTCCTACATGAGGTTCGCGGAGCTCGACGAGGCCCGCTCGTGGGACCAGCACACCTACGAGGTGATGCTCACGACGAGAGAGATCATGGCGTCGCTGCTCGACACCGAGACAGGAGAGCGCGGCTTCGTCATCACCGGGGTGGAATCGTTCCTGGAGCCGTACCGCAGCGGGCGAGACCGGTTCGATAAAAACCTGAGCCGTGCCCGGGAGCTCACCAGGGACAACCCGCGCCAGCAGACGCGCCTCGACAGGATCGACAAGCTCCACGACGAGTGGCTCTCCTCCGTGCTGGAGCCGATCATCCAGCAGCGCCGCAGCGCGGACGAAGCGAAGGCGCCGGCGGATCGCGCCGTCGAGGAGGTCAAGCAGGGGCGCGGGAAGGGCCTCATGGATCAGATGCGCACGGCGCTCAAGGAGATCGACGACGAGGAGATCTCCCTCCTCGCCCAGCGGCAGGCGGCGACGAACGCGCTCGTCAAGACGATGTACGTGACGCTGCAGATAGGAGGTCTTCTCGCGATCGTCGTCGCCGCCGTGCTCGCCGTCGTCTTCAGCAGGATGATCCTCCTGCCGCTCACCCAGGCGGTGTCGATCCACCAGCGCATCGCCGGGGGCGACTTCACGGGCCAGGTCACGGTGAAGAGCTCCGACGAGTTCGGCCAGATGCTCGGCGCCGTGAAGGCCATGTCGGAGCGCCTGGCGGGCCTCATCGGCGAGGTCCGGAGCGGCGCGGTCTCGGTCTCCTCGGTCTCGGTGCAGCTCTCGGCGACGGCGCAGAGCCTGTCGCAGGGCACCAGCGAGCAGGCGGCGTCCGTGGAGGAGACGATGACCAGCCTGCAGCAGCTGAGCGGCACCATCGCGAAGAACGCCGCCAACTGCAAGCAGGTCGAGGAGACGGCGCACCGGAGGACGAGGGACGCGGAGCAGAGCGGTCAGGCCGTCCGGGAGACGGTCGAGGCGATGAAGGCGATCACCCAGCGGATCGTGATCATCGAGGAGATCGCGTACCAGACGAACCTGCTCGCCTTGAACGCCGCGATCGAGGCGGCTCGCGCGGGCGAGCACGGCAAGGGCTTCGCCGTGGTCGCCACGGAGGTGCGGCGGCTGGCCGAGCGAAGCCGGGATGCGGCGAAGGAGATCGGCTCGTTCGCCGCGTCGAGCATCGTCGTCGCGGAGCGCTCGGGCCAGCTCATCGCGGAGCTCGTCCCGTCGATCCGGGAGACCGCGGAGCTGGTGCAGGGCGTCGCCGTGGCATCCAAGGAGCAGTCGAACGGCGTGGCCCAGATCAGCGGGGCGGTGGAGCTGATAGAGCAGTCCACGCAGCGCAACGCGGCGATTGCCGAGGAGCTCGCCAGCACGGCGGCCGAGCTCTCGGCGCAGGCAGAGCAGCTCCAGAACGTGATGGCGTCGTTCCGCCTCGCGCAGGAGAGCGACGGCGACCCGGGCCAGAGGCCTGCGGCGCCGCCGCGTCTACCGGACCGCCGCGGCGGCAAGGCGCTGTGGAGGCCGCCGCAGAAGGGCCCCCTGAGCGGCGGCGGCGCATCGAGCAACGGGCGCGTGCCGCACGCCCCAGGCGATCAGGATTTCATCCCATTCTAGATCCTGTCGGAGATGGGGATCCGCGGCGCCGCCCGGCGGTGCGGCGCTGCGCGGGTCAAAGATGGATGTCGAGCTCGCAATGGCCGGAGTCCGCCTCGTAGCCGCCGATTAGGATAACGATGGTCTGCCCTGCCTCGAGCGAGACCGTGAGCTCCGACGTGGCGTCTTCCAGCGGTGCGTCGTCGTTGCAGGTGAGCTTCTCGCCGGAGGAGATCCATGTGCAGCCGCTGGTCCTGACCCTCGACGACCGCTTCCGGATGGCCGTCGGCATCCACGAGGAGAATCAGCTGCTCCTCGATATCTACGCTGGAGGACCGCGATGAAGCACCCGGAATGGTTGCGGCAGGCCATCGCCGCTGGGCGAGTGCTGCACCATACGCGGCAACCTCGGATCCGGCACAACGCGATCAACCTCATGAGTCTCGCTGTGCTGAACTGCGGCTATGCGCTTGTAGGAGCAGCGGGCGAAAGCGTGCCTGTCTGGCTCTACGTGCCCGTCGGCAGCGTGCTCCTCGGCTGCATGGTGTTCAACCTGTTCATCCTGTTGATCCACGAGTGCAGCCACGAGATGTTCGTGTTCCTCGCCGATCCCCGGCGTTCGCGCGCGCTCAACCACCGGATCGGGTGGCTCTTCGGCGTGATGCCCTTCACGGATTACGAGAACCACTGGGAGAAGGGCCACGACCATACGGCGTAACCGCCCCAGCTCCACCGTATTTGTGCAGGCACCGCGTATCCACCTTTATAGGAGAAGACGCTCCTATCGGGCAGGGCGGCGAGCAACGAGCTCCCTGGTATTCAATAATCGAGCGCCTGGCGGGAGTGATGGTTGATGATCGAGTAGTAGTCGCCCTCGACTCGGCGGATCTCCCAGAGTTGGGCCGGCGCGCCGCGCACCTCGTCGTGGAGCACGGCGTGCCGCCGATCGGCCTCACCGGGTACGTGATCGAGGACTTGTCCGGTCGGCGGCCACCGAATCACGTAGCGGTCGAGGGTGGGGTGTTTTTCGAGGCGCCACAGCTGTCCTTTCGCACCCCAGACGTACCGCTCGAGGATCGCGATCCACCAGGGCCCGATCCGCACCGAACCGCTGTGATCGAGCGCCATGCCGGTGCGCCGATTGACGATCATGAGCCCCGCCCCGCTCGCCGAAAGGTCCTCGGGGGCGCGCGACCGTGAGGCGCCGATCGGGTCGAAGTACCAATGCTGAGCCGTCGACGTCGGCGTGTCCCGATACATCACGACGGACACGCGCGACGCAAGCTCCACGGGCGGCGGGGAAATGCCGCTTCCGCTACAGGCCCAGAAGCCTCCCCACGAGCCTCCAGGGGCCAGTGCCCGCCCGAGCGACCAACTCAACTTCGGGCAGTTCTCGTATTCGATGCCGCCCATTCGTTCGACGGGGAAGCCAGCCTGAACCCTGTAGACGAAGGCGGCCGCATTGACGAACCTCGCGACGTAGAAGGGATGGTGCTCGAGCGCAGGCGTGGTGCACACCCAGAAAGACTCCATTGACGAAAACAAATTGGCTCCGACCAGCACGCGGCCTGCCGGGCACCACTTCCACGGCGCGACCTCGGGGCGCGAGCTTGGCGATCCATCCATCGCGAAGATCGCGTTGCTGCCGTCGCTCCGTCCAATGCCAATCCAGGTCGCGACAGGAGGAGGGGGCGGCCGCGGGGGCTCCTCCTTCCTGCGGCACGCCAATACAAGTGCGTGCCGGTTCGGCTCGGGTCGGCACCACTCGCCGCATTTGTCGCAATTGAAGCCGTGCGGGAAGCAGAAACGACAGTCGCACGTCTCACACTGGTATGTGAGGAATTTAACGCGGCAGACCTTGACGTCATCGACGAACTCGAGACCGTTGGCGATCTTGTCGATGATGGTGGCGCGGTCGACCGAGCCGGCCAGGTGCGAGGTAATGGCGTTAAAAATCTCGCTCGAGCACGCGGTAAGGACGGCGGGGCCCCCTCCGCCCAGGGCGATCGCCGCGCAAGCCATCCACTTAATGTAATCCGACCAGTTCGCCTCATAAATGGTCGTCACCGTCTCGTAGCGCTGCTGCAGGTTCTCCAGGTTACTCCGGTTGCATCTCGCGGAGGCTTGACCGCACACCAAGAATATCGCCAGAGCGACGGCGAGCCCGAGCTGGCACCGACGCTTTATTCTCCTCCTGGAAGAAATAGCGGTTCTCATACATCCCTCCTTGGTCGCCGATCGCGGGCGTCGGAACGAACTCCCGACACGTACGGAACGACGCCAGGCTTATCTGGAGCCCCACCGCACATCCGTCCACAGCAATAGGGTCAATGGGATCCGCGATGGACTCATGTGGGACCAGATGCGTCGCGGAGCTCTGGGCTTATTTGCGCGACGTCTCGATTCTCACCCCCGGCCGGGGCGATCTTGGCGATCTTGGATTCGAGCCTCGTGTCGCTCGTCGTGAGCCAGACATTCCCTTCCTCGTCCGTCGCCGGGAGCAGACGGACATCGGGCCGCGCCCAGTAGATCGGGATGACGATGGCCAGCCCGAGCCCGGTACCAGTGTGAGCACCGTGAGCCGTCGCATCATTCTATTTACGCAGGAAATCCAGTTGCAGTCGCTGGTCCTGGCCCTCGACGACCTCTTCCGGATGTTACCGAGCAGGCTGCTTGATGGCCGGAAGATCCGGCTCTGTGATGGCCATCATCGAGCTGGATTTGCGCTCACCGCGATCGCAGCGAGGCATGCGCCGGGGTGACTGCGGCGGTCGCAGAGCGCCGGCGCTCTCAGTCGATGCGGAGTGGGAGGCGGTCATCGCCGTCGAGGACGGCGTGGTAGCGAGCGAGAGCGTCGTCGAGCCGATCGAGGTAGTGGAGCACGACGTCAACGGCGTAGAGACGAGGGCACAGCGGATCCGGGTCGCTCGGGTAGCGCGCGGTGAGCGCGCCGCGGGCGAGCGCGAGGGCCGCGACGAGGGCGGCGGCTGCGCTGCCCGCGGCGTCGCCGCGCCGCGTGTCCCCCTCGGCCACGGGGACGGGGTTCACCCGGCCTCCTCTGCGTCCAGCTGCAGGATGCGGCTCAGGACGTCGCGCTCGACGAGCTTGCGCTTCTTGCGCGCAGCGGCGCGGAGCGCGGCAGTGGCGAGTCGATCGGTGTCGCGCAGGCTGCCAGCGGCCGCCTCGTGCAGCATCGCGATGGCGTCCGAGGTGAAGAGCTCTTTCGTGCAGCCGACTCGGCCGAGACGTACACGCAGATAGTCGGCCGTATCGTCCGGCGTGAGCGGGTCGATGGTCAATCGGTAATGGAGGCGCGAATACAGGGAGCGATTGCGGCGCACGCGGAGCCGCTCGCCGAGCTCGGGCAAGCCAAGCAACACGAGCGAAAGCAATGCGCGGCTATCCCATGCGTAATTAAGGAGTATGTGAAGATGATCGAGTGTGTCCTGATGAAGCAGATGGGCCTCATCGAGGACGAAGACCGGAAATACGCGCTCCTTCGCGAGTTCCTCGACGTGCGTGCTGACCGCGTAGAAGACGTCTCCAGCGGTGCTGCAGCGAGCGAGACCGAGCGCCAGACAGAGCTGCCGATAGAAGTCCCGGCGTCCAAGCGTCACGTTGGCGCAGTAGGTCAGGCGAAACGTCTGCGGCGAAAGGGCATGACGGAGCGCGCGGAGCAGACACGTCTTGCCGACGCCGGGGTCACCGGCGAGCAGCACGCTCTTTCTGGCGTGCACCGCCTCGATGAGCGTCTCGAGTACCATCTGCTTGGACGGGGGGAGCCAGAGCTCGCCGTCTTCGACCTCCTTGGAAAATGGCTCTGCGGTGAAGCTGAAGTAGCTGCAGAAGTCCATGGTCATCCCTCCTCGTCATCGCGGGGCGTTCGTCCGAGAGCCTTGTCCAGGAGGGTCTTCGGCGGGTCAAAGGGGACGCGCGCCTCGTGAGCGACATCGAGGTTGCAGGCCGGTCGCGGCCGATGGGCGTTCTTCACCGGATCGACCCGGTGCAGGGCGAAGCGTTTGCCCTCGTGTTCAATCCAGGGCGGCTCGGTCGGCGTGACGAGGCACCTCGACACCGTGACGAGGCGGCCGGCGAGGAAGCCGAGATCGGTCTCCCAGTCCTCCCCATCCATCGAGAGCGTGCTGTCACGCCGCACGCGCCGGCGGGCCTGGGCCGTGAGCGCGTCGCGCAGCTTCCGCTCGTCGAGGTCGTCGGTGACGTGGGGATACTCCTCGTAGACCTGCGCGGGGGACTTGCCGAAGAGCGCCGCGTGCGGTGTGCGGTGATAGTGCTCGTCGACCCATGCGTAGAGCCGGACGTTGAGGTCGTGGAGCGACCCGAGCGCGCCGGTAAAGTCCAGGCACCTCTCGCGCAACGTCCTCCAGAAGCGCTCCATCTTGCCGCGCGCGGGGGCGTCGTACGGGCGGGCGTGGATCAGGGTGGTGCCGAGTCGCTCGCACGCAAGGTGCAAGGTGTGCCCGCGGTAGGTCGAGCCGTTGTCCAGGTAGAGGGCGTCGGGAGCGCCGTGCTTGCGCAGCGCCCGGATGAAGAGCGCCAGCATGTCGACCTCCCGCTCGGCGCTCATCGCCTCGAGCGCGAGGATGTACCGCGAGGCGTCGTCGAGCAGCGCGTGAATGCGCACCGGCGCCGGGCTGCCGTTGACGAGGATCGGCGACGCGTGACACACATCGCCGTGCCACAGGGCGCCGGGATGCTCGGCCTGCCAGCGCAGCCGCACCTTGCCGCCCGGGCGATCGCGCAGCGCGACGCGATCGAGGTGGTGTTCGGCATACAGCCGTCGCACCGTGGTGGCGGATATGGCGCCCTTGTCGATGCGGCCCGCCGCGATCAGGGTGTCGAGGATGAGCGAGACCGAGGCGCTCGGGTGCTCCTCTCGGATCTCGAGCAGCATCTGCCGTTGCTCGGGGGTGAGCTCGCGCGCCCGCCCCTTGTCCTTGCGGGGCTTGGGGCGTAAGCCCTCGAGACCTTCGGTCTTGTACGCGTAATACCAGCGCTCGAGCGTGGGGACGGAGTAGGTGCGCGGAGAATGGGCGCGTGGTGGGCGAAACCGCTGCTTGCTCAGGTCGGCGAGCGCTTCGGCGAGCTCTCCGCGGTCGAGCTCGCGGTGCATGAGCGAGCCGATGATCTCGCTGCGATAGAGCGCCACCGCTTCGGCGTGGTCCTTCGGCTGGAGGGGGTCTTGCACGTCGTGTCCTTTCCGCGCCGGTGACACCGCACCGGCCGCACAGCCATCCAAGCGCAAGGCGCTCCGCCGACCGAGGATCCAACCGGGTGGGGTCCGGCATGAGCTCGGCGAGCGGGCCGCTTGCCATCACGCGGCCCGCACGGCGCCTGCCATGACGGCGGCCTCGGGGACCTCGGCCGCAAAAGGCGCCATCGCGACGAGCGTCATCGCCGCCCGCTCGGCCCGCTGCCGCAGCGATGCAGCGAGGGGACTGGGGCGGACCGCCGCAAAGAGGCGCCTCTGGTCGATGGCGCGTAGCCAGCGCCGCACGGTCACTCAGCTGTCAGCATCGAAGCTGGCGGACCAAGGGCTGACGCGCCGCCGCACCTCGATGAGCGCTGCACCGGCGACGCCGACGAGCAGCAGGGCCAGACCGATCGCCGTCGCGGCGAAGTGCCGTCGCGGTGCGACGCCCCGCGGCACGACCGTGATCGCGGCGCTGCAGCGGCGGCATCGATAGCGGCGCGCCTCGATCGTGACGAGCCCGCCGCGCTCACCGGCAGCCAGCGGCCCGCGCACCTGCCGCGACCGCGTTCCGTGACCCCACAGCCCCAACCCGCCCCCCAGCGGGCACCCCGCCGCGCCGCAACGGGGGCAGCGGGCTGGCCGCGCGCGGTCTACGGTGGGCGGGGAACCAAGCCAGCCTTTGACATCGAGGTCCAAATGGACGATCTGTTGAGGGCTCCGCTCTTTCAAGCGATTCGGAGCACGACGGGAGGGGGCACGCGGCCAAACGAGCTCCTCCCGTCGCCTATTTTGTGGCCGGCGCCGCGCCGATGCTCCACTCCTGCCGCTGACCTACTCCGTTCGTTACGCCGACGGGCGAGGAGTCGTGCTGGTAATTTTCGAGAGGAGAACGGAATGCGCGCTCCCTCTTTTCCTGTGCTCCTGGATTCGACCAGCGCGTTCGTGCTCGGGACGAGCTACAATGAGAATTTCATCGGACTCGGCGTAATGCATGGCCGGGGAGCGCTCCGGCAACTTGCTGCCCCCGGACACCTCTGTCATCGCGTCTGATCCGCCTCGACGATGGTGTTCTCCGGTGGGTCGAGCGCCCCGTCATCAAAGAGCTGGATCCACAGGCGCACCATGGGCATCAACGACGGTGCTCGGTAACACCGGATCACCGTCGGCATCCACGAGGAGGATCAGCTGCTCCTCGCCCGCTGCGCCGAGGTGTTCGGGCAGACGGCGCAGGCGTAGCCTCGATGGCAGCCACGCTCGCTCTTCTCACGTGCGCGCCCGCACCCAGGCCCGGTTGACCGAGAGCCCCGCGATGCGCGGTTCGGCGCGGACCATGGCCTCGGCCTGCGCCTTGGTGTCGAAGTAGCCGATCCCGGCGGACTGCCAGTTACACGGCGTCTCTTCGTCCCCAGGCGCGGCGGTGGTCACGAACCCGAGCGTGGCGATCGAGCTCGTGAAGAGGAAGCGCCGCACGGAAGCTTCGATGGCCGCGTCGAGGAGCGCCCGCGTGCCGAGCACGTTCACGCGACGGAGCTCGTTGCGCCGCGGCGCCCAGTACGAGACGATGCCGGCTGTGTGCACGACGGCCTCCGTGCCGCGCACGGCCGGCCGGAGCGATCCGGCGTCGCCGAGATCCCCGAGCGGGACCTCAACCGCGGGTCCGAACGCCTCTGCGCGCTCGGCGGGGCCTCGGACCAGCCGTTCCCTTTTTTCTAGAGCGGCGGTCGCCCGCTTCGGAGACGGGCCCACCTCGACGTTTTCGGTGCTCAGCGCACCGGAGTGCGCTTGCGCGCCGAAAACGCCGATCTGGGCCCGTCTCCTGTGCGGTCGCCCGCCGCTCTGCTCCTCGAAAAGGTGACGCTATAACAGCAACTTATCGATGCATCGAGGAGGCCGCGTCCACTCCGCGGCCTGCGGGCGTCACAGCGCGCAAAGCCGCGTGACGCGCGAGCGGGCTCAAGCCTCCTCTTCGATCACGTCCTGCGCTTCCTTCTTCATCGGCTTGTACTTGAAGCTCGCGCGAATGATGCCGTGATCGTTGGTGCCGTCGGCCTTGTGATCCTCGAAGTTCAAATGATCGTTGTTCACCGTCATGCCGCTGAACATCCATAGGCGTTTGCGGCTGTTGTCGTAAAACTCCTGGCTCACCAGGATGTGATCGAGCGATTCACGTATGTCCTGATGGACATGCGTGTAGTAGACGTCCCTTGTGTCGCGATACTCCTGCAAGGTCTGCGCGGTATAGAGCGCGGTGTCTCCGCCTCCAGCCGAATCGCCTACCAGGTACTTCGGTTGGCCGGTCAGTACGTTGGCAGTGTTGCTCTGCTGTCCATCGTTGATATCGCCGATCACGATGACGGGTGTATTGTTGCCCTTCATCTGTTCTGTCAAAAGGAAGCGAAGCGCCGCCGCCTCCGCCGTTCGACGGATCGTCGAGAGCGCCGACCCGAGCCCGGCCGAGTGCTTTGAATAGGTAGTCCTGTCTGCCTTGTACCAGGCCTCGTTGAACACCTTCGTCGGCGCCTTGGATTTGAAGTGGCAGACGTAGACATGAATCGCAGGGTCGTTTTCACGCGGTTTTATCGTGAAGTGGAGGACCGGCCTGGAGAAGCCGCTGATGCTCACGTTGATGTCCGGCGTCTGCGGATCGTCGCCGCTGGATTGCAGGACGAATTTTCTGGGGAAACGCTCTATCCAGTCCGGCTGGCCTTCCAGGAGCCCCTTGCGTACGATGGCGGCACAGACGATCTTCGTCCCCGTCGCCTCCGCCGGCGCCAGCACATCGTAATCCTCCGTCATGCCCGCGGTCTGCAAGCAGTTGTCCAAGGAGTCGCGGTGCCATAATTCCTGGAACCCGCAAACGTCGGGTTTCAGCATTTTCAGCTGCCGGGCGACCCATTGGAGCTTGAGATTGTATTGATCCTGGGTCCAGCCCTCCGGGTCCGAGTACATCCGCAATCCAGGTTCGTTGAGGTTGAAGAGGTTGAATGTCGCAATGCTCAGCTCTCTCAGATTCATGGACACTTCCTTTTCTCTGGGGATTGCCGCTCAAGTACGAACGACGAACCCGACAATCGTAGATTCGCCGTCCTGCGACGCTTCTCCGCGTCGCTGCTCCAATGCGCGATGCGCGATGCGCCGCAGGTGCAGCGTCGTCGGTGTGCCATTGAGCGCCACAGGATCCAGGAAATCCAAACGCGATCCGGATGTCAATCTCCTCGTAATGGCCATCCCACCATACAGCCACGCTGTACGCGCTGGTTTCCGCGGCTCACTTCGAGCCGGCGATCCCGGCGAGGATCAGGTCGATCCCGGCGAGGAGCTCTCCGCGGTCGTCGTGGCCGGGGAGGTGGGCGGCGACGCTTCGCGTGAACGGGTACTCGCCGGCGTCGAGCTCGCGCCAGCGCGCCGCTGCCGCCTCGAGGAAGTCGACGCGGTTCGTCGACGGCGCGAGCTCGCGGCGCGCGAACTGGATCGCCGTGGCGTTCTGGACGCTCACCCCGATGACGTAGCTGAGCAGCGTCGACGCCGCGGTGAACTGGGCGCTCCCGCGGACGCCCAGCGCCTCGACCTGGCGGCCGAGGCGCTCGTAGATCCGCAGCATCGCCGTCTCCCACGGAGCGCGTGAGAGCTGCGCACCCACCCACGGATGCGCCTCGATCGCGTCGAACACGCCGAGCGCGATGCGGTGGACCTCGAAGCCGCGCTCGCCGAATCAGTCTGATCCAGCCGGTTTCAGTCAAAACCGGCCGCCACCACCCCCGGACTGGCCACCACCGCCCCCGGACTGGCCACCACCGCCCCCGGACTGGCCGCCACCGCCCCCGGACTGGCCGCCACCGCCCCCGGACTGGCCGCCACCGCCCCCGGACTGGCCGCCACCGCCCCCGGACTGGCCGCCACCGCCCCCGGACTGGCCGCCACCGCCCCCCGAGTGGCCAACACTGCCCTTGACCGGGCCACTGCCCCCGGCGCTGGCAGCGCTCGTCGTGGGGCAGCCGCGGGAGTAGTTCCTGGCGGTCACCTTGTAGCAGCACAATCCGTCTCGCTGCTTCGCGCTCTCCACCGACACGACCTGGTCGTTGCAACTTCGATCGATCGTGTTGAGCTCCTCCACCGCCTGCTCGCGGTCCAGGCACGCCCCGAGCTCGTCGGGCCATTCGAAGCAGCGGATGTCGTCCCGGTCGAGCCAGTCGCTGCAGCCCGGCGCTGCGATGAGGAGCGCAGCTGTTGTCGACGGGCCGGCGCTCAGCAGGAGACCGGCAAGGAGCGTTCGTCGAAAGGATCGGTCGAGCCGCATGAGGTGCACCTCCAGGCGTTGCTAGCGCGGCGGCTCGGGCACGAACTCGGCGCCCAGCCGGAAGATCAGGAAATCCTTGATCACGTGTCGCTGGCGCTGGGCCAGATGAACGGGCTGCCGGCCGTGCGGCTCGGGTTCCACTCATACCACATCCACCGGGCCCCCGCGTCGATGCCGCAGACGATGGGGAACTCGTTGCCGGGCTGCGGGACGTCGGTGGCGGTGTCGTTCGCCTCGCCGAACACGACATGGCCGCGGTCGGACACCTCCGTCGTCACCCAGCCGGTGCTGGTCGTCTGCGGATCCAGGCCTCCGCCGTTGCAGCGCGCGATGTGCTGGTCGATCGTCTCCAGCGTCGGCCCG
Source organism: Sorangium sp. So ce367 (assembly GCF_051520455.1). NCBI lineage: Bacteria > Pseudomonadati > Myxococcota > Polyangiales > Polyangiaceae > Sorangium > Sorangium sp. So ce367. Next base: position 1,725,573 of record NZ_CP150334.1, read on the forward strand.
TGCGAGCCGAGGTCGTAGTCCTCGCCGGTCGCGCAGACCTCCCACGCGCCGTTGCCCGTCAAGATTGCACCAGGATCGGCGAAGCCGCAGCATGCGTAAAGCCCCCAGCCGCGGCGCCCGTTAGCGAGATCCCGGCGTCGCGCGCGCCCGCCGCGTCCACCCTCACTTGGGCGCGTCGCGCTTCCGGAACCACTTGGAGAGGTAGCGCTCTTCGAGGTCGATGAAGGCTTCGCGCATCATGGCCTCGTAGACGACGGCCTCGAGGACCCCGGGGCGCGGGGCGGGGGTCTGCTGCTGGATGAGCCCGGCCGGGACCTTCCGCGAGATCTTGTAGCTCGTGAGCAGCGGCTCCGCGTCTCCGGGCAAGATGAACTCCGTTTTGAACAGGAACTTGAGCCCCATGATGATGATCTGCGGCTTCTTGCTGGCATGGGCGATCCCGGACGACTCGACGCGATAGCTCACCACGAGGGAGGGGGAGGTCACGGTGAGCTGCTCCTCGGCGGAGCCCTCGAAGGGCGGGCCTGGCTCGAAGGTGACGAGCTCCGGCTCGAACCCCCGCGCGAACCCGTCCACCAGGGCCGACGCGGTCCGCTTCTCCTGGGGATCGAGGCGGGTCGCATCGACGTAGCGGCTCGGCAGGGACGCGGCGCCGCTGAACATCGGGATCTTCCTAACGATGTCGTCGGCGCGCTCCAGGTCCTGCGACGGAAGCCGCCGGAAGCGGACCTGGACGGCCGGGCCGCGGAGGCCCTGCGGCGTGCTCCTGGGCCCCACGCGCTCCGCGTAGGCGAGGAGCCGCCTCACGAGATCCGCGTTCTGCTCGCCCCCTTCGGGCATCTCGCTCTTGTACCGATCGAGCGCGCGCGCATAGAGCGCGTGCCTGGCGTCGTTGAACGTCTTGTCCAGGCCGTGCTTCGGGTAGCGCTCCGCGAACGCCAGCAGCGCCGCGAGCGTACCCACCTCCCGCGCCCGCTCGAGCTCCGCGGCGAGCGCGGCGCGGCGGGCCGCGTCGACCTCGGCCTGGATGCCCGTCCTGGGGTGGGCGCGGAGGAAGTCGTCGATGGCCTCGACCGAGCCCTTCGCCACCGCGAGGCGCAGCTCGGCCCGTGGCAGCAGCACCTGGGAGACGACCTCCGCGTGGCCGCGGCCGCGCGCGATGTAGCTCTGGTACGCGGCCACGTCGTCGCGCTCCCGCGCCGCGGCGTACATCCGCGCGTCGCTCATCCGGTTGCGGAGGAAGAAGAGCCCCAGGCCGAGGGCCACGCCGATCGCGGCCGCGAGGAGCCACGCATAGCTTTGCCACCCCGGGACCTCGCGCGAGAGCGGGATCGGCGACGCGAACGGGCTCTGGATGGCAGGCGGCTCGAAGGGATCGAGCCGGCGCAGCTCCGCGGCGTCGGGCTTCGCTTTCATGCGGCTACACGCCGCTTCGACCTCCCGGATCACGTCGTCCGAGCGCGACGGGTCCTCGAGGGGAAAGGCGTGCTGCGTGCCGCCGAACGTGAGGACCACGGCGCCGCGAGGGCCCGCCGAGACGCGCGAGAGCTCCGCGAGCGAGAAGACCCGGAGCTTGTGGTCGCGCGCGTCGACCAGGTTCGCGGGGAAGACGAACAGGCCGGGCGCGAACGGCAGCGTGACGAGGTCGGCGTTGTAGGCGAGCGCCCGGAGCACGCCGATGACGGTGGTCGCGGCGAGCAGCACGTACGCGGCGGCCGCCGACCTTGGGTGGAGCGCGAGAACGCTGTTCACGTCGCCCAGGCCGGCCGCACAGAGCGCCGCCAGCAGGAGGCCCGAGGCGGCGCTGACCGTGAGCCAGGCCACGATGGTGCGCCGAGTGCCGAAGCGGCTGACGATCGGCGCCGGCGCGAACCGCCCGCGGAACGCCTCGAGCACGCCGTCCTGGATGGTACGCGGAAGCTTGTAGAAATTGATCTCGTTCATCGCGCTGCTCCCACCCGGCGCCGGAGCTCGGCGCCCTTCCACGCCTCGACCTGCCGATCGACTCTAATGCATTTCGCCCCGACCTCCGAGACCGGAGATGGCAACTCCTTGCAGCAGGAGCGTGCGGCGATGCGTCGACTTCTGCTCCTCTGGCACTTATGCAGTCTCGTCGGCGCCGGCGCTGCGGTGGGCTGCCGCGATGACGAGCCCCGGAGGGACGGCTCGAGCGCGCCGGGGCTGCGGCTCCGGCGGTCCGGCGGCTCGAGCTCGGGCAGGCCTCCCCATGACCCTGCGACGTCGCAGAGTCCGAACCCCGCTGTCCGCCGGCGACGCTGCCGGCGAGGCCGCGGCACCGGCGCACACGGCCACGGGCCCTCTTGCCCGCCGAAGCTCGGGTTTGCGTCGGCGATGCGAGGCCCGCGAGGGACGACGGCCGAGCTGGGCCATCCGACCCTCGCGTACCCGACCCGCTGGCGCGTGGGGCTGCGACCCGCACGCCGGCGTCCTCGCGTTCGAACAGGCGTAATGACCGGACCAACGCATGGGACGCGAGACATCAGCCGACCAACAGCACATTTTCGACGCTTCCAAACAAGGAATGAAGAGTCTAGCTTGAACGCTTAAGGCGAACGCTCCTAGCGAAGGAGGAAGAGCCGGAGCTTCCGACGTGTTCGTATGAGGCAAGGTGAACGCGCAGCGTGCGTTCACGACAAGAGACCACTTCAGTAGACCACGCATCACCGCGGCAAAACGCCGTTTCTTACAGACCACACGCATGACGCGTAAAAGGAGAGGTAACCCAGCATGAAGATCGTCATCAAGAGCGCGGGCTCGGTTCGCAACGCGGGCTCGGTTCGCAACGCGGGCTCGGTTCGCAACGCGGGCTCGGTTCGCAACGCGGGCTCGGTTCGCAACGCGGGCTCGGTGCGGAACGCGGGCTCGGTTCGCAACGCGGGCTCGGTTCGCAACGCGGGCTCGGTTCGCAACGCGGGCTCGGTGCGGAACGCGGGCTCGGTGCGCAACGCGGGCTCGGTGCGCAACGCGGGCTCGGTGCGCAACGCCGGCTCGGTGAGGAACGCGGGCTCGGTGAGGAACGCGGGCTCGGTGCGCAACGCCGGCTCGGTCCGTAACTAGCGACCGCGACTACAGGGACATTGGTCGCGCCGCGGCGGCGATGAACTCGCCTCCGCGGCGCGCCGCCGTCACCAGGACAATCACGACCAGGCGCGATGACGTCCCTCGTAGCGCAGCCCATCATTGACCACCTGTCTTCCATGGCGGATCGACGTGCACCGTGAGGGCGAGTTGCCGTCCATTTTGCGCTTGAATCGACCTCGATGGATTGATAGTGTCGACACGTCCCAATAGGAACTCCATGTCCACCGTGTCAGAGCACATCGACATCCCCCTCGCCCCTGCGCCGCCGCCGAGGATGGGCCGATTTCTCGCTCTCGACATGCTCTTCGAGGGCGGACGAATGTTCGTCGGCGCAACGTCGGTGCTCTACCTCCTGTCCCGGGGCTTCCAGCTGCAGGACATCGCGACGTTGAAGTCGGTCCAAGCGGCCGTGATTCTCGTCGGCGAGTTTCCTACTGGTCTCGTGGCAGACGTGGTCGGGCGGCGGCTTAGCCTTGCGCTCGCGCTGCTGCTCGGCGGCGCAGGGTTCTTGCTCTTTTTCACTTGCGATACCTGGGCGTGGTTCTGCGTCGCTGAATGCCTGACCGCCCTGTCGCTCTGCTTCTGGTCCGGCTGCTACGAGGCCTACGCCATCGACTCGTCGGGGCTCGCGAGCTCACCGCAGCACCTCGATCGCTTCTTTTACCTCAACCAGACGTGCAACAGCGTTGCGGTCATGGCGTTCGGCTTCGCTGGCGGGCTCATCGCAGCCCGCGGCGTGGGGCTGCCATACCTGGGCGCGGCGCTCACCTTCGGTGCCGCGATGGCATGGCTCGTGTTCGCGCTCCCTCGCGACGTGCAGGGTTCTCGCGTCGCGGCGGAGCACACGCCGCTCCGTGTGCACCTGCGCAACGCCTTCGCCGACGGCATCCTGCGGCCGGCCGTGCTGCCGCTGTTCCTCGCGAGCCTGCTGGTGCAGCTCGTGATCCAGCCGATCCTCCACTACTGGCAGCCGCTCTTCCAGGAGCTCGATCCTTCCGTCGAGACCACTGCCCTGGGCACGACCTTCATCGCTTATGCCGGCGCCTCCGCCGTGTTCGGGTCCGTTTACGCTGCCATCGCCAAGAGAGCGTGGGTACGCAGCGCGTCGTTCATGCTGACGCTCTTCATGAGCTTCTCCGTCCTGTACATGCTCGTCGGCCAGATGCGCGCCTGGCTTCCCGCGCTCGTCGTGTTCTGCTTGCTCCAGGGCAGCCTTGCCTCGGTGCGGAGCTTCCTGAGCGCCCGCATCAACGAGCGCATCACCTCCTCGTCGCGCGCATCGGTCCTGAGCTCGTTGAGCCTGTTCTCTCGCGTCGGCATGATGGGCGCCCTCGCCATCATCCACTGGCAGCTCTCGGGCCGGGACGGCGAGCGTCTATCTGTCGTGAACCTCTACAACCTCTTCTCGACCGTATCCATCGGGTTGTGCGTGCTCATGGTGATCTTCCTGCTCGTGGTGAAGAATGACAAGAAGCGTACATGAACTGGATGTCTCACTGCGTCCGCTCTGCGCGGGTGATCTGGACGCATTCATGACGTGGGCGTCCGACCCTGAGGTGACTCGCTCATTGTTCTGGGACAGCTACCAGGACCGTGAGCTTGCCCGCCGCTTCCTCGCAGACGTCGCTGAATCACACCCGTGGTTCATGGCCATCTGCCTGGACGCTACGCCGGTCGGCGCCATCACCCTCGACCGCCGGTCCGGAGCGGCGTCCTGCAGGGCGGAGCTGGGGTATGTCCTCGCCCGCAGACACTGGGGGCGGGGTATCACGACGAGGGCGGCCTCGCTCGCGCTCGAACGAGGCTTCTCCGATCTGGGCGTGGCGCGTATCGAGGCCTATGTCGATCCGGACAACGTCGCCTCGATGCGCGTCCTCGAGAAGGCCGGCATGGTCCGGGAAGGGCACCTGCGATGTTATCTGATGCACCGGGGAGCGGTGCGGGATAGGTATCTCTATGCAAAATGCAACCAAAGCACGCAGTGAGCGCGCATCGAGGCTTCAGATCCCACGCTACCTCGGGCTGGAGCGCGCTGAAGCGACGCGAGACGGAGCTGTTCAGCTCACGCTGGGTCACACGGATCGGCTGCGAAAGGAGCTCACGCTCGACAGCGAGGGGCTCGACTTCCTGCTCGGCTTTCTGAAGCCCACCACGCTCTCCTCAGCGGCTCGGCGCGTGCGCGAGCGCCCCGCCAAGGCGCAGCGGCTCGGACGAGACCTGAAGTCCGCGGGCATCCTGCGCCCGGCCAAGCCCGTTCCAGAGCGCTTTCGCCGGTACGATCGCCATCTTCTGTTCTACGATCTCGCGGGCGCCGACCCGGTCGCCGTGCAGGCCAACCTCGCGCGGCGGCGCGTCGCGCTGGTGGGCATGGGCGGAATCGGCAACTGGGTCTCGATGGCGCTCATCGGAGCCGGCTTCGGCGAGCTGCGGCTCATCGATTTCGACGACATCGAGCTCAGCAACCTGACCCGTCAGGTGCTGTTCACGGAGAAGGACGTCGGGCGACCCAAGATCGACGTGGCAGCGGAGCGGCTGGCCGAGCGAAACCGGGGCACGCTCGTCCGTCCGGTCCCGCTCAAGGTGAGCAGCGCGCGAGAGCTGAGCGCCGCGCTGAAGGGCGTTCACTTCGTCGTGCTCTCTGCGGACCAGCCAGCCACCATCCACGAGTGGGTCGATCTCGCCTGCGTGAAGCGACGCATCCCCTATGTGAACCTGGGATACCGCGACGCCACGGGCGTCATCGGGCCGATGACCGTGGCGGGGCGGACGTCGTGCTACCACTGCTTCAAGCCGCGCTCCGAGAAGCGCCGGGCCAAGGGCGGCGCGCGCGACATGGCGGAGCTGCACGAGGCGCTCAACCGTCGCTATCAGGCGCCGTCCTTCGGTCCCGTCAACGCGCTCGTGAGCTCGATCGGCGCGCTCGAGATCATCAAATATCTGGGCGGCTTCGCCGAGTGTGCTTCGATGGGCACCGAGCTCACGGTGGATCCGTTCACGCTCGAGATCGACCGCCGCGCCTACCGCCGTGATCGCTCGTGCTGGAACTGTGGCCACATCGAAGCATGAAGCGTTCGGTCCATCGCATCCAGGCGCGGAGCGTGAGGGACTTCCGCTGGCAGCGCGGTCGTCTCATGTTGACGCGAGCGAGGTTGGAGGCGAACTTCTGGCAACGGACGGCTTCCGGGCACGTTCGCAGCGGGACGGCGGACGCCCCGTCTGCCGGCGGGCTGAGGGCTCCTGCGCTTTATGAGGTGGCCAGCGACCTCGCCCGCTCCTTCGACGCCGTGCGCCTGGAGCTGCGTGACGAGGTGCGCGAGCTCCGCCGGCCCGCCCGACCGCCGCTGCGGCGCAGGAGCGCGTACCTCGATGTCTCTCGCGACGGCGAGAGCTACTCGTTCCTGAGCGTGTGGGACCGCGGCAGTGCCCAGCGCGTGCGGCGCTGGGCGCAGGCGCTCGTGGAGCACCTGGACCTGCCCGCCGCGAACGCAGGCGAGCTCGACGCGGAGGTGCTCGAGCTGCGGCCTCCCGCGTTCGGCTACCTGCTGCATGAGGCGCTGGGCCACCGCCTCGAGGGGGACGACCATGTCGGGCCGATCGTCTGGCGCCGGTTCAAGGCGCTGAGCTTCGATGTCTGGGATACGCCAGGTCATCCGGAGTGGATCGGCTTCACGCCCTGGGATGACGAGGGCACGTCGGGCCGGCCCGTCCGGCTGCTCGCGGGTCGCGACGGGCGCCAGGAGCTCCTCCGTGCGGGGACTGGCAATCTGCGGGCGGTCGACGCCTCATGGCATCCCCTGGTCCGCCAGCGCTGCCTGGAGGTGCGGCCTCTCTGCCCTGGCAGGCCGCCGCCTCGGCGCTCGGCGCTCGTGATCGGAGACATCGCCGAGGGTTCTTTCCACGGCGATCACGTCGTGCTGCGCTCGAGCCGCCAGCTCCTGCGCCAGCGTGATGGCCGCGTCCTCCGCCTACCGCCGCTGCGGCTCACCCTGCCGCTCGACGTCGTGCTCGGCTTCTCCCACGACGGCGACGTCGAGGTGTGGAACCCCGGCGCAGGTTGCCACAAAGGGTTGCAGCGCGGGCTGCCGGTGACGTTCTCCTGCCCGTCCGCCTGGCGAGCGATCTCGGACGATCATGAAATGCAAGTCGAGGTGCTCGGTGAAACCTAGCCTTCGCGCGGCGTGGGGCTCGCTGCTATTCCTGGGGATCGTGGCCTTGCAGACCGGGGCCAGCGCGACGCGCGAGAGCCTTTACCCGCTCAACGCCTATCGCATGTTCGATCGACACTGGCCCGACGGGATCGTGATGGAGCGCGTCCTCTACGTCGACGAGCACGGACGCCGTCATCGGCCGTGGGACGTGGTGCACGTGCCGTTCTTCCAGGCAAACCACGCATCCTACGCCACGTTCCTGGATCCGGCCCCGCCGGAGCAGCGCGCGGATCTCTGCCGTTCGGTCCTGGCGGGTCGCTTCCGCCGGCTCTCGATCGTGGCCGAAGAGGTAGAGTTTGTCCGGTCTCCGAGCGGCGCCATGACCGAGAGGGTCGTGCGCTCCGAGGAAAAGTACGTTTGCGCCGTCGAGGGCTCGGCGCCGTGAGCGCCGCGGAGCACCTCTGGCGGCGGTGGCAGGAGTTCCTGCTCCACGCCCCGGCGTCGCGGTTCCTGGACCGGTTCCGGTTCGTCCTTTATCCGTACGGCCTGTGGGAGGTCTGGCGGTGGGACTGGTCGTTCTACACCGCGATGAGCCCGCACCTCTATCGACCTATCGGCCTCGCTGCGGTCCTCGGCCTCCCGTTCCCCTCCCACGGGGTGCTGCTCGGCGTCAAGCTCATCGCGACGCTCTGCGCGGCCGCGGCGCTCTTCAATGTGGCGTTCCGGCTGGCTGCGTTCGGGTTCTTCGCCAGCATGCTCCTCCTGGACGCGTGGCATAACATGTTCGGGTTCGTCGACGCGCGCATCCATGTGGTGTGGCTCTGCGGGCTCATGGTGCTGCATCGGCCTGGCGCGCGGTCCGACGCGTGGGCGTCCAGCGCGTCGTTCCGCTGCATGGAGCTCGTCGTGGTTCTCGTGTACTTCCAGTCGGCTGTCGCGAAGCTCATGCGATCGGGCTGGGACTGGGCGCTCGAGGGGACCACCATGCAGATCGCCATGCTGAGGCAGGGAGAGCCGCTCGGTCTCCTTCTGGCCCGGTCAGCGGAGATATCACGCGTGTTCTCCTGCGCTGCCCTGCTGATGGAGCTCGCGTTCATCCTCTATTTCCCGGTGCGCGGCGCGCGCAAGTACCTCCTCGGCGTGGCGCTGCTGTTCCACATGGGCACCCTCGCGACGCTGAGCATCGACTTCAGCCACCTGTGGGTGTTCCACGCCGCGGTTCTGATGCTTGGACGGGAGCTCATCATGGATGTCCGCCCGACCGCGCAGCCTGACGCTGGTGCCCCGGCTGCACAGGTCTCGCGGGCGTGACGGCACGCCACAGCGTGCAAATGACGGCGCCGTTCACGGCGGTGGACGCGCAGCGAACGGCCGAGCGAGCTCACGGGTTCGCGTAGAAGTAGTAGGTCGCGCTGTAATCGATGCGCGCTTCGGCGCCATCGTGCGCCTTGTCGCAGCCGTCCGCCGGAGCTTTGCCGCCCACGGTCTCGACGCGCTGAATCCACGCGACGTGGCTGAGCACGCCTTGCCCCTCGGTCGACTTGATCTCCAGGAGCAGCCAGGGGATCGCGGTGGCGTCGGGAGCATCGACCTTGGCCTTCATGGCACCGACGATCTTGCTGCCGTCTGCCGCTTCCCACGTCGGGCCGCCGTAATGCTTGCCGAGCGTCTTTCCTGCCTCGTCCGAGAGCGTCGCGTCGGGGGCTTTGAGCGTCCATTCGAATTTCGCCTTGGGCTCCTTCTTCTTGCCGCACACGTAGATCTGTGCGCCCTTGGCGTTCGCCTTCAATACGAGGTTGGCCGTGCTCGGCGCCTTGATTGCATCGGGTGTTTCGGGGGGCGCCAGCCTGGGGACGCTCGCAGTCGCTGCGGGCTCGGCCGCGGGCGTCGTTTGCAAAGGTGCCGGCGGCGCGGGCGCGGCGGGCGCGGGCGCTTCGGCGCTCGCGAGCGGTTCGCTCGGCGGCGCGCTCGAGGCGCTCGGCGTCGAGCCCGCGCAACCACAACCAACGACGATGAGTCCAATCGCATAACGCGCATTCATGATGAATTCCTCTCCGATCGCGGCGGCACAGGGGGCCAGGAAATCCAAACGCGATCCGAAAGTCAATCGCCTCGTGGTGGCAGTCCGACCGCACAGCCACGCTGCATGCGCTGGCGCAAATTTCTTGACAAGTTGAAATGGGTTTGCGCGGACTATCTTCCCAATCGCCGAGGAGGACGGCGGGTTCTCGCTGGTGGCGCCAAGGGGCTCTGTGCCATGACGGCCGCGGCACACTCCGCGACGCGGATGTCGCGGCTGCGGCCCTTCGAGCGCCGCTTCCGGTAGCGACCAGCGCGGCCGCCGGCCTGGCATCACGCTTGCTCGGCTCCGGCCACGTCGGGGAGGGAAACCCAATCGATGCAACCCAGGACCTCGGCGCGAGTATCGGTCTTGCTTTCGGCGGTCGCGTTGACCGCATGTGGCGATTCCTCGGCCGTGAACGCCGCCGGCGCGGGGGGAGCGCCGGGGGCTGACTCGGAGTATCTCACGGAGCTCGTCACGCGCGACGACTACACTTCCCTGGCAGGCGAGGGCGCGGAGGTGAAGTACCTGGCGATCGTCGACGGCCGCGGGCCTCCGGCGGTGTTCGCCGGCGCAGCGTGCCTGTTTCAGAATACCGACGACCACCCGTACCATTTGCAGTTCCTTCGTACCTTCCCGGAGTACGCGGCGCTCGCGCCGGAGCGTTATGCGGACATGGTGCTGCGCCGCGCCAGCCGCGTGATGTGGGGCGGCGGCCTGAAGCTCTACCCGGCCACGCCCCATCCTCTGACCGGAGCGGCGGGCGTGCTGGCGTACACGGTCTACAGCGAAGCCGCGCCCGATGAGCTCCTGACGGTCGACGACATCGTGCAAGCCGACCGGCGGCTCAAGGGGTGTAGCCCGTTCGCCGAGCGCTTCCTGGTGTTCTCACCGGATGGATCTGCCCAGACCGCGGCGGTGCAAGCCATCGCCGACGAGCTCGTGGCAGCAGGCGTCGCGCTGGTCGACCCGGATGCGCTGTTGAGCGGGCTGTCCGCCGAGACGTACAGCGAGGGCGAGGCGTACGGTTACCTGAAGATCGTGGACGGCGTCGCCGCAGGCAGCGCCGGACCGCGCGACGTGCTGGTGATCGACGCGGCGCCGAGCGATCTGGGGCTGGTCGCCGGCCTCGTCACGCGGCAGCCGCAGAGCCTGGCCAGCCACGTGAACCTGCGCCTGCGCGAGAAGGGGATCCCGAGCGCCGCGGTGCCGGGCGTGTTCGACAACAGCGTGCTCCGCGCGCTGGCCCATGGCCTGGTCCACCTCACGGCCCGGGGAGCCCACGTGGAGATCGAGCCCGCGCGCCTGGAGGACGCCGAGGCGTTCTGGAGCGCCCGCCGGCCGCCGCTCGGCGATCCAGCCGCGGACCTGGAGGTCGCCTCGCCGGCAGCCCTGGCCTCGCTCGGCTCGGCGGATGTCGCGGCGTTCGGCACCAAGGCCGCGAACCTCGGAGAGCTGTCCCGGATCCTGCCCGAGCAGAACCGCGTGGACGGCTTTGCGATTCCGTTCCGCGCCTATGCAGATTTCATGGAGCGGCGCGGGTTCAACGCCGAAGTCGCGGCGCTGCTGGCCGATCCCCGGGTGTTCACGGACGCCGATACCAAGCAGCGCCGCCTGTCGGAGCTCCGGGGCCGCATGCGCGCCGCCGAGCACTTGCCCGAATTCGGCGAGGCGCTCGAAGCGGCCGTTCGCCAGGCCCATGGCGCCGCGGGGCTGGTCACCCGGCTGCGTTTTCGCAGCAGCACCAACGCCGAGGACCTGCCGGGTCTGTCGGGAGCTGGTCTCTACGACTCCCGGAGCGGCTGCCTGGCCGACGACCTCGACTCGGACACGCTGGGACCGTCGGCCTGCTTGAGCCCGGAGCACGAGGCCTACCTGCGCGCCGAGCTCGAGCGGCGAGAGCTCGAGCTCGCCGAGCACCCTGACCGGAGCCATCTGCTGCCGATCATCGAGGATCTGGAGCAGGACTTGACCGAAGAAAAGAGCGCCTTGCTCGCGGTGCGCCGGGTCTGGGCCAGCTTGTGGAACGAACGCGCGTTCGACGATCGCGAGTACTATGGCATCGATCACACCAAGGTGTTCATGGGCGTCGCGGTCCACCCCACGTTCGTCGGTGAACGCCTGGAAGCCGTCGCGCTCACGGGGCTCGAACCCGACGCGCCGGAGCCTCTGTATCGTGTGGTCAGCCAGGTGGGAGAGGTCGGCGTCGCCGAGCCGCTGGATCCTACCGCCAGCCCTGAGATCCTGACGTTCCGGCGCGCTGCCGGCGGGTCGCCGAGCGAGGTCACGCTCGTGTCACCGTCCTCGCTGGCGGCGGGCGGCGCTCGGCTCTGGTCCGATACCGCGTTGAACGAGCTGGCGGGGCTGTTGTTCGTGGTGCAGGACCATTTCGCGGCCAGCGTGTATCCGAGCCTCGCCCCGCTGTCGCTCGACGTGGAAGTGGACGTCACGATGGACGGGCGCACGGTGATCAAGCAAGCCAGACCCTACACGCCATGATGGAGCCAGACATGACCTTGAAAACGATCCTGTACGGCCTCGGGTTCTCGCTGGCGTGCGCCGGCTGTCCCAGCTCCGAGCCGGGGAACGGAGCGAGCGCGGGCGGAGCCGGCGGAGCACCGCCGGACTCGAGCGACGCGCTGTGCGGCGAACGTCCCGGCGGCCGGCTCGGCGCGACTCACGTGCTGCGCTTCGAGACCTCTGACGGGCGCGCGGTGGTCCAGCTCAGGCGGACCTGGGAAGACTTCGGTGCCGGCGAATCCTCCTTGTATCGATTGGACGGTTTCAGCGTATCGCTCGACGGAACGACGGCGTGCGTCACCGAACCGAGCCGCCTCGAGTACGTCAACAGCCATCATAACTGGGCAGACGTCGCGCGAGCCGACGCGGGCACGGCTCGCTACGAGCTCAAGTTCGATCTCGGCGCTCCGTTCACGTTCAGCGCCTTCGCCGCCGACGGCTCCGTGCTCGTCGACGCCGTCCCGATGATCTCGACCGGCAGCCCGGCGTTCTGTTGGGGGTGTCCTGCGCCGCTGGCCGTGTCGATCTCGGAGGTCATGCTCAACAACACGAGCACGCTGGCGGATGAATCCGGCGAGTACGAGCCGTGGATCGAGCTGTTCAATCCGTCGGCGGAGGACGTCGATCTGACGGGCTGGACGCTGTCCGACGACTTCACCGAGCGCGGCAAGTGGCCGCTGCCCGCCGTCACCCTTCCGCGTCACGAGGTGCTCGTCCTGTTTGCCGACGGCGACACGGACCAGGGCGAGCTCCACACGAGCTTTGCGCTCGATCCGAGCGGCGGCGAGCTCGTGCTGACGGCACCCGGCGGGGTGAGCGATGGCGGCCTCGTGCTCGAAGCTCAGGCACCCGGCGTGAGCCTGGCCTACCAATGGGCCGCGAACGGCTACGTCGTCGGGCAGCCGACCCCCGGCGTGAAGCCGCCGGAGGAATGATCGCGCCTTCACGCCGGACCGTGCTGGCCCTGCGCGCGCGGCCACGCGCTCGCTCCCGGGACCCTGCCCGCCGGCCGAGCTGGGGCATGGCTCGGCGTCAGCGAGGCGAGGATCGCAGGATGAGCAGGCGGCCGTCCGCCGTCCCAGCTCCGCCAGCGTCGTCGAACTCGGTGAGCAGCAGCGCCTCTCCGTATCGCATTGCGGCGTGCGGCGACCTCAAGCCCTCGGGGGCGGCGAGGACCGCGCGGACGGTCAGGTCCTCCGGGTCGAGCAGCCACGTGCGACCCGATTGGCCCACGGCGATGACCTCGTCCCCCGTCTGCCGGAGCACGGAGACGGGCTCGCCGAGCGCGACCTCGTGCGTGGCTCTGCCGCTCGCCGGATCCAGACGGACGACCCCGGAGCGCACATCCGTGAACACCGCGCCCGGGCCGGCGGCGATGCGCCGGTGGAGGTCGCCGATGTGGAGATCGTCGCGCGGCTCCAGCGAGGTCTGGTCGACGACGCTCACGTCTCCATGGCCGTGCGCCACCCAGATCCGGCCGTGCCCGACGGCGAGCGCGAACGCGTCCCGGCCGAGCGCGGGCGAGCGGCGTTGAGCTCCCGTGGCCGGATCGATCCGCACGACCGAGGAGTCCGTCGAGCTCCCCTTGCTCCAGAGCAGCACCCAGAGCGCGTCGTCCGCAACCACCATGTCCTGGGGGGAGTCGGGCAAGCGCGCCAGCGCGCGGGCACGCGCCGTCTGCCCGTCGATCACCCGGACCGCCTGATCGGTGTGGCTCAGCGTGTAGACCACCCCCGCGGGGGACGCGACCACCTGCACCGGGAGCCGGCCAACCGCCACGTGCGCCGTCACCTCTCCTCGCTTCAGGTCGACGCGCGCGACGCGCCGGTTCCCGCTCTCCGCGACCCACGCCGTGTCGCCGACGACCGCGACGCCTTCAGGCCACTTGCCGATCGGGATCGCCTTGTCGACGGTGAGCTGCGCGGCGACGGGCGCCGTTGCGCGCGGCGGCTCCTCCGGGGCGGCGGCGGGCGCGCCCTGCGCTGCAGAAGCCGCCGGCGCGACCGCCGGCGACGCCGGCGGCTGGGCTTCCTGGGATGCAGCGGCCGCCGGCGGAGGCGCCGTCACGGGCGCCGCGCCCGAGCAGCCCGCCAGCGTCACGGCCATGATCGCGAGGGCCCCTGGCCATCGGTGGAACGGGCGGCGAGCCGCGCGTGTACGCTCCATGGACTGGCGCTCTCCTTAGCTCTCGGATGTAAATGCGGTACGGCGATCTCGACGACCTGTACTGGGCCTGTCAGCTCTCTAGTGGCAATTGCGGCGTTCGCAACCAGCAACGTCGCAAGCGCGAGCACGAGGGCCACGCCGCGAGAGCTCTCGGGCACCCGAGCGTCCACTCTGGCACGACGGACGAGCTGCACGGCCACGCGGAGGGGCTGCACCACCGCCGGCGGGTGCCGCGTTTGCCCCGCCGAGCGCTGCCCGCCGGGGCTGTTCTCTACGCCCGCGCGCCGCTCTTGAGCTCTGCACGCGCGGCGCTGACCACGGACATGAACTCACGCGCGCGCTCCGTGAGGACCTCGTCCTTGCCCGCCGCCAGCGCCGCGGCGTCCACGAGCTCGCCGCCGACCCCGAGCGCCACGGCGCCGGCCTCGATGAAATCCCTGGCTGTCGTCAGGTTGACCCCGCCGGTCGGCATCATCTTCACCTCCGGGAGCGGCGCGCGCAGGGCGCGCAGGTACTTCGCGCCCCCCATCGCGGAGCACGGGAACACCTTCACCGTGTCGGCGCCGGCGTTCCACGCGGTGATCACCTCGGTCGGCGTGAGCGCCCCCGGGAAGACCGCCCTCCCGAGATCGTGCGCCGCGCGGATGACCTCCAGGTCGAGCCCCGGGCTCACGATGAACTCGGCGCCGGCCTCGATGCACGCGCGGGCCGCGTCCGCGGTGAGCACGGTGCCGGCGCCGACGAGGACGTGGTCCCCCATCCGCGAGGCGATCTCGCGCATCACGGACAGGGCGCCGGGGACGGTCATCGTGATCTCGACGACCTCGATGCCGCCCGCGCAGAGCGCGCGAGCGGCCCGCACGGCGAGCTCTCCGCTCGGCGCGCGCACGACGGGGACGATGCCGATGTCCTCGATGCGGCGGACGACTTGCTCCCTGTTCATCGCTCGATCCTCGCGCCGGCTCCGCTCATGGCCCTCCGTACCTCGGCGAGCGACGCCATGGAGGTGTCCCCCGGGGTCGACATCGCCAGCGCGCCGTGCGCGACGCCGCACTCGAGCGCCCACTGCGGGCTCTGCTCGGCCAGGAGGCCATAGATGATCCCCGAAGCGAACGAGTCGCCGCCGCCCACGCGGTCCAGGATCTCGATGTCTCGCTGCGGGACCTCGTGGAACTCGCCCTTGTAGTACAGGACGCCACCCCAGCCGTTCACGCTGGCGGTCCTGGCCGTCCGGAGGCTCGTGGCGACGACCGAGATGTTGGGGTACGCCGCGACGACCTCGGAGATCATCCGGCGGAAGCCGCTCGTGTCGAGCTGGCTGTAGCTGCTGTCCACGCCGGAGACCTCGAAGCCGAGGCCGGCGACGAAGTCCTCCTCGTTGCCGAACACGCAGTCGACGTACGGCATGAGGGCGCGATTGACCTCGCGCGCCCGCCGCTGGCCGCCGAAGTTCTTCCACAGCGAGGGCCGGTAGTTGAGGTCGTAGGAGATCCGCACGTCATGCGCGCGCGCGACCTCCATGGCCTCGTGCGCCACGCCGGCCGTGGTCTCCGATAGAGCGCAGAAGATGCCGCCGGTGTGGAACCAGCGCGCGCCGCGCTCGCCGAAGAGGGCCTTCCACGGCACGTCGCCGGGCCTGAGCTTGGACGCCGCGCTGTGGCCGCGGTCCGAGCAGCCGGCGGCCGCGCGGGGCCCGAAGCCGCGCTCGGTGAAGTTGAGGCCGTTGCGCACGTCCCGGCCCACGCCGTCGTAGTCGACCCAGCGCAGGAAGGACGTGTCGACCCCGCCCTGGAGCATCAGGTCCTCGATGAGGCGCCCGACGGCGTTGTCCGCGAGCGCCGTGACGATGGCGGTGCGGAGCCCGAAGCAGCGCCGGAGCCCCCGCGCCACGTTGTACTCGCCCCCGCCTTCCCAGACGTCGAACGTCCGCGCCGTGTGGACGCGGCGCTCACCCGGGTCGAGGCGCAGCATCACCTCGCCGAGGCTCAGCTGGTCCCACTGGCAACCCTTTGCACTGCGAATCTGCATCTTCTTCTCCTCGACGGCTCATCCAGCCGCCGTCGATGGATAAGTTGTTGAACTGGTGGGGCTGTTCGGCAAGGCTCTCAACACAGCCTCCGATGCCCCGTGCCGTGCGCGTGGGAAGCGAGCCGGCAGCGTGAGGCGCCGGGCTGCGACTACGTTGGAAAACTTGTCGAACAGTTCTCCAGCGTCGCTTCTCCAGGGTTGGTGATCGATCCCGAGCCCAGGGATGAAGGGCCGCCGCGCAGGATGGCCTGTTCAGGGGAGAGCGAAAAAAAACCCCAAGGCAAATTGTGAACGTTCACATACCGGGTGTCAACCAAATTGGATCGGCGCGACGCCATGCTCGATCCCGATGGGCGCGCAGCGGCGGCCGGCCGCGGTGCCCATGACCCGGGTCGAGGAGATGGCGGGTCGCCGTCGCGCCGTCGCGTTGGTCGACGGCGACCACCGGGACCGAATCGTCCAGCCCGCCCGCGACAGCCGTGATCCCAGATGCTCCTTACAGGGATAGGCCCTTGACCGGGGGCAAGCGGATTGGAAATTGGAATCTACATCGAACATCACCGGGGCCCGGTGTCTGCCTCTCTCGCCGCGGCGCTCCGGAGGAGGCTTGCCCGCCACCCGAGTCCGAGCTCGGCCTCAGCGGCGGATTGGTGTTGACATCGTTCATGTGAACGTTCACATTAAAGGCCTCCTTATTCCGCTTTGCCATGAGGGGGTCGTCATGCGCAGCGACACCTTCGCTATCGGGATCGCGTTCGGCACCGACTCCAAAAAGACTCCACCATGAAAATACTCACGAGTATTCCGACGACTTTCGCCAAGTTGTGCCTGATGATGACGCTCTCGCCGCTCGCGGCGTGTGCGTCGTCCTCCGCGACCACCGCGACGCCACCCGAGACGGCGGGCGACACGAGCAAAGCGGCGGCACCGCTGGCCGTGCCGGCGGAGCAGCGGCGGCCGATCCTCGACACGCACATCCATCTCTACCAGGTCACGCGTCCGGGCGGCGTCGTTTGGCCGGAAGCCAAGCAGAAGCCGATCTACCGCGACGTGTTGCCCCCGGAGTATGAAGCCGTCGCCAAGCAGAATGGCATCATCGGCACCGGCATCGTCGAAGCCAGCCCCGCCGTCGACGACAACTTCAAGGTCCTCGAGATGACGAAGGGCAACGACTTCTTCAAGTTCCTCGTCGCGCAGCTCGAGATCGGCTCGCCGAGCTTCAGCGCCGATCTGGCGCGCCTCGCCGCGGACCCGCGCGTGGTCGGCATTCGCGGCTTCCTCTGGAGTCCGAAGCTGACGCTCGACGCCAAGCAGCTCGCCTCGCTGGAGGAGCTCTCGGCCAAGGGCATGACGCTCGACATCATCAGCCGCGGCGCCCTCAACCCGAAGGACAAGGTCGAGGCGCTCGCGACCGCGGTGCCCAAGCTCCGTATCATCATCGACCACCTGGCGGGCGCGAAAGGGCCGACGCCGGATCCGGCCTGGGTCGATGCGATGCAGCGGCTGGCCAGGCACCCGAACATCTACATCAAGTTCTCGTCGTTCTTCGACATGTACAACCCGGCCGCCACCGAGGACGATCCCTGGAAGGCGCCGACCGATCTCGCGGCGTACAAGGCGCACTTCGATGTGCTGATGAAGGCCTTCGGCGAAGACCGGCTGATCTGGGGCAGCAACTGGCCCGTTGTCGACATGGGCGGCAGCCTCGCTTCGGAGATCGAGGTCGCCGAGCGCTACCTCAAGGAGTTTGGTCAGGAAGCACGTGACAAGGTCATGTACAAGAATGCGCAAAAGTTCTACGCGCGTCACCCCTGAACAGCGGCGTCCCGAGCGCCACGGCGAAGGCGGCGCCCGCCGCCCCGCTCACGGATCGTGAAGCAACGCCACGTCGCTTCGGCTTCGGCCCTTCGACATGGCGCTCTGTCCCTTGGCAGAACGAAGCGGCCCCGGCTGCGGAGCGCGCCGTGAAAGCCGCGAGTGAACGAAGTCGCTCAGTGAGGCAATGACAGCATGAAAGCCCTGACGATCACGGGTCCGTCGGTTGCACAGGTGAGCCAGATCCGCGAGCCCAAACCCGCGCACGATGAGGTGTTGATCCGCGTGCAGCGGGTCGGTCTGTGCGGCTCTGACTTGAACACGTTCTTGGGCAAGAACCCGATGGTGACGTACCCTCGGGTGCTGGGGCACGAGGTGGCCGGCACCATCGTGGAGCTCGGCTCGGGCGTCGAGGCGGACTGGCGCGTCGGTGCCGACGTCACGTTCACGCCGTACACGGCGTGCGGCGGGTGTCCCTCGTGCCGCGCGGGACGGCGCAACGCCTGCCGCGACAACAAGACGATGGGCGTACAGCGCGACGGCGCGCTGACCGAGCTCGTGGCCGTGCCGTACCAGAAGCTCTTCACGTCACGGAAGTTGAGCCTCACGGAGCTCGCGCTCGTCGAGCCGTTCTCGGTAGGCTTTCACGCGGCGGCGCGAGGGCGCGTCGAGGCCGAGGAGACGGTGCTGGTGATGGGCTGCGGCGGCGTGGGGCTCGGGGCCATCGCCGGCGCGGTGAGCCGCGGCGCGCGCGTGATCGCGCTCGACACGCAGGAAGAAAAGTTCGCGCTCGCCAGGGCGCTCGGCGCGCGGGAGGCGGTGCTCGGGGACGCCGATGCACGCCAACGCGTGATGGACCTGACGAACGGCGACGGGCCGGATGTCGTGATCGAAGCCGTGGGCGCGACCGCGACGTACCGCAACGCGGTGGAGTGGGTGAAGTTTTGCGGCCGAGTCGTGTACATCGGGTACGGCAAAGAGCCGGTGAGCTACGAGACAAGGCTGTTCGTGATGAAGGAGCTTGACATCCTCGGCTCGCGCAACTGCCTGAACGAGTTCTCGGACGTGATCGCCTTCTTCGAGCGACGCACGTTCGACCCGAACATCCTGATCTCGAAATCGATCCCCATCGAAGGCGTTCCCGAGGCGCTCGCCGACTGGGCTGCCCACCCCGGTCGAACGTCCAAGATCATGGTGGGCATGTCGTGAGCGCACACGAGCCTCGCGCGGGTACGCGCCCGCTGAGCCACCGGAGCACTGACATGGGCAATCCGATTCTTCAGTTCGGCACGAGCCGGTTCCTGCAGGCTCACGCGGACCTTTTCATCTCGGAGGCGCTCCTCGCCGGCCGCGCGCTCGGGACGATCACCGTGGTGCAGACCACGTCGAACCCCGAGAGCCGCGCGCGCATCGACGCGCTGCGCGCGCAGGGGCGTTACCCCGTGCGGATCCGCGGGCTGCGCCGCGAAGGGGTCGTCGACACGACGACCGAATGCGGCTCGATCACGGAGGCGCTCGACGCGAACACCGATTGGCCGCTCGTGCGCGAGCGCTTCGCGAAAGATGCGCGCGTCGTGATCTCGAACACGAGCGACAGCGGATACGTCTGCTCGCCCGAGGACACGGCGAGTTTGCTGGCGCCCGGCGCGGGCGTGCCGCGCGGGTTCGCCGCGAAGCTCGTCGTCCTGCTGCGCGCGCGCTTCGAGGCGGGCGCCGCGCCGCTCACGCTGCTGCCTTGCGAGCTCGTCTCGAACAACGGTGACACGCTGCGTGCGCTCGTCGCCGGCGTCGCGCGCCAGTGGGGCGCCGACGCCGCCTTCCTGCGCTACATCGAGCACACGTGCATCTGGGTGAATTCGCTCGTCGACCGGATCGTCTCCGAGCCGATCCGCCCCGTCGGCGCGATCGCCGAGCCGTACGCGCTCTGGGCGATCGAGCGGCGCGAGGGAATGGTGCTGCCGTGCCAGCATGAAGCGATGATCGTGACGGACGACCTGCTCCATTACGAACGCTTGAAGCTGCTGTTGCTGAACCTCGGGCACACCTACCTCGCCGAGCGCTGGCAGCTCGACGGGCGCCCTGCGGATGAGAACACGCTGCGCGCGATGCGCAATCCGGCCTTGCGCGTCGATCTCGAGGCGCTCTGGCGCGACGAGGTGGTGCCCGTCTTCGATGCGCTCAACAAGGGGGCTGCGGCGCGCGCCTACCTCGACGAGGTGCGCCAGCGCTTCCAGAACCCATTCCTCGATCACCGGCTCTCCGACATCGCGCGCAACCATGGCGAAAAGAAGCGACGCCGCTTCGGGCCCGTGGTCGAGCTCGCGCGCGAGCTCGGCCTGAACCTCGATCAGCCCCGGCTGCGCGCGGCGCTCCGCACGGCCGTGCCCGCATGAGCATGTGCGGCTGCCCAAAGGAGGCATGCAGATGAGAAAGATGCGTTGGGTCGTGCTTTTTCTGTGCTTTCTCGCCGTCGCCATCAACTACATCGATCGCGCCAATCTGGCGGTCGCGGCGCCCCAGATCGAGAAGGAGCTCGGCATCGGCCCCGCCCAGATGGGGTTTATCATGAGCGGCTTCTTCTGGACCTACGCGCTCATGCAGATGCCGTTCGGCTGGTTCGTCGATCGCGTGGGCGCGCGCATCGCGCTGCCGATCGCCGTCGGCTGGTGGTCGCTCTTCACCGCGGCGACCGCCGGCGCGTCGAGCGTCGCGGCCATGTTCGGCTACCGGTTGCTGCTCGGCGTGGGCGAAGCCGGCGCCTACCCGGCCTGCGCCAAGCTCGTGAGCCAGTGGTTCAAGCCGCGCGAGCGCGCGCTCGCGACGGGCATCTTCGACAGCGGTGCGCGCGTCGGCTCGGCGCTGTCGATTCCCCTCGTCGCGCTCATCATCGACACGCTCGGATGGAAGGCGGCCTTCATCATCACGGGCCTGTTCGGCGCGGTGTGGATCCTCGGCTGGGTCGTCATCTACCGCAGCCCCGCACATGGCGACATGACGGGCGAGAAGGACGTCGTGCACGCAGCGCCCGCAGAGGACGCGCAGAACAGCGTGACGTGGGCGTCGCTCTTCCGCCATCGCACGCTCTGGGGCATGATGCTCGGCTTCTTCTGCCTCAACTTCACCAACTACTTCTTCATCACGTGGTTCCCGAGCTACCTCGTGCAGACGCGCGGCTTCTCGCTCAAGTCGCTCGGCACGCTCGGCATGATCCCCGCGCTGATGGCGATCCCGGGCGGCTGGATCGGCGGCTTCGTCTCCGACACGCTCTATCGCCGTGGCTGGAGCCTCACCGCCGCACGCAAGACCTGCATGGTCGGCGGCATGCTGGTGTCGTCGGCGATCACGTTGTCGGCGTTGACCTCCAACATCTATCTGATGCTCGCCTTCTTCGGCATCTCCTACGCGAGCCTCGCGTTCGCCGGCGCCAGCATCTGGTCCCTTCCCGGCGACGTCGCGCCCACGCCGCGCCATGTGGCTTCGATCAGCGGCATCCAGAACTTTGCGTCGAACCTGGCCGGCATCGTCATCACGACGTTCACCGGCGTGATGCTCTCGCTGACCAAGGGATCATTCACGATCCCGCTCGTCGTGGCGGGCGGCTTCTGCCTGCTCGGCGCGTTCAGCTACCTCGTCATCGTCGGCAAGATCGAGCCGCTCCAGGTCGGGTCGGCGCCGATCGCCGCGAGGTACCCCAGCCTGGATATCGACCGAGATAGTTCGCCTACCAGCGCAGGATGAGATCGTCCATCCGGCTCGGTCACCGGAGGCGGCCAGGCGGACCGTTCGACGTGCGGCGGAACGAGGCCGAGCCCTGGCCTCCGACAGGCGCTTTCGGCTCAGAGGGTGACGCCCCGCTTCCAGAGTGCGATCTCGCGCTCGCCGTTCTCCTCGGCGCGGGTTGGACGGCCCGAGGCGGTGGCCAGCACCAGGTCCATCAGGGCGTCGGCGGCCGTGTCCATGGATTCGCCCGAAGCGATGCGGCCGGCGTCGAAGTCGATCCAGCGCTGCTTGCGCTGGGCCAGGCTGGAGTTGGTGGCGAGCTTGAGGGTCGGCGCGGGGAAGCCGAGGGGCGTGCCCCGGCCGGTGGTGAAGAGGATGACCGTCGCGCCGGCGGCCGTGAGCGCTGTGGACGAGACCGCGTCGTTGCCGGGGGCCTCCAGCAGAGCCACGCCCGGCGTGCCGCGGATCTGCCCGCCGTAGTGGACCACCTCGGTCACCGGGGCGCGGCCGGCCTTCTGCACCGCGCCAAGGGACTTCTCCTCCAGCGTCGTGATGCCGCCGGCGATGTTGCCGGGCGAGGGGTTCTCCGACACGGGCTCGCCGTGGGTGATGAAGTAACCCTTGAAGTCGTTCACCACGCCGACGATGCCCTCGTAGACCGCCTCGCTCTCGGCGCGGGTCATGAGCAGGCGCTCGGCGCCGAAGATCTCCGGGATCTCGGTCAGGATGGCCGAGCCACCGGCGGCGCAGACCTTGTCGGCGATGCGGCCCACCAGCGGGTTGGCGGTCAGCCCCGAGAAGCCGTCCGAGCCGCCGCACTTGAGGCCGATCACCAGGTCGGAGACGGGGCAGGGCTCGCGGCGGTCCTGCTCGACGATCCTCACCAGCTCCTCGACGGCCTCGAGGCCTGCCTCGAGCTCGTCCTCGGCCGTCTGGGCGGTGAAGGACCGCAGGCGATCGGGATCGATGTGCGCGGCGCTCTCGAGGAGCGGGCCGAGCTGGTTGTTCTCGCAGCCAAGGCCGATGATCAGCACTCCGCCCGCGTTCGGGTGGCCGGCCAGGGCCACGGTCATCCGGCGGGTGGCCTCGAGGTCGCCCCCCAGCTGGGAGCAGCCGAAGGGGTGGGTGAGGGCATAGACCCCGTCCACCCGGCCCTTGAAGCGTTTGTCCGCCTCGGCGGCCACCTTCTGGGCGGTGCGCGAGACGCAGCCCACCGTCGAGAGGATCCAGATCTCGTTGCGGGTGCCCACCCGCCCGTCCTTCCGACGGTATCCCATGAAGGTGCGGTCTTCGATGGCGGGGAGGGGCTCAGGGTTCGTGGGCTCGTAGGCGTAGGTGTCGAGGCCGGAGAGCGCGGTGGCCAGGTTGTGCGTGTGCACGTGATCGCCCGGCTGGATCTCCACTGTCGCCCGCCCGATTGGCCAGCCGTACTTCCGCACCAGCTCGCCAGCGGCCATCGCGCGCAGCGCCACCTTGTGCCCGGCCGGGATGTCGACGCGGGCGGTGATCGCGTGGGCCACCGAATCGCCGGCGGCCAAGCCGCGCACGGCGACGGCCACATCATCTCGAGGATCGATCTGCAACAGGGAGGCTGCCAAGCTCATTTCATTCATGGTAACCAGTGTCGTTTGGTACGGCAAGCCTGCGTGACGCCGCAAGGACGCATGTCGCGAAGAACCACCATGGCCAGTCCGCTGAACCTGCACAAAGACCGCCTGTCCCCGCCCGAGCTCGCGGCGCGGGGCATCGCGCGGCGGCTCCGAGCTCCCCACCTCGCTGCCCGTGCTCGATTCCTCCGCGAGACAGTCAGTCGCCGATCGTATTCGCGCCGTTCAGGAGCGGTACGCCGAAGTTCGGCGTTCCGTCTGCATTCCATTCCAGCCGCTGGACGCGCGTGTGACGGTTCGGGTCGTAGAGCGGGTCCCCCGTGATCTTCTCGTAGTTCCGCGCGTGGTACACGAGCACGTCGATCGATCCATCCGCCGAGGTCGTGAACGAGTTGTGGCCCGGGCCATACAGCCCGTTTGCGCTGACGAACACTGGATCCTCGTTCTTCGTCCACGAGCTGGCGCTCAGCAGGTCGTCCGTCGCGCTCGCCGTGAGCAGGCCGAGGCAGTAGCGGTCGTCCGTCGCGCTCGCCGAGTAGCTGATGAAGACCCGCCCATTCCGCTCGAGCACGGCAGCACCTTCGTTGACCGCGAACCCCGCCGTCTCCCAGGCGTGCTCGGGTCTGGCGATCCGCACGCTGGGCCTGGCCAGCGTCCACGGGTTCACCATGGCCGCGATGAACAAGCTGCTGTTGTCGCCCGCGACGCTCGGGTCCTCCTGCGCCCACACGAGATAGCGCTTGCCGTCGCGCTCGAACGTCGTCGCGTCGAGCGCGAAGGTGTCCGAGTCCGTCACGATCCGCCCTCGCTCGGTCCACGTCCCCTCCATCGGGTTGGCCGATGAGCTCTCGAGCACATACATGCGAATGGCCCAGATGTCGGTCGAGCTCCCGGCGGCGAAGTAGATGTACCACTTGCCGTCGATGAAATGTAGCTCGGGCGCCCAGATGTGCGCCGCCATCGGGCCGGTCGCGTGCTTCGTCCAGACGACCTTCGGGGTCGCGCTGGCCAGGCCTCGTATCGTGGTCGCGCGCCTGATCTCGATGTGATCGTACGTCGGCACGCTCGCGGTGAAGTAGTAGTACCCGTCCGTATGCCGCTTGATGTGGGGATCGGCGCGCTGCGAGATCAGATAGCCGAGCGGTTCGAGCGCGAACGACGCCTCCGCGCTCTCGACCGCCGTACCGTCGAGCACGTGCGCATGGATCTGGTAGTTCAGGTGCCGGAGATAACGTGTCGCGTCCGAGTACCACTGCAGCGAGACCATCGTTGGATCCCCGTTCAGCGCGGGCACGATCCGGAACGTGGCGTCCCTCCGGAACGCGGTGGACTCCGTGAACACGTCGATCCACAGAAGGTGACTCCTCTCTTCGGGTGGGGTCTCCCAGAGCCCGCTGGCCCGGTTGGACGTCTCATCCTGCAGCGGGTACCGGGTCGAGTTCATGCTGTCGACGTGCAGGTAGCGACCGCCGAAACCCACAGGCTCGAACGACACCAGCGTCGGATCATCCGGGTTCGCCAGGCCGGGCACCACTCTCCACTGGAAGTCGGCAGGAAGCTGGTTGTTCGCCCTGTCGTCGAGGTCGGTGATCATCGCGTGATAATAGGAGTGCGCGACGTAGAGCGGAGCGTCCGCCTTGTGCGTCGTGCGAAGCTGGTAACCCCCTCCGGCGTCGTCATCGAGATTGGAGAGCTCGAGAACAGCGGGGGCGGCGAGGGCCGCATACTCCGGGTCCTCGCTGGCCGGTGCGTCGAAGACGACGCGTACGGGCTGAGCTCCGTCGGCCTGCCAGTCATCGACGCTGCTCAAGGTCACGGTCTGCGCCGTGCTCCAGTTCGCCTCCGTGAACGTCAGGTCCGCATGGCTCAGCGTCGCCTCGGTCGTGTCGCTGACGCCGAGAGTGATCGTCACGGGCGCGCTCGGCTGCGATGCGAGGAGTACGGTGAATGTCACGGGCGCGCCGCGCTCGGCGAGGGTCCCCGACGGGTCGCTGACGACGATCGCTGCCGTCCCTGGAGCGTCGTCGTCCGTGTTCGTGATGTCAGCGGACTCCGCGACGAGGCCGTCGCACGCTGGGTCTGCAGAGACCGAGGGCCCGAGGCGGACGCGGAAGATCTGATCCCCGTCGCTCTCCGCGTCGTCCACCCCCGTGACCGTGATCTCCCGAGGGACGCTCCAATCCTCCACCGTGAAGGAGAGGGTCGCCGGTGAGACGGCGCCTTCGGTCGCATCCGAGCTCGAGACCGGCACCGTGATCGGCGCGCCCGGCGCGCCGTCGAGCGCCACGCTCACGGTCACCCGCCCGCCGGACTCCGAGGTGCTGAGCGCTGTGCCCGCCGTCATGATCCGCAATGAATTGGTCGACGCGTCCGGCGCATCGGTCGAGGGCCCCTCCGAGCACCCGACCACCACGAGCAGCGCGGCGAAGGCGAAGGCTGCCGCCGTGAGCGCGACGCGCGGCGCAGAGAGGGAAGTGCACTCTGGAGGGGAAGATCTCGGTGCGCGCATGATAAGGGGAAACTCCACCCGTCAGTGGGTCCGGTAGGATGTTCAGTAGTGGGCGATGATCGCGTCGAGCTCCGCCTGCGTGACCCGGACCGCGTTCGCGTGGCGCACGCCGGACGGAAAGCGGTACTGCGCGCTCGGGAGCTCCGTCCAGGAGCCAGGATCCGCGTCGAGATCCGTCGTGCTCCAGCACCCGAACACACCGCCGTTCAGGTAGTAGTCGGCGAACAGGTACCATCGATCCTCCCGCGGATCCTTGATGACAAACGGCCCCTCCGTCGCTCGTCTACTGCTCTGGGTCGACCCGCGCGTGATGTAGTCCGGGCTCCACCGCGTGAACGTCGCCGGATCGAGCGCGAGCGTCGGGGAGCGCGCGATCTGGATGTCCTTGCCCGATCCGGTGAGCGCGCTCCCGCTGCTGTCCGTCTCGTCCTTGAAGAAGAGGTAGTTGCGGTCATTCCATTGCGTGATCGTCGCGTCGATGACGCTGTAACCCGGATCGAAGAGCACGTCGGGTGTCGGGTTGACGATGGTGACGAAGTCCTCGGTGTAGCTGACGTAGATGCGGTTCGCGCCCGTGGTGTCGTTCCCGGACCAGATGATCGCATAGAGCTCGCGATCGGGGTCGTAGTAAGCCTCCGGGGCCCACGCGTGCATCGGGGTGTTCCCGGGGCCCGGGAGGTTCGTGAGCGTGATCAACCGGGGATTCGTGAAGGTGATGAGATCGGTCGAGTCCGCCACGAAGACCTTGGAGCTCGGACGGTTCCAGTAGTTCGCGTCGTTCTCCGAGAGCGTCCAGTCCGTGGCGATATAGATGTACGTTCCATCGTTCTTGCGGAACAGGAACGGATCGCGGATGTGATTCGTGCCCATCCAGGTGAGCCGGTACGCAGGCTGTCCATTGGCGAGGGTCGACCAGCGAAGCCCGTCGGTGCTGTAGGCGAGGTGCAGCGAATCGCTCGCCACGTCCTGATTCGGCCCGAAGTAGCTCAGCACCCAGGCACCCGGGGAGCAGCTGGTTGCGTTCATCGTGGCCGTGTGCTCGCCGTTCGTACACTTGACGCAGCTGCGGTCCGTGGTGCTGCTTCCCTCCGTGCCGACGAGCTCCCCTGGCACGCAGTCGGTCCACGCGACGCATGTCGTCACGGGATCGGCGTCGTCGTCCCAGGTGCCGTCCGCGCAATCGACAGGCGCGGCGGTCCCGCCAGCGCAGTACGTGCCCGGCGAGCAGCCGTCACACTGCGCGGGCGTGGTGCTCGTCCCCGGCGCGGTCTGCCTCGTCCCAGGCGCGCAGGGCGTGTGCATCCTGCAGCTCGGCGCGTTCATCGTGTCGCTGAAGGTGTCCTCCGGGCACGCCGTGCACCGCCGGTCCGCGGTAGGCGAGCCCTCGGCGCTCGCGAAGGTGCCTGCGGTGCAGCCTGTCCATGCGACGCAGCTCGTCGTGCTGTCGCCATCGTGATCCCAGGTGCCCTCGGAGCACGCGGAGGGCTCGGCATCGGGTCCTGCGTCGCCGCCGGGCGTCGTCACCGGGTCGCTGCACCCGGAGGTCCACAAGAGCGCCACGAGGAATCGTGCGCTCGATCTGCTTCCCAAACGTGCCATCTCGCTCCTCTGTCTCCCGCGTGGTTGCTGCGCCGTTGGACGCCGGCGCCCGCCCGGTCCGATGTCCGGAGCTCGGGATCACATCCTGGTCCACTGCTGGTTCAGCTGGCCGTCACGGGCTTTCGTGCGACGATGTCGGACCGCGGAGAGCCCACCCCTGTTGCGCGGCGCAGTGAATCACGCGCCTCTGTCCGCGATGACCGAGCGAGCGGAGCCGTGCCGGGATCGATCCCGAGGACGAGCGCCCTGCGCGCCCGACGGCCTGTCCTGAACAAAGCGAAGGGGATGGTTCGCGAGCGATTGTGAGCGCTCACATCATCGGCGTCAACCGAAATGGCCCGGCGACGGCCGGTCGATTGGAATTGACGTTGCTAATGTGAACGTTCACAATAAGCGCGATCGGTATCCTTTGGCTTCGCCATGGGAGGCCATCAAGCAATGCATCGACCGGTGTTTCTGGCGGGATTCCTGGCACGCGGCGCTACACGGCCACGTGGAGGGGCTGCACCACGGCCGCGAACACCGGGAGCGCCTCGCAGCGCGCCGCGTGCGCGGCCAGCGCCGGCCGCCTCGCGGCGTCGGTGAGGGCCGGGTGGGCCTCTCCGACGAAGCGCAGCGCGCAGGCGACCGCGATGTCGGCGTGGCTGAAGGCGCCCAGCCACCAGGTGTCGCCGCGCCGGGCGGCGCGCTCCCGCTCCAGCAGGTCGAGCGTCTCGCCGATCTGCGCGGTGCAGCGCTCCACCCAGACAGGGCTCCGGCGCTCGCCCGTGCGCAGCACGTGCTCGTAGAGCAGGCTCACCGCCTTGTCCGCGAGCCCCGTGGCGAGCGCGGAGACCCGCAGCCCGGCGCGGCGCGCCTCGCCCGAGCGCGGCAGGAGCGCGCGATCGGGCCCCACCAGGTCGTCGAGGGCGTCGAGGATCGCCGCGCTCTCCACGAGCGGCTCCCCGCCGTCCGTCACGAGCACGGGGACCCGCCGGAGCGGGTTGTACTTCGCGATGGACTCCGCGTCGGCCCACACCGACCACGGGCGGTGCTCGTACGCGAGCCCGTAATGCTGGAGCGCCACGGCGACGCGGCGCACGAAGGGAGAGTCGTACTGGCCAATCAGGATCATGGAGGCTCGTTTAACCGAGCCCGCCGCGCGCGGCTACCAGACAGCGCACGTCTTGGTCGGCCGCATCGGCGTGCCCGGCGCGCACTTGAACGCCTCGCCGAACTCCGGGAGGTTCGCGAGCGGCCCGTTGACGCGGAACCGCGGCGGGGAGTGCGGGTTCACCTGGACCATCAGCCGCAGCGCCTCGTCGCGCAGCTTGCCGCACCAGGACTGGCCGTGCGCGAGGAAGAACTGCTGATCTTCCGTGAAGCCGCTCGCGACCGTCTGCTCGGCCGCGCCCTTGCGCATCGCGCGGTACGCCATGAAGGCGAGCTTCACGCCCCCGAGATCCGCGATGTTCTCGCCCAGCGTCAGCTTGCCGTTCAGCTTCAGCCCCGGCAGCGCCTCGAAGGCCGAGTACTGCGCCTCGACGCAGCCGGTCTTCTCCTTGAACGCCGCCCCGACCTCCTTCGACCACCAGTCCTCCAGGTTGCCCTTCTGGTCGAACTGCGAGCCCTCGTCGTCGAACCCGTGCGTGAGCTCGTGCCCGACCACCATGCCGATGCCGCCGAGGTTCACCGCCGCGGCCGAGCTCACGCTGTAGAACGGCGGCTGCAGGATGCCGGCCGGGAAGACCATGTGGTTGCGCTGCGGGTCGTAATAGGCGTTCACCGTGGGCGGGCTCATCTGCCACTCGTCGCGATCGAGCGGCTTGTCGATCTTCCCGAGGTCCCACTGCGTGTGGAAGGCGCGCGCGGCGAGCGCGTTCTTCGCGTACGATCTCGGATCGACCTCGAAATCGTAGGTCCTCCACTTGTCGGGATATCCGATGAGGTACGCCATCGCGGCGAGCTTGGCGAGCGCGCGCTGCCGCGTGCCCTCATCCATCCAGTCGAGCGCCCGGACGTCGCGCGCGAAGGCGTCGCTGATCTGGTGCACCATCGCCTCGGCCGCGGGCTTGCTCGCGCCGGGGAAGCTCGTCTTGACGAACGGCTGTGCGAGCAGCTCGCCGAGCGCGTCATCGGTCGCGTCCACGCAGCGCTTCCAGCGCGGCCGCACCTCCTTCTGCCCGGTGAGCGCGGCCTGCAGCGTGAAGCTCTCGTCGACGAACGCCTTGGGCAGCGCGGGCGTCATGGAGCGCACCACGTGCCACGACAGGTAGCTCTGCCACGCGGCGGGCTTCACCGACGTGAGCAGCCGGGAGAGCCCCTCGAAGAACCGGACGGAGGTCACGTTGACCTCCTTGACGTCCTGGAGGCCGAGCCCCTGGAAATACGCGTCCCACGAGAACGCCGGCGCGGCCTTCGCGAGCGCCGTCCGGTCGAGCTTGTTGTAGAGGCCCGCCGGGTCTCGCCGCTCGACCCGCGTCTTCGAGATCTTCGCGAGCTCGGTCTCGATCTGCACGACGTCGAGCGCCGCCGCCTTCACCGCCGCCTCCTGCGCCCCGGCGAGCCGCATCATCCGCGCGACGTGCTCCTCGTAGGTCTTGCGGAGCGCCTTCGATTTGTCGTCCTCGTTGAGGTAGTAGTCGCGGTCTGGCAGGCCGAGGCCGCTCTGGTCGAGCTGCGCGATGACGCGCGTCGCGTCCTTCATGTCCTGCGCGGATGCGATGTCGAACAGCGCCCAGATGCGGCGGCGGTGGAGCTCGGTGACGAGCGTCCCGAGGCCCTTCGGGTCGCGCACCCGCCGCGCCTTCGCGAGGAGGTCCGCGACGGGCTTCGCGCCGGCGGCCTCGACAGCGGGCTCGTCCATGCATGCGCCGTAGTAGGCGCCGATCTTCTTGGTCACCGGATCCCGGTCGCCGGCGCTCGCGGCGTCCTCGAGGATGCGCCGGAGCTCCGCCTCGTTGCGCTTCTCGATCTCGTGGAAGCTCCGCATCCAGACGGACTCGTCCCCCGGTATCTCGGTCTTCGCCAGCCATCCGCCGCACGCGAACTGATAGAAGTCCTCGCAGGGGTTCGCCGATCGGTCGAGCGCGGCCTCGTCGAGCCCGACGCTCTCGAGCTTCGTCTCGACGACAGGGAGGCCCTGCGGCGCCGGCGGCATCAGCGCCTTCACGGTGGGGGGCGGGGGCGCCGGCGGCGGGCTCGCGGCGGGGCCGCAGGCCGCCAGCGCGGAGAGGGCCACGGTGAGCGCGAGGGGAGCGGCAGGCTGTCGGAGCGTGCGCATACAGCGCTCTACCACAGGCCGGCCGTCGCGCGGGCGCGCGATGGCCGCCCGCCGCGGGATTGCGCGCTCGCGCCGGCATCCGCCCGGAGCGGGGCCAGCCTCACTCCCTGTCGAGCTTGCCCATCAGGCTCAGCGTGAAATAGGCCCCCATGTACTTGAGGTGCGGGCGCACCTCGAGGTGGACCCGGTACCAGCCCGCGCTCCCCTCGACCTCGGTCACCGAGGTCCGCCCCTTGCGGAGCGGCCTGCGCGAGCGCACGGCGGGCGACACGACATCCATGTCCGCGACATACTGGCTGAGCCAGCTGTTCAGCTCGCGCTCGAGGTCGCCGCGCTCCTTCCAGGTGCCGATCTGCTCGCGCTGCATGACCTTGAGGTAGTGGGCGAGCCGGCTGACGAGGAAGACATAAGGCAGCTGTGTGCCGAGCCGGTAGTTGACCTCGGCGGCGCGCCCCTCCTCGCTCTGGCCGAAGTACTTGGGCTTTTGCGCCGAGTTCGCGGAGAAGAAGCAGGCGTTGTCCGTGTCCTTGCGGAACGTGAGCCCGATGAAGCCCTCCTCGCTGAGCTCGAACTCGCGGCGCTCGGTCAGCATGATCTCGGTCGGGATCTTCGTCTGGATGGCGCCGAGCGCCTCGTACTCGTGGAGCGTGAGCCCCTCGACCGTGCCGCCGGATTGCGGCCCGATGATGTGCAGGCACCAGCGGTGGCGCGCGAAGCTCTCGGCGAGCCGGGTCGCCATCGCGTAGGTGGGCGCCCCCCAGAGGTACGCCGCGTGGTTGCCCACGACGTCCTCCTCGTAGGAGAACGCCCGGATGGGCGAGGTGCTCGCCCCGTAGGGCAGGCGCAGGAGGAAGCGGGGGAGGAGCAGGCCGACGTAGCGCGCGTCCTCGGACTCGCGGAACGCTGTGTACTTCACGTACTGTGGCCCCTCGAAGAGCGCCTTGATATCGCCGAGGTGCGGCACCTTCCGGTAGTCCTTGAGCCCGAAGAACTGCGGGCCCGCGACGGCCAGGAACGGCGCGTGCGCCATCGTCGCCACCGCCGCGCATTTCTGGAGGAGCGCGATGTCCTGGGGCACGGGGCCGAACTCGTAGTTCGAGATGATGGCGCCGAACGGCTTGCCGCCGAAATTGCCGAACTCCGACGAATAGGCGATCTTGTAGAGGCCGCTCCTCACGACCTCGGACGAGTCCTCGAAATCCGCGAGCAGATCGTCCTTCGAGCAGTTGAGGATCTCGACGCGGATGTTCTCCCGGAAGTCGATGTGATCGATGGCGAACTTCAGGCCGCGCCACGCGGCCTCGAGGCGCTGGAACACCGGGTGATGCAGGATCTCGTCGATCTGCCGCGACAGCCGCTGGTCGATCTCGGCGATCCACAGGTCGATGAGGGCGCTGTCCAGCGCCGCGCCGGCCTCCGGGCGGCCCGCGACCTTGCCGACCACCGCCTCCACGCCCCGCTTCACATCGTGGTAGGCGCCGTTGGTCGGGGCGACCCCCGTCTCCGCCAGGAGCTCCGCAAGGAGAGAGCCATTGCTCCCCATCACCGGCTCTTCGTGCTGCCCCTCTTGCATGTCCGGAATTTACCACGGTCGCTCGCCGGCTGGAAGCGATGGACACGCCGGCGCCCGCGCGCCCCGCCGCGCCCGGGCGGGACGAGCCCGCGGCGGCGCGGCATGGCGCGGCGCCGCCAGAGGAGAAACGCGCGCTCGGCGCGCCTCGGACGCCCGCGCGGAACGCTCCCTCAGCACGCGAGTCAGGTGTCGACCGGACATGAAAAGCCCATGGCGGTCGCGCGACTGCAGTGTTACAAATCACGTGTGGGTGCTCCCACGGAAGCCGAAGACATAAGGGCTTTCGTTCGAGTCTGCCCTCTCGCACTCCCGGATCAGGCGCCGACGCCCCCGCGGCGACGCCCGTCCTGGTCGTGGCCGCGCGGCGCCGCGCGGCGCCAGCGCCCCGAACGGCTCGGGGCCGAGTGAAATGGGCAGTGGGAGCACGGAGGGACAGCGGACATCGCCTGTCTCTGTCTATCTCTCCGTGTGCCCTGTGCCCGTGTGGTCCAGATTCTCTGTCTTTCGGCGCGCGTCTGCGCGTCGTCGGCATCCGGAGCGCCTTCGCGCGTCGTCGGCATTCGGCGCGCCAAGGCGCGCCTTGGGTCGTGGATTTCGAGGAGAGGAGTGGGGATGGAACGCCTCGGGCTCGGCATCATCATCGGTATGGGGCTCGCCAGCTTGACGAGGATCACCCGTCCGACCGTCAAGAGGGCCATGAAGCTCGGCTTCGTCGCCGTGGACGCGATCAGGGGCTCGCTCGGCGAGGGCAGGGAGAGGCTCGCCGACCTCGTCGCCGAGGTGAGGGAGGAGATGGCGCGCCAGGAGCAGCGCGCCGGCTCGGGCGGCGCGCAGGGGTGGTCGCGCGCGGAGATGGAGCCGCCCGGGCGCTGACGAGAGGGGTGTTCCGGTGACCCGGCCTCGCAGGCCGGGAGGTGAGCCATGCCGAGCGATCGAGGGGTCGTCATCATCCACTGGGTTCCAGGGCGCGTGCGCCTCGCCGTCCCCGCGCTGCGCCGGGACCCGGCGAGGGCCGAGGAGATCGCGGAGCTGGCGCGCGCGTGCCCCAGCGTCGTCGACGCGCGGGCGAGCGCGTGGGCCGGGAGCCTCACGGTCGAGCACGAGCCCGATGTCCCGCTGGAGGACGTCTTCTCCGAGCTCGCGCACATCCCCGAGCTCTCGGGTTGTAGCTGTCGCCCGATCGATGGGCTCACGCCCCCGCCCTGCGCGGCGCCCGCCGAGCCGCCGAGCCCGGGCCGGACGGCGCGCCTCGTCGTCCAGGCCGCGGACAGGCTGAACGCGGCGTCGCAGGTCGTCCCGCCGCCGCAGGTCGACCTCAAGCTCCTTGTCCCGGCGCTCCTCGTCGGGTCCGGGATGCTCCAGGTGCTGATGCGGCGCTCCCCGGCCATGCCCCACTGGATCACGCTCGTGAAGTACGGGGTCGACTTCTTCGTGGTGCTGAACCACGGCCGTATCCAGAGCTTCTTCGCGAGCGCGGGCGCGGGCGCACCCACCGGCGGCGAGGCGGGGTGACGATGGCCGCGCTCCTGTCGACCGCGACCGAGCCGGTCTCGGTGGTCCACGCGGTCCCGGGCAGGGTCCGCCTGCGGCTCCCGCGCATCGGGAAGGACGCGGCCTTCGGTCCGCTGCTCGAGGCGGGGCTCACCGCCGTGCCCGGGGTCCTGTCCGTGCGCATCGCCGAGGGCGCGTCGAGCGCCGTCGTCGAGCACGACCCGCGGCACGTCGACCTCGACGCCATCGTGCGCGCCGCCGCCTCGGCCTCCGCCGCGCCGGCCCCCCGGGGGGCGCTGCGCGCCGCGCGCGCCGCCCGGGAGGCGCGCCGCGCGGCCGCCCTCGCGAAGCGCCCGCTCTACCTGTCGAGCGTCGGCATGGTCCTCTCGCTCGGCAGCTTCGTCTCGCCGCTGCTCGCGTACCCGTTCATCGCCGCGACGTCCGCGCCCATCCTCAAGAGGGCGTGGGACTCGGTGGTGCGGGACCGCAAGCTCAACGTCGACCTGCTCGACAGCCTGGCGATCGCCTCGGCCGTGGCGACCGGAAACGCCATCAACGCGGCCGGCATCATCTGGCTGGTCACGCTCGGCGACCACATCCGCGATCGCACCCAGGCGCGCGCCCGGCGCGCGATCAGCGGCCTGCTCGAGTATCAACAGGACCTCGCGTGGGTGGTCCGCGGCGACGCGAAGGTGCAGATCCCGGTGGCCGAGCTCGCCGCCGGAGACGTCCTCGTCGTCTACACCGGCTCGGTCATCCCGGTCGACGGGACGGTCACGGACGGCGAGGGGCTCGTCGATCAGCAGACGCTGACCGGCGAGTCGATGCCGGTGCTCAAGGGCCCCGGCGACCGCTGCTTCGCCGCGACCGTCATCAAGGACGGCAAGCTGTACATCCGCGCCGAGCGGGTCGGCGGCGACACGACCGCCGCGAGCACGGCGCGGCTCATCGAGAACGCGCCCGCGCTGGAGACGCGCGCGCAGAACTACGCGGAGCTCGTGGCGAACCGGCTCGTCCCGCCGGCCCTCGCCTGCTCGGCGGTCGTGCTCGCCGCGACCAGGGACCTCGGCCGCGTGTCGGCGATCCTGACGATCGACTTCGGCACCGGCCCGCGGGTCTCGGCCCCGACGACGGTGCTCGCGTCGATGAACGCCGCGGCGCGACGCGGGATCCTCATCAAGGGCGGCGCGTACATCGAGAAGCTCGCGAAGGTGTCGACCGTGGTGTTCGACAAGACGGGCACGCTGACCTCCGGCATCCCCGAGGTGACGGACCTCCTCGTCCACGACGCCCTGTCCGAGCGCGAGGCGGCGACCCTCGCCGCCGCGGTGTCCGCGCGGCAGACCCACCCCGTATCGCAGGCCGTGCTCCGGCTCGCCGAGGCGTGGTGCCTGACGATCCCGGACCGGGAGGAGTCCCGCTACCTCGTCGGCCGGGGCGTGCAGGCCAGGGTGTTCGGCAAGGTCGTGCAGCTCGGCAGCCCCCGCTTCCTCGACGAGCTCGGCATCACCTGCCGCGCCGAGCCCGGCGCGAGGAAGGCGCTCGAGGCGGCGGCGAAATCGCTCCTCTTCCTCGCCGTCGACGGCCGGCACGTCGCCACGCTCGCCTGCCGCGACGCCATCCGGGCCGAGAGCCGCGCGACGATCCGCAGCCTGCGCGCGCGCGGGATCGAGGATATCGTCATGCTGACGGGCGACAGCCGCGAGGTGGCCAGGCAGGTCGCGCTCGAGCTCGGCATCACCCGGTACTTCGCGGAGATGCTGCCCGAGGACAAGGCGGAGATCACGCGCCGGCTGACGCAGGAGGGCCGCACGGTCGCGGTCGTCGGGGACGGCATCAACGACTCCCCGGCGCTGTCGTACGCCGACATCGGCATCAGCGTGTCCGCGGGCGCCGAGATCGCCCGGGAGACGGCGGGCGTCGTCCTCGTGGAGGACGACCTGTCGAAGCTCATCGAGGCGATCGACATCTCGCGCGCCGCGATGCGCCTCATCCACCAGAACTTCTCGATGATCCTCGCCGTGAACGCGGTCGCGTACGCGCTGTCGATCCCCGGGCTCCTCAACCCGGTCGCGGCGACGCTCATGAACAACGGCTCCGCGGTCCTCGCCTGCGTGAACGGACTCCGTCCGCTCATGGCGGCGCCGCGCAGGAAGGCCCGCGCCGGCGGCCCCTAGCGCGCTCGTCCGCGCGCCGCGCCTCAGCCCGGCACGCGCGCTGCACGAGGGATGGAATGGTTGGAATGCAGAGCGAACCGCGCGCCGGATCGAGATCGTCCGCCGCGGACCGGGCGCGCGCGGCGCGCCGGACTGTGCAGTGGCTGCCCGGCGCGGCGCTCCTGGCGTTGATCGGCTGTGCAGCCGTGGCACGGGCGCCTGCCTCGCCGCACGTCGCGGCGGGGAACCCGGAGGATGCCGGCCGGTACTTGATCCTCGTGGGCGGGTGCAACGACTGCCATACGCCCGGCTGGGATCGAGCGGGCGGCAGGCTCCCGACCTCGGAGTGGCTGACGGGCAGCGACGTCGGCTACCGAGGTCCGTGGGGGACGAGTTATGCGGCGAACCTCCGGATCTCCGCCCAGAACCTCAGCGAGGAGGCCTGGGTGCGGATGTTCCGCGAGGCCGCCGGCCGGCCGCCGATGCCATGGCTCAACTACGTGACGATGCACGAGCGCGATCTCGTCGCGATGTACCGCTTCATCCGGAGCCTCGGTGAGAAGGGCGTCCCCGCGCCCCGCGCGGTGTCGCCGGAGGAGGAGCCCGCGACGCCGTACATCCTCATGGTCCCGCAGCAGCCGAAGAGCAGGCCGTAGCCATCGCCTCGCGTCGGTTCGCGTCGGTTCGCGTCAGCTCGAGTCAGGCGTGCAAGCCGCCGAGCGTCGCCGACGCGGCGTGGCTCGCCGCCGGCCGCTCGCAGGGCAGCTCCACGGTGAACCGCGCCCCCTCGTCCGGGCGGCTGACGACGCGCACCGCGCCGCCTAGCGCCTCGACGATGCTCTTCACGACGTGGAGCCCGAGCCCGAGCCCGCCGAAATGGCGGCTCGACACCGCGCGCTCGAACCGGTCGAACACGTGCGGGAGCCTCCCCGCCGGGATCCCGATGCCCTGATCCTGCACCACGAGCTCTGCCGTGCCGTCCTTCCGCGCGACCGAGACCTCGATCGGCTTGCCCGCGCCGAACTTGAGGGCGTTGTCGAGCAGGTTCGAGACCACCTGCTCCAGCCTGCTCCTGTCCCACGAGCCCACGACGGACGGCTCGGCGCGCACGCTCACGGACGAGCCGGACTGCGCGATGCGCTCGGTGAGCCGCTCCAGGACGTCGTCCACGACCTCCGCGAGATCGACCGGCTCGACGTGCAGCTCCAGCCGGCCGGTGTGGAGCTGCGACACGTCCAGCACGTCGTCGATCAGCCGGACGAGCCGTTGCACCTGCCGATCCATCCTTTGCAGGGCGCGCGATAGGCGCTCGTCGGACGCGTGGTCTCCCCGGCGGAGCAACGCCTGGAGGCCGAGGCGCAGGGAGGTGACGGGCGTCCTGAGCTCGTGCGACGCGACGCTGAGGAACTCGTCGCGGACGCGCACCGCGTGCTGCGCCTCGCGGTAGAGGCGGGCGTTCTCGAGGGCGATCGCGATCTGGTCGGAGAGGAGCTCCAGCACGTGGACGCGAGCGCGCGTGAAGGCGTACGTGGTGAGGTTGTTCTCGAGGTAAACCACCCCGAGCCGCGCCTCGTTCCGCTGGATGGGCAGGACAAGGACCGACCGCGAGCCGCCCCCGGCGAAATGAGGATCGCGGTCGCGCGCCGGCGCGCTGTCGGCGTCGTCGAGCACGAGGAGCTCGCACGCCATGTGGGCGTGCTCGACGACCCGCCGGGGGACCTCGCGCGACCGGGAGAGCGGCGTGCGCTCGATGGAGACAGGGGTGGCGACGGACCCCTGGGCCCGCACGAAGAGCTCCCCCTCTTCCTCGAGCACGAGCGCGCCGCACTGCGCGCCGGCTGCCTCCAGGCAGACGCCCAGGAGCTTCTCGAGCAGCCGATCGAGCACGATCTCGCTCGAGAGGGTCTCGGCGGCCTTGAGCAGGCTGAGCGCGTCGAGGGCGACCGCCGGGAGCCGCTCCGCGAGCTCGGGCTCGTCGCCGGGCCCGCCGAGCCCGAACTCCTCCGCGAGCGCGTGGGCCTTCTCCGAGGCCCCCCAGCGGGCGAACCCCTGGTGCGCGGCGCGCAGGTACATGGCTGCGATCCGCGCCCGTCCGAGCCCGTGGTAGAAGCGCCCAGCCAGCTCGTTGCCGAGCGCAGCGATGTGGAGGAACCCCCCGCGCGTCGCCGCCTCGACCGCTTGGTCGTACAGCGCTCCGGCGAGCTCGAACCTGCGCTCGACGCGGGCGATCTCCGCGTCGACGAGGAGGCGCCGCGGGCGGAAGTTCTCAGGGCAGCCGAGCTCCCACCTTCGCAGGGCGCGCTGCAGGTCGGCCACGCGCGCGAGCAGCGCGGCCCTCTCCTGCTCGTCGGCCTCATCGCAGCGCCACAGCAGCGTGAGCGCGGTGAACAGCGCGCACTGGCACTCGGGGATGTAGCCGCCGAGAAAGTGAATGAACGGGACCGCCGCGTCGGCGTGAGCGATGGCCTCGGCCAGGTCCCGGAGCAGGTACGAGACCTGAAGGCGCCCGATGTGATACACGCACCTCGCCGGCGGCTCCCGCTGCGCCGCCTCGAGGAAGGCCCGCTCGTCGAACTCGGCGTCCTCGGCCGCGTTCTGGCCCCTCGTCAGCCCCTTGAGGCACCGGATGGTCTGCCGGTAGGCGAGCTGGTGGAAGAGCGTCGATTTGTTGCCTGTCTGCCGGCTGAACGCGAGCGCGTCGTTCAGATCGACAAGCACGCGATCGAGCTCCACCCCTGCGGCGAACGAGTGCGCCACGAGCCCCGTGCGCGCGTACGAGGAGAAGCGGAGCTCGCCGGACGACACGCCGAGCTCGATGATCCCCCGGAACGGCGCCCCGCTCGAGGCGAGCGGCGCGACCCACGGATGAACGAACTCGTTGTACATGTACCGGGCGATCGTCTCCTGGGCGCGATCCTCGAACCGCCGCGCGAGCTCCACGGCGAGCTGGCCGAAGCCCTGGGCGCTCGATAGGTCGCCCTCGGCCGCGAGGAGCATCGCGTGCCCTGCGTAGGAGAGGATCGACTCGCTCGAGTTGCCGTGCTCCAGCGCGAAGCGGACGCCGAGAGAGGTGAGGAGCACCAGCTGCTTCCGGTCCGCGAACCAGGCGGGGGCCACCATCTCGGCGAGGAGCCTCATGCGGGCCCGCTCTTCTGGGCTGGTCACGCGGGGCAAGTCGACGAGCGACTCGGGCGAGCGCGCCCCGAGGTGGCTGGCGATGGCCCGCCGCTGCGCCGCGATCTCCACGTCGAGATCCGCTGCGGACAGCTCGACCCCGAAGTCCGTGCGCAGCGTGTCGCGCCCCCAGCCGAGCGCCAGATCGTGCTCGCCGGTGATCGTCGTGCTCATGATCCGGAGCGCCTCCAGGTCGACCTTCTCCGGGATCGACGCCGCGTGGCGGAGCCCCTCTTCCACGAGCGCGCGGGCCATCGCGTGCTGATCGGTCAGCGCGGCGCACTCCGCCGCGTCGCGGTGGAGGGAGAACCAGAGCTCGTAGCGCGCGCGGAAGGCGCCGTCCGGCAGCAGGCGGAGGCCGCTGCGGAAGTACGCGAGCGCCGGGCCGAAGGCAGCGGCGCGGCGCGCCTTCACGCCGGCGCGGTGGTTGAGCTCGGCGAGGTGGTCCCGCTGCTCCGCGTCGAGCAGCGCGGCGCCGAGGTTCAGCTGGTCCGCGGCGTCGAACAGCGCCGCGTCCGTCCCGTTGGTGCAGGTGGCCTCGAGGAAGCGGCCGATCTCCAGGTGCAGCTGCATCCGGAGCTGCTCCGGCCCGAGCTCGTAGGCCGTCTGCTGGACCCGATCGTGGACGAACCGGATCGCGAGCCCCGCCTCGCGCTCGCACGTGCCGTCCGGCACGACGAGCCCCTCGCGGAGCGGCTGGACGAGCGACGCGGTCGTCTCGTCGACGGATCGGCCGAGCACCGCCGCGATGAGCCTGAGCTCCGCGCGCTTGCCGATGCACGCGGCGACCTGCAGGAGCTCCTGCGCCGCCTGGGGCAGCCTGCGGACGGACTCCGACATCAGCTGGACCACGTTGTCGGTGACCCCGACCCGCTGGATCCGACCGAGATCCCACATCCATGTCGAGCGGATCGCGTCGAAGAGGAGCAGGCCTTTCTCCTGGAGCGACCGGAGGAGCTGGCGGATGAAGAAGGGGTTGCCCGCCGTCTTGGCGACGAAGAGCTCTGCGAGAGGGCGCGCCCGCTCCGGCTCGCAGCGGAGCGCCTCGGCGAGCAGCGCGACGACCGCCTCGACGCCGAGCGGGCCGAGCGAGAGGTGCGTCAGCGGGGGGACCTGCGCGCCCCGGATCTCCTCGATGGTCTGGTGGAGCGGGTGCCCGGCGCCGACTTCCCTCGACCGGTACGCGCCGAGCAGGAGCACGTGCTTGCTGCCCGGATCCGCGGCCAGGGCGCGGAGGACGCGGAGCGACGCCGCGTCCGTCCACTGGAGGTCGTCGAGGAAGATCGCGAGCGGCGGCCGCTGGCTGGCCACCGCGCGCACGAAGTCCTGGATCGCGAGCAGGAAGCGGTTCTCCGCGCGCATCGGATCCGAGGCCGGCAGCGCGGGCGCGTCCCCGAGGAGCTCGGTGAGCTCCGGGCAGAGCTCGCCGAGGGCGCGGCTCCGCTCGCTGACTGCCTCCCTCAGCTGCGCGCGGCTCTCCTCCGGCTCGGCGCGGAGCGCGGCAGCGAGGGCGCGGAGCGCCTCTGCCAGGGACGCATAGGGGACGTTCGCCGCGCGCAGGTCGAACTTGCCCTGGATGAACCGCCCGCCCCGCTCGGCGACGGTGTCCTGCAGCGCCTCGACGAGGGCGGTCTTTCCGACGCCTGCCTCCCCGGTCACCAGCGCGAGCTCCGTCCCGCCGTTCGACACGCGGGCGAGCGCGCCGCGAAGCGCGGCGAGCTCGCGTTCGCGGTCGATCAGGCGCTCGGGCAGCGGGAGCCGCCGCGCCAGGTCCATGCGGCCGAGCTCGAACGGCGCGATGGTGCCTGCGGCGCGCCATCGCCTCCGCGCCTCGTGGAGGTCCTGGGCGAGGCACTCGGCGCTCTGGTATCGCAGGTCCGGCATCTTCGCGAGGAGCCGCTGCACGAGCTCGGAGAGGACCGCCGGGACGCTGGGGCTCGCGACGTGCGCGGGCACGGGGCTCCTCGCCATGTGGGCGTGCACGAGCGCGAGCGGATCGGCGTCCTTGAAGGGCGGCGCGCCGGTGAGCATGGCGTAGAAGGTCGCTCCCAGCGCGTACAGATCCGAGCGCGCGTCGATGAACCAGCAGGTGCGCCCCAGCTGCTCGGGCGACAGGAAGGGGAGCGCGTCGAGCTTCTCGAGCTCCACGGCTCGGGGCATGCTCGTCAGCTCGGCCGCGTCCGAGAAATGGACAAGGGTGACCTGCCCGTCCTCGCCGAGGACCACGCGGCCTGGGGCGATCGCGCGGTGGACGACGCCGCTCCCGTGGATGCGCGCGCACGTCTCCGCGAGCGCGATGGCGATGTCGAAGAACGCGTCCAGCGCCAGCGGCTCTCGCGCGAGCCGCCGCTCGAGGTCCTCGGGGCCTGCGTCCTCGAGGAACAGCGCCGGCATGCTCTCCGGGCCCTCCAGCGCGAGCGGCCGCACGACCCCCGGCACATCGAGCCGGCGCAGGAAGGCGTGCTCGCGCAGCAGGAGGGCCGCCGCGCCCGGGGCTGGATGACGCCCCCGAACGGTTTTCTGCACGACCATCCTCCCGGCAAGCCTCTGTCTGCGGAGCAGAAATCGGCTACAGCGGTGGACCTCAGTCGCTTCCGCCCGAGTCATACGCGTTCCCCCTCGCGCGTTGCCGCGAGAATATAAAGCAGGATGCGTGCTGGTGCGAGCCGGGAAGTCCCGGGTCTCGTGATATGGGAGAGACGTCGGGTTGTGCGCTTCGCGCCATCGCGCGGCGGCGCCGCCGCTTCCTTCCTCTCGGCACGACGACGCGCGCGCTGCGCTGCCTCACCCTCGTCGCGAGGGTTCCCCTCCAGCGGTCTTTTGCCAGGCCGTCGGGCCGCGCGGACAGGGGTGAAACCGGCAGGGGTGAGAGGGGAGCGCGGCGCTGGCCTCGAGCTCCGGCGACGACCGGCGACCGCCAATCCGGCGAGCGAAGGTGCTAGGATGAATCAGCGCATGTACGGGGGGCGGGCGGCTGCCCCCGCGCCGGTGCGCGCTGCGGGGAGCTTTGATGAACGCACCTGTCGTCGCAGGGGACGTGATCGCCGAGAAGTACCGGGTCGACAGGATCTCGGGCAGCGGCGAGCTGGGGACAGTGGCCTTCGCGAGCCACCTCGTGCTCCCGCAGCGGGTCGCGATCGAGCTCCTGCTCGCCGACGGCAGCCCGGAGCGTGTGGAGCGCTCGCTCCGGGAGGCGCGCGCGGCGGTGGCGCTCAAGGGGGAGCACGTCGCGCGGGTGCTCGACGTCGGCCAGCTCGCCTCGGGGGTCGCGTACATCGTCACGGAGCACCTCGACGGGCAGGACCTCTCCGAGCTGC
The DNA here is from genome assembly GCF_051520455.1 of Sorangium sp. So ce367. Taxonomy (NCBI): domain Bacteria; kingdom Pseudomonadati; phylum Myxococcota; order Polyangiales; family Polyangiaceae; genus Sorangium; species Sorangium sp. So ce367. The sequence continues at coordinate 1,767,822 of NZ_CP150334.1, forward strand.
TGCGCGGCCGCGGCCGGATCGAGCTCTCGGAGGCCATCGATTGGGTGCTGCAGGCCTGCGTGGCGGTGGCCGAGGCGCACGCCGCGGGGATCGTGCACCGCGACCTCGAGCCGGCGCGCCTGTTCCTCGCGACGAGCCCCGGCGGCGCGACGCTCCTCAAGGTGCTCGGCTTCGGCGCGTCCAGGGAGCTGCCCGGCGCGAGCGACGCCGGCGCGCCGGCGCGGACGCGGGAGGAGCTCGGCGCGCCGCTCTACATGGCGCCGGAGCGGATGCGATCCTCGGTCGCCGTCGACGCCCGCGCCGATGTCTGGTCGCTCGGCGCGATCCTGTACCGGCTCCTGACCGGGCGGCCGCCGTTCGAGGCGAGCTCGCTCGCGGATCTCGCGCCGCGCATCGCGAGCGCGGCGCCGGCGCTCCCGAGCGCGCTGCGGTCCGACATCCCCCCTGCCATCGACCGCGTGCTCCTCTGCTGCCTCGAGAAGGACCCTGCGCGGCGGCCCGCGAGCGTGGCCGAGCTGGCGATCGCGCTCGCCCCTCACGCGTCGGCGGAGGGCCAGGATCACGTGGAGCGGGCCGCGCGGCTCCTCGGCGCGACGCTCCCGCCGCGCCCCCGCGCCTCGCTCCCGACGATCGGACTCGGGCTCAGCGCGAGGCCCCGTCCGCCCGAGAGCGCCGGACCGAGCTCGGAGGCGGGCCCGGTGACCCAGCGGCACGGCGCGTACGGCGCGCAGGACACGGGGCGCAACAGGGCGCGCATCGCGCTGATCGCCGCCGTCGCGTCGCTGCTCGCGATCCTCGGCGTGGCCGCGACGCAGCTCAGGTGAGCCGGCGCCGGCCGAGCCGCCGCGGGCGCAGGAGCGCCGCCTCCAGCCCTCGCCGGAGGGGCATCGTCGCCGCGAGCGCGGCAGGATGGGAGAAGCCGGAGAGCCGTCCTGTCTCCCAGGGACGCGGTCGCAGATCCTCGCGGCTATGCCGAGAAAACGTGGCATCCGCGTAGACCGGCTGTCGTAGTATCCGCCGCATGCCGCATTCTCTCCCACATTCCGGGGGCGGTCTCGCTCCGCCCGCGCGCATCGGCAAGGTCGCATTCCTCGGGTATGGCCGCTTCGGTGCGGCGCTCGGGTCGCTGCTCCGCGATGCGGGGATCTCGGTGCGCGCGTTCGACCCTTCTGCGGAGGTCCGCGGCGCCGCGCGGGCCGCCTCGCTCCCGGAGCTCGTGGACGGCGCGGAGCTCGTCATCGTCGCCGTCCCGGTGCCGGCGGTGCGCGAAGCCCTGCTGTCGCTGCGGCCGCACCTTGCGCCGGGGCAGCTGGTGGCCGACGTGGGCAGCGTGAAGAGCGTGCCGGCGAGCGCCATGGCCGAGGTGCTCGGCGAAGGCCGGCCCTGGGTGGCGACGCACCCGCTGTTCGGTCCGGCGAGCCTCGCCCGCGGCGAGCGCCCGCTGCGCGTCGTCGTCTGCCCCAACCCTGCGCACCCGGACGCGGTGCGCCGCATCGTCGCGCTGTTCGAGCGGATCGGCTGTCAGGTGCTCGAGCAGGCGCCGGAGGAGCACGACCGCGTCATGGCCTTCACGCACGCGCTCGCGTTCTTCATCGCGAAGGGCATGATGGACGCGGGCGTGCCCGCTGGCGCGCCCTACGCGCCGCCCTCGTTCCAGGGCATCGCGCACACGATCGAGACGGTGCGCGTCGACGCGGGGCACCTGTTCGCCGCGCTGCACCGCGAGAACCCCTTCGCGGGCGAGGCGCGCCGCCGCCTCATCGACGCGCTCGTCGCCGTCGATCGAAGCCTCGACGTCCCGACCAAGGACGCCGCGCCCGAGGACCTCGCCGCGCTCGCGATCCCCGATCTCGGCGCCCTCTCTCCCGAGCTCCGCGAGACGCGGGAGCTCATCGACGACCTGGATCTGGAGCTCGTCGGCCTGCTCGCGCGGAGGGCCGAGCTCGTCCAGCGCGCCGGGCGCGCCAAGGCCACGATCGGGGCGGCGGTCCGGGATCCGTTGCGCGAGGCGCGGCTGATGGAGTCGCGCCGCCGCTGCGCCGTCGAGCTCGGCCTCGACCCCGACGGCGTCGCCGAGGTCTTCGAGGTGATCCTCCGGCACTCGCGCTCGCTCCAGGAGCGGCGCTCCGCCGTCTAGCGCGCGGCGCAGGCGACCGGCTCCTCACACCGAAACACGCGGCACACCGAGCGCGTCGAGCGGGTATCGACAGAGAGTCAGGAGAGCGTCGATGCCTCGCTCTCCGCGCCACGTGCGTCGGCTTTCTTCGTGTTTCTCCGATTCTCGCGCTGCTTCACGGCCTCTTCGAGGGGGCGCTCGGTGGCGCACGAATTCCTCTTTCCACCCTGGCGTGCTCCGGTGTAGGGTCTGCGTGCGGGGATCATGCAGCGGCGTCAGGCGCCCCCTTGTGGATACTGCAGGTGAGGCCTGGGTCGCAGATAAGACAGCACCTCGATTACGATACGAGCTCGTCGGCGCAGGGCAGCGCACGGGAGGGGCTGGAATGGATCTGCGGAGCGGCCATACCGGGCGGGCCGAGCGTCCCGGGGCTGAGCGTGGCCGGCTTGCGCTCCGCGCGCCGGCGCCCCCGCGCAGGGCTGCCTCCGGGAAGTCCCTCCGGCGCCCGGAGGGGCGCTCCGGCAGGTGGGCGGGCGTGCTCACCCTCCGCCGCGGGCGCGCGCTGCGTCCCTGCGGCGACATGGTTTCCCCGAGCCTCCTCGCACGGAGCGCTGGAGCGGGCTGGAGCGGATGCGGCAGACGCCGCCTGAAAGCGGTGGACACAGCCCCATTCCTGAGGATGCTGCGAGGCTGGCCGCGGCGCTGACAACGGAGCAAGGGGGGCAAGGAGACGCGGGATGAGGGCAGAAGTAGGCAGAGTCAACATCCTGATCGTTGACGACAGGCCTGAGCAGCTCCTCTCCCTGGAGGCAGTTCTCGCGCCGCTCGGCGAGAACATCGTCAAGGCGGCGTCCGGGAGGGAAGCGCTTCGCCATCTCCTTCAGGAGGAGTTCGCGGTCATCCTCCTCGACATCAAGATGCCTGAGATAGATGGGTTCGAGACGGCGACGCTCATCCGCAAGCGGAGGAGCACGCTGCACACGCCGATCATCTTCCTGACGGCGCACACCGAGCGCGTCTATGTCGAGCGCAGCTATTCGCTCGGGGCGGTCGATTACATCATGACCCCGTTCGCCCCCGAGGTCCTCCGCACCAAGGTGTCAGTCTTCGTCGATCTCTTCAAGAAGACACAGAAGATCAAGCTCCAGGCGGAGTCGCTGCGCGCGCACGCGGAGCAGCTCCAGCGGCTCAACCGCGCCGCGCTCACGATCAACTCGGCCCTGTCGCTCGACGCCATGGTCGCGGCGATCACGGAGGCGGCCCGCGACGTCGGCGGCGCCCATCAGGCGATGACCCTCGTGAAGCTGGAGCGGCCCGGTGAGCGGGCGCGGACCGCGGTGTCGCTCTCGGAGCGGTACACGACGTTCCAGAAGGAGGCGCCTCCCCCCATCGCCGGCAAGCTGTGCGCGCTCGTCTGCGCCAGGAACAGGCCTCTCCGGCTGACCCAGCGAGAGCTCTCGCTGCACCCGGAGTGGCTGGACAACGGCGGGCAGAGGCCGCCGCCGCGGGGGTACCTCGCGGCGCCCCTCACCGCGGCCGACGGCCAGAACATCGGGACGATCCAGCTCTCGGATCGGAACGACGGCGAGTTCTCCGACGACGACGAGACCGTCCTCGTGCAGCTCGCGCAGCTCGCTTCCATCGCCATCCAGAACTGCGTGCACGCCGAGGCGCGCGAGGCGAACCGCCTGAAGGACGAGTTCCTCGCCACGCTTTCCCACGAGCTGCGCAGCCCGCTGAACGCGATCCTCGGCTGGACGCACCTCCTGCGGTCCGAGCCGTTCGATGAGCAGCGGGTGTCCCACGGGCTCGAGGTGATCGAGCGCAACGTGGCCGCGCAGACGAAGCTCATCGAGGATCTCCTCGACGTCTCGCGGGTCACGACGGGCAAGCTGAGCATCAGCGCCGCGCCGATGGCGCTCGCGCCCGTCGTGGAGACCGCCATCGACGCGATCCGCCCCGCCGCCGAGGCGAAGGGCCTCACGATCGACGTCTCGCTCGACCCCGACATCGAGGTGAACGGCGACGCGGATCGGCTGCAGCAGGTCGTCTCGAACCTCACGTCCAACGCGCTCAAGTTCACCCGTCCCGGGGACCATATCCTCGTCTCCCTCCGGCGGGCCGGCGCGACGGCGGAGCTCACGGTGCGCGACACGGGGGAGGGGATCGCGCCGGATTTCCTCCCGCTCGTCTTCGAGCGCTTTCGCCAGGCCGACAGCACGAGCCGCAGGACGCACGCGGGCCTCGGCATCGGGCTGTCCCTTGTGCGCCATATCGTCGAGATCCACGGCGGCTCGGTCGTGGCCGACAGCCCTGGGTTGCACAAGGGGTCGACGTTCGTGGTCCGGCTCCCGCTCCTCGGGGTCGGGCGCAGCTCGCTCCCGGCGCTCACGAGGGAGGGGCGGTCGCGCTCGCTCGCTTGCTCGGAGTCCGCGTCCAATCTCGGCGGGCTCCGTGTCCTGCTCGTCGAGGACGACGCGGACGCCAGGGAGCTCCTTCAGGAGGTGCTGTCGCAGCACCACGCCGAGGTGACGGCCGTGGCTTCGGCCCGCGAGGCGCTCGCGGCGTTCTGCGCGGATCTCCCGCACGTGCTCGTGAGCGATATCGCCATGCCGGGCGAGGACGGCTATGAGCTCATCCGCGCCATCCGCCAGCGCCCGCCGCAGGCCGGCGGCGATCTGCCCGCGCTGGCCCTGACGGCCTATGCTCGCAAGGAGGACCAGAAGCGCGCGCTCGACGCCGGCTTCCACATGCACGCCACGAAGCCGATCGAGCCCGCCGCCCTCGTGGCCGCCGTGGCCAGCCTCGCGGCCCGGGCCCGCGCAGGCGACCTCCCCTGCGCCCGGGAGCGAGGGTCGAGCGAGGAGATCAACCCGTGAAGAGCGCGCGGAGACGAGGGGCCGCGGGCGCTCCATAGCGGCGCGCCTCCGCGTTCTCCGTCGCTTGCACATCCAACCTGAGCTCGCTCGCTACCTCGCCCGCCCCGCCAGCGATATCGGGTCTCTCCCCAGCGTGCCTGCGCTCATGAGCAGGGACGAGGACCATGGCCGATGGGCATCGGGCCTGGGACTTGCACTTCTTGCACTTGATGACGCGAACGTGTCCTCATGACCAGACCGGGAGCCGACCCATCGGGGCCAGACGAGGCGCGTCCGCGCTGCAGTCGGGCTCTGTTCGCGTGTGGCGCGGCGCCGGCGCCGCTCCTCCAGGCCGCTCACGCGAGGAGGCTTTGGCTCATGGGGCCCTCACCTCTGGAGGTCAATCCGTTATGGCGGATGAGCTGTCAGGCGCAGTCGCTTTTCACGCGTCATGTTCGCCCCGCGTCGATGTAGGCGAATGTGCTTGACCAGCGGGAGCTCACGGGGGGGCACCCACATGCAACGATGATGCAGTGAGACAAAAAGCTTGCGTAATCCAGTATGGTGGCTTATCGTCCACCATAACGGAATCCCCACGGAGTTGACACCGGCCCATCGAATGCAGCGTGCTCATAGCGCTTTTTAGGGCGCACATTTTGCGCGAATTTGCGTGGATTGAGTCGCTTGGCGGTGTGGAGCGGTGATCGGCGCGGGGTTCTGCCGAGTCATTCTTTGGGGGGGACAACCCAACGGAGAGAACGAACCATGAACGCTTCGAAGAGCATCTTTGCAAGCGCGCTGCTGCTAGGCGCGACCATGATGATGATCGGCGCCGGATGCGGCGATGACGATGGGACCACCACCTCCTCCACGACGACGAGCTCGGCGTCGGGCACGGGCGGCGAAGGCGGCGAAGGCGGCGCCGGCGGCGAGGGTGGCGCGGGTGAGGGCGGCGGCACCGGCGGCGAGGGTGGCGAGGGTGGCGCGGGCGGCGGCACCGGCGGCGCGGGTGGCGAGGGTGGCGCGGGCGGCGGCACCGGTGGTGCCGGCGGCGCTGGCGGCGCTGGCGGCGCTGGCGGCGCGGGCGGCGCGGGCGGCGCCTGAGACGAGCGCGTCGATAGCGGCCATCCCTCGCCGAGCCCGCGGTACGGCAGGCGGGGGATAGGCCGTTGGAGCGCCACTCATCACCTCCCGTCCCCATGCGTCTTCGCGGCTGCATGGCTCGGTCGGGCGTTGTTCGGCGCTCTATCGCGATGTGCAGGTTCGTGGGATGCTAGCTCGACCGCCAGGCCAGCGCGTTAGGCGTGCGAATGTGCGCTGAAGCGAGCCGAACGACGCGGATGAGCCCGTAGCGCACGAAGTTGCGCCGCGCTGTAGGCTCGGGAATCACGGGTAGGCTGGGAGACGGCAGGTGCTTTGTGTCTTCCCACCGTCCCGTGGTGTCCCGAGCATTTTGATTTCGGAAACTGTGTCTGTCAGCGCCGGCCTCGAGGGGCTGGGTGCAGGACGGCGTCTGCGCTGTTGCCGCGCGCTCTACCGCGCTGCCACGTGTCTTTCGCGCTGCGGCGCGCCTTGTTCGCACGGCCGCATTCCCCTTCGCGCTTGTACGCATCTCGGACGGAGCCATGGCGCAGACGCGCTCGCGCTATGCATGTTTTGCGGCCCCTCTGGTGCCAGCGTCATGGATTTTTCAGAGGGGATGGCCCTCCGCGATGTGAGCTTTGCCCGCGGCGCCCCCGCGAAGCCTCGCTGAAGCTCTCCCCTTCCTGCCGGGGAATCCTGTCGGGCGGGACGGACCCGGACGCACCCCGCTGCAGCGGGGCTAGCGCGCCTCGTTGCAGCGCCGCAGCTCGCTCGTGGGGCTAGCGTCGCGGTTGCACGCACGGAGCTCCTCGGTGAGGCGAGCGACCTCGTCGACGAGGGCTTCGTTGCAGCGACGGAGCTCGCGCGAGGTGCTCTGCGCGTCGCGGTGGCGCAACGCGTTGTGGACGGCCACCGCCGCCTGCGATGCGAGGAGGCCGCAGAGCTCGACCTGGCCGGCGCGGAACGCGCCAGCGGTCGCGCCGTTCTCCGCGTAGAGCACGCCGGTGAGGCGGCCCTGATGCGTCATGGCGAGGCACAGGATCGACCTGAGGCCGCCCTCGAGCAGGTAAGGGTCGTCCGCGAACCGCTCGTCCAGGGCCGCGCTGGTGAGGGCGATCGGTTGCTGTGTCTGGGCGACATGCTGGACGACGCTCGCGGCGAGATCGGAGGTGGAATCGAGCGGCGTCGCGGGTCCGAGGCGGACCCCTCCGCGGTCGCCGTCGAGCTCGGCCTCGATGGTCAGCGCGCCGTCGCGCGCGAGGACCAGCACGGCGCGCTGCGCCCCCGCGCTCTCGCTCAGGGCCCGGAGGAGCCGCTCGAAGAGGCGCTCCAGGACGAGCTCCCCGCAGAGCGCGCGCGAGACGCGGAGGAGGGCGAACGCGTCGAGCGACGTGGGGCGCTCCGTGCTCGCCGGGAGTGAGGACTCCGGCGGACGGCTCTGCTGCCCGACGAGCGCGGCGCGCGCCACGAGGTGCGGGTACTTTCGCGACAGCTGTCGCGCTTTGGCCTGCGCGCCCCACCGCAGATAGCCCTCGTGGGCGTCGGCCATGTAGACGTGGGCGATCCTCTCCCTGCCGCTCGCCAGGTGGAACTTCGCGCAGAGCTCGCTGGCGAGCGCCTCGTCCCGGACGAAACCGTTCACCTTCGCCGACTCGATCGCCTGATCGTAGAGCTTCATCGCCGCGAGCTCCTCGCCGGCGGCGCGCGCGGACTCCGCGCGGAGGAGGAGGTGCTTGTGACGGTAGTTGTCCGGGCACCGCTCGCCCCACTCCGAGAACCGATCCCGGTAGCTCGCCACCGAGACGGTGGTCAGCTGCCGGCCGCGCGCCAGCGCGGGCGAGAGCAGCGTCAGGCAGGTGTAGAAGAACACCTCTGTCGCGAGGTGATCGTCGACGCCGCCCTGCATCCTCGCCTCGGCCAGCGAGCCCATCCGCAGCGCCCCCTCGTAGTCCTCGTTGAGGAAGCAGATCTGCTGCCGCAGCGCGTAGTGGACGCGCGCGGCGGCGCCGTGCGCCGGCGCCGAGAGCTTCGCTTCATCCGCTGCGTCGTCGAGATCACCGTGGCTGGGCGGGCGGGACGCGCCGGCGCGCGTCGCGTCCATCAGGTCGTCGAGCGCGCGGCGCACCCCGGTCAGCGCGAGGGCGGCGAGCTCCTCCCGCGCGCGCCGCACCAGCGAGAGGAACCCGTCGACCTCGGCCCGCACCGCCTCGCACTCGTCGCCGAGCCCGAATCGAACGAGCGCCGTGTGGACGCACGCCTGGGACAGATAGGTGAGATCGCCCGTCCTGTGCCCCGCCTCGAGCGCGGCCTGGAAGAGATCGAGGCTGGAAAGGAGGTGATCGGTGAAGACGCTGACGTGGGCCCCGAGCACGACGCGCAGCCGGCACGAGAGCTCGGGCTGGCCGGACCTCTCGTTCATCTCGAGCGCGAGCTGGCCGAGCTCGTAGGCCTCGTCGTAGCGGCGGAGCACCCGCGCGGCGACCCAGGCGTAGGCCATGTAGCCGTACGAGGAGACTCCGCCGTGGCCGTGCTCCAGCGACAGGTTGACCTGCCTGGCCGCGATGAACGTGCAGAGCGGCGGGTTCACCGTTGCGGCGGGGAGCATCAGGGCCATGAGGAGCCGGAGCGCCGCGCGGGTCCGGGCGTCCGACGCCTCGGGCTCGTCGAGCAGATCCTTGAGCCGGCGCGTGCCGAGCGCGGCGCGCGCGGCCGCGAGCTCGGCGTCTGCGGCCGCCTTCCGCCCCGGCCCGTCCTCGGGGAGGGGGACGCCGAGCATCGCGAGGGCCGTCTTTCCGAGCGCCACCGCCTCGTCGAGCCGGCCCTGCGTTGTGTACACGGCGATGCGCAGCTCGTGCGCCCTGGCCCGCTCGAGATCCGAGCGCGCCTCCGCCGCGAGCACGTCGAGCAGCGCCTCCGCGCGCTCGAGCCGGCCGCCGAGGTGCGCGCACTCGGCCGCCTCCGCGTGCAGCGAGAAGGCGATCTCGTGGTCTCGCTTGAAGCTCCCGTCCGGCAGCGCCGCGATCCCGGCCTCGAAGAGATCGGCGGCCGCCGGGGTCGCGCCCCGCTCCCTCGCCTTGCGGCCCGCGGCGAGGTTCATCGCGGCGAGCGCCGCCCGCTCGCGCGGCTCGACGATCAAGGGCGCGCCGAGGTTCAGGTGGTGCGCGGCCTCGAAGAGCGCCTCGTCCGAGCGCTCGCGCTGTGATCGCGCCTCGGCCATACGCCCGAGGCGCAGGTGGACCGCGCGCCGCTCCGCGTCAGGGAGGGCGGCGTAGGCGTCGATGTCGACCTTCAGCACCTGCGCACGCGCAGTGCGCTCGTCAGCGGGCTTGCAGAGCAACTTCATCGCCATCTCCGAGGCGATCGCGTGGGGCGCCGGCGGCGAGGGCGGGGCTGGCGCGGGGGGGCCGCGCAGTCGCGCCTTCGCTCGCAGGGAGCTCCGTCGTGATCGTAGATGGGTAGGGGATCATGGAGCGGCCGGCGCCCGCGGTCGCGGGCTCCTCCAGCGGGAATACGTCCGCCGGAGTCGGGTGGCAGCATCCTACCTTAAGTGGGCGTGGGTGCGCTACGGTGGTAGACGCCCGTCTTTCCGTTCTGCGCGCGCCGACGGCCACCCGCGGAGCCGGGGGAGGGCGGCCTCGGGGTCCGCGCGGGCGCCCCGCCCGGGGCTCGCGGCTCCCGACGCCCCGGCGTCAGGGCCGCCCCGGGCGTCAGGGCCTTGCGCGCGAGCAGCCTGCCCCATCGCCTGCGCCTCGCCGGACCAGGCGACGTTCAAGATGCCAGTCACCCGCGCCTCGACGGCAGCGGCGAGCGACTCGACCCTATTCGACCATCGATGATCTGGATACGGAACAGGCGGTGTCCAGGGCGAGAGATGCCCTATCCATCTCTGTCGGCGCGCGCGTGCCAGCGCGCGAGTCGAACGATCGCGCGACCGGGGTCGAATGGCCGGCTCGCCCTGGAGCGACGGTGCGAAGAGGACATGAGGCGGCGCCGAACGAACGCGTCCTCCTGCCCCGGATGAGCCCGCATCCAGCGAGAAAAGTTTGGAGTTTTCAACTTCGCGAGAAGCTTGAAAGGCGCGGGCCATGGTCCGCATCCTGCAATGTTTCCAGTGTGCCCGCGTCGAGGCGGGAGAGGAGATTCAGTATGTGGTCTGTCTTGAGAGCACGGAGCGCCCTCTGCGGCGTCATCTGCTGTGGCGCCGGGTGTATGTCCTCGGAGGCTGCGGACGCTGTGTCGGAGGGCGAACCCGGAGGCGACAGCGGCGGTGCGGCGCGGGCGAACGCCGAGCACGCCTCGCCTCCCGGGATGTGCGAGATGGGGGCAGTCGGCCCCGGGGGCGTGTGTCTGGGTGCCGCGGTCGCACCCAGCGGGCGGCTGGCCGGCGCGGCCGGGCTCGGCGACAGCGAGCGGGCCGAGCGGGCGTGCCGGCAGAGATCGTTCAGCCGGCAGTATCCTGGCAAGGGCGCGACCCTGCGCGGCTTCACGGTCGACGGCGCCGGCCGCGCGCTGCTCGCCGGCTCCTTCGAAGGGGAGCTGACCTTCGGCAGCACCCGGCTGCGGAGCGCGGGCGCGACGGACGCCTTCGTGGCCGAGCTCGACGCGTGCGGCGCTCCGCTCTGGAGCAAGCAGTTCGGCGACGGCACGGCGCAGAGCGCCATCGACGTGGCCGCGAGCAGCGGGGGTCAGTCGCTCGTGCTCGGCGATTTCTCCGGCACGGTCCGCTTCGGCGCGCACCGGCTCACGGCGGCGTCGCCCTCGGGCGCGGACCTGTTCCTCGCGAAGCTCGGCCCGCGCGGCGCGGCGAGCTGGGCGGCGCAGATCTCCGCGGAGGAGGACGCGATCCTGAGCGGCACGGCGCTCGCCGCCGATGGCCGCGGCGGCGCGCTCGTGCTCGGCAGGCTGGAGGGGGCCGCGAAGGTCGCCGGCGCGCGGATCGAGCGGCGGGCGATCGGCGCCTTCGTCGTCCGGCTCGACGCCTCGGGTCGCTTCGCGTGGGTCAGCCTGCCGCCGAGCGGCTCCGACAGCGACGAGATCGGCATCGAGGTCGACCGCGACGGGAACGCGATCCTCGCGAGCCAGGACGGGCGGGGCACGGCGACGTTCGTGACCAAGCTGGACCGGAACGGAGAGCTCGTGTGGCACAAGCGGTTCGGTGGCTCGCCGGATCAGCTCGAGGAGGCGTACGACCTCGCCGTGGATCCAGAAGGCGCCGCGTTGCTCTCCGGCAGCGGCGTCTTCGGCGAGCCCGACCTGCCGGGCGGCCCGCGGCCGTTCGTCGCCAAGATCGGCCCGGATGGCCGTGTGATCTGGGTGAAGCGCTTCGACGCGCGGAGCCCCCGCCGCATCACGGCGAGCGGCGAGCGCGTGGTGCTGGCAGGCGATGCGCTGTGCGCGTCGGCGGATGAGCCGGCGTCGTGCAGCGCGTGGGCGGCCGAGCTCAGCTCCAGCGGAGAGGAGCAGTGGACCCGGCGCATCGGCGCGGACGTCCACGTCTCCGGGCTGGAGATGGACCCGTGGGAGAGCCCGATGCTGGCCGGGTCCTTCCAGGGCACGATGGCGCTCGGGGACGAACGCCTCTCCAGCGACCAGGGCGCGCTCTTCCTGACCCGCTTGCCGGACCCGGGCTGACCGCGCGCGGGCGCTCGGGTCCTGCCGGAGAGATCGCCTGGAAAGCGCCCGGCGCCGGCAGGCGGCGCGGCGCTGGCCCGGCTCACGCGCCGAGCGCGCGGCGGACGGCGGCGACGATCTCCTCGGGGGTGCCGCCGACGTCGACGCGGATCGCGTCCTCGGGCGGCTCCAGCGCGGCGAGCTGCGTCGAGAGGAGGCCGGGGGGCATGAAGTGATCCTTGCGCGCCGAGAGGCGCGCGGCGATCAGCGCTGGATCGCCGGTCAGGTGCACGAGGCGCATCCGCGCGGGGTCGACGAGCAGCTGCGCGCGGTGCGCCGCCTTGAGCGCCGAGCAGGCGATCACGGCGCCGCGCCCCTCGTCGAGGAGCTGGCGGATGCGCGCGGTGAGCGCCGCGATCCACGGCGCGCGATCTCGATCGTCGAGCGGCTTGCCGGCACGCATCTTCTCGATGTTGGCGGCGGGGTGGAAGTCGTCGGCGTCGACGAGCTCCCATCCGAGCTCGCGCGCAAGGCGCGCCCCGACCGTCGTCTTCCCGGCGCCGCTCACGCCCATCACGAGCACGATCACGGGCGCCGCGCCTCTCCGATGGCTGTCTCTCGCGCTCTCCGCATGGTGGGAGCCATCCTATCATGGGCGGTTCGGCACGCCCCCTGCTGCGCCGGGCGCATGCGTAGGCCTCCGATCCCTGTGGTCCTGTTGCCATTTTCCCTGCTCTGCGCCGGTTGCTCCTCTGGCGGCGCCGAGCCGGAGCCGCGGCCCTCGCCGTCCGGGTGCGCCGATCCGGGCACCGCGGGCTGCGTCGTCGCCTCGGACAGGCAGCGGGCCCGCGCGCCTCGGGTGCCGGAGGCCGACGCCAGGGAGCTCGCCCTCGGCAACACGGCGTTCGCGCTCGAGCTCTACCGCCGGATCGGCGCCGCGCCGGGCAACCTCTTCTGCTCGCCGTACAGCGTGTCGAGCGCGCTGGCGATGACGTACGCCGGCGCGCGCGGGGAAACGGCGGAGCAGATGGCGCGCGCGCTGCGCTTCACGCTGCCGCAAGCGCGGCTCCACCCGGCGTTCAACGCGCTCGACCTCGCGCTCGCGCGCCGCGGCGAGGGCGCCGAGGGGCGGGACGGCAAGGGGTTCCGGCTCCACATGGCCAACGCGATCTGGGGGCAGGTCGGCTCCGCGTTCGTGCCGTCGTTCCTCGACGTGCTGGCGGAGAGCTACGGGGCCGGGCTGCACGTCGTCGACTTCGTCCAGGCGCCCGACGAGGCGCGGGGGATCATCAATGGCTGGGTGGCCGAGCGCACCGAGGACCGCATCAAGGACATCCTGCCAGAAGGCGCGCTCGGGCCCTCGACCCGGCTCGTGCTGACGAACGCCATCTACTTCAACGCTGCCTGGCAGTTTCCGTTCGAGGAGGAGGAGACGACTCCGGGGAGCTTCACGCTGGCGGACGGCTCCGCGGTGTCCGTGCCGATGATGACCCACCACGCGCAGGTCCGTTATGGCGAGGGCGACGGCTACGAGGCGCTGGAGCTGCCCTACGACGGCGGTGAGCTGTCGATGGTGCTCGTGCTCCCGTCGGAGCTCGGCGGCTTCGAGGCGGGGCTCGATCCGGAGCGGCTGGATGGCGTCCTCGCCTCCCTCGGGTCGCGGAGCGTCACGATGGCGCTGCCGCGGTTCAAGATCGCCTCGACCCTGGATCTCGCCCCGCCGCTCGAGGATCTGGGGATGCCCGCCGCCTTCTCCGATCACGCGGATTTCTCGGGGATAAGCGTCCAGGGCGGCCTGTTCATCACCGATGTGCTCCACGAAGCGTTCGTCTCCGTGAACGAGGCGGGCACCGAGGCGGCGGCGGCGACGGCGGTGGTGATCGGCGAGACGTCGGCGCCCGAGCCCGCCACCATCCGCTTCGACCGCCCGTTCCTCTTCGTCATCCGGGATCGCGCGACGGGCGCGATCCTGTTCGTCGGCCGCGTCGCCGACCCGTCCAGGTAAGAGCGCCGGGTCCGGACGAGCGAGGCATCCTGCGACAGGCGTTGCATCCTGCCTCATGGCGCCGCGTGCCCGCCTCTGAGTGAGGGGGCACGCGTCGCGCGAGCCCTCCTCAGTAGAGGCGGGGGACGAGCCGCGCGGACGTCCGGCGCGCGTAGTCGTCGTATTCCGGAAAGGTGTCGCGCAGCACGCGCTCCTCGTATCCCATGCGGATGACCTGCAGGATCATCTCGACCGTGTAGATCAGGACCGCGGCGATGGACGGATAGATCAAGATGATTCCCGTCCCCTGGATCAGGGTGGCGAGATAGACAGGGTGGCGCACGAGCCGGTAGGGGCCGCTCGTGATGAGGCGTCGCGCCTCGGGCATGACGCTGAACGACTTGCCCAGCCACCCGATGCTGACCACGGCGAGCGCCATTCCACCGATGATGAACAGCGTGCCAATCACCAGACGGCCGGGCATCGGCGGGGTCTTGGGCAGCCATGCGATGCTCGCCGGCAGCAGGCCGGCGGCGAGCGCGGTGATGCGAGGTACGACGCCGCTCAGCTTGCGTACAGGGCGGAGGCGAACGAGCGTGAACGCCGCGACGAGCAGCAGGTAGACCTCGGTGGCCACGAGCGAGGCCACCGTCGTCCCGTAGGTGAGCCCCCTGGGCCCGCTCCAGAGAAACAGGTGAGCATAGAGTTCGCGCCCGACGAACAGGGCGTTATAGAGCATGAGGACGGCGAGCGGCAGCCGCATCGCGAGGTCGTAGATCACCGCGCCATTCATTGTATCCCCCCTTACTTCGCATCGTGAGAGGGGGCGCGAGCGAGGTCAAGCCAGCGGGGCTTTCGTCGCGTCGGATCCATCATCCATCCACCGCGGGCGCAGCGCGCTTCGACGGCGGCGGGGCCGCGGGACGATCGATGTCTGTCGGAGACAGCGCCTGCGGGGGAGAAGGAGAGTTCAGCCGTATCGGAGCTTGAGGAGGAACACGGTGCCCGAGAGCACGAGGGTGATCGCGTTCGCGACGACGATGGGCACGTCCTGCGTGAGCACGCCGTAAACGAGCCACAGGCCCACGCCGGCGACGAACGCCGCGTACATGCCGACGGAGATCGAGCGTGTGTCGCGCGTGCGCAGGGTGCGCAGCACCTGAGGAAGAAAGGAGATCGTGGTGAGGGTGGCCGCGACGAGCCCGAGCGTGGTCACTGCTGCTGGCGTCATCTGTTCTGTCGTGTCCCTTCGGTTCGCCCGAGGTGCATAGGGGAGGCGTATCCGGAGAGACAGGGAGATAGGGATGTTTTGTCGACGCCTCCACGCTTCCACGTGGCGCGGCGTCCACCTTCGGGAGGGCCGCGGCGCTCAGCTGGTCCGCCCGCCGGGGCGCTCACACCGCCTCGACCATCCTCTCCACCGCATCGCTGATCTCCTGCTCATCCAGCGCCGCGAACCCGAGCCGCAGGAAGGGGCGCTTCTTGCCGTCGAACGCGAACCGCCGCCCCGCGGAGAACGCCACCTTCCGCGCGAGCGCGCGCTCGGCCCAGGCGTCCGCATCGATCGCGGCGTCCACCTTGGCCCACAGGGCCATACCGCCGGCAGGCACGGCGAAGTCGAGCGCGCCGGGGAGCCGCGCGCGCAGCGACGCGACGAGCCGATCGCGCCGCGCCCGGTAGGCGCGGCGCGCGCGCTGCGCATGGCGCTGCACCTCGCCGTCATCGAGGAGCTCGGCGACGGCGCGCTCCACGGCGTGGTCGCCCTGCCGGTCGACGAAGGTGCGGTGGAGGGAGAGGCGCTCGATCAGCGGCTCGGGGGCGACCACGAAGCCGATCCGGAGCCCGGGGGCGAGGATCTTGGACAGGGTGCCGATGTAGACGACGACGCCGGCCGTGTCCGCGCTGGCGAGCGGCAGCACCGGGCGGCCGTCGTAGTGGAACTCGTGATCGTAGTCGTCCTCGAGGACCGCGATCCGGCGGGCCCGGCAGAGCTCGAGGAGCGCGATGCGCCTGCCGGGCGCGAGCACCGCGGTCGTGGGGTACTGGTGGTGCGGGGTGACGTAGACGGCGCGCAGGCGCTCCCGCTCTGCGAGCTCCGAGAGCGCGTCGACGGAGAGGCCCGCGGCGTCGACCGGCAGCGGGAGGAGCCGCGCGCCTGCGAGGCGGAGCGCCTCCCACGCGGGGCGGTAGCCGTAGGACTCGACGGCGACCGCGTCGCCCGGCGCGATCAGGGCGCGGGCGACGAGGTCGAGCGCCATCTGGCTGCCGCGCGTGACGATTACCGACTCCGGCCCGGCGGCGAGGCCGCGCACCGCCGAGAGCATCGCGGCGAGGGCGGCGCGGAGGCGCTCGTCGCCGCGCGGATCGGCGTAGTCGAGCAGCTGCTTCGACCCGGCGTGCAGCGCGCGGCGGTAGGCGCGCGCAAGCGCCGCGGTCGGGACGAGGCGCATGTCGGGGAGGCCGCCGCTCATGCGGAGCGTGCCGGGCGGGATGATGGGCACGTGCCGGAGCGAGGTCGCGCCGAGATCGAAGCCGAGCCGCGCCGGCACCTCCGCCCGCGCGGCCGCGCGCCGGGCGAAGCCGCGGGGCGCCGGCGCCGGCAGCTCCGCCGAGACGAAGGTGCCGCGCGCGGCGCTGGCCTCGATCCAGCCCTCGGCGGCGAGCTCGCGGTACGCGGCGAGGACGGTGTTGCGATGGACCGACAGGGACCGCGCGAGCGCGCGGCTGCCCGGCAGCTCGGCGCCGGCGCGGAGCCGGCCGCGGCGGATGTCGTCGGCGAGGGCGCGCGCGATCTGCAGGAAGATCGGCTGCGGCGCGGCGGGATCGACCGCGAGGGCGAGCTCCCAGGGCATGCCAGCTGGTCTAGCAGAAATCGGCGAACCGGATCTTTCGAGAGTACCAGGTGCGCGCCAACCTCGGTCCATGCGCAGGGAGATTTTTCGCATGGAGAGGGCGGAGGCCGAGGCGTTCCTCGGTCTCGCGGAGGTGGTCCACCTGGCGTCGACGACGGCGGAGGGCGAGCCGGTCTTGAGGACGGTGCACGGCGTCGTGGTCCGGGGCGCGATCGCGTTCCACGGCGCGCCCGTGGGCGAGAAGACCGAGGCTGTCGGCCGGCCCGTGGTGGTGTCGTGCGAGCAGGTCGTCGCGTCGATCCCGAGCTACTTCACCGATCCGGAGCGGGCGTGCCCGGCGACGACGCTCTACCGGAGCGCGCAGGTCCACGGGGTGATCGAGCGCGTGGACGATCCGGATCACAAGGCCGAGGTGCTGGAGGCGCTGATGCAGAAGTACCAGCCCGAGGGCGGGTACACGCCGCTCGACGCGTCGAGCCCGCTCTACCGCAAGGCGATCGCCGGGATCCTCGTGCTCGCGGTCCCGCTGTCGCGGCTCGACGGCAAGGCGAAGCTCGCGCAGAACCGGACGCCCGAGGAGCGGGCGCGGATCCTCACGAAGCTCTGGGAGCGGGGTGCGCCGGGCGATGCCGCGGCGATCGATCTGCTCCGCGGCGCTTGCCTGGACACGCCGGTGCCCGAGTTCCTGCAGGCGCCGGCGGGCTGCGTGCTCGCGTGCGCGCTGGGCCAGCGCGACGTGGCAGCGGCCGTCGATCTGCTGGAGGGCGGCTACTGGAACCAGGGCGTGTCGCGCGAGGCGATCGCGCGGGCGCTGCTCGGCTCGTCGGCGTGGGTGGGCGCGCGCGACGCGGCGGGCCGGCTCGTGGCGACGGCGCGGGCGATCAGCGACGGGAGCAGGCGCGCGTGGATGTACGACGTGATGGTCGCCCCCTCGCTGCGGGGCCGCGGCGTGGGCGAGGCGGTGGTGCGGCTGCTGCTCGGGCACCCGGCGGTCCGCGGCGCGAGCCACGTCCACCTGGGCACCCAGGACGCGCACACGTTCTACGCGCGGTTCGGTTTCCGTGACCGCGCGGCGCTGCCGCCGCGGCCGTTCACGTCGACGGAGATGCAGCTCGTCCGCGCGTGAAGCGGCGCTCGGGCGGCCGACGCGGTCGTGCGGCCGTGCGGCGACGGCTCGCGGGATGCATGGCGCATTCCGTAACAAACCATGACGATGTGTGCCACGCACGTTGGTGTGCACGACGCGAGATCCAGCGGTTTTATCGGTGTTCGTGCCGGCACACGCGTTGCGTATTCGCCGTCGCATGGGACACACATTCTCGACGTTTGCTCTTGCGCTCATGTCTCTCGCACCGCTCTGCACGACACTCGCGTGCGGTCCTGCGGCTATGCCGTTCAACGACGACTACCTCGGGGGCAACGACGACGATCCCGGGGGCAGCAGCGACGACGACCCGACGAACCCAGAGCAGGCGTCCGTCTGCGAGCCTCGACAGGCTGCGATCTCGGCTGATTTTGAGCTCGTTGTGGAAGATTGGCCGAGCGATCCGTCCGATTCCTATGATTACAATATCGTCGCGCCCTGCCAGGTGGAGGCGGCCAGCGCAGCATCGCGCGACTTCGCATGTACGGACGAAGACGGCGCGGTGCACGGCCTGACGCTCACCCTTTCCAATCTCCACATCGTCGGTGCCATTCCGGCGAGCGGTCCCGTGTTCCTTCGGGCGGCGCGATATGATGATCTCGGCGAGGACTATCAGTGGTTCGAGGTGCGCGCCGGCTCCGATGTCACGGGCGCGCTGCTCGCGGGAGGCGTACGCGCTTCCAGCTGGATCCCCGATTCGTCAAGTGAAGCCTATTTCGCGCCGATCTCGATGTTGCCGGCCGCCGAAGAGGGATGTCCCGAAGAGATCCGACGTGAATGCCTGAACAGCCGCAGATCCCGGATCCAGTTCTGGGTCGACCATGTGCCCGGCGCCTCGATTCTCGACGGTCACGAAGGGGATATCGACGCGAGCGGGGCATACCGTGCGATCGTGGGCACGAGCGTGGACAACTACCTGAGCGACCCTGTCGCCTGCCACCCGGGCGACGATCCGAGCTACGCTGATGAGTGGCGTGTCTTGATCGGCGCAAAAGCGATCGATGGCCTCTAGAACTTCGCTAGGAGCGCGCGGCCACACCGCCGACACGACCGCCGAGGAGTCGGCCGGCCACCGTCGCGCCCTCGCGGGCGCTCCCTCGATCGGCGAGCAACGCGCGGAGGCCCGGAGCACCAGCTCCCCACCTTGCGCTCACGCGGGTTCCGGGCGAAGCGCAGCCGAGCCAGCCGCGAACGTTGCGGAAAGGTAGAGGACCCAGCGCGCCACAGTGGATTCGAACCACTGGCCTTCGGCTCCGGAGGCCGACGCTCTATCCAGCTGAGCTAGTGGCGCACTCTCGCGGGTTTCGCGAGGGCCCGGAACCTACCCAAGACCTGGCTCTCGCGCAACCCCTTTCCTGCACCTTTGCGTGCCGCCGCCGCCCCGCCCACGCTGTCACCCGTCGCTCGCCGAGGGCCCGCGCCGGCCGTGGCGCCCGCCGCCGTCCGTCCGCCCGCGAGGGCGGCGTGGCGATGGCCAAAATTTGGCCACCGGCCCGTCTGTCCGGCATTCCCGGGGCATGGATGCCCGTCAGCGAAGCTCCGCGATCCCGGCCCCCGCGCGCGGACCCCTCCCGCTCGCCCTGGCCGTCGCCGCCCTCGCCCTGCCGGCCTGCACCGGCGGGGAGAACGCCACGCCCGAGGGCATCATCAGCCTCTCCGCGGGCGCGGCCCAGAAGGCCGCCGAGAACGACCCCGCCACCCTGCCGCGCCCGGACGGGCCCCGCATCGGCGCCGTGCAGATGGTCGCGCCCATCTACGAGAAGGCGGACCGGCGCTCGGCCAAGCTCGGCTACCTCCGCGCGGGCGGGACGGCGCCCCGCGGGGAGAAGCCCGCCGCGTTCGACGACTGCCAGGGCGGCTACTACCGCGTGCTGCCCGCCGGGTTCATGTGCGCGGACAGCGACGCCACGATCGACACGCAGCACCCGATCCTCCGGGCGCTCACGCGGCGGCCCGACCTGTCCAAGCCGATGCCGTACCCGTACGCCTTCGTCCGGGCCATCGCGCCGAATTACTACCGGATGCCGTCCACGAAGGAGCAACTCCAGTACGAGATGAGCCTGGAGCGGCACCTCCGCAGCTACAAGAAGCTCAAGAAGAAGTGGGACGAGGTCAAGGTCGGCGCCAACGACGTGCCGCTCGACCCCGCGGGCAACGCCGTCGCCGACCCGCCCGCGGAGCCGCCCGAGCTCGGCGACAGCGAGCTCTTCGGCGGCAACGGCAGCGACGAGATCCCCTGGTTCTTCAAGGGCGGCCGGCAGCTCCCGAACATCTCGTCGTTCAAGGTCCCGGGCTACGCGATCATCACCAACCGGATCGCGCGCAAGGCAGGGCTCGCCCTCATCGACACCTTCATGGGCGACGGCGGGCGGCGCTTCGCCCTGACGACCGACGCGCGGCTCGTGCCCACCTCGAAGCTCAAGCCCGCCCGCGGCTCCACGTTCCACGGCGTCGACATGACCAAGGGGTGGGAGCTGCCGCTCGCGTTCGTGCACCGGCAGGACGCGAAGCGCTACGACATCTCCGGCGGCGAGATGGAGAAGGCGGGCGAGCTGCCCTGGCACACGGCCGTGCAGCTCACGGGGCGCTCGAAGAAGGTCGGCGGCGCCCGCCTCGTCGAGGCGAAGGACGGGACGTGGGTGCGCGACTCCGACGTCGCCATCGCGGTGAAGCCCTCGGAGCTGCCGTCGTTCGCGCAGGGGAACGTGAAGTGGATCGACATCTCGATCCTGAGCCAGACGCTCATCCTCTACGAGGGCAGGAAGCCCGTCTACGCCACCGCGGCGGCGACGGGCCGCGACGGGCTCGGCGACCCCAAGAAGACCTTCTCGACCGTGCGCGGGACGTTCCGGATCCGCGACAAGCACGTCACGACGACCATGGACGCGCACGAGGTCGACAACAAGTTCGAGCTCCGCGACGTGCCGTGGGTGCAGTACTTCGAGGCCGGCTACGCGATCCACGCGGCGCCGTGGCACGACGACTACGGCAAGCCGCGCAGCCACGGGTGCATCAACCTGTCGCCGATCGACGCGCGCCGGGTGTTCCTCTGGACCGATCCCCCGGTGCCCGAGGGATGGCACGGGGTCAGCGCGGGGAAGGCCACGGGCGAGGGGACCATCGTCCACATCCATCCCTAGAGCGGGGCTCAGGAAGCGGCGGGGATCAGTCCTCGTCGGCCTCGGCCTTGAAGCCGCTCTCCTTGATCACCTTGTCCTGCACCATCGGCGGGCAGACCTCCAGGTGCTCGACGTTCATCGTGAACGTGCCTTTGCCCTGGGTCATGCTCTTCAGCTTCGACTCGTACTCGAGCACCTCGGCGAGCGGGACGAACGCGTTCACGATCGTCTGGCTCTCGACCGAGTCCGTGCCGATGATCCTCCCGCGGCGGCTGTTGATGTCGCCGATGATGTCGCCCATCGCGACGCTCGGCACCGTCACCGAGAGCCGCACGATGGGCTCGAGCAGCACCGGCGCGCACTGCGCGGCGGCGGCCTTGAAGGCCTTGCTGCCCGCCATCTGGAACGCCGCGTCCGAGGAGTCGACGTCGTGGTACTTGCCGTCGAAGAGCCGGACCTTGACGTCGATCATCGGGTAGCCCGCCAGGACGCCCTTCGACATCGACTTGACGATGCCCTTCTCGACCGAGGGGATGAACTGCCGCGGCACGGCGCCGCCCACGACCGCGTCCTCGAAGACGAAGCCGCCGCCGCGCGGCAAAGGCTCCATGTCGATGTAGCAGACGCCGAACTGGCCATGTCCGCCCGTCTGCTTCTTGTGCTTGCCCTCGATGTTCGTGGCCTTCTTCGAGATCGTCTCCTTGTAGGCGATGTGCGGCGGGCCGAGCCGACAGTCGACCCCGACGCGCCGGCGGATGCGCTCCACCGTGATCTCGAGGTGCAGGGCGCCGAGGCCCGAGACGACGAGCTCGCGGGTCGACGCGTCCTGGTGCACGCTGAGCCCCGGGTCCTCCTCGGTCAGCCGGTAGAGCGCGTTGCCGACCTTGTCCTCGCCGCCCTTGGCGTCGAACCGCACGCCGCGCGAGAAGAGGGCCGGCGGCAGCTCCGGCGCGGAGAGCAAGAACGGGTGCTTCTCGTCCGAGAGCGTGTGCCCGCTCAGCGTCGCCTTCAGCTTGTGCAGCGCCACGATGTCCCCGGCGCGCGCCTCGTCCACCTGCTTGTGGTCCTTGCCCACCACGCTGTGGATCTTCCCGAGCCGCTCCGAGCCGCCCGTGCTCGCGTTGAGCATCGTGGCGTCGGGCCGGAGCACGCCGGAGAGCACGCGCACGAACGAGGTGCGGCCGGCGTGCGGATCGATCGAGGTCTTGAAGACGAACGCCGCGGCCGGGGCCTCCGCCGCCGACGGCCGCTCCGCGGCCTGCGGCGCGGCGCCGGGCTTGCCGGTCGGGACGACGCCGCTCCAGGCCGGGTGCTCGGCCGGCGGCGGCACGAGCTCGACGATGCCGTCGAGCAGCGCGGCGACGCCGCTCGGGCGGACCCCGGAGGCGAAGTAGACAGGGATCAGCGCCCCCCGGCGGACCGCGGCGCGGAGCCCTTGGTCGAGCTCCTCCTGCGTGAGATCACCCTCGGTCAGGTACCGCTCGGTGAGCTCGTCGTCGCTGCCGGCGACGTCGTCGACGAGCTTCCCCCGGGCCTTCTCGACGGCGCCCGCGGCGTCGGCCGGCACGGGAGAGCCCGCGGCCGTGGCGGGCGCCTCGGGCTTGTCGAGCCAGGCCTTCTTCGTCCGGATGGCGACGACCCCCCGGTGCTGGAGCCCCTCGCCGACGCGCTCCTCCATCACCGCGAGCGGCGCCTTGAGGCGCGCGCGCACCTCGGCGAGCACCTCGTCGGGCCGGGCGTTCTCGGCGTCGACCTTCGTGACGACGATCATGCACGGTAGCTTTGCGTCCCTCACCCAGCCGAAGACGCGCTCGGTGATCGGCTGCACGCCGTCCTTGCCGCTCACGACGAGGACGGCCGCGTCGACCGCCGCGAGGGCGAGCCGCGTCTCGGCGAGGAAGCTCCCCTCGCCCGGCGTGTCGACGAGGTTGACCTTCTTCCCCGCCCAGGAGAGGTGCGCGACGCTCGCCTCGAACGAGCAAACGTGCTCTTTTTCCTCGGCGGTCTCGTCGAGGACACTCGACTTGTCGTCCACCTTGCCGAGCTTGGCCGTCGCCTTGGCGACGTACAGCATGGCCTCGGCAAGCGATGTCTTCCCAGCCCCCTTGTGTCCGATGATTGCAACGTTCCTGATGTCCCCTGCCTCAGTCGTTGTCATCCCTCGTTCGTACCAATCCCCGTCGAGATCGAGAAGGCCGGCACGCGATTTTTGCGGCGCTTTCCTCGAGGCACGAGGTCAGCGAAGCCGGGCAGCGAGTCGCTCACCCGAGCTCTGCCGCGACGCGCTGCGGCGTGCTCTGGCGATCTGCGCTTGTCCGGCGCTGCCTGAATGGAGCGCTCGCCCGGGAGCTCGGCGCACGAAATGAGCACTCTCCGCCTCGCGCTCCAGATG
This sequence comes from Sorangium sp. So ce367, assembly GCF_051520455.1. Classification (NCBI taxonomy): domain Bacteria; kingdom Pseudomonadati; phylum Myxococcota; order Polyangiales; family Polyangiaceae; genus Sorangium; species Sorangium sp. So ce367. The sequence goes on from NZ_CP150334.1 coordinate 1,790,980, forward strand.
GTCCTCGGTATAGCGCTACCGTTCGCGCTGCAGCGCTGGGACCGACGGCGGCTCACGCCCGAGCAGCGCGCCGCTTGCTGGAACGGAGCGACCTGGGGCGCGGCCCTCTATGCGTTCGGCCCGCTGTCCATGCTCGGGTGGTGCTGGGTCACGCGCGGCGTCCAGCACGGGCGGCCGGGGGCGCGTGGAACACACGGAACAGCGCGCTTCCGCGCGCTGAAGGCGCTCGGGCTCGGCGCGGCGTCCGCCGCAGCGCTCGTCCTGATCCTGAGCGGCGTCGATTACCTGGTCGCGCTCGCATTGGGGCTCCCGCCGTGAGCCGCGTGGCTGGCACGTGGCACGCATGGAAGCGATGTCCATGGCTCGATGGCGCATGACAGTAGCCGCGGATGCCGCTGATGGAGATGGCTGCAGGCCGGCCGGCCGGCCAGCTGGCCGGCCAGTCAGCCGCGCCCAAATGCGTGAAGAACGGACATTTTCGTGCCCGCGTGTCACTAGACGACACGTCATGGACGCGATAGCAGCACTCTGAATCTGTTATTCATGGGACAGGCTTTGACTCTGTCCGCGGAGCTCGCGGACACACACCGAGGCAGTGCGTTGACGTCGCTGAAGCCCAGAGAAGAGGATCGCGCGGCCGCACGGGAGCGGACCGACGCGTGGACCGACGCTGGACGTGCGCCGCGGGCGGCCGAGGGCGGCCCGGGGTGGCAAGAGATCGTCGCCGGCAGGTACGCGGTGGAGACCCGGATCGGCGCCGGCGGCGTGGGCGTCGTCCAGCTCGCCACCGATCGCCTGTCGGGCCAGCGCGTCGCGCTCAAGCGCGTCGATCCGAGGCTCGTCGAGAACAGGCACGCCGTCGATCGGCTGCTCCGGGGCGCCCGCGCCGCGCGCGCGCTCAAGGGCAGGTACGTCGCGCGGATCCTCGACGTCGGGGTCGAAGGTGGCGCGCCGTTCGTGGTCAGCGAGTACCTGGAGGGCTCCGACGTCACGAGCTACCTGCGGCGCCGCGGGCCGATCCGGGTCAGGGAGGCAGTGAAGTACCTCCTGCAGATCTGCGAGGCGGTCGCCGAGGCGCACGGCATCGGGATCCTCCACCGGGACATCAAGCCCGAGAACCTCTTTCTCAGCTTCGGCGACGGCGCCCCGAGCGTGAAGGTCCTCGACTTCGGGGTGTCGGCCGTCGCCTGCGGCGTCGAGAGCGAGGGGCCGAACGCCGCCTCGGGCGCCATGCGGACGTCGCTGCTCTTCATGGCGCCGGAGCAGATGCGGTCGGCGGGCGGCATCGACGAGCGCGCCGACATCTGGTCGATCGGCGCGGTCGCCTACGCGCTGCTCTGCGGGGCGAGCCCGTTCGATGCGCCGACCGAGCTCGAGATCTGCACCAAGGTCCTGACCGAGCCGCCCGCGCCCTTTCCGGCGGGCGTCGAGCCCCCGGAGCTGCGGGCCCTCCTGCTGCGCTGCCTCGCCAAGGACCCGGAGGCGCGCCCCTCGGACGTCGCGAAGCTCGCGTTCGCGCTCGCGCGCTTCGGGGGCGAGGGCGCGGAGGACGCGGCCGAGCGCGTGTGGGAGGCGCTCCGGGCGGACGAGACCGTCCGCATGGCGACGCCTGCTCCGGTCGCCGCGGACGAGTGGGAGGCCGACACGCTGGCGGACCTGCCGAGGATGTCGCCCGACGATCTCATGAGCGACCTCGAGACGACGGCCAAGTGGGAATCTCCCGCAGGCCGTCTGTCCGACGTCACGCTGGTGTCGCACGCGGGGGCGGCGTGGGACGGCGGCGATCAGCTCCGGGCGAGCCGGACTCCGCCCCCGCCGGTCCTGACGCTGAGCCCGCCGGAGCGCCGCTCCGATCTTCAGGCGGGCGGGCCAGGGAAGCCGCCGACCGCCGAGGACACGCCCGTTCCGCTCGGCCGCAAGGTCGTGCACCGCGTCAGCGACGGCGCGGCGCCTCGCGTCACGCCGGTGCTCGCGGCGCGTGCGCTGGCCGAGTCCGATGCGGAGCGGCTCACGGTGGTGCGCCGGGGGCCGTCGCCGTGGCCCCGGCGGCTCGCGATCGCGTTCGCGCTGTTCGGGATGCTCGCGGGGATCGGGGGCGTGTGGCTCGTGCAGATGCGCACGCTCGACGGCGGCGGGAGCGCGCTGCCTGCGGCGAAGGGGCTGGCGAAGCGCGCGGTCCAGGAGGCGCGCTCGTCGGTGGTGGAGAGGCGATCGAGCGCGGCCGCACCTGCCGCGCCGGAGCCCTCGCCCGAGCCCCCGGCGGCCGAGCCCCCGGCGGCCGAGCTGGTTCCCGCGAGCGCCGTGGGCCCGGACAGCGAGGCGCCGCGGGTGGCGCAAGCGCGAGGGGCCCGTCTCGACGCGCGGCGCCCCGAGGTCATCTACGACGAGGTCGAGCGCGAGCGGCGGCGGCGGCGCGAGAAGCTCGAGCGCGAGCGGGCGTGGCGTGAGGCGACCACCCGCGCCCGGCAAGAGCGCGACGCGTCCCGGCGCGAGCCGCCGCGGCCCGAGGAGGGCGCGGTCGGGCCGGCGCAGCCCGCCGAGGGCGCGCGCGCGCCGCAGCAACCCGCGGAGGGCGACGGCGCGCAGCGACCTCAGGCGAGCGACGGCGGGTGACGTCCGCGGCCCGGCGGTCCGCCTGCCTGGTATAAGGCGGCCCGTGTCAGGGATGAGTCGAGCAGGTTACGCGCTCGCCCGCGCGGCGGGCGCCGCGCTTGCCGTGTCGGCGGCGGCGGTCGGCGCTCCTCTGCGCCCTGCGAGCGCCGCGCCGCAGGCCGCGCAGCAGGCGCCGCGGATCGCGCCGGAGCACCTGCCGTACGGCGCGGCGGGGTGGGCCGTGTCGGGCTGGGGCGGCGTGCGCGGCGTGACGATCGGGCCGATCGAGAACCTGCGGCACCCGGGCCGCGGCTACGGCACCGCGGCGAGCGGGCGGGCGATGGATGAGGCGGTCGCCATGGGCGCGACGTGGGTCAGCCTGACCCCGTTCGGCCGCGTGTGGGACGGCAAGGGCACGGGCGTCGATCTCGTCTTCGAGGCGCCGTTCGAGGAGAACCGGCGCAACGTGCTCGCGGCGATCGCGCAGGCGCACGCGCGCGGGCTCAAGGTGCTGCTCGTCCCGCACCTCTGGGTCGAGAGCGGCGAGTGGCGGGCCCTGATCGACCCCGGGGACGACGCCGGCTGGGCGCGCTGGGCCGAGTCGTACCGCCGGTTCCTGCTCACGTGGGCCGCGGTCGCGCGCGAGGGAGGCGCGGAGATGCTCAGCGTGGGCGTCGAGCTGCGGAGCTGGGTGACGACGCCGCGGGCGGCGAGCTTCCTGCCGATCATCGAGGCGGTGCGCCGCGTGTACCCGGGGCTGCTCACCTACTCGGCGAACTGGGACGACGTCGAGCACACGCTGATCTTCGACGCGCTCGACCTCATCGGCATCAACGCGTTCTACCCGCTGGCGGAGCGCGAGGGCGCGTCGTTCGAGGAGCTCCTGCGCGGCGGGCGCAAGGTGGCGGCCGGGGTGGACGCCGTGGCGCGCGCGTGGGGCAAGCCGATCCTGCTGACGGAGATCGGCTACACCACGCGGCGCGATCCCGCCGTGCGCCCGTGGGAGTGGCCCGACCGCATGAAGGGCGTGGTGGTCGACCAGCGCTCGCAAGCCGAGGCCTACGCCGCGGTGATCGCGCCGTTCCTCGACGCGCGCACGTGCGCCGGCTTCTTCGTCTGGCGGCTCTACGCCGATCCGGACGACGTCTCGCAGGAGGCCGAGTGGGGCTTCTCGCCGAGGGGCAAGCTCGCGGAGCTCGTGCTGCGCGACGCCTTCGCCGCCCGCTGGGCCGCCGACGGCCCCCGGCTGCCCGGCGACGCGCTCGGCAGACACCGCGCCCGCACCCCGGGGCTCTTCGGCTGGGAGCTCGATCCCGACGAGCCCGGGGGCCTGTTCCCGTAGCCGGACAAGCGGACGAGCCGCTCCTTGCGGGACGATGCGCTCATGACGGCAGGCGGAGGGTGAAGGTCGAGCCCCTGCCTGCGGTGCTCGTCACCTCGATGCGCCCGCCGTGCGCCTCGGCGATGCGGAGCGCGGCCCACAGGCCGAGGCCGACGCCCGGGGCCACGCCGCTCGACGACGGGGCGCGGAAGTAGCGCTCGAACAGCCGTCGCTGATCGTCGGCCGCGATCCCCACCCCGCGGTCCGAGACAGCGATGGAGACCTCGGCGCCTACCCGCGCGACGGTCACCTGCACGGCGCCGCCCGCAGGTGAGTACTTGATGGCGTTCGCGACCAGGTTGTTGAGCACCTGCTCGATCCGGATCGGGTCGCAGCACAGCGGGACGGGCTCGTCGGGGAGCGACAGCCCGAGCTCGTGCGCGGTCGCGGTCGGGCGATAGAGCTCCACGACGTCGCGGGCGAGCTCGCGCGCGTCCCGGGTCTCGCGGCGCAGCTCGAGCTCGCCGCCCTCGATCCGCGCGATGTCCATGAGGTCCGTGAGCATCCGATCGCAGCGCGCGGCCTCCTTCCCGATGCGGGTGAGCATCGACCGGAGCCGCTCCTCGTGGGGGAGGGGCCGATCCGGCCGGAGGCCGTCGACGGTGAGCTTCAGCGCGGCGAGCGGGTTGCGCAGGTCGTGCGCGACGCTCGCGAGGATCCCGAGCTGCCTCTTGCGCTGCTCGGCCAGCGCGGCGGCCATCTCGTTGAACGCGACGGCGATCTCGCGCAGCTCGTCGAGCCCGCCCTGGGGCGCGCGGGCGTCGTGCGAGCCGGCCCCGTAGCGGTCGATCGCGGCGCGGATCGAGAGGAGCGGGCGATAGACGCACCTGCGCAGCTGCCAGAGCGCGAGCAGGACGCCGGCGAGCAGCATCCCGGCGGCCCCGAGGCTCACGATCTCCGAGAGCCTGTGCACCTCGTCGACGCGCTGCCGGGCGATCCGCGCCTCGGCGAGCCGGGTGGCGAGCAGCCGCTCGAGCGCGGCGAACGTACGGTCGACCTCATCGTGGGACGCCCCGGCCTGCCGGTGCTCCTGCGTGTGCGTGGCGAGGTAGCGCTCGATCTCCCGCTCGGCCTCCTCGAAGACGCTGGCGCTCTCCGCGGTGACCGGTTGCTCGCGGGCGTCCTCGAGCCACCTGGAGAGCTCGCGCCTGGCCGCGTCGCGCGCGCCGACGTGCTCGGGGAGATGGGCCAGCGCGACGCGGGCGCTCTCGCGCTCGTGGGAGAGAAGGTGGACCTCCAGCTGCGTGATGGACCGCACCTCCCGGACGATGTTGAAGAGGCACGTGACCTCGCGGGTCATGTACGTGGCGCTGAGCGTGAACCCGCTCGCCGTCAGCAGCGCGAGGGCGGCGAGCCATGCGGTGCTCGCTGCCGCGAGCGTCTTCAGCTTCATCGTCGTCCCCCGGTTCCGGCCCAGGTCGCGCCGGGAACGAGCGGAAGCGTAGCGCCGCGAGCGCGCGCGGCCCGTCCGCCGGGCAATCCGGAGCTCCCGGAGCCGCCGGGGAGGCGGACGAATGCGGCGCTTCAGGCGCGGCGCGGCTCCCGTCGAGGCTGCGCAGCGCGCAGCCTCAGGCGCGCGTGTTTTCCAGGCCGTTCGGGATCGACAGCGCCGTCCGCGCGATGGCCATCTGCCGCTCGATCTCCGCGGGCGACGCCGGGGCCTCCAGGATCAGCGCCGCGTCATCGGGCACCTGGGCCGCGATCCGCTGGAACGCGTGCGCCGCGCTCTGGCTCAGGCCGCCGTGGCGGCTCCCCGCGTTCACCTCGCTCACGTGGAGCTGCTTCAGCCGTGTCCTGTGCTCCCGCACGAGGAAATGGGCCTCGGTCATCGTGCGATCGACCTGGTGCGCATGGCCGATATCGAAACAGAACGACGCGTCCGGCAGCGCGTCGAAGAAGGGCCCGAGCTCCTCCACGGTGCGGCCTGTCCGCTTTCGCTTATCCATGTTCTCGATCGCGAGGAAGCCGCCGAGCTGCCGGAAGGCGCCGAGATCATGGAGGGTGTCGGGGTGGAGGACGATCAGCCATCCAAGCGCGGCCACCTCCGCCATGGCGTCGGCGACGGCGCGCTCCTCCGCCGCGTCGAAGCGGCTCGGAGCGTGGAACGAGACGTGGTCGTACCGCGACAGATCGAGCGAGCCGAGGAGCCGGAGCAGCGGCTTGAGCTCCGAGATCCGCAGCGCGGAGAGCTCCACGGCGGTCGCCGAGCTCCCCTCGAGCATCGAGAGCGCCCGCTCGACGTCGCTGAGGGCGAGCGCCCCTGTCGAGTAGCCCACGGGTCGCATCAGAACACCCCATAGGTCTGGAGGAGCATCAGAACACCCCATAGGTCTGGAGGAGCTTGCGGAGCTCGTCGTCTTCCTTGAAGAAGAGCCGGTCGAGCCCGCCCTGGAACTCACGCGCGATGTCCCGCACCCGCTTGAAGGTCGGGTCGCTGCCCAGCTGATCGTCCAGCGGCAGCTGCTTCAGTCGGCCGCGCTCCTCCTCGTTCGAGAGGAGCGCGAGGAACGCGTCGTAGCTGTCGAACAGCGTGCGCGCCGTCTCCGCCGAGATCGAGGGCCGGAGCAGCACCTCGGCCAGGCTCTCCAGGGGCGTCACCCGGATGCGCTCTCGCAGGAAGCGCACGAGCGCGGGCGTCGAGAGCCGCTCACCGTCGTCGGTCAACGTCGTCCGATCCTTGCAGAACAGCTCGAAGCCGAAGCAAGTGAGGAGCCCGCTCACGAAGATGAGCTTCCGCGACATCCTGAGCTTCGCGTTGCGGAGCGCCCAGCCCGAGCTGCGCTCCCGCTGCTTGTAGACGAAATCGACGGCGACCGTGCGCCAGTACCGGACGATGTCGTTGAGGAGGAACATCGGGAGGATCTCGCGCTTGCTGCCGTAGCGCAGCCCGCGGTCGTCCTCGACGTACCGCGAGAGCACGAGCCTGAGCACCCGCTCGTGGGCGTCCGGCTGGCCGATCGCGAGCGACTCCAGGAGCAGCAGGATGCGCTGGGTCGTGTTCTTGTTCGTGTCCTCCTGCCCGCCGATCTGGTGGAGGATCGGGTGGCTGAAGGCCACGTTGCCGAACACGCCCGTCGGGCCCGGCTCATGGAACTTCGCTTCCTTCAGGATCCTCGTGATGGCCTGGACCTGGCTGAAATGCCCCTCGTCGGCCTGACCGTCGATGAGCAGCGTCCAGTCGAGATCGCTGCCGGTCGTGTACTCGCCCCGCGCCAGCGAGCCGAAGACCACGACGCTCGTATCGCAGGGGATCTGCTCGCGGAGCAGCGCCGCGAGCCGCGCCCGGGTCTCCGTCGAGAGCCGCGCGGCCGCCTCGATGCTCGGCCACGATCGCCCCGCCTTCTCGCCGATCCGCTCGATGGCGCTCCGCGGCGCCGCGCCTTCATCTCTCGTCATCGATACACCCTCGATCGCGGGAGCCGTTCATCGAGCCCACCGCAGCGGATGGCAGCGCGCCGCGTCGCGCCGCTCGCCTCACGCCCCGCCGTCGCCGGAGAGCGCGAGCCCGAACCACCGGTTCACGAGGTCATGGTGCTCGTCGAGGCGATCGCGGTAGCGGGGGGTGCCCTCGAGCGCGGCTCGCTCGAAATCGATCCAGTACAGGGCGCCCGTCTTCTCGCCGATGAGCACGTTGCCGAGCTTGACGTCGAGCGGCGCGACGCCGCGCGCGTTCATCGCCCGGACGATCTCCTCGATCCGGCCGCGGTAGGCGGCGCCGCCGCCGCTCGCGAACGCCTCGATCTCCCGCCGGTCGCGGTCTGGATCGAACAGCTGCCCGAGCGGCGCGAGGTCGATGTCGAGCACCTTCTCCCCGCGCTCGGCGACCTGATGTTGCAGCGTCCGTCCGCGCACGTAGTCGAGGTAAAGGGTGCGCGTGGCGAGGCTGAGATCGCGAATCCTCGGGACGCTGGGGAGGTCGCGCAGGCGGAAGAGCGCGGCTGCTTCGTTGTAGAAGAAGAGACCGAGCAGGGCGAAGAGGTGCGCCTGGAGCGGCGCGTTCTGCGGCTGTCCGACGAAGCGCTTGCGGACGCAGACGTAGCCGCCGCGCAGCACGATGTGCAGCCGGTAACGCAGGCGCGGCATCTTCTGGCTCCGCCGGTTGAAGAAGGCGACGTCGGCCGGGTGGACCGCGAAGGCGAAGCCGTCCTGATCGAGCTCCGCGAGCACCCTGTCCCCCGGGCCAAGCTCGGCGACGGATGGGATGTCGCTCGGGGTCACGGCGTCGGGCACGGGGAGCGGGTTCTCTGCGAGCCGGCGCGCGAGGAGCGCTTTGACCGTCTCGAGCCGCACGGCGAGCAGCCTCGTCGCGGCGTCCATGCCGGGCACGCGGCGCATGCCTTCGTCAAGGGCGCGCCGAAGCTCAGGGTTCATGCCCGTCTAGTAGCCGCTTCCGTTCGGCAAATCAAAAGGTGAGGTGACGGCGAGGCGAGGTGGTACGCTGATCCAGCGACCTTGGGCGCGTGCGTCGACGCGCGTCGGCGAGCGGCGACGCGCGCCAACGCGCGTGGACGAACGTGGACGCGCGCCAGACGCCACGGCCGCCTGCGTTTCGGGTGGGCGTTTGGCAGCGCGGGTGATGCTGGGTGCGGTTTGCGCTTCAACAGGGGACCCGATTCGGGTAGCAAGCCTTCATGGGGAATTCGTCGCTGCGGATCGTCCATGTCGTGAGCAGCCTCAACGGCGGTGGTATGGAGCATTTCGTGCTGCGCCTCGCCGAGGCGCAGCGGCGCCACGGCCACGACGCCTCCATCGTCGCGCTGCGCGGCGGGCCGCTCGCGGAGCTGGCGCGGCAGCGGGCGCTGCCGACCACGGTGCTGGGCGGGCGCCTCCCCACGCGGCTCGCGCACGCGGCCCTCTCCTTCGCGCGCTCCCGCCCGCACGTCGTCCACGCGCACAACCCCACTGCGCTCCATTACGCCACGATCGGAAAGCTCCTTACGCGCGCGCGGCTCGTCTTCACCGATCATGCCCAGACGCGCGGGATCATCCGCGTTCCGTCGCGCTTCGAGTGGCGTGAAACGGACGCTGTCGTCGGCTGCTCGCAGGACACGGCCGACAAGAGCGGCGCGGTCGGCGTGGCCAGCAGCATCTCTGTCATCCACAACGGGATCGACATCACCCCGGCCAAGCGGACGCGCGACGAGGTGCGCGCCGAGCTCGGCTTCGGCCCGGACGTGTTCCTCGGCATCATGCCCGCCGCGTTCCACCCGGTGAAGGCGCACGACGTGCTGCTGCGGGCGCTCGCGCGGCTCCGGGAGCGGGGCGTCTCGGTCGCGGTGCTCGTCGTCGGCGACGGCGACGAGCGCGATCGCATCCATGGGCTCGCGAGGGAGCTCGGGGTCCACGGCGCCGAGGCGCGCTTCCTCGGCTTCCGCAAGGACGTGCCCGATCTGCTCGTCGCCGCCGATTTCTTCACGCTGCCCTCGCGCGACGAGGGGCTGCCGCTCGCCGTCCTCGAGGCCATGGCGCGCAGCCTGCCTGTCGTGGTGACGCCGGTCGGCGGGGTCCCGGAGGTGGTGCGGCACGAGGAGCACGGCCTGATCGTCCCGGTGGACGGGCACGACGCGCTCGCGGACGCGATCGAGCGGCTCGCGAGCGATCCGGCGCTGAGGCGGCGGCTCGGCGAGGCGGGGCACGCGCGGGTGCGCGACGACTTCTCGTTCGAGAAGATGACGCGCAAATACGAGCAACTCTATTTCCGCCTCACGTGACAGGCGAGCGCGCGATGAAGATACTCGTCTTCACCCATCATTACCCTTCCACGCGGCTGCCGACGATGGCGCCGTACAGCTATCACACGTACAGGGCGCTCGCGCGCCGCTGCGAGCTCCGACTCGTGGCCCCGATCCCCTGGTGGACGCGCGCGCGCGGGGCGTCGGGGGAGCTCTTCGGCGGCACGCGCGAGGCGCACACCGGCATCGACGCGCTGTTCCCCACGTACTGGTCGGTGCCGGGGCTGCCGAGCCTGCACGCGCGGGCGCTCCGGGCATCGCTCGGGCGCACAATGGCGGGGCTGCGGCGCGAGTTTCCGTACGACGCGATCCTGGCCGCCTGGGCTTATCCCGATACCGTCGCCGCGGAGGCGTTCGCGCGGGAGGCGGGGGTGCCGGTCGTCACGACGGTGCTCGGCAGCGACATCAACGAGCAGCCGAGGAACGCCGCGCTGCGGGCGCAGATCGCGCCGGCGCTCCAGCGCTGCGCCCGGGTGGTCGCGGTGAGCGGGGCGCTCGGGGAGCGCCTGGTGGAGCTCGGGGTGCCGCGGGAGCGCGTCGTGGTGCAGCTCAACGCGGTCGACGGCGCGCGGTTCGCGATCCGGGATCGGGCCGAGCCGCGGCGGCGCTTCGGCGTCCCGGCGGACGCGAAGGTGGTGCTGTACGCCGGTTATCACGTGCCCGAGAAGGGCGTGGACGTCCTCGTGGAGGCGATGGCGCACCTCGACCGGGCGGGCCGCCGCGACATTCACCTGATGATGGTGGGCGGTGGCGAGCTGCTCGAGCCGCTGCGCGCGAAGGTGAGCGCGCTCGGCCTGGGCGATCGCGTGCGGCTGTTCGGCTGGGCGCTGCCCGTGGAGATCCCGGACTACATGGCCGCGTGCGACGTGTTCTGCCTGCCGAGCCGCCGCGAGGGCTGCCCGAACGTCGTCCTGGAGGCGCTCGCCTCGGGCCGCCCCGTCGTCGGAACCCGGGTCGGCGGAGTGCCGGAGCTCGTCCGCGACGGGAACGGGGGCAATGGCCTCCTCGTCCCCCCAGGCGATCCCGGGGCGCTCGGGGCCGCGCTGGCGCGAGCGCTGGATACGGCGTGGGAGCCGGAGGCGCTGCGGGGCAGCGTGGGGGCGCTGTCATGGGACGTCGTGGGGGAGCGCTATCACGCGCTCCTGAAAGAGGTCCTCGGCGAGCACCGCAGTCGCGGGCCGGGCTGATTCAACGGGGGAATTGAACAGGGAGGCGGGGAGACGGGGAGTATTCGAAAATTTCCCTCCCCGTCTCCCCGTCTCCCTGTGAATTTCCCGAAGAACTTGAGGGGAGGCCTCAGGGATGAACGGTCAGCTCGCGCAGGGCGGCGGCTTCAGGCGGTGATCCCTGTAGTCACCGGGATTGCCTGTCTTCCCCTCGAGCGCGGCGATCGCGATATTGTACATCTCCCGGGCGGTCACGTAGTGGAGCACCCACTCCTTGCCATCGTTGTAACGGGTGGTGAGCTCCCGGTGCAGCTCGTGGCCCCCGGCGCCGAGCAGCGACGCCGCCTGGTCCTCGGGGGCGCCGTGCGTGTAGACCTTCACGAACACCCACTCGGGCCTCCCCTCGATATGGATGTTCTGATCCACCCACGTCTTCACCCGGTCCGGCGTCGGCGGATCGACCGCCTGGAGCGCGCCGTACTCCATCCGCATCCGCACCCGGCTTCCCCGGCGCGTCAGCGCGAGCGCGAGCGGGCCCTCGATCATCAGGATCCGGTCCTCCAGCACCTCGCCGACCTTGGCTCGCGCGCCCACGGCGTGGGCGCTCCGGCGCGCCAGGTTGCCCGTCGGCCAGTAGATCTGGTTCACGATGGAGTGCTGCGACTCGTCGGGGGCCGACGGGAACGTGTAGTCAGCATAGCAGCCCGTCTCGAAGAGGAGCGGGAGCTCCGCGTCGACTCCGCAGTTCCGCGAGTCCCGCCCGGAGTTCGCCAGACACCAGTTGCCGTGGATGAACCCGTAACGCATGCGCCCGTCCGGGTCGCGCGAGAAATGCCCGTGCTTCCCCAGGATGTCCAGGTACCTGAGGATGTCCGCGCGCAGGTTCTCCTCCGTGTCATTGTGGTGGTGCAGGTGCAGCTCCACCTCGCCGAAGCCGCGGCGCGTGAGGTCCGCCAGCGCGTCGAGCCACCCGGGCGTGTACTGCTCCCCCGGAAAGAAGAAGCTGTGACGCGGATGGTGGCCGTCCGCGTCGCGGTACGCGCCGGCCATCTCGGGATACCCCTTCGACCACGCCCTCACCCGCGCGTCGCCGACCTCCGGTGTGGCGTTCTCCCACCCTGGCTCCCAGTGATCGCAGACCGCGAAGAGCAGGTGCCGCGGGCCGAGTGGGCGCGGAGCACGGGCGTTCTCGATCCTCTGCCGGGCGTAGCCGCCGAGCCAGTTGTGAAGGTTCTTGTTCTTGAGATACTGGATCTTCGCCTGGAGTGTTCCGATCATGAGCTCTCTCGACCGCGACGCGTTGGACCGGCGGCCGCCGCGGCGGGACGGATACTAACCTGGCCCCCCCGGGCGTAGCCATAGCCGCCTCGGGGCCGCGCAGCGATCAAGATCTCCTCGCGGTCTCACGCGACGCCGCGCGGAGCGCCGCCCACCTGCCTCCCGGACGGCGCGCGTGACAAGGCGGGCGTCGTGATCGTGCTCGCTACGCTCGTCCCCCGCGAGGCGCGCGCGACGCCGTCCTCGCCCCGCAAGCAGCGAGCGCCCGCGGCCCGGCTCGCCCGCCCTCGGCAAGGGGGCGCAGAGGCCATGGAAGCTCGAGCACACCCCAGCAGAGCCCGAACGGCCGTCCCGAACAGCCACCGTGCAGCGAACCCTTACGGCATGCATCGTGTCTTCAATTTTTGCGCCTGGCTGTTCGGTGCGCCGCCTTGCTTTGCCGAGCGACGGTCGCCGTGAGGGGGACAAATCGCCCCACCTGTGGCGGTTTGTGCCGCCCAGTCTGTCGGCGGAGCACCTACCGTTGTGTCTGCGGTGAGCATCCCTACGGGAAGCGCGCTGGCACGACGCCTGCTCTGGGGGGTTCGAACCGTAGCCATCACCGACAAGGAGCCAGGCATGATGTCAACCGCGATGACGCCGAGCGAAGAGATGGTCTCCCTCCCGCGGAGGGCCTCCGTCGAGTCACCAGCTTCGATGGCCGAAGCGTGCGAGCTAGCCCGGCGGCTCGTGGACATGATCGAGCGCCTCAGGATGTGCACTCCGGAGGGCGATCAGGCCCAGGCGCTCCGCATCGCGGAGGGGATGGCACGGAGCGTCGCGGACGTCGTGACCGACGCCATGGGCAGCCGGCGCGCTCACGTCGCCTAGCCGCGCGAGCACGCCGGCCGGGGCGACGAGGCCCCGAAGGGGGCGCCGCGCCCCGGCCGTGGATCGGCAAATCGAGACCAGCATGAGCTACAAGCGCAAAGGAATGCGCCCCGGGGATCCGTACCCCCTCGGCGCGACATGGGACGGCGCTGGAACGCAGTTCGCCCTCTTCTCGGAGAACGCCGAGGCGGTGGACCTGTGCCTCGTCGACGACGAGGGGAACGAGCAACGCCTGCCGGTCCGTCACCGCACCTCCCTCGTCTGGCACGTCTACGTGCCGGAGGTCGGGCCGGGGCAGAAATACGCGTATCGCGTGCACGGCCCGTGGGCGCCGGAGCGGGGGTTGCGCTTCAACCCGCGGGTGCGCCTGCTCGATCCGTACGCGAAGGCGCTCGCCTCGCGGGTCCAGTGGGACGCGGGCGCGTTCGCCCACCGGAGCGGTGAGCCCGACGGCGACCTCGCCATGGCCGAGGGGGAGGCGCTCGGCGCCCCGCTCGGCGTCGTCATCGACCCGTCCTTCGACTGGGGTGGAGATCGGCGCCCGTACGTGCCGTTCCACCGCAGCGTCATCTACGAGGCGCACGTCCGCGGCATGACGATGCAGCACCCGGAGATCCCGGAGGATCTCCGCGGGACCTACCTTGGCATCGCCCACCCGGCCATGATCGGATACCTGCGGTATCTCGGCATCACGGCCATCGAGCTCCTGCCCGTGCACGCCTTCGTGCACGAGAAATTCCTGCTCGACAAGGGGCTCCGGAACTACTGGGGATACCACTCGATAGGCTTCTTCGCGCCGGACGTCGGGTACCGCGCCGGCGCCGAGGTGGCGTCGGAGGTGAGGCAGTTCAAGGAGATGGTGAAGGCGCTCCACGCCGCCGGCATCGAGGTCATCCTCGATGTCGTCTACAACCACACGGCGGAGGGCAACCACCTGGGCCCGACGCTGAGCCTGCGCGGCATCGACAACCCGACCTACTACCGCCTCGTCCCTGGCAACGAGCGCTATTATTTCGACTACACGGGCACGGGGAACACCCTCAACGTGCGTCACCCGCAGACGCTCCAGCTGATCATGGACTCCTTGCGGTACTGGGTCCTCGAGATGCACGTGGACGGGTTCCGCTTCGACCTCGCGGCGGCGCTGGCGCGCGGCCTCCACGACGTCGACCAGCTCTCGAGCTTCTTCACGATCATCCACCAGGACCCGGTGCTCAGCCAGGTGAAGCTCATCGCCGAGCCCTGGGACGTGGGCCCCGGCGGCTACCAGGTGGGCAATTTTCCGGTGCGCTGGGCCGAGTGGAACGGTCGTTATCGGGACACGCTGCGCGACTTCTGGCGCGGCTCGGGCGGCATCGCCTCCGATCTCGGGTTCCGGCTCACGGGGAGCAGCGATCTCTACGAGAACAGCGGGCGAAAGCCGTACACGAGCATCAACTTCGTCACCGCACACGACGGCTTCACCCTGGCGGATCTCGTCTCGTACAACGAAAAGCACAACGAGGCGAACGGGGAGGGGGGCTGCGACGGCGCCGACGACAACCGCTCGTGGAACTGCGGCGTCGAGGGGCCGACCGACGACCCCGAGATCCTGAAGCTGCGGGCACGGCAAACGCGGAACATCATGGCGTCGCTCCTGTTCTCGCAGGGGACTCCGATGCTCCTCCACGGGGACGAGCGGGGGCGCACGCAGGAGGGGAACAACAACGGGTACTGCCAGGACAGCCCGCTCACGTGGCAGCCGTGGGGCTGGGACGAGGCGTCGCGGGCGATGCTGGAGTTCACGCGCAAATGCCTCCGCATCCGGCACGAGCATCCGGCGCTCAGGCGCTCGATCTTCTTCAAGGGGCGCCCGATCCGCGGCGGCAAGACCTACGATATCCAGTGGTATCGCCCGGACGGAGAGCTCATGACCGACGAGGACTGGTCGAACCCGTTCACGCAGTGCCTCGGCGTGTTCCTGTCGGGGGAGGGGCTCGACGACGTGGACGAGGAGGGCGATCGGCTGATCGACGACGACTTCGTCCTGCTGCTCAACGCGTCGCCGTGCGACCTGAGCTTCCTCCTCCCCTTCTCCGATGATCCCAGGCCGTGGCAGCTCCTCGTGGACACCCAGGACGACGCCGCCGTCGAGACGCGGAGAGGCGGCGAAGAGACGGCGCTGGCGTCGCGCTCGCTCAAGCTCTTCCTCCGCGGTCGGCGCGGCGCCTGAGCGGGGCGCTCAGAAGGCGTTGAAGGCGCCGAGGAAGAGCGGGGGGCCGGCGAAGGCGGCGTCGAGGAGGGCGGCCGCCTTGGCGCTGCCCACCACGAAGCCCTGGCTCAGGAGATCGCGCGCCGAGGAGGCGCCGAAATAGATCTGCGTGAGCCGCTCGATGGAGAGCGAGAGGCGATCGCCCGCGGTGCTGCCGGGGGCCGTCTGGACGCCGCGCGCCGCGAAGGTGACGTCGAAGGCGCGCGGCGCGTCCGTGAACACCGGGTCCTCGACGTCGACGCCGATGGCGCCGCGGACGCCGTGCTTCCGCGGCGACGGGTGAAGCGCGAGCGCGGCGGCGACGTCGACGATGCGCCCCATCGCGCCCGCCGCCGTCAGGCCGAGGACGCTGCGGCGCTGCGCCGTGTGCGCGGGCGGGCACAGGCCGGGGTGCCGGGCCGCCGTCTCGTACACGATCGGCTCGTCGCGGACGCCGGGCTCGTCGAGCAGCGGCGCGCCCTGACCGCGCGGGAGCGCCAGCTCCACGACCTCGTACTGATCGCCGAGCGCGCCGAGGAAGCCGATGAGCCCGCGGTAAGCGCCCGGCGTCGGCGCGTGGAGCTCGCGGACGAGCAGCTGCTGGGCGCCGTAGGCGCCGCCCTCCGGGACGTCGAAGAACAGGTAGCCGGCGATCGCCTTGGAGCCCGGATCCACGTAGACGGCGCCGCTCGGAGAGCGCTTGAAGACGCGCACGTCCCACCAGTAGTCGCTCCGCTTCAGCTGCCCCGTCGTCTCGGCCCGCGCGACGTCGTAGGCCTGCTTGATGAGCGGCTCGTCCCGCGGGCGGGAGAAGGCCCGCACGTGGCGGCGCAGCACCGAGTCCGGGAGCCGATCGGGGGAGGTGCGCACGACGTCCCGGAGCTCGCAGACGCCGAAGCCGAACCGCCGGTAGAACGAGAGCCGGAAAGGGTGGAGCAGCGTGAGCGCCTCGCCCCGGCGGCGCATGCGGCGGAGGCTCTCGCGGACGAGCCGATCCGCGATGCCCCGGCGGCGAAACTCCGGCAGCACCGCCACGGACGAGAGGCCCTGGAACGGCACGTCCGCGCCCGCGAAGCTCATCGTCAGGTCGAGCGAGGCGACGTACCCGACGAGCTGGCCGTCGGTCTCCGCGACGATCACGTTGTCGAGGGCGAGGTGCGCGTGCTCGGTGAAATACCGCAGCCACGCCTCTGGATCACCCGCCTGGAACGCGCGGTAGGCGACCGTCGCGAGGGTGCCCTCCTCGCCCTTGCGGGCGCTGCGAAACACGAGCTCATGGTTGGAACGGCTCGGGGTGCGGGTGCGCGCCATGCCGGTCAATCTACCCTGGGAAGCGCGCTCCCTGGGCCCGGCGGCCCGGCGGCGGCCCGGCGAAGCGCTTCGGACATCTCCTCGGCCGATCCGAAGCGGCCGGACGGCTCACGGGCAAGCGCCCTGACGAACCACGCGTCGAGGGCGGGCGTGATCTCGGCGCAACGCTGGCTCGGAGGCGAGAAGGTGCCGAGCCGGATGG
Source organism: Sorangium sp. So ce367 (assembly GCF_051520455.1). Lineage (NCBI taxonomy): Bacteria > Pseudomonadati > Myxococcota > Polyangiales > Polyangiaceae > Sorangium > Sorangium sp. So ce367. Next base: position 1,807,742 of record NZ_CP150334.1, read on the forward strand.
CGCCGAGGAGGGCCTCGATCCCCTTCTGCTCGAACGGCGGCGCGCCGGTGAGCGCGTGGTACGCCATGATGCCCACGGACCAGAGATCCGAGCGGCCGTCGACCAGCTTCGGGTTGAAGAACTGCTCCGGGCTCATATAAACGAGGCTGCCGACCACCGCGCCCGTGTTCGTCAGCGTGGTCCCATCCGGGTCGACATCCCCCCTGGCCACCCCGAAATCGAGCAGCTTGACGCAGATGCCTCCGCCGGTGTCGGCGAGGAAGACGTGCTCTGGCGTGATGTCCCGGTGAATGACGCCGAGCTTGTGCGCCGCGGTGAGCCCCGTGCAGAGCTGCGAGACGAGCGCGAGCGTCTCCTCCAGGGGGAGGCGCCCGGCGCGCGCTAGCCGGTCGGACAGCTCCTCGCCCCGCAGCAGCTCCATCACGATGTACGAGAGGCCGTTGGCGGCGACGCCGTGCTCGTACACCTCGGCCACGTGAGGGCTCTTGATCCTCACCATGAGCGCGCCTTCGCGGTGGAACCGGGCGACCGCGGTCGCGTCGGTCGCGAGCGACGCAGAGATGAACTTGACGGCGACCTCCTTGCCGAGCCCGAGGTGATGCGCCGTCCAGATGCTGCCGACGCCTCCCATCCGGAGGAGGGTGTCGAGCGTCAGGTGCGGCGCTACATGGGATCCAGGCTCAAGCCGCATAGACAGTCAGTATGAATGATGCTCGCACCAGTGCACGTCTCTCTGGTCTCTGTCGACCGGGCGGGCGGGCGGGCGGGCGGCTCAATACAGCCCATCGGGTGGTCGCCCATCGGACATGAACTTCTTGGCCACAGCCGCGATCCGGCGCGCGGAGAGCTCCCGCCGGACGGGGACGACGTGGGTGAGCAGCGCCGCGAGGTACGCGCCGTCGGGCTGAGGATCGGACGACTCGAGCCGCTCCAGCGCCTCGAGCGTCTTGACGGCGTGCGCCGTGAAGATGGGCCTCACCGCGGCGTCGAACGCGGCGAAGGGGGCGAGCTCGGCGAACGCGCGCCGGCGACCCGCGGCGTCGAGCTCCCGCGCGATCGCGAGCGCCGCGCCGACGTCGCGCGCCTCCACCGCCTGGAGCAGCCCGCCGCCTCGCGCGCGGGTAGTAGCCGTAGCGGACGCGTGCGGCGCGGCGGCGTCCGCCTTGCGGAGCTTGCCGACGAAGCCGGCCGCGAGCACCGCGAGCTGCGCGGCCTCGCGCGGGAGGGCCTCGCGCCCGAGCGCCGCCGCCGCCTCCGCGAAGGTGACGGCGTGGGTGACGTCGAGCACCCCGACCTCGGCGTCGAGGCGCGCTTCCCAGGCCGAGTCGAAGCGCGCGAGGCGGACGGCGGCGGCGTGGCCGATCGCGCCGAGCAGCGCGAGCGGCCCGGCGCCGCGCGCGAGCCAGCGCACGGTCGCCTCGACGGCCGGCTGCTCTCCCGCGAGCACCTCGGCCTCGAAGGCGGCGCGCTCTGCGCCCTCGAGCGGCGCGGCGTCCTGGCGCGTGGCCTCTGCGGCGCCGTCGGGGCCGGGCAGGGGCAGATCGGCGAGGCGCGCGAGCGCGGCGCGCGTCGCGGTGAAGGGGGGCAGGCTGGTGTCGGCGGTCGCCCAGGCGAGCTGCACCGTGGAGGCGGCGAGGACCTCGTCGGCGGCGGACGAGAACCGCTCGGCCAGCTCGAGCGCCTTCGAGAGGAAGATGGCGCCGTGCCCGTAGTCGTACAGGTGCTGCGCGACGAAGGGCATGAGCGCGCGGCGCGCGCCGGCGGTGCCGCGGATCTCGACGAGCTCGCGCATCCGCGCCTCGGCCTCGTCGCGGCGCTCCGCCGCGAGCGCCTCGCTCACCTTCGCCGGCTCGTCGAGCTCGAAGTCGGCGATGCGCGCGAGGGGCGAGCGGGCCCCCACCTTGCCGGGGCCCTTGCCGCGGGGGCCCAGCCGAGCCGACGCCTCGCCGATCGCGTGGGCGGCGACCACGAACGCCTCCTCGGCCGGGATCCTGCCGCGCTCGACCCAGGCGCAGAGATCCGCGAGCAGGGCGAGGCCGTGGTCGAAGCCGTACTCGGCGCGCTCCGCCCCGTCCCTGGCGAGCACCTCGAACGCGAGGTGCAGGCTGCCCAGGCCGGTCTCGCCCCGGTGGAGCCCGAGCGCGCCCAGCCGGAGGCCCTCGCGCAGCGCGCGCGCCGGCTCGTCGCGCAGGATCGCCTCGCGCAGGCCGGCGACGAGGCGCCGCACCTCGGCCGCTGTGTCGACGGCCCGGTTGAGCTGCACGCGCCCGCCGTCGATGCGGGTGGCGTAGCGCCGCACGGGCTCGCCGCCGAACATGCAGGCGCCCGAGGCGAGCTCGAACTTCCAGTTGTGCCACGCGCAGGTCAGCACGCCGCCGCGCAGCGCGCCCTGCGACAGCGGGTAGCCCTGGTGCGGGCAGCGATCGTCGAGCGCGTGGACCTCGCCGCCACGGAGGACGCAGGCGAAGCGCCGCCCCGTGTCGTCCTTGCGCAGCACGGGCGCCTCCGCCGGAAATTCGGAGAGGGGGCCCAGATCGATCCAGTCCGACTTCATGGCTTCTTTGCGCCGCGGCGCGCGCCGCGGTGGGTACGCGGCGCGCGTCGTGAGAGCGACGCGCATCGTAGCCGAGGGCGGGGCGGGGAGGGGCCACGAACGGGGCCGCCGCGAGAAGTTCCCTGTCCGGACCCGCGCCGGCCGCTCACCCTTTCACGCAGAGGACCTGCCGCAGCTCGGCGACGACCTCCACGAGATCGCGCTGGTCTTCCATGACGCGCTCGATCGGCTTGTAGGCGGAGGGGATCTCGTCGAGGACGCCGCCGTCCTTGCGGCACTCGACCCCGGCCGTCTGCGCGGCCAGGTCGTTGACCGTGAAGCGCCGCTTCGCCTCGCCGCGGCTCATCTTGCGCCCCGCGCCATGCGAGGCGCTCTCGAACGCCTCGGGGTTGCCGAGGCCGCGCACGATGTACGAGCGCGTGCCCATCGAGCCGGGGATGATGCCAAGCTCGCCCTTGCCCGCTCGGATCGCGCCCTTGCGCGTCACCAGCACGTCTTCACCGAAATGACACTCTTCTGCCACGTAGTTGTGATGGCAAGTGATGGCTTCCTGGATCGCGAGCTCGGGGAAGTGCCGGCGCAGGACGCCTTCGGCGAGGTGGAACATGGCCTCGCGGTTCGTCCGCGCGTACCGCTGCGCCCAGAAGAGGTCGTGCCGGTAGGCCTTCATCTCCGGGGTGCCGGCGAGGAACACCGCGAGATCCCGATCGGGCAGGTCGCGGTTGTGGGCGAGCTTCTTCGCCGTGGCGATGTGGATCTCGGCGAGCTCCTTGCCGATGTTGCGAGAGCCGGAGTGGAGCATCAGCCACACGCCGCCGTCCGTGTCGAGGCAGAGCTCGATGAAGTGGTTGCCGCCCCCCAGCGTGCCGAGCTGACAGCGCGCCCGCGTGAACAGCCCCTGGACCTTCGGGCTCAGGCTCGCGAACTCGTCCCAGAGCGCGAGGCGCTCGAACCCCGCCGGCGGGGCGTCGTGGGAGGCGAACCCGACGGGGATCGCCCGCTCGAGGTCGCTGCGGATCCGCCGGAGGTCGTCGGGCAGATCGGCCGCGGTCAGGTTCGTGCGGAGCGCGCCCATCCCGCAGCCGATGTCGACGCCGACGGCGGCCGGCGCGACAGCGTCCCGCATCGCGATGACCGAGCCGACGGTCGCGCCCTTGCCGAAGTGGACGTCGGGCATGGCGGCGACGTGGTGGAACACCCAGGGCAGGGCGCTGATGTTCCGCAGCTGCTCCAGCGCGATGGCCTCGACCTCGTCCGGCCGGGTCCACAGCTTGATGTCCACGTTCTTGCCCTTGATCTGCGCGGGTCCCATGCGGGCACAATAGCGCGGGGCGCACGCAGGCGAACAGCGAGGGGCGCGTGCGGGCGAATCGCGAGGGGCGCGTGCGGGCGAGCGCGAGGCGGGCGGCTACCCCGTTCGGCCTTGCGGGGCTTCTGGGTTCTTGATACGCGTCGAAATCGCTGCTTCCGGGGTCCTTGTTCATGCCGTCTGCTCGCGCGCTCTCCATCGCAACCCTGGCGGCCTTCGCTCTGTCGTGTGGGGTCACGAGCGGCTGTGACGGCTGCAAGCCGAGCGAGGACCCTGCGGCCGGGAAGCCCGCCGCCGCGGCGTCCGCGACGGCCAGCGTCGCGGAAGGGGGGGAAGGTGCGGAAGGTGCGGAACGTCGACCGCGCGCCCTGCCCGCTGGCGACGACCGCTTCGCGGCCCAGATCGCGGCGAACCTACCCCGGGTGCCCGATCCGGCGATCCAGGCCCCGGAGGGCGACGGCGCGGGCGCCGAGCTCGACAATGGCACCTTCCGCGATCGCGCCATGGCCTTCGTCCGTCAGGTGGCAGCGGGTGGTGACAAGGTGACGTGCGATCTCGCCCTCTCGTCCAAACGCCCCTTCCGCGCTGTCGTGATGGGCTTTCAGGAGGGGAAGCAGATCGCCCGAGGGGAGGCGTCGGACGCGGGGCTCTGCGTCGCGCTGAAGGACGCCGCGCGCAGGGCGGTGGCCGCGGCGGGCGGCGCGGCGGCGATGACGAGCGCGCTCGCGGGCGCGCGGCTGGTCGTGGAGCTTCCGGATCATCACGAGTCGATGGTGGAGAGCGTCGAGCGCCCGGGGAAGGGCGTCGAGCTCGTCGAGGGGCTCGTGCCGGTGCGCGTCCTCGACAAGCCCCTCCTCGCGCGGCGCATCGAGGAGGGCAAAGGTTATCTCCTGCGCGTCATCGATCCGCAGCACAAGGGGGTTCACAAGTACTACCACGCCCCCGCGGACCGGTTCGAGCGCGAGCTGCACACGATCTACACCGCGTCCACGGCGCTGACGCTGCTGAAGCTGCACGCCTACAAGCCCGACGAGCGCCTGCTGCGGCTGGCGACGGAGGCCGCCGGCTTCATGATGGGCATGCAGAGCCGCGAGGCGCGCGATCGCACGGCCGGCGGCTTCTTCTATGCGTTCGACCTGGAGCGCGAGCGGCCCGAGCGCCGGCTGGTCGTCGGCACGGCGTCCAAGTCGATCTTCACGCTCCTCGAGCTCCACGGCGTCACGAAGGACAAGAGGTACCTCGAGTCCGCCGTGCTCGCGGCCGAGTGGCTGATCTCGATGCAGCGGCCGGACGGCAGCGTGCGCTCGGCCCTGACCGGGCAGGAGGGCGGGGCGTGGAAGGTCCAGGGCAAGGACTCGACGCTCTACACGGGGCAGGTCCTCTCCGCGCTGTCGCGCACCTACCGCGCCACGAACAACAAGAAGTACCTCGACGCCGCGGCCCGGACCGCGGACTACCTGCTCGCCAGGATCGCGGAGAAGGGGTGTTTCCTCGGCGACGATTACAGGAAGCCCAACCCGATCTCGAGCTCGTGGGCGGTCCAGTCGCTCCTCGACTTCGCGAAGGCCGGCGGCGGCCAGCGCGCCGAGCAGACCGTCTTCCGCTGCGCCGACGACCTCGTGAAGCGGCAGTGGCGCAGGCCCGAGGACGCCTACCGCTACGGCCGCTGGCAGCGCTCGCTGTCGAGCAGCGGGAGCGGCTGGCTCGCCGAGGTGATGTCGGAGGTGTACCACCATTGCCGGAAGAAGGGCACGGAGGGCTGCGATCGGTACAAGGACGCGGTGGTCGCCGCGATCCGGTTGCTCTTGCAGTACACCTACGGTCCGGAGAGCTCGTTCGTGGTGAAGAACCCGCAGGCGGCCGCGGGCGGGGTGTTCTGGAGCGTCAGGGATCGTTATGTGCGCACCGACTCGGTGTGCCACGCGATGAACGCGTACCTCAACATGATCGGCGAGCTCGGCGACGGCCCGCTGCTCACGCTGCCCGAGCGGCCCCTCGCCGAGCGGATGGCGCTCGCGGCGGAGGCGCCGGGCGCGGCGGACGCGGGGCTCCCCGAGGACGAGGGCGAGGAGGCCGCCGCGGGGCAGTCCGGGCCGAAGGGCGAGGACGCGGACGACTGAAGCGAATTGACGTTGTTCCAGGAGAACTCCCCATGGCTCAGGTGAAGATCTACGGAATCAAGGAGAAGCTCAATCCGGTGAAGGAGGCCCTGTCCAGGGTGATCCACGCCTGCGTCATGGAGGCGCTGCAGATGCCGCAGGACAAGCGGGCGCATCGCTTCTTCCCGATGGAGCGCGAGGACATGCTGGCGCCGGGCGGGCGCACCGACGCCTATACGATCATCGAGATCTCGATGATCACCGGGCGCAGCGTCGAGACGAAGAAGAAGCTCGTGCGGCTCCTGTTCGACAAGATCCGGGACGAGGTCGGGATCGACCACCAGGACATCGAGATCTGTATCTCGGAGTCGCCCGCCCACGACTGGGGGTTTCGCGGGATGCACGGCGACGAGGTCAAGCTGAACTACAAGATCAACCTCTAGGTCCGGCGCCGGCGCGGCTCCGGCGGTCAGGGCGGCAGCACGGCGACGATGCGCAGCGGCCCGCCGGAGCCGGCGCGAATCTTCATCGGGAGCGCGATGACGAGCGCACCTCGCAGGGGCAGCGACTCCATCGAGGCGACGTTCTCGAACGCCGGGATATCCGCCCCGAGCAGCGCCCGATGCGCCATGAAGCTCCTCGATGGGCCGTGGTCGATGCTCGCCGTGTCGATGCCCACCGCCCCCACGTTCCGCGCGATGAGCGCCCGCGCGGCGTCCTCGCCGATACCCGGAAAATGCAGCGCCTCGGCGTGGCCAGGCCGATCGTCGCCGAGGTAACGCTTCTTGTCAGGCCAGCGCGCGCCCCAGCCCGTCCGGATCATCACGATGGTGCGCGGCTCGATGGCGCCGTGCGCCCGCTCGAACGCCTCGATGTCCGCCAGGGTCACGAGGTAGTCGCTGTCCCTGGCCGCGGCGGCCGACACGTCCACCACCACCGCGGGGCCCACGAGGCGGGAGAGGGGCACGGCGTCTGCGGTCGATTTGCCCTCGGCGAAGTGGATGGGCGCGTCGAGGTGCGTGCCGCCATGCTCGGGCGCGCAGAGCGTGTACGCCGAGTAGAAGTAGCCGCCCTCGGTCTTGCCGTGGTGCACCGTACCGTGGGTGAAGCCTGTCGTCGCCGTGGGCCAGTAGATGGTCTTGTCGTCGAAGGGATAGGTCAGGTCGACGAGCCGCGCGCCCTCGGGCAGGTGGATGTCGCGCGCGCCCGCGCCTCCAGGGGTGTTGCCCCGCGCTCCCGCCTGCTCCGCCGCGCAGCCCGCCGAGAGCGCGGCGAGCACGAGTATCGTCGTGATCAACGTTCGCATCGAGCCCCTCCTGGCCGGCCATGCGGCCGGCCGCCGGAGATGATTCTGTCACCGGCCTCGGGCCCGGGGCATCGATCCTGACATCGCGCGCGGGAGAGCAACGCGGGCAGGAGCGGAGGGAACGACGAGGACAGGAGCGCGGCGAGCGGCAGGCGGGGGAAGCGGCCTGTCCAGTTCCGCTTCCGACGAACGTTCCGTGGGCCGGTTGCTCGAACACGATCTTGGCCGGAGCCCCGCAGCTCGTGCGGCCGCCACCCGCACCCGCCATGGCGCCGCCACCTGCCTGACGCCGCGCTACACCCTGAATTCCCCTGATTTCGGCCGCCTGCGCTCCTGGTACGCGCGCTGCCATGGACACCGCGCATGGGAGACGCCGACATCACGCTTCGCCACCTCGCCCGGAGGCGCCCCGAGGACCTGGTGCGCGCCCTCGTCCCGGAGGGCCGTCCCGTCGAGGTCCTCGGCTGGGTCGACAGCCAGGTCACGAACATCGAGCGTCGCCTGGACAAGGCGATTGGCGGCGCTGAGGCAGATCGTCGCGGAGATCCATGCGGGGGCGGCCACCGCCGAGGAGCGGGCCGAGCTGTACACGGCGCTCCTGGTGATGGCGACCATCGATCCCTGGGGGCATAATCTGCTGAAGGAGCTCGTCATGATGGTGGAGGACAAGGAAGAGGGGCTGCTACGGCGAACGCCGATCATCGGGGAGATGATCATCGAGGCCGAGAGACGCGGCGAGGAGCGCGGGGAGAGACGCGGTGAGGAGCGCGGGGAGCGACGCGGCGAGGAGCGGGGGGAGCGACGCGGCGAGGAGCGCGGTGAGCGACGCGGCGAGGAGCGAGGCAAGCAGCAGGCGATCGCGGAGCTGCTCGGTCGGCTCTTCGCCCGGCGGCTCGGGCGGCGACCGACGGCCGAAGAAGAGCGCTCGATCATCGAGCGAGCCCGCGCCATCGGTCCGGGCGAGGTCGAGGATGCCTTGCTCGATCTGGAGGCCGACGCGCTGGTGCGCTGGCTCGCGGAGCCGCTCCGCACGTCGTGAGCTCGGCGGGAGGATGGTTCTCCGCGCGCGTGGCGCGTGATCGCAGCGATTCGACCCAGGTAGGCGCAGCCGCCGCACAGCAGCGGCTGCGGCGCGGCCCAGGTCGGGAACGACCATCGGTCCGAGCGGGCGCGGCCATCCGCGCGGGCGGCGGTCAGTCGCTCCGGCGGGGCGCCCGCTTCTTGGCTCCGGCGCGCGAGCTCCTGGACTCCCCCGGTCGCGGCGCCCCTTCGAGCTCCGCTTCAAGCCCCTTGAGGATCAGCGCCAGTCCATACCGGAACCGCGCGCCCGTGTCGGTGCTCAGGAGGTGCGGGAGCGCCGCCGCGAGGTGCGGGTAAGCTCCTCGCTCCACCGCCTCGCGGAAGAGCGCTGGATCGGCCTTGCCAGGGTCCGCTCCCGGGCGGACCACCAGGGCCTGCTCCTCGAGGGTGAAGCCGATCACGTAGTACACGATCGACCAGCACCCCCACGCCGCGGCGCGCGGGGAGAGACCGGCGTCGCTCAGCGCGCCGAGCAGCACCTCCGAGACCCGCAGCGTGTTGTCCTGAGCGACGTAGGTACCCGCGAACACCCGCGCCCCGTCGCGGTGCGCGAGGAGCGCCCTGCGGAGCCGCTCGGCCATGTCCGCCGCGAGCTCCAGCCCCGAGAGCGCTGCCGGCACGCTGTCCGCGCAGCCCGCCAGCATGGCCTCCGCCATCGCGTCGAGCAGCTCCTCCTTGTTCTTGATGTGCCAGTAGAGCGTCGCCGCCTGGACATCCAGCTCCTGCCCGAGCCGGCGCATCGTCAGCGCGTCGAGCCCGACGTCGTTCAGGAGACGCAGCGCCGTCGCGACGACCTGCTCACGCCGTAGCCGCATCGCCGGTCCTTCCCTCGTCCGCGCCCGGAAGTCGAAGCACGGCCTTGACTCTAACATCGTTCAATTTACTCTAACGTTGTTAGAGTTTGGGACCTGGAGGTTTCAATGTTGGTGAAAAATGATGTTGTGGTGGTTGGCGGTGGCCCGGTAGGGATGTTGCTGGCCTCGGAGCTCGCGCTCGCGAAGGTCCGGGTCCGTGTGCTGGAGCAGCGGCCGACGCGCACCGAGCAATCGCGCGCGCTCACGGTGCACCCGAGGACGCTGGAGATCCTCGATCAGCGCGGGATCGTGGATCGCTTCCAGCGCCGGGGCGTGCCGGTGCCGGCAGGGCATTTCGCGTGGCTCGACACGCCGCTCGATTTCTCGCGCCTCGACACGCGGCACCCGTACACGCTGTGGCTGGCCCAGGCCCAGACAGAGGCGCTCCTGGAGGAGCGGGCCCGCGAGCTGGGCGTCGATATCCAGCGCGGTCGCTCGGTCGTCGAGGTCGCGGAGAGGGAAGGCGAGGTCGCGCTGCGGGTCGAAGGCCCCGCGGGGCAGGCCGAGGAGCGCGCGCGTTACGTGGTGGGGTGCGACGGGGCGAGGAGCGTCGTACGACGATCGATCGGCGTCGGGTTTCCGGGCACGGAGACGACGGTGACGGCCATCCTGGGCGACGTGGAGCTCGACGAGCCTCCGGCCAGGCCGTTCAGGCACACGTGCTCGCGCGGCTCCGTGCTGGCGGCCCCGCTTCCGCCCGGCGATCACGAGGGCGTCTATCGCTTCGTCGTGTTCGATCCGCAAAGGGTGCACGTGAGCACGTCCGAGCCGGTCACGCTCGAGGAGCTGCAGAGCGGCGTCGCGCGGATCGTCGGAAGGGACTTCCGGATGCGCAATCCACGGTGGCTGTCGCGCTTTGGCAATGCGACGCGGGTCGCCGAGCGGTACCGGCGCGGGCGAGTCCTCCTCGCGGGCGACGCGGCGCACATCCACTTTCCCGCCGGCGGCCAAGGGCTCAATGTCGGGCTGCAAGACGCGATGAACCTCGGCTGGAAGCTCGCGGCCGAGGTGAACGGCTGGGCGCCGCCCCACCTCTTGGACAGCTATCATGCCGAGCGTCACCCGGTGGGCGTGGCCCTGGGGCGCAACACGGAGGTTCAGACCAAGCTCGGCGACTTCTCGGAAGCGGGGTTGGCGCTCCGTCAGATGATGAGCGAGCTGCTCGCCATGGATCCCGTCAATCGGCGGATCTCCGAGATGATCAGCGCGCTCGACGTCGCGTATCCGACCGGCGGGGCAGCGGAGGCGCACCCCTGGGTCGGCAGGCGGGCGCCCGATCGCGCGCTCGTGACGGACTCCGGTGCTTCGCGGCTGTACGAGCTGCTCCACGCGGCCCGGTTCGTCCTGCTCGACCTCGCCGGCGCGGTCGATCTCCGGGAGGCAGGCGCGGCGTGGGGCGATCGCGTCGACGTCGTCCGCGCGACGGCCGCCCCCGAGGGCGATCTCGCCGCCGTCGATGCGGTCCTGGTGAGGCCGGACGGGCACGTCGCGTGGGCGAGCGACGCCGCCCGACGCGCGACGCGCCTCGCCGATCTGAGGAGCGCGCTCGCGTCCTGGTGCGGGCCCGCGTGAGGCCGCGAGGGTGCGCTCACACCTTCGGCTCGGAAGAGGTGGAGAAGGTGGAGCGCCGGCGCCCGACAAGGATCGCGGCCCACCTCGGTGCTGCCCAGCGAGCTCCGCGGCCCGCGGTGACGCTGCCAGTCGCGCCGCGACCCGGCGGCTGCGCAGCACGACAGCAGTACATCCAGGGAGACGCGGCGTCCCCTCGTGGGGACTCCTTGCCTCCTCCTCGGGTGAAGTGAGCTCGAACGGCCTGAGCTCGAGGTGCGCGCCCCAGGAAGGCGTTCTGGCGTCGAAGGAACAATGACGCTCCTCCGTTCACCAAGACCAGGGCTTCCGCAAGGCAAGGTCCATTGGGCGGCGGCGCGTGGGATTGCGATGATTGCGCCCGGTGCATCGCGCGGATAACGTGGGTGCATGAGGAGCTGGGAGCAGCAAGTCCAGGCCGTGGCCGCGACGCTCGGCCTCGACGCGCAGGGCGGCGAAGCGAAGGGCCTCGTCGCGGGGCGTCCCGTCTCCGTGGAGCTCAGCGACTCAGAAGATCGTCCGCACGTCCTCGTCCATGGCTCGCTCCGACCACCCCTCGATCTGGGCCTCGAGATGGAGCGCAGGCAGACGACCCTGGGCTTCGTGAACGCGGTCTTGACCGGCAGCGACGACCTCGACAGCGAGTTCTCGATCGCAGCGGATGACCCCTCCCGGACAGGGGATCTCTTCACCGTGGCGCTCCGCGAGCACCTCGTCGTGCTGCACCGCGCGTCCTACGAGCTCCGCATCCACGACGGCGGCTGCACGCTCTCCGAGCCGTACGGATCCACCGATGAGGCGTGGATCGTGCGCGCCGCCCACAGCGCCGCGCAGACCGTCGAGCTCCTCGACGATGCGCGCGCTGGCCTCCGCGCCGCCGCGTCGCTCGCCGCGCACGCCGAGGCGCTCCGCGCGCTCGCCTCGGCGCGCGGCCTCGCCTTCGCGTGCGTGCCGCTCTCGATCACGGGCCGGATCGAGGGGGGCCCCATCGAGGTCGGCTCGGCGCGCGCGGCGCGCGGCCGCCACCGGATCACCGCGCGCGCGAGCTTCGAGACCGAGCTCGGCCTTGGCCTCGCCGTCCGGCGCGAACGACTCCTCGACGGCCTCGTCACGATGCTGGGCGGGCAGGACATCGTCGTTGATGACGAGGCGTTCGATCGCCGCTTCCACGTGCGTGTGGATCCGCGGCAGACCGACCGGACCCCCGCGCTGCTCGACCCTGGCGCCCGTATGGCCCTCCTCGCCCTCGACGAGCGCGCCGGCCCGGTTACCATCGACGATCGCGGCGTGACCTTGGGACCGATCGCCCCCTCGATCGCGCCGGACACGATGGTGTGGGCCATCGACACGCTCGACGAGGTGCGCGCAAGGATCGAGCGCAACCTCCTGCGTGGCCCCGGGGGCGGGCCCTACCGCTAGCGATGGGCGGGTCGAGGCGCACGCTGCGACCTTATCCCCCTCGCTCGGCAGCGAACGCCTTCGCGGGTCGAGCGCCTTGCACCGCGCTTCTTTGATATACAGGCCAGGACGGAACCGAGGTGCGGATGAACGGTGACGCGAATTACATGGCTGTCGTTGCGGAGAACCAGCGGCTGAAGCAGCGCATCCGGGAGCTGGAGGAGGCCGAGGAGGCACGGGATCGCCTCCAGGCGGAGCTGCGCCAGAGCGAGGAGCATGCGCGTGTCTTTGTCACCTACAGCCCGGCTGCTGTGGCCATGTTCGACAAGGACATGCGCTACATCCTGGCCAGTCACCGCTGGCGGGAAGATTTCGGCATGAAGGAGCAGGACATCATCGGCCGATGTCATTACGACCTCTTCCCCGAGATCCCCGAGCACTGGAGGGAGATCCACCGGCGCTGCATCGCAGGGGCCTCGGAATCGAACGATGAAGAGCCCTTCCCGCGGGCCGACGGGAGCGTCGACTGGGTGCGCTGGAAGATCTTTCCCTGGTACAAGTCGACCGGCGAGATCGGCGGGATCATCCTGTTCACCGAGGTGATCACCGACCGGAAGCGGCTCGAGGATACGCTCCGGTTGCAGGCGAAGACGCTCCTGGAGCTGTCGACGCCCATCGTGCCCATCAGCCAGGGCGTCCTCGTGCTGCCGCTCGTGGGCGTGCTGGACGCGGCGCGGGCGCAGCAGATGATGGAGAACCTGCTGAGCAAGGTGGTCGAGCGGCAGGCGCGGGTGGCGATCATCGACGTCACCGGCGTGCCGCACATCGACGCGACCTCGGCGAGCGCCCTCCTGCAGGTGGCGCGGGCGGTCCGGCTGCTCGGGGCGCAGGTCGTTTTGACGGGCATCCGGCCGGAGGTGTCCCATGCCATCGTCAGCCTCGACATCGATCTCGCCGGCGTCGTGACCCGCCGCGACCTGCAGAGCGCGATCTCGTTCGCGACCGGGATGAGCCTTTCGCCCGCGTCGCCGTCCCGGCCTTGACGCACCTTGCCCGGGGGCTGCTGCTGCAGCAGCACCCGCGCAGCACGCGCCTGCTGCTCCAGCAGCAAGGGCTTATCCGGTATAACGGATCCGTGTCTTTTGAAGCGGACGTAAGGCTGGTACGCCGCATGCAGAATGCAGAACGCAACCTGCAGCGGCGCAACGAGCGTCGAGCTGCTTTCCTGACAGAGTGCGCGGCGTGTGCCGCGTGCGGCTGAGTTTCCTTCGTTGCCGGGAGGCGTCGGGGCGTTCGAGCCCTCTCTGAACTCTCCCCCGGGACGGCGCGCTGGAGCGTGCGGGCGCGGTCACAGGGCCGAGCGCATCGATGGTGCTTCCGCCCGACCTGCCCTGCTGGCCACGGTGAAGGCTTGGTCCGCACAGTGCAATGCGTCAGGGCGATAGTCGATCTGAAGAAAGCCATGAAAGATCCAGTGATCGCGCTCCGCGCGGTCTCATCCACCCTCGCGATCACGACCCTGACGAACGCCCTCCCGGGCGCGCCGGCCGTCGTGTGGCGTCGGGTCGCGACGCGCTCTGCGCTCTGCGCACGGGCGCGCTCCGCGGCGTCCCCCCGGCGCTCGCGGCGGCTCGCGCCCCGCCGGATCGGCGCTGACGTCGAGCGATGGACCGCCACGCGCTGTAGGGGCGCCGCGCTCGCGGCGCTCTAGCTCGAAGGCCTCTCACATTCTCAGCACAGGAGCGGGCGCCTGGTCGGCGCGCGGCCTCGTGCGCCCTGGGCGCGGCAGCCCGGCGCCGATGGCCGCCGCGCGACCGCGCGATCGCGCCATGGAGTCATCGTCATGAGCGTCTCATCCTCTCACCTCTCGCTGAAAGACGGCAAGAAGACCTCTCGCTCGCGGGTGGTGCGCGACAAGCTCGATTACCCGGTGATCGACACCGATCTGCACACGATCGAGTTCGCGCCGATCCTCGAGGATTACATCGCGAAGTACGGCGGCGCGAAGTCCGTCGACGAGTTCCGCGACGCGATCAACCGGGGCTTCGGCTACCTGAGCAACGAGTGGTACGAGCTCACGCCCGAGCAGCGCGCGGCGCAGCGCTCGGTCCGCCCGCCGTGGTGGGCGCTGCCGACGAAGAACACCCTCGATCTCGCCACGGTGTCGCTGCCCAGGCTGCTTCACGAGCGGCTCGGCGAGTCGGGGACGGACTACGCGGTTCTCTTCCCGAACGTCTCCACGTTCGCCACCCACGTCGGCAAGGAGGACCTGCGCCGGGTGCTCATCCGCGCGGTCAACGCCTATCACGCCGACGTGTACCGGCCGTACGCCGACCGCCTCACGCCTGTCGCGGCCATCCCGCTGCACACGCCGGAGGAGGGCGTCGAGGAGCTGGAGTTCGCCGTGCGCGAGCTCGGCCTCAAGGTCGCCCTCATCCCGGGCAACCTCCGGCGGCCGATCCGGTCGGTGGCCGAGAAGTACCCGTCGCGGCACCACCCGGACGTCGCGCGGCACGCGAACTGGCTCGACACGTTCGGCGTGGACAGCGAGCACAACTACGACCCGTTCTGGGCCAAGGCGGTCGAGCTCAGGACGGTGCTGACCACCCACTCCGCCGGGATGGGGTGGACCAGCCGCAGCTCGGTGTCGAGCTACATGTACAACCACATCGGCCACTTCGCCTCCGCCTCCGAGGCGCTCGCGAAGTCGCTCTTCTTCAGCGGCGTGACGCGCCGGTTCCCCGATCTCCGCGTCGGCTTCCTCGAGGGAGGGGCGGCGTGGGGCGCGACGCTGTTCGCGGATCTGGTGGGGCACTGGGAGAAGCGCAATGGCAGGGCGGTCCAGAACTACAACCCCGATCTGATCGACGCGAAGCTGCTGTACGCGCTCTACCAGCAGTACGGCGGCGAGGAGGTCGGGGCGCGGCTCGGCGACATCCACGCTGTCCTCGGCGGGGCGCTCGGCGTCTCGAACAACTCGCGGAGACAGCCCCAGGACCCGGGCGCGCTCGACGACTTCGCGTTGGCGGGCATCGAGCGGATCGAGGACATCCGCGACAGGTACGTGCCGAACTTCTACTTCGGCTCGGAGGCGGACGACCCGACGATCGCGTACGCGTTCAACACGAAGGTCAACCCGCTCGGCGTCCAGCTCAACGCCTTCTGGGCGTCGGACAGCGGCCACTGGGACGTGCCGGACCTGACCGAGGTCCTCGCGGACACCTGGAGCCTCGTCGAGCGCGGGGCGCTCACGGAGGCGAACTTCCGCGATCTGGTGTTCACCCATCCCTACAACTTCTTTGCCGGCAAGAACCCCGGCTTCTTCGCCGGGACCGCGGTCGAGCAGAAGCTGCGGAAGAGCAAGGCGGCCTGAACGTGGAGCGTCGGGCGGGGCGACGGAAGCGGCCCCGCCCGACGGTAGCTGTGAATCAACGAACCCCTCTGGATCCATTCATGCGTTTGCTCGACCGCTCAAGAACCGCCATCTCATCGATCCTCGCGACGACCGTCGTCCTTTGCGTGACGCAGGCGAGCGCGCAGAACCCGCCCGGCAGAGCCCAGGGCGAACGCCCCGCGCCTGCGCCTGTCGGCGCGGCCCCTACGCCCGCCGGTGCGGCTCAGGCGCCTGCCGGCGCGGCCCCTGCGCCCGCTGGCGCGGCCCGTACGCCGGCCGCCGTGCCTCCCGCGGGCCCTGCGCCCGCTGGCGCGGCCCCTGCGCCCGCTGGCGCGGCAGCGGCGCCCGCTGGGGCAGCCCCCGGCGCGGGCGTCGCGACCGCCGCCCAGGCTGCTCCCGGCGCCACCCCCGGCGCGCCGGACCCCGGCGCCCCGCCCGCGGGCGACGCAGCCGCGGAGGCCTTCGTCGAGCCGGATCCCAACGCCGTCACGCGCGACGACCTGCAAGGGCTCGTCACCGACCTCGAGAACTTCAAGTTCCAGTGGCAGCGAGAGCGCGACCTCCACACCGCCCTCTCGACCCGCTCCCTCCTCGTCGGCGGCGTCATCCAGGCGCGCATCGGATGGACGGAGCAGCCGGTGAACACGGCGACCTCGAAGGATCGCAAGGTGACGTTCGACACGGGCGCCGCGACCCTCACGTTCAATGGCATCCTCTACAAGGACTACGAGGAAGGCCGCAACCTGACCTACTCGGTGCGCTTCGGCGCCTCGCCCCAGCAGGCGAGCAACAACAGCTTCCTCAACCTGCTGGACGCCCAGCTGGCGTACTCCGTGCTCCCCACCCTCGCCCCCGAGGACTGGGTCCTGCAGGTCACCCTGGGCCAGCAGCTCCTGCCCTTCGGGCTGGAGGTCCCCGCGAGCGAGGAGCTGAAGCCGGTGATCACCAACGCGCAGTTCACGACGAAGCTCGGGCTGAACCGGCGTGACCTCGGGCTCATCGTCCGCGGCGACGTGCTGCCGCAGGTGGACTACGGCTACAACTACCGGGCGCCCCTCCTCGCCTACGCGATCGGCATCGTCAACGGGAGCGGGCCGAACACGCCCGACGACAACAGCGAGAAGGACATCATCGGCCGCCTCGCGTTCACCGTGCCGTCCGACTACAACTCCCTCCTCCGCCAGATCACGCTCGGCGGCAGCGCGTACATCGGCTGGCAGAACACGTTCCTCAAGGACGAGAAGAAGACGCTGTCCGGCAAGGGCGTCAAGCGCCGCTTCGGCGGCGACATCTACTACAACCACTATCCGATCGGCGTCACCTACGAGTTCATCTACGGCCAGGACGACGTGACGCTCGGGACGACGGCGGAGGACCCCCGGAAGACGAGGCAAACCAGCCTGTCGCACGTGGCGACCTTCTTCTACAACTGGGGCGAGCAGTTCCTGAGGGGCTACCGCAACCAGGGCCGCTACGACGACTGGTGGCCGAAGACCTACCAGCCGTTCCTCCGCGTCGACCTCTTCGACCCCAGCACCGAGGTGCAAGAGAACCGGGTCGACGTCTACACGCTCGGCTTCAACGTCTTCTTCGCGGAGACGACGAAGTTCCAGCTCAACGTCAACCGCCGAGACGACCGCACGAGCACCGAGGGGGCCAAACACGAGGTCCTGGCCCAGCTCCAAGGCGCCTTCTGAGCGATGCTCGCCCGCTTCGGATACGGGCCCACCTCGACGTTTTCGGTGCTCGGCGTACCGGAGTACGCCTGTGCGCCGAAAACGCCGATCTGGGCCCGTCTCCTGTGCGGGCGAGCATCGCTCTGGCGGCGGTATACAGCGAATTAGGAGAAGAGATTCATGAGACGAGCTTTGATTTTTGTGCAGATGTTGATCGCGGCGATTTTGACGCTGTCGGCGCATGTTGCGCGGGCGGAGGCGCCTGGCGTTATCCGGGTGGCATTTGCGGGGGTGGGGATCGGGAACCGGCCTTTTGTGGGCGGTAGCAGCTTGAGCGTGGTTCACGCGCGGGGGCTCCTGGAGGAGGAGTTCAAGAAGGACAATATCAAGATCGAGTGGTCCTTCTTCAAGGGGGCCGGGCCCGCGGTCAACGAGGCGTACGCGAACCGGCTGCTCGACTTCGCGCTCCAGGGAGATCTGCCGTCGAGCATCGGCAGGGCAGGGGGGCTCAAGACGAAGCTCCTCGCGGGGGTGTCGACGAGGCAGCATACGTACCTCGCCGTCCCGTCGGACTCGTCGATCGCGTCGCTCGCGGACCTCAAGGGGAAGAAGGTCGCCCTCTTCAAGGGCACGAACCTGCAGCTCGCCGTCAACAAGATCCTCGCGGGCAGCGGGCTGTCGGAGCGCGATCTCCGGATCCTCAACATGGACAGCGCGACCGCGAAGGCGGCGCTGGCGACGAGGGACATCGACGCCGCCTTCGGCGGGTACGACCTGCTCACGCTCCAGGATCAGGGGGTCGCCAAGATCGTCTACTCGACGAAGAACGACTCGCCGGCCTACCTGCGGCACGCCCACCTGATCGTCACCGAGGACTTCGCGAACAAGTATCCCGACATCACGAGGCGCGTCGTCAAGGTCGTCGTGCAGGCCGCCCACTGGATCGCGCAGAACGAGGCCAACCCGGCGCCGATCTACCAGCTCTGGTCCAAGTCGGGGGTGCCGTACTCGAACTTCAAGGCGGACCAGACGGGCGACTCGCTCAAGGTGCGCGCGAGCCCGCTGTTCGATGAATACCTGATCTCCCGCTACAAGGCGGCCGCCGCCGACGCGAAGCGGTTCGGCCTGATCAGGAGCACGTTCGACGTCGACTCCTGGATCGATCTGCGGTTCCTGAACGCGGCGCTGAAGGAGCTGAACCTCGAGGGCTACTGGCCCGAGTTCGACGTGAACGGGAAGGTCAAGCACCCCGGGAGGTCATGAGAGGAGAGCGCGCGGCGAAGGGGCCTAGCGCAGGGCGGAACGCCACGAGAGAAAGGCAACCAAGATGACGCAGCAGGGAATTCAAGAAAGCCAGACCCAGGCCGGCTACAAGCTCGCGGCGCCCGACGTGGCGCTGCCCGCGGGCGGCGCCTCCCGGCTCCTGTCGCGGAAGGTGGGCAACGTCGCCGTGGGGCTCGTCTTCCCGGCGGCGCTCCTCCTCGCGTGGAGCTACGCCTCGCAGCGCGAGCTGATACCGGCGCAGATCCTGCCCGCGCCAGGGCTCGTCGTGCAGACGCTGACCGAGCTCGCGAGCTCGGGCGATCTGCACACGAACATCGCCATCAGCCTCGGTCGCGTCCTCGGCGGCTTCGCCGCGGGCGGCGCGGCGGGCCTCGCGCTCGGCATCGCCATGGGGCTCTCACGGCGGATCGAGGAGCACGTCCACCCGCTCTTCAAGGCGCTCGCGCAGGTCCCCGCGCTCGCGTGGCTGCCGCTCGTCATGATGGTGGCGGGGATCGGCGAGTCGCTCAAGCTGATCCTCATCGCGCAGGCGAGCCTCATCCCCGTGGCGATCAACACGTTCGAGGGCATCAAGAACGTGCCGAGATCGTACATCGAGGTGGCCCGGGTCTTCCGCTTCAGCCATGCTCAGCTGCTCCGGAAGGTCGTGCTCCCCGCCGCGGTGCCGTCCATCGCCGTCGGCGTCCGTTACGGCCTGACGCAAGCGTGGCTGTCGCTCGTCACGGTCGAGCTCCTGGCCTCGTCCGAGGGCGTCGGGTTCCTGATCGTCTGGGGCCGCCAGCTGTTCCAGCTCGACGTGGTGCTCGCAGCGATCCTCGTCGTGGGGATCGTCGGGCTCGCGCTCGACAAGGGGCTCGAGGCGATCGAGGCCCGCCTCCTCCGCTGGCGGCGCGCCGCCCTCTAACACCTCACAGAAGAACCCACACGATGAGCGCCATCACCCATGCTCTGATCCAGCCGCGGCTGCGGCGCGGCCTGGTCCTGCCCGTCCTGCTGTTCGTCGCGTGGCTCGTGGTCTGCCGCTACGAGCTCGCCAATACCCGCATCCTGGTCCCGCCGCTCGCGGTCTGGAAGGCCGCGAGCGCGCTGCACGAGAGCGGCGATCTCTGGACACACCTGCGCGCCAGCCTCGTCCGGGATCTCCTGGGGCTCGCGCTCGGGATCGTCGCGGGCGGCGCCGCCGGCGGTCTGCTCGCCGTCTCGCGCACCGCCGACAAGCTGTTCTCACCGAGCTTCCACGCGGCGAAGCAGGTCGCGCTGTTCGCGTGGATCCCGCTCATGTCGGTGTGGCTCGGCGTGGGCGAGCAGGCGAAGATCGCCTTCATCGCGCTCTCCGCCTTCTACCCGGTCGTCGTGAACACCTATGAAGGCGTGCGCAGCGTCGGTGTCGAGCACATCGAGGTGGCGCGGGTGCTCCGCTTCTCGCGGTGGCAGACCCTCCGCAAGGTCATCCTGCCGTCCGCCGCGCCGTCGCTCTTCGCGGGCGTGCACCAGGGCCTGATCTACGCGTGGCTCGGCACGCTCGGGGCCGAGTACCTGCTCGAGCCCGCCCCCGGGATCGGCAGCCTGATGGTGGACGGGCGCGAGCGCTTCGCCATGGATGTCGTGCTGGTCGGGCTGATCGTGTCCGGCCTCGTGGGCTTCGGCCTGAACGCGCTGGCCAAGGCCGCGGAAGACCGCCTGTTGCGATGGCGCGTCCGCGGCGTGTGAACGTCGTCAACGTCGCCAACGTCTGATTCCGTCTGCTTCATCTGCTTCGAGGAGGAACTCATGGGCTCGCCTGGAGTCATCAACATTCGTGATGTCAGCAAGAAGTACGTGGTCAAGGACAAGCCCCTGGAGGTCCTCCGGGGGATCGGCCTGACCATTCACCCCGGCGAGTTCATCAGCGTCGTGGGCACGAGCGGTTGCGGCAAATCGACGCTCCTGCGGCTCCTCGTCGGGCTGGACGGCGACTACGAGGGCGACATCCTCGTCGGCGGCGCGCGCGTCGAGGGGACGAGCCTCGATCGGGGCATCGTCTTCCAGGAGCACCGGCTCTTCCCCTGGCTCACCATCGAGCAGAACGTCGCGCTCGGGCTCGAGAGCTCGGCGTGGACGCACGCCGAGAAGGCCCGCGCGGTCGACGAGCACCTCGAGCTCGTGGGCCTGTCCGGGTTCAAGCGGGCGTACCCGCACCAGCTCTCCGGCGGGATGGCCCAGCGGGCGGCGATCGCGCGAGGGCTGGTCAACCGGCCGGGCATCCTGCTGCTCGACGAGCCGTTCGGCGCGCTCGACGCGCTGACCCGCGCGAAGCTGCAGCAGGAGCTCCAGCGCATCTGGCAGGAGGAGAAGATCACCATGATCCTCGTCACGCACGACGTCGAGGAGGCGGTGTTCCTCGGCGATCGCGTCGTCGTGCTCGAGCCCCGGCCCGGGAGGATCAAGCAGGTCGTCCCCGTCAGCGCGCCGCGCCCGAGGTCCCGCACCGATCACGAGATCAAGGCCCTCGTCGACGAGGTGCGCGGCCACCTCCTCGAGGCCTAGCGCGACGGATCGAGGCGCAGCGTGACGGAAGGCCCGAAGCCATCTGGGACAACCGGCGGGGCCGCGCCAGAGAAAGATCTCTGGCGCATGGCAGGGCCATCCGTTATAATGGACGAACCATCCGCTATCATGGTGAGTTAAGCCCGATGACGATGCCCTTGCTCACGCTTCCCAACACGAGCTCGTTGGCCCTTTCTGTGCGCGCCAAGGCGCTTGTCTTCGAGGATCCGCGCTCGCAGGCGATCCTCGATCGGATCCGGCAGCTCTCGCCGAGCGACGCGACGTTGCTCGTGACGGGGGAGACCGGCACGGGCAAGGAGATCGTGGCCCGTCACATCCACACGCTGAGCCACCGGCGGGGGCGGCCCTTCGTGGCGGTGAATTGCGGCGCCTGGTCGGAGTCCCTCGTCGAGAGCGAGCTGTTCGGCCACGAGAAGGGCGCCTTCACGGGGGCGACGACCTCGAAGGCCGGGTGGTTCGAGGCCGCGGACGGCGGGACGCTGTTCCTCGACGAGATCGGGGATCTGTCGCTGCCGCTCCAGGTCAAGCTGCTCCGCGTGCTGCAGGAGCGCGAGGTGGTGCGGCTCGGCTCGCGCCAGCCGATCCCGATCGACGTGCGGCTCATCGCGGCGACCAACGTGAACCTGGAGGAGGCGGTGATCGCGCGGAAGTTCCGCGAGGATCTCTTCTACCGGCTCAACGTGGCGACGCTCGCGCTCCCGCCGCTGCGCGAGCGGCCGGGCGACATCCTCCCGCTGGCGCGCTACTTCCTCGAGCTCTACGCCCACCGGCTCGGCTCGGGGCCGGCCGTGCTCACGGCGGAGGCGACGGCGCGGCTCCTCGGGCACCCGTGGCCCGGGAACATCCGGGAGATCGAGAACGCGATGCACCACGCGCTCCTGGTCTGCAAAGGCCAGGAGGTCACCCCGGCGGATCTGCGCCTCACGGCGCTCCTGCCGAAGGCCGGGGCCAGCGTTCCTCCGCCGGAGGAGGGGGCGACGGGCGCCGTGTCCCAGGTCAGGCCGACGCCGCAGGCGACGGCGCTGGAGGGCGCGCTGCTCGCGCTGTTCGAGCAGAACCTGCCGAACCTGCACGAGCAGATCGAGGAGACGATCATCCGGACGGCGTACCGCTACTGCGATCGCAACCAGCTCCAGACGGCCAGGCTGCTCGGCATCAGCAGGAACATCGTGCGCGCGCGGCTCGCGCAGTTCGGGGAGCTGGCGCGCTACCGGGCGTCGCGCGGCGGGGCGGCGGCCGCCGCGTTCGGGCGAGGGGAGGCGAGCACCGCGCCGCGCGCCCCGGGGACGACCTGAGCGAACGCTGAGCGCGCGCCAGCTCGGCTGTGCGGGGCACGCTGGCCCGGCGGACGCGGTGAGGCGAGCGAGGCCGGCGGGGGCGCCTCAGGAGCGCGACGGGGAGGCCGGCCGGGGGCGACCCGGCGTGCGGGGGCGAGCCTTGACGGCCGGGGTTCTGAGCCCGAGGGCCTCTCGCACCGTCTTGGCCGTGGCCGCCTGCGCGATCCACCGATCGAGCTTTGCCGCGTCCGCGCAGGCCCGGATGCGCGTCTCGTCGTCCTGCGAGGGGGAGAGCCCGCGCGCCCGCAGCAGCGTGAGCAGCGCGTCTTGCCGGCCCTTGGCCTCGCCCTCGGCCCGGCCCTTGGCCTCGCCCTCGGCCCGGCCCTTCTTGCGTCCCTGTGCTTCGAGGAAGAGGCGGAGCTTCCGGGCAGCGGGGGTCTCCGGGATCTTGTCGGGGTTCATCGATGCCTCCCTGAGGAGCTCCAGCATCCGCTCGCTGAGCACGGAGAGGATCGCACGCTGCTGGGCCCGTCGCAACGCGCGTGGCAACCGCTCGGTCAGCTCGAATGCCCGCTCGACGACGGCGCGTGCCCGAGGCCCATGGCGGTGCTGCATGGCCCAGGCCGCGAAGAGCGCGAGCTCCGGGTGGCGCTCGTCGAGCAGCGCCTTGCCCTCGGCGTGGCCGAGGTGGAGCACGACCGGCTTGAGCTGGAGCAAGGTCCCGAGGCGCGTCCGCACGCCGGGCTGCTCACGCAATGCGACGATCAGGACCTCATGCGGTGTGCTCGGCACGGCGCGTGACTACGCCGAAAGAGGCGTGACCGGTCAAGTTCTGTTCGCCCTCCCGCGCCCACTCCACTGCAGCGCTCGGGGGCACGCAGAAATCCAAATGGGCGCATCGACCGGCGCGTAATCAAACAATCCGCCAACGGCGCGCCTGCCTCGCTGGACTCGCAACACAACCTGATGGATCGCGCCGCACTGGCCGCAACGGCAAATAGCCATGCTCCTTTTTCCTGCCGTCGTCGGGCGCCGCGGCATTGCGAGGAACCTGGGCCCGGCGCCTGTCTCGGCAACCAACGGGTCGCATGCGCGCCGTGCGGCGGACGCGGCGGTCGGCGAGCGGGCTACCGCGGCGGGGCTTCGCAGGCCCGTCGCGTCACCTCGTGGCGGTAGTCGAACATTCGCTCCAGCTTGCGCCGGACGAAGAGGCCGCCGCCGAGCTGGCCGAGCGCGCCGAGCGGGAGCTCGTACTCCACGCGGTCCGTGAGGTAGCAGCCGCCCGAGCCGTCGGGGTCCATGCGGTGTGTGTGCACCCAGCGCTTGAACGGCCCGCTGCGCTGCGTGTCCTGGAACATCCGCCCCCGCTCGTACTGCGTGTGCTCCGCGACCCAGCGCAGCGGGACGGGGCCGACGCGCGTCTCCACGACCACGCGCGCGCCGACGAGGATGCCGCCGGTCTTCTCCAGCACGCGCGCGTGCTCCCAAGGGGGCGTGAGGCGCTCGAGGGCGTCGGGCTGCTCGTGGAAGGCGAAGACCCGCTCGGGGGGCGCGGCGATGCGCGTGCGCTTCTCGAAGATGGGCATGGCGCGAGGATGGATCGCGGCGCGCAGTCGCGCCCGCGCGGCGTGCAGCGCTCGTCATGGGCTCGTGCCTGCATCCCGGAAGAGAGCGATCTCCACCGCTCCCAGACCGAGAGCCAGTGCGAGCGAGTCGCTTGACCTTCATGAACCCCCATGATTTCATGGCATCTCATGCGAGCTGGTGCGAAAGGTGGAGTTCATCGAGCCGGTGCGGTGGCGATGGTCGCCATCGGCCTGGTCACCGGCTGCGGCCAGATTCTGGGCCTCGATGAGTTCGTCGATATCGCCGGCCGCGGCGGCGACGCGGGAGCGGGCGGCAGCGGATCGACGTCGTCCGTCGGGGGTGACGGCGGCTCCGGAGAGCCGCCGTCGGTGCCCGTCCTGCGCCTCCCGAAGAACGATGCCTATCTCGGCGCCCTGCGCAAGAGCGGCTCGAAGCGACCCCGGTTCGTGTGGGAGGCCTCCGTGTCGCCCACCGACGCGCCCATCGAGTACGAGCTACAGTACAGCGCCGATCCAGATATGACGGACGCGATCTCGGCCACCACGGAACACACCGAGTTCCAGCCGGAGGAGGATCTGCCGATAGCGCTCCTGCCGCCCGTCGGGCGGCGCTATTACTGGCGCGTGCGCGCCTGCTCGCGAGACTCCTGCTCGGAGTTCTCGCGGGCGCGATGGATCAACGTCGGCCGAGCCAGGTGCGATTACAACGCCGATGGCTATGACGATATCGCTATAAGTGCATACAGCTTCGTGGCCGAGAATGCGATCTACTTCTACTATGGGGCGCCTCTTGAGCAGCTCGGCATGGACGACGATGGCCTGGTGTTCAGCCCGAACGGCCGGAACGATGGTTTCGGGATGTCCCTGTCGTGCGCGGGCGACGTGGACGGCGACGGCTATGCCGATGCGCTGACGGGAGCAACCTATAACGATAAGGCATACATTTACCGCGGTGGTGGCGGCGATCGGTTCAGGGCAGACTACGAGACACTCGAAGGGATCTCGGCGCTGGGTGAGCTAGGTCCCTACGTCGCTTCTGCCGGTGATGTCAACGGAGATGGGTTCGGCGATGTGCTCGTCTCGGGAACCGGCTTTTCTGAGCCGACCGCTTACGTGTACCTGGGAGGCTCGGCAGAGCTCGACGGGCCGATTGCGCTAGAGTTTGGTCAGAGCGTGGAGAGCGCAGGCAGCGTTGGTACGATGGTGTCGTCGGCCGGCGACGTCAATGGCGACGGATTCTCGGATGTCATGGTGTTGTTCTACTCGTCCAACGGCGACGTCGTGCGCATTTACCATGGGAACCCCGGCAAAGGGTTCGATACCACACCCAAAGTAGAGCTGGTCGATCCGTCCGGTGGCTCGAGGTTCGCAAGGTCGCTCGACGCCGCTGGCGACGTCAATGGCGACGGCTTCGGCGACGTCATCCTCGGGTCGTACGAGACGAGCCACGCGTACCTCTACCTCGGCGGACCTCAGGGGTTGAGCTCCGCGCCGGACGTCACGCTCGCAGGCGACGACGCGTTCGGCATCACCGTTGCTGGGGTGGGCGATCTCAACAACGACGGGTTCGACGATTTCGCCGTCGCGGACCGCTCCCCGAAGGTGCTTGTCTACCTCGGTGGCAATGAGTCGGAGCTGGACGAACCGGATACGGCCATATACAGAGACGCCATCGAAGACAGGACTGGACAGCGCCTTGGCTCTCCCGGTGATATCAACGGCGACGGGTACTCGGATCTCACGATCGCCATCACGGAGGAGAACATCGTCTATTTGTATCTCGGTGGTTCGGTCATCGCAGATCCCAAGGTCGAGGACACCTCGATCTCACAGCCGCCGGGGGACAGAGAGTTCGGCTTCGCCGTGGCGCACCGCTGACGCGAGCCTGGGCGCCTCTCCGCTGGAGCTCACCCGCCGCCCGCGCGGGGCGCGCTCGCGGGCGCACGATCAGAACGCCCACGACCAAGTAACGATCGCCGGCTCCGCCCCCGGCTCCTGCGGCAGCGCGCCCGCCGCAAACCGCGTCCTGGTCGGCTGGATCGGGTGAATCGCTGCGAGCGCGAAGCCCGTCACGTGGCCCAGGATCATGCCGGCGCCGACGTCCTGCCACGAGTGCGCGCCGGCGCCGATCCGCAGCGCCATCGTCACCACCGTCGCCGCCTCGGCGAGGGCGAGCGCGCCCAGGCGCGGCGCGGCGTCGCCGGTCGTGCGCAGCGCGAGGTTGAGGCGCACGCCCGCGATGGCCGCGACCGGCGTCGTGTGGCCCGACGGGAAGGCGTCGAAGTCGAGATCGGTGTCCCCGCATCGGTCCGTCCGCCACGAGCGCGGCCGGCACCGGCCCGACAGCCGCTTGACCATGCTCGAGAGGCCTGTCGACAGCGCCGCCGCCTCGAGCTCGATCAGCGACGTCCTGAGCGCCCGGGAGAAGGGGTGGGGGACGCCGGCGCCCGCGAGGTAGCTGCCCTCGAGGGCGTACCCGCTGCCGAGCTGGAGCAGCGTGCCCGCGGCGGCGCCGGTGATGTCGCTGGCGAGGCCGAGTGTCTCGTTGCGCTCCTCGCTGGAGGCTGCGCCCCACGCGGAGCGGCGCTGAGGCAACAAGTACGTCGCCAGCGAGGCGGTGCAGGCCGCGATGACGGCCACCTCGCCCGCCGGCGCCCCGAACGCCCAGTCCGGGGCCGCCGGCCCCGCCTGCGCGGCGGCGGGCGCGCTCCACGCCAGCGCGCACACGCAGGCGAGCGGCGCGGCGTACCTCACGGCTTCTTCGCTGCGGGGGGCGCCGTGGGCTGCGCGGGCGCCGCGGGCTTCGCAGCCTGGGGCGCGGCGGGCGCCGACGGCTTGCCGGGCGCCGACGGCTTGCTGGCCGCCGCCGCCGGTCCGGCCGCCACGCCTGGCGCCTTCTGCACGATGACCTCACCGAGCTGCAACGCCGAGAGCTGCTCTCCGACAGCGCCGGCGTCGCCCACCAGGACGACCCGGAGCTGCTCGGGCACGAGGTACTTCTGCGCGACCCGCTGCACGTCCGCGGGCGTGATGCGCTGGAGCCTCGCCGGTCGCGTCGCGTACTCGTCGAGCGGCAGATCGTAGACCGCGAGGCCCGCGATCGTCGACGCGGTCGCGTCCGCCGTCTCGAAGCGCGCCGGCAGCTGGCGGATGAGGTTCGCCTTGGCGTCCGCGAGCTCCTCGTTCGTGACGGGCTCCCTCCGCATCCGGTCGATCTCCGCGAAGATCTCCCTCACGGCGGGGCCCGTGTTCTCCCGCACGATGGCGCCGCCCGCGGAGAACGGGCCCGCTCCGTGGCGCATGTCGAAGCCGGAGCGCGCGCCGTAGGTGTAGGCGTGCTTCTCGCGCAGGTTCAGGTTGAGCCGGCTCGAGAACTGCCCGCCGAGGAGCGTGTTCATCACGAGCAGCGCGTCGTAGTCCGCCGTCGCGCGCGGCACGCCCGGCAGTGCCACCGTCACGGTCGACTGCGTGAGCCCCGGCCTGTCGACGACGACGACGCGCGGCGCGCCCGCGGCGAGCGCCGGCGGATCGGCGGGGATCGCCGCCTTGGCGGGGGCGGGCGGCGCGGAGGCCGGGCCCTTCCAGGCGCCGAAGACCCGCTCCACCTCCTTCACCGCGTCGGCCTTCGTGATGTCCCCGGCGATGGCGACGGTCGTCAGCTCCGGCCGGAACTGCGCGGCGTGGAACTTCGCCAGGGCGCCCGCCGTGATCTTCTTCAGCGCCGCCTCGGTGCCGATCAGCGGCGCGTTGTACGGGTGGCCCTCGGGGTAGAGGACCCGGGCCTGGGCGATGGAGAGGAGCGACGCGGGGCGATCGTTCATCTCGGCGAGCTGGGTGATGCGGCGCGACCGCTCGCGCTCGATCTCCGCCGGCGCGAAGGCCGGGTTCATGTACGCGTCGCCGAGCAGCGTGAGCATCTCGCCGAACCGCGGCGTCACGCTCTGGCCCTGCACGCCGCCGCCGTCGAAGCCGACCGCGGACGAGAAGCTCGCGCCGAGCTTGCCGAGCGCGTCGCTGAGCGCGAGCGCGCTGCGGGTCTTGGTGCCCTGCATGAGCATCGCGCCCGCGAACGCGCCGACG
Organism: Sorangium sp. So ce367; assembly: GCF_051520455.1. NCBI lineage: Bacteria > Pseudomonadati > Myxococcota > Polyangiales > Polyangiaceae > Sorangium > Sorangium sp. So ce367. The sequence goes on from NZ_CP150334.1 coordinate 1,835,773, forward strand.
CCCGGCTCGGCCTGATCGGCGCCGCGGACGGTCGTCACGTCCACGGCGACGATCGGCAGCTCGTGCCGCTCCACGACGAGGACGCGGATCCCGTTCGCGAGCTTCGCCTCCTCGATCTGCGGCGGCCGGAAGACCACGTCCGGCCCCGGGGGAGGCGGCGATTTGCGGAAGTCGTCCGCCGCCGCGGCGGCGGGCGGCGCCGCCGCGGGGGGCTGCGCGCCGGGGGGCGCGGGGGGCGGCGTCGACGTGACCGGAGCGCAGGCGGCGAGCGCCACGGCTGCGAGCGAGGCGGAGACGGTTCGTTTCATGCGCATGGGCTCAACCCCCCTTCGGCGCGGCCGGGCCGGCCGCAGGCTTGTCGACCGCGGGCTTGTCGCCAGCGGGCTTCATGAGGGCCGGCGCGGCCGCCGGCTTGTCGGTCGCCGGCGCGGCCGCGGGCTTCGCGCCCGCCGGCGCGGCCGCGGGCGCCGCGACCGCGGGCTGCACGCTCGCCGCTGCCGACGGCGCCGCGGTGGTGGGCTTCGCGCCCGCCGCCGCGGGCGTCGCCGCCCCGGTCTGCTTCACGAGGCGCCCGGCCTTCGGAGCGCCCGGCTTCGGCGTGACGAGGGCGATCACGCGCCTGCCCTGGGGCAGGAGATCCGCGGTCGCCTTCTGCAGGTCGGCGGCGGTGGCCTTCTCGTACCTGGCCACGTCCCTCGGGAAGTACCCCGGATCGCCGGTGAGCTGGTTGTAGTTGTTGATGGCGTTCGCGCGGGCCGTCACCTGCTCCATGCTGAAGACCAGCTCCGAGAGCACCTTGGCCTGGGCCCGGTCGTGCTCGTCCTGCGTCGGCGGCGCCTTGCGCAGCCGCTCGAGCTCGGCGTCGATGAGCTTCAGGGCCTGCTCGGGCGACTTGCCCTTCTTCAGCGTCGCCGTGATCTGGAAGGTGCTGGCGAGCTGGCTCGATTGCTGGAACGCGAAGACGTCCTGCGCGATCTGGAGATCGTACACGAGCTTCTTGTAGAGGCGGCTCGTCTTGCCCGAGGCGAGGACGTTGGCGACGAGGTCGAGCTCGGCGTCGCCGGGCGCGAAGCTCGGCGGCGTCACCCAGCTGATCGTCACGCGGGGCAGCTCGACGTCCGCCTCGATGTCGAGGCGCTTCTCGGTCGCGAGGTCGCCGGGGTCGGGCTTCGTTGCCACGGGCGGCGGGGCGCCCTTCGCGATGGGGCCGAAGTACTTCTGGATGAGCTCCTTCGCCTTGTTCCGGTCGATGTCGCCCGCCACGACGAGGGTCGCGTTGTTGGGCACGTAGAACGTCCGGAAGAAGGCCTTCACGTCGTCCATCTGCGCCGCGTCGAGATCCTCGGGCGTGCCGATGGTCAGCAGGTGGTAGGGGTGGCTCTCCGGGAACAGGGCCGCGCGGACGAACTGCGGCACGAGGCCGTAGGGCGCGTTCTCGTAGTTCTGGCGGCGCTCGTTCTTCACGACGTTGCGCTGGCTCGTGAAGGTCGCGTCGTTCGCGTGGTCGAGCAGCCACCCCATCCGGTCGCTCTCCAGCCAGAGCACCAGCGCGAGCTCGTTGGCGGGGACGGTCTCGAAGTAGTTGGTGCGGTCGCTGTTCGTCGTCCCGTTGCGCTCGCTCGCGCCGGCCCGCTCCAGGTACTTGAAGAACATGTCCTCGCCCACGTGCTTCGAGCCCTGGAACATGACGTGCTCGAACAGGTGCGCGAAGCCGTTCTTCCCCCGCGGCTCGTCCTTGGAGCCGACGTGGTACCACACGTTGACGGCCACGACGGGCGTGCGGTGATCCTCGTGCAGGACCACCTCGAGCCCGTTCTCCAGCGTGTACTTCTCGACCGGGATCGCGACGCTCACGCTGGTCGCCGCCGCCGCGGGCTGCGCCTTCGTCGCGATCGGCGCCGCCGCCGCGGGCGTGGGCTTGGCCGCAGCTTGAGCCGCCGCAGGCTGCGCCGGCGCTGCGGCCGGGGGCGCGGCGTAGGCGGGCAACGTCAGGCCGAGCGCGGCGACGAGCGCGCTGGACAGGGACGAGAGCGCCCGGAGGCGCGTCCGTTCGGACCGGTGGTGGGCTCGCATGGGCGCGGTTTTAGCGCAGATTGCCCGAGGTCGAGCGCAAACTTCGCTCGTGGAATGGGGGCGCGGCGCTGTGTGTTCACGCCCCGCGGCGCGCCCCTGTCACTGGAATGGCGTGACGAAGATCTGGTACGGCCCGAAATCCACCGGAGTACGCCCCTTCACGGTGATGGCGCCGAGGCTCCCTCCCGGTCGTGCCCCGTAAATCCGGGAGTTCACGCCCTCCCTCTCGCCCGCGCATGCGCTGAGCGGGCCGAAGCACTCGATATTGATGGGATTGCATGCGTCGTCCGCGGTCTTGATCGTCATCGGGAAGTCGGTCAGGCCGCACGAGGACACCACGGTGGACATCCCCGGGCAGACGGGGACATAGAACGTCTGCTCAGGGCTGCTCGCGCCGCACAGGGAGCTGGGAGGGATCGGCGCCCCGGTGGTGTCGCCGCTGACGAGGCCGCTGCCCGAGATGACCCCGGCCCTCTCGCCGAGGCACGACGCGCGCTGGAACCTGAGGCGGACCGTGCCGAGCGCCTCGGGGTGCGCTGCCTTGACCACGACCGTGTACGTCCCGGCCGGGAGCCTGGCCGCGAAGTGCGCGCCCGGCGCGGCGTCGCCGCAGCTGCTGGCCGCGCAGCCGACGGGGGGGCCGCTGCACCCGTCGCCCTCGAGCACCGCGAGCGCCGTGTCGACGTCCGACGCCAGGGTGCCGAGGTACACGACCTCGTCGGACGGGAGCGTGAACCGGAAGAACACCTCGCCGCCGCTGCCGCCGCACGGCAGCGCGACGTCGGAGGTGTTCCCGGCCGTGATCTCCGCCGCGTAATCCATCGAGCCCGCCAGCTCCCCCGGCGTCTCGCAGCTGTCGGCGCCCGGGATCGGCGCGCAGCCGTCGTCCGGGACGCCGTTGCAGTTCTCGTCGACCGCGTTGCCGCACACCTCGGGCACCGGCGAGGCGCACCCCTGGCCCTCGCAGCCGTCGTCGGGCAGCCCATCGCAGTCCTGGTCCACCGCGTCCCCGCAGATCTCCGGCTCGGGCTCGCAGGGCGCGAACGCCGGGACGTGGACGGGCACCTCGACCACGTTGTTCTCGATCGCCTGCTCGGCGATCGCGCCGACCGGGTTGACGGTGACGCGGAGGGTGTAGTCCCCCTCGGGCACGTCCGTCACGTCGACCCACTGGCACGGCGTGCCGACGTCGTAGGTGTCGGCCCAGCCCGCGCTCAGGAAGTTGCACCCCATGCCCCCCGAGGTCGGGTAGCCGCGCGGCGCGGGGGACGAAGGATCGAGGGGCTCCATGTCGACGAGGCAAAACGCCTGCTTGTGCCCCAGGGAGACGACCTCGCCCTCCGCGTCCACCAGCCTGTAATCGGTGAAGTCCAGGAAATGAAAGTGCTGGTGGCACTGCGCATACTCGAAGAGCGGGCTGTTGAACTCGGGGCCGGGGTCGAGGTGGCCGGGCCCTGCGTTCTCGACGCGCCCCTCGAACTCGAGGAGATGCCGCCGGCCGGGGCCGCCGATGCACCTTTCCATGAGCTCGCAGGCGTCTCTGGGGAACGTCTGGTACGAGAACCGGATCGTGTCGACGATGCGCTGCCTGTCCGGGCGCAGGTCGGGCACGATGCAGACGCCGGCCTCGCACGCGTGGCCGCTGGGACAGCACGCGCCGCCGCAGATCGCGCCGTCGCAGGCGGGGTAATCGACCGGGAGGACGATCGTGTTGTTGTCGAAGCGCGCCTCGGCGACGGTCCTGTTCGGGTTCACGGTGATCTCGAGCTCGTAGAGCCCGGCCGGGACGCCGGTCACGTCGAGGGCGTTGCACGCCACGGTGCCGGGCTGCTCGACGTGCTCTCCCGGGCCGAGGCCCTGCGCGCCGCAGCCGTACTGGCCGCCTGGCATCGCGACGCAGCGCGCGTCGAGCTCGGCCTCGGCGACAACCGCGCCGCCCTGGCTGAGGCGCGCGCGGAAGAAGCGCGGGACGACGTAGCTGCCCTCGCAGAAATTCGGCTCGAAGACGTCGCTCTCCGAGGGCACGCCGAGGTCGAGCGGAACGTCGCCGGCGTTCTCGAGCGAGACGTGGAAGCGCATGAGCGCCCGCCGGCCGCTCGCGCCGAAGCACCCATGCAGCAGCTCGCACGCGTCCTCGTCCACGCGGACCGTGGCGAACGTGACCGGCTCTCCTCGCTCCGGGGGCCCGAGCACGAGGTCCGCCGCCTCGCAGCCGCCGCGCACGCACGTGGCGCCGGGGCTGCAGCACGCCGCGTCGCCGCAGGCGCGCGCCTCGTCGCACGCGGCGGCGCAGCCCGACGGCTTGCCCTCGGCGTCGATCTGACACCGCGCGCCCCCGGGACACACGATGTCCGAGCCGGGGCAACGGACGCTCCCGGACACACCGCCGTTGCCGGAACCGCCGTCTCCCGCGCTGCCGCCTCCCGCCCCGCCCGAGGGCGGTCCGCCATCGCCGCAGGCGGCGGCCGTCAGGAGGGTTCCCACCAACAGCGTTCTGACAAGCTTCTTCATGGTCACCGGGCGAGGACGATTGAGGAGCGGCGTGGATCGGGCGGTGTCGCGTCGCCGCTGCGCACAGCGAAGCAAGGCCCGCATCGTAGGCGCGCGGGCGGTCGAAAGCAGCTCGAGCGCGAGGCCACGCAACATTCCGACCGTCCCTTTGCGGGATCTCTCGGTGCCTGGCGCGCCCGGGTCGGGCGCGAACAGCGTATTTCGCTCGGTTCACCGGCGGAGCGTGTACTCTCGCCGACATGGCTCCCGTCGTCGTCATCACCGGTGCATCCAGCGGAATCGGTCGATCGCTCGCGTTCTCCTGGGCGAAGCGCGGCGCGCGCGTGGTGCTGAGCGCGCGCGGGCGGGACGCGCTCGAGGGCGTCGCCTCGGAGGTGCGCGCGGCGGGCGGTGACGCCCTCGCGGTGGCCGGCGACGTGACCGTCGAGGAGGACCGCAAGGCGCTCTGCGAGCGGGCGCTCGGCGCGTACGGCCGGCTGGACGTGCTGGTGAACAACGCCGGGCGCGGCTATTACACGCCGTCGATCGAGATCGATCCCGCCGAGCTCGAGGCGCTCTACCGGCTGAACGTCGTCGCCCCCGTGCGCCTCGCGCAGCTGGCGATCGAGCCCCTCGCGGCCACGAAAGGCACCCTCGTCATGGTCTCCTCGATCGCGGGGCTCGTCGCGGCGCCGCGGATGGGCCCGTACGCCTCGTCGAAGTTCGCGCTGGAGGCGCTCGCGATGTCGCTCCGCGCGGAGCTCTCGTCGCGCGGGGTGCGCGTGCTCGTGGTGCGGCCGGGGCCGGTCGAGACCCCGTTCCACGCGAACGCCGTCGTGACCGACGACAACGTCGGCTACCGCCCGCCCGGCCACAAGAAGCAGAGCCCGGACGAGGTCGCCGAGATGATCGTGCGCGCCGTCGATGCGGGCCGCGACGTCCTGGAGACGAGCCTGTTCGTGAAGACCGCGAGCCTCGCCGCCCGCGTGGCACCCGGCCCCATGCGCTGGCTCTCGAAGCGGATGGCGCGCCGGTCGGGGTTCTGAGCCGAGGGCGCCCCTCCCGCGCCGGGACGCCGAGCGGGCCGAGCACCCGAGCCAGCCGAAGGGAGGTGGGGGCGGGGAAGGGGCGCCCGGAGCGAGCTCCGCAAGGCGGGGGCTCAGAGCGAGCGCAGGAAGGCGACCACCGCGTCGCGATCTCCCGCGGGGAGCGCCATGAAGCGCTGCTTCGCGGCGTCCGCCTCGCCGCCGTGCCACAGGATCGCCTCGACGACGTTCCGCGCGCGGCCGTCGTGCAGCAGCTGGGTGTGGCCGTTCACGGCCTCGAGCAGCCCGATGCCCCACAGCGGCGGCGTCCGCCACTCGCGCGGCCCCGCGAGGTGGTCGCTCGTCGACGTGTCCGCGAGCGCTTCTCCCATGTCGTGCAGGAGCAGATCGCTGAAGGGCTGGATGAGCTGATCCCGCAGCTCGACGAGCGGGTGGCGGCTCCCGGTCTTCATCGAGGGGACATGGCAACTCGCGCACCCTGCCTGGCTGAACAGCGCCTCGCCGCGCTGGACGGCCGGGTCCGCCGTGTCGCGGCGCGGCGGCACGCCCAGCATGCGCATGTAGACGGAGAGCCTGTCGAGATCCTCGTCGGAGAGCTCGGGATCTCCGCGTGTGCCGGCCTGACAACCCGTCTGCGCCTCGCCGCACTCCTCGACAGGGAACAGGCTCGTCGTCACGCCCATGTCCGCCACCAGCGCGTCGGCGACCTGGTGGGGCACGCTCACCTTGCCCGCCTTCCAGCCGAAGCGCCCCATCCGCGTCACCCCTGAGACCGGGTCCGGGATCAGGTTCGGACGGCCCGAGATACCGTCCTGATTGCAGTCCATCCCGTCTGCGCGCTCGAGCAACGCGTCCTCTGCGATCGCCTCCAGAAGACCCATGCCCACGAGCGGGCGTGCGACGCGGACCGAGTAGCTCGCGATCGGCCCTGCGGAGAGCCCGTCGAGGCGGAACGTGGGCTTTCGCAGGACGTACGGCGTGCCATCGGGGAACTGCCCGGGCTCCTCGGTATAGGCCACGGTGGCCGTACCCTCGCTTTCGACCCCGCCCTGCGCCTTGTCCTGCAGCTGCCGGCCGTAGCTCGGGTCGGCGGCGGGCCCGCCGTCCGCGTTCGCGCCTGCGCCGAACAGCTTCACGACGGCGGTCTCCATCGCCTCGCCGGGCTCGGGCGGGGCGCCGCGACCGTTGTTGATATGGCAGCCCACGCACGCCGCCTGGTTCGAGAGCGGCCCCGCCTTGCCCGCGTGCTCGTCGAAGACGGGGTTACCGCCCTCGCTGTGCTCGCCGGTGGCAAAATCGGTATGGAACAGGCGGCGCCCCTCGAGGAAGGGCTGGATAGAGCTCTCCTGGATGTTGAGCGCCATCTGCTCGTAATAGAGATGAGGCTCCTCGTAGATGTACGGTATCGTCCCGTCGCCGCCCGACAGGGCCGCCTCGTTCGGCTCGTTGAACGGCGTCAGCTCGCCGCTCCCGACGCGGTAGCGGAACGTGTCGCTGTAATAGCTCGTCCTCCCCTCGACGGTGCCCGCGTCAAGGAACACGCCGAACTCGAACTCCAGCAGATCTCCCGCGCGGATCTCCCTGCTGTCCCTGGCGTTGCGATCGACGACGAACTCCCAGTGGGTGCTCGTGATGCGCTCCATGCCGTTGTTCGAGTCGAACACGTTGCCCTCGCCCGAGTACCAGCAGCGGAAGTTGATGGTCTGGTTGAGCGATGCGTTGGCTTTGGGGAGCCAGGTGAACTTGACGGTGCTGCCGCCCGCCGGGATCGTGTCCTCGACGATGAACTTGTAGCTCCGGTTCTCGAAATAGCGCGGCTGGTACGGGCTGAACTCTTCCTCTTTCTCGTGGCGCCCGCGCACGCGCCCTGCGGCCTCGAGCGTGATCGTCCCATCGGCGGCCGTCGTGGTGATCGGCTTGCCCGCCGTCGCCGAGGGGAACAGCGGGGAGATATCGCCGTCCACGCCGGAGCACTCGCCGGGATCGACCTCGCCGCCGTCGCAGGCCGGCGCGGGCGGCGCTCCCGCGGAGAAATAAGCGAAGATCGCCTCGATGTCGGCCGTCGCGATCTGCTGCTCGCCGAAGGCCGGCATGCGCGCGTCCTCCGTGCGCCCCGTGCGCACCTGCGCCGTGAATTCTTCCAGGGTGCCCTCGAAGGCGAACAGATCGGGAAACCCGCCGGCCGGCTTGCCGTGGGCGCTATGGCACCCGCCGCAGTTCAGCGCGAACGCCTGCGGCAGCGCTGGCCCGTCGCTCGTCTCCTCGCAGGGCGGCGCGCCTCCCGGACCGCCCCCGTCGCCCGGTGAGGGCGACTCCGGCGAAGGCGACCCGTGCGAGGGAGATGCGGGCGACGGGTCGCTCGAGCACCCGAGCTCTGCTGCGCAGGTCACGAGCAGCCCGAGCGCGACATGGAGACCCCCGGACACCAACCGACATGAGCGGCTTTCGAACATCGCGTTTCGACCTCCGGTGTGAGCCCATCCATCGAGACCGTGATCCGCCGAGCTACCGCAGGATCTCCTCGAGGAGCGCGTTCGGCACGCCGCGGCGATCCTCGCCGAACGACGCGACGCCCAGGTTGTAGTACTGGTTCATGATGGTGAACCACAGATCGCGGAGCTGGCGATCCTGGCCGAGGGGGCCATACGCGACGTGCGCGTCGTTCAGGAAGACGCCGTCGCCGCCCAGGAGGACGATGGGCAGATCGTACGCGTCGTGGTCGTGCGTACGCATCTCGCTCATGTAGACCATCACCGAGTGATCGAGCACCGTCCCATCCCCCTCGGGGATCGCGTCGAGCCGCTGCGCGAGCTGCGCTGTCTTCTGGCCGAGCCAGCAGTTGATGGCTGCGAAATCGAGGTTGCTCTCCTCGACGACCGCGTAGCGGCCGCCCTCGTCCGTGGCGCCCAGGTTGCCGGGGCCGTGCTGGCAGGAGTGATAATGGAGGCTGCTGCCCTCCCTGTACTCGAGTCCCACCTTCGCGCGGACGTCGGCCGGGATGCACCGGTACTCGAACTCGGAGCGCGCGTCGTCGAGCATGTGGGTGATCACGCGCGTCACGTCGCACTGAATGGCCATGACGATGAGATCGATCATGACGTTCGCGTGATCCTCGTGTTTGTACTCGCCCGCTTCCGTGCTGTCGTTCTCGTTGAGCCCCTCCTGCTGCCCCGGCGGCTCGGGGACCACGCCGGGCTGGCCGATCGGGCTGCAGCCCAGGCTCGACGGGGTCATCGTCGACTGGACGCGGGTCACGTTCTTCTCGGTCTCTCGCAGGGCGTCCAGGTACTGCTGGACGATCTTGCGATCGTCCGAGCCGACCCGGCCCATGAGCGAGTTCGCGTCCGCGAGCACCGCGTCGATGACGCTCTTCTCGGTCGCGGCGCGGCGCTCCGCCTCGATCCTGGCCTGCTCGTCGGTCTGCCCTGGCACGGAGGGCGCGCTCGCGGCGCCCGCGTTGATGAGCGCGTCGAACACCGCCTTCGGGTTGACCGAGCGCTTCAGCGGCTCGCTCGGGCTCTTCCAGGAGACGGCCTGATTGTAGGCGTAGCTGCGCCCGTCGAAGAAGCCGGGCTTCACCCCGAGCCCCGTCTGAAGCGACGGGATGCGGGTCGCCTGCTCCGGGCCTGCCTTCTGCACGATCAGCTGGTCGACCGAGACGCCGTTGCCCACCCACTCGCCGAGGTCCTGCCCGGCGGCCCTCCCGAGCTCATCGGCGTCCACGCAGGTCGACAGCGCGGCCATGCAGCGCGAGTGGGACGGCTCGAGGAACGCGTTCTGCTGCTTGCTCCACGTGTGGTTGCCGAGGCGGCTTATCATGAGCATCTTCGACTTCACCGGCGCGAAGTGCTCGAGCACCCTCGGCAGCTTGAAATCGGCGCCCCTCAGCGTCTTGCCGAACGCGGGCGCCGTCTCCCACCAGTGGTGGGGCGCCCCGTTCGGGAAGGTGCAGAGCAAGAAGCGCTTGGGCGTGCCGGGCTCCCCGCCGCGCGCGGTGCGCGGCGCGAGGCTCTCGAGAAACGGCAGCGCCAGGCAGACGCCCGCGCCGCGCAACAGGTTCCTGCGTGTCATTCCGCGTTTCATGTGCGCATCGCTCCTTCGTGCCTGGTTCCGTGAGGAAACAACGCCTGCGGCTTCACTTCGCCCCGACCTTCGCCGCGCGGAGGCGGAACGCCTCGCTGGTCACCACCTGCTTCACCAGATCCGCGATCGTCCCCTTCTCCCAGCGCGCGGCGATCGCCTCGAGCGCGCCCCTGTCGCCGCCGCTCGGGCGCCGGCGCAACGCATAGGTGAAGAGCTGCTCGGAGGGGCAGATCCCCAGCTGGGGGTCCTTCTGGAGCTCCGGGATGAGGCCCGAGATGTCCTGGAACTTCGCGCCCCCGTACTCGCCAGTCGCGTCGACGGCGTCGCCGTTCGGGTACGCGGTCCGGTAGGCGCCTATCGCGTCGAAATTCTCGAGGCTCAGCCCGATGGGATCGAGGACATCATGGCAGCCCGCGCAGTCGGGCGACTCGCGGTGCTTCTCGAGCTTCTCGCGGACGTTGTCGACGGCGCCCGTGTCGCCTCCCGCGGCCTCGAGCTCCGGGATATCCACGCCGGCGGGAGGGGCCAGCTCGGCGCAGTAGAGCTGCGCCAGGATCGTCTTCGCGCGCGACGTGGGGGAGGTCCGATCGGCGCGGGAAGACAGCGTGAGGAACGCGGGGAGCGTGAGGAACCCGCCGCGCCCGGCCCCGGGGTCGTTCGCGTAGAGCGGCGCGAGCAGCGGGCTCTCCGGGTGGGGCGCCGTGAGGAACTCGGACCACGGCCGCTCGCCGGTCGTGAAGCCGGTGAAATAGGCGTTGGCCTGGTCGATCATCGCGCCCTTCATCTCGTCGTTCCAGCCCGGGAACATCGCTGTGTCGACGCTGTGGCTCGGGAGCGTGCGGGTCCCGAGCCACTGCCCGAAGAAGTTCTGGAAGAACGCGGCGCTCTTCGGGTCGGCCAGCATGCGGTCCACCTGCTCCCGGAGCTCGTCCTCGGTGGCCAGCGCGTCGCCCTCTGCGGCGTCGAAGAGCTCCTCGTCCGGGAGCGAGCTCCAGAGGAGGTACGAGAGGCGCGACGCGATCTCATGGCCGCCGAGGGCGCCCGGCGATCGCTTCGAGTCGGGGCCGACCTCGATCCGCAGGAAGAAATTCGGGGACGTCAGCAGGCTCCGGACGACGTGCTGCACCGCCTCGACGGGGGACATCTCGAGGGTGGTGACCGCGTCGTCGTACTGCGCCGCGTACCGGTCGACCTCCGCCGCCTCGAGCGGGCGCCGGAAGGCGCGCAGCCCGAAGCGCTCGATGATCTGGCGCGCGCACGCGTCGTCCGCGCCCGCGCCCTCCGCCGGGTCGCACACGAGGATCTGGGCGCGCTGCGCCTCGTTCGAGAACGCGTCGGCCGCCAGGTTCTTGGCGGCGTCGTAATACCCCTGGACGAGGACCTGCGAGAGGCTCGAGAGCGCGCTGGCGTTCGCGTCGAAGCCCTTCGCGCCGGAGGCCGGGAACCCGTCCGCCGGCCGCAGGCGCGTGCCCAGGAGGTGGGCGACGGTGTTGTTGTACTCCGATGCTGTCATGTGGTGCAAAGGCATCCCGCCTGGCGCGACGGCGGCGTCGTCTCCCGGTTCCTGCCCCGGAGCGTCATCACCTCCGAGGATGCCAGTGCACGAGACGCTCAAGAGACATCCCCCGGCGACGAGCCAGGGACTCGCGAACACTCGGTCAAGTCGGCACATCATGGTCGGCTCCCGCGTGTGGAATCAGCACTCTCCCCCTCGTCGCCGGAGCGCGCGCCTTTCGTGATCGAATCGACCGCACACCCGCGCTACGATCCGCCTGTGTCGTGCGCGCGGAAGACTACGATGATGGTGCTGCTCCTCGGCCTGTCCGGATGTGGGGCAGATATGGATATTGCGGTGGGCCGTATGACTCCGACGTCGGTTGTGGGCGGCGGCGGGGAAGGTGGTCGTGGCAGCGGGGAAGGGGGGCGTGGTGGTGGGGCGCTGAGCGGCGGTGAGGCGGGAAGCGGCGGCGAGGCGGGCGGCGGCGGGGAGGGGGGCGGCGGCGCGGCCCCCTGCGATGCGCTGCCGTCGCTGGCTCATCGGTACACGTTCGACGAGGTGGGGGCGGTCGTCGCCGATACGGTCGGCGGCGCCGACGGCGAGATCTTCGGCGGCGCGAGCCTCGACGGCGGAGGGGTGCTCACCCTCGACGGAGAGGACGACTACGTCGAGCTGCCCGCGGGTCTCCTCTCGGGGCTCCGCGACGTCACCGTCATGGTCTGGGTCGCCCGCAACGGCGGAGGGGCGTACCTGCGCGTCGTCGACTTCGGCATCGGCAGCACAGGGGAGAATCCCGTCGAAGGCGACTCGAGCGTGGGGCGGTCCTACCTCGTCATCACCCCGTCGACGGGCTTCGACCCGCCGGGTATCGCAGCGCTCGCGAGCGACAGCGGCGCCGCGGGCCAGGTGCAGGTCACCACCGCGCCCACGCTCGATGACGCCGAGATCCATCAGCTCGCCGCGGTCTTCGACGGCGCGGCAGGGACCCTTTCGCTTTACCTCGACGGTGCGCTGCTCGGCAGCACGCCGGTCGGCTTTCCGCTCTCGGCGATAAAGGACGCGAACAACTGGCTCGGGCGGTCCCAGTTCGATCAGGATCCGTATTTCGGAGGGCGGTACGACGAGCTGCGCCTCTACCGCGGGGCGCTGGCCGGCTGCGCGATCGAGGCCGCGTGGCGCGCCGGCCCGGAGTTGCCCTGAGGCTCAGAAGGCGAGAGCGAGACCGAGGCGCGCGCTGAGGCCCGCGGCCGGGGGGCGGTAGACGATGCCGTCGAGGTTCTCGACGACGAAGCGGGGCCGCCTCAGCGGGACGACGGCGTGCAGCGCGCCCTCGACGCTCACGGGAGCGGCGATACGCCATTCGAGCAGCGTCCCGAGCCCTGCCGCGAAGATCGGCGTCGTGAGGGTGAAGGGCTCGTCGACGTCCCGCCCCCTGGAGCGGAGCCAGTGCTGGCGGCCGAGCGCGCAGACGTAGACGCGGATGGGGCGCTCGAGCGGGAGCGCGCACGCGTCGACCTCGAGGAACCAGAGCCGGAACTCGGCGCCTGCAGCCTGCCCCGCGATGTGGCTCGAGCTCGACGGCACCACGCCGGCCGCGCCGTCCACGCGGAACCAGCCGCTGCGGATCCCGCCGCCCGCGGCGAGCCCGACGCCGATCGTCGGGACGAGCGCCTGCTCGATCTGCGCGCTCACCCAGAGCGCTCCCTCCACGTCGCGCTCGTTCGCGGCGGACGGCCGCGCCGCCGCGGGAGGTGGGCGGCGCGGCGTGGGAGGCGGCGGGCGCGGCGCGCTGGCGGCGGGGGCGGCGATCGCCTGGGGCGGCGCGGGCTGCGCGGCGGCGCTCCGCGCGACCGCGTCGGGATCGATCGACATCGCGACGATCAGCGCCGCTGCCCGCGACATGGACGCGCAGTCGTCGCCACGGATCACCCGCTCGCCCGGCGCCGGCGCGCGGATGCGCAGGTCGAGCCGGTAGCGCTCGTGGCGCTCGCGAGCGATCGCGATCTCGACCTCGATCGGCTGGCGCTGCTCCGACGTCCCCAGCAGCCGGGCGATCTCGCTCCGGACCTCGTCGATCGGCGGGCACCCCGCCGGCGCTTCCCAGCGGAGATCGATGGTGCGCGGCTCGGCGGGCGCCGCGAGCGCGCGCGCGGGCAGGAGCCCTGCCGCGGCGATCAGCGCCGGAACGATCGACGGCGCATGCGCCCACCTCGAGACGTGCACCCGCGCACTCTACTCCTCCTGTTCCTCCTGTCCGCACGCGGCGCGCACGCGCGTCGCGAGCGGCGAGCCCGGGCTCTTCGCGAGCAGCCTCGCCGCGATCGCCCTGCCGGACGGCGCGCGGCCGGAGCGGCAGAGCGCGATCGCGCGCGACGCCTCGCGCTCGGTCGACAGCACGCCCCGCGGGTACCGGCTGGCGTGCTCGTCGAGCTTCGAGAGCGCCTGCGCGAACTGGCCCGCCTGCAGCGCCTGCTGCGCGTCGCGGAGCAGGGCGATCTCCGCGTCGAGCCCCTCGGAGCCCTGCCTCGCGGCGGCCGCCGCCCGGGGCGCGCGCGACGCCGTCACGCGCGCCCCGGCGGCCGCCGGGGGCGCGGCGCTCGGCTCGGCGGGCGCGCCGGACGCTTCGGGAGCGTCGGCCTTGCTGGAGGCGCTCGCCTCGGCGGACGCAGGGGTCCCGTCGCTCGGGGCGCTGGAGGGCGCGGCGGCGCGCGCCGCTCGGGGCGCCTCGGCCGCGCTCTCCGCCGCCTCCTGCGCGCGTTGCGCACCGGGCGCCTCGCCCGGTGTCGGGAAGTAGAGCGCGGCCCCCGTCGCGAGGCTCACGACCAGCGCCGCCAGCCCGATCTTCATCGGGGCGCCGAGCAGCGTGATGGCCGCGCCTTTCGCGACCGCGGTGCTCGCGCCGGCGGCCATGCTCGCGGCGGCGGGGCCGACAGCGTGCGCGGCCGCGCCGGCGCTCGCGGAGCCGGCGGCTCCGGCGCTCTCGGCGCTCGCGGCCACGGCCGTGGCCGTGGCCGCCGTCCCTGCGAGGCCGAGCCTCGCCCACACGGCCGCGCGCGTCCGACGTCTGTCTTCGTCGGTCGGCTCGTCCTCGTCACGAAGGGCGTTCAGGAGCGCTCGCTCCCCGGTCCCCAGCTCATCCATTGCGGCCTCCTCGGATCCTGGCGTGGTGGCGGTGCACCGCGTCGGAAAACGCCTGTCGAGCGGCCCTCAGCCGCGCATACACGGTGTTGACGTTCACCCCGATGCCCCGCGCGATCTCCGCTGCCGGCATCTCTTCCAGCTCGGCGAGGAGGAGCACCACGCGCTTCTCCTCGTCGAGCGACGAGAGCAGCTCGTGCGCGACGCGCGCGGCCTCCGCCCTCGTCATGGCCTCGTAGGGGCTGAGGTTGCTCGGCCCCGCGAGCAGCTCGGGATCCACGGTCTCTCCTGTCCCGCGGTGGGCGGGGCTCTTGCGGCGCAGCGATCTCCGGTGCGTCTGCACGACGTTCACGACGATCCCGAAGACCCACGTCTTCAGCGACGAGCGGCCCAGGAACTCCGGGAGCCGCCGGTGCACGACGACGAACACCTCCTGGCACACGTCCTCGTGCGCCGAGGCGTCCACGCCGAGCCGGCGCACGGTCCGCCAGACGAAGGGGAACATCTCCTCGTACACCTCGGCGAAGTCGAGCGGCGCGGCCTGCACGCCGGCCGCGGGGACGGCGGCCACCGCGCCGGCGGGCGGAGGCGTCGAGGGAGCGACCACCGCGCGGGCCGTCACGGGCTGCGCTCCTCCTCGCAGGGCAGCGAGACGGTGAGCTCGCCGAGCGCGGTGAGCTCACCGCTCGCGCCGAGCAGGTTCACGTCGGGGATCGCGTCGGTCCTTCCGGAGAACCAGGCGCGCAGGAAGACGTCGGGGTCCGATTCGAGGAGTGGAACCGCTGCTCGCATGGTCGCCGCCTGCGCTTCGAGCGACCGATCGTCGCTCGTCTCCTGGATATTTCCAGTGCCGCCGCCCCCGGTCGCGTCTGGGGGGAGCGTTTCCTCCACACATGCCACGGCGAAGCGGATCCCGAGCAGGGGGCTGATTCCGCAGCGGAGGGCTTGACGAGCTCGGCGCATGGATCGAGGGGCTGGTGACCGGAGCCGCCGCGTTCCGTGAAGAAAAGTGGAGGGACGGGGGGCGACGTTCATCGGGCGGTCGTCGATGGGCTGGCGCTTTACGGCTCGCGGGCGGATCATCCGCCGCGGCGCACCGCGACCGACAGCGCGTACCTTCGCGCGCTTGACGGCCGCGAGGAGCGCATCGAGGAAGACCGGATGACACCCCCTCGCTGGCTTGCCGCGCTCGCGGCGCTCACCGTTCCATTGGCGGTCTCGGCGACGGCCTTGACCCAGGGCGACGCTCCCCTCCCGCCGCCTCCTCCTCCAGAGCCGCTCCCGTCTGCCTCCGCGCAGCCAGCACCCCCGCCATCTCCTGCGCCGACACCGGTGCAGCCTGCGCCCGCGCCCGCGCCCGCGCCCGCGCCGACACCTGTGCAGCCGGCGCCCGCGCCGACACCTGTGCAGCCGGCGCCCGCGCCGACACCTGTGCAGCCGGCGCCCGCGCCGACACCCGTGCAGCCGGCGCCCGCGCCGACACCCGTGCAGCCGGCGCCCGCGCCGACACCGGTGCAGCCCGCACCTGCGCCCGCACCCGCGCCTGCGCCGATTCCGGTGCAGCCCGCGCCTGCGCCAGCGCCCGCTCCCATGCCGTTCCCGCCGCCATCTCCCACGCCGGTGCCGCCTGCGCCGCGGCCTGCGCCCGCGCCGCGGTCGACACCGGCGCCTGCACCGCCGCCCGCGCCCGCGCCCGCGCCGCGGTCCGCGCCGGCGCCTGCACCGCCGCCCGCGCCGCGGGCCGCGCCGGCCGCGGCCACGCCCGCTCCGGAGCCGCCCGCGCCGGTTCCGCCCGCTCCCGAGGAGCAACCGAAGGAGCCCGAGGACGACGAGAAGGACGGGATGCGCTTTCGTTTCGGTACGACGCTCGGCGGCGGGATCATCGAGTCACCCACGGGCGCGGGGGCCGTCTTCGCGCTCTCGGGGCGGCTCGGTGTCCAGGTCAACCACTATTTCGGGATATACTACCAGAACACACCGATGGTGACGCTCACCCCCGAGAGCACCGCGAACAGCGCTGGATTCGAGGCGGGGTTCATCGACTACAACTCGGTGCTCGCGGGCTTCACGCTGTTCCACTTCCTCGATCTCGGCGCGGGACCGTCCATGGATTACGTGGCCGTCGCGACCTGCGGCGCGGAGGTCCCGGAGGGCGGCATCCCGCTCCCGAGCGCCGGCTGTGAGAGCACGGCGGCCTGGTACCCTGGCGCTCACGCGCGGGGCGCGCTGATCCTCGGCGGCCTCGCCGGGAGCGGCGCGCGCCGGAGCGGCTTCGCCATCAGCGCGGATCTCCACCCGGTGTTCCTGCCAGAGGGGACGACATTCACCTTCACGCTGGGCCTCGGCAGCGAGTGGTACTGAGACGAACGGCGCGCCGGAGCGCGGCGCGCCGCCTCGCCGGGCGAGCCGCTCCGCTCGCCCGGCGCTCCGGGCAGCGGCGGGCAGCGGTGTGCCCGTCCGCTGGCTGAGCGCCCTTCGAGTGGAACCTTCGTTCCCCAGGTCAAGAGAGTTCCTCGCAAATACGCCGGGTCGCAAGGGGGCCCTGCCTCACGACTGCGCGGCGGTCGGCGCCAGCGCCTCTGTGGCGCGCCACCCGCTGTGATCCGCGACACCCCGACCCTGCGTTCGCGGTTCGCGAGGGTTGCTGTGTGGCGACCCGATGGACTACAATCCCATTGTCGGAGCGATTGTTGGCGGGACGCCGCACCGGAGAGCTGGGCGCCACGATCGTCCTGCGGCAGCGGCAAGCGACAGCAGGAGAGCGCCAGCGGCAGAGCGCTACCAAGTAGAGCGCCAGCGATAGAGCGCCAGCGGTAAGCAAGCGGTACGTAGATCGAGCGCGATGCGCGAGCTTTCGAGCTCGGTGGCAGGGAGCGAACGCGCACCCATGGATCCGCTGTTGTGCATGACAAGGTAAAATTACCGAGCATCACGATGCACCATCGCTCACCATGTAGGTCGACAAGGCAGGATGTGTCGCGCGAATCCGGGGCGCCATCTGCTGGTCTCTCGGAGGCGCCATCTCTTGCTTACGCTGTGCGGTGGGCATGCCGCTCCTGGGACTCGAGATCGAGCCCTGAGACCGAGGTGCGTGAGGAGCATGTCAAGCGCTCGCCTTCGTGTTTGGCGTGCTCGGCAGCGCCGGCGTGGTCGTGCTGGCCGGCTGCTGGGGGAGCGGCCGTCGGGTGTCGTCACCCTCTCCGGCGTCCCCATTTCGCCAAGCTCCGTGGGACCGCGGGGGCGCCTCCGAGGGGGCGCTTGACAAAGAGGGTTAACCATCGGCTACGCTCCCTACCCATGATGACCGGGAGGGCATGAGCCTGGTGGAAACGAGCTGCAGGCGCTCCACGGGGGCACGGCGGTCAGCGGTCGAGCGGGCCGTGGGGCACCTCGCGTGTCGGGCGCGAATCGCAACCCGCTGGGCATCATCGTGGGTGCCACGAAATAACCGCGCGGCTCCTCCGGTTCGGCACGGGGGATTTCGCTCACTCCTCAGGACCCTCGCCGAGCGCGCTTGGCCCGACAGGACCGGAGTTCCGCTTCGCCGGGGGCTCCGATCGACGCGCGCGCCGGCGGCCCTGCTCGCGGCGGCTCTGCTCATCGGGTGCTGTCTTCTGCTGCTCAGCCCGCCTATCACGGCTGGGCCCGTGGCCACGCTCTATGTGTATGCGGTGACACCGCTCCGCGCTCGCGCCCTCGAGCAGAAGATCGAGGAGTCGATGCCCGGCGTCGATGTCACCGTGTTCGGAAAGTTGAGCGATTTCAAAGCCGCGCTTGAGTCGACGCCGCCCGACGCGGCCCTCTCGCCAAAGCCGGTCCTGGCTTCGCTCAATCGGACCGCCGACATCCAGGGCATGAAGGCGGGGAGCGACGCGGAGCAGTACCTCCTGGTCTCGACGAGGGCGTTGACCAAGGAGATGCTCTCCGGTCTCAGATACGGGATCGTCGATCTGGTCGAACGGAAATCGCTCCCTAAGTTCGTGGCCGGGCTGCTGGGTGTGAGCACCGCGCCTGAGGTCCAGCGCGTCACGAAGATCGAAGATCTTTTGCAGCTGCTCCAGTTCCAGACGGCTGATGCGGTCCTCCTCCCCGAGCGATTTCGTTCTGACTTCGAGTCGAGGAGCAAGATGACGTTCACGATCCTCAGCCTCTCGACGGCGAAGGTCGGGCTGGTGGCGGTCACGTTCCTGGGCGAGCGCCAGACGCTGGAGGGCGCGATCCGGAGGCTTCCGAAACACGTGCTGGCCGATCTGGGGGTTGACGAATGGAAGTAAGGTCGACGCGTCCCCTCTCTCGGCGCTCGCTGCTGCGGGCCTCCGCCCTCGCGGGGCTCGTGCTGTCCCTGAGCTGCTCGTCGGGCCCAGCCACGCCCGTCGCCAGCGACCCGGCGCCGACGCTCACGCCGCCGCCTCCGGACGCGAGGCCGGTCATCTCCGTCATCGCCCCCTCGGATCCGCAGCTCGACGACATGCTGAAATCGCTCCGCGTCGAGCTGTCCGGGGAACACCGCGTCATCATCTCGCTGCTGCGCGGCGAGGCGTCGAGCCCCGATCTCGTGGCGCAGATCGTCGCCCGCGATCGCCCGCAGGCGGTGGTGCTTGTCAACAACTCGACCGTGCTCCTGTATCGCGAGTGGGCGCGCACCGTCCCGACCCCGCCGGTCGCGCTGATCCTGATGGCGTCCTTCGCCGAGGAGCTCCAGCGCACCGTCCCCAACTCGGTCGCCATCTCCTACGAGGTGCCGGCGGTCACGGCCATGGTGGGCCTGCGCACGCTGGGCCTCGACGCTCATCGGGTCGGCGTCGTCTACCGCCAGGGCTTCGCGGATCACATCGCGCGACAGGAAGCGCTCATGCACGTCGAGAAGCTGGCCTTCGTCAAGGAAGAGCTCTCGAACAAGCCACGGGTGCAGGACCTCCGCGCCGCGCTGGTGAACCTCCAGCGGGCGAAGGTCGACGCGATCTGGCTGCCGAACGACAATGGCCTCCTGAGCCCGAGGTTCTTGACCAACGTCTGGCTGCCCTACGTGGACCGGCTCGGCGCGCCGGTGGTCGTGGCCGTGCGTTCGCTCGTGAACGAGCACGCGGAGTTCGGGACGTTCGCTGCCATCCCCGACACCCAGGCGCTCGCGGTGCAAGCGGCGGATGTGCTTTACGAGCTCGCGGACGCCGACTGGAAGCTCCGGTCGTCGGGCGTCCGCCTGCCCATCTCGGTGAAACGCCTGGTCGACGTGAGGCTCGCACGGCGCTTCGGGCTGAATTCCAGTGAGTTCGGCCAGGTTGACTTTCTCATCGGTAGGTGAGCCCGTATCGGGGGGAATGGAGGCGCCGTGCGATTACCTTTCCAACCGGGCACATGGTCACGATGCGACGGGCCAGCTCGAACCATCGAGCTCCCGGGCTCGCCCGCCATCTGCTCGTCGCGTGGAGAGCGTCGCGCGCGGTGCTGCCGCCCCTGGAGCGCGTCGTCATGATCCGGGTGCTCGTGATCGATGACGACGAGATCGCTCGCGAGGCGATGCGCGCCGTCCTGGTCAGGGCCGGCTTCGATGTGGTCGAGCTCGCCACGCCCATCGGCGCGACGGCGGTCATCAAGCGAGACAAGATCTCCGTGGTCGCGCTCGACATCAACATGCCGACCATCAACGGCGACAAGCTGGCGAAGCTGCTCCGGGACAACGCGCAGCTCTCGAACCTGGGTATCGTCCTCGTCTCCAGCTGTGATATCGACAAGCTGAGCGCGATCGGCGAGAAGGTCGGCGCCGACGGCATCGTCTCGAAGGCGAAGCTGCACGTCGCGCTGGCGCCGGCGGTCGAGCGCGCGGTCGCCTCGCGCGCCGGGAAGACCAGCCCGCCGCCGCCTTCGTCTGCGGGGTCTTCTGCGGCGTCGTCCTCCTCTAACCCGCCGCCCTCGATGAGGCGTCCAAAGTAGAGTGCATGGCAACCCCGAACACCCACGGCTCGCTCCGCATCAAGCTGCTGCGCCTGATCCTGGGCGCGCTGCTGCTGCTCGGGGGCACCACGCTGCTCGCGAGCGGCGCGCTCATCTATTCGACGGATCGTGCGGTCCAGGCCAAGCGTGAGCAGGAGCTCCTGAGCGGCCTGGAAGAGAAGGCGCGCCTGCTCGGCTTCAACCAGGCGCTGGCCCTGCGCAGCCTGGTGGCTGACAACCTCTTCGGGGATGTCAAGGCGCTCATTCACCAGACCGTCTCGGAGAACAACGACATCGCCTACGGGGTGTTCTTCGACGCGGAGAACCGGGTCTGGGCGGCGAGCGGCCTGGCCCGGGCGCCCGCCTCGAAGGACGCGCCCGGCCCGGCGGCGCCGAACTACACAGCGGCGGACCTGGAGTCGCTCGGGATCAGCACCGTGCACCAGTCCCGGCTCGTGCTGCGGCGGCGGCAGAACCCCCTGGGTGGGGAGGACGTCGTCGAGGTCGCGGCCCCGGTCATCTCGGAGGGGGCCCACGCCGGGAGCGTGATCTACGGCGTCAGCACGAGGAGCGTCGTCGAGCGCATGGTCCAGGCCCGGGACCTCGCCGCGAACCGGCTCGTGACCACGCTCGGCCTGATCGTGGCGCTGATCCTCGGCAGCGGGGCCGCCAGCTATTTCCTCGTCAAGCGGGTCGCCGTCCACATCACCGAGCCGCTGCTCGCGCTGCGCACGGCGGCGGGGGCCATCGCCACCGGGCTCCGCTCGAGCGCGCCGCCGACCGAATCGCCCATCGTGGATCGGAAGAAGTGGGAGCGCGTGCAGATCACGAGCGGCGACGAGCTCGAGCTGCTCGGATCGGCCTTCAACAGCATGGTCGAGGCGAACGAGCAGGCGTTCGAGGAGCTGCGCGTGAAGACCGAGCAGGCGCTCGAGGCGTCGCGGATGAAGAGCGAGTTCCTCGCCAACATGAGCCACGAGATCCGGACGCCGATGAACGGGATCCTCGGGGTCATCCGGCTCATGCAGAACCAGTCGCTCGACGGCAAGATGCGGCGTTACGTGGAGACCGTCGACGCCTCCGCCAACACGTTGATGTCGATCATCAACGACGTGCTCGACTTCTCGAAGCTCGAGGCCGGCAAGTACGTGGCGCAGCACGTCTCCTACGATCTGCGCCTCGTCATCCAGGAGGTCGCGGAGCTGATGGCGAGCCAGGCGCACGAGAAGGGCCTCGAGCTCGTGTACCGCGTCGAGCGCCGCGTCCCCACGGGCATCGTGGGCGATCCCGACCGGTTCCGCCAGGTGCTCACCAACCTGGTCGGCAACGCGATCAAGTTCACCGAGCGCGGAGAGGTGCTGATCGACGCCTCGATCTCTCAGCAGGACAAGGCCACGGCGCTCATCAAGCTCTCCGTTGTGGACACCGGCCCCGGCATCGCGCCCGACGACCAGAAGAAGCTCTTCGCGGCCTTCTCGCAGGTGGACGGCTCGCTGGTCCGCAAGCACGGCGGCACGGGCCTCGGGCTCGCGATCAGCAAGCGCCTCGTCGAGGTCATGGGCGGCGAGGTCGGCCTCGACAGCACGCCGGGGCAGGGCAGCCGGTTCTGGTTCACGATCCGGGTCGGCGTCACCGCCGGAGGCGAGCAGATCCGCTCCGCCGAGTGGGCGAGCGGGCGCCGCGCGCTCGTGGTGGAGAACAGCAGGAGCTGGCGCGACGTCGTGGTGGAGCACCTGGTGGCCTGGGGCTTCGACGCCGAGTCCGCGGCCTCCGGCAGGGACGCGATCAACCGGCTCGAGCTCGCGGTGCTGGAGAAGCGGCCGTTCAGCGCCGCCGTCGTCGGTGTCCAGATGGACGACCTCGGCCTCGAGGAGTTCCTCAGGACGATCCAGTCGGTCCCGGCGCTGCAGACGTTGCCCGTGGTGGCGCTCTATCACATGGGATCGAGCGTGACGTTGAGCGGGATGGACTCCAGCATGGTCACGCAGCTCCCCAAGCCGCTCCGCGTCTCCGAGCTGTACAACACGCTGCAGAGCGCGCTCACGGGCGCCTCGACCCCGCCGCCCAGCAAGCCCGGCGCGGAGCCGGGTAAGATCGCGAGCAAGCTCCCCGTGCTGGTCGTCGATGACAACGAGATCAACCGCTACGTGGCGATGGAGCAGGTCGAGCAGCTGGGTCTGCGCGTGGAGACCGCGTGCAACGGCCAGGAGGCTCTCGAGTGCGTCAAGCGAAAGCGGTACGTCGCCGTGCTCATGGATTGCCAGATGCCCGTGATGGACGGGTACACCGCCACCCAGGAGATCCGCGCCTGGGAGCGCTCGAGGAATCGACACACGGTGATCATCGCGCTGACGGCGCACGCGCTCGTCGGCGAGCGGGACCGGGTGCTCGCGGCGGGGATGGACGATTATCTGGCCAAGCCGGTACGCCCTCAATCTCTGCAGAAGACCCTGTGGCGGCACGTGGTCCTGAGCCGGGACGAGCCTCCGTCGTCGCGGTCTCCCTCCGCCCCCGAGCTGGAGGCGGCGCGCGCGCCGGTGCTCGACCCGGAGGTCCCGCGCTCGCGGAAGCTGATCGAGCTCGTCCTCAAGAACGTGCCGGCGCAGCTCGATGGCCTGGAGGCGGTCATCCGGAGCGCCGTGGCTGCAGAGATCAAGGCGAACGCTCACAAGCTGAAGGGCAGCATGCTCTCGATCGGCGCGGCGCGCGTCGCGGAGCTGGCGGAGAAGATGCAGCTCGCCGCAGGTCAAGGCGAGCTGCCGCAGGCGGGCGATATCACGCGGCTACGTGACGAGTTCGACTCCGTGAGCGCTGCCCTGAAGGAGGAGCTCGCCGCGACCGCCAAGGCGACGTGACGATCGCGCCGAATCGACGATGGACGAATGTCTGGAGCCCACTGAACCCGCATGATGCTTGCCTCACTCGAAACCCGGTGGATGGTTGCGCTGGTGATCGCTTCGATCCCCGGTCTCGCATGGGCCCAGCCGACGACCGCGACGGCGCCGGGAGCGCCGAAGGCGGTGGGGGGTGAGCGCCGGAACGACGCGCTCGAGGACGTCGACCTCTTGAGGCTGCTCGACGTCGAGGTGTCCACCGCCACCAAGACGCTGGAGACCCTCGACGACGCGCCCGCCATCATGACGGCGATCACCGCCGAAGAGATCCAGCGCTGGGGATACACGAGCGTCGGCGAGGTGCTGGAGCACGTCGTCGGGTTCTATCTCATCGACGACCACATCCTGCCGAACGCCGGCGTGCAGGGGATGACAGGCGGGCTGGGGGCCGAGAGCGGCGGGATCAAGGTGATGATCAACGGTCGATCGGCGGCGTTCCGGACCACCAGCGGCAACTGGCTGGGCACGGAGCTGATCCCGCTGTCGGCCATCAAGCAGATCGAGATCGTCCGCGGTCCGGCGTCGGCGCTCTATGGCGCCGATGCGTTCCTCGGGGTCGTCAACATCATCACCCTCGATCCGGAGGACATTCCCTTCGTCGACGGCACGGTGCAAGCCGGCGTGACGAGGGACCACCCGCGCGGCCGCTTCGACCTCGTGGGCGGCATGTTCACCGACCGCTTCGAGATGATGCTGACGGCCGCGGGGGAGCTCGACGATCGAAGCGGCCTGGAGATGCCTACCCAGTCCCCGCTTCCCCGCATCCCGCCCTACAACGCGGGGCGCCTGGACGCCCAGAACCTCGAGCGTTTGTCGGGGGTCGTCGGGGCGCGCATCGGGTATCGCCATCCCGAGCGTGGGCACCACCTCAGGCTCAGCGCGTACTGGTCAGGCCTCCGGCGCGGCGGGGATTTTGCGCAATGGGCCCAGCTCACCGGCGGGACGGACGACGAGGGGAACCGTGTCGGCACGGTGGTCAGCCTCCAGCAGCGTCGGGTGGCGATCGACGGGCTTTACCAGCTGAACCGGGAACTCGCGTTCGCGGTGCAAGGGATGTACTTCCAGGGCGGCGTCCTGCCGGACGACCGCGTCGACCTCGCCGGCGGCTGGTACTACATCGAGCGGCGCATGGCGTATCGCGGCGTGGACGCGAGCGTCGAGGCCCGGTGGATGCCGTGGGACCGATTCAACCTGATATTGAATCTGGAGTCCGTCTACGACAAGGAGGACCTGCCGTCCTTCCGCCGGGTCACCAAGGAAACGGGGCAGTCCTTCGGCTCCCCGGAGCGGGAGCAGCAATCGGCCGAGCTCGTCGACATCGGGGCGCTCCTTAGCGCCAACCTCAAGGTGCTCGATCCGTGGCTGAAGGTCACGGGCGGGCTCCGCTACGATCACCACAGCAAGTATGGCAATCAGCTGACCGGTCGGTTCGGGGCGACCTCGCACCTGGGAAAGACGGTCGTGGCCAAGCTGCTGTACGGCAGCGCCTTCAAGGCGCCGTCCCCGTATCTGCTCTTCGCCGAGCCCCTCGTGCCGGGCGACGTGATCGGGAACGAGCGCCTGTCGCCTCAGCTCATCCACACCGTGGACGCGGAGCTGACGTGGAGGCCTGCTGTCTGGGCCTCGGCGAGCACGGGGGTGTCGTACAGCCTCTTGAACGACAAGGCAGAGTTCGTTCCGCGGGGCATCAACAAGACGGCGCTGAACATCGCCAGCCAGAAGTCCTTGATCTGGGCGACCCGCGCCGAGCTGCGGCACGGCGACGCCGTCGGGGGCTACGGGTCGTTCGAGACCGTGCATTCCACCCGGGACTCCGGCCAGGTGGGGTACCAGGCGGATCTGGTCGGCTCGTCGATGGTCGCGTACCCGCGCTGGATCGCCCGCGCCGGCGCCTATGTGAAGCTGCCGTCGCCGAGCTCCGTGCCGCTGGAGCTCTCGACGCAAGGGATCCTCGTCGGGCCCCGGCAGTCCGCGGAGGCGAGCACCCTGGAGGCCGGCGGCGCGTTCGAGCTGCCCACGTACCTCAGGTGGAACGCCAGCCTGGTCGCGCGCAACCTGTGGATCATCCCGGGGCACGAGACGACCCTGGCCGTGCGCGCCAAGAACATCCTCGGCACCTTCGGCCCGGATCCCGGCTTCTCGGGCTTCGAGTACCCGCTCGCGCCGCGCGAGATCTTCTTCGAGCTACGACACCGCTATTGAGCGGCGGTCACCCGCTTCGGATACGGGCCCATCTCGACGTTTTCGGTGCTCAGCGCACAGGAGTGCGCTTCCGCGCCGAAAACGCCGATCTGGACCCGTCTCCTGTGCGGGTGACCGCCGCTCTGCGACGCTCGTACTAGGCTCAGCTGAAAACCGCTCTAACAAGCTGCAGCGCTCTAGATCATTGCTGGACCACACACTTGGCGTCGAAGGGGTCGAGATCGCGGAACTTGTCGCCTTCGATGGTCCACGTTTGCATGATGTGATTCTGGCTCGCCCCGTAGGAGTCGAACTCGTATTCGGCGGCTGCGCCGATGTAGCGGAGCGGGGTCCCCGCGCGGAGCCTGGCCATCGCGGTGCTCAGATCCCACCACAAGGCGACGTCGTTCTTGGGGTCGTTGAGCTCGAGGATCTTCTGCCGCAGCTCATGTCCGGACGTGATGATCTGCCCGGTGGTCGCGTAGCCGTACACGAGGCCCATCGCGATGAGGACGACGCCGTCGTAATAGAAGTGCGCTGCGGGGAACGGCACCTCGCGGTTCCACCGGCGGGAGAAGTGATAGGTGAAGGCCGTGGTGTTCCAGTTCGTGCAATCGAGCTTCTCCCCGGTTTCGTCCTTGGGGGTGCACTCGCTCCGCAGGCTGAGGGAGGGCGAGATCCCGTAGGAGTCATCGAGCGCGCCTTGAGGGATGTTGGCGAGGAACACCTCGGTGTGCAACGCAGGTCCGAGGAGCCACCTGCCCGGACGCCCGTGGACGGTCCATTCGGTCACGATGGTCGAGGCGGCGGCGGGATAGGCGGCCAGCAGCGTGCGGCCGGCCGGCGCCCGCTCCGTCTCGTCGTCCAGGTAGAAGGCGGCTTTGATCTTGTCGTTGTACGTCTGTGCGCCCGGCTTGAACGTCACCGAGGGGAGGATCCTGCCCTGGAGCGCCGCGAAATGGGTCGTGAACTCGGTGCTGACGGCTGTGTTGTAGTCGTCCCGCGCGGAGAGGCTATTGGCGGTGCGGACACCCTCGCTAACGATGTGTTTCGCGAGCGCGCAGCCGATGCCGAACGGGGAAGGGGCGAGCCTCATCCTGCCGCCCACGTCCTCACGGCGCGCGATGGAGGGCGCGGCATAACCCGTCAGCATGTGGAGGATGTCCTCCTTCTTCACCTCGATCGCGATGTCGCGGGCGAGCTCGTTCTCTTCGGGCCCTACCAGGTAACGGACATCATCCGTGTAGATCAGCGAGAGCAGCTGGTCGAGCCCGCGGTCCTGGGTCGAGTGGCTGTCTCGGCTCACGATGTCGAAGGGCCTCCCTTCGAGCCCGCCCGCGGCGTTCAGGTCTTGGACCGCGAGCAACATGGCTTGCTCGAGGTTGCGGCCGATGGCCGACTCGCCCCCGGAGAAGGGGAGGAGGGCCCCGATTCTGATGGCGTTCTCGGGCTCATCGGGCTCATCGGGCGCCGTCGACGAGCAGGACGTCGAGAGCAGGGACGCGAGTCCCACAATCAGCCCGGTCTCCATACAGCGCATGCGTCGCCTGCGAGCGCCCAGCCACGCGCCGGCTCGATGGAGGCAGTCCCGAACGGTAGGCATCGCAGTGTACATGGTTGTCCTTCGAGACGATGACATCGCATTGAGGACGGAGCTGTCAAGGGCCGTGGGTGCGATGCGCACCACAAGGTTTGCTGTTTGCGTTCTGCGATCGATGCCCGTCGAACGCGGCTGTCGGGCCGTGGTGAGAGCGTGACCGGGAGAGAGACCCCGGGTCGGGCGCCGGCCGCGGCGTCGTGCCGTCGCCGGCGCCCGGGTTGCGCCCCCGCTCGGATTGTGATGGACGCCCGCCGCTCCTCCGCGAAACCTTTGCGGACCGCCCGTGTCCAAGGAGACGTGATGCCCTCCCACCTTCGCTCGCACTTCGCCTTCAACGCCCTCGCCGCCGCGATCGGGCTCTCCCTCGCGGCCTGCGCCGGGGCGCCTCCGCCCGCGCCGAACGCGCCGGTTTCGCCGGGCGACGGCCGCCCGGCGACCCCGCCGCCGGCGCCGCTCCCGGAGGAAGAGGCCTTCGCCGTCCACGGCACGCTCAAGGACGAGTGGCTCCCGATCCTGAAGCCGGCGCCCTTCGACCCGAAGACCGCGCTGGTCCCCCCGGCGCCGGCCGGCGTGCCCGCCGCGCCGCGCGCGTGCGAGGCGTTCGTGCGGCGCGCCGCCGTCGCGCCGGCGCAGCCCTGCGGCGACGCGCAGGGCGCGATCGAGGCGCTCGACGCCGCGCTCGCCGAGGACGACGCGGCGAAGCGCGACGCGCGGCTCGCGGGCGTCGAGGCGTGCGCGGGCCTCGAGGCGGGCCTCGCGCGCGCGCTCCGGGCCGAGCTCGCGCCCATCACCTGCGGCGACGCCATCGCCGCGCCGCTCCTCGAAGCGCCGCCCGCCGCGCTCCGGGGCGACCTCTACCAGGTGCTGCTCGGCCTGACGCTCTCCGCCCGGCTCGCGCGCACCGCGACCGAGCCGCCCACGCTGCGGCCGCCCTACGATGTCCAGCGCGTCCTCGCGTTCACCAAGGGGCCGCTCTTCGCGTGGGTGACGGAGCAGGCCCGGGCGATCGAGGATCTCGGGCGGCGCGGCGTCGAGCTTCCGTTCTACGCGAAGGGCATCGTCGCCGTGGAGTCGGGGCGGGCCGACATGCGGCTCGTCGAGGCGGTCCGGTCCGCGCCGCTGCCGGACGCCATGCGGAAGGACGCGGAGCTCGCGAACGTCTATTACGGCGAGCTCGATCAGCTGCTCGATCCCTGGAAGGCCCGCGGCCGTGACGCCGCGCTCGTCGGCCTGCGCGAGCTCTCGTCGGTCGGCGTCCTCCGCGACGCCCGCGTCGACGGCGCGCGAGAGATGCTCTCGCGCCTCTACGGCGGCCGGCGCGTCGACGCGCTGGACGCGCTGGAGCTGCCGCCGCTCGCGGCGGGCGCCGCCCCCTCGTCGGCCGTCGAGCGGCTCGCGGCCCGGCTGCCGACGTACTACGCGGGCCGCCTGATCGCGCCCGAGGCGGCGGCGCGGCCCGAGCTCCTGCGCGTCCTGCTCGGCCGGGGCGTCCCGCTCCAGCACCGCGCGGCGCTGCGCACCGCGCAGCTCTCGCCCGAGTCGAGGCTCCTCTACGCGAGGGCGCGGCTCGAGCTCGGCCGGCTGTACTGGCGGGCCGTGGACTTCGATCAGGCGACCGCGCTGCTCGCGGCGTGGCCCAAGGACACCCCGCGCCCCGCCGAGGCGACGGCGCTGCTCGCGGTCGCGCTCGGCCTGCGCAACGGCCCCGAGGACGCGGCGCTCATGATGCGGCGGGCGCCGCTCGCGGGGCTCGGCCTGGGCGAGCTCGCCGCGCTCGACTGGGTGGCCCGCGCGAAGCCCGCCTCGGCGTACGCGGGCATCGCGGCGTACGACGCGGCCGTCATCAAGCAGATCGCCGCCCCGCAGAGCGCCGAGGCGAGCTACTGGTCCGACGTGGCGGCGCGCTTCCGCGAGGCGCAGGCGCTCCTGACGGGGCCGCTCGCGAAGGCGGCGGAGGAGAGGGCGCGGGCGGCCGACGAGATCGCGCGGGCGGCGCGGTAGGGGCGGCGCGCTGGGCGGCGCGTTGCATCGTCCAGGTCGGCTGCTTTGCGAGCCCCCGCCGGTGCCGGCCGCCCTACCCGGAGCGCCGGCACCGCCAGCTGTCTACGGATCGATGATCCAAGGACCACCCGCGCCGCCCGCGCCGCCCGCGCCGTCGTTGGCGCCGGCGCCGCCCGCTCCGTCGCGGCCACCGGAGCCGGTTCCCGAATCGCCGGGGCCGCCCGCGCCGGCTCCCGTGCTCGCGCCGCCGGTGGCCGCGGCGGTGGCCGCGACGCCGGTGGTCCCGGCGCCGCTGGCCTCGTCGTCTCCGGGGGAGGTCGAGCCGTTGCCCGCACCGCCGGTGCCGCCGCCCGGGTCCACGTACGGGCCCGGGTCGATCAGACCGCCGCCGATCGCGGCCAGATCATAGATGAGGTCGGTATCGAAATAGATACCGATCGGCCTGTAGGCGATGCCAGAGCCCACGACGACGGTCTCCGCTGCATGGGTCTCCCAGTTCCAGCCGGTGGTGCTGACGATATCCCAGGTGTATTGCTGGTAGACCGGATAGGCCGAGACCCGCGCGAGCGCGGCCGTGGGCACGAACAGGACCGAGGTCGCGTCGAGCCCGACGCTCGCGCTCACGTCGAACCCGACCGCCCTGGTGATCTGGTCGTCCGACGGCACGCAGTCGTCCAGCGGGCCCGGCGTGGGCTGGGCGCCCGGGGACGTGTCGTCGCCCGGCGTGGCCGAGGTCGGCTGAGGACCCCAGGTGCCGCCGCCCGGCATGCCCGGCGCGGGCTGATAGCTCCAGCCGCCGCCGCTGCCCGGCATCCCCGTCGAGGGCTGAGGGCCCCAGGTGCCGGTGCCGCCCGGGGCGCCCGGGAAGGGCTGGAAGACCCCGAACGGGTCCTCCTCCGCGAGCGCCGGCAAGGGCCAGAGGTTGTTGGGCGCGCGACTGGCCCGTGTGCGCTCCGCGGGCGGGGGCACCCTGGGTGTGACGGTGCTCAGCACGCGCACCGCCGGCGAGACGCTCGCCGACACGGAGACGCTGAGGGTCCGCGGGCCGAACCCCTCCGCCACGCGGAGCAGGTGGGCGGCGTCCTCCCAGTGGAACGTCTCCGGCAGGACGAGGACGTTCGTGATCGTCCGACCAAAACACAGGGCCTGCCGGGCCTCGCCGACCCCGGCCCGTACGCCGCTGTCCGCGCGCTCGGGCACCTCGGACGCATCCCGCGGGCTCACGCAAGTGATGGATGGAACGAGCAGCATCGCCGTGCCGAGCACGAGCTTTACGTCGGGAACAAACATGTTCACTCCCCTGGGTTGCGAGCAGAGCAGCGAAGAGACGGAGCCACTCAGGCGTGGAGTGCGCCGAGGAGCCGAGCGTCGCCTTCCGCGTCCCGGTGTCCCGGGAGGCCTCTTCTTCCGACTCCGAGGCGACGGCGGCCAGAGTGCAGCCAGCCCGTGAGCGCCGTGAGCTCGGGAGTCCTCCGTGAGACCAGCTCGATGAGCATAGAAGTCCTATCGGGCGACGCTCCCTGCAAGAAGCGTGGAGTGGAGCGCGCTCCCCTGCGCGCGCCACGGCGGCGTCCACAGCGCGAACACTCCCGGCGCAAACGCCGGCCTCGAATGGACTGGCGCTTGCCGGTCCAGGACGCGCGTGAGCGGCGTGCCCACGGGCGAGGTCGCGCATCCCCCCGGGATCGGCGGCCTTGCCGCGCACGCGGCGCAAGAGAGGCGAGCGTGACGAGTCCTGTGGTCGTGAGCAAGTATCTGTGTGCCGCCGCTGCGATTCACGCCGTGCTCGGCTGCGCGGCCGGCCTCGACCTGCCCGACGAGGGCGGATCCGCGGCGGCTGCGACGTCCACCCTCGGGGTCGCAGAGCAGCGGGCCAGCACCTACGGGTGGCGGGTCATCGAGGTGATCGACTACAATTTCGACGGAAAGCAGGATGTGCTCTGGATCGACCCCGAGCGCAGCCTCATGGCCGTATGGTTCATGGAAGGCGTACAGCTGCTCACGCCGGGCCCGATCCTTCGCGGGCCGGCCGGCGGAGGCTGGTTCGCCATAGGGCACGACTTCAACCTCGACGGCCTGGCGGACGTGCTCTGGCGTCACGACGAGCGGGACCTGATAACGATCTGGCTGACGGACGGAGGCCGGCCGTTCGCGCAGGGCCCGATGCTCCCGGGGCCGCGAGGCGGAGGCTGGGTGATCCGGCCGAACGACTTCAACCGCAACCTCGCCTCGGATGTGCTCTTTTACAACGAGGAGCAGAACCTGATGACGGTGTGGCTGCTGGACGGCGTCCAGCTGCTCGCACCGGGCCCGTTCATCCCCGGGCCGGGCGGCGACTGGGAGATCGGCCCCATACCCGACTTCAACTTCGATCGCATCGCGGATGTGATCTGGAACGACGAGGTGCGCAATTTGATGACGGTGTGGCTGATGAGCAACACGGAGGTCATCGGGCGGGGGCCGGTGATCCCGGGGCCGAGCGGCGATGGATGGAACGTCCTCTGGGCGGCCGACTTCAACGCTGACGGCATGTCGGACGTGCTCTGGAGCAACGAGGAGAGGGGCCTCGTGGCGATCTGGCTGATGAACGGCGTCGAGCTCCTCGACGCGGGGCCGGTGGTCCCCGGGCCGATCGGCGACGGCTGGACAGCGGTCGCTGCCGGCGACGTCAACGGCGATCTGATGTCGGATGTCGTGTGGCAACGCCTGGGGACGAGCCAGATTGCGGTGTGGTTGATGAACGGCACCCACGTCCTCTCGCCAGGACCGGTGATCCTGGGCCCCCCCGGCGGCTGACCGACCCGGGCGGCTCGCGGCGCGCGCTGGCGCGCTCCGGCGGTTGACCTGCCCGCCCGTGTGCCCGGGTGGAACAAGATGAATCCGGACAGCGCCGGTTGATCCCGGCGCGCTCCTCGAGTGCGATCGGCGCCCCGCGATGCGACAGATCCTCCACATCGACATGGACGCGTTCTTCGCGTCGGTCGAGCAGCTCGACGACCCGTCGCTGCGAGGCCGCCCCGTCCTGGTGGGCGGCGCCTCCCGGCGGGGCGTCGTCGCGGCCGCGTCGTACGAGGCGCGCGCCTCGGGCGCCCGCTCGGCGATGCCGATGGTCGAGGCGCTCCGCCGCTGCCCGCAGGCGAGCGTCGTGCCGGTGCGGCACGCCCGCTACGCCGAGGTGAGCGCGCAGGTCTTCGCGATCTTCCGCCGCTTCACGCCGCTCGTGGAGGGGCTGTCCCTCGACGAGGCGTTCCTCGACGTGACCGCGAGCCGCGCGCTCTTCGGCGACGGCGAGGCGATCGCCGCGCAGATCAAGCGCGCGATCCGCGACGAGACCGGGCTCACGGCCTCCGCGGGCGTCGCGCCCTGCAAGTTCGCCGCGAAGATCGCGAGCGATCTGCGAAAGCCCGACGGCCTCGTCGTGGTCCCCGCCGACGTCGCCGCCTTCCTCGGGCCGCTGCCGCTCGAGCGCATGTGGGGCGTGGGCCCGCGCGCGGCCGAGCGGCTGCGCGCGGCGGGGCTCGCGACCATCGGCGATCTCGCGCGCTGCCCCGCGCCGCGCCTCCACGAGCTGCTCGGCCCCGCGTGGGGCGAGCACGTGCGGCTGCTCGCCGCGGGCGTCGACGAGCGCGCGGTCGTCCCCGGCCGCGCGGCGGAGTCGATCGGCGCGGAGGAGACCGTGGAGGAGGACCTCCGGGGCAGGGAGCCGATCGAGCGCTGGCTGCTCGATCTGTCGGGCCGCGTGGCGCGGCGCCTGCTCAAGGCGGGCCTGTCCTGCCGCGCGGTGGTGGTGAAGCTCAAGTACTCGGACTTCACGCTGCGGACGCGCCAGACGACGCTGTCCGAGCCGGTCAGCGACACGGACTCGATCTACACCTGCGCGAAGGGGCTGCTCTCGCGCTTCGATCTCTCGCGGCCGGTGCGGCTCGTCGGCGTCGCCGCGAGCGACCTGACGAGCGAGACCGGCGGCCCGACGCTGAGCCTGTTCCCTGTCGCCTCCGAGCGCCGCCGCCGCCTCGAGGGCGTCGTGGCGGAGGTGGCCGAGCGCTTCGGTGGGATGGGGCTCACCCGCGCGGCGCTGCTGGAGCCCCCGCCCTCGGGCCGCGCGGCGTCGCGCGCGGCCCCGGGCGAGCGCGAGAAGAAGAGCGAGAAGAAGAAATAGACAGTCGCGAGCTCGTGTAGAGTGGGACGATGGCCAGGATCGTCGATTCCAGGTGTCCGCGCTGCGGCGCCCCGCTGCCGATTCAGCCGGCGATGGATGCAGTCACCTGCCAGTACTGCGGCGCGCGGTCGCTCATCGATCGCGGCAGGAAGCCGACCACCGCGCCGATCCCGCAGGGCATGCACGTCGTCCGGGTCGCCCCGCCGTCCAGCAACGCGGCGGGGGTCATCGTGATGTCGGTCGTCATGGCCATGGTCGTGGCCGGCGCGGCCGCCGGCGCCTTCATGTTCAGCGCGTCGGGGCCGTCCAAGGGCCGGTCGACGCCGCTCCTCGGCCTGGGACCGAACACGTACTTCAGCGATCGGCCGATGCTCGCCGACGTGAACGGCGACGGCGCGCCGGACGTGATCGGCAAGAGCAACGTCCCCGCCGGCGAGGAGTGGATCGCGGCCTACGACGGGCGCGACGGCAAGCCGATCTGGAAGACGGCGGCGCTCACCAAGGACGCGGCCAACCACGAGGCGCGGCGCGCGATCGTCTCCGGCCGCCTGATCTCGATCGACGCGCTCGGCAAGGCGCAGGCCTATGATCTGCGCACCGGGACGCCGTCGTGGTCGGCGTTGCTCGGTGAGAAGGCGAGGCGGCTGTGCCAGGGCGACGGCGTCATCGTCGTCGAGACGGTCGACGACGCGAAGCACGGGCTCGATCCGGCGAGCGGGACGCGGCGCGAGCTCGCGAAGGGCGCGGCCTGCAAGACGGTCCCGAGCTCGATCCAGGAAGAGGCGCCCGGTTATCGGTTCGCCCGCTGGCACGAGTTCGACGAGCTCGGCCTGCCCGGGTCACATGAAGTCGAGGGCATGTCGGTGAGCGGCGCGATCATCCCGAGCGGGCCCGGGCCGCGGTTCCTGCTCGGCGGCCGGAGCAAGGGCAGCCAGGTCGGCATGGTGGCCGCGGTGGACAAGAAGAAGGTCCTCTGGAAGATGGTGGTGCCCGGCGTCGACCCGCTGACCACGAGGCCGACGGGGGCGGATGCGGGGGCCTATGAAGGCGGGTTCCTGGTCGTCCCTTACGACATGAAGGATCACAAGGACGGCACGCGCCTCGCCTGCTTCGAGGCCGGCACCGGCAAGCGGCTGTGGGACGTGCAGGTCCACAAGAAGTCGCAGGTCTCGTCCGGGATCTCGATCTCGGCGAACGACGTCTTCTTCGCCAGCTGGACGGCGCTCTACGTGTTCTCGCTGAAGACGGGGCAGCTCAGGTACATGATCGGGACCGAGTTCTAGGCGTCCGGCGCGCCCGCGGCAGCGCGGGCTCAACGACTCCCCGCCATGTCGTCCGTCCAGCAGAACCCCTGGCGCATCTGCGTCTACCACGGCGTTCAATCGCTGATGTTCCCGGCGGCCATCTTCCCGCTGTTCTGGACGCAGGACATCGGCATGAGCGTGGCCACCATGATGGCCGTGCAGGGCGCGTTCAGCCTGAGCATCGCGCTCTTCGAGTTCCCGTCGGGCTACATCGCCGATCGCCTGGGTCACCGACGCGCGCTCGTGATCGCCTCTTTTTGCATCCTCGCCGGCTGGGTCCTCTACGCGCTCTCGCGCGGGCTCTGGTCGGTGCTGCTCGCCGAGCTCGTGCTCGGCGTCGGGTTCTCGCTCGTCTCGGGGGCGGACTCCGCGCTCCTCTTCGACTCGCTGCGAGAGCAGGGCAAAGAGCACGAGTTCGCCCGCTGGTACGGACGCATGCGGTCGATCGCGCAGATCGCCGCGGGGAGCGCCGCGCTCGCCGCGGGCTTCCTTTACGCGCGCTGGTCCCGCCTGCCGTTCGCGATGGAGGCCGCGGCCTGGGCGCTCGCGGCGGGGATCGCCCTCCGGTTCGGCGAGACCCGGCGCGCCGAGCCGAAGGTCGAGGACCACCTGGGCCGCATGCGCGCGATCGTGCGCGACGCGCTGTTCGAGCGCGCCGACTTCCGCGCGGTGCTGCTGCTCGGCGTCGCGCTCGCGCTCGCGTCGTACCTGCCGACGTGGCTCATGGCGCTGTACGCGACCGAGGCAGGCGCCCCGGTCGCGTGGATTGGCCCCATGTGGGCCCTCGCGAGCTTCACCACCGCGCTCGGCTCGATGCTGAGCGAGCGCGCCGGCCGCCGCCTCGGCATGACGGGGACGCTGCTCGCGTGCGTCGTCCTGGTCGCGGTCGGGTACCTCGGCCTCGCGCTCTCGCGCCACGTGCTCGGGGTCGCGTTCTATTTCCTGCTGACGCTCGTGCGCGGGCTGCACATGCCGCTGCTCCACCACGAGGAGCAGCGCCTCGCGCCCGACGGCGATCGCGCGAGCTGCGTCTCGCTCCGCAGCTTCCTCTTCCGCCTCGCCTTCGTGCTGCTCGGGCCCGTCGTGGGGATGGGCGTCGATCGCTACGGGCACCGCCCCGTGCTGTGGGCCTCGGGCGCGCTCCTCGTCGCGCTGACGGGCGCGGCGTTCGGCCTGTTCGTCGCGCGCGCGGCGCGGCGTGATGAGGCGCGGGCGCCGCGGTGCTAGGGCGCCTGCCATGAAGAAGATCGAGAGAGAGGAGGAGGCGGACCGGCTCATCGAGCTCGTGGGCGCCGGGTCCTGGGACGTCATCCACGGGATCCTGGAGCGGCAGTTCGCCGTGCTCCACAACCGCGCTCAGGTGCTCATCGGTCTGTGCGGCATCGTCATCACCACGACCGGCTTCTCCGGCCGCCTCATCGCCGGCACCAGCCCCCACGCGCAGGGGCTGATCATCGCCGGCGTGGCGATCGTCCTGCTCTCCGCGACCCTGATCGTCTGGGGTGTGCAGCACATCCGCTGGCTCACCGAGCAACCGGGCGACGACCTGCGCGGCTGGGTCTTCGCCTCGCTCGCCTACCGCGATCGCAAGACCACGATCTACCGTGTCGCGATCGCGTTCCTGCTCGTCGGCCTCTCGTTTTATGTGATCGCCATTGCCATGATGCTACTCCACCCCACCGCCGCCCCGTCGCCGGGTGGGCGCTGAGCCCTGCGCCCCCGATGAGGCCGCTCTCTCTATCGGTGCCGCGCGCCGCCGTCGCCTCGACACCGCACCACGGCCAAGCAGCCAGGGACGCTCGGCCGCTGGCGCAGGCGGGCGCCCGGGCTCCGGACGCGACTTGGCAGGTGGCATGATGTGGCCTCTTCACGCGCATTGGCGCCGGCGTCGGTGATCGCGAAATGAGCTGAACTGTAACGACGGATCCGCACGTCCGTGTTGTTGAGAAGTTGCTCTGTCCAGGATAGTCTCGTCCCGTGCTGTTTGGCTCGGAGGAGCTCGGGCGTGGTCGGAGCCGCTGAAGGCGAACGGCGGCATTGGCCGCGGGGCCTCGCGGGAAGGATCTAGGAGGGGCTAGGATGAGAACAGTTCGTTCTACGGCGGGGTGTGGGTTGTTGGTTTTCGCGTTCGCCGTCATGGGTTGCACGGACAACCCCGCGATCGAGGACGGTACGGGCGGGGGCTTCCCCTTCCCCCCGAGCACATCGTCGGGCTTGACGGGCGCGAACAGCAGCTCGAGCGGCGCAGCGACCTCCGGTGGTAGCGGCGCAGCTGGTGGTGCCGGCGGCGGTGTGGGTGGAGGCGTGGTTGATCCGGGCGATGGCTGCCCTGGCTGCGCGCGGCTCTCCGTGCCGCTCACGAGGGCGATGCAGGCCACGCAGTTCATGATCTTCTTCCACGAGAAGGTCGACCTGACCGGCGCGACCGTCACGTTCCGCGTGAGGACCCGCGCCGGCACGAGCGGCGGTCTGCAGCCGTTCGTGCAGAACGGGGGTGATCTCGGCTATGCGAACATCGGCTACTCGTGGAGCGCGCTTGCCGACCTGGGACAGTGGACGGACCTCAAGATCGATGTCGATGCGCTGGCTCCGGCAAATACACGCTTCAACAGCACCGTGGTGGAGATGATCGGGATCCAGGTCACGGCGGGCAACACGGGGCCCTGGGCCAATCCGACCGTCGTCGATGTCGACTACGTCACGGTCACGAGACCCGGCACAGGCGACGGGGCTCCGAGCAGCGAGCGCTTCTTCTTCGGCCCTAGCGGGGAGCGCGGCGAAGGCGGCGCCGGGGGCGAAGGCGGCGCCGGGGGGATGAGCGGCGCAGGCGGCGCAGGCGGCGCGGGCGGCACCAGCGGCGATGGCGGCGCGGGGGGTATGAGCGGCGCAGGCGGCGCGGGTGGGGTGGCCGGGGCCGGAGGCGCGGGCGGCGAAGGCGGCGAAGGCGGCGGCAGCGCGAGCAGCAGCAGCAGCAGCGCGAGCAGCAGCAGCAGCGCGAGCAGCAGCAGCAGCGCGAGCAGCAGCAGCAGCGCGAGCAGCAGCGCGAGCAGCGGAGGTGGTGGCGAAGGCGGCGGAGGTGGCGAAGGCGGCGGAGGTGGCGAAGGCGGCGGCCCCAGCGTCGATGTGATTCATGTGATGGGTCCGTACGAGTTCACGACGAGCGAGGAGCCGATGGAGGTCAACAATTACCAGCCCGTGGAAGGCTCGACGGTGACCCACGTCGCACCGTGACCCCTGGCTATCCCGTGGCGCCGCTGTACCTCGTCAGGGAGGTCCACGAGACGTGTTGAAGCATCCATCTGCACCGATCTGACGACGGTTCCGGGCGCGACGGCGAGGGGCTCGGCACGCTCGACGAGCCGAGCGCGCTGCCGCGTCCGGAGGTGCCTTGAATGAACGAGGTGCGCTTTCGGTGGCGTCGTCGCGGCGACGACGGTCGCTGATGAAGCGATTGGCATGAGAGCGCGCTGATTGGCGCTCTCGGGATGCCGCGCTGTGCTCGGGCTCGACTCCACAGGTGGTCTCATGTGGCTGCCGCGCCCCGCTTTGCTCGACTCCACAGGTGGTCTCATGTGGCTGCCGCGCTCGCAGCGGCGCCAGCGCCGGGCGACGCCAAGCGCGTTGGGTTTTGGTGACGGATTCGCACGTCCGGGCTGTTGAGAAAGTCGTCTGTCCAGGATATTGTCGCTCCTTGCGGGGCTGGCTCGGCAGAGATCGAGTGCGGTGAGAGCCGCTCTGGCGAACGGCGGCTTCGGCCGCGCAGCCTTGCGGGGGCCTATCCAGGAGGGGTCACGATGAGATCAGTTCTTTCTTTCGCGGCGTACGGGGTGCTGGTCGGCGCGTTCGCCATGACGGGTTGCGGTGACGACGAGTCGACCGGCAGCGGCGGTGCGGGCGGGACGGGCGGCGGAAGCTCGTCCACCTCCAGCACGTCGTCGAGCTCGACCAGCTCGGGCTCTGACGGCGGCGGCGGCGCGGGTGATGGCGGTTCAAACGCGGATGGCGGCGGCGGTTCGAGCGACGGCGGCGGCGGTTCGAGCGACGGCGGCGGCGGTTCGAGCGACGGCGGCGGCGGGTCGAGCGACGGCGGCGGCGGGTCGAGCGACGGCGGCGGTGGTTCGGGCGACGGCGGCAGCAGCCCGGGTGTTGGCGGCGGCGGCAGCTCGGGCGAAGGCGGCGGCAGCTCGGGCGAAGGCGGCGGCGGCTCGGTCCCGGAGGAGCGTTGCTCCGGCTGCGCGCGGCTGTCCGTGCCGTTCACGACCGCGAATACCGCGACGCAGTTCTTCATCGAGTTCGCCTCGGTGGTCGATCTGACGGGGAGCACGGTCACGTTCCGTGTGAAGACCCACGCCGGCACCAGCGGCGGCGTGCAGCCGTTCGTGCAGAACGGGGCGGACCGGTCCTATGCGAACATCGGCTACTCGTGGAATCCGATCGCCGGGCTGGCAGACTGGCAAGAGATCACGATCGATGTCGACGCGTTGGCCGGGTCGAAGCCCTCCTTCGAACGCAAGGCGGTGAAGTTGATCGGACTTCAGCTCACGGCGGGCGGCACCGGGCCCTGGACCAACCCGACCGTCGTCTACGTCGACTCCATCACCGTCACGAAACCCGGCACTCCGAGCGCCGCGCGAGGCGCCGCACCGAGCGGTGAGCGCGGCGAGGGCGGCGCCGGAGGTGCGGGTGGCGCAGGCGGGTGGAGCGGCGAAGGTGGTGCCGGCGGCGAGAGCGGCACGGCCGGTGTCGGCGGCGCGGGCGGCGAAGGCGGCTCGGTCGGTGTCGGCGGCGAAGGCGGCACGGCCGGTGTCGGCGGCGCGGGCGGCGAAGGCGGCTCGGTCGGTGTCGGCGGCGAAGGCGGCACGGCCGGTGTCGGCGGCGCGGGCGGCGAAGGCGGCACGGCCGGTGTCGGCGGCGCGGGCGGCGAAGGCGGCACGGCCGGTGTCGGCGGCGCGGGCGGTGAAGGCGGCGGCTCCAGTGGAGAGGTGATCCACGTGATGGGTCCGTTCGAGTTCACGACCAGCGCGGAGCCGATGGTGATCGGCAACTACAGGCCGGTGGCCGGCTCGTTGCTGACCCACATCGCCGAGTGATCCCCGGCCAGCCGGGGAGCACGCTGCGCCGGACGCAGCGAAGCGCGCAAGGCGCGCCAGAGCATCCAACAAAAGCCTGAACTCGTGACAACGCCAGCCGGAGGGGCTCGACAGCCCCCCGGCGAGCTTTCTCTGGTTGCGCTGGCGCGAGCTGCGCGATGAGAATGGCTTCGACGCGCCACGACCCGGCGCGCTCGATGGACCGACCCACGGCGAGCTCAGGACAGCGTTTCAAGGAGGATTCGAATGAGAAAGATCGTCTATGACGTCGCGGTGACGGTCGACAACTTCATCTCGCACGAGGACGGCTCGGTGGACGGCTTGGTGATGCAAGGAGAGCACGCTGC
This sequence comes from Sorangium sp. So ce367, assembly GCF_051520455.1. Classification (NCBI taxonomy): domain Bacteria; kingdom Pseudomonadati; phylum Myxococcota; order Polyangiales; family Polyangiaceae; genus Sorangium; species Sorangium sp. So ce367. The sequence goes on from NZ_CP150334.1 coordinate 1,875,608, forward strand.
CGATTACGTCGAGCGCCTGAAGGGCTACGACACCGTCGTGATGGGGCGAAGGACGTACGAGTGCGGCTATCCCTTCGGGCTCGTCCCGGGGAAGCGAGCCTACCCGCACATGGCACATTACATCTTCTCGAAGACCCTCCGCTTCGGCGAGGGCGCCGAGGTGGAGGTCGTGGACCGTGACGAGATCGCGGCCCTGAAGGGGCTGAAGGAGGGCGACGGGACCGATATCTATCTCTGCGGAGGCGGCGCCTTCGCCGGCTTCCTCCTCGATCACGACCTCATCGATCAGCTCGTCCTCAAGGTGAATCCCGTCGTCTTCGGGCACGGGGTACGGCTCTTCGGCGGCAGCACCAGGAAGGTCGAGCTGGCGCTCCTCGGCGCGACGTCGTACGCGAACGGCGTCTCGCTCCTCCGGTACGACGTGAAGCGCGGGAGCGCCGCGTAAGGGGTCGCCCGCGACGATCGCGTGCCGCTCGATTCCACTGCGGCGCGATCGTCGGGCCCGCCGCGGCGCTATGGTCGGGCGGGCGCTGAGCGCAGCGCCTCGACGGGGCTCATCTGGTTGTCAGGCTCACACGTTTGGCCTGTTGAGAAAAATTTCTGCCCAGGGTAGCTTGCGCCACGCGGCTGGCTCGGAGGAGCTGGCGGGCGGTGGCAACCGCCATGGCGAACGGCGGCCCGGGCTGCGTGGCCTCGTGGTGCACATCAGGAGAGGGTCAGGATGAGATCAGTTCTTTCTTTGGCAATGTGCGGGATGCTGGTCGGCGCATTCGCCATGACGGGTTGCGGTGATGACGACACCACCGGCAGCGGCGGCGCGGGCGGTGCGGGCGGTGGGGCCAGCTCCAGCACGACGTCGAGCTCCACCAGCAGCTCGACCAGCTCGGGCGGCGGCGAAGGCGGCGAAGGCGGCGCGGGCGGCAGCGACGGTGGCGCGGGCGGCGAAGGCGGCGCGGGCGGCAGCGACGGTGGCGCGGGCGGCGAAGGCGGCGAAGGCGGCGCGGGCGGCAGCGCCCCCAACATCGGGCCCGGTCCGGAGGAGAGCTGCTCGGGTTGCGCCCGGCTGGCCGTGCCGCTCACCATGGCTTCCACGGGGACGCTGTTCCAGTTCGACTTCCCTCAGCTGGTCGACCTGACCGGCGCCACCGTCACGTTCCGTGTGAAGGCTCATGCCGCCACCGGCGGTGGTCTGCAGATCTTCGTGCAGAACGGAACTGCACGGAACGAAGATGAACAGAGCTGGGCGGGCGTCCCCTGGGCGTGGACGAGCTTCGGCGACCTGAAAGAGTGGACCGACCTCACCATCGACGTCGATGCCTCCGATGCGGCCGATGCCGCTGCTGGCGGGAAATTCGCGAGCACCGCGGTGAGGCGTATCGGCGTCAAGGTGGACGCAGGTGCCGAGGGGCCCTGGGCCAACCCGACCATCGTCTATATCGACTCCATCACCGTCACGAGGTTGGCTAGCACGAGCGGTTCGGGCGGCGCGGGCGGCGCGGGCGGTGCCGGCGGCGCGGGCGGTGCCGGCGGCGAGGGTGGCGCCGGCGGCGCGGGTGGCACGAGCGGCGAGGGCGGCTCGGGCGGCGAGGGCGGCTCGGCGGGCGCCACGGGTGAGGGCGGCGCTGGCGGCACGAGCGGCGAGGGCGGCTCGGCGGGCGCCACCGGTGAGGGCGGCGCTGGCGGCACGAGCGGCGAGGGCGGCGCCGGCGGCGCGAGCGGCGAGGTGGTCCCTGTGATCGGTCCGTTCGAGTTCACGGACGGGCTGCAGAACTTCCTGCTCGGCGATTACCAGACCGTGCCAGGCTCGCGGCTGGATCCCCTCGGTCCCCTCAGCGAGTGATCCAGGAGGGCCTGCGGCGCTCGCTCTCGCGCTGCTGCGCGGAGCGAGCGCCCGGGCCGCCTCATCGACCATCGAGGGCGCGCTCCCCTGCGCGCTCCAGCTCGACCCAGCTTCCCCGTCTCACGTAACTGCGGTGCGACGGCGTACTTTGGCCGAAGGTGGGGCTTTTGAACCGCCAAGGACGCCAAAGACGCCAAAAAAAACATAAAAACCTTGGCGTCTCATGGCGTCTCATGACGTCTTCGAGGCCCCATCCTCCCGGCGGGACAGGGAATTCCCCCGCCACCCGCCACGCTGCTGAAGCATGATCCGAACCGTCCACACGACCCGCTACGTCACCCCGCTCCGCGAGGGCGGCTCGTTGCCGGCGCTCGTCGAGGCCGATGACGACGGGCTCTATGTCCTGAAGCTCCGCGGCGCCGGCCAGGGGCCGAAGGCGCTCATCGCGGAGCTCGTCGCCGGGGAGATCGGGCGCGCGCTCGGGCTCCCGGTGCCGGAGATCGTCTTCATGGAGCTCGACCCCGCCTTCGGGCGGGCCGAGCCGGATCCGGAGCTGTCCGACCTGCTCTCGGCGAGCGCCGGCTTGAACCTCGCCCTCGACTACCTGCCCGGATCGCTCGCCTTCCAGCCGCTCGCCGGCCCGGCGATCGACCCGGGGCTTGCGGCCGCCGTCGTCTGGTTCGACGCCTTCATGAGCAACGTGGACCGGACGCCCAAGAACCCCAACCTGCTCCTGTGGCACCGCCGCCTCTGGCTGATCGACCACGGCGCGGCGCTCTATGTCCACCACGCCTGGACCGACGCGACCGACCCGCGCGCCGACGCGGGCGACCGCTTCCCGCTCGTCAAGAGCCATGTCCTGCTCCCGTTCGCCGGCGATCTCGCCGCGGCCGACGCCGCGCTGAGCGCCCGGCTCACGCCCGAGCGCATCGCGGGGATCGTCGCCGCGATCCCGGACGCGTGGCTGGCCGACCAGGACCCCCGCGCCCGGTCCTCGGGCGAGCGGCGGTCCGCGTTCTCGCCCGACGCGGTCGATGCTCCGCAGCCCGACGCCGCGCCGGTCGCGGCGCGGCGCGCGGCGTACGCCGCCTACCTGACCCACCGCCTCGCGTCGCCGCGGGGCTTCGTCGAGGAGGCGCTCGATGCAGCCCGTGCCCGGCGGTAGCCCTCCGGGCGCGCGCGACGTCGACGCCGCCGACCCGTTCGATTACGCCGTGCTGCGCGTGGTCCCGCGCGTGGAGCGCGGCGAGCGCGTCAACGTCGGGGTGGTCCTCTTCTGCCGCGCCCGGGGGTTCCTCGAGGCGCGCTTCGAGCCCGACGAGCGGCGCCTGCTCGCCCTCTGGCCCGACCTCGACCTGGAGGCGGTCCGCGGCCACCTCGACTTCATCCGCCGCGTCTGCGCCGCCGATCGGGCGTGCGGGTACGTCGCCGAGCTCCCCCAGGCCGAGCGCTTCGGCTGGGTGGTGTCCCCGGCGAGCACCGTCGTCCAGCCCTCGCGTGTCCACGCGGGCCTCGGCGTCGACCCGGCCGCGGCGCTCGACCGGCTGGTCGCGACGCTGGTGAGGCCAGCGCGCTCCGGACAGGGCTGATCGGCGCGGCGCGAGCCCGCGCTCCAGGCGGCGCGAGCCCGCGCTCCAGGTCAGTGGCCGTCCTTGTCGCGGTTCATCGCCTGCTTCACCGCGGTCACGACGCCCAGCACGACCGCGCCGGCCGCGACGCCGACGATCATGTTGGCGAGCGACGGCACCACGGCGCCGAGCACGGCGCCTGCGCCCTGGGTCATGTCCTCGATGTGGTGGTGCAGCCACGGCACGCCGTGCGTCAGGATGCCGCCGCCGACCAGGAACATCGCCGCCGTGCCGGCGACCGACAGGCCCTTCATCAGCCACGGCGCCGCCTTCAGGATGCCGCTGCCGAGCGACTGCTGCAGCGCGCCGCTCTGGCGGCTCAGGTAGAGGCCGGCGTCGTCGAGCTTCACGATGCCGGCGACCAGGCCGTAGACGCCCACGGTCATGAGCAGGGCGATGCCGGTCAGCACGGCGACCTGCGTGCCGAACGGCGACGCCGCCACGGTGCCCAGCGTGATCGCGATGATCTCGGCCGACAGGATGAAGTCGGTGCGCACCGCGCCCTTGATCTTGTCCCTCTCGAACTCGACGAGGTCGATCTTCGGATCGGAGAGCGCCTGCACGAGCTCGGCGTGGTGGGCCTCGTCCTCGTGCTTGCTGTGCAGCACCTTGTGGGCGACCTTCTCGAAGCCCTCGTAACAGAGGAAGGCGCCGCCGACCATCAGCAGGGGCGTGACGGCCCAGGGCGCGAAGGCGCTGATCGCCAGCGCCGCCGGCACCAGGATGGCCTTGTTGAGCATCGAGCCCTTCGCCACGGCCAGCACGACAGGCAGCTCGCGGTCGGCGTTGACGCCCGTCACCTGCTGCGCGTTCAGCGCCAGATCGTCGCCCAGCACGCCGGCGGTCTTCTTGGCGGCCACCTTCGTCAGCACGGCAACGTCGTCCAGCACGGTGGCGATGTCGTCGATCAGGGCGAGCAGGCTGCTTCCGGCCATGGAGTGAGGTCCTCGTCGGGTGAATGGGGGTGGAGCGTGGGGAGCGTGTGGAGCGTGGCGAACGTCACGGGCGGCGCCGCACCGCAGCCGTCGCGGTGGGCATGGTAGCGGGCGTCGGCGGCCTTCGGGTCGAAGATCCTGGGCGCTCGCGTCGATCGGCCGGTCTGGCCGCCGGCGCCGTGCTTCGGCTCACGCGCTCTCTTCGATCCCCGACGGCGACTCCAGCCCCGGCGGCTCTTCCAGGCTGATGCGCCCGAGCCGGCCGGCGCGGAAGTCGTGGACCAGGATGTCCGACGCCTTGTGCAGGTCCACCGCCCCGCCGCTGCGCAGGCAGCCGCGGCGGCGGCCGATCTCCTCGATCAGCGCGGCGGCCGTCTCCGGCAGCTCCTTCAGCTTGTAGCGGGCGACGAGGAGCTCGGGGTAGCGCCGCAGGAAGTACCCCGCCGCGAACAGGGCGACGCTCTGGTAATCGATGGCCGTGTCGGGGATCGCCCCGCCCACGGCCAGGCGGAACGAGGCCGCCTCGTCGTCGATCTTGGGCCAGAGGATCCCCGGGTTGTCGGAGATGGCCATGCCGGTCTTCAAGGTGACGAGCTGCTGGCTCTTCGTGACCGCGGGCTCGTCGCCGACCTTGGCCACCTTGCGCTCCATGAGCGCGTTGATGAGCGTCGATTTGCCGACGTTGGGGATCCCCACGATCATGGCCCGCACCACCTTGCCGGGGCCGTTCTTGGGGGGCGCGAGGCGCTTGCAGAGCTCCGGGATCCGGCGCCGCGCCTCGGACGACTGGCTCGCGGAGATCGCGATCGCGAGCACCTGGCCGCCCGGCGAGGCGCCGCGCTCGGCCTCGTCAGGCGGCGCGGTGTTCTCCGCCTCGAAGTAGCGGAGCCACGCCGTGGTGACGGCCGGGTCCGCCAGATCGCTCTTGTTCAGGACCTTGATGCACGGCTTCTGGCCGCGCAGCTCGGCCAGGACGGGGTTCTCGCTGGCCAGCGGCATCCGGGCGTCGAGCACCTCGATGACGACGTCCTGCGACGGCATCGACTCGGCGATCGAGCGCCGAGCCTTGGTCATGTGGCCTGGATACCATTGGATCGACATCCGCCGCGGAGCTCTATCACGCCCGGCGGGTCACGCGCACCCGTCCGGGCCGCAGGCCGCCCCCTCGGCGAGCGCCTGCTCGGGCGCGCCGGCCGCCTCGTCCCACGTCTTCTGGAGCACGCCGAGGAGGGCCTCGGCCGGCTGCGCGCCGGAGACGCCGTACCGCCCGCCGAACGCGAAGAAGGGGACGCCCGTGATGCCGATCGAGCGCGCCTCGTCCTCGTCGGCCCGCACCTCGCGCGCATGGGCGTCGCTCGCGAGCGCCGCGCGGACCTCCTCCGGGTCGAGCCCCGCCTCGCCGGCGAGGCGCGCGAGCACCTCCGGCTCGCCGATGGCCTCGCCCTCGGTCATGTAGCCGCGGAGCAGCCGCTCCTTCACCGCGTCCTGCACGCCGCGCTCGGCCGCGAGGTGCAGCACGCGGTGCGCGTCGAAGGTGTTGCCGGGCCGGACCTTGTCGAAGCGGAGATCGAGGCCGTCCGCCGCGCCCATCTCGGTCATCTGGCGGATCATCGCCTCGGCCTTGGCGACGGGCACGCCGTACTTCTTCGCGAGGCGCCCGGCGTACGAGACCTCGGTGCCATGCACGCGCTTCGCCGAGGGGTCGAGCTCGAACGCGCGCCAGACGACCTCGACGGCATCCCGGTGAGGGAACCTGGCGAGCGCGGCTTCGAGCCGGCGCTTGCCGACGTAGCACCACGGGCACGCGATGTCGGACCAGACATCGACACGGAGCTTCTTCATGGCGGTCAAGGTAGGGCCGCGCGGCGCCTCCGGCCAGGCGGCGTGCGTCGCGGGCGGGAGGGGCGTGCGGGCGCGGTCACCTGGCCGGCGTCAACGGCAGTCATCATCCAGCGCGTCGGTCGCGAGGTCTCGGTCGTCATCGAGGAAGTTGGAGCAGTTGGTCTCCGTAAACGTGACCTTGTACAGCTCTTTCGCCGTCGTGAGCACCCAGAGCTCATCGGCCCTGGCGGCCGAGATATCCATGGGCACGCCCGCCGCCACAGGCAACGAGGGGGTGAGCTGCCTCAGATCGGACAAGCCTTCGTTTGCGGAGTAGATCTCGCCGCTGTCGGTGAGCAGCCAGTAACGGCCTCTCGGCATGGAGACCTCCTTCACCCCAGGGAGCTCGCCGACGTTGATCCAGGGACTCCCTGCCGGTGGCCCGGACCAGACCCAGATCGAATCGTCCAGGTTGACGGCGGCGACAGACCCACCGCTCCCGATGGTCTTCGCCGCGAAAGGCGTGTCCTGGTATATCCATGTATTGCGGGTCGGTACGTCGCGGTGCAGCCATAGGGTCTTGTTGTCGTTCAGCGCATAGAGGAGACCGCCCGCGACCGCGATATCACGGGCTTGGGCTGGGTGGTCTTCGAGGGTCCATGTGCCGTTTTGGCCGCTGAGGCTGCGGTACAGCTTGAAGCTCGTGGACAAGGCGAAGATGACGTTGTGGGCCGCCGCGATCTTCAACGCGTTGTCGAGGCGCCCGACCCGGGTCCAGGTCGCGGTGACCCCCGTGAGCGCGAGCCGAGCGGAGCCCAGATCTCCCTCCTCGCCGAGCGAGTCGTCCAGGGGTTCGCCCTCCACCACGACGCAACCGCCCAGGCATGCTGAGAGCAGCGCCATGGATGTCGAGCATGCAATGACAAGCCGTCTGATCATGTGGTCCTCCAGGTGCTCCGGTCTCCGGCGTCGCGCGCCGGATATCCTGCCGGTTCTGTCGCCGCCGGCTCGCTGCGGGATGCGCGGGGCATCCTGCTTGTTTCCTCGTGATCCTCCCCGAGATTCCGCGTCCGCTGTGCCGGGCGTTGCTCGGGTTCTGAAGGCCTGTCCGCCTTCTGTGCGCTGTCAGCTGGTTTCAAGAGCGATAACTCAATTGCAACGATTGCAAGGGGAGTACCAGCCCCATGCTCGCCTGCGCCGTCACGCCCCGTGGACACCTGCGCTTGGACCGCCGCGGCTCCAGCACGGCAGATCCAGCCAGAGAGAGCTCTCGCCCCCGTGCTGTGAACCAGGCATGGTCCCGGCGCGGGGGGCCGAGGGCGCGGGGAGCGCCGAGCCGTAGGCGTGACATGTCACGCCGGCCATCACACCTCCAGCGTGACATGTCACGCTGGAGGTGTGACATGTCACGCTGTCGATCGGCAGCCTGCCGGTGGAGACGACCCCCGTCGGTTGCGAGAGCGGCCGCCGTGACGCCTGACGTCGGCTTGAACGATCCTGACTGCCCGGCGAGGCGCCGCGCTCGGCCTCGTCAGGCGGCGCAGCGCGCTCCGCCTGTGTGAATGATGCGCCGCCTCGCCCTCGCCCGGTGACCCCCGCTTACCGCCGCTCCTCCACGCCCATCAGCGCGGAGAGGCTCTGCCGCTGGCGGCCCGCTCCGTCGAAGTTCGACGGGTCGAGCCAGCGCTCGAACGCCGCCTTCGCCGCCGGCCACTCCTTGTCGATGATCGCGTGCCACGCCGTGTCGCGGGTGCGCCCCTTGACCACCGCGGCCTGCCGGAACACGCCTTCGAAGCGGAAGCCGAGCCTCGCCGCCGCCGCCCGCGAGCCCGCGTTGAGCGCGTCGCACTTCCACTCGTAGCGCCGGTAGCCGAGCTCGTCGAACGCCCGCCGCATCATCAGGTACATCGCCTCCGTCGCGGCAGGCGTCCTCTGAAGGAGCGGCGAGTACCTGAGGTGTCCGACCTCGATCACGCCGCTCTTGGAGTCGATCCGCAGGTACGCCGCGACGCCGACCGCCCGACCGGTCGCCGCGTCGATGATCGCATGGAACAGCGGATCGTCGCCCAGGCAAGTGGCATCCATCCAGGCGCGGTAGTCCGAGAGGGTCGCGAAGGGCCCATAGGGCAGGTAGGTCCAGCCCCGCCCCTCCGCGTCCGCGAGGTTGGCCGCATGGAGGTCCGCCGCGTGCCTCTCGGGGTCGATCGGCTCGACCCGACAGGTGCGCCCGAGCAGGATCTCGCGCGGCGGCAGCGGCCGCGGCGTCCAGCCGGGGAGGGGGTGGCCGATCGGCTGCATCAGAGAATTCATGTGCTCCACGGGATCGCTCTCTCCGCAAGGTGGTTTGCTCACGTCGCCGGCCGCGGGCGCCGCCCGCCGGGTGTTACTGCGCCACGATCGTCGCCGCCACCTTGTCCTCGATGCCTTCCCACGTCGCCGGCCGATCCGCCGTCGAGTAGGCCTGGAGCATCACCTCTCGGTCCCCGAGCACGACGACGTAGCTCACCATCTGCACCCCGTTCTTGAGCCCGTTCTTCACGCTCACCGCCGGCCGCCCGCCCAGCGTGATGCGCGCCGCCGGGCCCTTCGTGACGGTGTTCGCCGGCCGTTGCTCGTCGAGCACCTTGCGCTCCTGCTCGAGGAGGGCGTCCAGCTGATCGGGCGGCACCGCGCCCTCGAGCGGGAAGACGGCGACCTGGAACACGACGGGCGTCCGGGGCAGCTGCCCGTACGTGTGGAAGCGGACGCCGGACAGCTCCTCGACCGACGCGGCGCTCGCGAGCGCCTCCGGCAGGTCCAGGGCGACGCCCGTGTCCGCGACCGCGGTGCGCGTCAGCGCCGGCGGCGCGCGGAGCTCCCACGGGCGGCCGGCGGCGAACGCCGTCGCCACGGACAGCGCCATCGCAGCGGCCGTCAGGGCGGCCGCCGCCGTGAGGAGGGGGCGCGGCCTCGGCTCGGCGTCCGCCGCGCGCTCGCGCTGGTCCACGGGCGTGAGGCCCCGGGGGAGGACGGTGACGACGAGCGCGAAGCCGACGACGCCGCCGCCCAGGTGCGCGAGCAGGTCGACGCCGGGCTGAAAGCTGTAGACGAGGTTGAGCCCGAGCGGCAGCCACGCGCGGCTGCGCATCTGCGCGATCATCGCGGGGGGCAGGAGCCCGTGCGGCCGGAGCGCGACGCCGATGCCGGCCGTCATGAGGCCCCAGATCGCGCCCGACGCGCCGACGCTCCACCGCTCCTCCAGCATCGCGCTCGCGAGCGACCCGCCGAGCGCCGAGGCGCCGTAGAGCAGGAGGAAGCGCCGCGGGCCGAAGAGCGCCTCGAGCATCGGGCCGAAGGACCACAGCGCCAGCATGTTGACGAAGAGGTGCATCGGGTCGGCGTGCAGGAACGCCGACGCGAGGAGCCGGTAGAGGTGCCCTTGACGCACCGCCTCGCCGCTGTTGGCGCCCATGCGCCACAGCGCCGCCTCGTGGGTGCCCGAGCCGAAGGCGTAGCTCACGGCGAGCAGCACGGCGCACGCGATCATGAGCGTCGCCGTGACGCGGCGGCTGCCCCTCAGCCTGTCGACGATCGCGCGCTCCTGCTGCGCCAGCGCCTGCCCCTCGGCGAGCGCCTCGGCGAGCGCCTCAGGCTCGAGCGGGCCCGCCTCGGCGAGGCGCTCGTGGGCCCGCTCGAGGGCCGGCAGGGCCTGCCCCTTCACGCGCGCGAGCTCGCCCGCCGCGTCGAGGTGGTGGAAGCCCATCGGCACGGGCTGCACGAACGGCGCGACCTTGGCGAGCGCGGCCCGGCCCGGGGCAGCGCCGCCGCCCACCAGCACGACGTGCGTCGGCGGCCCGCCGGGCTTCACCGCCTTCACGAGCGGCTCGAGCAGGGCGTGGAGCTCGTCGGCCGTGGGGTCCCCCGGCGCCGTGACGAGCGCGATCTGGAGGGGCGCCGACCTGCCCGCGAGGAACGCCAGGACCGGGTCGCAGCGGAGCAGCACGAGGGCGTCCGGCCCGCGGAGCAGCGCGGTGAGCAGGCGGTCGCGTCGCGCCGCCGCGTCGTCCCCGGGCGCACGGTCCATGATCGGCAGATCCACCACGCTCGCTCCTCCTCCTGCTTCCCCCTCCCGCGGGAGGTCGCGCGGCGAGCGTAGCCGAAAGGCGGCGCGCGCAGCACGGCGGAGCGCGCCCGGCGAGCTGCCGCGCTCGTCCCGGGTCGGCGCGCCCGGCCTCCTCGCTAGGGTATGTGCGACGCCCGCGCTGCGTGCGCCGCCACCTCGCGGCGGAGGGCCTCCGTGACCCCCGGCAGCTCCCTGAGCCAGTCCCGCGTCGGGCGGTTGCGCATCAGCCAGGCGACGGCGTCGTCCATGGTGCTGAACACCTCGTAACGAAGCCGCGAGCGGCTCAGCAGGATGAACTCGATGGCCACGTTGCGCACGAGCGACGCCTTGAAGCCATGGCCCTCGAACACCAGCGCGGCGCACATGCCGTGGGCCGCGAGCTCCCTGGAGAGCTCCGCGAGCGAGCTCCGGACCTCCCGCCCCGCCGGGACGGTGTTCTCCTCGAGGATGACCAGCGTCGCCTGCAGCTCGCTGCCGCGCTCGCGCAGGATGCTCCGGACCTCGCTCACCGCGGCCGCCGTGGTGTGCCGGCGCCAGATCTGGAAGAGGAGACCCTTCCAGGTGGCGACGCAGTGATCTTCGTCCAGCGCGTGGAGGAAAGGCCTCGTCGCCCTGCTTCCGCCCTCGCTGCGCGGCGGCGGCGAGCTCGCGGGCGGCGCGGGATCGTCGTGATCCCTGAGCGACGGGGCCGCGATCGTGCTGTTGAAGCAGGCGGCGACGGGGGCGGGCGGCCTCGCCGTGACCATGCCGGCCGGGGAGGCCTCGGGCGGAGGGAGCGAGCTGCGGCGACGCGCCGCCGCGGCGCCGGACGACGACTCCGGCGGCGGGAGCGAGGTGCGGCGGCGCGACGCCGGCGCGGTCGACGCCGGCGCGGTCGGCGCCACGCGCGTGGCGCCGTCGAGGAGGCGATCGAGGACAGGGCACATCGCGGACGCGCTGGTGAAGCGGGCGAGGGGGTCGCGCTCGACACAGCGAGAGAACCAGGCGTCGAATCCGGCGAAGAAGGGCGGCAGTCCGAGCTCTCCCGCGCGCCGGCTCGCGGTGGGGATGGGCGCGAACAGGATTTCCCGGAGCAGCGCCGGGAGGTCTCGGCCCTGCCAGAAGGGCTTGCCCGTGAGGGCGAAGAACGCGACGAGCCCATAGGCCCAGACGTCGCTCTGGGGGAGCGCTCCCTGGCTCTCGCGCGCTTGCTCGGGGGCCATCCAGAGGGGCGTGCCGACGGCGGCCGTCAGCGAGGCGCGCGCGTCGGCGATGATCTTGGCGATGCCGAAATCGAGGAGCTTGACCCGCGGCGCGGCGCCGTCGCCGGCTTCCTCCAGAAAGACGTTCTCGGGCTTGAGATCGCGGTGAACGATGCCCGCGCCGTGCGCGTCCTCGAGCGCGCGCCCCAGCTGCCCGAGGACGCGGCGCGCCTCCGCGATCGGGAGCGGGCCTGCCCGCTCGACGCAGGCCGAGAGGGTCTCGCCCTGGAGGAGCTCCATCGCGAGGTAGGGCAGGCCCGTCACGCCGTCGACGCCGGCGATCAGCACCTCGACGATGTGCGGCGACCCGATGAGCCCAGGAGCGCGCGCCTCTCGCTCGAAGCGGCGGCGCTCCTCGGGGTCGACGGCGCGCACCGGGTGCATGACCTTCACGGCGCGCTGGCGCGCGGTGCTGTGCTGGCGGCAGAGATAGACGCTGCCCGTGCCGCCCGAGCCGAGCGTGCGCACGACCTCGAAGTCGCCGCCGATGATGCTGCCAGCTTGCAGGCCGTAGGGTGAATCCATGGCGCGGACCGAAGCGTTTGCGTAACGGATGCGTAACGGAGCCCCCCGCGCGGGTCGCGCGCGATACCGCCGATTCAATCATGTTGTCGGCCGATGGCGAGCCGAAGACATCGCGTTGTGTGCTGTTCCAGTGGCGTCGTCCCGGTCCGACCCGGTCACACCGGCGCTCCGTCCATGGCTCGGGCGCTGCCGCCACCGCGCTCGCCGTGAGGATTGCTGAGCGAACGGTGCTTCGCTGTTGCAGTTGCAGAGGCGTGGACGGATCGTCCGCGCGGCGCGCGGTGTCAGGAGAGCTCGGCGACGACCGCGTGGTGGTCGGACGCGGCGCCGACGTCGATGACGTCGGCCAGCGCGAGCCGGCCGGCGAGCCGCGGCGACAGCAGCACGTAGTCGGTCCGCGTCTCCACCTGCGCGCCGTTGCGCCCGCGCAGCGCGGTGAACCAGCGCGAGGAGCGCGGCCTCAAAAGCAGGGCGTCGGCCCAGCCGAACGTCTCGATCGCATCCATCGTGTCGAACCGCGGCGGGCTGCCGTACTTCTCGATGCCGGCCGCCGCGAGGCGCGCGCCGAGGTCCGCGGGGTAGGGGTCGCGGCGCGACAGCGCGTTGAGGTCGCCCGCGAGCGCCCAGAGGCCCGAGGCGAACCGGGCGGGCGGCACGAGCGAGAGCAGCCAGCGGGCCTCGGTGAGCCGGCGATCCTCGCTTCCGGCGTTGAGGTGGGTGCCGAGCACCACGAGCGGCTCGCCGCCCAGCGAGAGCTCGACCTCGACGAGGCAGTGCGCCAGCGCCTCGGGCGCGTGCACGCGCGCGCCGGCGAGCGGCGCCCGGCTGACGACGGCGACGTGGTTGCGCCTCCCGTTCGGGCGCGGGTTGGCGTTGCCCAGGACGGCGTGCCGCTCGCCGGCGGGCGCGCCGATCGCCTCGGCGACGGCCCGGAGCCGGGCGCCGTCCTCCCAGCCCACGCACTCCTGGAGGACGAGCAGATCGGGGCGCGCGGCGGCGACGATCGCGAGGATCGCCTCGAACCGATCCTCGCCGCCGAAGAGGATGTTGAAGGTCATGATCTTCACGGTCCGATCAGGCTAGCTCCTCCGAGGCCGGGGCGTCTGCGCGGAGCAGCCAAAAGGCGCGCTGAATCGGGTGGACGCAGCGCCCGAGACGGCGCACGAAGCGGGCATGGCCGGCGACGTCCTCCCGATCCGCAGCGACTCGCCGCTCTACGCCGGCGCGCTCCGCCTCCGGCGCGAGGTCTTCATCGTCGAGCAGTCCGTGCCCGAGGACATCGAGATGGACGAGCTCGACCCCGTCGCGCGGCATTTCGTTGTCCTCGACGGCGGCGAGGTCGTCGCGACGATGCGGCTCGTGCCGTACGAGGGCGCGCTCAAGGTCGGCCGCGTCGCTGTCAGGAGAGACCTTCGCGGCGCGGGCCTCGGGCGGCGGCTGATGGAGGAGGCGATCCGCGTCGCCGGGGCCGAGGGCGCGCGCGCGCTGGTCCTGAACGCCCAGGTCGCTGCAGCGGCGTTCTATCGCAAGCTCGGCTTCGTCGAGGAGGGGCCGATCTTCGACGAGGCGGGGATCCCGCACACGAGGATGGTCCGGCGGATGGCCTGAACCGGCGGGTGCTGGGGATAGAGTAGAAGTTCGGCCGAGGATGGCGACGGCCCTCTGCGCGCTCGGCGCGCCACAGCAGATCGCGACCTCTGCCGTTCCATGCGCGGCCGGACGGCCCCCGCCGTTTTGCCTGGGCTGCCCCTGTACGTATCGCAGACCCGAAGATGCCAAAAAGACTCGTGGAGCGCGGTGCTGGGAGGCGTGACGAGAAAGCAGCGTGTGCCTTCTAGCGCACGTTGCGCATCGCGGTGTTCGAAGACAATCTACCTGATCAATGATGTCGAAAGCGGGCGGGCGAAGCCCCGGACTGGATGGGCCTGGCTGCCCGCGCGAAGGCCCTGCTTCAGCTCTGATCGGCTGGATTGGGATCGTCCCACGAGCCGCGTGCGCCATCACCGTCGTGACCGCTGCTGCCGTCCTGGTGGGCTGGTGGCTCGATGTTCAGACTCTCAAGAGTGTTCATCCGACCTTCGTGACCATGAAGGCGAACACGGCGCTGGCGTTCCTTGCCGCCGCCGCGTCGCTGTGGCTCCACTGCCGCGCGGGATCGCGCCTGTGGACGCGCCGGCTTTCGCGGGCGTGCGCCAGCGGAGTCGCTGTCGTCGGGTTGCTCACGTTCCTGGAATACGCGCTGAACCGGCCGCTCCATATCGATCAAATTCTCTTCCGGGAGGGGCCGGGCGCCGTCGGCACCCCTCACCTCGGGAGGATGGCTATCACGACGGCCATCTGCTTTGTCCTCGTCGGCTCGGCGCTGTGGCTCCTCGACGCGAAGGCGCGGCGCGTGCGCCGGATTTTTTCGGCGCTCGTCGTGCTGATCGCGCTGTTCGGGCAGCTGGTGGTGCTCGGATATGTGCTCGGGGTCGGGTACCTTTATGGCGTCGGGGCGACGACCGAGGTCGCGTTGCATACGGCGCTGCTCTTTCTGGTGCTGTCTGCCGGCGTCCTGTGCGCGCGGCCCGAGCTGAGCGGCGTCGAGCTGTTGACGAGCGCGGGGGCCGGCGGCGCGATGGCGCGCCGCCTGATTCTCGCTGCGTTCGGCGCGCCGTTCGTCCTCGGCTGGGTGATCGTGGAGGGGCGGAAGCTCGGCCTCTACGATTCGGCGTTCGAGTCGTCGCTCCTCGTCATCGGCTGCATCGTAAGCGCTGCGCGAAGCGCCGTCTCCCCCTGGCCGCGCTGTCCAGTTCATGATGGCGTGCATGACAAGGACGAAGGCGACCGAAGTGATGTGGTCCGAGCGCGTTCGGGCGTGGCGCGAGAGCGGTGAAACGGCGGAGGAGTTCGCGCGGAGCCGCGGATTTGCGGCCTCGACGCTGCACGGCTGGTCGAGCCGGCTGTCGCGGACCGAGCGGCCGCGCTTTCTGCGGCTGGTGCCGAAGGCGCCCGCCGTGACAAGCAGCGCTTCGGAGCTCGTCGTCGAGGTCGGTGGCGCGCGCGTGCGCGTGGCAGCGGGCTTCGACGCCGCGCTGCTGGCCGACGTGGTCCGCGCCCTCGGCGGTGGCGCGCGATGATCCCGGCCGGCGTGCAGGTGTTCGTCGCGCTGGAGCCGGTGGACATGCGCTACGGCTTCGAGCGGCTCTCGGGGCTGATTCGCGAGCGTGTGGGGTATGAGGCGCGCTGCGGAGCGCTGTTCGCGTTCATCGGCAAGCGGCGGACCAGCATCAAGATCCTCTTCTTCGACGGCAGCGGACTCTGCCTGTTTTCAAAACGTCTTGATCGCGGGGCGTTCGTGCTGCCCGACCCCCCGACCGAGGGCGCCACGCACGTCGAGGTGGACGACGCGACGCTCGAGACGCTGCTCGACGGCATCGAGATCGCGCCGACGTCCAAACCGCGAAGGCGTGCATCGCGCCGCGTCCACTGAGCCGCACGAATTCACTCGACAAGTACGCTCCGCTTACGTAGAGCGGCGTCGTGCACGACGCTGCCGCAAAGCCGACGCCGACGCCCGAGCAGCAGCGCATCGCGCAGCTCGAAGCGGAGCTCGCAGCGGCCAAGAGCGAGCTCGTCGGAGCGCGCGATGCGCTCGCGCAGCTTCGGCGCGCCTACACCCGTGCGCTCGAGCAACTCCAGCTTTTGCAACGTCGACTGTTCGTGGCGAAAGCGGAGCGCGCCGAGGTGAGCGCGGAGCAGCTCGCGTTCGAGTCGATGTTCCTCGAGGTCCAGCGTCTCCAGAAGGCACTCGACGACGCCGAGCGCAAGACGGGCGACGAGCGGCAGGACGACGACCCCAAGGGGCCGAAACGAAGGACCGGCAGCAAGGGCCGTCGCGACCTGTCCGAGTCGGACCTGCCCGTCGTCCGCATTGAGCTCTCCTGTCCTGAGCTCGATGCGACGGCGACGCGCATCGGGGTCGAGGAGACCTCGCGACTCGGCTACGAGCGCGGCGGAATGCGCCGCATCGTGCTCGCACGCGTCGTGTACAAGGCCGAGCGGTCCGTCACGGATGCGAGCAGCGCTGGCGAGGGGGAAGCTGCCCCGCTCCAGGTCGTCGCGAGAGAGGTCCCGGCGCCGACGCCCGCAGCGAGCGTCAGCCCCGAGAACACGGCAGCGGCCGGCGAGCCGAGCGCTTGCTCCACAGCGCTCGATGCGCCGCCGCCGGCGCCGAAGGGCGAGACCTGCACGGTCTTCATCACGACGCCGCTTCCGAAGGAGCTGTTCCGGAGGTCGCTTCTCGCGCCGTCCATCATTGCGCACATCCTCATCAGCAAGTACCTGCTCGGTGTCCCGTTCTATCGACTGGAGCAGCAGCTGGAGCTTCAGGGCGCGTCGCTCGATCGCGGCACGATGTGCCGCTACGCCGAAGACGCGGGCGCGACCCTGGGCGCCATCGTCGAGGCCGCGCGCAAAGAGGCCTTCGAGACCGCCTTCTGCCTGTCCACGGACGCTACCGGGGTCTCCATCCAGCCTGGGCCCATCCAGGAGCGCAAGGACAAGAAGCCCGGGCCGTGCCGCAAAGGACACTTCTTCGTCGTCCTCGCGGACAAGGATCACGTCTTCTTCGAGTACCAGCCCAAGCATACCAGCGCTGCGGTTTGCGAGATGTTCCGCGGCTTCTCTCGGTACATTCAAGCCGACGCTCACGCCATCTATGACGCCCTCTTCCGCGGCACACCACCAAGAGGCGCTGCTGCCGACGAGAAGCGCGGTCCGCCCCCGACCGAAGTCGGATGCTGGTCGCATTGCCGTACCAACTTCTGGGAGGCGGCGGTCTGCAAGCACGAGCTCGGCGTCGAGGGGCTGCGTCGCATCAACGCCATCTTTGCGGTCGATCGCAAGCTCGCGGATCTTGCGCCCGCACAGCGCAAGGTGCGCCGTGACGCCGTCGTCCGCCCCTTGGTCGACGCGTTCTTTGCGTGGGCGAGGGCCGAGCACGCGCGTCCCCGCGAGCGCGGCCTGGTCTCTACTGCGCTCGGCTACGCCCTCAATCAAGAGCAGCCCCTGCGGCGCTTCCTCGATGATGGTCGGCTGCGCCTGGAGAACAACGCGAGCGAGCGAGCTCTGCGATCCATCGCGGTTGCAAGGAAGTCCTGGCTCTTCTTCGGCAGCGACGACCACGCCTCGGCCGCCGCCAACCTCTTCTCGCTCGTGGCAAGCTGCAAGCTCCACGGTCTCGACCCCGAGGCCTACCTCGCCGACGTCATCCGCGTGATGCCCTACTGGCCGCGGGACCGCTACCTCGAGCTCGCCCCCAGGTACTGGGCGCGCACCCGCACCCGGCTCGTCGCCGACGAGCTGAAGCTCGCCCTCGGGCCGATCACCGTCCCGCCCCCGCTTCCCGCGGAAGAGCAGCACGCGACGGGCTGACTGAGCCGGTTCCATCGCCCCCATCTTGCACCAGCTGACCGAGGTTGGGGCCGACGGCGCTTCATGCAGCGCTTACGCTGCATCGTCCTCATCGTGCGCCACATCTGGAAGAGCGCTGCCGCGTTGGAATGCATCGACCGGGATCGGGGGAGGGCCGTAGAAGATCGCGGCCGACTCGCTCTCCGTGAGGAGGCCGCGCAGGCTGCCGTCCGGGAGAGAGACGAGTTTCTCTCCATCGCGTCCCACGAGCTCAGAACGCCCATCGCCGCGCTCCAGCTCACGCTGCAGGCGCTGGAGCGCAGGCTCGGAGGCGACGAGTCAGCGACCCTCCGGCACGACGGCACCGCCCGGGCGGTGGAGGGGAGCCTTCGACAGGTCGCGCGGCTGACGCGGCTCGTCGAGCAGCTGCTCGATCTGTCGCGCATCAAGGCGGGTCGTCTCAAGCTCGAGCCCGAGAGGGTCAATCTCGTCGAGGTGGTGCGTCAGGCCGTCGAGCCCCTCCAGGGGGTGCTGGCGCAGGCGGGCTGCTCGCTGTCTCTGCGCGTCGAGCGCGAGATCCTCGGTCGCTGGGATGCACTGCGGATCGAGCAGGTGGTGACGAACCTCGTGTCCAACGCGCTGAAGTACGGCGCGAACGCTCCCGTCGAGCTCAGCGCACAGCGGCGTGGGGACACGGCCGTGATCGCGGTGCGCGATCATGGAATCGGCATCGCTCCGGAGAACGCGGCGCGGATCTTCGAGCGGTTCGAGCGCGCTGTCTCGTCGCGCGACTACGCCGGGGTGGGCATCGGCCTCTTCATCGCCAGGCAGATCGTCGAGGCCCACGGCGGCTCGATCCGGGTCGAGAGCGCGCTCGGCGTGGGTTCGACCTTCGTCGTCGAGCTGCCCATCGAGCACGTGTGGGCTCGCTGAAGGCAACGCGATCCCAGCCGGAGCTGAAGCGGTCGCCGGCAGAGCGACGCGAGCCGAAGAGGGCGAAGTCGGTCGTCGAAGTCGGTGTCGAGCGGAGCGCCAGGCGGGTCGATCGGCTCGATGCGCCGCCCGCTGTCGTGGGAGGATGGCGTGATGCGCTCCACACGCCGATCCCTCACGCTCTCCCGTTCTGTCCCCATCGTCCTCGCGCACCTGGTCGTCGCGTGTGGCGGGGAGCCGGGTCCAGGCGTCGAGTCTGCCGAGGAGATCGGCGTCATCGAGAAGAGCTCATGGATCGAAGGGCGCGACGGTGGAGACAGCGCTGTCGCGTGGGGCAAGTCGGTCTGGGTCTACGGCGATACCGTCCTCACGCAGGCTGACGAGGCCGGGACCAACTGGCACCATAACTCGTTCGACATCTCGGACGATCTCGACGCGTCCGACGGCATCGGTGGCTTCTCGTCCCCGGCCGACGGCGCGGGGGCGCCGGGGTATTTCATCGCGCCCACCGCGGACGAGCAGGCGTTCAACGACGCTCACGCCGGCGACGACTGCGCCGAGGCGCCGTGCGGCGCCCGATGGGCGGTGTGGCCCGGGGCGCCGGTGTTCGATGCGGCGCGCGACCGCGCCTTGATCCCCTATGGCCTCATCTACGCGGAGCCGGGCGACTTCAACTTCCGCGGCGTGGGCCAGTCGTTCGCGATCTGGGAGGGCCTCGACGAGGCGCCGGTGCGGCCGATCGTGGACGCGAGCGCGGAGCACCCCGACCTGCTCTTCGGGGAAGGCGAGCCCGGCTGGGGTGCCGCGCTGGTCGCCCACGGCGACGACCTGTACACCTTCGCGTGCGACGGCAGCCTGTCCAAGCCGTGCCGCCTCGCGCGCGTGCCGCTCGAGACGCCCGTCGATCGAGGCGCCTTCCGCTACTTCGACGGCGATGGCTGGAGCGACGACGCCGGGGATGCCGCGGAGCTGTTCGACGGCGCGCCCATCATGTCCGTCTCGTACTGTGAGCACCTCGGGGCGTGGCTCGCGGTCTACTCGCCCCCGTTCGAGCACCGGATCGTTGCGCGCACCGCCCCGGACCTCACCGGCCCATGGTCGGACGAGGCCACCCTCTATACGGCCCCCGAGGAGCGTGCGCCGTACGACTCGGTTCACCACGCGGAGTACGAGGAGGACGGCGGCCGGGTGCAGTACATCACGTACTCGCGGCCGACGACCGGCTGGTTCGGGTCGGAGTTCGCGCTCCTGCGCGTCGTGCTGAAGTGACGGGCGAGCGCTCGCCCCTGACGGGCAATCTCCTGCGGGAGCTCAGCGGGTGAAGCGGCGGATGGCGTGCCGGATCTGCTCGGGCGCCATGGGATCCGTCGACAGGGCGCTGTGCAGCACGAGGCCCTCGATCAGCGCGTCGAGCTCCCGCGCGGTCACCGGGTCGAAGTGGAGCTCCAGCGCCCGCCGGCTCCGCAGCATCCAGGCCTGGGTGACGGCGCGCAGCGCGGGCCTCCGGGCGGCGGCGACATAGAGCTCGACGCTGAGCACCAGGTCGCGCTCCGAGCCGAGCAGGGCCGTGGTGAGGTGCTCGACGAGGAGCTCGACCGCGGCCCCGCGGTCGCACGCGGCGCGCATCTGCTCCTCGAAGCGGGCGGCCATGTCGTCCGCGTGCCGGGTGAACGCCGCGGCGAGCAGCTCGTCGATCGAGGCGAAGTGGTACGTGGTCGAGCCGAGCGGCACGTCGGCGGCCCGGGCGATCGAGCGGTGGGACGCGCCGGCGACGCCCTGCTCGGCGATCACGTCGAGCGCGGTCGCCAGGAGCCGCTCCCGGCGCCCTGGGTCGTGGCGGCGGGCCCGCCGCGCGGGGGCGGCGCGCCTCGCCCTGGCGGCGCTCATCGCGCCTCCGTCACCCTCGCGCCCCGCCCGGCGCCTGCGTGGCCCCCGCGGCGTGCGCGACGTCGAGCGCGCGGATCACGCGGGCGGGGTTCCCGACCGCGATCACGTTGGCCGGCAGGTCGCGCGTCACGACGGAGCCCGCGCCGACCACGGTGTTGTCGCCGATCGTCACCCCCGGAAGCACGATGGCGCCGCCGCCGAGCCACACGTTGTTCCCGATCGTGATGGGCTTCGCGGCCTCCCATTTCTGCCGCCGGGGCTCGGGCTCCACCGGGTGGGTCGGCGTCAGCAGCTGCACGTTCGGGCCGAACTGCACGTCGTCGCCGATCGTGATCGGCGCGACGTCGAGCGCGACCAGCCCGAAGTTCGCGAAGCAGCGCGCCCCGAAGGTGATGCGCGAGCCGTAGTCCACGTAGAACGGCGGGCGGATCTCGGTGCCCTCGCCGATCGCGCCGAGCAGCTGCTCCAGCAAGCGGCGGCGCAGCGGGCGCTGCCGGGGCGACGTCGCGTTGTAGGCCGCCATGAGATCGAGCGCAGCCGCGCTCTGCTCGGCGATCTCGGGATCGTCGGCGATGTAGAGGTCGCCAGCGAGCATCCGCTCGCGCATGGACCGGGGATCGTGAGGCGTCGACATATGGACGAGTGTACACTGTATGGGAACGGGCAGGGCGGGCTCGTGCACGGCCGCCCCGGAGAGGTCCAGTCTCAGGGGTAGACATACGGCGCGTCCAGCCCGAGCGGGAAGCCGAGCTGCCAGTACGCGAGAAGGAACAGCGTCCAGGCGACGAGGAAGGTCACCGAGTAAGGGACCATCAGCGCGACGAGCGTGCCGATCCCCGTGCCCTTCACGTACTTCTGGCAGAAGACAACGACGAGCGGGAAATACACCATCAGCGGTGAGATGATGTTCGTCGTCGAGTCCCCGATCCGGTACGCCGCCTGCGTGAGCTCCGGCGAGATGCCGATCGACATGAGCATGGGCACGAGGATCGGGGCGAGCAGCGCCCATTTCGCCGACGCGGACCCGATGAGGACGTCGGTGATCGCCGTGAGCAGGATGACGCCCACGATGGTCACCGCGCTCGGGAGCGCCAGCGCCTGCAGCCCCGCGGCGCCCTTCAGCGCGAGGAGCGCGCCGAGGTTCGAGCGGTTGAAGAGGTGGATGAACTGCGCGGCGAAGAAGGCCATGACCAGGTAATAGGCCATCGTGCTCATCGTCTTGCTCATGCCGTCGATGACGTCGCGGTGGCTCGTGAACGTGCCGGCCGCGTAGCCGTAGACGAGCCCAGGGACGAGGAAGAAGAGGAAGATGAGCGGCACGATCGCGCCCATGAGCGGCGCGCCGCTGACCGTGAGCTGCCCGCTCGGCGCGCGCAGCGGCGACGAGGCCGGCACGCTCGCCGCGACCAGCAGCGCGACGCTGGCCGCCATCGACGCGAGGGCCAGCCAGAGCGCGCGCGCCTCGCGCGGCGTGAGCGCCGCCGTCATGCGCTGCTCCCCCTCGGGCGCGGCGTCCACGGGGGTCCGGGCGACGCGCGGCTCGATCACGCGGTCGGTGATGTACCAGCCGGCCGCGACGATCACGAGGCAGGAGGCGCTGCAGAAGAACCAGTTGCAGAGCGGGTTCACGGTGCGCTTCGGGTCGAGGATGCTCGCGCCGGCCTGCGTGAGGCCCTGCAGCAGCGGGTCGAGGCTCGACGGGATGAAGTTCGCGCTGAAGCCGCCCGACACGCCCGCGAACGCCGCCGCGATGCCCGCGAGCGGGTGCCGGCCGGCGGCCTGGAAGATGACGCCGCCGAGCGGGATGACGAGCACGTACCCCGCGTCCGCCGCGGTGTGGCTCGCGATGGCCACGAGGATCAGCATCGGCGTGAGCAGCACCCTCGGCGTGACCGCGAGGACCTTCTTCAGGCCGGCGTTGATGAACCCCGAGCGCTCGGCGATGCCGACCCCGAGCAGGGCCACCAGCACAACGCCGAGGGGCGGGAAGCTCGTGAAGGTCTGCACCATGGTCGAGAGGAACTCGGTGATCGCCTTGCCCGAGAGCTGGCTGTGGATCACGAGCGGCTGCTTCGTGCGCGGGTCGATCTCGCTGAACGTGAGCGTCGCCAGCGCCGCGGAGAGGACCACGACCACCGCGGCCAGCAGGACGAAGAGCACCGCCGGATCAGGCAGCTTGTTGCCGGCGCGCTCCAGCGCGTCGAGGACGCGGCTCGCCCCGCGGAGCTCGGCGCGGGGCAGGGGAAGGGACTGCTCGGGTTGCTCGCTGGACATGCGCTCATCTTAAAGCGATCTCCCCGCGGAGCGTGACGCGCCGAGCCGTGATCGGCCGCCCGGGCCGGCGCCGGTGTGCTCGTGCAGGAGCAATGGATCAGCACCGATTGCTGCTGGAGCAGCAATGGGCGCCGGGGCCCCCGCGCAGATCAGAGCAAATGGCGCGCTTTGATCTCGAGATACCGGTTGATGAGCTGCCCGGTGAGCTGTCCGGGCGCGACGTCGAGCACCAGCGCGCCCTGGTTCTTGAGGTCGCGCACGAGCCGATCGCGGAAGCTCGAGAGCTCGGCGGCGGCGCCGCGCGTGTACGGGTCGGCGTCGCCGCCCTCGACCAGCGCGTCGATCTCCACGTCCCGCAGCAGCACCATGAGCGGCAGGTGGCGCGGCATCACCCCGCGCATCAGGCGGAGCAGCTCGCTCGCGGCGACGTCGTCGACGACCTGCGTGAAGAGCACGATCAGGCTCCGCTTGCGCACGCGCAGGCCCACGTGCTGGAACGCCGCGCCGTAGTTGGTCTCGACGAGCTCGGGGTAGAGGTCATAGCCCGCGGAGAGCACGTGCTTGGCCGCGCCCGCGCCGCTCACCGGGGGCGCGTAGCTCTTGATGCCGTCGGCGAAGGCGAGCAGGCCCACGCGGTCGCCGCCGCGCGCGGCGACGTGCGAGAGCATCAAGCTCGCGTTGAGCGCGTGATCGAAGAGCGAGAGCCCCTGCGTCTGCGCGGTCATCAGGCGGCCCGCGTCGAGGAGGAAGAGGAGGTTCTGGTTGCTCTCGAGCTGGTACTCGCGGCTGATGATCTTCTTCTGCCGCGCGGTCGCCTTCCAGTCGATGGAGCGGAACTCGTCGCCGCGGCGGTACTCGCGCAGGCGCTCGAACTCGCTCTCGCCGCCGCGCTTGCGCGAGGCGCGCAGCGCCGACGGATCGCGATCCTGGCGCGCCATGAGCTCGAAGGCGCGCACGGCCTGCACGTCGGGGTACACCTTGACCGGCGTCTCGGCCGGCACCGTGACCTGCCGGATCCAGAGGCCGAACGGCGAGAGGTAGCGCACGTGGTGATCGCCGATCGTGTGCGCGCCGCGGCGGGTGGGGCGCACGTGGTAGCGGGCCGTCGCGCGCTCCCTGGGCGGGAGCTCGAGCTTCACGGGCAGGTCGTCGCTCTCGGCGTGATCGAAGAGATCGTCGGCGACCTCGATCGACAGCTTGCGGCGCGAGAGCGAGCGGATCTCGAGCGTGATCAGGTTCGGGCGCCCGATGGAGAGCACCGCGGGGGCGTGGCGCTTCACCGTCACGAGCGGCCTCCGCGCGAGGAGCGCGTCGATCGCGGCCCAGAGCGCGATGCCCGCGTCCGCGGCGAGCATGGGCAGGAGCAGCGTGCGATCGACGAGCGTCGCCACCGCGAGCCCGAGGGGCACGATCGCGAGCAGCACGAGGGCGCGCGAGGGGATCATCGCGCTCAGGCCGCCGTCTTCGGCACCTTGGCCTCGCGGAGGATGTCGTCGACGCAGTCGTCGGCGCTCACGCCCTCGATCTCGGCGTCGGGGTGCAGGATGAGCCGGTGGCGCAGGATCGCGGGCGCGAGCGCCTTCACGTCGTCGGGGATGACGTACTCGCGGCCCTCGCTCGCGGCCATGGCGCGCGCGACCGCGAGCAGGCCGATCGACGCGCGCGGCGAGGCGCCGAGGTAGACCGAGCGGTGCACGCGGCTCCGGCCGACGATGTCGGCGATGTACTCGATGATGCCGTCGTCCACGCGGATCTGCGCGAGCCCCTCGCGCATCTCCACGAGCTCTGCGGCGGTGGCGATGCGCTGGATCTCGAAGCGATCGAGGCGCGCCGCGTGGAAGCCGTTGACGTGGTTCTTGAGGATCAGCCGCTCGACCGCCTGCGAGGGGTGCTTGACGTTGACCTGGATCAAGAAGCGGTCGAGCTGCGCTTCGGGCAGCGGGTAGGTGCCCTGCGACTCGATGGGGTTCTGCGTGGCGATGACGAAGAACGGATCCGGCAGCGCGCGCGTGATGCCGTCGGAGGTGACCGCGAGATCTTGCATCGCCTCGAGCAGCGCGCTCTGCGTCTTGGCGGGCGCGCGGTTGATCTCGTCGGCGAGGAGGAGCTGCGTGAAGATCGGCCCCTCGTGGAAGACGAAGCGGTCCTCCTTCTGGTTGAAGACGTTGCCGCCGGTGACGTCGCTCGGCATCAGATCGGGCGTGAACTGGATGCGCTTGAACGTGGCGCCGAGCACGTGCCCGAGGGTGCGGACGAGCAGCGTCTTGCCGAGGCCGGGCACGCCCTCGATGAGCACGTGACCGCCGGCGAGGACGGCGACGAGCGTGTGCAGGATGAGATCGTCCTGGCCGAGGAGCACCTTGCCGGCCTCGCGGCGGAGGAGATCGAAGCGATCGCGGAATTCAATCGGGTTCATGTCGTCTTTCGATCGGAGGTTCGCTGACCGGTCGCGTCGAGGAAGCCCTGGAGCTCGCGCACGAGCTCGAGATCGGCGGCGGCGCCGTCGCGCGCGCGAGGCGAGGGCCGCGCGCCGCGCGCGCTCTGCGGCGCGCGGAGCGACGAGGCGGGCGCGGCGTCCTCGCGGGCGCCGGAGGCCTCGACCAGCACGCGCATCACCTCGGCCTCGGGGCGGCCGGTGCGCGCGGCGATCGCCTCGGCGAGCGGGATGAGGCCCCGCCGGCCGGACTTGTGCACGCGCTCGCGCAGGCGATCGAGCGCCCAGCTCGCGTAGAGGCCCGCGGCGTGGCGCGAGGCGCGCGCGCGCCGGTAGGCGAGGCCGAGCGCGCGCGCGTGATCGGCGAAGGCGCGGCGGCCCGCGGCGGGCGGATCGCGGAGGCGCGCGAAGGCGCTGCCCTTCCAGAGGTAGAGCAGCGCGAGGAGCAGGAAGAGCTGCGCGATCACGGGCCAGAGGTTCGCCTCGCGCACGGCCTCGAAGGGCGTCTCGGCGCCGACGCCGGTCCACTCGTCGACGATCTCGACCTCGGTCGCGTACGGCGCGAACCGGAGCAGATCAAGGAAGAGCTGCGCGTTGTCGGGGGCCGCGAGCGAGACGTTCGACACGAGGCGATCGTCCGCGACGACGACGACCTTGCCCTCGCCGATGCGGCGGACGACGCCCGCGGTCGAGGACGACTCGCCCCGGAGGATCATGTAGAGGTCCTCGGGCTCGTCGCCGTTCGCCTCGACGAGGCGCTTGCCGGGCGGGAGCGAGGCGCGGAGCCCGCGCGACCAGTCCGCGGCGAGCGCCGTCGACGTCTCGGCGTCCTGGGCCACGCGCAGGCCGAGCTCGACCTCGTCGGGAAGGCGCGGGAGCCCGGCGAGGAAGAGCGTGCCGCCCTTGTCGCTCACCCACGCGAACAGGTCCTTCCACGTCGCGTCGTCGATCGCCGCGCCCGGCAGCACCACCAGCGCGAGCGCGCGATCGGGCGCCGCGAGCGCCTCGCCGCGGCGCCGCGCCTTGAAGCCCTGCTCCTTGAGCACCTCGAGCACCGCCTGGGTGCCCGAGGGCGACCGATCGCCGCCGCCCTCGTCGCCGCCGCCGTGCGGCGTGCAGGAGAGCGCGGCGGAGAGGCCGAAGGCGGCGAGCGCGAGCGCGAGCGCGCGGCTCACGAGCGGGACGACGCGGTCCATCACCGCGCGGAAGATCGGCTCGGAGGGCGGCGTGACGCCGAACTGCACGCCCTCCACGTCGCGCACGATCGATCGCATCGCGCCCTTGAGATCGGGCCGCTCGCGCAGGCTTCGCACGTAGTCGCCGTTGGTGCGAGAGGGGTGGATCTCGATGAGACCATCCCCGTCGAGGCGGCGCAGGAGCGCGGCGTACGCGTCGTCGATCGCGCGCGCGTGGTCGCCGCGGGCCGCGTGGCTGCGCGCGCGCGCGAGCAGGCGCTGCACGTCGGTCTCGACCTCGCGCCGCGCCGTCTCCTCGGGCGTGGGGCCGCGCGCGGGCGCCCTCTCCCCCTTGGCCTCGTCGGCGGGCGCGCGATCGCGGAGCAGGTTCTTCAGCAGCGCGTGGATCACCCCCCCGAAGAAGACAACGAGCAGGCCGATGAAGAGCACCGACGCGAAGAAGCTCATCCCCGAGAGATCGACGCGCATCTCGGGCCAGGGGCGGCGGCGCTCGTCCTCGCTCGGGCCGCGATCGGTCGGCGCGCCGCCCGCGGGGTGTTTGCCGGACGCGTCCCGGCCGCCGCGGCCGCCGCGGCCGGACCCGGCCGATCGCGAGACCTCGACCGGGGGCAGCTTGCACGCGGCGGGGAGCTCCGGGCACACGTCGCTCGATCCGGCGATGATCGGGCACCACGCGTGCTCCTCGGGCGTGAGCGGGTAGTCGTCCTCGTGGCAGAAGCGGTAGCGATCGTCCTCGAGGACGTCGCGCACGCTCCAGTGAACATTCTCTTCCACGTCCTCCGCCCGGGCGTCCCGCGCGAGCGGCGCGCCGGCGGAGAGCGCGACGAGGGCGGCGAAGAGGCGCGCGCGGCGGCTCACGCGGCGGCCCTCTTCTCGCCTTCGCGCGCGGCGATCGCGAGGAAGCGGAGCTGGATGTCCCAGCCGTCGGCGCGCGTGCGCGCGTCGATGTAGTGGAGGAAGCGCGCGGTCGCGACGTACGGGATGCCCGCGAAGAAGCCCGCGAGCGCGAAGGGCGAGCCGCCGTCGTCGACGAGCGCGCCGAACGGCTTGCCGAGCTGGAGGATCCCGCCGACGAGCGACTGGCCGAGCAGCTCCGCCGTGAGCGCGACGCCGGCCTGCGCGAGGAGCAGCGCGATCAGCGCGCCCAGGACCGCGGCGACGCGGCCGGTGACGAAGCGGCTGCTGCGCTGGATGGCGTCGCCGGCGTCCGCGGCCTCGAGCAAGCTGGCCTCGTGCACGAAGACGAGGCGCGGCCAGGCGAGGGGGAGGCCGAGGAACATCGGGAGCGCGGCCGCTGCGAGCAGGAGGCGGCTCAAGAAGAGCATCCACAGGTACGACCAGAGGCGCGCCCTGAACAGGCGGAGCACCTGGCCCGCGCCGAGCTCCTCCGAGAAGAGCAGGCGCCCCACCGCGACCGTGAACACGCCCTGCGCGACGCCGCCGAGCGCGATCGCGACGCCCCACACCGCGAGCCACGACCAGCCCGCCGCATACCGCAGCGCGAGGCAGCCGGCAAGCATCGGGAGGAAGAGGATCGCCGAGAGCCGCGCGTAGAGGCCGAGCGCGAGCGACATGGAGAGGCGGCAGGCGAGATCGAGGATCTCGGAGAGCGGGCGCGGGCGCAGCACGATCGCGGAGGCGCCGAGGTTCATCGCGAGGCCTCCTTCGCGGGGCGACCCGCGAGCGCGAGGTAGAGGACGATGAGCAGCGAGAAGACGCCCGAGGCCGCCCACTTCACCGGCGGGGGGAGCCCCGAGGGGGACCAGAAGCCCTCGATCCCCGCGGCGATCAGCAGCATCGCCGCCGCGCCGAGGATCTGGCGCACGATCGACGGCGCCGCGCGGCGCAGCGAGCCGACGCGCGTGCGGCCGCGCGTCTCGACGAGCGCGTAGCCCATCTCGAGCCCCGCGCCGCCGGCGATCACGATCGCGGTGAGCTCGAAGGGCGCGTGGCTGCACATGAACGTCCAGATGTTGCCGCCGTGGCCCACGCTCATCACGTGGCCGACGACGGTGCCGGTGAAGAGGCCGTTGTAGATGAGGAAGAAGATGCTGCCCGCGCCGAAGAGCACGCCGGTGGCGAAGCAGCGGAAGGCGATGCCGACGTTGTTGAAGACGTAGAACCCCGCCATGCCCGTGTCGGTGCCCGCGTCGCGCCCATTGAGGCCCTCGCTGTACATCTGGGCCATGGCCTGGAGCACCGGGCTCGGGAGCACGTGGGTGGCGAACTCGTCGGAGGCGAGCGCGCCCGCGATGCCGACGAGCGAGGGGAGGAAGAAGAGCGCGCAGGCGATCGCGAAGAAGCGGCCGTTCGCGCGCAATGCGCGCGGGAAATCGCGGGTGAAGAAGGAGACGATGTCGGGGAGGCGGAAGGGCTCCGCGCCGTAGAGCGCCGCGTGCGCGCGCGCGGCGAGCGCGTCGAGGTACGCGGTGAGATCGGGCGTGTAGCGCGCCGCGCGCGCGCGCATCAGATCGGTGCAGAGCGAGCGGTAGAGCGCGGCGAGGCGCGAGATGGCGGCGCCGTCCTTCTTCGCGAGCGAACCGCTGTCGTGGAGCAGGAGGCCATCGAGCTCCTGCCAGTCCGGCCTGCGGGCCGCGACGAACTCGTCCTGGGAGCGGGCGCCGATCACGCGCTCACCTCCTTCTTGCGCTTGCGGCGGGGCTTGGGGGCGCTCGCGGCCTCCTCCTGGCCGCCGCGGTGCGCGTGCGCGCGGTGGTGGAGGACGCCGAGGAAGCGCGCGGCGTCCTTGTAGCGGACGCCCATGCGCCGCGCGAACACGGGCGCGGTCATCTCCGCGAGCTCGCTCGCGCGCGCGGGCGAGAGGCGATCGAGGCGGCGGAGGAAGAGCTCGATGGCGTCGAGCTCCTCGCCGGAGAGCGGGAGGCGCGCGGGCAGGCTCGAGAGCTCCGCGGGGCTCGGCGGCGGCCGGAGGACGAGCGGGCCGGCGACCGTGTGGCGCGCCTCGACGATCACGAGGGTGCCGCCCACGAGATCGCCGAGGCGGCGGAAGCGCGGATCACGGCCCATGACGGCGAGGCCGACCGCGTACGTGCCGAGGAACGAGAGCGGATCGATGAACGGGGGGAGGAGATCCGCGGCGCGCAGCAGGTTGCGCAGCAGGCTGTCCCCGAAGCGGAGCGGCTGGCCGCCGTCGGTGACGACGCGCAGCGAGAGGGCGCGCTTGCCGGGCGTGCAGCCGCCCCAGAGGGTCTCGAAGAAGACATAATACCCCCACTCGATCGCGAAGAGGACCAGCAGCACGAAGCCCGTCGACGCGCCGCGCAGCGCTGGCCCCACGGCGACGCCGCCGACCGCGGCGAGCATCCCGACCGCGAAGACGATGACGCCGCGCACCACCAGGTCGATGAGGTACGCGAGCGCGCGCCGCGCCGGGCCCGCGATCTGGTGGCGGAACCGCACGTGCTCCGGCGTCTCGATCTCGGCGCTCGTGTCGAGCGGCTCGCGGAGCGTCTCGCGGTGGATCATGCGGCGAGGAGGGCGATCAGGAGCCCGCCCTGGGCGGGGCGACGACGACCTTGGTGCCGGCGATGCGATCGTGCAGGCAGCGGCGGTCATCGCTGAAGATCATGAGGCCGTCGACCAGGTTGACGATCGAGCTGAGCGCCTGGCCGACGGCGGGGATGAGGCCGGGGAGCGCGAGGACCCAGTTGCGGACGATGACGCCGGACACGAAGTCGACGCGCGAGCCGTCCGACTTGATGATCTTGATCTTCGTCCACGTCTTCCCGAGCGTCTGCCCGCGCGTGACGATGAGGTACCACTGGTAGATGACGAGCGGGAGCGGGCCGAGGAGCGCGCCGACGCCGATCATCAGGTAGAGCTTTCCTTCGGGGTGGAGCGTCCCCTCGTCGGTCGCGATGCCCTCGATAGCGCCGGTGGCGACGAGGAGGATCACGGCGGGGATCATGGAGCCGATGAGCAGCAGGTTGTCGAGGATCCGCGCGCCGAGCCGCGTGCCGCGCTCGGCGAGGACGTGCTCGTCCGGCTCGTCCTCGCGATAGGAGCGCGCGTCGTCGGTCGTCGGTGCGGCGTACGGGTTGTACTCGTGCCTGGGATCGTCGAGCTGCATGCCCCCTCCTCCTCGTCGGAATTGCATCACCCGAGCGGCAGCGCGTCAATTGGCCGAGCCGCTCGGCCCCGCACGGCGCGCGCGGGATCGCGGAGCGCGCCCGGCCACGGCCTCCCTGAGAGACGAGCACCGTCGGGGAGCCGAGAGCCGTCGCCCCCGCCGGGCGCCGTGGACGACCTCCTGACGCCACCGCGTGTGGCCACGTGTCGAGATCGTCGACGAGTACAAAGGTCGTCGCTCGGCCCCGCCGGCTGGGGGGAAATCGACTGTTCATGCAACCACGGAGTCCTTCGCGTGGACTCCGTGCCATGGCATCAGCGGCCCACGCAGGTCGCAGCGCGTGATTGGCGCTCTGCGCCTGCTAGGGCGGATATCGGTCGGGCGCCCGGGGGAGCGAGAAGGTCCCGCGGATCCGCTCGGCCGGGCGGTTCAGGCGCGCGCTCATGGTCGCCTCGAAGGTGCCCTTCACCGGCGCTCCGACGCTCGTGAACTCGGTGACCCTGAGCTTCGCGGTGTCCGAGGTCCACTCCGACCCTGTCTTCGGATCCAGGAAGCGCACCCGGATCACCTCGAGCTCTCCCGGCAGCTTGAGGCCGGTGGCGACGATATCGAAGTACGTGCCCCCTGCGCCGCACGAATCGAGGATGAGCCGCGGCGCCTTCGCGTCGGGATCGAGGACCTCGGCGTAGGGCCCGGGCATGGGATCCGCCACCTCGTAGGTGGACTGGCACGGACCCTCGAGTCGGCGCACGCTCCCGCCCTGCTCGATCTCGATGCGGCCGTCGCCGCCGATGCGCGATCCGCGCCTCGGCGGAGCGGCGCCCGGCTCGGCGCTCGGGGCGGAAGTCGCTTCGACCTTCGGCAGCGCCGAGGCGAGGGGCTCGGGCGGCGCGGGGGGGCGCGCGGGCGAGGCGAGCGGCGCGGCCGCCGGGGCGGGCGGCGCCTGTTCTACGGTGATGCGATCCCGCTCGGGCGACGACGGACAGGCGAGGAGCTGCGATGCCACGAGGCCGGCCGCCCCGACCTGGCTTGCCACCCGCCTGCGCGCGCCGCTCAGGGCCGCCTCTCCTGTCCGCTCACCCCTTGTTCCGCCCACCCCGCGACCTCCGGTATTCGTCGAGCTCCTCGCGGCCCGCCTTCCCGTTCCGCTCGAGCGTCTTCAGCCAGCCGTCGCGGTATTCCCGCATCGTCTCCGCCACGGTCTCGGCGACGACGAGGTTGCGGTACCACTTCGCGTCGGCCGGCACGACGCACCAGGGCGCGTGCTTGGACGAGCAGCGCCGGAAGACCTCGTCGTAAGCCTCGGTGTACTCGTCCCAGTGCTCCCGCTCTTTCCAGTCGTTCACGTTGAGCTTCCACGCGGTCGACGGGTTCTCCTCGCGCTCCAAGAGCCGCTTCTCCTGCTCCTTCTTGCTGATGTGCAGGAAGAACTTGATCACGATGGTCCCGTGCTCGGCGAGCAGCTCCTCGAAGTCGTTGATGTGACCGTAGCGCTCCCCCCAAAGCGACTTGGGCTCGAGGTCGTGCACGCGTACGACGAGCACATCCTCGTAGTGAGAGCGGTTGAAGATGGCGAACTCCCCCGCGCGCGGCGCCTGCCGGTGGATACGCCACAAGAAGTCGTGCTCCCGCTCCTCCTTCGTGGGCACGCCGAACGAGCTCACCGTGACGCCGCGCGGGTTCAGCGCGCCGACGACGTTCTTGATCGCCCCGTCCTTGCCGGCCGCGTCGCGGCCCTGAAGGACGATGAGGATGCTGTGTGTCCTCGCTCCCCACATCAGCTCCTGCAGCTCGAGCAGCTCTTCGCCCAGCTCCTTGAGCCGCTCCGTTGCCTCCTGCTTCGTCGCGTCCCGAGGCGGATCGGTCGAGACGTCGTCGAGGCGAAACTTCGAATCAGGCTTCGTGAGTCGCGTGATGGGCATGCCCGCGAGCCTACACGATCCCGCAGCGTCCCCATCGCCGGAGTGACGCGCGACGTCAAGGCGCCGTTGCGGATGACGCGACGAGCGGACAGTCACATCGGCGGTGCCTAAGGAAAATCCTGTTGCAGAAATGAAATGAACTACGTACCGTCGAGGTCGGAAGGGCATCGCCATGCGCCTGTCCTCGTCCCTCGGGTGCTTCCGATGGTGCGCCTGGCGAAGCTTCTGCCGTGGAGGGGGGCGCGGATGACGCACGCTCTTGGATTCGACCATTCCTTGGCTCGGATACGGCCTGCCGCCCCGAGCGCGTGATGCTGGTCTCTGCCCCTGTCTCCCGGCCCCCGGCGGCTCACCGGCGCTCCGGTGTTCACCTCGGCATCGGCGTCAAGCTCGCCGCAGCGACTGTGGTGGTCCTCACCAGCGTCACCGTGCTGGTGGCCAATCAGGTGATCCAGAAGACACGAGATGACCTCGTGTCGGCGAAGGCGAACGCCGCATCGATGATGGCGGATCTGCTGTCGGGTTCCCTGACCGCGTCGCTAGATTTCGGCGATCGGGACACGGCGCAGGGCGACCTCGACCAGCTCCGGTCGAACCGCGCGCTCATCGCCGCGGTCGCGTGGGGCAGCGACGCCGAGCCCGTCGCCAAGATCGGTCAGCCGGAAGGCGGCCTGTCTGTGTTCACCGCGCGCGGCGCCGAGAACCAGGTCCTGGAGCGCGAGATACGCGTCGCCCGCCCGGTCGTGCGCGACGACGGGCGGCGCCTCGGGACGCTCGTCCTCGTCTTCTCCCTCGAGCCCGAGAACGCCGCGTTCGCCGCGGCCCGCCGCAACATCCTCGAGTTCGCGGGCATCGTCGGCGCGATGACGGCCTTCCTGCTCCTCGCGTTCGCAAGGTGGCAGATCGTGCGTCCGCTCTCGCGGCTCGTCGACGCCGCGCGGCGCGTCGGGGAAGGGGACCGCGCCGTCCGCGTGAACGTCCGCACGAACGACGAGCTCGGCCGGCTCGCCGACGTCTTCAACGCGATGAGCTCCGCCATCATCGAGCGCGAGGGCAAGCTCGAGATGGCCACCGAGAGCCTCCGCGAGCTCTTCGACAACATGCGCGAGGCCATCGTGGCCTTCGGCCCCGACGGCCGGCTGGGCAGCGAGGCCTCGAAAGAAGCCAGGCAGCTCTTCGGCGATCGCGCCGCGGAGGGCAACCACGTCGCGGAGCTCCTCTACCGCGGCGGGCCGCTCTGCGTCGAGAGCCAGGCGCTCCGGCAATGGGTCGACGCGGCGTTCGACGCCGAGGTCGACGCCTTCCAGGAGGTCGCCGAGCTCGCCCCGCGCGAGGTGTGGTTCGAGCGCGCGCCGGGCGACCGGAGGTTCTTGCGGATCGAGCTCTGCCCCATCGTCTCCGGCCAGAAGATCGCGCGCATCATGCTGCTCGCGACCGACCAGACCGAGCTCAGGCGCCTCACGGAGAGCGTCAAGACCAAGGACGAGGAGCACGCGCGCCAGATCGCCGCCATGCGCCGCCTCATCGCCGGCGGCGGCCAGGTCTTCGTCCGCTTCATCGAGATCTCGCGCGAGCGCGTGGCCCGGTGCAGCGAGATCCTGAGGCCCGGCGGGGAGCTCTGCCCCGCGGACATCGACGAGCTCTTGCAGCAGCTGCACACCATGAAGGGCGAGGCCCGGTCGTTCGACCTGGAGCGCCTCGCGGACGAGATCATGGCGCTCGAGGACGAGCTCTCCAGGGTCCAGGCGCGCGCGCGCTCGGAGGACAGGCCCTCGGTCGAGGGGCACGCGGCGTCGTGGCGCTCGCGGCTCACCCGCGTCGCGGACGAGCTCACGCGCGCGCAGGAGACGTTCGTCGACGCCTCGCCCGTGGGCAGCGCGATCCTCGACCAGATCACGGTCCGCCGCACGGACGTCACCCGGCTCGGCGAGCTCGTCGGCCCGCAGGGCGGCGAGGCCGCCGAGATCGTCCGCCGCCTCGCGGCCCGGCCGTTCGGCGAGGTGCTCGCGCCGCTCCTCGAGCGCGTCCCCCGCTGGGCCGAGCGGGAGGGCAAGCGCGCCCGCCTCGAGATCGACGGCCGCGAGGCCTCCATTCCTTCGGATCTCGCCCGCTTGCTCCCGGGCGTGTTCCTCCACCTCGTGCGGAACGCGATCGCCCATGGAATCGAATCCCCCGACGCGCGCGCCCGGGTGGGCAAGCCCGAGGTGGGCGTGATCCGCGCCAGCTGCGTCGAGGACAGGCCGCTGCCCACCCTCCTCGTCGAGGACGACGGTCAGGGCATCGACTTCGACGCCCTCGCGACGAGCGCCGGCGTCGATCCGAAGGATCTGGGCCGGACGCGCGAGCTCCTGTTCACCCCCGGCGTGAGCACGAAGGGCGACGTGAGCGACCTCGCGGGCCGCGGCATCGGCCTCTCCGCGGTCCGCGCCGATCTCCTCTCGGTCGGCTGGCTCATCGAGGTGGACGCGTCGCGCCAGACCGGCGCGGCGTTCGTGATCCGCCCCCAGGCTGTCCCTCTCAGCAACGGAGAATGACTCGATGTCACACGGCGGACGCATCCTGGTGATCGATGACAGCGAGATCGTGCTGATGCGGATCCGCGTCGAGCTGTCGAGCGCCGGCTACGAGGTGGTCACGACGACGCAGCTCGTGGGCACGGCCCGCCACCTGCGCGGCTGCGATCTCGTCATCGTCGACTTCTTCATGCCGGGCCTCGACGGCGCCGCCGTCCTCCGCTCGCTCAAGGCCGCGGTGCCCGAGGGCGAGAGGCCGCCGCTCTTCTACCTCTACACGACGGACGCCGAGGCCGGATCGCGGTACGCGGAGCTCGGCTTCGACGGGGTCTTCAGCAGGAAAGGCGATCTGCTCGCCCTCACCCCGCAGGTGCAAGCGGCGCTCCGCATACGCAAGCTCGCCGGCCTGTCGCGCGGCAAGGAACGCAAGACATGACGCCTCGCCGGCGCGCCCTCGTGCTCGGCCTCTTCGTCGCGGCCGCCCTCGCCCCATTCCATGTCATGGCGGAGCCGGCGACGGCGCCCTTCGCCGTGCAAGCGGAGATCGTCACGCGCATCCTGCCGTATGACAGGGGCTTTCCAGAGCGGGTGAAGGGACAGGTCTCTTTCCTTTTGCTCTCCCGGGCCGGCGACGCGGACTCGGCGAGCGCCGCGCTCCAGATGAGGAGGGCCTTGAACGACATCGGCAAGGTGCGTGACAAGCCGATCCGCGTGGAGAGCGCCGAGTACTCGAGCGCGTCCGAGCTCGCCGCGACGTGCCGCGCGCGCGACATCAACGTCGTGTACATCTCCTCGGGGCTCGGCAGGGAGGTCGCCGCGATACGCGGCGCGCTCACGGACACGGGCATCCTGAGCTTTGCGGCCGTGGAGCCCTATGTCTCGCAGGGGGCCGTGCTCGGCGTCGACGTCGCGGACGGCAAGCCGCGCATGAGCATCAACCTCGCGCAGGCCCGGGCCCAGCACATCGACTTCCCCGCTCCCATCCTCAAACTGGCAAGGATCTATTGACGTGAGCTCGACCCGTATCGCACTGCTCTGCGCCGCGTCGCTCGCGTTGTCGACCGCCGCCCCGCGCGAGGCGCGGGCCGAGGACGTCAGCTCGCTCCTCGAGATCCTCGAAGAGAACGTCGTGTCCGGCGCCTCGCGCTCCGCGGAGCGCGAGAGCGACGCGCCCGCCATGTCGTCGGTGATCACGGGCGCGCAGCTCAAGCTCTTCGGCATACGGCGCCTCGCCGACGCGCTCACCTTCCTCGCGAGCGGCGTCTTCGCGCACGACCGCATGTCGGTCCCGGAGGTCGGCGCGCGCGGGGTCGCCCTGACCCGGGACGCGAACAGCCACGTGCTGATCGTGCTCGACGGCATGGTCGTGAACGAGCAGGGCGGCGGCGCCGTCTTCCTGCACGATATCCCGATCGAGATCGTCGACCATATCGAGGTGGTCCTCGGCCCTGGGTCCGTGCTCTACGGCGCGCAGGCCATGCTGGGGGTCATCAACGTCGTCACGAAGAAGGCCGCCGATCACCAGGGCATCCGCGCCTCCCTGACGATCGGGGCGTCGCCGCCGCTCGACGAATCGGGCGACATCAGGGCGCCGGACCTCGAGGGCCTCGGGGGCGAGGGCACGGCGGCGATCGGCTTCGGGCGCCGCTTCACGCTGCTCGGGCAGCCCGCGGGCGTGGTGGCGGCGGTCGACATGCACCGCTTCGAGGGGCCCGAGGTGAGCTTCCCGAAGCAGCGGCTCCCGGTCCTGGCGGACGGCGTGTCCGTCATGGATCTCGGCTCGCACGTCGAGCCCGGCTTCTGGGGCGGCACGGTGGAAGAGCAGTGGTTTCGCCGCAAGGCAGGCGCCTTCGTGCGCCTCGACGTCGGCGACCTGAGCGCGGTCGCGCAGGCGACGCGCTCGTCGTGGGCCGCGCCCTTCATGGATCTCCACGAGAACCGCGTCGGGGCCTTTGACGACGCGCGCAACGACAACACGCAGTCGCTCGTCCTGACCAGCGTGCGTTATCGCGACCGCCTGAGCGAGCGGCTCGAGGGCGTGGCGCGCGGGTACTTCGGGTACAGCCGGATCGAGCGCTCGCGCTACGTGGTGGGCCACGATCCGCTCGTGCCGCACGTCCCGCTCGACGTGCTCGATCCGGAGCAGTGCCCGCGCGGCCCGTCCGGGCCTTGCCGGAAGGAGGCGCTGTTCCTCTCCCGCTGGTTCGGGCTGGAGCTCCAGGCGCGGTACGACTGGACAGGCGACGGCGCCTTCACGACCATGGCGGGCCTCGATGGGCGCCTCCGCACGTCGGCCTACGAGTTCGTCGCGT
Organism: Sorangium sp. So ce367; assembly: GCF_051520455.1. NCBI lineage: Bacteria > Pseudomonadati > Myxococcota > Polyangiales > Polyangiaceae > Sorangium > Sorangium sp. So ce367. Next base: position 1,912,655 of record NZ_CP150334.1, read on the forward strand.
TCGACGAGCTCACGGGGAAGAGTTATGGCTCCGACCCGGCGCGCACGCGCTGGCATGGCGGCGGACACCGTCTCGAGGACGAGGGCGCGCTCGGGGCCTATGTGCAGCAGACGCTCCGCCTGTTCCGGCCCCTCTCGCTCAACGCCGGGATCCGGGTCGACCTCGACTCGCGTATCCCCCTCGAGTACGTGGCGAACGCGATCTCGCCGCGCGCCGCGCTGATCCTCACGCCGGACGAGCGCGTGTCGCTCAAGCTCATCTATTCGAGCGCGTTCCGCGCCCCCAGCTTCGTCGAGCTCTACACCGTGAGCGGCAGGCTGCTGCCGAACCCGGACGGCCTCAAGCCGGAGAAGGTCTCCTCCCTGGAGGCGGTCTCGTCGTTCCGGAGCGGCGCGTACTCCTTCACGGCCGGCGGCTTCTACTCGGAATGGCGGGACGTCATCGAGCTCCAGCTCCTCCGGGCGAAGGCGCCCAGCGTCTCGAGGTACAACAACGTGCCAGGCATCGAGAACTACGGCGCGAACCTCGGCTTCGAGACGAGCTTCCTCGAGCGGAAGCTGCGCGTCGGCGTCAACTCCACGTTCGCCGCGACGCGGCGCCGCATGTCCGCCGAGCAGATCCATCGGAACGCGCCGTTCGGCACCGGCGACGACGTCCCCATCACGGTCGCGCCGCAGGTGTACGGCAACGCCCGCGTATCGTACGAGGTCGGCTCTGGCGCCGTGTCCCTGGCGGCCGCCTACATGGGCCGGCGGATCGCCGACCAGGCCTACTATGGCGGTGATCCGTCGAACATCGCCCCTCGCCCCGAGGTGCCGCCGCAGGTCGAGCTCCGCGTGGCGGTGACGGGCGCGATACCCGGGGTGAAGGGCGCCGGGTACCTGCTCGGCGGGCAGTACGCGTTCTCGGCCCATGAGCCCTACGTCGTCGGCCCCAACCAGGGGCAGCCGCGCTACCTCGTCGAGAGCGGCCCCACCGCGGATTTCGCGTTTAAGAACCGCCTTACGCTCTTCGCCGGGATCGAGCTTCACCTCGATGACGACGCCGCCGCGGGCAGCCCGGCCGCGGCGGCCAGGCCCTCCTCCATCGCGACCGTCGGGCGCGCGAGCCACGGAGCTTCACCGTGAAGAGCACATGTTTTCCCGCGCTCCTCCTCCGCTTGTCGGCCACGACAGGCCTCCTGGCGGGGGGCTGCGTCGAGGTGGGCCACCCCATCGAGGTGGGCTGCTTCGTCGAGGACGACAACCCGAACTGCTTCGACACGGGCGTCTCCGCGAGCTCTTCTCAGGCGAGCGGGACGACCGGGGCCGGCGCGGCCGGCGGAGGCGGCGCGAGCGCCGAGGGCGGAGGCGGCGCGGGCGCGAGCGCCGATGACGGGGGCGGTGACGGCGGCTCAGGCGGCGCGGGCGGCGCGGGCGGCTCAGGCGGCGCCGGGCTGTGATCGCGCTGGCCATCTCCTCATTACGGTGGATTGCGTCAACCTATCGCCCATGAGGGGGCGAATCGTCCACCGTGGAGTCATCTCCGACGGCACCCTACTGTCGATTGGCATGCTCTCCGGCTGGAACTCGCATTGTCGGCATCATTGGGAACGAGGGAACGAGGACGTAAAAGGCGTTGACAGTCGATTCTGTTTCCCATAGTCGTAATGATGCAACTCGGCTGGACCGCCGTGTCCCTGTCGTGAAGGGGGAGCGTGCACGACCGAAATTTCTCTGGCGGTCTCCTCCTGGCGACGCGCGTCAGGGAGCCATCGACATGAAGGCGAGCGCCATCGTCATCGATGTACCACGAGGAACGAAGTGTGATCTCCTGCCCTGACCGGGCAGGGAGCTCTCGAGAGAAGTCCCCGCGATGCCCGCGATGAACGAGACCGAGGCCAGCCGGATGCAGGGCGCGACGATCTCGCGAGCCCAGCGGATACTCGACGCCTTGCCGGCGATCGTGTGTGTCCTGGACCTCGCGGGACCGCGGCTCACGGGGCACAACGCCGCGCTCGTCCGGGCGCTCGGCTGCACGGAAGAAGAGCTCCTTTCGCGGGGCGTCGAGGCGCTCTCGGCGCGCATTCACCCCGACGGTCTCGCCGGCCTCGCCGCGCGCGCGGCCGAGCTCGCCGCGGCGCGCGACGGCGGGGTCGTCGAAGGCGAGCTGCGGGCGCGGAGCGTCGAGGGAGGGCGGTACGAGCGCGTCTTCGCCGTGCGCGCGGAGGTCTTCACGCGGGGGGACGACGGCGCCGTGCGCGAGGTCGTCCTCTTCGCCGAGGACGTGACCGCGCGAAAGCGCCGCGAGCAGGGCGGCCGCAGGGGAGACGCGGTGCTCGCGGCGCTCTGCGACCGCGCCCCTGTCTTCATGTACGCGAAAGACCGTGACGGCGCCTTCCTCCTGGCGAGCCGCTCGACGGAGGAGCTCGTCGGGGCGACCCCGGGCAACATGCTCGGAAAGACCGACAGCGACTTCTGTCCGGCGGAAGTTGCGTCTATTTACAAAGACGTCGATGACCTGGTGCGTAGGACCGGCGCCCCGTTCGAGGCCGAGGAGATCGTCCCGCAGGCCCAGGGCGATCGGACCCTGTACACCATCAAGTTCCCCCTCCGCGGCGAGGGCGTCCCGGAGGGCGCGGTCGCCGGTATCTCTGTCGACATCACGCGGGTCAAGGTTGCAGAGCGCGAGCGGGAGGCGGCGCGGGACGAGCTGATCGCGGCGCAGCAGGACACGATACGTGAGCTGGTAACGCCGCTGCTGCCGATCGCCGAGGGGGTGCTCGTGATGCCGCTCATCGGCTTCTTCGACGGCGCGCGGGCGAGCCGTATCATCGAGACGCTGCTGCAGGGGGTGGAGAGGCACGCGGCCCGCATCGCGATCATCGATATCACCGGGGTCAAGGCGGTGGACGTCCAGGTGGCGGAGATGCTCGTGCACGCCGCGCGCGCGGTGGGGCTGCTCGGCGCGCAGGTGGTGCTCACCGGCATCCAGCCGGCGATCGCGCAGACGCTCATCGAGCTCGACGTCGACCTGCGGGGCCTTGTCACGGCGGGGACGCTGCGGGGTGGCATCGCGTATGCGGTTCCGGTCGGGCAAGCTCGCGGCGGACAGGAGCCGCGCCACTTGCGCCGTGAATGAGGGCGAGGCGCGCTGAGCGCGCGCCATCGCGGGGGTCCCGGATGTCGGCGCGCGCACAGCCGCGCTGAACCGTCAGGGGACCGTGAAACGGGTCGAGCAATATCGAGAAGAGGAGGGGATTCATGGTCGATCGCGCCATCATCGGGGGCATCCTTCTGGCGACCAGCGCGCTTGCCTGCAGCTCGAGCGAGAGCACGGCAGAAGCGCCGCTGACCATCGCTTACATCACCCACAACAAGTGCAATCGGTTCCACGATCTGGGTCGCGCGGGCGCCGCGCAGGCGCAGAGCGAGCTGTCGACGACGAGCGCGCGGCCGGTCAACGTGATGATCCTGGACCCTGAATGTCCGGAGCTCACGGACGACGGCAAGCCGCTGGACCCCGACGACGCCTGCTACCTCTCCCGGCCGCAGATGGAGGTGCTGCAGGAGGTCATCGACATGAAGGTGGACGCGATATCCATCGATGTCTTCAGCGGGGAATGCGAGAACGACCTCATCAACAAGGCGGTGGACGCCGGCATCAAGGTCGTCACGTACGGCGGCGACGCCCCGGCCAGCAAGCGCCACACCTACTACGGCATGGACAACAAGGCCGCCGCCGCCTTCCTCATGGATGCGCTCGCGACCATCAACGGGAAGACCGGCAAGATCGCCTTGCAGACGATGATGGATGACGACGGTAACGGGGTCTACACCCCCACCCCCGCGGGGACCTTCATCGACCGGCTCGCCGGCTTCTCCGAGACGCTGAAGAAGTACCCGGACATGACGAACGCCGTGAGCCTCCCTTGCGTGTGCTGCGACTACGCGAACCCCTTCTGCGCGCAGACCGCGGAGGAGGCTTTGAAGAGCGACCCGGAGATCATGGGCTTCTTCTTCTCCTACAGCAAGCTCCTCGGCGAGCCCGACCTCGAGGCGAACGCGCCGCTGCTCACCGCGAGAGCGAAGGAGAAGACCATTCACTCGGTGGCGTTCGATACGCTGCCGGAGTACATGGATCGCATGCGCGCGGGGTACGTGGACGTGCTCCTCGGTCAGAAGCTGTTCGGCTGGGGCTACGATACCGTCATGCTCGCGTACGATCTGGCCACCACCGATCGGCAAGTGAGCGCCTTCACCGACGCTGGCTGGTACGTCGTCTGTCCGAACAACCTGGAGGAGTTCGAGCGCAACACCCAGGCGATGGATTACCGGACGCCCCTGTCGAAGTGCAGCTTGCTCCCCTGAGCCCGCTGTTGCTCAGCACGGTAGGCTGCATTGCGTGACGCGCGCCGCCGCTGTCGCTTGCGCGGGTAGGCCAGGCTACTGCGCTGCGGTGCGCCAGCCGGCCATCCGCGACAGCGAGGCGGCGCAGCGTCTTCGGTTTCGCCGCGCGCGCGCCGTGGCTATCATGGGTCGAGCTCTGGTCCGCGCGTCCGCCGCCGGGCCTGGAAGGAGCCGCCATGAGGAGAGGCCTGCCGCGATGAACGAGACCAGGGCCAGGGAGCAGCAGGACGCGCTCAGCGCGCGAGCCCGGAGGATGCTCGACGCGGCGCCGACGATCCTGTGTGTCGTGGGCCTCGACCAGCGGCGGCTCGTCGCGCACAACGCCGCCCTCGCCCGCTCGCTCGGCTGTACGGGCGAAGAGCTCTCGACACGCGGCGTCGAGGCGCTCTCGGATCGGATCCACCCGGACGACATGGCCGGCCTCGCCGCGAGCGCGGAGCGGCTGAAGGGGGCGCGGGACGGCGAGGTGATCGAGGGCGAGCTCCGGGCGCGAGGCCGAGAGGGAGACGAGCGCATCTTCGCGGTGCGCGCGGAGGTCTTCGGGCGGAGCGAGGATGGCGCCGCGCGCGAGATCTTCCTGTCGGCCGAGGACGTGACGGAGCGAAAGCGCCGCGAGCAGCGCCTCCACAGGAGCGAGGCGCTGCTCGCGACGTTCTGTGATCACGCGCCGGTCCTCATGTATGCAAAGGACCGGGAAGGCGCCTTTCTCCTGGTGAGCCGCTCGGTGGAGGAGCTCGTCGGGGCGACCCCGGGCAGCATGCTTGGAAAGACCGATAGAGACTTCTTTCCATCGGAGGTTGCGTCTATTTACAATGACGTCGATGAGCTGGTGCGCAGGAACGGCGCCCCGTTCGAGGCCGAGGATCCCGTCCCTCACGCCCGAGGTGAGAAGACGTTCTACTCGATCAAGTTCCCTGTCTGGGGTGAGGGCATCCCGGAGGGCGCGGTCGCCGGTATCTCTGTCGACATCACGCGGGTCAAGGCGGCGGAGCGCGAGCGGGAGGCTGCGCGGGACGAGCTGATCGCGGCGCAGCAGGACACGATACGTGAGCTGGTAACGCCGCTGCTGCCGATCGCCGAGGGGGTGCTCGTGATGCCGCTCATCGGCTTCTTCGACGGCGCGCGGGCGAGCCGTATCATCGAGACGCTGCTGCAGGGGGTGGAGAGGCACGCGGCCCGCATCGCGATCATCGATATCACCGGGGTCAAGGCGGTGGACGTCCAGGTGGCGGAGATGCTCGTGCACGCCGCGCGCGCGGTGGGGCTGCTCGGCGCGCAGGTGGTGCTCACCGGCATCCAGCCGGCGATCGCGCGGACGCTCATCGAGCTCGACGTCGACCTGCGGGGCCTGGTCACGGCGGGGACGCTGCGGGGCGGCATCGCGTACGCGCTGAAGCGAACGTGACAGCACGGCGCCCCGCGCCTGGAGCGACAAACGGGTTGAAGCCGCACGCAAACAGCGAGAAGTTGAGACGCCAGAGGACGCCAGAAGACGCCAAGAGGCGCCAGAAGACGCCAAGATTTATTGTTTTCTTGGCGTCTTCTGGCGCTTTCTGGCGTCTTCTGGCGTCCTCTGGCGTCTCATTTCTCGGGTTTCCAAGCTGATCGGTCGGCGGGTCATTGCAGCGTGCAGATGAGCCGCTGGCCGCGCACGGAGTAGGCGCCGTCGCGCTGCTCGATCCAGGCGACGAGCAGCTTGACGCCGAGCTGCGCGACGGTCGAGCCGAGGATCTGCGCGCTGCTGCCGTCCGGGAGGGAGAAGATGAGCTGGTTGGGGAGCACGTTCTCACCTGTTCGCGTGAACCAGCCCAGGCTCACGCTCTTTCCAGGCGGCGGCACCAACGTCAGATACACGTTCTCGCCGTCGCTCGCGACGGGGCCCGGGGGGTTGTACTGGTTTACGTTCTGGAGCTTGAAGACAGGGGTGAAGCCGGGCGGGGGAACCTGTCCGAGCGACAGGAAGTCCCTTACGACGCCAACCTCCGCCGAGAGCGTGAGCCTCGGCGGAGGGACGAGGTGCACCATCAAGAGCGTGACGCCATCGCCGTCGGGCAGCGGGAACGCCCCGAAGAAGGACTCCACCTCGTCAGGAGATGGGCTGAACTGGATCTGGTGCGCCACGCCGAGATCGGCGCGAGAGGCGCCCGTTCTGAAGAACGCCTCTCCGGTCGCGCTGTCATCCAACAACAGGAGGTGCTGGCCGTTCGTGACGGTGTAGTAGCGAACGTTGAGCGAGGCATCGGTACGTGCGCCCTGGGCCACCAGGGTCGGCGCAGGCTCGGCCGATCCACCGACGACGAGCGCTCGCGTCGAGCCGCCCGGCGCCGCGCAGGTCGCGGCGTAAAGGGTGTTATCGCCCGACGGGACGAACGCCATCGACGTCGCCACGCTGGGGCTCGAGCACTCCGGTGCGAGCGCGGGAAACCGCTGGAACGTCCCCTCGGACGAGACGCCGTCGGCGGTCGTGGGGAAGACGAGCTGCCCGATCTCGTACCCCACCCTGCCCTGAAGGATCACCCGCCCTCCGGATTCGCGGCCGGTGACGAAAGCCGCGCCGTCGGTGAACGGGAACTCCGCCTTCGACCCGGCTGGCTCCCCGATCTCGTGCACCGTCCCGATCACGAGCCGGCTGGCAGTCTTGTCGATGATCGAGGCAAATACGCCATCGGGTCCGCTTGCCAGCACGAGCGAGGAGGTGTCGACCTCGTGGCCGCCGAGGTCTTCGGACGTGAGGATATCGAACGGCTCGAGGTCGAGCGCGCACTTCGCCTCGGCCGGCTTGCAGACGCCGTCCTGACAGACGCCGCTCGGGCACCCGGGAGAGACGCTGCACGCTCCGCCGCCTCCTTGGCTCAGCTCCGCGTCGGTGCGCACGCCCGCGATGATCTGGCAGCCGGCGACGAGCAATGCGCCCCCGACCACGACGAGCCCCCATGGTCGCATCTGGCGCATCTCAAAAGCTACCTCGCAACGACAGCCCCGCTGTTCCCAGCTCGGCCGGAGGCCCCAGGCGCACCTCCAGCGCCGTCGACGGCGCGGCCTCGCTCGACGGCGCGGTCAGGAACACGACAAGGCCTGTGATGAGCGCCGCGCCTCCCGCCGCGAACGCCACGTTGGAGATGTTGGCGGTCGTGTTGGCGTCCTGATGGAGCTTGACCCCCCCGGCGCCACAACGGGGAGGGTCGTCGTTGGTACACCCGTGCTGGTTGCGCGCTTCGCTCATCTTCGAGAGCGTCTCGACACCGAACACCGCGCCTACCGCGATCCCGGCCAGGCTCACCCCGCCCAGCACGAGCCCGACCGTCCGCTGCGCGCTCCACGAGCTCGCCGCGGGCGCGGCGCTCGTGGCCGCAGGCACGCGCGCTTCCCGCCGTGGCGCGGGCGCGTCTTCGAGCAGAGGGACGTGTACCGTTCTCTTCCCTGGCTTCGGCTCGACGACCACCTCCGTGCTCCATGCCTTCTTGCCAGGCGCCACCACCTCAATCGTATGCTCGCCCGGATCGACCGGGATCGCCGAGCCGAACATCGCCGCATCGAGCGGCTTCGCGTTGCGCCGCACCTCGAGCCCCTCGATCCGGGCCTCCGGCGCCACCTCGATGACGAGCCTCGAGAGCCGCGGCTCGAGGAGGCCCGCCCGCCGCCCCGCTTCCTTCGAGCGCGGCCGATCGCCCGCTCTGCGCGCCATTGCCTCGGCGTCGTTGAAGGTCGCCCAGGCGCTCGCCGTCTCCCCGTTGAGCTCGTAGCAATCCGCCAGGGCGAGCAGCGTTCCGGCCATTGGATCCAGCTTCTGGCTTGCGACGAGCTTCGAGCACCCCAGGGCGTGGCTGCCCTGCTTGACGAGCGCGCGTCCCTCGCGGAAGAGCACATCGGCGGCCGCCCGGTCCTCGGCGGTCGGGTCCGCGAGGGCGCGCGGCGCGAGCGATAACGATAGGATCAGCGCGCTCGCGGCGATTACACTGCGCCTGACACGCATCGGTCCTGGGCCACGCACCGATCCCACTATATCGACACCGGTCGCCGTTGTCCCAAAGTTAGCGCCGCTCGTCGTACGAGAACGTCGGCTCATGCCTCGGGGTGGGAGCGGTCTTGGCCGGGGGCTTCGCCCGCAGGGGGGGCTTTGTCGTCTTCGGCTTCAGCGTGGCGGTAGTTGCCGGCGCCGTCGCCGTCGCCGTCGCCGGCGACGGCGAGGTGGGCTCCGGCTGCGCTTTCGCGCTCGCGTCGTGAGAGGCGGGCGCGGAGGGGGGAGCCTGGGGTTCAATGGGCGCGGAGGGGGCCGCGTTCGGCGCGCCGAACGCGGCCGCCGGCGGCTCTGTCGGCGCCGGGGATCGCGCCCCGTCCTGCCCCCCCGAGGCGATCACCGCCAGCGCAGCGCCCGCGACGAACGCACCGCCGAGGAGAAGGGGAGCCCAATAGCGCGGCTTCGACAGCAGCGCCCCGAAGGGCGGTAGGGCGCCGCTGGGCCAGGACGTGGTGAGCGCTGTCTTCGCCACGGAATCCCGCGGGCGCGGTTCGAGCGACCGTTCCGCCCCGGCGCTGGGCGACGGCGGGGAGGCGTCCGCGCGGCGCGACCCCGGCGCGTCCGGGGCTCCCGACAGAGACGACCGCCGCATGTTGAGCACCCGAGAGACCCGCTCCGGATAACCCCGCGCTCGCAGGGGCGCGTGAGGCGCAAGGGCGCCGGCGAACGCTGCCACGTCGCTCCAGCGCTGCTCGCGATCGTGCATCAAACACCGCTGGATCACCGCGTCGAGCGCCGGCGGCACGCCGCTCCGGCGCTGGTGGAGCGGCGTGGGCTTCGCCGCGAGCATGCGCCCGTAGAACTCCGCCAAGGTCTCCGCGTGAAACGGCGTCTGCCCGGCGATGAGCTCATACAAGAGGACGCCGAGCGCCCAGAGGTCGCTGCGCGCGTCGACATCCTTCGGCGAGCTCATCTGCTCCGGCGACATGTAGTAGGGGGTGCCGAGCTGCTGGTCGTCTTCGGTGAGGGCGAGCTCCGCGCCGCTGATCTTCGAGATCCCGAAGTCGAGGACCTTGATGCACGCCGCGCCGCTGACGTCCTGGGTGACGAAGAGGTTCGCCGGCTTCAGATCGCGGTGAACGATCCCGACGGCGTGGGCCTCGCCGACCGCTTCACACGTCTGGAGAACGTACTCCACGGCGTCGTCGAGAGAGAGCGACCCGCTCTGCCTGAGCAACGCGGCGAGATCACGCCCCTCGAGGAATTCCATGACGATGTATGGCGCGCCGCTTTCGAGGGTGCCGACGTCGAACACGCGGGCGACGTGCTGGCTGCGCAGCCGCACCGCCGCGCGCGCCTCGCGCAAGAAGCGCGCGCGCACGTCGGCGGTGACGTGGTGGGCCGAGCGCATGAACTTCACGGCGACGCGCTGGTCGAGCTCGAGGTGGAGCGCCGCGACGACGATCCCCACGGCCCCCGTGCCGAGCAGACGCTCCACGCGGTACTTGCCCGCCAAGACGTCGCCGGGCCGGACCGGGGCGTTGATCATGGCTTCCCATGTGGTCTCAGCGGCTCCGGGAGGTCAAGCGTACCGATACGCCCGGCGCGCTCCCGTCCTGTCACGCGTCAGCGGATGCTGGTGCTGAACTCGACGCTCGGACCCGGCGCGGAGATGTCGTGGAGCTCCAGCCCCGACGGCGTCCCGTCCCACCAGACGCTTTTCGGGACGGTGTCGGGCCCGAATCGGGGCGCGGACGGACCGCCGAACAGGTCGCCAGCGTCGCCCAGGTGGAACTGGCGCCGCTCGAGATCGAAGCGACCGTCCGCCTGGACCAGCGCGCACTCGTAGTGGTTCCGGGGCGTCATCTGCTCATCGCTGTTGTCGCCCCTCTCGTCGATGCGCCAGATCGCCAGACCCGAGTCCGGCAGCGACCTGTCGCGCCGGGTCTGGAGCCGATTCTCGACGAGGTAGTACTCGGTCTGGCTCCGCGCGTGGATCAGGAACTCGTTGACGCCGGCCCGCAGGGCGCCGCGCATGTTCGGCTCGGCGACCATGACCCGATCGGCCCAGCCCGCGCGGTACTTGAGGTACGCGCCCATGTGCGGCGGGTTCTTCGGATCCGCGTTGGCGCCCAGGCCCATCATGCAATAGGCGCCCACGCCGCTCGACTCGTTGCCGTGGTCGTAGAGGTCCGGGAAATCGCAGAGCATGTGTCCATTCTCGTGGCAGTAGGTGCCGAGCGTGAGCTCGGGGCCCATGTTCGTGAACTGGTAGTCATAGGCGAAGACGCCCGGCGCGAGCTCGACCCGCGTCTGGAGGTGGTACGCGTGCGGCCAGAGGCCCATGCCGTGCCTGTTCACGATGTCGCCCGCGTAGAAGACGTTGAGCGCATAGACGCAGCGCTCGTCGTCGACGGTGAGCTGGCTGAAGTCGAAGCCCCTGGACCGGAGCGCGGCGAGCGCCTCCTTGATCAGCTCCCGCGCCCGGCTCGGCAGCGCGACCCGCTCGTTCGTGTAATAAGACCGCGGGTGCCGGGCCGTGTAGTACTCGGTGACGACGGTGTTGTACCGGAGCTTCCCGTGCGAGCTCTCATGGAAATAGTCGTACACCGAACCGTTGTTGTCGAACCCGCGGTACCCGGGGTCGTTGCAGAAGGCCTCGACCTCCTCGCGCGGGATGGTGTGCGGGACGTCGGGGAACTGAACGAGGAGGCAGAGGCCGACGAAGTCGCCCGTGGTCGCGCGCTGCGGCGGCGCCGTGAGGACGCCGCGGGCCAGCGGGGCCGATCGCTCGCGGAGGGCGCGCCGGCGGCGCTGCCGCCACCGCGTGTTGCCCACCGGGAGCCCCGGGATCGTGCGGGCCTTCGCCCGGGCGGCGTCGGGGGTGATGCGGAGCCCCGGCGCGACGCCGAGCGCGAGCGGCGCGATCCTGCCGGGCAGCACGCCCGTCGGGACGAGGTCCACGCCGTCGGCGGACAACGTCGCGTACTCATAGAAGCCGGACGCCGGATCCTCGACGAGGGTATACCCGTCGAGCGTCTCGAAGGTAGCAAAGTGCTGATCGCCGAAGCCGCGAACCCGCAACGTGGTCCCGTCGGGTTGGCTGAACGTGAACTCCTTGCCCTGGAAAGGAATGGCCATCTCCTGCCTTGCTCGTCGCCGGCGGGGCAAGAGCGAACGTTCGGCGTCGCCGTGCCCATCACGGCGCCCTCGCTGATCGTCCGCCCCCAGCCCGGGCCGGCGTTGCCGCGGCGCGCTTGCAGCGCCCGTGCCGCGCGGGAACCCGCGCCGAGAGCGCGATGACGCCCGTGGGCGGCGGCGAGGCGACCGCGCGGGCTTGCGTCAACGAGCAACGGTTTGCCTGACACCCCGGTGAGGCTCGATGAGAGCGGACGCGGGGAGGAAGAAAGAATGAATTTCTTTCTCTTGCCGTCTCTCGCTCCCCGCCTCCCCGTCTCCCTGTGAAATTCCTGCTTTTTCTCGTGGTTTCAACCCGTTTGTCCCTCTAGACAGCGCGCGCGTAGCGACCCGGGGGCTGGCCCACGTGACGGCTGAACGCGGTGCTGAAGGTGCTCGCCGAGCCGTAGCCGACGCGCTCGGCCACGTCGGCGATCCCGAGATCGTGGCGGCGGAGCAGATCCCTCGCGACGGCCATGCGCCAGGCGAGCAGGTATTCCATGGGCGGCAGGCCCACGGTGCGGGTGAACCGCTCGAAGAACGCCGAGCGGGAGAGGGCCGCGGTCCTGGCGAGCTGGGCGACCGTCCACGAGCGCGCGAGCTGGGCGTGCATCTGCCGTATCGCCGGCGCGAGCCGCGGATCGGCCAGCCCGCGCAGGAGCCCCGGTGGCGCGTCTCCAGCCGAGGTCGACCGCAGCGCTTCGATGAGCAGCACCTCAACGAGCCGCGTGAGCACGAGGTCGCGCCCCGATCGCTGCTCGTTGGATTCGTCGCCCACGAGCCGCACGAGCACCGAGAGGCGCTCGACGCCGCGCACGTGCAGCACCGCTGGCAGCAGCGACACGAGCAGCGCCGCGTCGGGCGAGTCGAAGAGGAAGTAGCCGCCGAGCAGCCGCACGTCCGGGCGTCCACCGCGCGTGCCGTGGCGGACCTCGCCCGTCGGCGCGGGCGTCACCTTCGGGTCGACGCGCTCTGGCCTCACCGGCTCGAAGCCCGACAGGGTGAACCCCGGCGTCGCCGGCAGGAGCACGAAGTCGCCCGCCTCGAGCGTCAGGGCGCGCTCGCCGTCGACGGCGAGACGACAGCTGCCCTCCAGCACGGCGCAGAAGCTCGGCTGGCCGAAGTCCGCGTAGCGGACCCCCCAGCGACCGGCGCCGCTGATCCGCTTCGAGAACACGGCGCGCGGCTGGAGCAGCGCGATGACCTCCGAGAGAGGGTCGTTCATGTCTGGACTCTAGCAAACGAAACGTGGACTACCAATGGTAGATAGTCCAGCGCGCCGTCGCTATCTTCCCTTCATGAACACTGTGCTCATCACCGGTTGCTCCTCGGGATATGGACTCGAAACCGCGCGCCGCTTCCACGCGCAGGGCTGGAACGTCGTCGCCACCATGCGAACGCCTCGAGAGGACGTGCTGCCTCGGTCGGACCGGATGCGCGTCATCGCGCTCGACGTGACGAAGCCCGAGAGCATCGCGGCTGCGCTCGAGGCGAGCGGGCCCATCGACGTTCTCGTCAACAACGCCGGCATCGGGCTCCTGGGCGCCTTCGAGGCCACGCCGATGACCACGGTGCGCGAGGTGTTCGAGACCAACACGTTTGGGGTGATGGCGATGACGCAGGCCGTGCTGCCCCAGCTCCGCGCGCGGCGATCGGGCGTGGTGGTGAACGTGACGTCGAGCGCGACGCTCGCGCCGATGCCGCTGGTCGCCGTGTACACCGCGAGCAAGATGGCCATCGAAGGGTTCACCGCGTCGCTCGCGCTCGAGCTCGAGGCCTTCGGCGTGCGCGTGAAGCTCGTCGAGCCGGGCTACGGCCCGACGACGCGCTTCACGAGCAACGGGGGACCCCGCATGGAAGGCCTGATCCCCGACGCCTACGCGCCTCTCGCGCAGCGCATCTTCGCCTCCTTCGGGCAGCCGGCGCTGGTGACGAGCGAGTCCGACGTGGCCGAAGGGGTGTGGCGCGCGGCGAACGACGCGTCGGGGCAGCTCCGTTTCCCTGCCGGTCCCGACGCGGTGGCGCTGGCTGCGGCCAGATGAGCGACGACGCGGTGTCGGGGGTGCGATCGATGAGAATGATGGAGATTCATTCCTCCGGGAACTCGCCGCAGCGGCCGCTCCCGCGGCAGACGCCGCTCGCGCAGCTCTCGTGTCGATGACACCGCCGGCCGGGCGCCAGCTTGCAAGCGCCCGCGCCATTGCAGACCTTGTCGTCCAGCACGCAGTCCGGATCGTCCTCGACTCCGGGGCCGAGGGGCGAGCACGCGCCGACCGACGGCTCGACGTTGCAGGCCATGCAGGTCTCGTCACAAGCGGTGTCGCAGCAGACGCCGTCGACGCATTTCCCGCTCGCGCAATCCCTCGGCCCGCCGCACGCCTGGCCGTTCGCGCCCCTGCACGCGCCCGCTGTGTCGCAGACGCGGCCCTGGCCGCACGGCGAGCCTGCAGCCACGACGTGCGTGGCGACCCCCCGCTTGCACCCGTCGCTCGTGCATGGGTCGCCGTCGTCTTCGGCGTCGGCGTCGTCCGGCGCAGGATACGGCTGCCCCGCAGCGCAGGTGAGGATCTGGCAGTCGCCCGCGATCTGCCCGGACGGCAGGGCCGGCACGCCGTCGAGCGGGACGTTGACGCACGCGCCCGCGGTGCACGCGTCCGCGGTGCATGGATTGTCATCGTCGCAGTCGGTCGCCTGCGTCTCGGCCGCGCACGCAGGAGCCTCTCCGTCCCAGCCGGCGCCGGGGTCACCGGCCCCGACCCCGTGATCCCCGCCGCTGCCGGCGCCTGCGCCGCCGGAGCCCTGGAAGCTGCGGGCCTTGGGCGAACAGCCCGCCAGCGCGACGACGAGGCACAGCGGCACCGATGTCGCCTGCACGCGGCCCGTGCGGCGGAGCGGACGTGCTGAGATGTGAAATGTCCACATGCGCCGAACTCTACTGTCGGTCCAGCTCACCCGCTAATCAGACTTCTTCTTTCGAGCGGCCATGGACGAACGGCGCGCGCGGTTTGCCGGCGGCGGAGCGCGCAGGTGGGCTCGCGCTCCGTTCGAGGCGCGTCACCGCCGTCCGGCGCGCCACCCCACCGCATCTGCCCGCCGTACACCCGTGCTCCGCGCGCGGCGCGCGCAACACCGCTTCTCCTGATCTTCTCTCCGACGTGCAAGAACGGAGAACTTGAGTACGGCCCTCAGAAGAGGCGCGGCGCCTCGCCGATCGAGCCGCCGCGCCTCGCCGCGAGCGCCGCGAGGAACGCTATCCACGCCGCGGGGCCATCGAGCGTCAGGTCGGGCTCGACCGCGGGGTCAGGCCGCTCGGACGAGGCGATGTAGACGCCCACGCCGCCGATCGCCCGGGCATGGGCGATCGCCGGCTCGTCGGTCGTGTCGTCGCCCGCATAGACCACCAGCGTCCCCGGCGGCAGCCGCGCCAGCAGGAACGCGAGGGCGCGGCCCTTGTCGTGCGCGGCGTCCCGGGCCTCGTGGATGCTGCGCCCCCGCATGACCACGAACCCCCGCCGCGCCGCCGCGTCCGCCCACGCCCCGAGCGCGTCGAACGCCGCCGGCCGGGCCTCCGCCGGGACGAGCCGCCAGTGGAGCGCGATCGAGCAGCGCTTGCGCTCGACCCACAGCGAAGGGATCCGCCGCACCGCCGCGTCCGCCTCGCGCTCCAGCGCGTCGAGCGCCTCGGTCGGCGACTCCGCCAGGTACACGAGCTCCCCGGCCGGCGTCGCGATCTCCGCCCCGTGCTCGCCCACGCGCCACGCCGCGCCGACCGCCGCGGTGCGCGCCGCGACGTCCTGGATCGTCCTCCCCGTGACGATCGCCACGGTCGTGCCCGGCGCCCGCGAGAGCGCCCCGAGCGCCCCGAGGGCGCCCGGCGCCGCCACCGCCCCGCCCGAGACCGCGGTGATCTCGGAGATGGTCCCGTCGAAGTCTGTCGCGAGCAGCAATGACGGCGCGGCCGCCGCACGTTCGACCAATTCAAGAACGTCCATGCTGCACCAGATCTACCACTGGGCAGGCCAGGAGCACGATGGCAAAGCCGGCGCGACCGGGAGCGACCGGTGGCTGGCTTTGCTGCTTCACGACGGACAGGTCGCCGCCGCGCGCGTCAGAACCGGATGATCACCTCGTGGACGCGGCGCCCCTCGGTCTTGCCCTCGGTGGCCTCCGCGGGCGCGGCGTCGCCCGCGGGCGCCCCCTCCGCGGCGGCCGCCGGCTCGTCCGGCTTGCACTCGTACTTCACGCGCCACTCGGTCTTCTGCACCGTGTGCGTGCTCTCCTGCTTCCGCTTCTTCGGCCCGAAGAAATCCTTCTCGCGGCGCTCGCTGGACTCCGCCACGGACTCTTCCCCGATCACGGTCTCGCCCTCTTCGACGATCTCGTAGCTCTCGGGTCCGCCGCAGGTCGTGGCCATCGTCTGGCTCGCCTTCTGCATGGCCACCTCGCGATCGCCCAGGATCGCGAGCTCGCCCCCGACCTTCGTCCGCCTCACGACGCGGACCTCGCCATACGGCTGCCACGAGCACGCGGCCGTGGAACAGAGCGTACACGCGGCGATCAATGCATGAATCGCAGAGAATTTCATGCCGTGCACCAGTACCACCCTCGAAATGACGAGGGCAACAACAAAGCGCGGGCGGCTCTGCGCAAAACCTGCTACCGGCGGCGCGCGCGCGCCTGGTCGGTTGGTCGTTTGCTTGCTCGCTTGCTCGCTCGGTCGATTGATCGCGTCGCGCCGCCGTGGCGGTCCAACGTTGCGCGGTCGCTCGAGCGCGCGCCTGCTCGCGCCGGGGCACCGGATCACCACCCGCTGCTGCCACGGCAGCAGCGAGGAGGCTCTCGGCCCCGCGTTCCGGCCCGCTCCGGCGCGGCATGGGGGTTGCTGACCGCGGGTGTTCGCCGGCGCGGATCAACAGGCTTGATCCGCGCCGTGCACCGAGGTCCAACTGCGCTCCTTCATCGACAAGAACCGCTTCCTGCTGGTGTTCGCGGCGCTGTCCTCGGTCATGGGCCTCAGCGTCGGCGTGGCCAAGGTGAGCACGACGCTGTATGCGCTGGAGCTCGGGGCGAACGAGGCGCTGCTCGGGCTGATCTCCGGATCGCAGAGCGTCGGCGTGCTCCTGATGAGCATCCCCATCGGGCTCCTCGTGGATCACCTCGGGCCCTCGCGGCTGTTCGTGCTGGGGAGCCTCGTGGCCGGGTCCCTCTACATGGCCTTGCCGGCGGTCCCGTCTCCGGTGTTCCTGCTGGCCTTCACGACGGCGATCAGCTTCTTCATGCCGATGCGCTTCGTCTCGCTGAGCACCGTGTTCATGCAGCAGCTCGAGACGGTGGGCGAGGGCAAGGCCGGCTGGTACCGCGGCACCCATATGGTCGGCATGTTCCTGCTCGGCCCCATGCTCGCGGCCAGCCTCACGAAGGCGCTCGGCTTCTCGGGCACGTACCGGCTCATCGGGCTCTCGTTCCTGATCACCGTGCTCATGTCGCCGATCGTCTTCGGCCCTTACACGGCGCGGTCCGCGCACCCTCGATCGCTCCGCCTCTCCGGCGTCCGCGCCGACCTCGCCCTGCTCGCGCAGGACGTCGAGCTGCGCAGCGTGTGCCTGATCGAGTTTGCGGCCCAGTCGATCAACTCGTTCTTCATGTTCTTCATCATCCCCATCGGCGTCACCGTCGCCCACCTGACGGCGGCCGAGGCGTCGGGGCTCCTGGCCTGGCAGGGCGTGACGTTCATCTTCGCGCTGTTCGCGCTGGGGGGCCTCGTGGGCCGGGTGGGGCACGAGCGGGTCTACCTCGCGAGCCTGGTCCTCGTCCCGTGCGCGCTCCTCCTGCTCGGCCTCTCGCGCGATCTCCTGCCGCTGCGGGCCGGCGGCCTGCTGCTCGGCCTCGGGCTCGGCATCCTCCAGATCGCGAACCTCACCCGCATCGCCCGGATCGGCGCGCGGGCGGGGCGGGGCAAGGTGGCCGGCTTGCAGGCGCTCGTGGGGCCGTCCGGCGGCCTGTTCGGCAGCGCCGTGGGCGGCCTCCTGGGCCGGAGCCTGGGGCTCCAGACGATGTTCCTGCTCCTGTCCGTGTTCTTCGGCGTGCTCCTCGCCGTGGCGCGCAGGACGTCCCTCGCGGCGGCGGCGAGCCCCGCGCCCGCCGAGCCCGCCGCCGCCGAGTAACGGCCGAGGAGAGACAGACACCATGCGAGAGCTCGACAAGCCATCTTCGAACGCCACGACGCGCCGCAGGCTCGCGGCGGCCCTCTGCGCCGCGCTCGCGCTCGCGGCCTGCTCGAAGGGAGACCACGGCAGCGGCGACGGCGCCGCCGGCGACTACGAGGTGCAGGAGCTGCGCTATCAGGGGTTCTCGGGCATGGTCTCGGTGCCCGAGCTGGCGGAGGATCTGGGGTACCTCGCCCCGCTCAAGCTGAGCTACGTCGGCAACACGATCAGCGGGCCGCAGGACATCCAGACCGTGGTCACCGGAGACACCAATCTCGGGCAGGCGTTCAACGGCGCGGTGATCAAGCTGATCGCCGCCGGCGCGCCGCTCCGGGCGGTGGTGGGCGGCTACGGGATCGACGCGAAGCGGTGGAGCGGCTTCTACGTGACCGAGGACAGCCCCATCACGTCGGCGCGGGACCTGATCGGCAAGAAGGTCGCGATGAACACGCTGGGCGCGCACCACGAGCTGATGCTGAAAGAGTACCTGTCGCGGCAGGGGCTCACGAGCGCCGAGATCGCGCAGGTCACGCTGGTGGTGCTGCCGCCGGTGAGCGCGGAGCAGGCGCTTCGACAGGGGCAGGTGGAGGTCGCCGTCCTCGGCGACATCCTGCGCGACAAGGCGCTGGAGCGCGGCGGCGTCCGTGCCTTGTTCTCGGATCACGAGCTGTTCGGCGAGCTCACCGCCGGCAGCTACGTGCTGAGCAAGCGATTCCTGAAGGAGAGCCCGAACAGCGCCCGCAAGTTCGTGGAGGCCGCGGCGCGCGCCATCGAGTGGGCCCGGAGCACGCCGCGCGAGGAGGTGGTGGCCCGCTTGCAGCGCATCATCGAGCGGCGGGGCCGCAACGAGGACGCGTCGCTCGTGAAGTACTGGACCAGCCTGGGCGTCGCCGGCAAAGGCGGGCTCCTGTCGGCCGGGGAATACCAGATCTGGATCGACTGGCTCGTGAAGGACGGCGAGCTCAAGGCGGGGCAGATCAAGGCCGAGGACCTGTTCACGAACGAGCTCAACCCGTTCGCGGCGACACAGGGGCAGTGACGGCGCCGGCCGCGGCGCGTCCCGCTCGCCGCCGCTTGCGGTAGAGGAGGAATTTGCCGTGGTTCACGGCCCGCGCGTCATGGCGCTGGCCTCTCCTACGATCGCCGCCGGAGGATGTGCTGGAGCAGCTGGCGCGAGACGTTCAGGAGCTTTGCTGCCTTCCGGCGGTTTCCCCCGGCGCGCGCGAGCGCCTCGTCGACCATGACGGTGCGCACCTGCTCCTCGACGTCCTGGATCGACGCCCGCCCCACCGCGGCGCGCACCTGAGGCCGGAGATCGGGCGGCCGGGCCAGCGCGTCGTCGATCGTGCGCTCCAGCTCCTCGAGGCGCAGCGGCTTCTCCAGGAACGAGCGCACCCCTATCTGGGCGAGCCGGAACGAGACGGCCGGGCTCGCCGAGCCGCTGATGGCCACGATCGTCGGCGCGACAGCGCAGGTCATCGCTCGCTCCACGACGTCGACGGCGTTCCCGTCCGGGAGCATCACGTCGGCGATGATCCCTTGAAATATCCCGTCTGCGAGCGCGCGGTGCGCCTCGGCCACCGACGCGCACGCGACGACCTCGGCGCCGCGCGCCTCGAGCGCCTCGTGCAGCGCGCGCCTGAGCCTCGCGTCATCCTCCACGACCAGCCAGCGTAACATCGTATGGTAGAATGCCCCCGGTTCATGGGGGCGCATAGTCTCAAGAGGGCGGAGCTGGCCAGCCTCCCGGCGGTGTCGGCCGTGTCGGCGCTGTCAGCCGTGTCGGCTGGCGCGCAGCTCGACGCCCTCATCACGCGCGAGGCGCTGCGGGGTGAGCGCACCGCCTCGATCGCGCGGAGCGTCTTCTGCGCGGCCCTCCTTGCGCGGTTCCTCGCCGTCGGCGGTTTGACGCCGTCAGGCTCTCACGCGCGCTCGCTCATCGAGGTTCCGCTGCTCCTCGGCGCGGTTGCCGCCTCGCTGTACGTGTGGTGGCGGAGCCGGAAGACCGATGCCCCTCCTCACCTGATCCTCGTCTCGGTCGGCCTCGACGCGCTCCTGTGTTTTCTGGCGCTGCTGCCGAACGTGCTCTGGCCCTGGGACGGCTACCCGGGAATCTTGCACCTGCCCGATATGGCCGCGCTCCTGATCACGGTCTCCGTGAGCGCGTTCCGGCTGGTCCGCCGGGCGGTGCTCCTCGCGACGGCGGCGAACGCGCTCTCCGCGCTCGTGCTCATCGCGCTCGACCGCGCGCTGAACGGCGGCCACCACGGCGACTTCTGGGCGCCGGCGTCGCTCTTCTTCCTCCTGCTCCTGACGGCGGCCAGCGCGGCGCTCCTCGCCACGATGCGCACGGTGCGCGTCGTCGAGCTCGGGGCGCGCTCCACGCTGCGCGCCGAGCGCGCGCAGCGGAACCTGAGCGTCATGCTGCACGAGCACCACGACGTGAAGACCTCGCTCTCGGCCGCCCTCATCGACACCGATCTCCTCCGGCGCGAGCTCCTTCGGGTCGAGTCCGCGAGCGCCGAGCGCATGTTGCGAAAGCTGGAGCAGCTCCGCGAGAGCATCGAGGATGTCGCCTCGACCATGGGGCATATCCGCGATCGGACGATGCGCGAGCTCGACGCGCTGCGCGCGACGGCCCCCGCCGAGATCGGCGAGGCGACCCGCGGCGCGCTCCGGGTCGTCCGGCGGCGCTACCAGGCGGTGAAGGTCGACGTCACGGATCGCGCGGAGCGCACCGCGGTCCTGTTCGCGGGGGGGCACGACGTGCTGGAGCGCGTGCTCCTCAACGTCCTCGTCAACGCGTGCGAGGGGACGGGCGAGCGCGGGGCGTCCAGCGTGACGCTGGACGCGCGCCCGCTGGGCGGCGGGCGGGTGGCCATCGAGGTGAAGGACGACGGCCCCGGGTTCCACGACACGCCGAGCCCGAAGCCGGGCGGGTCGGGACAGGGGCTCGGCTTCGTGGCCGGCATGGTGGAATCGAGCGGTGGGCTCGTCCTGCGCGCCAACCTCCCGGAAGGCGGCGCCAAGGTCACCATCGAGCTGCTCGAAGCGCCGGTGTGACGGCGGAGCGCACGGCGCGCGGACAGGGCGGCAAGAAGATTTGCCCTCATCGCGCCGCTGGCCGCGCGGTACGCCTCGGTGGCGAAGTGGGGACTCGCGTGGGCTCTCTCGCTCGCACACCTCGGAAGGATGACCCGGCATGAAGAAAACCAGCCCAATGACAGGTCCTGCGTTGGCTCCGACCTGGATTGCGATCGCCGCGGCCGCGGTGACGTTCGCGGCCTCCGGCCCCGTGAGCGCGCAGGCGCGGCGCTCGCCGATCTTCGATTCGGCGCTCAACGCTCCCGGCCGGCCGCTGCGCGGGTTCGTCGATCTCCACACCCACCCGATGGCGCACCTCGGCTTCGGCGGGCACGTGCTCCACGGCGCTCCCGACGTCGACGTGCTCATGGCGCCGGGGACCATCTACGACCCCAGCGGTCAAGGCGTGTCAGGCGCCACGTGCAATGCGTCGGCGCGGCGCGCCGCCAGCATCGCGGAGGCGCTGGGGACCAGCTACAGCACCCACCGGGGTCACGATTTTCTCACGAACAAGTGCGGCAATCACGTCCGCCAGCTCGTGCTCGGGGAAATGGCGAAATCCCACGGCATCCGCTCGTTCGAGGTCGAGCGCCCCGTGGGGTATCCGACGTTCGCGCACTTCCCGGCGCACAACGATATCTTGCACCAGCAGATGTGGGTCGACTGGATCCGCCGCGCGAAGGACGGTGGCCTCCGGGTGATGGTCGCGCTGGCCGTGAACAGCCGCACGCTCGCCCACGGCGTCGAGGCAAACCCGCCCATCGACGACAGGGCGTCGGGCAATCTCCAGATCGAAGAGCTCGTCCGCTTCGTCGGCAAGCACGATACGTGGATGGAGATCGCGCGTTCATCCGCCGATCTCCGGCGCATCGTGGAGAAGAACAAGCTCGCGGTGATCGTCGGTGTCGAGCTGGACGACATCGGCAACTTCGTGTGGAACAGAGCGTCGCCCACGGAGGCCCAGATGCGCGCCGAGATCAAGCGCCTCCACGTCCTCGGCGTGCGCTACGTGTTCCCGGTCCACCTCACGGACAACCTCTTCGGCGGCACCGCCGCTTACGAGGACGAGGTAGCGCGCGCCAACCGCTTCCAGACGGGGAAATGGTGGGACCTCGAGTGCTCCCGTGGAGAGGGCATCACGAAGCAGATCCAGTCGGGGAACGACCTCTTCAAGCTGATGAAGCTCGGCGACGCCGGCGGTCACATCCCGCTCCCGAGCTGCCAGCCGGGGGAAGGCCACAAGAACCGGCTGGGGCTCCTGCCCATGGGCCGCGTCGCCCTCAACGAGATGATGAGGCTCGGGATGGTCATCGACATCGATCACATGTCGCAGCGGATGGTGAGCGACGTGCTCGCATTCACCCGGACGACGCCCGGCGGCGCGTATCCGCTCGTCTCGGGGCACAACGGGCTCCGCGGCTCGAGCGGCAACGAGAACGGCCGGACCAGCGCCCAGTACACGGAGCTCGCCGCGCGCGGCGGGCTCGCGGGCGTCGGCTTCGGCGACTCCGACGCGCGGGCCTTCCTGCGGAGCGCGGCCGCCGTGGCGGCGATCACGTCAGGCGGCAAGGCGCTTCAGATCACCCTCGGCTCGGACATCAACGGGATGGTCGTCATGCCGCGCTCTCCCGAGTGCCAGGCGCCCCGGGATCAGGTGGTGACGGTGCCAGGCGACGCCTGGAACCACCCGCCCGCGCAGCTCCGGTGCACAGGGGCCGAGATCGCCGTGCGCTCCGCGCGCATCGGCTGCCTCGACATCCAGACCAGCGGAAACCTGACGGGCCTCGTCGGCCGTGCCTGCAATGACAGGACGTCCTGCTCTTACAAGGCGCCGACTCCCGACGAATACAGCCGCGCCGGCGTCCAGGCCGCGACGCGCGCGTTCTGTACGCAGGCCATGGAGATCGTGTACCGATGCGTCGATCCGGCGGCCACGGCGTGCGTCGATTACGGTAGCTTCCCCAGGGCCCGGACGGGGAGCCGCTCGTGGGATTACAACGAGGAGGGGGTCGTTCACATCGGGCTCTTCCCGGATTTCCTCAAGCACGTCGAGGCGCTTCCGGCCGGAGAGCAGCTCATCGACCGGCTCTACGGCGGAGCCGAAGGCTTCGCGCAGATGTGGGCGAAGGCCGAGACGGTCGGCCGCTCCGTCCCCTGATCCGTGAGCGTCCGTCCCGGGGTCGGGGGACCCGACCCGGGTTGGCCCTGCGCGGCAAAGCCGTGCCGCGCCGCCGGCCTGGGTCGGGTCCTCGGCCCGCGGCTACTGGCGCATCCACGCCACGAGGAACTTGGTCGTGTTCGCCCCCGGGTTGAACGCGTCGCCCTCGCGGATGCTCGCGGAGAACTCGATGGTCTTGGGCCCGGTCTGGGACGCGCTGAACCCGACAGCGCCGTTGTGGCCATCGACCTGCACGGTGATCGTGCCGGCGACGATGTTCGTCGCGCTCGTGATCTTCTTGAAGCAGCCCCGCGTACCAGGCCAGCCGCTGTTGCAGGTCACCGACGTGAGGCCGATCTGGAGCGCCTGCTCCGCCTCTTCCACGGTCTCCTCGCTCAGGTCCTCGTCGCTCAGGGCCTCATCGCCCTCCTGCGCGATGCAGCCCGCGAGCGCCATGGAAGCGAGGACCGCGATCATCCCGCTGAGCTTCGCGAGAAACCTCCGGCCCTTCCCGCCCGACCGAGCTCGCCGGTCATCTTCGGGTCGGGCCGCGGTGCAGTCGTCCTGGCCTTCGGGGAGTGTGCCTTGTGCGCTCTTGATGTCGTGTGTCATGTTCCGCCTCCATTCATGCTCTCGGTGTCCGTCGCTCCGGCGGGGTGGTTGCCTTGCGGAGCTCGTACGACGACCGTGACCTGATACGGAGGTGGTACCCCACGGTCAGAGACGCGATAAGGGCAAACGTTCTTGCCCCACCCGCGTCGTCTCCGCGGGCCGGGTCACCAGGTGAGGGACCCGTGGACCTTGGTCATGACCTCGTTGGCCCGGATGTCATTGAGCATCCAGTCGAAGTCCTCCCAGGAGATCTTGCCCGTGTCCGGGTCGATGGTGAAATGGTCGAACTTCGGCAGCCCGTGGTTCGTGAGCAGGATCGCGAACATCCCGCGGCTCGGCTCAGGATCGAGCACCATGAGCGTCCCTGCGGCGCCTGTCTTGCTGTAGGCGACGGTCGATACCGACTCCCCGCCGGGCCACATGCCTGCGTCCCACATCTCCCAGCCGTACCCCTTGCGCGAGTAGAGCAGGTTCTCGGAGTACGTCCAGGCCGACCTGTTGAGATGGAGCGAGCCCGTCTGGTTCGTGGTCATGTCGAGCACGGCCTGGGCGGGGAGCATGGTGTTTACGCAGATGTTGAGAGGCCAGTGGTTGCAGCTGTAGACGTGCTTGCCCCGGTTCAACATCATCTGGGCAAACTTCGCCAGATCGCTCGCCGTCGAGAACAGGCCGTCGCACCCGGTGAGGTGCTCGGCCGGATCCGGGCCGTCCCCTTCGAGGAAGTAGTCGGTCTCGTCCTGCACCTCGCCCCGGAGATAACGCTGGCGCGCCTCGGACCACGCCGTGCCGACGAAGCGGGCCTCCTTCTCCGGCATGTTGATCCACGGCTGATAGCTGGTGTCCGTCATGTTCAGCGGGGTGAAGATGTACGTCTGCATCAGGTTCTGGAGCGAGTCGCCGCCGACCGTCTCCAGCACGTGGCCCAGGATCCGAAAGCCGAGATCGCTGTAGACGACCTTCGTCCCCCGCGGGCGGGCGAGCGGCGCCTCGAGCATCGAGTGCCAGGGGTCGGCGTCGTCGAAGAGGCCGTTCGGGTTGCTTTCGTCGAAGTAGTCGACATCCTCCCCCGATACATAGCTCATCAGATCCCTGATCGTGACAGAGCTCTTGTTGTTGACCGAGGAGACGGCGAACTCCGAGAAATACGTCGCGACCGTGTTGTTGATGTTGAAGCCCGGGAAATTCCCGGACTCTTGCATCCTCATCGCGAGGAAGACGGTGAACGGCTTCGTCATGGACTGGAGATCGAAGATCCCATCGAGCGGCATCGGCACCGATGGCATGCCCGGATCGTCCTCGTTCAGCCCGTCTCTCGTCCCCACGGCGGTGTGGAGCACGATCCGGCCCCGGCGGGCGACCAGGAGGACCGCGCCGTTGATATCCCCGTCGTCGACCGCGTCCTCCAGCTCGTTGACCGCCTGGTCGATGAGGGCGCTGGACAGACCCGCCGATGCCGGTGTGCCCGGCTGGAGGGAGTAGATTACCCCCGACAGAGGGTACGTGTCCTGGGCGTGAGCCGACGGCGCCATGCCGACGAGGGCGGCGGCCGCGGCTCCACAGAAGATCAAGCTACTGGCTCTCATGTTCGCGATTCCTTCCTTGAATGGTGTTGCGGCCTCCGCGCGGCGCGGGGCGGGGCGGGGCGAAGGGCCGTCGGGATCATCGGCTGCGTCTCGGAGCGCCTCTTCGCCCGCGCCCCGTCAGGGGCTTATCCACCCTTCGTGCCAGCGGGCCGCACGGCGCTCCGGCGAGCGGCGCACGCCGCGCGGCGCGCGCGCCGTGGTCGCCGCGACGACGGCCGGGCGCCCCTCAGGGACGGCTGTGACGCCGCCTGGAGCCCGCGGAAGTGCATTGCATATCAGCCACTTGCGCGCTCATGACGCCCCCCGGTAGCGCCGCGCCGGGCGTCGCCTCCGCCTGGCGCCGCGCTGGTCGCGAGGAGGAGGGGAGAGGCTTGGCGCGCTGCTGCGCCGCACGAGGGCACGCTCGCGGAGGTGTGACATCGTGACATTGTCACAGCGTGACATCGTGACATCCGGCGGGAGACCGCTCCAGAGCTGCCCCGCTTCGCCCACGGCTGGGAAGTTCACAGGGAGGCGGGGAGGCGGGGAGCGAGAGACGGCAAGAGGGAGAAATTCATTTTCTTCTTCCTCCCCGCCTCCCCGCCTCCCTGTGAAAATTCTCCGGGTTTCAACGTGATCGGTGCTTTAGCTCGCGCCCATCGCCGCGGCGATGCCGGACTGCAAGGTGCTGTACGTGGTGATGCCCCGCAGGTCGACGCCGAGCTGCACCAGGACCTGAGCCATGGACGGCTGAATCCCGGTGACCAGGACGCGGGCCCCGAGGAGCCGCACTGCCCGAGCCGCCCGCACCACCGCGTCCGCGGCCTGCGTATCGATCGTCTCCACGCCGGTGACGTCCAGGATCACCATCGAGGCGCTCTCCTTCATGACCCCCTGGAGCAGCCCCTCCATGATCTGCTCGCAGCGCCGGGCGTCGAGCGGCCCGATCAGCGGCATCGCCAGCACCCCTTTCGCAAGAGGAAGGACCGGCGTGCCGAGGACCCGGATGGTCTCCTGCTGCGCCGCGATCAGCTCGGCGCTCTGCTGCAGCTCCTCGGCCCTGGCCTCTGCCGCCCGCCGCGCCTGCACCTGGTCGGTGATCTCGACGCCGTAGTGGCACACGCCGACGATCTCCCCCGCGCCGCCGCGGACGGGCGCGTACACGATGTTGAACCACCGCAGATCGTCGCCGCCTTTCTCCGCGTCGTGCAGCTTCACGGGCACCTCGCTGCCGAGGAACGGATCGCCGGTACGATAGACACCGTTCACGAGATCCCAGAACCCTCGCGCTGCCTCCTCACCGAGCACCTCGCGGAGCACATCGCGGAGCGACCTGCCCAGGAGCTGACGGCCGGGGAAGGAGGCGGCGTAGGCCGGGTTCACGAGCGAGTATACGAGGTCTTCGCCCCGCCACATGCAGATCGGCGTGCGCGCGTGCATGAGCATGTCGTGCAGGCTCTGATGCGTTGCGCGCAGCTCCGCCAGCGCCGCCTGCGACTCCGCCAGCGCTCTCTCCAGCGCGGCTATCCGCCGCTCCGCGCCCTCGGGTGTGGCGACGTCCGCAGGCGCCGTCTCTAGAGCCCTGTCTTCCCCCGTGACGCCGATGCGATCTCTCATCCCGCGATCCGTCGGTGCTCGCTTCTCGTTCGTGGAGCGTGAGCCAAGGTGAACTCCGGCCACGCCAGCGATGGTGCTGCGTTGTAGCGATGGTATGCGAGCGCTCGCCAGGTGTAAATTCTGGGGCGCAGCGTCCCGTGTGGGACATTCTGCTCCTCAACGGGGCCGGCAGCGCGACCGGTGCCGTCTCCTGCTCTCGTGATGACGCGACGCGACCCTCCGCGCTCGATCCGTGAGCCGCGCGAGAATGTCGCGGCGGGGCGAGCGTCGGGGCAAACGTCGAGGCAAACGCCGGGCAAGATGCTGTCGGTTTTCCGCTCGACGGGGAACTGCGGAGTTTGCTAGCCTGCTTCAGTTGGCCCGCGAGCGCCCAGAGCGCTCGCGAGCACGAGAGCCCTTGGGGACTGGACAGCGCGCGTGACGCCCTGGAACCGGCGCCGACGAGCGAACGCCATCTCCGCAGTCTTCTACCGAGAGGAGCTTGCAATGAGAGCCACCACCAGCCTATCGACCGTCCTCGCGAGCTGCATGGCCGCGCTGCTCTGGACAGGCCACGCGGCCGCAAAAGACCGCGCGCCGGGCGCCGCTGACAACGCGGCGCGCAAGGTCGTGTGCCACGACGACACAGAGAGTGTGTTCGTGCTCACAAGCGTCGGAGAGGACCAGTATCTGAGCTACCAGCGGGTGCTGATCGACGCTCCGATCGGCGAGGTCTGGCCGGTGCTCCGCGACGTGGAGTGGTTCGTCGAGGCCGTCCTCCCCGACGTGGCGCCGACGTTCATGTGGCTGGACGGCGGGGGCCCGGAGACGATCCCTTCGCGCTTCCAGTTCTCCGCGGCGGGCAACACGCTCCTCGAGGAGATCATCTACCGCTCCGAGGCGGAGCACCAGATCCTCGTGCGCCTCATCGAGCCGGTGCTCGGCATGCAGGAGTATTACGCGTTCGGGGACCTGACCCGGGCCTGCGGCAACAAGACCGTGCTGGAGTACACCCGGTATCTCGATCTGGAGCCCGGCACCGATATCGAATTCTTCAGAGCGCTGTTCACGCAGGAGTTCATCGACATCCCGGCGTACTTCGCCGAGTAGCGCCGCCGGGCAGGGCGATCCGGATCGAACGATCGCGAGGACGCCAGGGGAATCGAGGATCGTCTCCTTTCGTCCTCGCGGCGGACTCCCTTGCCGTCACGCCGCCCGCGGCGGGCGGCGCCGGCTCGTCACGGGACGACCTCGACCGCCATCCCCTCGCTCAGCTCCGCGTTCGCGAGCTTCACGACCCGCTCGCTCCCGTCGAGCCCGGTCGACACCTGGATCGTCGCGCCCGTGTCACGCTCGACGACGATCGGCGCGAAGCGGATCCTGCTCCCGGGGTCGATGACGGCCACGCGGAGCCCCCTGGCGTCGTTGTAGAGCGCCGTCGCCGGGATCTCGAGCACGCGGTGCGGCGTGGGCAAGGTCAGAGCGACCTCCGCGTACATGCCCGTGAGGAGGCGGCCGTCGGGGTTCGGCACCCGCACCTCCGTGTTCATCGTCCGGGTCGCCGCGTCGAGCGCGCCGGCCGTGCGCGCGATCGTGCCCTGGAACGGCTGCCCCGCGAACTCGCGCACCGTGACCTTCGCCGGCGCGTCGACCCGCACGCTGGGCGCCACGTCCTGCGGGACGCCCACGAAGACGCGCACGGGGTCGGTCGCCGCGATGGTGAAGAGCGGCGTCCCGTTGCCCGCCGTGACCAGCGCCCCGCGCTCGGTCGTGCGCGAGGTGACCGTCCCCGCGAACGGCGCGGCGACCTTCGCGAACTTCTTCTGATCCAGGATGCGCTGGACGTTCGCCTGCTGCGCGGTGATCGCCGCGCGCGCCACGGTGACGCTCGCCTCGGCCACGTGCGCCTGCCCCTGCCGTTGCTCGAGCTCCTCCTGCGGCGCGACGCCCGCGGGGACGAGCTGCTCGTAGCGCTTCACGCTCGACCTCGACAGGTCGCGGTTGGCCTCGGCCTGCACGAGGCCGGCGCTCGCCTGCACGAGCTGCGCGCGGGCCTGCGCGAGCTCCTGATCGAGCTCGGGCGTGTCGATCTCGGCGAGGATCTGCCCCTCCTCGACCTTGTCGCCGATGTCCGCCGTCCATCTCCGCACGTAGCCGCTCACGCGCGGGTAGACGACCGTCTCCGCGAGGGGCTGGATGCTGCCGGGCAGGACGAGCGCCCGGTCGCTCGACACCGGCTGCGGCGCGACGACCCCCACCCGCGGGGCCGCGCCCTCGGCGGCCCGGGCGCCCTGCTCGAGCGCGGCGCGGGCGCTGCGGCGGGGCAGGTAGGCCGCGGCGAACGCCGCCCCGAGCACGACGACGAGGCCCACGCCGAGGGCGAGGCCGCGGGTCCTCGTCAGCACGGCGGGCGGCGGCAGATCGAACCCGAGGTCGTCGGCGGGGCTGCCCTGAGGCGGGGGAGCGGTGGTCGGAGGGGCAGCGGAGCGGCGGGCGGGGGAGCTCATAGGTCCTCTGCGAGCAGGTCTCTGGCCGGGGCCTTGTTCCGGAGGAGGCTGTACATCACGGGCACGAAGAAGAGCGTGCTCAGCGTCGCGACGAGGAGACCGCCGATGACCGCGCGCCCCAGCGGGGCGTTCTGCTCGCCGCCCTCGCCCAGGCCGAGCGACATGGGCAGCATGCCGAAGATCATCGCGAGCGCCGTCATGAGCACCGGCCTGAGGCGCGTCATGCCCGCGGCGAGGGCCGCGGTGCCCGCGTCGCGGCCCAGCTTCCGCTGGTCGTTCGCGAACGTCACGACGAGGATGCTGTTCGCCGTGGCGACGCCGACGCACATGATCGAGCCCATGAGCGCGGGCACGCTCAGCGTCGTGTGCGTCACGAACAGCACCCACGCGATGCCCGCCACCGCGCCCGGGAGCGCCATCAGGATGATGAGCGGGTCGAGCCACGACTGGAAGTTCACGACCATCAGCAGGTAGACGAGCACGACAGCGAAGAGGAGCCCGTAGCCGAGCCCCGTGAACGAGGTGTCCATGCTCTCGGCCTGCCCCTTGAGGGTCACCTTCGTCCCGCGCGGCAGCTCGGGCCTGAGCTCGTCCACGACACGCGCGACGGCGCCCGCGACCGAGCCGAGGTCGGTGCCGTCGACGTTCGCCCGGACGTCGAACGTCCTCGCGACGTTGTAATGGGTGATGTTCGCCGGCCCGGTCGCGCGCGACATCGACGCGACGTTGGACAGGAGCTGGGGGCGGCCGTCGCCTGTCGACAGCGGCGTGGCGTTCACGTCGTCGATGGACCCCATCGCGTACTGGGGCGTCTGCACCGCGACGAGGTACTGCACGCCGCGCTTGTCCAGCCAGTAGGTCGGCGACGTCTGCCCGCTCGACGAGAGCGAGACGAGCACGTCGCTCGCCACGTCGCGCTGGCTGAGCCCCAGCTGGTCGGCCATGGTGCGGTCGACGTCGATGCGGAGCTGCGGCCTCGCCGGCACCTGCGCGAGGTGGACGTCGACGGCGCCGGGGATCTTCTCCATGCGATCGGCGATCTTCAGCGCGACGGCGTAGGTCTCGTCCTCCTTGCCGATCGGGCCGACCACCTGGACGTTGATGGGCGCCGCGAGGCCGAAGTTCAGCACCTGCGTCGAGATGTCGGGGGCGAGGAAGAAGAACGTCGTGTCGGGGTACGCCGCGTTGAGCCTCGCGCGCAGCGTCCGGACGTGGTCCGCGGTGGGCCGGTGGTGCTCCGCGAGCGCGATGAAGATCTGCCCGTCGGCCGACGAGATCTGCGCGCCCTCGCTGAGCGACAGGTTGATGCCGCTCGCCGGGATGCCGATGCTGTCGAGCATCGTGCGGATCTCGCCCGGCGGGAGCGCCCCGCGGATGGTCTCCTGGATGCGGGCGAAGCGCCGCTCGCTCTCCTCGAGGCGGGTGCCCGGCGGGCCGCGCACGTGGAGCTTGATGAGCCCCGCGTCGACGGTCGGGAAGAAGTCGCGGCCGAGGAGCGGGATCAGCGCGACCGAGGCGGCCACGAGCGCAAGGAACGCCCCGACGAACAGGGCGCGGTGCGCGAGCGCCCACGCGAGCCACCCGCCGTAAGCCGCCCGCAGCCGGTCGAAGGCGCGGTTGAACGCGGCGAAGACGCGCCCGAAGAGGCCCTTTGGAGCGGCGTGGCCGTGCGCGTGCTCCGCCGCCTCGCGCTCGAGCAGGAGGCGCACGAGCGTCGGGACGAGCGTCCGCGACAGGAAGTACGACGTGAGCATGGCGAAGACGACCGCCATGGCCATCGGCACGAAGAGCGACCGCGCGGCGCCGGTGATGAACGCGACCGGCACGAAGACGATGCAGATGCAGAGCGTGGAGACGAGCGCCGGGACGGCGATCTCCTGCGCCCCGTCGACGATGGCGCGGAGGAACGGCTTCCGCTGCCCGAGGTTCCTGTGGATGTTCTCGATGGCCACGGTCGCGTCGTCGACGAGGATGCCGACCGCGAGCGCCATCCCGCCGAGCGTCATCACGTTGAGCGTGTGGCCGAGGGCGTTCAGCGCGATGATCGAGACGAGGATCGAGAGCGGGATGCTGATGACGACGATGAGCGTGCTGCGCCAGCTCCCGAGGAACAGCACGATCATGAGCGCCGTGAGCCCCGCGGCGATCAGCGCCTCGTGCACGACCCCGGAGACCGCGGCGCGGACGAACACCGACTGATCGAAGAGCAGCGAGACCTTGAGCTCCTTCGGGAGCTTCTCCAGCGTGGCCGGCAGCATCGCGTGGATGCGCGAGGCGACGTCGAGCGTGCTCGCGCTCCCGTTCTTGAGGATGCTCAGGAGCACGCTGCGCTTGCCCTCCACGTGCACCATGTTCGTCTGCGGCGCGCTCCCGTCGCGCACGCTCGCGACGTCGCGGAGGGTGATGGTCCTGCCGTTCACCGTCCTGAGCGGCAGCTTCCCGAGCTCCTCGAAGGCCGCGGGGCTGCTGTTCATGATGACGGGGTACT
Organism: Sorangium sp. So ce367; assembly: GCF_051520455.1. Classification (NCBI taxonomy): domain Bacteria; kingdom Pseudomonadati; phylum Myxococcota; order Polyangiales; family Polyangiaceae; genus Sorangium; species Sorangium sp. So ce367. The sequence goes on from NZ_CP150334.1 coordinate 1,944,391, forward strand.
CGTTCTCCCCCATCTTCGCCGTGCCGGAGGGCAGGGTGATGTTCTGCAGCCCGAGCGCCGCGTTCACGTCGCGCGGCGACAGCCCCCAGGCGAAGAGGCGCTGCGGGTCGATGTCGACCATGATCTGGCGCTGCTTGCCGCCGTAAGGGAACGGGATCTGCGTGCCCCGGATCGTGGCGATGTCGGCGCGGATGAAGTTGACCGCGTAGTCGAAGAGCTGCTGCTCGCTCAGCGACTCGCTCTCCAGCGCGGCCTGGAGGATCGGCACGTTCGAGGCGCTGTAACGGATGATGAGCGGCGGGCTGATCCCGGGCGGCATCTGGCGGATCGCGGTCTGCGAGATCGCCGTGACCTGCGCCGTCGCGGCCTCGATGCTGGCGCCGGGCTGAAGGAAGATCTTGATGATCGAGATGCCGGTGAGCGACTGGCTCTCGATATGATCGATGTCGTTGACGGTGGTTGTGAGGAAGCGCTCGTAGTTGTTGACGATGCGCTTCTCCATCTCCTCGGGTGGGAGGCCGCCGTAGTTGAAAATGACGGACAGGACCGGGATGTCGATGTCCGGGAAGATGTCCGTCGGCATCCGGGCGACGGTGAACACGCCCAGGATGACGATCAGCATCGACATCACGATGAACGTGTACGTGCGTTGAAGCGCGATCCGGACGAGCCACATGGGCCAATTCCCGTCCCCCTCCGGAGCGCCCCGGCCGGGGGTGGCGCCTGAGGGCAGGCTCCGCATTTAGGGTGCCCTAGACGTTCGTCCAATCTATTCTTTCGTATCACACGATACCTTCAAGGTATGGATCTACGCCACCTCCGGTACTTCACGGCCGTCGCCGAGGAGCGGCACTTCGGCCGCGCGGCGCAGCGGCTCGGCATCGCCCAGCCGCCGCTGAGCCGGCAGATCCAGGATCTCGAGTCCGAGCTCGGGTTCTCGCTCTTCGATCGCTCGCGGCGGCGCGTCGAGCTGACGCCCGCGGGCGCGGTGCTCCTCGCCCATGTCCGGCGGGTCTTCGACGCGCTCGAGCTCGCGGTGCACGAGGCCCGGCGCGCGAGCGTTGGCGAGACCGGGCGCCTCGTCGTCGGGTACCTCTCGTCGCTCGCTTACAGCGGCATCACCGAGCTGGTCCGCACCTTTCGCGGGGAGCTCCCCGCGGTGGAGCTCGCGCTCCGCGAGATGCCGCCGCAGGAGCAGATCGAGGCGCTGAAGGACGGGCGCATCGACGTCGGCTTCGTGAGGGCGCCGCTCGACGACGCCCGGCTCGCGTCCGAGTGCGTCCGGCGCGAGCCGCTCCTCGTCGCCCTGCCGGCCGATCACCCGCTCGCCGCGCGGAAGCGCATCCCGCTCGAGCTCCTGTCGCGCGAGCCGTTCGTCGTGTTCCCGCGCCAGCGCGGGTCGGCCTTCTTCGACCTGGTGATGGGGCTCTGCCGCGCGGCGGGCTTCTCCCCGCGCATCGCGCAGGAGGCGCTGCACCTGGACATCCTGAGCCTTGTGGCGGCGGGCTTCGGCGTCTCTATCTTGCCGGAATCCATCAAGAATGTCGGTCGCAAGGGGCTCGCGCTGCGGCCGATCGTGGGGGCGCCGTCGACCGACCTGCTCGTCGCGTGGCGCGCCGACGACGCCTCCCCCACGCTCCGGCAGTTCCTGTCGTTCGTGCGGCGGGTCGGCGTCAGCAAGGGCAAGCCGCGCGCGGCGCGCGGCGCGCCGGGGGAACCTGGGGTAGGCAAGCGCGGCCGCCGTCCCCGCGGCGCCGCCGCGGCGAGGCCAGACGCCGCGGAATAGCGGAGCCGAGGCGCGGCGCGCGCCGGGGGCTCAGGCCCGGGGGCCCGGCGGCGCGTCGAGCGGCTGCCGCCTGCGGCGCAGCGCCGAGAGCGCGCTGCCGAGGGTCTGGTGGAGCGTCATCCCCTGGAGGTCGATGCCGAGGCGGATGAACCCCTGTGCGACCTGCGGCCGCATCCCCACGACGATGACCTCGGCGCCGAGCAGGAGGGCGGCGCGGGTCGTCTTCATCAGCGACGCCGCGACCTGCATGTCGGCGAAGGGCACGCCGGTGATATCCATCAGCAGCACCTCGGCTTCCTTCTGGCTGAGCTCCGCGAGCACCACCTCGAGCACGTGGCGCGCGCGCTCCAGATCGATGGCGCCGACGAGCGGCACGAGCAGCACCCCCTGGTCGAGCGGGATGACCGGGCACCCGAGCCGGCGCACGTCCTCCGCGAGGGCGCGCTCGCGCTCGTAGGCGGCGCGCGCCTGCTGCTCCTGCTCGATCAGCGACTCGATCAGCGACGCGCGCTCGAACGCCGCGGTGAGCATCGCCACCCACATCTCCATGTCCCGGTGATCCAGCCCGAGCGGGCTGCTCACCGGGGCGCAGACGGCGAGGATGCCGCGATCCGCGCCCTCGCTGCGGAGCGGGATGAGCCGGAGGACGTGGTCGTCGCGCCGGGCGGCGGCAGGCAGCCAGTCGCCGCGCGGGAACGCCTCGGCCGCGACGCGCGCGCCCGCTTCCGGCGTGGCGGCCGCCGCTCCGGGGGAGCAGCTCTCGACGACCCGGAGCAGGGGACCCGTGTCCCCGGCCGCCTCCCACACGGCGAGGCAGCCCCAGCTCATCTGCACCGCGGAGAGCCAGCTCAGCTTGCTCCCGCCGCTGCCCCCGTCCGCCAGGAGCGTCTCCCGGATGACGAGGTTGATGTCGAGCAGGCCGTTCAGGTAGTCGGCGCGGGCCGCCTCGATCGCGACCCGGCCCTCCATCATGGCGCGCCGGGCCGCCCGGATGTACGCCGCGACGCGCCGCTCGGCGGCGGCGTCCCCCGCGCCGCGGAGCATTTTCTGGCCGGCCCGCTCCAGCCGGTCGATCATCTCGAGGAGCTGGTCGATGTCGGGCATCTGCTCCGCGGCCTCTCGCCAGGCCCTCTCCAGCGCGGCGGCAGCGGGGCCGGGCCTGCCCCAGACGGCCGCCTCGAGCCCGAGGACCACCTCCGTCGCCCCGGGCCAGGCCTCTTCCGGCGGCGAGCTCGGATCGAGGGCGGTCGAGGCGCTCGCGAGCGCGGCGAGCTCCCGCGCGAGCGCGCCGGCCGGCGCGGCGGCGCTGCGGGCCGACGCGGGCGCGCTGGCCGGCGCCGCCGCGCTGCGGGACGACGGGGGCGCGTCGCGCTGCGCCGGGGCGGGTGAGCAGCCGCAGGAGCGGCGCAGGACCAGGGTCGTCGGCGCGATGTGCCCCGCGCAGGGGAGCTCCCGTCCGGCGAGGAGGTCGAGGAGCAGCTCGGCGGCCGTCCCGCCGAGCCGGTCGAACCGCTGGCGGACCGTCGTCAGCGGCGGCGAGGCGTACCGGGCCGCCTCGATGTCGTCGAACCCGACGAGCGCGATGTCCTCGGGGACGCGGATGCCTGCCTCGGCGAACGCGTCGAGGACCCCGAGCGCCTCCTTGTCGGCCGACAGGAACATCGCGGTGCAGGTGACGCCCTCTTCCAGCAGGCGCCGCACGGCGAGCCGGCCGCTCGCCCGCTCGTTGTTCGGGAGATCGAAGACGAGGTCGGGGTCGAACGAGATGCCGCGCTCCTCGAGCGCGTCCCGGTAGGCCTGGAAGCGCTGCCGGATGTCCTCGTGCGCCATGTGGCCCGCGAAGACGATCCGCTCGTGGCCGTGGTCGAGCAGGTGGCGTACGGCCGAGAGGGCGCCACCGTGGTTGTCGGGCAGGACGTAGGGACAGCGCGCGTCCTCGTTGGCGCGCGCGCTGAGGGTCACGACGGGCCGGCCTTCGTCGAGGAAGGGCTCGAGTTCCGCCGCGTCGATGAGCGCGATCCACCCGTCGACCTGGTCTCGCGCGAGCCGCAGCCTGTGGACGTCTCGCGGGGACGCCCTGATGGCGATCACCCGGTATCCGGCGCGCGCGGCGGCCGACTGGATACCGCCGAGAAGCTCGCAAACATAGCTGCCCCAGATGTCGGGGCACATGATGCCGATGGCTCTATCGAGCGACATGGTGGCAGCATCCTCGGTGGTCCTCAGCGCCCGCGTTCCGTCGTGACGCGATCACAAACGGAGACTGGTAGCACGCGACACCCGTGTGGCCATGCGGCTCTGCGGCGCGCTCGCGGCGGGAGCGAGCGCTCGTCGTCTCGCGCTCCCGCGTCCCCGCGTCCTCACGTCCGGCTCCCGGTCGCCTGCTGATGGCCGTGCTGTGCGGCAAGCGGCGCGAGTATCGGATGGACGGCGATGCTTGTCAGCTCCGATTGTCGCGCGCCGAAGGGCGCCGCGGCGGGCGGCCTCATGGGGCCCGCGCCCGCCGGCCCATGTCATGGTCTGCCCTGCCCGGACTCCGAACCGCACGTGTCGTCCTCGGACGAGCACACCTTGCCTGTGCGCAGGTCCACGAAGTACCACGCGAGCGTCATCAGCATCGGGGAGGTGTTGCACGGCGGGGCGAGGTGCATCCGGACGTGCACGCTCGCCCTGTCGACGCTCTCGGGCCGGAAGGCGATGCAGGAGGCGCCGGCGGGCCCTCGTTGCTTCAGCGCCCAGGCCCTGGCCAGGAGGACGGCCCTTTGCCCCTTCTGCTCCAGGTCCTGAAGAAATCGCTCGATGGGGACGTAGGCCTTGCCGTCGTGCCACATCGCCGCGCCGCGCCGCATATCGACGCGGAATCGCTCCGTGGCGCAGATGCCGCTCGCCGGGGAGCACCTCTCGCCGGCCCGGGCGACGAGATCGAAGACGTGGCCGCGGGATGCCTCCAGCGCGAGCGAATCGACGCCGGACCACTTCCATTCGAGCAGCTGGCCGAGCGCGGTGACCGCCGGGTGATGGTCCCGGTACCAGCTCGCCTTGAACGCCCCGTAGCCGCGGAGCTCGCCGTTGTCGTCCCACGAGAGCTCGCGCGTACGCCTGTCGACGCGGAAGCGCGCGAGCCGTTTGCGGCCGTCGGACGAGAGCACGGACACGTGGAGGTGCGTTGCCGTCTCGTCCTCGACGTGCAGCGCGGTCGTGCCTCCCCAGGCGATGGCGTCGTCGATGAAGCGCTTCTCCAGCGCCGAGACGGCTGCTCTCAGGGACTCCTCGCGCGCGGCGAAGAACTCGCGCATCGGCCGGGGCGCCGCCTCGTCCCACCAGCGCACGGTGCCAGCGCGCCTGTCGACGGCGAACGTGGCGAACGGCGCGAGGCGCGCGCTGAACGGAGCGCACTGGACGGGGCCGCGCTCGCGCCGGTGCAGCGCGACGATCGCCAGCCCGGCTGCGTCCTGCTCCGGCCCGAGCTCCCAGCACTCCGCCGGCCGCTTCTCCACGCTCACCCGCGGCGCCAGCCACGTGTCTTGATCGTCGGCCGCGCCCGATCTCGGGGAGGCGAAGAACGGGGCGAGCGCCTCTCTCACGAGGTCCGCGGCGTCGTCCGTTGGGGCTGTTGGTGGGGCTGGTGAGAGGGCTAGTGAGAGGGCTGTGGCGGGGGCTGTAGGAGCGCCGTGCGTCACGGGCCGCGCTGCCGGCCGAGGTACCAGAGGTCCTCTCGCCTCGGGCGCGGGTGCCGCGCACGCCGTGAGCGCGAGCGACAGGCACGCCGCGCAAGAGAGGGCCAGTCCGCGCAGGCGCCGCCTCGCCGGCCGCGCGATCGCCGCCGCGAGCATGCTGCTTTCGACCGAGCCGCTGCCCGGACCTCTCATGGCTTCACCCTCGAGAACACGCGCTCGACGCAGCGGTCCGCGCCCTGCTTCGCCAGGAGGACGTGGGTGGTCGCGGTGGACCGGGCGAGGCCCGGGCGCGTCAGCCACAGCTCCACGTCCTCGCACTTCGTGGCATCCTCCCCGTCGGGGCCCCCGCACGCGCCGAGCTGCGGTGTCGACGCGAGCCCTGGCAGCGCCGCGCGCAGCTCCCGGTGCCAGCGCTCGCCCGCGGACGGCGACGCCGCTGGGCAGAGCCAGCGCTCGGCCTCTGCCCACTCGAGCCCGAGCCAGGCGTACACGAACGACTCGGCGTCAGGGGCGAGGGGCGGCGCTCGACGCACGCTGTCGCCTTCCACCGTGTAGCGCGCGGCGAGGGCGTCCCAGCGCGGGTACCATGGGAGGAAGGTCGGGTCGCCTGTCCAGCGCAGCGTGAAGCCCCCGGCGGACACCGCGAGGGTGTAGCCGGCCGGCATGTGGAATCGGAGGCTGTTCGCGAAGGCCGCGCGCGGGTGCAGCGGGTCAGTTCCCTCCAGCAGCACCCTCGTGGTCAGCGTCCTCCAGAGCGAGACACAGGACGACTCCGCGCTCGAGACGGCCAGCGCCCAGCGCCCCTTCGGTTGGCCCGTGAGCAAGCCATAAGACAGCCGGTTTCCCTCGGACGTCCACTCCGACAAATCGCTCTCGTGAGCGAGCGCGAGGCGAAAGCCCGCCGGGCCCCGCTCGAAGACGTAGAGAGACGCGTCCTCGCCGCACGGGACCGCGAGCGTGAGGAGCGCGACCCGGAGCTCGGGGTGCGCCGCGGGCTGCTCGATGCGGAGGTCGAGCAGGCTGCCCCACCGCCGTTCCTCGCCGGCGGGGTGGACGCCGAGCCGCCCGAGCTCCGCCATCGCGCGCGTGCGTGCGGCGGCCGGCGCGCCCTCGGCCGCGTCGAGCGCGCGCCCGACGACGCCTCGGAGCTCGGCCTTCAAGGCGCGGAGCAGCGCGGGAGCGCCCGCGGGGGGCGCGCTCAGCCCGATGCCGTCCGCGCTTGTGTCGAGCGCGGCGAGCGCCTTCATCGTGGCCACGATATCGGGGGGAAGCGGCGCTTCGCCCGGAGCTGGCCCTGGCGGCGGCGCCGGCGTCGTCTGGCGTTCGGCGGGCAGCGGGCGCGGTGGTGTCGAGTCTTCCTGCCGAGGCGGCGCCGGTGACCGGCGCGCTCCGGTCACGGGCAGAGTTCCCGGTGGAGCTCCTCCCGTGCAGGCGAGTTGCCAGAGCAGCGCGGCGGCCAGAACGCCGCCTCCGGCGCGCAAGCGAGGAGCTCGGGACGGGCTCGGGGACATCGGCGCAGCCTAACGCCGATCCCGGGTCTCCGATTCCTTCGGCAGCGCCTTGGTCGCGGCTCAGGTCCCGTGCGGCGAGTGTTGCTCGGAATCGCTCGAAAAGAGAAACGCCTGCTGCTCGAGGGCCACCCGCCCCTTGCGCTTTGGCCGGCGAGGCGGCGCCCCGGACTCCGCCGGCTCGCCCTCGGTCTGCTCGGCGCAGCGCGGGCAGACGGCGGGCGGCTCCGGCGCCGCGATCTCGAGTCGGGGCGGCGAGGGGGGCTCTGGCTCCGCCTCGGGCTGCGGTTCGACCGGATCCGCCCGCTCGATCTCGGCGCGACCGCGCGCGTGCTCGGCGGTGACCAGGGCGCGGAGGGCGCGGGCGGCGGCGCGGTGCTCGGCGGCGGCTCGGCGCAGGCGTGCGACGAGCTCGAGCGCTGCCCGCGGCGGCGCGTGGAAGCGGGCGCGCTCGCGGTGCGCGCAGCCGTCATGACCGCCGCCGCTGCTGCCGCAGTCGATGCAGATGAGAGCGAGCGCGAGCGGCTCCCGGACGGCGGAGCTCGGCTCGTCCGCCGCTGTGTCGTCGGGCGGGAATGCGTCGATGGGTTCCTCGGCGGGCGGCAGCTCTTCGACGACGGCGGCGGCGGCCTTGCGGGGGCGCATGCCGATCGGCTAGCAGATCATTGAACGGATGTACAGGTGTGCCTGGTGCTCGCGGCGTGGTGGGCCGTCCGGGCTGGCGGATGCCCGGGGAAGGCGGACCACGTCACGAACCGGACGAGGAGGCGCGCCATCTCCTCCGCTTCCTCCACCTGGCAGAGACGCTCGTGATGAGGCGGGGTGGAGGGCTCTATCTTGCGAGCGGAGAGAGATTCAACGCAAAGACGCAAAGGCGCAAAGACGCAAGAAGGCATGGAACTTGTTGTTTTCTTTGTTGCGCCTTTGCGCCTTTGCGTCTTTGCGTTGAAATTTCTCCTCGGAGCCCTGGCTGGACTCCTGATGGGTGCAACTACGCGCGCTTCGCCGGGCTCGAGCCCGATCTCTCCCCGACGAACTCTTACGCCTGCTATCAGGGCTACTTCAACACCAAGCGGTTCTATCCGGGGGCGGTTGAGACGTACGGCAGGCTCGGGAACCTGTACCGCGCAATCTCTCCGAGCGCGTGACTCCGACGCCGTCGCGGCGCTGCGTCCGGCGGGGAGCCGACGTGGTAGCCTGCCGGCATGATCCTCCCGCTCGCGCCGCTCGCACAGAGGAGCGCGCCACCCCCGCCAGCCCGCGGCGTCCGGTTCGCGCGCGGGGCCTTCCTGGCCGGGGCGGCCGCGGCCTGTCTCGCGCTCGGCTGCCAGGGCATCCTCGGCATTCACGAAGTCTCGCGCGACGGGGCCGGCGGTGACGGCGGCGCCGGCGCCGGTGGCGCCGCCGCGTCGGGCGGAGGCGGAGGCGGCGACCTGTCCGCGCATGGCAGCGGCGGCGGGGCGCCGCAGGCGGGCTTCTCGATCGCGCTCGACCCGGCGGCGTCGCGCGTGGTGCGCGGCGGCTCGACGTCGCTCCCCGTCGCCGTCACCCGCTCGGACGACTTCGTGGGCGACGTCGCGCTCTCGCTGTCGGGCCTGCCGAGCGGCGTCACGGCGAGCCCGGTCGTGGTCTTGGATGGCGAGGCCACCGGCGTGCTCACGCTGACCGCGGAGCCGCTCGCGGCGGTCGGCGGCGCCGCGCCCTCGCTCGTGGCCAGCGCGCCCGGGCTGGAGGATCGGGAACTGCCGGTCTCGCTGCTCGTCGCCGATCCGCCGGGGACGCTCGATGCATCGTTCGACGGCGAGGGTATCGCCACCAGCGGCACGCCCCACGAGGCGCGCGCCATCGTCGTCCAGGAGGACGACAGGATCCTCGTCGCCGGGGTCGATGGGGACACCTGGGGGCTCGCGCGCTTCCTGCCGAGCGGCGTGCTCGATCCGGAGTTCGGCACAGGGGGCCTCGTCGTCGGCCAGAAGGGGACGTTCGAGTCGCTGGCCCTGCAGCCGGACGGGCGCATCCTGGCGGTGGGGAAGCGCGATCATCAGCTCTCGATCGTCCGGTTCCACGCGAACGGCGGGATCGATCAGGCCTTCGGGGCGAGCGGGGTCGCGACGCTCGATCCGGCTTCGATCAGCGATTCGGGCGGCTTCGACGTCGCCGTCCAGAGCGATGGCGGGATCATCGCCGCCGGCGTCGGCCCCGGCAACAGGGGCATCGTCGTGCGGTTCTCCTCCGCGGGCGACCTCGATCGCGATTTCGGCGGTTCGGGCATCTTCTCGATGGATGAGCGGCCGCTGCACTCCGTCGCGATCGATGGAGACGACCACATCCTCGCCGGGGGGACCGAGCGGGACGCGGGCCCCTCCTTCCTTGCGGCGCGGCTCGATCGCGACGGGGTCCTCGATCCTGGCTTTGGAATGGGTGGCGTCGCCTATCTCTCGCAGACGCCCTACAACGATTCCGACCTCGCCCTCGGAAGCGACGGTAAGCCGGTCCTCGTGGGATATGCGCTCGACGGCGTGAATCACTATGCCTTCGCGCGCTTCAACGCGGACGGCTCGGCAGACACGACGTTTGGCGGGAGCGGCATGGTGAACGCGAGCGGCGCAGAGAAGCCCTATGTGCGGGGCTACGGTGTCGCCCTCCAGGCCGACGGCAAGATCCTCGGCGCGGTCGCGGGCGGCACCGTGAACTCGGGCATCACGGCCTCGATCCTCCGGCTCCTGCCGGACGGATCCAGGGACGCCGGGTTCGGCGCCTCGGGCGCCGTCGTGCTCGACGACCATCCGGACCAGAACTACCTCTACGCCGTCACCGTCCAGCGCGACGGTCGCATCGTGGCCGCGGGGAAGCGATCGAACCTCGGGCTCATGGTCGTGCGTATCTGGGATTAGCCCCCTCGCTCGGTGGGGAGCGGCTGGTCGCGGGCGCCCTGTTCACGCTGGCCTGACCCTCACTCCTTCCGCAAGAGCCCGTAGCGGGCGAGCTTCCGGTACAGCGTCATCCTCGGGATCCCGAGGCTCCTCGACACCTCGCTCACGTTCCAGCGGGAGAGCTCGAGCGCGGCGCGGATCCGCTCCTCCTCGGCGCCCTGGTGCTCGGCGCGCGACCGGCCCCGCGGCGCGGGCGCCGCCGCCGGCAGCTGGATGTCGGCGGCGCCGATCTCCGGGCCCGGCGAGAGCACGCACGCGCGCGAGAGCACGTTCTCCAGCTGCCTCACGTTGCCGGGCCAGCCGTACGACGAGAGCCGCCGGAGCGCGCCCCGGGACAGCCGGAACGCCGGGCGGCCCTGGCGCGCCGCGAGCTTCTCGACGATCGCCTGCGCGATCGCCGGGATGTCGTCCGGCCGGTCCCGCAGCGGCGGCAGGCGGATCTCGATGACGCTGACCCGGTAGTAGAGATCCTCGCGAAAGCGCCCCCGGGCGACCTCCTCCCGCAGATCCCGGTTCGTCGCGCAGACGACCCGCACGTCGGCCACCGAGACGCTCCGGTCCGACCCCACCGGGCGGATCGATCGCTCCTGGAGCGCGCGGAGCAGCTTCGCCTGCACGCCGAGCGGCACCTCCCCGAGCTCGTCGAGGAACAGCGTCCCGCCCCGCGCCGAGACGAACAGCCCGCCGTGATCGCGGACCGCGCCGGTGAACGCGCCCTTCACGTGGCCGAAGAGCTCCGACTCGAGCAGCGCCTCGGGCAGCGCGGCGCAGTTGACCGCCACGAACGGCCCGTCCCGCCGGGGCCCGCCCGCGTGGATCGCGCGCGCGACGAGCTCCTTGCCCGTGCCGCTCTCGCCGGTCACCGTCACGGTCACGTCGCTCTCCGCGACGCGCTCGCAGAGCGCGAGCACCGCGCGCATCGGCGCGCTCCTCCCGGCGATCTCCGGGAAGTCGCGGCGCGCGTCCGCCCGGGTCCGCTCGAGCTCGTGCGAGAGCCGCTCGATCTCGTCGGCCTGCGAGCGCATGAGCTCCGCGACGCGCCGCTGCTCCTCCTCCAGGGCCCGCGTGCGGTCCCGGAGCTCGGCCATCAGCCTGCCGTTGTGCAGCGCGACCGCGATCTGGTCCGCGAACGCGCCGAGCAGATCCGCGTCGCCCTCCGCGAACTTGCCGCGCTGGAACCGGTTGTCGAGGTAGACGGCGCCGATCACCGCGCCGTGCGCGCGGATCGGCACGCACACGATCGACCGGAGCCGCAGGCCGTGCACGGACGCGTTCCCGTGGAACCGCTCGTCGGCCAGCGCGTCGACCGTGAGCACCGCCTCCCCGCGCTCGACCACCCGCTTCGCGATCCCGTGGCTGAACTTGAGCTGGCTCTTGCCGACGCGCTCGCGGTCGAGGTTCCGCGCGACCGCGACCTCGAGCCTGCCCTTCGCGTGGCCTCCCGGTTCCGGCGACGGCGATGGCGACGCGAGGATCACGAAGCCCCGCTCCGCGCCGGTCAGCTCGATGGCCGCGTCCATGGCGAGGCGGAGCACCTCCTCCGCGTCGAGCGTCGAGCTCAGGCGCCGGTTCACCTCGAGCAGCTTCAGCACGAGCTCCATGCGGGCCCCCGGCGGAGCAGGCCCGCCGCGGAGCGCGGCCCGCCGGGGGTGCCGCCAGAAGACCTCGGCGAGCTCGGCGGGGAGCGTGCTCCCGATGCGTTCCCAGCACTCGATCGCGGCCGTGCGGTGCCGCTCCGCCAGCGCCGTCGCCGACCGGAGGCGGAGCACCGCGGCGGACACCTCCTCGTGCTTCGCGTGGAGCTCGAGCTGCGAGACCCTCGCCACGAGGCCCGCGCCCCGCTGCACCTCGGCGAGGGCCGCGCCCGTGTCGCCGCGGGCCAGCGCGAGCTCCGCGCCCGCGGTCGCGTGGCGCAGCGCGAGGTCCGCCGCGTCGGCCTCCCGGAGCAGCGCCGCGGCCTCGGCCAGCCGCGCGCCCGCCGCGGCCCTGTCCCGCGCCGCGAGCGCGACCTCCGCGGCGTGGATCACCGCCTCGCACGCCTCGCGCTTCGATCCGCGCGCCGCGTGGCCGGCGCGGGCCTCCTCGAGCAGCCGCGCCGCCTCGCCGAGCGCCCCGCGCGCGGCGGCGAGCTCCGCGGCGAGCCCGAGCGCCGCCACGGCGATCTCCTCGGGGGCCCTCGGGCCCTCGGGCGCTCGCATCCGCGCGACGGCGAGCTCGGCGCGATCGAGCAGGCCGACGTCCGCGTGGATCTTGGCGAGGTTGAAGCGCAGCGTCGCCTCGGTCCGCTCCTTGGCGAAGGCGATCGCCGCCCGGAGCCCGCGCTCGTAGCAGCGCAGCGCCGCGCCCCAGTCGCCGAGCTGGTGCCTCGCCGTCCCCAGGTTGAGCGCGGCCGTCGCGAGCAGGTCGCCGAGGCCCTCGGCCTCGGCCAGGTCGAGCGCCTCCTGGAACCCGCGCGCCGCCAGGGCCGCGTCGCCGGCGCGGTAGGCGTAAAGCGCGTGGTAGCTGAGCGTCCGGGCGCGGGCGCGGGGCGAGCCCGACGCCGGCCGCAGCGCGACGGCGCGCGCCAGGCTCTGGAGCGCCCCGGCCTGGTCGCTCAGGTACCCGAGCGCGAGGCCCAGCGTCTCGGCCAGCTCCGCGGCGGCCTCGCGCGCCTCGCCGCTCGCGGGCGCGCCGTCCGTCTCGCGCGCCTCGCCGTTCGCGGGCGCGCCGTCGACCTCGCGTGATCCGAGCGCCGCGAGCGCCCCCTCCGCCTCGCGCCGGGCCTCGTCGTAGCGGCCGAGGCGCAGCAGGCAGCGCGCCGAGAGGCTCGCGAGCCGCCCGCCCCAGGGCCCGGGCGAGAGGGCCCGCGCGCGCCCGAGCTGCCAGAGCGCCCGCTCGACCTTGCCGAGCTTCTCGTAGCAGCGCGCCGCCCGGTACGAGAGCTCCGCGCCGACGTCGGAGGGCGGCCGCGCGCGCCTCGCCCGCGCGAGCAGCGCGAGCGCGCGCCGCGGGTCGCCGGCCGCCTCGATCGCGGACGCCGCGGCCACGAGCGTCCGCGGCGCCGGCAGGACCTCGCAGGCGGCGTCCGCCGCGCGCACCCAGGCGCGCGGCGCCCACTCGAGCATCGGCCCGGACGCGGCGAGCGCCCGCCGCGCCGCCTCGTGGTCGCCCGCGAGCACGAGCGCCCTCGCCCGGTCCGCCGCGCGCTGGCTGCGGAGCGCCGGGGCGAGGGCCGCCTCGTCGGCGCCGGCGAGGTGGGCCGCCATCGCGGCCGCGATCTCGCGCGCGACGCCCGCGTCGAGCCAGGGCAGGATCGCCCTGGTTTGCCCGGGCTGACCGAGGCGGAACCCCTCGCCGTCGAGCCGCGCGAGCCCCGCGGCCTCGAGCGCGTCGAGCGCCGCGCGCCCCACGCCGAGCGCGGCGGCGGCCTCGGGCCCGAGCGGGTCCGCGACCGCGAGCGCCGCGAGGGCGCGCGCCTCGCCGCGGTCGAGCGCCGCCACGCGCCGTCGCCAGAGCTCCGGGGTGCCCGTCGTGTGGACGAACCTGTCGAGCTCCGCCTCGCTCAGGCGGCGCTGCGCCAGCGCGGCGCAGAGCTCCTTGAGCGCGCGCGGCCGGCCGCCGCTCGCGCGCAGGAGGTCCGACGTGCGCGCCGCCGTGGCGAGGGGCGCGGTCCAGACCCGGACCGCGTCCTCGCCGAGCGGGCCCAGCGGGAGCTCGACGACCGCGCCGCCGCCCACGTCGAGCGGCTCCGCGGAGGCGATCAGCCAGAGGACGGCGTCCGTCGGCCCGGTCGATCGCACGAGCGCCTCGAGCAGCGCCCGGTCGTGCGCGCCCAGCCTGTGGGCGTCGTCGAGCGCGAGCACGCGCGGCCGGTGCGGCGCGGGCGATCCGTACGGATCCCGCACATCGCGCGAATCCCGCAGATCGCGCGGATCCCGCGGGGCGCGCGCCGCCTCGCCCTCGCGCCCGCGCGCCCCCGCGAGCTCGCCGCGGGCCCCGAGCAGCGCGTCGACGCCGGCCGGGAGCGCCGCGCCGCCGAGCGCCCGGACCAGCAGCGCGCGCAGCGGATCGTCGCCGCGGGGCGCGCCCTCGACGACCTGCGCGCGGAGCTGCGCGCGCCACTTGAGCTCGCGGAAGAGCCGCGATTTGCCCGCGCCTTCCTCGCCCGTGACGATCACGGCGCGCGGCCCGCGCTCGCCGCGGAGCAGCGCCTCGAGCGCCGCGCCGAACGCCTCGACCTCGCGCTCCCGGCCGACGATCTCGCCCGGCTCGCTCACGACGGCGGGCGCGCGCCGCGGCAGGTCGCCGGCGGAGAGGGCCTCGAGGACCTCCTCGACCCCGGAGGGGCGGCTCGCCGGATCCTCGGCGGTGAGCCGCTCGGCGAGGCGGCGAACGGCGGCGCTCGGCGCCCCGGAGAGGAGCGGGAACAGGGCCTCGAGCGTCCGCCCCACCGCGAAGAGATCGGAGCGCGCGCTCGGCGGGGCCCCTCGGAGGAGCTCCGGCGCGAAGAACCGCGCCGTCCCCGAGAGGTCCCCCGCGTCCGCGCGCATCCTACGCGCCGCGCTGAGGTCGATGAGCACGCCCGCGCCGTCGTCCCGCACGAGGACGTTCTCGGGCTTGAAGTCGCCGTGGACGATGCCGGCGCCGTGGAGCCACCCGAGCGCGTCGAGCGCGTCGAGCAGGACGGGCAGGGCCGCGCGGAAGGCGCGCCCCCGCGCGTGCTCGGCCAGCGTCCGGCCGCGGATGAGCTCCGTCGTGGCGTACGTGAGCGGCTGGCTCGGCGCGCCGCCGCTCGTCGTCCGGGCGAAGTCGTACGCGCGCGGGAGGCGCGGGTGAGCGCAGGCCGAGAGCAGCGAGAACTCCCGCCGGAACGCCTCGAGCGCGCCCGCGGAGCCGAAGCTCAGCGACTTCATCGCGACGTCGCGATCGAAGAGCCGGTCGCGCGCCTCGTAGACCGAGGCGAGCCCGCCGCGCCCGAGCGCGCGCACCACCTCGTAACGGCCATCGACCACGGCCCCTGGCGCAATGCCGTGGCGTACCATCGGTACAATATGGTACAGAATGGTACAAAAGGGGCCCACGATCTCCGCGGAAAGCAGCGGATCGCACTGGCGCGACTCTTGAACAGAGGGGCGGCGTGATGCGCTGGCTTGCGGTCCTTCTCGTCGCTTGCGCCGCCGGGTGCGGGGTGAACCCCATCCCGGAGCCGCCCTTCGAGCGGCCGCCGGCGCTCGCCGGCGACGTCGTCGGCGCGGTGTGCGACGAGTGCGACGGCGCCCCGCTGGAGCTCACCGGCGCGCCCGGGAGCGTGACCGACGCCGACGTGGTCTGGGCGGTGAACCTCGATGGGACCGCGCCCCCGGTCGTCGCGCCGGTCGCTGGCGACGGCAGCTTCGCGCTCGACATCGACGGCCTCCGCGGGAACGAGCTGCGCCTCCAGGCGCGGCGCGGCGCGCTGCGCTCCGAGCCGGTGGACCTCATCGCCGGGGTCGGCGCCCTCGATCCGTCGCCTCGCCCGCTCGCGGACTGCTTCGAGGTCGAGCGGGAGCTCGCCCTGCCCGACGCGGCCTCCGGCGCGACGTCCAGCAGCGCCGTCGCGCTCGCGCACGCCTGCGGCGCGCCGCTCGCGATCGACACGATCGCGCTGCGCGCCCCGGCGCCCGAGTACAGCCTCGAGGGAACGGCGGCTCCCGTGGTCCTCGAGGCGGGGAGCGCCGGAGAGCTCCGCGTTGTGTACCGGCCGACCGGCGCCGCCGCGCGCGAGGAAGTGGCGCTGATCGAGGTGTCTTCACCGGAGGTCTTCCGGCGGGCGGTGACGCTCTTCGTGCCCGGCGATCCCTGAGTCGATTCCAGCTCTCCGCTCCTCCGGGAGGCTCGAGACGGGCCTCGAGGGGGAGCTCGCATCTCCCAACCCACACGAGAAAGATACGGAGATCACCATGCGAACCTGTGCCTTGTTGCTTCTTGCGGCCTCTTCGATCGTAGGGCTGTTCGGCTGTAAACCTCCCACGGGCGGCGGGGGCGGGGCGTGCCCGGATCCGAGCGATCCTGGCGTCCACTACGTCTCTCAAGATCCGGACGAGTGCGCGCTCATCGACTTCGTCTGCGCGGAGGGACAGACGCTGATGAACGCGCCGGGGTGCGGCTGCGGCTGCATCGACGAGGAGCCGCCCCCCGCGTGCCCGGATCCCAGCGATCCTGGCGTCCACTACGTCTCTCAAGATCCGGACGAATGCGCGCTCATCGACTTCGTCTGCGCGGAGGGACAGCGGTTGATGACCCAACCAGGGTGCGGCTGCGGCTGCATCGACGAGGCGTCTCCCCCCGCGTGCCCGGACCCGGGTGATCCTGGCGTCCGTTACGTCTCTCACGATCCGAACGAGTGCGCGCTCATCGACTTCGATTGCTCGCCGCCAGAGAAGCTCTTCGGCGGCGAGTGCGGCTGTGGCTGCGTCGGCCCCGCGCCGGAGGCCTGCCCTGACGCCGCGGATCCGGACGTCCGCTACGTCTCTCACGATCCGGAGTACTGCCACCTCGTCGACTTCATCTGCGCGCCGGGAGAGGAGCAATTCTCCGACGCGTGCGGCTGTGGCTGCGTCGGCCCGGCGCTCCCCGTCGGGCGCGCTCAAGGCAAGTGACCGCGCCCGCGGCTACTCGCCCTGCCGGACGCGCTCGCCCGGCCGGCCGGCGCGCTCCGCCGGGCGAGCCCGCCGCGCCCTGAAGCGCCCCCCATCTCCGCCCTCGCCTCTCGCCTCCTGCGTAGGGCTCCCCACAACATCGATTCACGGCTGGCCCGCTCGGCCCGCGCCGCGCGGAAGCTGCTGTAGAAGCGAGCGCTGCGGCGCGGCCGTGTAGAATTGATTACATGCGCGCACCCGAAGCGCGCTCCGGATCGATGTCCAGCCGGTCGCTCGGAAGTTCTCCAGTTGTTTCGTCGAGGACGGTGATAGGCTCGCCTGTGCGACGTGGGGGGAGGACGCGACCGGGATGAAGAGTGGGCCTGTCGAACAGCGCACGTCGAAGGTGATCGGCGTCGCGGCGGTCTTCCTGGACAACTCCTTCAACGCCGCGGCCTTCGCCGGCATGCACCGCGCCGCGCGCGCGCGCGGCTACGAGCTCCTCCTGATCCGCGCGACGCCTCGGGACGTCCTCGCGCGCGGGATGGCGCTTCACCACGTGGCCGGCTGGATAACGATGTACACCATCGACGGCCTGGAGGAGCTGCTCTCCGATGGGAAGCCTGGCGTGATCTTCTGCGCGCCCGCGCTCGGCTCGCGCTGCCCGGTCGTTCGGGCGGAGAACCACGGTACGATTCACCAGCTCGTCGACCACCTCGCCCGCCGCGGTCATCGTCGTATCGCCTACATCGGCAAGGCGACGTCGGACGACTTCATCGAGCGGGCCGGCGCGTTCGATGAGGCGCTGCGCGCGCGCGGCCTCGAGACCGGCCTCAACCTGCTCTCCGAGTTCCAGGAGTGCAACATCCTGTACACCGAGCAGCGCGTGCGGGCGCTCATCGAGCGCGACGGCAAGTTCTGCACCGCGCTCGTGGCAGGCAACGACGAGATGGCGATAGGCGCCATCAACGCGTTTCGGGCGCGTGGATACCGCGTGCCCGAGGACATCGCCGTGGTGGGGTTCGACGACATCAGCGCCGCCCAGCACTGCCAGCCGCCGCTCACCACGATACGGCAGGACCCGGTGCTCCTCGGGAGCACGGCTGTCGAGCGCCTCATCGATCTCCTCGACGGCCGCCCTCCTCCGCAGCTCGTGACCCGCGTCCCCGCCGAGCTCGTGGTGCGGCGCTCGTGCGGCAGCGCTGCGTGGGAGGCCGCGCCGCTCGCGCCGGAGCTCGACGCGCCGCTCTGCGACTGGGAGCGCGAGCTGCCCCGGCAGCTGAGCGGCTTGATCGAGGGGCCGACGTGCTCGCAGCCCGCCGAGGCGCCCCTCGCCTGGCCCGAGGCCGAGGTGATCGTGCGGGGTCTCGGCGCGGCGCTCACCGGGGCGGAGCTGCCGGACGTGGAGACGCTCGATCGCGCCTTCGGCGCGGCGGTCGCGCGCAACAGCAGGATCGACGTCCTCCTCGCGGTGGTGAGGCATATCGAGGCGACCGCCGCGCGGCAGCTCGCCGGCGCCTCGGATCCGGACGCCGCGCGCCGGCTGGAGAGGTTCCTCGACCGCGTGCGCCTCTCGCAGCAGCGGGCCCTCGTGGCGGCGGAGCGGTACAGCGTGAGGAGCCTCGAGCGGCTGGTTCGCGCCAACGTGAGCATGAGCAGGCTCCTTATCTCGAAGCAGGTATGGACCGACGAGCGCCTGGCGTGGCTGGCGCACACCACCGTGCGCGTCGCGTGCGTCGCGCGCTGGGCGGACGATCCGGGCGCGGACGGCCCGGAGGCCGTCATCGAGAGCGTGCATACCTGCGATCCGGACGTGGCCGCGCTCGTGGGGCGACGGTATCCGGCCGGCCTCTTTCCGCCGCCCGCCCTGCGCGCGGCCGCGTTGCCGGACGAGCCGAGCGGTTTTCTCGTGATTGTCCCGATCGTGAGCCAGCAGCGCGACTGGGGGACCCTGGTCATGGGAGGGCTGCACACGGAGAGCTTCGCGGACAACCTCCACCCGCTGTCCATGTGGGTGTCGCTCCTGATCGCCGCGTTCGAGCAGCACGAGATGGCGGTCGCGCTGCAGGCGGAGCGCGACATGCTGGCCGCCGCCTACGAGCGCGAGCGCGCGCTGGCGAGCACGGTGCGGGAGCTCGGCTGTCCCGTCATCCCGCTGCTGCCCGGGGTGCTGCTCATCTCGCTGATAGGCGCGATCGACGCCGCGAGGGCGCAGCAGATCATGGAGGCCGCGCTCTCGGGCGTCGCGCGGGAGGGGGCCCGCTGGGTGCTGCTCGACGTGACCGGCGTGCCGTTCGTCGACGAGGCGATCGCGGCGGCGCTGGTGCAGACGGCGCAGGCGACCCGGCTGCTCGGCGCGCGCGTGAGCCTCGTCGGCGTCGGGCCCACGATGGCGCAGGGCATGGTCGGCCTCGGGATCGAGCTGCACGGCATATCCATCTTCCAGTCGCTGGCGGCCGCCATCAGCGAGCTGACCAGGCCAGAAAAGAAGACGAAGGCGAGGCGAGCAGAGTAGCGCCGCCTCGCGCGATCCTCGGGCGCTCGTCCGCGCGCTGCGGCCTCGCCCGTTCGATTGCTTGGTTGCGCGATCGCTCGAATCACTTCATCAGGAGCTTCACCGCCGCGCGCCCGGCGGCCTCGGTCAGCCGCCGCATGTAGTCCCAGTTGAGCTGATCGACCCGGTCGCAGCGCTGGTGGTAACAGGGGTTGCCGTCGTCGCCGAAGAAGTCCTGCGATATGGCCACGGCCGGCGTCCCGTAGCGCCAGAACGCCGCGTGATCGCTGCGGTTCGTGCAGGCGTCCACCCGGGTCAGGCCGAGCTCGCCGTGCGACGCGGCCTCCTCGACCAGCGCGGCCAGATCGGACGACGTGTTCTCGTTGCAGTGGATGACGTGATAGTGCCCGTCGTCGTTGGAGTCGTAGCCTGTCATCTCCAGATCCAGGACGCCGACCACCTGATCCATCTGCCCGTTCCGGTAGAGCTTGCTCGCGTAGGCCCGTGAGCCGAGGAGGCCGTCCTCCTCTTGATCGAAGGCGACGACGCGGAGCCCGATGCTCAGCTTCGCGTCCTTCAGCGCGTGGGCGATGGCGAGCGACGACACGATGCCTGAGCCGTCGTCGTCGGCGCCCGCGTTGCTCATGGAGTCGTAGTGCGCCGAGAGGATGAGGACGCGCGACGGGTCGGCGCCGGGCCTGTCCGCCGTCAGGTTGACGCCCCGGCTCCAGCCGCTTTGATAAGCGTGCTCCTCGACGGTGAACCCGATCGCCTCGAATTGCTGGCGCATCCAGGCGCGGGCCAGCGCGCGCCCGTCCTCGGAGCCGCGCTCGCGGATGACCGCCGAGCGGCCGCCGACGGTCACGGGCGCGGCGCCGGAGAGCTCCTTGAGCCGCGTTTCGAGGAACGCGGCGTCGATGTGGAGCTCGGGGAACTCGGCGGCGTCGCCGTCGAGCCGCGCGCGGGTCCCGGCCGGAGCGCGGGTCCTCTGTGCTCCCGGAGCGCGCGACAGGACCACATCCTGCTCCCCCAGCGGCTCCGCGTGAAGGCGGTGCGAGCCGAGCCAGTCATGGGGATCGCGGCCTGTCGGGACGGCGACGGCGGCGATCCCGCCGACGCGCGCGCGCTCGCCCGGGAGCGCCGCGCTGGGCAGCGGCCCCTCCACGAGGTAGAGCGAGGCCCCGCGCTCTTCTCTCAGAGTGACGCTCTGCCAGGCGTCATCGACGCTGGCGCGGGTCACGACGACCTGGCCAGTCTCCGTCGCGAGCCGGTTCAGGAACGTGCTGACCGTATCCTTGCCCACGTGCGAAACGTGGATTTCCCCGGCCGCCGGCGCGCCCGGATCTCCGGACGCGCACGACGTCGAGACGAGCGCAAAGGCGGCACCCAGCGCGGCGACGGCGCTCGAACGATTGCGGCAGGTTGTCATGGCGTCTTCCCCTTTCGGCGACACCGTACGGATCTCAAACGAATTATCCAAGCACTATCTCGCGATGAGTCGAGCTCTGGATCGAATCGCGTCAAATGCAATGAGGGACACATGAGCGCTCCACCGGAGCTCTGGAGTCATGGTCCAGCTCGTCAGTCCGTGAGTGATGACGAGGCCGCTCGGCCTGTTCGCGCAGCCGCGCGGCCCGCCGTCCGGCGCCCCGGGTCGCCTGGACCAGGAGCGCGGGAGTGGTGGAGCGGTAGGCGTTAACCAACCTTCGCACCGCGTTCTCCCACATCCGAACGTTGACGTGGACGTGGACGTGAACGTGGTCGTAAACGTGGTCGTGGTCGTCAACGATAGGCCGTGAACGACCACGACCACGTTTACGTTGACGTGAACGTTGGTTCGGTCACGGTTCGGGCGGGGTTCCGTCTCGCAGCGCGAGCTGCCCTCGCCGGCAGGTATCGATGGCGGACGCGAGGATGCGCATCGCCTCCTGCGGCGCGTGGAAGCCGGACGAGTTCTCCGCCTCGGCGAAGTCGACGAAGAACTGACATTTCCGCTGCGCCGCGCGCGGCCCCGCGAGCGCCTCTTCGGCCATCCCGGCCTCCTTCGCCCGGCGGATGTCGCTGATGAGCGCGGTCACGGCGTCCATCGCCCGGTTGCGCGCCTCGAAATGGCGCGACTGGATCGTCTCCACGCGCTGCCGGAGCTCGTCCTCGGGCCACTTGTGGCACGTCTGGCACGCGCGGTTCACGTTGAGGAGCGGGCTCTGCACGTGGTGATCGCTGATCTTCGTCGCGCCGACCCGCTGGTAGGGCATGTGGCAGTCGGCGCAGGCCACGCCGGAGCGCGCGTGGATGCCCTGATTCCACATCTCGAACTCCGGGTGCTGCGCCTTCAGCACCTTCGCGCCCGACTCCGCGTGCGTCCAGTCCGAGTGGCCGCTCTCCTCGTAATAGGCGTAGATCTCGTCGATCTTGAGGCCCTTCGCCCACGGGTACACGAGCCGCTTCTCCGGGCCCTTGAAGTAATACTCCACGTGGCACTGCCCGCAGACGTACGAGCGCATCTCCTGGCGCGTGGCCATCGTGTTGACGTCGTAATTGGCCTCACCCGTCGACGCCTTGAGCGCGCGGATCCCCTCGATGAACCCGGGCCGGGTCACCCGGAGCTGCATCGACTCGGGGTCGTGGCAATCGATGCACGAGACCGGGTGCGTCACCAGCTTGCGCGCCTCGGGGAAGGGCATCTGGTTCATCGCCTCCCACCCGCGCATCAGGTCGCCGCCGCCGAGCTTCTTGTACGGCACGTACACGGACGCATGGCAGTGAATGCAGGTGCCCGGCTGCTTCGCCGCGACCTGCCGCTCGGTGTACACCTGATCCTCGAGCATGTGGGCGTGCCCGCGCTCTTCCCGGAAGTCGCGCGCGAAGGCGTAGCCGGCCCACATCGTCTTCAGCCGACCGTCCTCCTCGAGCTTCGATTGCGCGACCACGCTGCGCGGATCGGCGTCCGTCGGCGTGCGCGGCACCGCCTCGCTCCCGCCGAAGCGCGTGCGCTTCTGGTCGACCGTGCGCCGGTAGCCGTCGTACTGGAGGGGGAAGTTCTTCCCCCAGACGGCCGGGTCGTCCATCGTGTCGTCAAGCTCGACGACCCGATAGAACGGGCTCTTCGCCTCCTGCTTGTGCTCGAAGATGTTCACAAGCAGCGCGGCGATCCCGGCGGTCGCCGCCGCCGCGGCGAGCGCCGCGAGCGGCAGGTAGCGCCAGCGCGCCGGCGGCTTGCCGGTGCGCTCGCTCTTCTGCGTGGATCCTTCGTCCTTCGGCTCCGTCATCGATTCCATCCCTCGTGCAGCGGGCGCCCCTCAGTGCAGGTGGCCCACCGATTCATGGCAGCGCACGCACGAGAGCCCCGCGGCGCCGTGGTGCTCGCTGTCGATCGCATCCACGACGTCGCCGTGACACCCGCGACAGGTCTCCTCCGTGATGCGTAAATTGCTGGGCTTGATCCGGATCGGGTCCGGGAAGCGGCCCGAGGTGAAGGCGAAGGAGTGCCAGAACCCGTTCGACGCCTTCGTGGCATATTTCCCCAGGAACGTGTGCGGCGCGTGACAGTCGTTGCACCCTGCCACCGCCCGGTGGCTGGAGCGCTGCCACCCGGCGAACTGCTCGTTCATGATGTGGCAGTTGGCGCACGCCGACGGATCGCTCCCCAGGTACGAGGCGCCCTTCGCATAAACGAAGGTGTACCCGCCGAGCCCGGCGGCCACGCCGAGCGCGGCGCAGAGCGCGAGGAGCAAGGCTCCTTTGGAGCCACGCCCGCCGCGCGCTCGCTCGCGCGCCGGCGGCTCCGGCGGTTCATCTCGCCGTTGCTCTTCCGTCATGGGATCTTGCTCGTGCGTCATCTATCGCCGGACCGGTTCATCGATTCTCGATCCTCGACCCGCCGCTTTGCAAGGCAGGTGCCGCTGCGTCTCGGCCGGAGCGGCGATCGACGGCCCGGCGGCGGGACCAGCCGACTCGGCGCGAAGGGCGACCGCGGGACGCCGCGGCGGGCCGGCGCACGCGGCCGCAAGGCGTGCGCAGCGGCGCAGATTCCGCGCTGGCGGGCGCTCCCTGCGGCCGCTGTTCCCGCCGCCGCCCGTCTGCGCTAGGGAGCTGGCCAGGAGACGTCACGTGACCCTCGACGAGCACGGGTTCCACCAGAAGACGCCGTTCACGCCGTACCAGCGGCGGCTGTTCTGGTTCCTGAGCGTGGCCTCGTTCTTCGAGGGCTACGACTTCCTCGCGCTCACGCAGATATTGCCCAACTTCGGCGCGCAGATGGGCCTCTTGCCCCGCCACGAGGGGCTGCTCGTCGGGGTCATCAACTCGGGCACGATGATCGCGTATCTCCTCGTGCGCAAGGCCGACCAGTGGGGCCGGCGGCGGGTGCTCTCGGTCACCATCGCGGGGTATACGATCTTCTCCGTGCTGACGGCGTTCGCGCCGAACGTCTATGTCTTTGCCGTCTTGCAGCTCCTCGCGCGCATCTTCCTCCTCGGGGAGTGGGCGGTCAGCATGGTGTACGCGGCCGAGGAGTACCCGAGCGATCGGCGCGGGATGGTGATCGGCGTCATCCAGGCGTTCTCGAGCCTGGGATCCATCGTGTGCGCGGGCGTCGTTCCGCTGCTCCTCGCGACGCCGTACGGGTGGCGCAGCGTGTACCTCGTCGGCGGCATCCCGCTCGTGCTCATCGCGGTCGCGCGGCGCGGCCTGCGCGAGACGGCGCGGTTCGAGCAGGTGGCGGCCGAGCGAAAGGGGGAGGGGACGCCGCCGTTCACGCGCATCCTGCGCACGCCGTACCGCAAGCGGATGCTGCAGCTCGCCTTGATCTGGGGGCTCACGTACGTTTGCACCCAGAACGCGGTGACGTTCTGGAAGACGTTCGCGCTCCGGGAGCGCGGGCTCAGCGACGGCGAGGTGGGCGGCAGCATCACGTTCGCCGCGCTCGTCTCGATGCCGCTCATCTTCGCCTCGGGCAAGCTGCTCGACGTGGTGGGCCGCCGCAAGGGCGCGGTGATCATCTATGCGCTGGCGGCGGCCGGCGTGCTCGGCGCTTACTCGCTGGGCTCGCGGGGCGCGCTCACGGCCGCGCTGGTCTTCGCCATCTTCGGCGCGAGCGGGGTGCTCCCCGTGCTGAACGCCTACATGACCGAGCTCTTCCCCACGCACCTCCGGAGCGACGCGATCGCCTGGTCGAACAACCTGCTCGGCCGGATCGGCTACATGCTCTCTCCGATCGCCGTCGGCTTCGCCGCGGAGGAGATCGGCTGGGGACCGGCGGTGTCCGCGACGGCGCTCTTCCCGCTGGTCGCGCTCGCGCTCATCTTGTGGCTCCTCCCGGAGACGCGCGGCAAGGAGCTCGAGGAGACGGCGCGGGTATAGCCCAGCTTCGTGCGTCAGAAATCCGGCCAAGGTTCGCCGAGACGCCACAAGACGCCAAGAAGAACACAACAATCCTGGCGTCTCGTGGCGCCCTGGCGGTTCCGGCATTCTGGCAGGGCGGGGCAGGTACCACACCACCGGGCGGTCGGGGCAAACGGGCGGGCCGACTGAAACGTGCTTGCTGTCGCGGGCTCACAGACTGCGGGCCAGCCCGGCTGGTGAGCGTGTCATGACGGAGCCCGCCCGCGGGGCTCGAGCGGTCGCCGCGGCGCCCGAGCGGTTCCGCACCAAGCAGCAGTTTTGGAGTTCCTGCGGTCTGGAGTTCGTCCTCAGTTAATTTGGTGGGAGCGCTGGGCTGGTCTAGATCCGCCCCGTCCGAACGATCCCGATCGGCCTGTACGGAAGAGCCCCACCAACGCGTCGTCGCGCGTCTGTGTGCGAGCTGCCGAGGTGCGTCCGGAATACAGACCGCCAAGACATTCAGGTCGCCCGCGTCGCCCCTATCGACGTCGCGCGCGAGAAGTCAGCGAACATGCAACCTTTCACGCTGCCCGACTTCTACATGCCGCATCCGGCGCGCCTCAATCCGCACCTCGAAGGCGCGCGCGCGCATACCAAGGCCTGGTCCTACGAGATGGGTATCCTGGAGGAGAACCCGCAGGAGAAGCCCATCTGGACCGAGCGCGACCTCGACGCGCACGACTACGCGCTGCTCTGCGCGTACACCCACCCCGACGCGCCCGCGCCCGAGCTCAATCTGATCACGGATTGGTATGTCTGGGTGTTCTTCTTCGACGACCATTTCCTCGAGATTTACAAGCGCACCAAGGACATGCGCGGCGCCAAGGCGTACCTCGACCGCCTGCCGCTCTTCATGCCCGTCGTGCCCACGGGGACGCCGCCGGAGCCGACGAACGTGGTCGAGCGCGCGCTCGCGGACCTCTGGGCGCGGACCGTCCCGCTCACATCGGTGCACTGGCGCGAGCGCTTCCTCGAGGCGACGAAGAACCTGATGCTCGAATGCATGTGGGAGCTCGCCAATATCCAGGAGAACCGCGTCGCGAACCCGGTCGAATACATCGAGATGCGCCGCAAGGTCGGCGGCGCGCCCTGGTCCGCGGGCCTCGTCGAGATCGCCGTGGGCGCCGAGGTCCCGGCCGCCGTCGCCGCGACGCGCCCCCTCGAGGTCCTGCGCGACACGTTCTCCGACGGCGTCCACCTGCGCAACGACCTGTTCTCGTACCAGCGCGAGGTCGAGGTCGAAGGGGAAAACGCCAACTGCGTGCTCGTCCTCGAGCGTTTCCTCGGCGTCCCCACGCAAAAGGCGGCCGATCTCACGAACGAGATCCTGACGTCGCGGCTCCAGCAATTCGAGAACACGGCGCTCGTCGAGGTGCCGGCGCTCTGCGTCGAGCACGGGCTGACGCCGGCTCAAGCCCTCGACGTCGCCAGGTACGTGAAGGGGCTGCAGGATTGGCAGTCTGGCGGCCACGAATGGCACATGCGGTCGAGCCGCTACATGAACGAAAACGCGGACAGATCCGCGGGCGTCCCCGATTTCCCCGGGGCGCCGACGGGGCTCGGCACCTCGGCGTTCCGGATCAGGCTCACGCCCGCCGCCCTGGGTTTGCAGCGGATCAAGACCCTCACCCACGCCCCGTTCCAGCCCGTGGGCAGGACGCCGCTCCCCAAGATTCACATGCCGTTCAAGCTCCGCTTGAGCCCGCATCTGGCCGCAGCGCGCCGGAACACCCTCGAGTGGGCCCGCAAGTTCGCGATGCTCGACGTGGTGCCGGGCGTCTTCGGGTCCGGGATCTGGGACGAGCGCAGCTTCATCGGCTTCGATTTCCCCATCTGCGCCGCGGGCATTCACCCGGACGCGTCCCCGCACGAGCTCGACCTGAGCTCGGCTTGGCTGACGTGGGGGACGTACGGCGACGACTATTTCCCGCGCGTGTTCGGCGCGACGCGGGACATGGCGGGCGCGAAGCGGTTCAACGCCCGGCTCTCGATGTTCATGCCCCTCGACTGCGCGGGCGCCCCGGTGCCCGAGAACCCGGTGGAGAGCAGCCTGCTGGATCTCTGGATCCGCACGGCCTCCCCCATGTCGATGAATTCGCGGCAATCGCTCCGCCGCAGCGTCGAGACCATGACCGGGAGCTGGCTCTGGGAGCTCCTGAACCAGACCCAGAACCGGATCCCGGATCCGGTCGATTACGTCGAGATGCGCCGCAAGACGTTCGGCGCCGATCTCACGATGAGCCTGTCCAAGCTCACGCTGGGCGATGTGGTCCCGGCCGCGGTCTTCCGCACGCGGACGATGCGAGGGCTCGACAACACAACGGCCGACGTGGGCGGGTGGATCAACGATCTCTATTCGTACCGCAAGGAGATCGAGTTCGAGGGCGAGCTCAGCAATTTCGTGCTGGTCGCCGAGCGGTTCCTCGAATGCGACGCGCAGCGGGCCAAGGAGGTCGTCAATGACCTGCTCACGGCGCGGGTGCTGGAGTTCGAGCACATCGTCGCGACCGAGCTGCCCCGCATCCTCGACGAGTTCGACCTCGACAAGGCGGCCCGCGAGGCCGTGCTCGGATACGTCGAGAAGCAGCGATCGTACATGGCTGGCGTCCTCCACTGGCACGTCGTGACGAGCCGGTACGTGGACGCGGAGCTCGAGCGCCGCCCGATCGAACGGGCGATCGAGGGCGCGCGTGGGTTTGGCGCCTCTGCGGCGCGTATCAGCAGCTTCTTCGGCGCCGGAAGAGCCGGCGCCGCGGCTCCTGCTGCGAAGGCGGATCTTTCGATGGGTACGGCGCGGTCCGTGCCGGTGAAGCAGGGGCGGCCCTAGCCGTCCGGGAAAGAGGGACTCATGTCTATCACAGGTAATCTGGGTTCGATCGATCAGCACCAGACCAGCCTCGCGACGGCGGCCGCGAGGCAGCTCGCGACGACGACCAAGTCGGCGCCGCAGATGCAGGGCATCTCGTCGCGGTGGCTGGTCAAGCTCCTGCCGTGGGTGCACGTCAACGGCGTGTACCGCGTGAACCGCCGCCTGAGCTATGCGGTGGGCGACGGGCGGGTGACGTTCACGAACACCGGCGCGAAGATCCAGGTCATCCCGCAGGAGCTCTGCGAGCTGCCGCTCCTCCGCGGTTACGAGGACCTCGAGGTCCTCACCGCGCTGGCGAACCGCTTCGTGCAGCGTGAATACAAGCCCGGCGACGTCATCACCGAGCGCGGCAAGGAGGCCGATCACATCTGCCTCATCGCGCACGGCAAGGTCAACAAGATCGGCGCGGGCAAGTACGGCGATGAGACGGTGCTCGCGGTCCTCGCGGACGGCGACCATTACAGCTACCAGGCGCTCCTGGAGGCGCAGGATTACTGGACGTTCACGGCCAAGGCCGTCACGACGGTCACGGTGCTGACGCTCCAGCAGAACGCCTTCGAGGAGCTCGTCGCCCAGCACCCATCGCTGAAGAAGCACCTCGACAACTTCAAGGCGCTCGCCGCGAAGAAGCAGGACAACACGGGCGAGGCGGCGATCGAGATCGCGGCGGGCCACTCCGGCGAGCCCGTCCTTCCCGGCACGTTCGTCGATTACGAGACCTCGCCCCGCGAGTACGAGCTCAGCGTGGCGCAGACCGTGCTCCACATCCACACGCGCGTCGCGGATCTGTTCAACGAGCCGATGAACCAGACGGAGCAGCAGCTGCGCCTGACCATCGAGGCTTTGAAGGAGACCCAGGAGCACGAGCTCATCAACAACCGCGAGTTCGGCCTCCTGCACAACGCCGACCTGAAGCAGCGCATCCACACCCACAGCGGGCCCCCGACGCCGGACGACATGGACGAGCTCCTCGCCACGGTCTGGAGGGAGCCGTCGTTCTTCCTCGCGCCCCCGCGCGCCATCGCGGCGTTCGGCCAGGAGTGCAGCCGGGTCGGCGTCTATCCGCAGAGCATCGAGGTGAACGGCCACCGCGTCCCGGCGTGGCGCGGCGTACCGATCTTCCCGTGCAACAAGATCCCGGTCTCGGAGACGCGGACGACCTCGATCCTGCTCGTGCGCGCGGGCGAGAAGAACCAGGGCGTCATCGGCCTGCACCACGCCGGCATTCCGGACGAGGTCGAGCCGAGCCTCAACGTGCGCTTCATGGGGATCAACGACAAGGCCATCATGTCGTACCTCGTCAGCCTCTATTACTCGACGGCCGTGCTGGTCCCCGACGCGCTCGGCGTCCTGGAGAGCGTCGAGATCGGACGCGCCCACGAATGAGCCCCGAGCGGTAGGCGCTCCGCGTGTGCCCCGTGCAAACGCCGGGGATACGCGGAGCGCTCTGCTCTCCGAAGCCCGCAGAAGGAAAGGTACATCATGGCAAACGCCGAACACCCTGGGATCGGGAACGATGGTGAGCGTTCGAGCCTCGGGACGCTGGGGGCGCGAAGGCTCGCGACGACGACCAAGTCGCATCCGCAGATGCAGGGGATCACGTCCCGGTGGCTCCTGCGGGTCTTGCCCTGGATCGAGGTCACGGGCGGCACGTATCGCGTGAACCGCCGCCTGAGTTATGCCGTCGGCGACGGGCGGTTGAGCTTCGGCAACGTCGGGGCGAAGGTGCAGGTGATCCCGCAGGAGCTCTGCGAATTGCCGCTCTTGCAAGGCTTCTCGGACGACGCCGTGCTCGACACCCTGGCGAGCCGGTTCGTCCAGCGAGAGTACAAGCCCGGCGCGCTGATCGCCGAGCGCGGAAGGCCAGCGGAGACGATCTTCCTGCTCGCGCACGGAAAGGCCCAGAAGCTCGGCGCAGGCAAGTACGGCGCCGACACGATCCTCGACGTCCTCGCGGATGGGGACCATTTCGGGGATCAGTCCGTCATCGAATCGAACGACGTGTGGACCTATTCGGTCAGGGCCGTCACGCCGTGCATCGTGCTCGAGCTCCCGCAGCGCGCCTTCGAGGAGCTGATCTCGCGATCCCCTGCGCTGCACGCGCACGTCGAGTCGCTCAAGGAGCGGCTGAAGAAGCCGCAGGACAAGCTCGGACAGGCGGCGATCGCCCTCGCCGCCGGTCACAAGGGCGAGCGCGCGCTCCCGAGGACGTTCGTCGATTATGAGACCGCGCCGCGTGAATACGAGCTCAGCGTCGCGCAGACGGTCCTCCGGCTCCACACGCGCGTCTCGGATCTCTTCAATGATCCGATGGATCAGCTCCAGGAGCAGCTCCGCCTGACCGTCCAGGCCCTGCGCGAGCGGCAGGAGCACGAGCTCATCAACAACCGTGACTTCGGCCTCCTGCACAACGCCGACCTGAAGCAGCGCCTCCATCCCCGGAGCGGCCCCCCGACGCCCGACGACATGGACGAGATCCTCTGCCGGCGCCGCAAGTCGCAGTTTTTCCTGGCGCACCCACGCACGATCGCCGCCTTCCACCGGGAGTGCAGTCGCCGGGGCATCTACCCGACCACCGTCGAGCTCTCCGGCACGCAGGTCGCGGCGTGGCGCGGCGTCCCGATCCTGCCTTGCGACAAGATCCCGATCAACGAGGACAAAACGAGCTCCATTCTCGTCATGCGCACGGGGCAGGAGCATCAGGGCGTCATTGGCCTCCACCGCACGGGCCTCCCCGAGGAGATCGAGCCCGGCGTCTCGGCCCGCAGGATGGAGACCGACGGGAAGGCCATTACCTCGTACCTCGTGAGCACCTATTACTCCGCCGCGGTGCTGGTGCCGGACGCTCTCGGCGTCCTTGAGAACGTCCAGATCGGGCGGTAGCCTCGGCGGCCTCGATGACGCTGCATCTCGACCTGCTCCTCCACAACCTCGTCGCGCTGTGCATCGCGATCGTGGTGCTCCTGCTCCTCTCGGAGCTCGTGGTCAGGCTGATCCATCGGGGCTACGCCTTCGTCTTGCGCTCGCCGACGCTGGAGCACGTCACGGCCGACGAGCGTAAGTCGTTCCGGCGTCGCGTCCGTCGCCGCGCGCTCGTCTGGGTCGCGCTCGTCGGGGTCGTGCTCATGGGCGGCGCGGCGTTCGCCATGGTTCGCGGAATTCGCGCCCTCGACGTGGTGAAGAGCGCGCTCGTCGGGCTCGCCGGAGATGATCCCGCGATCGCCAGGATGCGGTTGCTCACCGCGCTCGGGATCGCCGTCGGCGCGCTCTTCGTCGACGCCCTCGCCCGGGGGCTCGCCGACGCGCTGGGAAAGGCGGTCGCGCGCTCGGACTGGCTGGAGAAGCGGCGCGTGCCGGTCGCAGAGGTCACGAACCGCCTGCGCAAGGCGCTCCGCGTGGTTGTCCTCGGCGCCGGCGCGGTCCTCCTCGCCGAGAAGCTCGCGCTCGCGCCGGGGACCCAGCGCGCCGTATTGCTCGCCAGCTACACGCTGGGCGCGTTTTACGTGAGCCGCCTCGCGACGGGGATCGGATACCTCCTCCTCGACGTCCTCTTCGACAACTCCACGAGGCTCGCCCGCCTCGAGAGCCCGCTCAGGTACCTCGGGAACCTGTCGCACCTGCTCGGGATCACGAAGCGCGTCGTCGATTATTGCGTGTACATCACGGCGGCGACGTGGGTCGCCGACGCGCTCACGCCCGACACGTGGCTCTCGCAGGCGGGGCGGGTCGGGCTCCGGATCATCGCGATCGTTTATGCGAGCAGGGTCCTCGTCGAGATCTGCGTGCTCCTCATCAACGACCTTTTCCTCGGGAAGGTGGCTGAGGAGAACCCCCAGACGCTCCAGCAACGAAAGACCCTGGTCCCTGTGGCCATGGGCTTCGTGCGGTACGCGATTTACTTCTCGGCTCTCGTGATGGGTCTGCGCGAGGCTTCCATCGATCCCACGCCGCTGCTTGCCGGCGCCGGCGTCATCGGCGTGGCCATCGGCTTCGGCGCGCAGACGTTCGTGGGAGACATCGTGGCCGGCTTCTTCATCCTCTTCGAGAACCTGCTCCTCGTCGGGGATCTCGTGGAGATCGGCGGCATCCAGGGGCGCGTGGAGGAGATCGGCGTTCGTATCACGAAGATCCGCGACGACATCGGCGTGCTCCATTCGATCCCGAATGGCGAGGTGCGCAAGGTCGCGAACCATTCGCGATCCTACGTGAACGCGGTGGTCGACGTGCACGTGCCTTACGAGGAGGACGTGCAGCGGGTGCGTGAGCTCCTCGCGAGGGTCGCCGAAAAGGAGGTCGAGCTGCAGACGGGCGCTCCGGGGCAGGTGGACGTCGGCGTGGAGGAGCTCAACGAGGGATCGATCGTCCTGCGGATCAGCGCGCGCGTGCCACCCGGCAAGAACAAGGAAGTGAACGATGCGCTGCGCGGCCGCGTCGTCGAGGAGCTTTGCAAAGCTCAGGTCAGCGCGCCGCGCCCGCGTCGAGCCGTCCTCATCGACAGCCAGCTCTCCGTCAAGAACCCGCCCAGGCGAGAGATCGAGGAATCCGCGCCCGTCATGCCTTTCTCGCCCACGAACGACGACTGACGAGCGGTTCGTCTCGCGGCCGTGCTCAGGCCCCGACAGCGCGGGGTGCGCCGCGCCCTCGATCTGCTCCCGCCGTGCGAGGAGCACGAAATCGGCGGGAACAGGAGCCAATCAACGGAGGTCGAGGGCGTCCCTTCGTCCATCGAGGAGCTCGAATGGACCTTGCCAGATCTCTTGTCCGCCCGGGAACGTGGCTCGTTGCCGCCTTCCTGGCGTCGTCCGTGGCCGCGTGCTCGGGCGCCGATCCCACCGCTCCAGGGCAATCGCCGCCCGACGACACGGAGCTTTCGCCCGAGCTTCCGTCCGAGCCCGAGCCGCCGCCAGGCGCGCCGATCGACGTCCAGCGCTACGAGGTGACGGGAGAGTTCGACTGGAGCCGAGGGCGGCTTGTCGCGACGGTCGCGATGACGCTCCTGCCAGGCGACGACGGCCTGCGCTCGCTGCGCCTCGACAGCGCGGTCGCCGAGGTCAAGGCGGTCCGGCTGGCCGGGGGCGCGGACCTGCCTTTTGCCGTAGACGCCGAGCTCCGGGCGCTCCGCGTCGACGTCTCGCGCGTGCCTGGCATGGCGGCGGACCAGGCGATCACGCTGGAGATCGACTACGAGGCCGCCGAGAGCGGCGCGCTCCACGCGATCCCCGCCCGCCGGGGGGACCCTGCCGCGTCGCGCGCTGTCTACACGCTCTCGGAGCCGCTCGACGCCGCGCTCTGGATGCCGTGCCACAACACGCCCGAGGACCGCGCCGTCTTCTCCATCGACCTCGGGATGGGCGCACAGGAGACGATGATCGCGAACGGCACGCTCGTCTCCGACGAGCAGGGCGCGTCCGGCCGCCGCATGAAGTACGCGACGGACTACACGGTGCCCATCTACCTCATGGCCTTCGCGATCGGCGACTTCGAGGTCGAGGGCACGATGAAGGGGAGCCTCCCCGTCTCCGTCTGGCACCGGCGCGGCGTCCCGGGCGATTACGACCGTCTGCTCGACGAGGTGGTCCGCTCGATCGGCCTCTTCGAGGAGCTGCTCGTGCCGTATCCCTTCGAGAAGTACGCGCTGGTGCTCGTACCGGAGTACGGCGGCGGCCTCGAGAACCTCGGCATCACCTTCCAGGGGGAGTCCCGGAGCACCGCTCCGACCAGCTCCGGCGACCTGAGGCTCACGATCCACGAGCTCGGCCACCAGTGGTTTGGAGATCTCGTGACCGTCAAGACCTGGGACGATCTGTGGATCAAGGAGGGCATGGCGACGTTGCTCGCAGAGGAGGGCGCGCGCCTCTACCTGGATGAGAGCGGCGAGGGGACGCTGAACGGCGACTCCTTCGCGGCCGTCGTGGACTCCCTCATCGTGGATCCGGACCGCGGTCCCGACGAGAAGTACACGAGCGGACCTTACGGCCGCGCCGCGTGGCTGCTCACCCAGATCCGGAGCCTCATCGGGGAGGAGCCTTTCTGGGGCACGCTGCGCGACGTCCTCAACGACCACCGCTTCGGCGCCATCGGCACGGACGAGTTCCTCGGCGCCTTCGCGCGGCACCTCGGCCCCGACGCGACCGCCCGCGCGCGGCGGGCGCTCCGGGCCAGCGCGCTCCCGTACCTCCATGTCGGGCGGTCGCCCACCGGCGGCATGCTCGTGACGCTGCGCGATCCGGACGGCGCGCTCGTCGCGCCGCTCGAGCTCCTCTGGATCGCGGACGACGGCGCGACGCGCTCGCAGGTGCTCGAGCTCGATCAGGCCGTGGACGTCGCCCCGCAGCGGGAGGGCGAGCTGCTGATCTTCGATCCGCTCGACCGCCACATCCCCTGGTTCTACCTTGTCGACTCCGACCTGGATCCGGAGGGCCACGCGGCGCGCTTCTCCTCGTTTCGCCTTCCCACGAGCCCCTCGCAGGTCGCGAACTTCCTCGAGGCCGGCGGCGTCCACCAGACGGCCGCGCTCCATGTCGGCTTGCCGGAGACCCTGGCCCCGGGCGCGTTCGCGGCCTTCCTCGACGGTCTCGACGCCGAGGACGCCAAGGGCACGGCGGTCGCGGCGGCGTGCGCCAGGGCCGCGGATCCGGCGCTGGATCCAGCGCTGCGCGCGGCGTGGTCGAGCGCGCTCGCGCCGCTG
Organism: Sorangium sp. So ce367; assembly: GCF_051520455.1. NCBI lineage: Bacteria > Pseudomonadati > Myxococcota > Polyangiales > Polyangiaceae > Sorangium > Sorangium sp. So ce367. Next base: position 1,978,324 of record NZ_CP150334.1, read on the forward strand.
CTCGCGGGGCCGCCCTTCGCGCGCTGGATCGAGTTCACGCCGTGGCTGGAGTACGGGGCGTGCGGCGAGGTCGTCGACGCGCTGGCGCTCTACGCGGACGAGTGGTCGGCGCTCGCGGCGGGGCCACCGGCCGGCGACCTCTCCGACGCGCAGCTGCTGTTCCTGTACAACTTCGAGCTGCCGCTCGAGACGGTGGTATCGGCGTGGGGGAACGTCGCCCGGCAGTCCAGCTCGCTGCGCGCGCGCTCGCTCGCCATGACGAGGATCCGCCTCGACATCGATCGCGCTCGGCCGGAGCACGTCCCGGCCCTCCGCGCCTTCTTCGCCGAGGTCGTCGCGTCCACGGAGGTGGTTGATCCCCTGTTCCAGGCGCTCGACGGGCTGAGTCGCACGAAGGCGCCCACCGCGACGGAGAACGCGGAGGCCCTGGCCGCCCTGAGCCAGCAGCTGCGCGCGGCGTCGACGACGCCGCTCGACGGTTTTGCGGTGTGCGTCGCCCGCGAGCTGACCCAGGGCGACGCCGCGGCGTGGAGCGAGTTTGTCGGGGGCCTCGACGGCGTGGAGCTCTCCGCCGAGGCCGCCGCGATGCTCGCGGACCCGTCCAGCTGCTGAGGACGACGCCGCGCCTCGACCCATCCGACACGTCACCTGCAGGCGCCGGGGCCCGCCGGCGCCGCGCGGCCGTGCGTCCCGCGATGGCCGTGGCCACATGGCGCGGCTCCTCGGGGCCATGGACAATGAGCGCATGCCTCCCGGCGCTCCCGCGTCCGCCTCCCCGCGCCCCGGCGCGATCACCGACGTCGCCGGCATCGAGGTCGGCCATTTCACCGACAGCCGTCGCCCCACGGGCTGCACCGTGGTGCTCACGCGCGAGGGCGCCGTCGCCGGCGCGGACGTGCGCGGCGCCGCGCCGGGCACGCGCGAGACCGACGTGCTCTCGCCGTCCAACGTGGTCGAGCGCGTGCACGGCGTCTTGCTGGCCGGCGGCAGCGCCTGGGGCCTGGACGCGGCCGGCGGCGTGATGCGCTGGCTGGACGAGCGCGGCGTGGGCATGACCGTCGGCCCCGCCCGGGTGCCCATCGTGCCCGGCGCCGTGCTGTTCGACCTGGCGCTGGGCGACCAGCGTATCCGCCCCGACGCCGCCGCTGGCTACGCCGCCTGCGAGGCCGCGTCGAACACGCCGCCCGCCGAAGGCAACGTGGGGGCCGGGGCCGGCGCCGTGGTCGGCAAGATCTTCGGCTTCCACCGCGCGATGAAGGGCGGCATCGGCGGCGCCTCCGTCACCGTCGGCGGCGTGACCGTGGGCGCCATCGTCGCCTGCAACGCGCTGGGCGACGTCGTCGATCCGGAGACGGGCCAGGTGCTCGCCGGCGCGCGCACGGAGCGCGGCACGCGCCTGCTGGACACGCGGCGCGCGCTGCTGCGGGGCGACATGCCCAGGCCCATGCTCGCGGGCAGCAACACGACCATCGGCGTGATCGCCACCGACGCCGTGCTCACCAAGAGCCAGGCCTGCCGCCTCGCCACCGTGGGGCACGACGGCCTGGCGCGCGCGATCAACCCGCTGCACACGCTCTCCGACGGAGATGCCCTCTTCGCGCTGGGCACGGGTGCATCCGGCGCGACGCTCGGCATGATGACTCTGTGCGTCATGGCGGCCGAGGTCTGCACGCTGGCCGTGGTGCGCGCCATCCGCGCGGCGCAGGGCGTGACGCTCGGCGCTGCGTACCTGCCGGCGGCGGGGGACCTGGGATGACGCCTGTCGCCGTGGGCGATCCTCTCATCACCCGAGGCGACCGCGAGCTTCATCGCGAGCCACGCCTGACGATCAGCTGAAGCGCGCCCGGATCGGCGCCGGGCTCTCGCAGATCGGGCACGCGTCCGCGCGCTCGGCGATCTTGCCGCAGTCCTTGCAGTCGACGCGATAGCCGTGGAAGCCGGGGTCGTGCAGCTCGACGCTCGTCTGTGCCCTGTCCGCGCGCTTTCCCTCGTATTTCACGCGCATGGGCACGAACGCGATATAACGCACCTCGATGTGCTCGCACCGCGAGCACCGCTCCGGCACCGCGTACGCGTTGGTCGTCGTGAGCCCGCGCGCGAGGCCGCCTTCGGCGTGGCACCTCGGGCAGCGGTCGTCGGTGAACACGAGGTGCTGGCACGCGCCGCACGTGATCTCGTACAGCCCGTCGACGAACATCTCGCCCTTGTAGACCCACTTGACCGGCCCGACGGGCTCGCCCTCCATGAGCGGCACGAGCCCGTCGACATACGAGCGCAGGTTGAGCTTCTGTCCCCCGCACGCGGGACACCCCGCCTCGACCATCTCGGCAAACGCACGTTCGGAGAGCCTGCTCATGGTCGTCGCCTTCTACCACGCCTCGGCGGCGGGAGGACCGAAATGGCGGGGCCGCGCCGGGGCGGCGCCCTTATGGGCCCTGGCGCGTCGCGCTGGAGGGGACAGCCTCCACACCTGGAGGCCGCGGCCTCCAGGGCATGACATCCGAGCGGGGCCCGGACCCTTCCTGCAGGCACCCGGGATCACGCGAAGCCGGCGCTCGCTCCACACACAAGCGCTGCGAACTCGGGGGTATGCCGCCCAGCGTGTGGCCTCCGGCGGCGCCGCGCTGGGCCGCCCAGCCGCGCCTTCAGCGCGTGGCCTGACGATTGCAATCGCATTGAGCCGTCGGTCGCACGGTCGGTCAGGCGATTCCCACCATGACGTCGAGGGATGGGAAGAGCGCCTGCCCAGCATCGATATCGCGCTCGCGTGAGACGAGCGCGCAGGCCTGCCGGCGCGGAGGCGCGGAGGCCGCGCGCGCCGTCGAGGGGGCGAGGGCGCCCCGACACGAACCGAACCCGAGGTGAACCATGTCGTCGGTCTCCATCAAAACAACGATGATCTTCATTCTCATCGGCGCGGCCGCGGGCTGCGCCGTGCCCGCCGAGAAGGACGCGCCGGAGGAAACGGCTGTCGAGTCGCAGGCCATCGAGTGCAGCAAGGAGTGCATCCTGGCGATGGTGAACAGGCAGCTCTCGCTGATGGGCGAGTTCGGGAACGAGGAGGAGTTCACGCGGGCGCTCCGGGAGCTCGTGGCCATCGGCCCGGCGGCCGTCCCCGTGGTCGCCGAGGTCTACAAGGCGTGGTCGGTGTCGTTCCCGCCGGACAAGGCCGAATCGGCGAGGCCTGGCGAGATGCGCTGGCGGGCGGCTCACCTCCTTGGCCTGCTCGGCTCGCGCGACGGCATCAAGCCGCTGAACGAGATCGCCACGACGAAGCTCCCCGACCCCGAGGCCGACGAGCAGCTCTTCGCGGATGAATACCGCGTTCGCCTGCGCGCGATCGCCGGGCTCGAGGCGCTCGGCGCCGCGGAGGAGCTGAAGGCCATCTACTCCGCGGGCGATCTCCTGCGCAACCCGGCGGCGGCGAGCCTCTACGCCCTCGGGATCGACGTCGGTGGGATCCAGCTGATCGACGCGCGCAAGGCGCTCGCGGAGGACGTCGCCGACGTCAAGGATTACAACCCGAACAACGGTCGACCGGCGCAGCCGGAGAAGCCCGGATCGCGGGTATTCAAGGTGGCTCCTCGGACCGACACGCCTGTCATCACTCGTTGAGGGATCGAACATGAAAAGCACGATCAGCGCCGTTCTTGCGTCTTGTTTGCTCCTCGGCGTCGCCTCCGAGGCCCGCGCCGACACCTGCGACACCGTGCGGGGGACCGATCCCGGGGTCATGACGAGCTTCTGGTGCACGCAGCCGTGGATCGACTTCTACTGGGATGCGTACGACTTCGACAAGGGGGACTGGGACAACGGCTTCGGCTGGGAGGCCGCGTGCGACCGGAGGCGGCCGCTGGCGCGCACGTTCCAGGCGATCCAGCTGCTCAACTATGCGTCGCCGAACGAGGCGCTCAAGACGAACGACTTCAACGGCAACATCCTGCGCTGGGGCGGCAACTACACCATTCGTGAGTTCGACGAGCTCGACGCGCGGTGCGGGGACGGGTCGAAGCGGGCGTACACGACCTGGGGCGGGTTCGACGACTATACGGAGCTCTACATCCCGTTCTTCTACAACGAGAACGTCGTGGAGCGCGCCGGGACGCTGATCCACGAGGCGCGCCACGCGGACTGGTGCGGCCACAGCGGCAACGACGGCAGCAACAAGTGCCCTGCGAAGAGCGAGTCGTGCGACGAGAAGTACCTGGATGGGTGCTCCGGGATCGGGTCGCCCAGCGGGCGGGGCGCGGCCGGCTACCAGGTCCTGTGGCTGTGGTGGTACGCTTTCGAGGCCGACGCGCAGCACAGCTCGTCGACGATGAAGGCCTTCGCGAGGGACGAGGCGAACCGGATCCTGAACACGATGTTCGACGTCAACCCCTGCTTCAACATCACGAGCAATGGCAGCAAGATCATCACGTGTTAGGCGGCTTGTGCTCGGCAGCCTCCTGTGGGGCGCGCTGTGCCTCGCGGGGTGCGCGGGGCACCCCGGCTCGGACATCCCGCCGGCGCCCTGGGCGCAGCTCGAGGTGAACCGCGGCGCAGGCGAGGAGACCGTCGTCTGGATCGAGCTGAGCGGCACGTTCGAGGGGCACAAGGGGACGACGGCGCTCCGCGGAGAGCTCAGCGCCGAGCAGATCTCGGGTCTTCGAGGGCTGTTCCGGGACGAGCGGCTCGCGATCTACCGGAGCGACGCGCTGCCCGCCGACGGCAGCGTCGACCTCGCGGGCACCGCCGAGCGGCCGATCTTCCGCGTCGTGGTGCGTGAGGAGAGCGACGCGATCCGGGCGGGCTCGGAGAAGCTTTCGGCGTATTTCGCCGAGGGGGCGCAGCGCGCCGAGACGACCGAGATGCTGCGGGAGGTCAAGGCGATCATCGCCGCAGCGGCGCCGGTCCCCTAGCTCCACCCACCAGGCGTCCTGCCGGGGATCTGTCCCGCGAGCGAAGTGAGATTTGACGCAAAGACGCCAAGGGCGCAAAGGCGCAAAAACGAACGAAATATTTCTCTTTTGCGACTTTGCGACTTTGCGTCTTTGCGTTGAACTCTCTCTCCGGATCCCAGGCAGGATTGCCGGCACGCGGAGCTACAGCGTGCCGGGCCTGCGTCACTCCTCCCGGATCAGCGCCTCGATCGCCTCGAACACGCGCGGCACGACAGGCAGGCTCGGATCGGTGTACGCCTCGGTCTGCGACGCGTTCGACAGCGTCGCCTCCTTGAGCGTGTGGCTCATTCCCTCGACGATGACGAGCGTCGCGTCCGGCCGCGCGCCGGCGAGCCGCTCCGCGTCCTCGACCTTGGTCTGGAGATCGGTGGTCCCTTGCAGGAGGAGGATCGGCGCCGTCACGGCCGCGAGCTCCACCGCGGGGTCGTGCTTCATCCAGGAGATGACGAACGGCTGCACGCTCGGCCGAAACAGGCTCACGAACACCTGACTTTGCGGGATGTCCGTGACGAGCTCCCCGGCCTCGAGCTGGTCGAGGATCGCGTTTGCCCTCTCGCGATCCTCGTCCGGGAGGCCTTCGAGCTGATCGCGCAGGACATCGCCGATGGGCCGGCCCGCGCCGGCGATCGAGACGAACCCGTCGATCTCGGTCTCCCGGGCGACCAGCATACCGAGCAGCGAGCCCTCGCTGTGCCCCACCACCGTGATCGTCGCGAAGCGCCCGTCCGCCCGGAGCTTCTTCACCCACAGGCCGGCGTCGTCGGCGCCCATCTCGAAGAGCAGCTCCTGCTCCGTCCGGGGGGCCGCGGAGACGCTCGCGCCGATGCCGGCCTTGTCGTAGCGAACCGACGCGATGCCCCTGTCCCGGAGCCCTTCCGCGAGGAGCCTGTACGTGTCCGGCTCGATGCCCGCGGCGAACTGATTGCCGTCCCGGTCGGTCGGCCCCGAGCCGGGGATGATCACGACCGCAGGGAACGGCCCGCACCCGGCCGGCACCACCAGCGTGCCAACCAGCGTGCCTCGCGCGTTCTCGACCGTGGTCCTGGCGCTGACCGCCGCCGGACACCCCGGCGCGTCCGGCGTTGTCGGCGTCTCCGTGTCAGGCACGTCCGTGTCGTCAGGGAGCGCGCCGCTCCCGCCAGCGGACGACGCGCGCTCTCCGGCGCCGCAGCCCGCGCAGAGGGGCGACAACGCGAGCGCGGCGGCGCACGAGACGGCGAGCGCGGCGCGGCGCGCCGGGACCACGAGAACCGATCGCAATGACATGACGAGCCCTCCGAGGATGAGAGAGAGGTGCAGGGCCGCCCGGGGCGCACCGGTGCGCCCTCGCGGTCGCGCGAGCACCGCAGCGCGCGCCGCGCGAGCGGGGCGGCGCGCCGGGGAGATCGATGGCTCAGCCGAGGTGCGCGAGCGCGACCTTCGAGAGGATCTCCGACAGGAGCACGAGGCCGATGAACCCCGCGATCAGAGGCGCGCCCCGCAGGCCAGAGGCGTTCCTGAAGCCCCGAACGAGGAGCGTCAAGGACCACACGAGACACACCGTCCCGAGGACGGCGATGACGGCCAGCTCGATGGTGAACGCGGGCGCGCCCGCCGGCAGCCGCGGGGCGAGCAGGCCGAGCGCGACGGCGGCGAGCGCGAGCGGCGCGCGCGACAGCCCGATCACACCGAGAAAGTCGATGAGCCGCACACGGCGCCGCAGGAGCCGCGCATACGTCCAGAAGAGCAGGGCGGGCAAAGGCCACGCGACGACCTGCTCGAGGAGCGCCGTCCGGTACGGGATGACGGCAGGCGCCGCGTGCAGGTCGAGGAAGCCGTCGAAGCGAACGCCGAGCCTCGTGACGGCGACGCTCAGCGCGGCGACGGCGAGCCCCGCCGCGGCGGCGAGCCCCCCGCCGAAGCGCTCGAATGGATCCAGCGCGAGCCGCCATCCGCACAGGGGAGGCCGCGGCGACATCGTGGCGAGCAGCCGCTCGCCTTCCGCGGGCTTGATGACGTTGTCGCGCACGAGCGCGCGCACTCTCTCGTCGGGCGTGGTCATCATCATAATCCCACCTTGCGCAGAGCCTCCTCGGCCTCCTTCGCGGAGAGCCTCCCCTTCTCGAGCGCATCCAGGATCTCGTGCCGGCGCCGCGCGACGCCCTGCTCCAGCGCGTCGAGCCGGCCAATGATCTCGTCGAGGCGATTTCGCACCGTCGGATAGCTGATCTGAAGGACCTGAGCCATCGCCTTCAGGCTGCCTGAAGAGCGCACGAACGCGGTCACGAAGGCGAGATCGTCCGGCGACAGCTGGAGCAGCGCGGGGATCTCGAACTGACCGTCCAGGTGGGTTCCGCAGCTCTGGCAGCCGAGCCGCGTCGCGCGCAGCTCCCCATCACAGCTAGGGCATCGGACGACAAATCTTGCCACGGGATGAGTGGATTATCCTCACCGAGGTCAATATTGTCAATGTCGAGATGATGAAAATTGATCCGAAAATCAATTTTGTTTAAGAGCCGCCCTCGTCATGCGTTCGGCGCGGCTTCGGCCCGCCCGGGGCGCTGCGGCTCGCGCCGCTCGCGACGGCTCAGCGCCGCTCGCGACGCCGCGCGGACGCGAGTGCCGCGATGAGGCCGAGGCCGGCGAGGGCCATGGGCGCGGGGGCCGCGGGCGAGCCGGCGGCGCGGCAGCTGCAGCCGCCGTCGTCGCCCTCGGCCGCCTCCACCTCGTCCGTGCCGCCGGTCCCCGCGCCGGTGGAGCCGGCGCCGGAAGCGGCGGAGGAGGAGCTCGAGGCGCTGGGGCCGGGCGCCACGTCGCCGCCCGCGCCGTCGCTGCCGCCTGTGGCGTCGCCGCCGGCGGTCCCGGTGCCCCCGCTCCCGCCGGAGCCGTCCGCGCCGCCGGCGCCGCCTTCACCGCCGGAGCCGCCCGCGCCACCGGCGCCGCCTTCCCCGGAGGAGGGCAGCGCGGGGCGGACGTCCTCGAGGGTGTCCCCCTCCACGGCGTCATCGAGGACGATGACGGGGCTGTCCGTGAACTCGGACGGGTTGCGCAGCAGGCCGATCTGCGTGAAGTGCGCGTTGTTGTCGGCGAGCGTCTGCGCCTTCCCGCCGGTGACGACCTGCTTGCCGTCGAACCACACGTCGACGGAGCCCTGGTTCGGGTTCGTCGACCAGCGGATGTGCAGGGCGATGCGGTGCCACACGCCGGGCGTCACCGCGCCGTTCGCCTCCCAGTGCACCTTGTTGTCGGGCTTGCGGGTGGCGAAGCTGATGCGCTGTCCGACGACCTCGAACGACATCATCTGGTTATAGCTATTTTCGGACTCCCAGTATCCGATCTGCGTCGGCGGGTCGGCCGCGAGCGCCTCGGGGAGATAGAAGCTCCAGGCGAAGTAGGTCTGGGCGCCCTCGGCCGTGCGCCCGGCGGCCGGCTTGTGGTTCAGCTCGACGCGCTTGATGCCGTTCGACCACCTCGCGTCGTTGGTGAGCTGGACCTTCCCGGCCCTCGTGCCCTGGAGGACAGGCGACGTCACCACGGAGATGTGCTCGCCGTTCAGGGTCGTGTTCCACTGGTTCAGATTGCCCGTCTCGAAGTCTCCGGTCCAGACCGGCGCCGCGGAGGCGCCCGCGGTGAGCGTCGTCGCCAGCGCGGCCGCGGCCAGGGTGGAGAGCGCGCGGCCAGGTCGCCGCGCGAGGAGCGCTCGGGAGGGGGCGAGCAGGGATCGATGTGCGGTAAGGAGATCGGTAGAAGTCATGGCGGGATTCGACGCGTTTTCCGGCCGGCAGTCAACCGAGAAGCCGCGCGTCGCCGCCGACGCGGCGCGGCTCCTCGGTCTCTCCAGCGCGTCCTCCAGCGCGTCGCGCGCGCCCTCCAGCGCGTCGCGCGCGCGGCCGTCATCGCTTCAGGCGGAGAGCTCGATCCAGAGCGCCCGAGTCTCGCGCGACCGGAGGTGGATGAGGCGCTCTCCGGTGTTGAGGGCGTCGCCGGGGCAGGTCCAGGGCTCGAGGCAGACGAAGTCCTTGCCCTCCAAGGTCCACACGACCCAGTGGGTGAACTCGGGCGAGCCGCGGACGGCGATGCGCACCCCCGCGGCGCCCTCGATCGAGAGCGCGCTCTCGGTGGAGCCGTGGTCGAGCAGGTGGAGGTCGACCTCGGGCCGGGTCAGGTCGAAGCCGGAGAACGGCGCTTCCCGCTTCGTTGTGTTGTCGAACGCGCGCGTCGCCCGCGTCTCGATCGAGGCGCGGGCCTTGTCCGCCTGGGAGACGGCGAAGTAGGGGTGAAACCCGGCGCCGAACGGCATCGGCGGCGCGCCGTCGCCGGTCTCGTTGGTGATGCGCAGATCGATGCGGAGCGCCCTGCCGCGCAGCGTGTACGTGAACTCGGCGCGGAAATCCCAGGGGTACTGCGCGCGCGTCGCCTCGCTCGACCGGAGGACGAGGCGCGCGTACGCGCCGCCCGACTCGAGGGTGCCATGGTCGTCGAGCGACCACGGCAGGGTGCGGGCGAAGCCGTGCTGGCGCATCTGGCCCGCCGCGCCGGCGGCGGACCAGGCGTCGCCGGCGAGCTTGCCGGGCGAGGGGAAGAGCACCGGGTTTCCGCCGCGCACGTTGGCGGTGCGATCGTCGAACGTGCCGCGATCGAGGTAGAGCAGCGCGCGGCCGCCGACGGTCAGCTCGGTCAGGATGCCGCCGCGGGCCGGGGCCAGCACCGCGCGGCTCGCGGCGTCGCTGTCGGCGAGCTCGATGGTGGGAATCGCGCCTTCGACTTCCTTCACGCTGAACATGACTCCTCCGGTCTCTTCAGTTGCTTTGCAGCCACGCGAGCAGCCCGACGACCAGCGCGAGCGCCGCGATGGGCAGCGCGATCCACCCGAGGACGGTCGCCCAGCCGCGGCGGAGGGAGCGGCCGCCGCGATCCTCGCACGCGAGGCAGATCGCCCAGACGCGCGCGCCGCCCTCGGTGAGCACGCAGCAGTCGCCGCACACGGGCGCGCCGCAGCGCGCGCACGGCCCCGCCGCCTCGGCGCCGCAGCGCGTGCAGCGCGCGACGGCCCCGCCGCCGCCGTCGTGGAAGATCAGGCCGCCGGACATGGGGCCGCGCCCTCCGGCGGCGGAGACGAGCGCGTCGATGACCGCGGGCGCGCGCGAACGGGGGGCTCCTCGTGGACGGGCACGGACGTCTCCTCCGCCGCGATTCTGCAAGCTTTGTGGGCTCGAGACAACGCTCGCGGCCTGCGGCCTACCGGGAACCTGGTAAGATCGCGCCGAGGAAGCCCATGCCGTACGCCAGCGAGACCTCGCTCGTCCCGCTCCCGCCGCCCGGAGAGGACGAACTCCCCCACGACGACGGTGAGCCCATGGAGAGCGATCGCCACCGCAAACAAATGCTGCTGCTGATCGAGTCGCTGGACCTCTCCTGGAAGGATCGCGACGACGTTTACGTCAGCGGCAACATGGCGATCTATTTCAGCGAGCTCCAGACCAGGAAGAACGACTTCCGTGGGCCGGACGTCTTCGTGGTGCTCGACACGGTACGCCGAGACAGGAAGTCCTGGGTCGTATGGCAAGAGAACGGCAAGACGCCGGATGTGGTGATCGAGCTCCTCTCGGAGAGCACGGAGTCGATCGGCCGCGGCGAGAAGATGCGCATCTATGCGAAGGCGCTGCGCGTGCCGGAGTACTTTCTGTTCGATCCGATGAAGAACACCCTGGAAGGATATCTGCTCGACATCGCCTCTCGCGCGTACGAGCCGATGGCCTTGAACGCGGAGGGTGAGCTGGCAAGCCAGCAGCTCGGTCTGCGCCTCGGCGTGCGGGATGGCTTGTACCTGGGCAGCAAAGGGAGATGGCTCCGGTGGCTCGACGCCGAGGGACGCGTGCTTCCGACGGCGGAGGAGCAGGCCCGAGCGGCGGAGGAGCGGTCCCTGGCGCTCGCGGAGAAGCTTGCAGCTTACGAGAAGCGCTTCGGACCGCTCACGTGAGGTCCACTCACGCGACGTCGCTCCGATCGGGCGGCTTCGGCGATCACGCGGGGCCTCGCTGAGGGCAGCCCGCTGCCGCCCTCAGCGCAGGCCGGGGAGGGGCAGGCCCGGGAGCGAGTTGCCGATCGCCGTGACGAGCTGCTCGTGCGTGATCGTCCCCGCCAGGCGGAACGGCACATCCACGTTGAGCGTCTCTCCGCCGATCGCGACGGTGCCGCTCACCTGGTACGGGATACCGCGGCTCTGCGCCGCCAGCGCCGCGATGCTCGTGAGGTCCTGCCACTTCACCGAGATCGGCGCCTCGATCCGGGTCCACTTCTTCGCGGGCAGCTCGAGCGGCGTGAGCGCGGTGACCGTGCCGACGTCGTACTTGCCGTCGAGCAGCACGCTCGCCTTCATCGAGCGCGTCGAGAGATCGATGCTGTTCGGGTTGTACGCCTGGATCTGGACCCGCAGATCGATGCCCTGAACGGTGACGGCGGTCACCGTCGCGAGCTCGGGCTTGAGCGTCGGCGGCTCGGGGCGCGAGCACGCGACAAGGGCGACGGCGGCGGCGAGGAGAGGCGATCGCACGGCGGGAGATGTGGCGCGGATCTCCATGGAGCTCAACGGAAATCGGGCGCGCCGCCGGGCCTCGTCCGCGTCCCGCCGATCGCTCGACGGCCCCCGCGCGCGCCAGCGCTTCCGCCCCCGCAGGAACCCTTTCGATCTGCTATGCCCGGTACATGGGCATCCTCCCGCTCGCCGAACGCCTCGCCAAGAAGGCGCTGAACAGGTCCGGGGTGCAGAGCCGCTGGGTCGACACGTCGGTCTGCCGGCTGCACCTCTACGATGCTCCGGGCACGGGCCCGCTCCCGACGGTGGTCCTGCTCCACGGCATCGGCTCCTCGGCGCTCCCGTACGCGCCGGTGCTGCAGCGACTCCGGGGGCGCGCCCGCCGCGTCATCGCCGCGGAGTCGCCGGGGCACGGGTGGAGCGCGGCGCCGGCGTCGGCGTTCACGCCGGAGTGCCTCGCCACCGCCATGCACGAGCTGCTCGACCGCGAGCTCGACGAGCCGGCGATCGTCGTCGGAAACTCCCTCGGCGGCGCGGTCGCGGTGAGCTACGCGCTGAGCTCGCCGGACCGCGTGCGCGCGCTGGTGCTCGCGTCGCCGGCCGGCGCCGGCATGCAGCAGGCCGAGCTCGCCGAGCTGCTCGCCGTGTTCAACCTGCGGTCGCGGGCCGACGCCCATGCGTTCTTCGCGCGCCTCTACCACCGCGTCCCGTGGTTCACCCCGCTGATCGCCGGCGACGTCGTGCGGACGTTCTCGCGCGAGACCATCCTCTCCTTCAGGCGCTCGGCCCGGTGCGACCACGCGTTCACGCCCGAGCAGCTGGCCGCGCTCTCGATGCCGATCCTGCTGATCTGGGGCCGCTCGGACCGCCTGATGCCGAGCGCCAACCTCGAGTACTACCGGCGGCACCTCCCTCCGCACGCGGAGATCGAGGAGCCCGAGGGCATCGGGCACTGCCCGCAGGTCGACGACCCGCGCCGCTTCGCCGAGCGGATCGCCGCGTTCGCGTGGGCGGCGCGCTCGACGGCGTCGCCGGGCGCGGCGCCGTCGCCCTCGAGCGCGGCGCCGTCGCCCTCGAGCGCGGCGCCGGCGGCGTAGGGGGCGGCGCCGGCGGCGCCGGCGCCGGGAGAGGCGCCTGCGTCAGGCGTCTTCGGGGAGCGCGCCGTGCCGCTTCAGCAGGGCGCGGGTCAGGCTGCGGCGTAGCGGCATGATGCGCTCGCCGTCGCTGCCTGCGCCGAGGAGCACGGTCGCGAAGAAGTAGGTGTCTGCCCCGCGCTCGACGTAGCCGACCAGCCAGCCGGTGCTCGATCGCTCGTCCATCTCCATCCCCGTCTTGCCGCGCAGCGTGTAGGCCGGCGTCTGCTCCAGCACGAGGATCCGCTTCACGATGTCCACGCTCCGCGCGGAGCAGGGCAGCGCGCCGGCGTGGAGCCGCCGCAGGAAATCGATCTGCTCGTGCGGGGAGATGCGGAGCCCCCCGGTCAGCCAGAACTGGTCGATGCCCCCCGAGATGTCGCGGTTGCCGTAGCCGAGCGCGTCGAGGTGCGCCTGCATGCGCTCGGGCCCGATCCGGCGCGCGACCTCCTGGTAGAACCAGACGACCGAGTGCTTCATCGCCGACGCGAGATCGTGATCGCGGTTCCAGTCGGGCACGCGGCGCTGCACCCCGTCCCACCGCAGCGTGAAGCGCTCGTCCGGGATGACCCCGGTCTCCAGGCCGATGATCGTGTTCGGGATCTTGAAGGTCGAGGCGGGCACGTACCGCGACGCCGCGCGGTCGGGGTTCACGACGCGGGTGACGCCCCGCGCGGCGTCGAACAGGACGAACGCGCCGTCCACGCCCTCCGCGCGGAGGAGCGCCGCCCCGCCCTCGTCGATCTCGGTCCGCGCCGCGGCCGGCGCGCTCGCGGCCGGCGCGCTTGCGGCCGGCGGGGCCGCCCCGCCGCTCGCCGCCGGGGGAGCTGACGGCGGCGGCGGCGCCGTGGCGCAGGCGCTCGCTGTCGTGACGATCGCGAGGAGCGCGCCGGAGAGCAGGGGACGCGCCGAGGCGAGGGCGCGGCGCGAGAGGCACCCGGGGAGCGGAGAAAGCATGGCGCCGTCAACGCGGCCGGGGGCCGCGCGCATTCCCGCGCCGCCTCCGCGGTCGTCACCGCCGTCGCCGCCGCTCATTCCCGCGCCGCCTCCGCGGTCGTCACCGCCGTCGCCGCCGCTCATTCCCGCGCCGCCTCCGCGGTCGTTGCTGCCATCGCCGCCGCGGTCGCCGCCGGCGCCGTCCGCTCGCCCTCCGCGAAGTCGACGTCGATCCCGACGATCTTCATGAGCCGCAGCGCGTTCGCGCTCGTCACCACGCCGGGCTTCAGCTTGTAGTCGAAGGTCATCCTGTCCTCGACCACGAGCTCCTCGAAGTGCATGTTGCGCACCCGCCCCGCGGTCTCCTGCTCCAGCACGGCGAGCCCCATGTCGTGCGACGAGACCGCGCCGATGGCCCCCTGCGCGACGAGGTGCCGCACGACAGCCCTCGCCCCGATCTGGCGCTCCCGCGCGTTCGTGCCGTGGAGGATCTCGTCGAGCAGGAACAGCACCCGCTCGCCGCCGTTCGCGCCGTCGACGACGCGCTTCAGGCGGGTCAGCTCGGCGTAGAAGTGCGAGACGCCGTGCTCGAGCGAGTCCTTGATCCGCATGCTCGTCCGCACGCGGACCGGCGAGAGCGCCAGCGACGACGCGCAGACCGGCGCGCCCGCGAGGGCGAGGGCGGCGTTCACCCCGACGGCGCGCAGCAGCGTGCTCTTGCCCGACATGTTGGACCCCGTCACGAGCAGCGCGGCGCCCGCGCCCTCGAGCGAGACGTCGTTCGTCACCCGCCGGTCGCGCGGGAGGAGCGGGTGGCCGAGCCCCGACGCCGTGAAGCGCGGCTCGCCGTCCTTCACGTCGGGGTACGCGTAGTCGGGGTTCTCGTGCGCGAACGTCGCGAGGCTCGCGAGCGCCTCCATGTGCCCGAGCGTCCGCATCCACGCCTTCACGTGCCGGCCCGCGCGCAGCTTCCACCGCTCCAGCGCGAGCGCGCACCACACGTCCCAGAGCAGGAAGAGGTTGGCGACGATGTGGACGAGCCCGCTGTGGCGCAGGTCCGAGTAGCCGACCCGGCTCTCGAGCGCCGTCATCTCCCGCGAGGCGAGCACGCCCGAGGGCCCCGCGAGCTCGGCCTTGAGCTCGCCGAGCAGCGCCGACGAGAACGCCTGCTCCTCGACGCGGGCGAGGATCGGCCGGTACCGGGCGAACGGCGCCTCGCGCGACGAGGCCGCGGCGACGATCGGCTCGACCGCGGGCCGCAGCAGGACCAGCACGAGGATCTGGGCGGCCAGCGGCAGGAGGTAGGCGTGGCGGAGCAGCCCGAGCTGCTCCGCGGGGATGAACCGCGGCGCCGCGAGCAGCGCCAGCGTCAGCGGCACGAGCACCTTCGCCGCGGTCAGGAGCGCGCTCACCGGCAGGCCGCCCGCGCGGGCCTCCGGGCCGAGCAGCGCCGGCGGCGCCTCGGCCCACGCGATGAGCGGGCCGGCCTCGCGCCCGCGCGCCCCCGCCTGCATGCCCACCACCGCGAGATCCTCCCGGAACGCCCCGAGGCCGGCGAGCTCGCGCACCGCCTCCTGCCGCGCCGCCACGGCGGTCGCCGGGGCGGGCTCCGCGAGGAAGGCCGCGAGCGTGGCCTCGCCCTCGCCCGTCTGCGCCAGGTTGAGCAGCTGGAACAGCGACGCCTGCCCGAACACGTCGAGATCGCCCGCGTAATCGTGGTCCGGCGCGGCGAACCGATCGCCACGCTCCGGGAAATCGGCGAAATCGCCGGCGACCCGCCGCTTGCCGCGCACGTAGAGGCCGATGCGCTGCTCGAGCTCCGTCATCCGGGTGACGAGGCGCGCGTGCGCGACGAGCAGCCCGAGGAACACCGCGGTCACCGCCCCGGCGGCGTACGTGACCCACCGCGGCACGTCGCCGAAGAGCGCGTACCCCCCGGCCACGGCCGCCGCCAGGAACGAGACCCCGCGCAGCAGCGAGAAGGTCTTCGAGCGGCGATCGAGCGCGCCGGCCTCGGCGCGCAGGACCGAGAGGCGATCTTCGTAGGCGGACAGGACGCGCTGCGCGACGGCGTTGGGGGGCGGCTCCACGGGGCCCTCTCCATAGGCCACCGCCGGCCGTGCATCCAGCCGGAGGGGGGTCCTCCCACGAAGGACACGAAAGCTTTGAAGCGTCCTGGCTGGCTGCTCGTACAATGCCGCCCATGGACCAGAACCTGCTGGAGCGCCTCAAGGCGTACACCGTCGTCGTCGCGGACACCGGCGACATCAACTCGATCGAGAAATTCCGCCCCCAGGACGCGACGACGAACCCGTCGCTCATCACGGCGGCGGCCCAGATGCCCGAGTACGCCGACATCGTGAGCGGCGCGCTCGCCTGGGGCCAGAAGGAGGCGGGCCGGGGCAAGGGGCCGGACGACGTCGTGGGCCTCGCGTTCGAGCGGCTCGCCGTCGACTTCGGCCTGCGCATCCTGAAGATCATCCCCGGCCGCGTCTCGACCGAGGTCGACGCGCGCCTCTCCTTCGACACCCAGGCGACCATCGAGAAGGGCCGGAGCATCGTGCGCCTTTACGAGGAGGCCGGCGTCTCGCGCAAGCGCGTCCTCATCAAGATCGCCTCGACGTGGGAGGGCATCCGCGCGGCGGAGGTCCTCGAGAAGGAGGGCATCCACTGCAACCTCACGCTGCTCTTCGGGCTGCACCAGGCGATCGCGTGCGCCGAGGCGGGCGTGACGCTCATCTCGCCGTTCGTCGGGCGCATCCTCGACTGGTACCTGAAGGACACCGGCCGCACGAGCTACGCGCCGGCCGAGGACCCCGGCGTCGTCTCGGTCACGAAGATCTACAACTACTACAAGAAGCACGGCTACAAGACCGAGGTGATGGGCGCGAGCTTCCGCAACATCGACGAGATCAAGGAGCTCGCCGGCTGCGACCTCCTGACGATCTCGCCGAAGCTGCTCTCGGAGCTCGCCTCCGCGCGCGGCGACCTGCCGAGGAAGCTCGACCCCGACGCGGCGCGCGCCCTGCAGATCGCGAAGATCCCGATGGATGAGGCGGCGTTCGGCGCGATGCACGCCGCCGACCGGATGGCGAGCGACAAGCTGAGCGAGGGCATCGACGGCTTCGCGAAGGCGCTCGCCTCGCTCGAGGTCCTGCTCCGCGAGCGCCTCCAGCAGGGGGCCGCCTCCTAGCGCTGACGACGCGCGACGCGCGATCGCGGCGCGCGGCGGAGCTCCGGGGAGCGGGCCCGGGCGCCGCTGGGGCACCTACGCGGCGACCCCGCGCCGCGTAGGTGCCCCAGCGCGCGCCTGCGTGCGCCTGCGTTGAGGAACGGAGGCGCGGGAAGAAGGCGGAGGGCCGGCTTGCATGTGAGCCTCCCCGTCCTCTAGGATTCGTCAAAACTGGACGAATTTCGGACAGCATTCGATCGCCCGCGCCGCGCGTGGTCGACTGCGGTTCTCCGGGAGGCTCCTCATGAGCCGCCCTTTTCGCGATGGCATCGAGGAGGCGACGTTGAAGCTCACGTCACAGGAGTACTGGGAGAACCACTGGAAGGGCTACGTCGGCACCGACGATCTGGGTGGCGGCTGCGAGATCTACGACGACGTCGCTCCGTTCCTGCCGCGCGGGGAGGGGTTGTCGTTCTTCGAGATCGGCTGCGCACCAGGCCGTATCCTTGTCGACTTCTGTGGGCGCCTGGGGTTCACGGCGTATGGCCTGGATTACGCCTGCGACCCGGAGGTCGTCGAGCAGGAGATCCGGAAGCGCGGCATCAAGGTCGGCAAGATCGAGAAGGGGGATTTCTTCAGCTGGAAGCCCCAGCAGAAGTTCGATATCGTCGCTTCCTTCGGGTTCATCGAGCACTTCGATGACGCCGGGGCGGTGATGGATCGGCACTTCGAGCTGGTGAAGCCGGGGGGCACCGTGGTCGTGGGCATGCCGAACTTCGCCGGCGGGCAGAAGGCGCTCCACTGGCTGTTCGATCGCAAGAACCTGAAGGGCCACAACACCCGCATCATGAACCTGCCGTTCCTGGAGGCCGCCGCCCGCCGCAACGGCGCCGAGATCGTCCAGGCCCGCTACACGGGCGGCCATTTCGATTTCTGGCTGGACGACGAGGCGCCGCTCCTGGCGCGGCGTGTCGTCTGGAAGGTCGTCCCGCCCCTCAAGGCGATCGCGCGCCGGGTGGTCCCCGGCGAGACGAACCCCTGGTTCTCGCCCTTCCTGTTCGCCATCTACCGGGCGCCCCTGCTGCCCGCAGGGACAGCCGACGCTTGATCCTCTCCCCGATGAGCGAACCGAGCCAGAACGTCGCCACCCCGCCGGCTGTCCGCGACGCAGACGCCGATCACCGCTTCCGCGAGAGCGCGCGGCGCCACGGCTGGGATCCCGACGATCCGTGGGTCGGGGGGTATGCCATGTTGGAGTGGCGCCGCAGCCGCCACGCCTACGACGACCTCTTCACGTCGGTCCGCGGCAAGAAGGTGCTCGAGTTCGGCTGCCACTTCGGCGGGACGTCGATCGTGCTCGCGACCCTGGGCGCCGAGGTGACCGCGCTCGACGTCGACCCCATGTACGTCGAGCTGGCGCAGCTGAACGTCGAGCGCCACGGGCTGTCGGACCGGATCCGCATTCATCACGTCCCCGACACGACCGCGATGCCGTTCGCCGACGGGGAGTTCGAGCTCGTCTCCTGCAACAGCGTGCTCGAGTACGTCCCGCCTGAGCGCCTGCCGGCCGTCCAGCGCGAGATCGATCGGGTGCTCGGGCCGTGGGGGTTCATCGTCATCCTGGGCACGAGCAACCGCCTCTGGCCGGTCGAGTGCCACAGCCGCCGCCCCCTGATGAACTACGTGCCTCGGCTGCTGCGCCCGCTGTTCCCGGGCAGGTCGATCTACAGCGTATTTCCCTGGCAGCTCCGGCGCGGGTTCGGCGATTATGTCGACATATCGCAGCAGGATCGCGGCCGGCTGATCGTCGACCTGAAGGCCAAGATGGGGCTGTCCGGGCCGCGGCTCATGGCCCTGTCGGCGGCGAACCGGCTGCTCGGCCCGCTCGGGATGCACGTGGGCTGCGTGTCCCCGACGATCACGATGGTTCTTCAGAAGCGCGGTGAGGGAGGAGCTGGCGATGGCTGACGGGAGGACGCGGGTATACATCACCGTGGACGTGGAGTGCGCCGAGGAGCGCATCCTGGGCGATACCAAGTCTCCCGCGATGGGCTACGACCTCCGGATCTGGGGCCGCTTCGTCAACCAGCGCGAGCCCCTCGGCATCGAGCTCATCATGCGCGAGCTCGAGGCGTACGGCCAGCGCGGGACGTTCTTCGTCGAGGCCATCGGCTCGTACAGCTTCGGGATGGACGGGCTGACGAGCGTGTGCCAGGCGCTCCACAGCCGCGGCCACGACGTGCAGCTGCACGTGCACCCGGTGCAGCGGCGCGCGGACTGGCACACCCGGGGCGAGCCCCGCGTCTCCGACGACATCGCCGACTACCCGGTCGAGGAGCAGACGCGGCTCCTCCTCGAGGGGCGCGACCTGCTCGTGCGCGCGGGCGTCCCGGCGAGCGAGCTGCTCGGCTACCGCGCTGGCAACTTCGGCGCGAGCAACGACACATGGCGGGCGATGAAGCGGGCGGGGCTCGTGCTGAGCAGCAACTACAACCCCTGCTACTTCAGCAAGAACTGCAAGATGCAGTATCCGGGCGCGCGGCTCGGCCTCTTCGAGACGCCCGAGCCGGGGGTGTACGAGCTGCCGGTCACGAACTTCATCGAGCCCACGAAGCGCTTCAGGCACCTTCAGATCACGGCGGTGACCCTCGACGAGATCAAGCACTGTCTCCTCCGCTACCGCGCCCTCGGGGTGAAGGAGGTCACGCTGGTGACCCACTCGTTCGAGTTCTATTTCCTCGACTCGGCGGAGGCGCGCCGCGGCTTCCCGAACCGGCTCAACGTCGAGCGGCTCCGCGGGCTCTGCCGCTTCCTCGACGAGAACTCGAAGGACTTCGAGGTCGACACCGTGGGCGCCCTCGCGCGCCGGCTCTCGGACGCGACGTCTTCCACGCACGGTTCCACGCACGGGGCGCGCGGTGTCGATGAGGGCGCGCCGCCCTCGCTGCAGTTCCCCCACTCCAACGCGATCCACCACGCCCGCCGCGTCGTCGAGCAGGCGTACAAGCGCGTGGCGCAGCGGTTCACGTTCGGCTGACCGGGTCGGCCAGACTCCTGCGCGGTGCTAAGTAGCGCGTATGCGGCTCATCGGACAGATCCACGTTTCGCTCAAGGGCAGCATCATCCAGCGCAACCCCACCGTCTGGGAGAAGCTGAAGCGCAGCTTCGGCGCCACGGTGGATCTCGACACCGATCGCGTGCGCGTCGAGCTCGAGGCCACCGCCGTGGTCGATCAGGTGCGGGGGGCGCTCGTCCAGCTCGGGGTCACGAACGCCCTCTCGCTCGTGATCGACGACACGGTCATCTTCCAGGACACGGACGGGAAGCCGGACGATCTTCCCGACCTCGTGCTCGCGCTGTCCGAGCATTCCGCCGTGTTCGGGCGCGGGTTCAGCGAGCTCAGGTTCGCCGCCGAGCACGAGGAGGCGGGGCTGCACCTGGTCATCGAGACGCGGGCGCGCACCGAGCACGCCGACGACGAGCCGGCGGGGCTCGTCTCCATCGGCGGGCGCTTGCGGGATCTCGAGCCGCGAGCCGGCGAGTCCGCGGAGGACTACCGCCGCCGCGTCGAGCCCCTGGCGAAGGATCCGGCGCTGTTCGAGGCGGCGCGGCTGCAGTTCGAGTCCTTCGTCGGGCGGGTCGAGGGCGCCCTCAAGGCCACGATGCCGGAGGCGCGCGTGGAGCATCACCACGCCGACGCGCGCGTCGTGCACGCGCCAGCGGGCGACGGCGCGGGCGCCGAGCGGCCTCCCGTGGGCCCCACGCACCCCGGCTATGACCCGTTCGTCGTCTATTACCCACCCAGCCCGCTGGGGATGATGCTGGACGTGATGCTCATCTCCTCGTTCATGCACATGCTCACGCCGCCACACGTCCTCTTCGTGAACCCGGCGGGCACGATGCTCGGCACAGCGCAGGAGGCCGCCGAGAATCCTGACCTCTTGAGCGGCGCGGATCGCGGCGGCGACGACCTCTCCGCGGGCGACGAGGGGGACGGGGCGGATGACGGCGATCCGTGGGGTGATGACGGCGGCGGGGTCGATGACGGCGGCGGGGTCGATGACGGCGGCGGGTTCGACGGCGATTTCGGCGATTGAGCCGCTCGCGCCGGGCCGCGGCGAGGCGCCGCGGCAGGGCCTCGCGCGTCTGTCGCGCGCAGGTTCCGGCGCGCAGCACGCGAGCGCGCCCGCGACGCGCTGACCTCGCGGTCGAGCGGGCTCGTCCGGCCATGGACGACGACTGGCGATCATGGTACGCCGCGCTACGGCCGTGACCGGCGCTGGCATGAGCATCTATCGCGCCGGCGTGCTGATGGTCGCGCGCGCCGAACCCTGGACTGGAGAGCGCGATGAACAAGAGCGAGGCGGCGCTTCGGAAGCAGCCGCAGGTGGCGGGCGGTGGAGATCCGGAGATCGCCAGAGAGGTCCGTACCATCATTGCAGAGCGATGTGGGATGAGCGTCGACGCCGTGACTCCCGACCTGTCGCTCGAGAGCGGCCTCGGCGTGGATTCACTGGCGCTCATCGAGGTCAACGTCGCGCTCGAGGAGCGATTCCAGATCGTGGCGCCCGATTTCGCGGCGCCCGATCAGGCGCAGATCAGCACGGTCGGCGACGTGATCGCCTTCGTCGAGGCGCAGATCGCGGCGCGGGGCGGCCGGGGAGGGGCGCCTTGACCGCCCCGCGCACGCGCGCCGAGCGCGAGGCCGCCGTCCGGACGCCCGAGGAGCAGCGGGAGCACGAGCGGCGGGAGGTCGCCGCTCATTACCAGAACGACCCGGAGATATTCTCCATGGTCCTCGACAGCCGCCTGGCCTACGCGACGGGCATCTTCCTCGATCCCGCCGAGAGCCTCGAGACGGCGCAAGAGCGGAAGTACGACTGGGTCCGCCGCGAGCTCGACATCCACCCCGGAGAGCGCGTCCTCGACGTGGGGTGCGGCTGGGGCTCGAACCTCATCTATCTCGCCGAGCGCACCGGCGGGAGCTTTCAGGGCGTCACGCTGAGCGACAAGCAGCGGCAGGAGGCGCTCCGCCGCGCGGACCGGGCGGGCGTCGCCTCGCGGGTCCGCATCGACCTCGCTCATATCGAGGACATCGACCTCGCGCCCGAGTCGCTCGACGCCGTGCTCTTCGTGGGCAGCATCGTGCACATGCACAACCGCGAGCGGATCCACCAGAAGATCGCCGCCGCGCTGCGCCCGGGCGGCAGGCTGCTCATCTCCGACTGCTATTTCCCGGCGCGCGCCCGCGGGGACCGGGAGAGCTCTGCGACGCAGTACATCTTCGTCGAGGCGCTCGGCTATTGCCGCCTGATCTCGCTGGCCGAGGAGCTCGGGATGATCGAGCAGGCCGGCCTCGATGTCCGGCGCGTCGAGGATCTCACGAGCTCGTACGTGCACACGGTCGCCCGGTGGATCGACAACGTGCGCGCGAACCGCGCCCGGATCGACGCCCGCGCGCCCGGCTTCTCGCGGCTGCTCCAGACGTACATGACCGTGGGCCGGCTCTCCTTCGCGCGCCGCACCGCGCTCGAGTACATGATCGTGGCGACGAAGGGCGGCGGCCGCGAGCGCCTCGGCGTCGCGCCCTCGCCCGAGCCAGGGCGCGCGCCGTGAGCCGCGGGCTCTCTGCGCGGACGGTCGCGGGCCTGCTCAGGGCGCGGGCCGAGGCGACGCCGGATCGATTCGGGTTCTATCACAAGCAGCAGGGCGAGTTCGTCGGGTGGTCGTGGGCGGAGTACTGGCGCCGCGCGTGCGCGGCGGCGTCGGGCCTGCTCGCGGCGGGGGTGCGCCCGGGTGATCGCGTGCTCCTGCTCGTGACGGACGTGGAGGTGGCGGTGCCGTGCCTCTTCGGCGTCTGGGTGCTCGGCGCGGTGCCGATCCAGGTCGGGGTGCCCTACCGGCTCACCGACGTGGCGGCGTTCCTCGGCGAGCTCCGGCGGACGGCCGACCGCGTCGGCGCGCGCGCGCTCGTCGTCTCGTCCGCGCTGCTCGGCTTCGCGCAGGGTGAAGAGGGGGCGGACGGCCTCCTCCAGCTCGCCGCCGAGCCGCTGCTCGACGCGCCCCTCGCGGGTTCGCTGCCCGATCCGGAGCGCGCGCCCGGGCCCGCGCTCATCCAGCTCACGAGCGGCAGCACCGGGCACCCGCGCGGCGTGGTGATCCCGCACGAGCGGCTGATGCTGCACCTCGACGCGATGAGCCAGCGGCTCCCGGTGCGCGGCGAGGGCGCGGGGGGCGTCTCGTGGCTGCCGCTCCACCACGACATGGGCCTCGTCGGCGGGTTGCTCTTCCCGCTCTTCAACGATTTCCCCGTTCACATGCTCTCGCCGCTCGAGTTCCGGACGCGGCCGTTCTCGTGGCTCGCGGAGATGTCGAGCATCCGGGGCGTCATCTCGCTCGGGCCGCCGAGCGCCTATGCCATCTGCATCGGCCTCGCCCGCCGCGCCGCCGAGGCGGGCCTCGATCTCGGCGCGTGGCGGTGCGCGATGATCGGCGCCGAGCCGATCTCCCCCGCCTTGCTCCGCCGCTTCGCCGAGGCGTTCGCGCCCTGCGGCTTCCGCGTCGAGGCGTTCTTCCCCGTCTACGGGCTGGCCGAGGCGACGGTCGCCGTGACCTTCCCCGACCTCTACGCCGAGCCGCGCGCCCTCACGGTGGATCGCGGCCTCTTGGAGCGCGAGGGCCGCGTCGAGGAGGCCGCGCCTGGCCCCCTCTCGCTGGAGCTCACCGGCGTCGGCAGGCCGATCCCGCACACGGAGATCCGGATCGTGGACGCCCAGCGCATCCCCGTCCCGGAGCGCACGGTTGGGGAGATCGAGGTGCGCTCGGAGACGGTGATGGAGGGCTATTTCAACGAGCCCGAGGCGACCGCCGAGGCGCTCGTGGGCGGGTGGCTGCGCACGGGCGATCTCGGGTTCATCGACCGCGGGACGCTGTTCGTCACCGGCCGGAAGAAGGAGGTGATCATCAAGGGTGGTCACACGATGATCCCCGCCGTGATCGAGGAGATCGCCTCCCGGGTCGACGGGATCCGGGCCGGGTGCGTCGTCGCGGTCGGGCTGTTCGTCGAGGAGCGCCAGACCGAGTCGGTCTACGTGGTGGCCGAGACGCGCGCCGAGGCGTCCGAGCAAGCCGGCCTCGTGGAGCGCGTGCGGGAGGCGCTGCGGGCGAACGGCGTCACGGTGGACCAGGTTGTCCTGGTTCCGCCGGGCGAGCTGCCCAAGACGACGAGCGGCAAGCTGCGACGCCGGGAGGTCGCCGAGCGGCTGCGCGCGGGTGCGCTCCGCTGAAGAGCGCTCCGGCCCCTTCTCCCCATCATCCGTCACCAACGTGAGTATGAACGTGAACGTGAACGTTTACGTGGTCGTGGTCGTTCACGGCCTATCGTTGACGACCACGACCACGACCACGTAAACGTTCGGATGTAGGAGGACGCGGCGGGGAACGGCCGATTTCGCGGGCGCTGCAGGGCGGTGCGCGATAGATCCCGGAATCGCTCTCCGGAGCACAACCGAACGGGACCGTCCATGTTGAGCAGCCTGCGAGACCACGAGTCCACCTGTCCCTCCCCGCTTTCGCCCGAGGCGCGCGCGTGGGAGCTGGAGCAGCTCCGGGCGCTCGGCCTCGAGGATGACGACTGGTGCTCGGACGACCAATGCCCCTTCTGTGCGGGGCGGCCCCTGTCCGTGGAGAGCAAACGAGCGCACGGGTGAGCGGCGCCCTCGGTCGGGGCCGGGTCACCGGCGCGAGCGGCCGGTGACCCGCGCGGGGATCACTCTGCGATCTTCCCCTTCACCCACTTGCCCGACTCGGTGAGGTCGTTGTCGTTCCAGTTGCCCATCTGGTTTGCGTTGGGCCTGAGCGCGGAGCACGCCTCGGCCTTGTCGCCAAGCGACCAGTTGGCCCAGCTGATGTTGTGCGAGTCCAGGAAGTCGAGCCAGGTCTGCGACTCGCCGAGGTTGAGCTGACCGTTGCCGTCGGCGGAGCAGGTCCCCCACTCGGTCACGAAGAGCGCCAGCTTCTTGTTGATGGCCTTCTGGGCCTTGTCGCGCAGCGACGCCTTGTGCGTGTTGGCATAGAAGTGGAGGGTGTACGCCACGTTCTGATCGCTGAGGGGATTGTCCGCGGCGATGTCGACGTCCTGCGACCAGTTCGGCGAGCCGACGATGACCAGGTTGTTCGCGCCCTGGCCGCGGATCTCGGAGATCACCGCCTCGGCGTAGGACTTCACCGCGGGCCAGGTGTTCGTGTTGAGGGGCTCGTTGAACACCTCGAAGATGACGTTGGGCGTGTTCTTGTAGGCCTGCGCCACCTCGCGGAAGTAGTTCTTCGCCAGGTCCAGGTGCTGGTGCGCGTTGTGATCGTGCCAGTCGAGGATGACGTAGATGCCCTTCGCGATCGCCGCGTCGGCGATGGTCTTCGCCTTGGCCTTCTGGGCGCCCGCGTCCTGGAGGTACCCGTCTTCGCCCTCGATGCCCATGGCGGCGCGGACGACGGTCGACTCCCAGTTGTCCGCGAGCGAATTGACGACATTGCCGTTGTAGTAGTTGCTCCACTGGCTCCAGAACAGGCTCATGCCTTTGAGCTGGACCGGGGACCCGTGCTCGCCGACGATGTTGCCGTTCATGACCCGCAGCCGGCCATGACGCTCGACCGGCGTGCCGTCCGTGGGGATCCCCCCGGTGCTCGCGCTCGTCGTGGACGAGGCCGATGTCGTCGCGCTCGCGGAGGTCGTCGAGGCGCTCGAGGTCGTCGCGCTCGCGGAGGTCGTCGAGGCGCTCGAGGTCGTCGCGGAGGTCGTCGAGGCGCTCGAGGTCGTCGCGCTCGCGGAGGTCGCCCCGCCGCCGCCCGAGCCGCCCGCGCCGCCCGCGCCGTCCTCCGTCCCCGCGTCACCGCAGCCGATCAGCACGGTGGCTTGCAGCGCAACCACCGCAAGGCCGAATGACCACTTCGACCTGCCAAGCACACCGCGAAGCAAAACAGTTTTCATCATGTCCTCCAAGAGAAGTAGCCGGATGGCGCGGCATTAAAAGGGCAGTTCAGCGCCATGGCAAGCCCTCTGCGTGCCTCTGAATCAAGGGATAAAATCCACGCTGTTGTATGGCAAAATACAGTGTTGGTGCACGCAGGTGACAGCTGCGGCCGGTGGTCTCCAGCGAGACCGTGAGGCGAAGCCTTCACGGGCGCCGATCTGAGGGAGCTGTGGTGTGCAGGCAACAGAAATTTCGCAAAAAATATGCCAGTTGGCGGAGCCCGTGGAACGGACGCTGCTGCGCTGCGTCTCCGGTCTGGGCGCGAGGGCTGTCCCGCGCCGGTCCACGCAGGCTACAGTGCTCCCCTTGGTGGTCGGGTGACCACCCTGGGCAACCGCCTATCCATGCGCAGGGCGTCAATATCGCTCAGGAAATTGCGAGCGAGCGCCCCCGGGATGTCAAGCGTCGGGCGCCGCGCCCGGTTCGTCTCGCCGCGCCGTCGAGGCGCTCGTCACGTCGGCACCGGCACTGGCGGCGGCTGGTCGTCCGGCGCGATGCAGGCGGACAGGTCGAACAGCATGAAGAGCAGCGCCTTCTCCTGGGCGGTCAGCTCATGCATCGCCCCGTCGCGGTCTTCACAGCCGCTCGGGAACGGCGCCCCGGCGACGTCGCTCGCCGCAACGTGGATGTCCGTGTACACGAACCTGCCGCACTGCTCTTCTTCCGGCGCGCCGATGGGCGTGTTGAACGTGAAGTATTTGACCCCCGCGGGCGCGTCGAAATCGGTGTTGGCCTCGTTGTAGAGCCACCGCGTCGCGATCTCCTCGTTCACCGAGTCGACCCAGTGCTGCGGATCGTCGATCTCGATCTGCCCGGGCACGGTCGACGCGCCCACGTTGGCGAGCCAGTCCCGGAGCGCCAAGCCCTTCGGGAACGTGGTGTCGACGAGCACGGGGAGCCCATCGTCGGGATCGCTCTCCTCGTCCCATTGCGCCGTCTCCGGGAACCGCTCCGGCCCGAGCCGGATCCAGGTGTTGTGCCAGTGCGACGCGAACACGCGGCCTCCCGCGGAGGCGTAGTCGAACATCGCTCGCAGCGCGGCCTCCGGCTTGTCGTCCCTGAACTCGGAGCCTTCGCACGACAGGATCACCATGTCGTACCGACGCAGGTCGTCGAGAGAGCCCCAGAACTCCCGCGCGAGGGAGAAGGGGGCGCCGTCGTTCAGGCCGTCTCGATACCTGCTCGTCGCGCTGTCGCCCTCGATGGCGCGCCCGGCGAACAGGTTCACCCGCCCGTCGCCCGCCTCCGGCGTGAACTCCGACGCGTCGATTCCCATCTTGTACAGCAGGCACTCCAGCACGTCCGAGCCGCCGGTCGTCAGCGCGATCTTCGGGAGGTGGCCCTCTGCCCTGCTGCGCGGCAGGCGGACCGTCGTGTCCACGGTCGGGTTGTCGACGCACCCCTCGACCTTCGGCAGCGTGATCTGGCGCCGCCATTTGCCGAGCTGGACGACCAGCGGGATATCCACCCCGACGGGCACGTTCTCCAGCACGAATCGCCCGTTCGTGTCCGTCAGCGCGGTCGCGATCGGATCGCCGGAGAGCGTCACATTGCACCGATCGCAGCTCGCCCCGTCGGTGATGGGCTCAAGCTCCCTGTTCGGGACGTACACCGTGACGTTGTACAGCGGGAGCTTGCCCGCGGGCTCGTACGCGGTGCCGCTCACGGTGGTCGTGCCGCCGCCTGGACAGGCGATCTGCTGGCACTCGAGCCCTTCGCACCCGCCGCTCGTGACCCCCGACCCGCCGCTCCCCGCCAGGAAGGGGATTCCCCCGGAGCCGCCACCCCCCGCGCTCTGGTCGGCTCCGCCGCCGGACGTGGCGCCGATCGTCCCGCCGGAATCGCCGCAGGAGCATCCGCCAGCGACAGCCGGCGCCATGGCCGCCGCGGCCAGGAGCCATCGGGCGCTGCCGTGCACTATCCCCATTTGATCCTCCAGGCGCAGAGAGGCGAGTGTGCCCTGCTCCGCCCATTCCCAGAGTAATCGAACCGCGGGGATACGGGAAGGGACAACCCTGCAAGGATGCGAGCGAGAACACGCTCTTGCGTGTGTTGACGGAAGCTTTCCTCTCCGTCTGCGCCGCCGGGGGCGGCGCGGGGCAGTCGGTGTCATTCGCTCGGTTTCGCTCTGCCTCGCTAGGTTTCCGTGCGATCGAGCGGACCGTGAGGAGATAGGCGACAGCGGCACCAACCTTCGTTCCGCGTACCACCGCGCCCGAGACCGCGAGACCGCGAGACCGTGAGACCGCGAGACCGCGGCCGTGTTCCGTCATGGCGAGGTGCCCCTCGGCAGAGTAGGATGCGGCGCTTTGCAATCGGTCCTACCTGCACCCGCTCTCCCTCGCCCTCGTTTGCTGGAGATCACCTGGCCCATCTTCAGCGAGAACCTGCTGCACATGCTCGTCGGCGTGTTCGGCGTATGGCTGGTCAGCCGCCTGTCGGACGAGGCCGCCGCCGCGTACGGGCTGTCCAACCAGATCATGTTGACCTTCATGATCACCTTTCGCTTCGTCAGCGTCGGCGCGAGCGTGGTGGTCACCCAGTATCTCGGCGCGCGGGACCGCGCCGGGGCGGAGCATGTCGCGCGGGCGTCGCTCGCGGCCAATCTCTGGCTCGGCGTCTTCAGCTTCGTCGTCATCGCGATCGGCGCGAGGCCGCTGCTCGAGCTGATGCGCCTGCCGCCTTCCCTGTTCCCGATCGCGGAGCCTTATCTGATTGCCGTCGGCGTGATGCTGGCGTTCGACGCGGTGAATTTCTCGATGGGCTCGGTGCTGCGCGCGCACACCTACACCCGCGACACGCTGCGCCTCATCGTCGTCATGTACGTCGTGCAGCTCGCGCTCAGCCTGCCGCTCATGTTCGGTGTCGCCGGGGCTCCGGGGCTCGGCATGATGGGGCTCGCGGTCGCCGCGGTGGTCGGGCGCGCTCTCTCGTTCTGGATGCACCGGCAGCTGTGGATCTCGCGCCTCGGCATCCGCCCGACCTTCGAGGATTTCTGGCGCATTCGCCCCGATCGCCTCCGCGAGATGCTGCACATCGGCCTGCCGGGGGCGGGCGAGAACGTGGTCTATCGCATCAGCTTCATGATCATCCTCGCGATGGTCGCCAACATGGGGCAGACGGCGCTCACCACCCATACGTACACGATGCAGATCATGCACTTCCTGCTGCTGTTCGGCATGGCGATCGGCTTCGGGACCGAGATCGTTGTCGGGCACCACATCGGCGCCGGCGATCTGCAGGGCGCGGATCGCCTGGTGCGCAGCGGCCTGGCGATCGGGTTCTGCGTGTGCGTGAGCCTGGTGGTCGCCACCGCGCTGCTCGGCCCCCACCTGCTCGGCCTCTTCTCGCGCGATCCCGAGGTGATCGCCACCGGCTCCCGGCTGCTCTGGCTGACCCTCCTCGTCGAGCCGGGCCGCACGCTCAACCTGGTCGTCATCAACGGGCTCCGCGCCACCGGCGATGCCCGCTTCCCTGTCGGGTTCGGCGTCTTCTCGATGTTCGCCGTGGCCGTCGGGCTGTCCTGGCTGCTCGGCGTCCACCTCGGCTGGGGGCTCGCCGGCGTCTGGGTCGCCTACGCCGCCGACGAGTGGGTCCGTGGGCTGGTCATGGCCGCGCGCTGGCACTTCCAGGGCTGGGTGCCCCACGCGCGGCGCACCTTCCGCCGGGTGCGGCTGAGCAGCCGCCCCGCGTGAGCGCTCGCGCTTGCGCTCGCCGAACAACCGCCCCGAGCAAGGGTGAGGCGCCGCCCGGCGGAAGCCGGCCGGGGAGGCCGGGCGCCGCTCATCCCGCGGGCGCGCCCACCTTCTCGGTGACGGCCATGCACAGCGCGGCCACGCCGCGCCGCGGGACGGTCACGAGCTTCTCGCGGAAGCTGGCGCGCTGATCGGTGTAGAGCTTCGACACCTTGTGGGAGAGGATCGTCGAGCTCCAGACCGCGACCACGTCCGCCCAGCGGAGATCGGCGTCGGCCTTCGCCGCATTGCGGTGACCCTCTCCGTCCACGATGCGGATCTCGACCTCGCCCGCGAGCAGCTGCCGCAGGTCCTCGGACGTGCCTGGCCCGCCGCCGACCACGAGCAGCCTCCGCAGCCCGCGCGCGTGGAACGCGCCGATCATCGCGAGCGCTGCCCGCTTGTTCGCCGAGCTGCCGCACAGGTCGCAGACGGCGTCGGCGCCGACCTCCACCACGCGGAGCCCGGCCTTCGGCGGCAGCTTCGCGCACTCGGCGCAGCGGCGCTCGACCCGCTCCTCCGCCGGCGCCGACGGCGGGGAGCGACCGAGCGCCTGCTGCGCCCGGCCCGCGAGCTCCGCCGGGAGGAAGTCCGCGGGGTGGCGGAGCTCCGTCGCTGGCGCATGCTCCGCGAGCCAGAGGAGCAGATCGGTTTCTGAAATATTCAGAGATTTTGCGAGGTTGCGCACACGGACGGATCGCGCCATTGCGACGCGACTGTGACATGTGCAGCACCGCTGCGCCCTTTTCTATCGCAGGGTGGCGGCTTCGGGCTGGCCCCGATGTGACCCGGCATGCCCGGCTCGCTCAGTCGAGGGCGGCGGCGCGGCGCAGCCCGTGGCGCTGGAGGAGGCGGTGGAGGTACATCCGGTCGAGCCCTGCTTTGCGCGCGGCGCGGCTCACGTTGCCGTTCGACCACTCCAGCAGGGCGGCGAGGTAGCGCCGCTCGAACTGGTCGATGATCGCGTCCTTCGCCTCCTTGAAGGGCATCTCGATGTTCGCGGCGGGCTCCTCGGGCGCGGCGCCCGGCGGCGCGGCGCCCGGCGGCGCGGGGCTGCGCTCGGGCGGCGCCGCCCCCATGGCGGCGCCCTCGCCGAGCACGACGCGGCGCTCGACGTAGTTCCTCAGCTCTCGCACGTTGCCGGGCCAGTCGTAACGCTTCATGTCCTCGATGACCTCGGGGGAGAAGAGGTGCACCTTGTCGACGGCGCCGAGCTCGTTCAGGAAGCAGTGGACGAGGAGGCCGATGTCCTCCTTGCGCTCCCGCAGCGGCGGGACGCGCACGGTGAGCACCGAGAGGCGGTAATAGAGGTCCTCGCGGAACCTGCCGCTGTTCACCTCGCGCTCCAGGCGCCGGTTCGTGGCGGCGATCACCCGGATATCGACCTTGCGCACCCGGCTCTCGCCGAGCCTGCGCACCTCGCGCGAGGCGAGGGCGCGGAGGAGCTTCGGCTGCATCTCCAGCGGCAGCTCGCCGATCTCGTCGAGGAAGACGGTGCCGCCGTCGGCCTCCTCGAAGGCGCCGGCGCGGTCGCGCGTGGCGCCCGTGAAGGAGCCGCGCACGTGGCCGAACAGCTCGCTCTCGATGAGGCTCGGCGAGATAGCGCCGCAGTCGACGATGACGAGCGGCTTGTCGGCGCGGGCGCCGCGCTGGACGAGCTCGGTGGCGATGACCTCCTTGCCCGTGCCGTTCTCGCCCTCGATCAGCACGTCGGGCGCGCTCTTCGCCACGCGATCGAGGACGGCGAAGAGGCGCCGCATGGGGACCGACACGCCCTGGAGCGCTCCGAAGCTGACCGCGCGCGCGAGCTCGGTCTCGGCGACGGCGTCGGCGTCGCGGATGCGCACGACCGACTCGCCGAGCTCGATGCGGCACTCCGGCAGGATGGCGTCGGCGTCCCGCACGCGGACGCCGGCGATGGTCGTCCCGTTGAGCGAGCCGACGTCCGTCAGCCGGAACGTGGACTTCACGCGCTCGAGGATGCAGTGGAAGCGGGAGACGGCGCGGTCGGCGAGCACCAGGTCGTTGCTCTGGTGGGAGCCGATGCGGATGAAATCGCCGTCGAGCACCATGACCCGGCTCGCGGGCTTGCCCGCCTCGCGCTCGACGCACAGCTCGATCCGGGGCACCGCGAGCACCTCGCCCTTCGCCATGCGGGGCTCCGTGGAGGCCGCGAGGCTCGGCGGGCCGGGGTCGTCGGGCGTGGCGGGGGAGCGCGGCATGCGCGCCATCTTACGCGTGGGCCTGTGCTCGTCCAGAGGCGGCCCTGCCGGCGGCTCAGGGCGAGAGATCGCCGCCCGCCGGCTTGAGCCACACGACGGTGGCCCCCCACCCGCCGCGGGAGGCCGGGGCGTCGCGGAAGCCGTCCACGGCCGGGTGGCGCGAGAGGACGGCCCGGACGACGCGGCGCTGCACGCCCTTGCCGCGGCCGTGGATGATGCGCACCTCGCGGAACCCGCGCAGCTGCGCCTCGTGCAGGTACTCCTCGACCACGGAGGCGACGTCGCGCGGGGCGAACGTGTGCAGGTCGATCGCGTCCTCGATCGGCATGACCACGACGTCGTCGCCGCCGGGCGGCTCGGGCGCTCCGTCGGGGGGCCCGGCCCCGGGCGCGTCGAGCCCCGCGAGATCGGGGGGCGCGGGCGCGCGGGGCGAGAGCGCGCGGTCGAGCCATTCGCGGAGCCGGCGGAGCATCCGCGCGGTGTAGCCGAGCCGGCGGCGCCCGCCACCGCGGCCGGAGCGCCGCGCTCGCAGGCGCGAGGGGCGTTTGCGCCGCACCCGCAGCGGGATCACAGGTCGTCCCCGCGAGCGGGCGGTCCGCTCGCAGGCAAGCTCAGTCGGAACGTCGCGCCGCTCCCGGGAGGGGAGCTCACGGCCAACGTGGCCCCGTGGGCGGCGGCGATCCTGCTCGCCAGGTACAGCCCGAGGCCCATCCCGGACGCATATCCGTCCGTGACGAAGCGGTCGAAGATGCGGGGAAGGATCTCCGGCGGCACGCCGGATCCGCGGTCGACGACGTCGACGTGGGCGTGCTCCGTCCCCTTGATCAGCTCGCTGGTGAGCGTGATGAGGACCCCCTTTCCCGGGGGCGAGTGCTTGATCGCGTTGCTGACGAGGTTCTCCAGGGCCTGGCGGAGGCGATCCCTGTCCGCCACGACGACGAGCTCCCGCGGGCCCTCGACGCGGATCTCGACGCTGGGTGTCCCGAGCGCAACGGCGATGTCCCGCGCCAGCGAGACCAGGTCCATGGGCGCAGGCGCGATCTCGAAGAGACCCTGCTCGATGCGCCCCACGTCGAGCAGATCCGAGATGAGCTGGCCGAGCCGGGCGACCGACTCGGTCGCCCGGTCGGCGTCGCGCACGTCGTCGACCCGGCCGTCGAGCTCCGCGCGCCGGTGGAGCAGACCAAGGCGGCCCATGAGCGGGGTCAGGTAGTTTCGCAGATCGTGCGCCAGCACGGTGATGAGCTCCTCCGCGGCCTGGCGCCTGCCTTGCGCGAGCGCGGCGGAGGTGACCTGCTCGACGAGCTCCGCCCGGTGCGTCAGGGCGCCGATCCAGTGCGCGACCGCGCTGAGGAAGCGGAGATCCTCGTCGGAGAAGAAATCCGGCGCGGCGGAGTGAGCAGAGACGACGCCGCGCCGCTCGCCGTCGACGACGAGCCGGACCGCGATGTGCGACCGCACGCCGAGCTCGTGGACCAGGCCGGGCAGCTCGCCGGGCTCCTGCTCCGAGTGCCCGGTGATGTGGGGATCGCCGGTCGTGAAGACACGGGCGATCGATCCGCCGTTCGCGACCGGGTGGATGTCGAGCCCGAGCGATCGCTGCAGCCGGCCCATGGGCGTCTTGCTCGTCCCCAGGGCACGCAGCGTGCTCCTGCTGGGGTCGAAGAGGAAGATGTCGATCTTGTCGGCGCAGAGCGCGCCGGCGAGGAGGTCGCTCGCCTGGTTGAGCGACTGCCTCAGGTCGGCCGCCGGCAGCTCGAGCAAGCGCTGGAGTGTCGATATCAGCCTACCTTCCTTCGAGCAGGCTTCCTTTCCAGACATGCTGCTTTCTCGCTCCATGATCCGCTCGACGCCGTTCGCTCGGCGGCGGAAGCGCGAGCCGGCGGTAAACGGTGGATTGGGTCGTTATGACGACGCTGTCGCCCGATCGGTAGATGTGCGCGGCGCTGGCCGCCGCTCCGGCGCAAATCCACGCGAGCGACCGGCGACAGGGACGAGCTCGGGCGGACGCGCGCGGCATGTCGGATGGAACGACGCGCGCGGCCCGATGCGCGCACGCCGTGAGCTCGCCGGCGCCGTGGCACCCGCAGCTCTCACGGACACGGCGTGCCAGCGCGGAGGCGGGGCCCTGGCCGGCCACGATTGACTCGCATGTACGGGCCTGCGATCGTCCCGCGCGGGGACATCGCCATGCTCGCTCGCTTGTTTTCGCTGCCCCTCGCCGCGCTCGCCCTCGCGTGTGCCTCCCCGGAGCCTGCGCCCGCGGCCCTGCCGGCGGCGCCCGCCGCGCCTGCGCCGCCTCCGGAAAGCGCCGCTCTCCTGTCGAGCGGCGACCCGGGCTTCGACCACGATGTGTCGGGCGTCGTCGGGGCGCCGCCGCCTGCGTGGGACGTGGGACCTTGGTACAACTCGCCGCCGCTCACGCCGGCGGCCCTTCGAGGCAAGGTCGTGCTGGTCCGGTGGTTCATGTCGCCGAGCTGCCCGTTCTGCAGCGCCACCGCCCCGGCGCTCAGGGCGCTGGACGAGCGCTATCGGGAACGAGGGCTGGTCGTCGTCGGGATGTATCACCACAAGGATCCCGAGCCCCTCGATCCCGAGGCGGTCAAAGGCTACCTCGCGCACTTCGGGTACAGCTTCCCGGTCGCGATCGACCCGGACTGGCGCACGCTCAAGCGCTGGTGGATAGATGGCCATCCCAAGCGACAATACACGAGCGTCAGCTTCCTCCTCGATCGAGCGGGGCTCGTGCGGCACGTGCACCTCGGGGGCAAGCTGGAGCCCGCTACCCCCGAGTTCGCAGCGGTCGAGGGGCGCGTCCGCGCATTGCTCGACGAGCCTGCGCGCTGACAGGCCACGTCCAGCATCGTTTGGACCCCCCTTGCACCCGCCCGTGGTCCGCGCGTAGGCGGGCTGGCTCGCCATCCAGGTGACGACGTTCTCGTTCGCCGTCCCCGCGTCCGGGCCGCCGTTCGCGAACGAGAGATAGGCGAGCGTGGTGTCCCAGTCGACGTGAAGGAGGTCCCTTTGAATAAGTTGTTGAACTAGCGTCGCTCTTCCAGGCAGCGGCGCCGAGGCGGGTGAGGGGTGCCGAGCAGCTCAGCGCTCGCTCGCGTGCGCAATGGTCTCGATCATGCGCGGGATGGCGACGGAGATGAGGATCCCCAGGTTCGCCCGCTTGTTGTCCACCAGCATGCCCTGGAGCAGCTTCCCGTGGTTGACCACCACCACGGTGTGGTTGCCCGCCATGTCGAGCAGGTAATACCGCCCCAGCGGAGGGAAGTTCGAGTCGCGCAGCGAGCTGTCCAGCTCCTCGGTGATGCGCGTGAAGAGGGCCACCGCCACCGGTTGCTGGTTGAAGCCGGCGAGCGACAGGCCCGCCGAACGTTCCCAGATGTCGGTGGCCAGCAGCCCGTCGCGGAGGATGTTGCGGAGATCATGGACTGCGGCGTCGAGGACTTTGGTATCGATCATCGTGCTTCCGTCGCTCCTGGGCGCGCGCGCCCGCATTGAAAAACCGGATGTACTACAGCCCGCGCAAGGTCGTCTCGAGCGCCTCCTTCAGCTGCTCGAACGACCGCGTGGAGAGAGCCTCGTTGCCCACGGTGCCGAGGCAGAAGCCGCCGCGCGCCGTGCGCGCCTCGACCCAGGACATCATCTGCGCGCCCAGCCAGAGCGCGCCCGCCGTGGCGTCGACGCCGGGGATGGAGCGGACGCCGACCAGCGCCGAGAGCAGCGGGCCCACGAGGGACACGTGCGCCTCGGAGATGCCGTGCGCCGCCAGCGTGAGGCCGTTGTCGTCGGCCACGAAGGCGCCCACGCACGGGTGGTGATCGAGCGTCCAGGCGACGAGCACGTCGAGCCGATCGGCCGGGTTGTCGGAGGTCTGAACGAGGCGCGGCACCTCCTTCACCTCCTTCACCTCCTTGGGCGCGGCCTTCGCCGGCACGGGCGCGGCCTTCGCTGGCGCGCCGGCGCGCGCTGCCCCCATGGCGGTCACGAGCGTCGCGGGCTCCCGCGACCGCGTCGTGGTCACCCGCGCGAGGAGCGAGGTCACCCGCTGCGCGTCAGTCCACGAGACGGATCGGACCGTCATCCTCGCCTCCTGCATTGGAGCCCAGGCGCTCCTCGATCTCGGCCACCAGCTTGTCGAACACCGCGGAGACCGCCGGAGGGCGGCGGCTGAGCAGACCGAGCGGCACGCCCGCGCGGCTCGCCTGGAGGAACGTGCTGTCGCGCGGGACCGCGGTGTCGAAGACCTGATCGCGGTAGAGGGACCACAGCTCCTCCAGCGAGGCCAAGAGCACCGGATCGCGGAACGAGCTCATGGTGCCGACCACGCCGAGCAGGGAGCAGGCGGATCCGATGTCGCGGAGCCGCGCCAGGAGCTCGAGCAGCCGGGGCATGGCCCGCAGCGCGAGCGGCTCGCACTGCGCGACGGCGATGACGCTGTCCACCTCTTCCAGCGCGATGCGCGACATCCCGCCGAGCCCGGCCGGCGTGTCGAAGAGGACGAGGTCGAAGTCGCGCTGGCTGTGCTCCAGGATGCGCCCCACGATGTTGGCCTCGCGCGCGTTGATGGCGAAGCGATCCTCATCGAGCGCGTCGACGGGGCCCATGGGCAAGAGGCAGAGCTCCGGGAGCCGGGTCTTCACCAGACCCTCGAGCGGGGGGCCGCCTCGCGCGAGGTTCGCGGCGAGGCCGGGCCGGTCGCTGACGCCGTCGAGCGACATGCCGATGGCGCCCTGCAGATCCGTGTCGACGAGCAGGGTCCGCGCGCCTCGGCGCGCGAAGGCGAAGGCGCAGTTGAGCGCCACGGTGGTCTTTCCGACTCCGCCCTTGAGGCTGGCGAATGCGATGGATCGGGTCATCTTGGGTATCCGAGCTTGCGTAGCTGTTCCAGGTTAGCGCGCACGAGGCTGGATGCGGGGTCGAGCGTCGAGAGGTCGATGAGGACGCAGGCCGCCTCGCTGTAGCTGCGTTCCATCAAGAGGCGCCGCGCGTCGGCGTTGAGCTGCTTGATGCGGGCCGCGCGCTGCTCCGGCGAGATGAGCGCGATCTCGATCCGCCTCGACGAGATCGGCGGCGGCACCTCCACGCTGCCCTCGTCGATCCGGCGCAGCGAGTCGAGCACCAGCTCCGCCAGGTCCTTGAAGATGGTGCGCTCCTTCGTCGAGCCGACGGCCGGGGTGACGCGCACCCGCATCTCGGGGCGGATGAGCCGCGCGAACGCCTCCTCGCCCACGCCGAGACCGTCGAACGCTGTCCACACCTGGCCGCGCCGCACCTCGATCAGACCCACGTCGGCGCTGGCGTTGCTGACCACGAGGACGTGCGACTCGCCGGACATGCAGATCATCTGCAAGAAGTCGACGGGCACGAAGTTCATCCCGATCGGCGCCGACTGGGCGCCCGCGGCGTGCGCCATGAGGATGAGCGTCTCCTCGGCGATGGGCCACGTCACCCGCGTGGTGCTCGCCGCTCCCGGGACCTCCACGCCATCGTTGACGGCGAGCACCAGCCGCGCCGTGCGGCGGAGGAGCTGCGCGACGGCGTCCTCCGGCCCACCCGGGAGCGACGGCGCATAGATGATGAGCTCCGCGCTCTGCACGCCGTCGAGGGCTTGATCGAGCTCCTCCCAGGTCGCGGCGCCGAGGGCGCTCACCGGCGCCTGCCCGGCGATGACGCGGATGCACCGCATGCGCTCGCGCAGATCGGGAACAGCGACCACGACGATGGCCATCAGCCTCCGGTGTCGCGCCGCACTCGGCGCAGCATGACCGACGACGCCGTATCGCCCGGGCGCATGCGCGCGCACGCCTCGAACGCCTCGATGGCAGCGTCGTAGCGGCGCTGCACGAACGCGGCGGTGCCGCGGGCGAACGCCTCGCGGTAGAGCCGATCCTCCTCGGTTTCGTATACCCGTGGCGTGAACGGCGCGCTCGCGGGCGGAGCTGGCGCGCTCGCGGGGGGAGCGCCCGGCGGTCGCCGCTCCAGACCGCGCTCCGGCATGGTCGGCGGCCCCGGATCGGCGCCGGCCTCGGACGGCAGCGTGTCCAGCGGCGGCCGGAAGGAGATCGACGGCCGGTCGCTGAACGGCGACGCCATCTCCCTGCCCGTGTAGAGGCCGACCAGCACCTGCAGCGTGCGGAGCCGCCCGAGTGGGCACATCTGAATGATGTCGTCGAACGTCGAGGAGCCGTCGATGTACCGCGCCACCAGGAGCGCGTCGGGCGAGCGACCCGCCGACACCGGGATGGGCCCCGCCACCTGATCGAGGCCGCCGAGCCGCTTGGCGTAGGCGCCGGCGAGGAACTCTTTGATCCGCTCGATGCTCGCCTGCAGCTCGCGATCGCCGGGCGACTCCGCGCGTGCCCGGTACAGCACCGCCAGCGCCTCCTCGTAGCGCTTCTCACGGACCAGCCGCACGATCTCCGCCCGCATGGGCGCGCTCTTCGGGACCGCGCGGCTCTCGGGTTCCACCATCAGAGCTGAGTCGAGTTGGTCTTTCACGGCACAGCCAGCAAGTTACATGCCTCGGCCGCCGGCATTCAAGCTGTTTGGCTGCACCTTTGCGGCGGCCGTCCTCGGTCGGCGCCGTCGATACCGGCGCGCCATCGTTCAGGTACGCGCGTGTGGGACCAGCCAGCATCCCACCAGAACACGGGGAGCCGCGACATGCGCTCCATGTGAAGGCGGGGGAGACATGGGACGAGGCAATGACCGCGGCCCGCTTCCACATTCGGTCCATTGAGTCGCCACGTATTCTCGGGCGTCCCGCAGGATCAATCGTCAGCCAATCGCGAACGTCGCAAGCCGTATCGCACCCTAGCGCCGGTTCGCCCACCGGCCGCCGTTTCAAATTTGAATGGTGATCCCAAGATTGTGGGTGCAACTTACACCGGGCGTGCGCTACAGTGGATGCACCGGCTGGACGCACCCCACAGCGTTGCAGAAACGTCTGAGGTGGTTCGTGGAAAATTCCAGTGATCGCGCTCGGAATGCAGCGCGCGGGGGGCGCAGGATTTCAACCGAGGTGAGGTCCAGCAGCAACGTCCATGCTCGGTGCGCCGTGATCTTGTCTTGAGGCCTCAGGCACTCACGGCGCTTGGTTCACGCAAACAGAGGGATTGTTCAACCAACTGACACCCCACAGCCGAAAAGGAGATCGCTCATGCGGCAGGTCTTGCGGCACATCTTCGAGAAGAAGCAGGCATACGCTCGTCTACCCCTGTTCGAGCACATGCGTAACGAACTGCTCGATCCGAGCGAGCGGCTCGCGTTCTATCCATGCATGGCGTACTTCATCCTGAGCTTCGGTGATCTGAACAAATTCGTATTACGGGAGGAGCACGCCGCGGACAAATACCAAGAGATGGTCAACGCCCACACTCGCGAGGACGACCATCACTGGCCGTGGTACCTGGAGGATCTGTCCAAGCTCGGCTACGACGTCGAGGGCCGGAGCACGGACCTGCTGAACTTCCTCTGGGGTGAGGAGACGATACAGAATCGGATCCTCACCGCGCGGCTCACCGCGCTCATCAAGGGCACGACGGGCCTCGAGCGGCTCGTCATCATCGAAGCGATCGAAGAGACCGGCAACGTGCTCTTCGGGGCGATGCTTCCCCTGGCGGAGGCCCTGGAGAAGCGCCTCGACACGCAGCTGCGCTACTGCGGCTCGTTCCATTTCGAGCGCGAGTCGGGCCACGCGGTGAACGCCGACCACGCCGAGCTCGCGCGGATCCCGCTCGACGCCGAGACGCGCGCGCGGTACATCGCGCTCGCGGACGAGGTGTTCACGATATTCGAGCCGTGGACACACGAGCTCTTGCGCTACGCCCTCGCGCACCCCGTGAGCGCCCCCGTGGCCGACCCCGAGACGGACGGCGTGAGCCAGGTGATGACTCGGTCGTCGGTGCTCGCCGCGTGAAGCAGCGCGGCTGAAGCCTGTCGGGTCGCACCGCCCCCTCTACGGGACCCACCCCCGGGCGCTCGTCATGCGACGAGCTCTCTGCACAAGACGTTGACGCACATCTTGCCCCGACAGCGGTCGCCGACCGCTGTCCCGCGCAGCGCGCAGCTCGTCGCCCAGCTGGACCAGCAGCCCGACGCGCGGCGCGGCGTCCCGCTTGCCGCGCCGGCTCATCCACACCACATCCACCACCTGCATGGCTCCAGAACGCAAGACCCACCGCGCCCTCACCGTCGCCGGGCTGATCCTGGCCCTCGCCATGGCCGCCCTCGAATCGACCGTCGTCGCCACCGCCATGCCCACCGTGATCGGCGATCTCGGCGGGATTCACCAGTACGCCTGGGTCACCACCGCCTACCTGCTCACCTCGTCGGTGCTGGTGCCCATCTGCGGCAAGCTGTCGGACATCTATGGCCGCAAGCCGATCATGCTCTTCGGCATCGCCGTCTTCCTGCTCGGCTCGATCGCGAGCGGCGCGGCGCAAACGATGCCGCAGCTCATCGCCTTCCGCGCCCTCCAGGGGGCCGGCGCCGGGGCGATGCAGCCGATGGCGATGACCATCTCGGGCGACATCTTCGATCTCAAGGAGCGCGCGCGGATCCAGGGCGTCTTCGGGGCCGCCTGGGGGCTGTTCGGCATCATCGGCCCGATGGTGGGCGGGCTCATCGTGCACTACTTCTCGTGGCGCTGGGTCTTCTACATCAACATCCCGTTCGGCGTTGCGTCCGCCGCGCTCGTGGCCACGTCGTTCCACGAGCGCATCGAAAAGCGGCCTCACGAGCTCGATTTCCTCGGGGCGGCGCTCCTGTCCGCCGGCGTTGTCGCGCTGCTGCTCGCCACGGGGAGGCTCGGCGGGGAGACGACGCTGCTCGCGGCGGTCGCGTCGGCGGCGCTGTTCGCCGCGTTCTTCGCGGTCGAGCGCCGGGCCCCCGAGCCGATGATCCCGCTGCCGCTCTTCCGGCGCCCGGTGATGCTCATCTCCAACGTGGCCGGCGCGATCCTCGGCGGCGCGATGATGGGCACGATCACGTTCGTGCCGCTCTTCGTGCAGGGCGTGCTCCGCGGCACCCCGACGGACGCCGGCAGCGCCATCGCGCCGATGCTCATCGGCTGGCCGGTCGCGAGCGCCATCGGCGGGCGGCTCATCCCACGGGTCGGGTTCCGCCCGCTCATCTGGATCGGCCTCGGCGTCACGGCGACGGCGGGGCTCGCGCTCGCGCTCGGCGGGGCGCACGACACGCCGCTGATGCTCCGCGCGACGACGCTGGTCTTCGGCGTGGGCATGGGGCTGTCCAACGTCGCGCTGCTCATCGCGGTGCAGAGCAGCGTCGCGTGGGATCAGCGGGGGATCGCCACCGCGAGCACGATGTTCTCCCGGCTGCTCGGCGGCGTCGTGGCGGTGGGCATCATGGGCGGCGTCCTGACGGCCCAGCTCGCGAAGGACCCGTCGATCCCCGCGGACGCCGCGAGCCGGCTCCTGACGGCGGAGGGGGCGCGCGGCCTCGATCCGTCGATCCTCCAGCACCTCGGGGAGGCGCTCACGGCCGGCCTGGCCACGGTGTTCTGGATCATCGCGGCCATGGGCGTCACGGGCTTCATCGCGGCGCTGTGGTTCCCCCGCGTGCCGCTCCAGGCCGATGGGGGAGACGCGGCCGTCGCGCCGCCGAGCGGGGCCGGCGTCGGGTGAGGCGCCCCGCCCTCGTCGGCAGGGACGGGGGCTCGATCCAGCGTGTTCGACGAGGGCCGCCAGATCCTGCTCGGATCGAGCCGCGAGGGCGGAGGAGACGGGGCCGTCCTGTTCTTCGCATCGACGCGGAGCGGGGTGGCCGACGTCCACGAAGCTCGGCGCGTCGCACGATGATTCGTGGCATCGCCGTCGCGGTGTAAAATTTCTTCGAAGACGGTTTTTGGCGCTCCACGAGAAGCTCGAGCAACCCACGATGGATCGTGGGCGCTCCGGCCCACGTGGAAGAGCGGGACGACTCGTCCCGGAGGACATCGAGCCGACCTCATGGCCAGCACCTCGACGGATGATCCGCCCGTGGATCCTCAGGAGTTCAAGATGCGTCTCACGCTTTGCCGGTCGCGGCGACGACAGGTGTCCTCGCCCACGTTGAGCCTCCTGATCGGCGTCGTCGCGACGCTCGCGGGCTGCGGCACGGAGCCCTCGGCGCAGGGCTCCGGCTCAGGCGGCCAGGACAGCGGCGCCGCCGGCGCCGGCGGCGCGACTGCCGCTTCCGCCACCACGGCGAGCAGCGGCGCGGGAGGCCATCCGAGCGCGACGGCCGGGGTGGGTGGCGCCGGGGGCGCGGGCGGCAGCGGCGGCAGCGGCGGCGCGGGCGGCAGCGGCGGTGCGGGAGGGGCCGAGGACAGGTGCGCCGATGCGCTCTACGACCCGGCGAGCCCGCCAGAGGCGCTGCCCCTGTCCGGGAACCTGGGGACCCACGACCCGGCCGTCATCCAGGCCGGCGACCGTTACTACCTGTTCCAGACGGGGGACAGGCTCCCGATGAAGACCTCGTCGAACCTCACCGCGTGGCAGGCCGCCGGTCGGGTGTTCGACGCGAAGCCCGCCTGGCTGGCAGAGAAGATCCCGGGTGTGACCGACCTGTGGGCGCCCGATATCTCGCGCTTCGGGGACACCTACCATCTCTACTACTCCGCCTC
The DNA here is from genome assembly GCF_051520455.1 of Sorangium sp. So ce367. Classification (NCBI taxonomy): domain Bacteria; kingdom Pseudomonadati; phylum Myxococcota; order Polyangiales; family Polyangiaceae; genus Sorangium; species Sorangium sp. So ce367. The sequence continues at coordinate 2,020,646 of NZ_CP150334.1, forward strand.
CACGTTCGGCAGCAACCGGTCGTGCATCGGGCACGCGACGAAGGCATCGCTCGACTCGCCAGGTCCCTGGACGGACCGCGGCGCCGCCATCTGCTCCAACGACGGCGGGGCGCGGGACGACTGGAACGCGATCGATCCCAACGTCGCGATGGATGAGGAGGGGACGCCGTGGCTCGTGTTCGGGAGCTTCTGGGGCGGTATCAAGATGGTGAAGCTCGCCCCGTCGGGGGAGCGGGCCGACAAGGAGCTCCACGCCCTCGCCGCCCGCCCTGACGCCCGCGGCGCGCTCGAGGCGCCCTTCATCGTCCGGCGCTGCGGCTTCTATTACCTGTTCGTCTCGTTCGACGCCTGCTGCCGTGGGACGGACAGCACGTACAAGATCGCCGTCGGTCGTTCGACGAGCATCACAGGCCCGTACGTCGACGAGAAGGGGACTCCGATGATGTCCGGCGGCGGCAGCATCGTCGTGGAAGGAGGCTCCCGCTGGCGAGGGCCCGGGCACAACGCCGTGCTGTTCGCCGGCGATCGCTCTTACAACATCTACCACGCTTACGACGCGCAATCGAACGGCGCCCCCACGCTGCGGATCTCCGATCTGGCGTGGGACACCGACGGTTGGCCACGCTCCGGAGGTCCCTAGTCGCGCCACCGCCGCCGGGCTCCGCGCTGCGCGCCCTGATCGGGACTCATGGACTCCACCCTCGTCGCCAGAATGCGAAAGCCCGTGACTGACCTCCACGCGCCGCCGGAGGGAGCGCCTCCGCGGGCGGACGAGCTGCTCGGGCTCGCGCGCGCCGCCGCGGGGCGCGATCCGGCGGCGATCCGCACGCTCATCACCGAGCTCGGCGGCGCCATGTTGCGGAGCGTGCGGAAGGTGCTCGGCCCGCATCACCCCGACGTCGAGGACGTGACCCAGGAGGCCGTGCTCGCGCTGCTCCAGGCGCTGCCGTCCTTTCGCGCGGAGTGCACCGTGCTCCACTTCGCCAACCGGATCGCCGTGATGACCGCGCTCGGCGCGCGCCGGCGCCTCAGCGTGCGCGCGCGCTTCGACGAGCCGGGCGCGCCGATCGACGTGGCCCCGGACGAGAGCGGCGCGTCGCCGTTCGCCGAGGCGGTCTCGAGCCGGCGGCGTAAGATGGTGCTCGAGGTGCTCGACAGGATGCCCGAGGCGACGGCGGAGGCGCTGGCCCTCCATTTCGTGCTCGGCTACACGGTCGACGAGATCGCGGCGCTCGCCCGCGTCTCTCCGAACACGGTGTGGAGCCGGCTCCGGCTCGGCAAGGAGGCGCTGCGGCGCGCGCTCGCCAACAACGCGAAGCTGGCCGAGCTCTTCCGGGGGAGGGAGACATGACCGCCGGCTGTCGGAGCGAGCTCCTCACGCGGGTGCGCCGCGGCGTCGCGACCGCGCCGGACCGGCTCGCCCTCGACGCCCACCTCGGCGCCTGCGCGTCGTGCCGGATCAGCTGGGTGCTCGCGCTGGACTTCGACGCCGCGGGCGCGGCGGAGCCCGGGGACGCAGAGCTCCTCGCGCGCATCGCGAACGCCGCGATCGGCGGGGCCGTGATCGACCTGCCGTGCGAGGGAGCGCCGGCGCCGCGGCGGCGCGAAGGAGCGCCCGTGTGGCTCGCGAGCGCGCCCGTGCGGCCCGACAACGACGTCCGGCGCGGGCCCGAGGCCACGCTCTCCCTCGTGTCGCTGGGCGGCCTGCTCCTCCACAACGGCTCGCCTGCCGCGGCGCTCGCGCAGTTCGACCGGTACCTCGGCGTCGCCGGCCCGCGCCCGCTCGCGGTCGAGGCGCTCTACGGCCGCGGGCGCGCCCTGCGGGCGCTCGGGCGCGCCGGCGACGAGGCGCAGACCTGGCGGCGCCTGCTCCGGGAGCACCCGGGCTCGCCGTACGTCGAGCACGCCCGCCGCCGCCTCGCCGAGCTCGGAGGGTGATCCGCGGTGCTTTGTCATCGCGTCGCGCTCTCTTCACCCCCGCTGGCCACGTACGTCCCTCCGGGCACGCACCCGACGCGTGCTCGTCGTGCACTGTTTTCCTGCAGGAGCTCGTCATGCGAATTCGGCCTATCTTCATGACCATCGTGCTTCATTCTTTCGTCGCCGGTATCGGCCTCGCGTCTGGGGGTTGCAGCTCGGGAGACCCCGACGATCACCCCGCCGCGCAGACCACGGGCAGCGGCGGCGGCAGCAGCACCAGCGCCGGCGCAAGCACAAGCGCCAGCAGCGGTGCGGGCGGTGCGAGCAGCGCTTCCGGCTCCAGCGCCGCGGGGGTGGGCGGCGCGGGAGAGGGGGGCGGTGGCGGCGCGGCCGGAGGGACGACGAGCGCTGCAGGCGGCTCGGAAGGCGGCGGTGGGAGCGCCGAGCTGCCGGACGTCACGGTGTACATCGCCGGCGACTCGACCGTTCAGACCTACGTGAACAGCGCCCTTCACCAGGCGGGCTGGGGCCAGATGCTGGGGGAGTTCTTCGACGAGCGGGTGCGCGTCGACAACCGGGCCATCGGCGGCCGGACCGCGCGCCGGTACATCGACGAGGGCCGCCTCGACGACGTCCTCGAGGACATCCAGAGCGGAGACTACTTCCTCGTGCAGTTCGGCACGAACGACAGCAACAAGACCGCGACGTACGAGCTCGACGGCAAGACCATTCCCTATTACCTGGACCCCGCGACGGACTTCAAATCGTACCTCGAGCAGTACATCACGGGCGCGCAGGCGCGCGCCGCGACGCCGGTGCTGGTCACCCCGCCCCCGCGGCGATCGTGCTCCGGGGACAGCCACGAATTCGGCAACGGCCTGGCCGCCCATTCGCAGGCGATGCGCGAGCTCGGAGACGAGCTGGACGTGGCCGTCATCGATCTCAACGCGAAGACGCTCGCCCACCTGAACTCGATCGGGTGCGTGGCGGCGGGCGAGGACTTCTTCCTCGTCCGGGCGGACGGCTCGGTCGACGGCACCCATTTCAACGAGACCGGCGCCCGGGTCATGGCGGGCCTGGTGGCCGACGGCACCGAGGACGCCGGCCTGACGCTCGCGCAGTACCGGAAGTGACGGGACCGGCGCGCCTGTCGGGCTCGCGGCATCGACCTGAAGCATCCTCTCCAATCTCGGAAATATTCACGGGGAGGCGGGGAGAGGGGGAGTAAAATCCCATGAACCTCCCCGTCTCCCCGCCTCCCTGTTCAATCTCTTCTTTTGATAAAAATGGTGATCGTTCCGCGGGGGCCTGGTGCAGGCGGTATCCGCGAAACCTACCTTGCCAGCGAGGCTACAGGCATTCGGCGTTGCACGACTGCGCGCACTGGCTCGGCGTGAGTCGGCCGTCCTCGTGGCACAGATCCATGCACGAGTCGTAACACGCATCCGAGTTGTTCCGTACGAAGTTCACGGTCACGGTCTTCGCCGCCGACATCGTCACGAAGCAGCCGTTGCCCAGGACGCTGTCGCACCCGGTGAACACCACGTCGTGCCCCGTCGACGAGGCCAGGAGCATCACCTCGCTGCGCGTCGGGAACGCAGCAGAGCAGCTCGAGGTGCAATCGAGGTTCAGCGGCGTGCTCACCACGCGGCCCGCGCCGCTGCCCGCCGCGCGGACCACGCTGAGCGTCGATGTGCCCAGCTGCGGAGGGGTGACCTCCAGGAACGACACCGCGCTCGCCAGGCCGGCCCCGAGGTCGAACGTGGTGCGCGTGTGGCTCTGGCACGCGCCCGCGCCGGTGTTGCCGCTGCCGGCGTCGCTGCACACGCGCGCCGTGAGGGTCGGAGGCACGACGAGCGACACGATCCGGTTGTCGCCGATCGCGTTGAGCGCCGCGCCGGCCCAGCGGCCGGCCCCGAAGCTCGCGCGGGTGCCATAGAGATCCTTCTCCGTGAAGGCCGTCACCACGCGCACGACCTCCGCGTACGAGGTGCTCGCGAGCACGGTCGTGGGCGTCGGCTCATCGTAGAACCGACAGGTCCCGACGCCGTGCCCGCTCGTCCCGCCCTCGTCGGTGCACACGCGCACGCGCGCGCCCGGCGGGACGTAGATGGAGCGCGTCTGGTCGTTGCCGACCCCGGAAAAACTCCCGGTGTTGGCGCGGTGCTCCCCGTAGCCGAAGGCCGACACGCTGCCCCGGTAATCCTGCTGGCTGAAGAGCAGCACCATCGGCTCGATCTCGACGAACGAGATCGCGTTCCTGTAGGCGGCAGGCACGCTGTGCGCGGCCCCGTACTCGATGGTCGGGTTCTCGATCGTCGCGCAGCTCCCGCCTGTCCCGCTCACGCCCTCGTCGATGCAGTAGCGCATCCGGCTCGCGGGCGGCAGGCGCACGCGCGTGATGCTGTTGTCGCCCACGCCGCCGAGGTGACCGAAGCTCGCTCGATGGCGGCCGATCCCGAGCTCCTGGGCGCGGTCGTCCTCCGTGAAGACGATCGCCCGGCCGAGGATGCCGGCCGAAAGCATGCAGCGATTGGCCATGTGGGGGACGCTGTGGAGCCCTTGGTCGTACTCGCCTTCAGGATAACCGCAGCTGTCATGTCGATAGTCCTGCTGGTGCATCGCCTCGTGCCAGATGACGCCCGCGACGCCGGCGCGCTCGAAGTCGCTCATCCCGGCGGCGGCGACTCCGTCGAGGTAACCCCTGTCGATCTCCATCCGCTCATGGGAGTCGCCGTACCCGTCGTACTGCGCGTGGCCGAGGGCGTCGGTCAGGTCGGCGCACGTGGCGGTCACGTCGGCCATGTTGCCGCTGCGCATGACGTTGCGGACCTTGGTGTGCTGGGTGCTCCTCGGCTCGTTCGCGAACGGGTCGTCGCTGCCCTGGTAACAGGGCTTGTACCACTCCATCATCCGGTACCGCAGGCAGGCGTCGAACTCCTTGGTCATCGCGATCTGCCGGCCGGCCTGGTGGGCCTCCACGAGCACGTCGCGCTGCGCGAGCGTGCACGAGCTCGTGTTCAGGTCTCCGTACAGCGCCTCTTGCGCCTCGGCGATCTCCGGGCCCGCGGGCTCCTCGATCGCGTCGGCCCTGCACCCGGCCAGCACGGCGGCGATACAAAGAAAAAGCGACTTCGTCTCTACCCTGTTCATGGTCGTTCCCTCGAGTTGGCCCTGCCCGAGCCGTCCCCGGGGCGGGGCGTTCGGGCGAGCGTGCCGGGCTCATCGCAATCGATGTGCCCGGCCCCTCGGGGGGCGGTGCACCGGGGAAAAGGGCGGGAGATCGAGGCTCGCGCTGCGCGGCCTGCGGGCGTCCGCGGGCGCGTTGCGCGAGGGCTTGCTCAAGCTGGGCAGGGCTCGCTCAAGGGATCGGGCTCGGGTGCAGCCCCGCGGCGGCGAGCAGCGCGACGGCCCGGTTCATCGCCTCGATGAGGCGACCCATCTGGCCGCGGTCACGCCGCGAGCCGGTGCTCTATCTCGATCGGCGTGAGCCGCGGCGGCTGCTCGTCGATGACGAGCGTGCTCCCCGGGTGCCGGCGGACGAGGTCCTCTGTGGACTCGATCGCTTCCTGCACCGTGCCGTACGGGAGCGAGCGGGTGACGTAGCCCTCGGCCGCGACCACCCAGCCCCAGCCGTCGGGGTCCGGCATGACGTGGTAGGCGAGTCTCTGTGTCATGGCGTGTCCTCCCTCCGGCAGGGTGAGCCCGGCGCGCGCGAGCCGCAACCGATCGGCGCCCGCGGAGGCCCTACCGCTGGCGGCGCTGCACCTCCTTGAGCGCGAGCTTCGAGATCGCCCTCAGGGTATCGAACACGCCGCGCCCGCTCGCCGCGGCGGCCTCGAACTCGGGCGCTCCGCCCGGGTTGAGGAGCTCCCGGAGCTCCGCGACGTCGGCGATCCCCTCGAGATCCCGCTTGTTGTACTGGACGACGAACGGCAGCCGCCCGGGCGAGCGGCCCTCCTCGGCGAGGTTGTCCCACAGATCGGCCATCGACTCGACGTTCGCGTCGACCCGGGCGCGCTGAGAGTCCGCCACGAACACGACGCCATCCAGCCCCTTCAGGATGAGCTTCCGGCTCGCCCTGTAGAAGATCTGGCCCGGCACCGTGTAGAGCTGAAGGCGCGTCCGGAAGCCCGACAGGCCCCCGAGATCGAGCGGAAGGAAGTCGAAGAACAGCGTGCGATCGCTCTCGGTCTTGAGCGAGATGAGCCGCCCCTTGGCGGCCGGCACCGTCCGGTCGTACACGTATTGAAGGTTCGTCGTCTTGCCGCAGAGGCCTGGTCCGTAATAGACGATCTTGCAGTAGATCTCCCGGCTCGCATAGTTGATGAACGCCATCGGCGTGCTCCTCCAGAGTCGACGTTCGAGGGGGAGGCAAGGCCGGTCCCCGCATTGAAATTGAAATCGGCCGGAGGCCATCGCATTGGAAGCGATGGCTGCGGTCGTCCAGCGCAATGGAAACGAAGGCGGCCACCGGTGCCCGCGCTGGAAGCGGCGTCCGTGGTCGATCCCGCGCCGGGAGGCGAGGCGCTGGCCGCTCCCCCACGCGTCCCGGCGTCCTGCGCCGCGCGCCCAGCACGTCGCGCGGCGCCGCGCTGTCTGCTCCCCGGCGCTACGTCACGCGCGGCCGGCGGCGAGCGGACGCGCCGCCGCTGCCGCCGCGCGCGGCGCCGCGCCGGCGGCGGTCACGAAGACGCGTCGGCGATCGCGTGGAGGGCCGCCACGAAGCCCTCCAGGGAGGCGTCGCGCGCGTCGCTGTGCTTCACCAGCCGCTCGTTCACGGCGATGAGCTCCACCACGTCCGGGCTCGCGCCCGGGACCCGCCGGAGCTCGTGCACAGCGCGGCTCACCCGCGACGGCGGGTCGAGGCACGCGAGCGCCGACAGCGCCGCCGTCGCGCCCGCCTCGCGGCCCGCCGCGAGCGCCTCCCGCGCCATCCCGAGCAGCACCAGCGCGAAGGCGACCTGGATCGCCTCCAGGAAGCCGCGAGAGACCTCCTTGCCGCCGTGGCTGGCCTCGCTCCACGCGAGGGTCACGAGCTCGCCTATCTCGGAGAAGGCGCGCGCCGACATCAGCGTGGAGAGCGTCTCCAGGCCGTGTCTGTCCCACGCCGCCCGCGTCGTCAGCTGGCGCGCGAGCCAGGAGAGCACGGCATACGCGTCGTCCCCCGCCCGGATCGCGCCGAGCGCGATGTCCATCAGCGCGGCCCGCGCCACGCCGTGCGCCTCGAGCCAGCCGAGCAGGTTCGCCCGCTCCGCGCCCCGCGGCGTCCGGCGCGCCTTCTCGAGGATCGCGTCCCGGAGCGCCGGGGGAAAATGGAGGATATCGACGCTCCAGTCCTCGTCCGAGCCGCGCGCGCGCTCCATCGCCAGCGCGGCCAGCGCGTCGTCGTCGAGCGAGAGCGCCCCGGCCCGCCTCGCCGCGAGGATCTTCGGGACCGGCAGATCGCGCAGCGCGGGGCGCTCGCCGTTCAGGCCGTCGAGCTCGTCCCCGTCGAGCAGCGGCGGCAGCCCCTTGTGGACCTTGGGCGCGAGGATGTACTCCGAGGGCCACTGGACAGGCTCGCGCCGGCAACGCTCGAGCACGCGCTCGTAGATCCCCGCCGGGACCTTGCCGCGCACGAGATCCGAGAGCTCGATCCACTCCTCCTCGTCGAGCACGAGGCGCGGCACGCCCAGCACCTCGTGCTGGAAGTGCGCGGGATCCTGGATCGCGAGCCGCGCGAGCTGCCGGATCACCGGCCCGCTGAAGCCGCTCTCGCAGCGCGCCCGCCAGCGCAGGAGATCGGATGTCCCGAGCTCGTCGATGTGCTCGGACAGGAAGGCATGATCGTCTGGCTCCAGCGACGGCTGACGGAGCACATGAAAGAACGCGACGGGACGGGCACGGCCCCGGTGCGCGCGCACCAGGGCCTCAATCTCCGCCTTTCGCATGGCGCGACCTCATCACCCGAGACCCCATGTGGGATCAGGGACTCTCTCAGGTCCATCGTCGCCAGGCGCGAGCGCGGCCCGTCATGACTCGTCGGTCGGTGGAATGACGGATCCTGTTCCTGACCGGTATGCCCAGGGTAGCGCCGGCGCGCTCGCTGTCAACGCGCTCGTCGCTACTCCATCCGCTGCCGCCGCCGCCGCCGCGGCTCCCGGGCGCTCGCGGGCGGGTTGACGTCGCGCGAGAGCGGCAGCTCGACGGAGAAGGTAGAGCCCTCGCCGATCTCGCTCGCGACGCTCACCCGCCCTCCGTGCGCCTCGACGATGGTGCGTGTGATGTAGAGGCCCAGCCCGAGCCCGCCGTAATGGCGCGACGAGACGCCCCGGCGATACCGCTCGAAGACCTGCTCTCGGACGTCGGCGGGGATGCCGATGCCATGATCGGTGACCGAGAGCCGGGCGGTCTCTCCGTCCGACGCGATGGTGAGCTCTAGCGGCTTGCCCCCGCCGAACTTGATCGCGTTGCTCAGCAGGTTGGTCACGACCTGCTCGATGCGCTGCGCGTCCCAGCGGCCGACGACCGGCCCGGCGGCGCGCACGTCGAGCGCGCAGCCCGCCCGCGCGAGCTGGTCGTCCAGGTACGTCGTGACCTCTCCCACGATCGCGCGGAGATCGATCTCGATCGGGTCGAGCTCCAGGCGCCCCGCGTGGATGCGGGAGACGTCGAGGAGCATGTCGACGAGTGCGACGAGGCGCTTGATCTGCCGCAGCGAGAGATCGACCGACGCGCGCGCCCGCTCGATGCCCTCCGCGCCGCGCGAGAGCTTCTTCTCCATCGAGTGGACGGCGAGCTGCAGGCTGGTCAGCGGCGTCCGGAGCTCGTGCGAGGCGACGGAGAGGAACTCGTCCCGCGCGCGGACGGCCTCCTCAGCGCGGGCGCGCGCCCGCTGCTCGTCCGCGAGCAGGCGGTCCCGCTGCTGCTCGGCCTGCACGCGCGTTGTCACGTCGCGGAAGCTCCAGACCCGCCCGACGATGCGCCCGCTCACGCGCTGAGGCTGGGAGTAGCGCTCGAAGACCCTTCCGTCGTCGAACATCAGGGTGTCGACGCCGCTCGCCTCGCGGGGGTCGTCGACGCTCCTCGTCCTCCTCGCTTGCTGGAGGAGCTGCTCGGAGTCCGCGAGCTGATCGAGGCAGAGCGCCAGGCGGTCGTCCTGCGAGAGGAGCACCTGCTCGGGGATCCCCCACATCTCCCTGAACCTGCGGTTGTGCCGCACGGGGCGGCCCGCGTCGTCGACGACCAGGATGCCGTCCGCCGTCGAGTCGAGCGTGGCCTCGAGCAGCGCGTGCGAGTGGCGCAGCATCTCCTCGGCGCGCTTGCGCTCGGTGACGTCCGTCGCGATCCCGCACACCGCGTACGACGTCCCGTCCGGATGGCGCAGCGGGAACTTGAGCGAGAGGAACGTGTGGATGCCGTCGGGGGCCGCGACGTACTCGTCCCTCTCGATGGGGTGGTCCTCCCGCAGCGCGGCGAGATCGTTGGCGCGCACCGCGTCGGCGATCTCGGTCGGGAACAGCTCGTGGTCGGTCTTGCCGAGGATGTCCTCGCGGGTCACGTGCACGACGTCCTCGTAACGGCGGTTGATGAGCAGGTATCGCCCGTCCGGGGCCTTGACGAACACGACGGCGGGCGTGTTGTCGAGGATGCCCTGCAGGAGCGAGCTGCTGTCGTGCAGGGACGCCTCCGCGCGCCGGCGCTGCGCGTTCTCCTGCTGGAGCTCGCCGTAGAGGCGCGCGTTCTCGAGCGAGATGGCCGCCTGCGACGCGAGGACATCGAGGACGCCCAGCTCCGCCGTGGAGAAGGCGCCCGGGACCAGGTTGTTCTCCAGATAGAGCAGGCCCACCGCCTCGTCCTGGCGCACGATGGGCACGCCGAGGGCCGAGCGCCGGCGGCACGACGCCTCGCCGAAATAGGGATCCATGGCGAACCGGTGGGGCGCGGCCGCGTCGGCGATCGCGATGGGCTTGCGGCTGCGGACGACGGCCGTGCAGAGCGACAGGGGCACCTGCGACGGCGCCGCGAGGTGGCCGGTGGGGCCGAAGGCCCGCTCTCCGTCGCCGCTCGCCTCCGCCAGGACGAGGCCCTCCGGCGACGAGAGGAGCAGGCAGCCGCGCTGCGCGCCCGCGTGCTCCATGGCCACGAGCAGGAGCCGGGCGTGCAGCTGGGGCAGGACCAGCGCGCTCGAGATCTCCTGCGAGGCCTTCAGAATGCCGAGCATATCCAGGTATTTGACGTCGCCACCCCCGGACGCGGGCCGCCGCGCGAGCTCGGGGTGCTGCTGGAGCAGGGCGCAGACCTTCGCCCGCGCGCCCCAGGCCTCGTAGCTGTCGCGGGCGCGCGCGAGGTAGGCGCTCGCCGCCGTGTCGAGCCCGCGCTGCTCGTAGAAGCGCGCGCAGAGCTCGCTGGCGAGCCCCTCGACCTCGACGAACCCGCCCGCGCGGGCGCCCTTGAGGGCCTGCTCGTACGCGCGCTCCGCGGCGAGCTCATCGCCCGAGAGGCGCGCGAGCTCGGCCGAGACCAGGGCCGCCTGGTGTGCGAAGTTCTCCGGGGACGCGTCCGCCAGCGCCGCCAGGTGGGCGAGGTGCGCGCGCACGGCCTCGAGGCAGCCCGGCGGGGGCGCGCGAGCGTGGCCGGCGGAGCGCGCGAGCGCGGCGTAGAAGTGATGCTGGGCGGCCCCGAGGAAGCGGCGCGCGGCGCGCAGCAAGGCGCCCGCGCGCTCCGCCGCTCCGGCGGCCTCGCCCAGATCGCCGAGGAGCACGCGCGCCTGCAGGTCGAGGAGATGGCCATAGAAGGCCCTGATCGGCGCCCTCCGCGCGAGCTCCTCCGCGGAGCGCTCCGGAGGGCGGCCGCGCGCGGATGGGTCGCGCAGCCGCGCGAGCAGCCGCAGCTGATCGCGGAAGATGTCCTGGTCCACCGGCCCGCAGGTGCGCTCGGCGAGCGCGAGGCGCCGCGAAGCCTCCTCGGCGACGTCGTCGAGGGAGTCGCCGACGAACAGCTGAAACGCGATGATCTGGTGGCCGAAGTAGCACGAGAAGGGGTAGTTGCCGGCGGAGAGCGCCGCGTCCAGCTCGCGCCGCGCGAGCTCCAGACAGCGTCGGACAGGCATCTGCAGGTACCCGAGCAAGACGATGAACGTGAAGCTCGCCCTGGGCCTGTAGGGCGAGTGCTCCTCGCGCTGGGCGAGCCGATAGCCCGCCTCGCCGAAGGCGAACGCGTCCGCGGGGCGCCCGCGCCGCTCGGCGAGGACGAGCCCGAAGGTCGCGTAGGCGGCCGCGGAGCTGCTCGTGTTCCCGTGCGTCAGCGAGAGCTCCACCGCGGCGCTGGCGGCGGCCGCCATGACGTCCCAGCTCGCGTGGTAAGCGGGCTGGTACAGCGTGGCGGCGAGATCGCAGACGGCCCGGGCGCGCGGGTCGGTCATGGGCGGCAGGTCCGCGAGGGCGGCGATGGCGAGGGCGCCGCCCTCGAGGCGACCCAGGACCGCCGCGACGGCGGCGTCCACCGCGGCGGCCTCCGGGTGGCGCGGCAGGGGGAGCCCGCAGTTGCCGAAGCCCGCGACGCAGCTCTCGACGGCGGCGTCCATCGCGCCTTGCGCGACCTGGATCTCGGCGAGCAGGGCGTACACGGTCGCGGCCACGCACCGCCCGGGGGCGCGCTCGCACAGCGACGCGCAGAGGCGCTCCGCGGCCGCGAGCTCGCCGGTCGCGAACCGGCACTGGGCCAGCGCGAAGTCGAGCTCGAACGCGAGCCCGTCGCGCGCGGGGAGGCGGCGCGCGCCCGCGAGCAGCTCGGCGCCCAGCAGGAAGAACCCGATGGCCGCGGCGTGGTGGGTCGCGGCCTGGGCCTTCCGGCCCGCGCGCAGGTTGAGCTCGGCGGCCCGCGTCCGCTCCTCCGGGGACGTGATCCGCGGCGCGGCGCGGGTGATCTGGCGCACGATCTCGAAGAGCTGGGCCTCGAGGCGCTCGGGCGGGAGGCCGTCGAGCAGGGCGCGCGCGGCGGCGAGGTGCGCCTCGGGCCGCTGCTCGGCGGGGGTGAGCTCGTACGCGACCTGATGGATGCGGTCGTGCAGGAAGCGGATCTCGCGGTCGATCCGGACGATGAGCCGCAGCGCGAAGGCCGCCTGCAGGCGCTCGATGACGGCGTCTTCCGGGCAGCCGAGGAGGAGCGCCAGGGTCGTCAGATCCGCGGCGTCGCCGAACACGGCGAACCGCCGCAAAGCGTCCTGCGTGCCCGCGTCGAGGCTGCGGAGGTTCGCGGCGATGATCTCGGCGACATCGTCCGAGCACCGCTTCGCCCGGATCTTCTCGAGATCCCACCGGAACGCTCGGGCGGTGGTCGAGAAGCGGATCAGCCCTTCCTGGTGCAGCGTGCCCGCGAGCTGCGCGATGAACAGCGGATTTCCCCCTGTCTTCTCGTGGAGGCTCGCCGCGAGCGGGGCGACCTCCTCCCGGGGGGCGCGCAGCGAGTCGGCCACCCACGAGGTCACGGCGTCGGCGGACAGGGGCGCGATCGCGATCTCGGTCACGGCGACGCCCTGCTCGCGGAGCCGGCGGATCATCCGGCGCACCGCGTGGGCATCGGGGACCTCGTTGCTCCGGTACGCGCCGAGGATCAGCGTGTCGCGGACGCCGGGGTCGGTCGCCCAGCGCTCGACGACCTTCAGCGTCTCGGCGTCTGTCCACTGGAGGTCGTCGAGGAAGACGATGAGCGGCTTCCCCGGCCGCGCGAGCGCGCCGAGGAGCTGGCTGAGCGCCAGCTGGAACCGCGCCTCGGCCTCGGGGGGCGGGATCTCGGGCGGCGGGCTCCGCTGGCCGAGGATCCGGGCGAGCGCCGGGAGCATGCCGGCCAGCAGCGGCGCGTTCGCGCCCAGCGTCGCCGCGAGGCCGCGCTGCAGCTCCGCGTGCGACGCCTCGCCCTCTTCGAGGGCCTGGACGAGCGCGCCGTCCAGCGCCGCGAGGAGCGCCTCGCACGGGGCGTGGCGCGGGGCCGCCTCGCACCTGCTGCCGGTGAAGCGCGCCGCGGGCGCGCGGACGGACTCGCCCAGGTGATGGACCAGGCGCGTCTTGCCCACGCCCGGCGGGCCCGAGATCAGGACGAGCTCCGTCCGGCCATCGCGCCCGACGCGCGCCGCCGCGCTCTCCAGCCGCGCGACCTCGCCGGCGCGGCCGTAGAGCCCGGGGGCCAGCCGGAGAGGCGGCGGCACGTCGGCGAGGCCCGGCTGGAACGGCGCGATCCGCCCCTCTGTCCGGAGCGCCTCCCGGCACCGGACGAGATCGTGCTGGAGGCCGGCGGCGCTCTGGTACCTGTCCTCGGGGAGCTTCGCGAGCAGCTTCAGGACGAGCTCGCCGACGGTCGAGGGCAGCCCGGGCACGGACACGAGCGGCGACGGGGGGACGACCGCGGCGTGGCAGTAGAGCCATCCCAGCAGATCGTTCGCGGAGAACGGCAGCCGTCCGGTGAGGAGCTCGAACAGGATCACCCCGAGGGAGTAGAGGTCCGACCGGTGATCGATCGCCACGCCGAGGCGCCCGCCCTGCTCGAGCGACAGGTACGGCCAGGTGCAGGGGGACGGACGGGCCGATCGGGGGCTACACCGGCCCGGCGAGAGCGACCAGGGGCTGAACCCGGTCAGCTTGATGTCGTCGCCGGGCAGGAGCATCACGCGGTGCGGGGTGAGGCCGAGGTGGACGATCTGCCGCCCGTGGATCGTCGCCAGCGCCCCGGCGATGCCGATGGAGAGCCCCAGGAACCGGCCGAGATCCATGGGGGTGCCCATGAGGCGGGCGAGCGGCGTCGCTCCGTCGTCGTGGAGCACGAGCGCGGGCTGACCATGGAACGTGCAGATCCGCGCCGCCTCCATGGCCACGTCGCAGCCGACCAGCCGGGTCGCCTCCAGCTCGCGCCGCAGCGCCTCGTACTCGGCCGTCGAGGGGTGAGCGACCTTCAGGGCCTTGACGAGGACGCTCCGCCCCGCCGGCTCGCGCGCCCGGTAGAGCGCGAAATCTGGTCCTTCGTCCAGCACGGCCTCCGCGAGGTATTCGGTCGCTGTCTGCATGGCTCTGGCGTGCTGGGCGTTACACACCTCTCCGGGGCGCGGCTGCGCTCGAAAGCGCCTGCGCTGCGCTGTCGATCGACAGGCAGGATCGATACCAGCGGTGAGCGGTCGGTGTCGCAACGGTCCAGGCGTCCGATGATCGGCTCGACGCGCCGGCTGCAGCGTGACGGCCGATCAGGGCGAGCCGCGTCGACCGCAGCGCCGTCGGACGCTGTCCGCCGAGCTCGGCCTTGAGCGGGACCCTCACGGTATCGTCCGCTGGCGCGCGAGAGCGCGAGTGATGGGGGGAGAGACGACGGGAGAGGCAGCGGGGGAGACGTCAGGCCACGAGGGCCCGTGGCCCCTCGGGAACTCGGGAACTCGGGAACTCGGGAGCAGCGCGTTCATTCGTCCGCGGTCGTCCGCGGTCGTCCAGGATGTCATCTGCTTGCGTCATCCCGCAATCGATTGCGCTTCCATTCCAGTCGTGCCAACTCCATTGAAGGGGACGCGCCGGACCTCTCGGCTGAAACCAGCGGCCAGGTAGCAGCTCTTTTTGGCGGTGCAGCTCGAAGGGGAGACGGCAGGTCACGCTGGCGTACAAATTGCGAGCCTTCACGCCAGACGCCCACGCTGAATGCGCCTCCGGCCCTCCGGGGGGGCAAACGCCGTGGAAGGATTCGTTCTTGATGAAAGCAAGGTTGGGAAGAGCCATGATCGATCAACGACGAGCGGTCAACCGCAGGATGTTCTTGCAAGGGATGACCCAGATCGCCTCGGTGGCCGCCGCGGCGCCTGCGCTCGGTTCGGACCCATGGAGAGGCGCCTGCTCGACGACGCTCACGACGGGGCGGCCCGAGGACGTGAGCATGAGCTCGGAGCGGCTGGAGGACGTCTTCGCGCGGATCCAGCGCCGCGTGAACGACGCCCTGTTTCCCGGCGCCACGGCGCTGGTCGCGCGGCGCGGGGTCATCGTGGGTCACCGGGCCTTCGGCAGCAAGGTCGCCGGCGCCGACGAGCCGGTGACGCTCGACACGATCTTCGACGTCCAGTCGATGAGCAAGGTGCTCTCGACGGCGGCGGCGGCCCTCGCGCTCGTGCACGAGCGCGTGATTCGGCTGGACGCGCCGGTCGCCAGGTACCTGCCGGACTTCGCCGCCAACGGAAAGGGCGCCGTCACCGTCTACGACATGCTCCGTTACTCGTCCGGTCTGCCGCTGGACAACCAGTGCTTGGATGAGGACGTCGAGACGGCCTGGTGCATCATGGCCGAGACGCCGCTCGAATACGCGACGGGCAGATCGGCCCTGTACAGCGATCTCACCTACCGCCTCCTCGGCCGCATGATGGAGGCCGCCGCGGGGGAAGATCTCGACGCCATCGCGAGAGAGTGCGTCTGGCGTCCTCTCGGCATGAGCGACACGATGTACAACCCGCCCCCGGAGCTCGTCGAGCGCGTCGCGGCCACGGGGTACTCCGCCCGCCGGGGCTGCCTAGTGCGGGGGCAGGTGCAGGACGAGCAGGACTTCGCGCTGGGCGGCATCGCCGGCTGTGACGGCGTGTTCACCACCGCGCTCGATGTCGCCGTCTTCTGCCAGATGATCTTGAACGGCGGCGCCTACGGCGGCGCCGAGGTCCTGCGGCCCGATCTGGTCCGGCAGATGAAGAAGAACAACACGCCTTACGTGACGGAGGCGGAGACCGATACATCGCCCATCAACAACCTGCTCCTCGCCCCGAAGGGCCTCGGGTGGGAGATGCGGACGCGGCGCTTCTCGAACGGCGGCATGCGCCTGTCGCCGCGCGCCTTCGGCAAGGCGGGCGGCGCCGGCACGTTCATGTGGGTCGATCCGGATCTCGAGATCATCGGCGTCCTCCTGACCAACCACGGGCTGCCGCAGCCCTTCGACGAGCTCGGCTGGAACCGCATGCTCGACAACGTCGGTTGCACCGAGTTCTTCGACGGCATCATCAACGCCGTGCACCGCTGAGCGCCGTCGCGGGCGAGCGGCGCCGCGACAGGCGAGGATCTCGGGAGAACGCCGCTTCTCCAGGTCGTTCAGGCGGCTTCCACGGGGAGCGGCTCCTCCGGCTCGACGGCGGCGGCGGCGAGCGTCCGGCGCAGCAAGGGGCCGATGGTCAGGCCCTGCACCACGATGGAGACGACCACCACGACATAGGTGATGGTCAGCACCATCTCGCGCTCCGGAACGAGCGTGCCGTCCGCGAGCTTTCCGGGGATGGAGAGCGCGAGGGCCACCGAGACGCCGCCGCGCAGGCCGCCCCAGGTGAGGATGCGGATCGCCCCCGGGGTGAAGACCCTGCGCCTCTTCATGAGGCTCACCGGCAGCGCGACCGCGATGAACCGCGCGAGCAGCACGACCGGAAACGCGAGGAGCCCTGCGAGCAGCGACTGGGCGTCGAAGGCGACGATCAGGAGCTCGAGGCCGATCAAGACGAACAGCACAGCGTTCAGGATCTCGTCCATCAGCTCCCAGAAGTCGTCCAGGTGCTCGCGGGTCTTCTCGCTCATGGCGCCGGCGCGCGCCTCGTTCCCGATGAAGAGCCCGGCCACCACCATGGCGATGGGGCCGGAGACATGGATCGCGTACGCCAGGGCATAGCCGCCCGCCGCGGCCGCCAGCGAGAGCAAGACCTCTACCTTGTAGTCGTCGACCTGCCGGAGCATGGCGAGCGTCACGAAGCCGAGCGCGAGGCCGTACAGCACGCCGCCGATCGCCTCCTGGACGAACAGCAGCGAGAGCCGCTGCAGATCGAGGCCCGACGTCCCCGACGCGATCTCCAGGAGCCCGATGAACGCCACGACCGCCACGCCGTCGTTGAAGAGCGACTCTCCGGCTATCTTCATCTCGAGCTCCTTGGGCGCCCCCACGTGCTTGAGGACCCCGAGCACCGCGATGGGATCGGTGGGGGAGATGAGCGCGCCGAAGAGCAAGCAGTAGACAGGCCGGATGTGCACGCCCATCAGCGTCATCAGGGCGTAGGTCATGCCGCCCACCAGCACGGTGGACATGAGCACACCCCCGGTGGCCAGGACGCCGATGACGACCCGCTGCTTCTTCAGATCGGCCAGGTTGACGTGCAACGCGGCGGCAAACAGGAGAAAACCGAGCATCCCCTGCATCAACGTCTTGTTGAAGTCGATGCCATGGAGGTGCTCCTTCGCCTCGGCTTCCACCTCCGGAAACAGCTCTCCGATGGCCACCATGACGAGGGACGTCGCCATCGCGATCAGCATCAACCCGATCGTGGTCGGCAGCTTGAGGAGCCGATGGTTGAAGAAGCTGAAGATCGCAGCGAGCGAGAGCAGCGCTGCCGAGACTTGGAATAGATCCATGCTTCCAGGCTTACAGACGGACGCGCGCCGGCGCGGGCGAGGCGCGGCGACGTCCGGATAAAAAGTTGCACGTCAAAGTTTTCCCGAGGGAAGAAAATCCAAGCCGACTCAAAATGTCAAGCCTCGATTGCGGGGCCTGGGCCGTGCTGCTCCTTCGCGCGGCGATCCGGCTTGGTTTACCGACGCGCAGGGCGCTCACCACGTGTTCGTCCGTCGGTGACCGCGCCTCGTCCTTCCCGGACGTCTGACGACGTGTGTGGACCTCGCGTGGACGCTGTACACCGTCCTACCGAGCGGCGAGATGTGCGTGTGTCTGCGGCAGCTTCGCCTCCAGCCTGGTGATGCGACGTGCGCCTCGTCGGCGCCTGCGGCGCCCTTCGCGCTTCCGGTCGAATCTGTGGTCGGCGCCGCAACCGCGCGCGGTGAGCGCCGTAGATGGGGATGGGCCGTGGGCCGCGGGGCGACGGCGGCCCCTTCGCTATTGCCGGTATCCTGCTGTGCGATAGCTCGGTTCCTGTAAAGGAATCATCTAGACCTGAAGAATCGTGGTGTGCGTCTCGCGGGCAGTGCGACACTGGCTCACGACGCTCCCGTGGGGAGGAGAGCATGAGCGAATCAGCAAACGTCAATGACCCGGGCGCTGCCGCGCAACCAGGGGAGATCTCGCGCCGCTTCTTCTTGCGGGCGTTCGCCGGCGGTGTGGCGGCCCTGTCGGGCGCGTGCGATGGGATGACGCCGGTCGATGCGCCTACAGCGGAGGCGCGGTCGGAGCTCACGCGGGCGACGGGGGGGCAGCTCGCGGATCTCATCCGCCGGAAGCGGGTGTCGTCGCTCGAGGTCGTGGAGGCGCACCTGGCGCGCATCGCGAAGATCAATCCGCGCCTGAACGCTGCTCTTCAGCGTCCTGGCGGGGCCCGACTGGCGCGACGCGGCGCTGATCCCGGCGCCGCTCGGCGATCCGAAGCACGTGCAGCTCAGGGAGCTGCGGATCGCGATGCACACGGACAACGGGATCGCGGCGCCGGACGCGGCGGTGCGCCAGGCGGTGGTGGACGCGGCGGCGGCGCTGGAGGCGGGCGGCGCGCGGGTGGAGTCGAAGAAGCCCGACGCGCTGAGCGACGTGCTCACGATCGACGCGGATATCTTCCGGGCGGACGGCGGCGCCTGGTTAAGGCGGCTCCTGGACCTGGCCGGGACCACGGATCCCGGCGCCGAGGTGGCGGCCTCGCTCGTGAGCGAGCCGCTGTCGAGCGGTGAGCTGACCGCGGCGGTCGAGCGCCTGGACGCCTGGAGGGGGCGGATGCTCGGCTTCATGAAGGATGTCGACGCCATCGTCTGCCCGCCGTGTGTCCTCGAGGCGCTGCCCCACGATGCGTGGGTCGAGCACGGGGTCTACGCAGGGTTCAGCTACTCGTTCGCTTACAACATGACAGGGTGGCCGGCGGTCGTCGTGCGCGCGGGCACCTCGTCGCGAGGAACGCCGGTCGGCGTCCAGATCATCGGCCGCCCCTTCCGCGAGGATGTCGTCCTCGCCCTGGCCGGCCACATCGAGCGGGAGCTCGGCGGCTACAGAGCGCCGGCGATCTGACGGGAGCGCGGTCCACGCTGCCGTGGCGGGCCGGGGTGGCCTTCGCGGGCTCTGGCCCAACCCGTGTCGGGCTTCCGCAGGCTTGTCTGGACGACGCTCCGGACGAGGGGGACGCGGCTATCGGGGGACCAGCACCGACACGCTGTGGGCCGGCATCGCGTAGATGAAGGCGTTCGTGGCGCGCGGCGCGATCGGATCGGCACGCACGAGATCGGCCTTGGTGGACGTGAGTTGCCACGCGTCGATGGCCGTGTAGCTCTCGTGGGCGGCGAGGGTCACCGCGGCCGTGAGCGGGGCCGCGGTCTTGTTGATGGCGACGAGGACCATTCGGCTCGGATCGGCCTCGTCGATGCTCGCGTACACGGTGGCCTTGGCGACGTCGCTCGTCTCGGCGCGGACGGACGTATCGCCGAAGCGCGCGCCCTGCCCGTCGTAGCTCGTGAAGGCGCGCACGCCGGCCCGGAGCATCGAGACCTCTTCGCCGGGATCCCAGATCGTCGCGAGGAACACGCCCTCGCGGCCGAAGACGCCGAGGGCGTCGGCCTGCGCGATCGCGCCGGAGATGTGGTTGCCGCCGCCGTAATTGTACTCGGTGATGCCGAGGGCGGTGCCCGGGTAATGGGCGTCGATGAGGCCCTGGAGCCAGGGGATGAGCTTGATCGGTCCCTGCACGACGTCGTTCGCGATCCAGCTGTCCTCGACGAAGGTCGGGTCCCAGAGCGAGCGCGGCGCCTGGACGCGGGCCTCGACCGACGCGGGGGAGGCGTCTGAGCCCGTGAGGCGCTCGCCGTTCGCGTAGATCTCCGTGTACCAGTGCAGGTCGAGCACGTCGACCAGGCGGCGCCCCTCGCTCATCTCGGCGGCCTTCATGGCGTCGAGCCAGTGCTCGATGAAGTTGCCGTCCGCGTCGGGCGCGTCCTGGAGGCTGACATAGCCCGAATACCCGTAGGAGACGAAGCCGGTGACGAGCGCATTGGGCGCGACGTCCTTGATCGCGGAAGCGAACTCGATGTTCTTGTCGACGAGCTCGGCGTAGCGCACCGGCTCGGGGTGGATGCGCTCGTGGGTGTGATTCCAGAGGTCGGGCTCGTTGTCGAGCGAGAACAGCACGCTCGCGACGTCGCCTTCGAAGGCGTCGGGGAAGGCCTGCTTCATCCAGGCGACGAACTCGTCCTGGTACACGGCGTTGTCGTTGAGATCGGGCGACGAGGAGAAGGGAGAACCCTTGCGCGCGATCGTCGGGTGAAAGCGGGTCTCGAGGTAATTCCGGGTCTGATTGACGTCGCCGCCGCCGTCCTTGTCCGCCGCGACATACCCGCAGATGGGGATGGTCGCGATGAAGGCGGCGCCGTGCGCCAGCGCGCCCTCGGCGTGCATGCGCACCGCCGCCCCGGGGACATCGCCGTTCGGGCTGTTCCCGGCGAGGTACCCGTCGTTCTGGTACATGTAGTCCGAGCCGGCGTTGGAGGCGTTGTTCTCCCAGTTGTACGCCGTCATGCGGTTGCCGCCCATGCGCACGACGGTGGTGCCGCGCTGCTCGCCGTCCAGGTCTTCGGCCCAGTTGGCGCCGTAGATGAGCCGGCTGATGGGGCGCACATCCCGATCGGCGCGCACGGTGAAAGTGACATCACCCGGCCCGGGATCGCCGGGCTCGACGAGGTCCGCGGGAGGATGGCCGCCGGACCCGCCCTGACCGCTGCTGGCCGTGCCGGTGCCGCCGCCAGCAGCGCCGGCGCCGCTGCTGGCCGTGCTGGTGCCGCCTCCCGAAGCGCCGGCGCCGCCGCCCGAAGCGCCCGCGCCGCCGCTGCCAGCAGAGGAGGTGTCGGCGTCGTCGCCGCAGGCGAGGAAGGCGGCAGATGCGAGGAGGACCAGCGTGGCGTTCAACAAGGGAGCATGTCGAGAAAGCATGCGGTGCATGGTATTTCATCCCTCCGCGGGATCGCGGCGCGTGCTGGCGCGGTCAGACCTGGACGCCCGCGAGCGGCGACGTGACCCGCCCCGCGTCGATGCCGAACTCCGTCACGTTCAAGCCCATGATCTGGGCGACCGTCAGGAGCGCCTTGCTCAGGTTGTCGCCGGGGAAGTTGCGGTGCTCGTCGCCGCGCAGCCGCCCTCCGGCCTTCCCGGCGAAGAGCACCGGCCATTCCGTCCTCGTGTGCACCTTGCCCCACGCGGTGTCGGACGTGACGTACACGAGCGAGCTGTCGAGCAGGTTCGAGCTGCCGTGCGGCGTGTTCTTGAGCTTCGTCAAGAACTCGTTCAGGCAGCGCATCGTGTACATCACGCCCTTGTCGACGCGAGGCTGGCTCGATTGATCCCCGGCATCTCCGTGGCAGATGGTGTCGTGGAAGTCGTCGTTCATGTCCTGCGCGAGGTGCCGATAGTAGACGTGCGCGGCGGGCAGCGAGAACATGAACGAGAGCACGCGGGTCCTCTCGCAGGCGAGCGCGAGCGCCGAGAGCTCGACCATGGCGGAGTTCACCGCAGGGGGCGCCTCGCTCTGCGCATCCTTGCCGGCGGTGGGGGCCGTCGGGCTCTTGCACGCTGACGTCGTGCCGCCGCCGGACGGCATGGTATCGAGGCGCTGCTCGATGGCCCGGATCGACTCGAGGTGCTCCTCGATACGATGCCTGTCGGCCGCCCCGAGCCGCTGCTTCAGGCTCGCGCCGTCCTGCTGGACGGAGTCGAGCACGCTCTTCCGGACGTTCGCGAGCTTCGCGGCCCGATCCGCGCCGTCATCGCTGGGCTCGGGCAAGCCGCCCATGAACAATCGATTGAACACGGCCTTCGGATCGAACTCCGCATTGTTGCGCGAGTTTGGCCCCCTGTGGGAGACGGTGTGCAGCGAGTCCTGAGGGCCGTTCGGCGTCGCCGGCGTCACCCCCACCTCGAGGGAGCGGTACGGCGCCCCTTCCGAGATGGCGTTCGCGACGACCTGATCGATGGACGGGGCCCGCACGGCGTTCCCGCTGAGCGGCGCGCCCGTCGTGGCGCCCGCCGACCCGGTGGGGTGCTCGACGCCGGAGACCACGAGCTTGTTCTCGAGGCCGCTGATCACCGTGAGGTACGACTTGAGGTCCGCGAGGGGCTCCAGCTGGGGGCTGAGCTCCCAGGCCTGACCGGAGCCCGTGCGCGTCGGCTTCCAGCGACCGGGAAGACTGCCGTTGCCGAAGAACCACGTGACGTAGAGCGGCGACACCGGCGTCTTCGTCTGAGCGTGCGCCGTGCCGCTCTCGTTCAGCATGATCTCCAGCAAGGGGAGCGGGATGGTGACGGCGGCGCCCGTCGCCAGCATGCCCCGGAGAACAGTTCGTCGGCTCAAACCTTTGTTCGTCATGGGGGGTACCTGCGATCAGGGTTGGGGGGCGACGGACGAGAAAGCGTCGTTGGTCACGACGTCGAGGACCAGCTCGCGCAGCCTGTACCCCGCCCCTTCGAACGAGGCGGTCAGCGCGTTCAGCACGCGCTTGTCCACCTTTCTCTCCTCGTGACCCGCTGCATACGTGTAGTACTTGCGGACGAGGCACTCCGCGACCGAGGCGTCCGAGCTGAGGGTCACGCCGAGCGCGCGCGCGTCGGCGACCGGCACCCCGTCGAACTCGCCGCTCGGGTCGATCGGCAGGCCGTGGTCGGTCGTGCGGAAGCGGCCGATCGCGTCGAACGTCTCGAGCGGCAGGCCCAGCGGGTCCATGTACGAGTGGCAGCCGGCGCAGGCGGGCTCGGTCCGGTGGATCTCGAGCCGCTGACGCTTCGTGAGGGGCTTGTCCGCGGGCGGCTCCGGGAGCTCGAGGGCGACGTCGCCGGGGGGCGGCGGGATGGGCGTGCACATGAGGGCGTCACGCATGAACTTGCCGCGCAACGTGGGAGAGCCCTCCTTCTGGTTCGCGAACTGCGAGAGGAAGCCCGCCTTGCTGAGGATGCCGACGCGCGGGCCGTCCGCGGGCAACGAGCGGACCTCGAAGGCGCCCGAGCCGAGGCCGGCCGTGTCGATACCGTAGAGCTCGGCGAGCTCGCTGTTGACGACGACCTTCGTTGTCGAGAACAGGTCGAGCGCGCTCGCTCGATCGTCGAACGCGAGGACCTCCCAGGTGCCTCGCATGTCGCGGACCATCGCCTCCTGCAGCGCGGGGCTATACTCCGGAAAGAGCCCCGTGTCTTTTGCCTGCGTGCTGAGCCGATCGAGCCGCATGTACTCCTCGGCGAAGGCGCCGACCGCCTCGCGCCCGGCAGGCGCCTCGAGCAGCCGCGTCGCCGCGGCGCGGATCCCCTCCACGGTTCCGAGCGCCCCGCTCGCGGCCTGGTCGAGCAGCTCCTGGTCTGGCAGGCTGTTCCACACAAGGAACGCGAGCCGGGACGCCATCTCGTAGCCCGTCAAGCGGAGCGAGCCGTCGGCGCTCGGAGCGCCGAGCTCCGGGCGATACAGGAAGTTCGGAGACGTGAAGAGGGCCACCGTCGCCCAGCGGGCCCCCTCGACGGCGCTCTCGAGCTCGGTCGCGGCCTTCGTCGCGACGGCCGCGAGCCTGTCGACCTCGGCGGCCTCGAGCGGGCGGCGCCACGCACGACGCCCCAGCGCCTCGATGAAGCCGCGCACGCAAGCGTCGTTCTCCGCGCCGCTGGGCGTGCAGCCGATGAACTCGCCTCGCCTCGCGGGATCCGCGAACACCGCGTCGACGGCGCCCTCGATGGCCGCGTGGTACTGCTCGACGCCTCGCTCCGAGGTCACGACGGTCGCGGCGCCGATGACCGCAAAGTTCCCGTTCCAGCTGTCGGCGTCGAGGTCATTGAGATTGACCTCCACGCCGAAGACGTCGCGCACGGCATTGCGAAATTGCGTTCTCGTCAAACGGCGCAGCATCCCGGCCGCGGGCTGGAACTGCGGCGGGTCCGAGCCCGTCGGTGAGCCGCCGCCGCCGACACCCGAGTCCGTCGGTGTTCCGTCGCCGCCGACAGAGGATGACCCAGCGCCCTCCGTCGTGTTGTCACCCAGCGCGCCCGTGCACGCGGCCACGAAGGCGAGCGCGCAAACGGCGGCGACTTCTCTCGAGAAATGGAGCTCGTGCCAGGACGGCTTCTTCATCTTGCTCTCCGATGAGGCGACGGGGTGACCCGGCGGACCGTACCGAGGATTTATCGATCCCCGTCGAGCCGACGAGGTCTGTGGTGTCCTCCGGTGGTTCACCCTCGGTAAGAACACCAAGCACCATCGCTCGGCCATCGCTCTCGCGGCGGTCGGGCGAACGGAGCTCTGGAATCGACAAGAACTCGATTGGATGACGAAGGGGGCGGCGCACAGGGCGACCCGCTCATGCGCGAAGCAAAAGGATACCCCTTGAGCCAAATGTGAACGATCACATGGCCGAGGTCAACGCCAATCGACCGGTCCGCGCAACTCCGCGAGGCCGGGGGAGGGCAGGGCTGGCGAGCTCCTCCGGATCGCTGCGTCAAGAGCACGGGCGCCGGCCGCCGCGGTCGCCTCTGCGAGGGACGTGGCCGCCGGCTCGGAGATCTCCTGGGGCGTGTCCTCCCTCGGGCTGGTCGATCGGAGCTGACGCTGGATTTGTGATCGTTCACAAATTGGCGAAGCGGTATCTTTTTGCTGCGGCGAGAATGGGATGTGCACGTCGTTCAAGTCTGGGCGAGCGACATCCCCTCCGCTGGTGCGCTCGAAGGAGGGGGCATCGGCGTCAACCAAGCGCGTGCAGGGCCCCGAGCGCGACCGAACGAGCTCGGTTAACACCGATGGTGTGGGTACTTTGGCTGAAGGCGGGGCTTTTTTGAGCCGTCAAGACGTCATAAGACACCCACCGAAATCTCGGCGTTCTGAAACACCAATCATGTTGAAACCCGGAGAATTTTCACAGGGAGGCGGGGAGGCGGGGAGGAGAAAAAAAGAATCTCTCCTTCTTGCCGTCTCTCGCTCCCCGCCTCCTCGCCTCCCTGTGAAACTCCCGATTTTTCTCGGGGTTTCAACCGTTTGTCGCTGTAGGGCGCCTCGGCGGGGCCATCCTTCGGCAGGGCGGGGGAACTCACCACCACGCGTTGATCGGCGCGCGCGCGGGCGCGCTGTGCGCGCTTCAGTCCGGATCGAGCGCGTACACGGCCGTGGTCGTCTTTCGCCCCGTGAGGTTGCGCTCGCCCAGCGCGCGCAGCGGGAAGGCGTCGCCGGCGAGGTCCCTCGTCGCCGCGGAGACCAGCACCTGGTTCGGCGCCGCGATCGCCTCGAGCCGCGAGGCCACGTTCACCACGTCGCCTATCACCGTGTACTCCATCCGCTTGTCAGATCCGATGTTGCCGACGATGGCCTCTCCGGAGTTCACGCCCACGCCGAGGCGGACCTCGACGTCGTACCGCTCGCGCCACTCCTCGTTCGCCGTCTCGAGGAAGCGCATCATGTCCTCCGCGGCCGCGAGCGCGCGCCGCGCGTGATCCTCCTGCGCGATCGGGGCGCCCCAGACGGCCATGACGCAATCGCCGATGAACTTGTCGACCGTGCCCCCGTGCCGGAACACGATCTCGGTGAGCATCGAGAAGAGCTCGTTGAGGAGGGCGACCATCCGCTCGGCGTCGCGCGACTCGGCGAGCGGCGTGAAACCGACGACGTCGGCGAAGAGCACCGACACGGCCGCCCGCTTGCCGCCGAGGGCGAGCGGGTGCTCGCCCCGCACGATCGCGTCGACGACCGCCTTGTCCATGAACCGGCCGAGATCGCCGCGGAGCTTCGCCTCCCGGGCGATGTCCGCCTCGCCCTGCTCGAGGTCCTGGGCCATGCGGCCGAGGGAGGTCGTGAGCTCGCCGATCTCGTCGCGCCGCCCCCGGAGCGCGTCGCCGAGCGCGATCTCGCGCCAGCGCCGGGCGCCGATGAGCCGCGCCTGCGCGACGAGGTGGAGGATGGGGCGCGTCACGTGGCGGGCGGTGACGAGCGCGAGGGCGAGCGCGAGGACGAGCGCGCCCGCGGCGACGGCGACGCCGCGGCGCCGCATCTCGTCGAGCGCGGCGAAGGCCTCCGGCTCGGGGCGCCAGATCGCGACCGCCCAGCCGAGGTCGGGCACCGTCTCGATGGCGCCGATCATCCGCTGGCCGCCCTCGTCGTGCGGGGCGAGCACGCCGATCCTGTCGTTCAACCCCGCGCCCGAGGGGAGGTTGCGCCAGATCGGCAAGGACGAGACGTCGCTGCCCGGCGCGACGCCCGGCACCCCGAGCGCCGCGATCGCCTGGCGGTCGTGGCCCGCGATGAGCAGGCGCACCGCGCGGCTCCCGAGGCGGCGCCCGGCGATCACCTCGAGGTCGAGCCCGAGCATGTCGAGCGGCACCTCGGCGACCACGTAGCCGGCCGGGCCGCCCGGAGGAGGCGGCGCCGCGGCCCCGGCGCCCGCGTCGACGGCGGGCCGCACGCGGGCGACGAGGAGGCCGCGGGCCGGCCCGATCACGCCGAAGCCGACGCCGCGCTCGTCCGCGAGCTGGCGCAGCGCTGCCGGCGCGGCGGGGACGTCGGCGTCGGACGACGCCTTGCGGATCACGGTGCTGATCCCCGCGTCGGGCACCTCGAGCCGCACCGCGTCGACGAGCCCGCGCGTCGCGACGAGGGCGCGCACCGACGCGACCGCGTCCTCGTCCCGGATGGCGCCGCCCGCGGCGTGGCCGAAGATGGCCGCCGCCGCGACGGCATCGCTCTCGACGTCGCGGACGAGCTGGATCGAGGCCGAGGCCACCTCGGAGAGGATCGCCGTCTGCAGTCTCTCCTCGGAGGTCCGCACGGCGCGCCGGTTCACGTCGATGAGGAGCGTCACGGCGACAGCGACCGGGACGAGACCCATCGCCGTGAAGAGCGCGATCGCCTTCGTCTTGAGCGAGAATTCCCTCACGTGGAGGCCTCCGCGGGCGATGCGTCACTCAAGAGGGCCGTCCTTCCAGCCGGCCGCGCCCTCGTCGGTGCGCTTGCGGATCTGGAACTCCACCCTGCGGTTCCTGGCCCGGCCGTCCCGGGTGCGGTTCTCGGCGAGGGGGCGGCGCGCGCCGAAGCCGCGCGCTTCGAGGCGGCGGGCGTCGATGCCGTGCGCGGTCAGCCACGCGACGACGGCGAGCGCGCGGCGCTGCGAGAGGCTCAGGTTCGCCTGGGCGGCGCCCTGGTTGTCCGTGTGGCCGTCGACCGCGACCCGGGCGATCTCGGGGTGCTCCTCGAGGACGGCCGCGACCTCGGAGAGCAACTCGAAGCTCTCCGGCTCGATCTCGGCCCGGCCCGTCCGGAACTGGACCTGCTGGAGGATCACGATCTGCGAGCCCTCGATGCGCACAGCGAACGGGCAGCCGTGCGTCGCGCGATCCTCGCTCGGCTTGCCGCGCTCGTAGGGGCAGGCGTCCGCGGCGTTGGGGATGCCGTCGCCGTCCGTGTCCGCGGGGCACCCGTGCTTCGACGCAGGCTGGGACCCGGCGTTTGCGGCGGCCTCGGCCGTGACCCCGGACTCCGCGCCGCCCGGTCCCGCGTCGGCGGCCGCGCTGCTGACCCCCGGCACGTCCGGGCAGCGATCGTCGAGATCGTAGATCCCGTCGTCGTCCCGGTCCGGCGGGCAACCGCGGCGGAACGCCGGTCGGGCGCCCGCCGCCGCGGCGGGCGGGCGCGCCTCGCCGATGACCCGGGGGCAGGCGTCCTCCGCGTCGGGGACCGAATCCCCGTCGAAGTCGGCGGCCGGAGGCGCGGCCGGCGTCGCGCCGCGAGCGCCCTTCGTCCCGGCGGGCGCGCCGGCGACGGCCGAGGGGGCGGCGGCAGGGGGCGCCGACGGAACGACGTCCGCGGCGATGCCTATCCCCGCGAAGAAGCGCGCCTTCGGTGTGCCGGGCAGCCGCCCGAAGCCAGGGCCCGCGCCCGCGTCGAGCGTGAGGGGGCCGAGCGACCAGCGCGCGGTGAGCAGGAGCTCGCCGCCCGCGCGGCCCGGGACCTCGAGCGCAGACCCCTCGCCGGCGGCGGCCCAGACGGAGAGCTCCGACCCGAGCTGCAGCGGGCCTTTGCGGACGCCCGCGCCCGCCGTGAAGAGGACCTCGCTGCCCGTCAGGCTGTCCGCAGAGGCCCTCTGGAACCGGCCCCCCGCCGAGGCCGACCAGCGGAAGCCCGGGTGCTCGGCCCCGACGATCACCCGCGGCGCGTAGCGCACGGCGCCCGCGCCGGCGAACGCCGCCTCGTCTCCCGTCGGCAGCCAGACGGAGAGCCCGAGCGCCGCCGCCGGCCGGAGGCCCTCCTGGGGCAGGAGCGTCACCCTCCCGCCCGCCTGGAGATCGCCGAGCGTGGCGCCGCCGGCGGGCGCCGTGACGCGGAGGGTCCCGAGCGCGCCGGACGCGCCGCCCTGGTCCAGCACGAGCGGCGCGTCGAGATCGAGCTTGATCCGGCGCAGGAGCTCGACGCTCGCGAGCGCGTGGAGGATCGCCTGCCGGCCCACCCACGTTACCGACCCGGCAGGCGCAGTCCCGCGCAGGCTGAGGGGTTGATGAGAATAGGAGAACAGAAGTCCGACCGCGGGCCGGAGCTCCCCCGATACGCCGGCAGAAGGGACAGTGGATAGCCCGTCGCCCGCGGGCGCGGGAGCGAGCCTGTCGAGCGCTGTGGCCTCCTGCGCTGCGGCCGGCATGGAAGCCGTGGCCGCCGCGAAGAGCAGCGGGGAGGCCAGGAGGGGCGCGATGACGCGCGCCGACCAATACGCCATCGGTCTGCTCGTATCCTATTGCCTGGTCCCTTGCAACGCCGATCTCGATCCGGTAGCGTGCCGCTGCCGTGGCACCGTCAAATGGCCAGTCCGTCGCTATCTCGGTGCTCCTCGGCTGCGCCACCCACGCTGCGATCCACGCTGGATACGTCGGCTCGGCGAGCGCCGGAGAGCCGACGCCCGGATATCCGGAGGCGGTCATTCAATGGGGCGTGCAGGCGGGAGAGACCTGCGACGACATCGCGGCGGTCCTCTACGGCTCGTCCAGGCATGCAGCGCTGATCCAGCGGTACAACCGCGTCGCGTGCGGCCCGGGCACGACGCTCGCCGAGGGGCTCACGCTGGTCCTCCCGGCCGAGGTGACGTCGATCCCCGACGCGAAGCTCCGGTCGATGCACCCGGACGTGCGCGCGCGCCCGGCCGGCGGCGCCTGGTCGCCCGCGGCTCAGGGGATGCCCCTGCTCACGAACTCGAGCGTCAACACGCTGGATGAGGGGAGGGCAGATATCGAGTTTGTGGATCGGACTCGGGTGCTCCTCGCGCCGAATACGCTCGTCGTCATCTACGGCACGGCGAGCCGAGCGCGGGTATCGAAGACGCCGCCCGCGGCCGTCGAGCTCGCGGACGGCGAGGTGAAGGCGGCGCTCGCCGCGCTGCGGGGCCAGTCGGTCGAGGTCGCCGCGAGCGGGGGCGGCCGCGTGAGCGCGTCGTCGCGGGACACGGTGGTGCAGCGGCGCGGGGAGCGGACGACGGTCGCGGTGTTCGACGGCAAGGCGGGCGTCACGTCGGGCGGCCTCTCCGTCGTGGTCCCGAAGGACCACGGCACCCGGTTCGTGGGCAGAGCGCCGCCTGCGCGCCCGCGCCCGCTGCCGGCGCCGGTCGAATGGACGACCGCGGACGCCGCGCAGATCGCGCTCGCCCCGGAGGGGCTCGGCGTCCTGTCGGCGTCGTGGAAGCCGGCGCCGGCCGCGGCCGGCTACCGCGTCGAGATCGCGCGCGACCCGGAGTTCAACGATCTCATCGCCCGCGAGGAGGTGAAGCCGGACGTGCTGTCGTTCCGCGCGGAGAAGATGCCGGCGGGCGCCTATTTCCTCCGGGTCCGGGTCGTCGATCGCGAGGAGTACCTGGGGGTGGGCGCGGTGCGCAGGTTCCACCTCGTCGCCGCGCGGGCCGCCGGGGGCGTCGTCCCGGCGGCGCAGGAGATCACCGCGAACCCGTACGGGATCATCGAGCTCACGCCGTCTCCCGCGCTCGAGCTCTCGCTCGACGACGGCCCGTTCGGCCCCGTCCCCGAGCGCATCGATCTGCTCCAGCGCGCGCCGCGCGCGCTCCGGCTGCGCGAGCGCGGCAGCGCGGCTCCCGGCGCGGCGACGTCGCTCCCGGTCCGGTACACGAAGGTGGGCGCGGTGGTCTCGGCCGCGCGCGCGGTGACGCCGGCGCCGGGCGGGCCGGGCGGGCCTGCGCTCGAGGCCCGGGTCGAGCTCGAGGGGCTCGCCGGGGTCGACGTCGCGCGGCGGGTGGCGCCGCGGCTCTTCGCCCACCTGCCGGGGGGGGTGCGCTCCGTCGCGCTCGCCGGCGGCGATCGCGGCGGCGCCCTGACGGCGCGGATCCTGCTGCCCCGGGAGGCGCTGCGCCCCGGCGAGCCGCTGCGCGTGCGGCTCGACGTCGCCGACGGCCGCGGCGGCGTGATCGGGACGAGCGACGCCGAGCTGCCCGCCGCGCCCGAGGCGCCGCGCGCCGCGCCTCCGCCCGCGCCCCCGGCCGCGCCCGTGCTGGGCGCGTACCTCCCGCTCCTGCCGATGTCCGGGGTGGCCGACGGGCTCTGGCTCGCGCCGACGCCGCCCTCGGTCGCCGCCGTCGGTGCGGCCGCGGCGCGCTCGGGGGGCGGCTGGGTCGCCGCGGGGCAGGTGCGCGCGAGCGGCGCGATCGGCCCGCTGGGCCTCGACGTCGCGCTCCGCTCGAACCCGGCCGGCGAGGGCGATGGCGCGGGCGCGGGCAGCACCGGCTGGTTCGGCGCGCGCGCGCGCGTCCTGCGCCTCGGGCGCTCGGAGCTCGAGCTCGGCCCCACGCTCCGCCTGGGCGTGCCCATGGCCGACGGGAGCCCGCCGCTCCGCATCGAGCCCGGGATCGCGCTCGGCGGCGCCGCGGGCCGGTTCACGTGGGTGGCCGATGCCGGGGCCCGCATCCGCGCCTCGGGCGACGGCGCGGCCGTCGGCGCGGGCGGCGGCGCGGCGGGCGGCGAGGGCGGCGGCGCGGCGGGCGGCGAGGGCGCGGTGGCTGGCGGCGAGCCGGCCACGCCGGCCGTGCAGGGCTTCCTGCTGGCGGGGGCGACGGCGGATCCGGCGCCGTGGCTGCGGCTGCACGGCGCGCTGGATCTGCACCTCGTCGACCGGGAGGTCAGGGCGGACGACGTGCTCGGCGGGCTGTCGGCGGGCGTGGAGGCGGGCGGCGCGCTCTTCGGGGCGCTGTCGGTGCGGGTGAGCCCGTGGCGCGACGAGGGCGAGGGCCCGGTGACGGCGCAGATCGCGGTGGGCTTCCGCGAGGCGTCGCCGTGAGCGCGGGCGACGGCGAGCGCCCGCCGCCGGGCGGGGATCCCGACCGCACCGTGCTGAAGGGCCAGCGGGCGCCGGACGGGCGGGCGCCCGCGCCTCGACCGCCTGCCGACCGCTTCGCGGCCGCGGAGACGCTCCTCTCGGACGAGCCCGGCGCGGGCTCGCCGCAGCGGACGCGCGCCGGGCGGGTCCTCGGCGGGAAGTACAACCTCGTGCGGCTGCTCGGCGCGGGCGGGATGGGGGAGGTCTACGAGGCGGAGCACGTGCTCCTCGGCGTTCCGGTCGCGGTGAAGACGATGCACCCGCACGTCGCGATCCTCCCGGAGAGCCGGCGGAGGTTCTTCCGCGAGGCGCGCGCCGCGTCGCGGCTCGTGCACCGGAACGTGGTCAAGGTGCTCGACCTCGGGGGCGACGAGGACGGCGGCGACGGCTCGATCTACCTCGTGATGGAGCTGCTCAAGGGGCAGTCGCTCGGCGCGCTGCTCCGGGCGTCGCGCGAGCTGCTGCCGCTCGAGGAGGTCGCGGCCCTGTTCGCGGACATCCTCGAAGGCGTGGGCGCCGCGCACGCGAGCGGCATCGTCCACCGCGACCTCAAGCCGGAGAACGTGCTGCTCGCCGAGCAGGACGGCGAGCGCGTCGCCAAGGTCGTCGACTTCGGCCTGGCGCACCTCGACGACCCGCTCGACGCCGGGCCGACGCTCACCTCGAAGGACATGGTCGCGGGCACGCCGGAGTACATGAGCCCGGAGCAGTGCCGCTCGCTCGCGGTGGGCCCGAGCACCGATCTGTACGCGTGCGGCTGCATCCTGACGGCGCTGTTGCAGGGAACGCCGCCGTTCGTCGGCCTCCCCGCGGTGGAGCTCATGGCGATGCACATGTTCTCGATCCCGCCGCCGCTGCGCCGGCCGCCGGGGGCTCCGCCGGTCCCGCCGCTCCTGGAGCGGCTCCGGCTGGATCTCCTGGCGAAGCTGCCGGAGAAGCGGCCGGAGAGCGCCGCGGCCGCGCGGTCGCGGCTCGACGAGGCGATGTCGCGGGAGGCCGAGGCGCGGCGGCTGCCCGCGCGCAAGGCGGACGCGCCGAGCGGCGACCGGACGGAGCGGGCGCAGGCCTGGCCGGACGGCGAGACGGCGGAGCTCGCGCCCGTGCCGGAGCGCACCGTCGCGCTTCTCCGGCTCGCGCCGGCGGGGCAGGGGCTCAGCGAGGCGTGCGAGATCGGGCTCGACGCGCAGGGCATCCACCTCGCCGAGGTGCCGGACGCCGCAGCGCTGATCGAGGCGGGGCTGGGCGTGGCGGTGATCGACGCCGGCGCCGACGTGGAGGGCGCGTGCGCGCTGCTGGAGGCGCTCGGCCGCGCGGCGCCCGGCGTGCGCGCCGTCGTGTGCGCGTCCGGGCTCTCCTCGGACCGGATGAACGCGCTCGTGGCGGCGGGCGCCGCGGACGTGGCGCGTTATCCGGTCGCGCCGGACGCGCTGTCTCGCAAGATCGCGCGGGTGGTGCGCCGGGGGCGCTAGCACCGGCTCCGTTCCCTCCGGCTGTGACAAAGTGGTGATGGTCCGCTTGCTCTCGTGGCTGCGGTTACGTGGCACAGGCAAAGTTGACGTCACCAGTCGAAAAGACCGGCGAGGGTATGCCCGTTGCGCCAGCCCATGGCGCGCAGCCGCATCGATCCTGAGGGATCATGGGACAAATCGAAATCGTTGGTTGTCGCCGCCGTTGCATCCCCACTGCTGGATGGTTGCCCCGAAGCTCGTGCTGAAGCCCGGGACATCCAGGCACAGACCGCTGTGCGTGGCGACAATATTGTAATTGCCGCCGCCGGCGCGTACTCGCGAGAACCGCTGGTTGCGGCCGCCATTGCACCCCACTGCTGAAGAGTGGTACCAGGATTCGTGTTAAAACCCGGGACATCCAGTCACAGGCTGCTGCTCACGGAGATCGCCTGGGCTGGCCTGCGCGGCACAGATTGGGCCAGGCCGTGAGACGCGAACAAGAAGGCGATACTGGCAGCGGCTATGCCCACCGAGCGGTACACGAGGAACTGCATGGGACCCCCTCAGAGAGAGCTGGTGAACAGGTGCAGGCAGAGCTCTCTTCGCGGTCTCACAAAGCGGACTTCAGACTTCCGGAAGAGGCGCCACACGACTCATCTGCAGGTATGGCCGCGTAGCTGCAGTTGGATTGGTAGTGGCAGGCCGTGCTTTCTCGGCGCCAATAACCATAAGGATGGGAACTGGGGGACCCGCAGGAACCCCTCGCCTCTGTAAAATATTTCCAAGAACGACGCGCCGAAAACTCGACGAGGTAGCGTGCCCTCTCCTGCCAGGACAGCCTCACTCCGACACGAGCTGGCCCTGTCCAGGGCCTCGAGGACGGGCGAGCGCGCGACGCGGGCCGATGAGCGCGTCGAAGCCCGGCATCCACGCGTGCAGCGCGCTCCCGCCTGCGGGCACGAGGCGCGGATCCAGCTCGATGCGCTCCGCCGGGAAGCGCAGGAGCGTGCCGCCGCGCGCGAGGTGACGCGCGGCGACGCGGAGCGCGAGGCCGGCACGTATTGCAATGGTAGGGCGCTCATGGCTATCGTTGGAGGCATGATGCCGAAGCGTCGAACCCTCGCACTCTGGACCGCACTGACCATCGGTCTCATCGTCAACGCCTGTAGCTCGACCAACGGCGGAAGCAGCGCCGGCGGAGGGCAGGGGAACGGTGGCCCGGGTGGCGGAGGGGACCATGGCGGCTCGGGTGGAGGAGGGGAAAACGGCGGCTCGGGTGCCGGAGGGATGAACGACGATGCCGGTGTCCCCTTCGACGAAGGCACCAACCCTTGTTCATCGCAGGACAACCCGGCCGGCGAGGTGAAGGAGCTCGCCTGGCCGGCTGCATCGAACACCGGGCACATGATCGAGCCGGGTCAGACGCTGCGCTTCAAGTGGAGCGGCACGCACAGCGTCGTCCAGGTCGCCGGCTGGGACGGCACGCCGATAGATGCGAGCCTCGGTCGGAGGATCGACAGCGGCGCGCCGACGAACGACGGGACGTTCGACTGGAACGTCGGCGGATTCGCTTGTGGCTATCGCCCCGGCCTCTACTACTTCAAGGACGGCGCGGGTGGCGGTGGCGTCACGGCGGTGTCCCTCACCGAGCCCGAGTTTGGACAGAACCACTTCGATCCAAAGCCTTGCAGTACGCTCTCCGACGTCACTGCCTACGGTGGGCGGTACGCCTCGTACGCGGGCCGCGAGGACTGCACCATCCACGAGGTCAACAACTTCCAGACCGAGCCGCACTACGACTGGGTCGATCCGACCTTCGCGGCGCAGCAAGGCGATCTCGTCCTCTTCCGCTGGACCGGATACCACAGCGTCGTCCAGGTTCACGACGTCACTCAGGACACGCTCTTCGGTCCGGGCGGTATCACGAGCGGAGCGAAGCGCAATTGCACCGGAGGTCCGAACTATCTGTGCTCGAACGGCTCGTCGTCGCTCGGCGAGCACATGATCGACACGACCGACTGGCGCCCTGGCATGATCCACATTTCGGACGAGTGCGCGTACAACCATGCCGACTGCCCGAGCAAGACCGGAAACCCGAGCCCCACCGGGGTCAACATGCAGTACTTGCTCCGCACGCGAAGCTCTCCGATCGTCGGTGCGAAGGGGAGTTGCTGCGCGATCGACAAGAGCAAGGGCCAGGCATGCCGCGTCGTCGACTTCTACAACGACCGCGACGGCTTCCAGTACGAATACAACGTCGGGGTCAACCGAGGTGACATCGTTCGCCTTCGCTGGTCCGGCAAGGTGCGTATGGTCCAGGTGCAGGCGGCGCCCGGGAGCGACGAACCCAGCACGACGCCGCTTGCGGGCGGACTGTCGGCGCCCGAATACGACTGCGTACCTGGGCCGAAGGGCTCGTGCATCGGCGGCGACGCCAGCAGGGCGGAGCTGATCCTCGACGTCGACGCGGCCATCGAGAGCGGGAAAGTGCACAACGGAGGCGGTGAGACGTTTTTTCTCTTCCACGCCTTCGGAGAGAACATGGACGGCTATTCGTCGGCTGACGCCAACGTCAGCCTCTATCTCGCGCAGGAGACGCCCTACTCGGACAACGACGCGTGTCCTTGAGCGGCGCCGGGCCGGCGAGCAGCGACGCGCGAATAACGCCCGCGCCGTCGCGCTGCTCCGGCTCGCGCCGGCGGGGCAGGGGCTCAGCGAGGCGTGCGAGATCGGGCTCGACGCGCCTGTCGGAGACGCGGCGACCCAGGAACTCAGCTCGTTCACACGAACGAGCGCGAACCGCTCGAGCGCGGTGCGCGAAGGGCAGAGGCCAGGCCGCTCGTCAGTCTGCCCCTTTTTCTGTTCTCTTCTCGTCGGCCGCTTCGAAGAGACGAATCTGGTCGTCCTGGGCTTTCTTGAATGAGGGGCGATCTGTCACACGGGTTACGTAGGCCTCGGTCGCCGGCCGATCGCCGAAAGCGCGGACGTCCGGGACCCGTAGCACATCCGCCATCAGCAGGTCTGCGACGGTGAAGCGGCCGGCCGCGAGCCACTCTCGCTCGCTCAGCACCTTTTCGAGCTGGTCGAGGCGCTTGCCCATCCATCCGGCAAGCTGATTGTCCTCATCGCCGCACATTTTCAGGAACCACCACGGTACGGTGACCATCTCGATCGAGTTGAGCGCGGCGATCGTCCATTGCAATGTTTCCGCCTCTCCGGCCGGATCAGGCGGCAACAGCTTGTCGCTTTTCCGGGCCAGATGCAGCAGCCCCGCGCCGCTTTCGAATATCTCCAGCTCTCCGTCGCTCAGGAACGGAGCCTGGCCAAACGGCTGGCGCGCGAGATGATTGGTCTCGCGACCATCGAACGGGATCGTCTTGACCACGTAGATGAGGTCGGCTTCCTCACACGCCCATCTCAGCCTCAGATCACGCACAAAACCACGAGGGCCTTCAGGCACCCAATCGTACGTCCAGATGATCAGTTCGCTCATCGCAGCAAGCCTTTCCTGGTTCGGTCGGCGGAGAAGAATCCTTAGCGTGATGTGAGCAAGTTTACACGGCCGGCTGAGCTCGTTGGAGCTGTTGGTCTTTTTTGAAGGCGGATCCGTGGATCGTACTTTTTGTACGTCGTGTCAACTGCCGGTCGTCGGCGGAAGAAAGCGACCTCCTTCCCGGACGCGCCGAGGTCGCCGCTGATCTGAGCGGCGACGTACGCTGCTCCGCCGGAGCCGCTTGCCCGGCGGGCGTTCAGTTCACGAGATCCGATCTGGAGATGATCTCCGAAGCCCTCTCCATCTTGCCCTGCAGCTCGTTGACGGCTCCGTCACCGGGGGCCGCATGGGCGACGCGACTCTGTAGAGTCTCAATCTCCTGCAACGCCGCCGACGCGGCGGGGATGTTGCTGTCGGCCGGTCGGACCGCGGTCAGGGCGGCGAGGTAGGAGCGGAGATTGCTGCGGACCTCGGTGGCCTCACTCAATGTCTCGATGCGAGATCTCTCGAGCGCGGCGGCCTGGGCGGTGAGGGTTCGGGCCTGGTACTCGGCTATCACCCGGGACGCCTCAAGCCGGCAGGAGGAGCACCCGGTGTCGAGCTGCGTCTGCAGGGTTTTCATCCACGCGTCGGCGGCGCTGGACCGCCGACGCGACGATTTCAGCTGCTCGATCGGGCCGCCGAAGAAGCGCCCGTAGAGCACCTTCTCTATGCCTTCGCGGCGCACCGCCGCGCGCGCGAACAGCCCCGTGTTTGCGAGGAATTTCAGGTCCGGGTGGTCGGAGGCGCCGAGGAACGTCTTGAGCCGAGAGAGGAGCTCTTCGAGCGCCTGGCGCGAGTCGGCGTCGAGGTTGACCTGCTCCGAGACCAGCTTGGCGATGTTCCGCACCTGATCGTTGCCGGGGACCGACTCCAGCTTCGCCGTCGCACACCGGGTCATCGCGTCGGTGGCTGGCTTGAAGTACGACCTGTAGAGGGCGCTGTCGGACTCCGGCAGCGCGCTGTACTGGGCGAAGTGGTCCACCGCTTCCGCGTACGCTTTCTTGTTCACGGCGTCGGACAGGAGGCGGATCGACGCTGCGCGGTCGATCTGGTTGCGCTCTTCCTCGAGCTGGGCGGCGGAGAAGACGCCGGGCGTGGCGACGCGGCCGCGCGCGGCGGTGAGCGTCGCGTCGGTGAGCTCCGCGCAAGATGCGGAGATCCGCTTGGGTATCACCTGCGGGTCGTCGACGAACGCAGTCAGGCGGGTGTCGAGGACCAGATAGGGCAGCTTCGCGTAGTCGCCGCTGCCCTCGCGCAGCCGGACGTCGGACGCGGTCGCCTGGATGGTGGCCGCCGTCCTGGCACGCCTGACCTCGGCGTCGACGAACGGCAACGTCGACGCGGCGTCGTCGGTGGGCACGATGAAGTAGATCTGGGTCAGGCGAGCTCCCTCGAACGCCCTCGGGACGGCGAGCTGCGCCGCGAACTTGAACTCGTGCGACTCGAACCTGGAGAGCAGGCCAGCGGCGGAGTTCAGGGCGTTCAGCATCTGCTGGCCGCCCGAGGCGGCGCCCGCGGCCATGGCGATGACGCTCTGCGAGTTGCGCCAGATGTCCATCACGAGATCGAACTCGTTCGTCTGGAGCGCGCGGGTCTCGATCTTCAAGAAGCGGGCTCCCCGGGTGTCCGGCGAGAGAGGGAGCTTGCTGATGAGCTCCGCGCCTCGCGTGGTGTTGAGCGAGTTGGTCTGGAAATCGACGAGGTAGAGCGGTATCTGCGTCTCGCCGAGCGTGGGGTGGGTGAACGCGGCGTAGATGTAGAGGTGGCTGAGGCTGCTGTCCTTCTCCGCCCTGTAGGCCGGGGCGGTGAGCAGGTTCGTGTTCTGCAGGTACACGGTGGTCGTGATGTAGGCGAGGCCATCGACGGCGGCGTCCGAGATCGCCTGCGCGTCCGGGCTGTCGGCGATCTTGTAAAAGCCGCCGGAGCACGAGAGGCACGCGGCGACGAGCGACATGCAGAGGGTTCTCATGAGGTTCTTCGACATCGGTGTTCTCCGTGATGCGGGGCGGCCACCCACGATGGTCAGGCGATCGGCGCGCCGTGGCGTCGTGGGGTGGGCCGCCGTCAAGGAACGTGGAGGGGTTCTCGGCGCGCTGGCAGCTCGGGGCCGTGCCCGTCCCTTGCGGGGGTGGGCCAGCGCGCCGCGCGATCAGCCGTGGAACGAGCCGTACAGCGAGCTCATGCTCCGCGCATACGGGTCGGCGTGCGCGGTGTAGTAGCGCAGCCGGGAGAGCTCGAAGGCGGCGCCCGCGGGGTCGCCCGCGTCGAAGAGCGCGAGGGCCGGCTGGTAGCGGTCGCCCATGAGACGCCAATAGTCGACAGCGCCGTCGAGCGCTTCAGGGTGGGCGCGAAAGCGCATGTCGATGTCCTTCCACACGTCGGGGTTGCGCTGCACCCGCTCGGATACGCGGATCACGTAATACGACCCGGGCCACCGGCCGAACGCGGTGATGTTGCCCAGGTTGTGGTTCCACACCTTGCGTCCGCGCGCGTTCTCGATCGCGACGTGCGCCCAGGCGCAGGCGAGGCGCGCGCGGCTCGGGGTCTCCTGGAAGACGAGCTCGTGGCCATGCTCCAGCGCCGCCGCGAGCTCGGCCTCGGAGAGCGGCGTGGTCACCCGAGGCACCTCGCGCGCGGGCGAGCGCTCGCCGCTGCTCGCCTGGACGGCGCCCCAGGTGAGGGGACCGACGATGCCGTCCGGCCCGAGGCCGTGCCGCTTCTGCCATTCGCGCGTGATCCGCTCGGTCTCGCGGCCGAAGATCCCGTCCGGCTCGACGCCGACGACGCGCTGCCAGGCCGCGACGTCCTCGCCCCGCGAACCGAACCGCAGGATCTGGCGCACGACCGGCACCGCGTCCGGCTGTCCGCTCGCCGCGGCGTGCTCGGCCTGCTCGAGCGCGTCGGCGCCGACGGGCGGCTCGGCCGGCCTCGCCTGGGCCGCCCCGGCGCCTGCCAGCCAGGGGCGGACGTGCTGGTTGAGCACCCAAGGAAACACCCTGCGCTGCTGGGCGATGTGCGCCTCCGCGTCGATGGGCTTGCTGGCGTACGAGTAGATGAAGAGCTGCCCGTCACGGCGCACCACCGGCGCGTCGATCGGCCCCGCGGCGTCGAGGGGCCACTCGGTCGCTTGCCGGAGCACCGTCGCGGTGGAGAGGAAAGGCGTCTCCGGCGGCTCGAGGCGCTCGACGTAGCTCTGCTGCGTGTGGGTGGCCACGACGAGCAGCTCGCCCCGGCGGGCCCGCGCGAACGCGTCGCGCCACACGTCGATCTGCCACGCAACCGGCGGCTTGCTCGCGTGGGTCCCGTCGACGAGCACCAGCGCGGCGATGGCGCTGGTCGCCTGCGCCTGCTCGAGCAAGCGGGCCCGCACGCCGCTGCAGCCGAGCGAGTAGCCGGCGAGGACGACCCGGCCGATCCGGGAGATGTGGAGTCGGTCGCGCGCCGCGGCGATCACCGCGTCGAGGCCCTCGGCGGGCTTGCCGGTGCCATAGGCGATCACGCACGGGGCGGGGCCGAGGGCCTCGCGCACCGCGGCGTCCACGTGGGGGCCGACGAGGTAGCAGACGACGAGATCGCGGGGCTCGCCCGAGCCAATCTGAACGATGCGCATGATGGATTCCTTTCCTCGATGAGGTGTCGGCTCAGGGCGCGAGCTCCGGGGGGCGCAGGCGCAACCAGGCCCGATGGAATCGCCAGCGCTGGCGACCCTGGGCGCGGGGTGTCGATGCGGTACCCGGCAAGGAAAGCTCGTGCTCTGAACGGCTCGATTCGGGTGTATCGAGCAGAGTGCAACCGGCACGCCAGCGTGGCGGACCGCCACGGGGAGCGGCCACGCCGGGGCTTGCTCGCCTCTCGCTGGCGTCGAGGGGGGGAGTAGAGGGGAGGCGGATCGGCCGCGGACAGCCGATGACGTCCGGCAGCGCAGACTCGGTCCGCTGGAGCGGACCCGGTCCGCTGCCGCGAAGTCCGGCGGAGCGGACGCCGGGCTCACGCGAGGGGCGATCGCGCCTGCTCGAATGCGCGCACTCGATCGGGCGTGCGTCGATGACCGCGCTGGCACTCCGGTTGCTCTTCGGCACCGGCCAGCGCGGCGCGGCGCACCCGTCAGCCCCCCTCTTTTCCGGAAGGCGCGGACGAGGAGCGACGAAGCGCCCTGAGGCGCTCCCTGCCGGCACAGGTCCTGATCCTGCGCGCCCGATGCGCCTCGTCACGAGAGCGGCAGGGGGCAGCGAGGCGCACGACCGTCATGAGGAGATGCCATGAACACACCTTTTTTATGCTCCACGAACGCCTTCGATCGGCTGCACCTCCCCTGGCCTTCTCGACGGCACTCCGGGGCGGAGCGCTACCGGCGCGCGTCCCGCGACGCGCTGATCGGCGTCGGACTGCTCGGCGGAGAGGCCAAGGAGCGCGCGATGAAGCGCTTCGAGGGCATCATCGTCCTCGATCCCTACGTTTACCCTTACGCCATCGGCCACCGGCGCCTCCTCGCGGCCGGCACCTTCAGCCAGTGGCTCTTCTTTCTGGATGACCAGTACGACGACGACCCACGGGTGGGGCGGGACGTCTGCGCGGTGCGGACGATCATGGAGCGGTACCTGGGTATCCTGAGGACCGGGGACCTCCCCGCGAGGCCCTCTCCGTTCGCGCGTTTCACCGTGCACTTGCGTGAGTGCCTCGAGGCCCTTGCCCCTGAGGGGTGGATGCGCCGCTTCCTCGCGCACGTCGAGCAGTACCTCTTCGAGGGCTCGCTTCGCGCGACCAGCGCATGGGCGCGAGGCCAGGTGCCGCTCTTGGACGACTACCTGCACCTCCGGATGCACGACTCAGCGGTGTTTCCGGCGATCGACATCATCGAGATAGCGGCCGGGCTCGAGCTGCCGCACGCGACGCGCGAGCACCCCGCCGTGGCCGAGATGGCGCGGTTGACCGTGCGACATACGGCGTATGTGAACGACCTGTTCTCGTATCAGAAGGAAGTGTTATGGAACGACACGCCTTGCAACCTGGTGCGCGTCATGATGGCCAACAAGGACATCGGCTTCGAGGAGGCCGTGCACGCCGTCGTGTCGATGGTCAACCGTGACGTCGATCGGTTCCTCGAGGTCGAGCGGGCCATCCCTTCGTGGGGACCATCGCTCGACCGCCAGGTCGAGGCCTACATCGGCGGCATGAAGGCCTGGATGGTGGGTAACGTCGATTTTTCGCTCTCGAGCTCTCGTTACCGTTCCGAGGATTCGCCGTTCCTGGAGCTGCGCAGCGCGCCCAGCCTCGCCGGAGGGGTGGCCGTCTCGAGCGGTTGATGAGGGCTCACGACGCCTCGGCCTCACCCCACAGCTGGCGCGCCAGCGCCAGCGCGCGCGCGTTCGCGGGCACCCGGCGCAGGAACTGCTCCCGGACGACCCCCTCCGGAATGGCCCCGGCGCGCGCGCGCACGCACTGGAGCGCGCGGCGCACGGCTTGCTCGCCGGAGGCCGTGTCGCCCTTGGCGAAGCACGCGTCCGCCAGGACCACGAGCAGCCCCACCTTGGCGATGCCGCCCTCGCCCACCGCAGCGAGCTCGCGCAGCGCGAGCTCCGCCGCCGCGCGGGCCTCGGCTGCGCGCCCCTGCGCCAGCAGCAGGGCCCCCACCGTCTCGCGCGCCTCGGACAGGAAGGGCGCGAATGGCGCCATCACCTCGCAGGCCTTGCGCGCCTGTGATTCGGCCTCTGCGAGCGCTCCGCTGGCCGCCGCGACCTGCGCCAGGATCAGGCTCGCGTAGCCTAGGTGCTCCCGGTTGCCGGTCCGGGCGTCCACCCACTCGCGCGCCATGAGCTGCGCCTCCTGTCGATCGGCCGGCTCGGGGCTCACCGCGAGGATCCTGGCCAGGTTCCGCTGGGCGAAGGTGACCCCGAAGCGCGGCGACACCCGCAGCGCCAGCGCCACCCCGTGGCGCACCCGCTCCAGCGCTCCCCCCGGATCGCCGAGCGCCAGCAGCGCCTGGGCCTCCCACGCGATCGCCGCCACCTCGCCGCGCTCGGCCCCCACCTCGCGGAACGCCTGCACGGCCTGCCTCGCCCAGGTGAGCGCCTGCCACGGCCCTTCCGTCAGGTAAAGAGACCGGAAGGCCAGCACGATACCCCGCCAGCCGCGCACGACGCCATTCCGGGCAATCACGTCCTGTCCGGTGCGCTCCAGCCGTTCCAGGCACGCTCCCGTCGCTGCCATGGCGCCCAGGTACTCGTTCATGAGGGCCATGAAGCAGAGGGACAGGTAATAAGCATCCCGCGCCTCCGGCTCTGGCTCCGTGTCGAGCAGCAGGCGCCATAACCTCTCCAGGTACTCGGTCTGCGCGCTCAACCCGCATCCCAGGGACAGGCCGTCGATCAGCTTGCACCACCGGGCGCCGCCGGCCTTCATCTGCGGCTGCACGGCGCTGCCCACCTCGTACATCGTCGCGAAATCATCCCTCCAGAAGGCCGTGGCCGCCTGGAGCGCGCGGAGCGCTACCAGGGCGTCTCCTCGC
Source organism: Sorangium sp. So ce367 (assembly GCF_051520455.1). Classification (NCBI taxonomy): domain Bacteria; kingdom Pseudomonadati; phylum Myxococcota; order Polyangiales; family Polyangiaceae; genus Sorangium; species Sorangium sp. So ce367. The sequence goes on from NZ_CP150334.1 coordinate 2,063,305, forward strand.
GGGCCGAGGGCCAGCGCCGCCTGGATGCACCGCTCCGCCCCCTGCATGTCGTCGTGATCGAACAGCCGCTCGGCGGCCCGGGTGTAAAAGTGGATCGCGCGCTCCGGCTGCTCGCCGCGTCGGCAGTGCTCGGCGAGCACCTGCGGGTCGCCCTCGCCCTGCCGCTCCAGCCAGTCGGCCACCCGGCGGTGGCCGGCGGCCTTGAGCTGCTCCGGTACGAGCGCGTAGGCCGCGTCCCGCACGAGCGCGTGGTGGAAGCGGTACTCGTCCTCGGCGGGGAAGCGGCTCGTGCGCTGCGGCTCGATCCACTCCAGCGCCACCAGCTGCTCTAGCCAGCGCCGCAGCTCCGGGCCGCTGATCTCCTCGCCGAGGAGCGCCGACACCCCGCCGGACCAGAACGCGCTGCCGATGAAGCTGGCGGCCAGCAGCACGCGCCGAGCCTCGGGCGTGAGCCGCCCGATCCGCGCGTGGAGCATGGCGAGCACCGTCTCCGGCGCCGAGTCGCCCCGGCCCTCCGCGGTCGCGCGGATGAGCTCCTCCAGGAACAGCGCATTGCCGGCGGCGTGCGCCACGAGCCGCTCGACGACGGGGCGGGGGACCTCGGGGCCCAGCACCTCGCGGACGATGCGCTCGCTCGCCTTGCGGCTCAGCCCGCGCAGGGGCACCTGCTGCATGCGCTGCGACCACGAGGTGGGCAGCAGCGCCTCGACCTCGGGCCTGGCCAGGGCGAGAATCATGAACGGCTGCTCGGCGAGCGCCCGGCGCGCATCGCCGAGGAGCTTGATGCTCAGCGGATCCCCCCAGTGCAGATCCTCCAGCACGAGGAGCACCGGGCAGCGCGCGCACTCGGCGCGCAGGAACGCCGCCAGCGCTCGCTCCACCTGGGTGCCCATGAGCCGCGGATCGCCGCGCGCGGCGCGCAGCGGCGGGCTGTGCTCCTCGGAGAAGGGGACACCGCAGAGCTCGCCGAGGAACTCCACGACCCCCTGCGCCTGCGCCGGCGGCAGATGCAGGGAGAGGCGCCGGGAGAGCCGCGCCGTGCGCTCCTCGGGCGGCTCGCCGGCCGAGAGCCCGCACAGCCGGCGCAGGGCCTGACCCAGGAGGCCGTCCGCCGAGCCCGCGCTCATCGGGTCCCCGCGCCCGAGCAGGACCAGGGCGGCTTGCGGGTGGCGCTCCAGGCGGCGGAGGAACTCGTGTCGAAGCCGGGACTTGCCGGTCCCCGCCGGGGCCGTCACCAGCACCGCTTGGGCGGCGGGCTCCTCGACGCAGGTCGTGAAGACCATGTCGAGCAAGGCCAGCTCGTGCTCGCGGCCCACGCAGGGCGTCGGCTTGCCGAGCAGCGGGCGGGACTCGTCCGCGCCGAGGTGCTCGCCGCGCAGCAGGCAAAAGCCGCTCGGATCGAGCCGGGTGAGCTGGAAGCCGGGGCCGAGCAGCCCCGCCGTCACCTCGTCGAGCAGCACGGCGGCCGACGCTTCGGTCGCGGGGAGGCGCTCCACCTCGATCAGCATCTGGCCGGCGCGGTCCATGGCCTCGCCCGCGGGCAGGTGCGCGTCGAGCGTGCCGCGGCCGGTGGCGAGCACCACCGCGGCCTCGGGCCAGCGCTCCAGGACGGCGAGGGCGCAGCGCGCCGCGAGGACGGCCGGGTCGGTGGCGGAGCCGGAAGAGGCCACCAGCGTGGCGACCAGGGTCCCGTCGGCCACGAGCTCCACCCCGGCGCCCTGGGACGCCAGCAGGGCGCGGAGCGTGTCGCGCAGCGCGAGGCGCGCGTCGGGCGGCGTGGACGTGCTATCCGCCGCCCAGGCGCGAGGCGCGGCCAGCAGCACGGTGACGAGCTGCTGGCCGGTCAGGCGGAGGAGAGGGGCGTCGTCGGGCTCCGGCGGGCGATGCGCGGGCGCGGCGCGGGCGTCGAGCGCCGCCAGCGCGTCGAGGAGGTCCTGCGCGTGCGGGAGCCGGCGCGAAGGCTCCTTGGCCAGCATGCGCTTCACGAGCTGCTCGAAGGCGTCGGGCAGATCCGGGCGAAGCTTTCGCAGGGGCGTCGGCTCGGTGAAGAGGATCTTGGCGAGGGCGGCCACGAGGTGGGGCGCGCGGAACGGAGGCTCTCCGGTGAGGCACTCGTAGAAGACGCAGCCCAGAGAGAAGATATCGGCGCCGGGGGTGAGCTGCAGCTCCCGAGAGACTTGCTCGGGCGCCATATAGCCGGGCGTGCCGAGCATCGTCTGGCTGCCCGTCATCACCACGGAGGGCGCCGCGAGGCGGGCCAGGCCGAAGTCGAGGACCACCACGCCGTCGGAGCGGCCATGGCGGAGGAAGAGGTTCGAGGGCTTGAGGTCGCGGTGGACGACGCCGCGGGCGTGGGCGACGGAGAGCGCCTCGGCGGCGCGGCGCAAGAGGCAGAGTGTCTCGTCCAGATCGAGGCGCTGGCGCGCGAGGCGCCGGGCGAGATCCTCACCCTCCAGCCACTCCATGGCCAGGAATGGCAGCCCGTGCTCCGAGTGACCATGAGCGACATACGAGACGATGCCGGGGTGGTGAAGGGTCGAGAGCAGCTCGGCCTCGCGGGCGAAGCGACGAGGAGAGTCGGCGTCGGTGGAAGGGCGCATCAGCTTGAGGGCGACCCGCTGCCCGCCGAGGGCGTCCATCGCGCGATACACGGTGCCCATGCCGCCGCGGCCCGCGACGGCTTCCACGGTGAAGCGGCCGGCAACGACGGTCCCTGCCGGCACCGAGGGATCCAGCCACGGAGACGGATCCGTCGGTGCCCGACCGAGGAGGTGGCTGCTCATGGAGCGAAGTATAGGGCAGGCTCTCCCGCGCGAGGGGTCGGCTCGAGAGGCCCCGAGCCATTGCTCCTTCGGAGCTTCACGCCGCGCTGCGTTCCTGTATAGCCAAGAACCATGCCTCCTTCTCGGGATGACGAAGCCCTCCCGGCCCCACCCGCTCATCCTGCGGACGCCGCGCTTCGCGTAGAGCAGGAGCGCGACTTCTATCGCAAGCTCCTCGAGCTGGGGCAGACAGAAGAGATCGAGCCGTTCCTCGCCGAGGCGCTCGCCCTGATCGTCCGGATCACCGGCGCCCGCAGGGGTTATGTCGAGATCGTCTCCGACCCGGACGCGCGCGGCGAGCCGCCCTTCTGGGTCGCCCACGGCTGCCAGGACAAGGACGTCGCCGAGATCCGCGCCGCCTTCTCGCGCGGCGTCATCGCCGAGGCGCTGGCCACCGGCCGCACCATCATCACCGTCTCCGCCCTCCGGGACCCGCGCTTCCGCGCCAACGAGAGCGTCGAGCGCAACCGCATCGAGGCCGTGATCTGCGCCCCGATCAGCGTCCGTTCCCCCGCCGACGCTCCCCCGCTCGGCGTCGTTTACCTGCAGAACCGCATCGAGGAGGACCGCTTCACCGAAGAGGATCGCCGCCGCGTCGAGGCCTTCGCCCGCCACCTCGCCCCCTTCGCCGATCGCCTCATGATGCGCTTCCGCCGCCGCGACGAGGCCGATCCGACGCGACCTTTCCGGCACGTCCTGCGCGCCGACGCGATCGTCGGCAAGAGCCCCGCGCTCGCGCTCGTCCTCTCCCAAGCCGCCGTCGCCGCGCCGCTCGACGTCACCGTCCTGTTGACAGGCCCCTCGGGCACCGGCAAGACCCAGCTCGCTCGAGTCCTGCACGAGAGCGGCCCGCGCGCGCGCGGCCCCTTCGTCGAGCTCAACTGCGCGGCGCTCCCCGAGGCGCTGCTCGAGAGCGAGCTGTTCGGGGCGCTGCCCGGCGCGCACTCCGCCGCCAACCGCAAGATGGAGGGCAAGGTCGCCGCCGCCGACAAGGGCACCCTCTTTCTCGACGAGATCGGCGAGCTCAAGCCCTCGGCGCAGGCGAAGCTGCTGCAGCTGCTGCAATCGAGGGAGTACTACCCCCTCGGCGCGACCCGCCCCGTCCGCGCCGACGTGCGCGTCATCGCCGCGACCAACGTGGACCTCAAGGCCGCCGCGCAGCGCAAGGAGTTCCGTGAGGATCTCTTCTACCGCCTCCAGGTGCTCCCGATCCGCCTCCCCGCGCTCGCGGAGCGCCGCGAGGACATCGCCCTCCTGGCCGAGTATTTTTGCGCGGCGGCCTGCAAGACCCACGGGCTGCCCGGCGTACACCTCAGCGTCGACGCGCGCTGCGCCGTCGAGGCGGCGGAGTGGAGCGGCAACGCGCGCGAGCTCGCTCACGCCATCGAGGCGGCCGCCATCCGCGCCGCGGCGCAGGGGGTCTCCCAGGTCGAGCGGCGCCACCTCTTCCCCGGCGACGTCGCCGCGCCCGAGGGCGCCGCCGCGGCCCCCGCCGTCTCGATCGTGTCCTACAAGGATCTGACCTTCCAGGAGGCCACCCGCCGCTTCCAGGCGGAGCTGCTCCGCGCAGCGCTCGAGGAGAACGGCTGGAACGTGGGCGAGGCGGCGGCGAAGCTCGACCTCGCCCGCTCCCATGCCTACAAGCTCGTCCGTGCCTTCGGCCTGACGCGGCGCCGCGGAAGCCCCGACGAGGCCCGGCCGGGCTCGAAGCCTCCGTGAACGACGAGGAACGACGCCTGCTGCCTCGGCGACGCGGAATGGACCCCGCCACGCAGGCAGACGTCGGCACCGCCCGCACCGGACGAGGCGTCCCGGTTCATCGAGCACCGGGCGCGCGCGGTGCCGGCTGGGCGGCCAGGTTCCTGCTCTGGCTGTAGCCGCCGCGGAGCGCCCGGCTGTTCAAGGCTCCGCTCATCCGGAAGCGAGTCGAATGACGCGACGCTGATCCACGCTGACCTTGCCCGGGAGCTTCCGGAGCGCGGTGAGGCCCACGGACGTCTTTCCGCCATCCGTCGTGAAGTCGCCGGACGTGTTCTCGTTCATGGTCGTCGCGGCGCTCGCCGTCACATCGATGAACGCGTCCTGCGGGTCGCCACCCGTGAAGACGCCATGCCCGCCGTTTCTCGAGACGTCGTGCTGCCCGAGCAGCAGGAGCGACGCGCCGTATCCGTGCAAGCTGATCCCGTGAGAGCCGTTGCTCCGGACGGCCCCTCCGTCGTCGAGCACGCCGCGCGCTCGCTCCTGGAGCACGACGCCGCGGCCGGCACACTCGCGGATCTCGCCGCGCAGCGTGAACGTGGCGCCGGCGCTCGCCACGACGCCGGCGCGGCAGTGGCGTATCACGCCGCCCATGAAGGAGACGCTGGACTCGCCGGCGCTGCAGCCGTGGCCGAGAGTTGCCTTGGAGAAGCCCTGCACGACACAATCCGTGAGGGCGCCCGTGCCATGTTCCACACCGACACCGATCCTGCTCGACGCGCCGTTGCCGTCGAAGAGGCACCGGGTCGCGGAGAGATCGGCTCCGGCCGCCTGCGCCCCCTGAAAGTCAGTCCTGGCATTGGCGAAGACAACGCAATCCGTCAGCTCGCACCGCGCGGGACCGCCTCCATTGTCCACCCTGATGCCGGTGAAGTCGGAGCTGGTGCCGTTGCCGGAGATCTTCACGTTGTCGAGGTAGACGTCGACGCCGCCCGCCGCCCATACGCCGTTCTTCTGCTGTCCGAGGACGTCGATGCTCAGGTTGACGAGCGACACGCTCGAGAGCCCCTTGCCTGACCCGCGCCCGACGCCGGCGATGGATGCGACCGGAGCCTCTGCGTCCTCGAAGGCACCGGTGATCATCGCGGCGGGGGTCACCAGCTCGAACTGCGCGCCGCTCAGCGGATTGGCCGCCGTGCACAGCTCGATTGTGTCCGCCGTGTTGGACACGATGACGAGGCACTTCCCCGCGTGTCCGCCGGTCAGGATCCTGACGAAGCGCCCCTTCAGCTCGTCCGCTGCCCATGTCGCCCCCTCCACCGTCGCGTGGCGACCGGCGGTCGAGGCGAACCTCCCCGCGGGCGGCCCCGTGCGCGGCGTGACCTGCGTCCAGTCGGTGCCCTCGATTTTGATCGCGCGCTGGCGCCCGAAGAGAACCATGATGCTGAAGCTCTCCGGGTACACCCCCGGCCTCACCTTGACGTGGACATCGTGATCGATGACGAGCGGGATGCGCGAGACCGCTCCCGAGACGGTCCTGAGCGGCGCGGACTCCGTGCCGTCGTTCTCATCGTCGCCGCTCGCGGCGTCCACCCAGAGTGTCACATCCTGAACCGTCACATCGGCCCTGACTGTAGCCATAAAATCGCTCCGTTCCGCTTGGATACCACTGGACTCCGGTGTTCACTCCTAGACGCGCTTGAGCTCGAATCCAGTCACTCTCTTGTAGGTGATCTTCGTGGTCAACTTCTGGTTGGCGCCGATGCTGCCCCGGACCTCGACGCGGGGGTTCAGCACCACCTCCCCGCTCGCCCCCACCTTCGCCACCAGTTCGTTGAGCTCCGCCTGCACACCGGCCTTGATCTGAGCCTCGTACGCGGCCGCGACCTGGCCATCGGCCGTCAGCTGGAACTCGTTGTCCACCTGATCGTCCAAGATCGTGGGCGTGCACCGGAGGTTCAGGAAGCTGTCCGTGGGTTTGACCTCGTATTCTCCGATGAGGGTGAACGGCATCGGTCGCGGTAGGAGCGTCCCCCCGAGCTGCACCTTCAAGGAGCCGAGCACCGGTACGGACACCGGCACCTCGCTCGGGGCGAACATGGCGGGCAGCGCGGTGATCTTAGCTTGCATGGTCACCATCCACAGGCCGCTCGGGAGCGTGACCACCTTGCTCCTCGGCTGTCTGTCCTTGAACGGGATCTCAAAGCCGAATTGCTCCCTGAGCTTGGCATTGCCCTCTTGCCCGGCCATGACCAGATCGCAGGTGTAGGTGCCGTCGACCGCCACGTTCGAGCCGGGCCAGACGGGGCTCACGATGATTTGACGCTTCTTCGCGCCGGTCGGCTTCGGGCGTGGGGCCGGGGGCTGCGGTGGCGTGGGGGGACACGTGCCTAGCACCTGGTCCACGCGGGTCGGCGCCGGCGCCGCCGGCGTCTCCGCGGCCGGGGCGGCCCCGCCCGCGTCGCCAGCTGCCGGGAGCGCGGGCCTGGGCGAGCGACCGTCCATCTCGCTCGCGGCGTTCAACGCGGCGCCGAGGTTGGAGACGTTCGAGCTCGTGGGGCTGTTCTTCCTGTCCGCCTGCGCCTGCGCCTGCGCGAGCGCCGGCGCCATCGCCTCGACGAATCTGAACGCCGAGTCCATGTTGGTACCTGCCTGTTCGGCCGCGTCGCTCGCGCCCTGGCTCGAGGCGGCCACCGCCGCCTGCGCCAGCGTCATGAGGGAGGCGAGGCCGCTCATGTCGCGGAACATGTTGCCGTTCGCGACGGCCGAGAGGGCCGCGCCGAGCCCCTGGGGATTGGGCAGCGGCGTGGGGTTGACGATGTTGACGAGCGGCTGGCTGAGCTGACCGGGCTTGTCGGTGTCGGGCTGGGCCCGCGACGCGATCTGGACGGGCGCGATCTCGGGAGCCTGGACCGGGATCGGCGAGTCCTGCCAGTTCCAGAACCGGGTGATGTCGAGCTTCTCCGCGCAGTTGAACCGCCCGAGCACGGCCTCGGCGAACACGCCCCCGCTGGGCAGCGGCACGATGTCCTCGGTCACCTTCAGCGTGTCGATCCCGTGGTCTTCGAGCCACTGCTTCCATTGGCCGTCGGTCGCCTTGTCGGCGTGCATCCGGAACACGAGGAAGTTCCCTGTCGCCGCCACGGGCGTCGAGTCCACGAGCTGGAGGATCGGCTTGCCTTCGTAGGTGTACGGCGCGAGCAGGACCGTGATCGCGGCCGTGTCGAGCGAGCGCCAGATCTGCTGGCTGTAGTAGACGGCGTTGTCCTGCAGGTGCTTCTGCACGTCGGCGCGTGACGCGGTCCGGGCGATATCAAAGACGGCCACCTCGTGCACGCCGGCAGGGATACGTACGGTCGCCGAGATGGCGCCGACGGCAGAGAGATCCGTGGACGGGAGCACGAACCACAAAGTCACGACGACCGTCACCTCACGCGCGTCGTGCTCCGACTTCTTTCTCACCCGGACGGTCCGGACGTCATGCATGTCCAGGTTGATCTCCGCTCCATAGCCGCCGCCGCGAGTGAAAATCACCTCCTCGATAGGATGGGCGACCGTCTCGCCGGTAGCTTTCTCCACGACAATGGCGTCGATGGGGGGGGCGCCGTCCGCAGGATTGCGGACGGTGACGTAGCTCAGCGGCAATGAGACACTGTTGCCCTCCACCGTCACGTGACGAGGAAAAGTCAGGAAGCGCTGCGAGGCGTCCATGATCGTCAGGTTGAGGGCGCGCTCCGTGCTCTGGATCGTGGACAGGGTCCACTGCGACCCGGAGGCCCCCGCCGGGAACGAGATCATGATCTTGTCCGGAGCGGCGTACTGCAGCGTGGTGATTTCGGGGATCAGCGCGGCCGCGGCGATGGTGTACCGAAACCGCTCGATGAGCTGCGGGTCCGAGAAGTCTATCAGCTTCAGGGGCACGAACAGGCACTTCTGCACCTCCCTCAGCTGCACCGCCACGCGGTAGATCTGCACTACCTCGTAGTAGTTGATCGACAGCGCGTGCATGTGATTGTAATTCGTGACGGTCCTGGTCGTGGCCTTCTCGCTCTCCGTCTGCGTGACCTCGCGCACGAGCGACGCGCGGCGGTTGCGCGCAGAGCTCGCGGCCTGATGGGTCGTGTCCACGATGTGCTGCGCCATCGACGCGCTGAGCTCCCGGCGTCCCTGGGAGCTGGAGAAGCTCGTCGCGCTCGTCGTATTGCTCGCCCTGCCTTGCGAGTACCCCCCGCCGATGCCGCCGATGATCCCCTGGGCGGCCCCCGCGACGGCGCCTCCCGCGCTCCAGCCGCTCTGCTCCGATGTGCTGTTGGCGTTCAGCTTCGAGAACCCTGACTGGGACTCGCTCGCGACGGCGCTGGTGACCTCGCCGATCGCCCGGTTGTGCGTCATGGTGTTCGCCAGGGCCTCCGATTCGGAGATCGACTCGGTGACGCCCGATCGCGTCTGGCGGGTCCAGTCGAGGATGGTGATCTTCGTGCTCTCCCCCGGCGCGAGCGCCACGCTGTGCAGGAGATGTCCGAGCGCGACCCCCTTCGTGTACCAGGATTGCGCGTAGGTCAGGAGCGCGCCCAAGGCCGGCTTCGTGAAGCCGGCGCTCCCCGTGACGGCGGACAGGATGTCGAGCTGCCCCTGCTCCTCCAGCGACTTGAGGCCCCGGTCTTCCCCGACGGTGTCGATGACTATCGTGGTATAGAAGACGCGATCCGTCGGGTACTCGCCCGTCTTCGGGATGAGATCGTCTGGCGCGGAGGGATCGAAGCCGGGCACGCCCTCGGGGTTGTAAACGGCGTCGAAGATCGCCCGCGCCGCCCGGTACGGCGGCCAGAGCGAGAGATCCCGGACGGTCACGACATCCAGCGCCTGGGAGAGCGTCGGGCCGTTCTCTTCGTCGATACCGGACAGGACCTGGATCGGCGCGGCCTCGAGGGAATCCCAGTCGGTGAGGTCGACGTTCCGGTCCACGACGTCCGCGGGCACGCGGTCGTACTGCCCGAACACGCTCGTCCCTGTCTCGCTGGCCCGGACAAGCTTGCACGCGTTGGAGAAGACGCTGGAGAGCGCGAGGTCGAAGACAGCGTGGATGCCCAGGGACTCCAGCGCTGTCGCTGCTCCGGCGCTGGCGCCGAGGAGCGCCTCGACGGGCAGCGAGAGGATCTCCTTCGGCTCGCGGTTCGCGTACGTGCTCTTTACATGCTCCTTGACGCCGTTCATCTGTGTTCCTCTCTGCAAGAATGGTTGTCGCACCCAAGCGATGCTTCGTGAGCGGCACATGAGCATGCGTTGTGCCACCGGCCCGGCAGGGCTGTTCTTCAGCCGAGCGCGGGGGATGGACTGCGCCGGCTGGTGCGGGCGCCGCTGATGGCCCGGCGCTGGGCAGGACTGGCTGACCTAGCGCAGCGCGCTGGCGCGGAAGGGGTGGCCGATGCACGAGCAACACGCGAGGCGCAGGGAAACCGTCACGCCGTGCGCCGGCTCATCTCCTGCGGCGCGCGATCGGCTGAGAAGGCCATGCCCCCGCAGTTGCGGCCCGCGCCGCGGCGCTGCGTCCACGCGCCGCTGGGCTGTCCGCTGCAGCGGACACAGTCCGCCGCGCCGGATTCTCGTTCAGCGGACCTGCCGAGGTCCGTGGCTCCCCCCGAGATTCTTGGCAGAAGCGACGAGCCCTCGCGTGCGCTGCCCCCTCTCGGACCTGGTCCGCCTGTTGCTCTTGAGACGTCGCGACCCACGCCGATATGGGTCGCGTTCGCCTTCGCTCCGTGATCTCGGGGCTGCCCGATCGTCGAGCGACGCGGCGCTCTAGGTCTCGACCCACCGTCCCGCGAGCGCCAGCGTCCGGCGGTTCTCGGGCACGTTCTCGAGGAAGCTCGCCCGGTCTCCCGCGTTCGTGATCTTGTCTGCGTTCGCGAGGACACATCGCCTCGCCTCCGCGATGGCCGCGCGCGCTGCGTCTCGCTCGCCCGCGGCGTCCAGGCACTCGGCGTGGACGAGGCGCAGGAAGGCGGCCCGGAAGAAGAGGCTGCAGCCGCCCATGGCCCGGTATTTCGCGAGCCCCTCCTCGGCGGCGGCCGCGCCCTCGCCCGCCCGTCCCTGCGCGAGGCGCACCGCCGCGAGCGTTGCCAGGACGCCGGGCACCTCGAGCGGGCACGCCATGCTCAGCATCGAGAGCGCGGCCTGGGCCTCGGCGTCGGCCGCGGCGAGCTCCCCCGCGCGGCGGAGGACCTCGGCCAGCGCCCAGCGACCCCGGCCCTCGTCCTGCGGGAGGCGCTTTGCTTGACCCGACGCGACGAGGCCTGCCGCCCAGGCGCGCGCCTCGCCGAGCGCGCCGCGATCCGCGAGGAGCCACGCGAGGACGAACGGACGCATTGACGAGATGCTGCCCAGCTCCTCATCGCGCAGGCCCAGGAGGTCGCGCTCGGCGCGCTCCGTGGCCCCGATGAGCCACCGGTTCATGGCCGCGATCGCGCTGAACACCGTGTAGTATTTCCCGTGGCCGATCGCCTTGGCGATCGCCATCGCCTCCTTCGTGTGAACGAGCGCGGCCGCCGGGTCCTCCCGCGCGCAGGCCCACCGCAGGGCGCGGATGGCGTGCCAGCTGCAGACGACCACGGGCTCGCGATCACCGAGCGCGTCCCGGAACGTCGTCAGCCGCTCGAGCAGGACGTCGGCCTCCTTGAGCAGGCCGAGGAGATCGAGCGTATGCACCCCGATGCTGATGGCGAGCATGAACGGGTCCGCGGCCTCGGGCGAGGGCTCGATATCGTGGAGGAGGCCGATCATGCTCATGAACTCGTCGAGCCGACCCTCCAGGAGCGCGCCGTAGATCACGAGGTTCAGGCCGTGGACCCACGGCACGCTCCCTGGGGGCGCCATCCGCATGAGCTCTCTCGCCACGGGCAGCGTGGCGGTCACGGAGGCCATCTGCCATACGATCGACTGACAAAGCGCTCCCATGAGACGGACCCGCAGGTCGTCCGGCACATGCGCCGCGAGCCCTCGCCGCGCGTACGCGACCGCGGCCGCCGACTCGGCCGCGTAATGGGCCACGAGCGCTGCGCGATGGTAATGGCGCGCGGCCCGCTCCTCGTCGCCCCCCTTCTCGAAATGCTCCGCCAGGAGCGGCGCGTCCTGCTCTCCGTGGGCTTCCAGCCACTCTCCCGCGAGCCTGTGGCCGAGCGACCGGTCCGCGTCCGTCAGCATCGCATAGGCCCCCTCGCGCACGAGCGCGTGGCGGAACGTGTACTCGTGCTCGTCGGAGAAGCGGCTGTCCGTGCGCCTCACGATGATCTCCTGCTCCGCGAGCGCCTCGAGCCGGCCGTCGACGCACGAGGTCCCCGGCGCGCCGCCGCAGAGCGCCCCGACGGCCCCCGACCAGAACGTCTCGCCGAAGACGCTCGCGGCCCGCAGGGCGCGCCGGTCCTCGTCACCCAGCGCGCCGAGGCGCGACTGCACCATGGCGACCACCGTCTCGGGCAGGCCCTCACCGATTCCCTCGGCCGTCGCGCGGATGAGCTCCTCCAGGTAGAACGCGTTGCCCTCCGAGAGCCGTACGATCCGCTCGATCGTCGGCGGCCCCGCGCGGCCGCCGAGCACGTGCGTCGCGAGGCGCTCGGCGGCCTTCGCCGGCAGCTCCCGCAGGCGGATCTCCTGGAACCGTCGGCCCGACCAGAGCTCCGGGAGCCGGTCGTTGACCTCGGGGCGGGCCAGGGCGAGCACGAAGAGCGGCCTGTCTCTCATCTCGCGCAGGGCCACGTCGAGGATCCGCGCCGTGGCGCTGTCGCCCCAGTGCAGGTCCTCGAGCAAGATCAAGAGCGGGCGCGCCGCGCACTCGGCCGAGATGAAATCGAGGAACGCCGCGCGCACCTGCTCGCTCATGACCTGGGCGTCCCGGCGCGCGGTCCTGAGCGGCGGGCTGCGGTCGTCCGGGAAGGGCGCATCGATGAGCTCGCCCAGGAACTCCGTCACACGCGCGCGGTCGCCCTCGCTGAGACGCGCGGCCACGTGCGCCGCGAGCCTGTCCTGCCGCGTCGAGAGCGGCTCTCCGCCGCGGATGCCGCACGCGCTCTGGATGAGCCCCGCGAGCATGCCGAACGCCGACCCGGCCCGAAGCGGCTCGCCCCGCGCGATCCATACGGACGTGGGCTCGCCGCGCGCGCGTACGCTCTCGAGGCATTCCCGCCCGAGCCGCGACTTGCCCACGCCGGGCGGCGCCGTGACCAGCACGGCCCGCGCCTCGCCGCCCTCGACAGAGTCGCGGAAGAGCGCCTCGATGATGCGGAGCTCCCGCTCTCTGCCCACGAACGGCGTCGGGCCCCCGAGCAGCGTCCGCGCATCGGTCACGTCGCGCTCGCCGATGAGCGTGAGCACGCCGCCCTCGTCGCGAACGTCGAAGCGCGCGTCGAGCAGCCCGACGGTGGCCCCGTCCAGCGCGATCCACGCCCGTGGCCGCTCCTCCGCGGCCGACCTCGCCTGGCCGAGGAGCCGCGCGGCCCTGTCGATCGCGGGCCCCACGGGCGAGCGCGTGGAGCCCTGCCCCTGGCCAATCGCGAGCGCGATGCGCCGGCCCGGCGCGCGCACGCCCAGGCTGAGCGCGCAGCGCGCCGCCTGCGCGGCCAGATCCGTCGCCACCAGCGCGGTCGACAGGAGCACAGCCGCCGTCCCGTCGAGCAGCCGCTCGAGCGTGCCGCCGTGCGCCGCCGCCTCCCCCTCGATCACCGCGTCCGCGATCTGAGCCATCCCCCTGGCCTCGAAGGGGGAGCCGATCAGGATCACCGCCACGGCCCGCTGCTCGCTGTCCGTGAGCGCGGGCAGCGGGGGCAACGCGGGCGCTCGCGCGGCCACCATCGTCGCCGCGAGCGGGTCCGGCGCCTCCTCCGTGTTCCGGGGCCCGGCGTCCGGATCCCGCGCCTCGGCGCCGCGGAGCCCGGCGTCCGGTGCCTTCACAGCGCCGAGCGCCCGCAGCATGCCGGCGGCCGAGAGCCCGTCTCGCGGCCGCTCGCCCGGGTGCTTCGCGAGCATGCGGGAGAGCAGCGCGTCGAGCGGCGGCGGCGCGCCGGGCATTCGGTCGCAGAGGCGCGGCGTATCCTCGAACAGGATCTTCGTGAGGACGGCCTCCACGGAGGCCGCCCCGAACGGGGGATGGCCCGTCAAGCACTCGAAGAGCACGCAGCCGAGCGCGAACACGTCAGCGCGCGCGTCCACCTCCCTGGCACCCCGGGCCTGCTCGGGCGCCATGTACGCGACCGTCCCGAGCAGCGTCCCCGTGGCGGTGATGGGCGTCATCGCCTTGACGCGGACGAGCCCGAAATCGACGATTTTGACGCGATCGATGCGGCCCCCGACGAGGAAAATGTTGCTCGGCTTGAGATCGCGGTGGACGACGCCATTGGCGTGCAGCGCGCCGAGCGCTTCGGCGACGGACGCGGCGAGCGCCACGCCGTCCTCCGCGCTGAGCCGGCCTCGCGCGAGCCTCGACGCGAGGTCCTCGCCCTCGATCCATTCCACGACGAGGTAGGGCTCGCCCGAAGGCAGGACCCCTTCGGCCACGTGGCGCACGACGAGCGGGTGGTCGAGCCTCGCGAGGACCCGCGCCTCGCGGGTGAACCGTGCGACACCGCTGTCCCGGTGCTCCTGCAGGACCTTGATCGCGACGGGTTGCCCCGTGCTCCGGTCCAGGCCGCGGTAGACCTCGCCCATTCCTCCGCGGCCGGCGAGCTGCTCGACGACAAAGCGATCCTCGAGGCAAGAGCCGAGATGCATGACGAAGGCGCCCTCTGGCGATGCGGAAGCAGGACCTTGCTGCCGAGCAGACAGCGGCGGCGGTTCGCTGTCAAGGAGCAGGCCCTCCGGGGCGAGCGACGCAGGCATTGCCGCTCGCGGACGCCGGCGTTGCCGCTTGCCTGGACGACCTTGCTGCACCTCACGGGACGCTCGGCCGCCATTGCTGCTACCAGCGGCGCGGCCGGGCGACCCGCTCCGCAACTCGGTCTGCGCCGCTGCCACGGCTCCTGTGGATCAAGCGGCACTCCGCGATGCTGAGAAGGACGTCGTTCGGCATGACTCCTCAGCCTCTCACCACAGATTTCAGGGGAGCCCGTCTCACGGACATTGGCGCAGAGGGCCTGCGCTTCTGAAAGAGAGGGTATCGCAAGGACGTCGCCGGCGCGACCCCGCCGGTGCGCTGATCCTGAGCCGCTGCTCAGGGCAGATTGGCGGAAGAGACCTTCCAGGTCCTGTCGGTGCAGAAGCGGCAGCTCGCGCCGACGAGCATGCCCTTGCCGGTGGCCGATTCGTCGCCCTTGAGCCACCAGTTGAGCCACGCCAGGTTGACCTGAGTGAACTCGCCGCCGTTGCGAGCCCACAGACCTTCCCATCATTGTCGCCTGCGCGGTCACGCCCGCGAATCGGCCCGAAGAAGAGGGAGCCTCGCCGATCGCCAAGGACATTCAGCGTCAGCGGCTGCGCATCGTCGAACTCCACATCGATCGCGCCTACGTGAACAGTCCCGTCGTTGATGACGTGCTCCGCGCGAAGGGTCGGGTGTTCTCGAAGCCTTGGGGGCAGCGGGCTCGCAGCCCCGACTTGTTCAGCAAGCGCGACTTCAAGATTGACCTGCGTACCAAGACGATTACGTGTCCGGCAGGGCAGGTCGAAGTGTTCGAACCGGGCGACACGGTCGAGTTCGATCCTGAGGAGTGCGGCGCGTGCCCTCTCCGAGCCAAATGCACTCAAGCCGCGTCGGGACGAGGCCGAACCGTGTCCATCGCCGAGGACGAGGCGCTGCAGCGCAAGTTCCGGAAGCTGCAGCAGACCGGGCCAGGACGCGCCGTGCTCCGGCAGCGCACGGCTGTGGAGCATGCGCTCGCCCATATCGCGGCGCGGAAAGGACACAGCGCGCGCTACATCGGCGCCAGGAGAAACCTATTCGACCTCCGGCGCGCAGCCGCCATCCAGAATCTCGAGGCCGCCCAGCGGCTCATCCAGGAGGCGGCATAACCTATCGAAACTAGACGATCTTCAACATGTTTGTCGTCCTAGGTTGCGACATCCTCGAAGAACAGGGCGCGCCAGACGCAGCCAGCCGGGCTCATGTCACGAGCCCGTCCTGAAACGTGATGCTGCCGAGCACGAAGGTCTGCTCGGTGTACCGCCTGTCACTCGTTCCAGTTCTTCCACTCGTTCCAATTCTTGGACTGAGTCTGCCACACGCCCTTGTTGTTGTAGTCGCCACCGTCTTTGAGGAACGCGTCCTTGCGGGAGTTCTCCCCGCCGAGGTGCCAACGCATCCAAGCAACGTTCGCTCCGGCGCCGTCCCAAGGCCCCGAGCCGTGACCACCGCCCTTCATCTTGCCGAGCCAGACTGGCCCCTTGTTGCCGGCGTTGTTGAAGTCACCCTCGGCGTTGGGCGCCTCTTGACCCGTTTCACCGTAGATGATGCCGACAGGGATCTTGAGATTGACGAGGGCGTTGTGCTCGAAGGAGCCGCTGTTGTTGAGCAACGCGGTGGAGACGCGCTTATCGGTTTGAGCAGCCGCTTCCGACGACAGCCCGCCCATCGAGTGCCCGAACACACCAACGCGGTCGAGGATCAAGCGGCCGTACATGGGGCTGTTCTGATCGGCGTCCTGAGCCTCCAGCCAATCGATCGCCGCCGACATGAGCACGGCGTTGCCCGTCGACTCTCGAATACCGACGAGGACGAAGCCGTGCGAGGCCATGCGCGTCAGCAGCTGTAGGTAGTCGCGAGGAGGGGTACCTCCGCCCGGACCCCAAATGGCCACCGGGTGCTTCTTGTTGGGCTCGGTGGTGAGCGTCGTCGGCCTGACGAGAATGTGGCCACCGCCGCTGAACGAGAGGTCCTGAACCGTCGTCTCGAGCGGTCCGTTAGCGTTCACATTGTCACCCGCCAGCACCACTTCGGGCCGATTGACCTGGCCGCCGCCGCCGCCGTCGCCGCCCGAGCCTCCGTTCCCGCCAGACGTCTCCCCGCCGCCGCCGGCAGGCGCTCCTCCGCTCGTGGCCGAGCCGGAGGCGTCAGACCCTCCGGCCGTGCTCTGCGAGCTACTCGAGCCCGAAGGCAGAGGCCCTCCGGTGGTGCTCGCCTGCGCGCCGCCCGAGCCGCTCACGCTCCCTCCAGCGCCCGCAGGGGCTCCGCCGCTCCCCCCAACGTCGCCGTCGTCATTCGAGCCGCCGCAAGCGCCGACGATCATGCCCAGCGCGGCCAAGGTGAAAGCCAAACTCGATCTATTTTTCATAACAACACCGTATTCCCTCGAGCGATCGAAGAAATGGACTCCATTCGCGTCTCTCCGCGGTTCGAGTCGCTGGTAGCCTGGTGTGCCCCCGAGGCGTCGCCCTCGACTCGACCCACGCTATAAATCTTTATCGCAGCCCGGATGCGGCAGCGCCCGGCCCGGCGCCGGCCCGGCGCCGGCCCGGCGCCGGCCCGGCGCCGGCCGGGCGAGGTTGCGAGATGCAATCACGACGCGGGGCGAGCGCAGGGCTGCCTGAGCCGACGGCAGAATACCCAGCTTGAAGTCGAAATGGTCCAGGTTGAACAGCCGATGGGACCGGTTCCCCGCGAACCGCAGGCAAAGGTCGTGCACGCCATCGGCCGGTGTCATGGAACAATTCGATGTTTATCTGACCTTGCGATCCTCCCGCGGTGCTGACGGGGCACGTGTACACGGGTCTTCAGGCGCCCACGGACCCAGGCGGCACGCCGTCGATCGTCGAAGCAAAAGGATGCCCCTCAAGGAGGAAAGTGAACGTTCACATTCCCGATGTCAATTCCAATCGACCGGCCGCGGCTGTGCTCGATGCCGAGGGAGGACGAGGCGGGCGGGCCTCCCTCGAGGCGCCGCGCCGGGTCAGGGCTCGTTCGGAGCGCCGCGTTCGGAGGGCGTGCGGCGCAGCTGGCGCGCGGGGACATCTCGACGGTAGCTCACGGTGGTGATTTCGCTCACAGCAAGTCAGCTGACATGTTAATTTTATTGGATTATTACACGGGCGAGATTCACAGGGCAGATCATGTCCACTCGACTGACCCGGAGGCGGGAGAGGCTAAAATTTCTTGACATCCGCAAAGGCGCTTGGAGTTCCTGCCCGCCGGAGGTCTCGAGGTCGACCGCGCCCGGCCAACGAGGCGACGCGACGAGGCGGAGGCTCTGCTGCCCGCTGCGCGCGGAGCCACGAAGGAGACGCACGTTGCTCGTGCGGGCCTCGATGATCAGCGAAGGGTCGAGGTGCGCTGCCCGCCGATGATCAACATCCCAGGTTCACCATGTGACGCGGTAGGTACAGGAGTCGGCGCCGCGCTTCCGCGACGGGCGGGACTCGTCGAGCACGACATCGACGCGCGGCCTGACCCCGCGCGACGCCGCTCGCCGCGCCGTGCCGAGCAGGACCCCACGATCGAGCTCCGAGGGATAAGGCGTATCGCAGACCACGATGATCTGGTGCTTCTCCGGATGACAGCGATAGTGGCCGATCCCCTCCCGCATGACGCCGGTCGCCGGATCGAACATCACCTCTCCGTCGAGCCTGTGATTCATGTGGTATGCCACGTCGATCATCTGGAGGGCGTCCACCATGGTCGGCGGCATGGCCGGCCACACGGCGTGATCCACGAGCGCCTTCCCGATGGCGAGCAGCGTATGGTCCCCGGTCGCCCGGGCCACGCCCTTCAGCAGGTCGAGGAGCATCTGGAGAGGGTACCACTCGCCCGCGACCAGCTCAGCCGCTCCCAGCGTCGAGAGCACCTTCTTCCCGATGTCTCCGTGCGCCCCGAGAGCTGCGGCGACCGACGCGAAGGCGCTCCCGGAGCCCTCGAGCCCGGGATGTGGAGAAAGGTATTGAGCCATATCCGATGGTGGTTGAGGCGCTCCTTTCGCCGACGACCGACGATATCGAACCTCGCGCGACACCGCAAGACGCCCTGCTCCCGAGAGCCGGAGCCCTGGCTGCCTCGACGGCGAGCCACGCGATGTTCGTGAGCCACAGGCTGGGACTCGTCAGGCCGTCAGTTTCCCAGGTCGTTCGCCCGCTTGTCCGCACGCGCGTTCGCGCTCCTGTCGTCGGCGTGGACGTGGAGGTCGATGTAGGAGGACGACCTCATGCGACCAGGGGCCGGGAGATCTCGCCGGCCTGCTTCGCCTGGACGATGGCCTGAGCGAACCAGAGGTACTCGTCGAGGAACCTGTCGGCCGCCTTCGCGACCTGCTCGCTCCTGAGCTGGAGCGACTCGTCGAAGACGCTCTGGACCTCCGGGACGAGCAGCTTGAGGGGCAGGGGGAATGCTCCGAGGCTCAGGATCACGTGCTGGAGCTGCGTCGAGGCGTTGATGCCCCCGAGCTTCCCCGCGGAGACCGCGACCACGCCGATCGGCTTCTTGTTGAACTCCTCCCAGAAATAATCGAGGGCGTTCTTCAGCACGCCCGAGAAGCTCCCGTGGTATTCCGGCGTCACGAACACGAGCGCGTCCGCCCCGCGGAGGCGCGCGCTCAGCCCCTGAACCGTCGCCTGGAGCTGCGGGGGACGACCCGACCGGTCCTCCAGGATCGGCAACGGCGTCTCCGCCAGATCGATCCGATCGGCCTCGGCGCCCCGCTCCCGGAGCTTCCGCTCCAGGTGATGGGCGATCTTGTGCGACTGTCTCCCGCTCCTCACGCTGCCGGTCAAGATGGCTACCTTCATTGTGGCGCTCCCCAGGAGGACGTTCTCCCGATGCGACGAGGGTAAGCCCGGGATGTCCGCCTGCTGGAGGCGGCGCCAATCCATTGGACAATGGTCAATCCGTCGTCAGGGGCGCGCCCCCGCGGGCGCTCGCGCCCCGGGCCGCGCCGGCTCGATGCAGCGTGTGCATGAGGTCCATGGCGCATATGAATTGGTGCGCGCCTCGCGAGGAAGTAGATCCCCCTCGCTGAGAACGGGAAGAGCGTGCCACTCGGGGGTCCTTGCCTGTCGGGCGTCAGATCCTTGCTCGACGCCGGCCAGGCATCGACACGTCGTCATCGGGCCCGCGCGGTGATCCTCGCTCTGCCTCGAACACTTGGGAGCTTGTCATGAGAGCGAACCACTTCATCATTGCTGCTGGCTTGTTGTCCGTGGGGGCCGCCGCGGGGTGCGCGGCGCCCGCGCCCGCCGGGGAGGAGGCCGCCGGCGAGGCCCGCTCCGAGGTCATCTATGGCCAGGATGACCGCGAGGAGCCCTTCACGTACGCGGATCCCGTCTGGGCCGCGCGGGCGCTCGACTTCACCGTGGCGCTCGTCCCCGCGTCGGCCGTCGACGACTCGGACCCGAACGACATCCAGATCGCCGGGCCCACGTGGGCGGGGCGCGACGGCGTGTGCCTCGACGAGCGCTTCGCGTCCCAGCCGGCGCTCGCCGACTGCAGCGGGACGCTGATCGACGACGACCTGGTGCTCACGGCCGCGCACTGCATCAACAACTGCAATAGCAGCCGCTTCGTCTTCGATTACGCGATGACGCCGTCCGGCCAGCTCGGCCAGATCACGAGCGATGACGTCTACAGCTGCGTGAATTTCGTCAGCTATTACCAGGACCGGCGGGGCGCGGACTACACGGTCGTGCGGCTCGATCGGCCGGTCGTGGGGCGGACGCCCGCCGCGGTGCGCGTGTCGAGCGATCCCCTGGCGATCGGCACGCCGCTCGTCGTGCACGGCTTCCCCCGCGGGTTGCCGCTCAAGCTGGCCGACGGGGCGGCGATCCGGAGCAACGCGCCGAGCCTCGACTTCTTCGTCGGCAACCTGGACACGTTCGTGGGCAACTCCGGGTCCGGGGTGTTCGATCTGAATACGAAGGAGCTCGTGGGCATCCTGGTGCGCGGCGAGCGCGACTTCGTGCAGGACGGCGACTGCGTGCGTCCGTTCACCTGCGCCGACGACGCGTGCCGCGGCGAGGACGTGACCTATGCCTTCCGGGCCATCCAGGCCATGTGCGAGCGCACGGCCTCGGACCTGTGCTCCTGCGGCGACGGCGCCTGCGGCCCGCTCGAGAGCCCGGCGTCGTGCGCGAGCGACTGCTCCTGCGGCGACGGCATCTGCAGCAGCGGCGAGAGCACCACGTCGTGCCCGGCGGACTGCCAGCTGGAGGTGCTGTACGACTCCCACGCGCCGCAGCCGAGCTGGGTGACGCCCGGGATCCAGGTGCGCAACACGGGGAGCGAGAGCGTGTACCTCGCGGGCTCGACCGTGCGGTACTACTTCAGCCAGGAGCCGCCCGGCTCGCTCGAGGCGACGTGCTGGGGTTGCTCGAGCGAGCTCGAGATGAGCTTCCACGAGGTGCCCGGGGGCGGCTGCGCGGGCGCGACGCATTACCTCGACGTGCGCTTGCCGTTCCTCTCGGTCGATCCCTCGTCCACCACCGACCGGTTCAACATCGCGTTCCACGCGTCGAACTGGCAGGCGTTCAACCAGTCGAACGATTACTCCCACGCCGGGGGCAGCTGGAACTGGGCGCCGAACCCGAAGATCACGATGTACCGGCTCGGCTCCAGGGTCTTCGGGGACGAGCCCTGCCCGGGCCTCTTCATCCCGCCCGCCAACTGACCGCCTCGGCCAAGGTTCGCGGCGTTCGAGCTCTGCGAGCGCGAGGTCCTGGCCGAGGGACTCCGGCGCCAGCGGCGGACGCGCGGGGGACCGGGCGGCGAGGATGGGCAGCCGGCCGAGGTGCGGAGGAGGGAACAGGAACACGTCCTCGCCGGTGGCCGCGGCGCTTGACGACGGGGGGCCGGTCTCGATGTTGCGCGCATGGGGCGACCATCCACCGGGCGACGTCCGCAGTTCCCTTCCACCGTGCCGCGACCGGTCCGGGCGCGCGCCGGGCGCACACCGACGGAGCGGACGCCGTTGGCGGTGCGGACCTTCGGCGTCGGCGTCGACGAGGCGACGAGGGCGCACGTGCGCCAGACCCTCGGGGCGAAGCTCGGGCGGTTCGCGCCCGACATCGAGCGGCTCACGGTGCGCTTCACGGATGTGAACGGGCCGCGCGGCGGCGTCGACGTCGCGTGTGACGTGAAGGTCGTCCTGAGCGGGCACCCGAGCGTCGTCTACCAGATGCGAGGTCACGAGCCGCGCGAGACGATCGACAGAGCCGTCCCGGGGATCGTGCGGGCCGTGCAGAGCGCCCTCGAGCGCGCGCCGCGCGCCGCATCACGCGCGGCGGCGCGCAGCCCGAAGCCCACGGCGCGAGCGGCGAAGCGCAGCGCGGCGGCTCCGGCGCGGCCCGGTCATCCATCGCCCGAGGGCAGCTTCATCGGGCGGCGCGTGGGGCGCGGCAAGGAGAACCTCGAGCGCGCGCTGGAGCGGCCCGAGAAGTCGCGGCGTGACGTTCCCGTCGACACGGCCGCTCCGGGGCGGAGCGCGACCGACCGGAAGGCGGGCGGCGGCTCGACGGCGCGGCGCAACACGATGCGGAGGACACGGAAGGCCACGGCGACGCTCGAAGACTCGGCGAAGGACCGCCCGTCTCGCAAGTCGACGCGCAAGAGCGCCAATCGCGCAAAGCAGGGCTCGAAGCTCCAGCGGCGCGCGGTCCGGCAGGCGGCCAGTCCGAGCACCAGGGCCGCGAAGGCCGCCGCCCGCTGATCAGGCGGTGTGCTTTGGGCCGTCCTCGGCCGCGACGCCTCCGGCGAGCGCCAGGCACAATGTTCCCGCCGGCGTACTGGCACGGACGATGCTCGAAGCCGACGCGGTCCCGGCCACCTCGCCCTCGCGCGGCGGGTGACCGACGGGACACGCGTGCTCCACGAATTAGAGAGGTCTCCCATGGTTGCTCCGCTCGGAGAGTCCCCGAGGTCGCTTCGCTTTGCGCAGGTCGACTTTCACACCGTGCGGGAGAACCGCGGTTGGTTCCTCGCGCTCGGCGTGGCCTCGATGGTGCTCGGGGTGCTCGCGTTCGTGATGCCCTTCGTCGCCTCCCGGGTCACCGCCATCGCCCTCGGCTGGTTGATCGTGCTCGCCGGCGTGGCCGAGGGCTGTCACGCCATCCAGAGCCGCGGCTGGGCCGGCTCCGGCTGGGAGCTCGTGAGCGCCCTGGTGCAGGTGGCGTTCGGGCTCCTCCTTGTGGTCGCCCCGATGACCGGCAAGGTCGCGCTGATGGTGATCGCCGCGGCGTACTTCGTCTCCGAGGGCGCGCTCAAGCTCATCCGCGCCTATCAGCACCGCGGGCTGCGGGGCTCGGGATGGCTCGTGTTCGACGGCATCCTGGCGTTTGGGCTCGGGATGCTGATCCTCACGGGCGGCGTCACAACGGCCGTGAGGGTGCTCGGCTTGCTCGTCGGAATCAGCCTCCTGACCGGCGGTATGTCGATGGTCCTGATCGCGCTGGGCGGCGCTCGCGTGCTCCACACGCGACCGTGAAGAGGCGATCTCCGCGCCGTGCAGAAGGGCACACGCCTTGCTCGGGGTCAAGAGCGCGGCGAGCGCGAAGGCCAGGTTGGCAAACCGGACACACTTCATGTCGCAAGCAAGAAAGCTCATCCAGGATCTCGCGGCAGGACGCTACGACGCCCGGCTGCGAGGAACACGGAAGGTGTGCGCCGTGCAGCTCAGCGACGACGAGCGCGTCGTCGTGGAGATCGCCGACGGGTCCTTCGGAATCGCGCCCGAAGGCGCGAGCGAGGACTGCCAGCTCTCGTGCTCGCTCGACGATTTCATGCGGATCTTTCGCGGTGAACAGAACCTGATCACGGCGATCATGCAGGGCCGCGTCGGCGTGCGAGGAGACCTGGGCGTCGCCCAGATGTTTCAGAGCGTCTTCTCCCCGGGAGATCAACAGGCTCCGGAAGCGACGCGCTGAGCCACCGTATTCGGAGGGGGCCCATGGAACGGCAAGTGAGCATTCTGGACGGCGGCACGTTCGTCGTCAGCGATCTGCGCGGCAACATCGAGCACTCCGTCAGCCGGCCGCTCGGCCTCTTTCACCTCGATACGCGCTTTCTCTCCGAGTGGATCCTGACGATCGACGGCGTCGTTCCGGCCGCGCTGTCCACCGACGACGTGCAGTACTTCCAGGCCCAGTTCTTCCTCGTCCCGAGGCCCGCCGCGATGTACGTCGAATCGACGCTCTCGATCGTCCGGAGCCGGTTCGCGGGCGACGGCTTCCACGAGGATCTCCTGCTCATGAACCACGGCAAGCTCCCCGTCGAGCTCGAGGTCCGCATCCAGGCCGGCGCCGATTTCGCCGACCTGTTCGAGGTCAAGGACATGCTCCCGAAGAAAGGGGAGCGCTATCACCGCATCGAGGACAATCGGCTCGTCCTCGGCTATCGACGCGAGCGCTTCGTGCGCGAGACGTGGATCTCCGCCTCGCAGCCCGCGCAGATCGATCCGAGCGGCTTGACCTTCCGGGCGAGCATCGCGCCGCACGGCCGCTGGAGCACGTGCCTCGACGTCGTGGCGGCGATCGACGGCCTCGAGGAGCGGCACACCCGGGTGAAGTACGCCCACGGCGAGAGCCACGCGCGCCCGAACATCGGCATCAGCCTCGAGAGCTGGATCGACCACGCGCCGCGGCTCCTCACCGCGAACGAGACGCTCGCCCGGACGTACGAGCGGAGCCTCATCGACCTGGCCGCGCTGCGCTTCTTCTCCAAGCTGATGCCGGACGCCGCCATTCCGGCCGCCGGCCTGCCGTGGTTCATGGCGGCCTTCGGCCGGGACAGCATCATCACGAGCCTGCAAGCGTTGCCGTTCGTCCCCGAGCTCTCGCGCTCCACGCTCCGCTACCTCGCGCGCCGCCAGGGCAGCCGCCGGGACGACTTCCGCGACGAGGAGCCGGGAAAGATCCTCCACGAGGTTCGCTGGGGCGAGCTGACCGCCTTCGAGGAGCGGCCGCACTCTCCCTACTTCGGCTCTGCCGACGCGACGCCGCTCTTCCTGATCCTGCTGGACGAGTACGAGCGCTGGACCGGCGACGCGGAGCTCGTCCTGTCGATGGAGCACACAGCGCGCGCCGCGCTTCGATGGATCGATGAGTGGGGCGACCGCGACGGGGACGGGTATGTCGAGTACGACACGCGCAACCCCGAGACCGGCCTGGAGAACCAGTGCTGGAAAGACTCGTGGGACTCCATCGTCTTTCATGACGGATCGCTCGCGCGGCGGCCCCTCGCGTGCTGCGAGATCCAGGGCTACGTCTACGACGCGAAGGTGCGCGGCGCCCGGCTCGCGCGCGAGTTCTGGCGGGACCCCGAGCTGGCGGCGCGCCTGGAGCGAGACGCGGCCGAGCTGAAACGTCGGTTCAATCAGGACTTCTGGCTCGACGATCGCGGGTTCTTCGCGCTCGCGCTGGATGGCCAGAAGCGCCGGGTCGACTCGTTGACCTCGAACATCGGCCACCTGCTCTGGAGCGGTATCGTCGAGACCTCCAAGGCCGAACGCGTGGTGGAGCACCTCCT
Source organism: Sorangium sp. So ce367 (assembly GCF_051520455.1). NCBI lineage: Bacteria > Pseudomonadati > Myxococcota > Polyangiales > Polyangiaceae > Sorangium > Sorangium sp. So ce367. The sequence goes on from NZ_CP150334.1 coordinate 2,088,244, forward strand.
CGGGCCGCATCTGTTCAGCGGCTGGGGGGTGCGCACCATGGCCGACGACGAGGGCGGGTACAACCCCATCGGGTATCACGTGGGCACGGTCTGGCCGCACGAGAACTCGCTGATCGCGCTCGGGCTCCGGCGGTACGGCTTCAGCGTGGAGGCAGGGCGCGTCGCGACGGGCAACCTGGCCGCGGCGCCCTTCTTCCACTACCGCTTGCCGGAGGCGTTCGCCGGGTATCCACGAGAGCTCACCAGTTTCCCTGTCGAGTATCCGACCGCGTGCAGCCCCCAGGCCTGGGCCACCGCGGCTCCCTTGCTCTTCCTGCGCGTGGTGCTCGGGCTGGAGCCGATGGGCAATCGCCTGTTCGTCGATCCGGCGGTCCCCGCCGAGCTCGGGGAGATCCGGCTGCTCGACATCCCGGGGCGCTGGGGCAGGTGCGACGCCTTCGGTCGAGCGCGCCCGGAGTCGGGGCTCAGGGCGGCGTGAGTCGCCATGGCGACGGCCAGCTCGTGGCCGCCGGCGCTGGCGAGGCGGCGGGCTCAAGCGGCCATGAGGTTCACGGGCGACATCGGCTCCTGTCCGGACAGGACGCGAACGACCTCGCTCGCCGCGAATCGTCGGACGAACTCGATCGACTCTTCCGAGTAATAGGCAGCGTGGGGCGAGATGACGACATTCTCGAGCGAGAAGAGCGGGCTCGTCGGCCTCCAGTCCCGGCGCTTCGCCGGCTCCTCGGCGAGGTCGTCGAGCCCGGCCCCCGCGATCCATCCCTCCTCGAGCGCCCGGTACAGAGCGTCGTCGTCGATGATCGGGCCACGGGCGGTGTTGACGAGGATCGCTGTCGGCTTCATGCGCCGGAGCTCGCGTTCCCCGAAGAGACCATGGGTCCCCTGGGTCAACGGCGCCTGGATGACGAGGTAGTCGGAGCGCTCCAGGAGCTCGTCGAAGGACACGGGGTCAGCGCCGGCGGCGCGGATCTCGTCCGCGTCGAGAAAGGGGTCGTGCGCCGTGACGCGCACACCGAAGCTCGCCATCCTCGCGGCGACGTTTCGGGCGATCGCGCCGAACGACAGGAGCCCCAGGGTCGCGCCCCGCATCCGGTGGATCGGCCGGCCATCCTGCCAGGACCAGGATCCGCCGCGCGTGGCACGATCGTATGCGGGCAGCTTGCGGGCGAGCGTGAGCAAGAGCGCCACGGCGTGGTCGGCGACCTCGTCGGCGCACCAGTCGTTTGGCGCGTTGGTGACGCGGATGCCACGGCCAGTCGCTGCCGCGACGTCGACGGTGTCGACCCCGGTGCCGTACCGAGCGATCACCCGGCAGCGCCGGAGCCCCGAGATGGCTCGCCCCTTGACCTCGGCGTACTGCGTGAGCACGCCGACGGCGTCGCGCGCGACGGCCACGACGTCCTCTTCGGTCTTGCACTGCGCGGCGACCAGCTCGAAGCCGGCCGGCTCCACGAGAGAGCGCTCGATGTCGACGTCGCCGAAATCGTAGTCCAGCACGACGACCTTCCCCGTCCGTTCCATGCTCATGGTCCTTACCTCCGTTCCCGTGCCGTTCAGTGTGAGTGGCGAGGCAGCCCGCGAAGCTGAACGAGGTGCTGGTACCGAACGGCCGGCTCGAAGCACGCGCCCGTGGACAGGGGACCGACCGCGTTCCGGTAGATCTCCTGCCATGGCGTCTGGTTCTCGAGCTCCGGCAGCTTCAGGGACCTGCGGCGCTGCTCGATCTCGTCGTCGGAGAGCAACACGTCCACGCGACGCCGGCGCAGATCGACCTGGATGCGATCCCCCGTCCGGATCAGCGCGAGGCCGCCGCCCACCGCGGACTCGGGCGACGCGTTCAGGATCGAGGGGCTGTCCGAGGTGCCGCTCTGGCGGCCATCGCCGAGCGTCGGCAGGGATATCCCCTCTCGAACCAGCGCGTCGGGCGGATCCATGTTCACGACCTCCGCGGAGCCCGGATAGGCGATGGGCCCCGCGTTGCGCATGACGAGGATGCAGCGCTCGTCGATCCCGAGCGACGGATCGTTGATGCGAGCGTGGTAGTCCTCCGGCCCCTCGAAGACGATGGCCCGCGCCACGAAGACATCGGGATTCGCGGGGTCCGACAGGTAGCGGTTGCGGAAGATCTCTCCGATGACGCTGCTCTTCATGACGGCCGAGTCGAAGAGGTTCCCGCTCATGACGAGCAGGCCGGCGGCGCGGAGCAGAGGATCTTCGTACGACCGGATCACGTCGCGGTCGGCGACGGCGGCGCTCGCCACGTTCTCACCCAGGGTTCGTCCGGACACCGTGAGCGCATCCCCGTGGAGGCGGCCTGCGCGGAGCAGCTCGTTCATGACGGCGGGCGCTCCCCCCGCGCGGTAGAAGTCCTCTCCCAGGAAGCGCCCGGCGGGCTGGCAGTCGACGAGCAAGTGGACGTCTTGCCCGACCCGCTGCCAATCGTCGTTCGTCAAGTCGACCCCGACGTGGCGCGCGATGGCGTTCATGTGGATGGGGCAGTTGGTCGACGCGCCGATCGCTGAAGCGACGGCGATCGCGTTCTCGAACGCGGCCTTGGTCATGATCGCGCTCGGCGTCAGGTCCTCGTGCACCATCTCCACGATCCGGCGCCCGGTCGCGTAGGCCATCTGCGCCCGCTCCCGGTAGGGCGCCGGGATCGCCGCGCATCCGGGCAGCGACATCCCGACGGCCTCGGCGAGGACGTTCATCGACAGGGCCGTCCCCATCGTGTTGCAGTGTCCGACGCTGGGCGCCGCCGCGGCGACCATGTCCATGAACTCCGCGTAGTCGATGCTGCCGGCAGCAAGGAGCCGGCGCGCCTCCCAGATGACGAGCCCCGAGCCGGCGAGCCTCCCGCGGTAATATCCGTTCAACATCGGCCCGCCCGAGAGCACGATCGCGGGCAGGTCGACAGTCGCCGCCGCCATCAGGCAGGACGGCGTTGTCTTGTCGCAGCCCGTCGTGAGGACGACGCCGTCGAGCGGGTATCCGTGGAGCACCTCGACCAACCCGAGGTACGCGAGGTTCCGGTCGAGGGCTGCAGTGGGCCTCTTGCCTGTCTCCTGGAGGGGGTGCGCCGGGAATTCCAGCGGGATCCCGCCGGCGTCACGCACGCCCTCCTTGACCCGGACGGCGAGGCTCAGATGATGGCGATTGCATGGCACGAGGTCGCTCCCCGTCTGGGCGATCCCGATGACGGGGCGGCCGGACTGGAGTTCTTCACGGGTCAGCCCGAAGTTCAGGTAGCGCTCGAGGTACAGCGCCGTCATCTCCGGATTGGTCGCGTCGTCCCACCACGCCTGGCTCCTCAGCTTTCGCTTCTGGTTCATCGCTCTCCTTCCCGGTTCCTGGACGAGGGGGCGCCACGGCCTACCCAGCGGCCCGAAGCCCTTCATCGCGCGTCGCCATTCCGGCCTCTGCGATGTGGATCACCGTCTTCGCTCCACCACCCCCTGCGCGCAGCAAGGCCGGCGCCTCGTCGAGCGAGATCCGCCGCGCGATCACCCGGCGCGCGGCGTCGGGAAACAGGATCAGGAACTGCTCGAGCATCCGGACGGCTGCCTCGTAGGACTTGCGGCCGGCGTTCACGGTCCCGAACATCAGCTGGTTCTGGAGGACGAGATCGCGCATCAGGCCGGATGCGTCGAAGTCGATCGCGGGCCCCGGCGCAGGGATGCCGGTGAGGATGAACGCGCCGTTCGCCGCCAGCGCGGGGAGGGTCTTGAACGCGAACGCCGGCACGCCGACCGCTTCGACGATCACGTCGAACCGCCCGTGGCGCCTCACCAGCCCCGCGACGTCGGTGGACTCGCTCGATACGTAGTCGGCGCCGATGCTGCGCACGAAGCGCGCCTGATCGCCGTCCGTCGGCTCCCTCGAATACACGACCGTCCGATAACCGTTCGCGACCAGCCCCATCGCCGTGAGCACGCCGATCGGTCCGGCGCCGAGGACCAGGCCCCGGGGTGTGTCGTTCTCCCAGGGCAGGCGCGTCAGGGCGGCGTCGAGCTGGGCGAACGCTTTGGCCACGACGCTCAGCGGCTCGACGAGGACGCCGAGCTCGCCTACCCCCGGAGGGACGGGGACGAGGTAGCGCTCCTCCTCGACGAAGAGCTCGGTCATGAAGCCGCCCGCCCCGGAGATACCGCGCTCGATGAACTCGCCCGTCGCGCAGAAGTCCTGGTGCCCGACGCGGCAGGCCGGGCACTCGATTCTGGCACAGGGCCGACGCACGGTCGGCACCACGAGATCTCCGGGACGAAGGCGAACCATGCCCTCACCCGTCTGCATGACCTCGGCGAGCGCCTCGTGTCCCAGCACGAGCCGGTCCGTCCCTGCCGGGGCGGACCCGTACGTGAACGAGGCAATCTCTCGGTCGGTCCCGCACAGTCCGACCGCGAGGGTGCGGAGCAGCGCGTGCCCGTTCGCCAGCCGCCGAGCCTCCGGTAGGTCTTCCTCCTCGACGAGACACACCACCCTCTCGGCCATCAAGGCAGCGACCGACTTCACGCGTCCCCTCTTCCTGCGAGCACCTGCTCGCTCGTCGTCGTGCGTGCCAGGCAGGGCACGCCGGCGCCAGGTCCCATGGGTCGTTCGTCCGGATGCGGCAAGCCCGTGGCGAGCACTCGCCGGTGACCCACCGCTCTGGAGAGGGCGGCCGCGTCCCGGCGGGCGCGGGGGCGGTGAGCTATCCCGTGTGATCGCGTTTGACCGGATTGGACCTGACTCGACTGGCCGCTTGCTGCCGGCTCTCCACGAGATGCGTCAGTGGACGGGCAGCAACGGGGCCACGCCCCGGTTCTTCACGAGCACGACCAGGAACTTCGCGGGCTTCTTGGTGCTCGCGTTCCGGCCGACGGTATGGATGTCGTTGGGCCCCTCGTAGAAGGTCTGGCCAGGGGTGAGCGTCACCTCCTTGCCGCCTTTCACGCCCATCACGATCGAGCCCTCGAGGACATAGATGAAGCCGTGGGCGTCGTGACGGTGCACCGGATCGGCGCCGCCGGGGGGGTAGTCGACGAGGAGCATCATCACCTCCTTTCCGGGGATGTTCGCGAGCTCCTTCGTCAGGAGCGTCGTGACGACCGGCTCGGGCGCGGCGACAGCGGGGCGGGCGAGCAGGCTCACCGCGACGATCGCCAAGGTGGCGGCGCTCTTCACGAACCGCGAAGTGCGAGAGGCGCAACGGAGATTCTGGAGCATGGGATCCTCGTGGTCGGTCAGGGAGACGCGTCGAGCGCGAGCGCCTTCTGCGCGGCCCGGTCGGCGCGCATGCGTTCGCTGAAGCGGAGAAGCTTGAGGGCAGCGAGGAACCGACGCGGCGTGAAGATCGGCTTGAAGGCCCTGTGCATACCGGCGTTGAGGAACGCTGCCCAGCGCATCACCTCGGGGCGAGCACGCGGCGTGCCGTCGCCGAGGAGCCACGTGTCGGGGAACGATCAGCGCGTGAGCACGCGCCGCGCATGTGAAAGAGCTTCACCTGCACTGCCAGGCACCGGAGAACGATGCCGTCGATTCATGACGGGCTCGTCGCGCGCCCGAGCCATGAATGCGCCGCGGGGGCCCGGTGCTCCGGCGCTGCGGGCTCATGGCACATTTACGTCAATGGCGGCGCAACCTTCGGCGCGCGTGACGGTGTGGACTCGATCCGCGCGGCTTCGCCGGGCGCCACCCCTCACCCCAGGGCATCGCCTGAGCATATACTGGGTGGCGGAGGTTCGGTCATGCCGGTGCGAAGCAGGTGGGTTTGGTGCTGGGCGCCGATCGCGGCGGCAGGGCTCGTCGCAGCAGGAGGCCCATTGGCTTGCGGTAGGGTGCTCCTTGACGATCCAGGCGCCGCGGGCGACAGGGAAGGGGGAAGCTCCTCCGAGGTCGACGGCTCCGGGGAGGCCGGGAACACGGCTTCAGGAGGAGGTGTTGGAGGAAGTGGCGCGGGCGGAGCCACGGGCAACGGCTCCGGCACGGGTGGCCTCTTCGGATCGGCTGGGTCGAGCGATGGCGGCGCGTCCGCGAGCTCGGGCAGCATGGGCGCGGGCAGCACGAGCGGCGGGGTTCCTGATGGAACCGGCGGGAGCGCGGGGGCACCCGCGGAGCTGGACTGCGCCACGGCGCGGCCCATCTCGAGCTCGCTCGACGTGAAGCACCAGGTCGATATCGACGATTTGCCGCTCATCTCGGAGGTCCAGGGAGACCTGACGCTCAGCGAAGGGGTGAACCGGCTGCACCGCCTTGGCTGTCTGCGGCACGTCACGGGCACGATCACCATCCGGTACACGCGTAACCTGCCCACGCTCGAGGGGCTCGAGCGGCTCGAGTCCATCGCGGCGGGGTTGACGATCGTGAACAACGATACGCTCGCGAGCATGACGGGGCTTCATGGCCTGAAGGTCGTGGAGGGCTCATTGAACATCCATTCGAACCTCCGCCTCGCTGACCTGGGCGGACTCGAGAGTCTGACGACGGTGCGCCATGGCATCCAGATCGAGAACAACCCTGTCCTGGCGAGCCTCGCCGGGCTGCGCAACCTGACCGGCACGGGCGCGGTGGCGCTCAAGTCCAACGCGGCTCTCAGGAACTTGCAGGGCCTCGACGGCGTGAGTCAGCTCGCCAACCTGCTCGTCATCGGCAACGCGAAGCTCGAGAGCCTCGGGGGGCTCTCGGCGCTCGAGACTGTCTACCAAGATCTCACCATCGCGAGCAACGACGTGCTCACTTCCATCGATGGACTCTCTGCGCTCCGGGCGATCGAGCAAAACCTCACCATTTCAAACAACCCGGAGCTCACCAGCATCGATGGACTCTCTTCGCTCGAGCGGATCCACTACGGTCTCGAGATCACGACGAACCCGAAGCTCCCCACCTGTGAAGCGGAAGAGCTCCGTGAGCGGACAGGCGTTCCAGAAGCGTATGTGAGCAACAACGACGACTCGGCGACGTGCCCCTGACGACGGGGCGTGGCGCGCCGTTGCGCGCGGGGCTGCGCAACGGCGCGGGCGTTCGCTCGACGCGCCTGGTGAGCGAAGGGCACCGCCGCGCCGTCTACCTGCGCAGGAGGCGTCCCTGCCGGGTCTTGCTCGTCAGCGCGCCGTCCTGCGCCACCACCGTGTCGCCCGAGCTGGCTGACCGGCATCGCTTTAAGATCTGTTCAAGGAGCGCCCCCGCCGCCCGCTCCCATAGTTCCTCCGTACGGCGAAAGCGCCCGCCGAACGGAGGACCTCATGCCCCGCTCCATTGTCGCTCCTTTCCTCTATGTCGTTGCTCTCCCCGCCGCCCTTGCCGCCTGCGGCTACGTCGAGATCGCCCCGCACGGCACCTCGGGGGGCAGCGGCGGCGGTGCTGCCGTCACGGGGACCGGCGGCGGTGCTGCCGTCGCGGGGAGCGGCGGCGGTGCTGCCGTCGCGGCGCCTCGCCTCGGAGCAGCGCCCGGCGTACCTGGTCGCGGCCGTCATCGCTCGCCGGCACCCTGAGCCGCGCCGTGTTGAGGGGCACGATGGTTCGCGCCACGCTCGAGCCCAGGCGAGGTCTGAGGTAGGCTTCCCCGCCCATGAGCCTGCTGCTCTCGATGACCTCTTGCCCCAACTGCGGCGCGCCGCTCTCCGTCGAGCCGGGGCTGCGCAACGTCATCTGCATCTTCTGCAACACGAGTCTCTTCGTCGAGCGGCCCGCCACCGGCGCCGCCGTCGCGCAAATCAGGGCGCAGAGCGTCTCGAAGGACGACATCGAGCGCGTCAAGCAGCTGCTCGTCGACGGCAAGCGCGACGAGGCCATTGCCCACTATGCGCGGGCAGCGTCCGTGTCCAGAGACGAAGCCGAGCGGGCCGTGGAGAGCGTGTTACTCTCGGCCTACTGGACGCTCGTCCGTCACTTGCCGATCAACGGCTTCGGCTTCTTCCTCCACGCGGTCTTCGTCTTCGGGGGCGCCGGGATCGCCGCCTGGGCCGCAACACAGGCCGTCGAGTCGCCGGCGTACCTGGCGCTCGTCGCGGCGGGGGGCCTCTTCGCGATTCTACAGCTCGCGCGGTTCCTGCGGCACCTCGCCTCCACCCTGGTCGCATCGTTCGGCTCCCTCGGCCGCGGGCGCGTCCTCCGTTGCTCGGTGCTGCGGGAGTTCGTGAAGCAAAATGGCTTCCTCGTCGTGGTCGTCTTCGAGGTCGTCCCCGACGACGGCAGTCCGGCCTTCGTCGACCAGGAGACCCTCCTCGCCGGCGAGGAGTCTCTCCGGAAGCTCTCGCCGGGCAACGTCGTCCGCGTGCGCTTCGATGGCGCTCGCAAGCGCGTCTTCCCGACCACCCCCGTCACCGTGCTGGCGACGGGGGTCTGACGCGGGGCGGGGGGTCTGCGGCTCGGCGTCCGGAGGGCTCACGGCATCGCCGATGCGGCTCGGGACGCGCACGTGCCACGTGTCCCCCACGGGCAACGGCGCTAGCGAGGAGCCGCTTGAGATGAGCTCGCTCTCCGCATCACCTTTCCGCCGGGAGCCGATGCGAGCTCGCATTTTCGCCGTGCGCGCGGCTCGCGACCCCGCACGTGCTCGCAGCTTGCCGCGCCGCCCCCCCGCTGATAGCTCGCTGGACGCAATCAGGAAGCGAGGGGACGTATGAGCGAATACCGAACAATCGCGGCGGCGCCGGTGCTGGTGGCGGCGTTCCAGGATCAGATCTTCGGCGTCGACCCGGCCACCGGGCGCGTGCTCTGGGAGTACAAGCAGGCCGGGGTCGGTTTCTCTTCCACAGCGCTCCTGATCACGCCTGCGGCGATCTACGCGGCGAGCTTCAGCAGCGTCGCCTGTCTGCATTACCCGACGGGCGAGCTGCTCTGGGAGGTGAAGGCCGCCACGCAGGGCCGCGCCACGCTCCTCCTGGAGGGAGACCGGCTCTTCGTCGCCAAGCAGGGCGAGGTGGAGTGTTTCTCGCTCACCGGCAAGAGCCTCTGGCACAACCAGTTCAAGAGCAAGGGGATGGGCCCGGTCGCCCTGGGCGTGCCGGACAATGTGGCGCAGCCGGACGACAAGGACTGACGCCCTCCCGGCGCTACGCCGCCCGCGCCTCCCAGTCGATCCGGTACGCGTGCACGCGCGCCTGCACCGCCGCGCCGAGCCGCAGGAACAGCGGCAGCGCCCGGTCGCGGGACCACTCGGCCACCGGACCGGCGACCGCCTTGCGGCTGCCGTGCCGCCGCGCCTGGCGGACGATCGCCTCGACGCTGGGCCGCCGCAGACGCTCGAAGGCCGCGAACGCCTGCTCCGGCTCGGCCGCGTCCCGGAGGCACCGCGCGAGGAGCCGTCGTCCCGAGAAGACGACGCTCCACGAGATCGTGCGCGACAACGTGGAGACGCTGTACGGGGCGATCGACGACGGCGCCATCGCCGTCCGGACACCCGAGCACGCGAAGAAGGAGCTCGAAGCCTACCTCGACGGCGGGCTGCTCTGCCTCGGGTTCGCGCGGCTCCGGTGCGACCGCTGCGAAGACAGTCGGCTGGTCGAGGTTACTTCACGGCTATTTCAGGGAGCGTCAGCGCCCCTGGACCTCGAAGTTGGCCACGCCCCAGCCCTCATCGAAGAGGCCGGTCAGCCCAGCCGCGGACAGGTCGAGCGCGAGGTCGGGCGCGGAGTGCGGGAAGACCAGCTTCATGCGGTACACGGAGTCGCCGTACGGATAGGCGAGGGTGTTCACCTCGCGCGCTCCCGACCCGGCCAGGCTCCCGTCCAGCGGATAGCTCTGGGAGCTCAGGGTGTTGGAGAAGGTCCCGCTGAGCAGCTCGACGCCCTCCGCGGAGGCGGTCCAGACGCTGGGGCCAAGGGGGCCATCGCCGTCCCAAGCGTTGGCGAGGTAGAGGTCGAAGCTGACGGTCAGCTCGGTGTGGGGGGCGAGATCGTTGAGCGTCAGGTTCACCGTCTCGTTGCCGAACTGCCCCAGGAAGGTGCGGTCTCCGAGCGGGGTGACGCTGGTGACGATGGACTCCCACTCCGGGCCGATGGATCCGGTGAAGTTGTTGAAGTAGACGCTGCGGGGGCTGTTGATGACCAGCCCGCCCTGCCCGTGGTTCGCGAGATCCGTGGCGGCGTCCTGGGCCGAGTCCGCGAAGCTCGGGTCGCCGGTGAGGCCCACGTCGAGGATGCACGTCTGCTTGACGGCCTCGTCGGTGATGCCGGCGCAGGCCAGCTCGCCCGCGGCCCTCTGCGCAGGGGTCAGGTTGTTGAGCCACGCCGGCTGCCCGGGACCGGCCGGACCGCCGCACGGCGTGCCCTGCTGGATGAGCGCGACGTCGCCCGGGGCAGCGCCCACCCGCCAGACGTCCGCGTAGCTGTTCGTGTCCTGGTACATCTCGAAGAACGTCAGCGCGCTGCTCAGCGCGCTGCCGTCCCGGGCCATCATGAACTCGTTGGTGGGGTCGTTATCGGCGTTCCCGAAGAGGCCGAGCATCTTGCCCACGCTGGCCTGCGGGACGAGGAAGAGCATGTCCAAGTACAAGCCGAGGACATAGCTCCTTGGATGCAGCGCCAGCCGCTCTCCCGTCGGCCAGGCCAGCACGGTCCTGCCGCTCGCGGACTGGTAGACGCTCCCGCCCCCGGCGAGCGCGAGCGCGCCGCTCGACGGCACCGTCGTCTGTTGCCCGTTCAAGTAGAGCGCGCCGTTCACGTGGAACTCCACGAGATCACCCGCGATGCGCGCGCCCACGGCCCGGCCGGTCGAGACGCCCGGCGACACGGGGCACTGCCGGATCTGGATCTCCAGATCGGGAGTGGCCGCGCTGGTCGCCATCACGAAGTCGCCCTCCCCCTGGAAGTCGAAGGCGACATTATCGAAGCTGACGTAATGGGGGTCTCCCCAGCACACGGCGGGCTTGCAGGACTGATCCGGGGTGTCCACGCGGCACCCCTTCATGACCTTGACGAGGAGGGCGTCGCTACCACCGCCGCCGAAGGAGTGACCGCAGAACGGCGCGTCCGTCCTGCCCGTCAGGAAGACGTTGCCCCTCGGATCGACGGCGAGCCCTTGTCCCGTCTCCGTCGCGTTCGTGCCGATGTACTCGGTCCGCAGGTGTGCCCCCGCCGTGCTGTACTCGCGCAGGTACATGTCCTCGCTCCCGAGGGGCGCGTCGGAGTCGAGGTCGCGCGAGGTCTGGCCGGTCAACACGACAGATCCACCGACGACGGCCACCGACGTAGCGGAGACGTTCTCGCTCGCCGCTGTCTGCCGGATCCATTGCGTCGTGAGGCTCGCGTCCAGCTTGGCGAGGAAGGCGTCATACTTCGTCGAAGAGGCATAAGAGGGAAAGTTCCCGTTCGTCGTGCCGGAGACGTAGACGACGGTCTGACCCGACTCCACCGAAGTGGTCAGGCTGAACGCCTGGTCCTGGAGGTTCGTGCCGAGGAGAGCCAGCCCGCCCAGAGCACCGCTGTCGCTGTAGCGGGCGACAAAGGCATCAGCGCTGCCGCCCGCGTACGGTTGGCCTGCCAGCGCGCTGGTGGTGTAACCGGCGACGTAGACCTGCCCATCGGCTCCGACGGACACGCCTCGCGCGATGGTCGTCTTGTTGTTCACTCCGAGCTGCCTGGTCCAGACATGATCGCCGCTCGCCGAATACTTCGCCACGAACAGCGACGTGGTACCGTTCGTCGGCGGCGGGTTCACCCCGGCGAGATTCCCGGCTGTGGAGCCCACCACGTAGACGCTGCCATCAGGTGCGTGGGCCACAGACCACGCTTGATCCACCCCAGCCGTACCGAACTGGCGCCGCCACGCCTCGGTCCCGTTTGCGTTCAGCTTGACGAGGAAGACGTCCGAAGATCCCTTGTTCTGGCCGGCTACGATCGCGCCGCTCGTGTGGCCGACCACGTACAGCGACTCGTTGCCGCTCGTGGGGCACTGGGCGGAGGAGACGGCGACGCTCGTCGCCTGGTCGATCGCCGATGTGCCGATCTGCGCGCCCCACAATAGGTTCCCGTCATGCCCGACCTTGCGGATGAAAGCGTCACTCGCGCCGCTGTTCACCTCGCCCAAGATGGCCCCGGTGGTGGACCCGACCTGGTAGACGGCGTCGCAGGACGCGGCGACCGCATTCCCGAGGTCCGCGCCGGTCGTGGGAGTCTCGTCATGCCACGTGAACCCCTCGAAGCTGGGGCAGGTCACGTTCTGCAAGGGGAGCGGGAGGCCCTTCGGGCGATCCCCCCCCGTGGGGTCGAACGGGAGCGTGGACAGGGGGGAGTCGTCCTCCTTGGGCCTCAGCTCCTCCTCGGTCGCGCTGGTATCTTCGTTCAGCTCTCCGGCGGGCGCGAGATCATCCCCCTCCGCTCCGGAGCCGTCGTCCCCGGAGGAGATCGGCGCAGCCTGGTCGGGCTGGGCGCCTCTCGTCGAGCCCACCGGCAGAGGATCGCCGGTCGAGCCGCTGCAAGCGGCGACGCCTGCTGCTAGGATGCACACGGAGAGCGTCTCACAATGAAATCGTTTCATGCTTGAACCTCGCAGTAAATGATGTCAATTCGACATGGCCCTGAGGCTGGGAAAAACCGATGCTTCATTCTCTTTGTTGGTTGCCCCGTACACTCCAGCCTGTGTGAGGCCGCGAGTCCGGCGTTGACTCCGCCTGCCCTCGACGAGCGCGCGTTCCTCGCCGCCGAAAGCTCAGAGCTTCCGGATAGCCCCTCATCGCGCTCCGATTCTCGCGGGGGTCGCTGGCGCCATGGGCAACGAGCGTGCCTGACCTTTCAGGCTTCAGATCTGCACCACCTGGCCGCAGGCTAGCTCCTCGGCTGAGCCCGTACCGCGCGCAGGTGAGCGCCGCTCCAGGGACGGGATTGTTCCGCCTCCGTGCAGGGGGCACATGCGGCAGCGTGCTCGTCACCCAGGGACGCAGCGCTTCATCCAGGGACGCGGGCTCTATCGCCCCCAGTCCGGCCCGCGCCCGCCGGACTTCTTGCGAGGACCCGGTAGTGTCTTGTGCGGCGCCGCTGGGTACGGAGATTGCTGAAGTGGCTTCGTACGAGCCCGATCGAGGGTACGATTTCACTCAAGGGAGAAGGAAGTGACGCAGGCACAGATGAAGTGGGGCAAGGTCATCGTCATCGCGGACGCGAAGAGCACGAGCGCGCAGGCCTACGAGCGGACGACCTCCATGACCGAGACCTTCGTGACCAATGTCTTGACCTGGTTCAAAGGGGGCAGGGCGGCTCGTTCGTCAACATCGACGAAGACAACACGTTCCTGCCGGCCGCCTTCGCGGACACGGTGGCGAAGAATGGCGGCACGCTCGAGTGGGTGGCGTCTGTCCCGGGAGACCTGCCGGACTTTCTCGCGAAGTACGACGCCGTCTTCCTGTCGCGGACGCCGGTGGACAACGCCGCGCTGCTCGATTACGTCAATGGAGGAGGCTGCGTCTACATCGGGGCGGGAGCGAGCGCGGGCGAGCCCTCGATCTGGAACACCTTCCTGAGTCACTTCGGCATCGTCTTGAACGACGGGAGCTCGCAAACCACGGATATCTTGAAGCTCGAGCCGAGCGTTCATCCGCTCATGCAAGGGGTCGCCGCCCTCTACTTCGACAAGCCCTCGAACATCGGCCTGACCAAGGGCGCCGACCCGTCCCGGATCGTCGGCGCGTGGACGCCCAGCGACCAGCCGATGATCATCGCCGCGGACGCGGGCATGAAGACCCAGACGTGGACGGACGGCGTGATCGAGGTCACCCACCATTACAGGAATGCAATCCAGAAGAACTACATCATCAGCGGCGAGTCTGTCACGATCAAGAATGTCACGACGACGCTCGATCTCACCGACGTGAAGCTCTCGCTGGACGTCGTCATCGCGAACGACGACTCGGATTGGGCCGCGTGGACGTGCGACGCAGGCGGCAACGGCAAGAGGTACAGGAACATCCTCCTCTCGAACACGCTCGCGCCCGGGCAATCCGTCTCCGAAGCGTACTTCTACACCACGACGCCGACGGGCGATTACGTGGCCGGACCGCTGAGCGTGGACATCCATGTCATGCCCGAATACATGATCAAGTACGACAAGGATAAGTCCGTGGGAGCGATCCCGGTCCAGGCCAGCGCGACCGCCGCGTCGGACGACAAACCCCAGATCTATGGCGAGCCCATCGTGGACGTGGACAAGACCGTCCAGATCACCGACTTCTCGTACGTCCCCACGCTGGCCGAGACGAGCGACACGCGCATGATCAGCGGATCCTTCACGGTCACTGCGCTCTTCGGGGCCAAGCAGATGTCCATCAGCGTGGGCGTGGAACCTACGGCGGACGATGCCTACTGGGACGCGAGCAGCTGCGACCCGTCAGGGAATGACGCGCACCCGCCCCCCTGGTACCCGCCCTCGTCGAACCTCACCATGACGGAGAAATCGACGACGTTCCCGTATCAATACAACCTGGAGGCCAACATCGATCCCCTCGTCAAGGAGGGCTTCACCATCAACCTCCACATCCTCCCCAAGATCGTCGTCAATTACCTCGGGGAGTACGCGTTCACGAGCTCGGTTCAGGCGAACGATTGATTTGGCGCGCTGGGAGAGCATGAGATGAGTTCTTTGATCATTGCTTCAGGGCAGCACGCGCCGTACGGTATCGCGGTAGACGCGTCGAACGTCTATTGGACGAACACCGACATGTCCGCCGGCTGCATCATGAAGATGGGGCTCGACGGCGGCAAGCCCGTTCCGATCGCTTCGAATCAGGTAACCCCGCAAGGCATTGCTGTGGACGCGACGAACGTCTACTGGGGGTGCAACTACCAACCGGCAGCGATCATGAAGATGGGGCTCGACGGCGGCACCCCCACCCCGCTTCCCTTCGGGGCGGTCGGGGGGCTCGAGGAGTTCGCGGCGTGGGGCATCGTGGTGGTCGGGACGACCATGTACTGGGCGGCCGGCAATCGAGTATGGATGGCGGAACTCGATAGCAAGACGCACAGCCAAGTCGGCAATGGCTGGGTGGCCGTCGGGTACTCCTGCGGTCCTGCAGTGGACGCGACGAGCATCTACTTCGGGGACAACTTTCGCGGGATTTGGAAGGCGCCGCTTGGCGGCGGCGATCCCGTCCAGATCGGCCCCGAAGGTATGGGTCCGTCTGCTATCGCGGTGGACGCGACGAACATCTACTGGATCGATGGCGCGTACGTGATCATGAAGATGGGGCTCGACGGCAGCAATCTCATCTTCGTTGCCGTCGGGCTAGGTCTCCTGAAAGGCATCGCGGTGGACGCGACGAGCATCTATTGGACGTGCTACGAGAGCGGCACGATTATGAGGCTGAAGAAGGAGCTCTGTCTCGTTGCCTGCAACCAGCACCAGCCGGCCAATGTCGTGGTGGACGCGAAGAACACCTACTGGACGAACACCGACGACGGCACGGTGATGTTTGCGCCGCGCGAAGGCGGCTACGGTCCCTCCCCCCTCGCCTCCGGGCAGGATCAACCGTTCGGCATCGCGATCGACGCGACGAACGTCTACTGGACGAACCGAGCGGGAGGCACGGTGATGAAGGCGCCGATCGCGGGAGGCACGCCCGTCACGCTCGCCTCCGGGCAGGAATATCCGAACGACATTGTGGTCGATGCCATTGGCGTCTACTGGACGAATAAGGACGGCGGCACGGTGATGACCGTGGGGCTCGACGGAGGCATGCCCGTCCCGCTGATCTCCGGCCAGCTTCAGCCGTACGGCATTGCCATCGACGAGACCAGCATCTACTGGACCAACCGCGGCGACAACACGGTCTGGAAGATGGGGCGCGACGGCAGTAACCCCATCCCGCTCGCCACCGGGAGCGATCCGCAGGGCATCGTGGTGGACGAGACGAACGTCTACTGGACGAACACAAAAGGCGGCACGGTGATGAAGGTGGGTAAATCGGGCGGTACGCCCGTCCCGCTCGCCTCCGACCAGAACTCTCCCATGTGCCTCGCGGTGGACGCGACGAATGTTTACTGGACCGACTGGTACGACGGCGGCAAGGTGCTGAAGGTTGGCAAGGGCGGCGGCACGCCCACCACACTCACCACCGACTCCGGCCGGTGCGCTCCCTTCGGTATCGCGGTGGATGCGTCGAGCGTCTACTGGTCGAACATCGACGACGGCACGGTGCTGAAGGTCGCGAAGTGACCGTCGGCACACCGTGAACCCGGTGAGTGCAGCAACGCCGGGGGCCCCCGAGCGGGACACGGCACGCGGCGAAGCATGTGGGGGGCTGGGGGCGCCGGGGGGGCTGTTGACGCTCACGCTGGCTGATGGTCCGTCGAGCAGGCCGGTTGATGGCCATTGCGGGCGCGCGCGGTAGCGGTCAAGGCGCGCGATGGCCATCGCTGGGTGTTGACGCTCACGATGGTTGATGCTCGATCGCGCAGGCTGTTCGATGGCCATCGCGGGGGTGAGCGCTCCCGGTCACGGCCGTGATGGTCGGTCTCCGCAGGGAGCAAGCGGAGCCGGAACTGCCGCCCGAGATAAAGGACCGGCTCTCAGCTCACGAACTCTCGCGCGCTGCTGGCGGGGGGCGGGAGCTGCTAAAGAAATCTACGCAGCGTCCGTCGACCTCAAGAGCTGTCCGTAACGAAGCGAGCGGTGGGAAACGAACCTCGTCCAAGCGCAGCGGAATTTTCGAACGTCTCGCGTCCGCCTGCTTTTACTTGAACGGTTAGTCGCAGCAGCTCCACACTTGCAGGTATGCGTATCGCTTCCTTCAGCGTGCTCGCGTTCGCGTTCGCCTGCTCCAGCTCGCCAGACGAGCCCGGCGGCTCGGGAGGCGCAGGGGGCGCCCCGGGCACGAGCGGCACTGGCGGCGTCACCCAACCAAACGGAGGCGCGACGAGCGCCGGCGGCAATGCGACGAATGGCGGCGCAACGACAGGAGGAGCCGCGATGGGCGGAGCGTCGACGGGCGGCGAGTCAGCCGGCGGCTCCTCGGGAAGCGCGGGCACGGCGAGCGGCGGAGCGTCGGCAGGAGCTGGCGGAGCGAATGGCGGAGCCGGCGGGGCGAGCGACGGAGCCGGCGGAGCGAGCGGCGGAACCGGCGGCGGCGGGGCCTGCGTCAAAAACCTCGCCTGCGAGCTGGACCCACCGCCGAGCACCGGCGACCTCGCGCAAGACTGCGTCGATCGCATCAACCAGTTCCTCACGCAGTGCGCTTGCCTGCCGGCGCTCAAGCGCCGCAAAGACGGCGAAGCCTGCGCCAACGAGATGGCGAAATACGACGCCGATCACGACATGGCTCACGCCGGCATCCGAGCAAAAATCTGTGAGCCCGGCGGCACGCAAAACTCCTGCCCTGGCTACTCCTCCAACAAGAAAGTCATCGGCCTGTGCATGCAACAGATGTGGGACGAAGGCCCGCCACCCACCGCAAACTGCACCGGCGACTGCTACGAGATGCACGGCCACTTCCTCAACATGACCGACGACTCCGTCACCCAAGTCGCCTGCGGCTTCTACACGACGAGCAGCGGCAAAGTCTGGGCCGTCCAAAACTTCACGCGCTGAGAGCGCGGGTGGGCCCCGCGCTCGAGATCGAGGGCGGCGTCCTGCCCCGCGAGGGGTTGGTGGCGATCGGCGCCTTCTCCAGGGGCCTGTACTTCATGAGCCGCGCCGTCTCCCTCGGAGACGAGGTGGCGGCCCGGGTCATTCACGAGGCGATGGGTCGGCTGCTCGGCCCGCCGCCAGCACCGCCGGTGTTCGATGGATCTACGCTATGGCGCTGGACAGCATTTGGGCCTTGCGGCGCAGAGCCGATTCGTGAGATTCTCCGTGGGGGAGGTCACAAAAGGCGACGAGCTAGACAGACCTGGTCCGGCGGCTTCGGTTGACCAATCGACTGATAGTTAGCCAGATGAAAGAAGACTGAGCGAGCAGAGGAGCGCGACCGCCTCGATCCCATTGAGGCTTTCGAAGGATGCGGGAGGGGTAAACTGTGGGCCGGCGCGACCACGAACGAACCGACCAGGAGCCTACGAGCGCAGCGGACAAGAGGGCCGGGTTGCTTGCTCGGTTGTATCGCGCACCTGATCGCTGGGCGAGAATGAACCCGCAGGAGCTCCGGCATCTTTGAAAATGGAGCGCGACGTGGCTGACAACCCGTCGCAGCGGACGATGGGGTCGCTGCGCGCCGCCCTCGCCGCTGAACGCGGCGTTGGGCCAGCGGAGGTCGAGCGTCGAGCCAGGGCTTGGGGGACCACCTCGCCCAGCAGCTGTCACTCCGAACTTGCCGTCATGTACCCGGGGTCCTGTGAAGATCATCCCTGAAGAGTGAACCCGATGCACATCCCTGATCTTTCAGAGTGGACTTACAACACGCACGGCAACGACGGGTACCAGTACCGCTCGGTGGGCTGGCTCGGCGGCGCGGTCACGCACCCGGGGGACACCGACCCCACCATCGTCGCCACGCTTCGGTTCTTGTGGAACGTCAATCAACTCCCCGATGACTACCGGGGGTTGCATACCTGTGAGATCTGCGGCGAGAACCATGATAAGGGCGAGTTCTTCGTCGAAGACCAAGCCGTACGCTTCGTCCTGCCGAACATGGTGCTCCACTACATCGAAGCGCATCATTACAGGCTCCCGGATGTCGTCGAGGCCGCGGTCCGGCGCCGCTCCCAGGAACGGCACGGATCGCCACACGACTCACCACCACCTGATAGCCACGGTGGCAATTTGTGGAGACGTTTGGTGCGTCTTATGCGAAGCAGGTGACCGCGGGCGATGCGGCGGCGGAGGGCGCCCCGTTGGGCCACACCGAAGCCGCCCTCGGCGGCGAAACAGGCGGAAACTATGTCCGGTGCCGCGGACGAGAACGCCGCTCACGGCGTCGTCCTGCGCGAGCCGCTCGAAGACGTCGGTCATCTCACGGAGCAACGCCTGGTTCATGGCGTTGACCTTGGGTCGGTTCAGCGTGATCTCGGCCATGCGGTCACGGGTGAGCACCTCGACGCATTGCATCGCGAGATGCATCGCGCAGCGCCGCTCATGGCGCAAGATAGCGTGTCAGGCGGCCCCGCGGAGGCGGCCGGACGTGCTAGACACTCGTCTCATGGTACGGAAACACACAAACACGCTCGTTCGTGCACGCAGCATGCTCTCGGTGATGGCGTTGGCGCTGGCCCTCGGCGCGTCCGCGTGCGGCTCCGACCCGCCGCAGACGCCCGGCGAAACCCCCGACGCCTCCTCCGGCGGCGGCCCCCCCGGCGACGGCGGCGGCCCCTCCGGCGGCGGCCCGCCCGGCGACGGCGGCGGCCCCGACACACCCGATCCCGACCCGAGCGACGCCATGTTCGATCCCGACCACGTCATCGAGGTGGGAATCACCCTGGCGCCCGAGGACTGGGAGACGCTCCGCCGCCAGTCCCGCGACGTCTCGGAGGTGATCGGCGAGGGCTGCATGGAGGGCCCCAAGAGGAGCCCTTACACCCAGTTCCCCGCGACCGTCACCGTCGACGGCACCACGCTCGAGATGTCGTCCGTCCGCAAGAAGGGCTTCCTCGGTTCCGCCAGCCTGTCGAAGCCGTCGCTCAAGGTGAGCTTCGACGAATACGTGGACGGGCGCGAGTACGCCGGCCTCGAAGGGATGACCCTCAACAACGCCCGTCAGGATCCCTCGCTGATCAAGACGTGCCTCGCGTTCAAGGTCTTCCGCGACGCCGGCCTGCCCGCCTCGCGCTGCAACTTCGCCCACGTGACCGTCAACGGGCAGGACCTCGGCATCTACGCGCACGTGGAGCCGGTCGGGAAGCGCGTCCTCGAGCGCCATTTCACGGACGCGAGCGGCGACCTCTACGAGGGCCAGCTCAGCGACTTCCGCGACGGATGGACCGCCACGTACGAAAAGAAGACCAACGAGGACGACCCCGACCTGAGCGAGCTCGACGCGGTCTCCGCCGCGCTCCTGGCCAGCGACGCCGAGCTCGACGCGACGCTCGGCGCGGTCCTGGATATCGAGACCTTCCGGCGGTACTGGGCCACCGAGTCGCTGCTCGGCGCGTGGGACGGCTACGCGGGCAACACGAACAACCACTTCGTGTATTTCGACCCGGCGTCCGGGAAGATGTCCTTCTTGCCGTGGGGCCCCGACATGTCATTCGACGCGGACGACCCGCTCGGCCCGCCAGGGCGGCCGCAGTCGGTCTCGGCAAAGGGCGCCATCGCGAACCGGCTCTACCAGACCCCGGAGCTCCGCGCTGCCTATGCCGAGGCGATGATGGACCTCCTCGAGACGGCCTGGAATGAGGACGCGCTGCTCCTCGAGATCGACCGGATGGAGGAGCTCCTCGCGCCGTACGTGCGCGCGGACGCGGCGGCCGTGAGGGTGGCGACCGACGCGGTACGGAGCTTCGTGAGCGGGCGCCGCGCCACGATCACCGCCGAGATCGCGCCGACGCCCCCCGCGTGGACGTTCCCGCAGCCCGCCATCGCGTGCCTGACGACGGTCGGGACCGTGAAGGGCACGTTCTCGACGACGTGGGGGTCGCTCACCGAGCCGGATCCCTTCGCCGCGGGGACGGGGACGTTCGACGCCGCGTTCCCTGCGGATGACCCGCAATCGGCCGGGACCGTCGGCTCCGCGGCGGGCTATGAAGGCTCCGAGCCAGGGGTCGAGTCCATCACGAGCGGCCGCGCCCAGGTGACGGTCGTCGGGAGCTTCCCCGACGGGACGGTGCGCGCCCTCGTGTTTGTCGTGGACCCGGAGATCTTCGCCGCCGGAAAAGAGGGCCCGTACGACTGGCAATCGGTCCTGGCGTTCGCGCTTGATTTCACGCAGTCGGAGCCGGCGCTCACGGGCTTTTTCGGCGACGGCAAGATCCACTTCGACGAGGCCTCGACGGAGCCGGGAGCGCCGGTCACGGGCTCCTTCGAGGCGACCGTCCTCGGAGGCGGTCTATTCTGACGTGATGCCGATCCTGCTCCGCCCGGCAGGACGGCGCTGGTCGTCGCGCTCGGCCTCGGGGTCGTGATGCTCGGCGGGAGCCTGTTCGCGCTGTGGCCGCGGGGGTGGTGGTCTCGCGTCGCGGGAGCGCGAGGGGCCCGGTGGACGAGGCGCTGGCCGCGCGTGGCCTCACCCGCACCGTGATCGCGGTGCTGCGCCGCCAGGCCAGTCGCCGACTTCGATCGGTGATGCGGCGGGCCCTTCACCGCAGGCGACGCGACGGAGGAGGGCGCCCCGTTGGGCCACACCGGAGCCGCCCTCTGCGCGCAACAGGCGAAAACGATGAAATATCTACTGTTTCCGGTGGTCGCTCGTCATCGCCCGGCTTCTCTGGCGGGACGATTCCGTGGGGGCGAACCGTCGCGATCCGTCGCTTCCCCGGGGATTTCCGGAGGGCGTGACGACGGATCGCACCCGTTCGGAGGGCGTGGACCCAACCCGGGCCCAGCGGCCAAGCCCCGGGCTTGGGGAGCTCGCCGTGACCGATCCGTCGCGTCGGGCTGCGGTGGTCGCCTCGCTCGCCAGCACCCTATGCCGCGCCGTCGCCCTCGGGGATGAGGTGGCGGCCCGGGTCGTTCACGAGGCGATCGGACGGCTGCTCGGGCTGCCGGTGGCGCCGCGCGCCGAGGCGCGTGCGGCGCGGTCAAGAGCGGCGCGGTGACCGTCGTGCAACGCACGTCCGGCGCCATGCGGCTCAATCCGCATCTGCACGTGGTCTTCCTCGACGGGGCTTATCACGAAGACGGCACCGAGCTCGTGTGGAACGAACTCGGTCATCTTCCAACTCGCGCGGTCGGTCAGGTCCTAGAGCACGCCGTCGGGCGGATGCTCCATTACCTCCGGCGGCACGGGCATCTCGAGATCGAGCACGACGTCGAGGAGGACGACGAGCCCGAGGCAGCGCTCTGTGCCTCCGCCGTCTCGGGACGAGAGCCGCGCCACACGTCGTCGCCCCGCGCAAGTCCATGGCGCAAGCGCATCGGACCGCGCCCTGCGAAGCCACAAGAGCCTACGAAGGCGGACGATGACGCCGCTCCGAAACGCAAGCGTGGCGGCTATCGAGCGGTCGACAAACCGCGCCGAGATCTTGCGCCGCACATTTGCGATCGATGTCCTCGAGTGCCCAGCTTGCAAGGGGCGGATGAAGCTCGTCGCCATGGTGACCGAGCCAAGGAACGGTTACCTGTCGCCATCGCGAAGGAGGAAGCGATGGCGACGAGGGTGGAGTGGGCCGAGCGGGTGGAGCGATGGGAGCGGAGCAGGCTGAGCGCCGAGAAGTTCGCGCGGCGCGAGGGGTACAAGCCGGAGCAGCAGTCCTCTTGGCGCTGGAAACTGCGGGCTGACGGGCCCTCGCAGCCCTCGCCGTCGTCGTTGGCCGAGCCGCCGCGGTTCCTGCCGGTGCACGTGGTGGCCGACGCATCGCCGGTCGTGACGGAGCCGATCGAGATCGCGCTGCCTAACGGCCGGGTGGTCCGCGTTCGGCCGGGCTTCGACCCGGCCACGCTCGAGCGCGTGCTGGCGCTCGCCGCCGAGGAGACGTCGTGCTGACGCTGCCGCCGTCGGTGCGCGTCCACGTGCGACTGCTCCCCTGCCGCCAACCACGCAGCAAACGGGATTGTACCGCGAACCTCGGGCTCACGCATGGTAATCGCGCCGGCTCGCAGGGCGCGCCCGATCTCTCCGGGGCTGGTTCGGTTTCATCGAGCGCAAAGCGGGCGTGCCTGGCTCCGTGCACGGCGTCGCGGAGGCCATGCTCGCCCAAGAGCCGCGCTCTCAGGGCATCGTGCAGGTATAGCTCGCAGCGTCGCTCGCGTCGCCGCTGCCGTTGTACCGCGGATACTCCGGGTATTTGCAGAGCGGCCGCTCGAATTGCACCGCGCCCGTCGTGTCGACCTTCGAGCTGACGAGGTTCTGGGTCGACGGCGGCCTCCCTTCCTCGACCCAGGTCTCGAGGGCGCTCAGCAGATCGACCGTATCCGCGCCGACGCCGCCGAAGCAGTGCTGCACGCCCGGCTGGAGGAAGAACTCCATGTTCTCGTCCCGCGCGGCCTCGCCGCCCACGGCGTCGGCGACGCCATTCCAGTACTCGATCGACCCCTTGTAGCTGATCGCCCAGTCGTACGTCCCGTGCACGAGGATGACCTTCCCCTCGCGGGCGAAGAACTCCGTCAGGTCGAAGGGCGCGTCGACGACCTCGGCCGCCTCCTGGATCTCGGGGAGGTGAGCTTCCGGCTCGAACTGCAGCGTGTCGTAGGCCGGGTCCTTCATGATCCAGTTCCGGATGAACGACTCGGCGAAGAACATGTGCAGTGGCACTGGGAAGTCCGCCGTGTTGCCGATGAGCCAGGCCGGGAAGCCTTCGTCCTCGCCGCCGGGGCCCCAGCCGGGATAGATCGAGGTGCCGTCCTGCAGCGTGAACTCTCCATAGATCGCCTGCGCGGTCTCGAGCTGCCCCTGCGTCAAGCAGGTGTCCGCATCGCCGGCCGTGCAGAGCAAGCTCGCCGGATCGAAGGCGCACGCCTCGACGTGGCTGACCACCCCGTCGTCGACCCCGTCGAGCGCGTCGCACTCCGCGAGCACGGCGCTGGACATCGTGGCCGCCTTGGCCGTGGTGATTTGCCCCCCCGGTGTGCCCAGCTGGTCCTTCATGATGTTGTTGAAGGCCAGGGTGAGCTCGGTGAAGCTGTAGGCAGGCGCCCGCGCCACGACGCCGTCGAAATCCTCGGGCCACCGGGTCGCCTGGATCAGCGCCTCGCGCCCGCCGTTCGAGCAGCCCTCGAAGTACTTTCGCGCGGGCTGCTCGCCATAGCGCTCCTGTACCGTCGCGAGGACGGCGCCGAGGACCTTGTGGATCTGCAGGTAACCGAAATCCTGCTGCACCTCCGGGTTATTGAGGAACACCCCGCCCGTCGGATCGTCGTGCCCGCCGTTGGAGGCCACCATCACGTACTCCCCCGAGGCGTCCCGGGGCGGGCGAAAGAAGATGGGCGAGATGGCTCCGTCCCAGCCGCCTCCGCCGACATACAGGAGCTTCTTGTTCCATTCGGTTGGCAACTCCACCTCGAACCGGAGGCTCGTGCCGATGAGGCCAGCCACCTTGCAGTGCTCGCCGACCCCGTTGGCTGCCGCGACCAGCGTGGCGCTGCTGAGCGTGGCGTCGCCGAGGGTGACGCCGGAGAGCGCGTCGCAAGCCTCCTGGGGAGTCTTCGCCGGTGGCTCGGTGCCGGGCGGAGGTTGCCCGTCACCTTCGTCACCCCCGCAGGCGAGGAGCGACATCGCGAGGGCGCCGAGGAGCGCGTGGTACCCAGCGCGATGCCTGCCCTTCTTCGTGGCTGCCAGCGCAGCGCGGTGAACAGTCCTCATGGATCCTCCTGGGTGGCTCCGAGGGTGCTGAGCCAGGTGGGCGAAGGGATGGCATCTCTTGCCCACGCGAGCAAGCTGGCCCATGCCGAGATCACGGCGTCTCCACCTGGACCACCTGCGCGCGAGTCTCCGGGAGAACCCTCTGACCTACGGCGGGGTCATGCGTGAAGAATGCGTCAAGAACCGAGCCGAGCGAGCGACGCTTGACGCGCACGCCTTGGGTCGCAGTAGTACTGCGTACCCTGAATCAGGGGCCTATCGGCCCCTGCGCTCCCGATGGTCGCTACCCCTGGCTTCTTCGCACAGCGTCGCGCCAACGGCCCGGGACGAACTCGGGGGACGATGTAGTCATGCTAGCGACCGTCTCCCAGGACAGCAGCGTGCCCGCGAAGAGCCGTGTTTGCTCCAGACGCGGAGGCTGCTGACCCGCATCTTCGTCGAGAGCGTGGAGCGGTTCTACGAAGAGCGCGCCGCGCGCCGAGGCGCGTGCGGCGCGGTCAAGAGCGGCGCGGTGACCGTCGTGCAACGCACGTCCGGCGACATGCGGCTCAATCCGCATCTGCACGTGGTCTTCCTCGACGGGGCTTATCACGAAGACGGCACCGAGCTCGTGTGGAACGAACTCGGTCACCTGCGAACGGGCGAGGTCGGTCAAGTCCTAGAGCACGCCGTCGGGCGGATGCTCCGTTACCTCCGGCGGCACGGGCATCTCGAGATCGAGCACGACGTCGAGGAGGACGACGAGCCCGAGGCCGCGCTCTGTGCTTCCGCCGTCTCGGGACGAGAGCCGCGCCACACGTCGTCGCCCCGCAATGGCGCCGCGGGCTCTCGTCGTATTGTCCGAGCGCGCTCGCGTACGACAAGCCGCTGTGCGCTGCGCTCGATGGCTTCACCTTGCACGCAGCGACGCGCGCCGGTGCGCACCATGCCGCGGCGAGGGAGGCGCTGCTGCGTTACGTGCTGCGACCCCCGATCGCAAACGAGCGCGTCGAGCCGCAGCAGGACGGCCTGGTGCGGCTGTCGCTCAAGCGCGCCTTCGCTGACGGGACTGTCGCGGTGGATATGGATCCGCTCTCGCTCCTGTGCCGCCTCGCGGCCAGCGTCCCGCCGCCGCGCTTTCACACCGTCAAGTACGCTGGCGTGCTCGCCTCGGCAAGTCGCCCACGTTGGCGCGCAATCGCATCGGACCGCGCCCTGCGAAGCCAGAAGAGCCTACCACTACTGTGTCAGCGCGGCGCGGACACGAACCAATGCGCGCTGCGGCGTAACGGCGGGCGGTGGCACGCAGGGCAACGAGGCAGCCACGCGATCAAGGCGCGAGCGATCGCGCGGAGAACGGTCGCGAGCGAGTCGGCGAAGTGACGCTCAGGCCGCGAAGCGGAGCGGGTGGGCGTGACCTTCGGCGTCTGCCGAGGGAAAAAAAGACCGATCACGCTCGGCCACGATGAAGGCGTAACAGCACAGGACGACGGAAACATGGTGGTGCCAGCCTCGGAATCGCCGCCCTTCGAAGTGATCGATCCCCAGCTCGCCCTTCATCTCTTCGTAGGCCTGCTCAGTTCGGTAGCGCTCCTTGTACTGGCGTACGATCTGCTTCTTGGACATCTTGGTCCCCAGCGTCGTGACCGCGAACTTCGAGGGATCGCTTTCGCCGAACGGCCACTCGATGAGCAGCCACAGCGGTTCGTGCTCCTCGACCGGGATGCCATCGTCAATCGTCATTGGCGAGCCGAACGCGGCGCAAGGCGAACCGCGACGCGAGCTTCTTGCCCGTACCTTCGCGCCATGTGATCCGACGAAACGCCTTTTTGCCAAGCTTGCGCGCGAGCTCGTCGGCTGTCATGGGCGTCTTGTTCCAGCGCCCGCCAGGACCGAGGGCGACGACCATCGTCGTCACAGCCGGGTCGTGCTGATCACGACCGCGGTGCTGCTCGCGGTCGGGGCCGCGGGCTTCCTGGCGCTCGAGTGGTGTCGGTCGATGGACAGCCTGTCGTGGCCGGTCAAAGTGCTGGCGAGCCTCTCCCAGTCGGCGATGACGCGGACGGAGGGCTTCAACGAGGAGCGCGTGGGTATCTCGACAGCCCCTCTCGGCGACCTCTGAAGATCGGCGATGTTCGATTCATGAAACCCGTACGATCGGCAATCGGGACATCGTCGATCACCACCTGATTACGAGTGCTCCCGACGCCTCGTTCGCGGCGGGCTCCGTCGCGGTGTGCGAGCCCGGCGCGGTCGTCGCGGGCCACGCGGGCGCGGAACAGGACTGCCGGCCGGGAGCGATCGCCTCATGACGCAGCGCCGCGACCACATGCCCCTCCACGCCGAAAAAAGCCGTACGTCCCGCTTGACCTTCATTCCGCGGTTGTGTGTAATCGGCTGCGCTGCGAATAGCCTTGAATTGTGGACCGTCACCCTGCCACGGCGTCGATGGACTCGCCCATCGAAGCGTGAGTACCAGCGTGATGCAGCATGGTATCCGTGCCGACCGCGCCCCTGAAACGTCGGGGGCGCGCCCGTGTCACCGGCTGCCGCCCTGGAGCTCACTCCGGTGCTCCTGGGACGGTTCTGAACGAGATGCGTGACGCCCTCGCGTCGCTGCTCGGGCTCGCACACGGCGGCTGATGTTCTGCCCCTGAAGAGACTCCTACCACCACACACGACATGAGCTATCACGACTTCAGCTCCGAGGACGCCAGCATTCACCGCTCGTTCGAGCTCCAGGCCGGGCGCACGCCCGGCGTCGTGGCCGCATCCTTCGGCCCTGACCGGCTCACCTATCAGGAGCTGAATCGCCGCGCGAACCAGCTCGCGCATCACCTGAGGAGCCTGGGCGTCGGCCGCGACGTCCTCGTCGCGCTCTGCGCCGAACGCTCCCTGGAGGCGCTCGTCGGGCTGCTCGCGGTGCTCAAGGCCGGCGGCGCCTATGTCCCCGTCGACCCCTCGTACCCGCGGGAGAGGGTCGCCTTCATGCTCGAGGACGCCAAGGCGCCCGTCCTGCTCACCCAGGCGCGGCTGCTCCCGTCGCTGCCGCGCCACGCGGCGCGCGTGGTCCTCCTCGACGGCGATCGCGGCGTGACCGCGGGCTTCAGCGACGAGGACCCGCCGGACACCACGGGTCCCGACGACCTCGCCTACGTCATCTACACGTCGGGCTCGACGGGCAGGCCCAAGGGCGCCCAGCTCGTCCACCGGGGCCTCACCAACCTCGCCCGCGCGCTGGCCGAGCGATTCGACGTGGCGCCGGGCTGCCGCGTGCTCCAGTTCGCGTCCCTCAGCTTCGATGCGTCGGTCTGGGAGATCGCGATGACGCTCGCCCGGGGAGGCACCCTGGTGATGGGGACGAAGTTCGAGATGATCCCCGGGCGCGCGCTCCTCGATCGGATGCGCGCGGAGGAGGTGGCGATCGCGACCTTCCCCCCCTCCGCGCTCGCCGCCTTCCCCGAAGGCGCCGAGCGCTCGCTGCCCGCGCTCCGGACCCTCATCGTCGCCGGCGAATCCTGCCCGGCCGACCTCGCCGCGCGCTGGGCAGAGGGGCGCACGTTCATCAACGCCTACGGTCCCACCGAGTCCACCGTATGCGCCACGATGGCCGACGGGCTCGACCCGGATCGGGACCCCGGCGAGCCGCTCTCCATCGGCCGACCGATCAGGAACACGCGCTGCTTCGTGCTCGACGCCGCCATGCGTCCGGTCCCGGACGGCGAGTCCGGCGAGCTCTACCTCGGCGGGCCCGGCCTGGCCCGGGGTTACCTGGGTCAGCCCGAGCTCACGGCGGCCCGGTTCGTCCCCGATCCGTTCAGCGCCCTCCCGGAGGCCCGGCTCTACCGGACGGGCGACGTGGTGCGCCGCCTGCCCGGCGGCGATCTCGCCTTCCTCGGGCGCGTCGACCAGCAGGTGAAGATCCGCGGCCACCGCGTCGAGCTCGGCGAGGTCGAGGCCGCGCTTGGGCGCCACCCCGCCGTCCGCGCGGCGGTGGCCGTCGCCAGCGAGGGCCGCCTCGTCGCCTACGTCGTCGCGCGCCCGGACGCGCCGGACGCGCCCCCGGCCGCCCCCCGGGCCGTCGTGCCCGCGCTGCGCAGCTTCCTCCGCGAGAGCCTCCCCGAGGTCATGATCCCGTCGACGTTCGTGCTGCTCGACGCGCTGCCGCTCGGCCCCAGCGGGAAGGTGGACCGCGCGGCCCTGCCGCCGCCGGACGCCGCCCGGCCCGATCGCGGCGACGGCGAGCCCCTCGCGCCGCGCAACCAGATCGAGGCGGCGATCGCCGCGGCGTGGGCCGATGCGCTCGGGATCGAGCGCATCGGCGTCCACGACGACGTCTTCGACCTCGGGGCGCACTCGCTGCTCGCCGCGCGGGTGCTGTCCCGCCTGCGCCGCGCGCTCGGCGTCGATCTCTCCCTGCAGAGCCTGTGCGACGCCCCCACGGTCGCCGCGCTGGCCGACCTCGTGGCGTCGCTCCCCCGGCCGAAGCAGCGCCCGGCCGCCGCGGCCATCCCGCCTGCGCCGCGGGACCGGCCCATCCCCCTCTCGCACGGGCAGCGGCAGATCTGGCTCCATGCCGCGCTCCACCCGGGCGCGCTGTTCTACAACGAGCCGTTCTCCCTGCGCCTCCGCGGGCCCCTCGACGTCCCGGCCCTGGGGCGCGCGCTCGACGAGCTCCTCAGGCGCCACGAGATGCTCCGGAGCGTCGTCGCCGTCGTCCGCGGCGAGCCCGTGCAGCAGATCCAGCCCCCGGCGCCGCTCGACCTGCCCGTCGTCGACCTGACGGCGCTGCCGGCGCTGTCGGCCGAAACGCGGTGGGAGCGCGCCGTCGCGCTCGCCACCGACGAGGCCCGGCGCCCGTTCGATCTCGCCCGCGGCCCGCTGCTCCGGGCCACGCTGGTCCGGCTCGACGAGGCCGAACACGTGCTGTTCGTCGTGGTGCACCACATCCTGATGGATGGAGTCTCCATCTTCGATGTGCTCCCGAGGGAGCTCCACGCGCTCTACCAGGCGTTCGCCGCGGGCAGGCCGTCGCCGCTGCCCGAGCGCGCGATCCACTACGCCGATTACGCGGTCTGGCAGCGGGAACAGCAGCTGAGCGGCGCCCACCAGCCGCAGCTCGACTACTGGAGACGGCAGCTCGCCGACCTCCCCACCCTGGAGCTGCCGACCGACAGGCCACGTCCGGCCGCCCCGAACCTCGCGGGGGCGCGCCACTGCGTCGCCCTGTCCAGGGAGCTCACCCTCCGGCTGAAGGCGCTGGCCCGGGAGCAGGGCGTCACGCTCTTCGTGGTCCTGCTCTCGGCCTTCAAGGCGATGCTCTGCCGGTACGCGCGGCAGGACGAGATCGTCGTGGGCACGTCCGCGTCGTGCCGCCATCCGCCGGAGACCGAGGACCTCCTCGGCTTCTTCCTGAACACGCTCGTGCTGCGCACCGACCTGCGCGGAGACCCCACGTTCCGGCAGCTGCTCGGGCGCGTGCGGGCGGTGAGCCAGGCCGCGCTCTCGCACCAGGACGTGCCGTTCGCCAGCGTCGTGCAGGCGCTCCAGTCGAAGCGGGTCCCCGGCCAGAACCCGCTGTTCCAGGTCGCCTTCATCCTGGAGCCGCCCGTGCCGGCGATCGATCCGGGCTGGACCCTGGGTCAGCTCGACGTGGACACGGGCGCGTCCAAGTTCGATCTCACGCTGGAGCTCGACGAGCGCGAGGACGGCATCATCGGGCGCATCGAGTACAGCGCCGCGCTGTTCGACGCGCGCACCATCGAGCGGATGGCGGGCCACTACGAGACCCTGCTCGAGGGCGCGTCGCGCGACGTCGACCTGCCCCTCTCGGCGCTCCCGCTCCTCACGCCCGAGGAGCGGAGCGCGCTCCGCGCGTGGGGCACCGCCCCGGCCGGCCCCGGGTCGGACGTGTGCATTCACCGCCTCTTCGAGGCCCAGGTCGAGCGTTCTCCCGAGGCCGTCGCGGTCGTCTTCGACGACGGCGCGGGGAACGTCACGTCGCTCACCTACCGCGAGCTGAACCGGCGGGCCAACCAGCTCGCGCACACCCTGCTCGGCCTCCGCGTCCGCGAGGCGCCGGGGTCCGGGGCCGCGCCCTGCCCCGACGAGGGGGCCCTCGCGCCCGAAGCCCTCGCGCCCGAAGCCCTCGCGCCCGAAGACCGCGTGGCCGTGTGCATGTACCGGTCGATCGAGATGCTCGTCGCGCTCCTCGGCGTGCTGAAGGCGGGCCTCGCCTTCGTGCCCCTGGATCCGACCTACCCCACCGATCGCCTCGCGTTCATGATGGAGCAGGCTCGCGCCCGCGTGATGCTGACCCAGGCCCGCGTCGGCGAGGCGCTGCCGGGGTGCCGCGCGCGCGTCCTCTGCCTGGACGCGGACCGCGAGGAGATCGGCCGGGCGCGCGACGACAACCCGTCGGCGCCGGCGACGCCGGACCAGCTCGCCTACGTCATGTACACGTCGGGCTCCACCGGCCGGCCCAAGGGCGTGGCCGTGCCCCACCGGGGCGTGGCCCGGCTCGTCAAGGGCACGACCTACGCGAGCTTCGCGCCGGACGAGGTCTTCCTGCAGCTCGCGTCGATCTCGTTCGACACATCGCAGTTCGAGATCTGGGGCGCGCTCCTCAACGGAGGACGGCTGGTCGTCATGCCCCCCGTGCCCGCGTCGCTCGACGACCTGGATCGCGTTATCCGCCAGCACGGGGTGACCACGGTGTGGCTCACCGCCGGCGTCTTCCACCTCCTCGTGGACGAGCGGATCACGGCGCTGCGCGGCCTGCGCCAGATCGTCGCCGGGGGGGATGTCCTGTCCCCGCAGCACGTCAATCGGGTCCTCGCCGAGCTCCCGGGGTGCCGGATGATCAGCGGCTACGGACCCACGGAGGCCGCGACGTTCGCCTGCTGCGCCACGGTGGAACGCCCGGTCGGCCACGCGGTGCCCATCGGGCGCCCGATCTCCGGGACGAGGGTGCACGTGCTCGACCAGGAGCTCAACGAGGTCCCGGCCGGCGTCCCCGGGGAGCTGTGCATCGGCGGAGAGGGCCTCGCGCGCGGCTACCTCGATCTGCCGGAGCTGACCGCGGAGCGGTTCATCCCCGATCCCATCGGCGGCGGGCCGGAAGGGCGGCTGTACCGTACCGGCGATCGCGTCCGCCTGATGCCAGATGGGCAGCTCGAGTTCCTCGGCCGCATGGATCAGCAGGTCAAGGTCCGCGGTTACCAGATCGAGCTCGGCGAGATCGAGGTGGTCCTCGGGGAGCACCCGGGCGTGCGCGAGGCGGTCGTGGTGGCGCAGCCGGCGCGCTCGGGCGACCGGCGCCTCGTGGCGTACGTCGTCCCTCACGGCAGCAGGGCCGCGGCGCCGCCCAGGCAAGCCGGGGCCCGCGCGCGCCCATTCACGGCGGATCCGACGGGCGGGCTCGAGCGCACGATCCGCGATCACGCGCAGCGGCGGCTGCCCGATTACATGCACCCTTCGGCCATCGTGCTGCTCGACGCGCTGCCCCTCGCGGGCAACGGCGAGGTGGACCGCCGCGCCCTGCCGGCCCCCGGCGAGCTCCGCCCCGAGAGCGCGCCGATGGTGGCGCCGCGGAGCTCGCTCGAGGAGCGGCTCATCGCGATATGGCAGGACGTCCTCGGCATCGAGCGCGTGAGCGTGCACGATAACTTCTTCGATCTGGGCGGCCACTCGTTGCTCCTGGTACGCCTCCACGAGCGCGTCCGGGAGTCGTTCGGGAGCGATCTCTCCCTCGTCGACATCTTCGCGCGCCCGACGGTCACCGACCTCGCCGCGTTCCTCGCGAGCAGCAGCGGCCGTGGGAGCGAGCTCTCGGCGGCCGACGCGCGGGCGCTGAAGCAGCGAGAGATCCTGAAACGAAAGAAGCAAGCAGCCAAGAGCAGACAGAATGGATCCGCTTGATCAACCCGTCCCCGAGGACCAGATCGCGATCATCGGGATGGCGGGCCGCTTCCCGGGCGCGAGGAGCGTCGACGCCTTCTGGCAGAACCTGCGCGATGGAGTCGAGTCGATCGTCGCGCTCTCGGATCAGGACCTCGCCGCGGCGGGCGTGCCCCCGGAGGTGGCCTCGGACCCGAGCTACGTCCGCGCGCGGGCCGTGCTCGAAGACGTGGAGTGGTTCGACGCCGCCTTCTTCGGGATGACCCCGAGAGAGGCCGAGATCCTGGACCCCCAGCACCGCTTCTTCCTGGAGTGCGTCTGGGAGGCGCTGGAGCACGCCGGCTACAACCCCGAGGCGTTCAAAGGCACCATCGGCGTCTACGCGGGCGCGAGCGGCCACGACACGTATTTCCTGAGCAACCTTTACCCGAATCACGAGCTCAGGAAGGCGATGGACTACCAGATGTACATCGCCAACGACAAGGACTTCCTGGCCACGCGGACGTCCTACAAGCTGAACCTCCGGGGGCCGAGCGTCGCGGTGCAGAGCGCCTGTTCGACCTCGCTCGTCGCCGTCCACATGGCCTGTCAGGCGCTGCTCACGTACCAGTGCGACATCGCGCTGGCCGGCGGCGTGGCGATCAACGTCCCCACGCGGTCGGGTTACCTCTACCGGCACGGCATGATCCTCTCGCCCGACGGGCGCTGCCGCACATTCGACGCCGAGGCGCAGGGGACGGTCGCCGGGAACGGCGCGGGCGTTGTCGTGCTGCGCAGGCTCGAGGACGCCCTCGACAGCGGCGATCACATCGAGGCGGTGATCCGGGGCTCGGCCGTCAACAACGACGGATCGGCCAAGATCGGGTTCACCGCGCCGGGCGTGGAGGGGCAGGTGCAGGCCATCGCGCAGGCGCTGGCGATGGCGAACACGGATCCGGAGACGATCTCGTACGTGGAGGCCCACGGCACGGGCACGCGCCTCGGGGATCCCATCGAGGTCGCGGCCCTGACCAGGGCGTTCCACGCCCGCTCCCGCAGCCAGCGCAAGGGCTGGTGCGCGCTCGGCTCGGCCAAGCCGAACGTCGGACACCTCGACGTCGCGTCCGGCATCACCGGCCTGCTCAAGGTCGTCCAGGCGCTCCGCCACCGGCAGCTCCCGCCCACCTTGCACTTCAACACGCCGAACCCCGAGATCGACTTCGCGAACAGCCCCTTCTACGTCAACGCGGCGCTCGCGGACTGGGATCCCGGCGACGGGCCCCGCCGCGCCGGCGTGAGCTCGTTCGGCATCGGCGGCACCAACGCCCACGCCATCCTCGAGGAGGCGCCCCACGCGGCGGCGGCGCCCGGCGGGCGGTCCTGGCAGCTCCTCCTGCTCTCCGCCCGCACGAGGACCGCGCTCGACACGATCACCGAGAACCTCGTCGGGTATCTCAAGGCGCACCCGGACGTCAGCCTGCCCGACGTCACGTTCACGCTCCAGGTCGGCCGCAAGACGTTCCCGCACCGGCGCATGCTCGTCTGCAACGACGCGGAGGAGGCGGTGAGCCTCCTGTCGACGCTCGGGGAGCGGCGGGTCCTCGCGCACGTCGAGGAGGCCGTCGACCGCCCGGTCGTCTTCATGTTCCCGGGGCAGGGCACGCAGTACACCGGCATGGCGCGCGAGCTGTACGAGCTGGAGCCCACGTTCTGCGCCGGCGTCGATCTCTGCGCGGCCATGCTCCAGCCGGAGCTCGGGCTCGATCTCCGCGAGGTGATCTACCCGCCCCCGGGCCGGGAGGCGGCGGCGGCGGAGATGCTCAAGCAGACGCGCTTCGCCCAGCCCGCGCTTTTCGTGATCGAGTACGCGCTGGCCACGCTCTGGATGGAGTGGGGCATCCGGCCCGCGGCGATGATCGGCCACAGCCTCGGCGAGTACGTCGCGGCCTGCCTCGCGGGCGTCTTCTCGCTGGAGGACGCGCTCCGGATCGTCGCCCGGCGGGGCAAGCTGATGCAGGAGATGCCGCCGGGCGCGATGCTCGCGGTCCCGCTGCCCGAGGCCGAGGTGCAGCAGCTGCTCGACGAGGGCGGCGGCGCGCTCTCGCTCGCGGCCGTCAACGGGCCGTCCGCCTGCGTCGTGGCCGGGCCCGAGGACGCGATCGAGGCGCTCTCCGACCGGCTCTTCGCCGAGCGCGAGCTGGAGTGCACCCGACTCCAGACCTCGCACGCGTTCCACTCCCGGATGATGGAGCCGATGCTCGCCGCGTTCACCGCGATCGTGGCCCGCGCGCGCCCGAGCGCCCCGAAGATCCCGATCGCGTCGAACGTCACCGGCACCTGGCTGTCCGCGGCCGACGCGCAGGACCCCGCGTACTGGGCGAGGCACGTGCGCGAGCCGGTGCGCTTCATGGCGGGGCTCGGCGAGGTGCTCGCCGATCCGACCCGCGCCCTGCTCGAGGTCGGCCCGGGCCGGGTGCTCGCGACTCTGGCCAAACATCACCCCGCGCGGGGCGCCCGCCGGGTGATGCTCTCGTCGATCCGGCACGTCCACCACCGCCAGTCCGACATCGGGTTCCTGCTGGAGACGCTGGGCCAGCTCTGGCTCTCCGGCGTCCGCCTCGACTGGTCGGGCTTCTACACCCACGAGCCCCGCCGGCGCGTGTCCCTGCCGACCTACCCGTTCGAGCGGAAGCGGTACTGGATCGACCCGCCCGCGCCCGCCGCCACGACCGCCGCGCGCCGGCCGGCGCGCAGCGCGCCGGAGCCGGCCGGCCTGATCCACCTCCAGGCCTGGAAGCGCTCGGTGCTGTCGGGGTCGATGAAGGCGTCGGCCCGGCCGCCGAGGGCCCAGTGCTGCGTCGTCTTCGCCGACAGCTACGGGCTGGGCGCCCGGATGGAGATGCGGCTCCGCCGGGACGGCTACAAGGTCATCACCGTGCGGCCGGGCGAGGGCTTCGCCGAGACGGGCGAGGGCGAGTTCACCGTCGCCCCCGCAAGCCGCGAGGACCACGCGTCCCTCTTCCGCGCGCTCCGCGCCGCGGGCGTCTCCCCCTCGCGCATCATGTTCCTGTGGGGCGTGACGAAGCCCGCGCGCGCGCCGCTCGACGCCGCCCGCCTCGCGGACGCCCAGCGGCTCGGGTTCGCCAGCCTCGTCGCGCTGGCCCAGGGCATCAGCGACGCGGGGCTCCGCGACGACGTGCGGCTCGGGGTCGTGACGAGCCACATGCAGAAGGTGACCGACCCGGCGGTGCTCTGCCCCGAGAAGGCCACGCTGCTCGGCCCGTGCGAGGCCATCCCCAGGGCGTACCCGAACATCTCGTGCATCAGCGTCGACATCGACCTGCCGGAGCCGCGGACGCTCCAGGAGGCGAGGCTCATCGACCAGCTCCTCGCCGAGGTCACGCTGGAGCAGACCGAGCCCGTCATCGCCTACCGGAGCGGGGAGCGCTGGGTCCGGATCTTCGAGCCCGCGCGCATGGACCGCGCCGAGGGCCTGCCGCCGCGCCTGCGGGAGGGCGGCGTCTACCTGATCGCCGGCGGGCTCGGGGTCGTCGGCTCCGCCATGGCGGAGCACCTCGCGAAGGTCGCGCGCGCGAAGCTCGTGCTCACGGGCCGGACGGCGCTCCCGCCCCGGGAGGCCTGGGGCGACCTCGCCGGCGCGGGCGCCTCCGACGCGTTACGCCGCAAGATCGGCGCGGTGCTCGAGATGGAGCGGCTGGGCGCCGAGGTGCTCCTCGTGACGGCCGACGTCTCGCGGCTCGACGACATGCAGCGCGCGGTGGCCGAGGCGCTCCAGCGCTTCGGGCGGATCGACGGCGTGATCCACGCGGCGGGCGCCCGCCGCGCCGTGCCCCTCCAGCGCATGACGCGCGAGGAGGGCGAGGCGCTCCTCGCGCCGAAGGTCGACGGCGCGCTCGTCCTCGACGAGGCGCTCCGGGGGCTCCGGCCCGATTTCGTCGCGCTGTGCGCCGCGCGGACCACGGGCTCCCGCGGGCCGGGCCTCGCGGGCCAGTGCGCCGCGACCGCCTTCCTCGGCGCCTTCGCGCAGCGGCGGGCGGCCGGGGACGGCCCGCTCACGATCGCGATCGAGTGGGACCCGTGGCAGCGGCAGGACGCCTCGCGCGGCAAGGAGCTCGAACCTGCGGCCGAGTCGGGCGAGGGCGGCGCGGCCTCGGCGGAGGAGGGTCTCTCGCGCGACGAGGCGCTCGACGCCTGGATGCGCATCCTCACGAGCCCCACGCCCCACGTCCTCGTCCTGAAGCGGGAAGCGCAGGCGAGGCAGCGCGCCTCGGCCAGCTCGAGCGCGCCGAGCTCGAGCGCGCCGGCGTCGCGGGAAGCCGACTCCGAGGGCATCCCGAGGTCGGTCCACCCGCGGCCCGACCTCGGCACGGCCTACGTGGCGCCGCGCGATCCGCTGGAGCGCGCCGTCGCCGAGACCTGGGAGAAGCTGTTCGGCATCGAGCGGATCGGCGTGCACGACGACTTCTTCGCGCTCGGCGGCGACTCGCTGCTCGCCGTCCAGCTCATCTCCCGGCTGCGCAACGTCGTGAACATGGATCTCCCCGGCCACAGCCTGCTCAACGCGCCGACCGTCGCGGCCCTGGCCGAGCTCATCGCGCAGTCCGACTCGCCCTCATCCACCTCGATGTCGCGGCGCTCTCCCGCGCGCCTCTTGCCCCCCTCGCTCGTGCGGATCAAGCCCGGCACCGGGCGGCCCCTCTTCCTGATGCACCCGGTCGGAGGGCACGTTTACTTCTACCACGATCTCGCCACCTGCCTGGACCCGGCGCAGCCCGTGTACGGGCTGCAGGCGCAGGGCATCGAGGGCAAGGCGCCGCCGCTCACCCGCGTCGAGGAGATGGCCGCGCGTTACCTCGAGGCGGTGCGGCGGCACATCCAGCCGGAGGGCCCGTACGTGCTCGGCGGCTCGTCCTTCGGCGGGGTCGTCGCCTTCGAGATGGCGCACCAGCTCATCTCCGGGGGCGAGCGCGTCGCGCTGCTCATGATGATCGACACGCCCGCGCCCACGGCGGTGTTCCCCGAGGATCTCGACACCCCCGAGCGCCTCGCCTACCTGATCAGCGGCGATCCGGGCCTCCCCGTCCCCGCGGAGGAGATCCGGCACCTCTCCCCGGACGAGCAGCTGCTCCACGTGCTCCGGCGCAAGAAGGGTGTCTCCCGGATGCTCCCGACGCTGGCGCTCCAGGAGCTCGCCACGTTTCGCAAGATCGTCACCGCCAACCTGCAGGCGATGCTGCGCTACGCCCCCCGCCCCTACCCGGGTGACGTGCTCTACTTCCAGGCGAGCGAGCGCGACGCGATGACCGTGAGCAACCCGGCTCAAGGATGGCGCGATTTGATCCAGGGCCAGCTCACTGTCCACGAGGTCCCTGGCAATCACATCACCATGAATTTGCCGCCGAACGTGCAGATCATGGCCGATCATCTGCGCGCCGCGCTCGAGGCCGCTGGACATCAGGGCTGATGTTGACGGCCGGCCGCCGGTCTCTCTAGCATGGGTGTGGAGCGGCGACGGCGACGCCCCCGCGCGGTCGCGCGGAACCGAGCACGGCCAGGGCGCGCGGCGGAGGTGGAGAATGTCGAAGATCACCGCGGAGCAGGCGAGAGACGAGCACGTCGCGCTCCTCAAGGCGTGGACGAAGGCGGTGGGGGGGGCCGTCAAGGACTACGGCTTCCTCGACCGCCACCTGGCCGAGGGCTGGAGGTACGTCGATTACAGCGGAGTGCAACGCGGTAAGGACGAGTACCTGAAGCTCGTCGACAGCATGTTGACGTACACGCAGGAGCTCCGGCAGTGCGACGTGCGTATCGCCGGCGGAGACGTCGCTATCGTGACCGGAGTCTACCGCTCACGCGCCGAGATCAAGGGTGGTGTCAAATTCGATAACACCATCGCCTTCACCGCGGTCTGGGAGCTCCAGGGCGGTGAGTGGAGAGCGCTCGTGCTCCACACGACGAGGATCCCTGACGCGTCGTGATCGACGTCCGCGCGGAGCGGGTCGATGTCGAGGCGCTCCGGCGGCCGGCGTCGGGCCGGCGAGGCCGGAGGAAAGATTGACAGGGATCTTGCTTCTAGTACCGTCAACTCAGGATCGTCCTGTCGACGATCTCCAGGGCTCCCATGGATCTTCGTCCGTTCCTCGCATACGCGGTGCAGATCGCATCGGCGCTATCGAAATTTCATAAGTCAGGCACCCTTCACCTGGACATCCGCCCCGCGAACCTCTCCGTGCACCCGGAGAGCGGGGAGGTGTCGCTCGACGGCGGGCTGGCCGTGGTGCGCGGCGATCTCGGCCTCTCCGACGAGGCGAAGATCAACCCGGAGTCGCTGCCCTACATCGCGCCGGAGCGGACGGGCCGCGTCGACTGGCCGATCGACGAGCGCGCCGATCTCTACTCGCTCGGCGTCACGCTGTACGAGCTGCTCTCCGGCAAGCTGCCGCTCGACGCGGACGACGCGCCCGCGTGGGCGCACGCCCACATCGCGAGGGCCCCTGTGCCGCTCGCGGAGCTGGTGCAGGACGTGCCCCGGATCGTCTCCGACATCGTCATGAAGCTCCTCGCGAAGTCTCCGGAGGAGCGTTATCAGACCGCCCGCGGGCTCTGGTCGGATCTCCTCATGTGCCATACCGAGATGGAGGAGCTCGGGATGATCGACTCGTTCCCGCTCGGGACGGCCGACATCCCGGACCGGCTGCAGCTCCCGACGAAGATCTACGGCAGGAGGCGCGAGCGCGCGATCCTGCTCGAGGCGTTCGAGCGTGTGGTCGCCACGGGCACGGCCGAGCTCGTGCTCGTCGCCGGGTACTCGGGCGTCGGGAAGACCTCGCTCGTGAAGGAGGTGCAGGCGCCCATCGTCCGCGAGCGCGGGGCGTTCATCTCCGGGAAGTTCGAGCAGCTCCAGCGCGACATCCCCTACCGCACGATCGCCCAGGCGTTCGGGGAGCTCGTCCGGCAGTTCCTGACGGAGAGCCCGCAGTCCCTCGCGGGGTGGAAGCACCGGCTGAGCGACGCGGTCGGCGAGGAGGGGCGGGTCATCACCGACATCATCCCGCAGCTCTCGCTGATCCTCGGCGAGCAGCCGCCGGTGCCGCCGCTCGCGCCGAACGAGGCGCGCAGCCGCATCGTCCGCGTGTTCCATGCGTTCCTCGGCGTGGTCGCGCGCAAGCGGCACCCGCTCGTGCTGTTCGTGGACGACCTGCAGTGGGCGGATCCCGCCAGCTTGAGGCTCATCCGCGACATCGTCGCGGTGCCCGAGAAGCGGCACCTGCTCGTGATCGGGGCGTACCGCGACAACGAGGTGAGCCCGTCGCACCCGCTCATGGAGGTGCTCCGGCAGATCCACGCCACGGGCGCGCGCGTCTCGACGCTCAGCCTCGACCCGCTCCCGCACGAGAACGTCCTCGAGCTCGTCATGGACACCTTCCGCTGCGAGGACGAGCAGGGGGCTCAGCTCACCAGGCTCCTCGTCCAGAGGACGGGCGGCAACCCGTTCTTCGTGGGCCAGTTCCTGACGGAGCTCTATCGCCAGAAGCTGGTCTGGGTCGACCCCGTGAGCGCCGTCTGGTGCTGGAACATCGAGGCCATCGCCGCGCAAAACCTGACTGACAACGTCGTCGATCTGGTGCTGACTCGCCTCAGGCGGCTCGACGGCGAGACGCAGCGGGTCCTTTCCCTCGCCGCCTGCCTCGGCGCCCGCTTCGACGCCGAGGTCCTCTCGGCCATGTACGGCGAGTCCACGCAGGCGACGCACGCCGCCATCACCCCGGCCATCCGCGAGGGGCTCGTGGCGCGCCGGGGCGGCACGTACAAGTTCCTCCACGACCGCGTGCAGCAGGCCGCGTACCTGCTCATCCGCGAGGGCAACCACACCTCGACGCACCTGCGCATCGGGCGCCTGCTGCTCGTCCAGACGCCGGAGGAGGCGCTGGAGGACCGGCTGTTCGAGATCACGAACCAGCTGAACATCGGCGCCTCCCTCATCACCGATCCGGGCGAGCGGCGCAGGACGGCCGAGCTGAACCTCCGCGCCGGCAGGAAAGCGAGGGCGTCCGGCGCCCACGGCTCCGCGGTGGCCTACTTCGCCGCGGGCTGCGCGCTGATCGGGGAGGACGACTGGGCGGGAGCCGACGATCTGCTCGCCTTCGCGCTGCACCTCGATCTCGCCGAGAGCGCGAGCGTGAACGGGGAGTTCGATCGGTCCGTCGGCCTCTGCTCGGTGCTCCTCGAGCGCGCGCGCACGCAGCTCGACAAGGCGGCCGCCTACCGCGTCCTGATGCAGAACCACATGGCCCGGTCGGAGCACGACGCGTGCATCGGCGTCGGGCTGGAGTGCCTCGCGCTGCTCGGCATCAAGCTCCGGAGGCAGCCGGCCGACGAGGAGGTGACCGCGGAGATCACGGCGCTGCGCGACGCGCTGCGCGATCGCACGGCCGACGAGATCCTGGGCCAGCCGAGGATGACGGCGCCGCCGATGGTCGCGGCGATGGGCGTGATGGCGGTGATGTACGCCTCGTCGTTCTACACCGATCCGAACCTCAACGACCTCCTGGTCTGTCAGATGGTCCGGCTCAGCCTGCTCCACGGCAACGCGGAGTCGACCGGCATCGGGTACACGAGCCTCGGCAAGGCGCTGTGCGTGAGGCTCAACGCGTACCAGGACGGCGACCGGATCGGCAGGGTGGGATACGAGCTGACCGAGAAGATGAACGCGCTCGTCTACAAGCCCGAGGTGGCCAACCTCTATGGCTGCCTGATCTCGGTCTGGACGCGCCACATCGACACCGGGATCGCCTGCCAGCTCGCGAGCATCCAGGCCGCGAACGAGGTCGGGAACCTGACGTGGGGGAGCTTCAGCAACATCCAGCTCACCTTGAACGTGCTCGTGCGGGGCGACCCGATCGAGGAGACGTACAAGGTCGCGGTGAGCGCGCTCGACTACGCGACGAAGGCGAAGATCACGTTCGCCGTGGACGCCGTGACGAGCATGCTGCGCCTGGTCCAGGCGCTGAGGGGCGCCACGCGCCACCTCGGCACGATGAGCGGGGACGACTTCGACGAGCAGGCGTTCGAGGCCCGCCTCGAGAAGGAGAGCTTCCCGAGCGTGCGGCTCGTCTTTTATATCATGAAGACCGCGCAGCACCTCCTTGCGTGCAACGACGAGGGGGCGGCCCTTGCCGCGGAGGCGTCGGAGCGCAACATCGCGGGGGGTAGCGGGTCGCTGTTCGCGGCCGAGTGCCACTATTACTGTGCCCTCGCCCGGGCGGCCCGCTTCTCCGGGGCCCCGGCCGAGGAGCAGGCCAGGCTCCGGCGGTCGCTCGCCGGCCACGAGGAGCAGCTGCGCGTCTGGGCCGAGAGTTGCCCCGACAACTTCGCCGGCAAACACGCGCTCGTAGCGGCGGAGCGCGCGCGCGTCGACGGCAGGCACGACGAGGCCGCGGCGCTCTACGATAGGGCGATCGTGGCCTTCCGCGAGTCCCGGTTCATCCACCAGGAGGCGCTCGCGAGCGAGCTCGCCGCCCGGTTCTACCTGGATCGCGGCTACAGCGGCCTGCCGGGGCTCTACCTGCGGGAGGCGGTGGCGTCGTACTCGCGCTGGGGCGCGAGCGAGAAGGTGAGGCAGCTCGAGCAGCGGCATGCGCTCGTCCTGAACCAGGAGCAGCGCCGCGCGACGAGCCGCGGCGTCATGACGATGGCGGCGGAGGCCATCGACGCGCAGACCGCGGTGAAGGTCTCGCGGTCGCTCTCGAGCGACATGACGCCGAAGGAGATGATGGAGTCGCTCATGCGGCTCGTCGTCGAGCACGAGGGGGCGGAGCGGTGCTGTCTCCTGCTCAC
This sequence comes from Sorangium sp. So ce367, assembly GCF_051520455.1. Taxonomy (NCBI): domain Bacteria; kingdom Pseudomonadati; phylum Myxococcota; order Polyangiales; family Polyangiaceae; genus Sorangium; species Sorangium sp. So ce367. The sequence continues at coordinate 2,130,248 of NZ_CP150334.1, forward strand.
CGGGGACGGCCTGCGGCTCGCCGCCGAGGCCGTGGTGGACCGCGACGGCATCAGCATCCGCGTGTACGAGCGGAGCACGGCGCCGCTCGCGACCCGCGTCCCGGCGTCGATCGTCAACTATGTCGAGCGGACGCGGGAGCGGGTGGTGCTCAGCGACGTCGGGGCGAGCGGCGCCTTCGCCGGGGACGAGTACCTCGTGCGCGAGCGGCCGAAGTCGGTGCTGTGCATGCCGCTCATGAAGAACCCCGGCGAGGTGGGCGGCCTCCTCTACCTGGAGAACCGGCTGGTCCACGGCGCGTTCATCCTGCGCCGGCTGCCGCTCCTCGAGTTCCTGGCCGCGCTGTCGCTGCAGAACACCGTGCTCCGCGGCGAGCTGGAGCAGGAGGCGCTGAAGGTCCAGCGGACCGAGGAGGCGCTGCGCCGGAGCGAGAGGGCGCTCCGGGATCTGGCGGAGTCGAGCGACGTCCCCACGTGAGGCGCGGGCCGCGCCGCCGCACCGGCGTGGTGTGGCGGCGCGGCGTTCAGGCGCTCTCAGGCGCTCTCGAGCACGTGGCCCACGCTGTCGAGGAACGGCCTGTCCGACACGGAGAGGTGGAGCTGCACGAACCGCCAGTGATCCCCGTGGCGCTCCACCGTGCAGGTCAGTCGGAGCGCGGGCAGGTCGAAGCGCACGCCGCCCATGGTGGCGTGGATACCGAAGCCGGCCGTCCCGGCGCAGGCGGCCGCTCCCCCCGCCAGCAGACGCACCTGGACATCGCCGGTGATCCTGCACACGAGGTCCTTCAGGATCTCGCTCTGCCGCCGGAACGAGGCCTCGATCTCGGCCCAGCGCGTGAAGTGCAGCTTGTCGTGTGTGCCGTAGAAGATCAGGGCATCGTCACGTACGAACATGTCGCATAACGCGTCCACGTCGCCTCGCTCGAAGGCGCGCGCGAACTCGACGAGCATCTGGCGAACCGAATCTTCTGGACTTGCCGGCTTTCTCTCCGTGGACTCCATGCGCTCCGCTGCTCCCGTACCGATCCGAGCCTGATCTCGGCCGAGCATACAGCACCCACATGCGGAACGATGGAGCCATCGCTCATCTCGCGCTCCGGCGCGATCCTGTTGAAGCGGTCGGAACCGAACGTCCCTGAGCGTCAAAGGGTATGGCCGCCCCGCCTACCTGCGCAGGAGGCGCCCCTGCCGGGTCTTGCTCGTCAGCGCGCCGTCCTGCGCCACCACCTCGCCGGTGATCAAGACGGCGCGGATCCCCGTCGGCGGCGCGTCGGCCCGCCGCGGCGTCGTGTTGTCCGCCACCGTGGCCGGATCGAACACGACGAGATCCGCCCAGTGCCCGGGCAAGATGCGCCCCACGTCGCGGAGCCCGATCCGCTCGGCGGGCAGCGAGGTCATCCGGCGCACGGCCTCCTCGAGCCGGAACAGGCCGACGTCGCGGCTGTAGTGGCCGAGCACCCGCGGGAACGTGCCAAATGACGCCGGGTTGTGCTGGCCGCGCCGGGTGAGGATCGCGTCGGTCTCGAACGCGCAGAGCGGGTGCGAGAGCACGGCCCGGAGCGGCTCGTCGTGCGCATCGACGCCCGAGTACGTGTTCAGGAGGACGCGCGCCTTGCCGTCGCTCACGCGGGCGACATGCACGTAGGCGTCGAACTCGCTCCCGCCGAGGCGCCCCGCGATCGCCTCGAAATCGAGCCCCTCCAGCGCCGCGAGCTCCGGCGCTCCGCCCCAGAGCAGCCGGATGTCGGCATACGAGAGCCCGAGGAGCCGCCGGAACATCGCGAACTCCCGCCGGAGCCGGCGGAGGACGGCCGGGTCCCCGATGCGGGCCCGGAAGTCGTCGAGCACCCAGGCGGGGAAGAGGGCGTTCACCGTGGTGTTGCCGACCGTGTAGGGGAACGCGTCGAAGGCGGCGTCGACCCCTCTGTCCACGGCCCGCTCGATCGCGCGGAGCACCCAGGGCACCGTGGGCCACGTCCGCCGGCCGATGAAGATCTGGTGCGAGAGCTGGATCTTCGCGCCGCTCTCCTCGGCCAGGCCGAGCAGCTCGCGGACGGAGCGGAGGTTGTGCGGCGGGCCGAGGAGCAGCGGCCTGTAGAACGGCGATATCCACGTGTAGGCCCGGCCGTGGACCGTGAACACGCCCCCTTCGTCGGCCACCGCCCGGAGCAGCGTCAGGAGCTCGTGCCTTCGCGCGAAGACCCCGGGCGTGTAGGCGAGCCCGGCCGAGAGCCCGAACGCGCCCTCGCGGAGCGACGCGCGCGCCAGCGCGCAGAGCGCGTCCATCTGCTCCGGGCTCGGGGGAGCGGCGCTGTTGCCCATGACCGCCTGGCGGAGCGTGCCGTGGCCGACCAGGAGCGCCGCATTGACGAGCAGCCCGCCGGCCTCGAGGGCCGCCAGCAGCTCGCCCATCGAGCGCCACCGGTAGGCGAGCGCTCCGTCCTTCAGGATCTCCGCGGAGTGCTCCACCAGCGGAATCGACGCCTCGGTGACCGGGGCAGGGGAATGACCGCAATTGCCCGCCACCACGGTCGTGATGCCCTGGGCGACCATCGGCGCGAGGACATCCTCGTGGTCGGGCAGCGCGAGGAGCCAGTCGACGTGCGAGTGGATGTCGATGAAGCCGGGCGCGACGGCGAGCCCGCTGGCGTCGAGCGTCCGCCCTCCCGCGAGCGCGCCCGGCCCGGCGATCGCGGCGACCTTGCCCTTCTGGATCCCGAGGTCCGCCACGTAGCGAGGCTGGCCGCTGCCATCGAGGATCGTTCCCTGCGAGATGACGAGATCGAAGTCCATCTGCACGCCTCCTGGAGGAGCTCTGTCGCAAACCACGCGGAGCCGTGGGAAGCCCGGCGCGGGGCATGGCCGCGCTGCGGATCATGAGCTCCGTGCGGGCCGTGCGCTCTCCGATCCGGGCTCCGCGGATTTCGCGCCCCGGCGGACGCGCCCTTCGAGCCGCTGCCCTGCCAGCACGAGTCCGTCTGTTCGCCCCGCGCGCCCCGCATGAGCCCGCCGGTGTGCAGCCCGAGCCCAGCGATCTGCCCCGACCGGGCCCAGGCCGCGCCTCGCAGTGCAGTTCGCTCCGCTCGACCCCGCGAGATCGCCTGGCCCCGCGATTGTATCCGCCGCTGTCGCAGTCCTGCGGCGGGTCGACTCGACCCGCGAGGGACCGGGGGAGTCCATGGATCGAACAGCGAGCGCGCCTCGATGCGGGCGTCTCTCTCTGCGCCCGCTCGCCGAGCGGCCGCGGTGCAGCATCGTCATTCCCTGTTACAACGAGGAGCGCTACATCGAGGACGTCCTCCGCTGCGCCCTCGAGCAGCGTTATCCTCCAGAGCTCCTCGAGATCTTCGTTGTCGACGGCGGCTCGACCGACAGGACACGGGAGCTCGCCGGCCGCGTCGCGGCGGAGGATCCACGGGTGACGCTCCTCCACAACCCCGACCGGATCCAGGCCGCCGCGATGAACATCGGCATTCGCCGGGCGCGAGGTGAGGTGATCGTCCGGATGGACGCCCACGCCGACTACGCCGGCGACTACGTGGCTGCGTCGGTCGCGGCGCTCCGGAGGACCGGCGCCCTCAACGCGGGCGGCGCGGCGCGGCCGCGCCACCGGAACGGCTTTCAGCGGGCGCTCTGCATCGCGCTCTCGAGCCCCCTCGGCGTGGGCGGCTCGGCGTACCGGGACCCGTCGCGCGAGGGGTTCGTCGAGTCGGTGTTCAACGGGGCTTTCCGGCGCGAGGCGTTCGAGATCGCCGGCCTCTACGACCCGGCCGCCATCACCAACGAGGACGCCGAGCTGAACCAGCGCATCATCGAGGCTGGCGGCGCGGTCTACCTGTCCCGGGAGATCGTCGCCTATTACTACCCGCGGTCGTCGTTCGCCGCGCTCTTCCGGCAGTATTTCGCGTATGGCAAGGGGCGCGCGCGCACGCTGCTGTGCCGCCGCAGGTTCCTGTCGCTCCGGCCGGCGCTGCCGTTCTTCATGGTGACGGCCTTCGCGCTGCTCGCGCTCGCTTCTGCGCTCGCGCCGGCGGTCCTCCCGGCGCTGGCGCTCGCCTCGCTCGCCTATGCCGCGCTCGTGATCGCGGAGTCGCTCCGGCTCGCGCGGCGCGCCTCGCCGCGCGATTTCCCCCTGCTCTGCGCCATCTTCCCCGCGGTGCACGCCGCGCACGGGCTCGGGTTCTGGGCCGGCCTGCTCCGCGGCGCGCGGGACGGCGCTGGCCGGCGCGAGGCCGAGCGCCTTCCGGCGCCGTGAGCGCGAGCAGCGCTTGATCCCCGGGTTCAGCGGCTCGGACGCGCCTCGAACGGCGGCGCGGCGCGTTGATCGCCCGCGTTCGCTTTGGTATGTTTGCGCCGTGAGCGTACGCGGGACGTCGTTTGCCTCGTTCTCCTCGGTCGCGGCCGAGCTCATCGAGCTGTCCCGCTTTTGCCATGAGCGCGGCTGGACGCCGGCCACGAGCGGCAATTTCTCCGCCCGGCTCGGCGACGACACCCTCGCGATCACGGCGTCCGGGCGGCCCAAGGGCGCGCTCGGCGTGTCGGACATCGTCGTCGTGAATGCGGACGGCCGCCTGACCGGGCCCTCGCCGGCCCGCCCGTCGGCCGAGACGGCGCTGCACTGCCAGCTTTACCGGCACTCCAGCGAGATCGGCGCCGTCGCGCACACCCACTCGCGGGCGGCGACGGTGCTGTCGCGCCGGTGCGCGCAGGAGGGGTACGTGACCCTCTCGGGCTACGAGGTGGCGAAGGCGCTCTCCGGGATGACGACGCACTCCGCCACGGTGCTGCTCCCGGTCTTCGTCAACACGCAGGACATCCGGAAGCTGGCGGAGGACGTCGATGCGTTCATGTCGGCGCATCCGCCCGTGTATGGCTACCTCATCGCAGGTCACGGCCTGTACACATGGGGCTCGGACATCCCGAGCACCATCCGCCACATCGAGGCGATCGAGTTCATGCTGGACTGCGCGCTGCTGGAAGGAGGGCTATCATGAGCCGATTGCGGGTTTACCGGGAGAGCGACCCGACGAGGGCCGACGAATACACGACGCTCGAGGACATCACCCGCGTCGCCGCAGAGGCGCAGATCCGCTTCGAGCGCTGGTCCGCCGAGCGCCCGCTGCCGCCGGGCACGGCGCAGGAGCGGGTGCTCGAGGCGTACGCGGGGCCGGTGAAGCAGCTCTCCGAGGCGTGCGGGTTCGTGACGGCGGATGTCGTGTCGGTGTCGCCGGGCACCCCCAACCACGCCGAGCTCAGGCGGAAGTTCCTGGACGAGCACATTCACACCGAGGACGAGGCGCGCTTCTTCGTCGAGGGGCGAGGGCTGTTCTGCATTCATCACGGCGAGCGCGTGCTCTCGTTCCTCGTCGAGAAGGGCGATCTCATCAGCGTACCGGCCGGGACGCGGCACTGGTTCGACATGGGGCCTGAGCCCTCGTTCACCTGCATCCGGTGGTTCTCCGACCCGAGGGGGTGGGTCGCCGAGCACACCGGGTCGGACATCGCGTCGCGCTTCCCGCGGCTCGAGGCGTGAGCGTGGCGCCGCTCCCTGCCCGCGCGGTGCTCGTCGACATCGAGGGGACGACGACCGACGTGCGCTTCGTGCACGACACGCTGTTCTCCGTGGCGCGCCGGGATCTGGCCGCGTACGTCGCGGCGCACGCCGGGAGCCCGGAGGTCGAGGCCGCCCGGCGCGCGGTCGCGCGCGAGCGGGGCGAGAGCGAGCACGCCGTGGGCGACGGCGATCTCGCGGCGGCGCTGCTCGCGTGGATCGACCAGGATCGCAAGGAGACGACGCTGAAGGCGCTCCAGGGCAAGATCTGGCGCAGCGCCTACGAGTCGGGGGGGCTCCGGAGCCACATCTACGCAGACGTGGAGCCGGCGCTGCGGAGATGGCGAGACCTCGGGGTGACGCTCGCCGTGTTCAGCTCCGGGTCCGTCGAGGCGCAGCAGCTCCTCTTCCGGCACACGACGGCCGGCGATCTCACCGGCCTGTTCACGGCGTTCTTCGATACGACGACCGGGCCGAAGCGAGAGGCGGGCGCTTACCAGCGGATCGCGGAGGCGCTCGGGCTGCAGCCGGGAGAGGTGCTGTTCCTGTCCGACATCGTGGCCGAGCTCGACGCCGCGGCGGCCGCCGGCATGCGCACGGTGCAGCTGCTCAGGCCGGGGACGGCGCGGGACGCGGAGAGCCGCCACGCCGTCGCGGAGCGCTTCGACGACATCGCGCCGTAGCTCGCCAGGCGGCGGCTCGTTCCGCTTGGCGCGCGAGTGACCGCGCTGACATCCTTGGCGCGCATGCTTCACGGCAGACTGCTCGCCGGCCGGTTCGAGGTGGTCGAGCTCGCGGGAACGGGCGGGATGGGCGCTGTCTACCGGACCGTGGACCGCGCGAGCGGCGATGTCGTCGCCGTGAAGCTGCTCGGCGATCTCGACGCGCAGGCGGCGGCGCGCTTCGGTCACGAGGCGCGGGCGCTCGCCACGCTCGATCACCCGCACGTCGTGCGTTACGTGACGCACGGGGTGGCGCCCACCGGGGAGCCTTATCTGGCGATGGAGTGGCTCTCCGGGGAGAGCCTCTCGGCCCGGCTGTCGCGTCGACCGCTGGACGTGGAGGAGAGCGTCGCGCTCGTGCGCGCGGTGGCGGACGCGCTCGGCGCGGCGCACGCGCGCGGGATCGTCCACCGCGACATCAAGCCGAGCAACCTGTTCCTCCCGGGCGGGGCCGCCGACCGGGTGAAGGTGCTCGACTTCGGCATTGCCCAGCTCTCGGGCGCCTCGGCGCGGCTGACGCGGACAGGGGCCCTCGTGGGCACCATCGGCTACATGGCCCCCGAGCAGGCCAGCGGGGAGCGCGCGCAGCTCGACGCGCGCGCGGACGTCTTCTCGCTCGGGTGCGTGCTCTTCGAGTGCCTGACGGGTCGTCCGGCGTTTCACGGGCGGCACTTCATGACCATCCTGACCAAGCTCCTCCAGGAGGAGCCGCCGCGGGCGAGCGCGCTGCGGCCCGAGGTGCCGCAGGCGCTCGACGAGCTTCTTGCGCAGATGCTGGCCAAGCGCCCGGAGGGGCGCCCGGCCGACGGCGCGGCCGTGGTGCGCTGCCTCGACGCGCTCGGCGCCTCGACGGCGGGCGGCGCTCGCTCCAGCCTGGCCGCCGTCGAGCTCGTGACCGCCGCGGAGGTGTGGCTCTGCTCGGTCGTGGCCGTCGGGCCGGCGGACGTCAGCGCGCCGGCATCGACGGAGATCGTGCCCGCCGGTCGAGCGCAGCGGAGCGCGGTCGCCGCCGTCCGGCGCGAGACCTCGCCCCTCGGCGCGGTCGTGCAGGAGCTGGCCAGCGGCGCGGTCGTGGCGATCCTGGCGGCGGGGGCGGGCGCGGGCAGCGCCACCGACCAGGCGGCGCTCGCGGCCCGCTGCGCGCTGCGGATCGGCGCGTCGGTCCCCGGAGCCAGCGTCGTGCTGGTGACGGGGCGCGGCGAGTCGACGGGACGATCGCTGCTCGGCGAGGTCCTGGACAGGGCGGCCCTGCTGCTCGACGACGCGGCCGCCCGGGGCCGCCCGGGCCGCCTCCGCGTCGCTGTCGACGCCGTGACGCGGGCCCTGCTCGACGCGCGCTTCGAGGTCGCGGAGCAGGACGGGCTCTCCTGGGTGGAGGCGGAGCGCGAGGTCGCCGACGGCGCGCGCAGGCTGCTGGGCAAGCCGAGCCCCTATGTCGGTCGCGCTCGGGAGCTGCGCAGCCTGCTCGATCTCGTCGAGGAGAGCTTCACCGAGCCGCGCGCCGCGGTGGCGCTCGTGACCGCGGCCGCGGGGGTGGGCAAATCGCGCCTGCGTCACGAGCTGGTCCAGGCGCTGCGGCCGCGCCATCCCGAGCTCGTGCTGGGCGTCGGCAGCGGGGACTCCATCGGCGCGGGCTCCGCGTTCGCGATGCTCGCCGGGTCGCTCCGGGGCGCGCTCGGGATCGCGGCCGGCGAGGCCCCCGAGGCGCAGCGGGAGAAGCTCGCGCGGGCCGTGGGCCAGCTGTTCGCGGGGGAGCAGCAGCAGCGCGTGGCCTGCTTCCTCGGCGAGCTGCTCGGCGTTCCTCTCGCCGACGGCGGGCCGCTGCTGCGGGCCGCGCGGCAGGACCCGGCGCACATGGCCGACCGGATCCAGGAGGCCTACCTGGACTACGCGCGCGCCGTGACGAGCGCGCGGCCCATGCTCGTCGTCCTCGAGGATCTGCACTGGGGAGATGCGCCTTCGGTGAAAATCTTCGATCACGCGCTGCGGGCCCTCGGCGAGCGCCCCTATGTGGTGCTCGCGTTCGCGAGGCCCGAGGTCCACGAGCTCTTTCCCCGGCTCTGGATCGAGCGAGGGCTCACGCAGATCCGGCTGCGCGAGCTGTCCGCGCGGGCCGCCGAGCAGCTCGTGCGCGGCGCGCTGGGCGCGTCGGTCGCGCCAGGGACCGTGGCGGCGATCGTCGATCGGGCGGCGGGAAACGCCTTCTACCTGGAGGAGCTCGTCCGGGCCGTGGCCGAGGGGCGCGGCGGTGCGTTGCCGGAGACGGTGCTGGGCATGGTCGAGGCGCGCCTCGCGGCGCTCGATCCCGAGGTGCGGCGGCTGCTCCGGGCGGCGAGCGTCTTCGGGGATGTGTCGTGGATCGGCGGCGTGAGCGCGCTCGTCGGCGCGCGCACCCCGGCGTCGGGGGCGAGCGACGCGGACGCCTGGGCGGAGCTGTTCGATCGCGAGATCCTCGAGCGCCGCCCGAGCTCGCGCCTCGCGGGGCAGGAGGAGATCGCGTTCCGTCACGCGCTCCTGCGGGAGGGGGCTTACGCGATGCTCACCGAGCGCGACCGGGCGGTCGGGCACAGGCTCGCCGGGGAGTGGCTGCTCTCGGCCGGCGAGCAGGATCCGATGGTGCTGGCCGAGCACTTCGCGCGGGGCGGGGATGGGCCGCGCGCGGGGGGGTTCTACCTGCGCGCCGCCACGCTGGCGCTCCACGGGGCGGACGTGCAGGCGGCGCTCGCGCGGGTGGAGAAGGGGATCGCTTGCGGGGCCGAGGGCGAGCGGCTGGCCGAGCTCCACCTGCTCCGGATGAACGCCCTCATCTGGACCGACGACGCCGCGCGCGCCCACGCGAGCGCGCTCCAGGCGCTCGAGCTCGCCGCGCCCGGGAGCCTCGCCTCCTGGCGTGCCCTGAGCGGCGCGATGTACTGCGTCGCGCTCTGCGACGACCGGCGGGCCGTGGAGGTGCTGATCCCGCGCCTCCTGGCCGAGGAGCTCCCCGTCGACGTCCTGAGCCCGGAGCTCGCGACCCGGATCGTCTTCAGCCTGCTCTGGGACGGGAGGACGGCGCTGGCGGAGCGGATCGTGCGCCGGCTCGAGCACGTCATCGCGCCGGCCGTCGAGGGCGATCTCCATGCGGCCCTCTGGATCGAGCTCACCCGCGGCTTCTGGCGCTGCCATGCGGCGCGGGACCTGTGGGGAGCGCTCCAGGCGAACCTCGCCGCGGCGCGGCGCGCCGAGTCCCTCGGCAGCGGGCTGTTCGTCGCCTGGGCGTGGATGCTGGTGGCGATCGATTACACGAGGCTCGGCGACATGGCCGCCGCCGATGGGTGCCTCGATCGCGTGCTCGCGACCGAGGGCCTGCTCGACTACGTGTTCACGACCTCGGTGACGTGCCGGATCGTCTCGCTCCTCGAGCGGCGCAGGCTCACCGAGGCGGTGGAGATGTCCAGCAGCCTGCTCCAGCACATGCTCGCGCGCGGCCATCGCAGCCGGAGCGTGATCCCGCGGCAGCTCCTCGCCGAGGGGCGGCTGCTCCTCGGCGATCTCGCCCGGGCGGAGGAGGAGCTCTGCGCGGCGGGGGATCCGGCGGTGATGGCGCCCTTCGCCGGGGCCGTGCATCTCTCGTTGTTCGCCGAGATCCGGCTGCGGCAAGGGCGGACGGAGGAGGCCTGCGCGATGGCCGGCGAGGCGCTCGCGCTCCAGCGGCAGGCTGGCACGGTCTTCCTGCTGCGGCAGGAGGTGATCCCTGCGCTGTACGCCGAGGCGCTGCACGCGAAGGGCGACGCGGAGGCGGCGCGCGCGGTCGTCCGAGAGGAGCGCGGCGCGCTGCTCGCTCGCGCGGCCAGGATCGAGGAGCCTGCGTTCCGGAGGAGCTTTCTCGAGAACGTGTCCGCGAACGCGCGGACTCTGGCGCTCGCGCGGGTGTTGCTCGGGGAGTAAGGCTCGGACGGCTGCAGCGGAGCCAGCGGTGGAGGGCGTGCTGCGCGGGGGGGCGGCGGGGCTGTCCCACAAACTCGCGCCTTTTGGGGGGCTATTGCCTTGTGTGCGGGAGGCGAGATCGGGGGGCGAGCGGCTGCGCTGCGGGCCGGCGCTCGGGGTTTGTGGGGGCCTGCCCCGCCGCCCCCCCGCGCAGCACGCCCTCCACCGCTGGCTCTTTCCAGGGGGGCCGCCAGATCGAGGTGCTGTAGAGTGACGCGCGACTGGCCGCGTGAAGAGGGATCGGGTCATGAAGGAGCTGGAGAATTTGAGACCGCCTGCGGCGCTCGAGGAGATCGAGCGGACCACCGCGGAGATCGGGTTTGCCATGGCGAGTGACAGGCAGACGGGCTCGATGCTGCGTACGCTCGCCGCCGCCAAGTCGGGCGCTTTCCTCGAGCTCGGGACCGGCACGGGCATTTCTACGTGCTGGATCCTCGATGGCATGAATGCCAGCTCCACGCTCGTCTCCGTGGAGCACGACGAGAAGGTCCAGGACGTGGCGCGGCAGCACCTCGGAGGCGACCCCCGCCTCACGCTCAAGAACATGGATGGCGAAGCCTTCTTGCGGTCGGTCCGGGGGCAGCAATTCGAGCTCGTTTTTGCCGATACATGGCCGGGCAAGTACTACGCCCTCGACGAGGCGCTGAGCCTGATCAAGCCCGGCGGGCTCTACGTCATCGACGACATGCTCCCTCAGCCCAACTGGCCTGATGACCACGCTCCCAAGGTGGCAGAGCTGATCGCCGCTCTCGAGCGACGCCAGGATCTCGTGCTGACCAAGCTCTGCTGGTCGTCAGGGCTCATCATCGCGACCAAGATCGGTCGCGCCTAGAGAACGGCCGCGCCCGCATGGTCGAGGAGCTGCCGGCAGGTCCAGCGACGGCTGTCACAGCAATCCTGCGCCGGCCCAGAGCCCGGGCTCGTACGCCACGAGCGCGTCCACGTCGTCCGAGGCGAGCACGAGGAAGCTCAGCGGCGAGAAGCCGAGGAACAGGTGCGAGGTGATCGGGAACTGGATCCCCCACCCGAAGCGAGCGCCGAAGGCGCCCACGCTCTCGAAGTAGGGAGAGTCGAAGAAGATGCGGTGGTAGCCCGGCGTGATCCCGACCGACATCTCGACGTGCGACCCGACCCCCATCACGAGCCGGAGCGGCACGCCGACCGCGAGCTGGTTGACGTCGGTGGTCGAGACGGTCCGGAGCTCGACGCCGACCTCGAAGCGGCGCGCCTCGCTCAGACGGAGGCGCGCGAGGACGTCGAGATCCACGGACATCCCGTCCTTCACCGCGAAGCGCCCCGGCACGAAGTAGCCGGAGATCCCGAGCGAGAGCGCCATCCGCCGCGCGTTGGCCTCGGCCTGATGACCCGTCGCGGGCTGCTCCGCGGCGGGCTCCGGCGACGTATCCGGGGTGCGCCTCTGCGGCTGCGCGGCAGCCGCCGGCGAGGGAGGGGGGGCCGCGGGGTATCCGCCCGCCGGCGGCGGGTAGGGGTAGGCCGGGGGAGGGCTTCCCACGGGCGGCGGGTAAGGGTACGGCGCGGGGTATCCGCCCGCCGCGGGCGGCGGGTAGGGGTAGGGCACGGGGTACCCGCCCGCGGGCGGCGGGTAGGGGTAGGGCGCGGGGTATCCGCCCGCGGGCGGCGGGTAGGGGTAGGGCGCGGGGTATCCGCCCGCGGGCGGCGGGTAGGGGTAGGGCGCGGGATACCCGCCCGCGGGCGGCGGCGCGTACGGTTGGGCCGCGGCCTCGCCCGCGGCGAGGCTCAGGGAGGCGAGCGCCACCAGCGCGGGCGCCACAGCGGCGGCGCGCCGCGCGCCGCGAGCCCGGCGCGCGACGGCCGCCGCGAGCCCCAGCAGGAGCGCCAGCGAGACGAGCTGGCCGGTGCTGAGGCCCCCATACACGCCGCGCCCGGCGTCCCCGCGGAGGAGCTCGATGAAGAACCGGCCCGCCGCGTAGAGCGCGAGCCATGTCCCGAACGCGCGCCCGTCCCGGTGCCCCCGGACGAGCCAGAGGGCGGCGATCGCGCTCGCCATTGCCCCGAGCGCCGCCTCGTAGAGCTGCGTGGGGTGCACGGGCAGGCTCGGCGCGCCGAGGGGCACCCAGCCGGCCGCCGCGTGGTCCGCCGCCGCGGGGCTGCCGGCAGGGAACCGGACGCCCAGCGCGCCCCCGGTGACGCGGCCGTAGTCGCACCCCGCGAGGAAGCACCCGGTGCGCACGCAGGCGTAGGTGATCCCGAGCCCGGGCACGAGCCGGTCGAGGAACGGGAGCACCGCCGCGCCGCGGCGGTAGAGGACCAGGCCGGCCACGGCGACGCCCGCGATGAGGCCCCCGTAGGCGGCGCGGCCGGCGTGGAGCACCGGACCCCACGAGCCCCCCGCGAGCGCCTCGGGCGCGGCGCGCAGCGCCTCGAAGACGTAGCCGCCCAGGAGCGCCGCAACGTAGCCCGAGAGGAGCGCCCGGCCCTCCACGGCCACGTCGCCCCGATCCCTGCGCACGAGCCAGAAGAACGCCGCCGCCCCGAGGAGCCCCGCGACCGCGACCATCACGGTGTAGGTCGGCGCGAGCCACGGCGGCAGGCCGTGGCGCTCCAGCCAGAGCATCACCGTCCGGTTCACGGCCGCCTCCGGATGTGCAGCAGCATGTAACCCGCGGGCAGCAGCAGCCAGAACGCGGCGCCGAGCGGCACGGGCGCGCCCGGGCGGCCTCCTCCGGGATCGCGCCGGCCGGCGCTCAGCTTGCAGCTCGAGTTGCTGCCGGTGGATGGATCGCCGTCCTTGCAGTTCTGGTTGCAGTCGCGGCAGTTCTGGTTGCAATCGCTGCAGTTCTGGTTGCAATCGCTGCAGTTCTGGTTGCAACCCGAGACGTCCTCGTTGCAGCTGTCGCAGCCGCCGCCGCAGCTGCCGCAGTCGTCCCCGCCCGACGTGCCGCTCGGCGCGCTCGGGGTGACGGCCGGGGCCGTCGGGCTGCCGTACTGGAGGCAGCGGTCGAGCAGGGCCATGCAGCCCTCGTCCCCGGCGAACGCCAGCGCGCCGTCGCGCCCCGCGATCGGCAGCGCGGCGCACGCGCCGCTGCCCGCGGACAGGACGCACTCCTTGACCCCGTCGATGCTCAGCAGCGCGAGGACGCAGAGCGCCTCGGCGTTCAGCGCTCCGGCGTTGACCCAGGAGCACTCTGCCTGCGCGTCCGCGAACGTCGGGTCAGTGCGGTCGTGCTCGCACTGCCCGGCCACGGCGCAGGTGCACACGTCCCGCACCTCGGCGGCGCACTCCGCGACGGACGAGGGGAGGTGATAGGGGTTGAAGCGCACGGATCGCGGCTCGCTCCGGGGCCACGCGGGCATCGCGGCGCCGTCCGAGGGGGTGGGGAGCGCGGGCGCGTCCTTGGGCGAGAGGGCGCTCAGCGCGACGAGCCACGCGGCGTTGACGTACACCGTGCGATCCTGGGCGACGACGCCTGCGGGCAGGCCGGTGACGCGGACGAGGGCCTGCGCGTCCGCGCGCCGCGCGAGCTCCGCCAGGATCTCGCCCGCCCGGCCGCCGAGCGCCGCGTCCTCCAGCGGAGCGGTCTCCGGCGACGCCGGCGGGCCCGCGAGGGCCGGCGCGGATCGATCGAGCGGCGCCTCGGGGCCGCGCCCCCCCGCGACGGGCGTGACCGAGCGGAGCACGAACCCATCCTCGGACGGCTCGAGCGCGCCGAGGACGATCGCGTCCTTTCCCACCTCGCCCCGCGCCGCGTCCGCGTTGCGGACCAGCGCGGGGACGCTCGCGATCTCCGCGCCGTCGATCGCCGTCTCGTCCCCCTGCTCGCCGTGCGCCTCCTCCAGCCGCACCGCCACGTCGTGCAGGACCTCTTCCGGCAAGGCGGCGAGGACCTCCGGCGCGGCGCTCAGCGCGTCGCGCAGCGGCAGGTCGTCGTACGGCGGTGTCTCCGCGCCGCACGCGCCGAGCGCCGGGAGCGCCAGCAGCGCGACAGCACGGAAGTTCGCTCTCTCGATGAAGGCCTTGGTTCGCATGCCCCTCCCTCGAACCCCGTCAGGCGCGCGACGCCCGACACGGTGCGCCCTGCTCGATCGAGCGAGCCCGCATCAGGCAGGCGAGGCGCCTGCGACCACGGTACCAAAAGATCTCCCCGCGAAGATCGCCGTGATCCAGGGGTGACCGATGGAGCCTTGTGTGCGAGCCGGTGCTCGGCGTTCCCGCCATCGCGTCCGTCCCGCAAGAAGAGGGGCTCTCCGCGCTCGACCCGCCGACGCGACCGGCCGCGCTCGGCCCGCCGGTTCACTCACCTTGCCGGTGGCCGCAGCGGTCAACGACAACCTGGGGCAGGTCGCCTTTCCTGGACCGAACGCCGAGCCCGCCCTGGCGGTTCAAAAGACCCCACCTTCAGCCAAAGTACCCCACCACCGAGGTATCCGCTGGGCTGGATGCGGCCGGCGGCGTGTAGCCCACGGGCCAGCGGGTGGTGACACCGTGAATGGCACCGTCGAGCAACGCGCCTTCCAGCGCCGCCTGACTGAGGTCCGCCCCCGTCAGGCGCGCGCCTCGCAGGTCGGCGTTCGTGAGGCAGGCCCCCTCCAGCCGCGCGCCGGTGAGGTTCGCGGAGGTCAACGCCGCGCCGGTCAGGTCTGCGTGGAATAGATCCGCGCCGGTCAGGTCTGCGCCGGTCAGGTCCGCGTCGTTGAGCCGCACCCAGCAGAGCGCTGCGCGCCGCAGGTTGGCGCCGCGCAGGTTGCTGCGCCGCAGATAGGTGGTCCGCACGGAGTGGAGCTGCGGCGGACTCTCCGGATCTCGCGATGCGCCGTAGAGGAAAGCGGGTGTAATCACGACTAGCCCCACGAGCACCACGAGCGCCGACGACCCCGCGCTGCTGTCGTTCGTTGGGATATTGCTATCCACCATCAGTATTACATACGTCGGAATAGCCACGAACATCGCGACGAGGAGTCCATTCGAGAGCCGCTTTCTGAGCCCGCCCGCCGGTCCGTCGTACGCTTGAAGGTAGTCTATGGCTTTCGAGAGGAACGAGGTCAGACCCGCGATGGCGAGCCCCAGCACCACCAGGGGACCGTGGATGAGCAGATCTCGCGCAGTCCACGTGTGCCCGCGGACGAGGCGCTGCGCGACATACTCGACCAGGAAAATGACGGGCAAAAGAAGGACCAGGGCGGCGTGCGCGTAGAACGCGCCGCGGTGCTCGGCCTTGCGGCGCTGCTCGGCCGTGCACGCATCGAGGCGGAGGCCCCCCTGAACGGCAAGGCGCGCGAGCCGCCTCGCCGGGAGCACCAGCGCGATAGCGCTCTCCACGAGGAGCGGCCCCTCATAGTTGAAGGAAGCGCCGCCGCTCGCGCCACGCACGTATTCCGCCATCATACCCGACAGCCGGATAAAGAGGGCAGCGCCGAGGATTTCCAGGACCATCGCGCCAAGCGTTGCGCCCACGTCACGGGTGGACGGCCAGCGCCGGAGTTCCCTGCCCGAGAGGTCGGCGCCCTCCAGCCTCGCACCGCTCAGGGAAGCTCCGTCTAGCATCAGCCGCTCGAGACGCAAGCCGGACAGGTCGGCTCCGTCGAGTACATCGGCGAGCCGAGTCAGCCTCCCTCGGACGCTGTCCAGTGAGCGCGCGGCGGTCCGCCTGAAGATCCCTGCGGCGAGCCCATCCCACTCCCGTCGGAGCACCGCGCGCCCGGGATGGTAGTAGCGGACGAGGCGGAGAAAACACTCTTCCTGCCGAAAGTCGTAGGTGGTGAGACCGGCGGAGAGCGACGGTGAGATGCGCATCAGCAGCGGCGCGAGCGCCGGGATCTCCCACGTGGGCGGGATCCACCCGAAGTCCTCCCGGCCGTGCACCTCGCGCAGATAGTCCCGGAGCAGCCGGTGCATCCGGTACCGCGGGCTCGGCGTCTCGCCCTGCGACGAATCGCCGTGGACCCGCTCCAGGAGCCCGCGCGCGCAGAGCGCCTCGGCCAGCTCCAGAGCGCGCTCCGCGCTCGGCGCCCCCGAGGTGTACCGGGCAGCATTCAGCGAAAACGAGATGGGGGACTGGGAGGCGGCAGCGATGAGGAAGGGGCGGAGCGGGCCCCGTGGCAGCCGTTCGATGGAGAGTCGGAAGCAATCTTGCAAGGACGTCGGGATGTGCGAGAGGCGGAGCGTCGCCGCGCGCTTGCTCTTCGAGCGAGGCGTGGAGCGCAACACGCAGAGCGCCTCGTCCCCGGTGAGCGAAGGGCGCGCCCTCATCGACTCGGCGAGGAGCTTGATCGCGAGCGCGTGATCCTCGATGTAGTCGAGGATCGGGTCGATGCCGGCGAGCCTCGGATCGCCGGCTCCGAGCGTGAAGGCGAGCTGTTCCTTGCTCGCGCTCCGCGCGAGCCCCCTCAGATCGAGGAACGTCGCGCCCTCGCGTGCGGCAATGTCGATCGAACGGGTCGTGAAGAGGATCGGCACCGCCGGGAAGGCATCCAGGATGAGGCTCAGCACCTCTTCGGTGTCGAGGTTGTCGAGCACGAGCAAGCAGCGGCCGAGCGCCGCGGACCTGGCCGCGATCTGCCCGCGCAGCTCCCCGAGCAGCGGCTCGAGGGCGCTTTCCTCGGTCGAACGGGCGCAGAGCTCAGCGCGCCACTTGCCCAGCGTCATGCGCAGGACCTCGCGGGGCGCCATGTCCGTCGCGCGCTCCCCTGCGTCGCGGTTGGTCCCCACGTCGCCCCAGAGGACACCGCCCGGGAAAGCGATGGCATGCAGCTCGACGAACCGCATCGCGAGCGCCGTCTTGCCGGAGCCGCCGATCCCGCGAATTCCCAGGAGCGGCGCGCGCGCCACGGCCGTGGTCGGAGCCCCCGCGGGGAGCTTCGCGAGGAGGTCCGCAAGGCGATCGAGCTCGTCGGTCCTGCCGAAGAACCGCTCCCGCAAGAGCGGTGGAGCCGGCAGAGGGTGGAGCGCGGTCGCCGGCTCCGGCGCGGGCGGCGGGCTCGGCGCGGCGTCGGCCTGAGGATCGATCAGGCGGAGATCCTCGGGCTTCACGCCCTCCCGGAGGATCAGGCGGGGCACGTCCGCGTGAGCCAGCGCCCTCAGATCGATCTCGTTGCAGCCGAGCTCGAACGCCGTCTGAACGCTCTCACCAAACCCGATGGCCTGGTAGAACGCCCCTGAGAAGGCGATCGTCGCTTCGCGGGCGAGCGCCGCGCTCATCCCGACGACGCAGTCGATGTGGCGCGCGATCAGGTAAGCCACGTCGGCAGAGGCGCCGGCGGCGAGGACGACGCAACGAACATGGCGCCTCAGGATGGAGAAGAGATTCGCGATTGCGTCGTTGTCCAGAGGAGCGCCGTGGCCTTGCCCGTCCTCGACCACGAGGCGTCCCGCGCTGTCCGTGCGACCGCTGAAATGGACCAGGGCGGGACGGTGGCGAAGCAGGCAGTCCTGGAGGTCGGTCGCGCGGACGGCCCACTCCTGCGCGAGCTGGATCCGATGCCCGTGCCCACCTGACCTCAGGCGGCGGCTGATCTCACGGATCTCCTCCTCCAGGCGGAAGCCTGGCTCGTCCTTCGCTTCGGCTCCGAGGAAGAGGATGGTGGCCAATTCTGCTGGTGCCCCTGCCCGTTACACGTCCACTCTATCGTATCCTTGCAAGGCGGTTCAACAAGCTGGAGGCATGGCCCCTCCGCCGCGCGGAGGGTCCGGAGGGGGCGACGGGCGCTACGGACGGCCGGGGTCATGTGGGGCAGCCAGCCGCACATCCTCTGACCGCACCCCATCGCGCACAACCAGCCGGGGCACGTCGCTCTGCGCGAGCCCCGTCAGGCCGATTTGATTGCATCCGAGCTCGAAGGCGCTCTTGACGTCCTCCCCGTAGCCGAGCGCCTGGTAGAACGCGCCCGCAAAGGCGATGGCCGAGCGATCGTCCACGGCGATCGTCATGCCGATCACGCATTCGATGTGCTCTGCGATCGCCCTCGCCTGCGTCTCGGAGAAGCATGCGTTGAGCAGCACGCAGCGGATATCGCGGCGCAGCACGCGAAACAACGTGGCGATGGCGCTGGTCTGGACAGGAACCGCGCGTCCCGCTTCATCCTCCAGGAGCAGCTCACCGGAAGAGTTCCCATGACCGCTGAAGTGAACGATGGTTGGGCGATGGCGAAGGAGGCATTCCTGCAGATCGCTCGCTCGCGTCGCCCATGCTTGCTCGAGGCGAAACGCCCCTCGGAGCTCGGACGCACGGAGGCGCTGCTCGATCTCCCGGACTTCATGATCGAGCGCGAGGCGCGTTGTCCCTGACGGGTTGGCGCTGAGAAAGAGGATGGTGGCGGCGCGGCTCATGAAGAGAGCATATTCCCGAAGCCGGGCCGGGTGCTACCGGCCAGCTCGGGGGCTCGGTGACGCCGGGGGGAGCTCGCGGTCTCCCGGAGCATGGTGGACTCCGGCGGGCTGCAGCTGCGGGCCGGAGCCGTCAGCGTGTCACGCTTGGCTCGCCGGCCCGACCTGGTGCCCCGCCGGCAGGGCCGAGCGGGGCGGTGACAGGCGCGCCGTCAGGTAGTGACGCATGGACATCGGCGCTCGGCCGAGCAGGCGCTCCAGGGTCGGATCCACCGCGGCGAACTCGCGCTCCCGGCTCGCCGCGAACATGCCGAGGAGCAGGTCCGCCCGGTGTTCGGGGACGCCGTGAGACACCATGTCTTCCCTGAACGCTCGATCGCTGACGGTCACCCGCGTGATCGAGCGCCCGATGAGCTCCGAGGCGATCGCCGCGACGCCCGCGAGGTCCAGGGCCGCGGCGGCGGTGAGCGGCGGTGTCAACCCGTCGAGGCGCGCCTCGTCGGTCAGCGCGATCGCCGCCGCGTCGGCCAGGTCGCCGTGCTCTGTCCACGAGACCGGGCCGTCTTCCGGCGCGACGAGCTTGCCCGTCTCGAGCGCCCGCTCGAGGAGCATGAGCGCGGACGCCGCATAGAACCCGTTGCGAAGCGAGGTGAACGCGCCCCCGGACCTTTGCAGCGAGGCCTCGGTGGCCGCGTGGTCGCGCATGGGCTCGAAGCGGGACGCCGGGTTCGAGCCCATGTGGCTCGTGTAGAGGACGCGCCGGGCGCCCGCCGCGCGCGCCGCTTCGAGCGCGGCTTCATGCTGGCGCACCGCGGCCTCACCTGTGCTGTTGATGGAGACGATCAGCACATGCGAGGCGCCCTCGAACGCGTGGCGCAGGCTCGCGGCGTCGTCGAAAACCCCCCGGCGTACGCGGACGCCGCGCTCGGCGAGCGCGCTGGCCTGCTCCGGGTCGCGGACGCTGACGCCGAGCCGAGCGGCGGGCACGCGCTGAAGGAGCCGCTCCATGATGGCTCGGCCGAGCTGACCGTTGGCTCCAGTGACGATGATCATGACAACCTCCTGCTGCGTTTGGCGCAGCGACCCTGCGCGGTCATCCCAGGGATCACGCGGGCGCGGCGCTCCGTGCCCCGCGTGGCCCGGTGACGATGGGCTGCTTCACGTCACCGAGCCTAGCGCCGGCCGCCGGAGCGCATTAGTGTGCCTGGAGGGAAGGGACTGTTGCCGTGGACGCACGAATCGATCTGGACCTGAACGACGCCGCGCTCCTCGTGCGCGTCGTCCGGACGCGCAGCTTCTCGGCCGCAGCCCGCGAGCGCGGCGTGCCGGTCTCCACGGTGAGCCGGCGCATCGCGCGGCTCGAGTCCGCGCTCGGTGTCCGGCTCCTCGAGCGAACCACCCGGCGGCTGGACCTGACCGAGGCCGGGCGCGCCTACTTCAGCCACGCCGAGCGGGCGATCGACGACCTCACGAGAGGCACGCATCACGTCCGCGAGCTCCAGAGCGAGCCGCGCGGACGCGTGCGGATCGTGGCGCCGATCGCCCTCGGCGCCGCGGTGTCGAGCGTCGTCTGCACCTATCTCGCGAAGCACCCGCGCGTGTCGGTCGACCTCGAGATCGATTCGCGGCGGGTCGACCTCCTCGCCGGGGGCTTCGACATCGCGATCGTCCCGGGCCACGTGGACGACACAACCGACTTCGTGGCGCGAGAGCTCTGGCGGGCGACGCGGAAGCTGCTGTATGCGAGCCCGCGTTACCTCGAGGCGCGCGGCGTTCCTCTCCGGGTCGAGGACCTCGCGCGTCACGATTGCATCGCGGTGCACGCGACGGACGGAATGGCCACGTGGACGCTCGGGCAGGGGCGCCGGAGGCGACGCATTGCCTTCGAGCCCCGCTTCTATGTGAGCGAGTCCTCCGCCGCCTACCGCGCGACGCTCGCGGGCGTGGGCATCGCGATGCTTCCGGAGGTGTTCTGCGCAGAGGACGTGGCCGCGAAGCGCCTCGTCCGCGTCCTCAAGGGCTACGAGGCCGAGGCCGGCGGCGTCAGCCTCCTCTATCGCGCGCATCGCGCCCTGACGGCCGCCGTCCGGACCTGCATCGACCACCTCCTCGGGGAGCTGCCGGCGACCGACCCGGCGCGCGGTGGGCGCAGCCGCCGCGAGTAGGGGGTCTTGGCCCGGAGGCAAATTTGCGAAACCGATGCTGGAGCCCGCCGTAACTGGACCTGACGGCTCGATCGCTCGCCTGGGCGAAGGAAGCCGCAAGGGAGGAATCCATGATCCGTTCCAGAGTCGGCCTGGTGTTCTCGCTCTCGACGCTCGCCCTCGGATTCTTGCAACAAGGCTGCGGAAGCCCCGACGTCGAGCCGCTCGATGAAGGCGTGTCGACGTCGGTGGCGCCCGCCGCGCGTACCGGGTTCATCGCCCTGACCCCCATCTCCGCGGACAGGACGCCGGTCCTCCATCACCTCGCCGGCGAGCTCCAGGCGACCTCGGCGCAGGGCGCTCTGGACTCGCTCCGCTCCGGCGACGCCGAGCGCAGCGACCTCCTTCGCCGAACGGGCGCGGTGATCGCCGACATGGACGAGCTCGGTGAGGCGGATCTCGCGACCTACCGGTCGCTGGTCGAGGCCGCGAGCGAGGCCGGGGTCCCGTTCGTCTTCGAGAATGTCCGCGACTCGGCGCGCATGGCCGCGGTGTTCGGCTACGGCGTCGCGGGCGACGTGGCGATCGTGGAGCCATCGCGCGGGGGAACGAAGTTCGATATCAAGCTCTACGGGAACATCGAGACGACGGCGGTGAAGTCCCCCTCCGCCACGATCAAGGTGAGCCACGAGGCCGCCTCCTTGCCCGTCGAGGAGCTTTCGGCGCGCGCGCAGGACCGTGAGCTCGCCGGACAGGCCAAAGAGGGCGCCACGCCCGCGGTCGGTCCGTCACGCGAGGATATCGCGACGCAGGTGGCGGCGCGCATCCGCACGCTCGCGACTGCGCCCGTCGTCCAGCCGTTCGCCCTCTCCGTCGCGAGCGGGGCCCCTCCAGGCACCTACCGCCGGTTCATCGTGAACGGCTCCTCGTGGTGGACCGTACCCGGCACCTCGCAAGTCGCGACCTTGGATCTGAGCTACGAGGTCGAGCTCGTCGCCTCCACCTCGCCCAACAACAAATTCATGGTCGTCACCGGCGTGGGCGCGGGCGCAAACCCGGGACCGCTGAACACGAACAGCAACTTCAACCGGGGCTATTACCAGCAGCAGCTGAACGTCAGCGTCGTGCCTGGCAGCACGGCGCTGAGCCCGTATGCCCACGTGCCCAACTCCCCGAACGGGCAAAGCTCGTTCACGCGCTCCGTCGGCTGCAGCGTCGGCGCCCAGGGGGGCACCGACGCGGCCAGCGCCAGCTTCTCGTGCAGCTTCCAGGACAGCGCCACCGTGTCCTTGTCCGACTTCACCGCGATCGATCAGAGCACGGGGCTGACATCGGCCTGGAGCTACCGGATGACCTCGGCGCAGGGCCATCCGTACTGGAACCCCGTCGACCTCGTCGACCCGTGGACCGGGGCGCTCTACACGCTGCCGTTCCTTGCGGTCTCGACCCTCCAGCCGACGTATCAAACCGTCTATTCCGCGCCGAGCTCGTTCAACGGCAAGGTGCCGCTCTCCGTCATGCACACCCAGGTGCTCCAGGGGATTTATGTCGACTGGAGATTCTTTTACGTAGAGGCGCATCCTCAAGGCTACTCTGTCTCCCCCAAGCTCGACACGACCGTGGACTTCGGGAGCGTGAGCAGCACCAACCCGGCGGTGACCTTCACCAACCAGAACAGCGGCCTCAACATGGACGTCTATTACTCGCAGACGACGCCGCTCTCGCCGATCATTCAATGGCCCGCGACCGGCAACCCCAACCAGAGCTTCGAGCTCATCCCGACGGGAGACCCCGACGGGAGCGTGTTCATCAAGCCGAGGCACAGCGGGCTCTGCTTCGACATCTATTACTCGAGCCTCGAGGACGGCGCCGAGCTCATTCAATACACCTGCACGGGCAACCCCAACCAGAAGTTCGTCCTGCGGCCGGTGGGCGCTTATCGGTCGATCATGAACGTGAACAGCCAGAAGTGCCTGAGCATCGAGGGTGCCAGCACCGCGGGCTACGCGCATGTCGTTCAGGAGCCCTGCAACACCGCGCTTCCGGAGCAGCTCTTCCTCCCGCGCTGAGGGTTGCGATAGCCTGGTCGGCAACGCCGTGTATGCGGCGAGGTCCAGCGGGCTCCCGCCGGCCACGGGAGGATCGAGGGCCGATCGGGAAGGCGAATCGCACCGACAGCGGCCCGGTCGACCTCGAGCACGGCCCCGGCGAGATCCGTCTCGGCCAAAATCCACCCGATGGTCGCACACCGTTCGAAGCGCTCCTTGCGCAGCGCGAGCGAATCCATGATGAATTTGATGTGCCTGTAAAGGGCGTGCACCTCGGCTCGGCATTGGCCGCTCGAGAGAGGATGGGTTCCAGCGCCAGCTCCGTGGCTTTCCGCTGGCTTTCCGCAAACAAACCCCTGCGTGACAGGGCGGCGAAATTTGCGAGTCCACGGTCAGCTCGGTCTTGACTTCGAAAAGGAAGGCGGCTGCAATGGTGAAGAGCGCGCTATCGCGCGTTCCATCCAACACCCGCCGGTCACCGGCGCCAAGGGGAGGGCACGTGTTGCGCGTGGGGTCTTGCATCGCGGGGGCAGGCCCAGGCCACGAGAATCGCACCGTCGGCGTCCGCCGAGACCCCGCCAAGAGGGAAAGGTGACATCCAAGCTGATCGAAGGTCCAGCTCCTGACCCTGGGCAAGGAGCCTGATGGCGACAGCGTCCGATTCGTGCCGGATGGTCCATCACCATTCGAAAGAGTGAAATAGGGGTTTGATGCAATCTCACAGGCGGGCACCGGCCGTGCTCAGCCGATGGATGCGGGAGGCGACATGCCGCTGAAGAGCTATGGCGTACTGAAGGGGACAGTGATCGATAGGCGTTTCGCGTCGGGAGCGAACCCGCACTATCAGATCCACATCGTGGACGACACGATAGATTATCGCATCGCGGTGAATGTGCAGTCGCAGGACGGCTCCCAGGTCGAATATGTCGTCAAGTCACATTTTGCGCACCCGCTGCTTCAAGATCTCCACGAGCTGAAGCCGGGCTTCCATCCGCTGGAGAGCAAGCCGGGCGGGGGCGGGCTCGACCTCATCCGGGGGAACCTCGTGGATCGTACGGAGTTCGTCCCGCTGCCATTCTCCGCCCCAGGCCCTGACAACGACCTCAACGAGAAGCTCGATCACTACGTGCAGCGGGCGATGGCGGACGAGACGGCGATTCTGTACGCCTTCGGGGAGCGCTGGGGCCCCGAGAACGGGAAGAAGGACAAGATCTTCGGCTTCCTGCCCGGCAACGGCATCCACGATATCCACATGAACCAGGGCAACGACGCCCGCTTCAAGAAGGATGATGGTGTCTGGCAGGACGGCGGCCTCCTCATCCACTTCCCGCGTGGGGACCAGTGGGTCGCGATCTTCCTGAAGTTTCAGACGCAGGCGTGGCACACCGACGACCAGACAGGGCACACGCTCGACATCCCGGTCTCCGGACCGCCGTCGGACGTGGCCGGTGGAGGCGGCGGGCTCCCCACGGTGGAGCAGCCCGACGGGATCGTGCGGATCGTCGCCGCCCTCGTGAACGACACGCGTACGCCCGAACGGGAGACCGTTACACTGGTGAATACGTCGAACCAGAAGATCAACCTCGCTGGCTGGTCGCTGGCCGACAAGGCCAAATCGAAGATGGCGCTCACCGGAGAGCTTCAGCCCGGTGGGCTGACGACGATCGTCGTCCAGGCTCCGATGGTCCTCTCCAACAAGGGCGGGCTCATCACGCTGCTCAACGCGGAAGGGCTGAAGGTCGACGGCGTGTCCTACACGAAGCAGCAAGTGAGCAATCCGGGTTGGACGATCGTGTTCTGATGCCACGCCGTCCTTCGCGCGCGGCGAGCGTTAACGAGACCGTTACCAGCCGTCCATCGGATTGACGCAACGGCGCGCGGAAGGTCGACGGCGCGCCGTTCAAGCGTTCTTCCGCCGCATCGCCTCTCCGGTGCGGTTGACATGCCGAGCAGCTCATCGTAGCCCTTGATCCGGGCGCGCATCGGTGCGAAAACTCGACCGCCTCGACTCGATATGGCTCGTTGCGCGCGGAGAGGCATCGGCCGAAGCGGCGCTCGGAAAGGTGTTCACGATGACAGGTCGAGTCGGACGGGTAGCGTCGATTTCCTCGCTGATTCTGGCCATGACCGCGCTGACCGCGTGCGGCGATGACGAGAGCGGCACAGGCGCATCGACGTCCAGCTCCTCCTCGAGCACCTCAAGCTCCTCCAGCTCCGCAAGCTCAGGCGGCGAGGGAGGAGGCGGCAGGGGAGGAGGCGACGAGGGGGGAGGCGGCGAGGGCGGAGGCGACCAGGGAGGAGGCGGCGAGGGAGGGGCGCCCGCGACGCCGAGCGGCGCCACGGCCGACCTCGCGCTGCTCGAGACCACCGATCTCCATACCAACATCCTCGGCTTCGATTACTTCAAGCTGGTCGCTGAGCCATCGATCGGCCTCGAGCGCACCGCGACCCTGATCAGCCAGGCGCGAGACGAGTTCGCGAACACGCTCCTGATCGATAACGGCGACACGATCCAGGGCACCGTCCTCGCCGACTATCAGGCGCTCGTCGCGCCGATCGCGTGCGGCGAGACGCTGGCCATGTACAAGGCGATGAACCACGTGGGGTTCGACGTCGGCGGGATCGGCAATCACGAGTTCAACTTCGGCCTCGCTTTTCTCTCGCAGGTGACCCACACCCCGTTCGACGTCGACGGGCTCGATCTCGCTGCATCGGCGGGCTGCGAGGGCCCTCGGTTCCCGCTTGTGAACTCCAACGTCTTCAGCCTGAAGACGAGCGAGACGCTCTTCCCGAAGACCGTCCTCGTCGAGAAGACCATCACCGCGACGGCGCCGGGCGGCGGCGCCATCGAGAGCACGGTCAAGGTCGGCTTCATCGACGTCACGCCGCCGACGATCCTGAGCTGGGACAAGAAATGGCTCGACGGCAAGGTCTTCACAAAGGGGGTGAAGGAGGTCGCGGCCCCGCTTGTGGACGAGCTCCGCGCCAGGGGGGCCGAGCTGGTCGTCGCCATCATCCACGGCGGCCTCGACGACTCGCCGTATACGCCCACCCTGGAGAACCAGGCGTGGCACCTCGCCCAGGTGCCCGGCATCGACGCGATGCTCATGGGCCACTCGCACCAGATCTTCCCCAACCCGAGCAGCACCGTGGCGCAGTTCAGCCTGCCGGAGGTCGACAAGGACGCGGGCACGGTCGCCGGCCTCCCCGCGGTCATGGCGAACTTCTGGGGCCAGCATCTCGGTGTCATCAAGCTGGGGCTCACCCACGACGGAGAGGGCTGGACGGTCGACAAGGCGAAGACGGTCGTCGAGGCCCGGCCGATCGCCACGACCTGCAAGGGCGGGCTCCCCGAGGCGTGTGATGCGATGGAGCGCTGGCGCACGGGGGCGTCCTGCGCGTTCGCGACGCTCTGCGACGCGCAGCCGGACAAGACGAAGGTCCTCGTCGCGGCCGACGCTTCCTTCGCCCCGCTGCTCGACGCCGAGCACCAGGCGACGGTCGCCTACGTCAAGACGCCCATCGGCACGAGCGATTTCGCGATGTCGTCGATGTTCGCCGACGTGGGGGACGCCAGCGCGATCCAGATCGTGAACCAGGCCCAGGCCGACTACGTCGCCCGCTACATCGAGGAGAACCTGCCGCAGTACGCGTCGCTGCCCGTGCTCTCGGTGAGCGCGCCCTTCAAGTCCGGCTTTCAGGGCGGCAACGACTACACCGACGTGCCGGCGGGGAGCATCGCGATCAACAACGCGGCCGATCTCTACCTGTACGCGAACACGGTCCAGGCGGTGAAGGTCACCGGCGCGGACATCCTCGACTGGCTGGAGAGGGCCGCGACGCGCTTCAATCAGATCGATCCGAGCAAGACGGAGGCGCAGCCGCTCATCAACAGCGCGATGCCCGGATACAACTTCGACATCTTCACGGACAGCAGGATCACGTACGAGATCGACGTGACGCAGCCGCTCCCGCCCACGGGGATGAAGGCCAGCGGCCGGATCAAGAACCTCCAGTGGAACGGCGAGCCCATGGATCTGGCCGCGGAGTTCATCGTGGCCACGAACAACTACCGCGCGAGCGGCGGCGGCAGCTTCCCTGGCCTCGACGGCTCGAAGACGATCTACGCCGCGCCGGACACGAACCGCGACGTGCTCATCCTGTACATCAAGAAGGTCGAGAACCTCACGCGGGCCCAGAACGGCTCTGCCCGCAGCTGGCGCTTCGCCCGGGTCACGACGGCGGGCCCCGTGACCTTCACCTCGGCGCAGAACGCGCTCCCGAAGGCGGAGGCCGCCGGGCTGACCAACCTCTCGCTCGTCGCGCAGGATGACGGCAGCGGCAAGATGCTCTCGGTTTACTCCATCGACCTGAGCCGGTGAGCGTCCCGCCTGCCGTGCGGCTCGCTGTGTTGGCCGGCGGCGCCCTCGTGCTGGGCGGCGCCGCCGCCCTGTCCCTTGGAGGGCTGCGCGAGGGCGATCGTCCCGAGGCGGACCGCCCCACGGCCGCCGCGGCGCCCTCGCCGCCGTCGCGCGCTGGGGCGCCGCCCCCGGGCGGCATGGAGGCGCGGGCGCTCGGCTTTCGCCTGCTCACGCTCGCGGATCCCGGGGAGGTCCTCGCCGGGATGGATGCACTCGCGCGGGCGGCCGAGCAGGGGGACGTCGAGGCGCAGGTCTCGCTCGGAAGGATCTACCTGAAGGGGCTTCCATCGGTCCCAAAGGACGCGGCGCGCGCCCGCGCCTGGCTGCTGCGAGCCGCCCCCTCGCAGCACCCGAGCGCCGCGTATTTCCTCGGCGTGATGAGCCAGAACGGAGATGGCGTGACGGCCGACCCCGCGGAGGCTGTGCGCTGGTTCGAGATCGCGGCGCGCGGAGGGTCGCCAGACGCGATGTTCCTGCTCGCCAATGCGTACCGCGCGGGCGCCGGCGTGCCGAGGAATGACAGAAGAGCCGTGGAGCTCTACGAGAGCGCTGGCGAGCGGGAGCACCCTGCGGCGCTCCAGGCGCTGGCGATGGCCTATCGCTATGGTGAGCTGGGGCTCGAGCCCGACGAGGCCGAGAGCCGCCGGTACACGATGGAGGCCGAGCACGCCATCCAGCACCAGCAGGCTCCTCCGTAGGCGGCAGGTCCTTGAGGAGGCGCCACCGTGGCAGTGCTGGGCGGAGACGCGCCGCGCGGCCGCCAGGCACCCCCGGGCCGTGGTCCAGCGGCCAGCGCTGCCGCTCGCGCCCCCGCTACCGCGCCGGGGTGATGGTCACCTTCAGCATCTGGTTCGACGCAGGATACAGATAGCCGTCATCGACGTTGCGCACCTGGTCCTTGGGATCGTCGGCGCCCATCTGCGGCCCGGCCTGGCGCGGCGCCTGGTCGGGGCCCACGCCGGGCCACTGGTTGGCCTCGGTGCCCGCGTCCCAGATCGTGACCTGGTCGGAGACATCGCCGCTCACCGGCTCGCCGCTCGCGTCGAACAGCGCGATCCCCGCATCGCTCGGCCCGAAGAACAGATCGTTCGATTGCCCCAGCATCGACGCGAAGCTCAGCCGCTCGCCGGGCCGCGCGGTCACCGTGAAGCTGAACTTCGCGCCGGGCAGCAGCGGCCCCGGCGTCGAGGCGTCGACGGGCGTGTTGTAGACCAGCACCGACGAGATCCCGCTCTCGCCCCCGACCTCGGCCTCCAGCGACCCCGCGAGCGTGGTCGGATTCCCGTCCTCGGCCAGCATTTCGAGGCCTTTGCCCCGGTCCGCCTCGCCCGTCCTGAACAGGGGCGCTCCGGACCCGTGCACCACCGCGACGCCCGGCGCCACCGGCGAGGTCAGCCCCGCGCGGGGAATGGCCCCCTCGTGCAGCATCATCGGGTTCCCGTCCTCGGCCTGCGCCTCCAGCCCGTTGTCGGGGTACGCCTGCCCGACCGTGAACAGCGGGTTGTCCATCGTGTGCACCACGAAGAGCCCCGGCGACAGCGGCACGGCGGCCGGCTCCCCGCCCTCGGGCATCAGCGTCCCCACCTCCGACATGTTGGTGATCCGGATCGTGAACTCATTGCCCGGCTCCGGCGTCACCGTCACCTGGATGACCTCCTCGACCGCCGGGTAGGTATAGTCATCCTGGACCAGCCGCACTGTGTTGTCCGGGTCCGGAGCGCCCGTGTTCGCGCCGCTCTGCCGGGGCGCCTGGTTCGGCCCCGCGCCCGGCTCCTCGTTGGCCTCGGTGCCCGCGTCCCACAGCATGACCTGGTCGGTCACGTCCCCGCTCACCGGCTTGCCCGACTCGTCGTAGAGCGCGATCCCGGCGCCGTCGGGCGCATAGAACAGATCGTTCGACTGCCCGAACATGGTCGTGAACGACAGCCTGTCGCCCGGCAGGGCGCCGACGCGGAATTCGAAGCTCTTCTCGGGGAAGAGCGGCCCGGGCATGCTCTCGCCCACGGGCGTGTTGAACACGCTGGCCACGCGGTAATCCCGCGCGGGCGTCACGTTCTCGAGGGTCACGTCGAAGCTCGTGGCCGCGTCCCCGCCGCCGGGCCCGCTCGCTCCTCCCCCGCCCGTGCCACCGGCGCCGGTGGTATCGCCGCCTTCGCCGTCGCCGCAAGCGGCGGCGAGGGTGAGGACGAGGGGCAGAGCCGACAGCGCGCGATTCCGAATCTTCATGAGCATCCTCCAGAAGCGGTGATTGAGACGACGCGACCTGGATCGCCTCCGCCGCGGCGAGCCGCGTGGCGCGATCGGTCCTCCGGCACACCCCTGAGATCGGAGCGACCGCGGGCCCGCATGGCGCCCGCCTCCACCAGCGATGGCTCGTGGCGCGTCGTTCGACGGTGCTACGCGACGGAGGGCGGGTCGGTTTCGCGGTTTTCGCGCGCGCCTGTTCGATCGTACTCGGGAGGAATTTTTCAGCGCTGCCGGCGGTCTCCGGCGCGCTCGCCCAGCGGAGCGGCGCCGGTGGGACGCGTTGGTGAACCGGTTCTCACCTGCATCGCAATCAGCCTGAGCGAGAGCAACGAGGCGAGCGGCATACCTGCCGCGACCGATCAGAGCTGCCCATACTCGCGAATTCGAACGCGCTTTTCTCCCTTGTCGGACTCCAGATCGACGACGATCCCGAGGCGCGAGTCGACGTAGGCCGCCCAGATGGTTCCATGCGTTGGAACGCTGGTCCAAGCGTTCATCTCCGTGATCGACAGGAGGTCATCCATGTTTCGATCGAAGATTCTTATGTCCCTGAATCGTAATCCACATGTGATGCCGAGCTGGACGTTGAGATTGAGGGAATACACGTCCCCGCCGAGGAAGAGATCGACGTGCGCGGTACGGACAAGGGTCCCCCGCGGCCTGAAGGTCGTGGTGAACATGGGAAGAACGGCTCCGATCAATTTGTAGAGTTGAAGGCTCGTGGCCGCGCTCGCCCGGAACGATCCGGCCTCGAACGTCGCATGGATTCCCAACTGCTTGTCTTCGATCGTCGACATGTTCTCCTTGCCCACTCCAGCGCCGATGAAATACCCGATGTTGAGCTCCTGGGTGGGACTCGCGGTCTGCCCGAAGCTCACCATGACCGTATGGACGGCCCCCGGAGCTGTTCCGCCGCCGTACGTGGCTCCGAGTCTCGCGAGATGGGGGAGCTTCGTCTGAACGACACCGTTGAGGTAGAGGCCGCCCCAATGGAATTTCTCTGGGGGCCGTGGCTCTTGCGCTGATGCCAGAGCGGCGAGGGAGAACACTGCAAGCCCTGATAGCGCGCGCAGGAATGGCTGCCCTGGCCTGCTCGAACGGCGGGCCGATGCCTCCCGCAAGTTGAACGGCGGCGTGAAATGTGTTCGATTCATTCGGCCTGAATGCGGGCTATGCACTCCGGGTTTTTTACAAGATCATTGATGTCGATGTCGCCGTATTCGTTTCTGAGCATATATGAATTCTCCATTGCGTCGATGCCCCGAATATCGCTCATGAGATCTGAGTGTGACCCATCCTCGAAGGTTTTTGCGATGGCGGCGCAGATTGAGTGCTGGTTCCGGGCCAGGTCTCGAATGCTCAAGACGGATTCGCAGTCAATTGTGCTGCTGCCGAGTATTGCCTTGTATGCGTCGAAATGTCTCCTGAAGTTCGTGCAGTTGGCGGACAGTGTGTGTACCTGCGTCGCCGCCGATGAGATGATGCATTGCTTCGGAAGCTCTGGCTCCGGTGAAGGAGTGGGCTTGTCTTCGTTGGTGTGGGGCTTTTCCTCTCTGGTCTGAAGATGGTGATCGCGACGCTGGAGGGTCTTTTCACAGCTGGCCAAGCGTTTCTGAGTGGCGCTCAGAGTCGACCGAAGCTCGGGATCGTCCTTGCTGGCGACGTCCTGGTGCGGGGGAGGTCGGTTGTCGCTATCTGCCGAGATTCTCCCCAGAATGTATCCCGCCGCGAGCGCGGCGAGCGCGATGGATCCCAGTCTAATCCAGGTTGTCGGCGTCGGTGAGGTTCCCATCTGTTGAATGTCGCGGGCGACAATGATCGCCTGGGAGGTGGTTGGTGTGGTGAAATGGGTCTCCAGGGTAATGTGATCTAGTAGTAGCAGGGGTCCTTCTTGGTTGGCGTTATTCCAACCATTTGAGGGGTGATGGTCAGACTGGGGTCGCTGCTGGGGGGAAGTGACTCGCGCCATTCGTCGCAGCTCTTTGTACCCAGGATGTCCAGGAATTGGTTCTGTCGTGGTGTCGTTCTCCCGCAGTAGATTGGTTGAGGGAATCCGGGCCCCTGTACACACAGTGCCACGCACTCAGGGGATGGATCCATGCACGTCGGTTTCGGCCTTTCGTCGAAGATCGTGCATCCTGCTTGGGATAGTACTGTCGCGGAAATGAACTGGGCGAGGCTGGGACGGATCGTCCTTGAACGATGAAGTGCTGCGGTCATGGGTTCTTGCTCTCAGGGGTATCTGGTGGTGGTTCACGTTTGCCTCGAGAACCAGGCACGAGGATACAGGAAAAGCCGTCGTTCTTTGATGTATTCGTGCGCATGGTCGCGCCCGGGCGTCGCGAGCGAGCGCGTCGAGCTCGCCGAGGCATGCGCAATGTCCAGGGCGTCGCGAGCAAGCGATGACACGCGCGGTCGGTCGCGGACGATCTCGCTTCGCTTGCAGGGGATCGACAAGGGCCAGAACGATGCGCGCGGTCCACGCCGCGAACGCTTGCTGGCAGCGCACCCATTCCCTGCCGCGCATCCGCCCCTCGGACGTCCGGGCCTACGCGGCCATGAAGCGGCGTCAGGCCGAGGGCCGCGGCACGCTCGCGGGGTCGATGATGGCGTTCTGGATGCGCGAGCCGGACGAGCCGATGGTCGGCTCGGGGCCGCCCGCAAGCGCCCTGGTCGCGGCCCTGCGCAACGAGGAGCGCGGAGAGCTCGCGGATCGGGTGGAGCTGCTGCTGCGCGCGAGGCGATGATCGCCTGTTCTTCTCGCGGGCCCTATGCCTGGCAGCAGAACGTCGACGGTTCGGCCGGCAGCAGCTCGCCGAGCGGCTCGCCGCCGCTCGGGGCGCAGCCGCCGGGGTCCACGGCGACGACCTCCGCCGACTTGCTGCCGAGGGCGATGCCGGGCGGCGTGACGCCGCAGAACGGCGCCATGGAGCTGACGAGGGTCGAGGCGACCTGCTCCGCGCATGCTCCGTCGCTGTAGACCGAGGCCATGATGGTGCAGGAAGCGCCCTTCAGCTCCCCGCAGCCGCACTCGGAGCAGCCGCGCCCGTCCTCGGCGCCGCCATAGAAGACGTGCCTGTCCAGGTAGGGCTCTTCGCACGTCACGTCGCCCTCGTGGAAGATGCACGTCAGGAAGCCGCCGGGCGGCGGGACTCCGGGCTGCTCCGGCGAGGGCATGCAGGCGAGCGCCCGGGTCAGCCAGGGATCGAGGAGCGCCGGCGGCGGGGGCTCGTCGACCCTCGGCGTGCAGGCGGCGGTGACCAGCACGGCGGGCGCGTCGCTCGAGATCGACTTCACACACGGCTGCCCGCCGCAGTCCTGGCTCGTGTGGATGGCGTTCTCGGCGGTGCAGGCGCCGTCCCAGCCGCCGGGCGCCGCGAAGGTGGTCTCGACGCTGCCGGGGTCGCCGGAACACGTCGTCGAGGCGTGCGCCGACCAGTCCAGCGGGAGCTGGCACGAGGCGGTGGACGCTTCCGGCGGATCGCACAGGCAGGCCGCGCAGGCGAGCGGCGCGGGCGCCAGGTCGGCGAACCCCTTGTAGCCGATGTTCGGCGCGGCGGCGGGGCAGTCCGGCGCCTGGTCCCGCGGGCCGTACCAGAGGAGCGCCGGGCCGAACCAGCCGAGCGGCGCCGGTGGGACGCGTTGGTGAGCCCGGTTCTCACCTGAATCGCGACCAGCCTGAGCGAGAGCAACAACGCGAACGGCGTTGCTGGCGCGAACGGTCAGAGCTGCCCATACTCACGGATCCGGTCGCGCGCTTCTCCCTTGTCGGGCTCCAGATCGACGACGATCCCGAGGCGCGATTCGACGTAGGCCACCCAGAGTGTTCCATGTGTTGGAACGCCGGTCCAAGCATTCATCTCCGTGATCGACAGGAGCCCATCGATGTCTCGATCGAAGATTCTTATGTCCCTGAACCGTAATCCGCACGTGAAGCCGAGCTGGACGTTCAGGTTGCGGGAATAGACGTCTCCGCCGATGAACAGATCGACGTGCGTGGTCCGGACAAGGGTTCCCTGCGGCCTCAAGGTCGTGGTGAACACGGGAAGAACGGCTCCGATCAATTGGTAGAATTCAAGGCTCGTAGCCGCGCTCGCCCGGAACTGTCCGGCCTCGAAAGTAGAATGTACCCCCAATTTCTTGTCTTCTATCGTCGACATGTTCTCCTTGCCCACCCCAACGCCGATGAAGTAGCCGATGTTGAGCTCCTGGGTGGGGCTCGCGGTCTGCCCGAAGCTCACGATGACTGTATGAACAGCCCCCGGGGCTGTTCCGCCGCCATACGTGGCTCCGAGTCTCGCGAGATGGGGGAGCTTTGTCTGAACGATGCCGTTGAGATGGAGGCCGTCCCAATAGAATTTCTCTGAGGGCCGCGGTTCTTGCGCTGATGCCAGAGCGGCGAAGGTGAATACTCCAAGCCCTGATAGCGCGCGCAACAGCGGCTGCCCTGGCCTGCTCGAACGGCAGGCGGCTGGCTCCCTCCGGATGAACAGCGGCGTAAAATGTGTTCGAGTCATTCGGCTCGCAAGCGAGCTATGCACTCTGGCTTCTTTACCAGTTCATTGATGTCGATGTCGCCGTACTCGCTCCTGGTTGCATAGGCGTCTTCCACCGCGTCGACGGCGAGAGGATCGCGCGTGGCGTCTCGAAAGTGAGCGTCCTCATTGGTTTTTATGATGCCGACGCAAAGTGAGTATTGCATCTGGGCCAGATCTCGAATGCTCAACACGGTGTCGCAGTCGAGCGTGTCGCTTCCTAGTATTTTCTTGTATGCGTCGAAATGCCACCTGAAGTTCCTGCAGTTTGCGCCCGTCGTGTTGAGTGACCGCGCTTGCGATGCGACGACGCATTGTTTCGGACAGTCTGGCTCAGGTGAAAGTGTGGGGTTGTCTTCGCTGGTGTGGGGCTTTTCGTCTCTCTTCTGAAGACCGGGGTCGCGACGCTGGAGCGTCTTTTCGCAGCTGGCCAATTTTTTTTGAGTGGCGATCAGAGTTGACTGGAGATCGGGGACGTCCTTGTTGACGGCTTCCTGGTGCGACTGGGGCTGGTTGACGCCCTCTCTCGAGATTGTTCTCAGATTGTATGCGGCCACCAGCGCGGCGACTGTGATGGTTCCTAGTGCAATCCATGTTGTCGGTGTCGGCGATGTTTCCATGCTTCGAATGTTGCGTGGTGGCGATGGTGGTGATTCTTATCTGAAGGTCGGTTATTGTATTTGAGATGGGTCTCCAGGGTGGCATAGGCTAGTAGTAGCAGGGGTCCTTCTTGATCGGTGTTATTCCAATGTCTTGAGGGGTGATTCTTAGAGCACCTAACAAAAGCTCGTTCACCCCGCTTGCTTGAGGGAAGCCGATGGTGCGGCAGAATACAGCGTGGGCAAGCTGTTGGTGCCGGACGAACTCTGGGAACGAATCGTACCTCTATTGCCGAAAACGGAGCCGAAGCCGCAGGGGGGCCGGCCGCGTACGCCTGATCGGATCGCGCTGACCGGTATCTTATTCGTGCTCAAGACCGGGATCCCTTGGGAGTATCTCCCGCAAGAGCTCGGCTGCAGCGGCATGACGTGCTGGCGCAGGTTGCGCGACTGGCAGCAGGCTGGCGTCTGGGATCGGCTCCACGAGGTCTTGCTCGATGAGCTCGGCGAAGCCGACAGGATCAACTGGGAGCGTGCTGCGCTGGATGCCTCGCTGGTTCCGGCAAAAAGGGGGGTGAAAAAACTGGCCCGAACCCCACGGATCGCGGCCGGCCGGGCACGAAATATCACATTCTGGTCGATCAGAATGGTATCCCGCTCGCCGTCGAGATGACGCCGGCGAACGTCCATGACTCGAGGATGTTCACTCCTATGGTGGACGCGGTGCCGCCGATCGCGCGTCCTTGCGGCCGACCGCGGCGCCGCCCCAAGAAACTGCATGCCGATAAGGCCTACGACGACCCGGCCCTTCGGTTGGCTTGTCATCTGCGCCACATCGTGCCCCGCATCGCTCGAAAGGGCATCGAGTCGTCGGAGAAACTCGGCCGTTACCGCTGGGTCGTCGAACGGACGATCGCTTGGCTCCGGCGCTTCCGCCGCTTGACCGTGCGGTATGAGCGCCGTGCCGACATTCACCGAGCGTTCCTCCTGCTCGCCGTATGCCTGATCTGCCTCAACCATATCCCGACGGGCTTTTGTTAGGCGCTCTTAGGCGGATGCCGCTGGCGGGCTGTAGTTCTTCGCGCCATTGAGGGCATGTCTTCATGCTTATTTCTCTTACGAATTGGTTCTGTAGCGGTGTCGTCCTCGCGCAACCGACCAGAAGTGCTTCTTGGTCTTCGTGTCCACACAGCGCTTGGCACCCGGGGGATGGATCCATGCACGTTTGTGCTGGTATTTCGTCGAAGATCGTGCGTCCGGCCTGGAATAGTGCCGTCGCGGAGATGAGCTGGGCGAGGCCGGTACGGATTGCCCTCGAACGACGACGTGCTGCGGTCATAGCCTTTTGCTCCCAGGAGGACATCTGGTGGTGGCTCGCGTTTGCCTGAAGAAGGCAGCAGGAGGATACAGGAAAGGCTGTCGTCCTTTGATGAATCCGTGCACATGATCGCGGCCGGGCGTCGCGAGCGAGTCGAGCTCGCCGAGGCACGCGCGCGATGTCCAGGACGTTGGGAGCAAGCGATGACTCGCGCGGCCGGTCACGGACAATCTCGCTTCGCTTTCAGGGGAGCGCGTGGGGCAATCGGTGCGCGCGGTCCACGCCGCGAACTCTCGTTGGCAGCGCACCCATTCCCTGGCGCGCTGCCGCCACGGACGTCCGGGCCGACGAGGCCATGAAGTGGCTTCGGGCCGAGGGCCGCGGCACGCCCGCGGGGTCGATGATGGCGTTCTGGATGCGTGAGCCGGTCGAGCCGATGGTCGGCTCGGGGCCGCCCGCAAGCGCCCTGGTCGCGGCCCTCCGCAACGAGGAGCGCGGAGAGCTCGCGGATCGGGTGGAGCTGCTGCTGCGCGCGAGGCGATGATCGCCTGTTCTTCTCGCGGGCCCTATGCCTGGCAGCAGAACGTCGACGGTTCGGCCGGCAGCAGCTCGCCGAGCGGCTCGCCGCCGCTCGGGGCGCAGCCGCCGGGGTCCACGGCGACGACCTCCGCCGACTTGCTGCCGAGGGCGATGCCGGGCGGCGTGACGCCGCAGAACGGCGCCATGGAGCTGACGAGGGTCGAGGCGACCTGCTCCCCGCATGCTCCGTCGCTGTAGACCGAGGCCATGATGGTGCAGGAAGCGCCCTCCAGCTCCCCGCAGCCGCACTCGGAGCAGCCGCGCCCGTCCTCGGCACCGCCATAGAAAACGTGCCTGTCCAGGTAGGGCTCTTCGCACCTCACGTCGCCCTCGTGGAAGATGCACGTCAGGAAGCCGCCGGGCGGCGGGACTCCGGGCTGCTCCGGCGAGGGCATGCAGGTGCTCCGGTCGCCCAGGCACTCGGTGTAGGCGCCGGGCACGCAGGCGAGCGCCCGGGTCAGCCAGGGATCGAGGAGCGCCGGCGGCGGGGGCTCGTCGACCCTCGGCGTGCAGGCGGCGGTGGCGGTGACCAGCACGGCAGGCGCGTCGATCGAGATCGACTTCACACACGGCTGCCCGCCGCAGTCCTGGCCCGCGGGGATGGCGTTCTCGGCGGTGCAGGCGCCGTCCCAGCCGCCGGGCGCCGCGAAGGTGGTCTCGACCCTGCCGGGGTCGCCGGAACACGTCGTCGAGGTGTGCGCCGACCAGTCCAGCGGGAGCTGGCACGAGGCGGTGGCCGCTTCCGGCGGATCGCACAGGCAGGAGGCGCAGGCGAGCGGCGCGGGCGCCAGGTCGGCGAACCCCTCGTAGCCGACGTTCGGCGCGGCGGCGGGGCATGCGGGTACCTGGTCCCGCGGGCCGAACCAGAGGAGCGCCGGTCCGAACCAGCCGAGCGGCGCCGGTGGGACGCAATCGCCGGCGCAGGCGGTCTCGTCGCCGCCGCCTGTCCCGCCGCTGCCGCCGGCCCCGCCGCCCCCACCTTCGCCGCCAACCCCGCCGCCGCCTTCCTCGGGCCACGGGCAACCTGGATTGCCGTACTCCTGCGGCTGACAGGGACCGATTACGGTCGGATCTCCGGGACAGCCAGGCAAGAAGAGAGAGCCCACGAGCAGGAGGAAGGGGGTTCGCATGCCGGACAAGATACGTAGAGATGGCCCGCGCTCACAATGGGCAGCCTTCACGAGACAGTCGATTGCACTGAGCATTGAGGATTCCTTCTGAGAATTTTTATCTCGATGGCGAAGAGAGCCGGGGCCTCCACGAAATCGTTCAGTACGTCGCCGTGACACCGAGTCCGAGCGCCGCGCCGACCGGAGGTGAGGACCATGTGATGGATCCAGCTGTCTCGCGCCGCTGGCTACGGCGCCGGATCACCGCCTCCGCAACGATCGCGTTGGCCTCGGCGTATCCATGCGCGCTCCACCTGTCCGAGAGGGCCCAGGCGCTGCCGAGCCGCGCCCCAACGCTGAACAGAGCGTCGTCGCGTACCGTCATGTCCCACGGATGCCGGGGTACGAACCGGACGAAGCCGACGGTCGCGACCCCGCAGCCGAACAGATGGCTGCCGCGCAGGCAGCCCACACCAGCCGCCGTGAGGGCTCTCGTGCTGATGATCATGTCTTTCACCTCCTCTCCCAGGGAGACGAGCCCTCGCCCCTCCACCGCGAGCGACCAGGCGGGCCGGCGAACGCCAAACGACAGCGTCATCCCGGCCGCGAGCCCCGGCGTGATCCCCAGGCCTAGGGTCGCGCCGAGCCCCGCTTCGAGCCGCAGCGGCTCCGTCGGGGTCGGGGCCGCC
The DNA here is from genome assembly GCF_051520455.1 of Sorangium sp. So ce367. NCBI lineage: Bacteria > Pseudomonadati > Myxococcota > Polyangiales > Polyangiaceae > Sorangium > Sorangium sp. So ce367. The sequence goes on from NZ_CP150334.1 coordinate 2,168,475, forward strand.
TCCGGCGGTGTTGGCGCCTTCGGATGTTCGGCCCGGCGCACTGGCTCGGGCGCGGCCCGGCGCGCCTGCGGAAGCGGCGGTGGAGGCGGCGCTGAGGGCTCGGGCGACGGCGAGGCCTCGGAGGGCGGTGGCGCCCGCTCGGGCGCGTTCAGGATCTGCGCCACGATCGCGAGGGCTGCGCCGGAGAGCAGCGCCTCGCAGCCGCGCCGGGTGCTGAACCCCTCCGCCCAGGCTGTCTCGCCCGCGCTCTCGCTCTCGCGCAGGGCCATTGAGGCCGTGAGCTCCGGCCCCGCCTGCGCGATGGTGACCGTGAGCACCCGCGGCGCGTCGTCCTGGAAGGGGTCGGCGCCGAGCCCGCGCGCCACCTCCGCGCGCAGGAACGCCTCGGCGGCGCAGGCTTCGGCGCCGGGGCCCCGCACGACCTCCAGCCGCATCGCAGGATGCGGCAGATCTGGCGCGGCGCGCGCCGCCGCGATGCACAGCAGGACCCTGGCGGCCGTGGCCGCCGCCACGGCGGCGCGCGCCGGGCGCCCCGCGCCCCGGATCGATCCGATAGCGCGCCGGGCCTGGCGCGCGCCGAGCCCGTGTCTGGCCCAGGTGCTGCTCATCGCGACGGCGCTCCTCCCGGCGCACGCTGCTCCGGAGGAGAGAGGCGCGCTTGGGCGATCGTGCGGAGCCGCTCCCGCACGTTCTTCAGCTGGCCCCCGGGGAACCGCTGCTCGTGCACGGCGATCTGCCGGAGCGCCCCGGCGGGGTCACCGGCAGTGAGGCGCTCTCGCGCCGCGGTGAGCAGCCGCAGCTCCTCCGCGAACGTGTCATCGCGCTCGCTGGCCCGTGGTGCCGCCCGCGGAGCAGCCGGGCACGGGCGGTGGGGCGCCTCGGGCGCGGGAGCGACGGGCCCCGGCTCCAGCGCCTGCAGCGGCGGGGTCGCTGCAAGGCAGGCGGCGCTCACGGGCGGCAGCTCGGGCAGCAGCGCCCCGAAACGGCGAGCCCACTGGGCCGGCGGTGACGCGATGGCGACCTGCACGGCGATCGTGCCGGCGACGCCCGCCGCGGTCGAGCCGAGGGCAAGGCCGACACGGGCGAGCATCCGCCGCTGGCTCGGGGCCGCCGGCGTCCCCGGCAGCGGCGCCGGGGGCACAGGCGGAGCAGGCGCAGGCGGCAGGGAGGCAGGAGGGATGGGCGGAGAAAGCGGCAGGGTAGCCGGCGGTGCAGCCAGAGAAGGAGGCAGCACGGACAGAGCGGTCTGAGACGGCGCCGGCGGTGCGCCCGGCGACGTCGAGGCGCCCGCGCCGTCCTCGCGTGCGAGGGAGCTGGACGCCAGCGGGAACAGGAGCCAGCACGCGCGCAGCGCCTGTCGCTGCTCCGGGCGCAACCGCGCGACGGCGGCGCGGTAGTCCTCGCGGGCGAGGCGCAGCCGGTTGCAGGCGGTGTTGTAGTTGATGCCGAGCTCGCGCGCGATCTCCACGATCGGCACCTCGAACGCCTCGTGCAGGACGAGGAGGATCCGCCTCTCCGGGGCGATCGTGCCGAGCACCGAGATCGCGAGCTCCAGCCGCTCTCGGTCAGCGATGCGCTGCTCGCTGCTCGGTGCGGGATCGACGGCCTGGCCGTGCGGCGTGGGGTGCAAGCCCGTCGGCACCTCGCGGCGGCGGTAAGCGCGGTCCAGGTAGCGGCTGACCTTCCGCCAGGCGATCCCGAACACCCACCGGGCCTCCGCGCTACCTTGCTGGCGCTTGCCATCCCGCTGCGGCGGATCACCCGCGGAGTCGGCCTCGTCCAGCGGCGCCGAGATAGAGGCTGGGTAGGCGGGATCGAACCGATCCAGGCTCTCGTACGCTGCGAGCAAGATCTCCTGGGACAGGTCGTCGATATCGGGCTCGGCGACCCCCAGGAGCCGGAGCGCACTGGGGAGGACGTCCAGTGCGGCAGCGTGAACGGAATTCCATGTCGCGTTGCGGGAGGTGTCGTCGGCGGGCGAAAGGAGGGTGCTCATATCCAGAATTGCGGCCGGATTTCCGGTTCCGTTTGAGAAAATGCACGGCGCGGTGCGTGGGGCGGCGACGGTGGTGACGCGCCTGGCCGCCGTGCCCGCAGCCGCCTGCGATCCGCTGAGCATCGCGCTGCTCGTGCACGCCTACGATCAGACACGCCGGGCGATCGCCTCTCTCCGCTGGAACGAGCGGGATGCCGACACGATCGCGCCGTCGCTCTACAAGCGCCGCGGTGGTCGCACGGCATCATCGAGCGACGCCGCCGCGGCGCCCCAGGACGCTGGCCCGCCCGGCCTGATGGCGCCCTCATCGCCCGGTGCCGCACCGCGCGGGGGGCGCCGGGCGCGGCGGTGTCCGGCGCTTCGCCCAGCGGCGCGCCGCCTATCCTCTGGTGGCCTGCGGCGTCCCGGTCCACGTCATCTCCGGGGCGCTCGCATCGCAGCCCGCTGTCGCGCCGGGTCGAGGGCCACCCCTCCGAGACGCGGCGCGACTGTCGCGAGCCGGCGCTACCTTTCTGGCATGCGCATGCGTTAGACCGGACCGCCTTCCAGACGCCGCGCCTGTTGCTCGAACCAGCGTGCGAACCCTTCGGCGGCTGCAACGAGCCCGGCTCGCGACACCTCCACGCCGCGGCCCATGTGCCCGGGTAGCTCGCGAGAGAGGATGCGAACCGAGCCGCCGGGTGGACAGAGGACGAATGCTTTGCATCCGTTGAACTGCTCGCCCCAGTTGGTCAGGAAATCGTGGGCGCTCCAGAACGTCCAGTCCCGGCGGCGCTCCTCCTCCGTTCGGGTATCGGGCACCTCGACGTCTCCATGATGGCTGTACAATAACCCGTCAAGGAAGTTCCAGGCAGCGATGTCGTCCAACCCGGCCAGCTTCTCGGACCACAGGCGGTCGAGGTTGGAGGGCAGCCAGCGAAAGGAGCGGTAAGCCGGGTACAGCGCACAGTGGGACTCCCCGAGGTCTCCGAGGGCCACCCCGCGGCACCAGACGCACATGCGTCCCCACACTGCGCTCGGGGGCTCCAGGTTGGGCTCCACGTCCGCTTCGATGGCGAAGTCCTGCCGATCCCCGAACAACATATCGACTCAGCCTCCTGCCGCCCCGCGCTCGCGCGGGGCGCGCTCGTCCGAGGATCTCGGTCAGCGATTGAGCCAGGCGCTGACAGGGGCGATGACGCGCTCGCTGAACGCGTCCTTGTCCAGCGCAGCGCCGAGATCGACGCGGAGATAGCGGTAGGTGCACGGGCGCCCGCCGGCGTCGAGCTCGTGATCATTTCCGTCGTAGATGGTGTCCTCCTGTCCGCTCAAGGACGACCAGATCTGGTTCCAGGGCAGGTTCCGAACGGAGGAGCGCATCAGGCTGATCTGCAGCTCGGAGCCCGCCGCGCGCGCGCCGCCGAAGCGCGTCGGATCCGGCTCATCACCCCCGCTGCGCGTGAAGCCCGTGTCCGACACCACGTCGACGACCACGCTCCGCGAGGTGCTGGCCGATGACTGCCAGACGAGCTGGAGGCGATACGCAGGCAGGAAATCCCAGGCCCAGTACTTGCGGCGAAAGAACTCGGTGGTCGATTTCGGGTGACGCGAGAACAGGGATGGATCCCAGCGCTCGAACGCGAGCCCGATGCCCGCGAGCGCATCGGACAGCTCTGCCAGCCGATCGAAGACGCGGCGCTGATACTGGTGGACGAGCCGATAGCTCTGCCTCACGAGCGCCATGTCCATGTCGCCGTCCCCCGCGGTCGTCTCGAGACTTCGAGGCGTCGCGGCGGCGGGCGGGGCGGGCGCCGCCTCAGGGAGGAGCCCGCGGTGTGCGACCCGGGTGACGGGAGGGACCATCATCTCGACCTCGTCGGCGAGGAACGGGAGGGGTACAGCGGGGGCGGGGGACGGGGCGGACGCCGCCTCGAGGCGCGCGGTGGGCCGGGGGGCGCCTGCCATGAGCGGCGGCGGCGTGGCGGGCTCCCGGTTCCCGGCGGAACCGAGGGCCTGGACGAGCGCCACCAGGGGATCACCGAACTCCTCGAACGTCAGGAACTCGATGCAGCTCAGGTCCTTCAGGCGCCGCTGGGTGTCGCGCAGCTCGCGCGCCCGAACGAGCATGTAGTGCGGCCCCGCGGCGCCGCCGAAGGCCTCGTGGACCCACGCGATCTGGTTGCCGAACATCGCGTCGTCGAGGCTGAAGCCGACGAACAGGAAGGTGCGCGCTGCAAGCAGGTGGCGCAGCGCCTGCAGCGCGCCGCGGTAGCGCACCTCGTCCTCCTGGCTCGGGTACAGCTCGCGGTAGCCGTCCGGCGTCAGGATCAGCCGCTGCGGCTGCTGGATGAAGCCGTGCAGGTGCCAGACGGTCGGGCGATCGATCTCGTCGCGCAGCATGGCGGACAGCTCCGCCGTCGCGTCGACGCTGATCTGCACGAGATCGTTGGGATCGTCGAGCGCGTAACGGAGGATCTGATCGTAGTTGGTCGTGATCACCAGCCTGCTCGGCAGCTGCCAGACGGCGCGCGCGAGCGACAGAGATCCGGTGTCGATGCGATTGCCCGGCGGATCCAGCACCTGGCGGAGGTAGCGGTACCAGCCCGCCCCCATGCCCTCGCGCGCGTACCGGGCCGCCTCGAAGTAGTCGGGCGCCCGCTTCTCCAGCAGCCCTTCCACGACGTTGGCCTCGGGCCGCTTGCCGTCCTCGCGGAGGCGCGCGGCTGCCCCGAGGAGCAGGTCTCCCCAGCTGGGGAACATCCGCTTCCCGTTCCGGTCCAGCGCGGCCATGGACACGCCGGCGCCGACGAAGGGCACGACGAACCTGTCGCGCAGCGCGTCCTCGAGCGTCTTGGGAATCGCGATCACGGGGCGCGATGTTGCCGGTTCCGGCCCCGCGCGACAAGCGGTGGGCGCATCGCTGCCGCGCGCGGCCGCTGCCGCGCACAGCAGCGGCTCAGCTCATCTCCAGGAACAGCCGATCCGGATCCTCCAGGTACCCGATGATCTCGTAAGCGAACGCCGCCCCCACGTGCCCATCGATGATCCGGTGGTCGAACGACAGCGACACCAGCATCACCTCGCCGATCACGATCTGCCCGTCGCGCACCACCGGCTTCTGCTTCATCTGGTGGATCCCGAGGATCGCGACCTCCGGGAAGTTCAGTATCGGCGTCGCGAACAGCCCCCCTTGCTGGCCGAGCGACGTGATCGTGAACGTCGAGCCGCCGAGATCCTCCGGCTTCACCCGCCCCGACTTCGTGTCCTCGCCGAGCCGCGCGATCTCCTGCGCGATCTCCAGCACGCTCCGCCGATCCGCGTCGCGCACCACCGGCACGATGAGCCCGGCCTCGGTCGCGGACGCGATGCCGATATGATAGCTCTTCTTGACGACGATCTCCTGCGTCGCCTCGTCGAAGGCGCTGTTCAACGTCGGGTGCTTCTTGAGCGCCGCGACGACGGCCTTCACGAAGAAGGGCAGGAAGGTCAGCTTCACGCCCGCCTTCTCGGCCAGCGGGCGCAGGCGCGCGCGGCGCTCCTTCAGCGCGGAGACGTCGCACTCCTCGACGAAGGTGAAGTGCGCCGCCGTGTGCTTCGACCGCGACATCGCCTCGAAGATCCGCTTGCGCACGCCCCGCAGCGGGACGCGCTCGTCGCCCGGCCCCGACGGCAACCCCCGGCCGCGCTCTCCCTCGGGCCGCGCCGCCCCGTGCCCCGGCTCCTCGTCCAGCTGGCCGGGCCCCGCCGCCGCCGGCCTCGGGGCCGCCTCGGGCAGCGCCGGGGCCGCCCGCCTGGGCGCCGCCTCGGGCAGCGCCGGGGCCGCGTCCTCGGGCGCCTCGAGCGCCCGCACGTCGTCCTTCGTCACGCGGCCCGCCGGGCCGGTCGGCGGCACGCGCCGCAGGTCGACCCCGAGGTCGCGCGCCAGCTTGCGCGTCGCGGGCGTCGCGAGCGGCTTCTCGTTGAAGTAGGCCGCCGCGCGCGACCCCGCGCCGATGCTGCCGTTCGCCCACGCCGACCGCGCCGGCGCCACCAGGTTCATCCCCGGGAGGTCTTCCCGGATGTCGCCGACCGCCGTCGCCGCGGGCTCCGCGGCCCCGGACTTCGCGGGCGGCTCCGCAGCCCCAGCCTTCGCGGCGGCCTGTCGCACCCCCGCCCCCGACGCGGGCGGCGCCGCCGCCTCAGGCCGGTCGTCGAGGTCGAACACGACGAGCACCGAGTGGACAGGGACGACCCCGCCCACCTTGCCCCGCGTCTCCACGATCCGGCCCGTGCGCGGCGACGTGATCGTCACCGTCGCCTTGTCGGTCATCACCTCGACCATCGGCTGGTCCTCGGCGACCATGTCGCCCGGCGACACCAGCCAGGTCACGATCTCGCCCTCGGTGACGCCCTCGCCGATGTCCGGAAGCCTGAACTCGTACTTGCCCATGCGTCAGTACCTCGCCGTCTCCAGGATCGCCGGAAGGATACGATGGGACAGAGGGAGATACTCGTTCTCGAGGGTGTACGGGAACGGGGTGTCGAAGCCCGTGACCCGGACCGGCGGCGCCTCCAGGTGGAGGAACGCCTTCTCGTTGACCAGCGCGACGAGCTCGCCCCCGAGGCCGCAGGTCTTCGGCGCCTCGTGCACAACGATGAACCGGCCCGTCCGCTTTACCGACTCGATCACCGTGTCGATGTCGAGCGGCCACAGCGTGCGCAGGTCGATCACCTCGCACTCGACGCCCTGGGCGGCCGCCTGGTTCGCCGCGTCGAGCGCCTCGTAGAGCATCGCGCCCCAGACAACGAGCGTCACGTGCCAGCCCGGCCGGACCACCTTCGCCTGGCCGAGCGGGACCGTGTACTCGCCCTCGGGGACGTCGCCCTTCGCGGCGCGGTAGATGCGCTTCGGCTCGAAGAACAGCACCGGATCCGGGTCTCGGATCGACGAGAGCAAGAGCCCCTTCGCGTCGGCCGGGTTCGACGGGCACACGACCTTCAGGCCCGCCACGTGGATGAACTGCGCCTCGGGCGACTGCGAGTGGTAGTGCCCGCCGCGGATGCCGCCGCCGAACGGCGTCCGGATGACCAGCTTGGACGGATACTCGCCCCCCGAGCGGTAGCGGTACTTCGCCAGCTCGGACACGATCTGGTCGTACGCGGGATAGATGAAATCGGCGAACTGGATCTCCGGGATGGGCACGAGCCCGTAGAGCGCCATCCCGATGGCCGTCCCCACGATCCCGTTCTCCGAGAGCGGCGTGTCGATCACCCGGTCGTCCCCGAACTCGTCGAACAGGCCCTGGGTCACGCGGAACACGCCGCCGACCTTGCCGACATCCTCGCCGAGCACGACGACCCGCGCGTCCCGCCGCATCTCGTGGCGTAGCGCGTCGTTGATCGCCTGGACCATGTTCATCTGAGGCATGCTCTTCGTCTCCGTCTCTCGGACAACAGGTGGGGGTACAACCTCACCGGCGCCCCGGCCCCCCGAGGCTCCCCGCCGATCGCGGGCAGCGGCGCCACCCCCGCCGCGCCGCCGTCCGGCGAGCCGCCACGCCGACGCCGCCGTCCGCGCAGCCTAGTGGCCGCCGTGGCCCTTGGGCCTCGGGCCCGCCTTGAGCTGCTCCCGCTGCTCCACGAGGTGCCAGGGCGGCTCCGCATAGACGTCTTCGAACATCGAGTCGAGCGGCGGCGGCGGGACCTTCTCCGAGGCCGCGATGCACGCCTTGACCTCCGCGTCGACCGCCGCCTCGATCTCGCGATCCTGCGCCTCCGTCCAGCCCTGGGTGCGCTCGACGTGCCGCCGGAGCCGCGCGATCGGGTCGAGCCGCCGCCACGGGTCGAGCCACGCGTCGGGGCGGTACGCCTTCGGGTCGTCGCTCGTCGAATGGCCCGACAGGCGGTACGTCATCGCCTCGATGAGCGTCGCGCCCTCGCCGCGCGAGGCGCGCGCGATCGCGTCGCGCATCACCTTCACGACGGCGAACACGTCGTTGCCGTCGACCCGCACCCCGGGGACGCCGTAGGCGACGCCCTTGCTCGCGAACGTGTTGCTCGACGTCTGGCGCTCGGTCGGCACGCTGATCGCCCAGCCGTTGTTCCGGCAGAGGAAGATGACCGGCACCTTGAACACGCCAGCGAAGTTCAGGCCGCTGTGGAAATCCGACGAGCTCGTCGCGCCGTCGCCGAAGTAGGCCAGCGTGACGAGCTCGTCGCGCTTCAGCTTGGCGGCCCACGCGAAGCCGACAGCCTGGGTGATCTGCGTGCCGATGGGCGAGCTCACCGAGCCGAAGTGGCCCTCGCGGTAGGTGTAGTGGTCCGGCATCTGCCGCCCCTTCACCGTGTCGTTCGCGTTGCCGAACATGTTGTCGATGTACCGCTGGAGCGGCAGCCCTCGCCAGAGCGCCGCGCCGAACTCGCGGTAGCACGGGAACACCCAGTCCTGGGGCCGCGTCGCGGATACGCTGCCGAGGACCGTCGCCTCCTCACCCAGCGAGCCGATGTGGAACCCGATGCGCCCCTGGCGCTGCAGCGCCACGAGCCGCTCGTCGAGCAGGCGCGTGCGCATCATGGCCTTGTAGAGGGCGATCACCTCCGATGGCTCGAGCTTCGGATCGTGCGCGGGGTCGAGCGAGCCGTCGTCGCGCAGGACCTTGATCACGTCGTCGGCACACGTATCGAGCGGGTGCCGCGCGACGGCAGCCTGCGGCTCGAGGCTTGCCCCGGAGACGTTCGGCGGGCGGTCGGTGGAGTACGTCGCGGTGCTCATCGGTTCGCGGGACACTAACCAAAGGCGCTGCCCGAGACCAGTGCCCAGACGCGGCGTACGCTCATTCGCTTTACGCGTGACGTTGACGTGACGTTGACTCGTCGCAGCGATCGCGCGGGGTTTGACTCGCCGCGGCGAGCTCGAACCCGCGCGCGCCCTGATGCGCGTCTCCCGCCGTACGCGGCGGCGCTGATGTCCACGCTAGACGTTCACGGGCTCGGCTGCCTGCGCGAGGGCCTCGTCGACGGCGGCCACGTCGAGCTTGAAGCCGCGCGCGAGCTGCTCGAGCACGCCGTGCTCCTGCGCGCTCACGCCGCCGGAGGCGTGCGCCATGGAGGCCGCCACGCGGAGCACCTCGCGCTGATGCTCTGTCCGCGCGATCGTGCGGGCGACCATGCTGATGCGCTTCTCCAGCCCGTCCTCGGCCAGCATCTCGCCGAGATCGGCGAGGAGCGCCTCGAGCTGCTTCTCGTGGACGAGGTTCTGGCAGGCGCCGGCGACGATCGCCTGGAAGCGCCCGCGCTCCTCGTCGTCGAAGTGGCCGTCGGCGTTCGCGACGAGGAACGCGGCCTCGATGATCGTCTCGAAGAGCGCCACCGCGGCGGGATCGAAGCCGGTGGGCATCGTGATGTCTTCGATGGGAGGGCGCGCGCTGTAGGCCCTCGCGGCCTGGGACAGGATCGACGCCACGCGAACGCGGGGCGCCTCCGAGCCGAGGCGCGAGGCGCCTGGAGCGATGCCGCCGGGGCGCCTGTTGATGGGAGCGGACATCGTGGTGTTGGACCCTCCTGCCGTCCAACACGCTCGGCCAAACGCCGGTAAGCGTCAAGGCGCTTGCGCCTCCCAACCCGCGCTCCCCGCGGTGAATGCGTTCAGTCTGCCATCCAGTCTGCCGAGCCCGTCCCAGAGCGGGTGAGCACCGCTCGGGGGCGGTCTAGCGGCGGACGAGGGAGGCGGCCGGGACGAGGCCCGCGGGGCTCGCCGACGCCGTCGCCGGGGCGACGGGCGGGCGGGGCTCGTCCGGGTCGAGCTCTGCGGTGAGGCGGGCGGCCTCGCGGCGCGCCACGGCGAGGCGCTCCTCGAGGAGCGCCTCGACGGCCGGGGCGCCGCCCGGGGAGGCGCCGGCGGGCTGCGCCGCGCCGCCTCGGTCCATCAGGCTGCGGACGAAGACCTCGGCCGCCTTGTAGCTCGACCGAACGAGCGGCGCGCTGGCGGCGTAGAGGAAGCCCATCTCGAGCGCCGCGCGCTCGAACGCGGCGAAGGTCTCGGGCTCGACGAAGCGCTGCACGGGCGCGTGCTTCGAGGAGGGGCGGAGGTACTGGCCGATCGTCACGATGTCGACCCCGGCCTCGCGCAGGTCGCGGAGCGCCTCCAGGACCTCGTCGTCGGTCTCGCCGATGCCGACCATGATCGAGCTCTTGGTGAGCCGCCGCGGCGCGGGCGCGCCGGCCTCCGCGGCGTCGGCGGCGAGGCGCCGCTGGCGCTCCTTCGCGCGCCGGAGCACGGCGAGCGACTGGTCGTAGCTCGACCGGACGTCGCGGATGACGCGCGTGATGCGGCGGACGACCTCCACGTTGTGGGCGAAGACGTCGGGCCCGGCGTCGACCACCATGTCGACGGCGCTCATGTGGCCCTGGAAGTCGCCGACCAGCGTCTCGATGAGCAGGTCGGGCCGGAGCGCGTGCAGGCGGCTCACCGTGCGGGCGACGTGCTCGGCGCCGCCGTCGAGCAGGTCGTCGCGGTTGACCATCGTCATCACGACGTACTGGAGCGAGAGCCGGGCGATGGCGCGGGCCACGTGCTCCGGCTCGCGCACGTCGACCGCGCCGCGCGGATCGCCCGTCGTGACCGCGCAGAAGCGGCAGCCGCGCGTGCACACGTCGCCGAGGAGCATCACCGTCGCGGTCCCCTCGCGCCAGCACTCGCCGACGTTCGGGCAGCGCGCCTCCTCGCAGACCGTGTGGAGATCGAGCTTGCGGAACGTCTCCTTGAGGTGGTGGTACGTGTCACCCCCGGGAGCGCGGACCTTGAGCCATTCAGGTTTGGGCGAGAACTGCGCCATCAGGGGTGTCCTTAGCCCATGCGGCGGGGGAGCGCGAGGGGGAGGGCGCGCGCCGGCGCCGCGGCCCTCGCGCGGCCGGCGCTAACCTGCCGGCGGCGCAGGCGGCACGGAGCGGCTGATCTCGCGCGTCGTCAGCTTGCCGCGCTCGGTGAAGACGGCCGTGACGAGCTCCGCGGGGGTGACGTCGAAGGCCGGGTGCCGGACGGGCACGCCGGGCGGGACGACGCGGCGGCCGCCGACGACGGCGAGCTCGTCGCGGCTCCGCGCCTCGATCGGGATCGACGCGCCGCTGTCGGTGGCGAGGTCGATCGTGCTCCACGGGGCGGCCACGTAGAACGGGATGCCGTGGTGGCGCGCGAGGCAGGCGAGGCCGTAGGTCCCGATCTTGTTCGCGACGTCGCCGTTCCGCGCGATGCGGTCGGCCCCGACGACGACGGCGCCGATCTCGCCCTTCTGCATGAACCACGCGGCCATCGAGTCGGAGATCACCTCGACGGGGATGCCGTCCCGCTGGAGCTCCCAGGCGGTGAGGCGGGCGCCCTGGAGGTACGGGCGGGTCTCGCACGCGAGCACGCGGAGCGCCTTGCCCTCCTCGATGGCGGCGCGGATCACGCCGAGCGCCGTGCCGTAGCCGCCGGTCGCGAGCGCGCCCGCGTTGCAGTGGGTGAGGACCGTGCCCGACTCCGGCAGGCGCGCGGCGCCCGCGCGGCCCATCTGGTGGCAGGCGGCGACGTCTTCCCGGTGGATCTCGCGGGCGAGCTCGGCGAGCTCCCGCGCGCGCTCCTCGCCGCGGCGCCCGGCGTTCTGCAGGGCCGCGGCGATCGCGCGCCGCACCGCCCACCCGAGGTTCACGGCGGTGGGCCGGGCCGAGGCGAGGTGCTCCCCCGCCGCCCGCATGGCGGCGACGTAGCTGGAGGCGCCCTCGTCGCGGGCGGCGCGCGCGGCGAGCGCCATCCCGTACGCGGCGGCGATGCCGATGGCCGGGGCGCCGCGGACCACCATGGTCCGGATGGCCTCGGCGACGCCGGCGGAGTCGGTCACGGTGAGGTAGCGCTCGCGCTCGGGCAGCTCGCGCTGCTCGAGGAGGAACACGCGGTCGTCGCCCTGCGCCAGCTCGACGGCCGAGTAGTCGGCGCCGGAGAGGGCCGCGGCCGGCTCCCAGGGCGGCGCCGGCCGCGCGCCCTCGCCTGGCCTCGGTGTCTGCTCTGCTTCGAAGCTCGTGCCCATTCAGCCCCTCCCGTTCGAGCGTGACGGCTCCCCTGGCGATCCGTCGTCCGGCCCCTGCGCCTCGGCGCTCGCGGCGAGCCGGCCGCGGATCTCCTCCGCGACGGTCGCGAAGTCCTCCGCCGCGTCGGCCTTGCGGCCCGCAAGGTAGGCGCGGAGCGCGTCGGCGGCGAGCAGCGCGAGGCTCGCGTTGATCCCGCGCGCCGTGAGCGCCTCGATCACGTCGCCGTTCTTGAGCAGCGTCTCCAGGTCGTCGAAGACCGCGGCGAGCTCTGGCCCGGGATCGATGCCGCCGCCGGCGGCGGGGCGCGTCTTCTTGTCGTCCTCGCGGGTCACGGGTCGCGCCTCATGATTTCGTGCTGGTCGCCTTGGGGATCGCGGTGAAGGGGAAGTGCGGCGGCTCCACGCCGGGCACGCACTGGTACTTCGAGAAGTCGGTGACGCCCTCCTCGCGGAGCAGGGCCTCGTCGATCCACGCCTTGCCCCGCCGCGCCGACGGCTCGCGCGAGAGCAGCGCGAGCGTCGCGTCGGCGAGGATATCCGCCTTGCGCCAGAGCTCCGGGCCGCCCAGGCCGAAGTTGATCGTGGCAAAGCTCTCGATCGCGGTCGCGGGCCAGAGGGCGTGGGCCGTGACGTTGTGCTCCGCGTACTCGCCGGCGATGGCGTCGGCGATCATCGTCATGCCGAATTTGGAGACCGCATAGGCCCCGTGGTGGGCGCAGGCCTCGGCGTCGACGGGGGGCGACATCATGATGATGTGGCCGTATTTCTGCGCGATCATCTGGGGGAGGACGGCCTGCGAGAGGGCGAACGACGCGCGCACGTTGATGCCCATGATGAGGTCGAACTTCTTCATGGGTGTGTCCACGACGTCGGCCCACCAGAGCGCGCCCGCGTTGTTGATGAGCGCGTCGATGCGCCCGAGGCGCTCGACGGCCGTGGCGACGGCGCCCCTGCAGGCCTCGTCGTCGCGGACATCGAGCTTGATGGGCAGCGCGCGGCGGCCGAGCTGCTCGATCTCGCGGGCGACGTCGTGGATCGTGCCCGGGAGGCGCGGGTTCTCGGCGACCTCCGTCTTCGCGGCGACGACGATATCGGCGCCTTCTCGCGCGCAGGCGAGGGCGACGGCCCGTCCGATCCCGCGGGAAGCTCCTGTGATGAAGACAACGCGGTCCTTGAGGCGCATGGTCGGCGGTCATAGCACAGGAGCCGCCGCGGGTGCGGCCTCGCGGTTCGCAGTCGAGCGGCCGTGCTGCGGGGTCGCCGCGCGGTCATCGGGGCGTCAGGCCGTCAGGCCGCCTTTCCACCTTTCCACGAGCGCGGCAGCCCGCATGCCGCGCGGAGGAGATGGCGCGCGCGTGCGGCAAGAGGCCACATCCACCGCCACCCCGCGCGTGGCGCAAGGACGAGCTCTGCCGCGGACGTGAGCGGACGAGGGCCCTCAGGCGAGCGGCGTGGCGGTGTGGCGAGGAGCGGGGGAGTCGCGCGGAATTTCATGGGCGTTCGATTGACCTGCTGCTGACATGCGGCCTGTGGCTCGCCGCGGCGCGCATCGACGCGCGATCCACGGCGGGCGGAGGCGGAGGCTCGCAGGGTGTCGTCGCGCCCACGGGCTTCTGATCGCGGTCTGTCGTCGGACACGGACACCCACCCTTCGGACCAGGGGAGATGTTGTGTCCTGATGGCTCCATGTCTCACACCGTCTTCGCGTGAAGAAATCCTGTGTCGTCGAGCTCCGGGAAGCTCGGTTTCATGGCCCTTGAAAAGATCCAGTGATCCGGCGGCAAATCATGCCTGTCAGAGTGTTTCGTATCTGGACATGCCAGCGGTCAGGTGACACCGTGTCGTGAGCGAATCGAAGGGAGGCGCTGCGCTGCGTGGGATCGCGCTGTGCGCTACTCCGCCCCCTGAACAACGCTGTACTGGGGTGGCCCGTCGAGGTGTCGTGTGCCCCGGCGTACGTGCTGGCGCGAGCCGCGACGCAGGGGCGGGCCGAGCTCGGACGGGCCCAGAGAACCAAGGAGCATGCATATGAGCGCTTTGCACAGGACGCTTGTCCTCGCCTTCATCGCTGGCTGTTCTGCCGTCGGCTGCCTCGCCTCGACCGAGGTCGGCGAGGAGCCGTCGGCGGAGCTGTCGGAGGACCAGTCCTCGCCGCTCGCGGGGGCGGTCTGCGATACCGCGTCGGAGGGCTCGGATGTGGAGCTCTCCTGTCCTGCCGGCGAGGTCATCACGGCGATCCAGTTCGCGAGTTATGGCAGGCCGCGCGGGGTCTGCGGCGGCTACTCGGCCACGGCGTGCAACGCGCCGACGTCGAAGGCCGTCGTGGAGCGCGCGTGCCTCGGAAAGGCGAGCTGCACCGTGCGGGCGAGCAACACGACCTTCTCCGGTGATCCGTGCAGGAGGACCGCGAAGCGGCTCTACGTGCAGGCGGCGTGCGGCCCCGCGACGCCGGGCAGCGGCGCGAGCGGCTCGACGAGCGGCACGGGCGGCACGGGCGGCGAGGGCGGCGCGGGCGGCTCGACGAGCAGCACCGGAGGCGCGGGCGGCTCGACGAGCAGCACCGGAGGCGCGGGCGGCTCGACGAGCAGCACCGGAGGCGCGGGCGGCTCGACGGGCGGTGAGGTCTGCGGCAATGGGGTTTGCGGCGCGGGCGAGGACTGCTCGAGCTGCTCGAGCGACTGCGGCGCATGCCAGATGTGCAGCGGCGCCGGGCCCAGCACGACTCCGCTCGACACCGAGGAGCAGGCGTTCCTCACCATCATCAACCAGTATCGCGCGCAGAACGGCCTCGGGGCGCTCTCGGCCTGCACCTCGATGAACCGCGCTGCACAGGGGCACAGCGAGGACATGCGCGATCAGAACTATTTCTCGCACACGAGCCTCGACGGCCGGTCGCCCTGGACCCGCATGTGCAACGCCTGTTACGAGCTCGGCTGCGGGGGCAACGCCATGGCCGAGAACATCGCCGCTGGCTACTCGGCAGCGCAGGCGACGTTCACCCAGTGGAAGAACTCGGACGGCCACAACAAGAACATGCTCGGCTCCGCCTTCAAGGTCATCGGCATCGGGCGTGCGACCGGAGGCGGGACGTACGGGTCCTACTGGACCACAGTGTTCGGCGGCAGCTCCGAGGCGAGCTGCAATTAGGCCAGGCACCCGCGGCGGCGGCCGCCTGCTCGCAGCAGCGTGTCACGCGTGAGGCGTTCTGCCATGGCAGAGCGGCGCGACCCGGGAGCCGAGATGGCCCGGGCCGCGCCGCGCTCCGCAGCGAGAGCAGCGGCCGAGTGGCGGCCCGGTGATTGCTTCAGACCGGGACGGTGGAACAGCAGACCTCCGCGAAAACACATGTCATCTATCTTCTCGGTCCCTACCGAATTCCCGGCTTCCACGGGGAGCGCAACGTGCGTGTCTACCTGCCCGACGAGGGGGCGCGTGAGGGGCGGCCATCGCCTGTGCTCTTCCTGTTCGATGGGCAGAACGTCTTTCACGACGACCCCTCCTACAGCGGAGGGTGGCACCTTCACGAGGCCGTCCATGATCTCGCCAATCGAGGTCTCGAAGCGCCGGTCCTGGTGGGGCTCGATCACGGCGGGCCCGAGCGGTTGACGGAGCTGTCGCCGTTCCCGGGCGACGGAAGCGAAGGGAAGCTCGACGATGTTCTGGGCTGGCTCACCTCCGAGATCGTGCCGGCCGTACAGGAGCGCTTCGCGGTGAGGCGCGACCCGGCCAGCACGGCGATCGGCGGCTCATCCATGGGGGGCCTCGCGGCGCTCTACGCTCATCGGCGTTGCCCCGAGGTGTTCGGGGCCGCGCTCTGCATGTCGCCATCGCTCTGGTTCGCCGAGCGCAAGATCTTCGACGTCCTCGCGTCTCTGGCCGTCCCCGCGAGCTCGAGGCTGTACGTCGACGCCGGCGCTCAGGAGGACGGGGGCTCGGTGCTGCGCGACGCCGCGCGGCTGGTCGAGCAACTTCGCCAGCAGGGCTACAGGGACGACAACCTGCTGTTCTGCCTGGACGAGGACGGGACTCACTCCGAGGACGCGTGGCGCCGGCGCGCGCCCGGGGCGCTGCAATTCCTGTTCACCGGGGCCGCCAGGGAGCAGCAGGGCGGCGCCGGAGCGCCGGAGGGGTCGCAGCAGGCCGCCTGATCTCCTGCGTTTCGGCGATCGTCGCGCCGGCGGCCCAGGCCCGACCGTCCCTACCGCCGCCCCTTGCTCCGCTTGCGCGTCCCCTGGACGATGCGCGCCGCGTAGCGCGGTATCGGGGCGGTCGCGCCGAGCGCCGCGGACAGGCGGTCGACCTCCGCATCCGAGAACGACGTCTTCCGGAGCGCGGCGATCGCGTCCGCCACGACGTCGCGCGACTCGGGGCGCTCCGCCCGGGTCTTCTCCTCGAGCCAGCGCACGACCTCGGGGAAGCGGCCGGCGAGGGCCGCGATCTGCGCGGGCATCCCCTGCCGGAGGACGCGCAGGCCCTGCAGCCGCTCGTCCGCGCGCGGGGAGCGATCCGACAGCACGAACGCCTCCTCGAGGCGCTCGACCACCACCGCGCCCGCCGAGAGCCTGGCGAGCAGCGTGCGCTCGGCGAGCGCCTCGAGCGCGACGTACGCCTGCAGGTAGCCGTCGGTCCAGGACGAGAGCTCGCCGACCACCGCGTCGCCGCGCGCCGCGATGACGGCGCGGAGCGCCGCCACCACCCCGTCGCGCACGACGCGCCGCGGGTCCTCGGCGAGCTCCTCGAGCGCCTCGAGCGGATCGAGCCCGCCCTTCCCGCGGCGCGCGCCGCCCGCGCGCAGCGCCTGCCCAGCTCCGCCCGCCGGCGCCGCGCGCTGCACCGCGAGCGACGCGAGCGCCTGCGCCGCCACGATGAGCGCGTACTCCTCGGTGGTCGCGCAGAGCGCCCGCACGAGATGCTCGGCCGGCGCGCCGCGGTCCGCGATCGCCGCGCCGACCGCCCGCGCGAGATCCAGGTTCACGCGCGGCAAGGGGGCGTTCGGTCCGAGGTCGGGGCCGGGGGCGCGCACCCCGCCGCGCCGGGCGGGCAGCCCGGAGCTGCGATCGAGCAGCGCGAGCAGCTCGGCCGGATCGCCGAGCTGCACGGCGCGCTCGATCGCCGCGTCGATCTTCGGGTTGCGCAGCGCGCCCGGGGGAGTCGCCCCGCGGCGTATATCCGAGGTGTCAGCCATTCAGAACCCCAGGGAAAGACCGACCTCCGGGGAGAGGACGGTGGTCACGGCAGGAAAGGTGAGGCTCGCGCGGAGCGCGAGGTTCAGTGAGAGGGCCTCGATCGGCGCATAGGCAACGCCCGCGCCGACCGACGCGAACCCCTGGCCCGCTTGCCGGGTCGCGGTGAGCGTCTGTCGCCGAGCCTCGACTCTGCCGCTCGCTCCCGGCCTCGTGCAAGGGCTCGTGGTGTCAGGGTCGGCCCCGCAAGCGGTCGCGTCCTCGAGGACCTCCACGTCGACCTCGGTGTCGACCTGCGCGACCCCGACCGCGGCGAGCACGAACGGGCGCGCGCCGAGCTGCTCGAAGGGCCGCGCGCCGAGGAAGTACTGCGCGCGCGCCTCGAGGTGCAGCGGCAGGAACGAGGCGCCGCCCTCCGTCGTGCCGCCGGCCGCGAAGCCGACGCGGCCGCCGACCGTGAGGTTGTCGAGGACCAGCCGATCGTAGGCGATCGTCACCCGCAACGTCGCGAGCGCGAAGCCGAGGTTCACGTCGTTCGCGACGTCCGGCGTCGGCGTGCCGTCGTACCGGGTCCCGTCGCCGCGCAGGCACACGAAATGGTCGCTCCGCTGCGACGCGACGGTGCACACGTCCCGGCCGGAGAGCAGCGCGACGTCGGGTGAGAAGGTGAGGGCCACCCAGCTCCTCCGGACATCCGGCGCAGCCTCCGCTGCGGCTCGCGTGACGCACGCGCCGCCGACACAGGCGAGCCCGCTGTCGCACTGCCGGTCGTCGAGGCACTGCCGCGGGCGCTCCTGCTCCGGGGCCGCGCATTCCGCCGGCGGAGCGTGGCCGGGCCAGCGAGGCGGCGCCGAGGTGATGCTCTCGCTGATCTGCGTGACCAGCGGGGCGTCGCGCGTGCCCGCGCTCGCGAGGATCGCGCCGTCCTCGTCGACGGCCGCGACGTGATAGAGGAGCTTTCCCGTCCTTCCCACCGCGGCGCAGGGCACGTTGATGCCGAACCCCTGGCCCCGCAGCTTCTTCATGACGAGAGAGCGGTACTCGCGCTCCCCGGGCGCCAGGTACCAGACGGTCACCTGCTTCACGCTGGGCAGCAGCTCGGCGGAGACCTCGCCATACAGCGGGACGGGCGTGCGGACGCGCTGCTCGGGCATCGGCGCGATCTGGAGCTGCGCTTCCGCCGCTCCGGCCGCCGCAGGCGCTCCGCCCGTCCCGGCCGCCGCGGGCGACCCGGTCGCCCCGGCGCCGGTGGCCGCGCGCGCCTGCTCGAACGCGGAGGAGACCTCCGCGGTCGTCAGATCTGGGTCCAGATTCGCCGAGGGATCGACGCGGAGCGCGTCCGCGAAGGCGCCCCGCGCGTCCTCCAGCCCCTTTCTGCTCTGAGCGAGCACGGTGCCCAGCGCGACCAGCAGCCTCGCCTTGACCGCGGGCGAGCAGCCCGACTCGCCGCAGGCGTCCAGCGCAGCCCGGAGCTTGCGCTCCGCGTCGGCGAACCGCGTCTCGAGGTAGTCGGTCCCCATCGCCTCTTTCAAGGCCGCCTCCGCCTGCGCGTTCCTCGGCGGAGCCTGCGCGGCCGCGGCGCCCGCAGCGAGCCACCCGGCGAGGCCCCCCGCGATCGCGAGGGACGCGCGCGGCGCGCAGGAAACAGGGCCGTTGCGTGCGGACATCGGCGCGCAACGTAGCCCACCGGTGTGTCCGCGAGCGCCAGAAAAGCTTGGGAACGGGAACCCCGCTCACCCGATCCTGGAACACGCCACGCGCAGGAGGGACAAATAATCCACAGGTTGTTCCCAGGTTGTGGAAACCCCGTGGGACCCTGGCAACTCCGCGGAGCTGCCCGTCCTGCGCCGATCGCGGGGCGGCAGCCCCTCCAAGCCCCGGCGCCAGCCGAAGCCAGCCCGGGCATGGACGCGCCGCCCACACCGATACAACTGATTTTTCTGCGATTTCTGGCGCTCCGTGACCCGGCGCGCCTCCCAACTTCCGGGCGCTAAACTCCCTCCTTCGGAACCAATCTGCAACCCAAAAATCACGTTCCCGAGCCCGGTTTGACAGTCCACATGCTTGTCCACAGATTGGCCACCTGATGGCCCCAGACGGCGCGCAGGTTTCGTGTCGGATGCGGGGCGCCGGGCGAGTTCTCGCTTGTCTTTCGCGTGGCGATCGACATGCGATTGACAAGCTCGCGATGACCTGGGTGGGGGAAACGGCGGGCGCCGGGGCCCGGCCGGAGCGCCCGGCGAGCGTCCATCCGACGGACGCGCGGACGCGCGGGCGCCGGGGCTCGGCCGGCCGGAGCGCCCGGCGAGCGGTCCTTCCGGCGGCCGTCCGGGCGAGGTGGCCACGCCGGGCGCGGCGTCGCTGGGCCGCGCGGCGCCGCGCCCGGCGTGCTAGCGGGTGCGCATGCGCGTTCCGGAGATCCCCGAAGAGATGGCGTCGCCCCTGCGCGCCGGCGACCCGCCGGCGCAGGTCGCAGGGCGCCCGCTGATCCGGAAGAGCGCGCGTGTCCCACGCTGGCGCGCGCGGCTCGCCGACCACGACGCGGCCTCGCTCGCTGAGCTGCTCCGCCGGGCCGGCGGCACGGCGTCGGCGGCGCGCTCGGTCGCCGGCAAGGTGGTGCGCCACGCCTTCGGCGCCGAGCCGGGCGCGCCGGCGCCTGCGCCGGCCTGGGACGCGCGCGCGCTCGCCGCCCTGGGCGTGGGGGCCTGGGCGCACGAGGCGCTGCTCGCGCTCGATCCGGCGCCGTCGCTCGAGATCGCCGAGCGGGCGCCGGCGCAGGACGACACGCTCCGGCTCGTCCTGCGCGCGCACGACGGCGCGCTCATCGAGTCGGTGCTCATCCCCGGGCCCGCCCGCACCACGCTCTGCGTCTCGAGCCAGGTCGGCTGCGCCCGGGCCTGCTCGTTCTGCGAGACGGGGCGCCTCGGGCTCGAGCGCCAGCTCGCCGCCGGCGAGATCGTCGATCAGGTCCGGATCGCCAGGGCGCTCGCGGCCGAGCGCGGCGGCGCGCCCCTCAGGAACCTCGTCTTCATGGGGATGGGGGAGCCGTTCGATAACCTCGGCGAGGTGCTGAAGGCCATCCGGCTGCTCACCGATCCGCGGGCCTTCCGGTTCGCGCCGTCGCACGTCACCGTGAGCACCGTCGGGGTGGCGGACAAGATCGAGCCGTTCTTCCGCGAGGCGCGGGCGGAGCTCGCCGTCAGCCTCAACGCCCCGGACGACGCCCGCAGGCAGGCGATCATGCCCGTGAACGCGCGCTTCTCGATGGCGGCGCTGAAGGAGGCGATCGCGCGGGCGTTGCCGCAGGGGCGGCGCGTGCTCTTCGAGTACGTGCTCTTCGATCAAGTCAACGACGCCCCGGAGGACGCGGATCTGCTCGCGGCCTACGTCGCCGGGCTCCGGTGCAGGGTGAACGTCATCCCCTGCAACCCCGGCCCGGATCCGGCGCTGCGCCCGCCGTCGCCCGCGCGGCTCGACGCCTTCGTGGCGCGGCTGTCCGGCCATGGCGTGACGACGCTTGTGCGACGGCCGCGGGGGCGCGACGTGGGCGGCGCCTGCGGTCAGCTCGCGGGGATGGCCCGCGTCAGGCAGCCAGAGCCAGCGTGAGGGCGGCGCCGCGGGCGAGCGGGGCCCCGACGCGGAGCGCCCCGTGGCCCGCGGCGAACGTGCGGGCGATCTTCCCCGAACGCTGGTTCATCCGGGCGAGCACCGCGCGCTTGCCCGTCTCGCCGGTGTGCCCGAGCGTCGCGAGCATGGAGAGCAGGTCGGTCCAGACCCGGTCGCGCCAGCACTTCAGCAGGTACATCACGACGCTCGAGACGGCGCGCTCCACGTCCCGGCTGAAGGTCGCGATCCGGGCGAGCGGGCAGCCATAACGAACGCGCAGGATCGCGAAGATCTCCGGCATCGCCGCCGCGAGAATTTCATTCACAAGGTCGTGGTCGTGACGGTAGCGGTCGAGAAGCCGGGCGTCCTGCGCCGCGCCGTGCTGGACGATGTTCCGGTAGAGCCCGAGGGCCAGGTCGTAGTTGATGTGCGCGTTGATGCCGAGCAGCCCGTGCACCGCCGCCGCCGCCCCGCCCGCGCTGGCGCACTGGAACGCGACGTCCCACGCCTCGACGCCCGTCGACCGCCCGTCGAGCGACGCCGCGAGCGCCGTCAGGTAGTACTCGCAGAAGATCCCCGCCAGGCGCGAGATCCACGCCGGCTCGAGGAACCGGCCGTCCGCGCCCTCGATCGCCTCTTTCACGCGGCGCGTGATCACGGCGTAGACGTCGGGGAACACCGCCCTCGGGTCGTTCCTCTCGCGCAGCCGCGCGGCGACCGTCTCCAGCGCGATCAGCGCCTCGGAGACGTTCGCCGGCGTCATCGTCACGCCCTGCAGGACGGGATGACGCGCAGTGGATGCCGCGGGACGGGACGCAGCCAATGACCGCGTCTGCTTGCTCCTCATCGCCAGGGGTTGATCCGAAGTAAGGGTCTTCATGGCTGCGCTGAGCGAGCGAATTCAAGGATCGTGCCCGTATGTCCGGTCCGCAGTCGTACACAGCCACAGGATGTACGAGCGCACGCAGCGCGGAGCTCGAGCGCGCGATCGTCGCCCGCATGCTCGTTCGCCTGCTCTCCCTTCATGTCGGATTTCCCGCGAATGCAGCGGAGCGCGCTCGCCCGTCGGCCCGGGGCGAGCGGGCGAGGTCTCGGTGGCGCCACGCGGCTATCGGCGGCGGGAACGTCGAGCGGCGGACGCGTCAGCGCCGTACCCGGCCGCGGTGACAGCGCAGGCCGGCGCACCAAAGTGCCCCATGAGGCAGATTGTTACGCGCAGACGGATCTCCTCCAGGCAAAACAAGGGATCCCCCGACGCCGCGCGTACCTTGGTGGCCTGGGTGCGGCGGTGTGTGCTGGGTCGCGCGGGCGTTTTCGGGTTTCGGCCGGCCGGGTGATGCGCCGTATCCTGGCGCGGAGCGCTCCGCGCCCGCGCGCAGCCATCAGCCATCGACGCCCGCCTGGCGGCCGCGAGGGCGGTTGCGCTCCTCCGCGGCTGCCCCTGCCGAGCACCATGAGCTTCCTCAAGATCGTCTGTTCCGAGCCCAGAAACGACCTCGCCTCCTTCCTCCAGTCGCTGCCGATCGAGCCCGCAAAGCCGGCCATCGCGCTCGTGATGGGCACCGCGGATCTCGCCTATCCGCTCGTGGCCGCGCGGACCTTCCTCGCGTCGGCGAGGGAGGTGGGCGCGTCGCACCTCCTCTGGGTGGCGCCGTACTTCCCTCCCTCGAGCCGGGTGGGGCAGCAGATCCGCGACGCTGAGGCGTCCGTGCGCGCCTCCGGCCAGGCGGTGACCACGGTCTGGCACGGACCGCTGCTGAGCGCGCTCAACCTGTGGCGCGAGGACATCCGGCTCCGTCGCACGCTGCCGCTGCCGCTGGGCGGCGGCGCGTTGCCCTGGGTGGCGCCCGCGGACGTGGCCCGCAGGGCGATCCGCGCGCTCGAGCAGCCCGGCGCGCCGGCGCCCGTCGTCTGCGGCCCCGCCGCGTGCTCCGGCGCCGAGGTGGCGGCCGCGCTCTCGCGCGGCCTCCGCGCCGGCCTGACGAGCGAGCGCTTCGCCTGGCGCCGGTTCGAGGAGATCGATCGCGACCACAACCGCAAGCTCAGCGAGGATGAGCTCCTGCCGTACCTCACCGGCCTCGGGATGGGGGCCGACGAGGCGAAGGCGCTGCTCCTGGCCGCGGACACGACCGGGGACGGGACCGTCGACTTCGAGGAGTTCACCGCCGGGCTGCGGGGGCGGCTCGACAACCTGGTCCAGCAGCTGCTGCGCGAGGACTCGTTCGAGCTCCGGTACGTGGACACGCCGGCCGATCAGGCCGTGGCGGCGCTCGTCCAGGCGGGCCTGCGGAAGGCGGCGGCCGAGGCGCTGATCGAGGGCTGGGCGAGCCTGGCCAGGGAGGGGATCCCCGCGGACGTCCGCGGGTCCGACGAGGCCTGGCTCGAGCTGCCGCCCGCGAGCGTCGACGCCTGGGCCGAGCGGCACGCGCTCGATTTCGTCAACGTCCATCTGCTGCCCGGGCAGGGGCTGCTCTCCCGGCGCGAGGGGGTCGTCGAGAGCGGCGCCGCGATGGGCGCGCTGGCCGGCAAGGAGGCCGCGATCTCGAAGATCGTGGACGGCGCCGGCCGCGTCCTGTCGCTCTCCCGGGCGCTCGACGGGAGCGGCGTCTCGGCGCGGTGGCTCGACGCGCCCACGGAGAGCCTCCGGTGGGTGCCGTGCGGGGATCGCGACAAGCGCCGCGCGCTGCTCCTGTCGAGCGGGCAGCTCACGGGGCTGCACGTCGAGGGGGAATGGAACGACCTCCCGTCGGCGATGCGGCTGCTCATGGCGCGCGGCCCGCTGCCCGGCTGGCAGCTCACGACGTTCCGGGAGCTCGGCGAGCTGAAGATCGACCAACCCGCGGCGCTGTTCGAGCCGAACGAGATCGTGTGCAACTGCGCCGGGGTCAAGCGCGGGCAGATCACGAGCCTCATCGAGGCCGGGTGCGCGACGCCCGCCGAGCTGTCGGAGCGGACGCGAGCGGGCCAGATCTGCGGCGGCTGCGCCCCGGCGGTCGCCGAGATGTTCGGCGGATCGAGCCTCCAGCAGGCCGAGGTGAAGGCCGCGCGGGAGCTCTCCCCCGGGATCTTCCAGATCACGCTCTCGCCGGTCGGCGGCGCGCCGGCGGCGTCGGTGCCCGGGCAGCACGTGCTCGTGCAGGGCTACCTCGATCGGCGCTGGGTGGCGCGCGCGTACACGCTCTCGGCGCCGGCGCGCGCCGGCGGCGACTACGAGATCACGGTGAAGCGCGAGGAGCTCGGTGTGTTCTCGCGGTGGCTGTGCGAGCGCGCCGCGGCCTCGCTGCTGCGCGCGTCGGCGCCGAAGGGCAGCTTCGTCCTTCCGGCGCCGCCCGTGGAGCGGGTGGTGTTCCTCGCGGGCGGCATCGGCGTCACGCCGGCGATGGCGATGCTGCGGGCGCTCGACGGCAGGGCCGGCCGCCCCGACGCGCGGGCCTTCCTCCTCGACTGGTCGGCGTCGCGCGCCCCGGATTTCGCCTATTTCGAGGAGGATCTGCGCGCGATCGCCGGCCGCACGCCCGGCGTCGCGTTCCGCTTGCGCGCGACGAAGGCGGAGGGGCGGCTGTCCAGGGAGCAGGTGGCCGAGCTGTATCCTTACCGGCCGGGATCGCAGGCGCTCGTGTGTGGTCCCGATGCCTTCATGCGCGACGCGCAGGAGCACCTGCGCGCGGTGGGCTGGCCGGCGGACGCCATCCAGCGGGAGCTGTTCAGCTCGAACGTCGACACCGCCGGCGAGGTCCGCCCGACGCCGCTCCGGCGCGCCGGCGCGGCGCGGGCGGCTGGCGGGGTGTGTCCGGTCGAGCACGGGTCGTTTCACGTGACCCCCACCGCGCCCGAGGCGGTGCCGACCGAGGCCGAGGCGTTCCTGCGCCAGTGCTACGCGGAGCTCGGGGTGCCCTCGGCGGTGGAAGAGCGCTGGCAGGAGGTGCGGGCGAGCCTGGAGAAGCACGGCACGTACACGCACCTGCCCGACGAGCTCGCCTATGGCGCCCGGCTCGCGTGGCGCAACAGCTCGCGCTGCATCGGGCGCTTCTTCTGGTCAACGCTCCACGTGCGCGATCTGCGCCACCTGAAGACGGAGGAGGAGATCTTCCAGGCGCTCGTCGAGCACCTCGATCTGGCGACCAACGGGGGCGACGTCCGGGCGACCATGACGGTGTTCAGGCCGGGTGAGCCGCGGATCCGCATCTGGAACGGTCAGCTGGTCCGCTATGCGGGCTACCGGCTCCCGGAGGGCGGCGTCCTCGGCGATCCGGGGAACGTGGAGCTGACGGACCAGGCGCTCGCGCTGGGCTGGCCGGGCGGGGAGCGGACGCGCTTCGATCTGCTGCCGCTGATCATCCAGATCGGCGACGGCCGGCCGAAGTGGTTCGAGCTGCCGCGGGAGAAGGTGCTCGAGGTGCCGATCGAGCACCCGCGGTATGCGTGGTTCGCCGAGCTCGGGCTGAAGTGGCACGCGCTGCCGGCGGTCTCCAACCTGGCCCTCGATCTCGGCGGGATCCAGTACACGGCGGCGCCGTTCAACGGCTTTTACATGGGCACCGAGATCGGCGCGCGCAACCTGAGCGACGTGACGCGGTACGACCAGCTGCCGCTCATCGCGGATCGCCTCGGGCTGGACCGGTCACGCAGCGACACGCTGTGGCAGGACGCCGCGCTGGTCGAGCTGAACGTCGCGGTGCTGCACTCGTTCCGGCAGGCCAAGGTGCGGATGATGGACCACCACACGCTCTCGGAGTACTTCAAGAAGTTCGAGCAGCAGGAGCGGCAGTGCGAGCGCCCGGTGTATGCGGACTGGACGTGGATCGTCCCGCCGATGTCGGCGTCGACCATGGCGGTGTTCCACACCAACATGGAGAACAAGATCCTGAAGCCGAACTACCTGTATCAGGACGATCCATGGAAGGAGCGGAAGGGGTAGCGGCGAAGGCGCATCCACGAGCGGACGCCGGGACCTCGTCTGGTACCCGCCGTACGTCGTGGCCGTCGAGGAAAGGCGGAGCCCGGCGGGGGCCCCGCTTCCTCGTCGCTGAGGGAGCCCACCTCGCGGAGGGCGCCCTGCGCGGCGCGCGGCAACGGCGCGCGGCAACGGCGCGCGGCAACGGCGCGCGGCAACGGCGCGCGTCAGCGGCCGCGGGAGCAGCGGAGCCGGCCGTTGTCGTTCTCGATGTCTCCTCTGCACCTCCTCCAGTCCACCATCCGTGTATTGTGGAAGTTGCCCCTCCGATCCTCGCAGCGGGCGAACAGCGTGCCTCGCTCCGTCCGGACGTTCCTGCACGTCTGGAGATAGGAGCCGCGTGGCGGACGACCCCTGTCCTGGGCTTGCGCCACAT
Source organism: Sorangium sp. So ce367 (assembly GCF_051520455.1). NCBI lineage: Bacteria > Pseudomonadati > Myxococcota > Polyangiales > Polyangiaceae > Sorangium > Sorangium sp. So ce367. The sequence continues at coordinate 2,194,609 of NZ_CP150334.1, forward strand.
CGCTGCTGGACAGCACGGCGGACAGCGAGAGCGCGCCGAGGATCAGCGCGCCGAGCGTATTCTTCATGGTTCCCCCCTTGGCACACCGCCCCGCAGAGCGATGCAGTTGAGGATTTTTTAGGGCGCGCGCCCCGGAGGCGCAATCCTGCTGGAACTGGGGACTTGGGCCAGAGCGTGGGCCGTCGAGCCACAGAGATACGGCAGGCGCGGAGAGGAGCGGAGAGCCGGAGCGCTGGTCTTCCTGTTCTCTCGAAGCGCTGATTCTCTGTGTCGCCATGGATCGAGCGCTCTGCGTCTTCCAGCGGATGTCGGCCTACTCCTGCCCTGCCTCGCGGGCGACGCACGCAGATGGCGCGTCTATCGCGCTGGCACGTGATATGGGGAGGTGGCCAGAAGGGGCACGGAATGACGACATCGCGCAGATCCTGGTCGGGGCCTGGCCTCCGCGCGCAGCTCATGGCGCTCATGGACACGGTGTTCCCCGGTCTGGAGCAGGTCATCGAGCGGGCGCGCGCGCTCGGCGCCCCCTGGGAGGACGTGACCACGCCGTTCGTCGCCTCGGTGGAGGGCGCGCCGGTGAGCCAGGTCAGCGTGCTGTGCCTCGCCATGGTGCTGGACGGGCGACCGACGGACGTGGGCTGCATCCACGCGGTCTGCACGCATCCGGCGCACCGCCGGCGGGGGCACTACGCGTCTGCCATGCGGGCGGCGCTCGCGTTCTGCGACGAGCGGTATCCGGCGGCGTTGCTCTGCACGGCGCAGCCGGAGCTCTACGAGCCGTTCGGCTTCCGGGTCGTCGGCGAGCACAAGGTGGTCGCAGGGGCCGCGCCGCGGCTCGATCGGCGGCCGATGCGGCCTTTCCGGCTCGCCGACGAGGAGGATTGTGCGATCTTCCAGCGGCTCGCGTCGCGCCGCGCGCCTGCCTCGACGAAGCTGGGGGTCACCGATCCGGCCGCGGTGTTCGTGGTCAACGAGCTGCATCGGCCGCTGTTCTACGCCGAGGATCTCGACGCCATCGTCTCCCTGGAGATCGCCGGCAATGTCCTGTGCCTTTACGATGTCGTGGCCGCGGAGCTGCCGCCGCTCGACGAGATCCTCCGCCGGCTGCCGGCGCCGGTGCGGCGCGTGGAGCTCTTCGCGTGCCCGGATGCGCTCGGCATGGCGGGGACGGCGGAGCCGCACGTCTTCGTGGACGGCGACGATGCCATCGGCGGCGCGGGGGCGTCGCGGCTCATGGTGCGCGGGCCCTTTCCGGAAGGGACGCTGATGCTGCCACGGCCGTTCCGGTGCTGAGGAGCGCCGGCGGCGGCGCTCAGCGCAGGGCCTGCTGCGCGCTGGACGCGGTGAGCGCCTGCGCGTGCCACTGCTCCAGCGTCGTGAGCTCGGTGCACGCCTCGATGCGCGCCGCATCCTCCGGGGTGAGCGCGAGTTGCCGGTGCGCGAGCACGCGGCGCAGGGCCGCGCGCGCCTCGTCGAGCCGGCCTTCGAGGCGGCCTTCGTCGACCAGACGCTGCTTCATCTTGGGATTGGCCGTGAGCAGGACTTCCAGGATGCGGTCCTGGCGCGCGTCGATCTCGGGATCGCCGGTCCTGGCGAACCGCCACAGGAGCTCCTCACGGGCCGTCGTCGACATGGGCAGGTACTGTAGCATGGACAGCACCCATTCAAGCGGCCGGCGCGGCGCCACCCAGCGGGCGAACTCGTCGAGCGGCTGCCGCTCGAAGCACGATGAGAGGTCCAATTGTCGAACTGAAACGGAGCTGTTTTCGTAATGCGCCTGGTAGGTGCGTCGCTGCCGGTATCTCGCCTCCAAGGGCCTCGCAGAACTGTTGAGATCATGTTATGAAGACGGGCGTGCGAGTCTTCTTCACGATCGCGATGTCTATCACGTCGGCTGCCGTCGGCTTGAGCAGCGCCGGTTGCGCGGACGAACACGTCCCTGCGTCAGGAAGCCAATCCGGCGGCGGCGGTGGGGTGGGCGGCAACGGTCTCGGTGGCAACGGCCCCGATGGCGGCGGCGCGGAGGCGTCGTCCGCATCCAGCAGCGCAGAGGCGTCCAGCTCGGCCGGCGCCGGGGGAGGGGAGGAGGGGCAGCTCGACAGGTTCGGGATAGCGATGCTGCGGCCCACGCTGCCTTCCGGCAAAGCGTGGTTCTCGACCTGGGACAACGGCGTCGCGCGCACCTTTTCGGGGATCGACCCGGCCGACGCCTGGTTCGACGCCGACCACGGCGATGCGTCCTATGACACCGACGGCCAGGGCATTCTCAAGATCAGCGGCCGCGTCCCGCGGATGTACGTGCACGACCCCGCGCTCGCCGACCCGTGGCGCGACGTCGAGGTGACGATGTATTTCCTGCGGGCCGCCGACGACGGGACACCTTATGGCGGCCTCGTCGCCATGACGCGCACCAACCACGGCACGATCGGCGACGAGGACGTCAACAAATGCGACACGCGCGGGATCGCCGCCCGCATGCGCTACGACGGCAAGATCGATTTCGAGAAGGAGACGAATCACCCCGCCTCCTCGGCCATCCTCGGCAAGACGTACTGGGAAGGCGGCATGCCGGAGCAGGTATGGATCGGGTACAAGCAGCTCGTCTACGACCTGCCGAACGGCGATGTGAAGCAGGAGCTCTGGATCGACGAGACCGACGGCGCGAGCGGAGGCACCTGGGTGAAGATCCACGAGCACGTCGACCAGGGGACCGACTTCGGCGTGGGAGGCGAGCCCTGTCGGCCGGGCATCGATCCCGCAATGAAGCTCACGCGGGAGCCGACACGGGAGGGCTCGGAGACCGGCAAGCCCAACATCAGCGTCTACTTCCGGAGCGACGGGGTGGGCTCCGACGGGCTCCTGTACAAGAAGGGCAGCGTCCGCGAGATCGTGCCCTGACGGCGCCCGCGCACGAGCGGACGAGGGAGAGCGTGTACGACCGGTTCCTGCGGGAGCGCCGCGGTGGCTAGGATATGCTCGGCGGCGGATGCCCAGCTCGTCGCCGAATCCCACCGGAACCCCGCTCGGGCAGGGCGCCCGCCTCGGTCCCTTCCGGCTCGTCCGGCAGCTCGGCAGCGGCGGGTTCGCGCCGGTCTGGCTGGCCGAGGAGATCTACGAAGGCAGGAAGCTCCGCGACGTCGCCATCAAGCTCTTCTTCGTACCCGAGCAGCTCGCGGGCTCCCCCGACGCGACGGCCGCGTGGCGAGACACGATTCTCGACGAGGCGCAGGCGCTCTGCCGGGTCGAGCACCCGAACGTCGTGCGGTTCTATTCGTTCCAGCGCGACGACGCCCTCGGCGTTGTCGGCCTGGTGATGGAGTATGTGGCCGGCACGAGCCTCGATGAGCTCTCTCGCGAGGCAGGCCGCCTCCCCGAGCGCGCCGTCCTCGAAGCGGCGTCCGCCGTCGCCTGGGCGCTCTCCGCGGTGCACACCGCCGGGCTCGTCCATCGGGACGTCAAGCCCGCCAACGTCGTCCGCGGGTCGGGCGCCTACAAGCTGATCGATTTCGGGATCTCCGGGGGAAATGCGCGGAGCTGGGTCGAGCGGGGGCTCGCCGCCCCCACCGGGCCGCCGCCCACCGTGGCGGTCGACGGTTACTCGGGCACGGTGCTGGCCGAGGAGCCGGCGGGCGCGACCATGACCTTGAGCGTGCCCGCGGTCGCCGGCGGTGTCCGGGAGCTGGGCTCCGTGCTCGCGGGCACACCCGGCTACATCGCTCCGGAGTGTGCCGTCGGCCAGTCCGCCACGCCCGCCAGCGATCTCTACGCGCTCGGCGTCCTGATCTTCCGCCTGAGGACCGGCAGCCTCCCCGCCGAGCTCGAGCAGCGCAGCGGGGAGCCCGCGCACTGGCTCCTCGTGCCGCGGCGACCGGCTCCCCCGCTCGAGGCGCTCGTGCCCGATCCGACGACGGCGACCGGCCTCCTCTCTCGCCTCACGGCGACGCTGGTCGCCCTGGATCCTCAGAGCCGCCCCCGGCACGCCGATCAGGTCGCGCGCGAGCTCGATCGCATCCTCGCCGCGCTCGATCCGGAGCTCGCCCCGCCAGGGAGCAAGGAAGGGTCGCAGCCTCCACTTCGCGGGTCCGACCGGTTCTCGCGTCCGCCGCCGGAGGACCGCCCCGCGCGGCCGTCGCCGGAGAATCGCCCCGCGCGGCCGTCGCCGGAGGACCGCCCCGCGCGGCCGCCTCCTGACGACCGGCCGCCGCTCCTCGGGCGGCGAGCCGAGCTCGACGTGATCGCGCGCGCTGCGCAGGCCGCGCAGGAGGGCCGCGTGCGCGGGATCGTGGTGGGTGGCCACCAGGGGATCGGGCGCAGCCGGCTGCTCGATGCGGCGGTCGAGCGCACCGGATGGGACCTGCGCCACGTCGTCCGGCTCCGGTGCCTGCCCGAGCGGCGGAGCCCGTTCTATCCGCTGCGCCGCGCCGCCGAGGAGCTCGGCGAGAGCGACCTCCCCGAGCTCCGCGCGCTCCCCGCGGCGCTGGAGCGGGCGCTGTCGCCGGCGCTGCTCCCCTCCGCGGACGAGGTAGCGCACACGGTCGAGGCCATCGAGGACGCGCTGCTGCGGGCGAGCGCCCGCGAGCCGCTGCTGCTCCTCGTCGACGATCTGCAGTGGGCCGACGCGGCGACGCTGGAGCTGATCAAGCTGCTCCTGCGGCGCGCCGCCGCGGAGGCGCAGGGCCGGCTGCTCGTGATGGCGGCCGCGCGCAGCGAGCCGAGCCGGCCCGCGCCCCTGCGCGCCCTGCTGGGCGAGGTGCGCGCGCGGGTGTGTCCCGGGGTGACCTACCTCGGCCTCGCGCCGCTCGACCCCGAGGCCGCCGCCGAGCTCGCGCAGGCGGTGGGCCGCGGCCTGCATCCAGAGGCCACGCAGGGCGGGGCCGCGGCGCTCGTTGCCCCGCTTGCCCCGCTCGCGCCCGCGCTGGAGCGGGCCGTGGTCGCGACGTCCGGAGGCGTGCCCTTCTACATCGTGCACGCGCTCATGGCGTGGCACGAGGGCGGCGCCCTGGCGCTCCGCGACGGGAGCCTCTGCGCCGCGGACGACCGGGCCCTGCGGGGGGAGGTCCCCGGCGTGGCCGATCTGCTCGAGGCCCGGGTGGCGTCGTTCGCCGCCGACAGCGCAGCCGAGCGCAGCGCCCTGCGGACCCTCGCCGCGGTGGCGCTCTGCGGCGGCGGGCTCGGCGTCGACGTGCTCCTGCGCGTCGTGGGGGACGACGAGCGCGCCGAGGCGGCGCTCGAGGCGCTCGGCGGGGCGGGCGTGCTGACGGCCTCCGGCGACGCGCAGGAGTACAGCTTCCCGCAGGAGATGCTGCGGCAGGCGGCGCTCCACCTGACGCAGCGGCGGCCGTGGTTCCAGCGGCTGCACCGGGCGCTGCTCGACGCGCTCGCGGAGGGCGCGCAGGGGCGCGTGGACGCGGGGCTGCTCGGCGCGGGCTACGAGCGGCTCGGCGCGGTGGCCGAGGCGCGCCGCTGGCTCGGCCGCGCGATGGCCGAGGCGGCCGCCGCGGGGCTCTTCGAGGAGGCGGCGGCGTTCGCGGATCGGCTGGCCGCGCTCGCGGCGGATCCCGAGGCGCGCGCCGGCCTCGAGATCGACGCGGTCCGGGCGCTCATCCAGGGGCGGAAGCTCGAGGAGGCGAGCCGGCGGCTCGCGCGCCTCTCGGAGCACGCCGTCGTGGCGCGCGGCGGGCCGCTCGACGTGCGCCGGCGCATCCACCGGCTCGAGGTGGCGCGCGGGCTCAGCGAGGCGGGGGCCGACGATCCGGGGCTGCTCGCCGACGCGGACGCGCTCGGCGAGGCCGCGCTCCGCTGCGAGGCGCGGATGGCGCTCGCTGGGGTGGCCGCCGGGGATCGCGCGATGGAGCTCGCGGGCGAGGCGGTGGAGCTCGCGGCGGGCGCGGGACCCGCGGCCGAGCTCGCGGCCCGCGTGCTCCGGTGCGAGCTGAACTACGCGCAGAACCGCCGCGATCACGAGCTGCTGGAGCGCGATCTCCAGCGCGCGCTCGCCATCGCGGCGCCGCTGGCCTCGGCGTGGCACAGGGTCCACATCGGGGGCGATCTCGCGGTGCTCGAGGCCGAGCTCGGGCGGACCGGCGTGGCGATCGAGCGGCTGCGCAGGCTCGTCGCCGAGGCCGAGCAGCAGGGGATGCGGGGCCAGCTCCGGCTGCTCCTGCAGAACCTCTCGGCCTTCCTGATGCGCGAGGGGCGCGCCGCCGAGGCGGCGGAGGTCGCGCGGCGGACCGCGGAGCTCGCGGCGCAGGACGGGGACCCCGCGCTCCGCGCGGCGGCGCTCTCGCTCCTGGCGGCGGCGCTCACGCGGGCGGGCCGCCCCGCCGCCGCGCTGGAGAGCGCGGATCAGGCCGAGCAGCTCCAGCGGGCGCGGGGGGACCGATACCACGCGCTGACGCTGCTCCGGCGCGCCGAGATTCACTGGGAGCTGGAGCGGGTGGGGGACGCCCTCGAGGACGCGGTGGAGGCCCGGCGCGTGGCCGAGGAGCACGGCGACGACAGCATCGCCGCCGGCGCGCGCCTCTGGGCGGCGCTGCGCCGCGCGCAGCTCGGCAAGCTCGAGGCGGAGCGCCGGCGGCTCGTCGGGGAGGTGCGCGCGTCGAGCCCGCGTGTCATCGGCCTCCTGCGGGGCCTCCTGCCGGAGATGGCGGCGTGGCTCGACGAGGGGTGATCGCATCGTCGGCTCGGGCGCCACGGCCGGCGCGAGAAGTGAGGAGAGATTCGTCCGCCCGATCAGCGAGCAGGTCGTCGAACGGCTCGCGGGCAAGCCCCGCGTCGCTCTGCTGGAGGACTTCGCGATGGAGCTGCCGCGGCGGGTGATCGGCGAGCTGTTCGGCTTCCCGGCGGAGAAGCTCCATGAGACCGACGAGCGCGTCCGGACGATGCTCCGCGGCCTCATCCGGATGCACGACCCCGCCGCCGTGGCCGAGAGCCAGAAGGCATACGGGGAGACGCTCGGGTTGATCACGGAGGTCGTCGAGCACGAGAGCAGAGACACCAGCGACACATTGCTCGGCGAGATCCTCCGCACCCTGAAGGCAGAGCAGATGGACACGATCGAGGCGTGCCAGCAGATCGTGCTGAGCCTGATACTCGGCGGCTACGAGACGACCAGCTGGCTGGTCGCCAACACCATCCATGCCCTGCTCGCGCACCCGGACACGCTGGCGCGGGTCCGTCGAGATCCTTCGCTGCTGCCCGCCGCGATCGAGGAGGGGATGCGCTGGTGCCCGAGCTCCTTTGGCACGCTGCGAATGGTCGAGCGTGACGTCCAGCTCGACGAGCAGGCGCTGAGCGCGGGAACGGTCGTCTGCCTCGCAGGCATCGCCGGCAACTATGATGAGACCGCCTATCCCTCGCCCGAGGTCTATGACATCGATCGCAAGCCGCTGCCCGCGGCGAACGTATTTGGCGGCGGCGCCCACTTTTGCGTCGGCGCGCCGCTCGCGCGCATGGAGGCGCGGGTAGGCCTCCAGGCGCTGCTCGCGCGCTTCCCGGGCCTCCGGGCGGTCCCCGACGAGCGGCCGATCTTCATGTATGGCGCGAAGGAATCCGTCGCGCACGGGCCGGACAAGCTGCCTGTGCTCCTGCACTGAATCCGGCCTGGCGTCGATCGAACGACCCTGCACCGGCTCCTCGCGCGCGCACGCGCGTTCCTCGAGATGTCGATTGAGGACGTGGCCGAGCAGCAAGACGCGCCGGTCAGCACGGCTTACAGGTGGCGTTCCCGAGGCATCGCGGCGCTGACGCGGGCGCTCCGACCGCGGCGAGGGTGAGCGACGGGCGGCTCTCAACGCCTTGCCCCGCCGCCTGCCCACGGGCAGGCTTCCGTCATGGGTCAGCCCGCCGAGAAGCAGCGCCGCGCCACGTATGCCGACCTCGAGGCCGTCCCGCCGAACAAGGTGGCGGAGCTCGTCCGCGGCACCCTGCACGTGTTCCCCCGCCCGGCGCCGAAGCATGCATGGACGTCGTCGGGCTTGGGAGCCGAGCTCATCGGCCCCTTCCAGCGTGGGCGCGGCGGTCCGGGTGGCTGGATCATCCTGGACGAGCCCGAGATGCACTTCCCCGACCCGCACGCGCCTGGTGAGATCGACGCGCTCGTGCCGGACATCGCCGGCTGGCGCCGCGAGCGCATGCCCGAGCTGCCCGAGACGGCGTACTTCGCGCTCGCGCCGGACTGGATCTGCGAGGTCCTGAGCGCCTCCACCGAGGACGTCGACCGCGACGAGAAGATGCCGATCTACGCGCGCGAGGGCGTGCGGCACGCGTGGCTGGTCGACCCCATCCAGCGGACGCTGGAGGTGTACGTGCTCGGCGCGGAGCGTCGCTTTGGACCTGCGGTCGTTCACCGCGACGCCGCCCGCGTCCGCATCGAGCCATTCGACGCCGTCGAGCTCGATCTCGCGGTGCTCTGGGCGAGGTGACCGCGGAAGGCGTAGCGGCGGGCGCGCGTCAGCCGCCCGACTCGATCCAGCAGCCGTTCGCCTGCCCTCCCCACGCGCCCGAGAGGTGGAACTTGTCCGGCGGGTAGATGCCACCCGGGGGGCGCCCCGCGACGGTGATGCGGCGTTCGTGGTCATAACAAGACGAGCCGCTCAGGTAAAGATAGCGATCCTTGCCGCCGTTGATCGTCGTATTGAGCGTGACCTGCGTTCCACTCACGGTCTGCCAGCTTCCGCCGACGCGCCTTTCCATCTTCACCGTCAGGTCGTCGTTGCCGTCGCCCTGGCTGACGAAGCACGCCCCCGCGACGATGCGCGAGTATTTGCCCAGGTAGCCGCTGGCCGTCCAGCTCGGCAATGACGTTGTCATGCTCGGGAGGTGCTCGGAATCGTCCACGCCGCCGAACGAGAGCGCCTCATTGTCGAAGTAGCTCTGCCACGACGCCGCTGTGCAGCTCCCGGCGGTCACCTCCGGCCCCGCGTCGTAGACCACGGAGAGCATCCGTGTCCCGCCGGCGATCGAGACGTGCTGTTCGAAGAGCCGCGGCGCGACGTCGGCCGAGGCGTCGGCGCTCAGCAGGTACTCGAGCGGCGTGATCTCGGTCCCGTCTTCGTGGACGAGCGGCATGAGCTTGTCGTCCTCGGGTGAAGAGACGACGAGGACGCCGATCTGGGGCGCCGCGCTGCTCGGATCCTCGTCGATCAGCGATACCGTCCCGACACGCGGCACCACGAATCGATTCAGCACCTTGCTCTCGAGCCTCTCGACGGCCCGAGCGGGCTGGTCGCCGGCGCTCTCCTGGGGCGTTTCCCGCCCGAAACTGTGCGAGGCCTGGCTCGCGGACGCCTCCTCCGAGACCTGCCCCGTATCGCCCGCCTCGACCGCGCAGCCTGCCGCGAGCAGCGTAGCTGCGACGAAAACACCCAGAACGCGCCTATCGTTCAACATACCCGCCTCCATCTCTGGTGAGATCCCCTGCGCATTCCGAGCTGTGCATTGGCCGTGCCTGCGCGCGCACGGCGCGGATCGCCCGGATTTCAGCCCATCAGGAGCGAGCAACGTGGAACGGCGTCGTGACGCTGTCATGCAGGCGCGACGCCGGGTGTCATGCCCGTGCGACAGGGGCCCACCTGCGGCGCTCGCCGTCGTCGCGGTCTACGCGGACGGCGCGGACCTCCGGCTCGACGCCGTGATGTTGCCCTTCGTGTCCGGCGCCGATCCGATCGGCGAGGGGGATGCCGATCGCGAGCGCGCGGCGTGGACGCGCCGGCCGAACTCGATGGCGGCGAGCAGCCGCTGCGCATCGTGGAGCGCGAGCTTGGTCCGCTGCGCGAGCGCGTACGCGTCAGGCGCCCGAACTCCAGCTGGCCGTCCAGGCCAAGCACGCGCGAGGCCGCATCGAGCATGCCGATCACCAGGTCGACCAGCGTGAGGCCCCCCGGGGCGGTCGGTACGTCCATGAGCGTGGCGGCGGCGGGGCTGTCGGCGGCGCCGCTCATGGAGCCTTCTTGGTAGGGGCGATCCGCGGCGCCGCGAGGGGCGCGGGGAGCTCCGCCAGTGCCTTCGCGGAGGCGCTCTGCTCGGCGCGGATCATCGCGGCCACCTCCGCCGGCGGGGGAGGGAGCGGGCGACGAGGCGGCCGGCGAGGGGGATCCGCGTGGCCACCGTCGGCCTTGGGAGCGCAAGCGCTGCGGCGATCTCGTGCATCGTCGTCCGGTGTGGAGCCCGCGCGATCACGTGTTGATCTCCTTGACAAGGCGGGGCAACCGTCAGGTACGCTACCTTTCCACGATGAGTGGGGGCGGCACGACGGGGTGGGGTCGGGGCTCAAGGCGCTCCACGCTGAGGCGGCGGTCAGCGTCCGACATCGTGCACGGCTCGTTGCACTGCCGATTCGTGCACGTGGTAGAGAACCTGTCGGCCAGTCGCTGGATCGGTGGAAGGGCGAGAGGCGGGGAAGAGATATTGCCAGGCGAGGCTGGTGGCTGCTCCTGGCATTTTCCCTCGGAGGGCGTGGGGCAGGTCGACCTCGCCGCGACCCGCCGCGAGCTCCTTCTCGTGCCGCCGCGCCACGGAGTCGAGCTGTGCGTGCAGCTCGTCGCGCACTCGAGTGGGGAGCAAGGCCGACCGAGTGTGCTGCGCCTTCCCGCGGCGCACCATGATTTGCCATCGATCGAGGTCAACGTCTTTGACGCGAATCGAACGTGCTTCGAGGAGCCCGAGCCCGCTTCCGTAAAGGAGCTCGCCGATGAGCCGAAAAGGCAGGACGAGGTGTTCGAGCAAGGTGAGCGTCTCCTGCCGCGAGAGGACCGAGGGGAGGTGCTCCGGCCGGCGTGCGCGTTCGAGCGCTTCGAGCCGGGGTATCTGCAGGTCGAGAACCCGCTTGTAAAGGAAGAGGAGCGCGCACAGCGCTTGGTTCTGCGTGGATGCCGCGGTGCGGCGTTCGATCGCAAGCTCGTCAAGGAAGGTCGTGACCTCTTCCGCGCCCATCTGTCCTGGGTGTTTGCCGCTGTGGAAGCGGATGAATTGCCGGATCCAGTGGACAATTGCCTCTTCGGTGTGCGGAGAGTAATGCAGGCGTCGTATGGTGGCGCGTACGGCTTCGATGAGAGTCATGTGGATGGTCCTGCGTGCGTAGGGACGGTTCGTCGGACCCGCACTGGCCCTTATCGGCGCGAGGCGGGCGCGAGTTGCGGCGACCGGGGGATACGTCGACCGGGCTCTGGTCGCCCGGGGTACCCAGCCGTCGGCGCGAATCTTGCGCGACGACACGCCGTCGCCGTCCGAGACCTAGCAACGGGAATACATAGTTACGCAGCGGCGGCCTATCTGCGGGATCACGGAGATAGGCCATGACGGGTCGCGACTTATCCTCGGGAATATGGAGATAGGGTGCCACGTTTCGCGGCCTACATGGGGAAATACGTAGATATGTCGTGCATCACAGCTGATTGCGACGTTGGGCGAGCACTCGGGCGAGCTACGCAGGACCCGGTACCAACAGAGGAGGAGATTTGATGACCAGCAAGATGACCGACCAGATCGTTCGTGTCGTTGCGGCGGGCGGCGGTGTAATCGTCGATGCGGATAAGATGAGTGATCAGCTCGTAGCGATCGCAGGTGCAGCGGCACAGTCTGGTGGCGTAGTGATCGTCAAGGGTGCGAGCCGCAAGACTACTGATCAGCTGATGCGCATCGCGAACGCCGGGCAAGGTCGCGTAATTTTCGATCTTGCGAGCTAGGTTGCGACCAATGGCGGAGAGGTCGGTAGAGCACGAAGTTCGTTGCCCCTGCGGACAGGGGTCGATCATTATCGAGCGGATCGAGTACAACAAGATGTACGTGCCGGACGACATCGTGACGTCGATCGCATGCCGCGTGTGCGACGAGCGGTACTCGCTCCATCAGATGCGTCCCGGCATCGGAGGCCTCCGCCTCACCCTGAAGGCGGAAACCCGAGCGTGGCACCAGCGGCTTGATCGGCTTGACGAATTGCGTCAAGGCTTCAGGCGCGGGTACGTCGAACCCGTCGTGAACCGGTTGATCGCCATCGCGCGTGCCGCCGAAAAGGGCACCCGGGGGAAGCGGAAGGCTTGGCACGCAGCCCTCCAGCCGTGGGCGATGGCGCTGGGCCTTCCCGCGGCCGAGGAGATCACGCGCCTCGATACGTTCGTCTCCGAAAGGGTCGGAGAGAACAATGTCGCGGAGCTTGCGGCGGCGCTGGGACTGAACGCGGGATTGGCTGAGAAGCTCGAGGAGTTGCGCGCGGCTGAGCAGGCGGTTGGGAGTCGTCCTGAGGACGTGATTTGGCAAGGGGCGCCGGTGGGGTAGGCGGATGCGCTGGGTGTCACCGACGCGGTGCGCCGAGCCACGCAGGCTAGGAACGACTCCGGCACGGAGGGCAGACTGATGGCCGTGATTCCCAACCCTTTTCTCATCGTGGCGCAGCGCGAGGGCGAGGACCGTGTGACCTACGCCCTGGGAACCGCATTCGCCGCCGGCGACGCCTCCCTGCTCGTGGAATTGCTGCGGGCGCTCGGTGCGAACATGCCGGACGCGGTCGGTCCCCTCGAAGTCGAATTCCAAGTTGTCGGTCCCACGAGTAGACCAGACGCACGCTTCGAGATCCCGGATGGGACGGTCGTGCTGTTCGAGAATAAGATCGTTCCGAACACGCTTAATGAAGAGCAGATCAAACACCACCTCGACTCCTTCGGCGCGGTGCACTCCAGCGCCAGAAGGGTCATGCTGGCCATCACACCCGATATGTCGCCGCCGCAGTGGTGGACGCGCGTGGCGGGGACCTATCCGGACGTGCTGTTCGTTCACGGATCGTGGAAGGCGGTTGCGGATTGGTGCCGTATCGTCGCCACGAACGAGACGCGAAACGACGTGACGCGGTTGGTGTTGGACTGGGTGATCGAATACCTGAAACAGCGGAGCGAGCTTATGATTACCAAAGCGACCTTTGATCCCAAGCGGATGGCGCGCGTTGCATGTGAGGCCCGGTCCTGGCTGAAGGACTTGGAGGCCCAGCACGACGCGCAGGAGACCTTCTTCTCGAACGTGGCCTCCGCTTTGCGCACCGCTCTCGGATGTGGCAATGGCGAGCCCTGGATGAAGATCGCGAGCCGCTGGGGCGAAACCTGGACTCCGGTCTCGACCTATCTCGAGTTCTGGTGGCCCACCCCCAAGTTGCTAGGCATGCCCTCTGCGCACGTGTGGGCTGAGGCATATCTTGATGAACAGGACGGAAAAATCACTCTGCGCACCGGGCTGCTCTTCGAGGGCAAGGCCCAAGTTGCAGCCTGGCACGGACGCGCCCAGGAAGTGGCTTCACAGACCTTCGGCGATCGCTATTGGGACTACCGCCGAGGGGGCGCGTATGCCGAGGTTTGGGCAGGGCAACCGCTTGATCTGGAACGGCTCGCAGCAACCAATAATGCCGTGGTGGCCGATCTCGTTGCATGGATCACAGGAGTGCTGAGAGCAATGGAGATCCAAACCGCGACGGGCACAGCATGCTGAACCGGTGCGACCTTCCCCAGCACGCCGGAGCAGCCGCACCGCCCAACAAGGCGCTGCACCCGACGGTGCGCCGAGCCTCGCAAGCTCGGCACGGCGCCCCGCGGGTGACCGCCAGGTCGTTGAGCAGACCACAGACGCCTTCCAGCTGCGGAGCAGAAGCGTTCCTCGCTCCAGCGAAAGTGGAAGAGCCTGAAAAAACCTATGAAACTCGATTGACTCCGCAAGCATCCGCTTCTCTTCCTCTCTGAGGAACGCGTCCGCGTCCGCGCCTACTTTCGATCCCGAGACCAGCCGAACGAAGACGCTGTCGCGAACTGGCTCGCCGCAGAGAAGGATGAGATTCGCCTGTTCGTGAAAACCGCATTCATTCGGGTTGCGGAGCGTGATGGCCCTCTCACTGAGACTCTCAACTTCGAGGACAACTACGAGCCGATCTTCTGCTGGAACGACTTCGGGTACCTCGATACGCCTTTGCCGCCACTCGGAACGCGCTCACCACGCCGTTGCAGCCTGTGCGGGCGCACACGTCCGGAAGCGAAGTTCAAGACGGTGGCTCACGTGCTGCCCGAACTTTTGGGCGCTAAATCGGTCATCACGCTCGATGAATGCGACGACTGCAACCATGCCGCCGGCCGCGACTTTGAGACTGATCTTGGGAACATGCTACTACCAGATCGCGCTGTGGTCGGCATGCGAGGCAAGGATGGTGTTGTTCGTCTTGCTTTTGAGAAGGAAGGGACGTCGATTGGAAGGAGCCCAGATGGCCGCCTCGTAATTGAGACACGCGACGGGGGGAGAAACATCCTCGGGGGAATCACAAGCGAAGGTGTAGAGCGTCAGTAATAATGACCCCCGCGCGACAGTAAAACTGACCCCCCTCCCTCGCGCCAGAGCGGAGGAAACGGCATGGAAATCAGGGACTTGGACGTGGCACCTCTCGGTTCGGAGGTGCAGGAGATGATCGAGCCGGACGTTATCCGGCAGATTCGCGAGTTCACGGCCCGAGGGTGGGGGTCCAAACGGATCGCCGCGGAGCTCGGCGTGGCTCGCAACACGGTCCGCCGTTATTTGCGCGGTGGAGCCGCCGCCGAGGCGCAGGTGCGCCCTGGTCGTCGCTGCTTGGACGAGGATGGCCGCGCCGAGGCCAAGCAGCTCTTCACCGGCTTGGCGGAGGGCAACGCCGTGGTCGTCGCAGGCGAGCTTGTCAGCCGTGGCATCACGGTAAGCCCGAGGACCGTACAGCGCGTGGTGGCCGACCTTCGCCGCGGGCAAAGGGCTGCCGACGTGGCCAGCGTACGGTTCGAGACCGCCCCTGGTTATCAGATGCAGATCGACTTCGGTCAGAAGCAGGTCCGCATCGCCGGCACATTCGTGCGGGTGCACCTGCTGGTCGCCGTATTGAGTCACTCACGAAGGCTGTTCGTCAAGGCTTTTCTGAGCGAGCGACAGGACGATTGGCGCGAAGGCATCGCAGAAGCCTTCCGCCACTTCGGCGGCGTGCCTCGCACTGTACTCGGGGACAATGCGCGCTCGCTGGTGCTCGGCCGCGAGCGCGAAACAGGCACCGTGACGTTCCACCCGGCTTACCTCGCGTTCTGTCGCGATTGGGACGTCACCCCGCGCGCCTGCGGGCCCTACCGGGCGCGCACCAAGGGCAAGACCGAGTCGGGCGTCAAGTACGTCAAGCGCAACGGGCTGGCGGGGCGCGAGTTCGAGTCCTTCGCCGCGCTCGAAGCCCACCTGGTCCGGTGGATGGGCGAGGCCGACCAGCGCATCCACGGCACGACCCACGAGGCGCCGATGGTGCGCTTCGAGCGCGATGAGCGGCACGCGCTCCGGCCGTTGCCGTCACGGCCCCTGCCGGTGCGAGAGCAGCGGCTCCGACGACGCGTAGCCAACGACGCCCTCGTCGACGTCGACACCATCCGCTACAGCGTCCCGCACCGGCTTGTGCGCGACACCGTGGACGTCGTTGTCGGTGAGCGCGAGGTCCGCATCTATCGGGGAACGGAGTTGGTGGCGCGGCACGAGCGCTCCTTCGAGCCTCATGCTCGTGTCGTCGAGCCCCGCCACTTTGACGGGCTGTGGCGAAGGCCTGCCGCGCCGACGCCGCTAGATGCGCCCCTGAGCGCCCTGGAGGCCATGGGGCGCAGCCTGTCGGACTACGCGGCCGTGATCGGGGAGGTGGCCTCGTGAGCCGCGAGATCGTGCATGCGCGCGTTGTCGAGAGCCTGAGCCGGCTCAGGATGCGCTCCATCGCCGAGCGGCTCGATGCCCTGCTCTCCGAGGCGGCCAGAACCGAGCCGACCTACCTCGATTTCCTCGACAAGCTCCTCTGCGAGGAGATCGGGTCCAAGCAGCGCAAGCGGGTGGCGATGGGGATCCAGATCGCGCACTTTCCGGCGATCAAGACCCTCGAGGACTTCGACTTCAAGTTCCAGCCCTCGATCGACCAGAAGCTCGTCCGCGAACTCGCCACCGGGCGCTTCATCGCTGAGGCCGAGAACGTGCTGGTGTTCGGTCCTCCCGGGGTGGGCAAGACGCATCTGGCCATCGCGCTGGGGCGGGCCGCCGTCGAGGCGGGGCACTCGGTGCTCTTCACGAGTGCGACCGCGCTCCTGGCGACGCTGTCGAAGGCGGAAACCGAGGGGCAGCTCGCGGAGAAGCTCTTGTTCTACACGAAGCCGAAGCTTCTGGTGGTCGATGAACTGGGCTACTTGCCCTTCGAGAGGCAGAGCGCCCATCTCTTCTTCCAGCTCGTTGCCAGGAGGTACGAGAAGAGCAGCACCCTGATCACGACAAACCAGGTGGTGACGCAGTGGGGCACGGTCTTCGGGGACGAAGTCCTCGCCGCCGCCATCCTCGACCGTCTGCTCCACCACAGCCACACCCTGATGATCTCGGGAGACAGCTACAGGCTGAAACAGAAAAAGAAGGCGGGTCTGCTCGGCGGGAACACCGCGCCGATCAGGTGATCCATGGGCGCGGGAGGGGGGTCAGTTTTACTGTCGCAAGGGGGTCAAAAGTTACTGTCGCTTGACAGAAGGCGCCCATGTTGACGCAAAGCGATCTCGATTCAGACCACGACGAGTCACAAAAGCACTAGCGAAGATGACGTGGCAGGCCCTGCCTCCGGAGTACCGTGACCAGTTCTACGGTCTTCGCCAGTATGTGCGCGGTGAGGTCAACTGGCCTGATGCCAGATTCTATCGAGTGTACATTCCAGGCCTAGCCCGAATTGCGCTGGGCGTGTGGCGTCGCCTGCCTTCCGCGCCCATCGATATTCCTCCACTTGTGACGATGGCGGCAACGGCGAACAACCTGCTGCTGTGGATGAGCCCGGACCTACAGACCGGGACGCTGTTGCGGCCTTTCTTTCCGCCGATTCTTCGCGCCATGAGTGGCGATGCTCCAGCGATTCTTGAGGTACACGCGCCAAACGACGAGCACCTTCCAGCGCGTATGGTGCGCTTCAATTACGGCTTCCGTGCGGCATATCTGGTCCAGGTCGGCAAGCCTGCTCCCGTGCGAATCGAATACTTGGACGAGCAGGGCGATGGCTCGATTGCGTCCATTCTCACCACTCCACTCGCCGCAGAGACCGAAATGACAGGGTGTGTTCGCTATGAGATTCGTGGCGGCGACCTCATTGGAGTGATGATTGTTGACCGACTACTTGATGATCCGAAGATTACTGTCAACTATCGGCCTGATGTTCCGGATCGTTCTGGGATCTCGATTGAGCCGACTTTGCGACTAGCAGCAGTTCTGGCAAGCGGAGATCCGTTCCGAATCATCGACGTCGAATCCGGACGTGACCTCATTCCAGTCCTTTCGGGCCAATTTGTGCCACTCGATCTCGCCGTTCTCGCAGATGCCTTGCGCACGGCTGAGCGCCTTGCCGTACTTCGTAATCGTCTTGGGGTCGAACTTCCCTTCCCCGATAGTATTGATGATGATGAGCGCCTGATTCTCGGTGTTCTTGCTGAGGGATTGCGACACGGTCGAGTACGACAGAGCACGCCTGGTGCTCGACGTACCGTTGACCTGATTGGAGTCGTGGCAATAAGACTGGCCGAAGAGCTACAGGCCGGTCCCGGCGACTTCTCCGCCGAACATTTGACCGAGTGGATCTTCAAGGGGCATGTGGTCGATCCGGGTCCAGTACGCCTTGTCTTCGAGAACATCCGGATTGACGAGCCACTCGAACAATTGAGGGCGCGCGCGGCGAGTGTGGGTCCCACAGACACTGTTTCGGTTGAACTGTGTTTCGATTCCGTTCGTCATGAGTTCATGGATTTCCTGGAAGTGTCCTACGGAGATAACAGTAAGAGCGCCTAACAAAAGCCCGTCGGGATATGGTTGAGGCAGATCAGGCATACGGCGAGCAGGAGGAACGCTCGGTGAATGTCGGCACGGCGCTCATACCGCACGGTCAAGCGGCGGAAGCGCCGGAGCCAAGCGATCGTCCGTTCGACGACCCAGCGGTAACGGCCGAGTTTCTCCGACGACTCGATGCCCTTTCGAGCGATGCGGGGCACGATGTGGCGCAGATGACAAGCCAACCGAAGGGCCGGGTCGTCGTAGGCCTTATCGGCATGCAGTTTCTTGGGGCGGCGCCGCGGTCGGCCGCAAGGACGCGCGATCGGCGGCACCGCGTCCACCATAGGAGTGAACATCCTCGAGTCATGGACGTTCGCCGGCGTCATCTCGACGGCGAGCGGGATACCATTCTGATCGACCAGAATGTGATATTTCGTGCCCGGCCGGCCGCGATCCGTGGGGTTCGGGCCAGTTTTTTCACCCCCCTTTTTGCCGGAACCAGCGAGGCATCCAGCGCAGCACGCTCCCAGTTGATCCTGTCGGCTTCGCCGAGCTCATCGAGCAAGACCTCGTGGAGCCGATCCCAGACGCCAGCCTGCTGCCAGTCGCGCAACCTGCGCCAGCACGTCATGCCGCTGCAGCCGAGCTCTTGCGGGAGATACTCCCAAGGGATCCCGGTCTTGAGCACGAATAAGATACCGGTCAGCGCGATCCGATCAGGCGTACGCGGCCGGCCCCCCTGCGGCTTCGGCTCCGTTTTCGGCAATAGAGGTACGATTCGTTCCCAGAGTTCGTCCGGCACCAACAGCTTGCCCACGCTGTATTCTGCCGCACCATCGGCTTCCCTCAAGCAAGCGGGGTGAACGAGCTTTTGTTAGGTGCTCTAAGTGATATTACAAGGTATCAGCGAGCCGCGAGCAGACGCCGCCCAACCCGGCACTGGTGCTGACGGGCGCGTTGCGCCCGCAGCACACTGCCACATCAGCCAGGCGACGCGTGAGCGCGTCCCGTGGGTCGACCAGCTGGGCGTCGACCTGGCGGCATGCCCTATGTCTCAGGGAAGCTGTCGCCTCCTCAGCCTGGCAGTCACCGCTCGCTCACACCGGCGCGTCGGCGCGCTCACCACGAGAAGCGCAACGTGACCTCATCGGCGTCTGGCGCGTCGAACGACCAGCCCGTCTGGGTCGCGTCGACCTGCTTGCCGGTCACCTGCTCCAGCGCACGGCCGACGAAACCGAGGCTCAGCGGTCCGAGGTGCTCGAACCCTGCGACATCGGTCACGAGCAGCGTCACCTCGTTCCGATCGAGCTGCGAGGAGTCCACCCGCAGCGTCCCGCCGACCATATCCTGCGCCCAGAAGTCGGGGAACTTCCGGAGGAAGAGCCGAACGTTCATCACCCTGAGAAGCAACTTCATCAAGGTGTTCGCTTCCTTCTCGAAGACCGTCCGGCCGCACCTCACGACGTCCAGGTAGCTCTGCGATGGCTCGTTGTGGACCTGGACGATGCCGCGCAGCACCTCGACGTAGTAGGCGCGAGGGTACCACCCCGTGCTGGACATGGTGGCCAGCGCCCTCCTGAGCTCCTGAGAGAGCCCGTGACGAACCCGGCCGACCCCAGCCTCGTCACTCAGCACGTCCGAGTAGGCTGCTGCATTGAGAATCAGAGAGCCCCGGGTCATCGGTTCTTGCATACATGCACTCTCGTGGAAGATCTCGCTGACACAGAAGAAGAGAGCGACGGGTCGCCTCCGTCAAGGCGGCTCGAGCGCGCAGGTAAAGGAAGCCGGATCGCAGCGCGAGGAAATGTGGCGCGGCACACCGAGGCTGCGGGCCTCGCCGAGCGTGGAGAAAGTCCTCGGCAAGATCCTGGCGGAGCGCCGGCGGCTCGGCGGGGACGTGCGCGGTCGAGCCCGCGCGTCATCGGCCTGTTGCGAGGCCTCCTGCCGGAGATGGCGGCGTGGCTCGACGGGGGGTGATCACGTCACGGCTTGGGGGCCGTCGTGCCCGGGTTGTAGTGCACGATGATGCCGCGGTCCTTGTTGCATTTCTGGACCTTCTCGTCCCACACGCAGCCCTCCGGGCACGGCTGCACGCTGGGATCGCCCGTGGGACAGAGCTCGGCCTCGCCCTCTTTCGCGGCGGGCTGCTCGGGCGCCTGCGCGCCTCCGCAGGCAGAGAGCATCCAGGTCAGGACGGGGAGCACCAGAACGATCGCCGATCGACGCATGCAGACCTCCACGAGCCCGCGATGGGTGGGCTCCGGCGTCGACGTCTACCAATTCCCAGGCCTGCGGGGCCAGCGCTTCCGCGCGACCAGGACGAGCGCCGCGGCGAGCGCGGCGAGCGCGGGCGGAGCGCCCGGGCCACCCTCGCCGGCCGCGCAGGCGCACCCGCGCGGGCTCGCCGCCACGCGCGCGAAGGCCGGCGCGACCTGCTTGCCGTCGAGCGCGGCGCCCTCGCCCGAGGTGATGAAGCCGGCCCACGCGTGCGGGTGCGGGCGCTCACGCCGGATCTCGAGCTGCGCCGACCGCAGCGCCTCGCTGCGCCCTCCGCCGCGCGCGAGCGCCGCGTAGTACGACGTCATGAGATCCCGCGTCGCCATGTCGCCGACCTTCCACAGGCTCATCACCTGCGTCTCCGCCCCGGCGAGGAGCAGCGCGCGGCGGAGCCCGTAGACCCCGTCGCCGCGCGGCACCTCGCCGAGGCCGGTCTCGCAGGCCGAGAGCACAACGAGCTGGGTCCCGTGGAGGTCCAGCGAGGAGATCTCGAGCGCGGTCAGGATGCCGTCGTCCTCGTCCGAGCTGCTCCGCCGCGCGTTGGCGCCGGCCAGCGCCAGGCCCGAGCGCAGGAGCGGGTTCTCGCGAAACGCGTGGCCCTCGATCTCGGCGCCGCGGGGGCTCGCCGGATCCGCCGGAGAGCCCTGGTCCGGGAGGAAGAAGCCGTGCGTCGCGATGTGCAGCACGCGCGGCCGCTGCGCCCGCTTGAGGGCCTCCTCGGTGGCCGACGGGCCGGTCAGGACCGTCGCGCTGGCCAACGCGCTCCGCACCGCCTCCGCCTCGCGCTCCGTGCCCGGCAGGGGCGGGAAGCGCGCCCCGGCCAGCTCGGCGGAGCGCAGCCCGCGCGTGGCGTCGTCGTCCGGCGCGAGCTCCGAGGGGCTGCCGAACGCGGGATCGGCGATGACCAGCACGCCTCCACGTGGCGCTCCGGCCTGCGGCGCCATGGCGCCCGCGGCGCGCAGCAGATCTCGCCCGCTGGTCAGGTAGGTGAACGAGGCGCGCTCGATGAGATAGCCGCCCTCCTCGTCGACGAGCGCGGCGAACGGCACGAGGTTCAGCGCGCCGTCCGGGCTGAGGAGCAGCCAGCGCGCGGGGCCGAGGGCGCCCCGGATCGGCTGCATCACGAGCGCGTCGAGGCGGCGCGCGCGCTCCCGGGGGTCTCGCTCCGGGTTCGAGAGGTCCCGCGAGAGCTCCGCGGCCGCCGCGTCGATGGCGGCGGCGTCGCCGAGATCCACCCCCGTGACGTCCCCGCGCCGCCCGACGACATAGGCCGCGTAGCGCGGCTTGCCCCACGTGGGCCTCACCGGCGGCCCGAAGGGGTCGTGGGGACGGTACTGGACGATCTCGACGAGCGCCGCCCCGTCGGGGATCGCCGCCTGCACGCCCTCGACGGTGATCGGCGGCTCCTTCGCGTCCGCCGGGCGCGCGGCGCGCGTCCGCGCGGCGAGCTGGAACTCGAGCCGCTGGCGCTCGGCCTCGAGCTGCTGCACCTCGCGCTGGTGCTCCTCGGCGGGGAGGTCGATCGGGCCGCGCGTGATCGCGGTGGACAGCTTCGCGTCGAGCTGCGTGAGGGCGCCGAGGAGCGCCCGGCCCTCGGCGTCGAGGCTCCGCCGCAGCGACGCGAAGCTCTCGGCGATGGCGTCGAGCGCGAGCCCCTTGCGCCGGAGGATCGACCGCAGGGCGAGCCGCGCCGCGGCCTGGTCGCGCGGGGCACCCTGGAGGTGCAGCGAGAGGGTCGCGTCGGTGTCGCGCTGGACGAGCCCCATGTACAGGCGCTTCTGCCGCTCGGAGCCCCTCGCCAGGTTGGCCCGGGCGCTCCGGTCCTGGAGGCCGGCGGCCCGCTCGCGCGTCCGCACGGCGACGGCGGTCCGGCCCTGCGCCACGTACAGGTCCGCGAGGTGCCCCAGCGCGCGGACGATGGCCGGGTGATCCGGCGCGAAGACCCGCTCGCGGATCACCAGCGCCTGGAGGAGCAGCGCCTCCGCCCCGGGATCGCCTTTGCGGGTGAAGAGCACGCCGAGCTCCTCCAGCAGATCGGCGCGCACCGCGCTCTGCGCCGGGAGCGCGGGCTCGAGCCGCGGGCGCAGCGCGAGGAGGCGCCGCTCGGCCTCCTCGACCTGCCCGCGCCGCAAGGAGAGCTGCGCGGCGCGCAGATCCGGGATCGCGTAGGCCCACCCCGAGCCGCCGCTGGCCTCCCTGAGGATCACGCGCAGCCTGTCGAGCGCCTCCGCGAAGGAGCGCAGCGCGCGTCGCTCCAGGTACAGCCGCGCGAGCGAGTCGACGGCATAGAACTCGCTCCAGCCCTGGAGGAGCGGCTGGGCTCGCTTCAGGAGCTCCTCGGCGCTCTGGAGGTCCCCGAGGTCCAGGTAGACGTTGCCGAGCCGGGCATACAGCATCCCTTCGTCGTTGAAGGAGGGCTGCTCGCGCGTCAGCCCCCGCACCAGCAGCGCCTCGGCGCGCGCGTAGTCGCCGTAGCCGAGGTAGAAATGCGCGAGCTCGCTATCGAGCCCGGAGGTGCCCTCCAGCAGCGCAAAGTACCTGTCGGCGAGGGCGGCGCCCTCGGCCAGATCATCTCTCTCGACAGCCGCTCTCCAGCGCTCCTGGGCCGCGGTGAGGGCCCCGCTCGCCTGGTCGGCGGGGCTCGGCTGCGCGGCGATCGGCGCGGGCCGGGCCGCCGAGACGAGCGCCGCCGCGGCCACCGCGAGGAGCCGCGCGCGGCGGCGTGCGCCGCGCGACGTCGGCGACCCGGGCGAGGCGCGTTCTACCGAGCGGCGGGAGCGAGGATCGATGTCGTGGTCGGCGCGCTCGGGGCGGCGGGGTGGCATCGCGGAGCAGCGTAATCTGCCCCTGCGCGCCTCGTCGACCGTTCGGCTAGGCTCGCCGCCCTCGTCGCCCATGCTCCGCTCTCGACTGATGATCCTCGCCGCCGCGGTCCTCTGGTCCACCGGAGGGGCGGCCATCAAGCTGATCTCCCTCGACGGGTGGCAGGTCGCCTCGGCCCGCGCGTTCATCGCGGCGCTCGCGCTGGGCCTGGCCATGCCGGGCGCGCGCCGCCTCCCCTCGTGGCGCACGCTCGGCGTCGCGGCGATCTACGCCGCCGTCATGGTGCTGTTCGTGCAGGCCACCAAGCTGACGACGGCGGCGAACGCGATCTTCCTTCAGTCCACCTCGCCCGTGTACGTCCTTTTGCTCAGCCCCTGGCTGCTGGGCGAGCGGCCGTCGCGCGGCGAGAGGATCGCGGCCCCCATCTTCATCCTGGGCCTCGCGCTCTTCTTTTTAGATCAGCTCTCGGCGGGGCAGCTCCTCGGCAACGCCCTGGCGCTCCTCTCCGGGCTCGCGTTCGCGCTGTGCATCCTGAGGTTCCGCGCCGCTCCGGACGACAACCCCGCGATGCTCGTCTGGGGGAACGTCCTCGCGTGGCTCGGCGCGCTGCCGATGGCCCTGGGCGGCGCGGCCCGCCCGGGGCTCGTCGACCTCGGGCTCCTCGTGTTCCTCGGCGCGGTGCAGATCGGCGTGGCGACCGCCCTGTTCAGCCGCGGCATGCGCCACACGCCGGCCGTCGAGGCCTCGCTGCTGGTGCTCCTGGAGCCGGTGCTCAACCCGGTCTGGGCGCTCCTCCTCGTCGGGGAGCGCCCCGGGATCTGGTCGACCGTGGGCGGCGCCGTCCTCCTCGGCGCCACCGCCTGGCGGGTCCTGCTGGCGGCGCGCGCCACGCCGCAGCAAGCGCCGGCGCCGAGCAGAGGAGGATGAACGTCGAGGCGTGAACGCCGACGCGTGAACGTCGACGGGAGGGAGGAGGCTCGAGCCTGGCTGGATCAGGCCCGCCGCGGGGCGCGGCGAGCCGCTGGAACGGCGTCGCGGCCGCCTCGTGCGGCCGCGGCGCACCTCACTTCGCCTCGACCTTCACGTTGGCGTTCGCCTTGAAGCTCGCCTTCCCGCCCGCGCCGCCGCCGCTGTCGTCGTCCGCGGGCACGGTCGCCTTCAGCTCGAACGACGGCGGGGTGTTGGGATCGCACTCCGGCGGCGGCCCGAACCCGTCGGCGTTGAACTTCCACGCGAGCGACCCCGAGGCCGAGGGATCCTTCCGGATCGCCTTGATCTCCACCTCATGCTCCCCCGCGCGCGCCGGCGTGCAGTACGAGAGCAGGTAGAAGCGCTTCATGTGCGCCTCGATCTTCGCCGCGATCTTGTCGAACGACTCCTTGACCTTCGCCTGGTCCGCCGCGAGCTCGGTCCCGTCGCGCCCGATCTCGTCGAGGCGCGCCTTCTCGATCTCGGCGCCGACGCCGACGACGAAGATCTGGTAGTTCTCGTAGTCTTCCTTCTTGAGCTCGTTCAGCATGTCCTCGCGGCTCACGCGGTTCGCGCGATCGGTGCCGTCCGAGAAGACGACGAGCGTGCCGAACTTGAGGGGGCGCCGGTCCTTGTCGAGCTGCTTCTTGAGCTCCCGGATGCCCTCCACCACGCCGCCGTGGAGGTTCGTCGACGTGTCCTTCGGCTTGTAGCTGCGGAGCCCCTCGAGCCCGCCCTCGACCGAGCCCTGCGCCTCGGTGAACGGCACCACCGAGTGGATTTTTACCTCGCCGTCGAATGCGTAGACGCCGACCTTCTGGCTCTTGCCCACCCGATCGCTGAACGACTGCGCGGCGTCGACGAGGGCGTCGGCCTGACCCGACTCGGTGATGCTGCCGCTCATGTCGACGAGCAGCATCGTGTACATGACCGCCGCGACCTCGGGGTTCTGGATGGTCTGCTTGCTCTCGAACTTCGAGACGATCTCGCCGTCCTCGTAGATCTCGAAGTCCTCGGCCGTGAGGCCGCCCACCGGCTCGTCCTCGCCGGCATCGACGCTGAAGAACACCCAGACGTTGTTCGGCTTCTTCTGGGCGGAGTTGATCCGGGTCACCCGCAGCCCGCCGCCGCACGCCACGCTCGACAGAGCGAACAGGGCGGCGAGCAGGATCCGGAACGCTGGAGAACAAAGGAGGATTTTCACGCGCGCGATTAGCGCGCATCGGACGCCGCGATGTCAATTCGCTGCCGCAGGCGGCCCCCCTCCCGCGGCCGCCCCGCCGGGCGGGCGCGGCCGCGCCGGCGGGGGGAGGGCGGCACCCCACACCCCGATGCGCCGGCCGCGCCGCGCGCGGCGGCCCCGCGCGGCCTCGCCAGACGCGCGGCCCGCGCGGTCGCCTCGCCGATCGTGCAGGGAGGCGCTCGCGCTGGTTTACTCCGGGAGGGAGACCGCCGTACATAGCCCCGTGCGCGTCGAAAACCGCGCGCGTCGCCCCCGGGCGCTCAGCGAGTTGGTCTCCCCGGGCCGATTTCCGTTACCCTGTCGCCGCATGGCACGCATCCTGATCGTCGAGGACTCGCCGGCAATGCGAGCGTACATCCGCTCGACGCTGGAGGACCGCGTGCTGGGGCTCGCGGGCGACGTCGACATCGTGGAGGCCGTGAACGGCTTCGACGCGCTCCGGCTCCTGCCGCGCGGCGCGTTCGACCTCGTGATCACCGACATCAACATGCCCGACATCAACGGGCTCGAGGTGATCCGCTTCGTCCGGCAGAGCGACCGCTACCGGCACGTCGCGATCCTCATCATCTCCACGCAGGCGACCGAGCGAGACATCCAGCGCGGGCTCCGCCTCGGCGCCGACCGCTTCCTCCCGAAGCCGTTCACGCCGGAGGCCCTGCGCGACGCGGTGGTCGCGAGCCTCGAGGCGCGGGCCGAGGCGCCGCAGGCCGGCGCCTCCCCGTCCGCTGACGGCGCCCACGGCGCCGACGATCGCGCCTCCGCTGCCTCCCCGCGCGCGGAGGAGCCCGCGGCCCGCACCAAGCAGCCCGGCTCCGGCGAGGGAGGCGGCGGCTGATGGTCGACAGCGGCGATCGGGCGCGCGAAGAGTTCTTCTCGGAAGCGCAGGAGATCGTCGAGGGGCTCGGGCGCGACCTCCTCGCGCTCGACGAGGCGGTGCGGACCAACAAGGTCGACCCCGACGTCATCAACGACGTCTTCCGCGCCGTGCACACCCTGAAGGGGCTCGCCGGGCTCTTCGGCGCGACCCGGATGGCCACCCTCTCGCACGAGCTCGAGGAGCTGCTCGACAACCTCCGCCTCGGGCGCATCGAGGTCAGCGCGTCGGTCCTCGACCTCCTGTTCCGCAGCGTCGAGCTCTACGGGCGCATCCTCCAGAACGAGAAGGACGGGCGCGACGCGCCGATGCCCGAGGTCGACGACCTCCTGCGCCAGCTGCACCAGGACGCGGGCCCGAGCGCGGCCGGCCTCCCCGACGACAACTACGATCTCGATCCGGGGCTGCTCTCCGTGCTCACCGAGTACGAGGAGCACCGGCTGCGCACGAACATCGCGAGCGGGATGACCCTGTTCCGGCTCCGCGTGCAGTTCCACCTCGCCACGATCGATCAGGCCCTCGACGACCTGAAGATCACCGCGAAGCCGTACGGCGAGATCATCACCTACCTGCCGACCGGCGCGGGCGCGGACCAGGACTCGATCGAGCTCGACATCCTGATGGCCTCGCGCGCGCCGCTCGAGGAGCTCCAGCGCGCGCTGCACCAGGCCGGCGCCGCCGTCGAGGAGATCCCGCGGCGCAACAACAACGGCCACGGCCGGGTCGCCCCGCCGGGCATGCCGTCGATGTCCGCGGCGCTCCGGGGCGGCGCGCCGACCGGCGTGTCGCGGGCCGTCGACCTGACCGGCTCGATGTCGGCGGCGAGCCCGCCGTCGAGCGCGCGCGGCAACCGCAAGGGGGAGCTCAGCTCCATCCGCTCCGTCGCGCAGACGGTGCGGGTCGACATCCACAAGCTCGACCGGCTGATGAACATCGTCGGCGAGCTCGCCCTCGTCCGCTCCGCGCTCGGCCGCCTCGTCGAGCGGCTCCGCGCGGCGCCCACCGAGCGCGAGCTCTCCCTCGACCTCCACAGGCTGCAGCGCACGTTCGACAGGCACCTCGCCCAGATGCAGGCGGGCATCCTCGAGGTCCGGATGGTCCCGCTCGGGCAGGTCTTCGACAAGCTCGCGCGCGTCGTCCGCCAGATCAGCCGCGACGCCGACAAGCTCGTGAACCTCGTCATCACGGGCGCCGAGACCGAGGTCGACAAGCTCATCGTCGAGGAGCTCAGCGACCCGCTCATGCACATGATGCGCAACGCCATCGACCACGGCATCGAGTCGAAGAGCATGCGCGAGGCGGTGGGCAAGCCGGCGGTCGGCACGATCGCGCTGAACGCCTTCCAGAAGGGCAACCACGTCGTCATCGAGATCGAGGACGACGGCAAGGGCATCGACGTCGACAAGCTGCTCGACGCCGCCCTGCGCCGCGGCGTCATGACGCCGGAGGACGCGCGGACCACGAGCTACCGCGAGGTGCTGAACCTCATCTTCCAGCCGGGCATCTCGACCAAGACCGACGTCAGCGAGATCTCGGGGCGCGGCGTCGGGATGGACGTCGTGAAGACGAACATCAGCAAGCTCGGCGGCGTCATCGACGTGCACAGCGAGCCCGGCATCGGCACCAAGATGACGGTCACGCTGCCGATCACGCTCGCGATCATCAGCGCGCTCATCGTCCGGGTCGCCGACCGGCTGTTCGCGATCCCGCTGACCAACGTGCAGGAGGCGGTCGCGCTCGACGAGGCCACGGTGCGCCAGATCGACGGCCGCGAGATGATCACGCTGCGCAACAGCACGCTCCAGCTCTGCTACCTGGCGCGGCTCTTCGGCCTGAACGAGGAGGAGGAGCTCAGCGCGCGCATCGCCGGCCTGCTCGGCGGCGCGCGCGGCGGCTCGGCGGCGCGCGCCGCGGTGGGCGGCGGGCGCCGGGGCGACGGCGGCCGCGCGACGCTCGGGCTCCAGGGGGGCAGCAAGCGCAAGTACATCGTCGTCGCGTCGGTCGGCGCGCGCAGGCTGGGCCTCGTCGTGAGCACGCTCATCGGGCAGCAGGACGTCGTGATCAAGGCGCTCGGCCCGTCGCTCTCCTCGGTGCGCGGCTTCTCCGGCGCCACCGAGCTCGGCGACCAGCGCATCGCGCTCGTCCTCGACGCCCCCGCGCTCATCGAGGAGATCCTCCACGGTGGGGACCGGCAGCGCAGCGATCCGCGGAGCACCCATGGCTAACCTCACCCGAAGGCCCGCCCGGATACCGGTCTCGAAGCGGAACTCGCGCGCGCAGGCGAGCGGCCCGCGGACCGAGTACCTCGCGTTCACGCTCGCGGGCGACACCTACGCCGCGCCCGTCTCGCTCGTGCGCGAGATCCTGAAGCCGCCCCCGCTCACCCCGGTGCCGCGCGCGCCGGACTCGACGATGGGCATCGTCAGCGTGCGCGGGCAGCTCGTCACCGTCATCGATCTGCGGCGGCGGATGCGGCTGCACGAGAGCGCGGCGCAGCGGCGGGCGCGCATCCTGCTCGTCGACGCGGCGAACGGCGAGACGCTCGGCCTCTTCGTCGACGAGGTCCAGCAGGTCTACCGGCTCGCCGACGCCGAGATCGAGCACGCCGCGACGGCGCTCGGGGGGGACGTGGCGGGCTACATCGCCGGCATCGCCCGGCCCATGCACGGGGCGAGCGCGTCGGATGGCACCCAGGGCGAGGCGCAGCCGCGCGTCATCATCCTGCTCGACCTGCAGGCCATACTCGCGTCCTAACGGACGATTCGTCCGCGCCCGGGCGGCTCGTAGAGCCCGGGCGCTCGGAGGCTCAGATGCCGTTGACTGGAGAGCGCAGCCGTCCCGACCCGCAGAAGAGCCTCGTCGGCTTTGTGGTCGGCGACGTCCACTACGCGATCGACATCACGCGGGTCCGCGAAATCGTGAATCCGCTCGAGGTGACCACGCTGCCGCACACGCCCCCCGAGGTCGCCGGCGTCGCGAACCACCGCGGCGAGGTGGTGCCGGTCATCGAGCTCCGCGTGCGCTTCGGGCTGCCTCCGGTCGATCCGACCCGGAGCACCAAGTGGATCCTTGTCGACGTGGGGACGCATACGGTGGGGCTCGTGGTCGACGCGGTGACGGAGGTCTTCGGGACGAGCGGCGATTACCGGCCGACGCCGCCGGTGGGCGGCAGCAGCGATCTGCGCGGCATCACGGGGGTGACGACCCACGACGAGCGGATGATCTTCGTGCTCGACGTCGGGCGCTTCATCGAGCTCGCCCTCGCGCTCGCCGCGTCGGGCGCCCTCCTGGAGGCCCCGTGAGCCGCGCGTTCGACGATCTGGGTCCGTTCGAGGGCCCGCGCGCGGGCGACGCGGGCTCCTGGCCGGCCGAGCCCGAGTCCATCTCGCCCAGCGTGCGGAGCACGCCGATGCCGATAGCCGTCATCGCCGCGGCGCTCTCCGCGGACGACGCCGAGGAGCGCCGCCAAGCGGCCGCGCGGCTCGGCAGGGCCGACGTCGTCGAGGCGTTGCCGCTGCTGCTCCGCGCGCTCGGCGATCCCGACTGGCGCGTCCGCAAGGAGGCGACCTACGCCTGCCACCGGCTGATCCAGGCCGCGCCCGCCTCCGCGCCGGCGCAGGCCGCCGAGGGGGAGCGGCCGGCGTCACCCGGCGCCGGCGTGGAGCGCGAGCGACCGTCGGCCCCGCAGCTCCTCGTCGAGGCGCTCCTCGACGCGCTCCAGAAGAGCGAGGACGTCGGCCTGAGGAACGCGGCCATCGAGGTGCTCGGCTACTGCGGCCGCGACGCCACGCCGGCGCTCGTCGACGCGCTCGGCGCGCTCGCGGGGGACGAGCGCAAGCTCGTCGTCGACGCGCTCGGCCGCACGCGCGACCCGGCGGCGCTCGACCCGCTCTACGCCGCGCTCGCCGAGCAGGACGACAACCTGCGGCAGAGCGCGATCGAGGCGATCGCCGGGATGGGGCTCATCGCGCGCGAGCGGGTGACGGACATCCTGTACGAGCGGCTCTCCGATCGGGATCGCTTCGTGCGGCTGACCTCGCTGAACGGGCTGAACGGGCTCGAGGCGCCGGTGCCGTGGCGGGTGCTCTCGTCGCTCATCGACGACCCGATCCTGCGGCCGGCGGCGCTGGTCGCCGCGGCGCTCGCGGAGAGCCCGGAGGCGCCGCGGGCGCTCTGCGCGGCGCTCGCGACGGCGCGGGGCGGCGCGTTCGCGCAGCTCGTCCGGGCGCTCGCGCGGCTCGCCGAGGGGCCGCTCGCGTCGCACGCGGTGGACGCGCTCCGGGCGGCGCCGCCCGAGGTGGGCGCCCGCCTCGTGCAGGCCGCCTCCGCCGCGCCGGGCTCGGGCGGCGCGGAGCCCCCGTCGTGGCGCGGCGGAGGCGCGGATCCGGTGAGCGGGCGCGCCCAGGCGCTCTTGCTCGCGGCGATGGCGCGCGCCCCGGGCGCGGCCGACGCCGCGGTGCAGGCCATGATCGAGCCCGCGCTCGTCGAGACGGCGCAGCGTGCGCTGGGGCTGCTCGGCGCGGAGGCGCTGCCCGCGGTGCTGTCCTACCTCGAGCGCCACATCGATCCCGACCCGGATCTCTGGGAGGGCGTCGACGACGCGACGGCCGCGCTCCTCGACGGCGCCGTGGCGATCGCGGAGCAGGGCGGGCGCGAGGGCACGCTCTCGGGCGAGCGGCCCGCGATCGACGCGACGCTCGCCGAGCTGCTCGGCGCGGTGCGGCGGTCGGTCCGGAGCCCCTCGACGCTCGTGGCGACCAGCGCGCTCTACGGGCTCGCGAAGATCGGGGCCGCTGTCGACTTCCCGCTCATCGTGTCGCAGACGCGCGCGATCTCGCTGCCGGTGGCGCGCGCGGCGGAGAGCGCGCTCGCGGGGCTCACGGAGCGCTACCCCGGGACGGCGCGCGAGCTCGCGCGCGGGCTCGCGCTGACGGAGGAGACCCACCTCGCGGCGGCGATCGTGATCGAGGCGCTCGGCGACGCGGAGCCGGAGGAGATCGCGTTCCTCACGAGCGCCGCGTCGGCGGGGGACGTGCGCGCGCGCCGCGCGGCCGTGACCGCGATCGCGGCGGCGGCGGGCGTCTCTGCGCTCGACGTGCTGAGCGTCTCCCTGGCCGACGAGGAGCGCGAGGTCCGGCTCGCCGCGGCGCGCGCGCTGGGCCGGCTGTACGCGTCGCTCCCGGACCGCGCGAGCGACGAGCGGGCGCGCGCGCGCGAGCTGCTCGGGCTGGTGCGCGCGTCGGGGGAGCCCGATCTCATCGCGGCCGCGGCGCAGGGGGGCGCGCCGTTCCGCTCGGATCCTCCCTGGGGCGACGCCGCGGAGCGGCTGAGCGCGCCCGGGGCGATCGACGGCGGTGAGGCCCCGGCGTCCCCCTCGGGGATGACCGGCGGGCCGCCGTCGGGGAAGGTGCTGTGAACCGGCGGCGGGACGACGAGATCCGCCTCTTGCCTGACGAGTTCCAGAGGCTGCGTGACCTGTTCAACAAGCACTGTGGGCTCCAGTTCGGGCCCGAGGCGCGCACGTCGATGGAGCGCCGGCTGCGCGAGCGGGTGGTCGAGCTCGGGCTCTCGTCGTTCGCGCAGTACTACGAGTACCTGCGCTTCCACAGCCGCGGGCGCGCCGAGCTCGACGAGGCGCTCGAGCTCATCACGGTCAACGAGACGTATTTCTTCCGCGAGGACTACCAGCTGCGCGCGCTCATGACCGAGCTCGTGCCCATGATCGTCAAGGCGGGGGGCGCCAGGGGCCGGCTGTCCATCTGGAGCGCGGGCTGCTCGACGGGCGAGGAGGTCTACTCGATCGCGATCGCCGCGCGGGAGTCGGGCGCCGCGGAGCGCCGCGAGGTCCGCATCTTCGGCAGCGACATCTCCCGCCGCTGCGTGATCGCGGCGCGCAGGGGGGTGTACGGCGCCTCGTCGTTCCGCGTGACGCCGCCCGAGCTCAAGCGGCGCTACTTCGTGGAGCGGCCGGACGGGTTCCACGTGGCGGACGAGCTGCGGACGCTCTGCCAGTTCGGCCACCTGAACCTGCTCGACTCGTCGCGCGCGGCGGTGGTCGGGCGCGTGGACGTCATCTTTTGCCGCAACGTCCTTATTTATCTGGACGAGGAGTCGCGGCGCCGCGTGATCGACATCTTCTACGAGCGCCTCTCGTCCGGCGGGTTCCTCCTGCTGGGCCACTCCGAGTCGCTCCTGAACGTCACGACCGCGTTCGAGCTCGTGCACCTTCGGGAGGATCTCGTGTACCGCAAGCCGGCGGCCACGCTGCGTCTCGGGATCCCGGAGATCTCGCCCGATCGGGGCGGCCCGGAGCGGGGCGGCGGGGAGGAGGGCGGATGAGGCGCCGACGAAGTCGAGGCTGCGCAGGCGACGGTTGGTCCCATGGCGCTCCGGGTGGGGTAGAATGAACCTCCGGCGGAAGGTTTTGCGCTCATGACATTCGCTCCCCTGCGCGTGCTCGTCGTCGACGACTCCGCGTACAACCGGCGCAACATCGCCGAAATCTTGAGCGGAAGCGACGAGATCGAGGTCGTGGGCAAGGCCGGTGACGGCGACGACGCGCTCCGTCAAGCCGCGCAGCTCCGGCCGGACGCGATCACGCTGGATCTCGAGATGCCGCGCATGGACGGCTTCACCTTCCTCCGCATCCTGATGGCGAGGCAGCCGACGCCCGTCATCATCGTCTCGAGCTACAGCCACAAGGAGAACGTCTTCAAGGCGCTCGAGCTGGGCGCCGTCGACTTCGTGGCGAAGCCGGACCGGCAGTTCACGGCGGACGCGCAGATCCGGCGGGAGATCATCCAGAAGGTCCTGCTGGTGCGCTACCTCCGCCCCCGGTCTCCGATGCCCGCCGCGCCGGCCCCGGCGCGGCCGGCGCAGCCTGCGTCGCCGCGCGCGGTGCAGGAGTCGTCGCGGCTCGGCGTCTCGCTGCGCCACCTCGTCGCGGTCGGCTCGTCGACGGGCGGGCCCACGGCGCTCCTCGAGATCTTCAACCGGATCCCGGATCGTTTCCCCGGCGCGATCTTCATCGCGCAGCACATGCCGGACAAGTTCACCCGCACGTTCGCGGAGCGGCTCGATCGGAAGGGCGGCCTCCGGGTGGTCGAGGCGCAGAACGGCGAGCAGGTGGTGGCCCGCAAGGCCTATGTGTGCCCGGGTAGGATGTGCATGGAGATCGCGGTGACGCCGGGCAGCGGGGTCGGGTTGAGCGGCGACATCCGGATCCGGGTGGGGGCGCCGGCGCCTGGGGATCGGTACGTTCCGAGCGCGGACCGGCTGTTCCGGAGCGTGGCGCAGGTGGGCGGCAGCCGCGCGGTGGGCATCATCCTGACGGGGATGGGCGACGACGGGGTGAACGGCGCGCGGGCGGTCCGCGCGGCCGGGGGCACGGTGGTGGCCGAGAGCGAGGACTCGGCGGTGGTCTACGGCATGCCCGGGGCTGCGGTGCGGGCCGGCGTCGTGAACGAGAGCCTGCCGTTCACAGCGATCGGCGACTTCATCGCGTTGCTGTCCTGAGGTGAGCTGGGTTCCAGCGGGCAGCCAAAGTTGACCCCTCGGGCGCATCGTGAGACAGGTCGGTCCCTGACATGCGGATCCGACGCGCCGCACGCAGGCTTGTATGTCTTGGCTGGTTGGCCGCCCTTTCGGGCGTCGCTTTCGACGGCCTTGCGGAGCCTCCTTCGGAGGTAGCGGCGCCTGCGGCCGGTGCGAAGGCGGAGCCGGCAAAGGCGGAGCCCGCGAAGGCCGACGCGAAGAAGGCGGAGCCGGCGAAGGCAGAGCCGGCAAAGGCCGACGCGGCGAAGGCGGAGCCGGCGAAGGTCGACGAGGCGAAAGCGGCGCCCGCGAAGGCGGAGCCTGCGAAGGCCGACGCGAAGAAGGACGGGCCGGCCGAGGGCAAGGCGGAGAAGCCGGCGCCGGTCAGGGTGGCGGCCGTGTCGGGCGGGAAGGGCGGTGCGAAGAGCGCGGCCAAGGCGCCGGCGAAGGCCGCCGCGCGATCGAAGCCGTCGAAGAAGGGCGCGGCGAAGAACACGCGCAAGCCGGGGGAGCCGGGCGCGCCGGACGAGGCGGCGCGGCGGGTCATCGCCGGCACAGCGACGCCGGCGGGGGCGAGCACCGGCGAGTCGCCCGAGCTCCGCACGCTGCGCGCGATCGACCTGGCGCTGTTTCCCGGCGCGGCCCCGAGCGCCGGGCCCGCGTGGCCTGTCGACGGCACGCTCCTGCTCGGCGCGGGCGAGCCGCGCCTCGAGGTCTCCGGCCTGCCGCCCGCGGGCCTGCCCGCCCCGCTGGCGGAAGCGGAGGAGACCCGCGACATCTCCTGGCTGCGTCAGCTCGAGCTGCCCGAGATCCCTGTCCGCTGGGACGGCCGGGTGGTGCGCTACCTCGAGTACTACAAGGACGACCCGCGCGGCCGCTCCGCCGTGGTCACGTGGATCAAGAAGAGCGGCCGCTACGGCGCCGCCATCCGCCGCGTCCTCCGCGAGCAGGGGCTGCCGGAAGATCTCCTCTGGCTCTCGCTCGTCGAGAGCGGCTTCGACCCGACCATCCACTCCCCGGCCGGCGCGGCAGGCCTCTGGCAGTTCATGCCGGAGGGCGCGCGCATCTATGGCCTCACCGTCGACCGCTGGGTCGACGAGCGCCTGGATCCAGAGCGATCCACCTTGGCGGCGGCGCGGTACCTCTCGGATCTGCGGCGGCGTTTCGGCGGCTGGGAGCTCGCGTTCGCGGCGTACAACATGGGGTACGGGGGGCTGCTCGCGTCGATCCGGAAGTACAACACGAACGACTTCTGGGAGCTGTCGCGGCTCGAGGCGGGGATGCCGCTCGAGACGGCGCTCTATGTGCCGAAGATCCTCGCGATCGCGATCGTGGCGCGGAACCCGGCGGTGTTCGGCTGCGACGACGTGGAGCTCGATCCGGCGGTGACGTTCGACAAGATCTCGCTGGGCTCCGGGGTGTCGCTGCAGGCGGTGGCGGCGGCCTCGGGCGCGGCGGCGCCGGAGATCGAGGCGCTCAACCCGCAGCTCGTGGCGAAGCGCACGCCGCCGTCGCCGGTGGACGCGAAGGAGCAGGCGCGCTGGGAGGTCCGGGTGCCCGCGGGCGCGGGGGCGCGCGCGGCGAAGTCGATGCCGAAGCTCCTGGAGCGCGAGCCGAAGCTCGAGCGCTACCTGGTTCGCTGGGGCGAGTCGCTCGACGACATCGCGACGTTCCGGGGGACGACGCGGTGGACGCTGCAGACGTTGAACGGCCTGCGGGCGGGCGAGCCGGTGCGTCCCGGGGCGCTGCTGTTCGTCCCGGCGGCGGAGGGCGTCGGGGCGGCGGCGGCCGAGCACCTGCTCGCGAGCGGCGCGCCGCTCTCGTCGGAGGGGAAGCCGGTCGTGGTGGTCCCGGCGCAGCGCTTCTCCTACGAGGGGCGCCGGCGGGTGTTCTATCGGGTGGTCGCGGGCGACGCGCTGCGGGATCTGGCGGCGGTGCTCTCGGTGACGCCCGACGAGATCTGCCGCTGGAACACGCTGGCGCCTGGGGCGTCGCTCCATGAGGGGATGACGCTCCAGCTGTTCGTCCCGAGGTCGCAGCGCCACGACGGCGTGTTCCTGCTCGACGAGGGCGGCGCGCGCGTCATCGAGGTCGGCTCGGAGGAGTTCTTCGCGCACTTCGAGGGGCTGAAGGGGCGGAAGCGCATCGAGATCGCGGTGCGAGAGGGGGATTCGTTCAGCAAGATCGCGAGCCGGTACGGCCTCAGCGTCGGCAGCCTGGAGCGGATCAACCAGCGCTCGCGGCGGAGCCCGCTGATGCCCGGGGATCGGCTGGTGGTGTACGTGCCGACCTCGCGACCGGACGACCCGGCGCCGGTCGAGCCGCGCGAGGATGAGGTCCGCGTGGCGTCGGCTCAGGCCGCGGGCGCGGTGGACGACGGCGACAAGGCGGCGGCCGAGCCGGTGAAGCCGGCGGTGCTGCTGACGCCGGTGGCGCCCGTCGAGGCGGGCGCGGGCGAGGGGAAGCCCGGCGGCGCGGGGGCGGCGGGCGCGGGCGACCTGGCCGGAGCGAGGCCGGAGGAGAAGAAGGCCGCCGAGGGCGAGAAGAAGCCGGCGGCGGGCGGAGGGGACGACAAGAAGCCCGCGGCGCGTGGCGCCGCCGAGCCGCAGCCGGCGGGGCGCGCCAAGGGGGCGCAGGACAAGGAGAAGCCCGCGTCTGGCGCTGGCACCGCGCTGTGAGGTCCGGGTGAGCTCGGGCTTCCAGGGGGCGAGACCCCCCGCGTCGTGGTCTCAGGTCTTGCCAGAGGGCGTCGCCCCGGTTTCGTCTCGCCCGTGGACGCCGGCGGGCGGGCTCGTCGCCTCCACGGCGGTGAACGGTTCGATGATCTTGTAGACGTGCGACGCCCCCTTGGGCACCGTCCAGGAATCGCCCGGCTCGAGGCGCACCATCTGCCCCTCGATGAGCAGCTCGGCCCGCCCAGCGATGACGAACCCCACGGTCTCGTAATCCCGCGTGGTCGGCTGTTTGGCGTCGCCTGGCGGCTCGCGTTCCCAGAGCCGCATCGAGACCTGGATCCCGGAGGCCAGGTATTTTTGTCCCATCTGGCCTGTCGGAGAGCGGCCGGAGGAGACCTTCATGACGGTTGTGTCGCTCATGTGCGCCTCGCTTTCCTCCTCGGAGTGATCCGTCGGATTGGGCGACGAGCGTGGGTCCGGTCCTGGATGGATCGAATCGGGCTTCTCCCTCTTTCCTCGTCGGTTTTCTTCGTGCGTTCGTCCTTGCAGGGAACGTATCGCGCCAGGGAGATCTGCTGTAGGATGCCCGCACAGGAGGCTGTCCCGTGGACCTGGGGACCGGATGTCATGTCGCACGGGCGCGGGGGGGTGACGGATCGCGCGGCGCGAGCGCTGGGCGGCGGGGGCGTCGCGGGTGCGCCGTGGCTCGCCTCGCTCTGCCGGTCGCGTCCGTCCGTGCGCGCTCCGTGACGGCGGGGCGCGCCGCGCTTCCGGAAAGCCGATGATGCCCTCGCCGAAGAGCTCGACATTGCTCGCGTCCGGTGTGCTGATCGACAGGAAGTACCGGCTCCTGCGCCAGATCGGCGAGGGGGCGATGGGCGTGGTCTGGGCGGCGGTGAACGTGGCGACGGCCCGCGAGGTGGCGCTGAAGCTGATCCACCGGCCGGAGACCGAGTTCCGGCTGCGGCTGCAGCGCGAGGCGCGCAACTGCGGGGCGCTGCGGCACCGGAACGTCATCGACATCTACGACATGGGGGAGACCGAGGCCGGGGAGCCGTTCCTGGTGATGCAGCTGCTCACGGGGGAGACCGTGGCCGAGCTGCTCGCGCGGCGGCGCCGGCTCGACCCGCCCGTGGCGGCGTCGATCGGGCGAGACGTGGCGAGGGGGCTCGCGGCGGCGCACGCGATGCACATCATCCACCGCGATCTGAAGCCGGCGAACATCTTCCTGCACCGCGAGCCGGACATGGACGAGCCGGTGGTGAAGGTGCTCGATTTCGGGGTCGCCAAGAACCTCTCGGTCAACGACGGCCTGCACACGGTGCAGGGCGGCGCGGTCGGGTCGCCGCTCTACATGAGCCCGGAGCAGGTGAGGGCCGAGCCGAACGTCGATCACCGGGCCGACATCTGGGCGCTCGGCGTCGTGCTGTTCGAGATGCTGACGGGCATGCGCCCGTTCCAGGGGGACGCGCAGGCGGTGTTCATGGGGATCTTGACCGGCGAGATCCCCACCGTGTCCAAGTATCTGAGGCGGGTGGACCAGGGGCTCGTCGACCTGATCGCCCGCTGCATGCGCAGGGATCGCGCGGACCGGATCGGCTCTGCGGCGGAGGTCGCCGCGCTGCTCGATCGGTACGCGGAGCGCGGCGCGGGTCCGGGCAGGGACGCGGCGCTGCGGCAGTCGTCGCCGGACGGGCGGGGGGCGCCCCCGGACGAGGACGTGGACGGCGGCTGGGAGGAGTCGCAAGGCGGCACGGTGGCGCTCGCGGCGCAACCTGGGTTGGCGCTCGCGGCGCAACCTGCGTCGGTGGCGCAACCCGGGTCGGCGCTCGCGGCGCCGCCTGCGTCGGTGGCGCAACCCGCGTCGGTGGGGAACCGGTCGGGGAGCGTCGAGGGGGGCGCGGGAGCGCTGCCGCTGGCGCTGCTCGGTGGGGGGCCGCGGGCCCCGGTTCCGGTGCAAGAGTCGCCAGAGGCGCACAGGTCGCTGGGGCCGGGGCAGGGGGCTGCGGGGCCAGCGTCGGGCATGAGCCGCGTGGTGGATGGGGGGCCAGCGTCGGGCGCCGGCCATGCGGCGGGCGCGGTTCCTCGGCGTCCGGGCAGCTCGGGCCAGCACCTGGCCGCGGCGTCCGTGGTGCGCGCGCTGCGGGAAGAGGACGTGGCGACCTTGCCCCTCACGCGGCGGAACGCGGATGCGGCAGGGGCCGCGGGGCCGCGCGCCGGGTCGGGGGCCTATCCGGCGGCGGGGCCTGCCGCCGCTGCGCCTCGGCCGCCGTCGGCGTCGGTGGCGGCGTTTGCAGCGCCGGAGCCGTCCCAGGCGAGCGCGGCGCCAGCCGCTCCGGTGCAGCCTGCGCCCGTGGCGGCGCCGCAGCAGGGCTCCTGGGCGATGACGGTGCGCATGAACGCGCCGCCGATGCCCGAGCCAGGGGCGGGGCCGGGTGGCCTCGGCCCTGCTGGCGCGCTGCCGCCCGGAGGCCTCGCGGCGCCGTCGAACTGGAGCTCGGCAGCGGCCGCGAGGCTCGGCCCGGAAGCGGGCGCGAGCGCCTCGGACTCCAGGTCGGGCGCGTCCACGGCGACGGGCGCGCCGCGCCAGGCCGGGAGCTCGTCGACGACCCCGCTCGTCTCGAACCACCCGTCGGTCCATCAGGTCGGGGCGCACCAGGCCCAGGACGCTCAGGAGCGGGCCCCGCACGGCGGCGAACCGAGGCGCAAGCGTACGGCCGCGACGCTCGCGATCGTGGCTGCTGCGCTGTCGCTGATCGTCGTGGGGATGCTCATCTCGCTGAGGTCGCCGGAGACGTCGTCGGCCGCGCCGGAAGTGTCCGGGAGCGCGATGCCGTCGCTGGACCGCGCCGGAGGAGACACGGTCGCCCCGCCGGAGCGCGGGGGAGCCCCGCCGCGGACCGAGGAGCTCCCGGCGCAGGACCCCTCGGCGCCACCCGCGGAGGCGCCGCCGGGCTCCTCGGCGCTGGCGCCGCCGGGCTCCTCGGCGCTGGCGCCGCCGGGCTCCTCGGCGCTGGCGCCGCCCGTGCCCTCGGCGCCGAGCGCCCTTCCGACGAGCAGCGCGGCCGGCGCGTCGGCGCCGGGCGGCGGCGCGGGCACGGCGCCGGGGACGGCGAGCGGCGCGAAGCCGGGCAGCTCGACGCTCGGGGCGCCTCCCGCGACATCGCAGCCCGCGAAGGCTGCTCCTGCGCCATCCGCGGCCTCGTGCGCTCATCTCCGGTTCTTGGCGAAGAAGCAGTGCGAGGCGAAGCTCAAGAAATAGACTCGGCCTCTCCGCGGCTCGGGCCGCCCCTCCCGAGATGACGTCACGGTAGCGCCGCGATTCCTGGGCAGCGACGACGTGGCCGCGATGACGTGCGATGAGCGCGTGCCCACACCGGAAGCGCCGGAGCCGGCTTCGCGCTCTGCGAGCCCGGCCAGCAGCTTTTCTTGACGGTGCGCTGCCTCACCTGCGACACTTCTTCGAAGCACCGTCGACCTGCTGCCACGTCCGTCCTCCAGCGAGACCACCCCATGCAGTCCCCTTCGGCTCTTGCCGCGCCGCCGCCAGGTGCGCTCATTGGCGGCAAATACCGCCTTCTTCGGCGGATCGGCGAAGGGGCGATGGGCGTCGTCTGGGCAGCGCACAACGAGGCTACCTCCCGGGAGGTCGCGCTCAAGCTGCTGGTGCGGCCCGACCCGGAGCTCCGCGTCCGGCTGCTGCGGGAGGCGCGCGCCTGCGGCGCCGTGAGCCACCGGAACATCGTCGATATCTACGATGTTGCCGAGACGGAGAACGGCGATCCGTTCCTCGTCATGCCCCTGCTCTCCGGCGAGACGCTCTCGTCCTTGCTCAAGCGCAAGCGCAAGCTGGAGATCCACGATGCCTCGCGCATCGCTCGGGACATCGCGCGTGGCCTCTCCGCCGCGCACGAGCGGGGCATCATCCACCGCGACCTGAAGCCGTCCAACATCTTTCTCCACACCGAGCCTGGCGAGGGCGATGCCATCGTCAAGATACTCGACTTCGGCGTGAGCAAGTTCCTCGCGGGTCCTCAACAGGTGAAGACCGCGACAGGCATCCTCATCGGCTCGCCGGCGTACATGAGCCCGGAGCAGGTGCGGGCGCAGAGCGATATCGATACTCGCGCTGACCTCTGGGCGCTCGGCGTGGTGATGTTCGAGATGCTCACGAGCAGGCGGCCCATCGAGGGCAAGGCGCATGAGCTCCTGAGAAACGTGCTGCACGGCGACATCCCGGCGGTGTCCCAGTTCGTCTGGCAGATCGATCCCGGCCTCGATGCCCTCGTGACGCAGTGTCTCCAGCGCGATCGCGAGAAGCGACCGCGCTCGGCGGCCGATGTCGCGGCGGCGCTCGAGCCGTTCGTCACGCCGTCGGCGCCGCAGCGCGTGCCCTCGAGGTCGGGGTCGTCGCCGGAGCTGCGGCACGAGATCCCGCAGCAGCTCGGGCGAGGGTCGTGGGGTGGGGCCGCTCCCGGGCGGTCGCCGACGCCGGCGACCGGGACGCCGCTCCCGGCGTCGATGGCGCATCTGCAGTCCCCGCAGGGACACCCTCCTGGGCGGTCGCCGACGCCGGCGACCGGGACGCCGCTCCCGGCGTCGATGGCGCATCTGCAGGCCCCGCAGGTACACCCGATCACGCCGGTGTCGGGGCCGCGCGGGGCGGTCGCGTCGCTGCAGCAGCCGGCGGCGGGCGCGTGGCCGGGGCAGCCGGCGGCGGGCGCGTGGCCGGAGCAGCCGGCGGCGGGCGGGGCGGCGACACCGGGGCATCGGGAGCGGATGGCGAGCAATCCTCTGCTGGGGGACCGCGGGACCCTCAAGATGTCACCGGAGCAGGCGGCCGCCTATCGATCAGCGGCCAGCGCGTCCAGCGCGTCGCTCGCGCGTCCGGCCGCTCCCCTCGGAAAGGCGCTGTCGTTCGGCGGCACGGTGCCGCTCGATCCGCTCCCCGAGCCGAAGAGGCCGCCGCCTGCGCCCGCCCGCTCGCCTGTCGTGTGGATCGCGATGGCCGTGGTCGCGGCGGCGCTCCTCCTGGGGATCGGGATGGCCGCGGGGTATCTCTTGCGGCGCAGCGAGGTGGAGCGCCCGAGGGACCCCGGCGGAGAGCGTGCTACCTTCCGCGTCGCCCTCTCGTTTGCGCTAGGTAAAGCGACCTCGCCCGCCGCGGCGACGCGCCTCGACCCACCCTGCTGAGCTCGATGTCCACCTCTTTCACGCAGATCGCTGCCGGACTGGTGATCGCCGAGAAGTACAAGCTGGTGCGGCGACTGGGAGAGGGGTCCATGGGCGTCGTGTGGGCGGCGCTCAACCTGTCCACGTCGCGCGAGGTGGCGTTGAAGCTGATTCACCGCCCGGATGCCGAGCTCCGCCGGCGGCTGCAGCGCGAAGGGCGCAACGGCGGGGCGCTGCGGCACCGCAACGTCATCGACATGTATGACATGGGGGAGACCGAGTTCGGCGAGCCCTTCCTGGTGATGCAGCTGCTCACCGGAGAGACGCTCGCGGAGCTGCTCGTGCGCAGGCGGCGGCTCGACGCGGACGTGGCGGCGTCGATCGGGCGAGACGTGGCGAGGGGGCTCGCGGCGGTGCACGCGCTGCACATCGTCCACCGCGATCTGAAGCCGGCGAACATCTTCCTGCACCGCGAGGCCGACGCGGACGAGCCCGTGGTGAAGGTGCTCGATTTCGGGGTCGCGAAGAACCTCGCCGTGAACGACGGCATCCGCACGGCGACGGGCGGGGCGGTGGGATCGCCGCTCTACATGAGCCCGGAGCAGGTGAGGGCCGAGCCGAACGTCGACCACCGGGCCGACATCTGGTCGCTCGGCGTGGTGCTGTTCGAGATGCTGACGGGCATGCGCCCGTTCCAGGGGGACGCGAGGGCGGTCTTCACCGGCATCCTGACGGGCGAGATACCGAAGATCTCCCGGTACGTGCGGCGGGTGGACCCGGGGCTCGTGGAGCTCGTGGCGCGGTGCATGGCGCGCCACCGGGACGAGCGGATCGGGTCGGCCGCGGAGATCGCGGACCTCCTCGATGGGTACACGGCGGCGGGCGCGAGGGCGGGCGTCGCCGTCGGGGGCGGGGGCGGTGCGCAGGTGGCGGCGATGGCGGCGCCCGCGTTTCCCGGCGCCGCGCCGGCAGGAGCGCCGGTGTCGCCGATGGCGAGCGGGGCGCCGGTGTCGCCGATGGCGAGCGGGGCGCCGGTGTCGCCGATGGCGAGCGGGGCGCCGGTGTCGCCGATGGCGAGCGGGGCGCCGGTGTCGCCGATGGCGAGCGGGGCGCCGGTGTCGCCGATGGCGAGCGGGGCGCCGGTGTCGCCGATGGCGAGCGGGGCGCCGGAGCGGGAGTGGAACGCCGAGCTGACCCAGAGGCTCGAGCCGGAGGCCATGGCGAGCGCCGAGGCGGCGCTGGGCGCGTCGCCCGCATGGGGCCACGGTGAGCCGGGGAAATCGACGACCGCGCCGCTCGTGCCGGGCCCGGAGGCAGGCCGAGGCCCGCAGCCGTCGCCCTGGGCAGCGCGCGCAACGCCGGTGCCTCTGCAGGCGCCGCGGACGCCGCCGCGGCGGCAGGCAGGCTGGAAGCGCCTTCCAGGTCCGGCCATCGCGGCGCTCGCCGCCGGCGCGGCTGGCCTGGTGGGCGCAGCGCTCTTCGTCGCGTTGCGCTCGCCAGCGCCCGCGGAGAGCGCAGCCGGGATCGAGGCGCTGCCGGAGGCCGGGATCGAGAGCGCTGCGAGCGCGGCAAGGCCGCCGGACCCGCCGCCCCCGCCTGCGACCGCTGCGCCTCAGGCTTCGGTGGCGGCTGAGCCGCCCAGCGTGGATGAGCCGGCAGATGCCGGCGGGGCGAACAGCGCGCTGGACGCGGGGCCGGCGGGCACGGAGCCGGCGTTGGTGGAGCGGAGCCAGCCGGCGGTGGAGGCGCCGACTCCAGCGGCGGCGGTGTCGGCTGTCGCGGCGTCGCCACCTGCTGCGGCGCCTGCGCCGGCGCGGTCGGTCGTCGCGGCGCAGCCCAGGAGTCAGCCTCCGGCGCAGCCTGCGCCGGCAGCGTCGCGGCCTGCACAGCCACCGGCGGTCCGGCGGCAACCTGTGGATCCGTGCGCGGGCAAGACAGGGTTCATGCGGACGAACTGCCTGCGGGACCAGGCGAAGAAGAAGGACCCCTACGCTCCCTGAGCGGTGTTGAGCGCGGGGGAGCCAGGCATCCGAGGAACTGAAGGCGCATTTCGCCTTCGGCAGGACAGCAGACCCGAGCTTGGCGATCCCTGGCTATTGGCCGGCCATCTTAGGCTTTGAAAAAGCGGTCGTAGGCTTCGGACGATCGGTTCGAACGTTCGAAGATCGGTGGAAGGCTTCAGAAATCGGTCGGAGGCTTCGAACGACCGGCGCGAGGCGTCCAACCATCGTGGCCCCGCAGCCAGAAGTCGAGGCGGGGTAGCGGACGGAAGTATCGATGGCGCGCATCTCTGGAAGCAGGGCGGCTTTCGGTCGAACGATGTGCGATGTCCCTGCGAGGCCGTCGAACGTCTGTCGGAGCAGACCGAGGCGGAGATGCCGGCGGGGCATCACGGCTCTGGCGCAGGCGGTGGAGACGCGAAGTCCAGGAGCGGGAGCGCCAGCCCCGGGGCGCCATGGTGAGCGACGTCGCTACCTGCGCCGCCGGGGCCACCGTTGCCGAGTTCGCACATGACGCCGTCGAGCGACGGGATATTGTCCGGTGTGCCCAGGAAGGCGATGCCGAGGGAATGGCCGCCCTGGCCGCCGCCACCCTTGCCGCCGGTGCCGCCCTTGCCTCCATCCCCACCGTTACACGCATCACTCACGAAAGCAGCGCTCGAACCCAACCCTCCTGACCCGCC
The DNA here is from genome assembly GCF_051520455.1 of Sorangium sp. So ce367. Lineage (NCBI taxonomy): Bacteria > Pseudomonadati > Myxococcota > Polyangiales > Polyangiaceae > Sorangium > Sorangium sp. So ce367. The sequence continues at coordinate 2,238,651 of NZ_CP150334.1, forward strand.
GTTCCCACCCAACCCGCCGATCTGGCCGGCGTTGCCGTTGCCGCCTCGGCCGCCATCGCCGGCGATCAGGTGAACCTCATGGAACGTGAGTCTTGCGTCGAGGCTCACCAGAGCGATGCTCGACCCTCCAGGAGAGCCGCCTTTGCCGCCTGCACCGCCGCAGCCGCCTGCACCGCCGTTGCCGCCGCTGGCGCCGCCGTTGCCGCCGTTACCAGCGATCTCAGAGCATTCGGTGCTCCCGCGGGAGCCTGCGCCACCCCCGCCGCCCTGGGCGGTCTTCCCGCGTTGGCCATCACCGCCGGGTTTACCGCCGTAGCCGGTGCTGGAGAGCTGGCCGATGCCGCGTGCGCCTGCGCCAGGTGTGCCAAGGTCGCCGTCGCTACCCCTCGTGCCCGCGCTGCACGTCGTGGTTGAACTATTGTATCCCCCGGCGTTGTCGTTGTTCTTCTCGTCTGGATAACCTATGTCGCCGGAGGTCCCGCGATCAGCCCTGCCATTTCCTCCCCGGCCGCCGCGCGAGTCGTCGGTGGTATCCAGGTTGGTGCCGCAGTCGTTCGTCTCCAGCGGTGGTGCTGTCACCGTAGTCGCGGAGCAAGCGGGATTGCCGTCGCTGCCGTCGGGTGCCTGTTCGCGCGGCGAAGGAGGTACGGCCCCCGAGGCCCCGGGGGCTGCATCCCCTGCCTCGAGTACACACCGGACCAGGTCGACCTTGCTGCGATCGGCGATCGCTGCGATGGCGGAGGTCCCCGCGTCCTCAGCGATCGGCGGAGCGATGATATGGAGATCCTCCAGGTGTACCGTCCCGCCGACGACGCGCATCGTCAGCGGCACAGCCCCGGGCGTCGCGCTCAGTGTGGTCTTCAGTTCATCCCCCCACCGCCAGTTCGCGGCGCAATCGAGTGCGCCAAAGACAGTCACGCTCGAAGTCACCGTGAGCGTTTCCTGGAACTCCTCGGCGCACGCGTACACGCGCCGCGCGCTCTCGTCCTCGATCTGCGCGGCGAGCGCGATGGCCTCGGCGAGCGTCTTCACGGGTGCCTCGGGCGTCCCTTTCCCGCCGTCGCTCGCCGTGGCCGACACGAACACGCCGCAGCGCGCGTCGGCGGTCCAGCCCTGCTCGCTGGGCACGCACACCAGGGGCGGCGGCCCTCCCCCAGCACCCCCTGAGCCCGCGGCACCCCCGGTTCCAGCGGCGCCGCCCGCCCCTGCTCCGCCGGTTCCAGCGGCGCCGCCCGCCCCGGCGCCATCGCCTGCCTCGCCACCCCGCCCGCCTTCGTCTCCACATCGATGCAGCTCGCTGCAGTCGGGGCCGAGGCAGCTCGTTGTCTGGCTCGCCACCGCGAACGACGCCAGGACCAGCGTCGAGGCCCCGCGTGCAGCCAGCCGTATCCTCCGCTTGATGGGTCGGTTCATGGGTTCCTCGACTCAGAAGGCGCCGCCGGCGACGAGCCCGCCGCCGCCCGGGAGGACGAGCGGAGCGAGGCGCACCCGGTGCTCCGGCTCGCTCGGCGCCGCAGCGAGCCAGACGTAGCCGAGCGTCCCGATCGCGCTGGCGCCTGCGCCGATGAAGCTCCACAGGGCCAGGTTGCTGAAGAGATATTGATCGTCGACCAGCGACCTCAGCTCGCCGCACTCCTGCGTCTGGCTGGAGCCAGCGGGGTACCTGCAGTCGACGGCTCCTCCATCCATGGCATCGACAACGCGCCACTGTCGCTTCGCGTCGCTAGATTTGCCGTTGGCGACGAGCGTGAACACGACGCCCGCGACCACCCCCGCGCCCGTCGCGGCCCCGCCGCCGACGAGCGCGGCGCCGCGAACATCCATCCCTGCGTCTTCGCGCGCGTGGCGCGAGGTGGCTGGCGTCGCGAGCGCCGGCGCGGGGGGCGGCGCCAGATCGAGGGCAACGCGCTCTCTCCCCCCCTCGCTCAGCCGGACCGTCTTCGTCACCGGGAGCTGGCCCCGCACGGTCGCGGTCACCGTGTGCTCGCCGGGGTCGCACTCCACCGGCCCGGTCTGGACGACGCGCTCGCCGTCCAGCGTCAGCTCCACTGCGCCCGGCGCCACGCCCGCGATCGCGATCTCCAGGGTCGGGATGCGGGATGCGAGCGCGGTGAGCTCGATCCGGGCGTCCGCCTGGGCCTGCTGGAACTCCTGCGGAGCGCCGGCGACGAGCGGCTCGTCCACGACACGCTGGTAGAGCGAGCGCGCCTCGAGCAGACGGCCGAGCCGCTCGCAGGAGCGCGCCGCGAAGAGCAGGAACGGCGGCGCGTGGACCTGTGCGTCCGCCTCGCGGAAGGCTGCGAGCGCCTCCTCGTAGCGGCCGGCGTTGAAGTGCTCCCAGGCCTTGTCGGCGAGGGCTCGGGCCGCCGCCTTGGTCTGCGCGGTCGACGGGGCCGGCTGGGAGATCGCGGTGGCCGGCACGGCCGGGAGCGCGAGCACGAGGAGCAGACCCAGGGGGAGTCGTCGGCGGGATCTCATGGCGGAGAGGTGCATGGGAGCCGTGGGCGGTCGAGTTGAGTTTCAGCGTGTTGCCGAGGGCGGCCGGATCTGTGGGAGGGCGAGGGCAGACCGACGCGGAGATGCCGGCGGGGTATCACGGCCCTGGCGCTGGCGGTGAAGCCCCGAAATCCAGGAGCGGGAGCGCTAGCCCCGCGTCGCCGTCGTGCGCGACGTCGCTGCCTTCGCCGCCGTCGCCGGCCGCGCCGAACTCGATTGTGACGCCGTCGAGCGACGGGATGGTGTCCGGCGTACCCAGGAAGGCGATGCCGAGGGAATGGCCGCCCTGACCGCCGCCGCCGTTGCCGCCATTGCCGCCGTTGCCTCCCCGCCCGCCCCCACAGGCATCACGAACGGAATTGTTGGGACCGAAATTCTGACCCTCCCCGCCCGCCCCGCCGTCTCCTCCCAACCCGCCGTTCTGGCCGGCGGCGCCGTCGCCGCCCCTGCCGCCATCGCCGGCGATGAGGCGGACCTCATGGAACGTGAGTCTTGCGTTGAGGCTCAGCAGCGCAATGCTCGACCCCCCTGGAGCGCCGCCCTTGCCGCCTGCACCGCCGCAGCCGCCTGCACCGCCGTTACCGCCGCTCGCGCCGCCATCGTTGGTCCCAGGGCATTCGGTACTCCCGCGGGAGCCTCCGCCGCCCCCGCCGCCCTGGGCGGTCTTCCCGCGTTGGCCATTACCGCCGGGGGTACCGGCGTAGCCGGTGCTGGAGAGCTGGCCGACGCCGCGTGCCCCTGCGCCAGCTATGCCAAGGTCGCCGTCGCTGCCCCTCCTGCCCGCGCTGCATGTCGCGGTTGAGCTATTGTATCCCCCGGCGTTGTCGTTGTTCTTCTCGTCTGGATAGCCTATGTCACCGGAGGTCGCGCGGTTATCGAAACCATTTCCTCCCCGACCGCCGCGCGAGTCGTCGGTGGTATCCAGGGTGGTGCCGCAATCGTTCGTCTCCGGCGGTGGTGTTGCCACCGTAGTCGCGGAGCAAGCGGGATTGCCGTCGCTGCCGTCGGGCGCCTGTTCGCGAGGAGGGGGAGGTGCGTCCCCCGACTTCCCGGAGGATGCATTCTCTGCCTGGAGCACACAGCGGACCAGGTCGACCTTGGAGTGATCGGCGATCGCTGCGATGACGGAGGTCCCCGTGTCCTTCTCGGTGATCGACGGAGCGAGGATATGGAGATCCTCCAAGTGTACCGTGCCGCCGACGACGCGCATCGTCAGCGGCACGGCTCCGGGCGTCGCGCTCAGCGTGGTCTTCGGTTGATCCCCCCACCGCCAGTTCGCGGCGCAATCGAGCGCGCCAAAGACGGTCACCCCCACCGTCACGGTGAGCGCTTCCTCGAACTCCTCGGCGCACGCGTACACGCGTCGCGCGCTCTCGTCCTCGATCTGCGCGGCGTGCGCGATGGCCTCGGCGAGCGTCTTCACCGGCGCGTCGGGCGTCCCGTTCCCGCCGTCGCTCGCCGTGGCCGACACGAACACGCCGCAGCGCGCGTCGGCGGTCCAGCCCTGCTCGCTGGGCACGCACACCAGGGGCGGCGGCCCTCCCCCGGCACCTCCGCTCCCCCCAGCACCTCCGCTCCCGCCCGCGCCCGCGCCCCCGCTCCCCGCGGCGCCCCCGGTCCCTCCGGCGCCCCCGCCTCCCGCTCCCCCTGCGTCACCCCCGTTCTCGCTGCAGAACATGGGCTTGTGTTTGCAATCGTCGTGGTTCGAGTACGGGAAGCAGCCAGCCAGATCGAGGCCGGCGGCCGTCGTTCCGAGGACGAGCAGCGCGGCGGTACGGGCAGTCCGAGGCATCAGCCATTCTCCATCGTCTTGAGTTCAGATCCCGGTCGTCAGAACGCCCCGCTTACCGAGAGACCCACGTCGTTGATTCCCACCCTGGGCGTCACCTGCACGCGCGCCTCGGGGCCGCTCACGAAGGCATAGAGCAGCGTTCCGAGGCCGACCGTGCCGGCCCCGGCGAAGCTCCAGAACGCCACGTTGCTGTAGAGCGCGCTCTCGTCGACCGCTTGGCTTTGCTTTGAACACGCCGCTGGTGCGGGCCGGGCGATGCACGCGTTCCGACCTCCGGCGAGCAGCGCGGTCTTCTGCGTCTCGGCATCTCCGGCCCTGTTGTTCGCGAGCACCGTGAAGAGCACGCCCGCCGCGGCGCCAACGCCGGTCACGACCCCACCCGTGACGAGCACCGCCGTCCTCCCGCCGCCCCGCCGCACCTCGGGAGCCGGCAAGCCGCTCTGTTCCGCGCCGGCGCGCGTCGCGTCGAGCGCCGGGGTGCGCTGCAGATCCAGGACCACCGCCTCCGTCCCGCCCGCGGTCGCTTCGACCGAGCGCGTCTGCAGGACATACCCGTCGAGCTTCGCTCCGACCTCATGCCGGCCTGGATCGAGGAACACGGTATCCGCAAGCGGCGCTCGCCCGACGCTCGCCCCGTCGACCGTCACCTCGGCGCCGTCCGGCGCGACGCGGACCGTGACCGCCGCGACCTGCGCCCGCGCCTCCTGCAGCGACGCCTCCGCGCGCTGCCGCTCCTGGACCTTCGTCGCGGGGGCCTCGCGGAGGTAGCGCGTGAGGTACTCGGCCGCGTCGCGGGGCTTGCCCACCCGGAGGCAGGCCACGCCCAGGTTCGAGGCGATCTGGTAGTGCGGCTTGAGCCCCCACGCCGCGAGGAACGCCGCGTGCGCGTCGGCCCACTTTCCCGCGTTGGCCGCCTTCACCCCGTCTTCGAAGAGCTGGCGCGCCCTGTCCGTCAGCGCGTCGCTCTCCTGCGCCTCGGTCCGAGGGGGCGCCGGCTGTGCTCCGGCGGCAGGTGCCAGCAAGGCGACGGCGATGCTCAAGGTCCACAGCAGCGGGCGGTTCGTCGTCATAAGGAGTCCAGCGGTGCTCCAGGGAGCTGCGGTTCGGAAGACGCGTACAGCCGTACTTTACCCACCCTGGAGCGCGAACCGTACCTCTTCCGCGCCGTGACGGAAGCTTTTGTCCACCCGTTCCACGCAGGGCGTGATGGTGCAGCGGCTCCGCCGCACGCCGCGCTGCCGCCCTGCTGCGCGGCGACGGCCTCGGCCCAGGGGCTTCCCGGAGGGAGAAGCGTGCTCTCGGAGCGCCGGAGACCGCTGTTCCCCTCCCTTTGACTTCCCTCAGATCCCCCAGCGCGGCTTCGCTGGCTTCGACGTCTGCGGCGGGTTGGGGGTTGTCGGCGGCGACGTTCTCCGAGGGGATATGCTGTGGGGGGCGGGGCCGCTCGGGGACTGTGTCCCGGCGGCTGGCGCAACAGGGCCGCGATCGTCGCTCGGCGCGCCCGTGCGACCCGCTGCCGGCGCGCCGGCGCGAACGGCCGCCGGTTCGCTGGGCGGCGTGGGGTCCTGCGCTGATGGCTCTAAGGCGGTGTCCGAACCCGCATCCGTCGCCGGCGCAGACGGCACGACGAGAGGTGCAGCGGTCGACGTCTCTGCAGCAAGGCGACTCGCAGGGGGCGCGGACGGGGCGTCGCGGGTGGTGATCTCCGGGCCGGAGGCCGCGAGCTCGGCGGTCGCCGGGGCGTCTGCGGGAGACGGAGCCTCGGCCTGCCCGCCATAGTACGCTCCGAGCGTCACGCCGAGCCCGCTGACGGCAGCCGCGGCGCCCGCGGCGATGAGCCACGTCGTCCACGCGACCGAGCGCCGTCCACCGGACGGCCTGGCGGGATCGATCGTGCCAGTCAGCGTGCCCGCCGAGACAGAGCCCGCCAGCGGCGCTGGTGACGGCGCGAGCGGCCCGCCGGGGGTCGTGCCGCCCGGCCCCAGTGGCATTCCGGGCAGGGGCGTCGCCGCCCCTGGAACGAAGCCGGTGGGGGCCAGGGGGAACGGTCCGTGCGCATCGGAGACGGACGACGCGAACCGCGGCGCGCCCGCGATGCGCGCGAACTCGTCGACCAGCTCGCGGACGGTCTGGAACCGGTGGGCCCGATCGCGCGCCAGCGCCCGGTGGAAGAAGGCGTCGATGGCCGGGGGCAGGCCGGGGGCGAGCTGGGTCGCGGAGGGGATCGGGTCGACGAGGATCCTCGTCATGACCTGCGCGAGCACATCGCCGGGGAAGGGGAGGTATCCCGTGACCATGCGGAACAGGATGACCCCGAGCGCCCAGAGGTCGCTGCGCGCGTCGACGTCGCGCTCGGCGCGGAGCTGCTCCGGGCTCATGTAGTGGGGCGAGCCCATGACCTCGCCCGTCGTGGAGGCGTCGGCGACGAGCTTCGAGGTGGTCTCCTTGGCGATGCCGAAGTCGAGGAGCTTCACCATGTCCTCGTCCTCGCCGTCGACGCGCGCGAGGAAGAGGTTGGCGGGCTTGAGGTCGCGATGGACGAGGCCGGCGTCGTGCGCGCTGCGCAGGGCCTTGCCGGTCTGGGCGAGGATGCGATGCGCCTCCAGCAGCGGGAGGCGGCCGCGCCGCAGGAGGCGCGCGTTGAGGTCCTCGCCCTGGAGGAGCTCCATGACGAGGTAGGGGACGCCCTCGTGTATGCCGAAGTCCTGCACCTTGACGACGTGCGGGGTCCTGAGCTGGGCGGCCGCGCGCGCCTCGCGCTCGAAGCGGGCGCGGAACGCGGGAGAGTTGGCGTAGGCCGGGTCCATGAACTTGACGGCGACCGGCGTGCCGAGCTGGAGGTGGTGCGCGACCCAGACCGAGCCCATGCCGCCGCGGGAGAGCGGGCGCTCGAGGCGGTACTTGCCGATGAGGACGGAGCCGGCGCCGAGGTGCATGGGCGGGAGTTCGGGAGGAGGGGAGAGGCTAGCGGATCCGGGCGTGGGGGAGGAAGAGGATGAAGCCGAGCGAGGGTGGATCGGGCGGAGGCGGCTGGCGGAGGGAGGCGCGGGGCAGGCGGCGATGCGGTGGCGACCGGGATTCTCCCGATGCGGGCGTGGTGGACGGAAGCTCCGGCGCGCGGCTGATGCCGAGGTCGGGGGTGCTGACAGCGTGTCTGCGCTCCTCTCGGTGGAGCGGTGACACCCTCGGGAAGCGGGCCGCGCCGAGCGACGCCGCTGGCGGGATCGCGAGGCCATCGGGGGAGCGCGAGACGCACGAGGGGCCATCGATGGGGCCATGGCGTCACGGGGAGGCGAAATCGAGCGTCGGCGCCTTGGCTCCGGAGGCGCCGTCGCCGTTGCTCCCGTCTCCCTCGCCGCCGAGGCCGGGCTCGCCGAGCTCGAAATGGAGGTCGTTCGCGTCCATGGGCGGCGGCTTGTCGCGAAAGGCGATGCCGATGGAGTGACCGCCGCGGCCACCGCCGCCGCGACCGCCCTGACCGCCCGGGCCGCCCGGGCCGCCGTCGCAGGCGTCGTCAAGGCCGGAGGAGCCCGACAGCGCCTTGCCGCCGGTGCCGCCGTTGCCGCCGTTGCCGCCGCGCTGTCCTGGAGCGCCGTTGCCGCCCTTGCCACCGCTGCCTGTCTTCAGGGTGACGTCGTGGAGTTGTAGAGTCGAGTCGAGGCTGATGAGCGCGATGCTCGCGCCGCCGGCGGAACCGCCGAGGCCGCCCTTGCCACCGCAGCCGCCCGCGCCACCCGAGCCGCCGCTGGGGCCTCCGACTCCCTTGGCATTGGGGTCGGGGCAGGAGCGCCCGGAGGCGCCACTCTGGGGAACACCGCGAGCGCCGCCACCACCGCCGCCACCCTGCGCCTTGGTTCCGGGCAGGCCGGGCAGGCCGCCTGCGCCGTCGTAGCCACCTCGTAAGAGGGTGCCGAGAGCCGTGGCCCCGCGGCCTGGCTCGCCGGGCATGCCACCTGCACCAGCGTTGCCAGGGGCGCAGACAGTTCCCCCTGCCGTCTGCGCGGCTCCGCCATTGGCCGAGTCACCCGGTAGGCCATCGCTGCCGTTGCCACCGTTGCTCGTCTGTCCTACTCCGCCAGCGCCGCCGATGGAGACCTCGCCCCCATCTTCGCAGTCGTTGACTGGCTCGGCACCGCCGGCGGTAAATGCGGCCATGCACCCACCGTCACCTGGGTTCCCATCGACACCGCGCGTGGCGCTGCTCGTGTCCTGGCTTTGAACGGCGCCAGGTGCGGCATCACTTGCCTCAATCGTGCAGCGCGCCAGCGAGACACTGACACCATCGGCCATCGCCGCGATGGACGACGCTCCGGATGTCAGAACCGATTCAGCAAGGACATTCACGTCCTCCATCCGAACTGATCCGCCCCCGTGCATCGTGAGCGGGATGGTCCCAGCCTCGGCCGTCAGCGTCGTCCGCTTCTGTTCGCCGACCCATCGCCAGCCGTTCTCGCAGTCGAGTCCACCGAACAGCGTCACATTCGCCTGGATCTCGACCTTCTCTTCGAACGTCTCGGCGCACGCATACACGTTCTTCCTCGTGGCATCGGGGAAGGCAGTCGCGAGGGCGATGGCTTTCCCCAACGACTTCACCGGCGCGTCCGGCGTCCCGGCGTTCTCATCGTCTCCGTCGAGCCTCACGAAGATCCCACCACACAACGCGTCGGCCTTCCATCCTTCGCCCTCTCCTGGCACACACTGCGGCGGCGGTCGCGGCTGTCCTCCGGCTCCGCCTTCTCCCTCGCTCCCGTGGCAGCCGAGGATGTCCGCGCAGCCGGTGGTGTCCTCTCCTTGGGAGCCCGCTTCGTCGGCCTCCTGAGGACGAGAGAACGGCCAGTCGCACCCGGCCCCGCCGGCGGCTAGGGCCATCGTCGCTAGAAAGAGCACCGAGGCGACACGAGCGCGGCGACGCATAGTGCAAACTCCTCCTGTCCAGGAATGCGAGATCAGAGCTGTCCGGTGAGCGAGAGTCCGGCAACACTCGGCCCCAGGAGCGGCGCTGCCCGCACGCCTGGCGCCACCTCAACAGGCTTCCTCGTCACGAGCCCATACACAAGCGTGCCAGCCCCGATCGCCCCGCCTGCCACGAAGCTCCAGAACGCCGCGTTGCTGAGATCAACCTTGGCATATGCCGTATCCCTGAGGCCAGTGCAGCCGGTCTGGCTCATGCCACGACAGGAAGATTCGCTGTACCCGTTGGCCAGCAACGCATCCTTCTTGTGCTCTGCCTCGCTCGCCCGCGCGTTGGCCATCACCGTGAGTATCGCGCCCGCCGCGACGCCAGCGCCAGCCGCAATCCCGCCTCCGACGAGCACTGCCGTCCGGACGTCATCTCGCGGCGTCATCAGTGCCGAGGAGATCGATGGGGCAGCGCGCTCAGTCACGCTTGAGGATGGCATGCGTTCGGCTGCCGGTTGCTCAACGGCCGGCAGCGCATCGATCGCGGCCTGATCAAGCTTGACGCGTTCTCTCGATCCCTCGGCCAGCTGGATAGCCCGGGTCAAGGGGCGGCGCCCAGGCGAGCGAACGACCAAGGTGTGAGCGCCTGGATCGCGCTGCACCGGGGTAGAACCCTGGATGGGCAGGCCATCGAGCGTTATCTCCAGCCCGGCAGGAACGGTACCCGTGACGTTGACTTCCACGGTCGGGGTGCGCGCTTCTAGCTCGGCAAGCTCCTTCGTCGCGCTGGCTTTCGCGTCGGCGAATGCGGGTGGAGCGCCGGGCGCAAGCTTTTCGTTCACGACGAGCCGATATATATCGCGCGCCTCGAGAAAGCGGCCGAGCTTGACGTAACAGCGCGCCACCATGAGCAGGAACGGGGGCGCGTGCGCTTTCGCCTCCGCGTCACGAAACGCCTGAAGCGCCTCAGTGTACCGGTCAGCCTCGTAGTGGGCCCATCCCAGCTCAGCGAGCGCGACAGCGGCTGCTTTGCTCTGCGCCGACACAGGACCGTCCTGCGCCGCCGCAGGCGATGTGCAGAGCAGGCCGACGAGGAGCAGGCTGGCCGCTGCAGAACGGTAGTTCATCGCCGCACTCTTACTCACGGATTGTCCTCGGGGAAAGAGCGCGTGCCGGCAAGCTCACGAGACCTGGCCACCGCGGGGCACGGTGGCGTCACGGAGAGGAGAAATCGAGCGTCGGCGCCTTGGCTCCGGAGGCGCCGTCGCCGTTGCTCCCGTCTCCCTCGCCGCCGAAGCCGGGCTCGCCGAGCTCGAAATGGAGGTCGTTCGCGTCCATGGGCGGCGGCGTGCCGCGAAAGGCGATGCCGATGGAGTGACCGCCGCGGCCACCGCCGCCGCGACCGCCCTGACCACCCTGACCGCCGCGACCGCCGTTGCAGGCGTTGTCAAGGCCGGAGGAGTCCGGCGGTGGCGGTGCCACGCCGCCGGTGCCGCCGGTGCCGCCGGTGCCGCCGGGCTGTCCTGGAGCGCCGTTGCCGCCCTTGCCTCCGCTGCCTGTCTTCAGGGTGACGTCGTGGAACTGGAGGGTGGCGTCGAGGCTGATGAGCGCGATGCTCGCGCCGCCGGCGGAACCCCCGAGGCCGCCCTTGCCACCGCAGCCGCCCGCGCCGCCCGAGCCGCCGCTGGGGCCGCCGACTCCCTTGGCACCGCCGGGGCAGGAACGCCCGGGGGAGCCACTGCTGAGAACACCGCGAGCGCCACCGCCGCCACCGCCACCCTGCGCCGTGGTTCCGGGCATGCCGGAAACGCCGGATAGGCCGGTGTAGCCACCTTGTGAGAGGGTGCCGAGAGCCGTGGCCCCGGCGCCTGGCCCGCCGGGCATGCCATCTGCGCCGGCCTTGCCGGGGGCGCAGAGAGTTCCCCCTGCCGTCTGCCCGGCTCCGCCAATGGCCGAGCCTCCCGGCGTGCCATCGCCGCCGCTGCCACCGCTGTTCGGTTGTCCTACTCCGCCAGCGCCGCCGACGGAGACCTCGCCCCCATCTTCGCAGTTGTTGACTGGCTCGGCACCGCCGGCGGTAACAGAGGCCATGCACCCAGCTTCACCTGGGTTCCCATCGTCACCGCGTGTCGCGCTGTTCGTGTCCTGGCGTTGATCGGCGCCAGGCGCGGCATCACTTGCCTCAATCGTGCAGCGCGCCAGCGACACCTTGACACCATCGGCCACGGCCCCGATGGACGACGCTCCGGATGTCAGAACCGATTCAGCAAGGACATGCACGTCCTCCATCCGAACTGATCCGCCCCCATGCATCGTGAGCGGGACGGTCCCGGCCTCGGCCGTCAGCGTCGTCCGCTTCTGATCTCCTATCCATCCCCAGCCGTTCTCGCAGTCGAGTCCACCAAACAGCGTCACAGCTGCCTGGATCTCGACCTTCTCTTCGAACGTCTCGGCGCAGGCATACACGTTCTTCTTCGTGGCATCGGGGAGGGCGGTCGCGAGGGCGATGGCTCTCCCCAACGACTTCACCGGCGCGTCCGGCGTCCCGGCGTTCTCATCGTCTCCGTCGAGCCTCACGAAGATCCCACCACACAACGCGTCGGCCTTCCACCCTTCGCCCTCCCCTGGCACACACTGCGGCGGCGGATCCGGCGGCCCTCCTGCTGTTCCGCTGGAGCCGCTGTCCGATTCCAACGCTTGGTCTGCGATCTCATCGTCGCTATCGAATCGAGGCCACGCGGAGCACGCGGCCATCGTCCCCAGGAAGATCGCTGCAGCAAGATAGGCGCGGCGACGCATAGTACGGCCTTCTCCCTTCGAAATATGTAAGCTCAAAACCTTCCGCTGAAGGAGAGCCCGGCCGCGCCGGGTCCGAGGAGCGGCGCCACGCGTGGGCCCGGGGTCGTTCTCGGAGGCTCAGTTCTCCTCGTCACTAGCCCGTAGACCAGCGTGCCGACCCCGATCGTTCCTCCCGCGACAAGGCTGACGAACCCGATGTTGCTGAAGTGGATCTCGTCAAGCACCGCGGCTTTGAGGTCGCGGCATTTCGACACGTCTCCGGCGGGGCATCGCTTCTCGCCATTCCATCGACCGAGCAGCTCACGCCGCATCTCTTCCGCGTCATCGGCTCGTTGGCTGGAGAGCACCCCGAAGATCACGCCCGTCACGATGCCGGCGCCCGCCACGACCCCACCTGCGATGAGCAACGGCGTCCGCAGCTCAGCGCGCGGCGCCACCGGCCCCGTCGGCTCCACCACGAAGGGACGCGCTCCCACGCCAGCGGCCGGCGCCCGCTCCAGCTGCACCACGACCGTCTCCGCACGGCCCGCCACCGCCGCGATGGGACGCATCGCAGGCGTGTACCCATCGAGCTTCGCCCCGATCTCGTGCTCGCCCGGATCCAGGAACACCCGATCCGCGAGCGGCGCCTTGCCCACGACCGCCCCGTCGACCGTCACCTCCGCCCCTGCCGGCGTCGCCTGCACCGTCACGGATGCGACCTTGGCGAGCGCCTCCTTCAGCGACGTCTCCGCGTTCTGCCGCTCGTTCACCTTGGTGGCTGGCGCCTCGCGCAGATACCGCGCCAGGTACTCTGCTGCGTCACGGTGCTTGCCCAGCTTGAGGCACGCGACCCCGAGATTCGACGCGATCTGGTAATGTGGCTTGATCGCCCACGCCGCGAGGAACGACGCGTGCGCGTCGGCCCATTTTCCCGCCGCTGCCGCCTGTCTCCCCTCTTCATAGAGCTGTCGCGCCTTGTCCGTCAGCGCGTCGGTCTCGCCGGCGGCGGCGGCGGACGGCTGCTGCGCGCCCGCAACCTGCGCCGTCAACGCCACGGCCACGCTCCAACTCCACAGAAGCGGTCGCTTTCTCATCGTCGGAGTCATCAGAACTCAGGCTTCCCTTCGGGGAGAGGCGGGACGGCAGTGCTCGACGGCGGCACCTTACCCCCTCTGGGCTTCGGGTCCAAGCGCCCCGGCGAAGCCCCACCTGCCTTGGTGTTCCTCGTCCGCCCTGATGGCTGCGTCTTCGGCTGCGGCTCACCCTGCTGCGGCTGCTCCTGCCCCGCCTGCGGCTTCGCAGTCGCCTCCGGCGGTGCCGTCGTGGCGGGCGAGCCTGTCGTCGCTGCCGCGCCGACCTCGGCGCTCGGCCCCGGCGCCGCCGCGCTCCCGGCGGGCGGCGCCACGCCCGGCCCCGTTGCCTCCGGCGTTGCCGTCCCCCCTCCGGGCGCCCCTTGCGATACCAGCACCGCGACCATCCCCGCCACGGCCACGAAGCCGAGCCCCGCGACGGCCCAGATCCACGTCCGCGACGAGGCCGGCTTCTCCACGATGACCGGGATCTCGTCGCGCTCCTCCCCGCCGACGCTCGGCACCGGCGGCATCGGCCCCGCCGGCGCGCTCCACGCCCCGCCGCCCGCCGCCCGCCCGGCCCCACCGCCCGCCGCCTGCGCCGGCACGGCGTTCCCCGCCGCCGCCTGTCCCATCCGCACGGGCCCCGTGCCTCCGGCCTCGACCCCCGCCGCCAGCGCCGCGCTCCCCAGCAGCTTCTCCGAATCGATGACCAGCGTCCCCTTCGGCCCAACCTGCTGCGACGTCGGCCCCGCCGGCCCCGCCACGCCCCGCTGCGACGGCGGCATCGACCCCGGCGCCCGCCGCTCTTGTCCCGCGCCGCCCACGCCATGCGCCGCCACGCCCACCGGCCCCGTCCCGCCCTGCTGCGCCGCGAACCGCTCGCGCCATCCGCCGCCGAACTGCGGCTTCTCCTCCACCTCGGCCAGCGGCCGCGCCCCGAACATCCCCCGCGCGATCTCCCCCTCGTCCTCCGAGACCTCCTCGATCCGGAGCAGCACCCCGTGCCGGTCCTCCATCGTGACGTCCCGCTCCCTCACGAACCGCACCGATACCCCGCCCGGGATATCCGCCTCCCGCCCGCTCGTGATCGACGTCCACTTGATGTTTGACCGGTACAGCACCGTCGCGATCCGCGCCGCCGCGTGCGCGATCGCCCCGAATGGCTCATCCGGCTTGTGGACGATCACCACCCGCTTCGGCTGCGCCGCCTCGTCGGCCACCCAGTCCCATGTCGCGCCGCTCCGCCGGAGATACGGCAGATCCCCGAACTCCTCGACATACCGCTCCAGCACGTGCGCCACGCGCTCCGGCGCCTCCCGCACCGCGCCCGTGTACTCGCGGTAGAACATGCCCGCCGACGAGTTCAGCTCCGTCGCGTTCATCACGTGCCGGTAGAACGTCGCCGACGCCTCCAGCAGCGTCGTATACCCGAGGTCCCGATCCACCGCGACGATCCCGTGCGCGAATGGCGGGTTCCCCCGCCCGGCGTGGTCGACCGCCCCGCCGATCCGGAAGCCGAAGATGAGCCCCACCGCCCCGTGGCCAGGCTCGTGCTGCGTGTCATCCCTCGACAGATTGCCAATCGCGAACGCGTGCGTCGCCCCCGTCGCAGGTTCGATGTACTTCATCAGCCGCGCCAGGTGGCTGAACTGCGTCGTCGTGAGGGGCCCTTGCGGCACCTCCGGGCAGTACATGAAGTCGATCTGGTGCCCCGGGATGTTCCCGTGCAGCACGTGATACCACGCCGCGTCCGCCGGCGCGCGGTACCGCGGGATCACATACCCCGAAGCGCCCTCGTTACCGTACATTGGGCCTGACCTGCTGCGGCACCGGCGGGGCAGGGAGCGCCGCGGTCCGCGACAGCGCCGAATGTCCGCTGATGTCCTGCTTCATCCGCTGCAGGAGCTGCGGATCATACGCGTTCTTCGGGAGGATCTTCTCCACGAAGTGCGAGAACAGGTGATGCGTGCTGTGCCCGTAGCTCGCCGACCCGACGAGCACGCGAATGTCGATGTTGTTCTTGTACCGCTCCAGGCTGTCGATGAGCGTCTTGTAATACCCGCGCGCCTCCCGCTCCACCTCGGCCGGCGTCCCGGACAGAACATCGGACTTGTTGATGAAGAGCACAACCGCCTTGCACGAGGCCAGCGTCTTCGGGCTGAAGAAGAACTGCAGCGACTGCGGCTGAAACTCCCGGAGCTGCTCCTGGATCCTCGACGGCTCGACCTTCTGACCGTCCTTGCCCGCCAGATCCACGACCATCAAGAGCCCATGGACCTCCTCCATGATGAGCTCCTGCTGCGCATCCACGATGTGCTCGCCGCCCCAGTCGCCGACCTCGAACACATGCTCCGTCAACACCTCTTTCGTGAGGACGTGGCTGACGGTCCGCTCGTAACGCTCGATCTTCGTCCCCTGCAGCGTGCCCAGATCCACGAGGGGATTCGCCCACTTGAGCGTGAGCGACGTCTTGCCGGTCCACTTGATGCCGAGCGTCAGGATCTTGTACCGCTTCTGCGTGATCTTCGGCCGGCTCTCGAGCTCGCTCTTGTACCAGTCGATCTCCTTCTGCTGGGCGTCGAGCCAGTCGACCTTCTGCCGGTCCTCGCCCCGCGAGATCTCAAGCGCCTGCTGGAGCTGCCCGTACTGCGCCCGCAGCTGATCCAGCTGGCCCTTGGCCTGCCGGAGCGCCTCGATGTGCTGGTTCGCGTCCTGAAGCTTCCGCTTCAGCTGCGTGGCCTGCATCAACAGGAACACGGCGCCTGCGCCGCACGCCACCGCGATCAACCCGAGCACTATCGGTAGAACAACCTGCATGGCTTACAATCCTCGCGACCCGCCGGGCGGGCTATCCCGCCCTGTCCTGTCCCGCGCGGCCGGAAGAACGGCGAGCGCGGGCCGGCCTGAATCCTGAGAAACGCATCAGACCACGGCTCGCCGCAGCGTACAAGTCCGAGGTAATCCCCAGCACGAGCCATTACTTCATCGTCCGCCACCGTTCGCCATCGTCCGCCATCGGACGCCATGTCCCCACGCACACAGGACCCGCGTCCTCCGCGCCCGCGCGCCGTTCGCGCTACCGGCCTGTCCCGATCACCTCGCGCCACCGCCCTTGCGGGTCACCCGCGGCAGCGCCGTCCTCGTCTCCGGCGCGAGATCCAGCGTGTCCCGCTCCCCGGCCGCGAGCCGCAGCGCGCCCGCATACGCGATCATCGCCCCGTTGTCCGTGCAGCTCGCGAGCGGCGGCACGAACAGCGCGAGGCCCCGCCGCTCGCACGCCGCGGCCATCTTCGCGCGGAGCCCCTGGTTCGCCGCGACCCCGCCGCCGAGGACCACCCGCCCGATCCTCTCGGCCCGCGCGGCCCGCACGGTCTTCTGCACGAGCGCGTCGACAACGGCCCCCTGGAAGGCCGCGCACAGGTCGCGGAGCGCCTGCCCCTCCGGCCGCCCCCGCTTCGCCACGTGCCGCGCGACCGAGCTCTTGATGCCCGAGAAGCTGAACTCCAGCGACTCCTTGCGCGCCATCAGCGCCGGCACCGCGTCCGCCGCGGCCGCCGCGTCGCCCCCGGCCGCGAGCCGATCGACCACCGGCCCGCCCGGATACCCGAGGCCGAGCAGCTTCGCCACCTTGTCGAACGCCTCGCCCGCCGCGTCGTCGCGCGTCGCGCCGAGCTCCCGGATCGCGCCGATCGCCGGGCCATCCACCCGGTAGATGGCCGTGTGCCCGCCCGAGGCGAGCAGCGCCACGTACGGGAACGACGGCCGCTCGCGCTCGTCGGAGAGCGGCGCGCCGCCGCGCCGCAGGAACACCGCGAGCAGGTGCCCCACGAGGTGATCGACGCCCACGAGCGGCTTGCCCGCGGCCCACGCGAGCCCCTTCGCGGCCTGCAGGCCGACGAGCAGCGCCCCGGCGAGCCCCGGCCGCGACGTCACCGCGACGCCGTCGAGATCCGCCACCGAGACGCCCGCGCGCGAGAGCGCCTCGCGCACCACCGGGACCACCGCCCGCGCGTGATCGCGCGCCGCGACCTCGGGCACGACGCCCCCGTAAGGCGCGTGCAGCGCCACCTGGCTGCGCACGACGTCGGAGAGGACGTCGCCTCCCTCGGTGACCACCGCCGCCGCCGTCTCATCACACGATGTCTCGATCCCTAGAACCCGCATGTCCCTGTCCGCCGCGTCAGCCTGAAATTGCCAAACACCTGCCGCTGCCCCGCCGCATCCGCCTCGCCCGGCGCGAGCGGCGCCCGGCCAGGCCGGAGCAGGCGCACCTCGACCGACGCGTCCGTGCGCAGCGACAGCACCGCGAGCATCGGCTCCGTCTCCGGCTCCGACGCGTCGACCGCGTAGATCGCGTTGCGCTCCCGGCCCTCCCCGAACTCCAGCCGCGACAGCGGATCGTGGGCGAGCGCGCCGATCGGCCGCAGCGGCGCGCCGTCGAGGAGGCGCCGCTCGGCCGTGGCCCCGTCGGGCGCCTCGTAGGTCCACAGCGCGCCGGGCGGCTCCGCCCTGTCGAGCGCGTCCGCGTCGAGCGTGAGCCGCATCTGCACCCGCGGGCTCAGGCCGGCGCGGAACGCGCCGCCCAGCGTGATCGCGCCGCAGTACGCCTCCCCGTCGGCCGTCGAGAACCGGCTCAGGTCGTCGCAGCCGGCCGCCCCGCCGGCGCTCATCGCGCCGGCGAGGGCGAGCGGCGCGAGCCGCAGCGCGCGGCGCCGCGGCCCGGGCGGAGAAGCGCGGCTCAAGGCGCGGCGCTCCGCATCAGCTCGGCCGCGGTCTGGCGGACGCGCGGCTCGGGATCGCTCGCAGCGAGCTGCCGGAGCACCGGCGCCGCCGCCGCGCGGTCCGCGGAGGCGAGGGCGCGGGCCGCCGCCTCGCGCACCAGGGCGTACGCGTCGGCGCGGGCCGCCCCGCCGAGCGTCTCGGCTACCTGGCTCGGCCTGCCGCCGCCCGCGCCCCCGCCCGGCGCGCCGAGCCGGCCCAGCGCCTCCGCCGCGCGCACGCGCAGCGGCCAGCTCGACGAGGTCCGCAGGAGCTCCGAGACGGCCGCGATCGTCGGCCCGTGCCGGACCGCGCCGAGCGCCGCGAGCGCCGCGCGCCGCACGCTCTCCTCGGGATCGCCGAGCGCGTCGACCACCGCGGCCTGCGCCTCCGGCTCGGGCCGGGTCGCGAGCAGCTCGACCGCGCGCGTGCGCACCTCGATCGCCGGGTGCCGCACGAGCGCCACGAACCCGCTCACGACCGCCGCCGCGATCCCCTCGACGGCGGCCTCCACCTGCCGCCTCGGCTCCGGGGCGAGCGCCGCGCGCCCGTCCGTGAACGGCGCGAGCCCGAGCGCCGCGACGCCCCCGCCGGCGCCGGGATCGCCGCCTGCCCCGCCCGACACGGCCGCGCCGCGCGACAGGATCGCGTCGGCGACGACCAGGGCCCGCTCGGGCGACGTCGCGACCGCGGCGACCGCGGCCTTCTGCAGCGCCGGGCCGAGCGCCACCAGCGCCGCCGCGCGATCCTCCGGGCCGGGCGGATCGGGGTCGAGCCCCGCGAGCACGTCCTTCACCGTCAGCGCGCCGTCCGGCACCGGCAGCGGCTCGCGCGCGCGCGGGTACGCGCGCCGCGTGAGCGCGACCGCCGCCGAGACCGCGGCGGCGCGCAGCCCCTCGTCCGACGAGAACGCGCCGGCGGCGATCGCCTGGGCGGCCCCGCCCGCGGCGACCGCCTCGGCCTCGCCGGCGCCGCCGCCCCCGGGTCCCGCGCTGCCGCCGCCGCCGAGCCGCGCGAGCGTGATCAGCGCCGCGCGGCGGAGCTCCGGCTCGCTCGAGTCGGCGAGCGACATGAACAGCGCGGGCCCCTCGCCCCCGCCCGCGAGCTCGCCCAGCGCGCGGACCGCGGCGGCGCGCGGCACGGAGCCGGCCTCGGGCGCCCTCGCGACCGCGGACAGCGCCGCCGCGTGCTTCCGGTCGTGCGTCAGCCCGAGGCCGACCGCCGCGAGCGCCCGCACCTCCGGCGCCGGCGACGACAGGAGCCGCGCGAGCAGCGCCACCGCCTTGGCCGCCGGCCGCCCGCCGCCCGCCGCGAGCCGCGCCACGCCCCAGGTCGCGGCGACCGCGACCGCGTCGTTCGGCAGCACGCTCGCCGCCGCGTCCCGCGGCGCGAGCATCTGCTCGTAGCGCTCCAGCATGGCCGGGTCGCGCAGCGCGCCGCACGCGATCATCGCGCGGGCGCGCAGGCCCTTGTCGGCCTGGCCTACCGCGAAGTTGTAGAGCGCCGGCCCGGCGCCCTTGTTCTCGACGTAGGCCAGCACCTCGATCGCGACCTTCTGCTGCGACTCCTTCTCGTCCGCGAGCGCGTCGAGCAGCGGCTTCACCGCGCGGGCGCCGATCTTCGCGAGCTCCGCGCGCGCCGCCGCGCTCGCCGCGCGGCCCTCGCCGCGGACCTTCTGCATCAGCGGGAAGGTCATCGCGCCGTAGAGCTCCACGAGCAGCCGCCGGTAGAGCGGCTTCTGCGGGTTGCCGACCGCGACCGGCAGGAGCTCGCGCTCGAGCACCTCGAGCGAGCCCCTGCCGAGGTTCACCTGCATCGACATCCGCGCCGCGCGCGCGACGAGCTCCTCGTCGTTCGACGCCCTCACCACCCGGCGGAAGAGCCGGTCCGCCTCCTCGGCCTGCCCCGCGGTGAGCAGCAGCTCGGCGAGGTCGAAGTACACGGGGAACAGCCGGTCGTTCTTCGCGAGCGCCTGCCGGTACTCGGCGATCGCGCGCTGGAAGTCCTGCCGCCGGCGGTACATGTCGCCGAGCTTCTGGTGGCCGCTCGCGTCCTCGGGCGAGAGCTCGACGGCCCGCGCGGCGTACCGTATCGCGTCGTCGTCGCGGTACAGCTCCGCGGCGTACTGCGCCATGCGCTGGTAGAACTCGCGGGCCCGCTTCGGGTTCACCTCGACGAGCTTGCCCAGCACGTCGATCGCGCCGAGGAGGTTCTGCTGGAGCACGAGCACGCGCTCCAGCGCGAGGAGCGAGTCCTCGTCGCCCGGCGCGGCCTGGACCAGCCGCCGGAGCGTGGCCTCGGCGTCGGGCAGCCGGTGCAGCTTGCGCTGCACCTCCGCGAGCAGCCGACCCGCCTCCAGGTCGGGCGGGGTCGCGTTGAAGCGCGCGGCGAGCGGCGCGACGCGGCTCGGCAGCTCGTGGGTGAGCGACCAGAGGCTGACGATGTGGGTGCGCGCCTCGCGCGCGAGCAGCTTGTCGTTGCCCGCCCCGGCGAGCAGCTGCTCCCAGAGCTCGCGCGCCTCCGTGTAGCGCGGCCCCGCGTTGCCGAGCGCGCTCGCCGTGCGCTCCAGTGCGATCGCGAGCGCCTTCTTGTAGCGGCTGTTCGCGGGCTCGAGCTGCGCCGCCTCCCGGAGCGCGGCGAGCGCCTCCGCCACCATGTCGTGGTCGAGGTACACCTCGCCGAGCGTGGCCGCGGCGCGCGCCCGGCTCGGCACGACCTGCTTGATGCGCGCCCACGTCTCCAGCGCCTTCTTCTTGTCGCCGGCCTGGAAGTACCGGTCGCCCAGGTCGACGAGGTGGCTCGGATCGCCGCCCGCGGCCGCGGCGAGCCGCTGGAGCACCTTGAGGGCCCGGTCCTTCTCCTCCACCCGCTCGTAGAAATCGGCGACGGCCGCGAGCGTCTCGGCCTCGTCCGCGACGCGCCCCTCGAGCTGGGTGAGCAGCGCGAGCGCCTTGGGCCGGTCGCCCCGCTGGATGAGCGTCTCGCACAGCTCGAAGACGAAGTCCGCGTTGCCCGGGGCCGCCTTGATCAGGAGCTCGTACTCGCGGATCGCGGCGTCGAGCTCGCCGGCGGTCTGGAGCAGGTGGACGAGCCGGAGCCGCGTGTCGATGTGCTTGCCGTCGAGCGCGAGCGCCTTCCTGTAGATCCCGATCGCCTTGTCGACGTCGCCGGTCTCCTCGTACAGGGCGCCCAGGGTCGCGAGCCGCTGGAAGTCCTGCCCCCTCTCGGCCTCGAGGATCGCGATGAGCTCCGCGAGCTTGCCCTCGGCGCGGAACGCGTCGGTCATGATGAGCAGGATCTCGGCCCGCACCCCGGCGGCGCTGCCGGCGATGGCGAGCGCCCGCTTCAGCACGGCGAGCGCCTCGTCCATCTTCTTCTGCTTGGCGAGCGCCTGCCCGAGATCGCGCAGCGCCGGCGCGAGCGCCCGGTTGTCGCCGGCCGCGGCCTTCACGAGCTCGCGGAACTCGGCCTCGGCGCGCGCGTGGTGCCCGCGCGCGGAGAGCTCGCGCCCGAGCTCGGCCTTCACGAAGAGCGAGCCCTGCGCGTTCTTCACGAGCGCGTCGTGCTGCGCCTTGGCCGCCTCGAAGTCGGAGAGGTCGAGGCAGAGCGCGAGCAGCGTGCGCCGGGTCTGCTCGACGTCCGCGGGGACCTTGAGTAGCGGCAGCGCCTTCTCGTAGTGCCCGCGCGCGCGCGCCTTGTCGCCGCGATCCGCCTCGAGCTGGGCGAGCGCCATCATCGCCGCCGGGTCCCCGGGCCGGTCCGCGATGGCGGCCTCGTACGTCTTGATGGCGTCGTCGTAGCGCCCGTCCTGCTTGTAGACGCCGGCGAGCACGACCTTCGAGGCCCAGGCGTCGGCCCCCGGCTGCGCGGCGCGGCGCTCGAACTCCTCGACGAGCTTCTTCAGGTTCCCGTCGCGCTCGCGGTAGAGCTGGGCGAGGCGCTGGAGCGGGAAGGGCGCGCTCGGCTGGCTCATGACGATGGCCGTGTAGCGCGCGATCAGCGCGTCGCTCGACGGGCCGCCCCGCTTCCCGTCGCCGGTCTCTGCCGGCTCCGGCTTCGCCTGCGGCGGCTTCGCGGGCTGCGGCCGCGCGGCGGGGCCAGGCCTGCCGCCGCCGGGCTTCGGGGCCTTCGGCCTGGGCCGCTTGCCGCGGCCGGACGGATCGAAATCCGCGGCCTCGGCGCGCGGGATCGCGAGCGTCGCGGCCGCGGGGATCAGGACCGCGAGGCAGCCGGCCAGAACGTGGGATCGCACCTGGGTAGGGTAGATCGACGGTGCGCGGCCGGCCACGCGGAGCAGCGGCGGCGCCGGGAACGGGCGCGATCGGGGCGGCGCGGATGCCGGACATGCGAGGCCGCTGAGCTCAGCAGACGACTTTCCAATTCCGGCCGGGCGCTTGACGCGCCGGGGGCGGCCGGGGACAGTCCCCCGCGCGCTCTGTCTGGCAGCGTCGACACCATCACGTCGAGCGACAGCCCCCTGCGCGCCGCGAGTCGCCATGCCCTTCGTCCCCGCCCTCGGCCAGTCCGATTTTCGCGAGCTCCGCCATGCGGGCGCGGGTTATGTCGACAAGACACCCTTCATAGGACAGCTCCTCGCCGATCCTGCGCAGGTCGTCCTGTTCCCGCGACCGCGCCGCTTCGGAAAGACCCTGAACCTCTCCACCCTCGCGTATTTTATCGGGAAACGCGACGAGGACCTCTCCCCGCTGTTCCAGGATCTCGCCGTCTGGAACGACCCGGCGGCCCGTGAGCATTTCCAGCGGTACCCCGTCCTCTTTCTGACGTTCAAGGACATCAAGACCCTCTCTTACGAGACCACGCTGGACGCGATTCGCACGGAGGTTCAGCGCCTCTACAGCCAGCATCAACACCTGCTGAAGAGCGACGCGCTCCGCCCCGATGAGCGGCGACATTACGAGCACATGCTCCTCGGCGAGATCTCCGAGGAAGACTGCCGTGGCTCGCTGAGAGAGCTCTCCGATTACCTCGCGCGCCACCACGGTCAGAGGGTGGCCATCCTGATCGACGAGTACGACACCCCCATCCAGTCCGGGTACCTGAACGGCTTCTTCGACGAGGTGACGCTGTTCTTCCGGAACTTCTTCTCTGCCGCCCTCAAGGACAACCCCTCTCTCTTCAAGGGGGCGCTCACGGGGGTGCTGCGGGTCGCCCGGGAGAACCTCTTCTCCGGCCTGAACAACGTCATCGTGTCGTCGATCCTGAGCGATCGCCGCTACGCAACGTCGTTTGGCTTCACCGAGGCCGAGGTCGCCAGCGTCCTGGAGCAAGCGCGGCCCGACGGCGTCTCCGCAGCGCAGCCGGCGCCGCTCCCGGACCCCACGCTGCCGCGCCTCGAGGAGGTACGCGCGTGGTACAACGGATATCGCTTCGGCGGCGAGGTCATCTACAATCCCTGGTCCATTCTCAACTGTGTGGCCAGCGGCGCTCTCCGGCCGTACTGGGTCAACACCGCCTCGACCGAGCTCCTCCAGCACCTCATCGCCCGGCGGGGGCTCGGGCTCTCGAGCGAGACCGAGGCGCTCCTGCGCGGCGAGCCCGTCGAGGCGCGCATCGACGAGAACATCGTCTTGCGCGATCTGGACCAGCAGCCGGAGGCGCTGTGGAGCTTCCTCCTCTTCTCCGGCTACCTCACGACCACGGCGGTGCGGGAGGAGCTCGGCGAGGTCACCGCCTCGCTCGCCATTCCCAACCTCGAGGTCCGCGTCGCGTACCGCGATCTCTTCCGCTCCTGGCTCCGGCGCGGGCTCCCCGAGCGGAGGCACGCCGAGGCGCTGATCCGCGCGCTGCTCGGCGGCGACGCCCCGTCGCTGGAGGCGCTGATCGAGCGGCTGCTCGTCACGGTGATGTCCTATCAGGACCCCGCCGGCCGGGAGCCGGAGAAGCTGTATCACGGCTTCATCCTTGGCCTCCTCGTGCAGCTCGAGGGTGATTACGACGTTCGCTCGAACCGTGAGTCCGGCCTCGGCCGCGCGGACCTGCTCGTGCGGCCGCGCGCGCCGGGCCGTCCAGGCGTCGTGCTGGAGCTCAAGGTGCCACAGCGAGGCGAGACCCCGGAGCAGGCGCTCCTCGCCGCGGCGCGGCAAGTCCGTGATCGCCGTTACGCGGTCGAGCTGGTCGCCGCCGGCGCCGCCCCCGTGCATGAGCTGGTCGCGGTCTTCGACGGAAAGCGCGCCTGGGTGAGGCTGGTCGATGAGGTCCTCCCCGGCGCCAAGGACGGACACCCGCAGGGCTAATCGACTCGGGCAGACGTCGGGCACATCGCTGTTCGTTGTGGTGAGGCGCACTACCTCGGATCCGCCCTCGCCGCGAGCTCACCGCGCTGCGGTCCCTGACGTTGCCTTGCTTACAGCACAATTTGCTGACGGGGAGCGCTGCAGTTCTGGATATCCTCGGTCGCTGCGATGAGCTCGTCCGAAGCACCCCACAGGCGAGCGCTGCGGCTCTCTGAGTCGTCTCAGGGGTACCGCTGATGCGCGCTGGTGACATCGTCGCCGACCGCTTCGAGATCGAAGGGCACGCGACCTCCGGCGGCATGGCGCAGATCTTCCGCGCCCGCGATCGGCTCACGGGCGAGCCGGTCGCGCTGAAGATCCTCCAGCGCACGGGCCCGCAGGAGTCGCACCGCTTCCGCCGGGAGGCTCACGCGCTCGCCGCGCTCCGTCACCCCGGGGTCGTCGGGTACGTCGCCCACGGCACGACCGAGGGCGGCGAGCTCTACCTCGCCATGCAGTGGCTCTCCGGCGAGACCCTCGCCGAGCGCTTGCTCCGCGAGCCGCTCACCGTCCCCGAGAGCCGCTCGCTGGGCGTGCGCGTCGCCTCCACGCTCGGCGCCCTCCACCGGCTCGGCATCGTCCACCGCGACCTCAAGCCGAGCAACCTCCTGCTCGTCGGCGGCTCCGTCGACGAGGTCACCCTGCTCGACTTCGGCGTCGTGCGCGTCGCGGACGCCGGCCAGGAGCTCACCATGCCCGGCGTGATGCTCGGCACCCCCGGCTACATGGCCCCCGAGCAGGCGCGCGGCGAGGTCGCCATCGACGCCCGCGCCGACGTCTTCGCCCTCGGCTGCATCCTCTACCGCTGCCTCACCGGCCGGCCCCCGTTCGTCGGCAACGACGGCCTCTCCGTGCTCGTGAAGGTCCTCCTCGAGGATCCGCCGCGGCTCCGGGAGCTCCGCGGCGAGGTCCCGGCCGCGCTCGACGACCTCGTGACGCGCATGCTCGCCAAGGCCCCGCGCGACCGCCCCCGCGACGGCGCGGCCGTGGCCGCCGAGCTCGGGTCGCTCGGCGATCTCGCGCCGGCCTCGCGGCGCGGCCTCCCCGTGCCCATGGGCGGCCCGACGCCCGAGCTGACGACCGGCGAGCGCCGGATGATCTGCCTCCTCCTCGCCCGCGACGGCGCGCTCGACAGCGACGCTACCCGGTCCGAGGGCGAGGACGCGCTCCGCGTGCGCGCGCTCAGCGCCCTGGCCGAGCGCCACCAGGGCCGCCTCGAGATCATCGAGGCGCGCTCTCCCGTCGTTGTGCTGTCCGGCCTCGTCGCGCCGACCGATCTCGCCGCCCGGGGGGCGCGGTGCGCGCTCGCGATGCAGGTGCTGCTCGGGGGAGCGCCCGTCGCGCTCGTCTCGGGGCGCGCCGAGATCACCGCCCGCTCTCCCATCGGCAAGCTCATCGATCAGGCCGCCGCGCTGCTCGCCGGCGACGAGGCGCGGCTCGGCGTGGTCCGCATCGACGAGGTCACGGCCGGCCTGCTCGGCGCGCGGTTCGATCTCGGGTCGGATCACGCGGGCCATCTCCTGCGCGGCGAGTGCGACGACCTCGAGGCGGTGCCGCGCCTCCTCGGCAAGCCGACGCCGTGCGTGGGCCGTGACCGCGAGCTGTCGCTCCTGGAGGCGACGTTCGCCCAGTGCATCGAGGAGCAGACCCCGTCCGCGGTGCTGGTGACGGCCCCCGCCGGCATGGGCAAATCGCGCTTGCGCGTCGAGCTGCTCCGGCGCCTCCGGGCGCGGGACGAGCCGATGGCGGTCTGGATCGCGCGCGGCGACCCCATGAGCGCCGGCTCTGCCTTCGGCCTCCTGGCGCAGGTGCTCCGCCGCGCGCTCGGCGTCGCCGACGGCGCGCCGGCCGCGGCGGTGCACCGCAGGATCCGCGAGCGCGTCGGTCACCACGGCGAGCGCGGCGCCCACGTCGCGCCCTTCCTTGGCGAGCTCGTGGGGACGCCCTTCCCGGACGAGGCCAGCGAGGCGCTCAGGGCAGCGCGGCGGAGCTCCGTGCTCATGGGCGATCAGCTGCACCTCGCGTGGGAGGAGTTCCTGCGCGCCGAGTGCGCGGCGCAGCCGGTGCTGCTCGTCCTCGAGGACATGCACTGGGGCGACCTGCCCACGGTCGGCATGATCAACAGCGCCCTCCGCAACCTGCGCGACGCGCCGCTCATGGTGCTGGCGCTCGGCCGGCCCGAGGTGCGCGAGATGTTCCCGAAGCTGTGGGCCGGCCGCGGCGTGCAGGAGATCGAGCTCACGGGGCTCTCGCGCCGCGCCAGCGAGCGGCTCGCGCGCCAGGCGCTCGGCGGCGCCGTCACGGAGGAGATCATCGGCACGCTGATCGAGCGGGCCGACGGCAACGCCTTCTTCCTGGAAGAGCAGATCCGCGCTGCCGCCGAGGGGCGAGGGGCCGCGCTGCCGGAGACGGTGCTGGCGATGGTGCAGGCGCGGCTCGAGGCGCTCGATCCCGAGGCGCGGCGTGTCCTCCGGGCGGCGAGCGTCTTCGGCCAGAGCTTCCGGCCCGCCGGCGTCGCCGCGCTGCTCGGCGGCGCCGACGCCGAGGTGGCGATCCGGCTCGCCGAGCTCGTCGAGCGCGAGGTGATCACCCCGAGGCGGCCGCCTGGCCGGGGCGGCGCGCCTGGTGAGAGCCTCTCCTCCACGTCGTCCGCGTCGTCCGCGCGCGGGCCCGGGGGCGGGCCCGAGCGCGAGGCCCCGCCGGCGCGCCGTGCCGGGGCGCCCGAGCCTGGCCCTCCGATCGACGCGGGCGCGGACGACGCCGAGTACAGCTTCCGGCACGGCCTTGTGCGGGAGGCGGCGTACGGGGCGCTGACGGAGTACGACCGGCGGCTCGGCCACCGGCTGGCGGGCGAGTGGCTCGAAGGGGAGGGGAAGGGCGACGCGGCGCAGCTCGCGGAGCACTTCGAGCGCGGCGCCGAGCCGGGGCGCGCGGCGGCGTGGTACCGGCGCGCGGCGGAGCAGGCGCTGCGCGGCAACGATCTCCTCGCCGCGATCCGCCGCGCTGAGCGCGGCCTCGCGTGTGGCGCGACCGAGGCAGAGGCGGGCGGGCTGCTCCTCGTCGACGCGGAGGCCCGCGTGTGGCGTGGCGATTTCGCCGTCGCCGAGCAGCGCGCGCTCGACGCCGTCGCGCTGTTCGAGCCGGGCTCGCCGTCCTGGTACTCCGCCGTGACCTGGGTGGTCACGGCCGCTGGCAAGCAGGGGGCCTTCGATCGCGTGGAGTCCTGGGTGGCGACGGCGCGGGGCGCGTCGCCCCGCGAGGGCGCGCTGACCGGGAGGGACGTCTGCCTCGTCGAGGGGGCCAACTGGCTCGCCTTCGGCGGCCGCTACGCGGTGGCGGACGGGATCATCGAGGCCCTCGAGCGCAGCGGGGAGGAGGAGCGGCCGCTCGACGTCGAGGTGCTCGCCAGGCTCTACGAGGCGCGCGCCATCCGCACCATGACCTCCGGCGATCTCGGCGCCTGCCTCGACGGCATCGAGGCGGCGCTCGAGGTGTTCGAGCGGAGCGGCGATCGCCGCAACGCGTGCTCGCTGCGGGTGAACCTGGGCGCCATCACCATGGAGCTCGGGGACTACGAGGGGGCCGAGGCCGCGCTGCGCGCCGCGCTGCGCGCGGCGGAGCAGATGGAGCTCACGGATCTGGCCGCGGTCGCCCGCACCAACCTGGGCAACGTGATGAGCGCCCGCGGCAATCTCGACGAGGCCCGGCGGGTCCAGGCCGAGGCGATCGCGACGTTCCAGCGGCTGGGCGATCCGCGAGCCGAGGGGATCGCCCGCGCCTACCTGGGGAAGGCGGCGCTGCTCGGCGGCGATCTCGGCGCCGCCGAGGCCGAGGCCCGCGCGGCTGCGGAGCTCCTGCGAAGCGCGCCGCCGATGCGCGCGGCGGCGTGGGCCCTCTCCGCGCGGGTCCTGCTCCGGAAGGGCTGCGCCGAGGAGGCGCTCGCGCTCTCCGGCGATGCGCTCTCCCTCCTGGAGTCGCTCGGCGCGGTCGAGGAGGGCGAGTCGCTGATCCGGCTCGTGCGGGCCGAGGCGCTCTTCGCGAGCGGCCGGCAGGCCGAGGCGCTCGACGCGATCGCGCGGGCACGCGACAGCGTGATGTCCCGTGCCGGGCAGATCTCGAATCCTCGCTACCGGGAACGGTTTCTGTCTGCGCTCGACAACGGCGAGACGCTCGCGCTCGCGGCGCGCTGGCTCGGCGACCGAGACGCTCCATGAACTCGCGCTCCGTTGCACGTGGGATTCCCTGCTCGCGGCTCTTCCAGGTGCCGTGCGCTGCCCACGAGCGCGCCTGAACGACCGTTTCCTCGCCGTTCTCACGACGTCACCGCAGGCGCGGAATTTTAGGGTTCCTCCGTAAAAGTCGTTGAGGAAATTCCTGATGCGTGTTTCATTTGTGAGGAGGGGGCTATGCAATACCGTTTCAAACTCGCAATCTCGTTCCTGGGCCTGTCGTGCGTTCTCCCGGCCTGTATCGGCGAGGCTGACCCCCTGGAGGCAGCCGGCGGCACGGCGGAGCAAGAGATGGTGACGCGGAATGCGTTCACGAAGGAAGCGCTCGTGGAGAGTGCGTTCGCGACAGACTCGCTTGCTACGGAAGCGCTCACTGGCAACCCGCTGACGAGCGACGCAGTCGCGAGCAGCAGTGATGTCATGAGGGCGCTGCGCGATCCCCTGGCCCGCGAGTTCTTGACGTACGTGGCGAGCTGCGCGCTCCCGGCGGGGCAATCCGTGCAGGTCTCCCTGGACGGCGAGACCTATACCTTCGAGGGGAGCATCGGTCTTGCGCTCGAGTGGGGCCGAGCTCATGGGAAGTGCAACGCTCACTGCCAAGGCTGGGTCTCGGCCTGCATGCTGGCCAGGATCAACGATGTCGGGCAAAGCGTGCCCCTCTCGATGCGTGGCAAGCACAAGGCCCTTGACTCGGATCAAGCGGAGCGGGATGCCTTCCCTCAACGGGAGGGAGCCTATTTCGGCGACCTCTTCGCGCCGGAGCAGCGCCGGTTCGCGTGCAAGTCGCCCGGCTCGACGCTCATCAGCCGTGTGTGCGGCGGGACGGGCGTCGACACGCAGGGCTGCATCGTCGACGTCCTCGGCGACTGCGACGACATCTGCGGCGCTCCGACGTCGGACGGCAGCTTCCCGAACTGCGTTGGCGGTGGCCATACGACGCCGACGACGGTGACCGTCTTCCGGGAGTAGCCGGTCCGGGGTTCCGTCGCCTCGGGCTGACCCGCTGCGGGCGCCTCCCCGCGACGGCTCGCCGCTTTCGTACTATGGTCGCGCCGCCATGAAACGAAGGCTGCCCGCCCCGCTCGCCTGCCTGCTGCTCGCCGCCTGCGCCTCCTCGGAACCCCGACCGAAGGAGCCGCTCGGCCAGATCCCGGAGGCGACGACCACGGCGAAGCCCGAGTGGCTTCCCTTCCGCATCCGCGCCGGCAAGAGCGTCGCCGCCGATCCGCGCGAGAAGCACTTCGCCGAGCTCCGGCAGCTCACCTTCGGCGGAGAGAACGCCGAGGCCTACTGGTCGCCCGACGGCAGGAAGCTCGTGTTCCAGTCGACCCGCGACGGGAACAAATGTGACCAGCAGTACATCCTGGATCTGGAGAGCGGCGAGGTCCGCCGGGTCTCGAACGGCCAGGGCAAGACCACCTGCGGCTACTTCCTCTTCCCCGCGCCCGCGGCCTCCGCCCAGGCGCGCGTCCTCTTCGCCTCCACGCACGCCGCCGGCGAGGCGTGCCCCCCGAAGCCCGACCACTCGCAGGGGTACGTCTGGCCGCTCGACGAGTTCGACATCTACACCGCGAACGCCGACGGCTCGGAGCTCCGCCCCCTCATCCAGGGCAAGGGCTACGACGCCGAGGCGACCGTCGCGTTCGACGGCTCGCGCCTCGTGTTCACGAGCACGCGCGACGGGGACATCGAGCTCTACACGGCGAAGCTCGACGGCTCGGACGTCAAGCGCATCACGAGCACGCCCGGCTATGACGGCGGCGCCTTCTTCTCCCCCGACGCGACCAAGCTGGTCTGGCGGGCGAGCCGCCCCACCGGACCGGCGCTCGACGACTACCGCGCGTTGCTCGCCAAGGGGCTCGTGCGGCCCAGCGCGCTCGAGATCTTCGTCGGGGGCGCCGACGGGCAGAACCCGCGCCCGGTGACGAGGAACGGCCGCGCCAACTTCGCGCCCTACTTCCTCCCGGACTCGCGGCGGATCCTCTTCGCCTCCGATTTCAGCACCCCGCAGGGCGCCCGGGGCATGCCCAACTTCGACCTCTACCTCGTCGACTCCGACGCGCCCCCGGCGGCGGACGGCGTGCCGCCCGTCGAGCGCGTGACCTTCTACGAGGGCTTCGACAGCTTCCCGATGTTCTCGCCGACCGGCGAGCACGTCGTCTTCGCCTCGAACCGGTACGGCGCGAAGCCTGGCGAGACCAACCTGTTCGTCGCCCGCTGGGTCGAATGACCGCGCCGCCGTCGCGGACCCGCGCGCCGCTCGCGCTCGCGTCGGCGTACGCGCTCGCGGGCTGCTCGGGCGCCCCGGCGCAGCCGCCCCGCCCTGCCGAGGCCACCCTCCCGTCGCCGGACGCCGCGGGCGCGGCCTACACCTCGCCCGCGCGCTGGAGCTACCATCCGGCGGCGCCCGACGCCGCGGTCGCGTGGGCGCCGTTCGCCGGCGCCGGCTGCGTCGTCGTCGCCCAGGGAGGGCAGCGGTGGACGGTGACGCCCGATCCACGGGCGTCCACGCCGCCGCCGAGCGCCGCCGGGCCCGATGCGCAGGCCGCGCGCTGCGCCGGCCAGGGCAGGACGAGCGCCTCGCCCGCGCCCGAGGAGCTCACCGCGATCGTGCGGCGCTCGCCGGCCTCCTGGATGTTCGTCGGCGCGAGCGGCGCGATCTACGAGGCCTCCTCGCCGCTCGGCCAGCTCACGCGGGCGCTCTCTCCGCCCGAGCCGCTCCTTCAGGTCGCGGGCGCCGGCGGCTCGCTGATCGGGGTGACCCGGGGCGGCGGGGTGCTCCGGTGGCGCGAGGAGCTCGGCTGGAAGCCGGTGCTGCTCGACGGCGCCGCGGGGCAGGGCGGGGCCCCGGCGCGCGCCTTCGGCGTCGCCATGGCCGACGGCGGCCGCGCGCTCGTGCTCGCGCTGCCGGAGGCGCTGTTCGCCAGCGAGGACGGCGGGGGCACCTGGTCGCGGGCGCCGCTCCCGACGATGGGCCTCTCGCGGGTCGGCGCCCTCGGGGGCGAGCTCCTCGCCGAGGGGCTCCTCGCGTCGGCGACCTGGGATCCGCGGCGCACGCCCGCGTTCTCCCGCAGCGCGGCGACGCTCCCGCGGGCCGACGTCGAGCTCGACGTGACGACCCCGCGCGTCCCGTCCGCCTCCGCCGTGTCGATCGGGCGGGCCGCGATGAGCGGCGATCGCTACGTCGAGGCGGTCCGCCCGGAAGACGCCGGCGCGCCGTGGCTCTTCGCGAGCGGCCCCATCGAGGGGCCGCTCAAGGAGGCGGCCATGCCGGGCACGGGCGACTGCGGGAGCATCAAGCTCGGCGCGAACGGCCGGCGCGTCGTCGCGGTGTGCGCCGAGCCGGACGGCGATCGCGTCGTGGCGCGGGTGCTCCGCAGCGACGATGGCGGCGGCGCGTGGTCGCCGGCCGTCACGCTGGAGACGCCCGACATCGACCAGGTCGGCGTCGCGGTGGCGCCCGATGGCGCGGCGCTCCTGACCGGCGTCTGCAAGCCGAGCGACGGCGCGGACAGCTGCAAGCCGACCGCGCCGCTCCTCCTGTCCCACGACGGCGCCCACGACGAGGATCGCGCCGCGGTCGCCCTCGCGGCGGCCCCCACGCTCGGCGCGCCCGCCGTGTTGCCCGCGTTCTCGGCGGACGGGCGCTCCGCGTATTTCCTCGGCTTCCGCGGCAAGGACGAGCGCCTCGCGCTGTTCGTCTCGCACGACGGGGGCGAGACCTTCGCGCCGCGGCCGCTCGACGCGACCGCCGCGCTGCCCGCCCCGCAGGCTGACGGCGCCGAGGACGAGGACGAGGAGGGCGGGCCGGGCGACGGTCCCTCGCCGGAGGGGTTCGAGGTCGTCGAGGAGAGCGCGCTGCGCCCGGCGGAAGACGGCGCCGTCGGCCTGCTGCTCTCGGAGCGCGGCTCGCTCACGTACCTGACCGCCGACGAGGACGGCCGGGTGCTCACGGCGACGACCCCGCCGGAGAGCGCGGCGCTCGCCGGCTTCGGGCGGCGCGTGCTCGCGCTCGCGTCGCGCGCGCGCCCGAGCGGCGATGACGTCGCGGCGCTCTGGGAGTCGCTCGACGGCGGCGTGAGCTGGGCGGAGCTCCCGGAGATGCCGGCGCTCTCGCGCGAGGTCTCCGAGGCCCAGCTCACCATCACGTGCGGCGCCAGCGGCTGCCTCTTCGGCGACGTGGCGACCCGCGTCGGCTGGGGCGGCCTGGCCGACGGCGCGCTGTCGCGCGCGCCGGATCCGGCCCCGCGCGGGCAGCCTTCCGCGCGCACGCCCATCATCTGCGAGACGCTGTCGTCCTCGAAGTGGACGCGCGTCGACCATGTCGACTCGAGCGGCCTCGGCCTGCCCGACGGCGACGAGCTCTTGCGCGGGCGGTCGGTGTGGTCGTTGCTCACGCGCGCCCCGAACGGCGCCGTCGACGTCGTCTCCGCGATGCTCCCCGAGTCCGGCGCCGGGGAGGCGCGGGTCGTCACGCGATCGCTGCTGCCCGCGGTGCCGGCGGGGCTCGGGCGAGCGCGGGTCGCGACCAACGTCACCTCCCAGATGGAGGGTTACGCCGTGGCGCGCCTGCGGATCCCGGGCGGCGCGGCGGCGCCGGGGGCCCCGATGCGCAACGTCGAGGTCGCCTGGGAGAACTGGATGGATGGCACCTCGGGCCGCGGCACGATCCCCGACGCCGGCCCGTTCGAGCTCGGCGACGTGAAGGTCGTCCCCGAGGCCGCGCGAAAGCCGCGCGCGGGCGCCCGGCCGCAGGCCGGCCCGGGAGGCGCGGCCTCGCGCCGCGCGCCGCCCCCCGACGACTTCTTCGATCCCGCGCTCCTGTCGGTCTCGCTGCGCGGGCTCTTCATCAGGCCGCACTCCGGCAGCGCTCAGTCGGCGCTCACGTTCTTCTACGAACCGCCGGGGAAGCTCCAGCGCTTCGACTTCCCGTCCTGGCCCGCGTCGGGCCTTCACGGCAGCCTCGACGTGCGCGCCGACGCGGTCCTGGCGGACGGCCAGCCCGTCGGCGTGGGGATGGTCCGGCAGGCGTCGAACGGCCCGACGATCGGGATGCTGCTCGCCCACCGCCCGGCGCCTCCCGCCGGCGCATCCGCCGCGCCGGGCTCGGGCGCCGCGTGGGCGATCGATGCCGTCTCGGTCGCTCCGCCGGCGGACCGCGATCGGATCGTGCACACCGACTGGACCTACGCTGGACGGTCGATCGGCGTGGCGACGCTGGTCGCCCACCCCGGGCACGCGGCGGCGTGGTCGATCTTCCAGCCGTTCCGCGGGGATGGCACGCTCGGCCCCGCGCTGCCGCTGCCGACGCCGTTCGACCTCGGAGACGCGCCGCGCCCGTGCTCTGCCGCCGAACGCGCGGCGACCGCGCGCCAGGAGGCGCCGCTCTTCCTCGGGAGCACGGCGTTGTTCCCGGGCACACGCCACCCCGTGCTCGTCGTGGACGCCGCTGGTCCCTCCAGCCCGCCCGAGTTCACCGTGCTCCTGACCGCCACCACGGTGCTCCACGGTACGCCTGCCGCGCCGTGTGTTGCGGGCTGGGAGGCGCGAGCGATCGGGCGGGCGCCCCGCTCTGCGATCATCCCGGGCGATCTCGCCCAGGCGTGGTTGTTCCGGCCCGCGGCGGCCTCGGCGGTCGCTGTGGGCGGATCGAGCGGCCCGGCCGTCGAGCTCCGCCCGATGGTGTGCCGCTTCGATCCCGGCGCGGAGATCCCGGAGGCGGTATGGAGCGAGCCGGGCATGGCGCAGCCCGCGCGTTGAACGACGGCGGAAAAGCAAAAACGACGAATGAAACGAAGCTGACGGTGAGATGAAACGATCCCGGATCCTGGCTCGCGGTAACCTTCTAGCGACTCGCGTGTGCGCTTCGGCGCTTGCGTTCGCGGTCCCTGCGGCGATAGCCTGGCCTGCCTAAACGGGAGGCGGCATGATCCGGAAGCGACGGCGGTTCGAGCTCAGGAAGACGCTGTTCCTGCTTCCGAACCTGATCACCCTCTCATCGATCTTCTGTGGCTTCGACTCGATCCGGCGCTCCGCGACCGCGCAGTCGGAGGATGATTTCTACCGCGCCGCGCTGCTGATCGTCTTCGCGATGTTCTTCGACACCCTCGACGGGCGTGTCGCGCGGATGACGAAGACCCAGAGCGCCTTCGGCCTGCAGATCGACTCGCTGGCCGATATCGTCTCGTTCGGCGTGGCGCCGTCGATGCTCGTGTATCAGTGGACGCTGCACCGCTTCGATCTCGCGGGGCTGCTCGTGTCGTTCATCTTCACGGCCTGCGGCGCGGTCCGGCTGGCGCGCTTCAACGTCCTCTCCATGGGGGAGGCGGGCAAGCCCACGAAGCCTTCGAAGTACATCGTCGGCCTCCCGATCCCGGGCGCGGCGGGCATCCTCGTCTCGATCGTGGTCGCGAACCACGCGGCCGCGGGCGAGATCGGCGGCGAGCGCTACGCGTCGGCGATCCTCGTCACCACGACGATCCTGTCGCTGCTGATGGTCTCGACCATCCGGTTCCGCTCTTTCAAGGATCTCCGGCTCAACGTCCGGACGGTGCTCTTCGTGGCGTTCGCTGTCGGGTCGAGCGCGGTGATCTCGACGCAGCTCCAGCCTGCGTTCGTGCTCGTGTGGTTGCTGGGTTTCTACGTGCTGCTCGGGATCTTCGAGTCGCTCTGGCACCTGCCTGCGCGGCTCCGCGGCCTGCGTCGGGACTCGGTGCCTCCGCCCACGGTACCCCCTGCGGCCTGAAGCGCCTGCGTCCTGAAGCGCCTGCGGTCGGCACCTGCGGCCGGCGCCTGCGGCCTGATGAAGCGCGTCGGCTCGGGCTCACCCCTGGTGGCCGGCATCGCGACCCAACCGCTCCGGCTCATTTTTGAGTAGACTGCGTGCGATGAAGAACCGCGTGTTCTTTCCGCAGGCCGCGCTCGACGACTGGATCGCGAGCGACCGCGTCGATCTGAACAACGACGAGCTTCTGATCAAGACCGAGGGCCGCCGCTACAAGATCATCGAGGCGATCCGCGTGCTCCGCGAGGTGACGGGCTCGGCGGACATCCACGAGGTCCTCGGCAGGGTCAAGACGCGGGCGTTCCTGCGGGAGCTCGGGGCGGAGATCCTCGAGGGGTCCATGATCATCGGCGACAACGCCTACGACGTGATCCCGGGGTTCATCGGCGCCCCGGTGGGCACGTTCGCCGAGCACCGCAAGGCCGCCCCGGCGGGGACAGCGACCAGCAGCAGCCCGACGAGCGACGAGGAGCTCCTGGCCGCGTTCCTCACCAGCAAGGTGTAGCGGCGCCGCGCCCGGTCGCTTCCGCGCGCCACCCGCGGTGGCGAGGCGCTGCCGATACGGTCTCTCGCGCCCGCCCCTTCCGGCGCATCCGCGCTGTCGGGCCTCGGCCTACGAGAGTACGCTCCCGCCTCTGCGGCCGGCGGGCCATCCCCGGTGAGGCAGGCTATAACGGGGCCATGCCCGAGGTCATCTCCGGGATCAGCTTCGCGCTCGCCCTGCTGTTCTACAGCTTTGCCAGCGCGCTCTTCTTCCTCGACGTCGCCCGCAGCCGCGCCCGGCTCCCCTCCACGGGGGACCTCGCGGGCCTCTTCGGCGCGGGGGCGCGCGTCCACGACCCCGGCGCTCGGCCGAGCGCTGCGGTCGCTGCCTCCGTCTCGCGGCACGCGCCCCTGCTGCTCGGCCTGGGCGCCCTCGGGCACGCGACCTACGTCACGCTCGCCAGCTTCGTCGCGCGGGTCTGCCCGGTGCACTCTGTTCATTTCATGCTCTCGGTCGCGTCCCTCCTCGCGATCGCCGTTTACCTCGTCGCCCGCCATCGCTTTCGCATCGACGCGCTCGGGCTCCTCATCGGGCCGCTCGGGCTCGCCTTCCTGCTCGGCACGTTCTTCCTCGGAAAGCCGCACCCCGAGCCGAAGCTCAGCCCGCTGTTCATCGCGGCGCATGTCATGGCGAACCTGCTCGGGATCGCCCTCTTTCTGCTCGCCGGCGCCTCTGCCGCGCTCTACCTCGTCCAGGAGAAGCGGCTCAAGCGGAAGCGGCATCTGGAGCGCATGGGCAACCTCCCGCCGCTCGACACGCTCGACCGCGCCGTCCATCGCTTCCTGAGCGCCGGCTTCCCCTTGCTGACGCTCGGCATTGTCACGGGGACGTACTGGGCGCACCGGCTCGAGATGGGCAACGCCGAGGAGGTGATGCGCGCCATCTTCGGCTACGCCACATGGCTCCTCATCGCGCTCGTGCTGCTCTTGCGCGCCGCCGCCGGCTGGCGCGGCCGCCGCGCGGCGTACGGCACCATCGCGGGGCTCGCCTGCGCCGGGGCGGTGCTCATCATCTATCTCATCCGTCCCGCCTCGGGGCTCGGAGGCTAGCGCAGGTGATCTTTGTCGGGCTCTCCCACAAGACCGCGCCCATCGAGGTGCGCGAGCGGCTCGCGATCGGGCGGGATCGGCTGCCCGAGGTGCTCGCGCGCCTCACGTCCCACCCTGCCATCGGCGAGGCGCTCGTCCTCTCCACCTGCAACCGCGTCGAGATCTACGCCTCACCCCGGCAGCAGGCGCCCGCGCCGCCCCGCCCCGGGAGCGCTCCGCCGCCGTCCGACGAGGAGCTCTCGCGCGACAACGAGGCGCTGCGCGCCGCCGTCGCGACCCTCGTCGGCCTCGGCGGAGACGCCGTCCGGGCTCACCTCGCGGGCCGCGTGGGGAGCGATGCCGTCCTCCACCTCTTCCGCGTCGCCGCGTCGCTCGACTCGATGGTCGTCGGCGAGCCGCAGATCCTCGGACAGATGAAGGAGGCCATCGAGGTGGCCCGCGGGGCGAAGGCCCTCGGCGCGAGGCTCGGCCGCGC
The DNA here is from genome assembly GCF_051520455.1 of Sorangium sp. So ce367. Lineage (NCBI taxonomy): Bacteria > Pseudomonadati > Myxococcota > Polyangiales > Polyangiaceae > Sorangium > Sorangium sp. So ce367. The sequence continues at coordinate 2,275,824 of NZ_CP150334.1, forward strand.
GGCCCACCGCGCCATCAAGGTCGGCAAGCGCGTGCGCACGGAGACGGCGATAGGCGCCGGGCAGGTCTCGGTCTCCAGCGTCGCCATCGATCTCGCCCGCCAGATCTTCGCGGATCTCGCCGGTCACACCGCGCTGCTCATCGGCGCCGGCGACATGGCCGAGGCCGCCTCGAAGCTCCTCGTCCGCGCCGGCGCCCGCCTCATCGTGGTCAACCGGAGCCCGGACCGCGCCGCCGCGCTCGCCCGCGAGGTCGGCGGCGAGCCTCGCCCCTGGGCCGACCTCGAGCGCTCCGTCATCGACGCCGACATCGTGATCTCGTCGACCTCGAGCCCCAATTACGTGGTCACGCCCGACCTCGTCCGCCGAGCCCGCAAGGCCAGGAAGGGCAGGAGCCTGTTTCTCATCGACATCGCGGTCCCGCGTGACATCGACCCCGCCGTCAACAAGCTCGACAGCGTGTACCTCTACGATGTCGACGATCTCTCGCAGATCGTGGCGCAGTCCGTCGAGGGGCGCGCCGCCGAGGCGGCGCGGGCCGAGGCGATCGTCGCGGACGAGGCGCAGGCCTTCGAGGCGTGGACGCTCGAGCGCGCCCTGACGCCCACGATCGTCGGCTTGCGGGCCCGCACGCGATCCATCCTCGCGGCTGAGGTCGAGCGCAGCCTCTCCGGCAAGCTCCGGCACCTCGGCGTGGCCGAGCGCCAGGCCCTCGCGGTGATGATCGACGCCGCCACGAACAAGCTGCTCCACGTGCCCACCACCCGACTCCGCGCGATGGCCAGCGATCCCCGCGTCGCCGAGCACGTCGACTCGCTCCGGGAGCTGTTCGACATCGACGGCGCGCCGTCCGAAAACGCCGCCGCCTCGGCGCTCGCCGAGGGGGAGCTCCGCGTCGCGGTGGACGGGCCTCCCACGCCTCGCTCCGCCCGCGGGGCAGCGCCTCCCGCCTCCGGCGCTCGAGGCGGTGCCTCGCCCCGGCACGCCGATCCGCGCCCCCAGGCTGCCGAGGACAACGGGGTGTACGCGCGGCAGCCCGGCGGGCGCCCCGCCGAGGCGGGCGTCATGGCCGTCGCGAATCCTGCCGCGGCCGTGAGCGCAGCTGGGCTAAAGGGAGCGTGATGCCCACGGAGCTCACCCTCGCCACGCGCCGCTCGGCGCTCGCCCTCGCCCAGTCCCGCGCCTTCGCTCGGTCCCTCGAAGCGGCGGTGCCCGATCTCTCCCTGCGCGAGCTCGAGGTGGTGACCTCGGGCGACAAGACGCAGGATCGCTCGCTCCAGGACATCGGCGGCAAAGGGCTGTTCATCAAGGAGCTCGAAGAGGCGCTCCTGGACCGGCGCGCCGACTTCGCTGTCCACTCGATCAAGGACGTCCCCGCCGAGATCGCCCCGGCGCTGTGCCTCGCCTGCATCCCCGCGCGGGAGGACCCTCGCGACGCGCTCGTCACCCGGAGCGGCGCTTTGCTCGCGGAGCTGCCGGCGGGCGCCCGGGTCGGGACCTCGAGCCTCCGCCGGGCGGTCGCGCTGCGCGAGGCGCGCCCGGATCTCGTGATCGAGCCGGTCCGTGGCAACGTCGACACCCGGCTCCGCAAGGTGTTCGACGGCGTGTTCGACGCCGTGGTGCTGGCGCTCGCCGGCCTGAAGCGGCTCGGCCTCGAAGGCCGCGCCACGGAGGTGCTGTCGCCCGAGGTGTCGTTGCCCGCGATCGGACAGGGCGCGCTCGGCATCGAGTGCCGCACGGCGGACGACAGCGTGCGTGACGTCCTCGGGACGCTCGCGGACGCCGAGACCACGATCTGCGTCTCTGCCGAGCGAGCCGTGATGGCCGCGGTGGAAGGCAGTTGCCGGACGCCGGTGGCCGCCTATGCGGTGCGGGACGGCGACGCGATATGGCTTCGGGCGCTCCTCGCCGAGCCCGACGGCTCCCGGTTGCGAAGGGCGGAAAGGCGCCTGTCGTGGCCCGGCAACACGCACGAAGCCGAGCGCCTCGGGGCGGACCTCGGGGCGGAGCTCAAGAAGGGTTGAGGCGTGTAACTCGACTGGAAGGCTGCCACATCCAGAACATTTCTGGTGTGGAATTGATAAGGGCTCTCCGTACCACGCCGGGATGAACGGTCACCTGGCGATGGGATCGCCAGCGCTCGGCGCGCCGGCGCCTCCAGGCGGAGCCCGTCGGCCCGCGCCTCGCGCGCCGCCGCCCATGACCGGCGCGCGTTCGCCGCGCGCTTCCCGCGCGGGCGCGACCGTGCGAGACGACAGCCCGCCGGCGGTTTCCCGCCGCCCAGCGCTCCATGCCGGGCTACGTCGCCCTCGTCCTCCACGCTCACCTGCCGTACGTGCGTCACCCCGAGCACGTCCGCTCCCTGGAGGAGCGCTGGCTCTTCGAGGCGCTCTGGGAGTGTTATCTCCCCCTGCTCGGGGTCCTCGATCGCCTCGCCGCCGACCGCGTCGTCGCCCCGCTGACCCTCTCCGTCTCGCCGTCGCTCCTCGCGATGCTGCGCGACGAGCTGCTCCTTCGCCGGTTCGAGGACCACCTCCGCCGGCTCACCGCGCTGGCGGCCCGGGTCGAGGCCCGCTTCGCCGGGAGCGGCTTCGCCGAGGCCGCCGCGTTCTACCGCGCGCGGCTCGCGGACGCGGCGAGCTCCTGGGACGCGCTCGGCGGCGATGTCCCGGGCGCCCTGGTGCGCCACGCCGGGGCGGGCCGCGTCGAGCTCCTCACCACGGCCGCGACGCACGCGTACCTGCCCGGACTGCTCGCCACGCCGGCGTCGATCCGGGCGCAGCTGCGGCTCGGCCGCCAAGCCTTCGCGGCCTTCACCGGCGCGCCCGAGCCTCGCGGCCTCTGGCTGCCCGAGTGCGCTTACGCGCCCGGCCTCGACGCGGATCTCGCGGCGGCGGGCGTCCGCTTCACCGTGCTCGACGCCCACGCGCTCACGCTCGCCGCGCCGCCTGCGTCCGCGGGCGCGTCCGTCCCGGTGCTCTCGCCTGCCGGCCTCGCGTGCTTCGGGCGCGATCGCGACAGCGCGCGCGAGGTCTGGTCGCGCGACGCCGGCTATCCGGGTCACCCGGTTTACCGCGAGTTCTACCGCGACGTCGGGCTCGACCTGCCCGAGCGCGAGCTCGAAGGGGAGGTCGGTCCCGACGGCACCCGGCTCATGACCGGCCTCAAGCTTCATCGCGTGACCGGTCCCGGCCCCGACAAGGCGCCGTACGACCCGGCCCGCGCCTCCGCGCAGGCGCGCGCGCACGCCGCGGACTTCGTTGCCCGCCGCGAGGCCGCGCTCGCGTCGATCCGCGGCGTGAACGCCCCGCCTATCCTCGTGGCCCCCTACGACGCCGAGCTCTTCGGCCACTGGTGGCTCGAAGGGCCCGAGTTCCTCGAGCACGCCCTGCGCCGCCTCGCGGCCTCGGATCGCGCCGTTCCGATCGCGCTCGGCGCGTACCTGGAGCGCCATCCGCCCGTCGAGGTCGTGGAGCCTGCCGCCTCGACGTGGGGCGAAGGTGGGTTCGGCGCCTTCTGGACGGGCCCGAGCGCGTCCTCCCTGTGGCGCCACGCGCACCACGCCGAGCGCGCCGTGCTGGGCGCGCTCTCGCGTTGCCGCCACGCGGGCGGCCTGCCCGGCCGCGCGCTGGACCAGGCGATCCGCGAGCTCCTCCTCCTTCAATCGAGCGACTGGGCCTTCATGATGTCGGCCGGGGAGATGGCTTCCTATGCGGAGGCGCGCGCCCACGCCCACGCGACCCGCGCCCGCCGCCTCGCGTCCCTGGCCCAGCAGTCCACGGCCTCGCCCTCCGACGTGGCGTGGCTCGACGCGCTGTGCGCGCTCGACCCTTTCCTCGCCGAGCTCTCGGGCCCTGCGCTCCGAGGCGCCTTCGACCCGTGGCGCTGAGCCGGCGTTCCTCCGCGCCGCTCGCGTCCGGATCTCCCGCGCTCCAGGGGCAGATCTCTTTCCGGTAAAGAAGGATTAAGTTGTGTTAAAATATTGTGCCAAGGTACTTCGCATGATCGCCGACCGTCCTCGCCACGGCGGTCGACTCTGTGGGAGGGCGTGTGCGCCCCGCGGCGGTGCCCTCGGCGCCTCTTTTCGGGAGGGTGACCCGCGATTCACCCGCCCGTTTCATCGCCGGCCGCCGGCCGCGCGACCCGGCGCCCATCTCCCAGCACGTTTTTCGCGGTCATGGCGGCATGAAGTGCGAGAGGGACGGAGACCTTGTCCGGAACACCCCCTTGATGACCGGCCGGTCAGCACCCTAGTGTGATGCCCGCCAGCTTTGCTCCTGGACCGCACCGGCAGGCGCTGGCAAAGAACCGGGCGGACTCCCCATGACACATCCTCCTTGCGGACCCGAGCGCCGTTTCGCTCGATGGGCTCTCGGCGCTCGTAGCGCCTCATCGAATCACTCCCGCGCCGCCGTCGTCGCGGCGCTGCTCGCTGCGCTCGCGGTGCCCACGTTGACCGGTTGCCGCCGCCCCGAGGCGGACGCGCAGCCGTCGCCGGCGCGCGACACCGCTGCGCCACGCCAGAAGCCCGCGGTGCGCTTCGGGAAGGTGACCGCGCGCCCGCTCGCGCAGACGCTGGACATCAGCGGCACCCTGGTCGCCGACGAGACGAGCGAGGCGGCGACGCAGGTCGGCGGCTTGGTCGTGAGCGTCGCGGTCGACGTGGGCTCCCGGGTCAAGAAGGGCGATCCGCTCGTCGTGCTCGACGCGCGCAACGTCGCGCTCCAGTCGCAGGCCGCGTCCGCGGCCGTCGCGCAGGCGCGGGCCAAGCTCGCGCTGCAGGACGGCGCGTCGCCGAAGGGCATCGATCCCGACCAGGTGCCGGAGGTCCGGGCAGCGAAGCAGAGCATGGAGCTCGCGAAGTCCGAGGCCGATCGCGTGAAGCAGCTCTACGACCAGGGCGCCGTCCCCCAGTCGACCTGGGACTCGGCGCGCACGCAGGCCCAGAACGCGACCGCGCAGTACGAGGCCGCGGTCAACGGCATCCGCGCGACCGTCGCGGCGCTCACGTCCGCGCAGGCGCAGGCGGGGCTCGCCTCCAAGGCGGTGTCCGACACGACGGTGCGGGCGCCCTTCGACGGCGCGATCGCCGAGAAGCGGATCAGCGTCGGCGAGTACGCCAGCCCGGGCCGCGTCGTGGCGGTCGTGGTCCGCGACAACCCGCTGCGGCTGCGCATCGACGTGCCCGAGGCGGACATCGCGCACATCGAGGTGGGCAAGCCGGTCAGCGTCTCGGTCGCCTCCTTCCCCGATCGCCTGTTTCCGGGCGTCGTGAAGCGGATCGGCGCGAGCCTGAAGGCCTCGTCGCGCACCCTGCCCGTGGAGGCCGAGTTCGACAACAGCGAGGGCAAGCTCCGCCCCGGCCTCTTCGCGCAGGGGCAGCTGACGCTGACCGGCGAGTCAAGAACGGCGATCCTCGTCCCCGAGTCGGCGGTCGGCACCTCCGGGACGAGCGCGCGCGTGTTCGTGAAGTCGGGCGATCGGGTGACGGAGCGGCTCGTCAAGCCCGGCCGCAAGATCGAAGGCCTCATCGAGGTCGTCGGCCCGCTCGCCGAGGGGGATGAGGTCGCGATCGACAAGGTGAGCGAGCTGGCGGACGGCATCGAGGTCGCGGCGGCGCAGTGAGCCGAGCGCACCGCGCGCCTCATTACTGAAGAAAGGTAGCGACCATGCAATGGCTCGCGGCAATCTGCATCCGTAGGCCGGTTTTCGCCTCGGTGATCGTCCTGCTCCTGACGGTGCTCGGGGCGTTCTCCTACTTCGGCCTCGGCGTGGACCGGTTTCCCAAGGTCGAGTTCCCGTTCATCGTCGTGACGACCGTCCTCCCCGGCGCGGCGCCCGAGGAGGTCGAGACGGAGCTCTCCGACAAGATCGAGTCGGCGGTCAACACGATCAGCGGCATCGACGAGCTGCGCTCGGCCTCGGTCGAGGGGCTCAGCCAGGTCATGATCTCCTTCCAGCTCGAGAAGGACGTCGACGTCGCCGCGCAGGAGGTGCGCGACAAAGTCGAAGGCATCCTCGCGGATCTGCCGGAAGGGATCGAACCGCCGGTGGTCGGCAAGCTGGATCCGGACGCCGCGCCGATCCTCACGCTCGCCGTCTCGTCGCCGAAGGCGGACGTCCGCTCGGTGACCGAGTTCGCCGACAAGACGCTCCGGCGCGAGCTGGAGTCGCTCGCCGGCGTCGGGCAGGTGCTCCTCATCGGCGGCCGGAGCCGGCAGATCAACATCTGGATCGATCCGGAGAAGCTCGAGAAGTACGCCCTGACCGGCGGCGTGGTGGCCCAGGCGCTGGCGAGCCAGAACGTCGAGATCCCGGCCGGCCGGATCGAGCAAGGGGGCAGGGCGCTCACCCTGCGGACGCGCGGCCGCGTGCAGTCGGTCCAGCAGATGGCGGACATCGTCCTCGCGAACCGCGACGGCTACTCCGTCCGGCTCGGCGACGTCGCGGAGGTCCAGGACGGCATGGCGGAGCCGGAGTCCGCCGGCTTCCGCGGCCTCGATCCCGCCGTGCTCCTCAGCATCCGCAAGCAGAGCGGGACGAACACCGTCGAGGTCATCGACGGGCTGAAGGCGCGGATCAGCGAGGTGGAGAAGCGCCTCCCCGAGGGGTACAGCATCGCCGTCGCCCGCGATCAGTCGGAGTTCATCAAGAACTCGGTCCACGCCGTCAAGGAGCACCTCGTGCTCGGCGCGCTGCTCGCCGCGATCATCGTCGCGCTCTTCCTCGCGAACGCCCGCAGCACGATCATCTCGGCGATCGCCATCCCGACGAGCATCATCTCCACGTTCGCCCTGATGAAGGTGGCGGGCTTCACGCTCAACGGGATCACGCTCCTCGCGCTGACGCTGGCGGTCGGCATCGTGATCGACGACGCGATCGTCGTCCTCGAGAACTGCTACCGCTGGATCGAGGAGAAGGGCGCGAGCCCGTGGGAGGCGGCGCTCCAGGGCACGAAGGAGATCGGGCCCGCGGTGCTCGCGACGACGCTCTCGCTGGTCGCCGTGTTCCTCCCCGTCGCGTTCATGAGCGGCATCGTCGGCCGCTTCCTGAACTCGTTCGGCCTCACCATGGCGTTCTCGATCCTGGTCTCGCTGATAGTGAGCTTCACGCTGACGCCCATGCTGTCCGCGCGATGGCTGAAGAAGCCGGAGAAGCACGACGCCAGTAGCTCCAAGGAGTCGCGCTTCTACGGGCCGATCGAGCGCGGCTACATGGCGATCCTCCGCTGGTCGATGGCGCACCGCTGGGTGATCGTGCTCGCCTCGCTCCTGGCGCTGTTCTCGATCCCGGTGCTGGGGGGCATGGCCAAGTTCAACTTCCTCCCGATCGAGGACGAGTCGCAGTTCCAGGTCAGCATGCGCGCGCCCGAGGGCGTGAGCCTCGACGGGACGCGCGTCATCGCCACGCGGCTCGCGTCGGACATCGAGAAGCTCCCCGGCGTCTCGTACACGCTGACGACGATCGGCGACGATCCGCAGAAGACGCCGAACATGGCCACCATCTACGTGAAGCTCAGCCCGGCGGAGCAGCGCGCGCTGTCGCAGCAGGACCTCATCGATCGCGCCCGGCGCGAGCTCCAGCCCAAGTTCGACGCGGAGAAGCTCCGGGCGAACATCGGCCCAGTGCCCGCCTTCTCCGGCGGCCAGAACACCCAGATCGCCTACCAGGTGCAAGGCCCCGACCTCCAGAAGATCGGCCAGTACTCCGACGTGCTGCTGCAGAAGCTCAAGGCGATCCCGGGCGTCGTCGATCCGGACACCTCGCTGCTCGTGGGCAAGCCGGAGATCCGCGTGGTCATCGACCGCAAGAAGGCCGCCGATCTCGGCGTTCAGGTCGGCGACGTGGCCAGCACCCTGCGGCTCCTGGTCGGCGGGTACAAGGTGTCGACCTACAACGAAGGCGGGGAGCAGTACGAGGTGCGCGCGCGCGCGCTGCCGAGCTTCCGCTCCGACAAGGAAGGCCTCGCGAAGATCACGGTGCCGTCGACCAAGCTCGGCGCCGTGACGCTCGACAACGTTGTGTCGTTCGCCGAGGGGACGGGCCCGTCGCGCATCGAGCGGTACAACCGGCAGCGGCAGGTCATGCTGACCGCCAACCTCGAGGCGGGCTACTCGCAGCAGACGGTCATCCAGGAGCTCGACAAGGCGGTCGCGGAGATGAACCTCGCGTCCGGCTACTCCGCTGGCCCCGTCGGCGCGTCGAAGGAGCTCGTCAAGATGATGAAGAGCTTCCTCGTCGCCCTCCTCCTGTCGCTGGTCTTCATGTACCTCGTGCTCGCGGCGCAGTTCGAGTCGTGGCTGCACCCGATCACGATCCTCCTGTCGTTGCCGCTGACGGTGCCGTTCGCGTTCATCGCGGTCATCATCTTCCGGCAGTCACTCAACATCTTCTCGCTGCTCGGCATCGTCGTGCTGTTCGGCGTCGTGAAGAAGAACTCGATCCTCCAGATCGATCACACGATCAAGCTGCGCGAGCACGGCTTGCCGCGGGCGCAGGCCATCCTGGAGGCGAACCGCGACAGGCTCCGGCCGATCCTGATGACCACGCTCGCGTTCGTCGCCGGCATGATCCCGCTCGTCGTCTCGAGCGGCGCGGGCTCGGGCACGAACCGCGCGACCGGCTTCGTGATCATCGGCGGGCAGACGCTGGCGCTCCTCCTGACGCTGCTCGCGACCCCGGTCGCCTACTCGCTGTTCGACGACGTCTCCTCGTGGCTCAAGCGGATGCTGCCCTTCATGCGGGGCAACGACGACCAGGGCGATCCGCGCGGGGCGGGGGAGGGCGGCGTCGCTCCGGCGGGGGATGGGGTCGCCGCGGCGGGGCACCGCGGCGCCGCGGCGCGCGCCGCCGTCGCGCACGACGCGGGCCGGCCGGCGTCGGCGCAGCTCGACTAGCAGCACACTGGCAGCGCTCCGGGGCCGCGGCGCGCCGCGCCCGGCCCCGTTCGCTACCGCGGCGAGGCGCTCACTGCGCTTCGCCGTGGACCTTGCGCAGGATCACCTCGAGCAGCCCGTCGAACGCGTCGCGCATCGCCCAGGCCTGGGCGGCCTCGTCGTCGAGGCCGGCCGCCTTGCGCCGCCCCTCGACGAGCGCGTTCCTCGGGCCCCTGCACGCGGGGCCGAGCCGGCGCTCCATGTCGAGCGAGGCGCCCGCGTAGACGTGATAACAGGACGCGAAATCCCCCTGGTTGTAGAGGGGCGAGCCGACCTGGATCGCGCCGTCCATCGTGCGCGCCAAGACGAGCAGGTCACCCTCGGTGCAGCCGCGGAGGATCGCGAGCGCGTGGTGAGGCACCGATCGCTTGACCGCCGGCAGCCCTTGCTCTTCGTCGGCCGTCTCGGCCGCAAACGTCGAGAGCGGGACGGGATCGGGGCGCACGAGCAGCCGCTTGAGGTAGTCGGCGGGCACGCCGAAGTTGAGGTTCTGCCCCTGCGTCGAGACCGCCGCGGCGACGCCGATCACCTCGCCGTGATCGTTGAACAGCGGGCCGCCCGAGGAGCCTGGCGCGATCGGCGCGGAGATCTGCAGCAGCGTCAGCTCCGGATCCACGACGCGGACCGCGCTCACGAGTCCGTTCGACACGGTGTCCGCGAGGCCGAGCGGATGGCCGATCGCGACGACCGGATCGCCCGGGCGGACCGCGCCGCTGTTGCCGAGGGAGAGCAGCGGGAGCCTCCGAGGCGCGTGGATCCGGACGATCGCCAGATCTCGAGCCTCGTCGAACGCGAGCACCTCGAGCACCGGGTGCTCGCTCTGATCCGAGAGGACGACCTTGAGGTCCGGCATCCCGGCGACGACGTGGAAATTCGTCGCGATCCAGCCGTCCTCGCGGACGAGGAAGCCCGCCCCGAGCGAGCCGTCGCCGCGGATCGTGACGACCGCCGGCATGGCGCGCGCCGCGATCTGCGCTGGCGTCATCGCCGCGGGCCGTGACGCGGAGATCGCCGGCTGGCTCGCCGAGCTCGCGGTGCAGCCGAGCGCCGCGATCGCCGCCGCGGCGACGAGCGCCGAGACGCGCGGCCAGGCGCGCCGCTGCGGGGGACGGGGGCGCGATGGAGGAGCGGCGCAGGAGGGCCGGTCGTCGTCATGGAGCTCGCCTGGCAGGCTGCGGTGGTTCATGTCGCTCCCCGAGGCCGCCGCGTGAGCGACCTCCCTCCAGCAAGCGTAACGAAGACCCGACGGATCGTCTCGCGCGCCCGGAGAAAATCCGGTCGTGCCCGCATATGCTGTCGCGGTGAGCCAAGACCACGACGCGCGCGATCCGATCTTCGCCCTCAGCGACGAGTTCGTCGAAGCCTTCGCTGCCCGCTGTCCTGCCCATGCCACCCTCGCGGGCATCCCCTGCGACGAAGGCGCCTGGAACGACTGGAGCCCGAGCGGCGCCGCGTCCTGGGCCTCCACGGTCGCGTCCTTCCAGGAGCGGCTCCGCTCGCTGCCGCCGCCGCGCCCCGGGGCGGAGGCGCGGTGGGGTCGCCTCGCACGCCGTGTCATGGCGGATCACCTGGAGGAGCGGCTCGACGATTTCCGTCACGGCGAGCACCTGCGCGATCTCAACAACATCGAGTCGGCGTTCCAGCACCTCCGGATGGTCTTCGACCTCATGGATGTCCACAGCGCCGCCGGCTGGGAGGCCATCGCGTCGCGCCTGGAGGGGCTGCCGCGCGCGTGCGACAGCTACCGCGCTTCGCTCGAGGAGGGGCGCCGGACGGGCCAGCTCGTCGCGCGTCGCCAGGTGTTCGCCGTGATCGAGCAGGCGCGCTACCAGGCGGGCGACGCGTCGTTCTTCCTCACGCTGCCGGCCGCTCACGAGGCGTCGGGTCGCGGCGCGGGCGCCGGCCGCGCGCGCGTCGTCGACGGCGTCGAGCGGGCGCGCGCCGCGTTCGGCGCGCTCGCCGGCTACCTGGAGCAGACGTACCTGCCGAGCGCGCGCGCCGCGGACGCCGTGGGAGAGGAGCGCTACCTGCGCCTCGCGCGCCGCTTCCTCGGCGCGAGCATCGACCCGATCGAGACCTACGCCTGGGGGTGGTCCGAGGTGCACGCCATCGAGGCCCAGATGGCGCGCCTCGCCGGCGAGATCCTCCCCGGCGCGTCGCTGTCCGAGGTGATCGATCTGCTCATGACCGACCCCGCCCGGTGCGCGCAGGGCGCCGACGAGTTCCTCCGCATCATGTCCGAGCGCCAGCGAAAGGCGCTCGCCGATCTCGACGGCGTCCATTTCGACATCCCGGCGCCCATCCGTCACATCGAGGTGAAGCTCGCTCCGCCGGGCGGCGCGCTCGGCGCCTACTACGTGCCCCCGAGCGACGGCTTCAAGCGGCCCGGCACCGTCTGGTATGCGCCCGGCACGAAGCAGGCGTTCCCGCTCTACGAGGAGATCACCACGGCGTACCACGAGGGCTTTCCTGGCCATCACCTGCAGTGCGCGCTCCAGGTGCACCTCGATGACCGGCTGAGCCGGCTCCACCGCTTCCTGGTGACGAACTCCGGCCACGCCGAGGGGTGGGCCCTCTACGCCGAGCAGCTGATGTACGAGCTCGGTTATTTCGAGCGCCCCGATTACGTGCTCGGGATGCTCGCGGGCAAGCTGACGCGCGCCTACCGCGTCGTCCTCGACATCGGCATGCACCTGGAGCTGCCGATCCCCCGGGACGCGCCGCTCCACGCCGGCGAGCCCTGGCGTTACGAGATCGCCGTCGAGTACCTCCAGCGCCGGGCCTTCCTCCCGCTGGATCACGCGCACAGCGAGGCGACGCGCTATCTGGGCTGGCCGGGGCAGGCGATCTCCTACAAGGTCGGCGAGCGCGTCGTCCTGGAGCTGCGCGACACGCTGCGGCGCCGCCACGGCGAGGCCTTCGATCTGAAGGCGTTTCACGCCAGGGTGATCGGCTCCGGGTCCGTCGGGCTCGACCACCTGCGCGAGATCGTGCTCGACGACGCCGCGCACTGAGCGCGCGTCAGACACGCGCTCGCCAGACACGCGCTCGTCAGACACACGCTCGTCAGACACGCGCGCCGCCCGCCCGCCCGCCCGCTTCGCGCCTCGACGCGCGGCCACGCGCGTGCCAATCGACGCGGGTGAGCGCTCCCCCAGCGAACGAAGCCCCCGAGGCGCGGCCCGACGGCTCGGACCTCTGCACCGCGTGCGGCCTCTGCTGCACGGGGCTGCTCTTCGACGTCGCGCCGCTCGAGGAGCACGAGATCCCGCGGGCCGAGAAGCTGCGCTTGCCGCTCGCTTGCAATCGGTACCACGACGCCTTCAGCCTGCCGTGCCCCTGCCACCTCGACCGGAAGTGCACCGTCTACGAGATGCGCTTCTCCGTGTGCAGCAGCTACGAGTGCGGCCTGCTCCGGCGCTGCAAGGCGGGCGAGGTGCCGCTCGGCGAGGCGCTGTCCCGCGTCGAGCGCGTGCTGCGCCTGGCGGACGACGTGCGCGCGCGGGTGCCGCCGCTCGTGCCGCCGCGTCCGCTCTGGGACGAGGCCCGCGAGCACATCCGCCGGCGTGACGCCGAGGACCCGTCGCCGGCGTGGCAGGGCGAGCGCGGCGCGCTCGTCGCCGCGCTCGGTGAGCTCCGGGTCGCGTGCAGGGAAGGGCTCGATCCGTAGCGCCGGCGCCTCGCGAGGGACGCGGGAAATGGTCTTTCCCATGCCGGGGTCCAATCCGCGGGGCGCTCCAACGTGCTTTGGAGACCTCCCTCTCTCTGTCCTGCAAAGATCTCCAGGCCCCCCAGGACACCGACGAGCGCGGAGACTCCCATGCTTCGTCCAGGCCGAGCGTGATCCGCCCTCGGCTGCGCGGGCCATGCCCTCGTCAACATGCTTGTCTCGGCCTCCCGGCGGCAGGCTCCAGGCCGTATATACGACCCATGGAACCGACGATCCGCCGGATGACCAACAAGTATTCTGCCATCGCTGCAGTGATCAGCTTCGTCACTCAGCCCATTCCCGGCGCAGATGAGTTGATCGTGGTTCCCATTCATTACTCCTTCTCCGTGTCGCTGACCCGGCGCCGGGGCGTGCCGCTCCGCAGGGCTCCGTGGCTGCAGGTGAGCAAGATCATCTGGGGTGGAGCGGGCGTAAGGCTCTTCGCCAACTTCACGCTCGGCCTCGTCCCGGTCGCCGGTCTCTTCTCCAATGCGGTCACCGCCGTCGCCTTGACGGAGTTCCTGGGCCGCTACCTCGACGCCGCGCTGAGCAGCGAGGCGCCGCCTCCCGCGGTCTCCATCAGGGCCATCAGGGATGCCCTGCGGAACCCAAGGCAAGCGCGGAGCGCTCAGCGGTTGTGGTCCAGGATCCGCCGCGCCGTCCGGGAATCCGCCCCTGCGCCGACTCCTGGTTGAGGCGCCTTGTCCCGCTTGACGGGAAGCTCGGAGCTCGCGCGGCCTCGGGGCGCCCCGCTGTCGTGACGCGGTCCACGGCCAAGGAATCCGCGGCGCCGGGTCATCCGCCGCACTCCCTTCCGCCTGCGCGCCGCGTTGACGAGCGCGTCGTCGGCGCGCCCGACGTGGAGCCGCCTCGGTCCGCCCGCGCGCGGCGGTCTCGCCTGCGTCTCTCCTGGCGATCGCCGTCCAGATCGAATAGATCCCCGGCCATGCTCTCCGAGACCCGCGAGAAAGTCCTCGACATCAAACGGCGCTTTGAGGCGCTAAGGGGGCATCTTTGACGTCCCCAAGCTCGAACGGATGCTCCAGGATCTGACCCAGACGACGCTGTCGCCGGGGTTCTGGAACGATCAGGAAAAGGCCCAAGCCGTCCTGCGCAAGCGCGCCCAGGTCGAGTCGAAGCTCGAGGTGGCGCAGCGGCTCGGCCGCGAGATCGAGGATCTCGCGGAGTACCTCGAGCTCGGCGCTGCCGAGGGCGACGAGGGCGTCATCGCCGACGCCGACGCGCAGGCCGGCGCAATCGCCGGGCGCCTGCGCAAGGTCGAGCTCGATCGCATGCTGTCCGGCCCCGCCGACCGCGGCAACGCCATCGTCAGCATCCACCCGGGCGCCGGCGGCACCGACGCGAAGGACTGGGCGTCCATGCTCCTCCGCATGTACCTGCGCTTCTGCGAGCGCCGTGGGTACAAGACGGAGATCATCGACTACCAGGACGGCGACGAGGCCGGCATCGACGCCGTCACCCTCACGGTGAGCGGCGACGCCGCCTACGGCTATCTGCGCTCCGAGGCCGGGGTCCACCGCCTCGTCCGGATGAGCCCGTTCAACGCCGATCACACGCGCCAGACCGCGTTCGCCGCCGTCGAGGTCACCCCGGACAGCGACGACGAGATCAACATCCAGGTGAACGAGAAGGACATCGAGATCACGACGATGCGCGCCGGCGGCAAGGGCGGGCAGAACGTGAACAAGGTCGAGACCGCCGTTCGCCTGCGGCACCTCCCGACCGGCCTGAACATCGTGTGCCGCGCCGAGCGCAGCCAGCACCAGAACCGCGCGATGGCGATGAAGGTCCTCAAGGCGAAGCTGTACGAGATGGAGCTCCAGAAGCGGGATGCGGAGGTCCAGGCCTACAACGCCGCGAAGAGCGCCATCAACTTCGGCAGCCAGATCAGGAACTACGTCCTCGCGCCCTACCGGCTCGTCAAGGACGTGCGCACCTCCACCGAGGCCACCGACGTGGACGCCGTCCTCGACGGCGATCTCGAGGGCTTCATCGAGGCCTATTTGCTCGCCGCGGCCGGCGGTTCGCTCCGGAAGGGCGGCTCCGTCGCGGAGGACGACGCTCCGTGAGCCAGCAAAAAGACAGACCGAACGACAAGAAGACCGAGCGGCTCGTGAAGGAGGCCGCCGAGGCCGCGCGCGCCGAGGAGACGCTGATCGCCACCCGCAAGGCGAAGGCGGCCCGCCTCCGCGCCCGCGGCGACAACCCGTTCGCCAACGACGTCACGGAGGGCGAGCCGCTCGTCGAGCTCGCGGCCGTCCGCGCCCGCTTCGACGGGGCGCGGGCCGCGGCCGAGCCGAGGCCCGAGGGCGCGGCGCCCGAGCGATCTGCCTCCTCCGCGGCGGATCGCTACGATCCGGCGCGCGTCGAGCCGGTCCCGCTCCGCGTCGCGGGCCGGGTCCTCTTCGTGCGCTCGTTCGGCGGCGTCACCTTCGTCCGGCTGCGCGACCGAACCGGCGAGCTCCAGCTCTACTGCGAGCAGGGGATCCTCGCCGATTTCGAGCGGCTGGAGGACATCGATCTCGGCGACTTCGTCGAGGCCCACGGCGTCGCGATGGCGACGCAGAAGGGCGAGCTCTCGATCCGCGCAGGGCGCCTCCGGCTGCTCACGAAGGCCTACCGCCCGCTGCCGACCAAGACGAGCTTCAAGGACGTCGAGTCGCGCTACCGCATGCGGTACGTCGATCTCGTGGCCAACCCGCACGTCGCGGGGGTCTTCCGCGCCCGCACCGCGATCGTCGCCGCGCTGCGCGAGTTCCTCGACGCACGCGGCTTCCTCGAGGTCGAGACCCCGACGATGCACACGCTCGTCGGCGGCGCTGCCGCGAAGCCGTTCAAGACCCACCACAACGCGCTCGACCTCGAGCTCTTCATGCGCATCGCGCCGGAGCTCTTCCTGAAGCGGCTCGTGGTCGGCGGCTTCGAGCGCGTCTACGAGATCGCGCGCTGCTACCGGAACGAGGGGCTGTCGACGCGGCACAACCCCGAGTTCACGATGCTCGAGTACTACCAGGCGTACGCGACGTACGAGACGCTGATGGACGCGACCGAGGCGATGCTCCGCCACGTCGACGCCCGCCTCGCCGAGCGGCTCCCGGCCGAGCACGCGGCCTGGGCCGCGCAGCGCACGTACTCGCTCGAGCGCTTCGAGCGCGTCCCCATGGCCGAGGGGATCGCCCGCGCCCTGGCGAAGTCGGGCCTGCCGGCCGACGTCCCGCAGCGCGTCGCCGCGGACGACGCCCCGATCAAGGAGTGGGCGAAGGCGGCGAAGGCGAGCGGGCGCGAGATCGACTGGACGAACTTCCGCGCGGGCGCGAAGAAGTGCGAGTCGCCGGGTGAGCTCGTCTTCTGCGCCTACGAGTACGTGGTCGAGCCGTTCCTCACGAGGGACTACCGCACGGAGGCGGGCGACAAGAGCGTCCCTGTCTTCATCATCGACTATCCCTTCGAGGTCTCCCCGCTCGCGCGCAAGAAGGACAGCGATCCTTCGCTCGTCGACCGCTTCGAGCTCTTCATCGACGGCCGCGAGCTCTGCAACGCCTTCAGCGAGCTCAACGACCCCGAGGACCAGGACGCGCGCTTCCGCGCGCAGGTCGAGAAGAAGTCCCGGGGCGAGGAGGAGGCGATGGATTACGACGCCGACTACGTCCGCGCCCTGGAGCACGGCCTCCCGCCGACGGCGGGCTTCGGCATGGGGGTCGATCGCCTGACGATGCTCCTCACCGGCGCGACCTCCATCCGCGACGTCATCCTGTTCCCGCTCCTCCGTCCCGAGACCGACGCGTGATCGAGCTCTCCAGGTCGTTGCAGGCGGCGCTCCTCGCCGCCGTTGCTCTGGGCATCGTCCTGCTCGCCTGGCGGGGCTACACCCGCTTCGACAAGAAGGGCGAGCTGGAGCCGCGGCGTCCCGGCGTCGTGCGCGTCGGGGTCGTGGTCGCTCTCACGGGCGCCAGCCTGCTCGCGCTCACGCTCATCGCGTCCAGCGGGCGCGCGAAGAGCCTCGCGCCCATCGGCGCCTTCTTCGCGGGCAATACCCAGCTGATCGCCCAGCTCGTCGCCACGCTGATCGTGGGGGGTGCCCTTCGGCTGTTCCGGGCCAGGATGGCTGCGGACAACGCCCGGTGGCTCTCCGGCAGGTGGGGGTCCAAGGCCCGCGTGGGGCTCCGCGTGCTCGGCGCGATGTCCCTGATCGCCGCGCTCGCGATCGTCGTCCTCTGGGTCGCGGTCCTGCCCATCCAGCCGACCTTCCGGTGGATCCTTGGAGGCATCCTGTTCGGCGCGGGCGCGGGCTATCTGGTCGCCGGGAGCCGCCCCGTCCGCAGGGGGCTCTATCGCGCGCTCGGCTGGTGGTGGGGCGCGCTCGTGGGCGTTGCGTTCGGCGTCACCGCGACGCTCACGGCCAGGATGCCCGTCGGGAAGGGCGCGTCGTTCAATTCGACGGATCAGATCATCCGCTTCACCGCGCTCGTCTCGAGCGTCGTCTTCCTGTTCTTCGTGCTGTCGGCGCTCCTGCCGCTCGCCCTCGACGCGCTCGAGCGCCGGAGCTTTGTGCCCCACGTGGCCGCGCGCCATGTGCGCGCCTCGAAGAGCGGCTTTCTCACGGTCATCTCGGTCCTGTCGATGGCCGGCGTCGCCGTCAGCTCGTGCGCCCTGTGCTCGGTGACGAGCATCATGGGCGGCTTCGGCGCCGACCTGAAGCGCAAGATCCTCGGCAACAACGCGCACATGGTCGTCGACGCCTCCCGCCCTGGCGGCTTCGGCAACTGGGACGACAAGCTCACCCAGGTGCGCGTCGCGCTCGCGCCCTACGGAGGCGCCGCGACCCCGGTCGCGGCCGGCGAGGCGATGGGCTCCAGCGCCTCGAACACCGCGGGCGCGCTCGTCCGCGGCATCGATCCGGACACCATCGGGCAGGTCATCGACCTCGCCAAGAACATCGAGGTCGGCAGCTTCGACTACCTGCGCGAGCCCGAGAAGCTGACGAGCCTGCCTCCCGAGGAGATCATCGGTCGAGGTCCTGGCGGGGAGCCGTACTTCAAGGGGCCGGACTTCCGCCAGCCGACGGACGTCGACCCGTCGGTGCGCGACTACCTGAAGCTGCAGACGCGCGTGTACCCGGGCGTCATCATCGGCCGCGAGCTCGCGAAATCGCTCCACGTGCTCGTCGGGGACGAGGTGACCCTCCTGTCGCCGATGGGCGAGCTCGGCCCCACCGGCGTGATGCCGCGCTCCCGCAGGTTCCGCGTCGCGGCGATCTTCTATAGCGGCATGTACGAGTACGACGTCACGCACGCGTACGTCTTGATGGAAGAGGCGCAGAAGTTCTTCAGCCTCGACGACAAGATCACCCATATCGACATCCGGGTCCCGGATCCCGAGCGGGTGCAGGAGGTCCGCCCGGCCGTGGAGGCGGCCGTCGCCGCGAGCGCCGCGCTCGATGAGGCGCCGGAGGGAGGAAAGCCGCCGCCGCAGCTCCGCGTCCGCGACTGGATGGAGATGAACAAGAACCTCTTCAGCGCGCTCAAGCTGGAGAAGATCGCGACGTTCATCATCCTGTCCATCGCCATCGCGGTCGCGAGCTTCTGCATCGTCTGCACGCTGCTCCTCATGGTGACCGAGAAGGGCAAGGAGATCGCCGTCCTGAAGGCGCTGGGCGCCTCGGACAACGCGGTGATGCGCGTGTTCATGCTCGAGGGCGTGATCATCGGCGCCATCGGCACGATCTACGGTGTCGGCACCGCGCTCGCGGTCTGCACGGGCCTGTACTGGTTCGGTGTCCGGCTCGATCCGGACGTCTATTACATCGACCGGTTGCCCGTGAACGTGAACCTCTCCGACTACGCGATGGTCGCGGTCGCGTCGCTGCTCATCTGCACCATCGCCACCATCTACCCGGCCCGCGCCGCCTCGAGGCTCTCTCCGGTCGACGGGCTCCGCTACGAGTAATCACTCCATGTCCACTCCGCTCGTCGTCGTCGAAGACCTCCGCAAGACCTTCGTTCACATGGGCCGCGAGCTCCACGTGCTCTGCGGCATCGACATCGTCATCAACCAGGGCGAGGTCGTGGCGTTCGTGGGCCCCTCCGGCGCCGGCAAGAGCACGTTCCTCCACTGCATCGGCACGCTGGATCTCCCGACGAGCGGCCGTATCCGCCTCGGCAACGACGAGCTCACCGGCCTGCCGGGCTCGCGGCTCGCGGCGATCCGGAACCGGACGATCGGCTTCGTCTTCCAGTTCCACCACCTGCTCCCCGAGTTCAACGCGGTCGAGAACGTGATGATGCCGGGCCTCATCCAGGGGAAGACCCGCCGCGAGATGGAGCCGCTCGCGCGCTCGCTGCTCGCCGAGGTCGGGCTCGCGGCGCGCGCGACGCACCGGCCGGGGGAGCTGTCGGGCGGCGAGCAGCAGCGCGTGGCCCTGGCGCGGGCGCTCGTCCTGTCGCCGAAGCTCCTCCTCGCCGACGAGCCGACCGGGAACCTCGACACCGCGACGAGCG
Organism: Sorangium sp. So ce367; assembly: GCF_051520455.1. Classification (NCBI taxonomy): domain Bacteria; kingdom Pseudomonadati; phylum Myxococcota; order Polyangiales; family Polyangiaceae; genus Sorangium; species Sorangium sp. So ce367. Next base: position 2,294,985 of record NZ_CP150334.1, read on the forward strand.
ACTCGATCCACCAGCTGTTCTTCGAGATGAACCGCAAGCACGGCACCACGATCGTGGTGGTCACGCACAACCTCAGCTTCGCCGAGTCGATGCCGCGCGTGGTGACGATGCGCGACGGGACGATCGAGAGCGATCGTATCGGCAGCGAGCGCGCCGCGGCCCTCGGGTACCGCGACGGCTCAGCCGGATAGCCGCTCGCTCAGGAGCTCAGCCGCGCGCAGCGACATGGCCATGATGGTCATCTGCGGGTTCACGCCGAGCGACGAGGGGATCGCGCTTCCATCGCACACGTAGAGCCCGGCGACGTCGTGCGCCTGGTGGTCCGGCCCGAGGCACGATGACCGCGGATCCACCCCGATACGGCACGTCCCGAGCGGGTGGAACGCGGCCACGTCGAGGTCCCCGGCCTTGATCTGCCGCGCCTTGAGCCGCTCCAGGTCCGCGGGGCCGTTCACCTCGTCGCAGCCGGCGACGAGCGGCAGGACGCGCCGCGCCCCCGCGGCCAGGAACACCTCGCAGAGCAGCTCGACCCCTCGCTTCATCTTCGCGAGGTCCTCCCCGTTCATCGTGTAGAGCACGAGCGGCGTGCCGCCGATCCCGGGCCTCACCTCGCCGCGGCTCGTGTCCTTGATCATGAACCCGAACGTCGCGAGGTGCGGGTACCGCTCCATCAGCTCCGTGTAGCGGTGTCCCGTCCAGGGCACGGCCAGCGCGGCGACGTCGAACGGGAGCGAGCCTCCCTCGAACATCAGCCCTTCATCGGCGAAGTGGTCGATCTGGTAGCCCTGCGGGATGCCTTGCCACTGATCGATCCGCTCATCGAAGAGCGCCATCACCTTCGAGGCCGGGTGGATCGAGAGGTTCTTTCCCAGCGCGCCGCTCGACAGGCATGCTCCGCTCCGGCGCAGGAGCAGCGGCGTCATCAGCGCGCCGCCGGCCACGACGACGGCCTCCGCCCTGACCACGAGCCGAGGCTGCCGCCCTGCGCCGCTCGCCGCGCGGTCGTCGTTGCTTCCGGCCCTCGTGTCGCCGCCGAGCACGGCAGTCGCCCCCCGCGCGCGGCCCGCCACAATATCGATCGTCCTGACCCGCGCCGCGGTGATGAGCTGCGCGCCCCGCTTGAGCGCCTCGGGCACGTAGCTCACGTCGGTCGAGCGCTTGGCCCCCGTGGGGCAGCCGAAGCAGCAGATCCCCTGCCCATCGCAGTCCGGCGCGTTGCGCTGGAGCGGCCCGTGCCGCAGCCCGAGCCGCTCCGCCCCGCGCCGGACGATCGGCCCGATCGCCCCGAGGTGAAGCGGGTCGGCGGGGGCGACCTGGAGCATGCGCTCGACGCGCTCGTAATAGGGAGCGAGCCCGCCGGACGAGAACTCCGCAGGGAGCCCCATGCCGTCGCGCCACGACGCGAAGGTGCTCTCCGGAGCGCGGTAGCAAGTACCGGAGTTGATCACGGTGCTCCCTCCGACGGCGCGCCCCGCGAACACCGGGATATTCACGTTGCCGAGCGTCATGTCGAGCCCGTGGTCGCGGTACATCTCCCGGTAGGCGCGCGCGGGCCGGCCGGTGAAGCTCGAGCGGCGGTGGAAGTCGCCCTCCTCGAGCATGAGCACCGCGTGTCCGCGCGACGCGAGCTCGTAGGCCGCGGCCGCTCCGCCGGCGCCGGTGCCGATCACGAGGACCTCGCACTCGAGCTCCAGGTCCTCCTCGACCTCGCGCCCGTCGGTCACCTGCGCGAGCCAGCGCGGCGCCTCGTCGCGCACCGTGGGCAGCTCGTAACGGCAGCCGACGTGCTTGAACATCTCGGGCCGGTCGTAGTGGACGAACCTGAGCGGCGTGAGCGCGGCGCGGAGCACCGAGCGCAGCGTCCGCGCCCGGCTCTGCTCGAAGCCGCGGAGCACCTCCATCCGCTCCTCGAGCGGCAGCGCCGACAGCGGCCTGAGCCGGAACGGAAGGGGAGCGAGCTCTATCGCCCACAGCGCCGCGCGCACCCCCTGCGCCAGGTGCGGCGGGATCGAGCCGAGCCAGGCCGCGAGTCGGCTGGCGGTCGCGGCGCCCGCGCCGTCGAGGAAGCGGCCGGGCGGCATCGCCGCCTCGGCGAGCGCGGCGGCGATACGCATCTCCCGCCCAGAGAGCCTGGGCGCCGCGCCGTCCTTTGCTTCGGGGGCCCTCTCCGCGCCGGCATCCTCCCTCGGTGTCCCGGGCCAGCGTTCTCTCCGCTCCAGCGCGGGCAAGCGCCCGAAATCGAGGTCCAATCCAAGGGTCATGGTCCTCCGAATCGCTCGTGAAAACTTCTGTTAATTCTGTAGCAACAGAATCGTCGTGATGCAAGGCGGGCTGATCCGCTGGTGGGCGCGGCGCGCAGGCGGGCTGATCCGCTGCTCTCGCGTGTGCGGGACGTGTCGCACAGGCGGGCTGATCCGCTGGTCTTGCGCGTGCTGGACGCGGCGCGCAGGCGCCCTGTCACGGCATCGGCAGGACCCAGATCGGCGAGCGGGGCTGGAGCTCCAGGTGCTTCCAGGCGTCCTCGGCGATCGCCATGCCGAGCTCTCCCTCATCGCGGAGGCTCGCGGCGACCGCGCGAAAATAAGGGGCGTCTGGGCGCTCGATCGCGAGGATGCCCTTCGGATCCGACGGGCTCGGGGTGAACGGGCGGCCCGCCTTCGCCCGGCGCGTATCGCTCACGAGCGAGATTTCGTCCATGCGGGCGGTGAAGTGCGGCCCTCCGTCGAACGGATCGACCCTGTGAGCGTAGCGGAAGCCGACGCGGCGGAGCAGCTTCTCCACCCCCCGGGTCTGTGCCCCGACCTTCCCGATCACGCGCTGCGCGTCCTCGGGCAGCAGCGAGGCGTAGATGGTCCCCTCCGGGAAGAGCCCCTTGATGAACTCCTTGTTCTTCTTGGAGAGGAGATCCGCGTCGGCATAGCTCATGTCGGTGAACTTGCGCCCGAGCGCTTCCCAGAGGTGGCTTGTCCCGTCCGGCTCGAGGGGGGGCATCAGCTCCGCGAGGATCTCGTCCTGGAACAGCGCGGATCGCGCGGCCATGTAGAGGAAACGAACATAGGAGATCATCGTGCCGAGCCGCTCGGGCCCTTGCCGGTACTCCGGCATGAGCACGAGCCCGCCGATCTCCGTGGGGCCGTTGTACGAGTAGCCGATGCGCAGCACGGTATGATGGAAGTGCTTGTCGATCGTGGCCGAGTACTTCTCCTCGTCGAGCACGTCGAAGAAGATGTAGGGGATGCCGCGCCGGCCGAGCTGCGCGATGATCATCGACGTCCCGACGATCATGCCCTTGTCGCCCTTCGTCAGGTCGACGAGCACGAAGACGTATTGGCGGAGGCGGGGATCCTGGATCGCCCCGTTGAAGCTCTTGTGGCTCTCGGCGACGATCTCGTGGATTGCGTCACGGTTGTTCGGCAGGTTGACCGAGTTCAGGTGGCGCGCGACATAGAGGAGCTGCTCCTCGTCGCCGGTCACGGCTGCGCGTATCTCGAACGAGATCATCGCCGGAAGCCTACGCGTGGCGCCCGCCCTTCGCCATTGCTCCGGAGGCCGCGCGCACGGCGCAGAGCGGCGATCGCCGCGCACCCTGGCCGGCCGGACAGCGCGAGCCTGCCGCAGGACGTCGCGCGCGTCAGCCGAGCTCAGCGCGCGACGCTTCGTCCGTGGCGTCGAGCGGCGGCTCCGCGCGTCAGCCGAGCTGAGCGCGCAGCGCGTCGTCCATGACATCGAGCGGCGGCTCCCGCCCGGTGTACAGCCGGAACTGCTCTGCAGCCTGGTGGAGGAGCATCCTCCCGCCGTGAACGGCGGTCGCTCCGCGCCGACGCGCCGCCGCCACGAGCTCCGTGATCATCGGTTTGTACACGATATCCATCACAAGGAGACCTTCCCGCAACCACTCCTCCGGGACAGGGCTTCGCGGATCGACCTCGGCCATGCCGAGCGACGTGGCGTTCACGAGGACGTCGTGGTCGGGCGAGAGCGCCGCTGCGTCGAGCGGCACGGCCGCCCCGCCGACCGCCGCCGCGAGCCGCCGCGCCTTCTCGAGATCGCGGTTCGCCACCGTGACGCTGGCGCCGCGCTCCGCGAGCCCGAACGCGACAGCGCGCGCCGCGCCGCCGGCGCCGAGGAGCAGCACCCGCGCGCCCCCGAGCCGCGTCACCTCCTCGAGCGCCCGCACCGCGCCGATCCAGTCGGTATTGTAGCCCCGGAGGCGCCCGTCGTTGTTCACGATCGTGTTGACCGCGCCGATCCGCTCGGCGACGGGATCGAGCTCGTCGAGCCATGGAATTACCGCCTGCTTGTAGGGCATCGACACGCCGAGGCCGCGGATCCCGAGCGCGCGCATCCCGCGCGTCGCGCCTTCAACATCGGTCACCGCAAAAGGGATATAGGTAAAATCGAGTCCCAGCGCGCGGTAGCCGGCGAGGTGCATGGCGGCCCCTGTCGTTACCGGATGACGCGACATTGATCCGCAGAGTGTGAGGCGGCCCAGAGCTTGGGAGAGTGGTGCAGTCGATGAAGTGCAGCCGTGCATGCAGCGAAGCTGGCTTGTCTCGAGCGCGGATGCTAGCCCCGCCAGAGATGAGCGAGCCCAGCGTTCCCCGGCCGGCGGTGGAGGCCGCGGCGGTGTGCCTCCAGCCCGACAAGGCCGGACTTTTCATGCTTCGATCCGATCGCGCGCTCGCGCGGCGCGCCTACCAGACGGTCGCGCCGTTCGGGCGGAGCCTGCTCAAGATCCTCGCGGCGCTCGCGATCCTCACGCTGGGTCGCTCGACCCTCGCGGACCAGTACCACGTGCCCACCGGCTCGATGTGGCCGACGATCACCCCCGGCGATCGCATCCTCGTCGACAAGGTCGCCTACGGGCTCCGCGTCCCGCTCACGGATCACTACCTGTTCGAGCGCAGCGGGCCGAGCGCCGGCGACGTGGTGCTCTTCGCGGATCCGCGCGGCGGGCCCACCCTCCTCGTCAAGCGGGTGATCGCGCTCCCGGGCCAGACGGTGATGCTCCGGCAAGGCGTGCTGTACGTCGACGGCGCGGCGCAAGCCCTCGAGCAGCTCGTGGACGGCACGAGGGTGGAGCACCTCGGCGAGGTCACCCACACGGCCGGCGAGCCCGACTTCGACGCGTTCGGTCCTGTCGTCGTCCCGCCGGACCACCTCTTCGTGATGGGCGACAACCGCGCCGCGTCGCTCGACAGCCGGGCGATGGGGGCGGTGCCGAGAGAGCTCCTGCGCGGCCGCGTGCTCCGCGTCGTCTATCACCATGACGCCACGGGCTTCGATCTGTCCCGCGCGCTGCGGAGCGTCGACTGAGCGGCAGCTCTAGGCTTCCCCTCTTGCCACCATCTCCCTGAGCTCATCGCCGCTCAGGGTCTCGACCTCGTAGAGCCGGGCGGCGACGCGCTCGAGCGTCGGCCGGTGCCCCTGGATCAAAGCGCGCGCCCGCGCCTCCGCGTCCGCGAGGATCCGCGCGACCTCCGCGTCGATCGCGCGCGCGGTCGCGTCGCTGCACTCCCGCGGCCCTGCGCCGGACGGCATCGCGCCCTGCGCTTCGCCGAGGAACGACAGCGGCCGGCGCGGATCGAGCGCCGAGAGCCCGAGCCCCTGGCCCATCCCGAGCTCGCGGACCATGCGACGCGCGAGCTCGGTCGCGTTGAGCAGATCGTCCTGCGCGCCGGTCGAGAGGTCTCCGACGGCCTCCTCCTCGGCGACGCGGCCGCCCAGCAGCACGACCAGCCGATCGAGGATCTCCTGCCGGCTCCACAGGTAACGATCCTCGCGCGGCTGCTGGATCGTGTACCCGAGCGCGCCCGGCCCCCGCGGCACGATGGACACCTTGCGCACCGGATCCTGCGTCGGCAGCAGCGAGGCGGTCAGCGCATGCCCCACCTCGTGGTAGGCGACGACGAGCTTCTCGCGCGCTCCGAGCCGCCTGCCGCGGCGCTCGAGCCCCGCGAGCCCGCGCTCGATCGCCGCCTCCAGGTCGCTCTGTCCCACCGCCTCCGCGCCGCGCCGCGCCGCGAGCAGCGCGGCCTCGTTGACGATGTTCGCGAGGTCGGCGCCGACGAGCCCCGCGGTCTGCGCGGCCACGGCGTCGAGATCCGCGCCAGGATCGAGCGCCACCTTCCTCGCGTGCACCGCGAGGATCTCCTTCCGTTCGGCGAGGTCGGGCCGATCGATGTGCACCCGGCGATCGAACCGCCCCGGCCTGAGCAGCGCAGGATCGAGGATCTCGGCGCGGTTCGTCGCGGCGATCACGACCATGGCCGTGTGCGCGTCGAACCCATCCATCTCGGTGAGGAGCTGGTTGAGCGTCTGCTCCCGCTCGTCGTGGCCGCCGACGGATCCGCCGAGGCCGCGCACCTTGCCGACCGCATCGAGCTCGTCGATGAACACGAGGCAGGGCCCCTTCTCGCGCGCCTGCGAGAAGAGGTCGCGCACGCGCGCGGCGCCGACGCCGACGAACATCTCCACGAACTCCGACCCGCTTGCGCTGAAGAAGGGGACGCTCGCCTCTCCTGCGATCGCCCGAGCGAGCAACGTCTTGCCCGTGCCGGGCGGCCCCACGAGGAGCACCCCTCTGGGCATCCGCCCGCCGAGCTTCTCGTAGCGCTCGGGCGCTTTGAGGAAGTCGACGATCTCGCCGAGCTCCGTCTTCGCCTCGGCGTTGCCCGCGACATCGCGGAAGGTCGCGATCGCGCCCCGCTCCTCGTAGAGCCGCGCCTTGTGCTTGCCGAAGGCGGTCGCGGCGCCCGAGATGGTCCCTGCCGTCGTCGCGCGGCGCGACGCGAGGTGGCCCATCGCCGCCAGACCGGCGAGCGGCAGCAGCAGCCAGAGGTACGGCGGCAGCCCCAGCTCGTCCGCGACGCGCGTGTACGGGATCCCTCGCCGGTCGAGATCGGCGAGCAGATCCTTCTCGGTCTGCTCGATGCGCCCCGTGCGATAACTCTGCGGCGCGCGCGCGCTCAGGCCGGGCACCGCGCGTCCGATGTACATGTCGTCCCGGATCTCGATCTCGGCGAGCTCTCCGCTCTCCGCGAGCGAGCGGAAGCGCGCGTAGGGGATCCGCCCGTCGGACGCCGCCATCACCTGAAGCAGCAACGCCGAGCCGAGCACCAGGACGAGAACAATCCAGAGCGACCGCATGCTCCCGCCTCCGCACGGACAAGCGACACGGCCGGCGAGGCCGACCTGTCGTCACGGTGCGCCCTGCACGGAGCCTGCCAAGGCGGCCCGCGCACCCTCGCGGCAGGTGCGGCGAGCCGAGGCGTCGCTCGATCCGCCGCGCAGCGCCGAGCGCGCCCGGCGCGGCATGGACGCCCGGCGCGAGCCGATCAACCCTCGCTGCATGGGGAGAGCTCTTTTCTTGATCATGGTCACGGGTCCGTTGTCGACGTTGCTGCTCGGGTGCGGAGGGGCCTCGCCGCCTCCGATCGAGCAGCCCGAGCCCGCGCGGTCGGAGGAGCCGTCGCTGCCGGCCGAGCCCACGAGCGATGCCGCCCAGGGCGCCGAGGCGCGGGAGGCAGACGCCGAGCCCGCCGCGGCGGCGCCGGCGCCGCCGCGTCGCGACGACTCGGTGCCCGACGACTACGCGCTCATGCATGGCGACTGCGTGGACCTGGGCAAGCGGCTCACAGTGCTCACGCGCTCGGAGCAGGTCGCGGCGCTCAGCGCCAAGCTCACGGCGGAGCAGCGGGGCGAGACCGAGAAGAAGATCGACGCCGTCGCGGCCACGCTGGGGGAGCAGTACGCGCAGTCGTGCGAGCAGAACGTCGGCAAGAGCGTGGATCCGAGGTCGCTCAAGTGCGCGTTCGACGCGCGGACCGTCAGGGCGTTCGAGGCCTGCCTCAACGAGCCGCCGCCGTCCAAATGACGCATCGGCGACGCGGCGGGCGGCGGATGACGGCGCGCTCGGTGGAGATATAATGGGCGTCGCCCATGGACGCTTCGCTCCTCGATGACCCCTGGATCGCCGCTCAGGTCGACGCCGCCGTGGCGCCTTACGTTGGGCGCCTGCCCGCGCACGAGATCGCGTGGATGCGCGAGCAGCTCGCGGAGGTCTTGCTGCACGACGAGGAGGCGAGCCGCCTCCTGCGGCGCGCGCATCCGCGCGAGGTCGACGAGAGCGGCGAGCGGGCGTTCGGGGTGCTCGGCGCAGCGGGGCGCGCCAAGGCGGGATAGCGGTGCGCACTCCGGAAGACCGGCTCCTCGCCGAGGGGCTCGACCTGCTTCAGCTGGTCGCGAAGCGCATCGCGCGCCGTCTGGGCCGCCGCATCCCGGTGGAGGACCTCGTCGCGCTGGGGCACCCGGCGCTGCTCGAGATCGTGCGGACGCACGATCCGAGCCGATCCACCTTCGAGGCCTTCGCCAAGCGGAAGCTCCGGTGGGCCATCTTCGACGGCGTCCGGAGGGAGACGCGCTGGCGTTCCGCGGCCGCGCGGGCCAGCGCGCTCGCTGCGTCGGCGCGCTTCGCCGAGGGACGCGGGGCGGACGACGACGCCGACGCGCCTGCCACGCAGGAGGCCTACGCCGCGCGGCTCGGTGATCTGCTCGCCGGGCACGCGGCCGCGATGGCGCTCGGCCTGCTCTCGGGTCACGGGGACGTCGCCGCCGTCCCCGACGCCGCGGACGACCCGGAGGAGCGCGCCTCTCGCGCCGAGCTCGCGCAGGCCGTGCGTCACGCCGTGCGCGAGCTCCCGGAGCGCGAGCGCGCCCTCGTGGAGCGCCACTACTTCGACGACGAGCGCTTCGATCAGATCGCGCAGGATCTCGGGATCAGCAAGAGCTGGGCGAGCCGGCTGCACAGCCAGGCGATCGAGCGGCTGGGCGAGCTGCTCCGCACGGCGCGCTGAGGCGCGGGCGCCTCGCCGTCCGCCGGCGGATGCCGGTCAGCGCTGCCGGCTCTGGAACGAGCGGAGGTACGGGGCCCGCTCGTCGTCGCTGACCGGCTCGTTGCTGATTACCCGGTGGTCGCGCGGCAGGAAGTACACGAGCCGGACCGTCATGTGGTCCTTCGCGACGGTCAGCTTCCCCTTGCGACGGAGCTCCGCGGCCTCCTCGAAGCTCTGCGCCTTCGGATCGTAGGCGATCATGTGCAGATCGGACCCGAACGGCTTGGGCAGCTCTTCCACCTCGACGATCTTGTAGATGCGGATCCCTCCGCTCTGCTCGGCGGCTGCGACCACGGCGCCGATCACCAGATCCTTGCCCGTCGGATCGGAGGTCTCGGGCACCGGGGGGGCGCGGTCACATGCAGGCGCGAGCGTCAGGATGCCGGCGCACACGGCGGCGAGCGCGATCGACCTCATGGGCGCTGAATAACATCGATGCCACCCGGCGCAAGCGGCGACCGCGCTGTTACGCGGGGTACGCGGGGTACGCGGGGTACGCGGGGTACGCGGGTTGCGCGGTTGCGCGGATTGCGCGGGGGCCTGCAGGCCGGGCGCGGGTTGCGGGCGTTGGCGGCGCGCTGCCACGTCGTCCGCCGCCTCGCGGTGGTGTCGTGGTAGACGGCGCGTTCGACACGGAGAGCGGGGGCGATCCCTGGAGGAGTGCGATCATGCGACTCGAGGACACGAAGTTCGTCGTCACAGGTGCTGCCCAGGGGCTGGGTCGCCACTATGCGCTGCGGCTCGCGGAGCTCGGGGGCCAGGTCGCCGCCGGCGACATGAACGAGGAGGGGCTCGCGTCGCTCGTCGAGGCGAGCAAGGGGCTCGCCGGCAAGGTCCACGCGCGGGCGGTCAACGTGGCGGTGGAGGCGGAGGTGGAGGCGTTCGTCCGCTTCGCGCACGAGGCGATGGGCGGCCTGAACGGCCTCGTGAACAACGCGGGCATCCTGCGGGACGGCCTGCTCGTCAAGAAGGACCGCCAGACGGGCGCCGTCGTCAAGCTGAGCGCGGCGCAGTGGCAGGCCGTCATCGACGTCAACCTGACGGGGGCCACGCTCATGGTCCGCGAGGTCGTCGCGAAGATGATCGAGACCGAGCAGAAGGGCGTCATCGTCAATATCAGCTCCATCGCGCGCCACGGCAACCGCGGCCAGTCGAGCTACACCGCTGCGAAGAGCGCGCTCGCGGCGAACACGAAGACCTGGGCGCTCGAGTTCGCGCCGTTCGGCATCCGCGTCGGCGCCGTTGCACCCGGCATGATCGAGACGCCCATGACGCAGGGCATGCACCAGAAGGCGCGCGACGCCTTGGTCGCCATGATCCCTGTGGGCCGCATCGGCGTGCCCGAGGACATCTGGCAGGCCGTGCGCTTCGTGATCGAGTGCGAGTACTTCAACGGTCGCTGCATCGACGTCGACGGCGGCCTCACGATGTGACGCCGTCACGCGGCCGACCGCTCCGCGGTGGGCGTGCGTTCGCGCCTCGCCGCTAGCCCGCGCTCGCGCGGCGTCGTCTTCCGCCGGTCTGACCGGCTGCATCCCTGCCCGATCCTCTTCCTTCGACGCTCCTGTGGCGCTCGACCGACCGAGCGCTGCTCGGCGCGTTCGATCGAGCGCTGCTCGGCGCGTTTGTTTGATCGAGCGCTGCTGGTTCGATCCAAGGGGATCTCGGACCACGAGCCAAGGCGGCGATCCGCCCAGGCGACATTCCCCTTGACGCTCCGATATTGAAAGCTATGTTCAATATCAATCCAACCCGTTACGTAGCCGGGGGTCTGCATGTACGTCTGCCTCTGCATGGGCGTCTGTGATCGAGAGATTCGTGAAGCGATGAGCGAGGGCGCCTGCTCTGTTTCGCAGGTCATGGAGTGCACGGGCGCCGGTACGCGCTGTGGCTCCTGTCGGTCGACGATCGCCGAGCTTGTTGGCGAGCGCGATGGCGCCTCGACGCCGCGTCGCCTGGTGATGGCGCCGGTCTCCAGCGCAGCTTGATCCTCCGGATTGACCGGCAACAGCCTCGATGCCCTGGTTTCCGTCGGAAGCGACGGCGGTGGCACTTATTTCCTTAGAAACTTCTTGCGCACCTCCACGGACCTCGCGCATTTGTGCGGGGCGCTGGCGTCCTAGCCAGCGTCCCCCGCCTGACAGGGGCGGGGTCCGCACGACAGGCATGAGCGCGAGAGGGGTCCGATGAAGGGTGCAAAAGACGTCGTTGATGCGTTGAACGAGGTGCTTGCGGGAGAGCTCGTTGCGATCAACCAGTATTTTCTGCACGCGAAGATGTGTTCGCACTGGGGCTTCGTCACGCTCGCTGCGCACGGGCGCGCCGAGTCGATCGACGAGATGAAGCACGCCGATGCGATCATCGATCGCATCCTCTTCCTCGATGGGCTGCCCAACCTGCAGCGCCTGGACACCCTGCACATCGGGCAGAGCGTGCCGGAGCAGCTCAAGAGCGACCTCGATCTCGAGTACCACGCGGTCAAGCGGCTCAACTCGGCGATCGCCCTCTGCCGCGACAAGGGGGATCGCACCAGCGAGGAGCTCCTGGCCAAGATCCTCGAGTCCGAGGAGGAGCACATCGACTGGCTCGAGACACAAATCGGGCTGATCGAGAAGCTCGGCGAGACCGCCTACCTCGCCCAGCAGATCCGCGAGTAGGGTAGGGTGAGGGCCGTCCCTCGCGCAGGGAGCGTCCCCCGTGCACCTTCTGGCGGCGGAGGTCGTGCTTGACGTACGATGCTCTGGACGCATGTCCAAGGCGCCGCGGACGACCGTGCTCGCGCGCTTACGCGCCAGCGCGGCACGTCGGTCGTGATCGTCGCGCCGCGCTCGTTTCCCGGAGGAGGATGAGCGCGGCGGGGGAAATCCATGTCGAAGATTCTTGTCGTCGATGACCAGCGGAACATGCGGACCACGCTCGCGATGATGCTGCGTGGCGCCGGGTACGAGGTCGATGAAGCCGCGGACGGCAGCCAGGGCGCCGATCTGGGCGCCAAGGGGGCGTACGACGTCGTGCTCACCGACCTCCGGATGGGCGGCTTCGACGGGATCGGCGTCCTGCGCGCGGTGAAGGAGTCGAACGCGAACACGGAGGTCATCGTGATGACCGCGTACGGCACCATCGAGAGCGCGGTGGAGGCCATGCGGCTCGGCGCGTTCGACTACATCCAGAAGCCGTTCTCGGAGCAGGAGCTCCTCGTGAAGGTCGAGCGCGCGATCCAGAACCGGAAGCTCACCGGCGAGGTGCAGCTGCTCGCCAGCGAGTTCAAGGAGCGCTACCGGTTCGAGAACATCGTCGGCCGCTCGCAGGCGGTCCGCGAGGTGCTCGGCCGGATCGTCAAGGTCGCGCCGACCGACGCGACGGTGCTCATCACCGGCGAGAGCGGCACCGGCAAGGAGCTCGTCGCCAAGGCCATCCACGCCAACAGCAAGCGCGCCGACCGCCCGTTCGTGCCGGTGAACTGCGCCGCCATCAGCGAGACGCTCCTCGAGAGCGAGCTGTTCGGCCACGCGCGAGGCTCGTTCACGGGCGCGATCTCGGCGAGGAAAGGGCTCTTCGAGGAGGCCGACGGGGGCACGTTCTTCTTCGACGAGATCGCCGAGACCCCGCTCACCTTCCAGGCGAAGCTGCTCCGCGCGATCCAGGAGAACGAGATCCGCAGGGTAGGCGAGAACAAACCCATCAACGTCGACGTGCGCATCATCGCCGCGACGAACCAGGAGCTCCTGACCGCGGTGTCGGAGAAGCGGTTCCGCCAGGACCTCTACTACCGGCTGAACGTCGCGCGCTTCGTGCTCCCGCCGCTCCGCTCGCGTCGTGAGGACATCCCGATCCTCTGGGAGTTCTTCCTGGAGAAGTACAACCGCAAGATGAGCTGCCGCGCCCGCGCCGCGGACGGCGTCGTCGAGGCGCTGACGCAGTACGACTTCCCCGGCAACATCCGCGAGCTCGAGAACATGGTCGAGCAAGCGGTGGCCCTCTCCGGCGGCGGCCTCATCAGCGTCGACGACGTGCTGCCCGCCGCGGTGCAGCCGAAGCGCGCGCCCGAGGCCGGCGGCAGGCTGCTCGCCGACGTCGTCGACTGCGCCGAGCGCCAGGCGATCGAGGCCGCGCTGCGGGAGTGCGACGGCAGCCGGGAGCGCGCCGCCGAGGTGCTCGGGATCAGCGCGACCACGCTGTGGCGCAAGATGACCCGCCTGGCGATCACGTATCCCCCGGGCTGACGCGGCGCCGGTCTGTCGAGCGCCTCCCATCGCCCACCGGCCGGGCTCAGCAACTCGCTCCCATGGCACACAGCGACCTCAGGCGGACCGCGCTCGACGGGCCATGCTCCCCCTGCACCTCGACCTGCTGCCCATCGAGCTCAGCCTGCATTCCTCCGTTCGGGTCGTATGGATGCGGCCGCTCGATCCAAGCAAACCACCTGACTCAGCCGTAAATCGAGGGAGCTAGCCTACGCGAGATTGCATCTTTGCAATGATGCAGCGTCGGGATTTGCCTTAGTGCAATGAGGCGCCTGATGTAGACTGTGCTCTTCTGTTTCACTTTAGCGTCGGCAACTGCAACGCGTCGATTCGGGAACTTGGCCCGGTGATTGCTAGACAGGTAGGCGTATTGGATGGCGGCGATCGCCGCAGGAGGACGCTTAATGGCCCGCATGCTGATCGTGGACGGTGAGAATTCCCAGCGTCGCGCTCTTTCGGCAGGGCTAAGCGTCGAGGGGTTCGAGGTCGTGTTCGCCGCCTCGTTCCAGGATGCGCTGCTCACCCTCGGCTCGTCCCCGGTCGATGTGGCGATGATCGATCTGATGATGCCGGACCTGAACGGCCTCGAGCTCGCGCGGCACATCCGGCATGCGTTCCCGAGGGTGCGGGTCGTGCTCTCCAGCGCGTATCACCTCTCCGCGCGCCAGGTCGAGCGCGCCGACTGCGGCGCGGTGGCCTTCGTCCCCAAGCCTTACCAGGTGAGCGAGATCTGTCGCTTCCTCCGCGCCAAGACGAACGTGCTCACGCCCGCGTCGTGCTAGTAGCGCGGCGTGCGCTGCGAGCTGCTCGACTACGAACTCCCTGAAGCGCTGATCGCTTCGCGGCCCCCCGAGGAGCGCGACGGAGCGAGGCTCCTCCTGGTCGATCGCGGCCGCAGGGCGGGCGAGGTGGAGCACGCGGCGATCCGCGATCTCGATCGGTACATCGAGCGCGGCGCGCTCGTCATCGTCAACGACACGAAGGTCGTCCCCGCTCGTCTGTTCGGGAGGAAGCGCGGCACAGGCGGGCAGGTCGAGCTCTTCCTGCTGCACCGGGTGGACGGGGCGCCGGCCGGCGTGGAGGACCTCGGCGGTGGGCCCCAGGAGAGCGCGCCGCGATCCGAGCGCTGGCGGGCGATGGGGCGCGCCTCCAAGCCGATACGCCCGGGATCGGTGCTCGATATCGAGCGCGACGGCGCGCTGGTCGCGGAGGTGCTGGAGCGCGCCGAGGACGGCGTGCTCACGGTGCAGCTCTCCTCACCCGCGGGGCTGTCTATCGCCGCTGCGATCGACGCGTACGGGCACGTCCCGCTCCCGCCCTACCTCGGCCGCGGCGACGACGCGTCCGATCGCGAGCGGTACCAGACCATCTTCGCCCGGGTCCCCGGAGCGGTCGCCGCGCCGACGGCGGGCCTCCACCTCTCGCCCGGCCTCGTCGAGCGGCTCCGCGCGAACGGGGTCGAGATCGCGAGCGTCACGCTGCACGTCGGCCTCGGCACCTTCCAGCCGGTCACGGTCGACGATCTCGACCTGCACCCGATGCACGCGGAGGTCTACTCGATCCCGGACGCGACCGCGGGCGCGATCGCGGGGGCGCGCGAGCGCGGCGCGCCGGTGATCGCGATCGGCACCACCGTGGTTCGCGCGCTCGAGTCGGCCGCCGATCCGGCCCGCGCAGGCCTCGTGCGGGCGCAGTCCGGGGAGACGCGCCTCCTCATCCAGCCGGGCTATCGGTTCCGCGTCGTCGACGCCCTGCTGACCAACTTCCACCTGCCGCGCTCGACGCTGCTCGCGCTGGTGTTCGCCTTCGCCGGCCGCGAGCGCACGCTCCTCGCGTACCGCGCGGCGATCGACGCCGGCTACCGCTTCTACTCGTATGGTGACGCCATGTTGATCCGTGGGGTGGACGCGCCATGAGCCGGACGCCTGGCTTCTCCTTCTCTGAGCTCGCGAGGGACGGGCATGCCCGGACGGGCGTGCTCTCCACGCCGCACGGCGACGTGCTGACCCCGACGTTCATGCCGGTCGGCACCCAGGGCAGCGTGAAGACGTTGACCCCAGCCGAGGTGGCCGCGACCGGCGCGAGGATCGTCCTCGGCAACACCTACCACCTGTGGCTCCGCCCTGGCCCCGAGCTCGTCGCGCAGCTCGGCGGCCTGCACGCGTTCACCCGCTGGCCGCACGCGATGCTCACGGACTCCGGGGGCTTCCAGGCCTTCTCGCTCGCCGAGCGGCGCACCCTCGTCGAGGACGGCTTCGTGTTCCGATCGCACCTCGACGGCGCCCGCAAGGCGCTCACGCCCGAGGTCGCGATGGAGGTGCAGGGGTTGCTCGGGGCCGACATCGCGATGCAGCTCGACGTGTGCCCGCCAGGCGGCGCGCCGCGCCCAGAGGTCGAGGAGGCGTGCCGCCTGACGACGCGCTGGGGGAAGCGCTGCCTCGCCGCGAAGCGCCCGAGCCAGGCGCTCTTCGGCATCGTGCAGGGCGGCACCTCGGTCGCGCTGCGTATGGCGCATGCCGATGAGCTCGGCGCCTTGCCGTTCGACGGGCTCGCCCTGGGCGGCTTCTCCGTGGGCGAGCCGATCGCGATGATGCACGAGGTCGTCGCCCAGATCGGGCCGCACCTCGACCCGACGCGCCCCCGCTACCTCATGGGCGTGGGGACGCCGATCGACCTCGTGCACGCCATCGGCGCCGGGGTCGACATGTTCGACTGCGTGCTCCCCACCCGGAACGCGCGGAACGGGCAGGCGCTCACGCAGCACGGCAAGATCGTCATCAAGCAGGCCCGCTACAAAGAAGATCGTTCGCCGCTCGATCCGACCTGCGCTTGCCCGACCTGCGCCGGCGGATACAGCCGCGCGTACCTGAGGCACCTCTTCATGGCCGGCGAGATCCTGGTGCTGCGCCTGCTGACGGAGCACAACCTCCACCTCTATGGCCGCCTGATGCGAGAAGCGCGCGCGGCGATCGCCGAGGGGAGGTACGCGGCGTTCGCTCGCGCGTGGCTCGGCGCGAGCGGCGCCGGTAATGCCAACGAGGCGAACGACGCGAACGAGACGGTGGGCGCGACCGAGTCGACCGAGTGACCCTACATCGTCGCCATGGCCTCTTCGATGCGTTCGCGGAGCGGGTGCAGCGGGCGCCGTCGCGCCGCCGGCGCATCGCCTGCGCTGCCCGGAGGGTTCCGGAGTAACATGGGCGGATGGTGAGCTCTCGCCTCTGGCGTCGGGACGCGCGCTCGGATCCGCGCGCCTCGGGCGGCGTCCTGGCCGCGCTCGACCCGGCCGTATGCCCGAGCCGCCGGCGCACGAGCCCGAGCCGGTCGTGTCGGTCGGATGGCGGCCTTCGCGCGCGGGTCGCGTGCTTGCCCGCGCATTCCTGGTCCATTAGCCTTCGAACTCGGCCCGCGGAATGACGCAAGACGCCAACAAGAAGCCGCTCGGACGCATCCTCCTGCAGCAACGGGCGGTCACCCAGCCCCAGCTCGAACAGGCGCTCCTCGAGGCGCGCGCGAAGGGGGTGCCCCTCGCCACGAACCTCATCGAGAGCGGCACCGTCTCCGAGGTCGCTGCGCTGAAGGCCCTCTCCGAGCAGAGCGGCGTTCCTGGCATCGATCTCAACCAGGTCTGCATCAAGCTGAGCGACCTCTCCATCCTCCCCCGCGAGATCGCCGCCAAACACAAGCTCCTTCCCGTGCTCGTGCGCGAGGATCGCATCCTCGTGGCCATGGCCGCGCCCGCCGACAAGAAGGTGATCGACGAGCTCGAGTTCGTGACCGGCAAGCGCGTCTTCCCGTACATCGCGCTCGCGGGTCCCCTCGTGCGGACCATCGCGGCCGCCTACGACATGAAGGAGCAGGGCGAGCCGTTCTACGTGGGCGCCAAGTGCCCGCCCGAGGTGCTGAAGCGGGCCGGGCTCGGCTCCACGGCGTCGTCCGCCTCCGAGGCGCCGCCCGCGCCCCCGCCAGCCCCTGCGCAGCCCGCGCCGCGCCGGCCCGCGTCCGCCGTGCCCCCGGCGACGGCGGCCCAGGCCCCGGTGGCCCAGGCCCCTGCGGCGCCCGCTCCCAGCGCCGCCCCGCCGCCGCCGCGGCCCGCGCCGGAGCGCCCGCGCGACGACGCGGAGATCTCGTTCGCCGATCTCACCGACGATCCGAGCCCGCCCGCTGCCGCGTCGCCGGCCCGCCTCTCCTCGGCGGGGCCGCCGCTCGTCGTCGACGACGCCATGCGGAGGGCGGCGGCGGCCGACGAGCTCACGGACACGGATTTCGGCACCGCAGACCGCGATCTCTCCGTCGTCGAGTCGCTCCCGGGCGCAGGCAAGGCGCCGCAGGGCGATCAGACGACGATCCTGGTCGTCGACGACGAGCCGGAGATCCGGAAGCTGCTCCGTCGCATCTTCGAGGAGCGCGGGTACCGCGTGGAGGAGGCCGATCGCGGGCTCCTCGCGCTGCGCATGGTCAAGGAGAATCCGCCCGACGTGATGATCCTCGACGCCATGCTGCCGGAGGTGCACGGCTTCGACATCGCCCGCCGCATGAAGGGCACCCAGCGCTACGGCCACATCCCGATCATCATGATCTCGGCCGTCTACCGCGGGTGGCGGTTCGCGGAGGACCTGAAGTCGAGCTACGGCGTGGAGGCCTACATCGAGAAGCCCTTCCGCGTCGCCGACGTCGTCGCCGCCGTGGAGAACGCGCTCCAGGCGCGCTCGATCCGCGGCGATCAGGACCGGATCTCGGCGGAGGCGGAGCGCCTCCTCGCCGCGGGGATCGCGGCGTACCGCGCGGGCGATTTCGACAAGGCCGTGCGGCACCTGCGCGAGGGCACGGCGATCGACCCGCTCGCGTACCGGCTGCACTTCCACCTCGGCCTGCTCTACGGCAAGCAGGGGCAGCTCTACGACGCCATCCAGGAGCTGGAGACGGCGCTGCACATCAACGGCAAGCACTTCCCCGCGCTGAAGAACCTCGCCGTGCTCTATCAGAAGGCCGGGTTTCGCAACAAAGCCATCGAGACCTGGGAGCGCGCGCTGGGCGTCGCCCCCGATGACCCGACGCGGCAATCGATCAAGGAGCACTTGCTCGGGCTGCTCTGACGCCTACCCCATGTCGTCTGGGGCCAAGCTGTCGTAGACTGCGCCATTCCACCGGCAGGCGCGTCCTTGGATGAAATTCATCTGCGATAACTGCAAGGCCAAGTACCAGATCGGTGACGAGAAGGTCGCCGGCAAGATGGTGCGGATGCAGTGCCGGCGATGCGGGCACCTCATCCAGGTCAGCGCGAGCGTCACCGAGAGCTCCGTGGCGCGTGCTCTCCCGGTCGAGCCGCCGCGCGAGGCGGGCGACGATGCTCACGTCGCCCCTCCGAGCGACGAGGCGCCGGCGGCGGACGGCGCGGCGAGCCCCTTGAAGCCGCCGCTGGCTTCGTCCCTGGGCCACGGCGCCGCGCCTGCGCCGCCCCGGCCCGCGTCCCAGGCCCTGCCGCGGCCGGCGGGCGCTCCTCGACCCCCGGTCGCGCCGCGCGCCGTCCCCGGACCGGCGTCGAGCCCGCGCCCGGCGACCGCACCGCAGGCCTCCCCGGCAGCCCGGGCTGTCCAGCCTGCGCCCGCGGCGCCGGCTCGTTCCCCTGCGCCTGCCGCCAGGGCGGCGGAGCCCGCGCCGCCGGCGGGGGCCGCCGGCGCGTTCACGCGCGCGATGTCCAATGACCGCCCGCTCGGGAAGGCGCCGGCCGTGCGCGCCACGGCGAGCGAGGACTGGTACGTCGGGGTCGGCGGCGTCCCGCTCGGCCCGGTGCGCCTCTCGGTCATTCGCGACAAGGCGCTTGCCGGCGCGGTGGACGGCGAGTCGCTCGTCTGGCGCGAGGGCTTCGACGAGTGGCTGCCCCTCAAGAACTTCCCGGAGCTGCTCGAGATCGTCACGCAGGCTCAGTCCACCCGCCTGTCCACGCCCGCGCGCCGCATCAGCACCACGGGCTCCTCTGTCGGTCAGGCGCACGCGTCTCCGTCGGCAAAGGCGCCCTCCTCGTCGAGGGGCCCTGCGCTCGCGGGGGCCTTACCCGCGCGCACGGCGACGCGCGAGCCGGACCCTCCTGGCCTGAACGAGCAGGCCCCGGCGGTCGCCGCCTTCACCGCAGCGGGGATGCCCGCTGTGTCGGCCCCGCTTCCCGTGCCGGTCGCGTCAGCTACGTCCGTTGCGTCCGTTGCGCGCGTCACCCCGGTTGCGCCAGCGGCGAGCGCGCCGGCCGCATGGCCAGGAGCGCCGGCAGGCGCCGGGCGGACCCTCGCCGCGGGCGCTGCGCCGGTGGAGATGCTCGCCGATCCCTTCGCGGCCGATCGGACGGTCCCCGTCGCGTTCGCGCCCGGACCCGAGCTGGCCGCGTCCGCCTCGACCGAGCTCGCCCGTGGGGCCGGCGGCCTGGCCGCGGGCGGGTCGCCCTCTGAGGCGGCGCCCGCGGGTGGCCTGGCCGCTGGGGTAGCCCGCTCTGCGACGGCGCCAGCAGGCGGAAGGCTGACCGCGGGGGGCTCACCCGCCGCGGCAGGGGCCATCTCCGCCGCGGAGCCCGCACCTCTGGTGGGCACGCCAGGCAGCCTGGTGGAGACGGTCGCGCCAAGACGGCGATCGGGCATGAGCCCGCTCGCATACGCCTTCATCGCCATGGCAGCGGCGTTCGGTGGCGTCTCCGCGTTCGTCCTGCTCTCCCCGAAGCCGCAGCAGCCCGTGCAGGTCGTGACGGCCCCCCTGCCGCAGAGCCAGCCGGCCGATCTGCCGACGGCGGCCCCGCCGCCGCCGCCGAGCGTCGAGCCGGACGCACCTGCGCCGGCCGAGACGGCTTCTGCCCGGCCAGAAGTCGCTTCGACGGGCAAGGCGGGCGGCGTCGCGAGCCAGCGCCCTCCGCCGGACAAACCGGTCGCTCCACCGGCCTCTGCTCAGCTCGACCGGTCAGGGTTCGGCGCCGGGGTCCCCGGCCCCTCGTCAGGGCCGGGCAGCCAGGGGGCCGGCGCCGGTTTGACCCCGCTTTCCCAAGGGGAGATCTCCGGCGTCGTCGAGTCGAACCGCCCCAGCGTCCGCCGCCACTGCTGGCAGCCCGCCCTCGACGCGCGCGCCAGCAACGCGGCCAGCACCGCCAGGGTCTCCGCTTCGGTGGTCATCGCCGCGTCGGGCGCCGTCCAGTCGGTCTCGGCCGGCGGGTCGGAGAAGGATTACCCCGGCCTGTCGAGCTGCATCGCCTCCCGGATCAAGTCCTGGCGGTTCCCTCCTTCCTCGGGTTCCACCCCCGTGACGATTCCGTTCGTCTTCGCCGCGCAGTAAGCCCCGCTGCTCAGCAAGGATGCACCCTGCGGAGCGAAGGCCGCTCGATCGGGCGCTTCGCTTTACGTCTGCCCAGGCAGGCGGTAATCGACGCGCTCATGGCAGAGCGCAAAGTCCGAATCCTCGTGGCGAAGCCCGGCCTGGACGGCCACGACCGCGGCGCCAAGGTGGTCGCCAGGGCACTCCGCGATGCGGGCTTCGAGGTGGTCTACACGGGCCTGCACCAGACCCCCGACATGATCGCCTCCGCCGCTGTGCAGGAGGACGTCGATGCCGTGGGGCTGTCGATCATGTCCGGAGCGCACAACACCCTCTTCCCCGCGGTTATCGAAGCGCTCCGGAGCCGCGGGGCCGAGGACATCGTGGTGTTCGGTGGGGGCATCATCCCGGACGAGGACATCGCGCGGCTCCAGAACGCCGGCGTGAAGGGCGTCTTCACCCCCGGGACCACCCTGAAGAGCATCGTGGAGTGGGTCCAGACCAACGTCACCCCCCACAGCTGACCGCCGCCGCGGGGCGCCTCCCCACTCTCCCCCACCGCGGGGCGCCTCCCCACTCTCCTCCACCGCGCGCCTCCCCCGCCCGGCTTCCCCTCGGCCACAGGCTCGCTGAGCCCGCCCGGTAACCCGGCTACGCACCCGTTCGCCCGGCCGCGAATCGATGTGCTCAGGGCGGCGATCCGTCTTGCTTGCTTTCTGTCTTGCCAGCGTCCGCCCGACGCGTTCCAGCCCACCTCCGAGCGGCTCCCCACTTCCTCCCACGGCCCTGCCCGAGGGCCATTTATCGATAAATCGCGCTGTTTTGTTGGGTGTGACCTTGAGGGTTTATGCCCTACATAGGTGGCGGATGAGGTCCAGAAATCTCCCAAACTGTTGACACTCGGCACCTCACTCCGTAGCGTGGCGGAGCTTCGTGGGAAGAAGTGGCAGAGAATGTCACGACGCGGCGTGCGCCCGTTGGAGCAACGCGTCGCCAACCCCTCGGCGGGACGGACCAGCCGGAGCTGGGGTCGATGAGCACGATGTTTCGCGGTCACTTCGAGCACGCGATCGACGCGAAGGGGCGCACGAGCCTTCCTTCGCGCTTTCGCGACGTGCTCGCGGCCGCGAACGACCTGCGGATGGTCATCACCCCGGCCCTCTTCGATCCCTGCCTGCACGCGTATCCGATGAAGGCCTGGGAAGAGCTGGAGGCGAAAATTGCAGCACTTCCGCAATTTGATTCGAACGTGGTCGCCTTCCGGCGCCGTTACCTGTCCGCGGCCGTCGAGTGTGACCTTGACAAACAGGGCCGGATCCTCATCCCGCCGTCCCTCCGCGAGCACGCGGATCTCACGAAGGACGTGCTGTGGGCGGGCATGGGCCAGACGATCGAGCTCTGGTCGCAGGAACGGTGGAAGGCCGCTCAGCAGATGAGCGAGGTCGAGCTTCAGAGCTTCAAGAACGCAATCGCGGAGCAGTTCCGCCTATGAACGTCGTCAATGTAGTCCCCATGCACCTGCCTCCTCCGCCGCCGCGCCCGCGCGGCGAGCAGCACGTCTCCGTCCTCGGCCGCGAGGTGCTCGCCGCGCTCTCGCCGGTCAGCGAGGGCGTCTACGTCGACGCCACGCTCGGCGCCGGCGGCCACACCGCGACGATCCTCGAGACGCCGGGCGCCCGGGTCATCGGGATCGATCGCGACGAGCGCGCCCTCGCCATCGCGCGCGCCCGGCTCGCCCGCGCAGGGGATCGGGTGACCTACGTTCACGGTGAGTTCTCCGAGATCGAGCGGCACCTCGCGGCCCTCGGCGTCCCGCAGGTGGACGGCCTCCTGGCCGACATCGGCGTGAGCTCCATGCAGCTCGACGACCCGGGCCGCGGCATGAGCTTCCGCGCGGAGGGGCCGCTCGACATGCGGATGGACCCGAGCCGCGGCGAGACGGCGCTCGAGCTCATCGAGCGGCTCAGCGACGAGGAGCTCGCGGATCTCATCTACCGCTACGGCGAGGAGCGCCGCAGCCGGAGGGTCGCGCGCTGCATCAAGCAGGCGGCCGACAGCGGCGAGCTCGTGACGACGCTCGACCTGCGGCGCGCCGTGGTGCGCGCCGTCGGGCCGGCGCGCATCGGCGGCGTCGATCCGGCGACGCGCACGTTCCAGGCGCTGCGCATCGCGGTGAACGGAGAGCTCGATCAGCTCGAGGCGCTGCTCGAGGCGGCGCCCAGGATCATCGCGCCGGGCGGCGTGCTCGCCGTGATCTCGTTCCACTCGCTCGAGGACCGCATCGTCAAGCGCGCGCTTCGCGAGCCGGAGGTCTGGGAGCCGCTGACGAAGAAGCCGGTGACCGCGGGCGACGACGAGGTCGAAGGCAACCCGAGGGCCCGCAGCGCAAAGCTCCGCGCCGCGCGGCGCGTGGGCGGTGCGGAGGCGCTCGCGTGACGCAGCAGCGTCCGTTCCTCATGCTGTGGACGCTCGCGGTGGCCGCGACGGTGGCGGCCTTCGTCGTGCACCTCGCGCTGCGCGGGCGCACGGTCGACCTGGGCTACAAGCTCGGGCGGGCGCGCGCCGAGCAGGCGCGGCTGCGTGAGGTCAAGCGGGTGCTCTCGCTCGAGGCGGCCAGCTACGAGACGCCGCAGCGCGTGGAGATGGTCGCCCGCTCGCTGCTCGGCATGACGCCGCCCCCGCCCGAGCGCGTGATCCCGGTGCGGGGCTACTCGGCGCCGCCCGGCGAGCGAGAGCCCGAAGGCGAGGAGTCCGGCAGCGCGCCGCCGAGCGGAGGGCGGCCGTGAAGAACCTCGAACCCCGGCGCGCGCGGTGGATCCGCATCCGCATGGGGCTGCTCTGCGGCCTCATGGCGCTCGGCCTGGGCGGCGTCGTGTCCGGCGCCTACCGCATCGAGGTCGAGGACGGGGACGCGTGGTACGACCTCGCCGAGCGGCAGCGCCAGCGGCGGCTCCACATCACGCCGAAGCGCGGCACCATCTACGACCGGAACGGCGCGCCGCTCGCGGAGAGCGTGGAGGTGCCCAGCGTCTCCGTGGACGCTGTCGAGATGCTCCGCGGCATCGAGGAGAAGTACGTCCCGATGCGGATCCAGCAGTACGCCGAGCGCATCGCGCAGGCGCTCTCGCTGCCGCTCGAGGAGGTCGTGGAGAAGCTCGGCCGTCGGCGCCGCTTCGCCTGGCTCAAGCGCCGTATCTCCGAGCAGGAGGTCGAGAACGTCCGCGCGCTCGGGGACAGGACGCAGCGCTACCCGGTGCGCGGGCTCGTGATCGAGGGCGAGGGACGCCGCTTCTACCCGAACCGCGAGCTCGCCGGCCCGCTGCTCGGCTTCGTCGCCACCGACGGCGAGGGTAAGGAGGGGATCGAGCTCAGCCTGGAGCACGAGCTCCGCGGCAACGCGTCCGAGGTGCGCGGGCTCCGCGATCGCTCGGGCCGGCTCATCTTCTCGGAGGGGATCGAGGACGAGCAGGCGCTCGCCGGGCACAACGTCCACCTGACGATCGACAAGGGCATCCAGTTCACCGCCGAGCGCGAGCTCGAGGCGGCGATGAAGACCTACGAGGCGCTCGGCGGATCGATCGTGGTCGTCGATCCGGAGAGCGGCGAGATCCTCGCCATGGCGAGCGCTCCGGGCTTCAACCCGAACGACTACTCGCAGAGCGATCCGGGGTCGCGGCGCAACCGCTGCGTCGTCGATCGCTTCGAGCCCGGCTCCACGATGAAGGTGTTCGCCATCGCGAGCGCGATCGCGGCGAAGAGCGTCTCCCCCAGCGCGACCATCTACTGCGAGGAGGGGAACATGGCGATCGACAACGTCGTGATCCACGACACGCACATTCACAAGTGGTTGACGGTGCCGCAGATCCTCGCCCAGTCGTCCAATATCGGCACGGCGAAGATCGCGCTCGGGCTCGGCGAGCAGCGGCTCTACGAGGGCTTCCGGCGGTTCGGCTTCGGGGACCTGACCGGCGTGCCGCTGCCGGGCGAGTCCGTGGGCGTGCTGCGGCCGCGCGGCCGCCCGTGGGTCCAGGTCGAGACGGCGGCGGCCTCGTTCGGGCAGGGGATCAGCGTGACCACGCTCCAGCTGGCGATGGCCACGGCGGCGGTCGCCAACCACGGGCGGCTGCTCGAGCCGATCTTGATCAAGCGGGTCACCGACGGCACGGGCGTCACGCTGTCGGAGCCGTCGCCGCGCGTGCGCCGCGACGCGGTGCCGGCGCCGATCGCGCGGATGATGTCGGAGATGCTCGTCGCGGTGACGGAGGGGGACGGGACCGGCGTCGAGGCCGCGATCCCGGGGTTCCGCGTCGCGGGGAAGACGGCCACCGCGCAGAAGATCGATCCCGCGACGGGCAAGTACACCGACACCCATTACGTGGCGTCGTTCGTCGGGTTCGTCCCGGCCGAGCGGCCTCGGATCGCCATCGCGGTGGTGCTCGATGAGCCGATGGGCGGCACGTACGCCGGCGGCTCGGTCGCGGCGCCCGTCTTCCGTCGGATCGGTGAGATGGCGCTGCGCTACCTGGGCGTTACCCCGCGCGGGAGCGTGCCGATGAAGCTGTCGGAGATCAGCGAGCAGGCCGGGGAGGACCTCGCGGCGAGCACCTACCAGGTGCTGAGCGAGGCGCGCGCCGCGGCCGCGCCGATCTCGACGGGGGTGGTCACGCCGTCCGCGCCGCTCAAGGCGGGGGAGCTGCGCGTCCCCGATCTGACGGGGCTGCCGCAGCGCGAGGCCGTGAAGAGCGCCGCCGCGCTCGGGCTCGATCCGAGCGTCGAGGGCACGGGGCGGCTCGCGCGCCAGGAGCCTCCGCCCGGGACCGTGCTGCCCAAGGGAGCGCCGCTGAAGCTCATCTTCGAGCCCCCCACATGACGGAGCACGATCACAAGGAAGCCAGCCTGGCCGAGGTCGAGCTCGCGCTCCGCCTCGGCGACGTGCTGCTCGAGATCCCGGGCGCCGCGCTCTCTCCGGCGGGCGCCGAGGAGATGGTCGTCACGGGCGTGCACCTCGACTCGCGCAAGGTGGGGCAGGGGGACATCTTCGTCGCGCGCGCGGGCGCGCGCGCTCACGGCGAGCGCTTCATCCCCGAGGCCGTGGCGCGCGGCGCGCGGGCGGTGATCGTCGCCCGCGGGAGCGCGGCCGACACGCTCGGCGCCGCGCGCGTCGAGGTCCCCGACGTGCCGCTCGCGCTCGCCCAGGCTGCCGCCGTGGTCTACGGACACCCGACCTTCACGCTCGAGGTCGTCGGCATCACCGGTACGAACGGCAAGACGACGACGGCCCACCTCGTCCAGGCCTGCATCGATCGGTGCGGAGGCCAGGCCGGGATCGTCGGGACGCTCGGCTACCGCTTCGGCGATCTCGACGTCCACGCCTCGCACACGAGCCCCGAGGCGGACGAGTTCGCCCGCGTCGCCGCCGCGATGGTCGCCCGCGGCGCGACGCACCTCGTGATGGAGGTGTCGTCGATCGCGCTCGCGGCGAAGCGCGTCGACGCGGTCCGGTTCCGGATCGCCGTCTTCACGAACCTCACGCAGGATCACCTCGACTACCACGGCACGATGGAGGCGTACGCGGCGGCGAAGGCGCGCCTGTTCGTGGATCTCGGCCCCGGCGCCGCGGTCATCAACGTCGACGATCCCTTCGGGCGGCAGCTCGTCGAGATGCTCGCCCCCGGCGGGCTCTCGCGCCCGACGGCGGCGACGCTCGCGCGCTACTCGGCGGAGGTGGGCGTGGGCCCGGACGCCGCGGAGATCGCCCCCGTCGAGCTCGCGCACAGCGCGAGCGGCACGTTCATCCGCGTCCGCACGCCCGTCGGCGAGGTCACCATCCGCTCCCACCTGCTCGGCGCGCACAACGCGTCGAACCTGCTCGCCGCCCTCGGCGTGGCCTACTTGCTCGGGTTCGACGTCGGCGACGCCGCCGCGGCGCTCTCGTCTCCGATCCAGGTCGCGGGCCGCCTGGAGCGCTGTGACACCCCCGGCGCCGACGATGTGATCGTGCTCGTCGACTACGCGCACACGCCGGACGCGCTGGCCCGCGTGCTCGCGAGCGTGCGTGCCCTCGGCGGCGGGCGCGTCCTCTGCGTCTTCGGGTGCGGCGGCGACCGCGATCCGCTGAAGCGGCCGCAGATGGGCGAGGCGGTCGGCCGCGCCGCCGACGTCGCCATCGTCACCAACGACAACCCGCGGAGCGAGGACCCGCGCGCGATCGCCGACGCCATCCTGCCGGGGCTCGCCGCCGGGCGCGCGCGCGTCGTCGTCGAGCTCGATCGGGCGCGCGCGATCGAGCGCGCGGTGCTCGACGCCGAGCCGGGGGACGTGGTCCTCATCGCCGGCAAGGGCCACGAGCCGTACCAGATCATCGGCGGCGTCACGCTGCCGTTCGACGATCGCGACGAGGCGCGACGCGCGCTCGCGGCGCGCCGCGCGCGCGCCCTCGGCGAGCGGCCGTCGCACGGAGGTGCGGGGTGATTTACGAGCTCTTCTACCCGCTCAAGTTCCACTACGGCTGGCTGAGCTGGCTCAACGTCCTCCGCTACATCCCGTTCCGCACGATCATGGCGACGATCACCGCCATGGTGCTGACGTTCGTGCTCGCGCCGTGGTTCATCCGCGAGCTCCGGCGCAAGCAGATCGGGCAGGTGGTCCGCGCCGAGGGGCCGGAGACGCACAAGATCAAGGCGGGCACGCCGACGATGGGCGGCGCGCTCATCCTGCTCTCCCTGCTGCTCCCCACCGTGCTGTGGGCCGACCTCAGGAACCCCTTCGTCCTCGCGACGACGGCCGTCACCGCGGGCTACGGCGTCATCGGCTACCTGGACGACTTCCTCAAGATCAAGCGGCGGAACAGCGGCGGCCTGCCCGGGCGCTACAAGCTCATCGGGCAGGTGCTGATCGGCGGCGCGGCCGTGGCCTACACGTTCCTGCTCGCGTCCAAGCTCCCGCCGGACTGGGCGGATATCAGGACGCGGCTCGCGATCCCGTTCGTCGCGTTCTCGAAGTACCCGATCGAGCTGCCGCTCTACGTCTACATCCCGTTCGCCGTCTTCGTCGTGGTCGCCACGTCGAACGCCGTGAACCTCACCGACGGCCTCGACGGCCTCGCGATCGGCCCGGTGATCATCAACGCGGGGACCTACCTCATCCTCGCGTACATCGTCGGCGCCTCCATCGCGAGCTTCTCGCTCGCGACCTACCTCGACATCCCGGCGATCGCGTCGGCCGGCGAGCTGTCGGTGTACTGCGGCTCGGTCATCGGCGCGGGGATCGGGTTCCTTTGGTACAACACGTACCCCGCCCAGGTCTTCATGGGGGACGTCGGGTCGCTCGCCCTCGGAGGCGGGCTCGGGATGCTCGCCGTCTTCACCAAGAACGAGCTCCTGTCGATCATCCTCGGGGGGATCTTCTTCATCGAGACGGTCAGCGTGATCACGCAGGTCCTCTCGTTCAAGCTCACCGGCAAGCGCGTCTTCTTGATGGCGCCGATCCACCACCACTACGAGAAGAAGGGGTGGGCGGAGCCCAAGATCATCGTCCGCTTCTGGATCATCTCCATCCTCCTGGCGCTGGTGTCCCTGGCGTCGATGAAGCTGCGGTGAGGGCATGATGGACGTCCGCGGGCGAACAGTGATCGTCGTGGGTCTCGGCCGGAGCGGCGTCGCGGCCGCGCGCCTCCTGAACACGCGCGGCGCGCGCGTGATCGCGAACGACGGCGCGCCGCGCGAGCGGCTCTCCGCCGCGGCCGTGGCCCTCGAGGGCGAGGGCGTCGTCCTCGCGCCGGGAGGGCACGATCCGGCGCTGTTCGACGGCGCCGATCTCGTGGTCGTGTCGCCGGGCGTGCCGTCGTTCGCCGCGCTCGACGCCGTCGCTCGCTCCGGGCGCGAGGTCATCGGCGAGCTCGAGCTCGCGTCGCGCTTCGTGTCGGCGCCCGTCGTGCTCATCGGCGGGACCAACGGCAAGAGCACGACGACGGCGCTCACGGGCGCGATGCTCGAGCGGGCCGGCCTCCGCACGTTCGTCGGCGGTAACTTCGGGACCCCCCTCGCCGAGGTCGTCGACCAGACGTGGGACGTGCTCGTCCTCGAGATCTCGAGCTTCCAGGCGGAGC
Organism: Sorangium sp. So ce367; assembly: GCF_051520455.1. Classification (NCBI taxonomy): domain Bacteria; kingdom Pseudomonadati; phylum Myxococcota; order Polyangiales; family Polyangiaceae; genus Sorangium; species Sorangium sp. So ce367. The sequence goes on from NZ_CP150334.1 coordinate 2,323,517, forward strand.
GCGTGCCGACGCTGCACGCGCGCGCCCACGCGCTGCTGAACATCACGGACGATCACCTCGATCGCTACGCGAGCTTCGCGGCGTACGCCGACGCGAAGGGCAACCCGTTCGAGCGCATGACGCCCGACGACGTCGCGGTCGTCCCCTTCGGCGACGAGCTCGTCGCCCGACAGGCGGCGCGCGGGCGCGCCCGCGTCGTGACGTTCAGCGCGCGCGACGCCGGCGCGGACGTGAGCGCCGCGGGGGGCGCGATCGTCGATCGCGTCGCCGGCGCCCGCTACCCGCTGGATCGCGTGCGGCTCGCGGGCGCGCACAACCTCGCGAACGCCTGCGCCTCCGTCGCGCTCGCCGCCGCGCTCGGCGCCCCCGCGGCGGCGATCGGCGACGCGCTCTCGAGCTTCGAGGGGCTCGCGCACCGGACCGCGCTCGTCGCTGACGTCGACGGGGTCCGCTATTACGACGACTCGAAGGGGACCAACGTCGGCGCCTCCGTCGCCGCGCTCTCCGGCCTGATCGAGGCGAAGGCCGTCCTGATCGCGGGCGGGCGCGACAAGCTCGGCGACTACGCCCCGCTCGTGTCCGCGCTGCGCGAGCGGGGGCGCGCCCTCGTCGTCCTCGGCGAGGCCGCGGACCGCATCGCCGCAGCGGCCGCCGGCGTCCTGCCGATCGCGCGGGCGGGCTCGATGGCGGAGGCGGTCCTCGCCGCGCGCTCCCTCGCCCGGCCGGGCGACGCGGTGCTGCTCAGCCCCGCGTGCTCCAGCTTCGATATGTTCCGCGACTACAAGGACCGCGGCGACGCCTTCGTCCGCGCGGTCCGCGAGCTCCAGGGAGCTTCCGGCGGGGCCGCAGGGGAGGTGGCGTCGTGACGTCGTGGAGCAGCGCGTTCGGCGCGCGCGCCGACGCACCCAAGAACCGGCACGTCGGTCCCCCGGACCAGGAGAAGGCGGCGCCGGGCGGGATCGCGGCGGCCGCCGAGGCCTTCTGGAAGGTGCGATCGAGCCCGTCGGGGCCGGTCGACGCCCTCCTCGCGGCGGTCGTCACGGCGCTCATCGGCTTCGGCGTGGTGATGGTCTACAGCGCGAGCGCCGTCGAGGCGACGGTCCGCTACAAGGACGCGCAGTTCTTCCTCAAGCGTCAGGCGGTCTACGCGGTCCTCTCGATCGCCACGATGTGGATCACGAGCCGCATCGATCACCGCCGGCTCAAGGTCCTCACGTACCCGGTGCTCATCACCGTCACCGGGATGCTCGTCGCCTGCGTGGCGGGGCTCGGCCACAAGGCCGGCAACGCCTACCGCTGGATCTCGCTCGGCCCTGTCCACGTGCAGCCGGCCGAGGTGGCGAAGCTCGGGATCGTGCTCTGGCTCGCCTATTCGCTGTCGAAGAAGGCCGAGCGCATCAAGTCGTTCTCCGTCGGCTTCCTCCCGCACCTCCTCGTCGTCGGGCTCTTGATGCTCCTCTGCCTCAAGCAGCCCGACTTCGGCAGCGCGGTCGTGCTGCTCTTCCTGACCTTCACGCTGCTGTTCGTGGCGGGCGCGCGCGTCCCGTACATCGCCGCGTTCTCCATGCTGCTGGCGTTCGCCGGCGCCGCGCTCGTTCGCTTCAGCGGGTACCGCTACGCGCGCTACCTCGCGTGGATCGACATGGACAACAACCGCGCGGACCTCGCCTACCAGCCGTTCCAGTCGGTCATGAGCTTCGGCTCGGGCGGGCTCTTCGGCCTCGGCCTCGGGCGAGGGCTGCAGGTGCTCTACCTGCCGGAGGCGCACACCGATTTCGTGTCCGCGATCGTCGGCGAAGAGCTCGGCTTCGTCGGCATCCTCGGCCTGTGCGCGGCCTACCTCGTCATCGTCTCGCGGGGCGTGAAGATCGCCCTCGAGGCGGCCGACGACTACGGCAGCTTCATGGCGTTCGGCATCGCGACGCTCTTCGGGGTGCAGGCGATGACGAACCTCGCCGTCGCGATGGCGATCCTCCCCACGAAGGGGCTCACGCTGCCGTTCCTCAGCTATGGCGGCTCCTCGTTGCTCGTGAACGCCGCGGCCGCGGGCATCCTGCTCAGCATCAGCCGATCGCGGACCGTCGTGGCCCCCGAGAAGCGCGGCGAGGCGGGCGCTTCGCCCGTCCCGCACGCGCCGAGCGCGTCGGCCGTGGTCGCCGCGTCGGCCGAGGAGGGCGGCGCATGGTGACCGTGCTCATCGCCGGAGGCGGCACCGGCGGCCACGTCTTCCCGATGATCGCCGTGGGCGACGCCGTCCGCGCCGCGGCGCGCGACGAAGAAGCGCGCGTCGTCTACGTCGGCACCGCGCGCGGCATCGAGGTGCGCGTGATGGGCGAGCGCGGCGACGACCTCGAGCTGCTCAACGTCCTGCCGCTCCGCGGGGGCGGCCTCTCCGGCTTCGTGCGCGGCGCTGCCCGCGCGGGCAGCGTCCTCCCGGAGGCGAGGCGGCTCGTCGAGCGGCTCGACGCCCGCGTGGCGCTCTCGCTCGGCGGGTACGCCGGCGGACCGGTCTCGCTCGCGGCCCGCTCGCTCGGCGTCCCGGTCGCGATCCTGGAGCCGAACAGCGTCCTCGGGCTGTCGAACCGGCTGCTCGCGCCCATCGTCGATCGCGCGTACGTCGCCTTCCCGGAGACGGCGCGCGCGCTGCGCCCGAGCACCGTGCGCCTCTTCGGCGTCCCCCTCCGGCGCGCCTTCGCCCGCGCCCCGTACGCGCCGCGCGAAGGCGCGCTCCGCCTGCTGGTCCTCGGCGGCAGCCAGGGCGCGCTGGCGCTGAACGACGTCGTCCCCCGCGCGATCGCGCGAGGCCGCGAGCGCGGCGTCGACCTCGAGGTGGTGCACCAGACGGGCAGGGATCGCGAGGCCGCGGTCCGGTCGCTCTACGCCGAGCTCGGCCTGGCAGGGCGCGCGCGCGTCGTCCCCTTCATCGACGACGTGGCGGAGGCGCTCGCCGCGGCCGACGTCGTGATCGCCCGCGCGGGCGCGTCGACGCTCGCCGAGCTCTGCGCTGTCGGGCGCCCTTCAATCCTGATTCCGTACCCGTTCGCGGCCGACAACCACCAGCTCAGGAACGCGCAGTCCCTCGAGCGGGCCTCCGCCGCGGTCGCGATCGCCCAGGGCGACGCCACCGAGCTGCGCCTCGCCGACGAGATCGCCCGGCTCGCGGCCGCGCCAGCGCTCCGCGCCCGCATGGCGGACGCGGCGGCGGCCTTCGCCACGCGGGACGCCGCGGCGCGCGTCGCCGCCGATCTGCTCGAGCTCGCGCGGGCTCCGCGCCACCGCGCGCTGCGCTTTCCCACCCTCGGAGGGCGCGCGGCGCGCGCTGGCGAGGTGCAGCGTGGCGCCGTGACGAACCAGGCCACGCCGCTCGGCGCTGGCCTCGGCTGGGAGGAGGCAGGCTGATGTTCCGCGGTCGCGTTCGCCACGTCCATTTCGTCGGCATCGGGGGCGTCGGGATGAGCGGCCTCGCCGAGATCCTGCGCTCGCTCGAGTTCGAGGTCTCCGGCTCGGATCTCAAGGAGAGCTCGACGACGCGGCGGCTCACGTCGCTCGGCGTCCGGATCGACATCGGCCACCGCGCCGAGAACGTCCGCGGCGTCGATGTCGTCGTCTACTCGAGCGCCATCCGCCCCGAGAACCCCGAGCTCACCGAGGCGCGCGCGCTCGGCACCCCGGTGATCGGGCGCGCGGAGATGCTCGCCGAGCTGATGCGCGTGAAGTACGGCGTCGCGATCGCGGGCTCGCACGGCAAGACCACCACGACCTCCCTGGTCGCCACGGTCCTGCGCGCCGCCGGCCTCGATCCCACCGTCGTCGTCGGCGGCAAGATGGCGGCGCTCGGCACGAACGCGCGGCTCGGCGCCGGTGACCTGCTCGTCGCCGAGGCCGACGAGAGCGACGGATCGTTCCTGCGGCTCACCCCGACGATCGCGGTGGTCACCAACATCGATCCCGAGCACCTCGATCACTACGGCACGCACGAGCGCATCAAGGACGCCTTCGTCGAGTTCGCCGCGCGCGTCCCCTTCTACGGGCTCGCCGTGCTCTGCCTCGACCACCCGCACGTCCAGGATCTGCTCCCGCGCATCCCGCGCCGCCACGTCACGTACGGCGTCTCGCCGCAGTCGGACTACTCGGCGCGCGGCATCCAGTTCCGCGGCCTCGAGACGAGCTTCAACGCGTACCGCCGGGGGGAGCCGCTCGGCGGCTTCACGGTGAAGATGCCGGGCGCGCACAACGTCCTCAACTGCCTCGCGACGATCGCGGTCGCGGACGAGCTCGAGGTGCCGCTCGACGTCACCAAGCAGGCGCTGGCCACGTTCGGCGGCGTCGCTCGCCGCTTCACCGTCGTCGGGTCGGTCGGCGGCGTCACGATGATCGACGACTACGGCCACCACCCGGCCGAGATCCGCGCCACCATCGACGCGGCACGCCGGGCGTTCCCCGGCGAGGATCACCGCGTCGTCGTGGCCTTCCAGCCGCACCGGCACACCCGCACGCGCGATCTCTTCGACGAGTTCACGCGCGCCTTCAACCAGGCCGACGTCCTGCTCGTCACGGACATCTACGCCGCGGGCGAGCCGCCGATCCCCGGCGTCACCGCGGAGCGCCTCGTCCAGTCGATCCGGGAGCACGGCCACCACGACGCGCGCTTCATCGCCGACAAGGCCGACCTCCCGGAGGCCCTCGAGATGATCGCCCGGCCCGGCGACGTGGTCATCGCGCTCGGCGCGGGCGACGTGAACGCGTGCGTGCGGGGGCTCAAGGCGCGGCTCGAGGCGAAGTCGCCGCCGCAGGAGGGCAGCTCATGACCGAGCGTCCCAGCGCGCCCCCGCCGAACCGCCGCCGCTCGCTGCCGTCGGTGCCCGCGGCGCCGTCGGTGCCCGCGGCGCCGTCGGTCCGGGCGGCCTCGCGCGGCTCGAAGCCCGAGCCCGTGGCGGCGGTGCCGCCGAAGAACGAGCGCGTACGCGCGTCGACCCCGCCGTCGCACGAGTCGCCGGCCCCCCCCGCGACGAGCGTCTCCGTGCGCCCGCCGCGCCCGCCGGCGAAGGACGGCGCGCCCCCCGCGGCGCGCCCTCGGCGGCCGATCGCGCGCCACCTCCGCGCCCTGCAGCTGCTCGCGGGCGCCGCTGTCGTGCTCGTCGCCTCGACCGCCGTCGCGTGGGGCGCGCGCCGCTACATCGTGTCGAGCCCTCGCTTCGCCGTGCGCACGGTGCTCGTCGACGGCGTCCAGCGCCGGACCGCTGAGCAGGTGGCCAGCTCCGGCGGCATCGAGGTGGGCAAGAACATCTTCACGCTCGATCTCGAGCTCGCCGGCGCCTCGATCGCCACCGACCCCTGGATCGAGAAGGCGACGGTCACGCGCAGGCTCCCCTCGACGATCCACGTCGATGTCGTCGAGCGGGAGGCGCAGGCCCTCGTCGCCATCGGCGGCGATCTCTACCTCGCGACGCGCGACGGCGAGCTCTTCAAGGAGCTCGCCGGGGACGACCCCGTCGACCTCCCGATCGTCACGGGGATCACCGGCGAACAGGTGGCGCGGGATCGCCCCGGCGTCGTCATCGCGGTCCGGCGCCTGCTCGACGTGGTCGAGGACCTGGAGCGCGCCGGCGTCGAGCGCCGCTATCCGACCCAGGAGCTCCACGTCGAGCGGGACGGGTCGATCGTCGTCACCATCGGAAAGGAGGCGATCTCGCTCCACCTCGGGCAGCCGCCCTACCGGGACAAGGTCGCCCAGGCGTCGCGGGTGCTCACCGAGCTCGCCCAGCGAAAGGCGAACGCGTCGGTGATCTTCCTCGACAACGACGCGCACCCCGAGCGCGTCGTGGTGAGGATGAGATGAGCGCCGTCGGGCCCGCTCTCCGCGCCGGCGATCGCCGAGCAAAACTTGGCCGGTGCTGCTGGCTCATGGCAGCGTCGTGCCCGCCTTACACGCGCATGGGGCTCGTCCCCGCATGAGGTGGTGCACGCAATGAAGAGCCGGATGGAGACTACTGAGATCGTCGTCGGACTCGACATCGGGACGACCAAGGTCTCGGCGGTCGTTGGCGAGATCGACGCTGATGGGATCACCATCCTCGGGGTGGGCAACGTCCCGTGCCGCGGCCTGCGGAAGGGCGTGGTGAGCAACATCGACTGGACGGTGCGCTCGATCGCCGAGGCGATCGAGGCCGCCCAGACGATGGCGGGCGTCGAGATCCGCACCGTGTATGCCGGCGTCGCGGGCAGCCACATCCGCTGCCAGCAGTCCGACGGCGTCGCCGCGGTCTCCGGCGGCGAGGTCACGCGGCTGGACGTCGAGCGCGTCCTCGAGGGCGCGCGGGCCATCCCTGTCGACGCCGATCGTCAGATCCTGCACGTCCTGCCGCGCGAGTTCACGGTCGACAACCAGGACGGCATCCGCGACCCGGTCGGGATGAGCGGCGTCCGGCTCGGCGTGAAGGTGAACCTGATCACCGCCGCGACTTCGTGCGTGCAGAACGTCGTCCGCTGCGCGGAGCGCTGCGGCCTCACCGTCGCCGACGTGGTGCTCGAGCCGCTCGCCAGCGCCGAGGCGGTGCTCTCCGAGGACGAGAAGGAGATCGGCGTCGCCATCATCGACATCGGCGGCGGTACGACGGACCTGCTCCTCTACGTGGACGGCGGAATCGCGCATGCCAGCGTGATCCCGGCGGGCGGCAACAACGTGACGGCCGACATCGCCGCCGGGCTGCGCACGCCGATGGGCGAGGCCGAGCGCCTGAAGCGCAACGCCGGCTGCGCCCTGGGCCGGATGGTGGGCGACGAGGAGGAGATCGAGGTCCCCGGCGTCGGCGGGCACCTGCCGCGCAAGGCGGCGCGCCGCGTCCTGTCGGACATCATCGAGCCGCGCGTCGAGGAGATCTTCGCGGTCATCCGCAAGCGGATCGAGGACACCGGGATGCTCGAGCAGCTCTCGGCCGGCGCGGTGGTCACCGGCGGCGGCGTCCTCATGGAAGGGATGACAGAGTTCGCCGAGGAGATCCTCGGGATGCCCGTGCGCCTCGGCGTGCCGGTCGGCGTGCGAGGCATCACGCAGCTCGTGGCCGGCCCGCAGTACGCGACGGGCGTGGGCCTCGTTCAGTACGGCGCCAACGCACTCGCGCAGGCGCGCGCGCTCACGCCGGTGACGCTCGACGCCGGCCACGCCGGGCGCGCGGAGATCCGTCGCGAGAAGCTCCGCGAGCGCGAGTCGCGTCGTGATGTCGTCGAAGAAATGGCGATTGAAAAGAGGTCGAGCGGGAGGTTCTGGAACTGGCTTCGAGCAGCATTCTAGGCATGACGTGGCAAGAGAAAGTTGTTAGAGAATTGGGTTTGAGAGGGTCCGATAACGCACTGGCGATCCCTCTTGAATTTGAAGTCAAGAGGGTTTGAAGCGCGGTGTTCGAAGGGGAAGAGGCGCCCCTCCGAATGCCGTCCGGAGCGAGGACGTCCTCGCGCACTGAGGGTTCCGCGCCGCTCGACCTCCGTAGGGGTCGGCGCCGGGCCGAGCGGCTAGCTGTACTTCCCCGGGAGGAGTTCATGAGTTTCTCCATCGAGTTTGCCGACGAGCACACCGGGTACGACGCCCGGATCAAGGTCATCGGTTGTGGCGGTTCTGGCGGCAATGCAGTCAACACGATGATCAACTTCGGCCTCGAGGGCGTGGAGTTCATCGTCGTCAACACGGACGCCCAGGCGCTCGGATCGAGCCTCGCGCCGACCAAGCTCCACATCGGGGCGAGCGTCACGCGCGGTCTCGGCGCGGGCGCCGATCCCGAGAAGGGCCGCAAGGCGGCGCTCGAGGACGTGACGCGGGTGAAGGAGTGCCTCCAGGGCGCGGACATGGTCTTCGTCACCGCGGGGATGGGCGGCGGCACGGGCACGGGCGCCGCGCCGGTCATCGCGCAGCTCGCGCGCGAGGAGGGCTGCCTCACCGTCGGCGTCGTGACGAAGCCGTTCTTCTTCGAGGGCAAGCAGCGCTCGCGCCGCGCCGAGCTCGGCCTCGCGATGCTCGCGGAGCACGTCGACACGCTCATCACGATCCCGAACCAGAAGCTCCTCTCGCTGGGCGACGAGGACCTCTCGTTCGTCGAGGCGTTCCGCAAGGCGGACGAGGTGCTCTATCAGGCGATCAAGGGCATCAGCGATCTCATCACGCAGAACGGGATCGTGAACGTCGACTTCGCGGACGTGAAGACGGTGATGTCGAACATGGGCCGCGCGCTCATGGGCACCGGCTGCGCGAAGGGGCAGGGCCGCGCTCGCCTCGCCGCCGAGATGGCCGTCAGCTCGCCGCTGCTCGACGACATCTCGGTCGAGGGCGCGACCGGCGTGCTCATCAACATCGTCGGCGGCCCCGACATGCGGATGCGCGAGATCGAGGAGGCCGCGACGCTCGTGCAGGAGCAGGCGCACGAGGACGCGAACATCATCTTCGGCGCGACGATCGACGAGAACATGGGCGAGATGATCAAGGTCACGGTCATCGCGACCGGCTTCGACCACCTCGTCGCCGAGGTCCCGCAGCAGCTCGCGAGCGCCGCGCAGCCGCGCGCCACCGCGCACTCCATCGGAGCGTCGCTGGCCGCGGCGGCCGGGCCGATGTCGGGCCGCTCCGCCCCGAGCGCTCCTCCGATGCCCATGACGCAGCGCCAGCCGCACCGGCACGAGGAGGTCGCGTATCCGACCACCCGCCGGCCCGCGCCGCAGGTCCAGGCGGCAGGCGGCAGCCCGCGCGACCGCGCGAGCTTCGTCCCTCCGCTCGACTCCGACTGGGACACGCCCGCGTTCCAGCGCCGGGGCCAGTAGCAGCGCCGCAGCCCGCACGGAAGAAGTCCCGGTGCTCAGCCACTGCGGGCGTTCACGCTGTATTACGCGTTGACAGGCGCGCACGACGACTTATGGTCAGCCGGCGCCTGTGCCCGCTGTCGGGCAGGATCGACGCGGCGGTCCACGATTCATGAGTGAAAAGCGCGACTTCTACGAAGTTCTTGGCCTCGCGCGAGACGCGACGCCTGACGACATTCGCAAGGCCTATCGTCAGGCTGCGTTGAAGAACCACCCGGACCGGAACCCCGGCGATGCGTCGGCGGAGGCCCGCTTCAAAGAGGCCACCGAGGCGTACCAGGTCCTCTCCGATGAGGAGAAGCGCAGGCGGTACGACCAGTTCGGGCACGCCGGCCTCGAGGGGATCGGCGGCGCAGCCGACGGCGACATCTTCTCCCACTTCCAGGACATCTTCTCGGAGTTCTTCGGCGGCTTCGGCGGCGGGCAGCGCCGGCGGCGCGGGCCCGCGCGCGGCCAGGACATCCGGGTTCAGCAGCGGCTCTCGCTGCGGGACGCCTTGCTCGGCTGCAAGCGGGAGGTCGTCCTGCGGACGCCGGTGGCGTGCGACGACTGCTCCGGCTCGGGGGCGAAGCCAGGGACGAAACGCAAGCCGTGCGGTACGTGCGGCGGCGCCGGGCAGGTCTCGACCTCGCGCGGGTTCGTGATGTTCACCCAGACGTGCCCTGAATGCTCGGGCGAGGGGTCGGTCATCAAGACGCCGTGCGCCACCTGCAAGGGGTTCGGGGCGGTCGAGAAGACGCGGAAGGTCGTCGTCAATTTCCCGGCCGGCATCGACGGCGGCCAGCGACTCAGGGTTCCGGGTCAGGGCATGCCGGGCGCCCAGGGCGCGCCGCCCGGCGATCTGTACGTCGACGTCGATCTCGCCGCGGACGAGCGCTTCGAGCGCGACGGGCTCGACCTCATCACGCGGGCGCCCATCTCCTTCGCGGACGCGGCGCTCGGCAGCACGGTCAAGATCGACCTGCCGGACGACACGGTCGTCGACGTCGAGGTCCCGGCGGGCGTGCAGCCCGGCGAGGTGATCTCGGTCAAGGGCAAGGGCGCGCCCCGGATCGACGGTCGCGGCCGCGGAGCGCTCCAGGTGGTCATCCAGGTCGAGGTGCCGCGGAACCTGTCGCCCGCAGCGCAAGAGCTGCTCCGCAGGTTCCAGGACGAGGTAGCCAAGCACCCGCCGGCGGCGAAGGCGGCGACCGCGTAGGTCTGCTGGTCGCACGAGCTCCGGCCAGCGCTGCGGCGGCGCGGGGCGGCGCTGCGGAGACGAGGTCGGGATCGCGCAGGCTCGTCGCGGCGCCGACGCCCGGCGAACTGGCAGGATTTCTGGCGCCAGGCGCGAGCGTGCGCCGCGCTCAGCGCGTCGTGCCGATCCAGGCGCCCGCGCACGCGAGGCTGAAGGCGATGGGGGCGAGCGCGGCCGCGAACACGACGGCGACCGGGGCCGCGAGGCCGAGCAGCACCAGAGAGCCCAGGATGGCGAGCGCCGCCGAGGCGGCCGGCTCCAGGACGCTTCCCGTCGACGAGGCCCGGGCGACGAGATAACCAGCCAGCGGAAAGGCGGCGATCGCCGCTGCGACGAGCAAGAGGAGCGGCGCCGCCGCGGCGGTCGAGGCGTCGCCCCGGTCCACCGCCGCGAAGTCGACGCCGAAGCGATGGCCGAGCGCGATCGCGATCGCGAGCGCGGTCGTCATCACCCCGACCGTGACGAGCGCGCCGAAGGCGATCCACGTGAGCGTCACCGGTCGTTCGGTGCGCCTGAGCGCCTCCCGCAACGTTCCGAGCGACGGCGGAGCGATGCGCGGAAGGAAGCGGCGCTCCCTGCGCTGCGAGCTGTGCGGCGACGCGCCTCGGCGGAGCAGGTCGCGGGCGGCGAGGAAGGTCACGAGGCCGGTGCCGAGGAGCACCGGCGCCGCGATGACGAGCGCGACCGGGCGGCACGCAAAGACGATGTAGTCGTAGGCGCCGTTGAGCACCATCGCGCCGAGCCACGCGGCGTTGAAGCGACGGCCGCCCAGCGGCCGCGTGCGCTCGCGGCCCAGCGCGTAGCCCCAGAGCGAGGCGAAGAAGAGGTGCGCCGGCACGGCGAGGAGCGCCCGCGCGATGTCGAGCGGCTCCAGCGGCCGGCCCCACAGGTACACGGCGTTGTGGGCCGACACGAACCCGAGCGCCGCGGCGGCCGCGTACACGAGCCCATCGAACGGCTCCTCCACCGCGCGCAGCCGCGCGATCGGCGCGACGGCCGCCACCTTTAGGCCCTGCTCCAGCGGCGCCGTGACCACGAAGATGTAGACGAGCGTGACGGCGTCGAGCGCGCTGGCGACCTTGTCGACGCCTTGCCAGCGCTGGAGGAACGTCTCGATGAGCAGCGCCGGCACGAACGCGAGCGCGCCGAGCAGCGCGGTCGCCACCGCGAACCGGCGCCTGCCATAGAGGCGCTGCGACCAGATGAGGAGCGCGGCCATCCCTCCGAGCGGCGCTGCGACGGTGGCGAGCCAGAGGAGCGCGGCGGCGGCGTTCATGGGCGCGAGGGGCGGGGCGGCGGGGCTGGCTTCGCTGCGGCTAGAAGTGGAGCCCGGCGACCGCGGTCAGGGCGAGCGCCGAGCCCACGCTGGAGCCCTCGGCCGCGAGCAGATCGGCCTTGGCTTGCTGGGGCGCGGCGGCTCCGCCCTTGATCCCCTCGATCGCGGCCGCGGAGAGCCCCGGCCTGGTCAGCGCCAGGAGCTCCCAGCTCGCGTTCGCGCCGAGCGAGAAGACCGGCGACAGGTAGAGGTCGAGCCCACCGGAGACCCTTCCGTAGAAGCCGCGGATCGCGATGGCGTCGGCCGCGCCGCTCACCGCGCTCTTGACGCTGCCGAGGCCGGCGTAGCCGAAGCCCAGATCGACGTGCGGGTCGAGCTTCCCGAGCGGCAGGTGCATGCCGACCTCGCCGCCCAGCGTGAAGAGCTGCCAGTCGCTGAAGAACCCGACCCGTCCGCGGGCGCCCAGCGTGAAGTACAGGAGCCGGACGCCGGCCCCCGCGCCGATGACGCCCCCGTTGGCCGCGCTCGAAACGAACCCGGCCGTGAAGTCGTCCTCGTCGATGTTGAACGTCTGGAGACCGACGTTCTCGTAGCCTCCCTCGACGTTCAGCCAGACGATCTCGAGGCCGCGCCCCGAGTCCCGCTCCTTGGCCTCGTCGAGGCGCTGCTCTGTGCCGTCGGGGGCGGCGGGCTCCGGCTCGGGCGTGTTCATCGGAGGGGGCGGCGCCAGGCCTCCGGCCTGCATCGATGGATCGTACGGGTTCGGCTGCGCGGCCGCGGCGCCGGCGGGCGAGGCGGCGTTGGCGCCGACGCTCGGCGAGGTCCCCGGGAGCGGCTGCCCCTGCTGTGCCAGGGCCGCGGACGTCATGGAGGCCGACGTGAGAACGGTGAGCAGGCAAAGCGCGCGACGAGCGATCATTCGTCCTCTTCCTGGATGTTCCCGTCGAGCCCGTCGGTTCGTCCCTTCGATTCCAGGGTCTCGGCGTCCCCTGTGGATGAAACGGGCGGGCCAGGCACCCGGTAGCCACCGTCGAGCCAGCGGCCGAGGTCCACCAGCTTGCACTGGGGCGAGCAGAACGGAAAGACCGGGTTCTCGGGCCTGGGCCCCGCCGACTTGCGGCAAATCGGGCACCTCGCGCCTGCCAAAGCTCCCATGCGGCGTAACGTAGCAGCGTCCATTGCGGGCATGTAGCCCGCGCTCGGTGAGCCGTGGGCCCGCGCTCTCCGGCATGTGGCCCGCGCTCGGCGGGCGTGTGGCCAGCGCTCGGTGAGTGTGTCGCCCGCGCTCAGCGCGCTGGACCGACGCCCGCTCAGCGCGCCGGGACCGCGAGGTAGCGGGGCGCCCCGTGGCGCCGTACCCGCAACAGGAGATCCTGGTGTGCCGCCGCGCCGAGGCGCGCGGTCAGGTCGGCGCCGCCCCGCACCGGCGCGCCGTTCAGGTCGAGCACCACGTCGCCCACCTCGAGGCGGCCAGCCGCAGGGCTCCGAGGCGCGATCGACTCGATGCGCGCTCCTTCCAGGGCGTCGCTCGCCAGCACGCCGAACGGCTGCTCGGCGCCCCTCGGCGCGCGATCCTCCAGCGCGCGCCAGCTCGACGACGGCTCGTGGGAGGCCGAGGGATCGAGCTTCATCGTCGCGCGCCGGTCCGCGCCGTCGCGCTTGTAGATCAGCTCCACCTCGTCTCCTGGCTTGGCTCGCCGGAGCATGCGCGCGAGCTCGCGCGCGTGCTCGACGCGGCGCCCCTCGACCGACGTGATCACGTCGCCCGGCCTGAAGCCCAGCCGCGCTCCGGGGCCCTCCGGCTCGACCTCCGTGATCAGCGCGCCCATCCGCCCTGGCAGCCGGAGCACCCGCGCGAGCTGCGAGGTCACCTCCTGGAAGCTGATCCCGATGCGCCCTCGGTCCACGCGGCCCGTCTCCCGCAGCTCGGGCAGGATCTCGAGCACCTCGTCGATCGGCAGGGCGAAGCTGATGCCGCGGCCATCGGCGTGGATCGCCGTCGCGATGCCGATCACCTGCCCCGTGGCGTCGAAGAGCGGCCCGCCGCTGTTTCCCGGGTTGATGGCGGCGTCGGTCTGGAGGAAGCCGTCGAGGCTCCCCGTGCCCATGGGCCTCGACGTCGCGCTGATGATGCCCCGGGTCACGGTCGGTCCGAGCCCGAACGGGCTCCCGATCACGATGACGCCGTCGCCAGGCCGGACCGGCGCGCTCGATCCGAGGGAGGCGACCCGCAGCGACCCCGCTCCGAGCAGCTTCAACAGCGCCACGTCGAGCGTCGGATCCCGCCCGACCACGGTCGCCTCGAAGGCGCGCTCGTCCGAGAGCTGCACCTCGATGCCGAACGCGTCGCCGATCACGTGAGCGCTCGTCAGCACGAGCCCCTCTTCGGCGATCACGAACCCGGATCCGATCGCCCGCTCCACCCGCTGCACACGGCCCTCGAACGGGAGCGCCGGGCCCGCGCGCCCGTCTGGAAACGAGGGCGCGCGCAGGGTAGTGATGGTCACCACCACCGGCCGCACGTGCTCGATCAGCGCAGGCAGGGTCATCGCGCCGCGGGCCGCTGACGGCTCGGGCGGCGATTCCGCGCGCAGGACCGAGCACGGCGCGCTCGCCACGCCGCGGAGCGATGGAGGGGGCGAGAGCGCGGCTGCCCGGTCGTCGCAGGCAGCGAGCGGTGCGGTCCCGAGGAACCCGACACACGCCCATGCGGCAGCGCGGAGCCGTCCCACGGGCCGGACGTAGAGCCTCGAGGCGCGACCGCAAGCGCGCAAGGACCGGCCGCTGGAAAGCGCTCCGCGCCGCGGCCGAGCTGCTCCGTGGGCCGGACGAGGCGGCGCACGCGCGGCCCGCTGGCCGCTCAGCCAGGAGGCGCGCCTCGTGCGGCCTCCGTGCGCACCACCTGGACGACGACCTCCACCAGGCGACCGCCGGGCTGGACGAACGACGCCTTGCCGCGCCCCCCTTCGAAGCGCCACGCCAGATCGGCAGGGGCGCCTGTCTCTCCCGCGCCTTCGCCGACGCGGACGACGGCGCTCACCTCCAGCGTCTGCTTCCCCGCCGTCACGGCGCCCCGCGCCACTGCAAACGTCCCGCCGCCGAGCAGCGCGATCGTCCGCTTCGCCAGGTTGCTCAGGTGTCGCGCGGGCTCTTCCCCGCCGGGCTCCGGACGCCACGTCGCGATGTGCCCGGCGTCGTCGATGTCGATCACGAAGCGCGCCTTCCCCGCGCTTCCGGGCGGGAGCGTCGCCCAGATCGGATCCGCCTGGCACGCGGGCGGAATGGCCCTCGTGAAGGCGCGCCCGAGGTTGCGCACAGCGCTGACGCCGGCCGCCCCGAAGTCGCCCTCGCCGTCCTCTCCTGCGCCAGCGCTCGTCCGCGCGGCGGCGGAGCGCGCCGGTGCGCCGGCTTCCCCGTTCGCCGCGGGCTCCCGGCGTCGCTCTGCGGGCCGGGGCGTCGCTTTGGGCCGGGGCGTCGCATTCGGCCGCGGCGCTTCCTGGCCGCGCGGCGCGGCCGCCATGGGCGGCGCCGGCTCGCCGCCGGCCTCTGCAGGGCGTTCTGCAGGCGCCGTCGGCCGGCTGGCATCGGCCGGAGCGCGCGCCGTTGGCATGCTCGTCGGCTCGCCGCGCTCGCCGGTCTCGTCGCGCCCGCCGCGAGCGTCGCTCGGGCGCGCCGCGCCCCCGCTACCCGGCAGCGCGGCCGTGAGCCCGGTCCAGAGATCGATCGGCTCGCGCTCCGCCGCTGGCCCGGCGGGATCGCTGGCGGGCACCTCCGGTCCGAGCCGCGCCGAGCTCCACGCGCCCAGATGGACGAGCGCCGATACGAGGAGCGCCGGCAGCATCGCTCGTTGATCGCGCATCGGCTCGCACCCCGCTCTTCGGCCCCGTCGAACGGACAGCGGCCCCAGCGCCTCGCCGAAGCTCGTTGCCCTTGGCCCGAGGTTCTGCCAGACAGCATCGCGGCTGCAACGTTCCCGAGCGCGCCTTGAAGCTCCTCGCCCTCTCGACCTCGACCCCGCGCGGCAGCGCCGCCCTCTTCGAAGCAGCGGACGTGGTCCTGCACGCCGAGGCGGCGGCGTCGCGGGGCGGCGCGCTTTCCACCGCCGGCCTCGCCGCGGCGCCGGCGGCCGGCGCGCGGCTGCTCGCGGCGATGACCTACGCCGACCTGCACGGGCACGCAGAGCGCATCTTCGGAGCCATCGACGAGGTGCTCGCCGCGGCAGGCCTACCGGCCGCGGCGCTGCAGGCGCTCGGCTGCGACGTGGGGCCCGGCTCGTTCACCGGGGTCCGGGTGGCGGTCGCGGCGGCCAAGGGCGTCGCGCTGGCGCTGGACGTCCCGGTCGCCGGCGTCACCTCGCTCGAGGCGATGGCCGCCGCTGCCTTCGCTGCCGGCGCGGCGAGCCCCGGCGATCTCCTGGTCCCGCTGATCGACGCCAAGAAGGGGGAGGTCTTTCTGGCCGCCTTCGATGCGCCCGCGGCGGCGCCTTCGATCCCGCCGCGCCACCTGCCGCGCGACGCGGCGTTCGATGTCGTGGCCGAGCTCGCCGCGGGGCGCCGCATCGTCGTCGTCGGCGCCGTCGCCGAGGAGATCGAGGCGCTCCGGCCGCTCGCCGCGCGGGGCGACGCCCTGGATTTCCCCGACGCGACATGGATCGGACGCGTCGCGATCGACCGGCTCCGGGCGGCCGCCGCGGGCGGCGAGCGCGGGCCAGCGGCGTCCCCGCACGATCCGGCGCTCCTGGAGCCGCTCTATGTGCGCGCGCCGGACGCGAAGCCGGCCGAGCTGGGATACACTCCGCCCCGATGATCAGCTCGCCTGAAGGGGACGGCGTCGCACCGGACGCGGAGCGCGAGGCCTCGATCCCCAGCGACGCGGAGCGCGCTCCGCCGCCCGCCGAGGCTGCGGAGCCCGCTGGCTCTCCCTCCGCCCCCGCCGCGTCGCGCGACGAGCCCGTCGCCCTGTCCGCCCCCGTGGAGTCGGCCGAGCCGGGGCCCGATCCCGAGCGGCTCCGCGCCCGGTTTGGCCGCCCGTTCGAGGCCGGCGACGTCATCTTCCGCGAGGGCGAGCCCGGGACCGAGGCGTACCTCCTCGAGGAAGGGCGGGTCCGGCTCATCAAGAAGGTCCGCGGCGCCGAGCGCAGCCTGATGGTCCTGAAGCCCGGCGATCTGTTCGGCGAATCCGCGCTCCTCGGCGGCGCGGCGCGCTCGTCGACGGCGATCGCGCTCTCGCGCGGGGTCGCGCTCGCGCTCGATCAGGGCACGCTGCAGAACCTCGTCGAGCGCAACCCGGCCGTCGCGATGCGCATCATCAAGCAGCTCGTCGGTCGGCTCCGCGACGCGGAGGACCAGATCGAGATCATGATGCTCACCGACACGCAGTCGAAGGTCGTGAACGCGCTCCTCAAGCTCGCTCAGCAGTCGCGCGCCACCGGCGGCGCCGCCTCGAACGGCGCCTCGTTCGCGATCTCGCCGATGGAGCTGTCCACCCGCGTCGGCCTCGACGTCGACACGGTGAAGCGCGCCGTCCAGCAGCTCCGGGAGGGCCAGTACCTGCGCGTCGCTGACGAGCGCCTCGAGATCCCCGATATCGAAGCGCTGCGGAGGTTGTTCGGCCTGCTGGGTCTCAAGGACGAGATCCGTGGCGAACAGTGACGAGCAGGAACCGCCTGCGCCACCATCCTACGCCGACCTGACAACTGCTGGAAGCCGAATCGGGATCCCGAGAACGCGCCGCGTCTTCCAGGGAGATTCGCAGGTTGACGTGACAAGCGGCCTGGTTTACTCAGGGGTCCCCGCAGGGCAGGCGAAGTCCCGTCCTGACAATGTGCCGCGCCGCGGCATCGTTCGGCAGCGGATTCAAGATCGCACATGACCTCGCAGCGACACAGGACAGCAGCGACCCGCGCGGGGTGCATCCGCGGCGCGGCTGCTGTCGTGTCGATGGGGTCGCTGTTGTCGTTTGCGTCCCTCGCGTTCGTTGCGCCGCTCGCGCTCGTGTCGTGCGGCGGCGGCGCGCAGCCCTCGGCGCAGACGAGCGACGCGCGGTCGCTCGCGGAATATGATCTCGCGCGCGACTCGTTCCAGCGCGGCCGCCTGCGCGAGGCGCTGGCGCACGTCGAGCAGGCGCTCTCGCACGACGAGGACAACGCCGAGGCGTCCTATCTCGGCGCCTTGATCCTGCTCGGCTTCTGCGCGGGTGATGCTCACTCCAGCGACTGCCGCTTCGACAGCGCCGAGAAGATGGCGCGGCGGGCCCTCGAGGCGAACCCGGAGATGCGGGACGCGAAGAACGCGCTGGGCGTCATCCTCGTGCATCAGCGGCGCTACGACGAGGCGATCGCGGTGCTCAAGCCGCTGACCGAGGACATCCTTTACGCCTCGCCGGAGAAGTCGTGGGGCAACCTGGGCTGGGCGTACCTGCTCAAGGGCAGGAACGACGAGGCCATCGACGCGCTACGGCGCGCGATTGCCGCGCAGCCGCTCTTCTGCGTGGGGCAGTACCGGCTCGGCCTCGCCTACGAGAAGCGAGGCGAGCTCGATCTGGCGCGCGAGGCGCTGACGAGGGCGGTCGAGACCGACCAGCCGGAGTGCACGCGGCTGCAGGACGCGTTCGACGCGCGCGCCCGCATCGCCGAGAAGAGGGGGCTCGTGGACGACGCGCGCGCCGATCTCGAGCGGTGCCGGGAGATCAACGCGACGACGCCCGTGGGGCAGCGCTGCGCTGCACAGTTACAGACGTTGCAATAGGGCCTCGGCGCGCCGCTGTCCGAGAAGTACCGCGGGGTGCGCTAGGGGGTTGAGCAACGGTTCTCAGGGTGAGTAGAGTGACGACCGAATGACGATGGGTGGAATGGGATGGAGTCGATCGGACGCTACCTGAGACGCACGCGTGAGGCCCGAGCCATGAGCGTGGAGGAAGTCGCCCGCGCCACGCGCATCCCGGTGATCTCCATCGAACGAATCGAGGCAGATCATTTCGACGACCTGCCCGGCGAGGTGTTCGTTCGGGGGTTCTTGAAGGCGTACGCTCGCGCGGTCTCGCTCCCGATGGAGGAGGTGTTGGCCCGATACACGGCGAGCCGCCGGATCGCGCTGGTGACACCGCTGCCCATCGCGGCGCCTGCGCGCCGCACCCAGAGCAGGCGCTTCGGGGTCGCGATCGCGTTCGTGTTGCTGCTCATCCTCTTCACGCTGGCACTCAGCATCGTGCTCAGGCCCCGCGGCCACGACATGCCGCCGGAGCTGTCGGAGGGCACGCTCGCGAGGGCTCGTACCTCCCTCTCGGCCTGAGGGCCAAATTTTCGCCGGGCGCTCGCGCGCGGTTCGCGCCATAACCGCCGGTACCTGCCATGCCTCGATCGGTTCGCCTGCGGACGGAGCGCGTCCGGACCGGGGCGCTTCTGGTCCGGCGTGTACCTTTCGGTGAAGCCGACCTCCTGGTCGGGCTCTTCACCGAGCAGGGGGGGCTCATCTCTGCCACGGCGCGTGGCGCGCGCCGCTCGGCCAAGCGCTTCCCGGCGCTCGAGCCGATGCACCTGCTCCGCGTGACCCTGGAGATCCGTCCGGGCGCGGAGCTCGCCCAGCTCACGGAAGCGGCGATCGAGCGCCCGCGCCTGCGTCTCGCGGGGGATCTCGGGCGCCTCGAGGTGGCCGGGCGCGCGCTGCGCTGGGTGCGGGAGATCGCGCCGGCGCACACCGCCGAGCAGGCGGCGTGGAGCGAGTTGAACCAGCTGCTCGACCGCCTCGACGAGGTGTCCACGGCCCCTCCCCAGGCGCTGCTCGCGGAGACCGGCCTGCGCCTGCTCGTCGCCTTCGGCTGGGGCCTCGAGCTCATGCAGTGCGTCCGTTGCGGGCGCGCCTGCGACACGACGCAGTCGGCCTGTGCCGACCCGGCGCGCGGCGGCCTCGTCTGCCGGGCCTGTGGCGGCGGACCTGTCGTGCTGCGGCCGGAGCCGAGGGAGCGGCTGCTGGCGGCGATGCTCGGCGGCGCGCCGATCCCGGAAGAGGACGTCCCGCTCGCGCTCGACCTCGTCGAGGGCGCGCTCACCGCGCACGCGAGCGGAGGCTAGAGCGGCGGTCACCCGCTTCGGATACGGGCCCATCTCGACGTTTTCGGTGCTCAGCGCACTGGAGTGCGCTTGCGCGCCGAAAACGCCGATCTGGGCCCGTCTCCTGTGCGGGTGACCGCCGCTCGGCGGTGCTTCTAGCGGTTCGGAGTCACGCCACGGCTCGCCAGAAGCGGGTCATCGCGCGCGGTGCGTCGGGCGGCCCCTCGATCTCCACGTAGGGCCGGCCGGGCGCGGCGCGAGGGAACGAGAAGCTCCCGGTGTTCGCGTAGCCGTCGCCGAGCGCCTCGCGGTGCGTGTGGCCGAAGACGACCAGCTTCGCGCCGGTCGTCCTCGCGACGCGGCCGGCGCTCTCGGCCAGGCGCTCGGCGACCGTGCCGGCGTAGCGGTTGTGCCCGTTCGCCCAGCTCGCGCCCATCAGCAGCGCGCCGAGCCCGAGCGCCGCGGCGCCGGTCCCCCGCGCGCCGAGCCCGAGCGCCGCGATCCCGGCGCCCATCGACAGCGTCGCGATCACGCGATCGAAGTACAGGCGCGTGAACGTGCGCGCCGCGCTCTCCAGGGTCGGCGTGGCCCCGAGGCCGACGAGCGCGTCTGCCATCGCGCGCGGCACCCCGAGCTCGTGCGCGAAGCGCTCCATGGCCGCGGCGCCCACCGTGGCCTCGCCTCCCGCGCGGTAGAGCGGGCCGCTCTTCAACATCGCGCCGATCGCCGCGTGGAAGTAGCGGTAGATGACGTAGGGCGCGCGAGGGCCGTACCAGGTGAACGCCGAGAGGAACAAGCTGAGCGGCGTCTGATCGTTCGCCTGCAGATAGCGGTGCGCGCCGGTCGGCGCGATGAACTCCTCGACGAAGTGAACGCCGAGGCTGCGCTCGCCGACCACGAGCGGGTGAGCCGGGGCGTTGTCCGGATCATACAAGTGGCCGTGCTCGAGATGGATCGCCCCCTCGCGGAAGAACCAGGGCGTCGTGCGGATCCGCGACCGGGCCTCGCCGGTCACCTCGAGCGCCTCAGCCAGCGCCACGGGGAAGTCGGGCGCCCCGACCTCGGCGTCGTGATTGCCACCCGCCAGCCAGAGCTCGCCGCCGCGGTCGAGGTGCTCGGCGAGCGCCGCCCGCGCGGTCGGGTGCGCGAGGAGCGCCTCGCGCAGCGCACGCGGCCGGGGCATCCAGGGCGACTCGGAGGAGAGATCGAACAGATCACCCGCGACCACGATGCGTGCCCCCCGGTGGGCCTCCACGAACCGGGCAAGATCGGCGGTCACGTCGCGCGGCGTCTGGCGCACGAGGTGGAGATCGGCGAGCACGACCGTGCGGCGCTGCGTCATAACCTTCCTTATCCATCACGTCCGTCCGGGCGCTGCAACTCGCCGCCAGCCGCGCGATCCCGGCTTGTGGCCATGTGGAGGAGGGCTGCCCACCGAGCTCAGCGCTCGTCTATTGCATACGTGACGGTCGCGTCGCGGCCCGATGTCGCTGCCGGGATGCGGCGCTTCATCGCTTCATCACCGTCACCGTTGCCGCGCGGCCCTGGCACGGGCTCGACGCCTGCGCCGCTGCGTCCCATGCAAGCGGGCATGGAAGGCTCGGCGCGGACGCGACCCTCGGCCCAGCGGGTGAACGGTGGGCTACTCGCAGAGATCACCCGTGCCCTGAGGGGCAAGGACATCGAGGCCCTCTCCCGGATCTACGCGGAAGACGCCGTGATCGAGGAGGTGAGCAGCCGCGATCCGCCGGCCCACCCCAGCGTCACCAGCGGGAGGCACGCGATCCTGGAGCGGCTCAAGAGCGACCTCTTCCGCGATCCGGTCTCGGGCTGGGAGCGCCAGCTCGACTCGACGGAGATCCTGGACGGAATCGAGACCGACGAGGGGCTGGCGTACATGGAGGTGCGCGTCTATGCGGCCGGCGATCGGGTCGTCGCGCAGCACCTGGCCCGCAAGAAGAACGGCCTCATCGGCCATGATCGCGTCGTCGTCGCCTGGGACGCGGACTGAGCCAGCGCCAGCGAGCGGCGGCGCCCTCACGCCCCGGCGAGGGCTGCGCTGCTCGCGCGGGCGCCGATGTAGAGTAGCGCCGTGACCACCGCCGTCCTCCTCAGCTGCCACGGTACCGTCGAGCGGCTCGACGATCTGCCCGCATTCGTCACCAATATCCGCCGCGGCAGGCCGGCCCCGCCGGAGGTGATCGACGAGGTGCGCCGCCGCTTCCAGGCGATCGGCGGCTCGCCGCTCATGCGCATCACGCAGGCCCAGGCGGACGCGCTCGCCGCGAGGCTCGGTCTCCCGGTCGCCACCGCGGGGCGCCTCTGGAACCCGTATCCGGCCGAGGTGCTCGGCGCGCTCCACCGCAGCGGCGTGAGGCGCGTCGTCTCGCTGCCGCTCGCGCCACAGTCCGTCGACGTCTACCACGCCGTCGTCCGCGACGCGGCCGCCGCGCTCGACGGCATGGAGGTCCGGTGCGTGCCCGCGTGGGGCCTCGAGCCGGCGCTGATCGACGCTTTCGTCGAGGTGATCGACGAGGCGCTCGCGCGCATCCCCGAGGAGGGCCGGGCGAAGGCGGCGGTGATCCTCTCGGCCCACAGCCTCCCGCAGCGGATCATCGCCGCCGGAGATCCGTACGAGCGCCAGTTCCGCGCGATGGCCGCCGAGGTGGAGCGCCGCATCGCCGCCCGCGGGAACCCGGTGCTCGTCGCCTTCCAGAGCCAGGGCATGACCGGCGACGCCTGGCTCGGTCCGGATCTGCGGTCGACGTTCGACGGCCTCGCCGCGCGTGGCGTGCGGGAGGCGCTGATCGCGCCGATCGGCTTCGTCGCCGATCACGTCGAGACCCTCTACGATCTCGACGTGGAGGCGCAGGTCTTCGCCCGTGAGGCGGGCCTCGCGCGGCTCTCCCGGGCGCCGGCCGTGAACACGCGGCCGCGCTTCATCGACGCCCTGGAGGCGCTCGTCCGGCGCGAGCTCGCGCAGGCCGCGCCGTAGGCGGCGCCTCGTCGGCTCAGCGCTTGCTGACGCGGCGCTTGCGCGGAAGCCTCGACACGGTCGCGCGGAGCAGCCCCGGGGCGTGCCTCGAGAGCGACACCCCGAGCTTGCCGTGGGCGGTGACGATCACCTCGGCGCGCCGCGCGGCGATGCCGTCCATGATCTGTCGGGCCGCCGTCTGCGCCGGCATAACGAGCCAGCGGGGCACGGGATCCGGGGCGCCCTCGTGCAGGTTGCCCGCGTTGTCGATCTGGCGGATCTCGCTCGCCACGTACCCCGGCGCGACGTGCGTGACCGCGACGCCCTCGGCGTGGAGCTCCGCGCGCAGCGTCTCGGCGAGGGCGCGCACCGCGAACTTGCTCATCGTGTAGGCGCCCACCGCGGGGACCGCGAGGTAGCCGAGGACGCTGCCGACGAGCGCGACGCCGCCGCGCGATCGCTTGAGCTCCGGCAACGCGGCCTTCACGGTGCGCAGCGCGCCGAACAGGTTGGTCTCGAACTGCCGGCGGAAATCGTCGAGCGCGAGCTCCTCGACGCGCCCCGCCACGCTGAACCCGGCGTTCGCGATGGCGATGTCGAGCCGCCCGAACGCCTCGCTCGCCTGTGCGACGGCGCGCTCCACGTCGCCGTCGCGCGTGACGTCGCACGGGGTCGCGAGCGCCTCGCCGCCGGACCGTCGGATCTCCGTCGCGAGCGCCTCGATCCGCGCGGCCCGCCGCGCCGCGAGGACGACCCGGCCGCCGCGCCGCGCGACCTCCCGGGCGAGGGCCTCGCCGATCCCCGACGACGCGCCCGTGATGAGAACGACCCGCCCGGCGAGCTTGCTTGCCATGGACGCCCGCATACCACGATCGCGGGAGCGCGCGCCCTGGCGCGCCCTCGCGCGCTCGCTCATGCTCGGCCTTTCGCCGTTCGGTCGCGCCGGTGGCGTCGGTTACGATGGCCTCACCCGGCTCGACCGGGCGCCGCGTCTCAGCGTAGGTTTGCGTTCGTTTTGCGTAAGTTTGCGTAGGTTTGCGTTCGTTTGCGTGCGGTCGTGCACGATTGACGAACGGTCGCGCACGGTTGCGCACGGGGTGACATGCGAAACCACTCGATCCGCCGCTCTCTTGCCGCTCTCCTCGTCGCCGCCGCCTGCGCGGCCCCCGCTCCCGCCTCCGGCGAGCCGTCCCCCTCGCTTTCGCGCGCGGAGGCGCTCCTCGCGCAGGGCGACTACGCCGAGGCCGAGAAGGTCATCCTCGGCCTCCAGGGCGGGAAAGAGCGCGCCGCGGCGCTGCTCGCGAAGGCGCGGATCGAGCTGCTCACGGGCCGCTACGACGACGCGGCGAAGACGGCGAAGGCCGCCGCCGCGCTCGGCAAGGAGGCGCGGATCGCCGCCGCGCCGCTCCGGGCCCAGGCGCTCGCGCGCCGCGGGAAGATGGCCGAGGCGATCGCGGCGGTGCGCGAGGTGGAGCGGGAGGACGAGGCCCGCCGCGCGCGGCTCGTGCTAGGCGAGCTCCTGATCGAGTCGGGCAAGCGGGGCGAGGCGCGCGCGCCGCTGATGACGATCATCGACGACTACAACGACGACAAGATCACCGCGAGCGACGCGGAGGGGCTGTCGCTCGTCGGGCGCGCGGCGCACCTGCTCCGGAGCGCGCGCGACGCGAACGACGCGTTCAACGCGGCCGAGAAGGTCGGCGGCAAGCAGCGGGTCGAGACGTTGCTCTGGCGGGCCGAGCTGTTCCTCGACAAATACGACCCCGGCCACGCCGGTCAGGTCGTGAAGGAGGCGCTCAAGCTCGCCCCGAAGGATCCGCTTTGCCGCGTCGCCATGGCGCGCGTCAAGCTCGAGAGCGCGATGGACTTCGGCGGCGCCGACAGCGAGGTCGCGCAGGCGCTCTCCGTGAATCCGAACCTCGCCGAGGCGTATTTCGTCCGCGCCGGGCTTGCGCTCCGCGACATGGACATCGACGCCGCGGACGCCGCGGCCGACCGCGGGCTCAAGGTGAACCCGAACGACCTCGCGCTGCTCTCGATCAAGGCGGCGGGTCGCTTCCTCGCCGACGACGCGGCCGGCTTCGAGGCCATCAAGGCGAAGGTGCTCGGCCTGAACCCGGAGTTCTCGCGGTTCTTCCAGATCGTCGGCGAGTTTGCGGAGTGGGAGCATCGCTACGACGACATCGTCAAGATGATGGGGGAGGCGACGCAGGTCGATCCGAACGACGCGAAGGCGCACGCCACGCTCGGCCTGAACCTGATCCGCGCCGGCGACGAGAAGAGCGGCGTGCTCTCGCTCCAGAAGGCGTGGGACAAGGACCGCTTCAACGTGCGGGTCTTCAACACGCTGAACCTCTACGAGAAGGACATCGCGGCGCAGTACGTGACGGTGGAGGGGCAGACGTTCCGCGTCCGCTACCACAAGCAGGAGCGCGCGATCCTCGAGCGGTACGTGCCGCGCATGCTCGAGGAGGCCTGGGGCTCGATGGTGAAGCGCTACGGCTTCACGCCGAAGGTCCCGGTCTCGATCGAGCTCTACGCGTCGACGGAGAACTTCAGCGTCAGGACGAGCGGCCTGCCCAACGTGGGCATCCAGGGCGTCTGCTTCGGCCAGACGCTCGCGGCGTTGAGCCCGGCGGCGGGGGAGTTCAACTGGGGGAACGTGCTGTGGCACGAGCTCGGGCACGTCTTCGCGATCCAGATGTCGAAGAACCACGTCCCGCGCTGGTTCACCGAGGGGCTCAGCGAGTACGAGACGATCGTGCGGCGGCCCGAGTGGCACCGCGAGGAAGATCCGGCGCTGTTCGCCGCCCTGAAGGGCGGGAGGATCCCGGCGGTCGACGGGTTCAACCGGGCGTTCACGCACGTCGACGACATCGAGGACGTGACGATGGCTTACTTCGCGGCGAGCCAGATCGTTGTCTTCATGGCGGGCGAGTTCGGCTTCCCGAAGGTGGTCTCGATGCTGCCCCGGTGGGCCGCGGGCAAGCGGACGCAGGAGGTGGTGAAGGAGTCGCTCGGGATCAGCGCGGAGGAGCTCGACCGGCGCTTCCGCGCGTGGCTGAAGCCCCGCCTCGAGCGCTACGAGAAGCAGTACGTCCCGGATCTGCACGCGCCGCCGCTCGACGAGGCGCGCAAGGCGGCGGCGCGCGCTCCGAAGGACGCGAAGCGGCTCGTCGAGCTCGCGCTCGCGCTGTTCGAGGACGGGCAGCGCCAGGAGGGCGAGGCGGTGCTCGCCGAGGCGCTCCGGGTCGACCCGAAGCAGCCCGACGCGACCTACCTCAAGGTGCGGGCGGCCTTCGCCGAGAAGAAGCCCGACGAGGCGGCGAGGCTCTTGAGCAAGATGATCGCCGACGGGAACGACGGCTACGTCGTGCGGATGAAGCTCGCCGATCTCGCCGAGCTGAAGAAGGACGCGGCGAAGATGAAGGCGAACCTCGAGGCGGCGTCGCGCCAGGATCCCACGCAGGCCGAGCCGCTCCAGGGGCTCTACGACCTCGCGCGCCGGCAGAAGGACGCGGCGGGCGAGCTCTCGGCGCTGCGCCGACTCGCGCTCCTCGACCAGCACGATCGTCGGGTCTGGCGTCGGCTGCTCCGGCTGCTCGTGGAGCGCGGCGCGTGGGAGGAGGCGCGCAAGGTCGGCGAGGGAGCGATCTTCGTCGACGTGGCGAACCCGGAGATCCACCGGCTCTATGCGCGGGCGCTGGCGCGCACGGGGCGGCACGTGTCGGCGATCTACGAGCTGAACAGCGCGCTCCTGTCCGGGCCGAAGCCGGGGGACGCGGCGGAGATCTACGGGGAGCTCGCCAAGGCGTACGCGAAGATGAAGCGGGACGACTACGCGAAGCAGGCGCTCGAGTACCAGAAAGCGATGAAGGGCGCGTCGCCGCCTGCGCCGCGGGCGATGCCGGATTGAGGCTCGGGCTCGGGGCGAGAGGCGAGGGGAGGGCGGGGATCCCGGCTGCACGCGCCGGAGGGGGTCTCCGCGCGGCAGGGTGCGGGTGGGCGCTCGGCCATCCGCCGAGGCGGGAGCGCGGAGCTTGCGCATGGACCACCGCCCGGCATGTCTCCCTTCGGGCCTAGCCACCTGGGACGTTTCGTCGCGCGCCACACAAGGCGCGCCTGAGACGTAGAGCCATCCGGGACCTTATGGCACCTCGGTCGGTGCTCGCCGCGCCCACCCGCACCCTGCCGCGCGGAGACCCCCTCCGGCGCTCGCGTGGTGCCAGAGCAAATCGCCGCGCGCTGGGTCAAGATGCGCGGGGTTCGGCCCCGCAGGCGGACCGGAAACGGTTACGGGGAGGCAGCTGGGAGCCTTCGGTGAACCGGAAACGGTTAGGAGGAGGCAGCTGGGAGCCTTCGGCGAACCGGAAACGGTCGCCAGTACCGCCTTACTTGATGGCACAGCGCCTTCTGAAGCCTGGCTAGCGATTTATGCGACAGGCTCTGGTGTGTCGTCTGCCGCTCCGGGGCAGACGCTGCTGGGCGAACATTTCTCCACGGCCGATTCTCACCGCGCGGCAAGCAGTCATGCGCTCGACGCTTCCTCTTGCGCGGAGCGCGGGGCACCGTCGCTTGCCGCCGGCTCGGCGGTTGCTTGCTCCCGCTGCTTCCGCACCGCGCGCGCGATGAGGGGCGCCCAGTGCGCGAGGCCCTCCAGGCTGAGCTCTCCCTCGCAGTACATCCGGTACCACTCCTGCCGGACGGAGACGATCTCCTCGCCATGGCCGAGCTTGAGCCGCTTCAGCATGGTCTGCGCGCGATCACGGAGCTCGGGCGGGCAGCGATCGGTCAGCACCATCTGGCACGAGGGGAGGATCACCTCGAACCAGCCGTCTCCGACCTCGAATGGATCCAGTACCTGGTCGGAGCGGAGCGCGCTCTTGCTGCTGTTGATCCACGCCGCCGCGTAGCGGAAGTTGGCCCATTCGTACGCGAGGCTGGGATCTTCATCGCGCGAGATGAAGTGGTCAACGGTCCCCGGGGTCGAGAGCCACATCGCGGTGTAGCCGCACAAGCCCTTGAAAGCTGCCCGGAGGTCGCGCGCAGCGCGCCGCCAGTAGTCCGGCATCCGCTTGGCGCCGCCCTCGGCGAGCCACCGCTGGCCGGGCTGTCGCACTCTGACATTGAAGTCCGCGGGCTCAGGCGTGCGCTCGAACGGGATCATGCGCCCGCCCGCTCCCGGCGCACGATCCAGCGCGGCCAGAAGCGATCCTGATCCGGCAAGAGGCGCATGAGCTCCCGATGGATCTCCTCCTCGGTCCTGAGCCCGTCCGGCAGAGCGCTGGTCTCGCCGCGCATGAGCGCCTCTGCAGCCTCGATGGCCCGCTCCGCCTCGATCGAGCGCGCCTGCTCCAGGCCGAACACCGGGGACGTGAGCCACCCGATCGCGTCGCCGCGCTTCGCCCAGGGGAGCTCGCGCACGGTCACGTCAGTGCCGTTGAGCTCGAACACGAACAGCTTGTCCCTGGCCGGCTTGAAGTGCGGCTCCATCGACGCGAGCACGAGGGGCGAATGCGTCGTCAGCAGCACCTGCGGGCGCATCGACGGGGAGAGCCCGCTCAGGGCACCGAGGAGCGCAGGGACGATGTGGCGTTGCCACCTGGGGTGCAGGTGCGTCTCGGGCTCCTCTATCAGCACGACGATGCGCTCCGAGGGCTGCCAGCCGATCAGGCGTGACGCCTGCACGTGCTCCGACCAGGACCACGCGATGAGGTAGGAGAGCGCGAGGATCCGCTTCATCCCGGCCGACGCGTGGATGATGGGGATCGTGCCGTACGGCAGCTCGACGGTCGGGAACTTGCGCACGTCGTCAAGGTAGAGCCGCACCGGCTTGCCGGGCTTCATCGTCTCCTCGGGATGAGAAAGCTGATCGAGCACGCGGCAGAGGAGCTCGAACGGGTGAGCCCCGTCGTTGTCCGCCGCCTCGAGCTGCCACGTCACCCAGTCCTGGACGAGCCCGTTGCAGACGGGTTTTCCCTCGTGAACGAGCCCGTCCCAGAGCTGTCTTTCCTCGAAGAGATAGGGCTGCGGATCGGGCGAAGGCGACGACGAGAGCCGGTACAGAGCGCTGCCCATCGAGGGAATATTTCGACAGGGATCCCAGACGGAGCACGCGCCATTCGTACGGACGTGGAGTACCGGGACCAGGCCGCGCACCCACGAAGATATGACCACCCCGGAAGGAGTATTGGTCCAGCTGCGGCCCATGTCGCGACCGAACCTGTCACGCCACTGCTGAGCAACACGATCGTACTTGCTTTCGAACTGCTCGAACTCGGTGCCCGGCTTGGCTTCCCCGGAGATGCGTGCGCTCGCCTCCTTACCCGGCTGTGGCAGCACGGGCCGCTCCGTCCACGTTCCGGTGAGCGCCCACCAGGCGACCTCCAGCACGAAGCTCTTGCCGAGCCCGTTGTCTCCTGTAAGTACGTTCAGCCGCTCGCCGAGCCCCAAGTCGAGCTGGTCGGCCGGCCCCACGCCTTCCAAGTGCAGCGATCGCAGCATCTTGGTTCCGCGTACCACACCCGTCGCGGTCCAGGCCATGCGTCGTCCGTCCCGTCCCGCGTCTCCGCTCTCGTAGCGCCGAGGGGAGGGTCTGCGCGGCGGCCGGGGGTGGGCGCGATCGAGCACCGACCGAGGTGCCATAAGGTCCCGGAGGGCTCCACGTCTCAGGCGCGCCTTGTGTGGCGCGCGACGAAACGTCCCAGGAGGCAAGGCCCGAAGGGAGACATGCCGGGTGGTGGTCCATGCGCAAGCTCCGCGCCCCAGCCTCGGCGGATGGTGAGCGCCCACCCCCGGCCGCCGCGCAGACCCTCCCCTCGGCGCGGCCCCCCGGGAGGGCCGCCTCCCGTGGTGCCCTACTCGTCCTCCGCCTCGCCCTTGTCCCCCCGCAGCCCGAGCGCCTTGAACTTCTTGTACAGGTGGCTCCGCTCGAGCCCGAGCCCCCGAGCCGTTGCGGCCATCTGCCCTCCATGATGGCCGAGCGCCTCCTCCAGGATCGCCCTCTCCGCCTCCTCCGCGAGCACCCGGAACGGCACCCCCGGCCGGAAGAGCCCGCCCTTCATCGCTGCCTGCTGCCCTCCGAGGCAGACCTTCACGTCGCCCTCGTCGATCGTCTCGTCGGGCGTCAGGATCACGAGCCGCTCGATGATGTTGCGCAGCTCCCGCACGTTTCCCGGAAAGCTGTAGGCGACCAGCATGCTCATCCCGCCGTCCGTGAACGCCATCCCGGGCCGATCGTTCGCCTGCGTCGCGAGCGCGAGGAAATGCCGCGCGAGCAGCGGCACGTCCTCGCGCCGCGCGCGGAGCGGCGGCAGCGACAGCGGCAGCACGTTCAGCCGATCATAGAGATCCGGCCGGAACTGCCCCTCCCGGCACGCCGCCTCGATGTCGCGGTTCGTCGCCGCCACCACGCGCACGTCGACCTTGATCGTCTCGTGCCCGCCCACGCGCTCGATCTCCCGCTCCTGAAGCACCCTGAGCAGCTTCGCCTGCATCGCGAGCGGCATGTCCCCGACCTCGTCGAGGAACAGCGTCCCGCCGCTCGCGCGCTCGAACTTGCCTCGCCGTTGCTTCGTGGCGCCCGTGAACGCGCCGGCCTCATGCCCGAACATCTCGCTCTCGATGAGCTCGCTCGGGACCGCGGCGCAGTTCATCTTCTCGAGCGGCCCGCGCGCCCGCTTCGACGCGCCGTGGATCGCGCGCGCGACGAGCTCCTTGCCGGTGCCGCGCTCGCCCGTCACGAAGACCGTCGCTGTCGCCTTCGCCGCGCGTGCGATCTGCTGGCGCAGGTCGAGCATCGCCCGGCTCTCTCCGATGAGCTCGCCGACCTGGCCGGTCTGGGTCCGCAGCGCCTTCGCCTCGGCCTCGGCGCGGACGAGGCGCAGGGTGTTCTCGAGCACGAGCAGCAGCCGATCGGTCGAGAGCGGCTTCTCCAGGAAGTCGATCGCCCCGAGCCGCGTCGCGCGGACGGCGGCGTCGACCGTCGCGTGGCCGCTCATCATCACGACAGGCAGCTCCGAGCCGGCAACGCGTATCCGCTGGAGCAGCTCCACGCCGTCTCCGTCGGGCAGCGAGACGTCGAAGAGCGCGATGTCGTAGCTCCGCTTCGCGAGCTTCTCCTCTGCAACCCCGACGCCGCCGGCGACGTCGACCGTGTAGCCCTCGAGCGACAGGGCCTTCTGGAGGGTCGTCAAGATCGCCCGCTCGTCGTCGAGCACCAGCACATGTCCGCGCGGCATGTCTGCCACCGTAGCGCGGAACCGCCGCGGCCGATGCCCGCCGGCTGCGCGCTGACGCTGGAGCGCGGCGCA
This sequence comes from Sorangium sp. So ce367, assembly GCF_051520455.1. NCBI lineage: Bacteria > Pseudomonadati > Myxococcota > Polyangiales > Polyangiaceae > Sorangium > Sorangium sp. So ce367. The sequence continues at coordinate 2,354,207 of NZ_CP150334.1, forward strand.
CCCGGCCCGAGCGCAGGCGCACTCCGCCGGAAGCCGTGCGTGAACGAGCTTGAACGAGCGTGAACGTGCGTGGAACGGCCGTGGAGTGCGTCGAGCGTGCGTCGGCGGCGGCAAGAATCCATGGCCGCGACCCGACGCGCGAGGCGGCGTGCGGCGGCGTGTGCACCGCGCGCTCCGGGACCAGCGACGCCAGCGCCACCAGACCAGGTTCCGCGCCGCCGCGCGTGGAGAAAGGGGGATCCGGCTTGCGCGCGCTATGGTAGCTTGGCCCAGGATGTCTCCCGACGGTCTCGCGACGGCGGAAGGAGATCTGGAGCGGACGCCGTTCGCTCATCTTTTCGTCTATGCCGTCGAGCATCGGCTGACCGGCGCGCTCATCCTGGTGGAGCCCACGGGCGCCGAGCACACGCTGCGGATCGTCCGGGGGAACCCCGTGAAGATCCGTCCGAGCGACGGGTACGCACGGTTCGGGGAGATCCTGCTCGAGGAGGGGGTGATCACCGCCGAGATCCTGGCGGAGGCGCTCGCGACAAGGGGCCTCCTGGGGGACGTGCTGCTGCTGTCGGGGTGCGTCGACGCCACGACCATCGACTGGCTTGCCCAGGTCCAGTTCGTGCGGCGGATGATGCGCCTGTTCGATCTGCCTCCGGCGACGAAGTACCGCTACTTCGACGGCCTCGACGCGCTGGCCGAGTGGGGGGGAGATCCCGCGAAGGTCGATCCCCTCGCGCTCCTCTGGGCGGGGCTGCGCGAGCACGGCGAGCGCTCGACGCGCCTCCAGCGGACCCTGGAGCGGATCGGGGCCGTGCCCCTCCGCCTGCACCCCGCCATCGAGCCCGGCCGCTTCGGCTTCCGCGAGGGCGAGCTCGCGGTGATCGAGGCGCTGGAGAGCTCCACGCCCACGCTCGCCGCGCTCCTCCGATCCGGGGTCGCGCCGGAGCCGACCGTGCGCAAGCTCATCTACGCCCTGGCGATCACCCGCTACCTTGATTTCGGGACAGGCGTGCCCGTGGGCGCGGAGCTCTCGTCGAGCGTGCCGCCCGCCAGCGCGGCGAGCCTGTCGCTCGGGCGTGTGCAGCTGCGCGCGACCGTCCATCGCGTGGGCGCGGCCGCGCCCGATCCGGCCGGCGACGGGGAGCGCGCGCCGGTGCTCGCTCGCGGTCGCCGCCGAGATCGCCCATCCTCGGAGCCGTCGCCCATCTCGACCGTCGCCGGCGCGTCACCGCTCAGCGGAGGCTCGCTCTCCGCGGCGGTGGCCGCCGAGCTCGCCAGCGCCGCCGGGCTCGACGTCGGCCGCGCGGCGAGCGAGCCGTCCGAGACCGACAGGGATCGCGAACCGTGGGGATCGCTCGCTCCGACCGACGAGGGTGCCGTCGGCGGTCCGCCGCGTCCCGAGGACCCCTGAGGCGAGCGACCCGCTATATAGGCCGCCGCGATGCCTGCGCCCGCGCGACGCCTGCTCCCCGCTCAGGTCCACCTCCCCTCCGGCGGCGTGGCGCGCCTGTCGGACGCCGCCGCGCGCGCTCGCGCTTCGTCCGTCTTCGGCGCTCCCGCAGGCCGCGGCGGCGGCGAGCGCGCATCCATCGGCAGGTGCGCGCTCGACGTCCAGGTCCTCGCGGGCCCGTCGGTCCTGGCCGACGCGCGCGGCGCGCCGCTGGATCCTCTCGGCCTCCCGCTCACCGACGCCCATGTCCTGCGCGCGCTCCTCGCGTCTGCCGGCATCGTGCCCGAGGACCCAGGCGCCTACACCTGCGAGAACTGCAGCGCTCCGTTCGAGGTCGCTCCGTCGGGCCTGCTGGAGATCGGGCCGTTCACCGATGGCGAGCTCCACGATCCCGAGCTCGATCGCCCGTTCGACTTCCGCGTGTCGCACCCGATCCCGGCGCTGCGCGTGGGTCGCGCCGTCTGCCGCGCCGTGCGGCTCGTGGAGCGCACCGTCGAGGAGGCGATGCCGCTCCTCCGCCTGCCCGACGACGGCGTCCTGCGCGTCACGCCGTCGCTGGTGGTGGCCATGGGGATCGCGGCGCTCGGCCGCGAGCGCCGCGCGCCGGTGATCGCCGACGCGCTCGCCAGCGCTCCCGACGAGGCGTGGGCGGCGATCGTCGACCTCTACCACGAGGCGCGCTACCCCGCGCGGCTCCTCGCCGTTTACCGCTGCCAGGGCTGCGGCGCCCGCAACGATCTCGACGTGCCGCTCGAGCGGGAGCTCGCGCGCGCCCCGCTGCGCGCTGCTGGAGTGGACGGAGCGGACACGGACGAGCTCGGGGAGCCCCGCTCGACGAGGGCAGGGACGAGGGCTCGCGCGAGCGCCTCGAGCGCCTTTCCGGATCTCGATGGCTTCGAGGCGCGCGTCCGCGCCGCGGCCGGGCGCATCTACGAGGCACGCGGCGTGCGGAACATCGATCTCTTCATCGACGCAGGCGTGCCGGCCTGCGACGACGGAGGCGAGCCGCTGCTCGGCTGCTACACGCCCGGGACACCCGCGGATGCGCTCGGGATCGCCCATCCTCCGGAGATCCGGATCTTCTACCGGACGTTCCGGTCGGAAGCCCGCGAGGATCCTGGCTTCGACATCGACGCGGAGATCGAGGAGACGATCGACCACGAGGTGACACATCACCTGCACCATCTGGCTGGCAGCGATCCGCTCGACGACGAGGAGCACGAGCAGATCGCGCGCGAGGAGCTGCGCCGGGTGGGCCACGCCGAGGCGGTGCGGCGCGCCCGGCGCGGCGCCCTGTCGGACGTCGCCGGCTTCGTACGCGCGACGTGGCCGGCCTGGCTGATCGCGGCCGTCGGAACGGCCCTCGCGTGGTGCGCGGGCGGACGCTGACGTCCGGCGCCGCGCGGGACGAGCACGCCGTGTGCCCGCCGCTTTCTTCGAAGCGGGAGGATGAGCTGTCATACTGCCGGGACAGCAAGAAGACGTGCCGGGGAATACCGGCTCCTCGAGCGCGCTGTGCTCTTGCCGAGGATCGTGAAGACGAAGAGCTCGCCGGCCCGCACGGCCGGATCCACCAAAGCGCCACGACCAGCCAAGCGGGGTGGCGGTGCGCAGAACCGCCGGGGAAGTCCGGATGCAGTCGAGAAGCGCCGGGCCGCGCGCCGGTTCAACGAGCTGCTCCTGGGCGGCGGGGGCCGCGCCGGAGACGGCCGTACAGAGCGCCGGCGCCGGCGCCTGCTCGCCGAGCTGGCCGAGGGTGTCGCGCGGCGAGGCAAGCGTACGCTCAAGCCGATCGACGTGCTGTCGCGCGTCGAGGAGCTCCTTGAGCTGGGCGAGCCGCTCGCCTCGATCCGCAAGGCGTACCCGCCCCCGCCTCCGGTCGAGGTGACCGCCGAGCTCGTGGAGGGCCTGAGGCACCTCCATCGCGCCTACGGTTTCTCTGCGGACGTGTACCGGTTCGTCGGGCTCGACGCGCACGCGCTGCGGAAGGCCGGGGTGCTGCGGGGCGGCGAGCGCGGAGGTGAACGCGGGGACGAGCGCGGCGTGTCCACCGAGGCAGCGCGCCGCGGGGCAGCTTGACCTTGCCTGCCGGCGCGGGGATAACCCGCTCCGATGCGCGCGAGAACGCTGAAGCTCCCCCTCGGCGCGGCCGCCATGGCGGTCGTGTGCGCTGCGTCGACCGGCCTGTCGCTTCGCGCTGAAGCCCAGCCAGCGGCCGCCGCTGATGCCCCGGTGGCGCGCGTCGGCGACGCGGCGATCACGGCGTCGGAGGTCGAGCGCAGGCTCGCGCAGGTCCCGCCGTTTCAGCTCCAGACCTTCGGGCGTACCCCGGAAGAGATCCGGAAGAACTTCGTCAACCAGGTCCTCGTGCGTGAGCTGCTCCTCGCCCAGGGGGCCGCCGCGCAGAAGCTCACGGAGCGCGCCGACGTGCAGGATCGCGTGCGCGGCGTCCTGCGCTCCGCGCTGCTGCAGCGGATCCAGGCGGAGGCGGCGGCGAGCTCCCCGGTGACGGACGAGGAGGTCCGCGCCTACTACGAGGCCCACCGTGACAGGTTCAGCTCCCCGGCGATGGTGGCGCTCTGGCGCATCCTCGTCGCGACGCGCGCGGAGGCCGAGGCGATCCTGGCCGAGCTGAAGAAGGACCCGTCACCCCAGCGTTTCAAGGAGATCGCGCGCGAGAAATCGCTCGACAAGGCGACGGGCATGCGCGGCGGCGATCTCGGCTTCGTGGCGTCCGATGGCGCGACGTCCGAGCCGGGGCTGAAGGTCGACCCGGGGCTCGTCTCGGCTGCCGCCGGGGTGAAAGACGCGGAGCTCGTGCCCGAGCCCGTGCCCGAGGGCGATGGCTTCGCTGTGCTGTGGCGGCGCCAGAGCAGGAAACCCGTGAGCCGCTCGCTCGAGCAGGAGGCGCCGTCCATCCGTCAGATCCTCGCGCACGGCAAGGCGGAGGCGCAGGTGAAGCAGCTCCTCGAGCGCCTGCGAGCGCAGGACGTCTCCGGTCACGCCCCCGAGCTCGTGGACCTCATCGACATCACCTCGACGGGCGATCTGCAGCCGAAGAGGCGCCCGGGCACCCTCGCGAGCGGTCGGCGTCCGGGCGCGCCTCCGCCCTCGCCCATGCCGCGCCACGACATGCGCTGAGGCTGCTGGCGCGCACGGATGGGCGCTCGACACCCGCGGGGGCAGCGCCGCCGAGGGCGACACCCCCGAGGGCGCTGAACGGCGTGTCAGCTGAAGGCGACGGCGAGCGCGATGGCGGCGAAGCCGGAGGCGATGGTGAGCGCGAGCGCGGCGATGCTCCCGGCGCGTCGAGCGCGCTCCGCCGCGTCGGGGTGGAGCGCGTAGACGCCCAGGAGCAGCGCCATGGACGCCTTGCCCGGTACCCGGAGCGAGGCGGAGAGGACCTGCTCGGCTCCCTTGGTGCCGCCCGTGATGAGCATGGCCAGCGCGCCGAGCGGGCCGGCCATGAGATCCCAGCCGCACGCGTAGAGCCCGAAGCGGAGCGCGCGCCGGCGCTCTGGCCGCGCGCCCTGGCGCCGTGCCCCGAGGTCGAGCGCGGCGCCGTGCAAGGTGTGCGCGAGCACCATCCACACGGTGACCGCCGGAACGCCGATCGCGAGCCACTGGAGGGCGCTCGCGCGTGCGGCCGGGTTGCGAGCCAGCTCCAGCGTAAGGCTCGGCAGCGCCAGCGCGACGAGGGGCAGGAGCGCGGCGATCATCGACAGGATCGCGAGCGTCTCCGCCAGCAGGGCGAAGCGCATGGCCGCGGGGAGCGCGCCGTCGGGGATCGTCGCGAAGAACGTCTCGGCTCCCAGCGTGGTCGCCCTCGAGGTGGCCCAGAGCCGCGACCAGACCCCGCCGCTCGGGCGCTCCCACGGGACGATCGCGACGACCCCCGAGCCCTCGTCGCTCGCCGCGGAGCACCCGGCGCAGTCGGGCTGTCCGCAGCACGCGCAGAGCACCGCCGCGGGGACATCGAACGTCTCGTCGTCCCGCGAGGGCTCACGGCGTACGCTGGCAGATCGCTTGGCCATTGCGCACCTTCGAGCAGCGGACAAAGGCCACTCCCATCAAGGTTACGTCGCACGGGCGAGCCTGTCGACCCGAGATGCCACCGGCCACGCGCTCCTCAGTGCCTCAGTGCAGCACCTCGTTGCCCCGCCGCCGCTGCCCCGTGGGGAGGTCGTCGATCCTTCCTCCGAAGAACGCGGCGGTGAACAGCGCGAGCAGCGCGATCGCCCCGGTCGCGTACAGCCCGTAGCCCCACGTGAAGCGGACGGGACGGAGCAGCGTGCTGCCCGGCGTGAACATCAGGCGCATCGCGACGGTGACGAGGGCGATCGCGGCGAGGAAAGCGACGGCCACGCGGGCGCCGCGCATCTTGTGGATCGATCTCCGGGTCAGCGCGAGCGGGATCATCACGAAGAACGCGACCGCCGGGGCCCACATCCAGCCGAGCCGTCGCGCGAGCCCGAAGCCGCTGAGGTCGCGGAGCTCGGGGGCCGTCTCGTGGATCCACGGCGCGAAGAACGCCGCGAGCCCGAGGAGCGCGAGCGCGAGCAGGGCGCCCCGGCCGCGCCCGGCGTAGGTCCACGGGAGCGGTTCCATGTGCGGCGGGAGCGGCTCGTCAGGCTCTTCTTGGAGCGCGTCGTACGAGGGGGGAAGCTTCGCGAGCGCCTCCAGCCGGAGGCCGCAGGCGGGGCAAGTGGACGCCTCTTTCGCCTCGAACATCTCCCGGCAGAAGGGGCAGGCGTGAAGCCCGGTCATCGAGGCGGGAGGATAGCGCACGGCGAACGGCGCGCGCGGCGGACGCTGCGCGGGGCGGGGGCTGCATTCCGGGGTTCCACCAGGGCGGGGCTTAGCCCATAGTTGCGTCCCATGGGCAAGCGTGATCGGCTCTCGGACGATGAGATCGCCGGGTTCGTCGCTGCTCACCCGGGTTGGGTGCGAGCGGGCGAGCAGATCGAGCGGAGCTACTCGTTTCCGGATTACGGGACCGGCGTGGGCTTCGTGATGCAGATCGCCCTCCTGGCCGAGCGGCGCGATCATCACCCGGAGATCGCGCTGTCGTGGGGCAAGGTGCGGGTCGCGTGGTCCACGCATGACGCTGGCGGTCTGACCGCGCTCGACCTGGAGCTGGCCGAGCTGACCGACCGCTTGAGCGCGGGCTGACGCTGCGCGTGGGCAAGGTGCTGGGGATGCTCCCGAGCGAGCTGCTGCAACGTCTGGATCTGGGGCTGGAGGGGGACCTGCCGCACCTCGAGGAGGCGCTGACGCATCCGAGCTTCTCGAACGAGCAGCGAGGCGGCCGGCGCGTGGACAACCAGCGCCTCGAGTTCCTGGGGGACGCCGTGCTCGGCCTGTGCGTGACGGAGCTCCTCATGGAGCGCTTTCCGGGGGCGAGGGAGGGGGAGCTCTCGATGATGCGCTCGGCCCTGGTCAACACGGACGCGCTGGCGGCGTGGGCGCGAGGGATCGAGCTCGGCGCTGCGCTTCGGGTCGGGCGCGGCGCGGAGGTCGCCGGGGAGCGCGACCAGACGAACGTGCTCGCCGACGCCACCGAGGCGCTCGTCGCGGCCCTGTACCTCGATCGCGGCTTCGAGAGCGCGCGGGCGCTGAGCCGGAAGATCGCCGCGAGCCCGCTCGCGCAGCTCGCGAGCGGCAGCCTGCTCGGGCGTGACGCGAAGAGCGAGCTGCAGGAGCGCGTGCAGGCGCGCGGCGCTGCGTCGCCGCGCTACCGTCTGATGGGCACGGAGGGGCCCGACCACGACCGCGCGTTCCTCGTCGCCGTCGAGGTCGACGGCCAGGTCATCGGCACCGGCCGGGGCCGGTCGAAGAAGCTTGCGGAGCAGGCGGCCGCGCGCGCCGCGCTCCTCTCCTGCGCCGCGCCGGAGCCTGCGGCCGCCGCATGCGATGGACGGGCAGTCGCCGAGGCCCTGCAAGGTGCGCCCGAGGGCAGGGGGGGCCCGCCATCGGGCGAGGCGTCCTCCGAGCAAACCGTGAACGACCGAGGACCCAGTCGATGATCCGTCACCTGATGCTTGCTTTCACCTTCGCGCTCTGCTCGCTCTTCGTCGCGCTGCCGGCCTGGGCCGGGAGCTACCTGGACAGGGCGAGCCTGCTGCTCGACGAGGCGCGCAGGGAGGGCGACATGCTCCTGCCGCGGACCCATGACAAGGAGCTCGTCATGGTGGTGCATGCGCTCGCGGAAGCGCGCGCCCTGGTGGCGCGCAAGATGGAGTGCCCTAGCTCCGTCTCCAAGGCGCACCCGCACCTCCTGCTCGTGCTCGAGAACAGCGAGCGCGCCGCCGACGCGGCGGCTCAGGGCAACTTCAAGAAGTTCATGGAGCACCTCACCGTGGCGCGGAACGAGGACCGCGCATTCCGTGCGCTCCTCGCCGAGCTCGGCTACGCGCTGCCCGATCTGAGCTCGAAGCGCTGAGGAGCGCAGCGAGCCGCGTCCGCTCGAAGCGGGTCTGCGCCGGGGGCCCGCGGCGAGCGTCCCCGGCGAAGCGGGTCTCAGAACATCGCGCCGAGATCGATCCCGAGGGTCCACTGCGACCCGAGCCCGGCGAACTTGTTCTCGCCGTCGATCTCGTTCGCCGCGCCCTGGTTCGCGTCCTCGGGGCTCACGATGTCGGTGATGAAGTGCGCGCCGAGCTTGACCATCTGGAACCGCAGCTGCGCGCCGAAATGGAGCCGGTGGCGGTTCATGCGCACGGCGTCGAACACCACGGTGTTGTTGAAGTCGGCCTGGGAGCCGCCCTCGCACACCGGCTGGCCGTCGTGGGGGAGCGGGTTGCCGTCCTGACCCTGCACCGGGTTGACAGGCGAGTTCGCTCCGCGGAAGTTGCAGAAGTTCACGGCGTCGGTGTTCGGGGTGAGATCGATGAGCCCCGAGTCTCCGAAGATCCGGAGCCACTGGTAGCCGGCGTAGGGGGTGATCACGACCGTGCCGGCGATCGGCAGGGGCTTCGAGATCACTGCGTCGGCGCCGGCCACGGTCAGCTGGAACTCCTCGGTCCCGGTGACGCTCCGGACGCTGCCGCCGACGGCGAGCTCCGGGAGGATCGCGGGGAGCCCTCGGCGGAACCCCTCGAACAGCGACCAGCGCACGTCGGCGCCCGCGCTGACGAGGCTTGTGTTGGCGAGGAACCCGACGGCGCCGGTGAGCTCGAACCCGAACGGAAAACCCTTGCGGACCTTGAGGGAGTAGTGCTGCAGGAAGGAGTCCGGGCTCCGGTTCTCGATGGAGAAGTTCTTGCTGGTCGGATCCTGCGGCCCCTGCGTGCCCTGCTTCCAATAATCGGCGTCGCTGTCAATCTTCGTGTAGTTGGCCTCGATGCCGATCTCGAACCCGCCGTAGCCCGTGGTCCGCGCCGAGTGCATCGCCGAGGGCGCCACCGCGAAGCCGTACTGCGCGATGAGCTTGGCGAACGCAGCGTCGTCGGTCAGGCAGCGTTGATAACGGGAAGCGGGGTTGTAGTAGAGGCCACCCTCCGGCCCTGTGATGCGGCAGGGCACGGCGGCGCCGCCGAGGCTCGGCTCCGGGTCGCGCACGAGCCGCGCGAGCGCCGGATCCATGGCGTCGGCGGCCGCGAGCGAGGACGACGCCACTCCTGCGAGGGCAATAGCCGAAGCGATCCAGCACGATGCGCGCATTCCGTGTCTCCGAGGCGGGAGGCTACGTGTCCGCTCGTACAGCCGTCAAGCGAACAGAGGGGCCTCCGTCCGTTCGGTTCGCGTTTTCCGCGCGACCGCGTGGGCCGGCTATCTGTCGAGGCGGCGCTGGCGAGCCAGGCAGGCCGCGCGCGCGATCCCTCGCTCGGGGGTTGCGGCGCGCGGTCGCGTCGCGGAAAGAGAGGGCGTGCTCAACGATGGTCGCCCCCGGCTCCGTGCGGCGCCGCTCGATCCGCCGTTCCGGATCGTGCTGGTGGAGCCGGAGATCCCGCAGAACACAGGCAACATCGCGCGGCTCGCCGCTGCGACGCAGAGCCCCTTGCATCTGCTCGGGAGGCTGGGGTTCCGCATCGACGAGCGGAGTGTCCGCCGCGCGGGGCTTGACTACTGGCACCTGGTCACGCTCGAGCAGCAGCTCGACATCGCCCACTTTCGCCACCATCACCCGAACGCTCGGCTCCGCCTCTTCAGCGCGGTGGCTCCGCGGAGCTACCTCGACGCGGACTTCCGGCCAGGCGACGCGCTGGTGTTCGGCAAGGAGAGCGTGGGCCTCGACCCCGAGCTCCTCGCACGGATGCCGGACGACGTCTTCGGCATTCCCACGCTGGGTCCCGTGCGCTCCCTCAACCTGGCCAACGCGGTCTCCATCGTCCTGTACGAGGCGCTCCGCCAGGTGGGCGCGCTCGCCAGCGCCGCTCCGGGGTGACGGCGCGTGCGCGCAGGCGCGCGCAACCTCCGGCAAGAGCGCGCTCCGCCGCGGCGTCACCCAGGGGCCGGCGGCCGCGCGCCGTGGACGTCGGCGACGCGTCGTTCTAAGGAGAGGGCCGCATGGTCATGCACCGGCAACCCGCGCGACAGGACGCCCGACGGCCGGCCGCGCGCCTCGTCCGGGCCGGCGTGGCGGTCGCGCTCTCGGTCGTGGCGCTCGCCTCCGCCGGATGCAGCAGGCGGCCTCCGAGCGGCACGCCCGACGGCGCCGTCCGGGAGCTGGTCGCTCGCCTGCGCCAGCTGCACGGCGACCCGGCTGACGCCAAGGCCGCCTTCGAGCTCCTGTCGCGCCGCGCTCGAGACAACCTCGCGTCGCGCGCGCAGCGCTACAGCGCCGCGACCGGCAAGGCGATCGCGCCCGAGGCGATGATCACGCCGTCCCGCTTCCTCTTGCGCTTCGAGCCGCAGCGCTACACCGCCCAGATCGCCGGCGCCCACGCCCTCGTGGACATCGCCGGCCTGCTCCCGGGAGAGCGCGTCCAGGTGCCCTGCGTCTACGAGGACGCGGGGTGGCGCGTCGATGTGGCGCTGCCCCCGCTCCCGCCCGTGCAAAAGCGACCGGGCAGCGATCTCTGAACGCGCCCGGACCGATGGCGCACGGAATTTCCGGCCCACAAAAGCCCGGAGGCCGGCAGTGCCGGCCTCCATCGGCAGCGGCCGCAAGACCGCTAACCATCAGGTAACGCCTTAGTTGGCGAGAAAGATCGCCTCGATCTCGGTCTTCACCTGCTCTTCCGTCTGACCTCGGGCGATCGCGATCTCCTTCACGATCAGCGTCCGGGCGGTGTCGAGCATGCGGCGCTCACCGAACGAGAGCTGTTTGTCCGTCTTCAAGCGATAGAGGTCGCGTAGCACCTCGGCGACATCGTAAATAGAACCCGTCTTGATCTTGTCCATGAAGCCGCGGTACCGACGGTTCCAGGTCTGGTTGTCGAACGCGATGGTACGCTCGCGGAGGATGTCGAAAATTTCCCGGATTTCCTGTTCAGAAATGACCTGGCGAAGGCCGACCGCGCTCGCGTTGCTGACTGGAACCATGATCTTTCGATCCGTGTCCAAGATGCGGAGAACATAGAATCGCTGACGGTTGCCAGCGATGTCCTTCTCCTCGATGTTGACCACCTCGGCCACGCCTTGGGCCGGGTAGACGGCTTTGTCGCCCACCTTGAACTGGATCTCCGAACGAGCCTGCATATCGTCTCCTTTGCCTTCCACCCCGCCGTCCTTTTAGTTTTTCGTCTGCCTCCCGAAATCCCTTCGAGGGGCGTACGCTGCACATGCGGTTGAACCTGGACCCGCAGAACCGACACACACCGTCGCGCATTCCGAGAAAAATTCCGAGAAAAGAGCCATGAGCCGCCGCTCGAGACCGCTGCGCGAGAAGCAGCAACGCGAGCACCATCCATGACCCGCGAGAGGTCGGTGCTCTGGCGTGCACGGCGGAATCTTGACAAGCGGCGGTGGAAGCGGACGGTTGCGGGCGGAAGGGATTGAGGTTGGGGGAACGGCCCTCTTGAAAAAGGGCCGGTTTGCGCCAGGCGCGCGCACTCTAGTGAGCCGGCCGAGATAGGTCAACGAAAATCCCCGTGGGTGCGCCATCGTGGCGTGATCACTCTGGTTTTCCCTCGGGGTCGGGCGGGGTGACAGTGTATGCCGATGGATGCATCGGCGTGGGGGCGCGCCAGCTCACCCGCCTAGTTTAGGGCAGAGCAGGCCTCTCCGGGAGAGGTGGTGGACCTGACGTGGGTGAGATGACTCGAAAATGTGACGGACGCGACGGACCTCGGGCATTGCGTCCGTCCGGCCTTCAAACGAGCCGGAGTGCTCAGGCGGCGCTGAGGCGTTCGGCGAGCCCCCAGCGTACGCCGCGATCCGAAGCGACGAGATCGACAGGAGCTCCGGCGAGCCGCGAGGCCCACGCGAGGATCTCCTCGATGAGCACGCTGCCCGCCACGATGACGTCCGCGCGCGCTGGATCCAGCGCGCGCAGCTGCCTGCGCGCGGCGAGCGGCAGGGAAGCGAGGCGGGACGTGACGTCCACGATCTCTGCCCCGGATACCCGCGCGCCATGCACGCGGGCGCCGTCGTAGGGGGACACGTCGCGCACGAGCGCGGCGAGGGTCGTCACCGTGCCCGCGACGCCGACCAGGGTGGGCGCCGCGAGCTGGGGCACGGCTGGAAGCGTCGCCAGCGCCGCCCGGACGTCGGCGCGGACAGCCTCGAGGTCCGCGGCGGCCGGCGGATCCGTGCGCACGTGACGCTCGGTCAGGCGGACGCTCCCCACGTCGAGGCTCACCGCCTGCTCCACCGCGCCGTCGGCGCTGCCGACGATGATCTCCGTGCTGCCGCCGCCCACGTCGACAACGATCGTGGGACCGCGGGCCGGCAGGTCGAGCCCCGTCAGCGCGCCGGCGTACGTGAGCTCCGCCTCCTCCGGCCCGGAGATCACGCGCGGCGCGACGCCGATGAGCTCGCGGGCGCGGGCGATGAACGCCTCGCCGCCGGCGGCGTCGCGCATCGCGCTGGTGCCGACGGCGTCCACGCGCTCGACCCCCCGGGACCGGAGCTCCTCCCCGTAGCTGGCGAGGCAGGCGAGCGTGCGCTCCACGGCCTCGGGCGCGAGCGCGCGCGCCGCGTCGACCCCCTGGCCGAGCCGGGTGATGGTCGCGCGCTCGACGAGCGCGACGAGCTCACCCCCGCGGCGCTCGGCGACGAGCAGGAGGACCGAGTTCGTGCCGATGTCGATGGCCGCGACGCTCATGCCCCGAGCCTTACTGGGTGAGCGTCTTCAGGTCGAGCATCTCCTCGACGTTCGGCAGCACCACGAGCTCGCAGCGCCGGTTGGCCTGCTTGTTCTCCGGGGTGTCGTTGGGCTTCACCGGGTCGGTGTCACCGTAGCCGGATGCGCTCCACCGCTCGGGCTTGAGGCCGCCGCCGGCCTTGTCCTCGGGCTGGAGCAGGAACGCCAGCACCTCGCGGGCGCGCATCACGCTGAGCCCCCAGTTGTCCTTGAAGCGGCCGCCGGCGAGCGGCGCGTTGTCCGTATGCCCGGCGACCTGGAAGGAGCGCGCCGACAGGCCGGAGTCGTTGCGGATGACCTCGGCCACCTTGAGCAGGATCTCCTGACCCTCCTTCTTGAGCGTCTCCCGTCCCGAGTCGAAGAGGACGTCGCCGGGCAGCTGGATGACCATCCGGTTGTTGCGGACGGTCACGCTGAGCCCGAGCTTGGTGAGGGCCTGGAGCTTGTCCCGCAGGACCTCGAAGCGCTTCTTGATGTCCTCGAGCTGCTGGGCACGGCGGCGGAAGTCCTCGAGCGCGCGCGCCTGCTGCTCGAGGTTCGCGTTCAGGTTGGAGATGTCCACGCCTGCTGCCTTGAGCTGGGACTTGAGCTGCTCGATCCGGGCCGCCGCCTCGTCGAGCTCGCTCTTGGCCTTCTTGTTCTGCGCCTGCTCGGCGCTCAGCTGGGTCTTCAGGCCCTCGATCTCGCGGATCTTCGCCTGCATCTCCTCCTCCGAGTAGCCGCACCCGAGCGCCCCCGAGCCCGCAAGGAGCGTTGCGCCAAGCAACAACCACGACGTCGAGCGACGAACCAACATACCTTTCCTCCTAGAGCAGCCTAGAGCAGCGCGGCGCTCGGCCATGAGGGGCGCCGCGCAGGCGGCGCGACCGTAGCGAGGCGAATGGCGCCGCACAAGGCTCTCTAGAGCCTGCGCAACGCTGGAGCTCCGTGCGACCATGAGCGCTCCGGCGCCATTTGCGGCGCCGTGCAGGCGCGCGATCGCCAGGAAGGAGCGCAACGGGCCAAGACAGACATTCCGCCAACTGTCAACAAAAATCAGTCGTACGGTTCGGTCTGGTTGCTTCACCACGGCCTGCTCCGACGTTTACCCTCGCAACGCTTGCGGACCAGTTTGCCTGGAACACACGGGATACATCGGTTTAGGGCCCGCAAGATTTTCCTTGACCATCACCATGCGTGGCAATATACGTCGTGCAACATCTGTTGCCTCGGTAAGGAAACTGTAGCGGAGAGGACGTTCTGCGATGTCCGCCGTGCCGTGCCGGGGCGAATGCAGGAGGATTTCCAATGGCTGCTAAGAAGACCGCGAAGAAGCCTGCGAAGAAGGTGACGAAGTCGGCCAAGAAGCCGGCCGCCGCGAAGGCCGGTAAGGTCGCGAAGAAGCCGGCGCGGAAGGCAGCGAAGAAGGCCGCCCCGAAGCGCGCCGCCGCCAAGAAGACCCCGAAGCGCGCCGCCGCCAAGAAGCCGGCCGCGAAGAAGGCCGCTCCGAAGCGCAAGGCGAAGGCCGCCGGCAAGCGGGCGGCTGCGCCGAAGAAGGCGGCCGCTCCTCGAGGACGCGCCGCAGCCAAGCGCGCGCCGGCCAAGGGCGCGAGCACCCGCGGCGCGCGCAAGAGCACGCCGGCTCCTGCTCCTGCGAGCACCGGCCCGTCCGACGAGTCGGAATAAGGCGACACGGGAGCGCCTCGGTTCTTCCAACAGAACGAGGCGCAGCGAGCCGACCCGCCGGTTGCGACCAGATAATCCGCCTTACAAGACCATCGGGGGGTGAGGACGCCGCGGATCCGGACGCGTGGGTCCAGGCCGGAGGCGCGCGCGGGTGGACGATGTCCCCGCGGCGGCGCCGCCGCCTGCGGCCGAGGTGGCCGGCATCGACGTGCGGCGCTCTGCGCCCGTTTACCGGGGTGCCTGAGCGGCGGGTGGGGCGCGTGCGCCCCGCTCAGCGACGGCGGACTGGGAGGGGGCTTCCAGGATCTGCGAGCGGCGCTCGTGCCCCCGTCGCGCTCTGAGGATGCGGCGGCGCGGCCCGCGAGGGGCGCTCAGGTGCGCTCGCCGAGGTAGAGCCGGAGAGCGCGCGCGGCGCCCTTGCGATCGAACGGGACGCCAGCGAGGTCCTCGCGCTTCGAGATCTGCTCGAACAGCTTCATCAGGAACTCGAAGAACGCCTCGCACTCGCGGATGGCGGCGTCGAGCCGCTGCGGATCGAGGAGGTCGCTCTCCTCGAGCGCCGTCATCGCGGAGACGAACGCGTCGACGTGGGGGTAGTCGCCCACCCGGAGCAGCGGGTAGCCCATCGCCCGGAAATACGAGAGAAACTCGCGCACGAACGCGAAGCTCGCGATGCCGGTCCATCGATCGGGCGCCGGGCCGGTGTGGCGCGCCTTGCTCGCGAACGCCCGCGCGATCTGGGCGAACATCCACACGTCGCGTCGGAGGCGATCGCTCGTCGCGCGCCGCGCAGCCTGATCGTCGAAGACGCGGCCCTCCTCGAGCTTCGCGCCGAGCGACCTGCCGAGGAACAGGATCGCGTTCTGCAGCGCGGGGCGGAGGCCGTGCGAGACGGCGCGGAGGCGGACCCGATACTCGGACTCGCTCACCAGCGCGTCGGCGGGCGGGAGGTCGTGCTCGAAGGCGCGGCGCATCTCGAGCCGCAGGTTCGCGGCGAGCCCGGTCAGCGCGGCCTTCGTGGAGAGGAGGCGGTGCCCCTCGGCGGCGAGCTCGTCGTGGCGCGCGACGATGTCGCTCGCGGGCACGCGCAGCAGATCGCGCTCGAAGCTGTCCGCGAGCAGCGCGCCCGCCCGGCGCCGGAGGTAGTTCGAGAGCGCGCGGGCGTCGCTGCGCAGGACCGCGAGCACGAGGTACCCGCGCCCCGCCACGCGGTGATCCGAGTGATCGAGCGCGATGGCGTCGAGCAGGCGGAGGTACCTGAGCATCCTGAACAGCGCGAGGAACGTGAGCGCCACGAGCCGGTGCGCCTGCTCGCCGGGCACGCGGTGGATGAGCTCGAGCACCTGCGTCGACGGGATGCGATCGAACTCCGGGCGAAACTCGAGCGCGTGGAGCGGGTTGAAGAACGTGCTCTGGGCGATCTCGCGCATCGCCGTCGCGAGGTGGGCGTAGAAGAGCCTGAAGCTGACCCTCGGCAGCCGGAGCAGCCCGCCCGCGACCTCAATGAGGTTCGTGAAGCCGTGCCGAAGCACGAAGAGGCTCGACTCCGGCGACTCCTGCGCCATCGTCGCGTGGAGGAGGCGCGTGCGCGCCGTGTCCTCCGGGAGCACCGTCTCCAGGTAGCGCTGGAAGACGAAGGCGCGATCGCGATCGCCGAGCATGGTGCGCGTCAGCTGGACCACGCGCGCCATGCCGTCGCGGGCGTGCTGGAGGTGCTCGCGGAAATCGTGGCTGACGATCGTCTGGCGCCGCCCGGCGCCCGGGTGGTTCCGCGGGTTCGCGAAGCAGGCGACGCCCTTCAGGAGGATCTCGAGCTCGAAGAGCGTCTCGTCCTTCTTGTCGGCCGCGAGGCGCGCGAACCACGCCTCGCGCGCTTGCTGCTGCTCCCGCCTCAGGCCGCGCGTGTCGCGGAGCAGCTCGGCGTAGGCGTTGCGGCCGGGGTGGCCCGAGCCGCGCAGGATCCCCGAAGCGTCGCTCGACACTGACGTGCTCCTCGCAGGCGGCGCGCTGCTAGTAGTTGCGTCGCTTGAAGTCGAAGGGGTAGGTCAGCACGGTCTCCTTGCCGCTCGGCGAGCGCGCCCAGGTGATCGACTTCGCGAGCTCCTCCATGCAGGACTCGACCTGCGGCGCGGTCACGTCGCTCTTGTCGCGCACGATGCTCGCCTCCTCGAACGTCCCGTCGGGTTTCAGCTTGAGCTGCCACGTGATCCTGCCCTGCGCGCCCGGGTGCTTGCGGGCGTAGAGATCGAAGCAGCAGCGGAAGCCGTCGCGCCTCGCCTTGATCGCGTCGACGAGCGGCTGCAGGCGATCGCTCGATCCGGCGTCGGCGGAGGTCGTCGCGTTGTTCATCACGACCCCGCCGTCCGGCGGATCGTTCGTGATCTCGGAGGCGATGACCTTGCAGTCCTCGACGGTCTCGGGGGCCTTCTTGCGGCTGGCAGGCCGGTCCGGCTGCGCGGGCGCGGCGGCGCCCGGGTCCGCGGCGCCAGCGGCCGTGGCGCCCGGGTCCGCGACGCCAGGGGACGTCGGCTGCGAGGCAGGCGGCGGTGAAGCGCCGAGCGGCGCGCTGTCAGGCGGCGAAGGCGGCGGCGCGGCGCCGCTCGAGCAGGCCGCGAACAGGGCCGCGGCGAGGAGGACTCCGGTGAACACGGCGCTGGCGGTGGCGCAGGGACGCATGGCGCGCATACTAAACGGTTCGGCTGAGCGGAGGCGAGGCGCCTTGCGTTTTTCTCCCCTCGCGCCGGCAATCCGAGCTCTCCTCAGACGGCCGTCTTGAAGATCCCGCTGTGCTTCATCGCGGCTGCCGCCGTCGCCGCCCTCGCGCCGGCAGGCTGCGATCCCATCGCGGAGCCGCAGCTGTGCGGCCAGATCCCCCACGGAGGGTGCCCGGTCGGCCGGGGGGGCACCTGCGACGACGCCGCGTGTCGTGCGCTCTACGACTGCCTCGAGGGGGCCTGGACGGAGGCCGCGCGCTGCGATTCCGCCGGTGAGCCTGCCGGGGACAGGGATGCGGGCGCGGGTGGCGGCCCCGGCGCGTGCGAGGTCGTGACGCTCGATCGCAGCGGCGAGGCCGCGGGCTGCTCGCCCGCCCTGCAGCAGCCGGACTGCCCGGCGGATGCCGCGGAGACCTGCGTGGATACCGCGTGCTGGACCGGCTGCATCGACTTCTTCCTCTGCGCCGAGGAGGGGTGGAGAGCGATCGCCTACTGCGACGAGCAAGGGCGAGTGACCGTGGCGCCGTGAACGATCGGCTCGTCGGCGCCTGCCTTCGGCGCCGAGGAGAGACTTACGGGTAGCCCGTCAGCCGGCCCTGAGGAAGGGGCTCCACTCGTCGAACGAATGCGGCAAGCCGATCAGGATCTGCATCGTCGCTGACCACCGCGGCGGCAGAGGCTGGCGGATGAGCCGCATGCTGGCCTCGTCCGGCGTGCGCCAGCCCTTGCGGAGGTTGCACGTGCGGCACGCGGTCACGAGGTTCTCCCAGGTGTCCTCGCCGCCGCGCGACCGGGGGAGCACGTGGTCGATGTTGAGATCACGGACGGGCGGGCGGCGCGCACAGTATTGGCACTGGTGCGTGTCGCGGAGCATCACGTTCTTCCGCGTCAGCCGGATCGTCGGGCGCCGCATGCGGTCGTACCGGCGGAGGTGGAGGACGCGCGGCACGCGGAGCGAGCCGCCGACCACGGGGAGGCCGTCGTCCTTCTCGCGCACCGGCAAGCTCCGCCACGCCGAGAAATCGTGGAGATCGCCGACCTCGTCGACGGCGAGGGCGGCCCCGCCGAAGAGCAGCAGGAAAGCGCGACGCGCGGTCGTGATCTGCACAGGTTGGAAGAAGCGGTTCACCACGAGGACCGGGAGATCGAGCGGCTCGGTCCTACGCTCGCAGCGGAACCCCGAGAAACCGTCGCCGAGATCGAGCTCTTCGTGAGGAGAGCCCCCCGGGACTGTAGCTACCCCGTCCGGCACGCTGGGCAGTGTAGCAACGAAAGCTCGGGTGAACATCCGGCGCTGCACGGCGGCGTTTCTGCTGGATCTCTGCCATTGCCGTGCGGCGGATCCGGCGCGACGCCGCGCCCTGCGCCGTCAGGGCATCGCCTCGGACCCCCCGCGCCCGCCCTGTCGAAGCTCGGGCTGCGCGCCGGAGCCCGGACATCACGGGCCGGGCGCGCCGCGCTCGACGCTCCGCGCGGAGCGCTTTCGATCGGGCGCCGTATTCGCTAAGACGCGTCCATGTCGAGGGACGGTCGTCTCCTGGGTCGAGCCGCCGTGGTGGGGAAGCAGGTCGGATGACGGAGCAGCGCGAAGGGGTGGGGCCCGAGCGGGCGACCGGCGCGGAGCCCCTTGCCGGCTCGCCCTGGGATGATCCGATCGAGAGCGCGCCGCTCGTGTTCCTCGATCTCGAGATGACGGGCCTCCGCCCCGAGAGCGATCGCGTGATCGAGGTCTGCGCCGAGCGGACGCGGGGGGATGCGTGCGAGGACGCGATCACGTCGCTCGTGCGGCCCGAGCCTGGCGTGTTCGGCAACGCGCACGTGCACGGCATCGATCCGCGGGAGCTCGCGGGCGCGCCCACGTTCGCCGAGCTCTGCGATCGCATCGACCAGGTCACGGAGGGCGCGGTGCTCGTCGCGCACGCGGCCGCATGGGACGTGGCGTTCCTCGAGGCCGAGTTTGCGCGAGCGGGCAGGGCGAGGCGCCTCCCGTACTACCTCGACACGCTCGTCCTCTCCCGCCGGGCCTTCGCCCTGCCGAGCCACAGCCTCGCCTCCCTCTGCAGGGAGCTCGGCGTGCACCGCGAGCGCGCTCACCGCGCCGAAGACGACGTCCATGCCCTGCGCGCCGTGTTCCGCAAGATCGTGGAGGTCCTCGCGCCGCGGACGCCGCGCGATCTGTGGCACGTCCGGATCGGCGAGCGCCACGCCCGCCCGGCGCTGGTGGCAGCGGCGGTGCGCGCGGCCGAGCATGCCGCCATCGTGCGCGTGAGGTACCGTCCGGCGCGCCGGGGGCCGGAGGAGCTCGTCGTGTGCGTAACGGGGGTGCGAACGGACCTCGACCCACCCCGGGTTCTCGGCTATCTGCTCCCGTCGCGCAGCCGTCGCGAGCTACGGGCCGATCGCATCCTGGCGATCGAGCCGATTTCGCCGGGAGAGCTCGGGCCGGACGGTGTGCCGCAAAGGGCCTGAGATCCACGTGCGAATCCACTCGAACCGAACCTCGCCGACGAGAAGCTCCCTCGCCGTCCGCCTCGGCGGCCTCCTGACCGCGACCTTCCTCGCCTCGTGCTCGAGCATGATCGGCCCGGAGTCCGCCCGCCCGCCGGCGGCCGAGAAATGGCTCGCCCGCGCTCGACAGGAGTTCCAGTCCGCGGACGTCGAGAACGCGCGCGATGCGGTCTCGAGGGCGCTGACGATCGTCCCGACCGACACCGAGGCCCGGCTGCTCGCGGGGCGCATCGCGCTGGCCCGGCTCGATTACGCCGAGGCGCTGCGCCTCCTCAAGGGCGTCGCCGGCTCCGAGGCCGCAGGGCTCCGCGGGCGCGCGCTCTGGTACAAGGGCGATCTCGACGCCGCCGCCGACGAGCTCGAGGCGATGCTCGACGATCCCGATGTCGTCGACGAGTGGGCGAAGTCGATCGCCAAGCTGGCGAGGCGCGGCGCGGGGCGCGCGCCGTTCACGGTCTCGGGCGCGCTCCTCGCGGCGATCGAGATGCAGCACGTCAGCCCCGCGGCCCCGTTCTTCGTCGTCCCGCTCGAGATCGACGGCGAGTCGGCGCTCGCGATGGTGTCGACCGGCACGGGCGAGGTGGTCCTCGACAGCAGCACGCGCAAGGAGCCGAGCTGGGTCTCCCTCCGCTTCGGCAAGAAGCTCGAGATCAACGACGTGCCCGCCCTCACGCAGGACCTGTCGGGCGTCTCGAAGCAGATCGGCGCGCCGGTCAAGGCGCTGCTCGGGGTGAACCTGCTCCGCCGCCTCAACGCGACCATCGACTACAGCGGCTGGCAGTTCGTCGTGCGCAGCTTCTCCCCGCCGGCGCCGCCCGACGCGACGCGCGTCGACGTCGCCTTCATCAAGGGCGGCGGCATGGTGCTGCGGAGCAGCCTCGGCCCCGACAAGTCGGTGCAGGGGCCGCTGCTCATCGACACGTCGATGACGTTCCCGATCGCGCTCGACAAGGAAGGCTGGAAGAAGGCCGGCTTCGAGGCCGATGGGTTGAAGGGGGTCGAGCAGGATCCAGAGCAGAAGCTGAAGCAGGGCGTCGTGCCGATGCTGCGGCTGGGCGCGCTGGAGATCCCCAAGGTCCCGGGCGTGTACGGGGCGCCGCTCCAGGCGGTCGAGAAGCAGCTCCAGCTCGATCTGGACGGCGTGATCGGGGCGGGGCTGCTCGCCTACTTCCGTGTCACCTTCGGCGACGGCGGTCGGCTCATGTGGATCGAGGACGACACCGCGGTGAACAAGGTGCTCCGGGGCAGCGCGCCGGCGCCCGTCAACGAAGGGCAGGCTCCCGCCGCGCCGCCAGCAGAGGGCGCCGGTCCAGCAGGCGCGCCCGGCTCACCTGCGCCCCAGGGGCCCGCACTCCAGCCGCCGCTGACCCCCCCCGCGGCCGCTCCGAAGTCGGCTCCGCCTGCGGCCGCTCCGAAGTCGGCGCCGCCCGCGGGCGCTCCCAAGCGGACGCCGGACCAGTGAGCGTGATGTCCAAGGATCTGTTGGCAGTTTACGCGGGGAGCTTCGATCCGATCACGTTCGGTCACCTCGACCTGATCCAGCGGGCGTCCAAGCTGTTCGGTGAGGTGATCATCGCCGTCGGCCGGCATCCGACGAAGCACCCGCTGTTCACGTACTCGGAGCGGCTGGAGCTGCTGCGCCAGACCACGAGCGAGGTGACGAACGCGCGGATCGACTCGTTCGAGGGGCTCCTCATCCAGTACTGCCAGCGCGTCGGCGCGCGGGTGATCGTCCGCGGCCTGCGCGCGGCGACCGACTTCGAGTACGAGCTGCAGATCGCCCACGCGAACGCGGACATGCTCCCCGGCGTCGATACGGTCTTCTTGCCGACGCGCACCCACTACGGCTTCGTCTCCGCGTCGCTCGTGCGCGAGATCGCGAGCCACGGCGGCGATGTCAGCCACTACGCGCCCGCCGCCGTCTGCGACGCGCTCCGGGCGAAGTTCGGCGCCGCGAAACCCTGAGCGCCCGCGCGCTCAGTAGGTGCCGAACGGGGTCGGCATCAGCAGCAACACGAACAGGAGCAGCGTCACCACCGCGATCACCTTGCGCGCCGGCGACAGCTCGCCGGCCTCCGTGGGAGGGTGCTCCCGCCCACCCACGTGCAACATCAGGTGGACCAGGCCGAACCAGGTGAGCCACGGCATCCCGTTCGCGACCGCGGAGATGAGCGCGTCGGACAGCCCCTCCGCGATGAAGTGCCGCGTGAAATAGGCGACGTTGCCTACGAAGAGCGCGAGCATCAGCCAGTGCGCGGCGCGGCTGTAGCGGTCCTGATCTTTGCCGAACAACGCGTACGCGACGTGCCCTCCGTCGAGCTGGCCGACGGGAAAGAGGTTGAACGCCGTGATGAGCAGCCCGGCCCACCCCGCCATCGCCGTGGGGCCGAGGAAGACGTCATGGGTCTCGGGGATCGGGCCGACCGCGAGCCGCCTCAGCAGGAGATACAGGAGGCTGCGCCCCTCCTGCAGCGCAGGTCCGGAGCTCGCGTGCACGTCCGAGTGCATGAGGCCCACGAAGAGGACGGGGAGCGCCACCGCGAGGCCGGCCAGCGGGCCGGAGGCGCCGATGTCGAGCAGCGCGTTCCGCGACTTGATCCTGCCCTTCATCGAGATCACCGCGCCCATCGTGCCGAGCGGGCTGACCACAGGGAGCGGGATGAAGTAGGGGAGCGACGCCTCCACCCCATGCGCGCGCGCCGCGAAGTAGTGCCCGAACTCGTGCGCCAGCAGGATCGACAGGAACGGCACCGCGAACGGCCACGTCTGCGGCAGCGCCTTCACGAACGAGAGCGCGCTGTCGTCGTCCGGCGTGATCGGGGTCCAGAGGGTGCCGGCGACGAACACCGAGACGACCGTCAGGCAGAAGAGCGCGAGGTTCTTCTGCCATCGCAGCGGGGGCGGGTGCGAAGCGGCTGCTGCGCTCGGCTCTGCGGAGCTCGTCGCCGCAGGCGCCAGTTCGGCGTCGAGGTCGAGCGTGCTCGGGGTGGAGGATCGACGGTCGTCGGTCATGCGGCGCCTAGCGTGGCCGCCTCCTCGTCGCGGCTCAAGCGATCCACGCGCGCCTGCGTTCAGGGCGGGCAGCGAGCCGCGCTCTGGAAGCGCACACCGCGCTGCTGGGCGGCGCGCGACCCTGCGGTGGCGGTGTGCTGCTCGTCTGGCCCCGGGACCCTCGACCACGTCCGCAGCAGGCTCGACAAGGTCTGCGCGCACACCGATGACTTTGCGCGTCATCTGGCTGCGCCACGGTCCTCCTGTGGCGTCGGCCCGGTCGGTGGAAACGGTCGCGCCGGAGCGCTGCGCTGCAGCGGGGTGCGCGATGTGGCCGCCCGATGGTACGGGCGCGAACCTCTCCTGGCTGCGCGCAGCTGGCCAGCGCGCTCTTCTGCGCCGCCGTCGCGTCCGTGTGCCCTCCGTGCCCTTCGGCAGGCGCGACTGCGCTACGATCGATCCCATGCCTCCCGCTCGCGTCGCCGCTGAAGCGCTCGTGGGCAAGCTCCTCTGCGACAAGTACCGTGTCGTGCAGCTGCTCGGCAGCGGCGGGGTCGGGCACGTCTACCTCGCGGATCGCGTCGGCAGGCCGCGTGAGGCCGCGACGTCGCGCGTCGCGGTCAAGGTCCTCCGGGCAGAGCTCCGCGACGATCCGCTGCTCGTCGCGCGGTTCGAGCGAGAGGCCGGCGCTGCGTCGCGCGTCCGTCATCCCAACGTCCTCTGCGTCGATGCGCTCGAGCGCGCCGGCGACGCGCCGTGCTTCGCGATGGAGCTGCTCGTCGGGCTCGATCTCGCCGACACGCTGACGTTCACCCGCGCGCTCGTCCCGTCTCGCGCGGTCCGGATCGCCGCCGACCTCGCCTCGGGCGTCGACGCCGCCCACCGCGCCGGGGTGATCCACCGCGACGTGAAGCCGGAGAACGTGTTCCTCGTGCACGCGGCCGACGGGCGCGAGATCGTCAAGCTGCTCGACTTCGGCTTCTCGTTCATCCAGGGCCAGGGCGCCGAAGGCGCGCTGCTCCCCCGGGTCGTGGGGACGCCGGAGTACATGGCGCCCGAGCAGGCGCAGGGCGCGCCGGCGGCGCCCGCCGCCGACGTCTACTCCCTGGGCATCGTGCTCTACGAGATGCTCGCGGGCCGTGTCCCCTTTCAAGGCCCGTACCCGGCCATCGCAGAGAAGCACGGGCGCGAGCCGCCGCCGCCGCTGCACCGGGTACACCCGGGGCTGCTCATCTCGCGCGAGCTCGACGCCGTCGTGCGCAAGGCGCTCGTGAAGGACCCCCGCGGCCGGTTCGCCTCGATGGCGGAGCTGCGGCAGGCGCTGCTCGCGACGCCCGAGGCCCGCGCCGGGACGTCGTCCGCCGTTCCGCCCGACGCCGGCGCGCCGCCGCCCCCCGGCGTCGGGCACTGGGGCACCAAACCGTGAAGCCCGCTCGCTCCGGAGGCTTCCGTCGGCCCCCCTGCGCCTCGGCTTTGCTCTCACGGCGAAGCCCTGCTAGACGGCCGTTACCATCTCTTGTTCCGGGCGACAGCCGGATCCGCTCGTCAGGCCGACACTGGCCGCGGCGAGCGAGCCGGCGTGGTTCGGAGGTCCGCGGGCGCGGGCCTCATCTGCGCGGGTCGGTTCTCCAGCGAGTACTGGAATCCCAGAATCGCGCGCCAGTCGTCCTCCACTCCCTCCAGGCTTTGCCTGGCGCTTTTTCGGTTGCTGACTATGGGTCGCGCGACCCCATCACCTGATAACGGCACAGCGGCGTTTCACGACGCCGAACTCCCGATGTACGAGAGCCGCAGCGCCTTCGGGCCACGCGCTGGGCCCGAGGGCGAGCTCATGCCGACGGACACAGGCGCCCTCGACGAAGATCCGTTCCGCGTCGAGCTCGTCGACGAAGACATCCCCACCCCGCGGCGCTACCAGGTCGTCTTCGACGAGGCGCGGATCGATCCGGACGTCCAGAAAGTCGTGCGACGCCTCGTACGCCACGGCTTTCAGGCCTACCTGGTAGGCGGATGTGTGCGGGATCTGCTGCTGGATCGGCGCCCGAAGGATTTCGACGTCGCCACCAGCGCGCGGCCGGAGGAGGTCCGCGAGCTGTTCCGCAACTCGCGCATCATCGGCCGGCGGTTTCGCCTGGTGCACGTCCTCTTCCAGGGCGGCAAGGTCATCGAGGTGGCGACCTTCCGCCGCAACCCGAAGGAGGACTCCGACGACGGGAGCGAGCTGCTCATCCGCAGCGACAACGCGTTCGGCGTCGCGCACGAGGACGCGCTCCGCCGCGACTTCCGGATCAACGCGCTCTTCTACGACGTGGAGGCGCGGCAGATCCTCGACTGGGTCGGCGGCATGGAGGACGTGCGCCGCCAGGTGGTCCACACGATCGGCGATCCGGAGACGCGCTTCCGCGAGGATCCGATCCGCATCCTGCGCGCGCTCAAGTTCGCCGGTCGGCTGGGCTTCGCGATCACCCCCGACGTCTACGATGCGGTCGTCTACTGCCGGGAGGCGCTCGCGCTCGCGGCGCGCCCGCGCCTCTCGGAGGAGATCCTGCGCCTGCTGCGCGGCGGCCAGGCGCGCCGCACCATCTACCTCGCGTGGGAGACCGGGGTGCTCGACGTCCTCCTGCCGGAGGTCTCGGCGCTGCTCTACGACGATCGCGGCGATGACGGCCCCGGCCAGCGCCTCTGGCGCGTGCTCGACTACGTCGACCGGCGCACCGCGGCGGATCGCCCGCTCGACGACACGGTCCTCTGGACGCTCTTGCTCCTCGAGCCGATGAAGGAGGCCTGCGACGGCGTCCGCGACCGCGCGGCGGCGGTCGCCGATTTCCTCGAGCCTCTCATCGACCGGCTGGCCATCTCCCGCCGCTACGCCGACGGCATGCGGCGCATCGTCGCCGTCCTGCCGAGGCTCGCGGGGGGTCGCGCTGGCCGCTTCGCGCGGACGGACATCTTCCAGCCCGCCCTCGACGTGCTCGCCGCCGAGCTCACCGCGCGCGGAGAGTCGACGGAAGCGATCGACCGGCTGCGCTCCGCCCCGCACCCGCGGCGCCAGCACGCCGACGCCGCGCAGTTCCGGCGCTAACCGGTGATCGACGTGGGCGACCTGGGCGCCGCCGGCGCGATCGAAGATGGCCGCCGGGCAGGTAGCTGACCGCAACCGACCAGCCGCCGTGGAACATCACCGGGGTTTCTGGTTTCATAAGAGGCCCCTGATGTCCTCTCCGGTCGCGCGCCTGCGCCCTGCTGCTTCGCCGGATGTCCCCGTGTCCAGGCGCCGGTTCGGCGGCTCGGCGCGCAGCCTGCTCGTGTTCGCGCTCGCCTGCGCCGTGTCGCGGCTCGCCGATGCGCAGGCGTCGCTCCTGCACGAGTTCATCGCGCCGGATCCCGCGGAGGACGTGTCGCTCGCCACGACGACGCTCGACGGCGGGCTCCCCGCGGCGATCCAGACGCCGAGCGGCCTGGCCACGGCGCCCGACCCGCAGCGCCCGCCGTCGAACCAGCAGCAGGTCTACAGCAACGTCGGATCCGACGCCGGCCCCGACGCGTCCTACGAGCCGGATCGCGACACCCGCCGGCCGAACGTCGAGCGCTACGACGATCCGTTCTCCCCCGCGACCGCGCCGTTCAAGCGGCTGCAAGCGTACGACGCCGTGAGGGCGGACTACTCGCTCGTCGTCCGAGATCGGATCTTGAAGACCGTCAAGGCGGACAGCGCCGTCTCGGCGGGCGACGAGGCGTTCTACGGGGACATCGCGGTCGATCTCGTGCCCAACGAGCCCGTCCGGATCCCGACGGTCGGGCCGGACACGCGGCTCGTGCGGATGCACGTGAACCCCGATACCCCGGTCGTCGTCCTGCGTGACGGCGCCGACAACTGGTTCGTGCGCGGCACGAAGAGCGCGCGCGTCCGGCTCATCGTGCAGCTCGCCATCCCCCGCGCGACCTTCGGCAGCGACTTCGCCGACGTCGGCTGGAGCAAGCTCGAGCCCTTCCGCGGGCCGCAGGAGGCCTCCCACGAGGCGGCGTTCAGGCAGGTCGCCCAGGCGATCGGCATCTCGTCCGCGATGCGGCCGCGCGACGTCGTTCAGAAGATGGTCGAGTACTTCCGGTCGTTCGCCCCGTCGGACGACCCGCCCAAGGGGAACGGCGACATCTACCTGGATCTCGCGCTCTCGCGGAAAGGCGTCTGCCGCCACCGCGCCTTCGCGTTCCTCGTCACGGCCTTGCACATCGGGATCCCCGCGCGGATGGTCGTCAACGAGGCGCACGCCTGGGTGGAGGTCTTCGATGGCTCGCTCTGGCACCGCATCGACCTCGGGGGGGCCGCCCTCAACATGGACCAGGAGGTCGATCCGAGCCGCCCGCCGCATGTGCCGCCGCCGGATCCCTACAGCTGGCCGGAGCAGCGTGACTCGGGCCAGGATCTCGCCGACCGCACGCGCGCCGAGCAGGCGCAGCCGGGGCCCGCTGGCCCAGGGGCCGGGAGCAGCGGCGCCGCCGTGCCGCCGCCCCCTGCGCCCACGCCCACGAGCGATGCGGCCGGGCGCGCGGCGGAGAGCACCGACGTCGTCGTGACCGCGCTGGACAAGGACATCCGCCGCGGCTTTCCCCTCCACCTCCAGGGACAGGTCAGCAGCGCGGGGGCGCCGTGCGGGCACGTCCGCGTCGACGTGATCCTGACGGGGACCGCGGCGCCGCAGGGCGTGACGGTCGGCTCGCTGTCGACCGACGACCGCGGCCGGTACGACGGGGCCGTCGTGATCCCCGGCGATTTCGCGCTGGGCGAGTACGATCTCGCGGTCGCGACGCCGGGCGACGTCCGCTGCAAGGCCGGCCGCACGGAAGCTGCCGCCCCGTGAGCGACGCGCCGGCATGCGCCCTCTCGCCCCCGCGCGTCGCGGTGGGCGCCGTCGTCATCGATCGCCGGCCGGATGCGCCTGACGCGCCGCGCGTGCTCGTCGTCAAGCGCGCTCGTCCTCCCCTCGAGGGCTCCTGGTCGCTTCCGGGTGGCCGCGTGGAGCCCGGAGAGCGGCTCGCGGACGCCGTTGCCCGCGAGATCCGCGAAGAGACGGGCCTCGACGTCCGCGTCGGCCCCCTCGTGGAGGTCGTGGAGATCGTGGCGACTCCCTATCACTATGTGATCCTCGATTATCTGTGCGAGTCGATCGGAGGCGCCCTCTCTCCAGGAGACGACGCCTCCGAGGTGGCCCTCGTGCCCGTCCCCGAGCTGCCGGCCTATGGCCTCACCGACGTCGCGCTCCGCGTGATCCATAAAGCCCTGGCGATGGCGGCCGCCGGCTGAAAGAGCGCGATCCAGGGAGCGCCCGACTTGGCGCGGCCGTGGCCTAGGTGGGATGTCGCAGAAAGGGCGACTCTCCATGTCGAACTTCCATTGTTGGACAGCGACAGCGTTATTTTGCTGCCCTGCCGCTCACGACAATCGCCGGTGGCAGCGCTAGGTTAGATGTGGGTGCAGGGGTGAGCGCTGGTTCGACGATCATGAGGGGATTGGCGGTCGTCGTGGTGGCGACCGTGGTCTCTTCTCCTCTCTGCTTTGCGCTACCCTGCAACGACGGCGCTGGCCTGTTCGCGCTGCCCGCGCCGCGCGTCGCGCGCGTCTCGCGCGCCGCCGCGCCTCCCGGTGTGCCTGAGGGGTCGGGCTGGCTCCCGGCGCGGGTCGCGCGCGCCCTCTCAAGGACCGTCGAACGGGTGGCGCGTTCGGGCGTTGCCCCGATGTTCCTTGGTCTGCACGGGTTCGGTGTGACCGTGTCCGGCGAAATGTGATGAACGCGGTTACCGCGGCTGCAACATGCGTTTCGCTGCTCTGCTGAGCGATCGCGGCGAGCGCTGGTCGTGCCCGTCGGCTCGAATTCGCGCTGTGTGGTGACCGCTGAGTCTGGATTGCGGCGCTTCTGGAGACATCGTAGACCGGGGAGTCTATGAGCTCGACGCGGAGAGCGAGGAAGGAGGAGCAGAAGGAGGAGCGGCGGCGGTTCATCATCGACGCAGCCTGGCAGCTGTTCCAGGAGACCCCCTATTCCGAGGTCACCATGGCTCAGGTCGCCGAGCGCACCAGGCTCGCCAAGGGCACGCTCTACCTCTACTTCACCACGAAAGAGGAGCTCTTTCTCGCGGTCGTCGATCAAGAGCTCGCGAAGTGGTTCCACGATGTGGATATCCATCTGACGCATTTCTGCGCCTCCCGCGGCGACGCGAGCGCGGCGCGCCCCCGGCCCTCACGGGCCCGCCGCGGCGCGCCCGGGGCGTCTGCCGAGGACGCCTCGGCGAGCGTCGCCTCGATCCTGTCGACGACCCTCGCCGCGCGCGACGCGATGACACGCTTGCTCGGCATCCTCCACAGCGTGCTCGAGCAGAACGTCAGCTACGAGGCCGCGCTCCGCTTCAAGCTCTCTCTGCTGGGTCACGTCGAGCGCACCGGGGTGCTGCTCGAGCGGTGCCTGCCGTCGCTCGCTCCCGGCCACGGCGGCCCGACCCTCATCCGGATGTACGCCCTGCTCATCGGGATGCGCCAGGTCTGCGATCCCAGCGACGTGATCCGCGATATCCGCAGCCGCCCCGATATGGGCCTCTTCCGGATCAACTTCGGCGAGGAGATCCGCGCATCGTTCGCGCTCCTCCTGAGCGGCGCGAGCGCGCCGCCGCTCGCGTCCGGGCGGCTCGGCGCCCCGGCCCTCCGCGGGCTGAGCTCAGCGGAGCGGCGCCGCCCGGAGGGGTGAGGGGCGCGCGTTCACCACGGATCCCGCGCCGACATGGGCGGCAGGTGATCGGCGAACGGCTGGTTGAGGATGCGGGCGATGACGGACTTCCACGTGGTCATGTCGTTCTCGAAGTCCTCATGCCGCCGCGCCTCGGAGCCGTGAGGAGGCAACCTTGTGTTGGGCCCCTTGATCCACTCCGCCGTCGGAAACACGACGGGCCGGTCGTCCTTGGTCTCCGTGAGCAGCGAAAGGACGTCGGCGTTCTCGGGATCGAGGAGCCCCGCCTCCATGCCGAGCAGCGGGACGCCGCTCGTGCCGGGCACCCGCGGGCGCCGCTCGAGGGCGTTCGACACCAGGTAGAGGAGCGACCTGCCGTACACCTCGCAGTGGTCCTGGAGCTCCGCTTCGTCCGTGAGCGTGAACAGGGCGAACCGGCGCACCATGCCGCTCTTGATAGGCGGCATGTACGTGTCGCGGAACGCGTCGATGGCGCTCGCCGGCGCGAGCAGGGAGAGCGACTCGATGGGGAGCCCGAGCCCGAGCTGACCTCGCATCGGGCCGCCCTCGATCTTTTTGCCCTTCTCCGAGGTGACCAGCTGGACGAGCGGCGCGAGCAGGAACGTGCCGCTCGAATGGGCGACCAGGTGAAGCTCGATCTTCGGATCGCCGTCCATCAGCGACGCGAGGCGGCCGATCATCTCGCGGACGCCGCCGTGGTCGGCGTCCATCGTCGCGTCGCCCGCGGCCAGCTTCATGCGGTCCCACTCGGCCTTGCCGCCCATGCGGCGGACGAGCGGCTCGAGGGCGTCGTCGCGCCGATCGATCATGAACCCGAACGCCCTGGGATCGTAGCCGTCGTGGCGGCGCCCCTCCGTGGCGCGATGGAGGATCTCGAGGAGGCGCGGGTAATGGTCGGTCTCCCAGAGGAGCTCGATCGGGTAGATCTCGTGCCCGAGCAGCTTCGGCCGGAGGCGCGACATCCGGTTGATCGCGTCGATCTGCCGGCGCAGCCCGCCGCTCGCGATCAGGACGAGCCGGCGGCGCTTCCACGTCGCGGTCGCGCTCAGGAAATCCTCTTCCATAATGATACGGACGTCCTCCGACGACGTGCCGTAGGCTCCGCGCTGCTGGAGCTGGCCGTGCATGTCGACGCTGATGAGGTGCGGCCGCAGGCTGGCGAACGTCCGGCTGGTGGACGTGAGCGGGCGGAGCGAGCGCGCCTGGTTCAGGCGGATCGGGACGCCGAGCCGCCCGACCCACGCGTCGAAGCCGTATTGAAGCCAGTCGTCGTAACAGAGTCGACCGAAGCCGCCCTTGCCCCAGCCGACACCCCACGAGTTCTGGAGCCAGAAGCCCTCCGCGTCATACCCGATGATCGCGAACGCGTGACCTCCCCAGGGGGCGATGAAGGGGTTCGTCTTGTCGACCGTCGGGATGATGCCGTTCCTCTGGGTCCCATAATACCAGCCGTTGAACGGGATCAGCGCCGAGGCCGCGATGATCCCGACCTCCGCGAGGGCGCTGTGCATCGCCGGGAGGTCCCTGTGGTTCACCCGTTGATACAGGCCGAGCGGCCGGAGCATCCCGTCCACTGCGCGCTCCGGCGTGAGCGTGCCGTGGAGATCGTTCGCGTCCCACGGCCAGTGCTCATAGGAGCAGATACCGTGTTTGTGCCAGCCCTTCATGGCGCCCCTCAGGCTGGATCCCCTCGCGTCGTCCTCGCCGGGGTACTCGTCGTAGCGGCGCGCCATCGTGTACACCATGTTCTGGCTGACGAGGCTGCGATCCGGCGAGACCCGGCGCCCGCGCAGCAGGTAGTGCGCCACGGTGGCGACCGTGAAGCCGGTGCAGCCGTTGTTCTTGCCCTGGTCGAGCACCGGCACGCCGTACTCCACGAAGCGCTCCGGGGGCATGATCGGAGGCACTTCCACCATCGTGGGGCGATA
This sequence comes from Sorangium sp. So ce367, assembly GCF_051520455.1. NCBI lineage: Bacteria > Pseudomonadati > Myxococcota > Polyangiales > Polyangiaceae > Sorangium > Sorangium sp. So ce367. The sequence goes on from NZ_CP150334.1 coordinate 2,385,442, forward strand.
GAGGGTGTCGCGAAAATCGAGGACGTCAGCGCGCGCGTCGGTCGTGATGTCCGCGTGACGCCCAGCGAAACGCTCGGAATCGATCATGGTTTCTGATCTCGTGAAGTCGCTGAGTGTCGCACGGGCGGCGCGCGGGGCAAAGTCGGCGGCGCCCCCTCGGACGAGGCTGCTCGTGCTAGCGTCGCCCGAGCCGGCGCCGCCAGCGCCGTCCGGAGGTGGGATGAGCGAAGACTGCCGCGCAAGGGGAGGCGAGGGCGCGCGAGGCGCCATCGAGGCGGCGCTCGAGGCCGAGGTGCTGCGGCGGCTCGCGTCGTTCCGGGCTCGGCTGGGGAGCGAGCTCGGCGCGCTGTTCGATGAGCTCGCCGCGCGCCTCAGGCTGTTCGAGGGGGAGCCAGGCGAGGGCTACTTCTCGCACCCGACGGCGCTCCCCGTGCTCGAGCTGCCGCTCTGGGTCGCGACGCGTCCCGGCGGGCCAGCGCTTGCGCTGGACGCTGGATCGCCGGCGCTTCCGCCGCTCGCCGTCGACCTCGCCGAGGCGGCAGCGGTCGGGTACCTGCACGTCCGGATCGAGGACGATCTGCTGGACGAAGGGGTCGGTGAGCCTGGAGCGACGGTGCTCCTGTCCGGGGCGTTGTTCGCTCGCCATCAGGCGTTGCTCGCCCGTTCGCTGCCCGGCGGGAGCGCGTTCTGGGGCCTCTTCGAAGAGGTCTGGCTCGGGTATGGCGAGGCGATGCTCCTCGAGCGACGGCTCCACCGCAGCGCAGGCCCGCGGGACGGCGCCACGTTCCGGCGGGTGCTCGCCCGCTCGCGCCCGCTCGTGCTCCCGGCGGCGGCGGCCCTGTTCGCGCTGTCGCAGGCCGAGCATCTGGCTGCCCTCGAGGAGTTCGTTTCCGCCCTTGTCGCAGCGCATCAGCTGTTCGCGGACCTGCTGCACGCAGAGAAGGATCGTGCGTTCGGCAACACAACGTATGTGCTCTCCCGGCTCTGGGCGCTTGCTGAAGCGGATGCGGCGTCGCCGAGCGGGGCCGACGTCTCCGGCAGGGGGCCTTCTAGCGCTCAGGAGATGCGCAGCGCGGCGGCCCTGCGCGCGCGGCTGTTTGCGCGCGGCGGCTTCGACGCCATCCTGGAGGAGGCGCGTTGTGAGCTGGCTCGCGCCGAGGTCGCCGCGGGGGCCCTCGGGCTACCGGAGGCTGCGCGGTTCTGCAGGGAGCGCGAGCAGTACATGGTCGCGATCCAGCGGCGGGTATTCCTCGCGTTCTTCGGCGCGCTCGCCGGCGAGCCCGCCGTCGCGCCGCGGTGAACCGGTGTGTCGTGCGCGGACGCGACACCCCGCGAGGACGCGAGCACGCGCGGACGCACCTGCTTGTACTTGCTCGCCGTTTGGAGGTCTCCTAGCCTCCGAGCGAGAAAGCGAGGAGTCGTGACGTCGAAGAAATCAGAGGCAGAGCTCATCGGTCGTGCCGTCGTGGATTCGAGCTTCCGCCAGCAGCTCCTTGCCGATCCCGAGCGCACCATCCAGGCGGAGGGGTACGACGTCGGCGCGGAGACGCTCCAGCGCATCCGGGATGCCGCGACCTCGACGCCCGAAGCGGTCGATGCGGCCATCTCGGCCGCGGCGCGTGAGGGCGGAGTCGGTATGTGACGCTGTCCCCGGCTGGAGGGGTGACCGCCGCCTGGCCATGGCTCGACCCGGGTGACCGGGCTGTGTGCGGGCGCGCCTGGTCGGCGCATCTGTCATCCGAGGGGGCGCTCCAGCGCGGTGAAGCGGCGTGGGGAGCGCTCGCGCTCGAGCGCAGCGTGGGCACACCGCCCGGGTACAGCGTCCCGTGGGCCAGCTGGGCGCTGCGGCTCTGCGGGCGGGTGTCCGCGCACGACGCAGCCGCGGACGCCGCCGTGGCGGTCGCCGCGGTGGCCGCCGGGGGCATCGAAGGCGCTCCTGACGCGCTCGCGCGGGGCGCGATCGCCGCGCGTCTCCTCGCGCAGCACGCGGACGACGCGCGCGCGCACGGATGGCTCCTGGGCCTGGCCGACCTGGCGGAGGCTTCGTGGCGCGAGAACCCGGTGATCGAGATCGACGGTTCCGGCGCCATGGCGGCGCCCACCGCCGCCGGCGCGCGCGAGGCCGTGGCCCTCTGGACGGCGCCCGCGCTCCTCGCAGGCGACGATCTCGCGCCCGCCCGTCGCTTCGGAGAGGCCGTGGCCGAGCCGATCTGGCTGCTGGATGGGCTCGTGCGCCTCTGGATCGATCCGATCGCGCGTGACCTCGCAGCGCCGACGCTCACGCCGCTCTTCGCGCTCTGGCTGCGCGGCGCGGGGCTCGCTCCTCCGCTGCTCCGCGCGCTCTCGGGCGAGCGCGCGTCCCGCGTGCGCCGCGGCGAGATCCACAGCCTGCTCGCGACCCGCCCGTACCGCGCCGCGCTCGCCGCGCGCATGCAGGAGACGCTCGCGTCCGCCCGTGAGGTCGTGGCCACCTCTCCTCGAACGAGCCCGAGCGCGCGCGGCCTCGCCGAGGCGCAGCGCGAATTCCTCGAGGCGCTCGGCGAGCGTCTGCGCTTCTTCGAGGGGCTGATGTCTTTCCGCGATCTCCTCGGTCCCGGCGCGGCGCTCGGGCCGCCGCGCGCGCAGGGCGAGCCGGCGCCGCCCGACGAGGCACGCGCGGATCTGCAGGCGGCGGCCGCGTTCCTCCTGGACGCCGCGCCGTGGCGCGAGTCCTGGGAAGTGCAGCGCTTCGGCGTGCTCGGGTCGAGCGAGCAGCCGGTCGGGCATTGGTTCGTCCGGGCGACGATCCTGAGAGCGCTGATCGAGATCGGGGAGGTCGGGCACGACGTCCGCGCCGACGCCGCGGCGTTGCTCGATGAGATCCCGGCGGGAGAGCTCCGCTACTTCGGCGCGTTCCGTGACGTCCCGCCGGACGCCGACCTCCTCGGCGTCGTGCTCGAGCTGGTCGCCGAGACGGGCGCCGCGAAGGAGCGGGCAGAGTCGTGGATCGAGGTCATGCTGGCCAACGTGGGTGAGGACGGCGTCGTTCCGACCTGGTTCTACCGCGGGCCCGCGGGGCCGACCACGCCGGGCGTGGCGTGGGCCGGCGACGACTGCGCGACGGTCCGGCTGAACCTGCTCGTGGGCCTGCTCTCGTTCGACGCGGAGCGGTTCGCGCGGCTCATCGACGCGAACGCGCGGCGCGTGCTCGACGCCGCCTCGGAGGGTGGCTTCGAGGGCGCCTGCTTCTACGATGCCTCGTACACGGACCTCGCGTTCCTCCGCTTCGCGCGGCTTTACCGGGGGAGGGCGGGGGACGCGCGGTGGGCCGGCGAGGTCGCGGCGGTCGAGGCCGCGACGCTGTCGCGGATGATCCGATCGCAGCGGCTCGACGGCGGCTCCGGGACGCCGCTCCGCACGGCCGCGTGCCTCGAGGGGGCCGCGATGAGGGAGCGGCCCGATCCGCTGCTCCTTGAGCGAGGGATGCGTTACCTCGGCGAGCGCCAGCTCGTGGACGGCTCCTGGCCAGCGGAGCCGCTCTACCGGGTGCCCATGAAGCGCGGTCGCGAGGGGCACCACCAGGGCGGAGCGCTGACGACCGCGCTCTGCGCGCGTGGGCTCGCCGCGGCGCGGTCTCGGCTGCGACGCGGAGGGGAGCGGCGCACATGAGCATCGAGAAGTCGCCCGAGATCGTGCGGATCATGGAGGCGCAGGAGATGCGCGGCGAGCAGATCGTGAACCACATCCGGTTCGCGTTCGCACTGCTCAGCGCCGCCACGCTCATGCACGTGTGGACGATCAACACGCCGGCCGCCAACCAGATCTTCGCGATCCTGACCGGCGGGTACCTCGCCTACTCGCTCGTGCTCTACGCGTTCTTCCGGCTGCGCCCCGGCGTCTACGCGGGCTGGCTCAAGTACGTGAGCATCTTCGTCGACCTCGCGCTCCTGACGCTCACGGCCCTGGGGAACGCGAGGAATCACTCCGGGATCATCGAGTACTTCACGAGCTACCTCGCGACCGTCTACGTGCTCTGGAACCTGATGTCGGGCTTCCGCTACAGCCTCGCGGCGTGCCTGTACTCGGCGGGGCTGTCGGCCCTCTTCAACTCCGTCGTGCTCGCCGTCACGGTCGGCTCCGGCGCGATCCCGATCAGCCCGGTGTCCGTCTACGGAGAGAACGCCATCAACATCGCGGACCAGTGCCAGCAGATCCTCTTCATCGCGCTCCCCGGCGTCGTCGCCGGCATCATCGCGCGGATGTCGCGCAACCTGGTCGTGCGGGCCGAGGTGGAGTCCATGGCCCGCCTCCGGCTCGAGCGCGAGAAGCAGGAGCTCGGCCGGTACCTGTCGAAGGATCTCGTCGACTTTGTCCTGTCCGATCCGAGGCGGCTCAAGCTGGGAGGCACGCGGCGGCACGTCTCGGTGATGTTCACCGACATCCGCAACTTCACCCCGCTCACCGAGTCGGTCGAGCCGGAGGCCGTGGTCTCGTTCCTGAACGAGTACTTCACGGAGATGGTCGAGATCGTGTTCCGCTACGGGGGCACCCTCGACAAGTACATCGGCGACGGGCTGATGGCGGTGTTCGGCGCGCCGCTCTCCGTCGAGGACGCGCCGAAGCGCGCCGTGATCGCGGCGATCGAGATGGTGCAGGCGCTCGAGCGCATGAACCAGCGGAAGCTCCTCGGCTGCGGCGAGATCCAGATGGGCGTCGGGATCGCGACCGGCACCGTCATCTCCGGCAACATCGGCTCGCTCCAGCGCATGGAGTACACCTGCATCGGAGATACAGTAAACACGGCCGCGCGCCTCGAGCAGTTCAACAAGGAGCTCGGCTCCAAGATCATCATCTGCCAGACGACGTACGCGACCCTCGACGACTGCGTCCCGGCGCAGCCGACCGGCGCGCTGAGCATCCGGGGCAAGAGCCGCCAGGTCCACCCCTACATCGTGGACCACATGGAGCTCTCTCCGGCGCGCCTGAGCGAGCTCCGGAGAGAGCTCCTCTCGAGGGCCCGGCCCATGGAATCGATGCCGCCGCGGGCGCCGGCGGCCCTGCGCGGCAAGGAGTAGCCGGAGGCTCGCGGCGCGCGCTGTGCTATCGGGGCGAGGGGGTCACGAGGGCGTGGCGCGGAAGCGCCGGACGCGCGCCGAGCCGGGGCCGCCGTCCTGCGTCGACAGGCCGAGCGCCGTGCGCGCCGGCGCGTGGAGGCGCTGGAGGACGCGATCGAGCAGGCGGAGCGCGCCGTCGCTCATCTTCACGCCGCGCGGCGAGCGGTAGCCGAACGCGACGCCGTCCACGACCTTGTAGGCGTTCTCCGTGGGGGAGGCGGGGCGCATCTCGACGACCAGCGCGCCGTCGCGCGTCTTCATGATGACGACGATCTCGCCCGGGCGCGCCGAGGCCTCCACGAACGTCCACCCGCCGGAGGTCGCCTCCTTGATCCCGAGCTCGAGCACGCGCTGCAAGTCCTGGCCCGCCGGCGCCAGCGTCGTCGCGCCTTCGACCCGGATCTCGGCGCCCGGCGGGACCACGCCGCTGCCGAGCGGCATCGCGGGCCGCCGCATCTCCCGAGGCCCGGGGAACGACCACATGTCCGGCGTGATCTCGCCGCCTTCGCGGTAGGCCATCTCGATGAGGCGGCTGCGCTCGCGAGAGAGCGCGTCCTCGGACCAGCCGAGGCAGGAGCGCATCATCAGCGTGAAGGGGTCGAAGCGGAGCTCGAACGAGGCGGGCGCGCGGACCATGAGGTCGTCCGGAAGGACGAGGCTGTGGAAGATGCGGACCTTGCACGGGAGCTCGCGCGCGCGCTCGAGCGTGCGCCGGAACGTGATCGGACCGTCTCCCGGGAGGCCGAGGAGGATGTCCACCTCGATGTCCGTGAACGTCGAGAGCTCCTCGATCACCTTCGCGAACTTCGACTCCCTGAAGGGGCGCTGCGTGCCGTCGCCCGTCTCCTTGTTGAGCGGCGGCAGCCGCGCGTCGAGCGACACGCGCGCGACGCCGCGGAGGAACTCGAGGTGCTCGTCGTGCACGTGCTCGGGATCGATCGATGCCGTCAGCGTCGCCTGCTTGAAGAAGCCGACCTGCTTCTCCGCGGCCACCAGGTTCCGGAACGCCTCCGCGCTCAGGTTGAGCGGGGCGTCGACGATCTGCGCGCCCGGCGCGCCGGCGGCGCGGAGCGCGCTCAGCTCTTCGACGAGGTAGGCCTCGGAGAAGACGCTGCCAGCGTCGCCCGCGGAGACGCCGCACGTCGCGCAGCTCATGGCGCCCCCGCGGCAGATCTCGAGCGGGACGACGCGATCGGTCGGGAGCAGCTTCATCCGGATCGGCGAGGGGAGCGCGTCGGGCGCCACGTGGAGGGGGTCGCCCGTCGAGACCCAGCCGCCGGCGGTGGACACGTGCAGCCCCGGCACGGCGCGCAGCGCATCGGGAGAGCGCTCGCTCAGCCGGACGATGTCCCGGAACGTGAGCTCGTTGCCGTGCACGAGCGCGTCGATGCAAGCGGTGGCGTCGCGCCAGGGCGCGAGCGCGAACATCGCGGGGCGCGCGAGGGGCCCCCAGAGGGCGATCGTGCGCCCCGGCCGGTTGCGCTGCAGGTGGCGCGCGACCTCGATGAACGTGGGGAACGACCAGACGTGCGCGGCGAGGCCGACCACGTCCGCGTCCACGGTCTCGACCTCCGCGACCCACGCGTCGAGATCCCTCGTCTGCGCGTCGATCACGTGGATCGGCACGCCGGCGAGGTCCGGATCGGCGAGCAAGGAGGCCTCGACACGACGGACTCCATGGCTGGACGGCGCTCCCCCACCGTCCGGCATGGTTGGCTCCATCGCGAGCAGCGCGACGCGGCGTTCGCCAGGCATCCATGAGAGTCTACCAGGGTGTCTCCCCTGTCGGGGAGTCCGTTCGCGCTCTCTGTCTGCTCTCGCTCCCCGCCCCCCGGTCGGTTCCTTGCGCCCGGAGTTGCTCCTTCTGCCCGGAGTTGCATCCGGCGCGCAGTCGGGCTTTCATATTGCCCTGGGCGGGAGAGGGGGAACGGAACGTACCGGATCGGCAGACAGCGGCGGACTGTCGGGCTGCGCACTTCGTGGCGTGGTCGCACGTGTGGCGCACCGCGGCGAGCGCCCCGGTGTGTTTGGGCGATCCGTCACACCGGGGCATCACCGAGGTTGCTCGCGCTGCGCTGGCTGCTGGCCAGCGGAGGCTCGGGCAGCGTCGAGCGCCCATCCCGTCCTCCCCCAGCACGGGGAAGAGAGGGCGCGCTGCCCTGGCGAGCGACCCCCGCTACTGAAGAAAGCCGAGGGGAGCCATGTGTGGCAAGCACGTGATCCTGGTTGCGGAGGACGACGTTGACACCGCGACGATGCTGGAAGAGCTCCTGACCCTGGAAGGGTACGAGGTCGAGCTGACCGCCACCGCGCGCGCGGTGCTCGATGCGCTCGCGGAGCGGCGCTTCCACGCGGTCCTCCTCGATCTGACGATGCCAGGCATGACGACGGACCGGTTTGTCTCCGAGATCGAGGGGCTCGGCACGCCCTCGCCCCTCATGATCTTCTCCGCCCGCCTCCCCCACGAGATGCAGGCGATCGCCGAGCGGCTGCATGCGGCCGCGCTCATCCCGAAGCCGGTGGACATCGACGTCCTGCTGGGCACCCTTTCGAAGGTGGTGCTCGGCTCGCTCGGCTCCACAGATATGGACCGTTGACGCTGCCCGTTCGGACCACGTCGCGAGCGCCTCGGGCCGTCGTTCCGGCGGACGCCGGGCTGCTGCGCCCCCCGGCGCCGGTGGTAGGATCGCCGCTCATGACGTGGTGGATGGCGACCAAGCCGCGCTGCGCTCACCCTGGCTGGCCGCAGATCGGGCACAGAGCGGCTTCGCCGGAGCGCCACCGTGCTGTAACATCGGGCTCGACCGCCGACGATCGATCGCCGTAATGCGTACGCCCGACCCCGCCTGCCAGAGCTGCCGGCTCACCCAATGTCGACCCCGCGCGGCTGCGTGGCCGCACGGGCGACGCGGGAGCGGGCTCCGCTCCGAGGCGCCTTTGCGGCGCTGATTGCCGGAGAGAGACGTAGAGAGACCTTCATGAGCCCCCTTCCTCGCAGAAAGAGCCTCATCAAGCGGAACCCGAGCAGGGATTCAGGGCTTTCCCTGTTTCGCCGTGACGTCAGGCTTTCGCATAGTGGTTGATGCACCGTGCCTGCCACTCCCTTGAAGAGGATCCTCGTTGTCGATGACGATCCGGATATTCGAGAGACCCTCGCCGAGCTCCTGCAGGAGGAGGGGTACGCCGTCGCGTCGGCGGCGCACGGCGGCGAGGCGCTCAGCGCGCTGAGAACGGATCCGAGACCCGGGCTCATCCTGCTCGATCTCATGATGCCGATCATGGATGGCTGGCAGTTCAGGGCGGAGCAGAAGAAGGATCCGGAGCTCGCCGCGATCCCGGTGGTGATCATCTCGGCGACGGGCCGCGACGAGTTCGTGTCCTCGCTCGGCGCGGCGCAGTTCCTCAAGAAGCCGATCAACCTCGAGCAGCTGCTCGCCGCGGTCGAACAGCACTGCCGGTGACGGCGCGCCTGTTCGTCTACGGCACGCTGATGCGCGGCGAGCGCGCGCACGCGCTGCTCGGGCGCGCGCGGTGCCTCGGGCCCGCCCGCACGGCCCCGTCGTTCGAGCTCGCCGATCTCGGCGCCTACCCGGCGCTCGTGCGCGGTGGCTCGGTCGCGGTCCTCGGGGAGCTGTACGAGCTGGACCCGGAGGCGCTGCCCTCGCTCGACCTCTACGAGGACTGCCCCGACCTCTTCAGGCGTGAGCCGATCGAGCTTCATGGAGGCGCGCTCTGCGAGGCCTACCTGATGCCCGCAGCGCAGGCGCTGGGGTGGCCTCGGATCGCCTCGGGGGACTGGCGGACACAGCGGCGATGAGCGCGTCAGCCGGGGCCGGCGCGGCGCGCTGGCCGCAGCCCGGGTGGAGCGGTCGGATCGATCTCGGGCGCCGTCCTGTCCTCGACGACGAGTAGCAGGGCAGGGAGCTCGCCCTCGTCGGCCTGGAGCCGGAAGGCTGAGAACGAGAGCGTCCTGCGGCCGGCGTGCGCGAGCACGGCCTCGAGGCGGAAGTCGACGAGCGCGGCGCGGCGGTGGAGCACGTCCCGGAGCTGCTGCTCCAGCTGCGGGGTGTTCCATCCGGCATCGATGGCCGAGAGCGATCGTCCCTCGATGTCCCCGAGCGGGACCATGAACTGCTCGCAGTAGCGCCGGGTGACCGCCCGGATCCGGAGCTCCCCGTCGAGCAGGAGGAACGGATGGCGCAGCACCTCGAAGACGGCGGAGAGGCGGTCGCGCCCGCCCGCGAGCTCGCGCGCCGCGCGCCTCGGCGCCTCGCTCTCCAGCCAGCAGATCACCGCGCCGTCGACCTCGTCGTCGGTGGTCCGGGAAGGGCGTGCCCGCATGAGATAGCAGCGCCCGTCGCGGTCCTCGACGTGCCGCTCGACGGTGCTCATCTTGCCGAGCACCTCGGCGACGACCGGCGCGATGTCGGCCACGCTCCTCGACTTCACCTCGAGGATGGACCTGCCCACGTCGCTCGCGGCGAGGCCGAGCAGCTTGTCGGCGGCGCCGGCGACCCGGCGGATCCGCAGGTCCGCGTCGACCATCAGCATCGGGATGTTCATGCCGCCGAGGAGCTTGCGCAGCTCGTCGTTGGCGAGGCCGAGCGCGACGTTGCTGCTGCGGAGCTCCTCGTTGATGGTCGTCAGCTCCTGGTTCGCCGACTCGAGCTCGTCGTGGGCGCCCTCGAGCGCGTCGTTCACCCTGTGCAGCTCGTCGTTGCTCGCGAGGATCTCGTCGTTCGTGCACAGGAGCTCTTCGTTCGTCGCCTCGAGCTCATCGATGAGCGACTGAAGGTACTCCCTCGTGGTCACGAGCTCCCTGCGGAGCTGCACGATCTCCAGATCCTTCTGGGCGTCGCTCGGGGCCGGGTCGCTGCCCGGCCGGTCCAGCCGCGCGGCGCCCGACTCGGAGAAGGTGACGAGGAAGCAGCGCCCTTGCGGGAGCCGCACCTTCAGCGGCCAGACCTCGACGTCGACGTACCGGATCTTCTCGTCCTGCCTGACCTTGAGCTGCTCCTTGCGGGCCATCACCCCCGAGGTCATCGACGCGTCGACGGCGGCCCGGATGCCGAGGACGAGCCCCTCTCGGGCCATCTTGAAGAGGTGGAGGCTCGCGTCGCCCGGTGACGGCTCGAGGTAGGGCCCCGTCTTGCCCCGGAACTGGACGATCTGCATCTCCTCGTCCACGACCACGCCGGCGGGGGCATAGCGCGCCATGACGATGGCGTCGGCCTCCTTGCGCACCGCATCCATGCCGAGCCCCTCGGGCTCCCGCGGCCTCTCCGACGCCAGCGCGACCACCGGCGCGCCGGGCAGAGCGGGCGCGGTGAGGGCGAGCGAGTGGGCCGCCTCCGACGCGGCGCGCTTGCAGAAGATCCTGTGGGTCCTGTCCACGACCCCGAACAGATCGGGCGCCGTGGTGAGGCTCTCGGACGAGCCGAGGAGCAGGAAACCCGTGGGCTTGAGGGCCTGGTGGAACGTCTGCAGCAGCCGGCGCTGCAGGCTCGGCTCCAGGTAGATCATCAGGTTGCGGCAGCTTATGAGATCGAGCTTCAGCAGGGGCGGGTCGGCCGCGGCGTTGTGGCGCGAGAAGATGCACAGATCGCGGACCGATTTGTTGACCTGAAAGCCGCCTTGTACCCTGACGAAGAAGCGGCGCAGCCGGCTGGGAGAGACGTCCATCGAGATGCTCTCGATGTAGATCCCGGACCGCGCCTGCTGGATGGCGGCCTCGCTCAGGTCGGTGCCGAAGATCTGAATGGCATGATCGGTCGCGTCGGCTTCGAGGAACTCGAGCAACGAGATCGCGAGAGAGTAGACCTCCTCGCCCGTCGAGCAGCCCGGCACCCAGATGCGAACAGGGGAGTCCTGCGGCCTGCTGTGCATGAGCACCGGGAACACGTGGGTCTTCAGCGCGGCGAAGGCGCCCGGATCGCGGAAGAACGTGGTGACCTTGATGAGGAGGTCCTGGTAGAGATCCTCGATCTCGCCGGGGTGCGCTCTCAAATGATCCAGGTAATCCTGGAGGGTGGCGAGCCGATGGAGCGTCATTCGCCGCTGGATGCGCCGCCTCAGGGTGCTCTTCTTGTACTGGCTGAAGTCGACGCCCACCGCGGCGTGAAGCAGCCGAAGGAGCTTGCTGAGATCGGGGTCCATGCCGAGGGGCGCACCCTGCCTGAGCCATGGAGCGAGCACGTGCCCGGGGCGACCCATCCGCACGAGCTCCGCCGCGATCTCCTCGACGCTGAGGACGAAGTCGACGCCTCCCGCCGCGATGGCGCTCCGCGGGAGCGCCGGCCGCTCCGCGCCGCGCGGGTTCTCCGCGAAGGTGACCCCGCCCTCGGCCTTCACGTCCTTCAGCCCCAGCGCGCCGTCGCTCCCGGCGCCGGACAGCACGACGGCCACCGCGCCCGACCCCAGCTCGCCCGCGAGCGAGCGCAGGAAGAGATCGCCAGGGCCCGGGCCGCCCTCGCCCCGCGGCGCGAGCTCGACGCGGAGCCCCGCCAGCGTCGCCTGCGCCTCCGGGGGCAGGACCTGGACGCGACCCGGCGCGAGCTTCATCCCCGATCGGAGCTCGGCCACAGGGAGAGAGCTGCTCTGCGCCACGAGCTCGAGGAGGGGGAGCTCCCCTGGATCTGCGCTGTAGATCAGGACGAGAGAGAGGCTGGTATCTCTGCTGGGCAACCGCCGGAGGAGCTCCGCGATCGCGCCGCGTCCGCCGGCCGAAGCGACGACACAGACGACGGGAAAGCGCAGCTCACCCTCGGGGCGCGGCTCGCCCGCCGCGGCGCTCTCGCCGGCGTCCTCGGGCGCGACCGGCGCGCGCCCCGGCGCGGATGCCCTGCCGGCCTGGGGCGCGGCGTCGCTCGGGCCCGGTGCCCCGAGTTGCGTCCGGCGTGACTTCTTCTGTTCGGGCATTGTTGGCTTGAACGGTTGGGCGCGCTCTCACGCGTCTCGCGACGGCGGGAGCCTGACAGGGACTAAGCCAGGGTTCCGGTGGGCGGTCCGTCAACGATGGCTGTCGTCGTCCATGTCGCGCATGGGACACGGCGCCTCACGGTCATCTCACCCTATCAGCGCGCGCCTTCCAGGCGCTTCAGGAGTTGATCGAGCTGCTCGATGATGTGTGCGGATCGGTCGGATACCATTCGGGCAGAATCGTTGAGCCTCATCCGTGTCATTTCATCCATCCTCCCGCCGTGCTGGAGCCTTGTCATGGCCTCCAGCGCGGCGTCATGGCGCGCTCGGGCGGCCTGGGCTGCCGCCATCGCGCGGCGCAGGCGTACGCGCGGCGGCTCCAGGTTCTCGACCCCGGACCACCTCCTCTCCGGTGAGGCGGGCCGCGCCTCGCCCTCGGCTCGCGCCATGGGTTCGGCGGGCGCCGCGAGCGCCTCGGACGCCGCGAGCAGCGCGGGAGCCTGCGCCCCTTGCAGCGATCGATCCACCTCGTCGTTTCCAGCGTCCTGCGTGCGCTCCGCGCGCTTGCCATCGGTCGGAAGGCGGAGATTGACGCTGATCTGCTGCTCCTCCGCGTGCCCCCCGGCGTCCCCCCACCCCCGTTCGTCGACGATCTGCTTCGTCGCGTCGTTGACGAGGAAGACCTGATCGGCGTCGTGGAACCGCTCTGCCCGCAAGGCCTGCAGCGCAGACCGGGCCGTCTCGAGCGAGCGGATGTGCTTCGTGAGCGCGAGCCGCCTGCCCCGGAAGCGAACGTAAATGCTGTAGCTGGTCTGGGGCGCCATCTCTATCGCCTCGTGGGCCCGGTCGCGTCATGCGGTGTCTGCGCTCTCGACAGCAGCTTCCGGAGTGCAGCTCGCCATGGCGCCGGGCCGAGCGGGCGAGCCCCCCGCTCCATGAGATTCTCACGGATCTCTCGCCGTGAGCCCAGGGCGCGAGTCCTCGGCGCTCGTCCTGCTTGCGGTCTCACGCCTCCGGTACCGCCGTCAGCAGCACCAGCCTCCCGGCGGTCTGCTCGGCTGTTCTGCAGGCGGTGCGCACGAGCTGCCACTCTGCCTTCACGAGCTCCGCCATGAGCGACCTGTCCTGACACAGGGCTTTGCTCAGCGACTCCTCGGCGTCTTCGCCGAAGGACAGCACGCGTATCGCGATGGCGAGCGCAAAGTCCTTGGTCAACCGGACGCGCAGGTCGACGTCCGGCGTGGACACGTGGAGCGCGTGCTCGGCGAGGGCGACCTCGATCCTGTCCGCAATCGACCTTGCGGTGTCCGCACGCCACTGGATCGAGCGGCAGGTCTGCCGGAGCAGCTCCTGGATTAACCGTCCATCACGACCCGTCTGTATGCCCATTCCGCCCCCTCGACAGTTCCGTTCTTCTGCGGAGAGCCGTCCAGAGAGTGCCTGCGACCGGCCAGAGCGCGCGACGGCCAGCCTGGCGCGATTGAACGAGCAGGACCGCTCCCCAAGGCTGCGCTCCTCCCGAGTTGCCCTAGCGGTTTCCCCGCCGGCTCCCCGCTTCACCCCCTCACTGTCCCGCCGAAAATCCCGTTGACTGTTAGCTGTAGCTCAGCTGCTGCCCGACCGACCGCTAGGGCGATATGGAATCGCTCGTCAGGGATTCCCTGTAAGCCGTCCTGGCACCGCTGAGCGTCCGGCAGTTCTATTCAGGCAAAGCCCTACACCTAGGTCGCCTAGGTCGCCTAGGTCGCCTAGGTCGCCTTGGCCTTGGAGCGCCGGCGCTCGCTGTTTGACGCTGAGGCAGGCGGCGGGGCGGCGGTCTGCCGCGCGCTGCGCGGGGGGGCTTCCATGACCGACAGGTCAGCGACGGCGCGCACCTCCGGGGCGAGCAGGCCGTGCGTGAAGAGCTGGAGCACCTGCGCGGCCCAGGCGGCGATGTCTGGCCTGGACGGCGCGTCGATGAGCTTGCGCACCAGGCGATCGAAGGCGCCGGAGATGAGCGCGGCGATGACGCTGGGCTCCAGATCGCGCCGGTAGAGGCCGATGTCGATCGCGTACCGGACGCGGCCCTCCACCTGCCGCGCGACGCGCTGGGCGAACTCGTCGATCAGGTAGGCGTACGGGGTCCCACCGCCTCCCGCCAGCATCATCCTGAGGAGCGCCCGGTTCTGCCAGCAGAACTCGAGCACCTCGAGGTCGTGGGCGAGGACCCGCTTGAAGTACTCGTTCACCGACGCTCGCTCGGCCTCGAAGACGATGGGCGGCGGCTCCACGCAGTCGGCGAGGCGCGCGATGAAGGTCTCGACGATCTGCTTGAAGCAGTCGTCCTTGCTCTGGAAGTGCAGGTAGAACGCGCCCTTCGAGACGCCTGCGCGCTCGGTGATGTCCTCGACCCTCGCGGCGGCCAGGCCGCGCTCGGTGAAGGCAGCCTCGGCGGCGCGGAGCAGCTCGATCCGGGCGCGGCGATCGGCAAGGCGGGGCATTCTGACTGGTCGGTCAACGTCGGAGGACCGGGGCACTATGGGAAGGCTGCCGGAAGCCGTCAAGACGCTCGTCGGCCGCGCTCCTCGCGACGCGGCGCGTTCGACCGCGCCGCGTCGCCCATGGCACGAGCGATGCTGCGGAGGCGGTCATGGCGACCGTGGCGAGACGAAATGCAGCAGGGCGCGGGGTCGGCGAGGCGACGGCGTCGGCTCTCGTCCCCAGCCCTCCTTCGTTGCCGAGCCTGCGCGAGGCCGCCGCGCGGTGCCGGGCGTGTCCGCTCTGGGAGCGCGGGACGCAGACGGTGTTCGGCGAGGGCGCGGCGCGATCGGACGTGCTCCTCGTCGGCGAACAGCCGGGCGACAAGGAGGACCTGGCCGGCAAGCCATTCGTGGGCCCGGCGGGGCAGTTGCTCGATCGCGCGCTCGAGGCGGCGGGGATCGAGCGGCGCCGGGCGTACATGACCAACGTGGTGAAGCACTTCAAGTGGGAGCCGCGCGGCAAGCGCCGCATCCACATGAAGCCGGACGCGCGCGAGATCCGCGCGTGCCTACCGTGGCTCGCCGCGGAGATCGCGGTGGTGCAGCCGGCGATCGTGGTATGCCTCGGCGCGACGGCGGCGCAGGCGCTGCTCGGCGGCTCGTTCCGGGTCACGCGCGAGCGCGGCAGGATCGTCGCCTCGCCGCTCGCGCCGCGCGTGCTGGCGACCGTGCACCCCGCGTCGATCCTCCGCATGCCAGACGAAGCGACGAGGCGAGCCGAGCTCTCCCGCTTCATCGAGGATCTCACCGTGGCGGCGCGCGCGCTCGGCTGAGCCGGCGCGCGCCGCCTCCTCGCGAGGCGCGCTCTCGATGGAGTAGGATTCGCCCGCGATGACGATGAGCCCACGACCGGTCCCTGCCGCAGGGCGCCCCGCGTCCTCTCCGATGGCCGAGCGCGCCCACCTGGGGAGCTCGAAGAAGATGTGGCCGCTGATGCTGGCGGCGCTCGGGGTCGTCTACGGCGACATCGGGACGAGCCCGCTCTACGCGATGAAGGAGTGCTTCAGCCCCAGCAGTCCGCACCACGTCGCTCCGACGCCCGAGAACGTGCTCGGGGTGCTCTCGCTGATGTTCTGGTCGTTGATGATGGTGGTGACCGTCAAGTACGTGACGTTCATCACGCGGGCCGACAACGAGGGCGCGGGCGGCATCCTCGCGCTGCTCGCGCTCGTCCCGAGCGGCGATCGCAAGGGCGAGGGCCGCGGCCTCCTCGTGCTCCTCGTCCTCGTCGGCGCGGCGCTCCTCTATGGCGACGGCGTGATCACGCCTGCGATCTCGGTGCTCTCGGCCGTGGAGGGCCTCGAGGTCGCGATCCCGAAGCTGGACCCTGCCGTCGTGCCGATCCTCACCTGCGGCGTGCTGCTCGCCGTGTTCCTCGTGCAGAAGCGCGGCACGGCCGGGGTCGGGTCGATCTTCGGGCCGGTGACGCTCGTGTGGTTTGTCACGCTCGTGCTGCTCGGGGCCAAGGAGCTCATCCGCAGCCCCGGAGTGCTCCGGGCCGTCTCACCGACCTACGCGGTGAGCTTCTTTGTCGAGAACCAACTGCATGGCTTCCTGATCCTCGGCGCGGTCGTCCTCTGCATCACGGGCGGCGAGGCGCTGTACGCCGACATGGGGCATTTCGGCCGCGTGCCGATCAAATACACCTGGTACACGATCGTCTGGCCCGGGCTGCTCATCAATTACTTCGGCCAGGGCGCCAAGCTCCTCGCGGACCCCACCGCGGCGGCGAACCCGTTCTATGCGCTCGTCCCGTCGTGGGCGCTCTACCCCACGGTGGCGATCGCCACCGCGGCGACGGTCGTCGCGTCCCAGGCGCTCATCTCCGGGGCCTTCTCGTTGACCCAGCAGGCGGTGCAGCTCGGGTATTTCCCGCGTGTCACGGTGGTCCACACGTCGAAGGACGAGGCGGGGCAGATCTACATCCCCGAGGTGAACAGCGGGCTCCTGATCTCGTGCATCGTGCTGGTCCTCACCTTCAAGAACTCGAGCGCGCTCGCGGCTGCCTACGGCATCGCCGTCACGGGGACGATGGGGATCACCACGGTGGTCTATTACGTGGTCACCCGGAAGACGTGGGGTTGGCCGGTCTGGAAATCGCTCCCGCTGGCCGGGCTCTTCCTGGTGATCGATCTCGCGTTCTTCGCGGCGAACAGCGCCAAGTTCTTCCACGGGGGCTGGGTGCCCATCGTGATGGGCGCGGCGATCTTCACGGTGATGACGACCTGGAAGACGGGGCGCAAGCACCTCGCCGAGGCGATCAAGTCGGCGATCTTGCCGCTCGACATGTTCCTCGAGGACGTGAAGCGCGTGAAGCCGCACCGGGTGCGCGGGACGGCGGTCTTCATGGCGTCGAGCCCGGAGGGCACGCCGCCGATCCTGCTGCACCACGTGAAGCACAACCAGGTGCTGCACGAGCAGGTGGTGCTCCTCTCGATCCAGGTGACGAACGTGCCGGAGGTGCCGGCGGAGCGGCGCACGACGGTGATCCCGCGGGGGGAGGGGATCTACCAGGTCACCGCGTGTTACGGCTTCATGCAGACGCCGAACGCGCCGTCGGTGCTCGAGGGGTGCAAGCGGCACGGGCTCGACATCGATCTCGGGAGGACGAGCTATTACCTCGGCAGGGAGACGCTGCTGACGACCGGGCGCTCGAAGATGTCCCGGTGGCGCAAGGGGCTGTTCGCCTTCATCTCGCGGAACGCGCGGCCGGCGACGGCGTACTTCGGTCTGCCGCCGAACCGCGTGGTCGAGCTCGGAATGCAGGTCGATTTTTAGGGGCGGGCGCGGGGCTCAGGGCCCCGTGTACCGGGCGCGCGGCCGGAGCATGTACCCCGCCTCCCGCTGCTCGAACGCGTGGGCGATCCACCCGGCGGCGCGCCCCACCGCGAAGAGCGCCGCCGCCGTGCCGGCCGGCAGGCCGAGCGCGGCCGCGATCGCGACGAGGCCCAGGTCGAGCGACGGAGGATCGAGGCCGGCGTCGCGCAGCGCGTCGACGAGCGCGAGCACCGTGCGCAAGGCCGCGCTCTGCGGGGCGAGCGCGCGGGCCGTGTCGAGCAGCAGCTGGGCGCGGGGGTCGCCCTCGGGGTAGAGCCTGTGCCCGACGCCGGCGATGGGCTCGCCGCGGCGCAGCCGCTCGTGGACCGCGGCGGCGGCGCGCTCGGGCCGGCCTGCCTCGGCGACAAGGGCCTCCACCCGGTCGGTCATGCCGCCGTGCCTCGGGCCGGAGAGCGCGGCGAGCCCCGCGCTGACGCAGGCGTAGAGGTCGGCGCCGGTGGAGGCGGCCACCCGGACCGCGAACGTCGAGGCGTTCAGCTCGTGATCGGCCGAGACCAGGAGCGCGCGGTTCACGGCGCGCTCGGCCTTCTTCGAGGGGTTCGCGCCGAGGGCGAGGAGCAGCCGCCGCGCCGCCCCGTCGGCCTCGAGGGCGTCGGTCGCCCTGCGCGCGTCCCGCCCGAGGCCCACGAGCGCCGCGAGCGATCGCACGAGGGCCCGCGCCCGCGCGCGCTCCGCGTCGCCCGTGGGGATGCGCCCGTCGCCCGAGGGCGCGCCCACGTGGCGGGTCGCGTCGTGCGCGCCGAGCGCGGGCACCACGAGCGCGAGCGCGACGAACGGCGGCGCGCCCTCCGGCAGGAGCGCCGCGAGCTTGGCCGGGCGGACGCTCAGCCGGCCTGGCCGCGCCGTCGGCGCGCCCTCCGCCGGCAGCTCGCCGGTCCAGAGCAGCTCGGCGACCGCCTCGAAGGGCACGTCGTCGAGCGCCAGCGCGACCGCCTCCTTGCCCCGGTAGACGGGCCCGCGCGGGCCGATCGCCGTGAGCGCCGACTCGAGCACCGGCTCGCCCCACCGGAGCGCCTCGGCGGCGACCGGGCCGTGGCCGGCGCGCGCGTCGTGCCGCGCCTTGAGCCGCTCGATGTCCGCCCGGAGGTAGAGCCGCGCGCGCCCTCGCCCGCCGGGCACCCCCCGGAGCACGCCCCGGCTCGCGTACGCGTAGAGCGTCTCCCGCTTCACGCCGAGCAGCTCCGCCGCCTCGGCGCCGGTCACGTACGCCGAGGGCCGCTGACCCGAGTCAGGTAGATCCACCATGAGCGCCCATCCACGTTGCATCCATGCTGTCTTCCGATGCACGAGGCGCCAGCGTCGCGCGCGCCGACGACACCCGTCCCTCCTAGCACCGCCCTCCTCGGCTTCCTCCGGGATTCTTCCTCGACGCGCTTCGAGGCCGTGCATGGTTGATTGTACAATCAAGGTTGATCAACCTCGTGCGGTGCCCAAGATGTCGTCAGCGGAGGTGATCGGAATGAGGGATGTGGCGGCGCCGCTCGCGAGCGGCCTGGAGGGCGTGGTGGTGGCGGAGACGCGGCTCTCGGAGGTGGACGGAGAGCGGGGGAGGCTCACCCTCGCGGGCCACGACGTCGAGGAGCTCGCCGGCGGCGGCGGGGTGACCTTCGAGGACGCGTGCGGGCTGCTCTGGGGCGGCGCGCTGCCCGGGGCGGCGGAGCGGGAGTCGCTCCGGCGAGCGATCGCCGAGGGGCGGACGAGGGCCTTCGCGCTGCTCGGGCGGCTCGGGGACGCGCTCCAGGCGGGCGACGGGATGGATGCGATCCGCGCGGCGGTCGCGCACCTCTCGGGCGACGTCCCGCCCGCGGCGATCGCCGGGGCGGTGGCGACGTTCGCGGCGGCGTGGGCGCGGCGCTGCGCGGGGGAGGCGCCGGTCGCGCCCGATCCGGCGCTCCGGCTCTCGGCCGACTACCTGCGCATGGCGCGGGGGGCTGCGGCGAGCGAGGCCGAGGCGCGCGAGCTCGACACGTACCTCGTGACGGTCTCGGATCACGGCATGAACGCGTCCACCTTCACCGCGCGCGTGGTCACCTCGACGGGGTCGGACGCGATCTCGGCGGTGGTCGCGGCGATCGGCGCGCTGAAGGGGCCGCTCCACGGCGGCGCGCCCGGGCCGGTCCTCGACATGCTGGACGCGGTCGCGGCGAAGGCGGGCGAGGGCGGCGCGCCGGCCCCGGGCTGCGCCGAGCGCTGGATCCAGGCCGAGCTCGCGGCGGGCCGGCGGATCATGGGCATGGGCCACCGGATCTACCGGGTGAGGGATCCGCGGGCGGCGGTGCTGGAGCGGGCGATCGAGCGGCTCGAGCGGACGGCAGGCGGCGCGCGGAGCGCACGGCTCGCGCTGGCGCGCGAGGTCGAGCGGGCGGCCGAGGCCGCGCTCAGCGCGCGGCACCCGGATCGCCCGCTGCGCGCGAACGTCGAGTTCTACACGGCGGTGCTGCTCGACGCGCTCGGGCTGCCGCGCGCGCTCTTCGCGCCGACCTTCGCGGTGGGCAGGGTCGCGGGCTGGTGCGCGCACATCGACGAGCAACGGCGCGCGGGGCGGCTCATTCGCCCGAGCTCACGCTACATCGGGGGCGTCCCTAGAGCGGCAGCTCCGCCGCATTGAGGCGTCGGGCCTGCCGCGTGCGCGGCGAGGCCGCTGGCAGGAGCGCTCGTCGTCGCCGGCCATGAGGTCGACCTGCCCAGGTCGGACTTATTGAAGAGTCCGTGACGGCATTCGCTTCCTCCCCCTCGTCCTGCCATCCGATCCGCACAGAAATTGCCGGAGAGGCCGTTCCACAGGCCTGGAAGGACAAAAGGAGAACGCGCCGGGCGCGGGTAGGACGTTGTTCGTCCTGCAAAGTTGGCAGCCTCGCGGGGCACTGTTATCGTGTTCAGTATGTCGTCCGCCGCTCTTGCCGCTCCGCTTGCCCGGGACCTCCTGCGCCATACCCTCCCCGAGTTCGAAGCGCGCGCCAAGACGCTCCCGCTCGGCCTGCGGGAAATCAACGACGCGCTCCCGGAAGGGGGGCTGCCGCGCGGGGGGGTGGTGGAGCTCGCCGCGCCGCGGGGGCTGGGGCGCTCCACCTCGCTCGCCCTCTCCGCGTGCGCGTCGGCGCAAGCGGAGGCGCGGCTGCGCGGGACGAGCGCGACGGCGGGGGCGTGGTGCGCGTGGATCGATCCGAGCGGCTCGCTCTACGCGCCGGCGGTCGCGCGCGCGCAGGTCGATCTGAGCCGGCTGCTCGTGGTGCGGCCCCCGCCGGAGGTGCTCGCGAAGGTCGCGGTCCGGATGGCGATGAGCCGGGCGTTCGCGGTGCTCGTGATCGACGTGGCCGGGGTCCCGGGGGCCTTCGGCCAGGGCGCGGGGAAGGGGGAGCGGAGCGCGCCCGGGGCGGGGCGCCGCGAGGAGGACCTCGCGCGCTGGGTCAACGTGGTGCGCAAGCTCGCCCTGGCGATCGAGGGGAGCGACGGGACGATCCTGCTCCTCACCGATCGCCAGGCGGCGCGGCCGATGCCCTTGCCGGTCGCGATGCGGCTGGAGCTAGAGCAGGTCGCCGAGAACCGGTTGATGGTCCGCGTCGCCAAGGACCGCCGAGGGCGCGTGACCTCGCCGACCCCGGTGGTGCTCGGGGAGCGGCCCGGGGACAGGGCAGAGCGGACGGCGGGCGGCGAGCCGCGGCCCGCGCTGTCGCGGGCGTGAGGGAGGAGAGGCGATGGCGGTGAGGCGCATTGTGGCGATCGTGCTCCCGCAGCTCGCGTGCGAGCTGGTGAAGCAGCGCGGGCCGGTCTCGCCGAGCGGGAAGGCGCCGCTCGCGGTGATCCTCGGGGGCGAGGAGGACCGCCGCGCGGCGCTCGCCCCGCAGCCCGAGCGCGAGGCGCAGGCGCCGGCGGCGGTGATCGACGTGGTCGACGACGAGGCGAGGCGGTACGGGGTGAGGCCGGGGCAGAAGGTCGTCGAGGCGGCGGCGCTGGTCGCCCACCTCGCGATCCACCGGGTGACGTTCGCCGAGATCGACGCGGCGCTCGGCCGGGTCGCCGAGGTGGCGCTCGGGCTCGGGGCGACGGCGTCGATCCAGCTCGGCGAGCAGGGGGCCCCGCGCGCCGGCGCGGGGCGGGCGAGCCGCGCTCCCGAGCGCGCCGCGAGCGAGGCGCGGAGCCCCTGGGGCGACGGCCCGTACGACACGGTGTGGCTCGACATCACCGGGGCGTCGCACCTCGTCGGCGGCGAGGAGGCGCTGCTCGGCGAGCTCGGCGAGCGCGTCGCGGCGCTCGGCCACCGGGCGCGGCTCGCGATCGCCGACGGGCCGCGGCTCGCGCAGGCGCTCGCGCGCTTCGGCGCGCACGCGGACGGCGGGGGAGGGGCGGAGGCCCCGATCGCGCCGCCGGGCAAGGGGGCGCAGGCGATCGGGCCCTTGCCGGTGCAGGCGCTCCCGGTCGAGCGCGAGGTGGCGAGCTTCCTCGTCCGGCTCGGCGTGCTCCGCGTCGAGGATCTCGCGCGCCTTCCGCGGGCGCAGGTGGCGGCGCGGCTGGGGCCGCGGACGGCCGACGTGATGGAGCTCCTCGCCGGCCGCGATCCCGTTCCGCTCCTGCCGTTCGAGGTGCCCCGGCTGCTCGAGGAGGAGGTGCTCTTCGACGAGCCGATCGAGAGCGCCGAGTCGCTCCTGTTCGTGCTGCGCGGCATGACGTCGCGGATCGCGTCGCGGCTCGCCGCGCGCGGGGAGGCGTGCGGGCGGCTCAACGTGGCGATCGCCTACGATCGCTCGATCGCGCGGCTCCGCCTCGGCGAGCGCGAGGACGACGGCGCCGCCGCGCTCCTGGAAGACGACGGGCGCGGCCCTTCGCTGCGCTTCCACGTCGACATGCCGGTGCCCCTCTCGGACGCGGGCGATCTGCTCCGCCCGCTGAAGGCGAGGCTCGAGCGGATCGAGCTCGCGGCGCCCGCGGTGGGGGTCCACGTCATCGCCTCGCGCATCGCGCGGGCCCGCCGGGTGCAGCTCGATCTGTCACGCGACCGGTCGGTCGATCCCGACAGCCTGCCGGCGCTCCTGGCCGAGCTCTCGGCGGAGATCGGCCAGGAGCGGGTGGGCATCCTGGAGATCGCCGACGCGCACCGCCCCGAGGCGCGCTCGCGGCTCGTGCCGGCCTCTGGCGAGGCGGCCATGACGCGCGCGTCCGCCGCGGCCCGCGCGCGCGCCGCGGCGGATCGAGGCGCGGCGGAGCAGGCGGGGGGCGCCGACGCGCCGGCGCTGGAGCCCGCGCGGCTCCTCGCGCAGCCGATCCCGCTCGGTCGGGTGGGGCGCGGGGCGATCGTGGCCGTCGATCGGCACCTCTACGCGATCGAGCGGCTCTCCTTCGTGATGCGGATCGACGCGGTGGAGTGGTGGACGCCCACGCCGGCGTCGCGCGACTACGCGCGCGCCTGGCTCGTCTCGGGCTCTCCGTCCGGCAAGGCCGCCCCGGCGCGCCTCGGCGAGCTGCGCCCTCCTCGAGACGGCGCGAGCGCGAGCTCCTGCGGCGAAGCGTGGATCTACGTCGACCGCGCGACGGGCGAGGCCTTCCTGCAGGGGTGGTGCGAGTGAGCGCCGGCGCGTCGGTCCCGTTCGTGGAGCTCTGCGGCCGCTCCTGCTTCTCTTTCCTGGAGGGCGCCTCGCACCCCGAGGAGCTCGTGCACCGCGCCAAGGAGCTCGGCCTCGAGGGGCTCGCGCTCTGCGATCGCGACGGGATCTACGGCAGCGTGCGCGCGCACACGGCGGCGAAGAAGGTCGAGCAGCGGGTGATCGTCGGGGCCGAGCTGACGCTGGGCGCGCCGCGCGGGGGCGCCGAGCGCGCGCCGGAGGTCCGGCCGTCGGTGGTCCTCCTGGTCGAGGACAGCGAGGGTTACGCGAACCTCTGCCGCCTGCTCACGATCGCGCACGCCGAGTGCGAGAAGGGGATGGCGAGCATCTCGGCGGAGGCGATCGCGGCGGCGCAGCGGGGCCTCTCCGCGATCGTGCCGCTCGACCCTCTCGTGCCCGCGGGCGTCTCCGGCGCGCTCCTCGGCACGCTGCGCGACGCGTTCGGCGAGCGCGCGCTCGTCGCGACCTGGAAGCACCTCGACCGCCGCGACGGCGAGCGCGTCGCGGCGGCCCTCGCGGCGGAGCGCCGCTACGGCCACTGCGTGGTGGCGACGGCGCGGCCGCTCTATCATCACCCGTCGCGCAAGCCGCTGGCGGACGTGCTCGCGTGCATCCGGACCAAGACCACGCTCGATCAAGCTGGGACGCGGATCGCGCCGAACGCGGAGGCGTACGTGCGGTCCGGCGCGCAGATGGCGGCGCTGTTCCGCGATCATCCGGCCTGGGTCGCGCGCACGGTGGAGGTCGCGTCCCGCTGCCGCTTCTCGCTGTCCGAGCTCCGCTACAGCTTCCCGAGCGACGCCCTCTGCATGCCGGGGGAGACGTCGGATCAGGCGCTGCGCCGCCTCACCGAGGAGGGCTGCCGCGACCGTTACCCGGAGGGGACGCCGTCTCCCGTGCGCGCGCAGATCGAGAAGGAGCTCGCCTTGATCGCGAAGCTCGGCGTGGCGCCCTATTTCCTCAGCGTGCAGCAGGTCGTGAAGATCGCGCGCGCGCGGCAGATCCTCTGCCAGGGCCGCGGGAGCGCGGCCAACAGCGCGGTGTGCTTCGTGCTCGGCGTGACGGCGGTGGACCCGGCCCGGTCGAGCCTGCTCTTCGAGCGCTTCCTGTCGGAGGAGCGCCACGAGCCCCCGGACATCGACGTCGATTTCGAGCACGAGCGCCGGGAGGAGGTGATCCAGGCGATCTACGAGATGTACGGGCGCGACCGGGCGGCGATGGTCTCGGAGGTGATCGCCTACCGCGGCAAGAGCGCGCTCCGCGAGGTGGGCAAGGCGTTCGGCTTCTCAACGGATCAGGTCGATCGGCTGAGCGGCCTCGTGCTCCACCACGAGGCGGACATCACCGAGCAGCGGGTCAGCGAGGCGGGCCTCGATCCGGATGACGTGCGCGTCCGGCAGGCCGTCATGATGGCGAGCGCGCTCGAGGGCTTCCCGCGCCACCTCTCGATCCACGTGGGCGGCTTCGTGCTGTCGTCGGAGCCGCTGCACAAGGTGGCCCCGGTCGAGCCTGCGCGGATGGAGGGCCGCACGGTGATCCCGTGGGACAAGGACGATCTCGACGATCTCGGCTTCTTCAAGATCGACGTTCTGGCGCTCGGCATGCTGACGGCGATCCGCAAGGCGCTCGGTTTGATCCACTCGGACCGGTACGCCGCGCTCGCGGGTCGCACGGCACGGGACCCCGCGTCCGCGGGTCCCTTGGTCCACACGGCACGGGACCCCGCGTCCGCGGGTCCCTTGGTCGACGCGGCAGGGGACCCTGCGCCCGCAGGGGTCTTGCTCCACGCGGGCCGAGGCGCCGCGTTCGATCCGATCGCGGCGCTCGCGCAGATCCCGCCGGAGGACCCGGCTGTCTACGAGGCGATCGGCCGGGCCGACACGGTGGGGGTGTTCCAGATCGAGAGCCGCGCGCAGATGGCGATGCTCCCGCGGCTGAAGCCGAACAAGTTCTACGACCTGGTGATCGAGGTGGCGATCGTGCGTCCCGGACCCATCCAGGGCGGGATGGTGCACCCCTACCTGCGCCGGCGGACGGGGCAAGAGCCGCCGGTGTCCCCGCACCCGTGCCTGGATCCCATCCTGGAGCGCACGCTCGGCGTTCCGCTCTTCCAGGAGCAGGTGATGCAGATCGCGATGGTCGGCGCGGGTTACACGCCGGGCGAGGCCGACCAGCTGCGCCGCGACATGGCGGCATGGAAGAAGCACGGGCGCCTGGAGCGGCACCGCGGGCGGCTCATCCAGGGCTTCGCCGAGCAGGGGATCTCGGCGAGGTTCGGGGAGATGCTCTACCAGCAGATCCAGGGCTTCGGGGAGTACGGCTTCCCGGAGTCGCACGCGGCGAGCTTCGCGCTTCTCGTGTACGCGTCGGCCTGGCTCAAGGTCCATCACCAGGCGGCGTTCACCTGCGCGCTGCTCAACGCGCAGCCGATGGGGTTCTACAGCCCGTCGGCGCTGGTGCAGGACGCGCAGCGGCACGGCGTGGAAGTGCGGCCGGTGTGCGTGGTGCAGAGCGCGTGGGACGCGACCCTGGAGCCTTCCGCCGAGCCCTCGGCGGGCCCGGCGCTGCGGCTCGGCATGCGGCTCGTGAAGGGGCTCGGCGAGGCGGCCGCGGCGGCGATCGTCGCGGCGCGCGAGGAGGCGCCGTTCACGAGCCTCCCGGATCTCGTGAGGCGCACGGAGCTGAAGAAGAACGAGGTGGAGGCGCTCGCAGAAGCGGGCGCGCTCGCCGCGCTGGTGCCCGCCCGGAGAGAGGCGCTCTGGCGCGCGCGCGCCCCCCGCGTGGAGGGGTTGTTCGAGGGCGTCCCGATCGAGCAGGACCGGGACGTCGGGCTCCCTCCGCTCAGGCCGCTGGAGCAGCTCGCGCTGGACTACGGGCGCGTGGGTCTGTCGCTGCACGACCACCCGATGCGGCACGTGCGGCGGGCGCTCAAGCGGCGGCGCGGGGCCGGGCGCGTGCGGACCGCCGAGGAGATCAAGGCCGCGCGCGACGGGGAGAGCGTGCGGGTCGCCGGGATGGTGGTCGGACGCCAGCGGCCGGCGACCGCGAGCGGCGTGACGTTCATGACGCTCGAGGACGAGACCGGCGTGGTCAACGTCATCGTCCAGCGGCAGGTCTTCGCGGAGTACGAGCACGTGGCGAGGAACGCGGCGCTCTTGCTCGTTGCCGGGCGGATCGAGCGGCAGGGCGAGGTCGTCCACGTGCTCGCGCGCGAGCTCGATCGGCTGGAGCTGCCCAGCGGCGAGGAGATCGCGCTCAAATCGCGCGACTACCGGTGAGGGCGCGCCGACGCCGCGCTCCCGGAGCGCGGGGCGATCGGCGGCGCGTCAGGAGAGCTCGCGCGCTCGTCAGGGCGGCGGCGATGACCTCGTCGACCAGCGCGCTCGTCAGCGGGCGGCGACGACCTCGTCGACCAGCGAGAGCAGCGTCGCCGCGTCGAACGGCTTCAGGAGCAGCCGGGCGTTGACCTGCTGCAGGAACGCCTTGCTGCGCTCCGTGAAGGCGCCGCCGGTCAGGAACACGACACGGCGCTGCTGCTCGGGCGCGTGCTCGGCAAGCGAGGTGTAGAAATCCATTCCCGTCATGTCGGGCATCATGAGGTCGCACAGGATGGCGTCGTAGCGCTCTCCGGCGCGGATCCGGCTGAGCGCGTCGCGCGCGCTCGCGGTCGCGGTCGTCTCGTGACGTGGCTCGAGCGTCCCCGCGATCGCCCGCGTGAGCAGCGGCTCATCGTCGATGATGAGGACCCGCTGCCGCTGCGCCGCCTCCGGCGCGAGCGCGTCGAGGCTGCCGTTCTCGCGCGGCCACCTCGACGCGCGCGAGCCGGGCGCAGCGGAGGCGTGCGCCTCGCTGGCCGCGGCGGCGGGGAGGACGAGGCGGAACGTGCTCCCCTTGCCGGGGCGGCTGTCCACCTCGATCCGACCCCCCAGCGCGGTGACGATGGAGTGGCAGATCGCGAGCCCCAACCCGAGCCCTTCGCCAGCTTCCTTGCTCGTGTAGAACGGCTCGAAGATCCGCTCGAGCGACTCGGGCGCGATCCCGGCGCCCGTGTCGCGCACCTCGACGACGACCGACCCCTCGGCGTCACAGCGCGTCGAGAGCTCGATCTCGTTCTGCTCGGCGAGCCCCTCGGGGATGGCCTGCGCGGCGTTCACGATGAGGTTCAGGAAGACCTGCGCGAGCCGCGGCTCGTTCGCCTGGACGGGCGGCACCTCCCGGAAGCTCCGGACGACGCGCGCGCGGTGCCGGATCTCGTTCATCGCCATGTGGACGCAGGAGTCGAGCACCCGCCGGGGGTCGACCGGCCCGCGTCGGTCCTCCTCGGCGCGCGAGAAGCTGTGGAGATCGCGCACGATGAGCCGCACCCGCTCGGCGCCCTCGCGCGCGTCCTCCAGCAGGCTCAGCACGTCGGAGAGCTCGCTCGATGGAGCGCGGCCGTCGCCGTGAGAGCGCGCCCAGGGGCCGCCGCGCGCAGCGCTGTTCCGGCGATCGAGCGAGCCGATGCGCCGGATGGCCGCGTCGACGTTCGTGATGACGAAGGCGAGGGGGTTGTTGATCTCGTGGGCGACGCCGGCGGCCAGCGTGCCGACGCTCGCCATGCGGCCGGCGCCGACGAGGCGGGCCTGCGTCTGCGCGAGCGCCTGGCGCGAGGCGGCGTCGCGCGCGGCGCGCTCACAGATGACGGAGAGCCGCGCCCGGGGGCCCGCGCCGTCGCCGCCCGCGAGCAGGAAATCGGTCGCGCCGGCCGCGAGGATGCCGTCGATGTCCCCGTCGCGCTCGGTGATCGCGAGGACGAACACCGCGTCGCCGCCGGGCTGCGCCCGCACGCGGCCGCAGAGCGCGGCGGCGCTGGCGGGCTCGCTCCAGTCGACGGCGAGCACCGGCGGCGCGTCGCTCAGGCACCTCTCGAGGGCGTGCGCGGGATCGGAGGTGACGCCGACGTCCGGCACATGGCGTCGGATCAGCGCTTCGAATCGCTCGCTCGCCGCGGCGCGCCCGCGGAGGAGCAGGATGGCGGCCGGCTCCGCGCAGCCCATCGACGTCCTCTCAGCTGTCCTTCGAAGACCCGTTTCAGGAGTCCTTCGAAGATCCTTTACCGCATCTCCATCCCGGCGTGCAGGCATGGTGATCCGTTCCGCTGCGCCTGCCAGGCGCCTCGCCGGTCTCCTTCGAGCCGCGCGCCAGCCGGTCGGCTCGCCCGCTTCGCGCGGCTATCGAAGGCTGGACGTCGCGTCGTCGTCCGGATCGCCGTCGTCGGCGATCCTCGTCGCGCCGTCCGTGAGCGGCGGGTACAGGCTCTCGACGAACTTCCCGGAGAGCCGCCCCGCGAGGTGTGCATCCATCCGCGCCAGCGCCTCGCGCAGCCGATCGATCTCGTCCGAGAGCGCTGCCTTGAGCGGCTGGCGCTGCGCCTGTTCCATCCAGGCGAGCTCCACGAGCGCCTCCTCAAGGTGCGCGCGCGCCGCACCAAGGTGCGCGCGCGCCGCGCCGCCCGCCTCGCCCGCGTTGGATTCTCGGACCAGGTACTCCGCGACGCGCACGCGCCCGCGGTAGCGGACCCGCGTCCGCTCGAGGAAATCCCGGTACGGCTTCACCGCCCCGCTGAGCGCCTGCACCGCCGCTGCGAGCGCGCTCGCCTCGCCCTGGAGCGCCTCGCGATCGGCGCCGGAGAGAGCCGTATTGTGCTCGACGTGGGCCTCGAGCGTCGCCAGCACCTCGCGGGCCCAGCGGAGGTGCCGGAGCCCCGAGGCGCCGCGCGACAGGCGCTGCGCGGCCGCCCCCTCCGCGCTCACGCCACCGCCGCCGCCGGCGCCGCCTCGCGCTCCGGGCGCTTCGCCGTCTCGTTGATCTTCACGCTGACGAGCTTCGAGACGCCGGGCTCCTGCATCGTCACGCCGTAGAGCACGTCGACCGACTGCATCGTGCGCTTGATGTGCGTGATGAGGATGAACTGCGAGTGGCTCGTCATGCTCCGGATCGCCTCGTTGTAGCGGGCCACGTTCGCCTCATCGAGCGGCGCGTCGACCTCGTCGAGGATGCAGAACGGCGACGGCTTGAACTGGAAGATCGCGAAGATGAGCGACACCGCGGTGAGCGCCTTCTCGCCGCCGCTCATGAGCTCGATGTTCCCGAGCTTCTTGCCCGGCGGCTGCGCGAGGATCTCGATCCCCGTCTCCAGCATGTCGTCGGGGTTCGTCAGCCGGAGCTCCGCCTGGCCGCCGCGGAACATCTTGGGGAACAGCGTCTTGAAGCGCGCGTTGATGCCGTCGTACGTCGTCTTGAAGAGCCGCTTCGACTCGCGGTTCATCTGGGCGATCGCCTTCTCGAGGTCGTCGAGCGCCTTCTCGAGATCGGCCTTCTGGCCCGAGTAGTACGTGTACCGCTCCTCGGCCTCGGCGTGCTCGCGCACGGCGTCGAGGTTGACGGGGCCCATGCGGTCGAGCAGCTCCGTCAGCTCCTGGATGCGCGCGCGGTGCGAGGCGTCGGCGGGCGGCCGCTTGTGGTAGTCGCCGACCACGCGGGCGAGCTCCAGCCCGCGGA
Organism: Sorangium sp. So ce367; assembly: GCF_051520455.1. Taxonomy (NCBI): domain Bacteria; kingdom Pseudomonadati; phylum Myxococcota; order Polyangiales; family Polyangiaceae; genus Sorangium; species Sorangium sp. So ce367. The sequence goes on from NZ_CP150334.1 coordinate 2,414,947, forward strand.
AGCGCTCGCGCACCCCCTCGATGAGGTGGTCGTGCTCGACCCGCAGCCGCTCCAGCGCGAGCTCGTGCTTGCGGAGCCGCTCCGATACCTCGGCCAGCTCCTGCCGCAGCCCGCGCAGATCGGCCTCGCGCACCCCGTGCGCCTGCCGCGCCTCGTCCAGCGAGCGCCGCGCCTCGGTCAGCGCGGCCTGCGCCGCGTGCGCCTCCGCGACGGCGCGGACCAGCGCCTCCCGCGCGATCATGATCGTCGCCGCGGCCTTCCCCGCGCCCACGGCGCTCTCGGTCCGCTCCTGGTCGAGCCGGGCGATCCGGCCCCGGAGCTCGTTGCACGACCGCGTGAGCCGCTCGACCGTGCCCCGCGCCGCCGCGGCGCGCTCGCGCACGCGGGCGAGCTTCACCTTGCGCTCGGTCACGACCGACTGCTGCCCGAGCACCCGCTCGCGCCACTCGGCCGCGACCTGCTCGGCGTGCTCGAGGCCGGCCGTCGCCGCCTCGCGCGCCGCTCGCCCCGCCTCGAGCTTGTCGCGCGCCGCTTGCTGCTCGCTCCCGCCGGCGTCGAGGTTGTCGGCGAGGTCCTCGAGCTCGGAGCGCACCACGCCCTCGCGCTTCTGCGCCGCGGCGAGCTGCTCCTCCGCCCGGCGGAGATCCTTCTCGGCCGTCACCAGGGCGAGCTCTCCCTCGTGCGCCTCGCTCCGCGCCCGCTCCAGCGCCGTCCCCACCTCGGTGATGCGCAGGCGGAGCTTCTGCTGCGCGTCGAGCAGCGCCGTCACCTCCTCCGATTTCGTCGCGACGAACTCGTGCAGCGCGCGCATCTCCCGCTTCTGCTCGATCATGCCGGCCGCGACCGCGTCGCCCGAGCCGCCGCTCACCACGCCGTCCTCACGGAGGACGGTGCCGTCGAGCGTCACGAGCGTGCACCCGGCGCCCTCCGCCGCGAGCCGCGCCGCGACCTCGGCGGAGGCGACGACCACCGCGTCCCCCACGAGCGCGCGCGCCAGCGCCTCGTCCTCGGGGGCGAAGACGAGCCGGTCCACGAGCGGCCCGAGCACGCCCTCCCCGCGCGGCGGCCGCCGCGTCGCGCCGGCCACGAACGAGGGCCGCGCCGCGATGACGCTCGCCCGCCCGCGGTTGTTCTTCGACAGATCCGCGAGCAGCGCGATCCCGCGCTCGACGTCGCTCACGACCGCGCACTGCAGCCGGTCCCCGAGCAGCCCCGCGAAGGCCGCGGTCAGCTCGGCCGGCGCCTCGATCCGGTCGGCCACGAGCCCGAGCAGCGCCGGGTCCTTGGTCTTGAGGAGGTTCTTCACCCCGGCGCCGACGCCCTCCAGCCGCGCGTGCAGCTCCTCGAGCGCGCGGAGCCGGTTGCGCCGCTGCCCGAGCTCGTTCTTGGCGTGCTCCACGGCGCGATCGCTCGAGACCGCCTGCTCGCGCAGCGCCTTCATCTCGACATCGAGCCGCGACCGGTCCTCCGCCGAGATCCGCTTCCCCTCGGCGAGCTCCGTCACGTTGCGCGTCAGCGACGAGCGCCGCCGCTCGAGCTCCTCCGACTCGTACATCAGCCGCCCGAGCTCGTCCTCGAGCTTCGCACGCCGCTGGCTCATCTCCGCCATGCGCCGATCGAAGCCGGTGAGCGACGCCTCGGCGGCCGCGACCGCCGCGGTGGCCTCGGCGGCCCGCCGGCGCAGGGCGGCGACCTCGTGCTCGGCGGTCCGCTCTCCGTGGCGCAGCTCCTCGAGCCGCTCGTGCTGCTCGAGCGCGAGCTCGCTCTCCCGCGCCTCCTCCTCGTCGACGCCGGCGAGCTGCGCCTCGAGCTGCGCCTTCTCTGCGCTGAGCTCCTCGACCGTCTTCTCGAGCTCTCCCTGCTCCTTGGCCGCGGTGACGAGCCGCTCCTCGAGGTGCCGCAGGCGGTCGCGCGCCCGCGCGATCTCCGCCTCGTGGGTGCGCACCTGGTTGTCGGCCGCGAACGCCTCGTTCTGCGCGCGCTCGGCCCGCTCCTCGCAGGCGAGGGCCTCGAGCCGGGTGACCTCGATCTCGGCCTCGCGCGCCGAGAGCGCCGTGCGCGACGCCTGCTCGCGCTCCGCGTGCGCGGCCCTGCCGAGCGACTCGTGCTGCGTGAGCACCGTGATCTCGAGGAGCTTGTGCGACGCCTCGTGGAGCACGAGGTCCTCCAGCTCCTTGCGGTAGTTGACGTACCGCTCGGCCTTGGCCGCCTGGCGCTTCAAGGACGCGAGGTTCCGCTGGATCTCGGAGACGATGTCCCCCACGCGGAGCAGGTTCTGCCGCGTCTGGTCCATCTTCTGCTCGGCCTGCTTCTTCCTGGCCTTGTATTTCGTGATGCCGGCGGCCTCCTCGATGAGCATCCGCCGGTCCTCGGGGCGCGCCGAGACGATGAGCCCGATCTTTCCCTGCTCGACGATGGAGTAGGCCTTCGTGCCGACGCCGGTGCCGAGGAAGAGGTCGGTCACGTCCTTGAGCCGGACCTGGGTCTTGTTGATGAGGTACTCGCTCGTCCCGTCGCGGAAGAGCCGGCGCGTCACCGCGATCTCCGCGTAGTCGCGGTACTCCAGCGGCAGCTGCGACGCCGCCGTCGGCTCGCTGTTGTCGAAGGTGAGCGTCACCTCGGCCATCCCGTGCTGGGCGCGGGTCTCGGAGCCGTTGAAGATGACGTCCGACATCGACTTGCCGCGCAGGTGCTTCGCGCTCTGCTCCCCGATCGCCCACCGGATGGCGTCGACGATGTTCGACTTGCCGCAGCCGTTGGGACCGACGATGCCCACCACGTCCGTGTCGAAATGGACCACCGTCCGGTCGACGAACGATTTGAACCCGCTGATCTCGAGCTTGCGAATGCGCATGACGTCCCCGGGACCGGCCGGGCGGGCTTAAACGTATCGTCACAGCACGCCACGTACCGTCACAACTGGCGTCTCGGGGTCTACGTGGGCTGGCGCCGCGCGGCAAGAGCGGAATCCTGGCTCCTCACGCGCACCGAGGACCAGGTCTTGCGCATCCCGCTGGTGCAGCGATGTCCGAAGCGCAAGGTGTGCTTTTGGCAGCCGCCTTGACAGGTGGCTAACGTGGCCATACTCCTCGGGTTGTTCCGAGGAGTAGAAACGTCATGCCCACTTACGAGTACGCCTGCACATCTTGCGCGCATGAATGGGAGGCCGAGCAGTCCATCAAGGAGGCCGCGCTCTCGGAGTGCCCGTCGTGCCTCAACGCGACAGCCCGGCGGCAGATCTCGCGCGGCACGGGCTTCATCCTCAAGGGCAGTGGCTGGTACTCCGACCTCTACGCTTCGGGGTCGAACAAGCCGCCCGCGAAGTCGGACGGCGGGTCGGGCAGCTCCTCAGGGTCGGAGGGGGCGAGCTCGGACTCCGGGTCGAGCAGCGCCTCGCCGGCGAGCGGCAGCACCAAGAGCGACTCCAGCGCGTCGTCCGCCTCCTCCGCGGCGGCCTGACGCCAACTCGGCGAGCAGCGACGGGGGTGTGGCCAGCGCGGCGCAGCGCGCGGTGGTGCCGTCGTGGTGCGCCGGCAGTGCTGCGTGCCCACCGGCGCCGGGCGTGGTGCTAGGGTGCCCTGGATGGATGAGAGAAAGCGACTTGAGGAGCTCCGCCGGCAGCTCACGGAGCTGGATCAAGAAATCCTTCGCAGCATCGAGCGGCGGGCTCGCATCGCGCACGAGCTTGCCAAGCTGAGGACAGGCACGGCCCGGTTCGCCCCCACGGCCGACGCAGCCCACATGCAGGCGCTCGAGCGCGCCGTGACGCCGCCGTTCCCGCAGCGCGCGGTGCGGCCGATCTTCGTCGCCATCGACGCGGCCTCGCGCGCGTTCGAGCTCGCGCCCCGGGTGGCGTACCTGGGGGCCGAGGGCGACTATGGCTGGACCGCGGCGCACGATCACTTCGGGATCGGAGGCGAGTTCGTCCGCGCGGACAGCCCCCTCGCCGCCATCGAGGAGGTCGCGCGCTCGCGCGCTGACTTCGCGGTGGTCCCGTACGAGTCGCTCAAGGAAGGGCCGATTTTCCCGACGATCCAGGCGATCGGCGGCGCCGACCTCAAGGTGGTCGGCGAGCGCCAGCTGGTGCAGGCGCTCGACCTCGTGAACCGGACGGGCAGCCTCGCCGACGTCGAGCGGGTGTACTCCTCGCCCCAGGACCACGTGGCCTGCGTGAACTACCTCGAGCTCCAGCACCCGCGCGCGCTGGTGCTCGACGTGCGGGGCCCGCAGGCCGCCTGGGATCTCGCGGCGGAGAACGAGGGCAGCGCCGCCATCGTCCCCCGCGGCTTCGCGGGCGGGCAGGAGCTCAGGGTCGCCCGCGAGAACGTCGGCGACGAGGGGGAGCTCCGGATCCGCTACGCGGTGCTGTCCCGGCTCCCCTCGCCGCGCTCGGGCCACGACGCCACGGCGGTCCTCTTCAGCGTCCACGATCGGCCCGGCGCGCTCCACGACATCCTCCAGCACTTCAAGGAGCGCAGCTGCAACCTCCGGCGGGTCAACTCCCGCCCCGTCCCCGGCGAGGGCTGGGACTACGTGTTCTACGTGGAGGTCAGCGGACACACGACCGATCGGGCGCTCGTCGCGGCGCTCGAGGGCGTGAAGCGCGAGACGAAGATGCTGAAGATCATCGGCTCCTTCCCGCTGGAGCGCCCCGACCCGCCGCACGAGCGAGCTTGATGGCGAGCGCGATGGTGCGGACGCTGTTCCATTCCCGAGGCGCTGCCGCCCTGCGCCGCGCGGCGGGCGCGATCGCGATCGCGGCGCTCGCCCTCCAGGCGCTCGGCGGCTGCGGCGGCGCCGACGACAGCCTCGCGCTGGTCGGCGGAGAGAAGATCGACGCGACGGCGATCGATCGCGACCCCCTGGCCGTCCTTCCGAGCGGCGCGGTGATGCTCGGATACCTCGACGCGGCGGCCATGTTCACGTCCGGCCTGGGAGGCGAGGTCAACCAGATCGTCACGAGCCTGCTCCCGCTGGGCCCCGAGTCGAACTTCGTCCCGTCGCGCGACATCGTGAAGGTCTACGGCGGCCTCTATGCCATGCAGGGCGCGGACTTCTGCGCCGTGATGCAGGGCAACTTCGACGTCGACGCGATCCGCCGCTCCGCCGACGCCAGGTCGGTCACCGTGATCGGCGCGCCGCTCGTGAAGACGCGCTACGCGGACAACGATCTCTTCACGGCCGGCAACGTCGGCTTCGTCGTGCTCACGCCGCACACGATCCTCACCGGCAACGAGACCGGGATGCGGCGGGCCCTCGATCGGCTCCGCTCCGGCAAGCTGACGCGCTCCGTGCCTTCGTGGATGGTCGAGCTGCTCGGGACGAAGGGCGCGTCGTTCGCCGTGGCCGGCGATCTCTCGAGCCAGGCGGCGGTCGCGTCTGCGGCGGGGCAGTTCCCCTTCCTCGCGGGGCTCCAGTACGTGCGCGTCATCGGCAACTTCCAGCCGCCCGGGGTCAACTTCGCCGGCGCCCTCACGTACACGGACCCGCAGAGCGCGGCGAACGGCGCCGTCGCGCTCCGCAACCTCGAGCAGATCGCCAGGATCGCGACCCTGCTCTCCTCGTGGGGCTTCGGCTACGGCTCGGTCCCTCCGATGCAGGTCGCGCAGCGCGAGAGCGACGTCGCGTTCACGCTGCCCCTCGGCGAGGGGATCGTGCGCATGCTCCTCCGCACGGTCGCCGACACGGCGCGGAGCGTGGCGCTCGTGCGCTGACTCAAGCCTTGCGGAGCGGCGCGCGCGAGAGCGGCGCGGCGTGAGCGGGGTCGTCCGGCCACGCGTGCTTCGGGTAGCGGCGGCGGAGCTCCTTCGCGATGGCGGGATAGTGGCGCGCCCAGAACCCCGACAGATCGGTCGTGACCTGCACGGGGCGCTGGTTCGGCGCGCACAGGTGCAGCACGACAGGCACCCGCCCACCGGCGACGCGCGGCCCCTCCGCCATGCCGAAGAAGTCCTGCAGACGGGACGCGAGCGACGGCGGCGCGCCCGCCGTGTACTCGAGGCGCGCCCGCCGGCCGCCGGGCAGGACGATCGACTCGGGGGCGAGCTCGGCGAGCGCTCGCGCCTTCGCGGGGCCCAGCGAGGCCTGCACGGCGCTCGAGAGATCGGCGTCGCGGAGCTCGGCGAAGCTCCTGCGCCCGTCGCAGAGCGCCTCGAGCGTGGCGAGCACCGCGTCCTCGTCCACGTCCGGTAACGCTGCGTCGGGGCAGTTCGCGCGCACGAACGCGACCCGCAACAGCCAGCCCTCGAGGGCGTCGCCCTTCACGAACGCTCGCCACCCCTTCGCCCTCGCCTGCGCCGCGAGCTCCCGCGCCGCCGCTTCCGCCAGCGGACCGCCGGCGCCGGCGGCCGGCCGCGCCTCGTCGAGCACGAGGGCGTCGTACGACAGCCGGCGAACGACCTCGACGCGCTCCGCGGCGGCGTTCCACGTCGCCTCTGTCGTGTCCCGGATCGCGTCCGTGAAGAGGTCGAGCAGCCAGTCGGCCTCGATCGCGCTCGCCGCCCGGACGACCGTGCGCGCCGAGCGCCCCTCGCTGCGCTCCTCGATGTCGACAGCGACCACGAGATCGACCTCGTCGATGACGCTCGCCTCGGAGAGCGCGGCCGTCCCGCCGGCGGCGAGCACGACCTCCCGTCCGGTCCGACCCGTCGCGCTGGTCGGCCGGCGGAGGCGCCCGACCCGGTCGGGGTATCCGGAGAGGATCGCGATGCGCTGGGCGATCTCGCGCGCCTCGACGGTCTCCGGCGGCGCGGCGCTCCGGTGATCGGCGAGCCGCGAGAGCTGCTTGCGCGTCCGCTCCACGGTGAGCGCGCGCGCCGGGTCCACGCCCAGCCACCGCAGGCGGTCCACCGCGAACCGCGCGCGATCCGCCTCCTCGAAGGCCTGGAGCGCCGCGAGCAGGTCGGAGCTGTGCCGCGCGTCGCTCCTCCGACCGTGGGGCTCCCGCGCGCCCGACGGCGCCCCGAGATCGCGCTCCGCCACGAGCGCCGCGAGGGTGCACCCGTCGCCGGCGACGCCGCGCCGCTCGGCCTCGACGATCATCCGCGCCTGGCGCGGGTGCGCCGGGAAGCGAAGCATCCGCCGTCCGGTCGGTGTCACGCGCCGCCCCTCGTCGAGCGCGCCGAGCCGCACGAGCAGCGCCTCGGCCGCGGCGAGCCCGGCGGCGGGCGGCGCCTCCAGCCACCCGAACGCCTCGAGATCCGTGACCCCCGCGGCGCAGAGCTCGAGCACCGTCTCCGCGAGGTCGAGCCGGCGGATCTCGGGCGCCTCGTGCTCCGGCCGCGAGGCGAGATCCCCGCGTGTGTAGAGCCGGAGGCAGCGGCCGGGCCGCGTCCGCCCGGCGCGCCCCGCGCGCTGCGCCGCGGAGGCGCGGGCGATGGGCGCGACGCGCAGCGTCGGCAACCCCGACCACGGCGCGTGCGCGGCCACGCGCGCGAGGCCGCTGTCGACGACCGCGACGACGCCGTCGATGGTCACAGAGGTCTCGGCCACGTTGGTCGAGAGGATGATCTTTCGCCGATCCGCGGGGCGCACCGCGCGGTCCTGCTCCGCCGCGGACAGCGAGCCGTGGAGCGGCAGGAGCAGCAGGTCCTCGCTCTTCGCGATGGGGGAGCACGCGTCCATCGCTCGCCTGATCTCCGCGGAGCCGGGCAGGAACACCAGCACGTCACCGTCGAGCCCCTCCTCGATGAGCTGCCGCACCGACGACGCGACAAGGCTCTCGAGCGTCCTGTCGCCCCAGTGCGCCGGGGCGCGGCGGTCGCCCGCGGCGTGGGTCGACGGGCTCACCCGGGCGCTCGGCAGGTACTCGATCGCGACGTCGAACATCCGCCCCTCGGCGCGCAGGGTCGGCGCCACCGAGGCTCCCGCCGCTGTGGCGTCGTGGCCGCGCTCGGCCTTGGCCGCCGGGGCGAGATGCGCCTCCGGCTCGCCGAGGAACGCCGCGATCGGCCCGGCGTCGAGCGTCGCGGACATCACCACGAGGCGGAGATCGGGCCGTGCGCCGCGCTGCAGGCGCCGGAGCAGCGCGAGCGCGACGTCGCCGGCGAGGTGCCGCTCGTGGAACTCGTCGAGCACCACGGCGCTCACGCCCCGGAGCTCGCGATCGACGAGGAGCCGCCGCGTCAGCACGCCCTCGGTCACGAAGCGGACGCGCGTGGCCGGGCTGGACGCCTCCTCGAAGCGCATCGTGTAGCCCACGGTCTCGCCCACGCGCTCGCCGAGCTCTTCGGCCACGCGCCGCGCGGACAGGCGCGCCGCGAGCCGCCGCGGCTCGAGCACCAGGATCTCGCCGCGCTCCGCGAAGCCCGCGTCGAGCAGCGCGCGTGGCACGCGCGTCGTCTTGCCCGCTCCGGGCGGGGCCTCGAGCACCACGCTCGGGCGCGCCCCCAGGGTGGCGCAGAGATCGGGGAGGATCGGATCGATCGGCAGCGGCTGCATGGCTTCGGCGTTCTCCGCGCGACGGGCGCGCGGCAGCGGAGCCTAGCAATCCTTGGCGCGCGCGGACCTGTGATACTCGTCGAATTGCCGTGAGCGCATCGACCGATCCGACCCATCTTTCAGCGACCGCGCTCGCCACGCTCCTTTCGGCGCGCGAGATCAGCTCCGAGGAGCTCACGCGGGCGCACCTGGCGCGCATCGAGGCGCTCGAGCCGCGGCTCCGCGCCTTCACCCAGGTGCTCCGCGACGAGGCGCTCGCGGCCGCCCGCGGCCTCGACGAGGAGCGCCGTCGCGGGGACGTCCGCGGCCCGCTCCACGGGCTCCCGATCACCGTGAAGGAGTCGCTCGACATGGCCGGCATGGCCTCGACGCTCGGCGTCGCCTCCCGCAGGGGGCATCGGGCGACCAGCGACGCGACGGTGACCGCGCTGCTCCGACGCGCGGGGGCCGTGATCCTCGGGCGCACGAACGTCTCGCAGCTGCTCCTGTACAACGAGGCGCGCAACCCGCTCTTCGGGCAGACGGCGAACCCGTGGAGCCTCGATCACAGCCCGGGCGGCTCGTCCGGCGGCGAGGCGGCCGCCATCGCGGCGGGGATGTCGCCGCTCGGCATCGGCACGGACATCGGCGGCAGCATCCGCGTCCCTGCGCACTGCTGCGGCATCGTCGGCCTCAAGCCGACGCTCGATCGCTGGACCAACAAGGGGAGCAACACGGCGCTCCTCGGACAGGAGGCGATCCGCGCGCAGATCGGACCGATGGCCAGGAGCGCCCGCGACCTCGCGCTCGTCATGTCCGAGCTCGATCCCGCGTCGATGGCGGAGCTCGACGTGCGCGTGCCGCCGCTCCCGATCATCGAGCCGGCGAGCGTCGAGGTGGCGCGCCTGCGCGTCGGGTTCTACTGCGACGACGGGCTGGTGCCTCCGTCGACCGCCGTCGCCCGCGCCGTCGCGAAGGCGGCGTCGGCCCTGCGCGCGCGGGGCGCGACGGTCGTGCCGTTCACGCCGCCCGGGATCCCCGACGCGGTCTACGCATATTTCGCGGCGCTCTCGGCGGACGGCGGCGCGACGGCGCTGTCGCTCCTCGACGCCGGCGAGGACGGCAGCGAGGGGACGGACATCGACGTCTCGCTCCGCTCGCTCCGCACGATGGCCTCGCTCCCGCCGTTCGCGCGCCGCGCCGCCGCGCGCGTCGCTGGTCTCGCGGGCGAGCGGCGGCTCCAGCGTCTCCTCGAGGTTACAGGGCCGAAGTCGGTCTCGGAGTTCTGGCGCACCACGCACGCCCTGCGCGAGGCGCGCGCCGCGATCGCGGCGGCGATGCGCGCCGAAGCGCTCGACCTGCTGCTCTGCCCGCCGTACGCCACGCCGGCCCTGCCGCACGCCGCGTCGCGCGACTTCGTCCTCGCGGGCAGCGCCGCGATGCTGTGGAACCTCACGCAGTTCCCGGCCGGCGTCGTCCCCGTGACCCGCGTGCGGCCCGAGGAGGCGCGCCGCGAGCGGCCGCGCGACCGGCTGGAGAAGCGGGCCGCCGAGGTCGATGCGAAGAGCGTGGGCCTGCCCGTCGGGGTGCAGGTGGTCGGCTTCCCCTTCACCGAACACGTGGTGATGGCCGCCATGATCGCCATCGAGGACGAGCTCGCCGGCGAGGCCGATCGGCCCGTCACGCCTGTCTCACCGCCCTCGCTCGCCGGATGACGCGGCCAGCGCCGGGAGCCGGCTGACCAGGACGACACCGGAGCTCGATGACGCCGCCGCGCGGTCGCTGGTCGCTGTCCGGCGGGTCCACAGTCGACAGAAGCTGAAGCCCTACAAAGCCGAAAGGTCCGCCGGAGAACCTCTCCGCCGGACCAGTCGGGGCGAGTGGATTCGAACCACCGACCCCTTGACCCCCAGTCAAGTGCGCTAACCAGGCTGCGCTACGCCCCGAGCCACTCCGCCGCCACGTTTCGGTGCGGAGCGAGGGCGCACCGTAGTCGAAGCCTTGGGAATTGCAAGGGCATCGCATCGAGGATCGCAGACTCGCTCCGGACGGGGCGTTTGGCGCTGGATGCAGCCGGGCGCCGGGCGCGGATCCTCCGACGAAAACGCCGGGGCGCTCGGCGCGACGTCGCGGGCGCGCGATCCGAGCGGCGCGGTCAGATGCCGCGGAGCGCGGCAGCGAGGCCCTGCGCCGTGCTGTCCGCGACGAGGATCCCGTCGTCGCTCCTGGCCCATGCGACCACGTCGCCCGCGTCGCAGGCGATGACCGGCACGCCGAGCGCGCGCGCCTCGCGGACCACCGTGGGGGCGGCCTCGTGCGATGAAGGGTGCAGCAGCACGTCTGCTGCGCCGATCCATGCGAGCGCTTCGCTCCGCGGGAGCGTGCCCGTGAAGCGCACCGCCGCGCTGCCCTCGCTCGTCGCCGTGATGCCCGCGCCGCGCGAGCTCCCTGCATCGAGGTCGCCGCGGCTCGCGAGGCGCTCGAGCGCGCCGCGCTCTGGACCGTCTCCGACGACGACGAGGCGCAACCCGGGTCCCGCGGCGCGCACCGCCTCGATCGCGAGCTCGACCCGCTTCGTCGGGATCAGCCGGCACGCGACGACGGCGAGGCGCTCGCCGGGGCCCTTCACGATCTCGCGACGGAGCGCGGCTGCGCGCCCGGCCACCGGCGGCAGATCGAACACGGGGGGCTCGACGCGCGAGGCGAAATCCAGCGCCCGAGCCTGCTCCGGAGCGAGCGAGCCTGCGAGCGCGTCGCGCAGCGCGCGCGCCGCGAAGACGAAGCGCGCGTCGCGCCGGAGGAGCGCGCTCACCACCGCGGCGCGAGCCGCGCGCGGCGCGCGGAGCAGGAGCCGGACGTCGGCGCCGTGCGCGTGCACCTCGAGCGGCGTGCGCGGAAGCGCGAGCAGGAGCGGCCACGCGCACGGGATGATCCAGTGCGCCACCGCGCGATCGACCGGCCCGATCTCACGGAGCCGCTCGAGCACGCCGGCCGCGAACGGCGCCACGGAGAGCAGCCGGAGCGGCGACTCGCGCGCGCGCGCCACGGCGCCGGGCCACGCGAACAGCGCGCCCCCGCCTGCCCGATGGACGACGAGCCGGCCGTCCCGCGAAGGTGGATCGAGGATCGAGCCCCCGGCGGCGATCACGTGGACCTCGGCGCCGCTGCGCGCGAGCGCCTCCGCCGACGACCGCACGAAATGGCCGGAGGGATCCTCGTCGCTGACCGGATAGGACGTCGTGACCACCACGGCGCGCATCGGGACCTCCCCAAGCTGGACGCGGCGCGGGCACCGCCTCCGCGTCGCTCAGGCGCGCAGCCGCGGTTGCATCACGCTGCCGGGGTAACTGCTGGACGAACAAAATGACAAGACGCAGAGCACGCCGCGGACGCTCGAATCAAGCGTCCGTGTGCGTCTTCTGCGTCTTGGCCGGCTGCTCTTGCGTGAGGGGTGGTCGCTCTATGCGACCATGTCCATCTTCGACCGCTTCCGGCGACGACGAGCGGCCTCCGAGGCCTTCTTCCGTCGCTTCACGGACGGCTTCATGTAGTGCCGACGGCGCTTCAGCTCGCGGAGGATCCCCTCGGCGGCCATCTTCCTCTTGAGATGTTTGATGGCGCGCTCGATACCCTTGTCGCCCACGGCGACCTCGAGCGGTTTGCACTGAATGGCGTCTGTCGGCATGTCTCGAAGCGTCCTCTGCTGGGAAAAAACTGGCCCACTCGGCGGGCGAAATGCAAGCCGGCGGGGGCCGGCAGCGCGGGGCGCGCACTATGGCAGAGGCCTTCTAGCCTCGCAAGACCTCCCGGTAGTCGCGCAGCACGACGTCACAGCGCGCCGTCCGGGCTGTTTCGCTTGTTCCGAAAGGCCCGCCTGACCCGTCTTGCTCTTCAGGTTTCGCCGGAATCCGCAATTTGCCCCGGATTTCTCTGGCTGTCCGTCGGTAATTATTGGGACTTGCACCTGAGAAACTTTCTAAGTACACATCTGGCTGTGGCCACCTCGCGGACAGGTGCTGCAAAGGGGGCCGCGTCCCGCGATGTCCGGGTGCGCGCGGTCGGCTTCGAGCGCAGCGTGGTCGAGGAGGACACCCGGATCGCCTCCATGCTGGCGTGCGTGCGAGCGTCGGGGCTCAAGCTGACGCCGCAGCGCCTGGCGATCGTGCGCGAGCTCGCGGCGGATCCGACACATCCGACGGCGCAGGAGCTGTTCGAGCGGCTCCGGCCGGCGCTGCCGACCATGAGCTTCGCCACCGTCTACAACACGCTCGACGCGCTGGCGTCCGCGGGGCTGTGCGCCGCGCTGTCGCTGTCGCCGGGCGCATCGCGCTTCGACCCGAACATGGCGGCGCATCATCACGCGGTCTGCGATCGCTGCGGGCTCGTCCGCGATGTGCCGTGCGAGCCGCCCGATCCATCCGCCGAGCGCTTGGACGAGATCGCCCCCGCGCCTCTCACTGCCGCGCCCGGCTTCGAGGTCCGTGCCGTCGAGCGGATCTACCGCGGGCTCTGCGCTGCCTGCGCGAAGGGCACCCGGGGTGGCGAAGGCGCGCGGGGCAAGGCGCAAGACGCCCGGCGCAGCGCGGCGAACAGTCGACTCCGCCCTGCAGGGGCTCGAGGCGCGCGGCGCCCTGGACGTGTCTAGCGGATCCACCGCGCCGCCGAGCCGACCCGCGCGGGCACCAGGGACTCATCACCCCAGCCGTTCAACCGAAGGAAGGAGAGCGAACCCATGACAACCAAGCAGCTTACGGGCACGAAGACGCACCAGAACCTGAAGGACGCGTTCGCCGGGGAGTCGCAGGCCAACCGCCGCTACCTGTACTTCGCAAAGGTCGCCGACGTCGAAGGTCGCCCCGATGTCGCCGGTCTCTTCAAGGACACGGCGGACGGCGAGACCGGCCACGCGCACGGCCACCTCGATTACCTCAAGCAGGCGGGCGACCCGGCGACCGGCTTGCCGATCGGCAGCACGGAGAAGAACCTGAAGGCCGCCGTCGCCGGCGAGACCCACGAGTACGAGACGATGTACCCGGGCTTCGCGAAGGAGGCCCGCGACGAGGGCTTCGAGGACATCGCGGAGTGGTTCGAGACGCTCGCGAAGGCCGAGAAGTCTCACGCCGGGCGCTTCACGAAGGCGCTGCAGTCGCTCGACTTCTGAGATCGGCCGACGCGAGAGCGCGAGCGCTCCGGGCGCGCCGGACCGACGGCGACTCGACCCGGGGCGCGCGCGCCATCGCGGCCCCGACGACCGTCCGGCGCCGGACCGCGCGGCGAGCCGTCCCTTCGCGCCGTACCCCACGTTGACGATGTTGAGAGGAGCCGACCAGTGAGCGTCATCCGGCGTGCACCAGACCGTCCACCGGCGACATCGCCGAACGACGAGCGATATCTCGAGCCCCGCGATCTCGAGGCCGAGCTGCGGCGGACGTTCCAGATCTGTCACGAGTGCCGCATGTGCGTCGGGTACTGCGGCTCGTTCCCCGAGCTCTTCGCGCGCGTCGACAGGGACATCGAGGCCGGCGTCGCCGAAGGCGCCGAGGCCCTCACCTACGATGACTTCAAGGCCGTCGGCGACGAGTGCTGGCAATGCAAGCTCTGCTACATCAAGTGCCCGTACACGGCCGACGAGCACGCGTACGAGCTCCTGGATTTCCCGCGCGTGCTCGCGCGAGAGCGCGCGGTGCGCGCCCAGCGGGAGGGCATCCCGCTGGTGGACAGGATCCTCGGCGAGCCGCAGCTGATCGGCGAGCTGGGCTCCGGCGCCGTCGCGCCGCTCGCCAACCTCGTGCAGGCGAGCCGCCTGCTGCGCAAGGTGCAGGAGAAGGTGACCGGGATCTCGTCGGAGTTCCCGCTCCCGGAGATGGCGCGCAGGCCGTTCTCGTCCTGGTTCGCGGAGCACGGCGCCGCGGCCGGCGCCGGCAAGCAAGGCGACGTGGTGCTCTTCGCGACTTGCTACGGCGAGTACAACACGCCCGCGGTCCCCGAGGCCGCGGTTCGCGTCCTCGAGCACAACGGCTACGCGGTGCACGTCCCGGGCTGCTCCTCGGCGGCAGATCTGCGAGACACCCCGGGGGGAGCGCTGACGTGCTGCGGGATGCCGAACCTCGACGGCGGCGATCTCGCGGCCTTCACCGCGAAGGTGAAGCACAACGTCGCGCTCCTGCTCCCGCACGTGCGCCGGGGGAGGAAGATCGTCGTGATCGGCCCGACGTGCGGCTACACGATGAAGAAGGAGTGGCCGGAGTACCTGCAGGCGGCAGAGGCGCGCGAGGTCGCGGCCGCGACGGTCGACATGATGGAGTTCCTCGTCCAGCTCGGCCGCGAGAAGAAGCTCAACCGCGAGTTCAAGAAGGGGCTCGGCACGATCGCGTACCACGCCGCGTGCCACCTGCGCGCGCAGAAGATCGGCTTCCCGGGCGCCAGGGTGCTCGGCGTCGTCCCCGACACGGACGTGCGCGTCATCGAGCAGTGCTCGGCGGTCGACGGCACGTGGGGGATGAAGGCGGCCCACTACGAGACCGGGCGCAAGTACGCGTCGAAGCTCGTTCGCGGCGTCGCCGGCGCGGACGTCATCGTCAGCGACTGCACGCTCGCCGGTCTCAGGATGGTCAAGGAGAACGGCGCGAAGGTGCTGCACCCGGTCGAGGCGCTCGCCCACGCGTACGGGCTCGGCCCGACGCCGTGAGTCTCGGTCCGATGTCGTCAAGGAGAGGAGCGTCATGCGTCCCATCGATCGCAACGAGGTGCTCGGGATCGGCGAATACGAGGCGATCCGCGAGCGATTCCGCGGCCGCATCATCGAGGAGAAGCGGCCCCGCCGCGTGCGGATCGGAGACCACCTGACCGCGGTGTTCGAGAACCGCGACTCGGTGCTCTTCCAGATCCAGGAGATGCTCCGCACCGAGCGCATCACGAGCGAGAGCGGCATCCTCCACGAGATCGAGACGTACAACGATCTCATCCCGGGCGCGGGGCAGCTCAGCCTGACGCTCTTCGTCGAGATCCCCGATCGAGCGCTGCGCGACCGGATGCTCATCGATCTGGTGGGCCTCGAGGACACCGTGTCGATCGAGGTCGACGGCGTCGCCGCGCGGGCGCTCGGCAAGCGCGAAGGATCGATGGAAGACCGCACGACGGCCGTGCATTACCTCAAGGCGGATCTCCCGGCCGAGGCGCAGGCGGCGATCAAGGCGAGGAAGGCGACGGTATCGCTCATCGTCGGGCACCCGCGCTACGCGGTGAGGGCGCCGCTCGGGAGAGCGACCCTGGAGAAGCTCGCCGAGGACCTGTCCTAGCCGCGATGGTCTCCCTCGATCGCCCGATCAAGTTCGAAGACGTCGACGCCGCGAACATCGTCTTCTTCGCGCGGTTCCTCAGCTACGCGCACGAGGCGATGGAGCGGTTCTTCGCGCCGCTCGACGGAGGTTACGCCGGGCTCATCCTCGAGCGGCGGATCGGGCTGCCGGCGGTGCGGGTCGAGGCCGACTACGCGGCGCCGGTGCGTTACGGCCAGGCGCTCCGGATCGAGACGTCGGTCGCCCGTATCGGCCGACGGAGCGCCACGCTCCGGTACCGCATGCACCGCGCGCACGACGGCGTGCTGTCGGCGGAGCTGCGGCACACGGTGGTGACCACCGACCTCGTGCATCTGGTGTCGGTCCCGATGCCGGAGGACGTCCGGGCCCTGCTCAGCGCTCACCTCGATCTCGATCACGCGCCCTCCAGCGCCGGTCAACGGGCGTGAGCGCTCGGCCGGCGCGCCCGCGGGCGCGGGCACACGCGAGGACCGAACCCGAGGCGAAGGCGCGATCGCTGCTGAAGCGGCGCGTCGAGCTGACGCTCCTCCGCGACAGGGCGCACTACGACACGCTCGTGATGGGCGCCGTGGCGAACGCGCGCGTCTCCGTGTGGATCGCGACGGCGAACGTGAAGGAGCTGCGCGTGGAGGCGCCCATCGGATCGAGGGCGCGGGCGCGCGGCCGGTACATGTCGTTCCTCGACCTGCTCGACGCGCTCGCCGCCCGGGGGGTCGAGCTGCGCCTGCTGCACGCCGGCGTCCCGTCGCGCGCCTTCCGCGCCGAGCTCCGCCGGCGGCCCCGGCCGCCGATCGAGATGCGGCGCTGCCCGCGGGTCCACCTGAAGATGATCGCCGTCGACGGCGCGCTCCTCTACCTCGGCTCCGCGAACCTCACCGGCGCCGGCCTCGGGGCGAAGGGCGAGGGGCGGCGGAACTTCGAGGCGGGCGTGCTCACCGACGACGACCTCCTGCTCGACGAGATGCAGGCGACGTTCGAGGCGATCTGGACCGGCGCCGAGTGCAAGGGCTGCAGGCTCCGGCCGCTCTGCCCGGGGCCGCTCGACCAGCTCGACAAAATCCCGTTGCGCTGACGGTCCCGATGGCCGATGAGCAGCGCATGAGCACCGCGGGACCGGACCCCTCCGACCTCGATCGAATCGCCAACGCCGCGCTCGCGCGCGTGGACAGCGGGATGCTGCTCGGGCTCGGCACCGGGCGGGCGTCCGAGGCCTTCATCCGCCGCCTCGGGGAGCGCGTCCGCCGAGGGCTCCAGATCAAGGGCGTCGCCACGTCGGAGCGCTCGGAGGCGCTTTGCCGCCGCGAGAACATCCCGATGGTGTCGCTCGAGGAGGTCGAGCGCCTCGACGTCGCCGTCGACGGCGCGGACGAGGTGGCGCCCGACCTTGGCCTCATCAAGGGCCTCGGCGGCGCGCTCCTCCGCGAGCGCGTGGTCGCCTACGAGGCCGCGCAGTTCATCATCCTCGTCACCCCCGAGAAGCTCGTCGAGAAGCTCGGCTCGCGCGTGCCCATCCCCGTCGAGGTGGTGCCCTTCGCGAGCACGACGGCCGCGCGGCACCTGATCGCGCTCGGAGGCAAGCCGGCGATCCGCAAGAACGCGGACGGGTATCCCTTCCAGACCGACAACCACAACTGGATCCTCGACACCGCGTTCGGCCCGATGGACGCGCCCGCAGCGGTCGACGCGCGCATCCGCAGCATCCCGGGCGTCGTCGACACGGGGCTGTTCCTCGACATGGCGACCCTCGTGCTGGTGGCGGACCCGGGCTCCGTCCGCGAGCTGACGCGGCAGCGCTAGCTCCGCGTGTGACGAATCCCGTCAGGGATCGCTGACACGCGGAGCCAGGGAGCACGGCCTTCGGGCGGGCGGCGCCTGCGCGGCGCGCGCCCGCCCATGGCGGGACCTCTGACAGGCGGAGCTAGCGCGCGTGGCGATCGAGCCTGCGGGCCAGGTCGTCCAGCGCGAGGTTGCCCGGAGCCCCGAGCGACACGCGCGCGCGGAGGCTCGCCGCGGCGTCGCCGGCCGGCAGCGCCGCGATCTCGGCCGCGACCTTGCGGTAAGCCTCGCGGAAGGGGACGCCCTCCACGGCGAGCTCGACGGCGCGATCCGTGGCGAAGCACTCCGGCGTGATCGCGCGGGCCATGCGCTCCCGGTCGAACGCGAGCCCCTCGACGAGCCGCGGCAAGAGGCGCGACGTCGCGAGCGCCTCGTCGAGCCCGCGCATCGTGGGGCCCTTCGTGAGCTGGAGATCGCGGTGGTAGCCCGACGGGAGCGCGACGATGGACTGCACCTCGGCGAGCGCGCCCTGGACGACGGAGCACGCCGCGCGCATGAGCTCGACGACGTCGGGGTTGCGCTTCTGGGGCATGATCGACGAGCCGGTCGTGAACGCCTCCGGGAGGCGGATGAACGCGAGCTCGCTCATCGCGAACAGGCTGAGATCCCACGCGAGCCGGCGGCTCACGGCCATCACCTGCCACGCGGCGGCGAGGATCTGCGCCTCGATGATGCCGCGCGACGTCTGGGACGCGAGCGGGTTCAGCGCCACGCCGGCGAACCCGAGCTCGCGCGCGACGCCGACGCGATCGAGCGGGAGGTTCACGCCGAAGCCCGCGGCGCCCCCGAGCGGGCAGCGATCGACGAGCGCCCGCGTCGCGCGCACCACGTCGATCGCGTCGGTGAGCCCCTCGACGAACGAGGCGGCCCAGTAGCCGACGGACGACGGCACCGCCCGCTGCAGGTGCGTGTAGCCCGGCATCGGCGTCTCCGCCTCGCGCCTGGCGAGATCGAGCAGCGCGCGGGCGCCGGCCGTCGCGTTCTCGGCGAGCTCGTCCAGCGCGTCGCGCTCGTACAGGCGCGTGGCGACGAGCACCTGATCGTTGCGGCTCCGGCCGGTGTGCACCTTCTTGCCCGCGTCGCCGATGCGGGCGACCAGCGCGGCCTCGATCGCGCTGTGGCCGTCCTCGTCGTCCTCGGTGAGCCGCAGCTCGCCGGCCTCGTTCTGCGCCGAGAGCACCTCGAGCTCGCGGACGAGCGCGTCCCGCTCCGCCTCGCTGAGCACGCCGATCCGCGCGAGCCCGCGGACGTGCGCGATCGTGGCCCGCAGGTCGTACGCGAGCAGGCGCTGATCGAGCTGCCAGTCGTCGCGCGAGGTGTAACGCAGCATCTGGGCGTCGGTCGCGCCCCCTTTGTCCCACAGTCGTACGCTCATTCAGCTCCCCAGGCTCTCGTCCACGAGAGCACGGATCTCGGCAAGCTTCTTGGCCTTGCCCTCGTCCAGCGGTCGCGGCTTCGCCGCGCCGGCCGCGGGCGCGAGCTCTCGCTCGAGCTCGCGCAGCTCGTCGTCCGCCGTCCGCGCCGGCCGGCGCTTGCCGAGGCCGAGCGCGCGGGCCAGCCAGCTCCTCGACTCGCCGATCGCGTAGTCGTCCGCGGCGATCCGGTCGGGCGCGGCGCGCAGCATGCGGACGAGCGCGGCGTTGGAGCTGGCCCAGACGGCGGACTCGTCGAAGTGGGCGCGCGGCGTCACGTCGAGGTGCCGCGCGGCGGTCCGATCGGGCACGTCGTGCAGCCGGCAGTAGACGGCGAGCGCGAGCGCGAGCTCGTCGACCGGCATCTTGGTCGCCGAGTGCACCTGCACGCCGCCGCAGCCCTTCGCGTACAGGTAGGAGCCGTTCGTCGCGAGGACGCCGAAGCCGAGCAGCACGGCGGCGAGATCCACAGCGGGCTCGCGGTCCGACGGCGCGAGCGCGTCGAAGGCGCCGGCCTCGCTCAGGAACATGTACGCCACGGCGCGCACGAACGCCGTCGTGAGCACCGTGGGGTTGCGGAGCTCGCCCGCGGAGAGCGCGACCCGGTACCCGCCGTCGCCGCGCGGGGCGACGCGCTCCAGCTTCGACTCCAGCGCCATCCCGCCGCATGCGCCGCTCGAGCAGTTCACCGTGCTGGCCTGCCCCTCGGGGGTGACCACCGCGAGCTCCACCGGGACATCCTGGAGCCCGGCGTGCTCCTGGACCCGCAGCATCAGGGCGGCCACCGTCTTCGGCGAGCCGTCGAACGGGTCCGGGAAGAACTCGGCCGTCGGCTGCACCAGCCCGCGCACCGGCTCCGCGCCGTGCTGGAGGAGCGTCGCGGTCGTACGAAGGATCCAGCGGATCTGCGGTTCGTCCGGGAGGTCCATACAGCTACTGTATGCCACCGCTGCGCGGCGGTCGCGCGGTAGTTCCCAGGTCGCGGCAGCGGAAGGCGGGCCGGGCGGCAGCGCCTGGCTCGGGGACGCGAATTTTGGCGTTTTTTTGTCCATGCCACTTCCTTTTCGACGGCGGTCGGCGACCGCGTAAAGTTGTGCCCCCATGACGGAAGAGGCGAAGGGCATCTCCGAGAGGAAAGCGGATCACATCGAGCTCTGCGCGACCGGCGATGTCGGGTTCCGCGCCAAGACCACGCTGCTGGAGCAGGTCGAGCTGATCCACGACGCGCTGCCGGAGCTCTCCCTCGACGCGATCGACACCTCGGTGCTGCTGCTCGGGAAGCGGCTCCGCGTCCCGCTCCTGATCGCGGCCATGACCGGCGGGACGGAGCGCGCGCGTGCGATCAACCGGGAGCTCTCGCAGATCGCCGAGGAGCGCGGGTACGGCTTCGGGCTCGGGAGCCAGCGGGCGATGCTGAACGGCGACGCCTCCGCCTCCTACGAGGTCCGCGCGCACGCTCCGACCACCCTCCTCCTCGGGAACATCGGCGCCGTGCAGGCGCGATCGCTGTCGACGGAGGCGGTCGCCGAGCTCGTGGCCCAGGTCGGCGCCGACGCGCTCTGCGTCCACATGAACCCCGCGATGGAGCTGGTCCAGCCGGGCGGCGACCGGGACTTCGCCGGCGCGCTGGATGCGATGGGCCGGCTCGCGAGCGGCCTCAGCGTGCCGGTCGTCGCGAAGGAGACCGGCTGCGGGATCGGCCCCGGGACGGCGTACCGCCTGGTCCGGGCGGGCGTCCGCGACCTGGACGTCTCCGGCGCTGGAGGCACCTCCTGGGTCGCCGTCGAGGCGGCCCGCGCCGCGGGGGCGGCCCGCTCCCTCGGCGAGGCGCTGCGCGAGTGGGGGGTACCCACGGCCGCCTCGGTGCTCATCGCCCGCGCTATCCGTCCTCGCTTCAAGACGATCATCGCGACCGGAGGCATCACGAGCGGCCTCGACGTCGCTCGAGCGCTCGCGCTCGGCGCGCATGCGGCCGGGATCGCGCGTCCGGTCCTCCAGGCGTTCGTCGCGGGGGGACGGGACGCAGCGGTGCGGTACCTCGAGAGCGTCGAGGCCGAGCTCCGGGCGGTCATGCTGCTCGTCGGGGCGCGCGACATCGCGTCACTCCAGAAGGCACCCGTGCTGCTCGGACGGGAGCTGCGCAGGTGGACCCGGTTGCTGAAGCAGATGAAGCAGATGAAGCAGATGGAGAGGGCGTAGTCGTGGCGGTGGCGGTAACGGGGGTAGGGGGGCCGAGACGGCGGGGTCCGGTCCCCAGGGTAGGGCCGGCGGGGCCGAACCGACGTTGTCGGCGGGGACGGCAAGGCGCCCAGCGGTCGCTGTCCTTGGCGGGGGCGCCGGGCACGCCTCCGGCCCGCGCTCGACGCTTCCGTCCGGTCAGCCCCGCATGATACGGTCCGAAGCTCTGGAGAACCCCGGGATAAAATGACGGAGAAAAAAGGGCGTCCGAGCGATCGTCCCCCCGAGGACCTGAAGAAGGAGCGCGATGCCTTCATTCAGCAGTTCTTCCGCAAGGGGGCGCAGCTGACCGAGGAGCTCCTCCGCGAGAACGAGCGCCTTCGTGACAAGATCTCCGAGCTCGAGTCGGAGAACGGCAAGCTCCGCGCGCACCTCGCGAGCGACTCGGCCATCCGCGATCTGCTCCGCAAGATCGAGGAGCTCGAGCAGGAGAAACGCGACCTGGTGACGCAGTCGGTGCGGATGGTGGCGGCCTCGGACCGCTTCAACAGCCGCTACTCGGAGGCGGAGGGAGAGCTGGCGAACCTCGCGAACCTGTACGTCGCGCTGTCGCAGCTGCACGCGGCGCGCAACGTGCGCCATGTCCTCCGCAACCTCAAGGAGCTCCTGGCGCAGTTCCTCGGGGCGGGCGCCTTCTCCGTGTACCTGGCGTCTCCCGATGGTAAAGAGCTCGTCTCGATCGCGAGCGAAGGCGTCGCGGTCGAGGAGATCGCGCGCATGCCGGTGACCGAAGGCATCGTCGGCCAGGCATTCTCGAAGGGGGAAATCTTCTTCGACGAGACCAAGGACGTCTCCAAGGGGAGCATCGAAGATCCCGCTGCAGTGATCCCGCTCGATTTCAACGGGCGCACCGTGGGTGTCATCGCGATCTTCAGCACGCTCCCGCAGAAGACGGAGTTCGTGAACGTGGACACCGAGCTCTTCAAGCTCCTCGGGGCCCAGGCCGCCCCCGCCCTCATCAACGCGCGGCTCTTCACCGACGCCGGCCGGAAGGTGCCTGGCGTCCAGGCATTCCTGGACCTGGAGGACTGATCATGGCCGAGTACTCGTGTCTGATCGTTGAAGACTCGCCCATGATGCGGCAGCTCTTGGTCTTCGCGCTGGCGCGCGTGAAGAACCTCCGCGTCACCGAGGCAGACGATGGCGTCGACGGTCTCCGCAAGCTCGCCTCGACCAAGTACGACGTCATCATCACCGACATCAACATGCCGATCATGGACGGGCTCAAGCTCGTCAAGCGCGTGCGCACGGATCCGGTCCACAAGGACACCCCGATCATCATCATCACCACCGAGGGGTCTCAGGAGGATCGTCAGCGCGCGTTGCAGCTCGGCGCGAACGCGTACATCACGAAGCCGATCCAGGCCCCGCAGGTCATCGCCAAGGTCAAGGAGCTCCTCAAGATCGACTGAGGCGCCGCGCCCGCCAGCGGGCGCGCCCCACCGCCCGCGTTCTGCGGGCGCACGGTTCCATGCGCCGGAAGCTCGGGCGGCGCGGCGCCCTACCGCGGCCGCGGTAGGGCGGGTCGGCGCTGCGATGAACCCGCGCCCCGCTCTACGGCTTCGGGCCGAACTTCAGGAGCACGCGGTTGCGCCCGGTGCGCTTCGCCTCGTAGAGCGCCTCATCGGCCGCCGCGATGAGCTCCATGCCGGTCTGCACCGCGAGCTCGGGGTGCGCCGCGACGCCGACGCTGATCGTCGTCGGCATGCGAACGCCCTCGTGCTCGAAGACCGACCCCTCGATGAGGAGGCGCAGCCGCTCGCCGAGGATGCCCGCGTTCTCGAGCCCCACGCCGCGGCACAGGATGCCGAACTCTTCTCCACCGTAGCGCGCGAACACGTCCTCGGTCCGCACCGTGTGGCTAGCGATCTTGGCGATCCTCGCAAGCACGTAGTCGCCGGCGAGGTGCCCGAAGGTGTCGTTGATCCTCTTGAAATGATCGACGTCGAACATGAGCAGCGACAGGTGCGCGCCGTGCCGCCGCGCATAGGAGACCTCGGTCTCGAGCCGATCCAGGAAGTACTTCTTGTTGAAGGCCTTGGTGAGGGCGTCGCGCAGCGCGGCGTCGTACATCTGCTGCTGAAACGACTCATCCAAATGGTCGTGGTAGGTGAACTTGAGGATGGTCGTCGAGCCCAGGCGGATCTTGTCGCCGTCGTGCAGGGCGACGCGCGTGATGTGCTCGCCGTTCACCATCGTCCCGTTCGAGCTGTTGAGATCCTCGATCAGCACCTGGCTGTCCATCTGGAGGAGGCGCGCGTGGCGCCGCGAGATGCCGTCGTCGTTCAGCCGGATGGTCGCCCCGGATGCCCGGCCGATCACGATCTCGGCGCCCTCGACCCGGTACATCTCGCCGACGTTCGAGCCAGCGAGCACGATGAGGTAGGCGCGGTCCTTCGGCGAGCGCGCCGGGAGCTCCTTGTGGAGTTCCCCAACGTTGGCCACCCGCGTGGCCTCGAAGTCATCGTCGGGGAGGTAGCTGCCCATGCTCCCTGAGGATGATCCTAAATCCTTGAAATAGGTTCAAGCGGGAGGGCATGGCACAGGCGATGTTCCCTGTCGGGTAGGGTGCGTGACGGAGCGTCGCGCGTTTCGCGCGTTTCGCGCGGCTCGAGCGTCTCCCACCCCTTGCGCCCGCTCCCGACGGAGCGCTCCCGCGCACCTGCGCGCTCACGCAGCCCTGCCGAGCGGCACCACGAGCTGCTCGACCCAGAGCTCGCCCGCTCGGAGCTCGACGAACGTCGCGTCGGCGTGCCCCGCGCCATACCCCGAGACGGCGCCGCTCCGCACAAGCTCGCCAAGCTCGCCACGCTCGCCAGGCGCGCGCGCACCGACGCGCACGTGATCGACGGTGCTCCGCACGTCGCCCCGCAGCGAGCACGGCGCTTCGCCCACCGAGCCGACGTTGATGATGCGCACGCCGCCCACCATCCGATCGAACGGGACGTGGGAGCCACCACAGATCACGACATCCGCCGGATCGTCGCCGAGCAGGGAGAGCACCTCCTCATCGGTCATGTCGTGAGAGATCGGCTCGAGCGGATCCGCCGGGGAGCCGTGGACCAGGACGAGCTCGCCGCCGTCCTCGAGCGGCAGGCGGTACGTCGGGGCGAGCCGCGCCAGCCGCGCAAGGATCAGCTCGCCGAGCTCGGTGCGCGTCTGGGACAGGCGATCGAGCCGCGCTCGCTCGTGCTCGCTCCGCGCCCTGACCTTGTCGAGGTCCAGCGTCGCCAGGGCGCGATCCGATACGCCCTGTACGCAAACCGCCTTGGCCTGGGTGAGCCGGCGCCACGTCTCGAGCGGCTTCGGGCCGGGAAAGCAGAGATCTCCGGCGACCAGGAGCTGGGTATACCCTCGGCGCTCGGCCGTGGCCAGGACCGCCGCGAGCGCGTCGGCGTGGCCGTGAATATCCGAGACGCAGAGCAATCGCACCCGGCGAGCATAGGATCTGAGAGCGACGCCGCCAAGGCGCGAGGTGGGGCCAGGTCGCGATAAACCGGCGGTCGGGCCCTGCGGAACCGCCGTTCACGCCCCCACGGTCTTGCTAGCCTCCCGCCATGCAACAGGTCTCGAGGCTCCTGGAGATCGCGAGCGCGATCGATGAGCAACGCGTGAAGGACCGCGCGGAGCGGCTGTCGTCTCGGCTTCGTCCCGGGACGATGGCCTTCGCGATCGCGGCGCTCCTGACGGCCGCCTACCCCGCGATCGGCGCGATCATCGAGGCGAATCCGGACATCGTGGAGCGGCTCGCGGCGGAAGGCCACCAGACGGCGCGCGATCGCGCCACGTACCTGGCGCGGATCCGGAGCCGCGTCGGCGACGTCTCGGACACGGACCGCGTCCGGCGGGAGCTCCGGCGCGTGGCGCGCGAGGAGCGGATCCGCGTCGCGCTGCGCGAGCTGCTCCCGCCGTCGGCGGGCGGCGCGGACATCGACGTCACCGCGCGCGAGCTCACCGCGCTCGCCGAGGCCACGATCGAGGTCGCGCTCGCCGAGGCCGTCTCCGCCGTGACCGCGCGGTTCGGAGAGCCGCGCACCGCGACGGGCGCGCGCTCGAAGTTCGTCGTGCTCGGGATGGGGAAGCTCGGCGGCGACGAGCTCAACGCGGGCTCCGACGTGGATCTGATCTACCTCTACGACACGGACGACGGGCACGTGGGCTTGCCCGGCGATCGCGCCGTCTCGGTCACCCTGCACGACTTCTGGGCCCGCGTCGCGCGCCGCCTCACGTCGACGCTCGAGGAGGTCACGGAGGACGGCTTCGTCTGGCGCGTGGATCTCCGGCTCCGCCCGGAGGGCCGGAGCGGTCCGCTCGTCAACTCCCTGGCCGCGGCCGAGCGCTACTACGAGTCGTTTGGCCGCCTCTGGGAGCGCGCCGCGCTGCTCCGCGCCCGCGAGATCGCCGGCGATCTCGACTTTGGCGCCGAGGCGCTCGGGGTGCTCGGCCCGTTCGTGTGGCGGCGCCAGGTCGATCCGCAGCTCGCCGTCGACATGATCGAGCTCGTCGATCGCGCTCGCGCGGAGCTCCCGCACGACGCGTCGCGCGACCTGAAGCTCGGCCCGGGCGGGATCCGCGAGGCGGAGTTCTTCGTGCAAGCCCTGCAGCTCATCTGGGGCGGGCGCGAGCCCCGCGCGCGCGCGCAGGGCATGCTCGACGGCCTGCGGCGCCTGCGCACCCTGGGGTACGTGACCGACCGGGAGGGGCGGGAGCTCGTGGAGGGCTACCTCGCGCTCCGGCGCGCGGAGCACGCGGTGCAGTCCGCGACCGGCGTGCAGACGCACCTCCTCCCCGACAGCGAGGCGGAGATCGCGCGCCTCGCGCGGGCGCTGCGCTTCGAGGACGCCGCGGCGTTCCTGGCCGACACCGCGCAGCGCCGGGGGCGCATCAAGGCCCGGCTCCTGTCGCTCCTGCCGAAGGGGAGCGCCCGGCCGTCGCGGTGGATCGACGCGATGGCCGCGCTCGACCACGGCGATCGCGACGCGTTCGCCGAGGCGCTGGCGAAGCACGCCGTGCTCGTCCTCGGCGGCGAGCCGGCGGCCGCCGCCGACGGCGCCGCGCCCGAGCTCGCCGCGCCGCCGGAGCCGCACGCCTCGCTGACGGCGCGCTTCCGCGACGTCGCCGACGATCTCTTCGAGCTGTCCCGCCACCCGGACGGCCTGCTCGGGGCGCGCAGCCGCGAGGCGTCCTCGTCCCTCGCGGAGACGCTGCTCGCCGCGGTGGTCGACGCCGCCGATCCGGAGCAGGCCGCGCGCTTCCTCCGGCTGTGCTTCTCCCGCATCAGGCACTCCTCCGTCTACGCGCGCATGCTCGGCGACGAGCCGCGCGCGCTCCGCAGGCTCGTCGAGGCGCTCGGCTCGAGCGCGTTCATCGGCGACGCCATGGTGAGGTACCCCGAGCTCGTCGACGCCGTCCTGTTCGCGCGCGGCGCGCCGAGCGCCGAGCTGATCCGACACACGATCGAGGCCAGCCTCAGCGAGGCGTCGCCGGACGAGGATCCGGAGGAGGCGCTCATCGGGGCGCTCCGGCGCGCCAAGGCGCGCGTCACCATCGAGGTCGGCCTCGCCGACCTGAGCGGCGAGGTCGGTACGCGCGAGGCGACCCTCGCGCTCTCGGATCTGGCCGACGCGTCGCTCGAGGCCGCGACGCGCTTCGCGCTGGGGACACCGCCGGGCGAGCCCGTGCGAGGGCTCGCCGTGATCGCGATGGGCAAGCTCGGCGGCCGCGAGATCGGCTACGGCTCGGATCTGGACGTCTTCTTCCTGTTCGACCCGGCGTGCGCGCCGCCCGGCGAGCAAGGGGCCGCGTCCGACCCCGGCACGTACTACGCGCGGCGCGCGCGGCAGATCATCCGGCTCATCTCCATGTCGCACGCGGCGGGCCCAGGCTATGAGCTCGACACGCGCCTGCGCCCGTCGGGCAGCCAGGGGCTGCTCGTCACGTCCATCGACTCGTTCGCTCGCTACCACGGTATCCGCCGCGCCGACGCGGCCTCCCCGGCGCCCGCGGAGCCGGAGTCGTCGCCCGGCGCGCGGCACATGCGCGCGGCGATCTGGGAGCGGCTCGCGCTCATCCGGGCGCGCGCCTCGGCCGGCGATCCCGAGCTCGGGGCGGAGGCGATCGCCATCGTGCACGAGGCCGCGTACCTCCAGGCGGACGACTTCGATCGGATCGCCGAGGAGATCCACCGGCTCCGGCTGCGCATGGAGAGCGAGCTCTCGCACGAGCGCCGCGGCCGCCGCGACTTCAAGCTCGGGCGGGGCGGCCTCGCGGACATCGAGTTCGCGGTGCAGCTCCTGCAGATCCGGCACGGCGCCGATCCGCGCGTCAGGACCACCGAGACGCTCGCGGCGATCGACGCGCTCGCCGCGGCCGGACACCTCTCGGCCGAGCACGCCGAGACGTTCCGGGACGGCCACGCGTTCCTGCGCAAGCTGGAGCAGCGGATCCGCATCGTGCACGCGGACGCGTCGCAGCTCCTCGAGGAAGACGCGCCCGGGGTCCCGACCCTCGCGCGTCGGACGGGCATCCGGGGCCGCACCGCGGCCGAGGCCGCGCGCGAGCTGCTCGCGCGCTACGGCGCGATCACCGAGCGCGTGCGCCGGGCGTACGAGGCCATCGTCGCGGGCGGCGCGGCGTCTCTCGGTGAGGCGAGCGAGGCGCGAGCGGCGAGCACGGCGAGCGCGGGGGAACCGGCGGAACCTGCGGAACCGGGGGAACCGGCGGAACCGCGCGAAGACGAGCGCTGACGGTTGCCGTTGACCCTAGTCGGACGCGGTGGAATGCCAGGCGTTCCGATGACCACCCAGAGCGAGCAGAGCGCACGCCCGTCCGTCGGGCACCGTCATGTCACCGGGATGACCTCCCTCGATAGCCTCGTCGGCGCGCACCCGGGTACGCTGAGGCAGTTCTACGAGGCAGGGAAGCCGGCGGATCCTGCGGAGCTCGGCGATCTGCCGCGAGGGCGCCTGCTCGCCCTGCAGCCGACGGCCGGGATCCACCTGGCGACGCGCCCGCTGATCACAGCGCTCGCGTCGCGCTGGATGCCCTGGAAAGGGAACGAGTTCGACCATGGCGGCAACTCCGGCACGAACGTGGTCTTCGGGAGCCGGATCTGTCGCTTCAAGGCGCAGCTGATCGCTTCGGAGCTCGACGGCAAGCCGACGCTCGCGCTGACGTATGGCGAGAAGGCGTTCGGCAATCCCTGGCCGGTGAGCGCGGTCAAGGACGAGCTGCGGACCGTGGAGGCCGGGCTCGCGATCGGACCGATGCTGCTGAAGTGGCACGAGCGGTGGCACGCCGTGCTCTGGTTCGGGCTGACCCGCGTCGATCCGCAGTAATCCGCCGGACGGGCCCGAAGCGGGCTCAGGCGAGCCGGAGGCGCGAGCGGCGCTCGTCGCGGGACCTCGCTCGCGGAGCAATTGCACGGGGCGCGCGGTGCGAAAGAACAACGCGCTCGTCACGAATCATCGATCCGTCAATCCTTCTTGTCATTGCGTCACGCACCATGTCGGACGCACGAATATTCACTGTCCAGGCCGTCCGACCGCGCGACACGCATGTCCTTCGCGGACGCGGTAGTCAGAGGTATCAGGGCTCGCCCTAATAACCCATCGCTCCATTCCTGCTCTTTGCTGGACATACTTCCCGATTTCTACAGTCTGGCATACGATAGAGACTGGGCGGCAGCAGAGCACCTTTGCTCGCGTCGCCGGGAGGCTCGAAATGGTGACTTGGTCGGGCAAGGCGGGAGTCTTGATGGCTGCGATCGCTGTAGCACCGGGCGTCATGGCTGGCTGCTCCTGCGGAGATACCGGGGGCACGGCGCCTGTAGCATCCGGCGGCGCGGGGCCTGGCGGTGGGGGTGGAATTGGCGGTGGAATTGGCGGTGGTTTCGGCGGCTTCCCGGCGATCGCCAGCGGGGGCGGCGTCGGAGGCGAAGGCGACTGCGAGGGCCTCGAATGCCAGCAGGTCGAATGCGAGAACGGGGCGAAGACCACGGTGAGCGGCACCGTGTACGACCCCTCGGGCAAACTGCCGCTCTACAACGTGATCGTCTACGTCCCCAATGCGCCGCTTGAACCCATCCCCGACGGCGCGACCTGCGATCAGTGCAGCGCGACGCTCTCCGGCTCACCGCTCGTGACGGCGCTGACCGATACGGAAGGAAAGTTCGTCCTGGAGGACGTGCCGGTCGGCGAGAACATCCCGCTCGTCGTGCAGGTGGGCAAATGGCGCCGCGAGATGACGCTCCCCGTGGTCGACCGATGCAAGGACACCGCGACGGACGCCGGGATCATCCGGTTGCCGCGCAATCAATCGGAGGGGCACATCCCGAAGATCGCCCTCACGACGGGCGGCGCCGATCCGCTCGAGTGCTTGCTGCACAAACTCGGGATTGATGAGAGCGAGTTCACGCCGGAGACCGGGACCGGGCGGATCAACCTGTTCGCCGGCCGCGGAGACGTCGATCACGAGGTGACGACGCGCTATGCGGATCGCCTGAATCAAGGCGCGGAGTTCACGCCGGCCACGAGCCTCTGGGGGACCGTCGACGCCCTGAGCCAGTACGACATGGTGATCCTCGCCTGCGAGGGCGACCCGCACGTGGAAGACAAACCCGGGCCCGCGCGCCAGGCCATGTTCGACTATACCTCGCTCGGCGGGCGCGTGTTCGCGTCCCACTGGCACAACGTCTGGCTGAAGCGGGGGCCGGCGCCGTTCCCGGACACGGCGGTCTGGGACAACGACGTCACGGACCCGGAGAGCCCTCTCACGGCGCTCGTGGACACCACGCTCCCGAAGGGGCAAGCCCTCGCGGAGTGGCTCGTCAATGTCGGCGCGTCGGACGTGCCCGGCGAGATCGTGATCAACGGCGCGCAGCATACGGTGAGCGACGTGACCGAGGACGTCTCGACCCGGTGGATCTATTACAACGAGCCCGAGCCGGCCGGGGTCCAGTACTTCACATTCAACACGCCCGTCGACGCCCCAGAAGATCAGCAGTGCGGGCGTCTCGTGTTCACGGACATCCATGTCTCTGCGGCGGACCTCACGGGCCCGCCCTTCCCGGAGGGGTGCTCCGCGGAGGAGCTGAGCGCGCAGGAGAAGGCGCTGCTCTTCATGCTGTTCGACCTGTCGTCCTGCATCGTGCCCGACGACGAGCCGCCGCCGATCCCCATCCCGCAGTGACCTGCCTCTCCCGCGTCCCTGGCGTCCGCCGCGCCGCCGGCGCCCGTGCGCCGGCCCCGGAGCGCCGCCGGGGCTGAAGGACCCATGTCGGTATTCTCCTGAACTACGTCGTCTCCATCCCGAGCTGCCCCGCAAACGATCCTTGATGATGGGCGGAGAGCGTCCTCTCCGCTCGATCCGGCGAGCGCCGCGCGCCATCGGGGGTCGCCTTCGTTCCTCTCCGGGATATCCTGTTGCTATCCGCCTCGCCTGAGCGCGGGAGACCACGAGCCGCGGAGCATCTGTGCTCCATTGCGCGCGGCGGCGGGACACGCTGCCGCGCTGCGCAGCCATTTCGCCGCGCCGCGCTCCGCGTGCGCCTCGGAGATATCGATTGAGCAGACGGAGGCGTACGAAGACGTACGAAGACGACAATCATGACGATAGCCGAGACAAGAGGCTGTCGCGGTGGGAGGCACCACGCAGATACGGAATGTCATCCATGCATGGTCCGGGGATCCTGCTAGGATGAATCTCGCCCGCAGTGCGGGGTTACATCCGGAGCCTGGTCGCTGGTCTTGGGCTCGGCAGAAGGGACATTCCTACGATGGTCCAGCATCGCCCTAAGCCAGCGGCTGCATATCGGGCCATCGAGCGTTGGCTTCGCGAGGGCGGTCGTGCTCCGCGGTTGCGCGGGGCGTCGCAGGAGACCGGGCGCACGGAGGCGCTTCCGCTGCAGGGCGAGATGGGGGGGATGCGCGGAGTGATGGAGGGCGATGAAGTTCAGGTCTGTCCTGCGCCGCCGCCGTCCTCGCGCCGGTACCTGTTCAGCCGGCGCGGCGACGCGGGCTGCCCGCTCTGCGCGCGGCGCGCGCGGTCGACGATGCCAGGCCTCGGCGGGGCGCCGTATCCCTTCCTGGCCGCCACCTGGGTGGTCCTCATGGTCGGCGAGCCCTTGCCGTCACCGCCCTGATCGCGCCCGGGCGCGGCGTCGTGCGCGTCAGCCGCGCTGCCGCGCCCAGGCGCGTTCGTCGCCGGCGCGGCGGAGCGGGCGCGCGCCAACCCCTCACGCTGGCCGCGAAGGTGGCTGGCGTGCCGCTGCGCCCGGAGGTGGGGGCCTCGCGCGGAGGCCTGACGGCCGAGATCTGCCGGCGCCTCTTGGGATGCTTGGGATGGGATGTGACGGGAAAGGTGCGGTTGGGCGCTCCGCGGCGAGCGGCGCGCCCGACGCTGCAGCTCAGCTGGCCGCCGACCGCTTGCCGGCGGTCGCGCGCTTCTGCCCCGCCCTCTGCGCGCCCGACTGCGCCGCCTTCGTTCGCCGCGCGGCTCCGCGCCCGACGCGGGCGCTGGCCGACGGCTTCCTCATCGCTGCTGCGCGCTGCGGCGCCGCGCGCTTCGCGCCCGCCGCGCGCGTCGTCTTGCGCCCGCCAGCCGGCGTCGTGCCCGCCGCGCGCGTCGTCTTGCGCCCGCCGGCCGGCGTCGCGCCCGCCGCGCTCCGGCCGCGCCCCGCCGCGCTACCGGTGGCGGTCCGCTTCCTCGTCGTGGCCGCCCTCTTGGCCGCGCCGCTCTGCTGCCGGCTCGTCTGTCCGGCGGTCGCCTTCCTCGGCGCGCTGCTGGTCTTCTTCTTCTCCGCCGCCGCGGTGCTCCGCGCCGTGCCCGGCCGCGCCGCGGCGCTCGCTCCTGCCTTGCTCGCTCCCTTCTTCGCCCGGGTCACCCGCCGGGTCGACACAGCGGTCATCCGTGCGCCGGCAGCAGACTTCGTCCGCCTGCGCGGAGCCTTCCGACCCGCCTCGCCCTGGGATATCGCGGGCGCAGCTTGCTCGCGCTCGCCGCTCTGGACCCGCTTCCTCTGCTTGGACGTATCCTTCGATGTCTCGCCTCTCGGCATTGAGCCCTCCCCCCGAGCTCTCTCGACATGAGCTCGCTCGTGGACTCATGGTGCCACAGCCTTCCCTCTTTCCCGGTCGGAAAGTCGGCGGGAAGCACCGGAATCGAAATCAGGATCCGCTGTAGCCAACCCCGGCGGAAGCGCCTATTGCGCGTCAGGCGCTCGGCAAATCCGCGCCCGAGACCCGCGCGGTGGAGCCGCGGGCGCGGCGAGCCCCACGCCCGCGCGAGACCCGCTCCCCTCGCGCGCCATCGCGCCCCGCGCCGCGCGTCAGAAGCAGGTGCCGCCGCCGCAGCTCCTGCCCACGCAGCGCAGCAGCTGCAACGTCTCCGGACTGTGGATGCACTGGAACCCGCAGACGGCGGGGCCGCTCCCCTCGTCGAGGCAGCCGAAGAAGCACGCGACGTCGTCCGCACAGGTGGGGCTGAGCAGGCACTGGCTCAGCTGCGCGCAGCAGCGCTCGGCCACGCATCCTCCGCAGCCCGTCCCGTCCGACGGGCAAGCGGGGCCGCCGCAGAGGCCGTCCTGGCAGCTGCCGTTGCAGCACTCGCCGGAGTCCGCGCACGGCTGGCCGTCGCGCGCGCACGGGGGCCGGCAGACGCCGTCCTCGCACGCGCCGCTGCAGCACGCCTCGCCGGACGCGCAGCGGCTGCCGTCTGCGGCGCACTCGACGCAGACCAGCCCGCAGAGCCTGGGGACCTCGCCGACGCAGATCTCGTCCCAGCTGGTGGTGCAGCAGAACGGGTCGAACCGGCAGAGCTCGGCCGCGCACCCGCCGCAGTCCGCGGCGAGCGGCGCGCCGATCTCGCACGGCGCGTGCGAGCACGCCGCGCCCCCGCACACGCCCTGCGCGCAGACGCCGGAGCAGCACGCATCGGCCGAGCCGCACGCGACCCCGTCCGAGCTGCACCCGCCGCAGATGCCCGCGTTGCAGCGCCCGGTGCAGCAGTCCGCGCTCTGGCCGCACACGGAGCCGTCGGGCGCGCACGCCTCGGCGCAGGCGCCCGCGACGCAGGCGCCGCTGCAGCACGCGTCGCCCGCGCTGCAGCGCGCGCCGTTCGGGATGCACGGCGCGCGGCATGCGCCCTCCACGCAGCTCAGCGAGCAGCACTGTCCCGCGGACCCGCACGCGCTCCCGTCCCGGAAGCAGCCCCGCCCGCAGGCTCCGCCCATGCAGACCCCGGCGCAGCACGCCGCCGCGCTCTGGCACGGCGCCCCGTCGGCCGAGCAGCCCTGCCCGCAGAGCCCGCCGGCGCACAGGCCGGCGCAGCAGTCGCCCGGGGCGGCGCACGGCGCGCCGTCCCGCGCGCAGCTGTCGCCGCCGCAGATCCCCTGCGCGCACGCGGCGCTGCAACAGTCCGCCGCGCCCTGGCAGGGGAGCCCGTCCTCCCGGCACACCGGCGGGTCCGGGGGCGGCGCGTCGGGGGCGCCCCCTGCGCCCGCGAGATCGGGCAGCCCGACGAGCTGCTCTCGGGAGCCGCACCCGAGGGCCAGCGCCGCGAGGACCACGAGCACGAGGAACACGAGGAGGCAGCGCGCTCGGAAAAGCACAGCCCGGAGGCTAACACGGGGGCAGTTCACGACGGGCGGGCGTGGCGGTGGGGCAACGGCGGGGACGTGGGGAAGTGGAGATGGAGATGTCGAACGGAAGCGGGGAGGCGGCGCCGCCGGGGCGGGAGACCTCGGCGGCCCGCCGAACGTGCGGACCCGAGGCGGCTTCCGATGCTACACTCGCGAGCGTGTCGTTGAAGATCGACCAGGATCACGGGCGCTTCCGTCAGATCGTTCGCGGCCGCATCCGCGAGAACCTGCGCAAGTACATCTCGCAGGGCGAGCTCATCGGACGAAAGGGGAAGGACCTCGTCTCGATTCCCATCCCTCAGATCGACATCCCGCGCTTCCGCTTCGGCGACAAGCAACGCGGCGGCGTGGGGCAGGGCGACGGCAACCCCGGCGATCCCGTGGGGGGCTCGGACGACAAGCAGCCCGGCCAGGGGCAGGCGGGCAGCGGCGAGGGGGACCACCTCCTCGAGGTCGACGTCACGCTCGAGGAGCTCGCCGGCATCCTCGGCGAGGAGCTCGAGCTGCCCGACATCCAGGACAAGGGCAAGAGCAAGATCTCGAACGCCCACGATCGCTACTCCGGCATCCGCAGGGTGGGCCCCGAGTCGCTGCGCCACTTCAAGCGGACGTACCGCGAGGCGCTGAAGCGGATGATCTCGAGCGGGACGTTCCGCCCGTCGGCGCCCGTCGTCGTCCCCGTCCCGGACGACAAGCGGTACCGCTCGTGGAAGACGATCACCGAGCCCGTCGCGAACGCGGTCATCATCTACATGATGGACGTCTCCGGGTCGATGGGCGACGAGCAGAAGGAGATCGTGCGCATCGAGTCGTTCTGGATCGATGCGTGGCTGACCCGCCAGTACAAGGGCCTCGAGTCGCGCTTCATCATCCACGACGCGATCGCCCGCGAGGTCGACCGGGACACGTTCTTCCACACGCGCGAGTCCGGCGGCACGATGATCTCGAGCGCCTACAAGCTGTGCTCGCAGATCATCGACAACGACTACCCGCCGGACGAGTGGAACATCTATCCGTTCCACTTCTCCGACGGCGACAACTGGTCGATGGACGACACGCTCTCCTGCGTGGATGTGCTCAAGACCCAGATCCTGCCGCGGGTCAACATGTTCGCCTACGGTCAGGTCGAGAGCCCGTACGGCTCGGGCCAGTTCATCAAGGATCTGAAAGAACACTTCTCGCAGGACGATCGGGTGGTGGTGAGCGAGATCAGGGACAAGGACGCCATCGTGGGCAGCATCAAGGATTTCCTGGGGAAGGGGAAGTAGAGCGGTATGAGCAAGTTCGCCCTGAACACCGCGCTTCCCCGCTACCTGCGCACCGAGAAGGAGCGCATCGAGAAGATCGCCCGGGACTACGGGCTCGACTTCTTCCCCGTCATCTTCGAGATGCTGACGTACGACCAGATGAACGAGATCGCCGCGTACGGCGGCTTCCCGAGCCGCTACCCGCACTGGCGGTTCGGCATGGAGTACGAGCAGCTCTCGAAGAGCTACGAGTATGGCCTCTCGAAGATCTACGAGATGGTCATCAACAACAACCCTTCGTACGCCTACCTCCTCGAGGGCAACTCGCTCACCGACCAGAAGCTCGTCATGGCGCACGTGTACGCGCACGTCGACTTCTTCAAGAACAACTTCTGCTTCCGGTCCACCGATCTCGACCATCGCGGCCCGATCCTCGACCCGGTGCGGAAGAGCGAGACCTACGATCCGGACCGCAAGTGGATCGACAAGATGGCGAACCACGGCGCGCGCGTGTCGCGCCACATCGAGCGCTACGGCATCAACAAGGTCGAGGCGTTCGTCGACCACTGCCTCTCGCTCGAGAACCTGATCGACCCGTGGGCCCCCTTCTCCGGCCGTCCCGTGGCCAGGGAGGACGAGGAGCCCACGGAGGAGCCGATGGACACCTACAAGCTCCGGGCCAAGGAGTACATGGACTCCTTCATCAACCCGGAGGAGATCCTCGCGGCGCAGCGGAAGAAGCGGCAGGACCAGAAGAAGCCGGAGCGCAAGGTGCCGGAGCGCCCGGAGCGCGACGTGCTCAAGTTCCTGCTGGACCACGCGCCGCTCGATCGGTGGGAGCGCGACGTGCTCGAGATCATCCGCGAGGAGACCTACTACTTCGTCCCGCAGCGCCAGACGAAGATCATGAACGAGGGGTGGGCCTCGTACTGGCACTCGAAGATGATGACCGAGAAGGTCCTCGATGCGTCGGAGATCATCGACTACGCCGAGAACAACGCCGGTGTCATGGCGACGGCGCCGGGGCGCTTCAACCCCTACAAGGTCGGCGTGGAGCTCTATCGCTACATCGAGGAGCGATGGAACAAGGGCCGCTTCGGCCGCGAGTGGGAGGAGTGCGCGGACCTCGACGCGAAGCGCACGTGGGACATGCGGCTCGGCCTCGGCCGCGAGAAGATCTTCCAGGTGCGCGCGCTCTACAACG
This sequence comes from Sorangium sp. So ce367, assembly GCF_051520455.1. Taxonomy (NCBI): domain Bacteria; kingdom Pseudomonadati; phylum Myxococcota; order Polyangiales; family Polyangiaceae; genus Sorangium; species Sorangium sp. So ce367. Next base: position 2,451,258 of record NZ_CP150334.1, read on the forward strand.
ACGTGACCTTCATCGACGAGTTCCTGACGCCGGAGTTCGTGATCGAGCAGAAGATGTACACGTTCGGCTTCTCGGGGCGGAACGACAGGTTCGAGATCGAGAGCCGCGAGTTCAAGGAGGTGAAGGAGAAGCTCCTCTTCCAGCTGACGAACTTCGGCGACCCGTACATCCGTGTCGTCGACGCCAACTACGGCAACCGGGGAGAGCTCCTGCTCGAGCACGTGCACGGCGGCTTCGACCTCCGGGCCGACTACGCGCGCGAGACGCTCGTGGCGCTCGTCCGGTGCTGGAAGCGGCCGGTCGGCGTGGCGACGAAGATGGATAACAAGCCTGTGCTGCTCCGGTACGACGGCAAGGAGCACGCGATGACCCCGTACAAGCTGTGAGCGCCTGCGGAGCGATCCGCCGGCTCGGCGTCCTGATCGCGCTCGCCGGCTGCGCCCCGGCGGCGCCAGCGTCGCGCTCGCCGGCGCCGCGACCCTCGGCGGAGGCCCCGGCGCCGTCTGCCCGGCTCGATCCGACGGCGAACGCCGCGCCCGCGCCGCCTCCGGGGAGCGGCGCTGCCCCGGGCGCGGCGGGCCCGCCGGTCGGCTCGGGCGTCCCGCTCGACGCGCCGTCCACCAGCGAGGCAGCGGCGGCGAGCCCTCCTCCGCGCGTCGCGCGCGGCACCGGCACGCCGGCGGACAGGAAGCTCGAAGAGGGCGACGCCGCCTATGCGAGCGGCGATTTCGCCGCTGCCGAGAGGGCCTATCGCGCGGCCGCGCAGCTCGACAAGAAGGACGCGGCGGCGATCGTCGGCGCCCAGCGCGCGGCGATCGCCAGGGCAGGCGTGTCCACCGACTACAACGGGGCGCCGGGGGACAGGACGCTGCTCGCCGCGCTCCCGGAGCTGAAGCGCGCGGTGACGCTCGAGCCTGACCACGCGCTCGCGCACCTCGAGCTCGGCCGCACACTCCTCGTCCTCGGCCGGGCCGACGCCGCGCTCGGTGAGCTGACACGTGCCGCGGAGCTCGCCCCGAGCGACGCCGAGGCGCACTCCGCGCTCGGCGTCGCTCACCTCGCGCTCGGCAACCTGCAAGACGCTGTCCGCGAGCTGACGCGTGCCGCAGAGCTCGCACCCGGGGACGCGGAGCGGCAGGCGAACCTCGGGACAGCGCTCCTGGCCGCGGGGAGGACGGCCGACGCGATCCGCGCTTACGAGCGCGCCGCGAGGCTCTCGCCGGCGGACGCGCGCCTGCAGAACGACCTCGGGACGGCGCTCCTCGCCGCGAACGATCCCGCGCGCGCCGTTCCGCACCTCGAGGCGGCTGTGGCGCGCAACCCGGCGCGCGCCACCTACCGATCGAACCTCGGGTATGCGTACCACCTCCGCGGCGACCTGCAGAAGGCGACCGCGCTCTACCGCGAGGCGCTCAGGCTCGACGACAAGCTCGGGAGCGCCTGGATCAACCTGGGCAACGCCCTTGCGCAGTCGGGCCAGCTGAAGGACGCGCGCGCAGCGTACGAGAAGGCGCGCGCCGTCGATCCCACGGATCCGCGCGTGAAGGCGGTGATGGACGAGCTCGACGCCATCGAGCGGCGCGGCGCTCCGCCGCGGTGACGCCGAGGCGCCGGTCGCGTGCGCCACAGCGGCGCTGCGCGGCGCGAGCCCGCGGTCAGGCGCGCGCTGCGCGCTGCGCTCGGGAGGCTGCGCGCTGCCGCGCCGGACAGCGCGACGGTGAACACACGCGGCCTGCATGGATGATTGTCAAGCTCAATCGTTTCCATGTCCGACCTCGCGCGTCTTTTGGCCGCTCGCGCCGCTCGCGCCGCTCGCGGCGAAGGTGAGGGCGCTCGTCGAGCGGCGCCCGGCAGCAGGACGACGGCTGCGGGACCATCGATGTTGTGAAGCGCTCCGGACGCCTGACGATACCCGGCGCCAGCCGCGAGCGCTCGCCCGGCGCGGGACTCGTCGCGGCGCTGCCGCGAGACGCCGACTCCCGCGCGGGAGGGCCGCATACCGAATCCGCGCCGGAGAGACGCACTCGGCTCCGGCGCGCGATGGGCTGCGTGGTAGGTGGGCGCACGGATCTCCTCGCACTCCCGCGGCGACTCGCGGGACCACACGATGTCTGAGCGCACCTCGGCCGCGCGCAGGAAGGGGTTGACAGCAGCGACGCACTTTCGATTACCTCTCTTCTGCTGCTCCAAATGGTCTGATGGTCAACGACTGTGCGCCCCGCCGAGGCGAGCGGGAGCGCATGTGTAGAGAACTACAAATGGCGCCGCCGGCGCGGGTGCTCTGTGGACAAAATGTCTGCCTGTCGTGGTGACCCACGAACATCGCCTGCTGAGGCAAGCGGAGCCCGTTTCACCCGGAACTGCGCGAAACGACCGAACGGAGCCGTCGGCCAGCAGGCGGCACCCTACATCGGTTCACCTGGTCATGAGACCAGTGGTCTTCGGTAAATGCGAGCTGTATTACAGAAATTTTACGGCGCGGTGGCATGCCTGGTGCAACCGGCCGGGCGGTCGCTGACGTTTCTGCCGCGTGAAGGCCCGGATGGCGCTCGCTGGAAACCTCGCGATGCACTCGACGGGGCACCCCGAACCCGGGTAACCTCGTTCGTGCCTCACTTGTCAACCAACCCCCGAGGCTTTGATGTCCGTTTCCAAGCAGGCCGACATAGCTCCGACCTTGCGACCGCCGCCCGCGTTACCGGCGGACGGCATGGTCATTTCCGCGAACTTCTCGGTCGGTGGCTTCAGTAAACGGTGGAACCACTGTCATCAGCTAGCCAATTTCCTCGCGAGGTACGCGAGCGCCAATGAGGATGACCCCGAGCGCCACGCGACCTTGCTCTCGACGTTCTTCAACGAATTGCTGGAAGCGATATACCGGAATCACGGCTCCACCGGCGAGATCAAGATGCGGTTCCGCAAGAAGCAGAACCATATCCTCGTCGAGGCGGAGGTCCCGATCAACGAGCAGAGCGCCAAGTTCTATAACCACGCCGTCCAGCTGGCCAATCAGCCGGACCCGATGGCCTGGTATCGAGAGCAGCTCGAGCACGACGTTCCGGATGATGACGCTCAGGCGCTCGGGCTGCTCGAACTCGCGGTCGTCTACGGCTCGAAGCTCAGTATCTCCGAACCCACGAGCGGGGACTGGCTCCTTCTGGCGATTCAGTTCCCGTTCACTGAGGTAGAAGAACTATGACAGCTCCGATCGGTCGCGAATCCGCCGTACCGCCCTCGTCTGCGAGCGGCCTCCCTTCGTGGCGCTCGCAGGTGACCTTCAGCATGCGCGTCGACCAGACCGACCAGGAGGTTGCGCTCTCGGGCATGCTGCGGCCGTTCGGTGCCGATCAGATGAGGGCCATCCGCGGCACGCTGGAGACCGCGGCCAAGAACGCGAGCGGCGAGCTCTGCCTGGACTTCAAGCGGCTCAAGTACATGAACAACGTGGCATTCCTGGAGATCAACAGGTTTGTCCGTTGGGCCGTCGAGGCTCGTCCCAACCTCAAGATCAGGCTGATCATCTCCAGCGTCATCCCCTGGGCGATCCGCAAGTTTCAGGTCATCGCGGAGATCTACTCGAGCGTCTCCGTCGAGATCTACGACGTCGCGTTCTACCCGAGCCAGGGAATGCTCGAAGATGCCGAGTTCATCGACGTCCTCCGCCTCCAGGAGCGCATCATCTGGGAGCACGAGAAGACGGGGCTGACGAACCACGGCCTCTACCCGGGGATGAAGATCGCCGACATCGCGTGCGGCTTCGGCGACTTCGCGATCTTGCTCCAGAAGGAGTTCAAGCCAGAGCACGTCGTCGGGGTCGATCACTCCCGGCCCGCGCTCCGCTACGCGCAGGACCACGTGCGGCGGCTCGGGCTGGAGAACGTCGAGTATCAGTACGGCGACGCCGCGGCGCTGCTCCTGCCGGACAACTCGTTCGACTTCGTGTCTTGCCGTCTGTCTCTCCAGGTCTTTCCGCAGCCCGAGCGCATCATGCAGGAGCTCTATCGCATCTGCAAGCCGGGCGGCCGGATCTACATCACGAACGAGCTCCTGTCGTGCGCGTACGGCTATCCGGAGCAGGACCTCATCCGCGCGACCTACAAGCGCTTCGTCGAGCTCGGCAGGTCGATCGGGATGGATCTCGATACGGGGATAAAGACGCGGCAGATCATGGGGGAGGCAGGCCTCGAGGACATCCGCGTGAACCTGATCGACATCAACAACATGAACACGGACTGCTTCGACTTCGCGCGCGTCGTCGAGTGCTGGATCTCGGTGACCGCCAACATGGCCCGGACCGCCGGCGCCCCGCCGGACTACCATGCCGAGCTGAGCACCGGGCTGCGCGCTCACATGGCGGCCATCACGCACCCGCACGGCCTCGCCTCGTGGCCGATCTACGCCGGCTCGGGCCGCAAGCCGATGCGGGTCATGTGAGGGGAGGCCGGGTCGTCATGCTCCGCCGCGTCGTGATGCCGATCGAGTGGCCCAGGGCCGTGCCGTTAGGAGATTGCCAGCCGTGAGCGTTCAACCTCGGAACTCTGGCGAACAGCGGCCTCAAAGCCTGCTCTTCAGGTTCAGGAAGTTCAGCACCAAGATCATCTTCGTGACGGGCGTGAGCGTCCTGCTCGGCGCCGTGTGGAACGTCGTCGTCGGGCGGCAAGGCATCCACCGGCTGAGCAGCGAGGCCGCCGCGGAGATCGAGGCCGGCCTCAACTCGGCGAACCGCGAGTACCTCACCAATCACCTGGAGGACAAGGCCACTCACGTCAACCTCAGGCTCGGCGAGGCGTACAGGGATCTCCAGACCCTCGCCGGCGTCTTGCAGACCGTGATCGATCGCGAGGAGGACGTCGCCCCGTTCCTGCAGACGGCCGCCGACTTCCCGTATTTCCGCGATCAGATGAAGTACAACCCGAAAGGGAACTGGTACCAGAACGATCCCAGCGAGCCGAGCGTCGTCAGCGTCTGGGGCTACCTGGGGAAGGACGGGACGATCCTGCCCGAGGTCCAGCGGGCCGTCAACGAGACCGCGTTTCTGGATCTGATCCTGCCCTCGTTCGGCAAGTACGGCGCCGACAAGCTTCAGATCTATTACATCGGTCCGGAGGACAAGCCGTATGTGCGGCTGACGCCGTACACGGACATGGCGTCGACCTTCGACAAGCTGTATCCGGGGCACAACGACCAGGGGTGGTACAAGTTCTTCTTCCCCGGCATCGCCGAGAGCTGGAACGAGTGGGCGAAGGACCCCGCCGGGCTGGGCGCGCACCCGGATCAGACCACGGTCACGGCGCCGTACGACGACGCGGCGGGCGGCGGCATCGTGATGACGGCGTTCCACCCGCTCTGGGCGAAGGACCGCAAGACGTTCGTGGGCTCCGTCGGGCTCGATCTCACGCTCGCGCAGCTCATCGCGTCGATCAAGGACGTCAAGCTGGCCACGGCGGGCTTCGCCTTCCTGGCGCAGGCGGACGGGAACGTCTTCGCGGTCAACGAGCTCGGCGCAAAGACGCTGCGGCTGCGCACGGACGCGGGCGCCGGCCAGAACTCCGGCGTCGGCATGCTGCAGCGCTTCTTCAAGGACAGCGAGGACGCGGGGGTGTCTGGCATCGTCCTTCCGAACGATGATAAAGTCGACTACCGGGAGATGGTGATATCGGGCGAGACGTACATCATCGCCCTCCAGCGGCTCGCGCCGGTGAACGGCTGGGCCGGGCCGGACGCGCGCGTGGCCAAGGAGCGGTGGACGATGGGCTTCGTCGTCCCGAAGAAGGAGATGTACGCCTCGCTCCTCGCGGCGCAGAAGAGCATCGAGAAGAGCAGGACGGTGATCGTCGGGACCCAGGTCCTCATCACGATCGCCTCGTTCCTCGTGCTCATGCTGGGCGTCTACCTGATCTCCCGCAAGATGACGGGCGCCCTGGTCGCGCTCTCGACCGGCGCGACGCGGATGCGCGAGGGCGATTACGGCGTTCGCATCGACGTGAACTCCGCGGACGAGATCGGGCAGCTCGGCGTCGCGTTCAACGAGATGGCGAGCGAGATCGAGGCCTACACGAACAACCTCGAAGAGCTCGTCGGCGAGCGGACGAGGGCCCTCGAGAAGGCGAACGAGGAGATCAGCGAGCTGAACGCGAAGCTCGCCCAGGAGAACATCCGGCTCGGCGCCGAGCTGAACGTCGCGCGGCAGCTCCAGCTCATGGTGCTCCCCGCGCCGAGCGAGCTCCAGGAGATCCCGGGCCTCGACATCGCGGGCTACATGGCCCCTGCCGACGAGGTCGGCGGGGACTACTACGACGTGCTCCGGAGCGACGGGCTCGTCAAGATCGGCATCGGCGACGTCACCGGGCACGGGCTGGAGAGCGGCGTGCTGATGCTCATGGTCCAGACGGCCGTCCGGACGCTGCTCGCGGCCAACGAGCGGGATCCGAAGAAGTTCCTGAGCATCGTCAACAAGGTCATCTACCAGAACATCCAGCGCATCCGGTCGGACAAGAACCTGTCCTTGACCCTGCTCGACTACAGCGACGGCGAGCTCCAGCTCACCGGCCAGCACGAGGATCTGATCATCGTCCGGAAGGACGGGACCCTCGATCGTGTCGAGACCATGGGGCTCGGGTTGCCGATAGGCATCGACCTGGATATCAGCGATTTCATCGGTAGCATCGAGGTGAAGCTGGCGCCCGGGGACGTCGTGACGCTCTTCAGCGACGGCATCACCGAGGCGGAGGACTCTTCAGAGGAACAGTACGGAATCGACCGTCTGTGTCAGGTGATCTCGCGAAACCACGAAAGAACCTCGCGGGAGATCAAGGACGCTATCATCGAGGACGTCTTGGCGCACGTAGGCTACAACAAAATCCATGATGACATCACTGTACTTGTCATTAAGAGGGTATGAGCAAGGGGGAGACTGGGCATTACCATGAGCGAAATCATCGGCGTCTACTCTTTAGACGATTCGTTCAGCGAACACATGTCGCTGACGTTGTACCCCGACTCGTTCGCGGTGAGATGGAGCCTTTGTAACCTGACGGCCAATTTCATGGCCGAGTACTTCGGCGAGCTCTTTCCGGAGATAGACGGCGAGGACAGGCTCATCAGCCGAGACGAGGTCTCAGGCGCCATCGGGTACGTTCTGAACGAACTGGTTGAGAACGCCGTCAAGTTCAATCAGCACGGTGACATCACCGTGACCGTGGGTATCGGGCGTGAGGACCTGGTGTGCCTCGTCAGCAACCAGATCACGAACGCCGCCGTCCCCTCGCTTCGTGAGAAGCTCCTAGAGCTCACACAGGAGGACCCTGGGGAGCTCCTGCGTCGACAGGCGGAGGCGAACGCCGAAGACGCGGAGAACGCCGGGTCGGGGCTCGGGTATCTCATCATCATGAATGATTACGGTGTCAGTCTTGGGTGGAAGCTGGACCCGATCTCGGTCAACAGCTTCAGCATCAAGACGATGGCCAGGATTCCTATTTTGAATGAAAGGTCGAGAATGGAAATCAAGGGTGGCAACTATCGGGTTTGGTACGATCCCTCTGAGGTGGTGGTGTACCTGGAAGGAATCCTTCGCCTTGGCGGCACCACCGAGTACGCCCCTATCGAGGAGCTGCTCGACAAGGTCCTCGCCACGAACCCTCCCACCATCACACTCGACGTCAGGGCGCTGAACTTCCTGAACAGCTCAGGGATCAACGTCCTCTACAAGTTCGCCATCGCCACCAGGAAGAAGGGCGAGCTCCAGCTCATCGTCCGCGGGTCGAAGTCCATCCCGTGGCAGGGGAAGTCGCTGCCCAACCTCAAGAAGTTCAATCAGAACTTCGAGATGATACTCTGTGATTGAGATCGGATGGGTTCTTCCGTCCAACCCGAATCGCGTCCAGGTCGAGCCATGACTGCACCCAAGGACATCAGCTCGATGCACTCCAGAGGCTTCCTGCAGAAGCAGAGCAATCTGGATGCCATCAGGGCGATCGTGAAGGAGCGGCAAGCGTGGAACACCTTGCTCCGCGAGGAGGGGAACTTCACCGATTTCATGGAGCGCTGCAGCGCGCTGCTGGAGTACGTCGACAAGCTGAAGCTCGACTTCGACGACCTCTCCCTGGTGCACGAGGCGATCCTGGAACACGCGACCAGCATCGAGAACGAGCTCGAGGGGTACAACCGGGCCATCGACGACGACCTCGCGGTGGCGCGGCAGGTCCAGCGCGCCCTGCTTCCGGAGGCGAGCGGGGCCATCGCCTCGTCGTTCGACATGGCCATCTTCCACAAGCAGCTCGCCCAGGTCGGAGGAGACTACTACGACTTCTTCTACCTCCCCGGCGAGCGCCACGCGATAGGTGTTTACGATATCTCAGGTCACGGAGTATCGTCGGCGCTCATCATGGCGTTTCTGAAGGCGCAGTTCGCCCACGCTACCAAGCGGCTGGATAGCCCGGGGGCGATCGTGGACTGGGTGAACCGGAGCGCTTACTCGTTCCTCCGGGAGGTTCGCCGTTACGCGACGGTGAACTTCGTCATGTTTACTGACCGATTCCTCCGCTACGTCTCGGGCGGAGGGTACGGGCTCCTGGTCCGTCGCGGTACGCCTCGCTCGTTCAACCGGGTGAGCAACTTCATCGGTCTGCGCATCAAGCCATTTCACGAGTTCGAGCTGCCGTTCGAGGAGGATGACGTCCTCGCCTTGTACACAGACGGGATGTTCGAGGCGCAGGACGCGAGCGGGGAGATATATTCCGTGCAACGTCTCAACGAAATCGTCGTCAAGCACAGCGAGGAACCCGTGCAGGTGATCCTCGACCGGTGCATCGAGGACTACACGCGGTTCCGGGTGGCGGACGCCGACGACATCACACTGATCATCCTGCGAAGGTGCGCCTGATGAAGCCCGAGAAGAATCATTCGCAGACGTCGGTCGGTGCATCGATATATATATCTCCGATCGATCACATCACGGGCGACGTGGCCGGCCTGCTTGCGAACTTTTTGGACGCGCTGCTGGTGAGGTTCTACCCCAGACGGATCTGCCAGAAGGTCAACGTGGTGGTCACGGAGCTGGTCACCAACGTGCTCCAGCACGGGACCGAGCGTGAGAGCGAGGTGCGGCTCGATCTGAGCATCGATCCGGATCGATTGCTCATCAAGGTATCCAACCGCGTTACGCCGGAAGAGTACCGGACCGTCAAGGCGGTATTCGACGAGATCTTCGCCGCGGAGGACCCGAGAGAGCTCTTTGCCAGGACGGTGCGCGAGCGGCGCAACGATCGACGCAGGGGCGGTCTAGGGCTCATTCGGTTGACCGCCGAGAACAAGTTCCATCTCTCGACGCAGTACGTCGATGGAATCCTCGTCGTCCAGGCTACTTTCCCTTGAAAAGGCTGCGTATGTTTTCCACGAAAGGTCGCGTATGAAGGCTCTCAGCTATGGAGAAATCACGGATGGCGGGCTGAGCGTCTTTCAGTCGGTCGCCCGGCTCGATGACGACAACCGCCTCGTCTTGACCTCCGAGGGCGCTATCCGGATCGACAACCCGTACCGGTACCTGTCGAGCTACCTGGACGAGCTCGCCCGAGTCCTCCCGCAGCACCCGATCACGTCCACGGTGATGGATTTCGTGAAGATGCGGTTCTGCAACTCGAACGGCTTCTACGTCATCATGGATATCGTGGACGCCGTGTACAACCTGGTGCCCGGCCGGGTGACCGTGCGGCGGATCCTCGACGATGACTGGCAGCACGAGACGCTGCCCATCCTGCTCAACCTGAACGAGGAGCACGTGGCCGCGCGGACGACGTTCGAGGACGTCAAGGAGACCTAAGCGTGGGGGTGTGGGCTGGGTAAGGCGACCGGCGATGGGCACACCTGCGAACGAAGCGGACGTAGAGAGGTTCTTCGCTGTCTGTCCCGATCCGCTGTGTGTTCTGCGGAGCGATGGATCGTTCCTTCGCGTGAGCGGCGCCTGGGAGCGGACGCTCGGCCTGGGGACCGAGGATCTCGTCGGCCGGAGCCTCCTCGATCTCGTGCACCAGGACGACGTCGTCGCGACCCGGGAGCAGATGGATCGGCTCCGCCAGGGGCCCGTCACGCTCGGGCTGGAGAACCGGTGCAGGAGCAGGAGCGGCCTCTACGTCTGGCTGTCGTGGTCGATGCTCTCGGTACCGAGCGAGGGGCTCGTGTACGGGTGGGCGCGCAACGTGGGCAAGCAGAAGCGCCTCGAGCGGGCGCTGATGCAGCGGATCGAGACGAAGATGCTTGTCGCGTCGATCTCGGCCCATTTCATCAACGTGAAGCTTTCGGACGTCGACCGCGGCTTCCACTCGGCGCTCGCGGAGCTCGGCAAGGCGCTGCGCGCCGACAGGACGAGCCTGTTCCTCCTCGCGGAGGACGGGCGGCGGTTCCTGAACACGCACGAGTGGTGCGCCGACGGGGTGCCGTCGCTGCGCGCGGAGCGGGGAGTCGTGTCCAGGGACGTGTATCCGTGGCTCGTCGAGCGGCTGTTCCGCCTCGAGGTGTGCGACGTGCCGCGCGTGGCCGACCTGCCGGATGAGGCAGCGAGCGAGCGGCGGGCCTTCACGGAGCTCGGGATCGCCTCGCTCGTCCGGATGCCTGCAGCGTACGCGGGGCGGCTCGTGGGCGTCGTGGGGCTCGACGCGGTGCGATCGACCCGCGCGTGGGACAAGAGCGTCCGGGCGCTGCTCCAGGTCATCGGCGAGATGTTCGCGATCACGCTGGAGCGCATGCGCGCCGAGGAGTCGCTGCGCGAGGTGGTCGAGCAGCAGGAGTCGATGCGCGCGGTGATCTCGCGGCAGGAGTCCGCGATCGAGACGCTGTCGACGCCGATCATCCAGGTCTGGGACAGCGTGCTCGTGCTGCCGCTTGTAGGCAGCATCGATCGCCACCGGGCGACAGAGATCACGGAGAAGCTGCTGCGCACGATCGTCGAGACGAAGTCGCGCTACGCGATCGTCGAGGTGACGGGGGTCGAGGAGGTCGACTCCACGACGGCGCAGCACCTGATCAACATGCTCCAGACGATCGAGCTGCTCGGCGCGCAAGGGGTGGTGGCCGGAGTCCAGCCGCAGGTGGCGCAGACGGCCTCGTCGCTCGGCGTCGAGCTCTCGTCCGTCCAGGTGCATCGGGACCTCCAGGAGGCGCTGAGGTGGTGCATCCGGGAGCTCCGGGCAGACCGGGCGACAGGGAAGCGGCGGTAGATCCGACTTGGCGCCGCGTTCTCCTACATACGAACGTTGACGTGGACGTTTACGTGGTCGTGGTCGTGGCCGTTCACGGCCTATCGTTGACGACCACGACCACGTAAACGTTCACGACCACGTAAACGTCCACGTTGGTGACCGATGGTGGGGGCGGGCTTCGGTGACCGGACGAGCTTGGTGAACGCCGATGTCTCGGAGGGTGGGACAGCGCCCGCTCGGTTGGAGGGGGGCGCGGGAGCTTGACGCACCCCCGGGGAGCGAATATTTCGTACACGAAGCATCGTGACAGCGACCCTGCCGCCGCCCGAGAGGCCGGAGATCGACGCCATCGTGGAGATGATCATCTATCTCTACACGGAGTCGCGCAGGCTCACGAAGGGCATGGCGAGCGGATTCGGCCTCACCGGGCCACAGCTCACCATCCTCAAGCTGCTCGAGTCGTTCCAGGATCTCTCGCTGTCCACGCTGTCGGAGCGCATCCGGGCGCAGAACAGCACGGTGACCGGGATCGTCGATCGCATGGAGCGAGAGGGGCTCGTCCGCCGCGAACGCTCGAAGGCCGACCGGCGCGTCGTCCACATCCGGCTCAGCGAGAAGGGGGCGCGGCTCGCCCGCGAGATCCAGGTCGAACCGATGGAGATCTTCCGGAGCGCGCTGCTCAGCTTGAGCTCGACCGATCTGCGCGATCTGCTCCGGATCCTGACGAAGCTGCAGAAACAGGTGGTCTCGCGGGTCGGACAGAGCCGGACAGAAGAAGAGCGACGGCGCTGAGGACGCGAAAGGGAGGCAGGGGGCATGAGAGAGAAGCCGACGTTCACCGGGGAACCGAGGGATCCGAACGGACGAGATCCCGATATCTGCGTGGTGACCTGCGCGCTGTCAGGGGTGCTCGCCGGCCGCAAGCAATGCCCCGCCATCCCCTATACGCCGGTCGAGATCGCCGAGGAGGCGAAGCGGGCCTACGACGCAGGGGCGGCGGCGGTGCACATCCACGCGCGCAACGACGACGGATCACCGACGTTCTCTCCGGCCGTGTTCGCGCGGATCAAGGACGAGGTGCGCAAGCGCTGCCCGGTGATCCTGAACTTCTCGACGGGCACCCTCCTCGACGACGTGAGCGAGCAGTGCGCGACCGTCCGGGAGAGCCGCCCCGAGATCGCGGCGCTCAACATGGGCACCATGAACTACTCGAAGTACTCGCGCGCGCGGAAGACCTTCGATTTCGATATGGTCTTTCCCAACACGTACGCGAAGATCTGCAAGCTCCTTGACGCAATGAACGAGGCCGGGACGAAGCCAGAGCTCGAGTGCTTCGATACGGGGCACACCCAGGGCACCTGGCCGCTCGTCGACATGGGGCTGCTCAAACCCCCGCTCCAGTTCTCGTTCATCGTCAACGTGCTGGGCGGCATCCCCGCGCACGTGGAGTCGCTCCAGCTCCAGACCAGGATCATGCCGCCCGGCTCGGAGTGGGAGGTGATCGGGATCAGCCACGGGCAGTGGAGGATGCTGGCGGCGGCGCTCGTGCTCGGCGGCAACGTGCGGTGCGGGCTCGAGGACCACTTCTACCTGCCGAGCGGCGAGATGGCGCGCAGCAACGGAGAGCTCTGCGAGGTGGCCGTGCGCATGGTGCGCGACGTCGGCCGCAGGCCGGCGACCGTCGAGGAGGCCCGTCAGATCCTGGGCCTTCACGACGGCGGCGCGGCAGGAGCGGCAGGAGGGGCGGCCTCGTGACGGAGCGCGCGTATACGGTCATCCAGGCCTTCTCCGCGGGGGGCGTCCTCCGGCTCACGCTGAACAACCCGTGGCGCAAGAACGCGATCGGGCCGGCGATGGTGAGCGAGCTCCTCGACGCCCTCGCGGCGGGCGCGGCGGACGAGGCGGTGCGCTGCGTGGTCCTGACCGGCGCGGGCGACGCGTTCTGCGCGGGCGGGGACTTCGCGCAGATCGCGGGCGCCGAGGGGGCGCCGCCGCCCGAGATGAAGGGCGATTACGCGGACCTCCTGCTCGCCTTCGCGAACTCGAGCAAGCCGATCGTGGCGCGGGTGAACGGGCACGCGCTCGGCGGCGGGCTCGGGCTCGTCGCGGCGTCGCACTTCGCGATCGGCGCCCGCGGCGCCAAGCTCGGGACGCCGGAGATCAACGTCGGACTGTTCCCGATGATGATCATGGCGGTGCTCCAGCGGCACGTGAGCCGGCGCAAGCTGCTGGAGATGATGCTCCTCGGGCAGCGCCTCGACGCCGACGAGGCCGCGCAGTGCGGCCTGCTCAACAAGGTGGTCGAGCCGGGAGCGCTCGACGCCGCGGTCGACGAGGTGACCTCCGCCATCGCCTCGAAGAGCCCGATCGCGGTGCGGCTCGGCCTCGAGGCGTTCGCGGCGCAGGACGATCTCGACCTCGAGTCGGCGCTGCCGCTCCTGCGCGATCGGCTCGCCGGCTGCCTCGCGACGGACGACGCGCGGGAAGGGCTCCTGGCCTTTCTGGAGAAGCGAAAGCCCCGCTGGTCGGGCAGGTAGGCGCGCCGGGGCGCGCAGGGAGAGGTGGCCCGTGAACATGCGAGAGCTCGTGAAGGACCTCGAGGCCCGCCGGGAGCTGGTGCGGCGGATGGGCGGCGAGGAGCGCGTGGCAAAGCAGCACGCGCGCGGGAAGATGACGGCGCGGGAGCGGCTCGCGGCGTTCTTCGACGACGGCGTGCACTTCGAGGTGGGGATGCACGGCACGCAGATGGGGCTCGCGGCCGGGCCGGAGGGGAGCGACCGGCCGCCGGCGGACGCGGTGGTCTGCGGGTTCGGCAAGGTCGACGGGCGGATGGTCTGCGCCGCGGCGTACGACTTCACCGTGAAGGGCGGCAGCATCGGGCAGACGGGCGAGGAGAAGGTGACCCGCCTGCGGCAGATGGCGCTCCGCGGCCGCTGGCCGATCGTGTGGTTCATCGACTCGGGCGGGGCGCGCATCGATCCCGGCTCGATGCACCCGGACAGCATCTCGCTGTTCGCCGGCTCTGGGCACCTGTTCCGCGAGCAGGTGCACATGAGCGGCGTCGTGCCGCAGGTCGCGGCCATGGTGGGGCCCGGCGCCGCGGGCACGGCGTACATCCCGGGGCTCGCGGACTTCGTGCCGATGGTCAAGGACGTCGGCTCGATGGCGCTCGGCGGCCCCGCGCTCGTGCGCGCGATGACGGGCGAGGACATCTCCGAGCAGGAGCTCGGCGGCAGCAAGGTGCACGCGACGAAGAGCGGCGTCGGGGACGCGGAGTACCCGAGCGACGCCGCGTGCGTCGCCGCGGTGAAGCGGTACCTGTCGTTCTTCCCCTCGAGCTGCGACGAGGAGCCGCCGCGCCTGCCGGTCACGGATCCGATCGACCGGCGGGAGGAGTCGCTGCTCGACCTCCTGCCGGAGAGCCCGCGGCGCGCCTACGACATGCTGAAGCTGATCGACGCCATCGTCGATCACGGCGAGCGGTTCGACCTGAAGCCGCGGTGGGCGCGGTCGATCATCACCTGCCTCGCGCGCATCGGCGGCCAGCCGGTCGGCGTCGTGGCCAACCAGCCGACCCAGATGGGCGGCATCCTCGACGTGGACGCGTCGGACAAGGCCGCGCGCTTCATGCAGATCTGCGACGCGTTCAACATCCCGCTCGTGTTCCTGCAGGACGTGCCGGGGTTCATGATCGGCTCGAAGGTCGAGCACGAGGGGATCATCCGCCACGGGGCGAAGATGCTGCACGTCATGGCGGCGGCCACCGTGCCCAAGATCACGGTGGTCGTGCGCAAGGCGTACGGCGCGGGCTACTACGTGATGTGCGGGCGCGCGTACGAGCCGGACCTCATCGTCGGCTGGCCGACCGGGGAGATCAGCGTGATGGGGCCGGAGGGGATGCTCGGGATCGCGGCGAGGAAGATGTTCGGCGACGCGCCGCCGCCGCCGGAGGTGAAGCAGGGGATGGTCGACGCGATCCAGAAGAACATCGACGTGATGAAGGTCGCCGGCTGGGGCCTCATCGACGACGTGATCGATCCGCGGGACACCCGGAGGGCGATCGCGTGGGGGCTGGAGCTCGCACGGAAGAAGCGGGTGGAGCGGCCGGAGAAGAAGCGGGGGATCCTTCCGGTGTAAGTCGCGCGAGGGACGGGGGGCCCAGCCGCACTGACGCGCGGTCCTGTTCCTCGCGCTACGGGTCGTGCTCCTCGTGCTCCGGCGCCTGGCTGGCCTCGGGCTTCGGCTTGGGCGTCGGCACGGCGCGCGGCGCGGCTGCGTAGAACGGCTCGGGAGCGCTCTTCACGCGAAGGAGCGTCGTGTTCTTGGCGGGGACGACGGCGGTGTACGCGTCCAGGCCGAGCTCGCTGCCCGGCTCGTTCGCGTGCAGCGTGGCCATGACCTCGTAGAGGCCCTCGCGGTTGAACGTGTCGGCGGGGCAGACCTCCCGGAGGAGGAGCGAGACGTCGGCCGATGCGCCGGGCTTCAGCGTCCTGAAGAGATCGCGCGGGATCGCCCCCGTCGGCGGGGCCGCCGTGCATACCGTCTCGCCGTTCGGGCCGGCGACGTGGAACTCGAGCATCCGAGACCGGATGGCGACGGTCATGGGGCGCCTGCCAGCGTTCTTGGCGCTCACCCGGACGACGATCGAGCGAGGGCTCGCCGCGTCGGACCAGGGTTCGCTCGTGAGCTCCAGGCGAGGCGCGTTGGCGTCCACGATCGGCTTGCCGGGCGGACCGGCGCTGTGGCCTTTGTCCGACGGAACGCGCTTTTCCGGGGACTCGCCAGCTGGCCTGTTCGCGGACGTCTGGGCCGCTTTGTCGTCCGCGGGGTGAGCCGCCTTGTCGTCCGTCGGCTGAGCGGCCTTGTCGCCCGAGGATTGAGCCGCCTTGTCGCCCGGAGGCTGAGCCGTCTCGCCCACCGGAGAGGCTGGCTCGGCGCCGCCCGCATCGTCCGCGGCGGCCTCCTTGGGGGGCAGGCCGTAGCTCAGCACGACGGTGGGCGCCGCGAGGCCGGGCGCAGGGGCGAACGCCGGCGGATCGTCCGTCGACTCCGCAGCGAACGGCGCCGCCGGCGGCTTCTTCGACCACTTGGGCGGCGGACCCCAGCCGTACCAGGTCCTCACCACCGAGCCGCCGGCGAGCGCCGCCTCGTCCTTGCCGAAGCAGAGCAGGCGCGGGTCGAAATGCTCCATGTACGACTGGCCGGGCGCCAGCAGCAGCGCGCGCCGCTCCGGGAAGCCGCTCGGCTTGAGCCCCGCGGGCGCGGCGCAGCGGACCGTCTTCTTCGTGCGCTTGTTCAGCGTGTCGACCTCGAGGCGCAGCAGCCGCACGTCCGCCGGGATGCGCATCGGCCGCTCGCCTTCGTTGTCGATCCGCAACGTCCAGGGCCCGTGAGGCGACGGCGCGATGAGCCACAGGCGCGCCGGTGAAGGCGGCAGCGGCGGGGACTCGGGCGCCTTCTTCTTCGCGCTCGTCTTGGGCGCGCCGACGCTCGCCTTGGGCGCGGCGACCTTGCTCCCTGCGGGCGGCGGGGCGGCGGCAGCCTTCGGCCCCTCCGCGGGCACGGCGGAGCCCGGCCCTTTGGTCTGCTGCGCGGGGCTCGACTTCTCCTCCGCGAGCGCAGGGCTCGACGCGAGCCCCATCACGGCCGCTGCAGCAGGAGCGATCGAGGTGAACAGACAGGCGATCCGGACGAGACGTGTGCGCATGGAGGATCCGTTCGGGAGCGAACGCTTCCGCTTTCTTTCCGGGGGCGTCAACCTTAGCGTAGCCAGCGAGCCTGGCCTCCTCCGGAGCGCCCGGGCGCTCTCCCACCGCTCGAAGCGTGGTCATGCGCGGCCTGTACGCCATCGTCGACACCGACTCGCTCGCGCGCCGCGGGCTCGATCCTGCGGCGTTCGCCGAGGCCGTCCTCGACGCGCGCCCCGCGGCCATCCAGCTGCGCGACAAGCGGGGCGGGGCGGCCCAGACGCTCTCGCTCCTCCGCGCGATCCAGCCCCTGGCCGCGCGCGCGGGGGTGCCGCTGTTCGCGAACGACAGGGCGGATCTCGCGATCCTCGCCCGCTGCGACGGCGTGCACGTCGGCCAGGACGACCTCCCGGTGGCCGCGGTTCGCAGGCTGGCGCAGCGCGCTTCCGTCCCGCTGCGCGTCGGGCTCTCGACCCACACGTCCGCGCAGATCGAGGCCGCGTTGCGGGCGTCGAGCGAGCTCCGCGATGCCGGTGATTCCGGCGAGTCCCTCGAGCGCCTCGACTACGTCGCCATCGGGCCGATCTTCGCGACCTCGAGCAAGGAGCGCCCCGACGCCGTGGTCGGCCTCGAGGGGCTCGCGTCGCTGTGCGCCCTGGTCGAGCGGGTGTGTCCCGGGCTCCCGGTCGTTGCGATCGGCGGCATCTCCCTGGAGAGGGCGGCCGAGGTCGGCGCGCGCTGCTCCGCGGCCGCGATCATCGCCGCGCTGCTGCCGGATCACGACACGCCCGCGCCGCGCGCCCTCGAGGAGGTGAGCGCGCGGGCGCGGGCGCTCCAGGAAGCGCTCGCGCTGGCGGGCGCGCGCGCGGCGCCGGTGGACAGGGGCGCGCGATGAGCCTCACGCTGCTCGCGGCGGCCGCCGCGGTGGCCGCGACCGTGGGCTACATGGCGTCGCGCCGCGAGCGGGAGGCGCCGGGAGGAAACGGCGGCGAGCGCGCGCGAGGCGCGCCGGCGGCGCCCCCGGGGGACGCGCCGTGGCACGAGCTGCCGCTCGCGCTCGGCGACGTGGTCCTCGCCGGGAGCGAGGAGCGCTGGCTCTCGGGCGCGATCGTCGCGCGCGAGCGGGGCGAGATCGTCGCCGCGGTGTTCCTCGCGCCCGAGGGCGGCGCGCATGTGGCGGTCGTGGCCTTCCCCGCGCCGCGGCGCGAGATCCTGTGGCTCACGCCCGCGGCGGCCGATTCGCCGGACGAGCCGCCGGCGACGCTCGAGATCGCGGGCGCGACCATGCGGCGGCGGGCGCGGCTGCCGGCGGCGCTCGAGCGGTGCGGGCAGGGCGCGCCCCCCGTGGGCGACGCAGGGATCATCGCCCTCTACGACGGCGCCGGGCGCGACGCGGCCGTGGTGCTCGCCAGCGAGGGGCGGATCCACGCGTGGGCCGGGCGGCGCATCGAGGACGGCGGATACGAGCGGCTGGGCGGAGGCGGCGAGGGCTGACGCCGGCCCGCGCGGCCACGTGGGCGCGCGGCGCCTGTCAGCCGACGACGCTGCGCAGCTCCGCGATCAGCGACGCCATCGCGAGGCTCGGCGAGGCGTTGCGCTCGAGCTGCGCCACGGCGCGGGAGACCGCCGCGTAACGACGGGCCGACAGGCCTGCGTGGCGCGGATCGGACGTGACAGCGGCGCGGGCCTCGCGGGCGAGCGCGGCGCTCAGCGCGCGGAGGTCGTCCTTGAGGGCGCCCTTGTCGCGGTCCACCGACTCGGCGAACGCGACGGCGGGCCCGAGGTCCCGGGCGGCCGCGGCATCGAGGACACCCTTTACAAAGGCGTCGCGCGAGGCGGTCTGCTCCTCGTCCGCGAGATCGAGCGCCGTGGACGCGCTGCCGGCGGCGAGCTCGACGGCGAGGTCGTGCCGCCCCTCGGGCACGCCGCGATCGCGGAGGATGCGGCGAATGAGGGCCTCGGAGAGCGGGGCGAAGCGCACGGGCAGGGTGCGCGAGCGGATCGTGTTGAGCAGGCGATCGCCGCGCGAGGTCAAGAGGATGAAGTGGGTGCCGGGCCGCGGCTCCTCGAGCGTCTTGAGGAACGCGTTCGCGGCGCCGACGCTGAGGTCCTCGGCGTCGCGGACGATGAACACCCGAGCGCGCCCCTCGTGGGGCGGGTAGGCGGCGCGGGCGAGCACGATGGCGCGGACCTGGTCGACCGAGATCTCGGTCAGCTCGTCGCGGCTCCGGCCGATGACGGCGGCGGGGTAGAAGTTCTTCGCGACGATCTGCACGTCGGGGTGGAGCGGCGCCGCGGGGCGCCCGTCGGAGCGCGCGGCCGCGCGCCGGCACGCGTCGCAGCGCCCGCAGCCGAGCGGGTCGCCCCCGGTGCAGACGAGCGCCTGGGAGAGGGCGACGGCCGCGAGCTCCTTGCCGACGCCCGGCGGGCCCTCGAAGCGGTAGGCGTGGTGCACGCGGCCCGCCTCGAGCGCGCGCACGAGCGTGCCGACCGCGGTGTCCTGGCCGAGGATGTGGGAGAACGGCACGGCCCGCTATCTAGCACGACCGGGGGTCGACCTGGTCCCGGTCCGCGCCGCGCGCGAGCCCGCCCGGCGGCGGCTTCCTTCCCGCGCGCCGTCCCGCGCGCCGTCCCGCGCGCCGTCCCGCGCGTGATGGCGTCCTCGTCCTCGTTATCGTCATTGCGCGCGGCGGTGATAGGTTGCCGCGCATGCGCGTCCTCGTGCTCGGCGGCACTCGATTCATGGGTCATTTCCTGGTCTATCGCCTGCTCGCGGCGGGCCACCAGGTCACGCTCCTGAACCGCGGCGCGACGCCCGACGCCTTCGGCGATCGCGTCGCGCGGGTCCGCTGCGATCGCGCGGCCGGCGATCTCGCGCAGGCGCTCGGAGGTCGCGAGTTCGACGCCGCGGTGGACTTCACCGCGTACACGGCCGCGGACGGCCGCGCGGCGGTCCAGGCGCTCGGGGGCGGGCGCATCGGCCACTACGTGATGATCAGCACCGGCTCGGTGTACCTGGTCCGGGAGGGGTGCCCGCGGCCGTCGCGCGAGCGCGACTACCACGGCCCGCTCCTCCCTGAGCCCGCGGGCGAAGAGGACCGCGAGGCGTGGTCTTACGGCGTGAACAAGCGCGGCTGCGAGGAGGAGATCGCCGCCGCCTGGCAGAGGGACCGCTTCCCCGCGACCGTCCTGCGCATCCCGATGGTGAACGGGGAGCGCGATCCCTACCGCCGCCTCGATCGGTACATCGTCCGCATGCTCGACGGCGGTCCGCTGCTCGTCCCGGACGGCGGCGGACACGCGGTGCGGCACGTCTACAGCGGTGACGTCGTCAGGGCGATCGTGAAGCTGCTCCTCGTGCCGTCGACCTTCGGCGAGGCGTACAACCTCTGCATGGACGAGACGCCGACGCTCACCGAGCTGCTCGAGCTCATCGCCTCGCTGCTCGGCGCGCCGGCGCGGCTCGCGCCGATCCCGTCGGCGGCGATCAGGGCCCGCGGCATCGATCCGGTCGCGATGTCGCCGTTCAGCGACCGCTGGATGTCGATGCTGGATCCGGCGAAGGCGAGGGCCGAGCTCGGCTTCCAGCACACGCCGCTCCGGCGCTGGCTGGAGACGGTGATCACGTCGCGGCTCGCGAACCCGCCTCCCGAGCCGCCGGACGGCTACGAGAAGCGCGCCGAGGAGATCGCGCTCGCGGCGGAGCTCGCCGGCGCGGCGGGGGGTGGAGGGCGCTGACGCTGCGCGGGCGCTTTCGCCCGCGAGGCGAGGGGGAGGAAGGCAGGCGGGCGTTGGACCGGCTCCTGCGTTCCTGCGAACATCGAACGGAGGGAGATCTCGCGATGCAGGATGTGCAACCCAAGCGGGTCCTGGCGGCCATCGACGCCTTCCTGAGCACGCCGCTCGACGCGGCGCTGTCGCGGCACCGTGAGACCGATCCGGCCGACCGCGCGCTCGCGCTGTTCCACGAGGTCGCCGCCGCTGTCCCTGCTTACCGCCGCTTCCTCGCGGAGCACGGCGTGGACCCGGCGGCGATCCGGACGTCCGCGGATTTCGCGGCGCTGCCGGTGATCACGAAGCAGAACTACGTGCTCCGGCACCCCATCGCGGATCTCTGCCGGGGCGGGCGCGTCGAGCCGTGCGACATGATCGCGGTCTCCTCGGGCTCGACCGGAAAGCCGACGTTCTGGCCGCGCTCCGTCACGGACGAGCTGCCGGTCGCCCGGCGCTTCGAGCAGGTGTTCCACGACGGCTTCCGGGCCGACACGCGCCGCACGCTCGCGGTCGTGTGCTTCGCGCTCGGCTCGTGGGTCGGCGGGATGTACACCGCCGCGTGCTGCCGCCACCTCGCGGCGAAGGGATATCCGATCACGGTCGTCACGCCGGGCAACAACAAGGAAGAGATCTTCCGCGTCGTGCAGGATCTGGGGCCGGCGTTCGAGCAGGTCGTCCTGCTCGGCTATCCGCCGTTCCTGAAGGACGTCATCGACACAGGGCGGGCCCGGGGCGTCGACTGGGCGCCTTTCCGGATCAAGCTCGTGATGGCCGGGGAGGTGTTCAGCGAGGAGTGGCGGACCCTGGTCGGCGAGCGCGTCGGGTCGACGTCGCCCTGCTACGACTCTGCTTCCCTGTACGGGACGGCGGACGCCGGCGTGCTGGGCAACGAGACGCCGCTCAGCATCGCGATCCGCCGGTTCCTCGCGGGGAGGCCGGACGCCGCGCGCGCCGTGTTCGGGCAGGACCGGCTCCCCACGCTGGTGCAGTACGACCCTGCGGAGCGGTTCTTCGAGCAGCGCGACGGGATGCTCCTCTTCTCGGGCGACAACGGCGTCCCGCTCGTCCGTTATGCGATCCTCGACAGCGGGGGCGTTTATTCGCACGCGGACATGATGGCGGCCCTGACTGGCTTCGGCTTCGACCCGCGGCGGGAGATCGACGGGGAGCGCGGGGCCCGGGAGCTCCCGTTCGTCTACGTGTTCGGGCGCTCGGATTTCACGGTGTCGTACTTCGGGGCGAACATCTATCCGGAGAACGTGGTCGTGGGCATCGAGCAGCCCGGCGTGAAGGAGTGGGTGACCGGGAAGTTCGTGCTGGAGGTCCGCGAGGGCGCGGACAGGGATGTGGTCCTCTCGGTGGTGGTCGAGCTCGCGCCGGGGGAGGCGGAGAGCGACGCGCGGCGCGAGGCGGCGGCGCGGTCGATCGAGGAGCACCTCGTCCGGCTGAACAGCGAGTTCAGGAGCTACGTGCCGGCCGGGAAGCGGGCGCCGCGGGTGACGCTGAGGGCGGCGGGGGATCCGGAGTATTTCCCGCTCGGGGTGAAGCACCGGTATACGCGCAAGCCGGGGTGAGGGCATAAGCCGTACAGGCACCTCGCGTCGTTCTCTGTAGAATTCCTGTACTGTGCCTGGATCACCTCGGCCGACGGCCGGGCCGGGCGGTGTTCATGTTTCGTTGCAAGGCCATAGGGCCGAGCGTGGATGTCGGCAGCCCTCACGCGTTCCTGTCCACGTGGACGACATGGGGCGAATCCCGGTGACGCCTATGGGAGAGAAGGAGGCCGATGTCAGGGATCGATCTCGACCTCGACCTCGAGCGGGGACAGGGCGACGGAAACCGCGTCCAGGAGCGCCCAGCAGAACGCCGCGACGTCGGGAAATCGCTCCGATGCTTCGAACTCGATTGCTCGCTCCAGCACCTTCCTCACCGCATCGCTGCACGGAAGCTGCTCCAGCACCCGCCCCGGATAGCGCATCATGATCGGTGGCAGCTCCGCTCCGTGCAGACAGAACACCGCCGTCATGCCGAGCCCGTACACGTCCGCGCGCGCGTCCGCGTCCTGCGGGCGGTGCATGAGCTCCGGCGCCGCATAGAGGAACGTCCCCAGCGCGCCGCTCCTCGTGCCGCCCGTCGTGTCGCGCGCCCAGACCAGATCGAAGTCCGTGAGCCGTGGCGTGCCTTCCGCGTCCAAGAGGATGTTCGCGGGCTTCACATCCCGGTGCACGAGGCCTTGCCTGTGCGCGAATGAGAGCGCCTCTCCTGCACGCAGGATCATGAGGATCACCCACTCGATTGGTAGCCGGTTCCCGATGACCGCGCTGTGCACGTCCTCGCCGTGGACAAGCTCCATCACGAAGTAGTGCCAGCCGCTATCCTCGCATTTGGGTTCAAGGATGCGAACCACGCCGGGGTGAACGAGCGCCGCCATCGCGCGCGCTCCTCGGAAGAACCGTTCCCGCCGCCCCTCATCGCCCGCCAGGTTCGGGTGGAGCACCTTGATGGCCACTGCCTGGTCTCCCCGTGTCGCGTCGAGCGCTCGCCACACGGTCGCGAACCCCCCTCGACCGATCCGCTCGAGCAGCAGATAGCGGCCTTCGCCGAGCTCCTCGCCCACGTGCAGCTGGCCGCCTTCCCGGCGTTTGCGCCGGAGGTCGAGGATCTCCCCGTCCACTTCCGCGGTGCTCGCACCGACGGCCTGCAGCTTCACCCTGCGCTGCTGCGCCGCCGCAAGCTTCTTGTCGATCGCGCGGATCGCCTCCTCGGCCTCGCGCAGGGTCGCGGCGAACGTGCTGGGCAGCTCTGGCTTTTTGACCGGTGCCTCCGGCTGCGCGCTCGCAGCGGCTTCTTCCACCGTCGCGCGGATGCCTCGGACGACGTCCCTCCACGCTTCATCCGGGTTGGCCCAGCTCGTCACCGCCACGCCGTCCCGCGGCAGCGCTTGGAGCTCCGAAAGGGCGGTGCCCTCCCGGTCGCACGCGCGCACCAGGATGGGCACCACGCGCGCCGCCCCGCTGCGATGCCGCTCCAGCGCTCGCCCGAGCTCCCGCTCGTAGCAGCTGTCCGAGGCGAGGAACGCCTCGCTCACCAGCAGCAGCACCACCTCGGCGGAAGAGAGCTCCGCCGCGATCGACTCGTCGCGCATCGCGCCTGGGCCGATCCGGCCGCGGTGCCAGGTGCTCACCAGGCCCTGCCGCTTGAGGGAGGCGAGGTGCGCCTCGAGCGCTTCGAGGTGCGACCGATCCGCGGGGGCGTAGGAGATGAAGACGTGGACCGCCATGCGCAGAGGAGCGTCGCTGCGGCGAGCACGCTGCGTCCCGGCCGCCCGCTCCCCGTCGACCAGGCTACCAGACGTGGCGCGGGCCCTCGACCATCCGTTGGATCCGCGTCGTCCGGGCCGTGGGAGCGGCCGGCGCGGGTCCCCGGGGCGCGGGCCGTCGACCCGTGAGGTCGAGATGCCACGACGCCGGCGCGGGGCTGCGCTCGCCGCGCTCGCTCAGCCTCTTCGCCTGGTCGTTGCCCGGCCCCTCCGGCCAGCGTCGCCGCGCGCCACGTCGGCCGTCGCCTCGGTGGTGCCAGCGGCCTTCGTCCGTGGGACGCGCTCGTCGTCGTCGCCGCCCGGCGCGCGCAGCCCGACGTCGCCGCCGTCGCATCGCATCACGTCGAACGAGGCGTGCCTGCGCGGCTCGAGCGAGGCGTGCCTGTGCGGCAGGAACGGGAGCGCGTCGTGCCTCGTGATCTCGATCCTGTGCGCTTCGTCGAGCGTCACGGTGAACGTGCGGTCCACGTCGCACGTCGTCTCGCTGTCAGCGAGCTGGCCGCGCACATGGAAACTGGCGATTGTGGCGCCGTCGTCCATGCGGGCAACGATGGTCCTCGACTCGTTGAAGGCGCGGATGGTCATTCCGGACAAGGCCGTCACGACGGGGGGCTCGGTCCACTCGCCGTCATGGTTCAGCTCAATGAGGAGGGGAGCCGAGGGATCATCCTCGGGATTCCTGTTGAACCACCCCGTCGCCCACAGCCCTTGCCAGGAGCTGCGGGCGACGTTGTCGCACTCGAGCGGTGGAGACGGGGGGTTGGTCGAGCCGTCCTCCTCACACGCGGTGAGCCCCGCCGTTGCGACCACGAGCAGCAGCGTCTTCGCTCTCTCCCGATTACCCATCTCCCTGTCCTTCCTGCCTTCGGCGCGCCGCTCCCCCGCCATGCCCGCGGTCGCAGCGTGGCCGCCAGTCCTACCATGACCATCCTAGGCGGCGGCGCGCAGACCCGGCGACCCACCCGCACGAAGGCGACGACGTCGCGACCCCCTCCGTGCACCTCGGGCGCGGCCGGCAGCGCTCTCGCGCCGCGGAGGCGTCCTCTCGCGCTTGCTGGTAGAAGCGTCGCCAGCACCCATGCTCAACACCTCCCCCCCGCTCATCGTCCTCGGCTGCGGCTTCACCGGCGCGGTGGTCGCCGGCCTGCGGAGGGCGTCCGGCGGCCGCGTCGTCGCGACGACGCGCTCGCCGGAGCGCGCCGCGGAGCTCGCGCAGGCGGGCATCGAGGTGAGCGTCCTCCCGGCGCTCACCGCCGAGGCCGTCGACCGGCTCGTGACGGACGGCGCGGACGTGCTCGTCGCCTTCCCGCCCGACGGCGTGACCGACGCCGCGATCGCGCCTTCGCTCGGCCGCGCGCGCGCGATCGCCTACGTCTCGTCGACCGCCGTGTACGGCGACGCGACGGGGCGCATCGACGAGGCGACGCCCACGTCGGCCGACGGCCCCCGCGCGGCGGCGCGCCTCGCGGCCGAGGACGTGTACCGCGCGCGGGGCGCCGTGGTGCTGCGCGCCGCGGGCATCTACGGCCCGGGCCGCGGCCTGCACCAGCGGCTCTTGCGCGGCGACTTCCGCATGACCGGCGAGGGCGATCGGCAGGGCAGGAACGTCGTCTCGCGCATCCACGTCGAGGACCTCGCGCGCCTCGCGCTCGCGGCGCTGGAGCGCGCCGGTCGCGCCGCCCCCGGCGAGGCCTTCCTGGTCGCGGACGACGCGCCCGTGCCGCAGATCGAGGTCGTCCGCTGGCTCTGCGCGCGGCTCGGCCTCGCGCTGCCGGCCGGGGCGCCGCGGGAGGATCTGCACGAGACGCTCCGCCACGATCGCGCCGTGGACAACGCGAAGATCAAGCGCGCCCTCGGGATGGCGCTGCTCTACCCGAGCTACATCGAGGGGTTCGAGGCGTGCCTGGCCGTCGAGGCCGAGGCGCAGGCCCCCGCCGCGAGGGAGCGCGCCCCACGGCACCGCGGGTGAGCCGCGCTGGCATCGCGGGTGAACCGCCGCGCGGCCGCGCCGTTCGCCGCCTGCGCTGCTACGCCTCGTCGTCCGCGCTGCCTTGCGGCGGCTCCTGCGGATCCGTCGCGTCGAGCCGGTCGAGCTCGCGGAAGAGCGCGTCCAGATCGAGCGTCAGCCCCTCGCAGCCCGGAACCTCCCGGAGCACCCCTCCGGGCGCGGTGAGGCGGCGCTGGTAGAGCCCGCCGCGCGCGAGCTCGTGGATCTCCAGCGTGCGGAGCTGCGGATCGAGCAGCCAGTACCAGCGCACCCCGAACGCGGCGTACTCCTCGAGCTTCTCGACGCGATCGCGCCGGCTGTCCCGCGGTGAGGGGGAGACGATCTCGACCATGATGTCCGGCGGGATGCCGACGGCGCCACGGGCCGGGGGCCTCCGCGAGGTCGGGAGGAACGCAGACACGTCGGATTTGCGCCCGCGCCGCGGCTTGAGCGCGTACTTCACCTCGGAGCCGAAGACGAAGCCGCCGCGCGGGATGAGCCAGGCCCGCAGGGTGTGGATGAGCCAGGCGACGGCCAGCTCGTGGACGCAATCGGGCATCTCTTCCTCGACCAGGCGGCCATCGATGAGCTCACCGGCTTCGTCTTCCGGCAGCGCTGCCCACTCCGCGACGGACAAGAGGCGGGCTGCCTGGGGCTCAGGATACGGGCGCTGGCTCACGCCTGGAAAAGTACCATCACCGCGCGCCTCGTGCCGGGTCATGAGCGGGGTCGCGGGGTCACGCGGCGCGGCGACGCACGATGTCCAGCGAGTAGTCCATGCCTGCCGTGAAAATCAGGCATCGACGGACGGGATGGCCACGACTAGGGTCGAGGCTCTTGGAGGATCGTTGGATGAAGCTTGGGTATTGGATGGTGCTTGCACTTGCGGCTGCCTCGGTGGGCGCAGGTTGCGGTGATGACGAAGGCGCGAGCAGCGGCGTCGGGCCAGGCGGCTCGGGCGGGGCTGGCGCTGGAGGCGCTGGAGGCGGAGGCGCTGGAGGCGGAGGCGCTGGAGGCGGAGGCGCCGGCGGAGAGGGTGGCACGAGCGACGGCGGGAGCGGCGGGCAGCCCCCGACGCCGCGGTGCGAGCCGTCCGACCCCGCGCTGGCCGACCGCGACGCGGACGAGCTGTACGCGGCGGAGGAGGTCCCGCGCTTCGACTTCTACCTTCCGGAAGAGCGCTGGGCGGAGCTCAAGGAGAACGCGCGCGACGAGCAGTATGTCGAGGCCGAGGCCTGCTACAAGGGCAAGAGCCTGGGCGTGGTCGGCCTGCGGTTCAAGGGCGGTTACGGCACCCTCGCCATGTGCTTCGACGGGGAGGGGAACCTCACCTGTCCGAAGCTCAGCATGAAGGTGAAGTTCGACGAGTACGTCGACGGACAGCGCTTTTACGCGCAGAAGCGCCTGAACTTCCACTCCATGATCTGGGACCCCACCCGGCTCCACGAGCGGATCGCCTATGGCCTGTTCCGGGAGATGGGCGTCGCCGCCCCGCGGAGCGCGTGGGCGACGCTGCGCGTGAACGGCGAGTCCCAAGGGCTCTTCTCGATGGTCGAGGACGTGGACGGTCGCTTCCTGGAACACCACTTCTCCGAGGCTCCGGACGGCGATCTCTACAAGGAAGCGTGGCCGGTCGCGGACGACGCCGGCTACTACGCGGAGCGGATCGAGACGAACGAAGACGTGGCCACGCACGAGCGATTCATCGCGTTCTCGACCGCCCTCGCGTCCGCCGAGGGCGAGCAGAGGCTCGCCGCGCTGTCGGAGTGGACGGACATCGAGCAGCTGCAGCGGTACATGGCCGTCGACGAGACGATCGTGAACTGGGACGGCGTCACGACCTACTACGCCAACGAGGCGGGCGCCGCGTTCAACCACAACTTCTACTTCTACGACGAGCCGTCCTCGGGCAAGTTCCACCTCATCCCGTGGGATCTCGATCAGACCCTCGGCCCCAGCACCTACTTCGGCCACGTGCCGCGATGGACGGACACGCCGGCGGACTGCAGCGCCGTGGTCCCGGTGTTCATGGGCTCCGAGCACGTGCGCCCGCCGGGCTGCGATGCGCTGTTCGCCGCCTTGAACCAGGACGCAGCGGGCTACAAGGCCGCGCTGCAGGCGCTCCACGAGGGCCCGTTCAGCGAGGGGCGGCTCGAGGAGCAGGTCGACAAGTACGCGGCGCTGATCCGCACCGCCGTCGAGGAGGACCCGCTCGGGCCCGGGCTCGCCGGGTGGGAGCCCGCGGTCGAGCGCCTCAGGAACGAGCTGCCGATCCTGCGAGAGCGCCTGGGCCGCTTCGCCGGCGGCACGCCCCTCGCGCCGTTCTCGTTCACCGCGACGGGGATCAACGACTTCGAGGCCGCGGACACGCTCGGGCTGTACGTCGGGACGGTGCTGTCCACCAACAACGCGTCGAGCGCCGTGCAGGGCCTCTCGCAGGAAGATCCGCTGAACGGCGCGCAGAGCATGCTCCTCCGCTTCGACTTCCGCGACGAGGCGTCTCCCTGGGGGCAGTACGTGTACTTCGGGGTGCCTCTCGCCGAGGGCACGATCGACGCGACGGCGCTCGAGGGGGTCCGCTTCTGGGCGCGGGCGGAGGCGGCGCGCGGGATGCGCTTCGACGTCGAGAGCCCGGCGCAGAGCGAAGGGCTCACGGGCGTTCGCCACGGATGGGACGTGCGGCTCACCGCGGAGCCGACGCTGATCGAGCTCAGGTTCGCCGACATGGCGCTCCCGGGCTGGGCCATCGATCAGGGGCGCGACCCGGGCGACGACGTGAACGACGTGCTCCGGTCGATCGTCGGCCTCTCCTTCAGCGCGGAGATGAACGGCGTCCGCGCGAACGGCTTCCTCGGCAAGGACAAGGCCGACTCGGGCACCATCGAGATCGATGATGTCGAGTTCTTCGGGCCGACGTCCGGATCACCCTGAACGACGGATACGGAGGCCCGGGGCCGAGCGCTCCGGGTCTCCGCCCCTCCTGCGGCGGAGCCCGAGGCTCACGGCGAGGAGCAACGCGGCGACGCCGCCGGCGGACGGCGCGTCGCCGCCGAGGCTGCAGCTGCAGCCCGCCGACTCCCCGCTCCCGCTCGCGTCCCCGCCCGCGCCGGTGGAGGGAGCCCCACCCGAGCCTGAAGCGGCGTCCCCGCCCGCGCCCGAGCCGGCGTCGCCCGCGCCGACCGAGGCGGCCACGTCGAGCGTCGGACCCGCCGCCGTCGTGCTGGCAGGAGCCGGCGGCTCCTCGGCGCACATGCCGGTCACGCACCGCTCGCCCGCGGGGCACACGACGCCGTCGCAGAGGTCGACGCACGCCCCGCCACGGCACGTGGTGCCCGCGCCGCACGCGACGTCGGCGCACGCGGCCTCGACGCACCGCCCGGTGTCCGCGGCGCAGCGGTCGTCCGAGGGACAGCCCCGGCAGCCGCACTGGACCACGCAGACGCCGCTCTCGCACACCTCGCCCGCGCCGCACGTCACGCCGTCGCACGGATCCAGGCAGCGGTCGCCGCGACAGGTCTGGCCGTGCGGGCACACAACGCCGTCGCACGGGGCGCGGCACACGCCGTCATGGCACACCTCGCCGACATCGCAGTTCGCGTCGACGCACGCCTGCTCGACGCACAGGCCCTCCAGGCACACGAGCCCCGGCTCGCACGGGAACTCGGCCGAGCCGCAGCGGTTCACGCAGCGGCCGCGGCTGCACACCTGGTCCTCCGGACAGGGCGCCTCCTCGTCGACGATGTCGTCGCAGTCGTTGTCGATGCCGTCGCACTGCTCGGCCTGGCTGCCAGGCTCGACGATCGGCGTGCAGATCGCCTGTCCCTGCGCGTCGCAGTCGGAGATGCCCGCGCGGCACGCGCCCATGTTCTCCTCGATCTCGCACGGCTGGCCGGCCGCGGAGCACGTGATGCCGGAGAAGCGGAACAGGAAGTCCTCGTAATCGAGATCATTGCCGTTGACGCCCGCGCTGCCGGCGGCGTTCCGGAAATCGAGATCCTCGAACCCCAGGTAGAACGTGTTGGCGAGCTGGTTCGACCTGTAGATGAGATCGGAGTACCAGGGCCCCGGGGTCTCGCACACCGTACACTCCACGTTGAACCGGTGCTCGGTGTAATGGTACTGCGTGGCGTTGCCGTTGCCGGTGCCGTTCGGGTTGGGGATCAGCACGAAGCCGATGAGGCCGCCCGCGTAGGCGGGGTTCTCCCGGATCGAGACGGCCGTCAGCTCGCGCTGCGCGGCGGGCGGTAGGGAGCCAGAGAACGGAAAGAGGATCTGGATATCGCTCTCCGGCGCCGGCGTGCTGAGGTTGGCTCCGGTGTCGACGGGGACGTACCGCGGCGGGTCACCGCTGTCGCGGCCATCGTCGACGTTGTACCAGCCGACCGCGAAGTTGGCGCCGCCCCCCTTCTCGATGTACTTGCCGCTGAACTCGCAGAGCGGCGAGAACACCTGGGGCTCCACCGCGGCGTCGGCCACGACGTCGATCATCTCGTCGAGCATGTCGTTCTTCGTCGAGCCGTTCAGCAGATCGCTCAATCGGCTCGTGACCACGGGGACGACTGTGCCGTTCGGCTGCACCACATCCGCGCGCGCCGTCCCGCCCGTGCCGAGCGCCACGACGAGGGCGACACGCCACGCGAGAGAAGACGGTTTGTTGGGGGTCGACCAGCGCATAGGGCTTCTCCTTCCGACAGGACACGTGAGTCGGGATCGTAAATTGGACTCGAGTTTCGCTCTCCTGTCCAGGTGCGGCGCGCCCGCTCGAACCCGAGAACGACGGATGTGGAGGACCAGCCCACGTGAGAGCACTTCGTGCCTGTGCGCACGAGGGCGGGTGAACCCCTTTTTCCAGTGCGCCGGATGACGGGTGATGTGATGACGAGGGGGCGCACGGCGCCGGCTCTGCGCCGCCGTCAGCGTTCTTCCGCGTTCCGTGAGCCAGTGTCCGTTCGAGCCAGCGGGCCCAGCCGTCTCACGATGCGCCGACGGCGGCGGCGCTCACGCCGCGCCGTCGGTGCGCGCCGCGCCCGCCGTCCGGGCCGAGGCGCTCAGCCTTCCTGCTCTGCCGGCTCTTCCCGCCTGCGCGCGAGCGCCGCGAGCTCGCGGACGAGCTCCGGCACCCCCTCGCCCGTCGCGGCGCTGATGAGGTGGAGCTTCACCTTCGCCTTCGCGAACCGCGCCTTGAGCTTCGGGTAGGCCTCGCGCACCTCGGTCAGATCGGCCTTCGTCAGGACGACGATCTCCGGGCGCTCCGCGATCTCCGGGCTGAACTTCTTGAGCTCCTTGCGGAGCGCCCGGTAGTCGGCGAGCGGCTCGCGGCCCTCGCCCGCGTCGAGCGTCACGAGGTGGAGGAGCGCCCGCGTCCGCTCCACGTGCTTCAGGAACTGGATGCCGAGCCCGACCCCCTCGCTCGCGCCCGGGACCAGCCCGGGGATGTCCGCGATGACGAAGCTCGACCCGCCCGCCCGGACGCCGCCCCCGATCTCGACCATGCCCAGGATCGGGGTGAGCGTCGTGAACGGGTAGTCGCCGATCTTGGGCCGGGCCGCCGAGACGGCCGCGACGAAGGTGCTCTTGCCGGCGTTGGGGAAGCCGAGCAGGCCGATGTCGGCGAGCACCTTCAGCTCGAGGCGGAGCTCGCGGGCCTCGCCCGGCTCGCCCGGCTCGGCGCGCCGCGGGGCCCTGTCGTGCGGCGACTTGAAGTGCAGGTTGCCGCGGCCCCCCTTGCCGCCGCGGGCGACGATGACCCGCTGGCCTTGCTCGGTCACGTCGGCGATCAGCTCGCCGCTCTCCGCGTCGAAGATCTGCGTCCCCACGGGGAGCTTCTCGACCCGGTCGGCGCCGGCGCGCCCGTGGCAGTCGCTCCCCATCCCGTGCTCGCCCCGGTCGGCCTCGATCGTGCGCGCGTAGGTGAAGTCGAGTAGCGTGGACAGGCCTCCGTCGCCCACGAAGACGACGTCCCCGCCGCGGCCGCCGTCTCCACCCGCGGGGCCCCCGAACGGGATGTACTTCTCACGACGGAATGCGATCGCTCCATTGCCGCCATCCCCGGCGATCACCTTCAGACGGCACCGATCGACGAACCGCATGACGGCGGCTCATAGCATACAATTTAGGAAAGACCCCAAAGCGGAAGGGCGCCCCGCGCATCGGGCCGCCCGCCGGACCGCTCGCCCAGGAGACCCCAGGTGCCCGCTCGAATCCTGATCGTGGACGACAACACGAGCCTCGCCGGAAACCTCCGCGAGGTCCTCGAGGGCGCGCGCGAGCTCGACGTGGAGGTCGCCCTCGCGCCCAACGGCAAGCAGGGGCTCGCGGCCGCCCGGCGCGACGGGTTCGACGTCGCGGTCGTCGACGTCAAGCTGCCGGACGCGAGCGGCCTCGAGCTCATCGCCCCGCTCCGCGCCGCCGCCCCCCACGGCGAGATCGTCCTCGTGACCGGCTTCGCGACCGTCGACGCCGCCATGGCCGCGCTCCGCGCCGGCGCCTTCGCCTTCATCCTCAAGTCGTTCCGCCCCGAGGAGCTCATCTCCACCGTGGCCCAGGCGATCGAGAAGATCTCGCTGAAGCGGGAGCGGGAAGAGCTCGAGCGCCGGTACCGGGCGATCATCGACGCGGCGGACGTGCTCATCCTCGGCCTGAACGCCGGCGGCAGCGTCGCGCTCTTCAACCCGCGCCTGTCCGCGCTGACCGGCGTGTCCTGCGACGCCGCGCTCGGCATGGCGTTCTGCGAGGCGCTCGTCGACGAGCCCGATCAGCGCCGGTTCAACCAGTCGTTCCTGAGCGTTGTCGAGGGCGACGCCGCCGCCGAGGTCGAGGTCGGCGTCCGGGACGCGGTGGGCGCCGTCCGCCGCGTGCGCTGGCACCTCTCCGGCGTCCGCGGCGGCGGGCGCGGCGGCAGGACCGACCTCGTCTACGGCATCGGCATCGACGTGACCGAGCGGCGCGCCCTGGAGCGGCGGGCCGCCGACGCCGAGGCCCTGAACGCCATGGCCCCGCTCGCCCTCGGGCTCGCCCACGAGATCAGGAACCCGCTGAACGCCGCGGTCCTGGAGCTCCACCTGCTCAGCCGCGGCATCGACCGCCTCTCCGACGAGGCGATCCGCGAGCCCATGAAGCGGCGCGTCGGCATCGTCGAGGCGGAGATCGCCCGCCTGGGCCGGCTCCTCGGCGAGTTCCTCGAGCTCGCCCGGCCGCGCGCCCCCCACCGGGAGCCCGTCGATCTGGCCCGCGTCGTGCGCGACGTGCTCGACCTCGAGGAGGAGGCGTTCGCGAGCCACCACGTCGAGGTCGTCCGCGATCTGGCGGACGACTGCTTCGCGCTGGGCGACGTCGAGAAGCTCAAGCAGGTGGTCTTGAACCTCGTCGTCAACGCGCTCGACGTGATGCCCGACGGCGGGGTCTTGCGGGCGTGCGCGTCGGGGGACGCGCACGAGGTGTGGCTGTCGATCGGGGACACGGGGCCAGGGATCGCGCCGACGATCCTCGCCGAGATCTTCGATCCGTTCTTCACCACGAAGGCGGCGGGCACGGGGCTCGGGCTCGCGATCGTCCGGAAGATCGTCGACCAGCACGCGGGCCGCGTGGACGTCGACGCGCACGCCGCCGACGGCACGACGGTCCGGGTGAGGCTCCCCCGCTTCGTCCCCGAGCCCGTCGAGCGCCCGATCGGCTCGTCACCCCCCCGCGGCGCTGGCAGCTGATGGGGCCGCCGCGGCGGCCCCACGTCGCTCAGCCGACGATGCGCATCGGGGGCTTCAGGGGAAGGGGAGGCTTGGAGCCGGGGGCGGAGGGGATCGCGGAGGGGGCGGGCTTGGGCACCTCGCCCTCGAGGGCGGCGAGCGCGACGAACAGCCGGTCCATGCCGTAGTCGAGGGCCACCTCGCGCTGGAAGACGTGGGCGACCTTGATGAGGCGCAACGACGTCTGCTTGCCGAGGTCGATCTCGCGCTCGAGGAACGCCTCGAACGAGCCGTAGCCCTTCGCCTGATACAGCTCCTGCTGCTGGATCTCGGCGAGCACCACCCCGATATCGAAGAACCCCTTGTCGAGCCGCTTGCGGAGCGTGCGGATCTTCTGGGTCTGGTTGTGGAGCTCGGCGATCTTCGCCTTGATCTCCTCGGCGCCGCTCGGCACGCGGATGGTCGCCCGGGCGCTGCCAGGGGGCGCCGGCTCCGCGGCCCGGGCCCGCGCCTCGGCGGCGTGCTTCGCGGCGTGCCGCGCAGCCCAGGGCGCAGCGCCACGGAGGCCGAGCTTACGCTTCGACGCGCTCGACGCCGATTTCGAATCTTCCTTGATTACCGGATTCACGGGCTTGGCAAGCTGAGCTTCTGCGCCCCCCTTGCTGCTCGAAGAGGCCTTCTTCTTCATACCCGTCGCCTTCTCGGAGCTGCCCTGCTTTGTGATCTTCGGCATGTCGCTGCGTCCCCCGCTGGGTACGAGATCGTCGCGGCCCTTCGCCTCAAGCGCGCGCCGCCCGCGCGGCGGTAAAGACCCGCACGGCTGTCAAGCCCAATTGGCTCACCAGGTCGTCGCCTTACCAAAAAATCGACCACCCCGTCCACTAAGTTTCGGGGAGGCTTTTCGCTTTCCCGAAGGGCAGCATGACCCAAGATCGGTCCGGGAGCCAAAACCAGCGAGCATCGCACGCTATCGGGCCTCGCGGAAAGCCGGTCGTCGGGCGGGCCGCTGGGTCGCGCCGGCCACATCGGTCCACGATCGCCGGCCCCGGCGGGCTCGGCGCTGCGGTCCGGCGAAGGCCACGCCCGCCGCGCCTGTTGCGCGCCGGCCGCCGGCCGGGCGGTTGGTCATCCAGCAGCCATCCAGCGCATCCCGCGCGATCCCGCGTCATCCCGCGCTCCAAGCGAAGGGGTGGGTCGTGGTAGATCGCGGTGTATGACCTCTCCGCCCGCCGGTCGCGGCCCCGCCGATGACGTCCCCAAGGCCGCGGTCGCTGATGCGCCGCGTCGTGCGAGCGAGATACCGCGAGGCGCGGCGAGCAGCCGGATTGCCGTGGTGGTGAACGGCAACGCCAAGAGCGTGACGGCGGAGGTGATCGAGACGCTCGATCAGATCCTTGACACGGGGGATCTGTTCGTCTCGCGGCGGGTGGAGGAGAGCGAGGGCATCGCGCGGATCCTGGTCGACCGGGGTTACGGCACGATCCTCACGGGCGGCGGCGACGGGACGTTCACGGTGGTGGTGACGGCCGTGGTGAACGAGGCGAAGCGGCGCGGGCTGCCGCTGCCGCGGTTCGGGCTGCTCCGCCTGGGGACGGGCAACTCGCTGGCGTGGGTGCTCGGCGCGTCCGGCGGCGCGGGCGCGAAGCCCGGGCTCGCGGTCGATCTCCAGCGGCTCCGCGCCGAGGCCGGGAGCCGGAACCTGCGGCTGGTGGAGGCCGAGGACATCCTGTCGCCGTTCTGCGGCTTCGGGATCGATGCGGTGATGCTCCGCGACTACAACGCGGTGAAGTCGGCGCTCGCGCGGGGCCCGCTGAAGCGGCTCGCGCCGGGGCCGGTGGCGTACGCCGTCGCCGCGACGACGCGGACGATCCCGAGCTACCTCGTGCGGCGAACACCGCACTGCCGCATCATCAACGAGGGCAACGACGCGATCCGCGTCGGCGAGAAGGGGGCGATGCTGGGGGCGCCCATCAAGAAGGGCGGCGTCATCTACGAGGGGCCGGCGAAGATCGCGGCGCTGTCGACGATCCCCTATTACGGCTTCGGCTTCCGGATGTTCCCCTATGCGGACGATCGCCAGGACCGGATGCAGCTGCGCGTGTCGGTCGTCTCGCCGTTCACGTTCGTGCGCAACTTCTCGAGCATCTGGAGCGGCGAGTACGACGACCTGGAGACGGTGTTCGATTACTTCGTGGACGAGGTCACGATCGAGATGGACCCGGTGACGAGCTTCCAGATCGGCGGCGACGTCCGCGGTGAGCGATCGCGGGTGCGCGTACGCCTGACCGAGCCGATCCGGATCGTCGATTTCTACGCGCCGCCGCGCGGATAAGGCTCACCCGTCCGGCAGGGCGTGAGACGACACGGATTGGACCAGAGTGGCACGACTCGCGTCGTGCTCCTGGCGCAGGGTGGCACTTCAGGGCGCTTCAGGGGCTCCTGGTGCCATGATCCCCGGGGATTTCGCGGGATGAGCGGGCGGCGAGGGGCTGGCGCAACGCTTGCTCCGGGTCTGTGCCATGAACATCAAGCTGACCATTCTTTGCTCCGGTTCGATGGGAATTGCCTCGCTTGCGCTCCTCCTCGGCGTGGCGTCGATCGGCGCTGGATGCGCCGCGCAGGTGACGGAAGGGGAAAGCGGTGAGGGCACCGACGAGGGCGCGCTCGAAGGCGAGGAGCTCGAAGGTGAGGAGCTCGAAGGGGAGGAGGCCGAGGCGGCGTGTGAGATCGGCGAGTCCCGGAGCTGCACCGCCAACGGGACGGAGGGCTTCGAGCAGTGCGAGAACATCGACGGGGTGGCGACCTGGACCGGGTGCCAGGCGGGCGGCGGCGCCGCCAGCACGCCGCTCGTGCTCTCGTTCGAGCAACGGCCGGTCGAGTACGTGACCGCGATGAGCGGCGCCTTCGATCTGAGCGGGCTCGGGGCGACGATCGCCACCGACTGGCCGACCGCGGCGACGCCGTGGCTCGCGCTCGATCGGGACGGCAACGGGGCGATCGACGGCGGCGAGGAGCTGTTCGGCTCGGCGACGGTGCTCTCGAGCGGCGCCCGCGCGGACAACGGGTTCACCGCGCTCCGCGAGCTCGACACCGACGGAGACGGCCGGATCACGGCGCGGGACGAGGCGTGGTCGCGGCTCGTGCTCTGGAGCGACCGCGACGCGAACCGCGCGTCGAGCGCCGGCGAGCTCGAGCCGATCGCGTCGCGCGGGCTCGTCGCGATCGAGCTCTCGTACGGGCGCGAGCGGCGCTGTGACGCGCGCGGCAACTGCGAGATCGAGCGGGCCTCGTTCACGTTCTCGGAGGGCGCCTCGACGCGGACGGGCGCGGTCGTCGACGTGCACCTGCGCTGGCAGTGACGCCGCCGCGGGGCGGCGCGGAGCTGCGGGCGATCAGTCGTAGTACTCGTTGCCCAGGTGGGTGATGAGGTCCTCCCCCATGAGCCAGCGCATCGTGTTCTTGAGCTTCATCGACTGGATGAAGAGATCGTGCTCCGGGTACAGGGCCGGCGCGGTCATGGGGCTCTTGAAGTAGAAGCTGAGCCACTCCTGCGTGCCGCGCAGCCCGGCGCGCTGCGCGAGATCGAGGAGGAGCGCCAGGTCGAGCACGAGGGGCGCGGCGAGGATCGAGTCGCGGCAGAGGAAGTTCAACTTCACCTGCATCGGGTAGCCGAGCCAGCCGACGAGATCGATGTTGTCCCACCCCTCCTTGGCGTCGCCCCGAGGGGGGTAGTACTCGATTCGCACCTTGTGGAAGAGCTTGCCATAGAGCTCGCCGTGGACGTGCGGCTGGAGGATGTGCTCGAGCACCCCGAGCTTCGAGACCTCCTTCGATCGGAACGAGTCCGGGTCGTCGAGCACCTCGCCGTCGCGGTTGCCGAGGATGTTCGTCGAGAACCACCCCGCGACGCCGAGCATCCTCGCCTTGAGCCCCGGGGCGATCACCGTCTTCATCAGCGTCTGGCCGGTCTTGAAGTCCTTGCCGGCGATGGGGACCTCCTGCTTGCTCGCGAGCTCCCACGCGGCCGGGAAATCGACCGTCAGGTTCGGGGCGCCGTTCGCGAACGGGACGCGCTCCTTCAGGCAGGCCCACGCGTAGATCTGGGAGCTCGAGATCGCCGGGTGGTCCTCGGCGAGGCCCGCCTCGAAGCGCGCGACGGAGGAGTGGACCTCCGCGGGCGCGATATAGACCTCGGTCGATCCGCACCAGACGGCGACGGCGCGCGCAGCGCCGCTGTCGCGCAGGAAGGCGCGGATATCCTCCCGGACCTGCTCGACCATCGCGGCCTTGCTCGCGCCCTTCTTCACGTGGTTGCCGTGGAGCCGCCGGACGTACTGCGGGTAGAACACCGCGGGCATCGGGCGGATCCGCTCGAGCTCCTCGCGGACGGCGTCGAGGTGGCGGTGCTCGAGCACGTCCGCGTGCCGCGCCGACTCGTAGGCGTTGTCGGGGAAGATGTCCCACGCGCCGAACACCAGCTGATCGAGCGCCGCGAGCGGCAGGAAATCCTTGATCCTTGGCGCGCGTTCGTCGGTGCGCCGGCCGAGCCGGATCGTGCCCATCTGGGTGAGCGACCCGATGGGCGCCGCGAGCCCGCGCCGCGCGAGCAGGGCGCCCGCGATGGTCGTCGTGGAGACGGCGCCCAGCCCCGGCAGCAGGACCCCGAGCTTGCCCTCCGCGGTCTTGATCTCTTTCGGCTGCTTCACGTGACGTGTTCCCCCCGTGGTCGTGGGCGCTCGCCGGGCGAGGGCGGGCATCCGCCGGCGCCGTGGGCACGGCGAGCGCGAGGTCGGTCGAGGCCGCGCGGCGCTGCGACCCGCCGGGAGCATGAAGCTCGAGGACCGCGATCACCACGGGCCCGGCGCGCGCGCGATGGCGTTTCCCGCGGGCGCCCTTCGCGCGTTTCCGGCGCTCCCTTCCTCCCGGCGCCTCGGACGGCGGCATGAGGTGCTGCCAGGAGATGGCATGTTCGCGACGCGCCGGGCAACCCCGGCGGGCGATCGCGATCAAGGGGAGGGGCGCGGGTAGCCGGCGGCGGGGGTCATCGCCTCGATCCAGGCGCGGATCGCGGCGACGGCCTCCTCGTCGACGCGCCGGGTCGCGAGTGGCGGCATCTGCTCGGGCGGCGCGCCGGGCACGTCGCGCCGCGACATGCTGCGGAGCACGGCGCTGCGATCCGGATCGAGGGGCCTCAGCCGGTCATAGCGGGCTCCCGGCGGTGCTCCGGGCGGGCGGACCTTCGCGGGCTGGTTGATCGCCGTCTGGTAGACGCGCGTGCCGGGCACGTTGCCCACCCGGCCGGCGGCGTCGATGTCGAGGCGCATCTCGAAGTGCGTTGCGACGCCGCGCGGGTGGTGGCACGAGACGCCGCAGTTGACGTGCAGCAGGCCGAGGGCGCGCCGCTCCGTCGCGTTCCCGGGCACCTCGAGCGCGGCCGCGTCGGGGAGCGGGCCGCCGGAGGTCGTCGACAGGAGGCCGCGCTCGACGAGCTCGGCATACGTCAGGCCGTCGGCGCCCCGCGCGGCGAGCTGGATCGCCTCGAATCCAAGCGGGTTGTCGGTCTTGCCAGCGTGGCAACGGATGCAGTCGACCTGCGCCGGGATCGCATAGTCGGGGGCGCCGGGGACGTGGGGGACGCCGGCCTTCACCTGCGTCGCGCTCGCTCCGTCCTCCGACCAGGCGTAGGTGGCGCGCGTCCAGCGATCCTCCGCGGTCTTCCACAGGAACCTCGTCTCGATACGGCGGCTCGCGCCGGCGACGGGCAGACGGAACTCCTTCCACAGCCTGGTGCCGACAGGAAAGATCCAGTCGTTCATCCGGGAGACATCGATGGTCGCGCCCAGAGGGAGGTAGATCCACCGCGTCTTCTCGGCGCCGTCGCTCCAGAGCTCGAAGGCGGGCTTGAACTCGCGGACACCCGCCGCGATCGTGCGCGCGCCGGGGTCGCTGTAAAGCCCGGTGCAGCGGAGATCGTGAGGATCGGTGTCGCCGTCCTTGCACGGCGGCAGGCCTCCGGGCGCCTGGGCCGCGCCTTGGCCGGGGCGATCGCCTGTGCCGGCCGCGCGCGTGGTGGGCGCGGCCGCCGGGACGGTCTGGCCCGGTGCGGTGGGGAGAGGTTCGGGCCGGGGCGCCTCCTGCGCGCCGCAGCCGCCGCAGCCGGCCAGCAGCAGCGACGCGGCCACGGCTTGCCAGGCGCGGCCTCTCGTGGTGAAGGTGGAAAGGGAGGTACCCGCTTGCCCGAGAGACCGAGCCACCGGCGCGTCGTGGGGCGCGCTGCCTATGTGACGAGAGCGTGCCATCGGACCGCCTGGTGCCTCCTGCTGGCTGGCAGTGTAGCCGCCTGCGACAGGCGCGTGCAGGTCGCGGGGCCGCCCGAGGAGCCTCGTGAGGGCGGCCCTCCCGGCCAGGCCGCGGCGGGGAACCCCGTCCAGGCGGCTCAGGGGGGCACGGGGGCGCCTGGCGCGGCGCTCGCCGCGCAAGACACGCCGGCCGCGCAGGGGGCGCAGGGGGCGCCCGCCACGCAAGGCGCCCCCGCGGCGCAGGGGGCGCCCGCGAGCGCCTCGGATCTCGCTCGCCCGGCGAAGTGCGGGGGCGTCCCGCAGCTGAAGCTCACCCTGGTGGCGAGCGGGCTCGAGCAGCCGACGTATGTCGCCGGGCCGCCCGGCGATCCGTCGCGCCTCCTCGTGCTCGAAAAGACGGGGGTCGTCCGGCTCATCAAGGGCGGCGCCGTCCAGCAGGCGCCGTTCCTCGACGTGCGCTCGCGCGTGTTCTTCCCGGCGCCGAACGCGGAGGGCGGCCTGCTCGGGCTCGCGTTCCACCCGGACTACGCGAACAACGGGCGCTTCTGGCTCCACTATTCGTCGGCCCCGCGCGGCAACGTGGTGATCGAGGAGTGGAAGCGCGCGGCGCAGGGCGGCGACTCCGCCCATCCCGAGCCGGTCAGGTCGCTGGTCGACGTGAAGCACGGCGCCTGGAACCACGTCGGCGGGATGCTCGCCTTCGGCAAGGACGGCCATCTCTACGCCGCGATCGGCGACTCCGCGCGATCGCCGAGCCCCGCGGCCGATCTCACCTCGAAGCTCGGCAAGATCCTCCGCATCGACGTCGATCAGCCGGGCAAGGCGCCGGCGGGCAACATGACGAGCGGCGACCCGATGATCTGGGACTACGGGCTCCGGAACCCGTGGCGGTTCAGCTTCGACCGGCTCACCGGGGACCTGTACATCGGCGATGTCGGCCAGAAGAGCTGGGAGGAGATCCTGGTGGAGCGCCCTGGCCAGGGCAGGAACGATTACGGCTGGGAAGCGATGGAGGGCGCCCATTGCTACCCTCCTGGCGCGACGTGCAAGCCGCGCGGCCTCCCGCCCGCGGTCGAGCACCCGCGGAGCGAGGCGGGCTCCATCGTCGGCGGCTATGTCTACCGCGGGGCGAAGATCCCGTGCCTGCGCGGCCGTTACCTGTACGCCGACTACGTGACGGGCCGCTTCTTCTCCTTCGTGTGGGACGGCAAGGCAGCGACCGATCCCGTCGAGCTGACCTCGGCGTTGAACCCGAACGGACTCCCGTCCTCGTTCGGCGAGGACGCGGCCGGGGAGGTCTACGTGGTGATGTTCAACACGGGGCGCGTCTACCGGCTCGATCCTGGCTGAGGTGGCTCCGCGGCCGCCGGCGCGTCGCCCGCTCTCTCCGGGACGGGCTGTCGACGTGGCGGCGACGAAGGGCTCTGCCGCAGCGCTGTGTCGAGGAACTCGCGCACGTCGCGCTCGAGCTGGCGGTGGAACGCCTCGCGATCGAACCCGGCGCGATCGATCGCGGGCAGGAAGTCCGGGCGCCGCATCTGGGGAGGAAACGGGCTCAGGAACGAGTGATGGTTCGCGTTCTCGACGACCTGGAACGTGACCCGGGCCGGGTCGGGGACGAGGTCGAGGACGAGCTGCCCCTGCCATCTCGGCGCGATGCGGTCGTGCTCCGCCACGAGCAGGAGGATGGGCACATCGACGTCCTTCAAGGCGTCGTTGGGCACGAACCAGCACGCCGCGGGGGCCATCAAGACCAGCGCCTTGACGCGCGGGTCCTTCGTGACCGCGACCCTCTGCCCCGGCCCCGTCCAGGGCTGCCCGCCCGCGAGGGCGAGCGCGGTGTAGCCACCCATCGAGTGCCCGATGACGGCGATGTCGTCGCCCAGCAGGCGAGGCCCGAGCTCGGCGTCGGTGCAGACAGCGTCCACCGCCAGCCGAGCGTGCCGGGGCCGGCGCTCCAGGTTCTCGATCGCCTCGGTCAGGGACCGATCGTTGCGATTGTCGCCGGGGTGCTCGGGCATCGCGACGACATAGCCGCTCTGTGCGAGGTGGGACGCGAGCGTCCGATACCCGAGGGGCGTCCCGCCGCCGCCATGCGAGATGACCACGAAGGGGAGAGAGCCGCCGTGCACGGGCGCATTCCAGGCCGCCTCGATCGAGTAAGGCCCCATGGCGACGACCCCGGCAGGGACGTGCGTCGGGTACATCACGAGGACCGGGAACGAGAGGTCGTTCATCGGGTCTCGAACGGTCAGGCTGCGGCAGCCCACGGATCGATTCATGCTCGTTTCTCCGGACGGTGTCGGGGGGATGGGAAGACCAGGGACGATGCCTGTCTGTTCACGGGAAGCTCACTGGAGCGGGAGGAAGACGTCCGTGACGGCCTCGTGATCGGGCACCTCCGGGAAGAAGCGCACCCGCTGCAGGAAGAGCGGGAAATCCCGCAGATCCTCTCCGCTCATGGGGAGCCACGTCGCATAGAGGTACCTCACTGCCACGTAGAGCGTGTCGTCGCATCCGACGTGCCGCAGGACGGCGCAGCGGCCGCCGGGGATCGCCTTCTCGACGACGCCGTGCTGGTTCTCTGAAATGGGGCGGTGGATGCTGGCGCAGAGGTCCGCGCGGTAGGCCTCCGGCGGGGTCTCGGCCGGGTCGTCGTACAGGACGTTGAAGGTCGCGCTGACTCCCGGCGGGAGCTTGTTCTCCCTGCGCCACGCGATGAACCGGCGCACCGATTCCAGGATCCGCTTCGGGTCGCCCCGGTGCTCGAAGGCGGCGACGCGCGTCTCCTCGAACCGCACGATCGCCACGTCCTCGGCGCGGTGAGCGGCCTTCATGGGGAGGGCCCTTGTCTCTCGCAGGCGCTCATGGGTCGCGTGCCAGGGATCCCACCGGGGCTGCTCCCGGAACTCGGAGGGGGACTGCCCGAAGGCCCTCTTGAAGGCGCGCGAGAAGGCCTCGGGGCTCTCGTAGCCGCTCGCCATCGCGATATCGATGATCCGGGCGTGCTCCCGGTCCGGGAGCGCGAGCCGGTAGGACGCGCTCCGCAGGCGGACGAGCTTCACGTACTCGTGGACTCCCATCCCGAACAGCTCGGAGAACTGCCGGTGAAAATGGTACTTCGAGAACGCGGCGACGCCGCTCAGCCGCTCGAGCGTCAGCTCCTCGTCCAGGTGCGCGTCGATGTGCTCGAGCACCCTGCGGAACCTGGCGATGTACGCGTTCTCGGCGGCTTCGGTCAACGCGGCGTCCTCCTCGGCGAGAGGCAAGGTAACGAGGCGCGGCGCGCCGTGCCTGACCGAAATTGCTGAATTTCGGGGCGACCGGGCCCCGGGGGGGCGCCCGAGCCGCCGGCCAGGCGCTTCACCCGGCGCGGGCGAGCTCGTCGCGCACCGCCGCCGTGAGCTCGATCGAGCGCACGCGCGCGGCGTGATCGCGGATCGGCGAGCTCACGATGAGCTCGTCGGCGCGGGTGCGAGTGATGAAGGCGTCCAGCCACCGCCGCACGGTCTCGGGCGAGCCGGCGACCGAGCGGCCAGCGCCTGCTCCAGTCAGGCTCCGCCGGGCGGAAGTAGCCCATCAGCTCCAGGACGTCCTGCGGGAAGCCGTCGGCGTCGCCGGCCAGGTTGCGGCGGGCGGCGCAGGATCCTGGCCGACATCTCGGAACGCGATGGGATCGTCGCGATCCTGGCGCATCTCGGCTTGCCCACGGAGGCGCCGAGGATCGCCCGGGCGCGGAGCCCGAGCTTCGACGCCGCGTGACCCGACGTGCTTGGAGCGCCGGTCTAGGCGGCGTCGGGGCGAACGTGTGCCCGTGGCGCGCCGCCGTGCGTGACAGGCGCGCCGAGAGGGGGCGACCGACTCGTCACGGAAGCTCGACCAGGGGTCATCGCGGCGGGTCGACACGCAGCGATGCGCGCCGGTGCGCACCATGCCGCGGCGAGCGAGGCGCTGCTGCGTTACGTGCTGCGACCCATGATCGCAAAGGAGCGCGTCGAGCC
The DNA here is from genome assembly GCF_051520455.1 of Sorangium sp. So ce367. Taxonomy (NCBI): domain Bacteria; kingdom Pseudomonadati; phylum Myxococcota; order Polyangiales; family Polyangiaceae; genus Sorangium; species Sorangium sp. So ce367. Next base: position 2,495,199 of record NZ_CP150334.1, read on the forward strand.
GCAGCAGGACGGCCTGCCGCGGCTCTCGCTCAAGCGCGCCATTGCGGACGGGACTGTCGCGGTGGATATGGATCCGGCTTGATTTGCCTGCGCGCTTGCGCTTCCTACGCCCTGGTGGTAGTGCCTCCTCGAGGTGAGGGATTACTGGTTATTTAGAGCGTGGAGGCTCTACGGCTTCGGTGGTGAGAGGACCTATGTGCTGCGAGCGCGTGATGCACCGGCCGAGCCGGCTGCGGCCCACCTCGAGCCTATTCCTGCCGTGTTCGCTTCGTTAGCCGTCGATGACTGGCGGGACGATAATGTTCGCGTCCTGCAGGACATGTTCTGCGAGCTCACGCTCAGCAGCTTGTCGAGCTTGCACGCCTATGACCAGAGAGTGGCCCGCGAGCTGATCGGCGTTCGCCTGCGGCAAGCCCTGCAGAGGGGAGAGCTCGTCGCCTTTCGCGAGGCTCGCACGCCGGCATCGTTCGTGCCGCGAGGCGTGGGTGCGAAAACACCGGAGCCGCGACAGCCGCCTCTGGAGGCGCCGGCCACGCTTTCGTTCTACGAGATCATCCTGCTCGATGAACTCGATGCTCCCATTGCGGGCGTGCGCTTCTCCATGCGCACGCCGGCCGGCACGTTCACGAGGACGACCGATGCTGGCGGCGTCGCCCGCGTCGATGACCTACCGCCTGGCATCGGTAACGCGTCCGTGGTCGACTTGGCCGAGCTGCGGGAGAGCTTGAAGGAGCGCGAGCGCAAGCCACGCCGCACGGCTCCACCACCCGACGGGGACGCGTGGCACATTCGCACGCTCGCGCGAGCGCTTGATCCGATTACGGTGCCCAGCGGCGAGCGACAGCACCTCATGCTGGTGACACGAACCGACGTGTTTGCGCTTGTCGCAGGTTGGGAAAGGCTATCACTTGCCGATGCGGCAGGCCCCTGGACCTTCCACGGGGGCACCGAGACGGTGCTGCGCCTGCATGCCGATTCGGCGGAGCGAAAGGTTCAAGTCCTTGGCCAACCGTTCTCCCTGCCCGAGTTCCTGCCCCCGAAGAACGATCCTCTACCAGGCGAAGCGGAGCGCTGGGAACCACCAAATATCTATATCGTCCAGCCGGGAGATACACTGAGTCTCATCGCCGCGCGCCATCTTGGCGCCGTGGATCGCTGGGGTGAAATCTGGGCACGGAATCGAGCATCGTACGAGGGTCGAACCCCCGACATCATCTATCCGGGCGACCGCTTCGTCATGCCTGATGATGCCCTTCCCCCCTGGTTGCGCGCTGCCTCAATCGATGCGCCCCCACAGCCCGCCGGCGACCTGACGGCGCCGGAATGGCTCAGCGTCGCCGTGGACTGGATTCATGAAGCGCTGTTTGACAAGGACTTCGACACGGTCATCTCCCTCCTGGAGAGCCTGCCCATCGAGCCCTCGCCGCCCCCAGCGCAGGCACCAGCGCCCATCCTCGAAGAGCTCATTTTTCGAGCTCACTTGACCCACCTGGCCTTCGAGGGGCAGGTCGATCCGCCCTACTCGGCGTCGGAGGAGGGATGACCCTGCACATCGCGGTCACCTGGCCAAACGCAAACAGCCCGCTTCTCCCGGACAACCTCGCTGACGTGAGATTGGAAGCCGGAGGCACGCCGCTCACGCCAAAGCAGACTGCGCCGGGGCGGCGGGAGTACGAGATCCCGGACGGTGCGGCGAAGCTCTCGCTGAAGGCGAGTTTTTCGGTTGCGTTCGGCCCGGTCAAGGGTACGGCCAAGAACCCGGATGTGCTGATCGACGTCGGAGCGATGACCCATGTCGTGCTCCGAGCCGAGCAGGAGTTCGATGTAGTCGACGGCGGAACGCGGCTACGACCGGTGGATCAACCGGCGTACGCAGGCCCGCATCCGCTCGTTCACATGGTCGGAGCGGCTAATCTTCATGCCGCTGTCTCCATCAAGCTTCGCACGGAGTTCGTCGACATCACGCCGTTCTGGAAAGTCTACGCGGCGGTCTGGAGCTATTACGAGGCCGAGCATAAGCCGGGTACCAGGCTCCTGGTGCTCGGCGCGACGGGCGCGACACCGATCATCTGGTTCGCGAGCATCCCGGACGCCTGTCTTCATTGCACCAACGGCTTCGCCTCGTGCCTCGTATTCTTCCGCCCGGAAAACTATATCTATACCCAGGTGAACCAGCCACACCAGATGGCCGCACTGGCCCGGTATCTCCTTAAACCCAAGGAGGCGGACGATGCAACGGCCCAGTCGTGGGAACGCGACTACATCGCCGGCGACGGATACAACCTCATCCGCTGCGGGTTCGAGGATGCGCTCGCACGGAGCCAGCGCGCTGTGGTGATGCTTCACCCCTGGCCGAGCGGCACGGCTTTCGGCGGCGCAGCGGGCAGCGAGCTGCCAGCTCTCTGCTCTGGCGCGCTTCGCCTGCTCTGGGCCGATCAGCACATCTTCCGGGGGACAGCCAATGTTCGACTCGGCCGTCTCGGTATCTCCGGCTTCAGCCGGGGTGGCGGTAGCCTGTGGCCCGCGCTGACCTCTAACATTGGTCGGGTCGATGAGGTGTACGCCTTCGATTGCGTCGGCACGGACACGAGCGCCGGAACGATCGTGCAATGGTACAATAGTCGTCCCGAAGCGCGGCTCCGGATGGTGGGTGGCGCGTACAACGTCGCGAAGCACCAAGCCATCTACCGAACGATTCAAACTACGAACGGGGTGACGGGGCCGCTCACGCACGTGACAGCGATCCCCGAGAGCAACGAGGGGTATGCGCCCAGGGGCAACCCGCTCTGGGATCACGTCCTCAAGGAGCGGGAGGACCTGCGAAGCCATCCCGATACACGGCATCAATTTGCGATTTTCGGCGGCTACATAGCCCTGCCCGGACCGTTCGCGCTGACGTTCCTGCTACGGTTCCTCAAGGAATCGCTGTTCATGGTCCCTTGAGTGCGCTGAATGCGCCTCTCAGGGGGCGCGCCGGAGGGCACGGCCTTGCCAGGTATAACGACCGCGGCCGCTGCAGACGCGCCGGTACACGTCGCGCGCCGATTGCCATGCCGCACGGCTTTCAGGCGCGGCGCCGCGGTGGGCCGCGTCGACGGCGTTGAGGGCATCATCGCAGGACGAGCCGGCGGCAGCGGCGGCCGAGTCCGAGAACCGGAGCACGCCCTCCTCGACCCGCGGCACGATCGCGACCCTGCAGATGGCCGGGTTCTGGGGAGCGCAATCATCAAGTGCCGCCGAGGAGGGCACGTCGAGTACTGGCCGGAGGGCGCTGCCCTCCGCGACGTAGAGCACCGTGTGTGCGACAAAGGGGACGAGCGCGGCCTTCTGCTCGCGCCCGCGCCAGCAGACAAGCAGCTCGGCATCGGGCAGAACGAGCGTCCCGCTGCAACTGCAGTCGTTGACCGGCTGAGGTGGGCTGACGGCGAGCGTCGACCAGCAGGCAGCGTCGGGCCGCCACCGCACGCCGCGGGCCGTGAGCCAGTCATCAACGTCGAACGGCGTGGCTGCATCGACCTTTGGACGCCCACCCGTCATCGCGGGGATCGGCGCGACAGCGGACGGCGGAGCGAGAACGCCGGCAGATGTCGCGGCGCCACCGGATGCGGTTGGAGTGACGCTGGACGAGGAAAGCGGAGACGTTCCAGACGGCGGTGGGCCGGTGGTGGATACGTTCAGTGGCACCGGCGACGATAGGTCGCACGCGATTAGGCTCGACGCGGCGAACAGGCGGGTGGTGAACGCGAGGAGGAAGCAAGCGGCTCGGTGCATGTCGGACGCAGGGTATAGCGCGGGGGCGGGTCAGGTCCTGCATACAAAGGAGGTCTTACGGTGAGCAGCGTGGGTGCGCGCGTGGTCCACGTGATCGGCCTCGGCGCTCAGACGTCGGTCGGCCTCACGTGCCCTCCACGATCGCGCCGGTCCGCGGCGCAATTTGCCGGTTTCGCACTTGGGACCACCTGCGCAACTGCCGCACCGACGACGCGTACGCCCGCCTCGGTCCGGTCCGAGCGTGAGCGTGCTCGAGCACCGTCGCGGGAGCCCGGTGGGCTTGGCCGGAGGTGGTCGAGCACCGCCCCGTGAACGAGCCGGGCTGCGCGCCGAGGCGCCTTCGGCAAGGCGCTTCACCCGGCGCGGGCGAGCTCGTCGCGCACCGCTGCCGTGAGCTCGAGCGAGCGCACGCGGGCGGCGTGATCGAAGAGCGGCGAGCTCACGATGAGCTCGTCGGCGCGGGTGCGGGTGATGAAGGCGTCCAGCCACCGCCGCACGGTCTCGGGCGAGCCGGCGACCGAGCAGGCCAGCGCCTGCTCCAGGCCGGCGCGGTCGAGGGGGCTCAGGTCGCGCTCGAAATCATCGACCGGAGGCGGAAAGGGTCCCGGCCGGCCACGGCGCAGGTTGACGAAGGCCTGCTGGAGCGAGGTCCACAGCCGGCGCGCCTCCTCGTCGGTGCCGGCGGCGACCACGTTGATCCCCAACATGACGCGGGGCTCTGCGAGCTCGTCCGAGGGGCGGAACTCCCTGCGGTACAGCGCGATCGCCTGCATCATCTGGCCCGGCGCGAAGTGCGAGGCGAAGGCGTAGGGGAGGCCGAGCGCCGCGGCGAGCTGCGCGCCGAAGAGGCTGGAGCCGAGGATCCAGATCGGCACGCGGAGCCCGGCGCCGGGCACGGCCTGAACCGGCTGGCCGGGCTCCGCCGGGCGGAAGTAGCCCATCAGCTCCAGGACGTCCTGAGGGAAACCGTCCGCGTCGCCGGCCAGGTTGCGCCTCAGCGCGCGGGCGGTGAGCGGGTCGGAGCCCGGAGCGCGCCCGAGCCCCAGATCGATGCGCCCTGGAAAGAGCGACGCCAGCGTGCCGAACTGCTCGGCGATCACGAGCGGCGCGTGGTTCGGCAGCATGATCCCGCCCGCGCCGACGCGGATCGTCGAGGTGCCGGCGGCCACGTGCGCGATCACGATCGACGTCGCGGCGCTGGCGACGCCGCCCATGTTGTGGTGCTCGGCCAGCCAGTAGCGGTGATAGCCGAGCCGCTCGGCGTGGCGCGCGAGATCGAGCGAGTTGCGGAGCGCCTGGGCGGCGTCTCCGCCCTGGACGATCGGGGCAAGGTCGAGAACGGAGAACGGAATCATGTTGGACACCTCGCCAGACTGTTGCACGCCACGGACGGTTGCGGCAGCGCTCGGGGACCGGCGCGGCTCGTGCGCGGTCTCCGCGCGCGATCGCGGCGAAGAGGCGCCCCCGCCAGCGCGCACCCCCGCCAGCGCGCCCCGCGGCGCGTCGCCCCGCGGCGCTCCAGCCGTCTGGAACGCCATGACGCGGCCGCGCCCGCTGTATTACGCTCGGCTCGTGCGCCGTTCGTCCTCGCCGCTGCGCCGCCTACCGCAGGTCCTGCTCGTCGTCGCCGCCTCGGCCGCCGCGGTCGCGTCGCCCGGGGGAGCGGCCGCGACCCTCTGGCCCAACGTGCCCGAGCAGATCGCGCGTGCGCTCACGTCGGGCGACGCCCTGGAGCGGCGCCTGGCCGCGACCCGCGTGGGCGAGCTCGCCCCGGAGACGGCGATCAGGCTGATCCAGCGGGGCATGAGCGATCCGGACGTCGAGGTGCGGCTGCACCTCGCCGGGGCGGCCGTGCGCCTCCGGATGCCGCGCGCGGGGGACCTCGTGATCGAGTGGCTCGGCGAGGGCGACGCGCGCCTGCGGCTCGCGGCCTGCGACGTGATCCGCGCGGCGCCCACGGACCGCTCCGTCGTCGCGCTCGGGCGGGTGCTCGGCGATCCCGACCCGCACGTCCGCCTCGCCGCCGCGACCGCGATGGGCGCGGCGGGGCTCCCGGACGCGGTCTCGCCGCTGCTCGGCCACCTCGACGACACCGCGCCGGAGGTGCGCGCGGAGGTCGCGCGCGCGCTCGGCAGGATCGGCGACGCGCGCGCCGTCGTGCCGCTGATCGGCAAGGTGCAGGACTCGGTGCCGGAGGTCCGCAAGGCCACGGCGCGCGCGCTCGGAGAGCTCGGAGACCCGCGCGCGGTCAGCGCGCTGCTGCTCGCGCTCCAGGACGCATCCCAGGACGTGCGCGTCGAGGCGGTGACCGCCCTCGGCCGGCTGCGCTCGGACGACGCGACGTCGGCGATCGCCGATCTCGTCACGGCGTCGCCGGGGGCCGCGGGCGCGTTCCCGGGGGCGCGGCCGTCCGACAGCGCCACCTCGAGCAACGACGTGCGGGAGGCGGCGCTCCGGGCGCTCGGCCGCATCGGCTCCGACGCGGCCGTGAAGGCGCTGCTCGCGGCGCTCGCGAAGGACAACCCCGCGGCGCCGCGCTCCGCGGTGCGCGACGCCCTCGTCAGCGCCGGCGCCGCGGCCGTCCCCGCGCTCGTCGCGGCGCTCGCGGCCGCGCCGTCGGCCAACACCGCCGCGGGCGCCGCCCTCGTGCTCGGCGAGCTCAAGGCCAGGGAAGCGCTGCCCGCGATCGAGCGGGGGATGCAGCGGGGCGTCGTCCCGCTCCGGCACGGGCTGCGCGCCCTCGGCGCGCTCGGCGATCCCGCGGCGCTGCCCGGCGTGCTGGAGCTGCTCGGCGACGCCGACCCCGCGGTCCGCGCGGAGGCCATCCGCGCCGCGGCCGCGCTGCTCGATCCAGCGCGGCCCGACGGGCGCGCGGTGGACCCGGCGCGCGCCCTGCTGGTCGACCCGGCGACCGCGCCCGACGAGAAGCTCGCCCTCGTCCAGCTGCTCGGGCGCACCGGCTCGCCGCGCGCGCAGGCGGCGCTGCTGCCGCTCGCCAAGGCGCGCTCCACGCCGCTCCGCCTCGCCGTGATCGAGGCGCTCGGGGCCGCGCGCGCGGCCGGGACGCTCGGCGCGGCTGTCGACGCCGCCCTGCTCGCGGCGCTCGACGACGAGTCGGCCGACGTGCGGCTCCGGGCGGCGATCGCGCTCTCCCGCGTCGCCGGCCCAGGCAGCGCCCGGCCGCTGCTCCAGCGCCTCACGGTCGCGGCGGAGCAGGACCGCGGCGCGCTCGGCATCGCCCTCTCGGGCGCCCTGTCGCGCGCGGACGACGCCAGCGGCGCGAAGGCCGCGAACGACGCGAGCGGCAAGGGCCTCGTCCACGACGTCGCGGCCGCGATCGCGAGCGCGCCGGACGCCGCGCGCGACGCGCTGATCGAGGGGCTCGGCCGCATGCCGGGGCAGGCCGCGGGCGCCGCGCTCGCGCGGATGGCCTCGGCGGCGCCCATCGACGATCGCCGCAAGATCGCCGAGGCGCTCGCGGGGCACCCGGAGGCCGCCGCCGCGCTCCGCAAGCTCGCGGGCGACCCGGATCCCGGCGTCCGCGCCAACGCGGTCTGGTCGCTGGGCGCGGCGGGGGACAAGGACGCGCTGCCGCTGCTCCTGCCGCTCCTCAAGGACCCCGACGCCGCCGTGGCGGGCAACGCGGCGGGCGCGATCGGGCGCGCCGCCGGCCGCGCCGGGCAGCCGGCCCGCGCGGCCGCGGCGCTCTGCGCGGCGCTCCCCGACGCGCGCCCCTACGTGCGGGCCAACGCGCTCGCGGCCCTCACCGTCGCCGGCGCCCGCTGCGACGGCGACGCGGCCCGGGACCTGCTCGCGCGCGACCCCGCGGAGGCGGTCCGCCTCGCGGCCGCCGACCACCTCGCGCGGAGCGGCGCCGACGACGATCGCCGCGCGCTCGCCCGCTGCGCCGCCGAGGACAGGAACGCCACGGTCGCCGGGCGCTGCGCCCGCGCCGCGCCGCCCCGCGCGCCGGCCGCCGGCGCCGAGGACGTCGCGGTCTTCATCGTCCCGTTCGACGCGGGCCGGGGCGGCTCGGTCCGCGACGCGCCGGCCCCGCGCGCGCCCTTCGCGCTCGTGCGCGCGGACGGGCTCATGCGCCTCGGCGTCGCGGACCGGCGCGGAGAGATCTTCGAGCGCGGCGCTCCCCGAGGGCCGATCCGCCTGACCGTCCCGGCCCCGCTCGTGAAGTGAGCCCGCGCCCGCCGCGCTGAGCCGGACACCATGCGAACCCGACCCGACGTCGAGCTCCGGATGTCCAGGACCGTCCACCCGGGCGACGTCGTCCTTGTCGAGCTGGTGCTCCGCTGCCGCGGGAGGACGCCGGTCGACGCGATCGAGCTCCACCTGGAGGGCATGCAGGTCGCCCGCGTCGAGGAGCGCGTCCTCGTGCCGCCCCATTTCCTCTCGCTCGTCGCCCGCGTCTCGGGGGCGACGACGCTCCCGGAGGGCGAGCAGCGCTACCGCGCGAGCTTCCCGCTCCCGGACGACGCGCCCTGCTCCTACCTCGGCACGCGCGCCGAGATCCGCTACGGCATCACGCTCTCCATCGCGATCCCGTGGTGGCTCGACGTCCAGGAGTCCTACGAGGTGCTCGTCACGCCCCGCCCCGTCACGCGCCCGGGCCGGTCGCCGGCCGCGGGGACCACGGCGCGCGGCGACAGCCCCTTCGTCGAGGTCTCGCTCGACGATCGCGTCTTCGCGCCGGGCGACGAGATCTCGGGGGCGGTGGCCCTCGGCAACGTGCAGGGCCGCGGCGTGCGCGGGATCGAGATCTCGCTGGTCGGCGTCGAGCGCCTCCTCAGCGCCGACCGCTCCGCGCCGAACCGCGCGACCGAGGCGCACCGCTTCACCGCCTTCCGCCGCGCGGACAGCCGCGACGAGGGGCGGGAGCTGCCCTTCCGGTTCCGGATCCCCCGCTCGGTCGCGCCGTCGTTCGACGCCGGCTGGGTCGCCCTCGTCTGGGGGCTCGAGGTGCGCGTCGATCTCGCGCGCGCGGACGGCGTCGTCCACACGACGCCGCTCGTGCTCGGCGTCTTCGACAGCCCGCCCGGCCTCGGCGCGATGCGGCGGCAGATCGGCTCCGGGAGGTGGCGCGCCGTCTGGGAAGCGGTCGGCGCGCGCCACGGCCTGTCCCTCGACGCGCTGGAGCTCCGCCTCTCGGGTACGCTCTCCGGCGCCGCGGCGTCGGTGTGGATCGACGCGGGCTCCTCGTCGAGCGGCGCGCTCGTGGGCGAGCTGCGCTGGCCGTCGTGGGGGCTCGACCTGGAGGTCGGCGTGAAGCGCTTCCTGCTCGCGCTGTCGTCCGAGGACGACGAGGGCTTCGGCCGCCGTTACCGCGTGCGCGGGCGCGATCCCGGCCAGGTGCGCGCCGTGATCGCGGGGCCGCTGCGCCGGGCCCTGCTCGCCTTCGACGACGTCCGGCTGGACGACGAGCACGTGTCGGTCCGGTCGCGGACGCCGGGCCACGATCAGCCCTGGCTCGGCGCGTTCCTGGAGCACCTCGCCGCGCTGGCGGCCGAGATCGGCGCCGCGAAGAAGCGCATCCCGCCGCCCACGCCGATGGCGGGGATGCGCGCGGCCTGGGAGCGGTTCGCGGCCGAGGTCCACGGCCGCTTCGAGGTGGGCCGCATGCGCATCCGGGACGCGCAGGTCGACGGCGCGACGTTCCACCTCGACACCTGCTTCGAGCGAGGCCCGCACCCCGAGCGCTCCGAGATCACGCTGGTGGTGGATCCGCCCCTCGACGCGGGGCTCGATCCCGACGATCCCGAGCAGCTGCGCGCCGCCTCGCCGAGGGCGCGCGAGGCGGTCAAGGGCCTGCAGGCCCGCACGCGCGCGCTCCGGATCGCCCCGCACGCCATCGTGATCACGCTGCCGGCCCCGCTCGAGGACCCCGCCACCCTGCGCGATCTGCTCGGCGAGCAGCTGCACGTGGCGGCGCTCCTGCGCGGCCCGCGCGCCGCCCGCCCGTACCGCTGAGCGGCGAGGAGCGGGCGCCCGGGCGGGGGGCAGCACTCCGGAACCGGGAATCCCCCTAGGGCGCGCGGCTCGCTGATTTCCACACAAAACGCTGGCGGATCCGGGCTAGAGTCCCCGCCCATGCTCGACAAGCTTTCTCGCGAAGAACGCCTCCAGCTGATGCGGTTCATCTGTTCGTTCGCCTGGGCTGACCTCCAGGTGCGCGACCAGGAGCGCGAGTTCGTGCGCAAGATGATCCTGCGGCTCCACCTGGACGCGGAGGAAGCCAAGCAGGTGCGCGGCTGGCTCGAGGTGCCGCCCGCGGCCGACGACGTGGATCCGATGAAGATCCCGCGCGCGCACCGGCAGCTCTTCCTGAACGCCGCGCGCGAGATGATCTCGTCCGACGGCGAGATCGGCGAGGAAGAGCGCGAGAGCCTGAGCCTCCTGGATCAGCTCACGCGCTGACGCGGGCGGGGGGCGACGGATGACGGACGACGGACGGCGGATGAGCCGGTGAGCGGTGGAACGATGAGCACGATGGCGCAGGGAGGGGCCGGCGAGGGCCGGACCCCAGCGGAAATGGGAGCGAGCTCGGCCGAGAAGCCCTGGGTCGGCGTGATCATGGGCGGCAAGAGCGACTACGAGCACCTCGCCGTCACGAGCGAGCTGCTCACGCAGCTCGGCATCCCGCACGAGGTGCGCGTCGTCTCGGCGCACCGCACGCCGGACCGGATGTTCGAGTACGCGAGCACGGCCGCGGAGCGCGGGATCGAGGTGATCATCGCCGCCGCCGGCGGCGCCGCCCACCTGCCCGGGATGGTCGCGGCGAAGACGGTGCTGCCCGTCATCGGCGTGCCCATCCCCGCCACGGCGCTGAACGGGATGGACGCGCTGCTCTCGATCGTCCAGATGCCGAAGGGCGTCCCCGTCGCCACGATGGCGATCGGCAAGCCCGGGGCGGCCAACGCGGCCCTGTTCGCGGCGGCGGTCCTGTCGGGCAAGCACCCGGAGCTCCGCGAGCGCCTCGCCGCCTTCCGCGGCGCCCAGGAGGCGGCGGTGCTACGCGACTCGGTCATCGTCTAGCTCGTCAGGCCTCGTCAGGCCTCGTTTCGGTCCCCCTCTACAGGTCCTCCGGAAATGCCCATCGCTCCCGGCTCCACGCTCGGTATCCTCGGTGGCGGCCAGCTCGGCCGCATGACGGCGCTGGCCGCCCGCACGCTCGGGTACAAGGTCCACGCCCTCGACCCTGACCCGGACTGCCCGGCTCGTTCGGTGCTCGATCACTGCATCGTCGCCTCGTTCGACGACGTGGCGCAGGCGGCCGAGCTCGCGTCGCAGTGCGACGTGGTGACGCTCGAGATCGAGAAGGTCGCAACGGACGGCCTCGTGGCCGCCGCCCGGTTCGCGCCGGTGCGCCCGTCGGCCGACGTGCTGGCCATGGTGCAGGATCGCGGCGTCCAGAAGGGATGGCTCTCGCGCAACGGCTTCCCGGTGGGGCCCTTCCGCGAGGTCGCGACGAGCGAGCAGCTCCTCGAGGCGACGCGCGCCATGGGCGGGGCGTGCTTCGTGAAGTCGTGCGTCGGCGGGTACGACGGGCGCGGCCAGCTGCGGCTCTCGGGGGACGCGTGCGTGGACGATGGCGGCGCCGGCGCCGGCGGTCTCGAGGGCGAGGCCGCAGCGCTCTTCGCGTCGCTCGGCGGGCAGCGCTGCGTCGTCGAGCAGGCGCTCGACCTCGAGGCCGAGCTCTCGGTGCTCGTCGCGCGGAGCCCGAGCGGCAAGCTCGCGGTCTACCCGCCGGCGCTGAACCACCACGTCGACCAGATCCTCGACTGGTCGCTGCTGCCGGGCCCGCTCTCGGCCGCGGTGACGGGGCAGGCGGTCCAGATCGCGCTCGACCTCGCGGTCGGCCTGCGCGTCGAGGGGCTGCTCGTCGTCGAGCTCTTCCTGCTCAAGGACGGCCGCCTGCTCATCAACGAGCTCGCCCCGCGGCCCCACAACAGCTACCACGCCTCCGAGGTCGCCTGCGCGACGAGCCAGTTCGAGCAGGCGGTCCGCGCCGTGTGCGACCTGCCGCTCGGCTCGGTCGAGATCGTCCGCCCCGCGGCGATCCTCAACCTGCTCGGCGACGTGTGGCTCGGCGGCGCGCCGCCGCCGTTCGAGGCCGCGCTGGAGATCCCGGGCGTCCGGCTCCACCTCTATGGCAAGCGGGTCGCCCGCCCCGGCCGCAAGATGGGCCACCTCTCCGCCACGGGCCGCACGCCGGAGGAGGCGCTCGTCGCCGCGAAGCTCGCCATGGCCCGGCTCTCGGCGCAGGCCGGGCTGCCGCTCCCCGGGCGCTGACGCGCCGCCGGCGGGCCTCCGCCGGCGCACGACGCTCTCCACGGCTGCCCAGGGTGGCGCGGCGCGCGCCGCGCCATCACGTCGACGGCCGACGGACTCGTCCCGTTCGCGTCGATTCATGAGCCGCCGGTGAGCCGCGGCGCAACTGCATGTTCGGGACGGCCCTGGAGAGTAGGGAGGTGTGTTCTCACGCGCGCAGGTTCGACGTCGCCTGCGGCGTGGCCGGCGTCCGGGCGCGACGGCGACGCCGCGGCCGCGCGGCGATCTCGGCGGATTCAATGGTCTTGAGCGCTCGTGCGGAGACATCTCACTGTGTCTTCGTCCACAGGGGCAACGCACGCTGGCCGGGGCAGAATCACGCGCACTGGCTATCAGGACGAAACATCGATATAGGATGCATTTGATCTGAACACACGCCCTGGACTTCGACGAATATCTCGCACAGAGGCGCCGTTGTGGCATGTTCGATTCTTAACAGGTCACGACCGTGGAGACTCCGGCCGTGCCCCTGCTTGCAACCCTGTCCATCTCGGGCGGCGTGACCGCCCGAGGAGGAGCAAGTCGATGAAAAGAACCTCATTCATGGTGTTGGCGTGCGTGGCGGGCGGGCTGGGCAGCGTGTCGTGCGGGGGGGCGGACGCGGGCGACGACGCCACGCACGAGACTGAGCCCCAGTTCTCTGTCGACGCTCAGGGCGGGGTCTTCACCGGGGATGATGGATTCAAGATCGAAGTGCCGCCGGGGGCCGTCAGCGCGGCGACGGAGCTCACCATCGAGAACATCGCGGACGACCGCGAGGGCGCGGTAGGTCCCACGTACCGCCTCGGTCCGGAGGGGCAGACGTTCGCCAAGCCGATCAAGCTCACGCTGCCGATCACCGTGGAGCTCGAGGCGGAGCTCGGGGAGAATACCGTCCTCGATGCCTACGGCTTCTCCGCGCCGACGGGCTCCGACGCCTTCACACCGCTCGAGCGTCACGACGCCTCTGCCGCGGAGCTGATCACGGAGACCACCTCCGTGGGCACCTTCTACGCCGGGATGATCCCGGCGGGGGTGATGGCGAGCCAGCACGCCTACCCGATGGCGCTCGCGGCCGACGACACCTACCTCTACTTTGCGAGCGGCGGCACCGAGGCCACCGCGCCCGCGGACTCGAACGACGGCTACATCTATCGCGTCAAGCCGGGCACGACCGAGGTGGAGGCGATGACCCCCGCGGATCCGGACCCCAAGGCGCTGTGGGTCAATGCCTCCCACGTGTACTGGGCGAGCGGCGGAGACAACGATCCGGTCATCCCTTCGGCGCTCAAGCGCGTCGACAAATCGACCCTGGAGATGGAGACGCTGGTCGAGATCGGCTACGTGCTGAGCGTCACCGGAGACGAGTCGTCCGTCTATTTCGGCGATGGTGACGGACACAACATCTACAAGATGCCGCTCGACGGCGGCGAGCCCGTCGTCCTCGCGGCCGACGCCGGCGCGCCGGAGTACCTGGCGCAGGACGCAGAGAACATCTACTGGACCGGCGGCTCCAGGACGAACAAGGTCTACAAGGTGGCGAAGTCGGGCGGGGACGTGACCGTCATCGCCGAGAACGAGGGCGAGCCGGCCGGGATCGCGGTGGACGCGGAGTTCGTCTACTGGGCCAACGCCGGCGACGGCGGCGTGTTCAAGGCGCCGATCGCCGGAGGGGCGAAGACGCTGATCTACCAGGGGGGCTCGATGGGGGGGCTGGCCCTCAGGGGCTCGACGCTCTTCTCGACGGACATGAGCCGGAACCGCAGCGTCCAGGCCCACGATCTCGCGAGCAATACGACCGTCGTGCTCGCGCTCGGCCAGCACTTCGCCTGGCGCATCATCGCCCCGGAAGGTCAGGACGTGTTCTGGACCAACGGCGGCGATTATCGCTTCGAAGGACAGATCGTGTCCTACCGCGCTCCTTGAGCGCGCGCCTCCGGCGGCGATGCCGGGCAGCATGACAGCAGGGGCGAACCCCAGGTCGCGCGATTCGTGGGCCGCCGATTTGTGAGCCGCCCATGAGCCGCGGCGCGACTGCTCACCCGGGACCAGCGTGACGGGCAGGGGGGTCCCACACGCTCATGCCTGGCTTGGCTTCCAGCGACTCTGGGGCTCCGCTGTCGCGTGAAAGCGACGGCGGCGCCGGGGCCGCGCGCGGCGAGCTCGGCAGAGTCAATCGTCTTCACTCCCAGCGCGGAGAGCGCTCACGGTGTCTTTGTCTTCATGGCGAGCGCATGTTGGCCGGGGCGGAACCACGCGCGTTGGCCGCCGGGACGGACCATCGACCCAGGAAGCCGTTGATCCGAAAGCACCCGATCCCAGCTCCAACGATCCTCTCGTGAGAGGCGCCGCTGCGGCATGTTCGCACCTCATCGGCTCGCGACCGTGGAGACTCCGGCCGTGCCCCTGCTTGCAACCCTGTCCATCATGGGCGGCGGCGACCGCCCGCGGAGAAGCAAGTCGATGAAAAGAATCTCATTCATGGTGTTGGCGTGTGCGGCGGGCGGGCTGGGCGGCGTGTCGTGCGGGGGGGCGGAGGCGGACGATGTCACGCAGGGGACCAAGCCGCAGTTCTCCGTCGACGCGCAGGGCGGCGTGTTCACCGCGAGGGACGGGTTCACGATCGAGGTGCCGCCAGGCGCGGTCAGCGCGGCGACGGACATCACCATCGAGCGCGTCGAGGACGCGCGCGAGGGCGGGGTGGGGCCCATGTACCTCCTCGGCCCGGAGGGGCAGACGTTCGACAAGCCGATCTCGCTCACGTTGCCGATCACCGTCGAGCTCGAGGCGGAGCTCGGCGAAAACACCTTCCTCGACGTTTATGCCTTCACCGCGCCGGCCGACTCCGACGACTTCACGCGGCTCGAGCGTCATGACGCTTTCGCTGCCGGCGTCGTCACGGAGACGCCGCATTTCTCCCGCTTCCAGGCCGGGATGGTCCCGCCGGCGGCGATGGCGAGCCAGCACGCCTACCCGATGGCGCTCGCGGCCGACGACACCTACCTCTACTTTGCGAGCGGCGGCACCGAGGCCACCGCGCCCGCGGACTCGAACGACGGCTACATCTATCGCGTCAAGCCGGGCACGACCGAGGTGGAGGCGATGACCCCCGCGGATCCAGACCCCAAGGCGCTGTGGGTCAATGCCTCCCACGTGTACTGGGCGAGCGGCGGAGACAACGATCCGGTCATCCCTTCGGCGCTCAAGCGCGTCGACAAATCGACCCTGGAGATGGAGACGCTGATCGAGATCGGCTACGTGCTGAGCGTCACCGGAGACGAGTCGTCCGTCTATTTCGGCGATGGCGACGGACACAACATCTACAAGATGCCGCTCGACGGCGGCGAGCCCGTCGTGCTCGCCCAAGGCGCCGGCGCGCCGGAGCATCTGGCGCAGGACGCCGCGAATATCTACTGGACCGGCGGCGCCACGACGAACAAGGTCTACAAGGTGGCGAAGTCGGGCGGGGACGTGACCGTCATCGCCGAGAACGAGGGGGAGCCGGCCGGGATCGCGGTGGACGCGGAGTTCGTCTACTGGGCCAACGCCGGCGACGGCGGCGTGTTCAAGGCGCCGATCGCCGGAGGGGCGAAGACGCTGATCTACCAGGGGGGCTCGATGGGAGGGCTGGCCCTCAGGGGTTCGACGCTCTTCTCGACGGACATGAGCCGGAACCGCAGCGTCCAGGCCCATGATCTCGTGAAGAACAAGACCACCGTGCTCGCGCTCGGCCAGCACTTCGCCTGGCGCATCATCGCCCCCGAAGGTCAGGACGTGTTCTGGACCAACGGCGGTGACTACCGCTTCGAAGGCGAGATCGTGTCCTACAGCGCTCCTTGAGCGCGCGTCCGGCGGCGATGCCGGGCAGCAGGACAGCAGGGGCGAACGCAGCGGGGGAGCCTGTTCGCGCTCACCGCATTGCACCGAAGTGGCTCGAGAGCGCGCCCTGTCGAGCGCTCCCGAGCCCGCTCGCCAGGGCGCGCCGCGCCGCCCCGCTGCGCCGGTGTCGGCTGCTTTACGCGTTGACCGTGTCCGGCGTCCTGGCGTAGTTCTTCTCATTCGATGCAGATCACCCTGTCGCGGGCCCGGCTCCAGGTCGCGCTGCTCGCCGTGATGGCGGTGATCGCGGGCGCCGGGCTCGCCGTCGAGGTGCTCAAGCCGCTCCTCCACCTGAGGAGTCAAAGCGGCGTCGTCCCGTTGTTCTCGCTGAGCTACGAGCAGAACGTGCCCACGTGGTACACCTCGTCACTGCTGTTCGTGTGCTCACTCACGCTCGCTGTCGTCGCCGTCGGCGCCCGGCGCACGGGCACGTTCGTGAAGCACTGGTGGGGGCTCTCCGCGGCGTTCCTCTACATCTCGCTCGACGAGGTGGTCGAGATCCATGAAGCGGCGAGCTCCTGGCTCGATCTGGGCGGGGTCCTGTACTTCAGCTGGGTGATCCCGGCGGCCGCCGCGGTGGCGGCGTTCGTGGTCGCATACCTCCGGTTCCTCTCGCACCTCCCGCGAGATACGCGGAATCGATTCCTCCTCTCGGGCGGGATCTATGTCACCGGGGCCCTCGTCCTGGAGCTGCCGCTCGGGTACTGGACCGAGCGGGCCGGGAGCGACAACCTGATCTACGCGCTCATCGACTTCGTGGAGGAGTCGATGGAGATGCTCGGCGTGAATCTCTTCCTGCTCTCGCTCGTCGATCACCTCGCCGTGCAGGGATGGACGATCGGCTTCTCGCCAGCAGCACCGGAGCCGCGGCCCGCGGCGGCACCTCGTCCCGCATGAGCGCACGGGCCGAGCCCGCGTCCGCCGCGCTGCTCGGTGTGGGCCGGGCCGCGTACATCGTCGGCCCCTTGTATGACTGGGCCTTCTTCCTGCTCCCGCCGCTCGTCGCGCTCGCCGCGGGCGCCCTGATCGCGGGGACGCCGTTCGCCGACGCGAGGTTCAGGCTTCACGGGGAGAAGGTCACGTGGGCGGGGCTCTTCATCGGCACGCTCATCCATGGCCACCTCGCCGCGGTGCTCCTCCGGAGCCACGGCAACGCGGACATCTTCCGGCGGCACCGGCTCCGCTTCCTCGTGGCGCCGGTCGCCCTGTTCGCCGCGATGATGCTGTCCATGTGGGCCGTCGCCTGCGTGTCGGTCCTCGTGGTGTTCTGGGACGTCTACCACTCGGCGCTCCAGACGTTCGGCCTCGGGCGCATCTACGACGCGCGCGCGGGGAACGCGCCGGCGCTCGGCCGCCGGCTGGATCTGTGGCTCAACCTCGTCCTCTATGCCGGCCCCATCCTGGGCGGCGCGACGATGCTCCTCCACTTCCAGAGCTTCGACGCCTTCGAGGGCGTGGGCCCCGCCTTCTTCACCGCCGTCCCTGCGCTGATGACGTCGAGCCACCGCGTCCTCAGCTGGGCCGTCATCGCCGCGGGCACGTCGTACCTGCTCTATTACGCGCTCGCTTACCGAGGGATGGTCCGGCGGGGTTATCGGGTGTCGTTCCCCAAGGTGTGGCTGCTCGTCAGCACGGGGCTCTGCTCGATCTACACGTGGGGTTTCAACCCCTGGGGACAGGCCTTCTTCATCATGAACCTGTTCCACGCCGTGCAGTACCTGGCGCTCGTCTGGTGGTCGGAGGGCGGCCGCCTCCGCCGCCGGCTGCGCCTCGACGCGCTCCGGGCCGGAACGCCGATCGCGGCGGCGGTCTTCCTCGGGGGCGTCCTTGTGTACGGGGTCTGGGCCGAGCTCGCGCCGGCGGACGACCGCGCGCTGTGGTCGATCACGCAGACCGTCGCGCTGATGCACTTCTGGTACGACGGCTTCATCTGGTCCGTGACGCGCAAGCAGGTATGAGGCGATCGCGCCTTCGAGAGGTCACCAGAGAGGGGTGTATGCGAATCCAACGTTGTCTCCGGTCCATGGTCGTCGCGCTCGGGGTCGCCTCCGCGGCGCTCGTCTCGTCCGCTTGCAGCAAATCGCCGCAGATCACGGCGGAGAGCATCGAGGACAACTGGGCGCTGACGGAGCAGCACGAGCCCGGGTCCGTCGTCATGACGGTGGCCCAGGACGGGCAGGTGACGGCGCTGGTGAAGGATCGCGACGGCAAGCCCATCGCGGCGGATGTGTCGGGCAGCGTCTCGGTCAAGGTGCCTGGCAAGGACGGAGCGCCCATGAGCGCGGCGCTCGTGCCAGAGCCCAGGTCGGGGGGCGTGCTGCTCGCCAAGCTCCCGCCGCTCGAGGACGACCTGACCGAGGTCAGCTACGAGCTGAAGGTGAAGGGCGAGCCGTTCAAGGGGGTGCTGCACGTGCCGCGCGGCGGGACCCGGGAGCTCCAGGAGAGCGCCAGGGAGCACCAGACCACCCAGCTCGACGGGACCAAGGGGCCGAACGGGGGCGTGCTCCAGCCGGTCGGAGACGACATCGTGGAGATCGTCGCCGACAAGGAGAGCGGCGATCTGCGCGTGTACGTGCTGGATCTCAACCTCAAGCCGGTGCCGATCGGCGAGCGCGAGATCAAGCTAGCGGTCCAGACGGCGTCGGGGCCGGACGTCATCGTGCTCGCGCCCGGGCCCGATCGGCTCTACTTCACCGGCAAGCTCAACGTGAAGGTCAATCCGACCAAGGTCACGGTGGTGCTCAAGGAAGGCGGGCACACGCACGTGGTCCTCTGCGGTTACCGTCCAGGCGCTGTGATCGTGGTCGGCCCGAGCGCGCCCGTGATCGGCATCCTGGTGGCGACCACGTGGGCCGTGAAGGTCGACGTCAGGCCGACGGTGGTGGTGCACGACGACGATGACGACGACGGCCGCGTCCTCGTCATCCACAAGCACAAGCACAAGCACAAGGGCAAAGGGAAGGGCAAGTGGCACTGGAAATGACGGGGGAAGACGGCGCCGCGCTCGGACGGGGCGCGCCGACGCGGTAAGGTGGCGGCGCGGCGCGCCCGCGCCTCAGCCGACGGAAAGCCCTCTCCCATGACCGAAGCGCCCGAGATCCCCGACCTCTCCCCCGACGACTGCCACCCCAGGGCAGCCGCTGCCCTCGCCGACCCGTTCTTCTGGTCGCTTACCGACGAGACCGCTCCGTTCGGCAACGAGACCGCGCACGAGACCCTCACCGCCTTCCGCGACTTCCGCGACGAGCACCCGAAGAAGAGCCCGATCGAGCTCCTCGACGAGCTCCTCGAGCGCTGGGAGGTCGGCAATGCCGGCTGGGACGCCGTGGACGCGGCCGAGGTCGAGGCGCTCGGCGAGGAGGACGAGTACGGCCTGCTCACCCGCGACGAGGCGATCCTCGCCCTGGCCTTCAGCCAGATCGTCGTCGAGGGCAGGCTCGATCCGGAGGTCCGCCGCCGCGCGCTGCTGGCGCTGGCCCGGCAGGCGCTCCCCGCGCTCCTGAGCGCCTACGAGGGGCGCGCCCTGGAGAGGGCGCTGCGGATCGACCGGATGAGGGCGGTCCTCTCCGCTCGCTGGAATTAGGTAAGCGCCTCGGCGCCCCTCCGGCGCCGACGGCTACGGGAGCGTCCAGTCCTGCGTGTCCTGTCGGCACCCAGGCCCGCAGTCTTCGCCGTTCGGGTACCATGTCCGGTACGCGGGGGTGAAGCTCCGCTCTCCGAGGAGCGCGCCGTCCCGCCGCACGACGACGTCGACGCGCGCCGGCGTGCCACGAATCGCGAGCTGCTGCGTGAACTGCCCGGGGGCCGGGACGCAGCTCTGGGAGACGCCGCCGCCGCGCCTCGTCTCCGTGCAGATTTCCACCGCATTGACCGAGACGCTGACGGTCGGGCTGCACTGGACGAACACGCCGCTGCCGCCGACGTTCGGCGTGTTCGTCCAGCTGTAGGCGCACGACACGGCGCTGCCGTCCACCGCGAGCTCCAGCGTGTACTCTCCCGCCGCCCAGCTCTTGTTCGCCGTCGCGGCGGTGATGGTGAAGGTGTCGCTACAGGCCATCTCGGTGCATTGCTTCTGGTTCATGATGCAGCCGGGCATGGCGGAGGCCATGGCGAATCCGGCGGCGAGCGCGGCGGTCGTGCGCACGCAGGCGCCGAGCGGAACGAGGGAAAAAAGAGATAAGGTCATGGAGCCATCCTCTCTCCGGCGGGACCGCCGTGGATGGAGGCGCTGGCGAAGCAACGGGTAGACCACCTGCGCGGGCGCAAGAAACCGGCGCTCCTGACGCCTTGTGCCAGGCGCCCGCCGAGCGGCATGACAGGTGTGTCAGGGCAACGAACCCGCGGCTCGGCTGAAGGATGCCCCGGCGCCGCCGGCGCGGCGCGCCTCCAGACCGCGCGGCGGCGCTTCGAAGGGGGCTCCCGCCGGCGCGGATTCGGGTACCGTCAGGCCTTCAGGTGGTCGCGCGTTCGAACGCGAACGCCCGTCCTGCCAGGAGGTTTGCACATGAAGAAGACGTATTCAGGGAGCTGCCACTGCGGCGCGGTCCGCTTCGAGGCCGACATCGACCTGAGCGCTGGAACCAACAAGTGCAACTGCTCAATCTGCACCAAGACGAGAAACTGGAACGTGATCCTCAAGCCGGACGCGTTCCGGCTGCTCGCGGGTGAGGACGCGCTGAGCGACTACCAGTTCGGCATGAAGGCCGGGCACCACCTGTTCTGTCGACGCTGCGGCGTGCGGTCGTTCGGGCGCGGATATGTCGAGGCGATCGGCGGCGACTATGTGGCGGTCCAGCTCGCTTCCCTGGACGACGTGGATCTCGCGGAGCTCGTCTCCGCGCCGATCCGGTACGCCGACGGACGCAACAACGACTGGGGCACGCCGCCGGGAGAGACCCGGCACCTGTGAACGGCGCCGCCGCTGGCTGCGGTGGATGGCGGCCCCTCGACGGAGCCGCCGCCGCACGCCGGCGCCCCGGCCGCGCCGTCTTCGCCCGTCTTACTTCGCGACCTCTCCCGTCTTCAGATCCAGCTTGAGCTCCCGCACCACCTCCGGCGTGGCGCACACGATCTGCGGCGTCGAGCCCTGCACATCGGTCTTGATCCGCTCCTCCAATTTCTTGGCGAGATCCCAGGTCGGTACGAACGCGGCGAAGAAGCGCTGCCCCATGTCGCGCGTCACAACGAAGCGCGCCGGCGAGAACTCCGTGCGTCCCTTGAGCGCCTTGCGCGTCAGCGGGAAGTCGTAGTCGTCCGGCGCCGTCTTGCTGAACGTGTAGAGCACCACGAGGTTCTGCGGGCACTTCGGCCCGCCGGGCCTGGGCAAGGTCCGGTTCTCCCTGGGCTTCGGCGGCGGCCCCTTCTGGAGCTGGATGGTCCCCGGCGCCGCGCCCGCGGCCTCGCCGGCGCCGCCGTGCTTCAGGATCGCCCCGCCGGCCGCGACCCACACGGCCCCGTCGCTCCCCACGGCCACGTCGCGGGCCTTCACCCCGTCGGGCAGCGGCGCCTGCTCCCAGGCATCGCCCTTGCGCGCGAACAGCGCGTCGTCCGTGAGCGCCCACAGCGTCCCGTCCGGCGCCGCCGACGCCGTGAGCACGCGCGCGCCCTTCGCCGGCGGGTCGATCTTCTTCGCCTCCCCGCCCTGGTAGCGGAGCACGCCCCCGTCCACGATCCACGCCTCGCCGTCGCCGGGGCCGGGCAGGATCAGCGTGCGCACATCGTCGGCCTTCTGTTCATCGAACGGCGCCGGGATGGGCAGGATGGTCGAGCGTTTCTCGCCCGGCTTCCAGACCTCCAGGGCGCTCTCCGCTTTGCAATTGAGCCCGTAGCTCAGCGCGGTCCCATCGCGCGTCGCCCCGAATGCCTCCGGGCGGACCTCGGTCTCCGAGTAACGCGATGCCCCTTCGAAGTCGAACCCGCGGCACTCCCCTTTCCTGGGCGCCGGCGTGATCGTCAGTCCCACCCTGGGCCCGCGCAGCGTGACGAACCTCGAGGGCCCGATCATCGTCGGCCCCACCAGCCCCACGAGCGAGCTGCCCATGCTCGCCACCCCGGTGAACCACTGCCCCGCGTCGCTCACCCGCTGCACCCAGCCCTTCGCCCCCAGCGCGTAGTGCTCGGCCACGCCGGTGCGGCCCGTCGTGCCCGTCGCGATCAGGTCGAGCTGGTCGGGATAGCGCCCGTGGACGCCGATCACCGACACCCACCACCCCGGCAAGTGCAGCCGCTTCGGGAACTCGATCTTCCCGTCCTTCAGCACGCCGACGGCGGCGGCCACGGCCTCCTGCTCCCCCTCGAGCACCGTCAGGTTGGAGGTCGACACGAGCAGCGCCCCCTCCACCGGGTGAAGCCGCAGCTCGACCTCCTCCGGGATCTGCGCCACCGGCGCGAACGCCGACTTCGGCGGCGGCGCCGGCTTCGCCGCCTCGTCCACCTTCACCCCGCCCGGCGCGCCCGGCGAGCCCGCGGTGCTCGATGTGCCCGGCGCGCCCGGCGCGCCCGGCCCCTGCGTCGCGACCTCCGCGCGCGGCCCGTCTGCGGCCTGCGGCGCAGGCGCAGGTCCGCACCCTGCCATCGCCATCACGAGCCCGCCCAGCCCCCACCACGTCCTTCGCCCGATCATCGCTCGTCCTCCTCCAGGCACGACCGCGCCGGACCGCCGCGCCGCGCTCCCGTGCTCTCATCCTCGACCCGCCGGCTGCCCGGCCGCTCACCACCCCGGACCGCGCGCCACGCCGGCCTGCTCCCCCTCGCGCCGATCCCTCGTCCGCTCATGGCGCGAGCCTCCCCGACGCGACCCGGATCTCGCCCTCGATCTCCGCGTCGCGCAGGTCCACCCCGTTCGGGTGCGCCACCCGCTGGTAGGCCACCTGCCACGCGATCGTCCGCGCCTCGCCGGCGGCCCCGACGTCGAGCTCCACCGTCACGGGCTGCGCGTGCACCCGGTCGTCGGCCACGAGCTTCCGCCCGATCGCGCCGGGCCGCAGCGCGAAGTGCCGCGTCAGGTAGCGCGCCTCCTGCCCCAGCACCAGCTCGTCGGGCCCGAGCGCCTCGGCCGACACCTCGAGCCTCCGGAATAGATCCCCCGTCGGGAACGCGTGCCCCGCGTTCGCGGGCGCGAGCGTCACCGCCACGCGCGTCGCCGAGAGCCGCCGCGCCGTCACCGCGACGGCGCTCCGCACGAGCGCCTCGTCCCGCGATCCCGCGAACCCGTGGCCGCGCCGCCCCCCCGGCCCGCGGGGCATGTGGCACGCCGCGCAGGGCTGGTCCGCGGCCGGCGACGCGCGGTGCTCGATGACGGTCGACTGCATCAGCTCCGCGGCCGACCGCCCTCGCGCCGTGGGGAACGCGAACTCGTGGCAGGCCGCGCACGCGTCCGCGCCCCCGAACCGCGCGTCCCGGATCACCGCGTGCGGCGCCGCCGGCGGCGCCCCGGGCCCCGCCCACGGCGCCGCGAGCACCGGCGCCACCGCCTGCCTTGCGAGCTCACCCTCGGCGTCGCCCGTCACGTGGCACGTCACGCACCCCACGCCGAGCGCCCCGAGCGCCTCGGGCTCTGGCTCCTCCGGCCTCGCCTCGGGCGCGTGGCAGGCCCGGCAGAACGGCATCGGCTCGATCGCGAACGCCCGCCGGTAGGCCGGCTCTGAGTTCGCCCGGTGGTGGAGCGACGCGCGCCACTCCCGCGCCACCTCCTCGTGGCACCCCTCGCAGGCCTGGTTCGCGCTCACCGCCGCCTCGAGCCGCGCCCGCGCCGGCCTCGGCATGGGCACCCGCGCCGCTTCTGAGGCTCCGGGCAGCGCGCTGCCGGCGGGCGCCTCGACGTCACCTGTCGGCCGCGCGGGCGCCTCCGGCGCGGCAGCGCACGCGCCCGCGAGGGCGCCCGCGATCAGCAAGCCGAGGCCAGGTACACAGCGCTGCACAGCGAAGATTGCAGCTACAACACCCCCGACGCTGCGTCATCTCCGAGGCCTCCGCGCGACGCCGGCCGCTCTGCCTCCTTTCGGGCCGTTCCGCCGCCGCAGGCGGCGTGGCGCCGTAAGATCCCGCGGGCTCCCGTGTTTCCTGCCCATGCACGCGCTTGCTCTGCTCCTGTGCCCCCTGCTGCTCCTCGCCGCGGCCTGCGCCGCCAGGGGGCCCGACCCGGCGGATCCCCCTCACCCGGGCGCTGACAACCCCTGCGCGCCGGGGGGAACGGCGCGGCCTCCCCGCGAGCACGTCGTGGCCACCACGGTCACGCCGGACGGCCAGATCGTCGACTGGATCCCGATCGAGTCCCAGACGCCGGACGGCAAGATCGCCACGCCTCCCGCGGGGCCGGAGGGAGCCAGCCCCCCGCCGCCGGCGAGCCCGGGCGGCGCTGCGCCGGCGCAGTCTCCGGCCGCGGCTACCGTTCAGCTGGGGCCGAGAGGCCCGGCCGGCACGGTGCCGGTGCTGCGCCCCCGGCGGCCGCAGTGCGACTGCTTGCCCGGGTATGTCCAGCAAGCCGACGGCTCGTGCGCAGCGCTCGCGTCGCGCTGCTCGGGCGAGGGAGGGATGGCGTCGAGCAAGTCGTTCACGACGTGCTGCCAGGGT
Source organism: Sorangium sp. So ce367 (assembly GCF_051520455.1). Lineage (NCBI taxonomy): Bacteria > Pseudomonadati > Myxococcota > Polyangiales > Polyangiaceae > Sorangium > Sorangium sp. So ce367. The sequence continues at coordinate 2,519,739 of NZ_CP150334.1, forward strand.
CTCACGCCCATCGCGAGCATGGCGCGGGTCGACGGCGCGTGCGTGACCACGGCGCCCGACGCGCACCTCTGCGCGCAATGCGGCGACGGCGCCTGCGGCGCGGGTGAGAACGACTGCAATTGCCCGGGCGACTGCGGTGGAGCCCGGCCCTGAGCGACGATTGGATCATCCGGCATACAGGCCGCGCGTGCGGCCGCACAGGCGCACGAGGCCGAGCAAGCTGTCGATGGTCGGCGTCGGTACGCCGGTCAGCTTGCCGATCTCGTGGACCACGGTCACCAGCGCGTCGATCTCCAGCGACTTGCCGGCTTCCGCGTCCTGCAGCATCGATGTCTTGAACGCGCCGAGCCTGCGCGTGACCTCCATCCGGTCTTCTCCGCTCTGCGCGATCGGACAACCGATCCTCTCGCCGATCGCCGCCGCTTCCTGCATCGCCTGAAGACAGAAGCCGCGCACCAGCGGATCATCCAGTATCCGATCGCACGTCGCCCCGGTGAGCACCGACACCGGGTTCATCGTCATGTTGCCCCACAGCTTGTACCAGATGTCGGTCCGGAGTTCGGCGCTGGCCTCGGCCTCGAAGCCGGCGCGCCGCAGCAGCTCGACCAGCGCGCCCACCCGGTCCGAAGGTCCGCCGGCCGGCTCGCCGAGAAGCAGGCGGTTGCCAAGGCCGACGCGCACCATCCCCGGTTCCGGGCTGGAACCCGACAGATGCACGACGCAGCCGACCACCTGGCGGAGCCGGATGGCGCGCGGCACGACGTCGCCCGGGTCGAGCGACTGGAGCCGGGCGCCGGCATACGGCACGTTCTCGGGGGCGAAGAACCACCACGGCACGCCGTTCATCGCGGGGACGACGATCGTGTCCTCGCGGAGCAGCGGAGCGATGCGCGCCGCGACGTCGGCCAGCGCGGTGGCCTTGACCGCGATGAACACGACGTCCTGCGCGCCGAGCGCGGCCGGATCCTCTGCGGCGCGGATCGGCACGCGGGTGATCTCTCCCTTGCCTTGCAGCAGCAGGCCGCGCTTCTGCAAGGCGGCGAGGTTCTCTCCGCGCGCGACGGCGCTGACGTCGCAGCCGGCCCTGGCCAGCCGGGCGCCGAGCAAACCGCCGATGGATCCGAAGCCGTAAACCGCAATTTTCATGGTGTCTCTGCATCCTATCGTCGCAGACCGCCGGTTGCCTCCTCGCCCGCCGCCGCCGTTCACGGCGCACCGCGTCGTGCCGGTCCTTGGCCTGCGCGGAGCGCGCGTTCGAGGCGCCGTGCCGCTCGGTCACCTGGCGCTTGCGGCGCGAGGCGAGCTGACGAAGATGAGCGTGCCCGATCGGCACACCATCCGGGGGCGCTTGGAGGCACTTGCTTATGAAGGTCAGGTACTCGCTGGTCGTTTCTTGGATCTTGTTCGCTGCGGCGAATGGCTGTGGCGGCGGCGACGACCCGCTCGAGTCGGAGGGCGGGGGCGGATCCTCCAGCGGCGCTGGGGCTGGCGGGTCGAGCGGCTCCACGGGCAGCGTGGGCGCCACGAGCTCCAGCGGCACCAGCGCGGGCAGCGTGGGGGCGAGCAGCGCTGCGGCGACGAGCGGCAGCGGGGGCGACGAGACGGGGAGCGGCAGCGGCAGCGGCAGCGGCGGGGCCGGGGCGGGCGGCGCCGGGGCGGGCGGCGGTGATGACGTGTCGGTCGTCTGCCCGGGCGGCCCGTACGCGGCCGATCCGGTGCCGGCGAACGGCAGGGCGCAGCTGGTGAGAGGGGGGTTCACGTACGTCGAGGGCCCTGTCTGGGTCGCCGAGCTCGGGGCGCTGTTCTTCTCGGAGATCAACCTGCAGGCGCAGAACTCTCCGCCCCTCAACGGTCCAAAGGCGAAGATCCAGAGGCTCACGCCGCCGGGCGCGTTCGAGGTGTTCGTCGAGAACAGCGGGACGAACGGGCTGGGCCTCCACAGCGACGGGAACCTCATCGCATGTACCCACGACACGCGCAGCATCTCCGTGTTCGATCTCGGCACGAAGGCGCGGCGCGAGGTCGCCGGGTCGTACATGGGCAAGCGGTTCAGCTCGCCGAACGATGTCGTCGTGCGGAGCGACGGCAACGTCTACTTCACCGATCCCGATTTTCAGCTCAGCAGCGGCAGGCCGGAGCTGCCGACAGCAGCTTACCGCGTGTCCCCGTCCGGCGCGGTGAGCCTCATCGGCACGCTGGAGACCCCCAACGGCGTCGCGCTCTCGCCGGACGAGAGCGTGCTGTACGTGACCGAGTTCACCCCCGGCCGGATCCGTCGCTATACGCTGAGCGCCGACGGAGCGCCCGGCGCCTCGTCCGATTTCGCCTCGAACCTGCCGAAGGCCGACGGCATGGGCGTCGACTGCGCGGGCAATGTCTACATCGCGTGGCGTGAGGGCATCGAGATCGTCGCGCCGAGCGGCGCGAGGCTCGGCAAGATCACGGGGTTGGGCGAGGTGTCGAACGTCGCGTTCGGCGGGGCCGATCGAAAGACCCTTTACATCACGGCGGGCGCGTCGCTCTATGCGATGGAGATGAACATCCCCGGATACCCCTACTGAACCTCGCTCTCGCTGGACGCAGACCGCCGGTGCTCGGCCGCGCCGGCGCTTCAGCCGCGAGCGTCCGGCGGCTTGTTCCCGCGCGCGAGCATGTACTCCTGGAAACCCATGATGGCTTCACCGACGCGGACCACCCCGCGGGCGATCGCGCTTGACCGGTCTGGCGGGCCGGCTCAGGTCGATGTCGGGCAGATTCGTCCGTATGGGGAGCCACGACTGACCGGCGTTCGAGTTTCCACGCGGACAGAGGCGGGCGGATTCCGGCAGCCCGCGCGAAAGCCGAGCGGCAGCGGCTTCCTGGCGGGGCTCCAGGTGCGGTAAACTGGGGCATGGCGAAGGTGCCGGAGAGATTCCGCTGGGTGTTCTGGGACGTCGACGCGAAGGCGCTCGATACAGTGACGGGCCAGGACTACATCATCCCGCGAGTTCTCGAGTTCGGTCGGCTGGAGGAGGTGCGCTGGCTCATCCGGACGTACGGAATGAACGGAATACACCGGTTTTTGCGGGAGCTCGGGCACCCCGAATTGAGCGGGCGGACGCTCGCGTTCTGGCGGGCAGTACTAAAAGCGGAGGGTGAAGTGTGGGCAAGTCCACCGGATTGGCGAAGGAGCAGAGCCGCGCCCTGGGTCGACTGAAGATCATCCCTGGGATCGAGCGGTTCTATCTGGCCGGGGGGACGGCCGTCGCAGTGCATCTACGCCACCGTCGGTCGCTGGACCTCGACTTGTTCAGCAATTCCGCGGACGTCGATCTGACGATGCTCGCCCAGGCGGTTCGGGTTGTGGTGCCCGATCTGCAGGTGATAAGCATGACCGATGCGGCGTTGCGGGTAATGGTGAGTGGCATCCCAGTGGATATCGTAAGGTATCCTTATGGGCTGCTCGATGCGCCAACGCCCGGACCGGAAGCGTTTCCCATGGCAGGGGTGCGGGACCTTGCTGCGATGAAGCTTGCCGCGATCGCGCGACGTGGGCTGCGTCGCGATTTCTGGGACCTCTGCGCGCTCGCCGAGGGGGGGCTGCCGTTGCGGGACGCTGCGGCGGCGTACGTGGCAAAGTTCGGGGTGTCGGAAGCGGATCTGTACCATGTGCTGCGATCGCTGACGTACTTCGAGGACGCGGAGAAAGATCCCGTGTATCCGCGGGGCTTGACCGCGACAAGTTGGGAGCGGATGAAGAGATTCTTTCTGACAGAAGTGCCCAAGTTGCTGATAGATGAGAAGGAATAACAATGGTGATCAGCGATTTGGTTGAATGTCTCTGGTACTACTGGAACCACCGCCGTGATACGAGGTGCCTGCGCTGAAGTGAAGGCAGGGAACTCCCCGACAAGCCGCTGCTGCTGGCGGCGCTGCGCGCCGCGGGTGACCGACAGGACGATGATCGAGGGACTCGAGCCGGTGTGCATGGGAGTGGTTGTCGCCGAGACGCTCGCCGCGCAGCACATCGAGCGCGACGCCGAAAGCAGCCTCGGCGCCGCGCTCGCCCTGGCGACCACGCTGCACGCGCCGGGGCAGCGCGAGCGCTATCGGCGTCTGCTCGATTGCGCGATCGAGCAGGCGGATCGCGCGCTGGCCGCCGCCGAGCAGGAGCGCGCTGCCCTCCAGGAACATGAGGTCGCCGCGGGAAGAGAGCGAATCCTCGCGACGGCGATGCGCGCCCATTCGACGCTGGCGAGGGCCCATGCGGCGCGGGCGGCAGACGCGCTCCACGGCGCGGGCCAGCTCTCGTTGAGCGCGCAGCGCGCGCCGACGCGCGACGCCTGCGACGACGGCTGGCGGCGCGTGGCGGCGATCGTGGTCGGCGCAGAGGCCTCGGCCCGCGCGGCCGCGATCAGCGCCTCGGAGCTCGAGGGCGGCTCTCCGCGGTCAAAGGTCGCCCGCGCGGCGCGCGCGGCGGCTCACGAGGCCGAGATCGCCGCCCGCGCGGCGCGCAGGATCATCGAGGAGCGAAACCACGCGTATACATTCCACACCGACGGCGGCTTCTCGTTCGGCGAGGGGTGGTACGTCGCCGCGGCCGCCGTCCTCGCGGGCGCGGCGATCCAGGTCGAGCCAGGCAAAGCGGGAACGGCGCAAGCCGAGGCGTTTCTCCGCGATGCAGGCCTGAGCGATCACCTTCAGGCGTACCGCTCGCGCCCGCGCGCGATGAAGCAGACAACGGAGATCGTCGCGCGCGCCTTCAAGGCCGATCCGTCGTCCGCCCAGGGGAGACTCCGCGCGGCGTTTCTGGCGGACGCGCCGATTCCGGGATCGGTGATCGCCTGGGTCGATCGCAGGCTCGCGGAAGCGCGGGCGGGAGAGTCACGCCGGAAGAAGGTGCTGCTCTGGATCCGCGAGGGGGTCCACCACCCGCACCGCAACACGACGCTCGCCGAGCTCCTGGAGCTGACGGACCTCGTTCAACGTGCGGGGCTCGTGCCTGTGTTGACCGGCGACGCTCTTCGAGACGCACAGGTCCCCGACGGCGCGGTCGACATGACGCTCTTCTGGAAGGACCCCACTTTTCGGCAGCTCGACATGCGCCGGGCGCAGCTGCAGTTCTTCGAGCACTTGAAGCGAACGCACGGCCTGGTCGGCCAGCTCGGCGTCACGACCGCAGGCATGGATGGGCCCGCGCTCATGGGGCTCCCCACGATGTACCTCACCGAGGCGTCGAACGTGCGTATGCGGGAGTGGGTCGGCGCAGTGCCGGGATACCAGGAGATCGTGCGCGAGGAGGGATATCTCGAGCGCGTCCGCCGTGTGTTGTCCGAATGGGCGGCGGCTCCGTTTTCGGGAAAGTTCACAGGGAAGCGGGGAGGCGGGGAGTGAAATCCCATCAATCTCCCCGTCTCCCCGTCTCCCTGTTTAATTTCTCGTTAAAATGCCAACAAAGTGAGGGGATTTGTCAGGAGGCGCCGCCAGCGCCGCCTCCGCCGCCTCCCGCGCCGCCGGTGCCGAGCGGGGTATCGTCGCCGCTGCAGTCCTGATCGATGCTGTCACCTGCCACGTCCGTCGCGCCGGGGTGGATGTCCGGATTGCCGTCGTCGCAGTCTTCCTCGGGCCCGTAGCCCTCGCATGTCGCCTGGTAGCCGTCGCCGTCGCTGTCGGTCGCGGGCTCGTCGCACGGGGGCATGCCGTAGCAGGCCATCAGCGTGACAGCCATCATGCCGCCCGACGCCGCCGCGAGCAGCCGGCCCGCGATCCCGTGGCGCGCCTGCGCGCAGCCGGCGCGCTCGGCCGTGGGCGTCGCGCCGCAATGCGGGCAGGCGGAAGCGCCGGGAGGCAGGAAACCATCGCAGCAAGGACAAGCGCCGAGGGTGAGCATGAGGATCTCCGCCTTTGGGCCATGGGGCCGAGCCCTGGCGCGCCCCGGAAGGCCGAGCCAGGGAGGTCAAACCGTCCCATTCTATGTCAAGGCGCCTCGGCGACGCGCAAGGAAAATGAAGGGGAATGGCGCAGCGGCCCGGCGTGCGCGTGCGCAGGTCGCCATCATCCATCCCCCGCGCGTCGAAAGGGCGCCGGAGAGCAGGAGCCGGCGGCGGAGTTCGCGGTAGGCTCCGGCATGGCGCTGCGCCGTCTCGATGTGGTCCCCGGCGAGTACTTCCCGGCGTACGTCGTCTGGGAGCTGACGCTCCGCTGCGATCAGCCCTGCCGGCACTGCGGATCCAGGGCAGGGGCCGCGCGGCCCTCGGAGCTCGGCACCGAGGAGGCGCTTGGCGTGGTGCAGCAGCTCGCGGCGATGGGCGCGCGCGAGGTGGTGCTCATCGGCGGCGAGGCCTACCTGCACGACGGCTTTCTGGAGATCATCGCGGCGCTCAAGGCCGCGGGCGTCCGGCCGACCATGACGACCGGAGGGCGGGGGATCACCGCGGAGATCGCGGCGCAGATGAAGGAGGCCGGCCTGCACAGCGTCTCGGTCAGCGTCGACGGGCTGGAGCGCGCCCACGACCTCATCCGCAAGGCCCCGGGCAGCCACCGGAGCGCGCTATCGGCGCTCGGGCACCTCCGGGGCGCGGGGCTGCTCACCGCGGCCAACACCAACCTCAACCGGGTGAACCAGGGCGATCTGGAGGCGCTCTACGACCTGCTCCGGGAGCAGGGGATCAAGGCGTGGCAGGTGCAGATCACCGCGGCGCTCGGCCGCGCGGCCGACCGGCCGGCGATGCTGCTCCAGCCCTACGACCTGCTCGACGTGCTCCCGCGCATCGCCGAGCTGAAGCGGCGGGCCTTCCGGGACGGGATAACGGTGATGCCCGGCAACAACCTGGGCTACTTCGGCCCGGAGGAGGCGCTCCTGCGCTCGCTGCGCGAGGGCGGCCGCGACCACTTTCGCGGCTGTCAGGCCGGGAAGCTGGTGCTGGGGATCGAGTCCGACGGCGCGGTGAAGGGCTGCCCGTCGCTCCAGAGCGACGCCTACGTGGGCGGCGACCTGCGCGCGCGCGCGCTCCAGGAGATCTGGGACGAGGCGCCGCGGCTCGCGTTCGCGCGGGCGCGCACGGCCGACGATCTCTGGGGCTTCTGCCGGAGCTGCGCTTTCGCGGAGGTGTGCATGGGCGGGTGCACCTTCACGGCGCACGCGCTCTTCGGGCGGCCGGGGAACAACCCGTACTGCCACTTCCGCGCGCGCACACTGGCCGCGCAGGGCAAGCGCGAGCGGCTCGTGCCCGCCGCGCCGGCCGCGGGGAGGCCGTTCGACAACGGGCTGTTCGAGCTCGTGCTGGAGGATCTCGACGGCCCCGATCCCGGGCGCGATTCCCCGGAGCGGATGGTCCAGCTCACGCGCAAGCCGCGGCCCTCCAGCTGAGTTTGCTAAGGTTCCGAAATGGTCCGACCGGTCACCCGCCGAGCCTTCCTCCACGCCGGCTGCTGCGCTGCAGGGATTGCCGCCTTCGATGGGATCGCCATCGAACCTTCCTGGCTCGATGTCGCCGAGCACGATGTCCCCATCCCCCGGCTCCCGGCCGCGCTCCAGGGGTTTCGGATCGCTCACCTCTCCGACATCCACCTGCGCGCGCTGGGCAGTGTCCACGAGAAAGCCATCGACGCCATCCGCGGGCTAGCGCCTGATCTCGTCGTGCTGACCGGCGACGCGATCGAGGGCGAGGGCTCGCTCGGCGTGCTGGAGGAGCTCTGCCGCAGCCTCGCCGCGCCGGGGCGTGAGGTCCTCGCCACCGTCGGCAACTGGGAACACTGGGGGCACGTGCCCTTGCAAAGGCTGAGCGAGGCGTACGCGCGCGCCGGGGCCAGGCTCCTCGGGAACGAGTCGGTGCTGCTGAAGCGCGGCGTCTCCATCGTCGCGACGGACGATTTCTGCAGCGGGAACGCCGACCTGCGAGCCGCCCTGGCGAACGTGCCGTCCGCTCCGGTTCGGCTCTTTCTCACGCACGCGCCCGGCGTCTTCGAGACGCTCCCTCCCGGCGCGCCGCGCTTCGATCTGGGCCTCGCGGGGCATACACATGGAGGGCAGATCCGAGCGCTCGGAACAGCGGTGTGGGTTCCGCCTGGATCGGGCCGATTTCGCTCGGGTATGTACGACACGGCCCATGGCAGGGTGTACGTGAGCCGCGGTGTCGGCACAAGCGTCCTTCCTGTGCGGTTCACATGCCGGCCAGAGCTCCCCGTGTTCCGGTTGATCGCCGGGTAACGTCCTGCCCGACGACGGATAGCCGGGGGTGAACCGCGCGGGGGCCGTCAGTCGCGCTTCGGTTCTGCGGAGAGCGCGTTGAGGCGGCACGCGACCGACAGAGAGAGCCCTACCTCCAGCAGCGAGATGGGTCGCTGCTCGATGGCCCCCGGCGGCGCGCAGTCCACCAGCAGGAGCGGCGCCGACGCCGCCTGCGCCGCCTCCGCGAACGATCGCGCCCTCCGGAGCCATTGCTCGGTCAGCTGCGCGCGGTGCCCCTCCGGCTCCTTCACCTCGGCCCGAGGCTGCCCGAAGGTCGCCCCGCGCCGACCGTCCTTCGCAGCCTGCACCGCGGCGCTCACCTCGCGTCTGACCTGCGCCATGGCTGCGGCCAGCCGGCTCCTCGCCCAGAAGTCGAGCTCTGGGGCGAGGCGCACCTCGATCACGCCGTCGACAGCGGCCGATACGGCGTCGCCCTCGCTCTCCGCCTTCTCGGTGAAGACCGTGGTGAACGACGCGCCCAGCATCCTCACCGTGGATGCGCCGCCGGTCGCCTCCTTGAACTGCCGCTCCAGGTTCTCCACCGCGGCCTGCGCCGCGGCGAGGGCGCGCTGCGGATCGGCGTCGGTCTCCTGGAGCGCGAAGCCAAGGACGAGCACGTCGGGGCGGACGACCAGATCGGCCTGGACCGAAGCCCGACTGGGCAACGCGGGCGCGGACGGCATGCTGGGCATGCTCGCCGACGTGGAGCCCAGGCTCGTCGCGTAGGAGGGGGAGAGGGCCGCGCCGGGCGCCGCCCCGGATGCGCCCCCGCAGCCGGCCAGGAGGGCGAGGGCGAAAACCGCGGTTCGCATCGGGGGCCGACGCTAACACGCGCATCGAAACCCAGCAATCGTACGGCCGGGTTGGATCCGCTGTGCACGATCTGGAAGGCGTGCCGCCGTGTCATCCGCGACGTCGACGCGGACCTTCGGCACGGGAGGCGTGACGCGAGCGCATGGCGCGTGCGTGCGCCGGGTCATCGACGTGGAGCTTGCCGCCTTTTATTCCACCTGCCCGATCACCGTGGGGCCTTCTGGGCATATAGGACGGCCACTTTCTGACGCCTGCTGCAGGCACCGCCAAGGGGTTGCACCCCTGGGATGGAGGATTTTTGTGATGAACAGGGCACGCGCTTCGACCGCCGGCATATTGCTCGCGTTTCTCCTGGTGGGTTGTGGTTCTTCGAGCGGCCCGGAAGAACCCGAGAGCTCGGGCGGCCCGGGTACGGGTGCGGGCAGCAGCGGGAGCGGGAGCGGAGACGCGAGCAGCAGCGGAGACGCGAGCGGCAGTGGAGACGCGAGCGGGAGCGGAGACGCGAGCGGGAGCGGGACGACAGGCAGCGGCGCGGGGACGGGCGGTTCGGACGGTGCGGGCGGCGATCCGGGCGGAGACGGGGGCGGCGGCTCGTCTTCCGGTACCGGCGGCGGTGAGCCCGACGTTGTCGAGCCCACGTTGATCACCTCGGGCGCGAACGAGTACTGGAAGATCGGGACGCCCGCGGAAGTGACGAGCGGCAATGCCGACGTGACCGTCGACGACGCGGCAACGCAGCAGCGATGGGATGGCTTCGGCGGCTCCTTCAACGAGATGGGCTGGAACATGCTCTCGATGCTCAGCGAGGCTGAGCGGCAGCGAGCCATCAAGCTTCTCTTCGACAAGAACGAGGGCGCAGGGTTCGCCTACGGGCGCATCCCCATGGGGGCGAGCGACTATGCGATGGATCGCTATAGCCTCAACGAGAAGAAAGATGATTTCACGATGGAGAGCTTCTCCATCGCGCGGGACAAGGAGAAATTGATCCCGTACATCAAGGCGGCGCTCGCCGTGAGGCCCGGCCTCCACCTCTGGGCCAGCCCCTGGACACCCCCCACCTGGATGAAGAGCAACGGCGCCTTCGATGGTGGCAAGATGAAGGACGACGCGAACACCCTGAAGGCACATGCCCTGTACTTCGCGAAGTTCGTTGAGGCGTACGCCGCGGAGGGCATGACCATCGAGGCGGTCCACCCCCAGAACGAGCCGACCTACGAGACGAGGTATCCGAGCTGCGCGTGGACGGGGCAGCTCATGGCCAAGTTCATCGGCACCCACCTGGGGCCGCTGTTCGAAGAGCGCGGGATCAAGGCTCAGATCTTCCTTGGCACGATGTCGAACGAAGCGGCAGACCCAGGGATCCTCAGCGCTGTGACGGGCGATGCCACCGCGATGAAGTACGTCAAGGGCTTCGGGCTGCAGTGGAACATGCGGGGCAGCGTGAACGGCTTGAAATCGCGGAATATGCCGATCGTGCAAACGGAGCACCAGTGCGGCAACTACAACTGGAACCCTCCGGGCGTGCCGACGTTCAACCCGAACACGGCAGCGAACGACCACGCCTACGGGCAGGAGAGCTGGGGGCTCATCCGCGACTGGATCAAGGCGGGGGTGAACTCGTACAACGCCTGGAACATGGTGCTGGACCCGGTGGGGAAGAACATCGACTCGCAGCGGCCGTGGCCGCAGAACGCGCTCCTCAACGTGAAAGCCGACACGAAGGAGCTGGTGCTGACCCCTGCCTACTACGTCTTCCGCCACGTCTCGCAGTACGTCGATCCTGGAACGATGCGCGTCAACACGACCGGCGGTGACGCGCTGGCGTTCAAGAACCCTGACGGCAGCATCGTCACGGTCGTCTACAACTCCGGCAGCTCCGCGAAGACGACCACCCTCAGCGTGGCCTCCAAGAAGCTCCAGTTCAGCGTTCCTGCCCGCGGCTGGGCCACCGTCAACTGGAAGTGAGGCGCGCGCGACCCGACCCGGGTCGACCCATCGCGGCCTGAACCTGTCGATGGCCTCCCGGGAGAGATGAAACTCAAACCGGAGGGTGTCGACGCTCCAGAGCGTCGCCGCGCTCGGCCTTGCGAGCCTCCGGCCCCGGGGCGCTATGATCGCCCTCCATGGATGCCGCTTCCTTCCTCGCCGACATCGAGCCGCTGGCCCACTACGACCGCGTCCGCCGCGTGGTGGAGGTGGGCCGCGCCGCCGCGCGCGGCGACGCTGGCGCAAGCGCGCTCCTCGGCGCGCTCTGGAGCAGCGCTCAGCCCTACGAACGCCTCCTCGCGCTCATGAGCGTCTACGGCTCGGGCGACGGCGCGCTCGTCGTCGCGGCCATCTCCGACCCGTCCCGCTCCGTGCGGCGGCGCGCGGGCCGCATGGTCGCCCGCTTCTGCGACGACGCGCAGGCGCTCGCGGCGCTCGGCGCCCTCCTCGAGCGGCGCACCCTCCGGCGCACCGTCGCCCAGCTCGCGCGGCGGAAGCGCCAGGCCGCCGTGGACGCCTTCCTCGGCGCGCGCATGCAGGCGGGGCGCGACCCCCTGATCGTGGATCTGCTCCCGTTCGGCTCCGAGGCGCTCGTGTCGGCGCACCGGCGCGCCATCGACGAGGCGGGCGGCCCGAGCTGCCTCGATCGGCTCGGCGTGAGGCACCCGGCGGCCGCGGCGCGCTGGTTCGGGGAGGCGCTCGCCCGCTCCCAGTCCCTCGACGCTCGCCTGCGCTACCGCCTCGCGCCGCTGCTCGTCCCGCTCGCCCGGCGCGCGCCCGACGCGGCGCTGCCGCTGATCCAGGCCCTCTTCGAGCGCGGCGAGGAGCCCTCGTTCCTCGCCGGCTCCCTGCAGCTCCTGGCCCGATCGCGCCCGGCCGCCACGTTCGACCTCCTCAAGGCGCGCCACGAGAGCGGACGACCCGCGCGGCCGCCCGGCGCCTTCGCGGTGGTGCGCTTCGACAAGGGCGCGCCCGCCCTCGGCGCCGAGCGCCTCGAGTACCTCATCCGCCACGCCTGGGGCGCGCTGAGCGACGGCAAGCAGGGCCCGCGGTGGTTCCTGCGGCTCGGCCCCGACGACCAGAAGGCCGTCCTCCGGGCCTTCCTGCTCGGAGGGCGCGGGGGCTTCGGCGCCTTCCTGTTCCGCTACGTGAAGGCCGACTCGGCCGAGGAGCAGGCGATCCGGGAGCGGGCCTTCGAGCGCTGGTCCTGCGCGGCGCAGGCCGCCGACGGCACGATCGCGCCCGAGGTGCTCGACGCGCTGCCCCGCGACCTGCGCGAGCGCGAGGCGAGGCGGCACCTCTCGAGCTGCCCGTCGCTCGTCTCGAAGCCGGAGCGGCGGATGAGCTACGCGCGCCTCCTGTCCTTCGCCGAGGCCAAGGAGGTGCTCGCGCCGCTCCTCGGGCACCCGGAGGGCGACGAGCGGGCGAAGGCGCAGGCGCTGCTCCTCGCGAGCGTCCTGCACGACCGGGGCGCGCTCGCGGACGCGCTCGCGAACGTGCGCGCCCGCAAGTTCGAGCAGGATCCGGTGCGGCGGGCGATGATCGGCGCCCTCGCCGCGCTGCCCATCGGCCGGTTCGCGCAGGAGCACCTGGAGGCCGTGGGCGCCGTGGCGCAGGACGCGCTCGACGCCGCGGACCTGTCCCACGCCACGGCCTCGGCCGTGGAGCGGCTCGTGGTCCGCCTGTTCCGCATCGACGGGACGTGGGGGGCGCGCTGGCTCACGAAGATCCTCGCGGTGCGCGGCTCGGTCTCGACGGCGGGCCTCGGGGACGGGCTGACCCGCGCGGAGGCCGAGCGGCTCAGCCCGGCGCTCGCGCAGCTCGCGGGCGCCTGGTGCACCGGCGAGCGGGCAGGGGCGGTGCTCTCGCTAGCGCAGAGCCTCGGCATCCGCCTCGAGGTGGTCACGCCGCTGCTCGAGGCGCTCGAGCGGCTGTCCCGCGAGCTCCCGTTCGTCGGGGTCGCTGCGGGCGCGCTCGGCCTGCTGCGCGCCCACGACAGGCCGCGGTTCGCGCGGCTCGTGCCCGCGCTGCTGCGCGAGGACAGGAGCTTCGTGCTGATCGGCGCCGTCGCCCGGCACGTGAGCCAGAGGCGCCAGGATCTCCTGGACCCCCTGCTGGACCGGACGCAGCCCATGACCGGCAGGTTCGCGACGGGCAAGACGCGCTGGGTGCTCGATTTCGGCGGGGGCCACGGTCGCTGGACGGCGAGGCAGCAGGAGAAGTACGCCGCCGGCCTCCGCGCGCTGCTCGGCGACGAGACCTGCGACGTCCCCACGCTGCGGTTCGCGATCTCCACGCTGGTCCGGCTCGCGTACGTCGACGCGTCGGCGATCACCCCGTTCGCCTCGGATCCGAGGCCGCCGCTGCGCGAGATGGCCATCCGGGGCCTGCCGTGGCTCGACGCCGGCCAGGGCGTCCCCGTCCTGATCGAGTGCCTGGGCGACGATCGCGCGCGCTGGGCGATCTACGCGCTCCGGAAGGCGTTCGCGGAGATGTCCCGGGAGCGGGTCCTCGCCGAGCTCCGGGCGGTGCCGACCACGAAGGTGACCGTGGCCAAGGAGGTCGTGCGCCTGCTCGGCGAGCTGGGCGGCGACGACGCCTACCGGGACCTGCTCCGGCTGGACGCCCCGAAGACGCACCGCGACGTGCGGATCGCGCTGCTCCGGGCGCTCTGGGACCACCTGGACAAGCCCGAGACCTGGGACATCTTCGGCCGCGCCGCCCGGGATCCCGACTGGATCGTGGCCTCGAAGCTCGCGGACATCCCGCTCGGCAGGCTGTCGACCGAGGCCGAGCGGCGCGTGGTGGACCTGCTCGCCGCGATCCTCGGGCGGGCGGAGCCGGAAGCCCGGCTCGACCTGCTGCGGCGCGCCGCGCACCTGCCGCTCCGGGACGAGGCGCGAGCGCTCTTCCGCCGGCTGCTCGAGCACATGGCCGCGCCCGCGCCCGAGGAGGCGGCGGAGGCGCTGTCCGCGGCGCTCGCCAGGATGCAGCACGGGGAGGTCGCGATCGTCGTCCAGCGGCTCGCGGAGCTCTCGCCGAGGCGCCGGCACCTCGTGGCGTTCCTGCCCGCGCTCTCGGCGCGGCTCGGCTCGTACGCTGCGAAGCACCACGTCGCCGTCGGGGAGGGGTTGCTCGCCGCGCTCAAGGCGGACGCCCTCGCCGTGCCCCAGTACCTGGGGCTCGCGGCGCGCCTCCTTCCCTGGAAGGCGCTCGGACAGGCGCTCGTCGAGCTCGGCCGGCGGGACCTCCTGCACCACGACGCGATGGTCGCGGCGATGTCCGCGGTGCACGGCTGCGTCCACCCGTCGCAGCTCGAGCAGGAGCTCCGGGCGAGCCCCGATCCGCGGCTACGCCGGCTCGCGCTGGAGGCGCTCGTGCAGGCGGCGTCGCCGAAGAACGGCTGGACCGCAGAGCGGCGCGAGCTGCTGGAGCGCTACCGGAAGGACCCGTCCCCGGCCGTGGCGGGGCCGGCGTTGTTCGTCATGCCGCCGTGAGGCGGGGAGCGGCGGGCGGCGCTACGGCGAGCTCGAGGCGGCGTCCCCCTCGAATAGGTCCCATCCCTCGGGGGGTTCGGGTATGCCGAGCGCACCGAGCACATCGCGCGCATTTTGCTGGATCGCGGCTGGCACGGTCGTGGCGGGCGTCCAGGCGGCGACGAGATCACGGAGCTTGAGGGCGTAGGGTTCGGCGTTGATCGTGGCTTGATTCCCCTCCGCTCGGGGGGATTGCTTCGTCTCCGCGATCACCTCGAGATAGGCATCGATGCACCGGAGCACTTCTTCACGGCTCGGAAGGCTCTTCGCCCTGGCGATGACCCGGGGCGCAGCGAAGGCAGCCATCGTGTTGGCGAACCCCGCGGTCACCGTGGCGTGCTTGCGTGTGCGGTCCATCATGGCCTGGAGCTGCGCGGGCGCGGGGTCGACACGCGCGGGCGCTCCTGCCGCTCCTCCTTGAACGGTCTCTCCGCCTCGGCTGCCCGTCGCCTCTCCCGCGCCGTTCGCGCTGCGCGATTCGGGCGGCTCAGCCGCGGCCGGCGAGCTGTCGCCAGGGGCTCTGCACCCTCCCGCGAGCACGGAGAGGGCAGCGGAGAGCGCGGCGGCGCCGGCGATGTTCATCGAGTACGCGGTCGGCATGAGGGGCTCCCGGATCTGAATCAACGCTTAAATTGCTTCGGCGGCCACTGGCCTCTGAGGATGGCCGGCACACCCTCCGGCCAGAGAAGCGAGTCCTCGTACTTGATCCCGTCTGCCTCCGGGTCTTCGTGTGCATCCCACCCGCACGCGGGCGGCTTGATTCCTTCATGTTCGATGAGAGCCCGGGAAATGTCCACCATCTCCTGCGCCAAATCAGGCTGCGTCCAGTGCTCGAAGAGCTCGCGCAGTCGCATCGCGAGCGGCAGGCGGCGCTCGTAGTGTACGGGTTGAAACTGCGACGCCGTGTGGTGGCCGCCCTTCTTCACGTAGGAAATGTAGAGGTCCAGCATGCGCAGGATGTGCTCGCGAGGAGGTACGCGGCTGAACGTCCTGTAAATGCGCGGTGAGGCGAAGGCCCATATCCAATAAGTGGCGTTGATGGCGTCGGCCGTGTCCTCGGTGTTCTCTCTATCCTCGCCGCTCATAAGTGTTAGTGTGTCTTTCTCTTCTTTTTTTTTCTTTGAGGTGGTCTTCGTTGTTTCTCGCTTACCAGTAGGTGCAGTGCTTTTTGCCGGGCCCAAAGTGCGAAACCAGGATGAATGCTCCAGCGACATGGTTGCCGTGATTAAGGCAGCCGTAAGCACACACGGACTTGAAGACGAGGTTTCCGAGCCCCCACGGGCACCAGGGGCATGCGCCTTTATCGCAATATGTCACCATGCAGAATGCCTGCTCGCCGTTGCTCAACGGACACTCGGTGGTCTGGGGGCACGAATACGGCTCATCGAAGCACGCGAAGTTAGGGTAGATCCCGTCGTTCGCGGCCAGCGTGACCGCCTCCGGCGTCTCCATCCAGGTGCGCGCCGCGTCCCAACCGGTCAGTGCGTACTGCTCGGTCAGCGATGCGATCGCCTCTTCATCCACGGCCGCTGGATCGAGCACCTGGGATTCGACGAGGCTCGCGACCATCACCGCCGCGTAGGAGGTCGCCATCGTCTTGAGGGCGAGCTCTTGGGGGTCGACGTTCAGCAGGTCCTCGTAGGCCTGCTCCTCCGGGGACGACGTCTCGTCGTCGACGTCATCGGTCTCCGAGCCCTCGCCGGGATCGCCGTGCTCGTCAGGGTGCTCCGCCTCGTTGTTTTCTGCCGCCTCGTCCTCTGCCTCGTTTCGATCGGACGGTCGGAGGTGGATGGTGCATCCTGGCGCCAGTCCGGCAAGCATCCCTCCCATCAACACGACCGCGAGCGCTCGACGCATCCCTCGCTGCATGCTGTCCTCCTTGGCGCCGGCATCCTATTGGGACTCTCGGAGGGCGTCCATGGTCCCGACCCACGTGTCAGGCTTCTCCTGGATCTGCGCCCCTCTTCGTCGCGGCTCGGCGAGCTCGAGCAGGAGCTCCGGGCGAGCCCCGATCCGCGGCTGCGCCGGCTCGCGCTGGAGGCGCTCGTGCAGGCGGCGTCGCCGAAGAACGGCTGGACGGCGGAGCGGCGCGAGCTGCTGGAGCGCTACCGGAAGGACCCGTCCCCCGCCGTGGCGGGGCCGGCGTCGTTCGTCATGCCGCCGTGAGGCGGGGCGCGGCGCGCGGCCGTGAGGCGGGGCGCGCGGGGGCGAGCCCCTGGCAGGGCTCACCTCACGACGACAGCGCGGCCATCGGCGGTGTAAATCACCGCCTCCGCCATGGCGAGGTCGGCCGTCGGTTGCGTCGGTTGCGTCGGTTGCGTCGGTTCGATCAGGCCGCGGCGATCCGCCCTCTCGTGCTTCGTCGAGCGCACGAACGGCCAGAAGAGCTGCTCGGCCCAGGGCTCGACCGGCGCGCCCTCGGGGAGCCCGAAGCCCTCCTGGCGCGCGTGCGGGATCATGAGCGTGCCGTGGATCCAATCGAAGCAAATGAGGGCGGCGCCATAGTTCTTCGTGGCATTGCCGAAGCGGCCGACTCCGTGGTGCACATGGTGCGTGTCGGGCAGAGAGACGATGCGCTCGAGGACCCGCATGGCAGGGCGCGTGAAGCGGCCCTGCTGGAGGTGCACGTCCCAGCGGAGATCGCTGTGCTCCGCGAGCACGATCATCGTCCTGACGGCCAATCCCACGACATAGGCGCCAGGGTGGCCGAGCCAGACGACGAGCGGGGCCATCCACGTGCCCGGTAACAGGACATGCCATAGCCAGTTTTCCCGGTACGTGACCGCGATGTTCATGTTGCGCGGCACGTGGTGCGGCTTGTGGAGCCGCCAGAGCCAGGGCCACTCATGGCTCTTGCGGTGTACCCAGTAGATCCCGTACTCATCGAGGAGCACGTAGATCGGGAACACCACCAAGGAGCTCACGCCGGCGAGCGCGCCCTCGGAGCCGGGCCAGAGCGCCCCGAGCGCCCAGGTCACGGCGACGAAGGACGCGCCGCGGATCACGAGGTAGGCGCCGACGGACACGAGGCTCGCGCCGAGCTCCCGCATGGTGAGCACGCCTGTGCGCCGATACAGGCCGAGCGCGAGCTCGAGGGCGGCAAAGAGCGCGAGGAAGACGAGGACGAACACCGTGCCGTGGAGCATGAGGGCTCTCCTTTCGTTTCGAGTGTCGTGGCCTGGCTCAGGCGACCGCGGCGGCAGCGGCGGCGCGAGCCACCGAGCCGCGGTCCAGGAATCTGTCGTGATGCAAGTGCTTCGGCGGGATCTCGCCGCGCAGCACGTCGAGCACGGCGTCGATCATCCCGGGCGGCCCGCACACGTAGGCCGCGCAATCGGCGTGGCCCGCGGCGACCTCACGGAGGTGGTCGGTGACGTGCCCCTTCCGCCCTGTCCAGCTCGAGCCTTCGGGCTCGTGCGAGAGCACGGGCATGAAGACGAATCGACCTCGCCATCGCTCCTTGATCGAGGCGATGGCGTCGAGCGCATAGAGATCCTGCCGGGCGCGCGCGCCGACGACCAGCGTCACGTCGCGGGCGAGCCCATCCGAGAGCCCCTGCTCCAGGATCGCCTTGATCGGAGAGAGCCCGGTGCCTCCTGCCACGCAGAGGAGCGGCCGATCGGCCTCGTGATAGCGGAAGCTGCCGTGGGGCCCCGAGAAGCAGAGGCGCGCGCCCGTGCGATCGGCCCCGAAGAGCCAATCGGTGAAGGCGCCGCCCGGCACGTGGCGGATATGAAAGAGCGCCCTGCGCGGCGAGGCCCGATCCGGCGCCTCGGCGAACGAGTAACAGCGCGGCTCGCCGAGCCCGGGTGCGCCGGGGACCGTGAGCTGCGCATATTGCCCGGCCACGTAGCGGACGTCCGCGGCGAGGTCGACCTCGAGCGCGACGACGCTGGGCGCGAGCCGCGTCACGCGCGCGACGCTCGCGTCGATCTGCGCGGGCGCTCGATCCGTCGAGCGCCCGCGGCCCATCCCCGGGACCTCGACCGCCACGTCCTCCGACACGGCGAGGCTCTGGCAGGCGAGGACGAAGCCGGCAGAGATCTCCTCGGGCGCGACGTGGCGCGAGATATCGCTCTTGAGGCGGATATGCCCCTTGATGAGGCGGCACTTGCACGTGCCGCACTCGCCCACGCGGCACATGTGTGGAAATGGGATGTTCCCGCGCACGGCTGCGCTGAGCAGCGTTTCCCCGGCCTCGATACGGACCGCGCGATCGCTGCCCAGGAGTTGGAGGGTCGCGGCTCGACCGCTCGTCCGGCCGCCGAATGAGATGGCTTTCACGATGTCATGGCTCCCTGTTGCACGTGGCTTCATGGAGGCGGCCACCGAAAAGCCCAATCAGGAAATGGTATGAGGCAGATTGCCGGCGTGAATATTCCGCCGAATCCACGGCCGCCCGCCTCTCTTCCGGCCGAGCCCGCCCGCGTGGGACGCGTCAGATGCGGCTGCAGAGCTCGATGAGGGACCGCCGGAGCCACTCGTGGGCCGGGTCGCCGTCCTGACAGGCATGCCACATCATGAACAGCGGGATCGGCTGGATGGGGAGCGGACAGCCCACCACCCGCACGGGGAAGTGCTGCTCGAACAGCCGCGCCAGGGGGAGCGGCACCGTGCAGACGAGGTTCGACTGCGAGACGATGAACGGCATCGAGAGATAGCGGGGGACCTGCACCCGCACGCGCCGCGCTCGCCCAACGACGGCCTGAATCTGCTCTGCCAGGTTGGTCTGGCCCTCGCGCGGCTCGATGATCACGTGCTCGAGCGCCATGTACTCGTCGAGCGTCAGCGAGGGGCCCACGGTCGGATGATCCTGGCGCACCAGAGTGACGAACTCGAGGTCGAGCACGCGGGTTCGCCGGAACTCCTCGCCCGGGATGGCGATGTGATCCAGGACGAGCTCGACCTTGCCGAGCCGCATTTCATTTTGCAGCGAGGCTCCGGGCTCGCGACAGAGATCGAGCCGGACGCGGGCGCCGAGCTGCTCGAGCCACTGCAGAAAACGAGGCAAGAGGAGGGCCTCTCCGAGGTCGGTGATCCCCAGCCTGAAGGTGTGGCTCGCCGTGCAATCGAAGGCGCCGGTGTGGGCGAGCGAGGCATGGATCATGTCGAGCGCCCTGCGGATCGGGCCGGCGAGCGCGAGGGCGCGCGGCGTCGGGGCCATCTCCTTGCCGCGGCGCACGATGAGATCGTCGTTGAACAGCAGGCGCAGCCGGTTCAGCGCGCTGCTCACGGCCGGCTGGGTCATGCCGAGGCGCTCGGCCGCCCGCGTCACGTTGCGCTCGGTGAGCACGGCGTCCAGCACGGTGAGCAGGTTCAGGTCCACGGCGCGCAGGCGAGGCAGCGGCGGTGCGTTCATGGGGGGAGGGTAGCGCTGCCCCGACACCCGCCGCCGAGAGCGCGGGCGGCGAGCTCTTCCACGCGCCTGCCGTCACGACGTGGCGGCCGGCGCCTACGGTGGCGAGGGCGCGGCCTCGATGCCGCCCTGCCCGACGCCCGGGGGCGGCGGCATCGCCGCGGCTACCAGGGTCACGCGCGCCCCGCGCGAGAGCCCGAGGGTCACCCGCGTCCCCGCGGGCACGCGGATCAGGGACCCGACCAGATACCCCAGCTTGCCTGTGACATCGTGGCCGTCCACCGCGACGATCACGTCCCCGACCTGCAGGCCCGCCGCCGCGGCCGGACCGTCGCGGCGCACCTCGACCACCTTGTGCGGCCGCATGGCCACATCCATCGGTGACCGGGGCGGCTCGACCGTGAACCCGAGATCGCCGGGAGGCTCGTCGTGTTTCACCCGGCGCTTCGCCATGAGCAGCCGCCCGACGTCGGTCTCCGTGCCCGGCTGCACATCGACCGGGATCATCGCCGCGTCGAACGCCGAGCTCATCGGATCCGCGGGCATGAGCATGAGCACGAGGGGGCCTCCGGGCACGCGGTAAAGGTGAAAATGCCCCGCTCCGTCGGTGACCTCGTGCTGCTGCACCGGCGAGGGCGCCATTCCGCCGGCGCGCGGGTACGCGTGCACGGTCACCCCGGCCATGGGCGCGCCGTCCTCCAGGGACACCACCTGACCCCGGACTGCGACGCGCGCGGCGAGCGTCAGCACCACCCCGCTCCGCTGCTCCCCCTGCGCGAGCGTCACCTCGCCCGTGGCCGTCCCCTCCGGGGCGTCGGCAGAGAGCTCGTACTTGCCCGCCGGCAGATCGCTCATCGTCCAGGCCCCGTCCGTGAATGCGAAGGACTCGTTCCGGAAGAACGGCGCTTCGCGGTCCGTGACGCGGATCGTGAACTGATCGGGCGGCGCGCCGCCGGGGCTGGAGACGGCGCCGGAGACGGTGCATGTCTCCTGGATCATGAGCGTCACGGTGCCGCCGATCTTGACGTGCTCGACGACGGCGCGGCCCCCTCCGCGGCGCTGCGCCTGGACCGTGTACGTGCCCCGGCCCAGGTTCCCGATCACGAACTCCCCGTCGGGATCGGTGAGCACCGGCGCGTAGGGCCCCATGCTCTCCATTGGCGGGGGCGGAGGGGCCGAGGCGCCCGGCTCGCCCGCGCCCTCGGGCTCCCGCTGGACATTGACGAACGCGTCCGCCACCGGCCTGCTGCTCCCGTCGATGACGCGCCCGTGGATCTCGCCGTTCTGGCGCTCCACGACCAGGCTCACGCGCGCGGCCGCCCCTGCCTCCACGGTCACCGCGACCCCGAGATCGCCGCCGTCGGCCTGACCTGGCGCCCTCATGGGCATTCCCCCCTGCGTGGCCCAGATCCGGTACGCGCCCGGCGCGACCCCCTTGAACACGAAGGTCCCGTCCGCGAGGGACGTTCTCGGAGCCGGAGGGCCGCTCCACCCGGGCCGCGGCGCGCTCAGCATGACGTCCGCGCCCGCGACGGGGCGGCGGTCCTCGTCGGTCACCGTGCCCTCGACGCTGCCGCCGCTATCCATCACGAGGGTGATCTCGGGAGCGCGCTCATCGACGAGCTCGACCTCGACCGGTTCGGGCGGAATGTGATCGTTCGAGCGCGCCATGACCCTGTGCTTGCCAGGGAGGAGCCCCCGGAGCACGAAGCGGCCGTCGTCATCGCTCTGCCCGACGGAGCCGGGCGGCATCGCCCCCATGTCGGTCGGGCTCGCGTGGACCATGGCGCGCACGGGCTTGTCCTCGCGGTCCACCACCCGGCCGCGGAGCGACAGCCCGGCGCGGACGGTCCACACGAGGCCCTCGACGTCCGCCTCGCCGACCTCCACGGCGGGGTAGGCCGGCGCCGACGCGTGATCCTGGCAGAACACCATCACCTGGTACGAGCCGGGCAGCACCCCCTCGAAGCGCGCCGAACCGTCGGCCCCGAGGACCGTCGGGAGCCAGCCGCTCCCCTCGTGAAACAGGGTGACCGAGCCGCTCGCGCAGGGCCCGCCCCCGGGCGCGACCTCCACGCGGCCGGCCACGCTGCTGGCGGGGTGCATCTCGATCACCACCTCGCTCGAGGTCTGGCCGATCCCGAGCACCACGCTCGCGCGCGCCTGGCCATAGCCGCCCGCGGCGCGCGCCGTGGGCTTGTACCGCCCGGGCGCCAGGCCCGGGATGCGGAAGCGCCCCTCCGCGTCGCTCGACACGGGTTTCACCTCCCCGGGGCCCCACCGCTGCGCCATCCCGGGACGGACCGTCGCGCCGGCGATCGGCGCGCCCGACCCTGCCTCGACGACCCGCCCCTCGATCGCCGAGCCGGGCGTCATCAAGATCTCGAGCGGCGGCCCCGGCGCCATGCCGTGCTGCGACCCCTCGGCGTACCCGTCGGCTGTGGCGCGGGCCAGGCAGTAGCCCTCCTCGGTCCACGCGGAGAAGGAGCCCTGTGCGTCGGAGCGGGTCACCGCGGCGCCCTGGTGCGACCCCAGGAAGCCATGAATCATGACGAGCGCCCCGGCGATGGGCCCGCCGCTGACGTCCTTGACGTGGCCCCGGACCTCGACGCCGCCGCGGACGAGCGTCAGGTCGACGCCGGTGCGCGCCTCTCCCTGGCGGAGATCGAGCCAGCCGGCGCGGTCCGGGGCAGGGGAGGTGTAGCTCGCCGGGCGGTGGCCCGGCGCCGAGGCGAAGATCGTCCAGCGCGCGGGGGAGAGATCCGCGATCTGGTAGCGGCCGTCCTCTCCTGCGGGCGCGCACGTCGGCTCGCCCAGATCGAACGGCGTCAGTCCGCTCGCTCCGCCGCTCGCGCTGGCGCACACAAGCGCTCCGGCGACGGGCGAGCCGGCCGCACTGGCGACCCGCCCCGCGATGCTCCCGAGCTGCGGGGGCGGCGCGTCCCTCGCGTGGAGGCGCCGCGCTCCCCGCGCCGAAGCGGCGCTCGCCGGAGGCGCGGGGCCGTCCGGCGGCGCCTCTCCGGCGCGGAGCCACAACACGAGGCCCAGGATCCCCGCCGCCGCCAGCCCGAGCACCACAAGGGCAAGCCACCGTCTCGCTTCCGCGCTCTTCATGACCTGATAGCCCCTCCTTCGTGCATGGCCCCTGCCGCCGGAATTACTAATCCATCGCGCGCACGCGCGGCGCGGCCTCGCCCTGGGGAGCAGGATGACGGCGCGTTCCCACGATGGGGCGCGGGGGCTTGCCCTGTCGGCTCATCGAGGGCGTATCGAGCGGCTCGACCCGTCCCCGGAACCCCCATAACCGTCAACCAAGCTGCGCGCCGCGTTCTCCTACATCCGAACGTTTACGTGGTCGTGGTCGTGGTCGTGGTCGTGGTCGTGGTCGTCAACGATAGGCCGTGAACGACCACGACCACGACCACGACCACGTAAACGTTCACGTTGGTGAACGATGGAGGGGAGGAGAGGGGCGGGCTCGTGCCCTGAGTGTGAGAGTGACCCAACGAGCTTGGTTAACGCCTATGCCGCGTAACCGCCGACCCGCCCTCCCGAATGCGGGGGGCCACCGCGGGCCATCACTGGCAGGCGGTCCCGTCGGCCAGCGCCGCGCACTCATCCGGGTTCTCGAACGCGCGGCTCACGTGGAGCAGCCGGCAAGAGACCTTGTCGCCGCCCTCGGCGCTCGCGACGGAATAGCCGGAATCATGGGCCGCTCCCGCCATCGTGCTGCACTCGTCCTGGCACGCCGCGCCCCAGCCATCGTACGCCTCGCCGAGGGCCTCCTTGCAGGCCGCCTCGAACAGCGTGCAGTACGACACGCAGTTGCCCGTCGTGCCCGAGCCCGGCTCCTCGACCCCGCAATGGCCGTCTCCGCCCGGCCCCGCATGCGGGCAGTGGGTGGTCGGCGCCAGCATCGCGCTGTAAGCGTGGTACTTGCGGCAACCCACGGTGTTCTCGGTCCGGTCTTCCGTCGCGCCGGGAGGGAGCGCCGCGCAGACCGAGAGGCATTGCGCTCTCGACTCGTACACGGCCAGATCGCCCGTGCACGAGGTCATGACCACCTGGCAGAAGTCCTCGCAGCTCGGCTCGGTCCCTTCCGGATCGCCGCAGGGCTGCACCGGCGTCAGGCTCGCGTGCGGGCAGTGCTCGTCGGGGTCCACCGTCGCGGAGCTCACGTGCACGAGGCGGCACTGCAGCGTGTCGCCGTCGTGGTTCTCGATGACGTCGAACATGTCCACGTCCTTGAGCCCGGCGCACATGGCGACGCACTCCTCCTCGGTGGCGACCTCGAGCGTGCACGCCGCGGCCCGCAGCGCGCAGTAGCTCTCGCAGTTGCTCCCGCACTCGCCGTCTCCGCCCGGGCCGGCCGCCGGGCAGTGCACCCCGACCTCGCCGGTGGCGCCCGCCAGCTCCGCCTGGCGGGCGCGGCACGCGACCGTGTTGTCCACGGGCTCCAGCGGATCGCCCGCCGGGAGCAGCGCGCACACGCCCTGGCAGGTCTCCAGCGTGGCGTAGACCTGGTGCTCTCCCGTGCAGTTCGCCATCACGTCGGCGCAGTACGACGCGCATTGCTCGCTCACGGGCGCCTGCCCGCCCCCCGTCTCCGAGCTGCCCGGGTCGAAGGTGCGGTCCTCGATGCCGGCGATGGCCTGGCAGCCGAGCCACGCGAGGCTCGAGAGCGGGGCGAGCAGGGCGAGCGACAGGAGCCCTGTCATGCGTCTCATTAAAACGTACCTCCCACGCGCAACCCGACGTTGCGCGCGTCCACGAACGCCCCCACCTGGACGGGCGGGGCCTGCCTCGGCGCGACGACGAACACGAGGACGGCGCCGCCGATCGCCGCCGCCGCCCCGAGCCCGAACGCGACGTTCGACACGGTGGCGGCGCTCTTGGCCTCCTCGGTCAGCGTGACGCCGCGCTCGTCCTCGCACGTGCTGCCGCCCTTGCAGTAGGCCTCCGCGTCGCTGTTCTTCGAGATGGCCTTCACGCCGAAGAACGTCCCGACGCCGAGCCCCACGACGCCCGCGCCGCCCACCACGAAGCCGATCAAGCGCGCCGTGTTGCCCCCGGACGCCGCGGGCGCCGGCGGAGGCGCAGGGGCGCCGAGCGCCGGCGCAGGGCCCGCCGCCTCGGGAGGCCGCGCATCGCCGGGCGCAGGCGGCGGCCCCGCGAGCCGCTTGAGCGCCGGGACATCGACGCTCGCAGGGCCCTTGCTGTCGCCCCCGAGCTTCACGGTCGCCGTCCAGGTCTCGTGGCCCGGGGCGCTCGCCTCGATCGCGATCTCGCCCGGATCCACGGGGATCGCGACGCCGAAGACCGCAGGATCGAGCGCCTTTCCGGCGGAGCGCACCTTGAAGCCCTCGATCGCGAGGTTCTCCGCGGCGACGCCGATGCTCAGCTTCGACAGGCCCGGCTCCAGCCGGGCCGCCCTCGCCTGCGCCTTGCGGGCGCGGTCGGCTTGCCCCGCGGCCTGCGACTCCGACATGGCCTGCCGGAACGTGGCCCAGGCGCTCGCCGTGCGGCCGGTGTTCTCGTAGCACTCGGCCAGGTAGAGGAGCGTGCCGATGCCCGGATCGATGCGCTGGCTCTGCTCCAGCCTGGGGCACGCCTCCGCGCTGCGCCCCTGCTTCATCAGGTCGAGCGCCGCGTCGAAGAGCGCCTCCGCCGTCGCCTTGTCGGCGGCGCTCGGCTCCGCCCGCGCGGGGAGCCCCCCGGAGATCAACGCCGCGCACAGACCCAGGCCGACGCAGTGTGCGATGCTTCGCTGACGACGTTTCGTACGCCTCATACGTCCCGTGTTCTCCTCCAAGCTGGCCACGACGAGCCTCGGGGCCGTCGCCGGATCGACGCGAGCGCCACGCTCAGCGCCGCCCGCCGAAGTCGCTGATCGAATTGCCCCGCGTCGGCTCCGGGCGCGCCCCCGCGTCGGGCTGCGCGCGCTCGACGGGCCGGCCCGTGGCGGTCGCCCGAGGCGCGCCCGGCTGCGCGGCGAGCGGCGCCGCCGGGCCGGAGGACGCCGCCGGCGGCGCCGCGGGCGCGCTGGAGGTGGCCGCCGGCGCGGTCGGGGCCGGCGAACCGCCGGCCACCTCGGGCGCGGCGCCGGTGGCGGCGGGAGCCTCGGGCGCGTCGCCCTTCGCCGTGGCTTCGGAGTCGGGCGCCGCCGTGGCCTCGGCGGTGGGCGCCGCCGTGGCCTCGGCGGTGGGCGCCGCCGCGGCAGCGGGGGGCTGTGCCTGGTCGGTGGAGAGCCCGGAGCCCAGGAAGAACAGGGCGCCGAGCGAGGCCCCTGCCAGCAAGGCGCCGGCGGCGATGGCCAGGACGACGCGCGCCCCCTTGTGGACCGTTCGCACCGGATGGCCCGAGTTGCTCCACGAGTTGACCGTGGGCCCGGTCTCCGCGTTGGGCACGGTCGGCGAGGCCGGCACGAAGGACGGCATGCCCGGCGCGAAGGACGGCGTGCCCGGCGCGAAGGACGGCGAAGACGGCGTGCCCGACGCGAAGGACGGCGAAGACGGCGTGCCCGGCGCGAAGGACGGCGTGCCCGGCGCGAAGGACGGTGAAGACGGCGTGCCCGACGCGAAGGACGGTGAAGACGGCGTGCCCGACGCGAAGGGCGGGCCCCCGTGCGGTATGGACGGGCGCGATCCGGTGCCCTGAGCGCCCCCGCTCGGCACGCCGGTGTGGAGGAGGGACGGCCGCGCGATGTCCGAGGAGCTGCCGAGCATGCGGCGCGCCCGGTCGACGTGCATGTGGCCCGTGGCGGGGCCGAACGGGAGCAGCGCGGCCGCCAGATCGCCGACGTTCGTCCACCGCTGCTCGCGCTCCTTGGCGAGGCAGTGCATCACCACGGCGTCCAGCTCGCGCGGGACGTCGGGGCGCAGCTGGGCGACCGGGGCCGCGTTCTCGTAGAGCAGCGTGTGGAAGAGCTGGGCGACGGACTCGCCGTCGTACGGAGTCCGCCCGGTCAGCATCTCGTACAGGATGACGCCGAGAGACCAGATATCCGCGCGCGTATCCACGTCCCGCGCGGAGCGCACCTGCTCGGGAGACATGTAGAGCGGCGACCCGAGGAGCGACGCCGTCTGGGTCAGCGCGACCTGGTCGCGCGATATGCCGAGCAGCGACTTCGAGATACCGAAATCGAGGACCTTGATGACCCGATCGCCGTCGGGCCGGAGCGAGAGGAACAGGTTGGCCGGCTTGAGATCGCGGTGCACGATCCCCGTGGCGTGCGCCTCGGCCATCGCGTCGAGGGCCTGGAGCATGTACCCGACGGCCTCCATCACGGGCAGCGGACCGCGCGCCCGGATCTCGTGGGCGAGGTCGTTCCCCTCCAGGAACTCCATCACCATGTAGGGCATCCCGCCCTCCAGCGAGCCGACATCCAGGACGCGCGCCACGTGCTCGCTCTTGATCCTGGCCAGCGCGCGCGCCTCGCGCCGGAACCGCTCCGCCGGGTCGCCGCCGTCCGACCGCAGCGAGTGCAGGAACTTCATCGCGACCCGCTGCTCCAGCTCCAGGTGCCACGCGGCGACGATCGTGCCCATCGCACCGGCGCCAACGATCTGCTCCACGCGGTACTTGCCCGCGAGGACGTCGCCCACAGCAACGGGAGCCATCGCCATGGGCCCTAGGCTAGCCGAGATCCACGAGATCACATACTTCGGCGCGCCGCGATCTGCGCGCAGGGCGGAAATCCCTCGTCGACGCTTCCCCTGCGGCGGAACCGTGCGTCTGGGCGCGTGGTGGGCAGGCATGACACCCGCGCCGGCGAGATCTCACCGGCGTTCCAGCGCGACGCCCTCGACGCAGCCCCAGCGCTCGGTCGGCCCCTCCACGGCCCACAGCTCGAGCCGGTCGGCCCACCACACCCCGTGCGCGAGCGCAAGCACCCGAGGATCCGCGGCGAGCTCCTTTCGGCGCGCGGCCGGCAGCTCGCCGTACGCGAGGCTCACGTGCGGGCGAAAGGGGGCCTCGCTCGCGTTCGCGCCGAGCGCCGCCTCGGCCGCGCGGCGCAGCGCCGCGAGCGGCTCGGACGGCGTCACGTCGAGGAACACGCACTGGTGGCGGGTGCTGCCGGTCGCGGGGCCCCGCGCCTCGAGCGCGACGGGGCGGAGCGCGCCGCCGTCGCCGCGCAGCCTGCCGAGCTTCGCGGCCAGCGCGCCAGCGTCGCCGCGCAGCCCGCCGAGCAGGGTGAGGTGAGGCGCGAACGCCGGGCCCCCGGTCTCCCGGGCGAGCGCCTCGACGAGCTCCTCGAGCCGCGCGGCCGGCGCTCCGCCGGGGATGAGCCACAGGGCGAACGCTGTCTCTTGCGCCATGCTCAGCCGAGCGCCGCGCGCAGGCTCCGGTAGAACGCGTCCGCGGCCCCGCCCTCGGGGATGCCCGCCGACCCGCCATCGTTCAGCTCCACCAGCATCCAGCCGCCCCCTTCCTTCTCGGCGACGTCGGCCGCGTAGAAACGACTGCGCACGCGGTCGAGAACGGGCGCGAGGACGTCGGCGCTCGGCGGCTCACCCGGATAGGCACCGTCGGCCCAGTACGGCGCCGAGTAGAACGGCCGGCCGTCGAGCACGAAGAAGCGATGCTCGTTCACCAGCGGAAGCCTGCTCTTCGGGTGCAGCCCGATGCGTCGCAGCTCGACGAACTCCCGGAAGACGAGCCCGCCGACGACGTGGTCGTCCTGGAGGCGGAGGAAGTTGCCCACGACGCGCCGCACGTTGGCCTCGTCGTCCGCCGCCGGGATGAAGCACGCGTCGAACCACTCGTGCTTGCGGGACTTCACGTAGTCCTTGAGGATCACGGCGCCCGAGCCGAACGCCTCTCGCACGTGAACGACGACGGCTTCGAGGTCGAACGTGGAGCCCGGGATCCAGATCGACCGCGCTGTGTGCTCGGCGCCGCCGATCGCCTCGTACCACTCGGGCAGGTGATAGCAGTGCTGGTACGCCGCCGGCTCCGTGATCAAGCGCCGGCCGCGCGCGGCGACGACCTCGCTCATGCATCGATAAGCATCGAGGCCCAGGATCCAGCCGCGGTAGATGACGTCGCCCGGGCCTTCCGGAACCCGGCGGAGCTTCACGTCGCCGCCGAGGAACACCTCGAGGTCGATGAGGCCGACGTCGAAGCCGGCGCTGGCGGCATGCCCGGCTTCCTCCTCGAAGGCGCTGTCCGGCGCGGTCGGGTGCAGCGGGCTGCTCGGAAACAGGACGAGCGGGGCTGGGAGCATCTCGCAGACTCTATCCGACGGCGCGATGGTCGTCACGAGGGTGTAGATCGGGCGATGACCGCGCGATCTTCAGCTCGGAGGTGGCTCCGTCGGCTTGTCGGGCGGAAGAGAGAGCAAGAGAGAGTGCACAGGGAGACGGGGAGACGGGGAGGAGATATATCGAGAGACCAAGGTGGAGAGGCGAGAGGTGGGGACCATCCTTCGCGTCTGCTTGCTCGGGGTCGGCGGCTTTCAGATCGCTCGTCCGTGGCCGTCGAGCTCAGCGCTTGGCTGCTCCCTCGACATCGATCCACGCTCCGCACATGGTGCAGAGCTTCACCGAGGCATCGAGCAAGAACTCACAGCTCGAGCAGTACCTCTTTCCGCCGGGAGGCGGCGGCATGGGCCGGCGGGGTGGCGGCGGATTCCAGTTTGACGCCATGGGCTCCGGCGGTAGCCAGGACGGTCGAGGTCCCTCCCAGCCGTTCAGCGCGATCGGCGCGCCCGCCCCGTCGCCCGGCACGCAACGCAGCGCCGGCCCGCCGAGCTGGTCGCGTCGCGACCAGAAATCGCCGTTGCTCATCCGGGCTTGCAGCTTCGTGCCGTGCACGCTCGAGGGCAAGAGCGGCCGGTGCGCGCCCGCCTCATCGCGGTAACGGACCGGCTGGCCCTCGGGCTTCAGGGCCGAGCCAAAGGCGATGTGGTGATCGACCCAGACCTTCGCCCGTAGCTCGGGCGGGTTGCCGTCGTGCGCGTCGAGCGCGGGCGCGAACAGCCACTCCGGGTACCTGGGCTCGTACCACCACAGGAGCGGCTCGGGCTGGAGGTCGCCGTTCCAGCAACAGACCGCCACCGGCCAGCCGGGGTAGTAGGTCTCGAACGCCTGAAGCATGCGGTCGTTGAGCGCAGGCCGCTTGGGCCCCGGGACTTGCCCGAGGACGGAGAGCACCGCGCGCGGCGACTCGGCGAGCACCACCGCATAGCTGCCCACGTCGAAGACCACGGCCCGCGCGGCCTCGGGCGCGCCTAACGGCGGCGGGCCGTAGCTTGGCGGGATCGGCCGGCGCGTCGCCTCGCGGATGTCCTCGAGGAAGGTGCGGAACGGGCGCGTGTCGACCGCGTTCTGCGGGCCGAGCCGCGTGGCCGGGATCGGCAGGATCATGGCGTTCGGGCCGGAGGTCGACGCCGTGTTCTGGTAGGCGAGGACGTGGACGTAAAGGCCGTTCCACTGCGCATCGCCGGCATAGAGGAGGGTGCTGGAGAGCGTGGCGGGGGAGAAGGTGCAGCACATGGTCGCTGCAGGATACACGAACAGGAGCCGTTCACCCCATGGCCCCGGCGCGGCGCCCGGTCACCTGCCCGCGCGCGGGTCCAGCCGGCGCCCCTGCGCTGGCGGCACGCCGGGAGTGAACTGTCAGGCCGCGGCGAGCGCGCTGACCATGACGTAATACCCATCAGGATCACGGAGCGCGAACTCGCTGGTGCCGGTACTGGGGTTCAGACGGGGCTCCTCTTCCAGTCCAGCGACGAGGGCGCGTGCCCGAAGCAGCGTCTCATCGAAGTCGTCCACACGGAAGAACAAGAGCAGCCCATTGCCAGGCTGAGCGTGATCGGGGCTGATCAGTGGTGGATGCTCGTGGGCTCCCCACTGGTGAAGGCAAAGCAAGACCGTTCCATCGGAGTCCAGTATTTGCCCGAAATCATCATGAGCGGGCTTCGTTTCCGGTTGACCAAACAGCGACTGATACCACTTGAAGCTACGAGCAACATCAGCAACACCGATGATTGTCCACGTGCGTTTCATTGCTTCCTCCTGCGGCCCGGCGTCGGCCGATGCGCCGCGGGCGCCCCAGGCGCCCGTCGGGTCCACCGGCAGGTTGGGCGGCGTCAGCGTGTACCTGGGAGTGCCCCCGCGAGCTGTCGCGTGAGCTCCGCCGCTGGCACTTCCTTGCACCCGCTGGCGTTTTGCCCCGCCCAGAGCGGCGAGAAGTCGCCGCTGCCCTGGCTTTCGGCCTTGGCGCGCAGGGGCGCGATGGCCGACGTCGCCAAGGGAAAGGCTGGCACGGCGCCGCTCATCGGCCCAAGCTCCCTCATCAGGCGGTTCACGATGCCCCGAGCGGGTCGCCCGGTGAACAGGTTGGTGAGCGCCGTGATGCCGGCTGCGCCGCTCGCGAGGGCCGCGCGATGCACCCTGCTCGTGGTGGCCTCCGGGCACAAGAGGTAGGCCGTCCCGACCTGCACGCCGGCCGCACCGAGCGCGATGGCGGCTGCAACACCCCTCGGGTCCGCGATGCCGCCCGCGGCGATGACGGGGATCTTCACGGCGTCCACGATCTGCGGCACCAGCGCGAAAGTGCCGAGCTGGACGCTGAGATCGTCGGACAGGAAGCTGCCGCGATGGCCGCCCGCCTCGATGCCCTGGGCGATGACCGCGTCGACGCCGCGCGCCTCCAGCCAGCGCGCCTCGTCGACCGTCGTCGCAGAGGACAGGATCTTCGCGCCCGAGCGGCGCACCCGCGAGAGCAAAGCCTCCGAGGGCAGGCCGAAGTGAAAGCTCACCACAGCAGGCCTGAGCTCGTCGAGCACATCAGCGGCCTCATCGCTGAAGGGCAACCGGCCGGGGCCGGTCGGGATGGCGCTTGCATCGACGCCGAGCTCGGCGAAGTACGGCGAGAGCCGGGCACGCCAGATCGCTTCTTGCTCGGCGTCGGGCTCGGGCCGCGTGTGACAGAAGAAGTTCACGTTGAACGGCCTCGTGGTCTGCGCTCGGATGGCTGCCAGCTCCTTGCGCAGGGCGTCCGGGCCCAGCACGGCGCCGGGCAGCGAGCCGAGCCCACCAGCGCTGGAGACCGCGACCGCGAGCGCGCTGCCCTGCACGCCGGCCATGGGGGCCTGGATGATTGGAAGATCGATCCCAAGGAGCTCCTGCAGCGTCGTCATGAGAATCTCCAGACCCACGGCCGAGGCAGCGTCCAGCTTTTGTCCTCTTTTCGCCCAACAGAGAGCGTTCGGCCGTGGGACCCGAGCGTAAGCGAAGGGCCCATCGCTGGCAACGCCGGGTTGGGCGGCACATGCTCACCTGCACGATGCGCTACTCGTTCCTCTGCCAGTACGAAGGTCGACATGAGGTATCGGGGATGAGCGTGGCTCGGGAATTCGGGCCTGGATCTCCGAGCGCGCGCTGAACACCATCAGTTCGCTCGCAACGAACCGGGGCATCGCGCTTGCGGTAGGACTGGGAGCTGGCCTCATAATCGAGGTGCCACGTGACGGACCACGTCGATCCATGCGTCCTTGCAAGCCAGTCCGGGGCGCCATCCGCCAGATGCTCGGATTCCAGAAAGTAGAGCCGCTTCCAGCCATGTTTCGATTCAGGCAGAGGCACTACATGGCCAATGCCGTCGAATACGGTGCGAACGCATGCCGGAGGCTCCTGGGACACCACCACGCGCGTTCCCATCTGTGTTGGCGACGCGCTGAATGTCACCCTGTGGTCGTCGCGGCCGTCCGCGTTGATGTCGCCGATCGACTCGACGCTGGGCGCTTCGCTGTCGAACGGAAGAACCCCAAATAGTGCGTCTTTCGCGGAGCATGGCGCCTCCGTGAGATACCGCGCCTGGAAGAAGACGGCACAGCTGCTGACGTCTCTGGGGGCACCCACGTCTGGCCAGCTGAACCCAAGTTGATAAACGCCCGCCGGCAGCTCGATCGTGCGCTCTTCCTCGATTTTCGTCAATTCCGTGCTGTCTTGCCGAAGTGACGGCGTGATACCAGCAGCAGGGCACCCTGGCGCCTTGAGCCATACCAATGCTCGTTCGCGAAGTCGGAACGCGTGGGAGCCGGGGCTGCTCGCGACAGCGGTGATGTGCAGGCTGACAACGTCATGCGCAGCAGCGCTTGGCGGGCTTGGCTGTTTCGATGCAGGTAAGCTGCTATTTGATATCTCTTGGGCGGGGGCCGGCGGTCGAGCTGCAGAGCCGTGGGGCAGCGGCGACGGACCATTTCGGGCACAGCCGGCGTGCAACAGGAGTGTCACGAGTAGCGGTGCTTGTGTCGTCTTCATGCGCAGGTTGGTTAGTTTGTCTAACTATCGGTCGATTGGTCGGCCGAAGCCACAGGACGAGGTCTGTCCAGTGGACCGTTCGGTAAGTCGTTCAACATGGTCGTGGAGCAGAGCCGTCCGATCGCGGCTCGCTGCCGGTGTGCGGGTTCGACTGGCCACCGCGGGTGATGTTGAAAGATCTGTCGAACAGTCCACCAGCTCGTTGCCTTTCGTGCCCTCCCCCCAGCCCCACAGCCCGAGCGGCTCGCGACTCAGAAGGTGCCGACGAGGCCGAAGGTGACGCCGCCGGGCGCGAAGCCGATCTGGGGCTCGAGCCGGAGGCGGGTGGAACGATGGCTCTCCGGTTCGCTTTCCTCGTACGGGAGGACGGCGATATCGACGATGTTGGCCGCGAGCAGGCCGAGGCTGCCGCCGAGGATCGCACCGACGACCGAAGGATCGACCCAATCACCTTCATCGGCCTTGCCGGCGGTCTCCGCTCCGATCTGGCTGCCGACCAACGTGCCCCCGATGTTGATGCCGAGGCTGGCCAAGGCCTTGACGGAATTGTCGTGACTGCCGTGGATAATCGGGCCCCCGCCTCGCCCGCAGGCTGCGAGAGCGGCGCGAGCGGGGCGGCACCAGCAGCCGGCGGCACGACGACCGGCGGCGCCGTGGTCGAGTCCGCCGCCGCAGGCCGAGACGGTGGTGCCGGCGAGATCTGCGGCGTGGAACCGGGAGGCGGTTCCATAGCGCCCGCCTGACCCAGCGCCAACATCACGGCTGCTGCGCAGCAACCCCCTAGTCCATCGCGCACCCAGATCGTCACCTCGCCGCTCCTCTCTCTTCTCTGCTCCTCTTCTTTTACCCGCAAGCGCGCAGCGTTTGTGCTCGGATGAGGGGCGTATTCATGCTCATGAGGCGAGCGAGCCCGGAGGACCTGATGCGCGATAGACGGCTCGCCCGGCGCCGTCCCTGCGGGGCTTGCCACGGCCGAGAGTTCCACGGTTTCAGATCCGCGGCGCGCGCGGCTCGGCTACACTGCGCGGCCCGTGGACTCCGTGATGGACCGCATCGAGGCGATGGTCGCCTGGTTCCGGCAGCGCCGGTGGGCGCACCTCGCCGTGGTGAACCTGCGCATCCTGATCGGCTTCGCGTTCCTGCCGGCGGGGCTGAAGAAGATCCTCGGCGAGCCGTTCACGGATCCGGGCAATCGCGGCCCGTTCCACGAGTTCTTGCACGCGTTCCACGCGACCGGGCACTTCTACACGTTCGTGGGCGTGGTCCAACTGGTGGCCGCGACGCTGCTCATGACGCAGCGGTTCGCGACGGTCGGCGCGTTCCTGGCGCTGCCGGTGACGGGCGCGATCCTGGCGTTCTGCTGGAGCACGGCGGTCGTCCCGACGGCGACGGTCGTCACGCTGATGTTCGCCGGCCTGGTCGGGCTGGCGCTGTGGGACGTCGAGCGGTGGCGCGGCGTCCTCGACGCGCCGGACGCCACGCCGCGGGCCGCGCGTGCCTCGTCACCCGCGCCGATCGACCTGCGGCTGTGGAGCCTGTGCGGGGCGGCCATCCTGGTGGCGTACGTCGCGACGTGTCTGCTCAGCGGCGGCATCTACCGGCCGCGCGGGCCCGCGTTCGATGAGCCGGGGTTCTACGTGCTGATGGCGCTGCCGCTGTTCCCGATCGTGACCGCGCTCATCGATCGTCGCCGGCGCGCGGGGCGCTGACGCCCCGGTACCGGGCCGCCGTGCACCGTCGGGGTGTTCGGTGTGCCGCTGATCGTGCCGCAGTAGAGGTGCCCCTGCAGTGGTGTCATGCGCCGGCGGGACCCTCCAGCGCCACGACGATGTCGCCGAGCGGCGCAGCGAGGTGGAGCCACGCCTCGCTGCCCACGCGCAGCACGGCGAGCACGTCGTCCGCCCGGCCGCGGAACGCGCCCAGCGAGCGGGCCGGGCCGCCCTCGTCGATAGCGAGCACGGCCACCTCGTCGTCAGCGCGCGCCACGACGATGAGCACGCCCGTATCGGTCGCGCCCAGCCAGACAGGGCGGCCGCCGAGCGCGACGCTCCGGGGAGCGCCGCGCTTCGGTACCTCGTGCAGGAGCCCGCGGGGAACGTCGCAGCCCCAGAACGAGCGCAGCCGCAGCGCGGCCGGCAGCGGGCCGCCGAACGCCTCGTAGGCGTCGCAGGCGTCGTAGCCGGGGTCGAGCGGGAGCAGGTCGGCGTCGTTCGGGACGAGGCGGGCGAGCGCCGCGTCGCGCGCCTCCGTGAAGCGAGGCAGCGCATGGCGAAGGCGTAACGCCGGCAGGCCACAGAGCGGTCGCAGGGCTGGGCGAGACTCATCCTCTTCCGTCACAACGCAGCGCCTGCCGCTCGGGTCGAGCAAGAGCACCGCGCGATTGCGGATCGCGATAGGTGTGTCTGGCCTGAAGACGGGGCACACCTCGAGGACCCCGTGATCCTTCTTCAGCTGCACGAGCCTCCAGCCGTCGATGGCGAAAACCCGGTTGCCATCCGTGCAAAGGCGGCGATAGGACGACGACGTTGCGGCAACGAGGGTTGTCCCCGGAGGAGCGAGCGCACCTCCTGACGCCAAGCCTGCGGGCGCTTGGCCGCGTCCTGGCTCGGGGCGCGGTGCGGCTACACCGTGCGCGGCGAGCCAGGCGCGGAGCGCGGCAGGCGCGTCCACGTGCGCGGCGGTATCCCACGCAAGCTGGATCGATAGGTCTGCACCCACGCGCAGCGCAGCGATTGGCCGCCCATGGCGCTCGAGCTCCACCGTGACCGGCCCCAGCGTGTCCTCCTCTAGTAGATCTGCGCCCTCGCCGTGCGGAGGCGTATTCCCGCGGAGGCGAAGCAGCGGGCGAAGCGCGTCGAGCCCAGAACGAGCGACGCGAACGCGGCGGCGATCGTTCGCGACGAGCCACGCCGCCGTCGCGCTGCCGAGGGCGCGGTCCACATCCGCTTGCTGCGGAGGCGGCGAAGGTAGGATGGGCCATACAGGCATAGGGCTATCGCTTCGGCGCTGTGGGCACGTACTTCCCGCCGTGCACCGTCGGATTGTTCGGCGTGCCGCTCATCGTGCCGTAGTAGAGATGACC
The DNA here is from genome assembly GCF_051520455.1 of Sorangium sp. So ce367. Classification (NCBI taxonomy): domain Bacteria; kingdom Pseudomonadati; phylum Myxococcota; order Polyangiales; family Polyangiaceae; genus Sorangium; species Sorangium sp. So ce367. The sequence goes on from NZ_CP150334.1 coordinate 2,555,989, forward strand.
CTGCTTGTCGGTAGCGTACTCCTTGCCTTCAATGACGAAGTCGGATCCATCACCCCGCTTCGCTGTCGGAGACCAGAAGTTGTGCCACGGCCGCGGCTTGATCGACGCCGCTTTTCGCCTGCCTAAGAACGCGCTCCCCATGCGCCGCTCGGTCCGTTTTGTCATGCTGGCCCTCGGGCCTCCCTCCCTGAGGTTGTCTGCCTGCAGCAAGCCTGCGGAGGCGGTGCAGGCGACGGCGCCGGACGCCGCGGCCGACCTGGCCGCGCCGCCGGTCATCTGCCCGCGCGCGGCTCCAGCCGGAGCCACACGCCGCCGGACGTGCGCAGCGTGGTCGCGACGTGCAGCCGTGTCGTCCGCCCTGGCACCGCGCTGACCCGGTAGCGCTGGAGGAGCCGGGCGAGGATGAGCTGCCCTTCCATGAGCGCGAACTCCTTGCCGATGCACTGCCGCTGTCCGATCCCGAACGGGATGAACGCGAGCGGGTGCCGGGCGCGCGTGCGCTCGGGCGTGAACCGGCCCGGGTCGAACCGCATCGGGGCTTCCCAGTGGTCCGGGTGCCGGTGGAGGACATAACTCATGATGCCCACCAGGGTGCCTGCGGGGATGTGGAAGCCGTCGATCTCGTCGTCCTCGACCGCGGTGCGAGGTATCCAGTACGCTGGCGGGTAGATCCGGAGGGCCTCCTGCACGACCGCGAGCGCGAGCGGCAGCCTGGGGACGTCCGCGAAGCCGGGCCGCCGGTCGCCGAGCGCCGCGTCGACCTCCGCCGCGAGCGCCTGCAGGAGGTCGGGGTTCTCGACGAGGAAGTGGAGCGCCCACGCGAGGGTGACCGAGGTCGTCTCGTACCCGGCGAGGAACATCGACACCGCCTCGTCCCGCAGCTGCTGGTTGGACATCTGCTCGCCGGTCTCGGCGTCCACCGTGGCGAGGAGGATCGAGAGCAGATCGCCGCCCCGCCCCGGCTGCGCGCGGCGCTGCGCGATGAAGCGAAACACGTTCTCATCGATCGTCTTCACCGACCGCTCGAAGCGGCGCCGCCCCGGGGCCGGCATCCAGCTCGGCAGCGCCCGGAGCGCGGCACCGAAGAGCATGTAGTCGATCGCGTACTTCATCGAGCCGCCGACGGCGTCCGCCTCCTCTTTGGTGATCCCCGAGCCGAACATCGTGTTGAGGATGACCTTCATCGTGATGTGCGGGAGCTCCCGCTCGGCGTTGACAGGGCGCCCCGCGGCGGCGGCCACGCCGAAGCCGGCCATGCCGTCGTCGATCGCCTGCACCATGAGGTCGCACATCGCGGCGAGCCGGTCCCTGTGGAACTCCGGCTGGATCATCCGCCGCTGCCGCAGCCAGAGGTCACCCTCGCTCGTGGGCAGCCCATTGCCGATGAGCGCGCGGATGCTCTCCCATAGAGCCCCTCCCTTGGAGTAGTTGCGCGCGTTGTCGCGCAGGACGTGCTGCGCGTGCCTCGGGTGGTTCAGCGCGACGATCCGCGCGAGCCCGAGATCGATCGTGTACAGATCGCCGAGCTGCTCTCTCGCCGAGACGAGGTAATCGAGCCGATCCTTCAGCAAATGCGGGAGCACGCCGACGAGCGGAAAGCCGCGCGCCGACGGCGGCGCGCTCGCGCGGGGGGCGGCGCCGGCGGTGGCGCGGGCGGGTGTGCTGGAGAGAAGATCCGGCTGCATCATGGCCTCGCCAAGGGAAGGGGCGTATCCGATCGAGCGGCGGTATCCGAGCCGCTCGGCGGACAGGGCGCCCGCTGCGCTGATCGGACGAGAGTACATGAGCGCGGACCCCGGCGACGAGGACTTTGGAAAAGCTTCTTCGTAGCGCGCCCTCACCGCCCACAGTGTGGACGCGCGAGGCCCAAGCGACGGCGCGAGCGCCCGAGGGGCGATGTCCTCGGACGTTGTATTCCTACGCTGTCACGCGACGGCGCGCCGCGAGGTGCCGCTCGATGTGGCCTATCGCCGCCGCCACGCCGTCCTCGCCGCGGATCTTGCGTCCGAGCTCCTCGGCACGCTCTTTCATGCCGGCGTCGGTCGCGGCGGTCCGGATCGCGGCCGCGAGCGCGTCGGCGGTGAGGCGCGGCCGCGGGATGGCGCGCGGGCCGACGCCGAGCTCCTCGACGCGGCGCCCCCAGAAGAGCTGGTCCCCGAGGTGCGGGACGACCACCGCAGGCCGCCCGGCGCGCAGGCACGCGGCCACGGTGCCTGCGCCCCCGTGGATCACCGCCGCGGCGACCCGCGGATACAGCCAGTCGTGCGGCGCGGCGTCGATCTGGAGGATGCTGTCGGGCAGCGCGATGTCGCCGAGCCCGGCCCAGCCGGAGAGCAGGATGGCGCGCTGGCCGCTCCGCGCGACCGCGTCGACGAGGAGCCTCGTCGTGGCGCCGGGATCGTGGGACGTCATGCTGCCGAAGCCGAGGGCGACCGGCGGCTCGCCCGCCGCGAGGAACCGCTCGAGGGCCTCGGGCGGCCTGTACTCTTCGCCCTCGTCGAGGAACCAGTAGCCCGCCGTGTGGTAGCTGGGCGGCCAGTCCGGCGGGTGCGGGACGACGTGGGCGCTGTAGCCGTGGACGACCAGCATGCGGCGCAGCGCGGCCATGTACGCCCGCCGATCCTGCGGCGGCAGGCCGAGCCTCTGCCGCACGCGGGCCGTCACGCCGCCGTACCAGCGCCACACCGTCGGCTCGATCAGGAGCCTGCCGAACAGGAGGTTGAGCACGCTGTCGCGGCGCGGGAAGGGCGCGGCGACCGCGGTCGGCCCATGGCGCGTCGCCAGGATGGAGGGCTGGAACGGGATGCTGACCTGCACTGCGCCGGAGGCCTCGGCGATGGAGGCCGCGTACGTGTCCGAGGTGAAGCTGCTCAGGATGAGCTCGGCGCCCTCGCACGCGCGCAGGGCATCGTCGGTCATCTCCGCGCCGAAGCGATCGATGAGCCGCTGCAGGATCCGCGACTGGGCCATCGGATCCGTGCCGCGCGACACCCACTCTTTGCCGAGGTCGCTCTCCATGATGTCGACCATGTCGAGGCTCCCCGGGATCGCCGTGAGCCCGTGCGCCTCGATCCAGCGCTGGAAGCTCTTGCCGGCGAGGACGCGGACCGCGTGGCCGCGGGCCGCGAGCGCCTTGCCGAGCGCGATCGCGGGCTGGACGTCGCCCCGGGTGCCCAGCGCGAGGACGGTGGTCTTCATGGGGCCGCCTCGCCTCAGAGCGCCTTCCAGGACGCGTCGCCCGACGGCAGCCGCGGCGGCTCGACCGACAGGATGTAGTCGACCCGGCGGTTGCGCGGCTCGTCCACCTGGTCCGCGGTCTTCACGAGCGGCGCCGACTCGCCGAGCCCCTCGAAGGCGATGGGGAGCTTCACGCCGCGGCCCTTGAACCAGGCGGCGATCGCGCGGGCGCGCTTCCGCGACAGGGTGAGGTTGTGCTCCACGCTGCCGACCGTGTCCGTGTGGCCGACGATGAACAGCGTGATCTTGCCGAGCTCGCTGGTCTTCGCCACGACCTCGGAGATCTTCTGGAGGCTCGCCTCCAGCTTGGGCACCTCGGGGGCGCGGATGACGTCGGAGTTGGTCTCGAACTGCACCTCTTCGTGGGGGATGCTCACGTTCCAGGGGATGATCGCGATCCCCGCCCAGTACCCCTCGGTGTCGTAGCCGTACACCTCGATGCGCGCGACGGGCTCGTCGCTCGAGGGCGACCAGGTCACGGCGAGCGGTGAGCCGGCGGCGGCCCCGCCGAACGGCTTCTCCTCTTCGGCCAGGACCGCGCCCGACTGCCCGAGGACCTTGATGCGCACCTTGCTGGCGGCGCGCGACAGCTTCACCTCGATCTGGCGGCCCTTGACGTCCACCTTGGACCTGTCGATCGTCACCTCGAGCGCGGGCGGCCTCGCCTGGGCGCTTCGTGGCGGTGAGGGCGCGGGTGAGGGGCCGTCGGCGCGCGCGGCGGCGGGGGCGAGCAGGGAGGCGGCGAGGAGCACGGCCGGGGCATGGCGCATGGGGATCCCCATCTCAGGAGGGTGAGGGAAATGCGGGAAGACGTCCCCGAGCATACCAAAAGGCGCGCGTGGTGGAGCGGCGGGGTGACGTGCCGTGTGTTCGTGGCGCGAGCCGCCCTGCGCGCCGGCCTGCACCGGTGTAGGGTGTACCGTCGAGCGTCGAGCGCGCTCCGGCAAAGGCGCCGGAGATCCAGCTGAACGGCGTCCCACGTCACATGGCAGTCACCATTTTCGACCTCTTCAAGATCGGTATCGGGCCCAGCAGCTCACACACGGTCGGGCCGATGCGCGCGGCGCGCATGTTCGCGGTGGATCTCGACGAGGCGGGCCTGCTCGCCCGCACCGCGGCGGTGTCGGTGGAGCTGTTCGGGTCGCTCGGCGCCACGGGCCGCGGCCACGGCAGCGACAAGGCCGTGATCCTCGGGCTCATGGGCGAGACGCCGGACGGGGTGGACGTCGAGCGGGCGGGCGCGATCGTCGAGGGCGTGCGGCAGAGCGGCCGGCTGTCGCTGCTCTCCCGCCACGAGATCGGCTTCCAGGTGAAAGGACACCTGGCCTTCCTGCACCGGAGCCTGCCGTTTCATCCGAACGGCATGCGCTTCACGGCGCTGGACGAGGGCGGCGCGCCGCTGCGCGCGCGCGTGTATTACTCGGTGGGCGGCGGCTTCGTGGTGAACGAGGCGGCGGCGAAGGGGGAGAACCCGATCGAAGCGGACACGACGCCGCTGCCGTATCCGTTTCACAGCGCCGCGGATCTGCTCGCGGCGTGCGCGGCGAGCGGCCTGTCGATAAGCCAGGTCATGCTGGAGAACGAGAAGGTCTTTCGCCCGGAGGCGGAGACCCGGGCGGGGCTCCTGCGCATCTGGGGGGTGATGCAGGAGTGCGTGCGGCGTGGCTTCCGGGCGGAGGGCGTGTTGCCCGGCGGCCTCAAGGTGGTGCGCCGCGCGCCGGCGCTTTACCGCAAGCTCATCGAGAGCCCCGAGGCGGGGCTCCGGGATCCGCTGACGGCGATGGACTGGGTGAGCCTCTACGCGCTCGCGGTGAGCGAGGAGAACGCCGCCGGGGGCCGCGTGGTCACGGCGCCGACGAACGGCGCTGCGGGGATCATCCCGGCGGTCCTGCACTATTACCGGCGCTTCGTGCCGACGTCGACGGACGAGGGGGTCATCCGCTTTTTGCTGACGGCGGGCGCGATAGGCATTCTCTACAAGGAGAACGCGTCGATCAGCGGCGCGGAGGTGGGGTGTCAGGGCGAGGTGGGCTCCGCGTGCTCGATGGCCGCCGGCGCGCTGGCCGAGGGGCTGGGCGGCACGCCGGCGCAGGCCGAGAACGCGGCCGAGATCGCGATGGAGCACAACCTCGGATTGACGTGTGATCCGGTGGGCGGGCTCGTCCAGGTGCCGTGCATCGAGCGCAACGCGATGGCCGCGATCAAGGCGATCAGCGCGGCGCGCATGGCGATGCACGGCGATGGGGCGCACTTCGTGAGCCTCGACAAGGTGATCAAGACGATGCGCGACACCGGGGCAGACATGGAGTCGAAGTACAAGGAGACGGCGCGCGGGGGGCTCGCGGTGAACGTGCTCGAGGTGCCGGTGGAGGTGGGGGTCAATTTGCCGGAGTGTTAGCGCTCTTCCTGGGCAGCGCCGTGCCTGCGGCATACCCGTCGACGAACTCTTGCAGCTTTCGCATCTGGTACGTCCGCACGAGCGCCCTGAGCTGCTCGAGCCACGGGCCGAGCCGCGGGTCGGTTTCCTCCATCCGCACCGCTTCCGTCACCACGTTGCGGACGCGCCCCGACGCCACCAGCCGCGATAGGAGGGCGAGCTCCTCGGCCGAAGGCGGCACCAGCGGACCCTTCTCCCTCGCCGCCGTGACAGGGGCCTTCTCCTCGGCGTGAATCCATTCCACGCCGAGGAAGCGGTGGATCTTGTCGAAGAGCTCGCCCGCTTGCACGGGCTTGTGCAAGGAGTCGTTCCAGCCGGCGCCGACGCCCTCCTGCTGTTCGGCTCCGGACACGTTCGCGGACGAGATCAGGATGACGACCTCGCCGAGCTCGGGCATCTTCCGCAGGCGGCGCGTGGCCTCATGGCCGTCGATGCCCGGCATGACCAGGTCCATCAAGACGAGCGCCGGCCTCCGCTCCATGGCCAGCCGGAGCGCCGCCTCACCGTCTTCGGCCTCCACGACCTCGAAGCCGATCGGGACCAGCAAATCGCTCATCAAGGCACGGTTATGCGGGTTGTCGTCCACGACGAGGATCGTGCGGCGCTCTCCGCGATACCCGGTGATCGTATGCCATCCGAGGGTCTTGTCGGCGCTCGCGGCGGCTGGCCCCTCCGCGAGCGCGAGCGTCACCGTGAAGGCGCTGCCTCGGCCGAGCTCGCTCTCGACCTCGATCGTGCCGCCCATCTGGTCGACGATCCTCTTCGTGATGGCGAGGCCGAGCCCTGTGCCGGCGCTCTTCGCCTTGTGATCTCCGACCTGCTCGAAGGGATCGAAGATGCGCGAGACGTGCTCCGCGGCAATCCCGGGGCCCGTGTCCTCGACCCGGAACCGCAGCGTGCTCGCTTCACCGGGGCCGCGCTTCAGCTCGTCGACGACGAGGGTGATGCTCCCTCGCTCGGTGAACTTGATGGCGTTGCTCAGGAGGTTCAACAGCACCTGCGTCAGGCGCTTCTCGTCGCCGTAGAACGAGGACGTCGTTCCGCCGCGTATCTCATGGGTGAAGGCGATGCCCTTCTGGTCCGCGCGCACGCGGCACAGATCCACCACCGTGCGCACAAGCGCCTGGAAATCGAACTTCTTCGCGACGAGATCCATCTTGCCGGCCTCGATCTTCGCGAGGTCCAGCACGTCTTCCAGCAATGAGAGGAGATGCTCGCCCGATTTCTTGATGACTTGCACCCCATCACGGCTCTTCAGGGAGAGCTCGGGCGCGCGAGCGAGGACCTGGGCATAACCGAGGATGCCGTTGAGCGGCGTGCGCAGCTCGTGGCTCATGCTCGAGAGGAAATCGCTCTTCGCCCGGTTCGCCCGATCGGCCGCCTCCTTGGCGATCTGGAGCTCGGCCGTGCGCTCCTTGATCCTGGCCTCCAGGTCCCGGTACAGGACGGCGTTCTCGACGGCAATGGCCGCCTGCGAGGCCAGCACCGACAGGAACTCCACGCGCGCGGGAGGGAACGCCGACGGCACGTCGCGGTGCTCGAGGTACAGCACGCCCACGAGATGGCCCCTGTGGGTCAAGGGCAGGGCCAGCAGCGAGAGCACCACGCGCGACGCGAGGTAGGGGTCGACGGCGAAGCGCGCCTCGCTCGTCGCATCGCCTGTCACCACCGGCTCGCCCGTGCGGGCCGCATACTGCACCATGGTCGCCGGCACGTCGTGGCTTTGCCCGAGGGGCTCCGACAGCCCCGTCTCGATGCGAGCCCCCTCCACCGACAGCCGCGCCACGACGGAGAGCGCTTCCCCTTCGCAGAGGACGAGGGCGCCGCGCTGCGCCCCCGCGTTCGCCAGCAAAAGCTCCATCAGCCGGCCCACGACGCGCTCCGGGTCGCGCTCGCTCGAGAGCGCCTGCGCCGCGCGCACCGCGGTGTTCACGTCGAGGCTCGCGCCCGTGGAGGCGCCCGTGGTCGCCGCCGCCGTCATCGCGCGCTCGACAGGCGCCCCCTGCATGGCCGCCCTGAGCAGGGCAGGGTATTTCGCGTTCAGATGGGCGACCACGTTGACCGCGCCCCAGCGCGCATGGGCGTCGCGGGCCTCGCGCAGGTACATGGCACCGATGTGCCTCTTGCCCGTTTGCAGCCGGAACTCGGCGGCGAGCTGGATCGAAAGAGCCTCGATGTGCAGGAAGCGGTGCTCGCGCGCGAGCTCGATGGCCTCGTCGTACCTGGCGATGGCCTCCTCGGTCTCGCCGCGGACGCGGGCGTCTTCGGCCTCGACGAGGCGCAGCTTGTGGAGGAAGTTCGGCGCGCAACCTTCCGCGAAGTACCGCAGCCGCTCGAGGCCGTGGTCGATGTGCTCCCGCAGCCTCGCCTGCTCCTCGGCGCCGGCGGCGTCATGCCAGCGCTTCGCCGCCGAGAGGGCGAGGAAGAACGGGATATCCGTGACCGGCGGCATGCCGAGGATGTCGGCTCGAGACTGGTCTGCCTCCCGCGCCCGCGATAACGCTCGCTCCCACCTGCCGGTGACACAGAACAGATAGACTTCCAGGGTACGAGCGAGCCCTCCCGTGAACCCGTCCCCGTCGGCCAGGAGGGAGTGCGAGCCTCGCGAGAGCGGCTCGTCGTTCAGGAGCTTCGGGGCGCCGTCAGGGGTCATCAGCACGTCACAATAGGACGCGATCGCCTCGAAGTGGTGCCTCCCCACGGCGTCGCCCGCGCGCTGCACGAGATCCCAGCGAGCCTTGACCTGCGCGTCGACCTGGCCGAGCGGCAGGCCACGCCAGACGCGGTGATAGAACAGGTCGGCGAGGAGGCCCCAGCTCGTGCCCTGGAAAGAACCGAGCTTCAGTCCGGCCGCCATGCCTTGCTCATAGAGGGCGGCCGTCTCGTCGACAGGTCTGGAATAGACCATGTAGATACCATGAAGCACCAGGCACTCGGGGAGCATCGGGGACCCCACCCGCTCCGCGGCGCGCACCCCGGGCTCGACCCACCGCAGGACCCGGCGATACATGCCCGTGGCCACCGACCACACGTTGGCGAAGCTGCAGAGCATCAGGGTGGCAGCTGGCGTGAGGGCCCCCCGTCGCACCGCCTCGGAGACAAGGCGAACGATGATGAGCGTGTAGAGCATCGGCCGGCCTCCGTAGATGGAGCAGAGCTGCGTCTGCGTCATCAGGGCGTCGATGAGCCGGTGCTCCGGGGACTGCTCGGGCGGCATTCGATCGAACGCGCCGAGGTCCTGCTCCAACCATCGATCCAGCGCGGCGGACTCCTCGAGCAGCGCCGGCTGGCACGCCTCGTCCGTCTCGGGGAAGGCGAAGCCCCGCTCCGCGAGCGCCGCGATACCAAGCCCGATTCCCCGCGCGTACTGGCCCGTCGCCAGGCAGCAGCGGACGCGGATCTCCTGCGCCGACAGCCAGGGCACCGCCCCGAGAGGCCTCGCGAGCAAGTCGAGCGCACGTGCTTCGACGTCCTCGAAATCTCGCAGCAGATAGGCCGCCTCCAGCCGCTCCAGCGCTATCTCCACCGACAGCGCCAGCTCGTCGCCGGCGGCGCGCTCGCCGAGGAGCGCCTGCGCGTTCTCCAGCAGGCTGGCCATCAGGCGGTGGGAGCTCGCGGCCTTCGCGACGCGAGCGGCCTCCAGGTTCATCCGCGCGACGTCATTGAGCTCCTCGACGGACGTGAGCCGCGCCGAACCCTGGTTCATGTGCCGCGCGAGCTCCAGGAGCTGCTGCGCCGTGCCCCCTTCCGCGCGATACCGCGCCCAGAGCCGCCGGCCGATCTCGAGGTGCGCGAGGACGCGCTGCTCCGGCGAGATCCGCTCGTAGCTCGCCTGCTGCACGCGGTCGTGCAAGAACCGGTACGAGGCGTCCAGCGCTCCGTCTCCCACCCCTCCGAGCGCCTGCGCGGGGCGATACGCCCCGTCGACCGGGACGACCAGCTCCTCCTGCAGCGCCGGCCATAACGCTCCCGTCACCCGGGCGGGCTCCCACCCGCTCAATCGCTCCAGATCATGGAGATGGAACGTGTGCCCCGCGCACGCCGCGAGCCCCATGAGCTGCTGTGTCGCGTCCGGCATTTCTCGCACTTTGTCCGTCAGCAACGACACCACGTTGTCGGTGATCTGCGCTCGCTCCAGGTCCGCCTGATTCCACTGCCATTCCCCGCTCTCCGCGTCCCGCGAGAGGAGCTTCTGCCGGTGCAGGGAGAACAGCAGTTGCTCCAGGAAGAACGGGTTTCCACGCGTCTTTTGCCACTGCACACGCGCGAGCGGCTCCACGCGCTTCGGCTCGCTCTCGAGCGTGCGCGAGAGCCACTTTTGCACCTGCTCTTCCGACAGGGGGCCCACCGTCAGCCTCGATACCTTGGCCTCGCTCGCCTCCACGGCCTCCACGAGCTTCCACAGCGGATGCTCGGGCGGCGTCTCGTTGTCACGGTACGCTGCGATCACCAGCAGCGACCTCCGCTCCACGTCCGTCAGCAGCGTCTGCAGGATGATCAGCGTGGCGCTGTCCGCCCACTGCATGTCGTCCAGGAACATGACGAGCGGCGGGTTCGGTGTCGTGACGGTTCGAACGAAGTTCAACCACGTCAGCTTCTGCCGGTTGAGCACCTGCTCGCCCTCCGCCGGCGGCACCGGCGGCAGCTTGCCCATGACGAGGTCGAGCTCCGGCACCACGTCCGCGATCAGCCGCGCGTTGTCCCCGACCTCGCTCCGGATCCGATCCCGCCAGGTCTCCAGGACCGCCTTCGGGCTCGAGATCCATTGACGCATCAGCCCCCCGAATGCCTGCGCCATCGCGGCGTAGGGCGTCGACCGCGCGAGCTGGTCGTGCTTGCCTGCGATCAAGAGGCCGCGCCCCGCCTTCGCGATGTCGTGGTAGACCGTGCGCACCAGCGCCGTCTTGCCGATGCCCGACGGTCCGCCGACGAGCAAGAGCTCCGCCGCGCCTCGCTCGGCGCGGGCAAACGATTCGCCCACCCGCTCGACGTCGTGCTCCCGCCCCACGAGCACCTGCGGCAACCGCAGCTTCCGTGAGAAGTCCTTCTTTCCAAGCGAGAAGGGCGCCGCCGTACCGCGCTGGTGGAGCGCGCGGAGCGCCTCCTCCATATCCTCGGCCGCGCCTCTGGCCGTCTGGTACCGCCGCTCGGGATCCTTCGCCAGGAGCTTCGATATGATCGCCGACACGCCGCTCGGCACCTCCGGCGCGATCGTGTCGAGCGGAGGCGGGCTTTTGGCCAGATGCGCGTGCACCAGCGAGAGCGGATCGCGGTCCGTGAAGGGCCGCCGCCCCGAGAGCACCTCGAAGAGCGTCACGCCCAGCGAATAGAGATCCGTGCGGGTATCGAGCGCGCGCGCCGTGCGCCCCGTCTGCTCTGGCGAGATATACGCCAGGGTACCCTCCAGCGCTTCGGGAATGCTCGCCTCGGTCGCTTCCTGGGACAGCAGCGAGGCGATGCCGAAGTCGAGCAGGGTGACCTGCTCGTACGTGTCATCCACGAGCAGGTTCTGCGGTTTGACGTCCTTGTGCATCACACCGGCGGCATGCACGCCCTCGAGCACCTGAGCAAGGCGTTGCCCGAACCGCAGCCCGGCCGCCACCGGCAGGCGACCGTGCTTGGCGAGCACCTGATCGAGCGAGCTCGCTCCAGGGTTCTCGAGCACCAGCGCCGCCGTGCCGTTCCGCTGCTCGAACGCATGCACGCGCGCCACGCCTGGCACGGCCGCGAGCTGCTGAAGCACTTGATGCTCGTGGACCAGCCGCCCCATGACGCGAGGGTTGGGCACCTCGGCGAGCGGAAATTTGATCGCCACCTGCGCGCCCGAGGGGAGATGCACCGCGCGACAGACGCGCGTCTCGCTCCCCTCGTAGGCGATATCCCCCAGGGCATACTCCGTCAGTTCCATGCCTGAGCCCCTCCCCTGCATCTGCACCGCGGCCCGATAGCCGAGTGTGCGCTAAACTAGCCTGGGCACGGCAACACAAGTCAATGCAAATTTGAAAGACGCTTCGCGACTGCCACATTCGCGCACCCCGCACGCGTGCGCGGGCACACCCGCGTGCGCCGTTTCCAGATCGTGTTCATCGTTGCGCAAAGCCGTACACGTTGGCACTCGTACAGTCCGATCTGTCCTGGTGTTCTCGACGTGAAGCACGTTACAGATGCGTCGTATGAGTACTTCGCAGGGAGTGTCGGACAGCACTCCCAGGGCGACGCTGCATGCGTGACCCTTTACAGTCGTCACGCTCCCTGATAGCGTCCACGCTGCGTTTTTCAGGCGCTGGGGGGACGATTTTGACGCAATTCAATGGTTTCGTGGTCGCGGTCGACGACAACCCCGCCAACCTCGACACGCTCCTCGACGTGCTGTCGGGCGAGCAGCTGGACCTCGCCGTCGCCACGGATGGCAACATGGCGATCAGCTTGATCGAGCGCGAGCAGCCGGATCTCGTTCTCCTCGATGTCATGTTGCCAGATATCGACGGTTTCGGGGTGTGCAGGCGCCTGAAGGCCAACCCGCAGACCGCCGACACTCAGATCGTGTTCATGACCGCCTTGAACAATCGGGAGCACCGGTTGCAAGGGTTGAAGGCGGGCGCCGTGGATTACATAAGCAAGCCCTTCGATACGGAGGAGCTCCTTGCGCGGATACGCCCGCACATCGCCGTCCGGCGCATGACGCGAGCGTTGCAGGAGAAGAATGCCAGCCTGGAGTCGGAGGTCAGGCAGCGCGTCGCCGTCGAGGCCGCGCGCGAGGCGCTCCTCGTCGAGCTCATGACCCGTACGGACGAGTTGCGCGAGGCCAAGGAGGGGCTCGAGCGCGAGCTCGTCGAGAAGGGGCACGCGAACGCGGAGAGGACCGCGCTGCACGAGCAGGTCATCGCCGCGCAGCGCGGCCGGCTCCTCGAGCTCTCCACGCCCCTCATTCCGATCACGGATCGCATCCTGGTCATGCCGCTCATCGGTACGATGGACAGTGACCGGGCTCAGCAGGCCAACCATGCGATGCTCCACGGCGCGAGCAGCCGAGGCGCCGAGTTCGTCATCATCGATATCACGGGCCTCAAACATGTGGACGAGAGCGTCGCCACCATGCTCGTCGCCGCGGCCAGCGGCCTGCGGCTCCTGGGGACGCGCACGGTGATCACCGGGATAGGTTCGGAGGTGGCCCGAACGCTCGTGCAGCTCGACGCGCCGCTGCAAGGCATCGTCACGAAGGGCACGCTCCAGGACGGCATCGCCGTCGCGATGCACGCCTCCCGTCATCGAGGATAGGACCTCTGCTCTGCCGGAGGCTTGCCCGTCACACTGCTCGTGCCGTGAGCGGACCGCTCGGCTTGTCGCTGGTGCCGCGCGTGCCGAACGCCGACCTCACCCCGCGAGGCCTGCGCGGTGGATGGCCCAGCCCAGGGCGCCGCCGCCGACGACGAGCCACGTCGAATTGACCTTGAAGCGAAAGAGCATGAGCGCGCTCGCGGCCGCTAGCAGCACGGTGGGCAGATCGATGAGCGAAGCGCGACCGAGCTGCACCGTCACGACGAGCATGAGGGCGAGAGAAGCGACGTTCACGCCATCGAGAACTGCCCCCGCGACCGGCGAGCGGCGCAGCCGCGGCACCAAGGGGCCGCTCACGGCGACGAAGAAGAACGCGGGCAAGAAGATGCCGATGGTCGCGACGAGCGCGCCCGCAGGGCCGGCCAGCACGTACCCCACGAACGTCGCGGTCGTGAACACGGGCCCCGGCGTGACTTGCCCGACCGCGATCGCGTCCATGAGCTGCGCCTCTGTCATCCAGCCGAGCCGCTCGACGAGATCCGCGCGCAGGAACGCGAGCAAGACATAGCCGCTGCCGAAGAGGACCGCGCCGGTCTTGAAGAACACCCAGAAGATCCCTGGCAGCGTGACCGACCCTGCGACGGCAAACCCGGGAAGCCAAGGCGCCAGCGCGACCGCTCTGTTGCCGGTATCTTCGTCCGTTGGCGCCGGAGGGCGGGCGGAAGGCTTGCCAAGGCTTCTGCCGGGGCGAGCGAGCACCGCGCTCGCGGCGCCCGCGCCGAACAGCACGGCGAGCTCGTTCACGCCGAGCCACGCGAGGACGGCAGCCAGCACGCCGAGGAGCCTGAGCGACGTGGTGCGTGCGGCCTTCGGCGCGAGCGTGCCAATCGCCTGCACCACGACCGCGATCATCACGGGCTTGATGCCGTAGAGCAGCCACGTCGCTGCCGGTAACGTTCCGAAGCGCACGTAGGCCCAGCCGAGGGCGCCCGTGATGAGCATCGCGGGCACGATGAAGCAGATGCCGGCCACCGCGAGGCCCGGTCCCCGCGCTCGTTCGTAGCCGATGTGGATCGCCATCTCCGTCGAGTTGGGGCCGGGGATGAGGTTCGTCGCGCCGAGCAGGTCGAGGAAGCGCTCCTCCGAGAGCCACTTGCGCCGGCGCACGACCTCGTCCTGCATCATCGCGATGTGCGCGGCAGGCCCCCCGAACGCCGTCACGCCGAGGCGCAGGAACAGCCACGCGAGCTCGCGCAGATCAGCCCCCGTCCAGCGCCGGACCGACGTGGGAGAGGTGGCTGATTCATTCACGGCGCGCTCCGGCGCCGCGCCAGGCGCGCGTCGACGGACAGGCGCCCCGCGCCGACGATGACGAGAAAGAGCGCGCCCAGCAGCATCGCCCAGTCCGTCCTCGCCTCGTGGGCCATGCTCCAGAAGCCGTATTGCGGCATCTTGCGCACGTGGAAGCCGAGGATGTCGCGGCCGAGCAGGATCGGAAGCTTGGTCGAGACCAGCGCCACGACCATGTCGATGACGAGCGGAGCGGCGGCGAGCCGGGTCAGGAGCCCCGCGAGCACGAGCGCCCCGCAGACGATCTCGACCACCCCCACGAAAGGTCCCATGACTTCCGGCCAGGGGATGCCGATCTTGACGAACCTTCCGGCGCCGAGCTCCGCTGGATACATGAACTTCTGGATCCCTTCGGACAGGAACACGGCTCCGACCGAGAGGCGGACGAGGAGCGTCGCCGCAGGCGCCTCGGTATCGAGCATCTTGCGCAGGTGTTGCATCATTTCGTTCCAGCCCTCGTTGATGGAGTGCGCTTGCGGGGGCGCACGGCGGCGCCACGGTTCTCGCCTGAAGCTGCCGCGCGGCCGCGGGGCTCCTCGCCCAGTACGACCTCGCGGTAGAGCTCCGCCACGTCGCGTTTGAGCGCACCGAGCAGCCGGCGGCCGGCGGCCGTCGCGCGGTAGCTTCGCCGGCCACGCGCCTGCGTCTCCTGGCTGGCCTCCAGCCAGCCGTGGCGCTCCATGCGGGCGAGCGCCGGGTAGAGCGTTCCGGGGCTCAACCGATGGCCGTGCTCTGCGAGCTCCTCCAGGAGCCACAGGCCCCAAACTTCGCGCGCCGCGGCGTGGTGAAGGATGTGGATCTTCCAGAGGCCCACCCGGATCTCACGATCCGCCGTCGAGATCATAGTTCGAAGCGCGTAGACGATCTTCGTAATGTCGTCAAGCTCGGCCTGCTGCCTTACGGACGCGGCCTCTAGCCTTCCGGTTCGGTCCTACAATCGAACCCGGCGCCTCCGCATCGGCCAGCTCGGCGCTGCCTGGTATCGTGATCCATGGCTCGAACCGCCCGCATCGCAGGTCACGGGATGGAGCCGGCTACTGCGCTCGTGACCGGCACGAGAAGCTCGACGAAGACTTCCTCTCCCCGCACTTCGCGCGCTCGTCGGCGGGAAGGCGTATGCCGAGCTCGGCGAGCAGTTCGAGGACAAGGAGCACCGCATGCTCGGCGAGGGGGGCTTCGAGAAGGCGGTCGCTGAGGTCGCCGAGCTCGAGGCGGCGCTCGGGATGGCCGACCTCGCGAGCTTCACGCCGACATAGAAGGAAGGTGAGACGTCTGCTGTGGCACCTGCACCTGTTCGTCTACGGCCGTTCTGCCACAATCCAGACGACGTCATCCGATTGTTTGGATACCTCACTACTCAGCCCGACCGTCGCGAGGCGAGCGATCACGTCCTCGGGCACGTAAAAGTGGTAGCTCGGGTCGCGGAAGCGCGCGGGCACGCTCGGCCCTTCCGGCCGAAAGGCGAGCACGAGCCTTCCACCCGGACGGAGCGCAGCGGCGAGCTGCCCGAAGACGCGGTCCGGGTCGTTCCAGAAGTAGATACAGTGAACGGAGTAGATGCGATCGAACGCCTCCGCCTCGAGCGTGAGATCGTCTGCATCGGCCTTCCGTACCTCGACCCGGCCTTCGCGTATCCCGGTTCGATTGCATCGTCGCGATGTGGCGATCATGAGATTCGAGACATCGAGACCGACCACGCTGCCACGGCTCGCGCGTCGCGCGGCTTCGCGCAGCGTCACGCCGGGTCCGCAGCCGAGCTCGAGCACCCGGCTCTCGGGCTCGATCGAGAGGAGGTCGAGCGTCGCTGCGTTCACCGCCGCGGTCTCCCGGGTCCAATTCCATCCGAGGAAGCGGCCGAAGAGACCGCGTGGATGGGCCGCCTGGCGGTTCACCCAGCGGGAAAGCCGGATGCGGAGCGGCGGCTTCGAGCACGTCGCGCCCTGCATCTCCGACAACGCCGTTCGCAGGCCAGCGACGTAGGTGAAGACGGCGCCGAGTATCGTCGTTGCGAAGCCGAGCGTGAGCTCGTTCACGCCCGCGATGCAGCTTCGAGGGATCACGAAGCCGTACCCGATGACGACCGTTGGGATCACGAAACCAGCAAGCGGAAGGTACAGGCGGGCGCGGTTCATCATGATGACTCCTTCGCGAGCCCATGGAACACGAGCTCAATGATCGTGGCCTCGACCTCTTCCTCGACGAGAGGCTGCGGGGAAGGGTCCCAGTGGCGGTGGACAGCCCAGAAGGCGATGGTCTCGAGCACGAAGCGCGCGGCGATCGAGACGCTCGTCACGGGCCTTAACGCGCCGTCGGCGATGCGGCGCTCGAGGTAGTGCGCGAGCGCGGCATGCTGCGCCCATCGCCCCTCGTCGAACCATGCGGCGGCGAGCTCAGGGTGATCAAGCGCGCAGCGATCGACGAGCTTCAGGCTCCTCCGATTGCGCGCCATGCGACGATAGAGGTCACGCGCGATGTCTGCGAACTCCGCCGCCGCGTCTCCCGAGCACGGCCGGCCGAGCGCCTGGAGCAGGACGAGCTCGCTCGACTCGCTCACAAGCCGTTCGCGGATGTAGGCCACGGTCGCGCCCTGACCAGGGGTCCTCCATGGCAGCGAGGCTGGGCCGGGCGCCAGAGGACCGTCGGCGAAGCGGAGCGCCAAGTCGAAGAGCGCCTCCTTCGACTCGACATAGCCGTAGACAGTCCCCTTGGCGACGCCGAGAGCGCTCGCCACGTCCGCCATCTGCGTCATCCGGTACCCCCGGGCGACGAACGTGTCCGTCGCAACGTCGACGAGCTGGCGGAACCGGTCCGATGGAATCGTCCTCACCACCCCCTCAACATAACCGACCGACCGGGTCAGTCAATGGCCTTGCTGCTTGACTATTCAATTTATTGCTTGAATACTTGAGTACGTGACGACCCTCCATAGGCGGTTCAAGGACGCGATCTACGAGCAGCTCGCCCGGCTCGGGAAAGCCATCTCGGCACCGAAGCGGCTGGAGTTGCTCGACCTCCTCTGTCAGGGCCCGCGCACGGTGGAGTCGCTCGCCGAGCAGGCGGGCATCTCGGTCGCGAACGCCTCGCAACACCTGCAGGTCCTTCGTGCGGCGCGGCTCGTCGACGCCGAGAAGAAGGGTCTGTACGTCGAGTACCGGCTCGCCGACGGCGAGATCGGCCTGTTCGTCTTCGCGATGCGCAGGCTCGCCGAGACGCGACTCCCCGAGATCGACCAGGTCACCCGCGAGTACTTCGAGCAGCGTGGCGCGATGGAGGCGGTCGACGACGAGGAGCTGCTTCGCCGCGTCAAGAGCGGCGAGGTGACCGTCCTCGACGTGCGCCCCCTCGAGGAGTACCGCGCCGGTCACATCCCCGGCGCGATCTCGATCCCCGTCGGTGAGCTGGAAGCACGCCTCAAGGAGCTGCCGGGCGATCGCGAGGTCGTCGCCTACTGCCGCGGGCGGTACTGCGTGATGGCCCTCGAAGCGGTCGAGCTGCTCCGCAAGCAGGGCTTCAAGGCTCACCGCATGGAGCAGGGAGTCGTCGACTGGCAGGCCCGCGGCTGGAGCATCGAGGCGCGCCAGAGCGCCTCATCAGGTGGCGCGTAACGCGAAGGAGCACGTCCATGATCTTCAAGCCCTATTACTACTTCGACACCGGCTGCGCGGCGTACCTCTTCGGTTGCGGGGGACTCGGCAAGTGCGCGGTCGTCGACGCGCACGAGGAGGACGTCGACAACTACATCGCCTTCGCCACGTCGAAGGGCATGCGCATCACGCACGTCATCGACACGCACGTGCACGCCGACCACCGCTCCGGAGGGCCCGCGCTCGCGAGGAAAGCCGACGCGGCGTACTGCCTGTATGAGTCGGCGAACGTCGCGCACCCGTTCGAGCCCCTCACGGACGGCCAGGAGATCGAGCTCGGCAACACGCGCGTGAAGGTCCTCCACACGCCCGGGCACACGCCGGAGAGCGTCTGCCTCGTCGTCACGGATCTCCGACGCGGCGAGGACCCGTGGTTCGTGCTCACCGGCGACACGCTGTTCGTCGGCGCCGTTGGCCGTCCTGACCTCCCGGGGCGTGTGCGCGAGAACGCGGGCGAGCTTCACGACAGCATCCACGAGAAGCTGCTCACGCTGCCCGGCGACCTCGAGGTGTACCCGGGGCACTTCGCCGGGTCAGCGTGCGGTGCCGGTATGAGCGGCAAGCCGTCGAGCACCATCGCCTTCGAGAAGCGGTGGAACCCGCTGCTCTCGAAGTCGCGCGAGGCCTTCGTCGACGCGCTCTCGGACGTCCCCCCGAAGCCAGCGGCGATGGAACAGATACTCCGCATCAACCAGGGCCGAGAGGCGCCCGCGCGATGAGCCAGGTGCGGCTCGGCATCCGCGAAAACCTCGGGCAATTTTCGCTGCTCGTCCTCGTCAACGCCTTCGTCGGCGCGATGGTCGGGATGGAGCGCACCATCCTCCCGCCGATCGCCGAGCAGGACTTCCACCTCGCCGGGAAGACGGCGGTGCTGTCGTTCATCGTCGTGTTCGGCGTGACGAAGGCGCTCACGAACTACCTCGCGGGGCGGCTCTCGGATCGCTTCGGACGCAAGCACGTGCTCGTGGGGGGCTGGCTCGTGGCGGCGCCGGTGCCGTTCCTGCTCATGTGGGCGCCGAGCTGGGCCTGGGTGCTCTTCGCGAACGCGCTGCTGGGCGTCAGCCAGGGCCTCACATGGTCGACGACGGTCATCATGAAGATCGACCTCGCCGGTCCGCAGAAGCGCGGGCTCGCGATGGGCCTCAACGAGTTCGCCGGGTACTTCGCCGTCGCCGGCAGCGCGCTCGCTACCGGAGTCGTCGCGGCGCATCACGGTCTGCGCCCCGAGCCGTTCTACCTGGGCGTGGCGTTCGTCGCGCTCGGGCTCCTGCTCTCGGTGCTCGTCGTGCGCGAGACGAAGCACCACGTGGCCGCCGAGGCGAAGCTCCACGGCGCGCCACCGCCGGAGGGCATGCCCACGCAGCGCGAGGTATTCTGGCGGGCATCCCTCCTCGACAGGAACTTGTCGAGCGTCAGCCAGGCTGGCCTCGTCAACAACCTCAACGATGGCATGGCGTGGGGGCTCTTCCCGCTCTTCTTCGCGGCGGCCCGGATGAACCTCGGACAGATCGGCACGCTTGCGGCGGTCTATCCAGCGACCTGGGGCATTTCCCAGATCTTCACGGGCGCGTGGTCCGATCGCGTGGGCCGCAAGTGGCTCATCGCAGGCGGCATGTGGGTCCAGGCCGCGGGCATCGCGGCCGTGGTCATGTCGACCGGCTTCGCGGGCTTCGCGGTCGGTGCGGCCCTTCTGGGCGTGGGCACGGCGATGGTGTACCCGACGCTGCTCGCCACGATCGGCGACGTGGCGCACCCCTCCTGGCGCGCCTCTTCCGTGGGCGTGTACCGGCTCTGGCGCGACCTCGGCTACGCGTTCGGCGCGCTCGTCGCCGGCATCACGGCCGACGCGCTCGGCCTCCCGGCTGCCATGTGGCTCGTCGCCGCGCTCACGTTCGCTTCCGGCCTGGTCGTGGCGGTCCGCATGAGCGAGACGCTGCGCCGTACCGCGGCTCCGGCACAACTCGAGCCGACCCGCGTGGCGCCCGCCGGGCTTCGCACCGCCTCGAACAGCGGTCGCGGCGCTATGGGCGTGTCGCTCGAGACGCGAGGTGAGCGATGAGCAAGGATCTCGCGGAGAAAGCAAGGCGCGCGCTCGAGCGCGTCTGTTCGGGCTCAGGTCTAGAGCCCGCGTCTCGGTACTACAGCCCGTCGTTCGTCGACCACGTCAACGATCTTGAGTTCCGCGGACACGCTGGTGTCGAGCGGTCGGTGACCCTGTATCGTAGCCTTCTGACGGACATGTCCATCAGCGTCGAAGACCAGGTCGTCGAGGGAGATCGGGTGACGTCCCGTTTTGTGATCAGCGGCACAAGCCATGGCCGCCCCGTCCGTTTCAGCGGCATCACCATCAGTCGCTTCGAGAATGGACTCATCGTTGAGGACTGGTCCGTGACTGACATGCTCGGGCTGCTTCGGCAGCTGGGCTTCGCGCGTTCGCTGCTGATAGGCGCCAAGAGCTTGCGCAGCTTGATCGCTGCGAGCCGGTCGGGGCACGCGACGAAAACGACACCACGATCGTGATCTCAGAACCGACCGCAGCACGGGGACATGCTCGCGGAGGTTCGCGTGGCCTGAACAGGAGGCGAGCCGGTTCGAGGCTTATCCCCGGACTGCCTCGTCCCTACGAGGCAGCAGCCCACCCCTCGCGCGAGACGAGCTCGGCCACGCGGGCGCGGACCTCGTTGCGTATCTCCCGCACGCGCTCCACCGGCTTGCCCCTGGGATCTTCAAGGGGCCAGTCTTCACGGCGAAGCCCTGGAACCACGGGGCACACCTCTCCGCATCCCATGGTGACGAGCAGCGTCGCTTGGCTCGCCAGCTCGTCCGTGAGCCGCTGCGGCGCCACGGACGAGAGGTCGATCCCCTCCTCCGCCATCGCGGTGAGCACTTCGCCATGCAAGGAAGGCGACGCGAGGTCGAGCTTCGCGTAGTCGGGACGACGCTTTGTGGCGCGTACGCCGAATGCCTTTTCGTAGAACGCAACCGAGGCGTCGATGTTGGAGACGTTGAACAAATACGAGGCTTGATGACATTCATCGTGTACTTTCCTCCCCATCAGGTTCACCGAGTCATGTCGAGTAGGACCAGCGCAGAGCACCCAACTGCGAAGGTCGCCTCGACCTTTGCAAGCGGCCTTCGTGGAATACGATCTGCAAGTCGCTCGCTCAGGGCGTCTCCGACGAGGACCCCCGAGGTGATGACGAGGATCAGCGACAAATGCACGCTCAGGCTTGTGTCGCTCCAGAGAATCGTCGCGGGGAGTCGGATGATGTCGACGGTCAGCGCAACAGCGGACGCCGTAGCGACGTAGGCCCATCTCGGGGCATCAACCATCTCGAGAGCAGCAAACTGGAGCGCGCCATGCGGACCCGCGATCGCGGCCATCAAACCGCAACCAGCGCCAGCGAGCCAAGCGCCGCGCGAACCGACGCGGGCCGGTCGAGGAGCAAAGAACCACGGCGCCGTCGCTAGCACGAACGCCACCCCAAGCACCGCGGCCGTAGCGCGCCCTACGAGCGCATGTACCGCAATGCCAACGAGCGCGCCCGCTCCTCCTGCCGCGCACAGCGGAAGGGCAAGCACTGGCTCGACGTCGAAGCGCAGCCGCCACAGCCGTGTTGCGGACGCGATGGCATGCGGGACCGCCACTGCCGCAAGCGCGCCGGCGATCCCTATCCTCATGGTAATGACGGGAAGCAGAATCGTGGCCACGCCGAATCCAGTGATCCCAGCCGCTCCGTTCGCCAGGATGGCGATCGCGAACACTCCCACCAGGAATGGATCGCCGCGGGCAGTTGGGTCGCATGCGAGCATCACCGCAGACATGCAGCAGACCCAGAGAATGAAGGCGTGACGTTGCTGCATGGCTGCGCTAAGCCCTTACGGGTCCAGCCGAGGGACGGTCGCGCCCGGCTCCGACGGGATCTCGATGAACGGGTAACCCGCCATCTTGTGGCAACTGTTGCAGGTCTCGGACGTGCGGCGGAAGGCCGCGGCGAACGCGGGCTCGTCGGCCGCCATCAAGGCCGCCCTAAGCTCGGGTGGGTGCGTGTTGCTGAAGGCCTCGGCCATCGAGGGCACGTTGACGTCCTTGGCTCGCCCCGGGTTCTTCGCCCGATGGAGCTGCTTGAAGACCTTCTCCATCTGCTCGAGCTGGAGTTCGGCGAAGTCCCACCGGCGCGCTTTGGCGGCGCGGCCGATGAGCTCGAAGCGCCTCCCCACGTCGGGCATGAGCACCCCCCAGCGCGGGGGGTCGGCGCCTTGCGCGCCCGGCTTCTCCTGCGGCGCACTCGCGCTTGGCGCATCGGCGAGGGCCGGTCGGTCCTGCTGTGCGCTTCCCCCCTTGCACCCCTGGACCCACGTCACCGCGAGCACCACGAGCAGACCAGCGAACCGCGAACTTGCACCCAGTTTCATACAGCCTCCTGTTACGGTCCACGTCTTCACGCGGTCCGCCGCCAACCTCACCCTGCGAGTCCTGCGCGGTGGATGGCCCAGCCGAGCACCCCGCCTCCGACGACGAGCCATGTCGCGTTGACCTTGAAGCGAAAGGGCAAGAGCGCGCTCGCAGCCGCGAGCAGCACGGTGGGCAGATCGGTGAGCGAAGCGCGACCGAGCTGCACCGTCACGACCAGCATGAGGGCGAGCGACGCGACGTTCACTCCATCGAGAATTGCCCCCGCCACCGGAGAGCGACGCAGCCGCGGCACCAAGGGGCCGCTCACGGCGACAAAGAAGAATGCCGGCAAGAAGATGCCGATCGTCGCGACGAGCGCGCCCGCAGGGCCGGCCAGCACGTACCCCACGAAGGTCGCGGTCGTGAACACGGGGCCGGGGGTGACCTGCCCCACGGCGATCGCGTCGACGAGCTGCGCCTCGGTCATCCAGCCGAGCCGTTCCACGAGATCGGCACGCAGAAACGCGAGCAAGACGTAGCCGCTGCCGAACAGGACGGCGCCTGTCTTGAGGAACACCCAGAAGATCCCAGGCAGCGTGACCGCCCCTGCGGCGGCAAACCCGGGGAGCCAAGGCGCCAGTACGGCCGCTCTGTCGCCGGCACGCTGATCGCTCGGCGACGGAGGCTGGGCGGAGGGCTTGCCGGGGCCCCCACCGAGGCGAGCGAGCCCCACGCTCGCAGCGCCCGCGCCGAACAGCACGGCGAGCTCGTTCACGCCGAGCCACGCGAGGACGGCGGCCGTCGCGCCGAGGAGCCGGAGGGACGTGGTGCGGGCAGCCTTCGGCGCGAGCGCGCCGATCGCCTGCACCACGACGGCGATCATCACGGGCTTGATGCCGTAGAGCAGCCACGTCGCTGCCGGCACCGTTCCGAAGCGCACGTACGCCCAGCCGAGGGCGCCCGTGATGACCATCGCGGGCACGATGAAGCAGATGCCGGCCACCGCGAGGCCCGGTCCCCGCGCTCGTTCGTAGCCGATGTGGATCGCCATCTCCGTCGAGTTGGGGCCAGGGATGAGGTTCGTCGCGCCGAGCAGGTCGAGGAAGCGCTCCTCCGAGAGCCACTCGCGCCGGCGCACGACCTCGTCCTGCATCATCGCGATGTGAGCGGCAGGCCCCCCGAACGCCGTCACGCCGAGGCGCAGAAACAGCCACGCGAGCTCGCGCAGATCGGCCCCCGTCCAGCGCCGGACCGACGTGGGAGAGGTGGTTGATTCATTCACGGCGCGCTCCGACGCCGCGCCAAGCGCATGTCGATGGACCAGCGCCCCGCGCCGACGACGACGAGAAAGAGCGCGCCCAGCAGCATCGCCCAGTCCGTCCTCGCCTCGTGGGCCATGCTCCAGAAGCCGTAGTGCGGCAGCTTGCGCACGTGGAAGCCGAGGATGTCTCGGCCGAGCAGGATCGGGAGCTTGGTCGAGACGAGCGCCACGACCATGTTGATGACGAGCGGAGCGGCGGCGACCCGGGTAAGGAGCCCCGCGAGCACGAGCGCGCCGCAGACGATCTCGACCACCCCTACGAAAGGTCCCGTGGCTTCCGGCCAGGGGATGCCGATCTTGACGAACCGTCCGGCGCCGAGCTCCGCTGGATAGATGAACTTCTGGAGCCCTTCGGACAAGAAGACGGTTCCGACCGAGAGGCGGACGAGGAGCGTCGCCGCCGGCCCCTCGGTTTCGAGCATCTTGCGCAGGTGCTTTATCATTTCTTCCCAGTCCTTGTTGATGGTGTGCGCTTCCGGCTGCGAGGGGGGCGGCGCGCGGCGGCGCCATGGTTCTCGCGTGAAGCTGCCGCGCGATCGCGGGGCTCCCTGCCCAGGACGACCTCGCGGTAGAGCTCCGTCACATCGCGCTTGAGCGCAGCGAGCAGCCGGCGGCCGGCGGCCGTCGCGCGGTAGCTTCGCCGCCCCCGCGCCTGCGTCTCTTGGCAGGCCTCGAGCCAGCCGTGACGCTCCATGCGGGCGAGCGCCGGGTAGAGCGTTCCGGGGCTCAGCCGATGGCCGTGCTCTGCGAGCTCCTCCAGGAGCCACAGGCCCCAGACTTCATGCGCCGCGGCGTGGTGAAGGATGTGGATCTTCCAGAGCCCTACCCGGATCTCGCGATCCGCCGTCGAGAACATATGTCGAAGCACGTAGACGATCTTCGTAAACTCGTCAAGCTCGGCTGAGCGTCGTACGGACGCGACCTCTGGCCTTCGGGCTCGGTCCTTCCGTCGAATCCGGCGCCTCCGCATCGGCCGGCTCGGTGCTGCTTGGTATCGTAACCCCTGGCTCGTACCACCCGCATTGCAGGCCACGGGATGCAGCCGGCTACTGCGCTCGTGACGGGCGCCTCCAGGGGAATGGGTCGTGGGGTCGCAGAGCGACTCGACGCGCGTGGCACGGCGGTGGCGTTGCTCGCGAACACGCCGGACCTGCTCGATGACGTCCGGCGTCGCATCGAGGCGGGGGGCGGGCGCGCGACCGTGCGGGTCGTGGATGTGCGCCAGACGGCGCGGCTCGTCGAAGCGGTTCAGTCGATTGAACACGAGCTCGGAGGGCTCGACCTCGTCGTGGCAAACGCGGGTATCGGGACGCCGGTCGACGTCCGATCGATGTGCTGGAACGCGATCGCCCCCATCATCGAGACCAACGTGCTCGGTACGTTCGCGACACTGACCGCCGCGCTGCCGAGCATGCTCCGGCGCGGTCACGGTCACCTGGTCGCCGTCTCGTCCCTCGCCGGCTCCCGCGGCCTGCCCACGGTCACTCACTACTGCGCGAGCAAGGCGGCGATCTCCCGCTTCGTCGAGGGCCTGCGGATAGATCTGGCAGGCACGGGGATAACTATCACCGACATCCAGCCTGGATTCGTGGACAGCGCCGGCACCGGGCGGCGCTCGTATCCCACGCCGTGGATGCTGGACCTGGAAACCGCCGTGGACTGCATCATGTGCGCAATCGCTACCAAGGCTCCTCTGGCGAGGTTCCCGGCACTCTTGGCGGGCCTCATGGGGGTCGGCCGCATCGTTCCGAGGAGCATCTTCGAGCGTGTGATGGCCGTCGTCGTACGCCGGAGCGCTGCATCTACGGACAGCATTGGCGATGGCGGGGGTACGCGATGACGAGCTCGGGGACGTGGCGCCGAACGACCCTCGGCCGAACCGGTATGGTGGTCGGTCGCCTGGGGCTCGCGTCGAACGGTATCGATCGATACGGCGTCGAGTGGGCCGTCGACCGAGGCGTCAACTACCTCTACTGGGGCTCTCTGCGCTGGCCGGGCTTCGGGCAGGCCGTCCGGCACCTCGCGCAGTCGCGACGGGAGGAGCTCGTCATCGTCGTCCAGACCTACGCGCGCGTGGCGGCGCTCGTCGGCGTTTCGATCGAGCGCGCGCTCCGGCAGCTGGGGATTGACTATTGCGATCTCGTGCTGCTCGGATGGTGGAATGAGCCGCCGCCCCCGGGGATCGTGGACGCGGCCCGGCGTGTGTGCGAGGCAGGCAAGGCGCGGCAACTCATCGTTTCGTGCCACCAGCGCCAGACGTTCCGCGAGTACATCGAGGATCCTACGTACGGCGCCATCATGGTGCGTTACAACGCGGCGCACCCTGGTGCTGAGTCGGAAGTGTTTCCCTATCTCGGCCCCCACCCTCCGGCCAACGACCAACCACCCGGCCGGCCAGGCGTGGTCACGTACACGGCGACGCGTTGGGGAGCGCTGCTCGACCCGGCGTTCACGCCGCCAGGGGAGCGGACGCCGTGCGGCACCGACTGCTACCGCTTCGCGCTCACGCACCCCGACGTGGATGTCACGCTGTGCGGCGCCAAGACGCACGACGAGCTACGGCTCGCGCTCGATGCACTGGAGCGCGGCCCCATGTCGAAGGAAGAGCTCGCCTGGATGAAGCGGGTTGGCACTGTGGTGCGGACGACATCGACGCAACGGTCCGGCAACCCGGTCGTCCATCTGCTCGATCGCGTCACGCGCGTGCAGGGGCTGAAGCACGGGTAGCGCGCTGGTGCGCGCTGCGGAAGGGAGGCATCGCTCATGAACGAAAACGGATTGTCTCGACGGACGCTGGTTCTCGTGACCAGCAGTGTCGGCATGAGCGCCGTCCTCGGTGCCTGCGCGCGTCCGCGCGACGCGGCGGTCCGCGAACCGAAGCAGGACGGCGGCTCTGGGGAAGGCGGCGAAGTCACCCCCGGTGAGGATCTGATGCGAGAGCACGGGATCCTGCGCCGGATCATGTTCCTGTACGACGAAGCCATCCGGCGCCTGGATGGGCGCGAAGAGGTCCCCATCAACGTGCTCCTCTCGGCTGCGGGCGTCGTGCGCCGGGTGATCGAGGACTATCACGAGAAGCTCGAAGAAGACTTCCTCTTCCCCCGCTTCGAGCGCGCCGGCAAGCTCACCGATCTCGTCGCGGTGCTCCGGCGCCAGCACCAGGCGGGGCGGATCGTGACCGGCGACGTGCTCACGCTCGCGAGGGGACCGCTTGGCGAGCAAGCCGGCCGCCTCAAGCTCGCCGACAGGCTGCGCGCGTTCAATCGGATGTACCGGCCGCACGCGGCGCGCGAGGACACGGTGCTCTTCCCCGCGCTTCGCGCGCTCGTCGGCGGCAAGGCGTACGCCGAGCTCGGCGAGCAATTCGAGGACAAGGAGCACCGCGTGCTCGGCGAGGGGGGCTTCGAGAAAGCGGTCGCTGAGGTCGCCGAGCTGGAGGCGGCGCTCGGGATTGCCGACCTCGCGAGCTTCACTCCAACCTAGGCGGGGAGCGCGACGGATTACCCGGGCCGCGGCGCGAAACGTCTTGGTCCCCTCGTCAGAGTAAGAGAGACGCCGCGGCGGGGGCTGCTACGCCTCGACGCGGCGGCCGCGCTATCAGCGCCCGAGGGCCATGCCGTCGCCGCCCCTCTTCACCACCGCGCTAGCGACCACCGATCCGGTGCGACAGCAGCCACAGCCGGATTCGATGTTGCAGCTCATCGCGCGCGCGTTCGAAAGCCCTCTTCACTTCAGCTTCGGTCCCCGTCGCTTCTGCTGGATCCTTCACGCCCCAGTGAATCAGCTCGCGATGGGTTGGCAGCGTCGGGCAGCTCTCCTTGGCGCGATCGCAGACGGTGATCACGAAGTCGAACCGCTGAGCCATGAACTCATCGAGGGACTTGCTCCGCTGCGTCGAGATGTCGATCCCGATGTCGGCCATCACGCGGACCGCGAGGGGGTGTACCGGCCGCGGAATGGCCCCAGCGCTGTAGCTCTCGACGCGTCTACGGCCACTGAACGGCAAGGCCTCGGTCACCTGGCCGTGGCGGTCGACGGGTCCACCTCCACCGGCCCAACGCGCCAAGCCTTCAGCCATCTGGCTCCTGCACGAGTTGCCGGTGCGGAGGAACAGGACGCGAACCGGCTCGACGCTCATCCTCGGCCCCCTTCGGACGTAGGAGCAGCAGCCCACCCCTCGCGAGAGACGAGCTCGGCCACGCGGGCGCGGACCTCGTTGCGTATCTCCCGCACGCGCTCCACCGGCTTGCCCCTGGGATCTTCAAGGGGCCAGTCTTCACGGCGAAGCCCTGGAACCACGGGGCACACCTCTCCGCACCCCATGGTGACGAGCAGCGTCGCCTGGCTCGCCAGCTCGTCGGTGAGCCGCTGCGGCGTCACGGCCGAGAGATCGATCCCCGCCTCCGCCATCGCGGTGAGCACTTCGGGGTGGACGCGCGGGCCGGGCTGGGTGCCGGCCGAGATGGCGCGCGCCTTGAAGGGGTCGGATAGGGCGTTGAACCACGCTGCGGCCATCTGGGAGCGGCCCGCGTTGTGAACGCAGGCAAAGAGCACGGTCTTCATGGAACATCCTCCGGAAGCGCTCGATCGACCACGCGATCGGCGACCTTGGGCAGGGCGGGAACGAACCAGCGAAACGCCAGCGTCGCCGCTGCCGCCCCTGCAAGTTGTGCGACGATGAACCCCGGCGCGTCGGCCGGGCGGATGCCGGCGAACGTGTCGCTCGCGGCCCTGGCGAGCGTCACGGCCGGGTTGGCGAACGACGTGGACGAGGTGAACCAGTAGGCGGCCGTGATGTACGCACCGACGGCGAAAGGAACCGCCTCGGCCCGCCTCCGGACGCCGCCCCAGATGACGGCGAGCAACCCGAACGTCGCAACGAACTCGCTCACCATCTGAGCGAACCCCGAGCGCTCGTGTTGCGACGCCGAGAAGAGGGCCTCGCCGAACATGACGTGAGCCACGGCGACGCCCGCGAAGGCGCCGGCGACCTGGGCCAGGATGTACGCGGGCACCTCGCGCCAGGAGAGCCCGCCCTGGCTTGCGTCGGCGAGCGTGACGGCGGGGTTGAAATGCGCGCCGGAGATGGACCCGAAGGTGAGGATGAGCGCAACCAGCGCGGCCCCCGTCGCGATCGTGTTTGCGAGCAGGGCGATCGCCACGTTCCCGCCGGCGAGGCGCTCGGCCATGATCCCGGACCCGACCACGGTCGCGAGCAGCAGGCCCGTCCCGAGCGCCTCGGCGACGGCCCTGCGGGTGAGATCAGCGCGCGGCGGCATCGTCGAGCTTGGACGGCGCGCAGCACGACGGCGCGCAGCACGCGGCTTCGCTCTTCGAGGGCATCGCGGGCTGGCTCCCCATCACGGCCGCGTCGCCCTTGACCACGAACACCTCCCACGAGTTGCCATCGGGGTCCTCGATCCAGACCTTGTCCTGCACCGCGTAGCAGCACGCCGTGTCCTCCTCCGCGAAGGTCCTGAGCTCCGCGGCCTCGAAGCGGCTCTTGGCCTCGAGCACGTCCTCCGTGCTCGCCACCTGGACGCCGAAGTGGCTCGCGTTGACGCCGGTACGCGGCGCCTCCTGCATCGTGAGGTTCAACGACGGCGACGCGAGGTCGAACTTCGCGTATCCGGGGCGGCGCTTGGTGGCGCGCACGCCAAAGGCCCTCTCGTAGAATGCGACCGACGCGTCGATGTTGGAGACGTTGAGCGAGATATGAGGCTTGAGGACATTCATCGCATACCTTACTTCCAAAAATATCGAAATAGTGGGGCAAAAAAATTTCAGCAGCACGTCTTGCCGCGCTTGCAGCAGTCCTCCCAGAGGTACTCCGTCAGGGCACGGAGCGCCTCGTAGTCGGCGCTGTAGTAGTGAAACGTCCCTTCTCCGCGCGTTCTCAGGACGCCAGCGTCGACGAGCCGCTTGAGGTGATGGCTCAGCGTCGAGGCGGCCAGCCCGACATGCGCCTGGATGTCGCCGGCGGAGGCGCCCTCCATGCCCGCCTGCACCACGAAGCGCAGGACGGCCAGCCGCACCGGATGACCGAGCGCAGCGAGCTGTTCGGCGTGACGGTCGAGCTTCGACGGCACGCCCTACTTCTAATGTTTTCGAAGCACTGGCGCAAGCCTTTTTTCGAGAAAATGCGAAGCAGCCCCCCGAGCCTCGTGTGACGGGCCTCCACAGCGTGGAGAACGCGGGCGTCATGCACAATTTTTCTTGATTTCGGTGAGGACTCATGGTGACCCGATCTCATGAGGTCGGGAGATCTGGCACAGAAAGGCATCATGGCGTGACGCTCCTGCGAGCCGGCGGGCTGTTCTTCATGACCGCGATCGCCGAGATCGTTGGCTGCTACTTGCCCTACCTCTGGCTCCAGCGGGGGAAGTCCGCGCTCCTGCTCCTGCCGGCGGCGGCAAGCCTCGTCGCATTCGCCTGGCTGCTCACCCTTCATCCGACCGGAGCCGGCCGGACCTACGCGGCGTACGGCGGCATCTACGTGACGGTCGCGCTGCTCTGGCTCTGGTTGGTCGAAGGGCAACGGCCGACCCGCTGGGACCTCCTCGGCGGCGCCGTGACCATCGCGGGCATGGCCATCATCGTTCTCGGCGCGAGGAGTCGATAGCACGCGCGTCCGGCGGACGACAGCCGCACGCTCCTTCGATCGAGCACACACCCGTCTCGGCGCAGGATTCCTGGCCTTTCTCCGAGCGGCGACGGAGGGCGACCACCGCCAGCACCGCGCCGACGCCCGCCAGGCCGAAGGCGATCGGCTCTCCGAGGGCGACAAGGGCGCCGAGCCCGCCAGCGATGCTCAGCCCCAGCTAAGGAATCGTGCGGCAAGCGACGCAGGCGGCCGCGCCGAGGCCCAGTGTAATGGCTGGCAGCGGCCAGCGCCTCCGCGGAACGGTGGACATCTCAAGCTCCTTTCCCCCTCTAGGCCGCTCGGCGGGCGATCGGGACAGCGTGCGCGCACTGACGGGTAAATTGTTGGAATCACCATGCATTTCGAGTGAGACCTGGCGCCGTGCAACGATGTGGCCGGCGGCGTGATCGTCGGCCATAGTGTCCACGTGTTGTATGTCCGCCACGTGCCGGGTCCGCCGCTCTCGGCGCACGTCGCCGAGCTCTGGTACCTTTCGGCTGCTCCGCCTCACGCGACCGAGCGCATCCTGCCCTCCGGTACCCTCCAGCTGGTCGTCAACCTCGACCAGGACGAGGTTCGCGTCTACGACGGCCCCACCATTCGCCGCTACTCCGGTGCCGTCGTCTCGGGCGCGTACCAGTCCGCCTTCGGCGTCGACACACGCGAGCACGCGTCGATGGTCGGGGTCCAGTTCCGCCCCGGCGGCGCGTGGCCGTTCCTCGGCGCGCCGCTCGGCGCGCTGACCGACACGCACGCCGACCTCGCGGACCTCTGGGGGCTGCGAGCGGCGGAGCTCCGTGAACGCCTGTGCTCGGCGCCGGAGCCGCGCGCCCGCTTCGCGCTGCTCGAGCGCGCGCTGCTCGACCGCCTTTCGAACGCGCGCCCCGGTCATCCCCTGGTTCCGCACGCGATCGCGGCGCTCGATGGAGGCGAAAGGCGCGTCGCCGACGTGGCGGTCACGCTCGGCATCAGCCACCGCCGGCTCGTCGACGTGTTCACCGCCGAGACCGGCCTCGCCCCGAAGGCCTTCGCCCGGATCACACGCTTTCGGCGGGCGCTCTTGCAGGCCGAGAGGGAGCGCGAGCCAGACTGGGCCCGGCTCGCTGCCGTGTCAGGGTTCTGCGACCAGTCGCACCTGATCCGCGAGTTCGTGGCGCTCTCCGGCAATTCGCCGACCGCGCTCGTCGCCCACTCCTCCCGCGAACGCGTCAAGCTGCACCACATCGCCATCGCGGCGCCAGCCGCGCCGGACGGGGCGCGCCGAACGGACCGGCAACACGCGCGATCTCGAAGTGTCTCGACCCGATGACCGCGAGGATCAGCGCGGTGCCGGGACGCACCGCAGCGCGATCGGTGGCGAGCCCGGCCGCTTCCAATTCGTCCAAGACCGGGTTGCCCGCCGTGGGTAGACGTGGGTCATGACGCAATGCTCGGTCCAAGTTGACACAGAGGTCGGCGATCCTGGCAAGAAGTGCAACGTAGTTCCGCAGGCGGACGCGCGGCTGCGCGAGGCCATCAGGGTGATCGGGGAAAGGAAGAGCTTCATGACACGCACCCGATCGCTGATCCGAGTCGCCGCCGCTGCCGCCGCCCTGCTCGCGGGGGTCGGGGTTGCCGCACCGGCGGCCGCGCAAGGTGTTATAGGCACCGGCTCCGGGCGAGCCGGGGCCACCGTGGCCGCGGTGGTGGGGCTGCTCGGCGTGGTCATCGGTGGGCTGGCTCTGGCCCGCTCCGTCGGTCGTACCGGCGCCGGTAGCGGGCGAGACAGGGCCATCGTGGCCCTGGTGCTGGGGCTGCTCGGCATGGTCCTCGCTGGGCTGCACCTGGCCACCTCCACCGGTGGTATCGGCACCGGCAATGGGCGAGGCGGGGCCATCGTGGCCCTGGTGCTGGGGCTGATCGGCATGGTCCTCGGTCGACTGGCTCTGGCCCGCTCCCACCGCAGCGGCTGACCGGCTGACCCGGCCATGGTGCCGGGTCAGCGCCCGTGTTGCGGTTCCTGCCCCTCCAGGGCGTGTTCCGGCGGCTTAACGCCAGTTCGGAAGCTGGTCCGGTGAACTTCGCAGCCCGAACGGGCTGCGAGCGAAGGCGTACATCAGGAGCAGGGCGCGCTTCTCGAGCTCGACGAAGCGAGAATAGCGCACGAGCCGAGGGAAGGCGTCGGCCAAGTGTTCGAAGACGTAGTCCTGATAGCTACCCCGCCGATGGCTCGTGAAGCTCGATCGGGTTGCCGTCGGGATCTTCGAGTTGAATCTGCGCGCCCCCCACGCCGCGTTCGATGTCGTTTCGGAAGGGTGCGCCGGCCGCGCGGAGTCGTTCGATGATCGCGGCGAGGTCGTCGACGTAGAGGACGATGCGGTTCCAGCCGCCCGCGACCTGAGCGCTGCCGTCGGGCATCGGGCGCGCGCCGGAGCTGCCTGGGCCGCTCAGGAGCAAGCGCAAGTCACCGCGGGAGACCGTCGCGAACGCCGTGCCGGCCTGCAGGTCGAGCGTGAAGCCCAGTTGCTCGGTGTAGAAGCGAACGGCGCGATCGACGTCCGTGTTCTGGTAGCGGACGACGGCCGAGTTGGCATCGGGGCCTTCCGCGGCCGAGGTCGATTCCTCCGGCGCCTGGTGAAGCTCGACCGGGTTGCCGTCGGGATCCTCGAGCTGAATCTGCGCGCCCCCCACGCCGCTTTCGATGTCGTTTCGGAAGGGGGTCCCGGCCGCGCGGAGTCGTTCGATGATCGCGGCGAGGTCGTCGATGTAGAGGACGATGCGGTTCCAGCCGCCCGCGACCTGAGCGCGGCCATCGGGCATCGGGCGCGCGCCGGAGCTGCCGGGGCCGCTCAGGAGCAAGCGCAAGTCACCGCGGGAGACCGTCGCGAACGCCGTGCCGGCCTGCAGGTCGAGCGTGAAGCCGAGTCGCTCGGTGTAGAAGCGAACGGCGCGATCGACGTCCGTGACCTGGTAGCGGACGACGGCCGAGGTGGCATTGGGGCCTTCCATGGCCGAGGTCGATTCGGTGGTACGGGACATGCAGCCTCCGAGAGAGAGAATGACGAGGATGAGGATGATCTTGACGATGATCTTCATGCGCCGATTCTGTGGCCCGCGCGCGCCGCCGTATTGGACAAATTGGAAGCCGCGGGCCCGAGCGACTGCGACGTGGTCCTCCTTCACCGGTAGGTGTCAAGGTTGGTGCTGCGTGAGTGGGTGAACCGGTGATCTTCACCGGCATCCGGCGTGGTCTTCACTGGCATCAGCTTCGGATTTCAGCGCCCCTCGACCACGTGGCCGCCCGCCGCGCGTCGCGCGACCCGGCTCGGCACCAGCAGCTCCGCGAGCGCGGGGAACGGCCTCGCGAACACCTGACGGACCCTCGTCAGGCAGGTAGGCCCCTGCCAGCGCGGCGGCCCCCGCGCCGATGATCAGCGACTCCGTCGGCTGCCTCATCCCATCCAAGGGACCGCGTTCGTTCCAAGGCCTGCGGGGCCGACCTGATTGCCCCGGGCATGATCATCTGACGTACACTGTCCCCCGGCCCAGCCCCGACCTCACGCCAATCGCCCCGCTCGCGGACGGAGAACGAGATCCGTCGGGCTCAACCCTTTTCCGCCAATCGGCCGTCCCACGGCTCTCCGGCCAATACGCGTACTTCCGCCGCCGCTTCGAGATGAGGCATACGTGTTGCAGTCGCGTCCCGTGTGCGACAACTGGGCACATCGGATGCGCCCCTCCGACGACGGTGCCCAAGAACCATGGGGAGCTGTCATGCGTAGTCTGCTCATAGGTGTACTATCCAGCATCGCGCTCGTGTCCGCCTGCGCTGCTGAAGTGGACGTGACCGAGCCTGATCCTGGCGCGCAGGAGCCCGAAGCATCCGATCGTGACGCAACGCAGGACGAGGTCGGCGTCGCGACCGCGGCGTTCTCACGATCTGACGCTCACGTCCGGATGGCGTACCGCGGTGGCACCGGGGGCAGCTGGTTCGACATCCCGTGTGCGCACGACGAGGTGGCGATCGGATTGTACGGGCGGAGCGGCGCGCTCGTCGACCAGGTGGGTCTCGTCTGCGCGCCGCTCCAGGCAAATGGCAGCATCGGTCCCTACTCCACCCGCGGCTCCGCCGGTGGCTACGGCGGCGGGCCATTCTCCACGCTGTGTCCAAGCGGGGAGGTGCTGGTCGGCCTCGAAGGACGCTCCGGGAAGTATGTGGACCAGATCGGGATCCAGTGCGCCCCGGTGGACGACTGGTGCAGCTGCGGCGGCGTCCGAAACGGCTATTACGCGGGTGGGGGTCCGGGCGGAGGCGCGTTCACCGATACCTGCCCGAAGGGCTACGTCATTACCTCGCTTTCCGGTCGAAGCGGCAGCCTCGCCGACGCCATCCAAGGCGTTTGCACGTATTTGCAGCAGTAGCTCAGCCCTGCGACGGACCGTGCGCTCTCACGAGTCCTCCCCGGATGCCCCGGTCGAAAGGGCGCTGGCCTGAATTCGTCCCTGAATCCACGACAGCCGTAGGCCCTTGGCGAGGGTGCACGAAGGCGTCTTCAGCTCGGCGAAGTCGTCGGTGTACCAGGTCGCTCCTCCACGTGCTGCGCGCCAACGTTTGATCATCCCGGGAGCCGCAAGGAGGTGGAAGGGTGCTGCGCCGTGGTGTCCGCGGTCGCAAACCGGGACGTTCAGATTGCGATTGCTCGGCGCGCCCGGGTGCGCTCTCCTTCGATGCAGGAAGCGGGAGACTCTCCCGCGAGCGCGCCGCGATGAAGCCCTTGTACGAAGCTCGTGCGCCAGAGATCGTGACGGAGCCCGAGCAGGTGGACCAGCTGCCGGCGCTGATCGAGCGGATCGCGGAGCAGACGCGGCGCGACGCCGAGGGCCGGCGGGTGGAGCTGCCGTCGGGGCGCGTCGTCGAGGTGCGATCCGCGGCAGGGGACGAGGAGCGGGTGACGATCCGGAGCGCCTCCGGGGAGATCGAGCTCGACGTGCGCCTCACCGAGCGCGGACCGGTGCTGCGGATCCGGGCGGCGGAGCTCGAGCTCGAGTCGGCGGGCGCGGTGCGCGTCGACTGCGATCGTTTCCACGTGCGCGCCGAGCACGGGATCGTGCACGAGACCGGCGGCGACCTCGCGCAGACGGTCGCCGGCGACGTGACGACGCGGGCGCGCGGCGAGCTGCGCGCCGAGGCCCGTCAGGTGAACCTCGAGGCCACGCGCGGCGACGTGCAGATCGCGGCGAACGATGACGTGCAGCTGCTCGGCGAGCGGATCAAGCTGAACTGCTGAGCGCCGCACGCGGACGCCGCGCGGTGGGCGGCGCCCGCGCTCACCGAGGGCGTACCGCGGGCGGCGTCTGCGCTCACCGACAGCGTGCCGCGGGCGGCGAGGGCGGGGTCGACCGCGCGTCAGAGGGCCGAGAGGGCGCGCTCGACCTGCTCCGCCAGCGCGGACTGCGCGGCGACGCGCCGCTGCCACACGCGCTTCAGCCGCAGGCCGAGCGGCGCGTCGAGCCCCTGCTCCGCGATCTCGAGCGAGAGCTTGCCCCGCCGCTCGGCCCTGACGAGGCGGGCGTACTGCTCGGCCCCGAACCGGTCCGGGTGGCGCCGCTCCCAGGTGCTCGCGTACGCGTCGTCGAAGCGCTCGCGCAGCGCGCGGTCCCCGTGCTTCAGCGCGCGCTCGAGCTCGTCACGCCAGCGCCGCTCGGCCTTCCGCCAGGTGCCCTCGTCGAGGTCGTGCGCGGAGAGCACCTCGCCGCGCAGCGCGCCCCGCTCGGCGAGCTCCGCGCAGACGGTGGCGTACCGCTCGATCGTGACCGACTCTTCCGGGCGCGCTGCGCTCGGCGCCGGCGGCTCCTTCAGCGGGGCTGGTGGTTGCGGCGCCGACGCGGGGGCCGAGGCGCGCGGCGCGGCCCCCGCGGGGGCGGGCGGCTGCGATGGAGCTCCGGCGAAGTCGAGCGCCGCGAGCACCGCTCCCGCCGCTGGGCCGGGCGTCGTGGCCGCGGGCGGGGTGGCGGGCAAGGTGCCCGACCCCGGTGCGCTGCCGGGCCCGTCGAGCGCCAGCGTGCCGCCCGCGGACGCCTCCCGCCGCCGCGGCTCGCCGGAGCGCGACGGCGCGGCCGGCGCGGCCGGCGCGGCCGCCGCGGGGCGCTGGACCGGCGGGCGCCGCGGCGGGACCGCTGGCGCGCTCCCGATGCCCACGCCGGCGACGGCCACCAGGCGCTCCCGCTGCGCCGGGTCGCGCAGCTCGACGTGGGCGCGCCAGGTGATCGTGCAGAGCCGCCGATCCGCGTCGACGTGGAGGCCGTCGGCGTGGAACGCGAGCCGCGCCGGGGCGTCGGGATCGGCGTCGTCGAGGCCGTACACCGCGCCGGCGACGCGCGCGTCCGGCAGCGCGCTCTCGATGCGCGGGCGATCCGGGTGGAAGCCCTCGAGCACGACGACCGTGTCCGGCTGCAGCGCGGAGACCCACTGGTCGCGCGGGGCGCACTGGAAGTACGACCAGTCGAAGGCGCCCGGCACCTCCATCACCTCGGCGTCGAGCCTGGCGCGGGCGCCGGCCGGGAGGCGGCGGCTGCGCGCCGGCCACGCCGCCGCGAGCGGACCGAAGCCGGCGGGCCTCTGCGGATCGACGGGGTCGAGCACGTTCGGCAGCTCGCCGTCGCGCTCGCTGCACCCCAGGGGGTTCTCGGGCACGCCGACGCCGCCGGCGGCGCGCTCGTACACGATCGGCATCCGCACGAACGGCTCCGGCGCCGCCCCGGCCTCCTTGCGGCGCCCGACGACGCGCACCGTCTTGTCGAGGCCCGGCGCCTCGCGCTGGACGAGCGCGAACCGCGCGCTCATCTCCGCGACAGGGCGGCCGCCCGGCGCGGCGGCGTGCCCGAGGGCGGTCACGTCCACGTACTGGCGGTACGGCACCCGATCGCTCGCCGCGGTCACGTGGGTCATCGGGCCGCGGCGGTCGTGGACATCCTTCGTGTGGAACGGCGCCGCCACCTCCGCCGGCCGCATCGGCGACGCGTCGAGCGAGAAGCTGGCCTTCACGACGACCGTCAGCCGGAGCTTGCCCTCGTGGCGCCAGGGGACCGTGTCCACGGTCGCCTGCGCCGCCGCCGCCGACGCCGCCGGCGTGAGCGACGCGCACGCGACGCCGCCCGCGGTGCCTGGCAAGAACGGCAAGGCGCGCGCCGCGAACTGCGCGGCCTGCGCGTCGTCGACCGGGAGTGTCCCCTTCGGCTCGCTCATGTCCCCGTCGTGCACGGTCGCAACCGCGCCTCCCGAGGTCAAGGGCTCTTCCAGCGATCGCGGGCCGCAACGACCCTTGGAGTCGTCGCCGGTGTGTGGCGGTGCGCGGATGGCTTCATCACCTGGCCGCCGAGCTCGGCCAGAGGCGCGCGCCTGCGGCGGGAGATCCCAACAAAATACCGAGTCGCCGCCCGCGCGCGCCACGTACCATGACCGCATGACGAAGAGGCTCACCGACCCCTTTCACGTGCTGCCGGAGGCGCAGCGCCACGAGCTCATGCGCGACACGGTGATGGCGATCTTCGGCCCCGCGGTGGGTCAGGGCTTCTGGGATCAGATGGAGCCGCTGCTGACCGACACACGGCGCCAGCCAGGCGACGCGGAGGAGCCGGAGAAGAACTTCTGGCAGGGCCGGTGGCGCATCTACGAGGCAGAGTGAGCGCGGAGCAACGGCCGTGAGCGACGACCCGACGCCGCCCGCCGCGCGCGCGCCTGCGCACAGACCGCGCAGGCCGCGCCGCAAGACCGAGCTGCTCCTGCAGGGCGAGCCCGACGGGCGGCGGTGGATCGCCTGGATCTCGAAGCGCACCTACCGGATCCACAACGGGCGCTGCGAGCTCGACGCCCCCGGGCAGCAGGAGGTCCTGCACGACGACGAGATCCCGTACAGCGAGGATCGCAAGCCGCCGAGGGTCTCTCCGCCGATCGCCGTCGACGAGATGCTCCCTTTCCGGCGCGCGACCGACGTCGTCATCCAGGCCTTCGCCCACGCCTACAAGCCCGACACCCGCACGCTCACCGCGAGCGTCCGGTTCGGCAAGCACCACCGCGAGATCGTCGTCCACGGCGACCGCGTGGGTGAGATCGACCGCGCGGGCCGGCCGCGCTTCTCCGAGCCTGCGCCGATCGAGGTGGTCCCGATCCGCTACGACTACGCCTACGGCGGCGTCGATCTGACGGCGCTCGGCCGGAACGGCGACCTCCTCGGCCAGCTCGTCCAGGAGGCCCGCCGAGGCATCGACCGGCTCGCCGACACGGTGTACCATTACCCGAGAAATCCTTGTGGTTACGGGTACTTGATGGAGCTCGACGCCGAGAGCTTCGCGGGGCGGCCGATCCCCAACCTCGAGTTCCCGTTCGACCCGCTGACGCCCCAGCGCCTCGCCGTGGGCAAGCCGTACCGGTGGATCCATGCGCCGCTGCCGGCAGGCTGGGATTACCAGTCCATGGCCTGGTTTCCCAGGCTCGCTTACCTCGGGCTCGCCCCCTATTGCCAGAGCGACGGCAAGCTCCCCGCCGAGGTCGAGCGCGGCTGGGCCGCCCGGGATGTCCTCTCGATTCCGCCGCTCTATCAGGACCCCGGCGGCCCGCTCCGGCCGGAGTACGCGCAGGTCGCGTCGCCCGGGATGAGCGTCTCCGACCTCGCGCCGGACGAGTACTTCGAGCTGCATCACGTGCACCCGAACCGGCAAGTCTACTCCTTCCACCTGCCCGGCGAGGTGCCCCGGGTGATGCTGGAGCTCGCGCCCGGCCGGGCGCTCACCGAGGCGGAGTCCCACCTCTGCTCGGTGCTCGTGCGGCCGGTCCCGGGCGAGGTCGTGGTGGTCTGGAGCGCCCGGGCCCCCGTGGCCCCGGATTTCACCGAGGAGCAGATGATGAACCTGCGGCGCGAGGTGCGCTGGACCTCGGCCGCGCGATCGGCTCGATGATCGACCCGATGAAGGAGCGCGGACAATGTCGTACGGCTGCCTGACCGTCACGCGGTGGAACGTGTTCCTCGGCCTCTCGTGGCACGAGGCCCTGTTCTGGTGGCCGATGCCGCCGCCCGGGGCCTACGTGCCCCAGAAGTACTGGCCTCATTTCCAGACGGGGCTCGTCAGCGGCACGCACCTCTTCTCGTTCTGGTCGGAGCAGGACAAGCACGAGATACAGCTCGACGGCGTGCACTGGATGGGGCGGGGGAGCGACGCGAGCCTCGTCGTCCCGCACGTGGACGTGGTCCAGGGGTGGAATCCGCTCCTGCCCTGGACCATCCTCTTCGGGAGCTCCATCTCGGTCTGGGGGACGAGCGGGGTCACGATCGGATGCGATAACCCGATCTTCGGCGAGACGACCTGCGATCTCGCGTGCTCGCCGTTCAAGACCGTGCCGTTCTCGCTCCACCTCGCGTGCAACAGCCCGATCAGCCTGCCGCTCGATTTCACCATCGTCTGGGGCACCGCCAAGGCCGGCTTCACCTGGACCGATTTCATCGCGTGCCTCGTCGACATCGCGATCGAGATCGCGATGGACATCCTGATGAAGTTCGGCGGCCAGATCGCGGGCAAGCTGTGGAAGGGCGCGAAGGCCGCGGGGAAGGGGCTGGTGAAGGGCGCGAAGATGGCCGCCGCCAAGAGCGCGGATCTCGCGCAGCCGTTCTTCAAGCGGGCCGGCAAGGCCCTCGCGCGGGAGAGCGCCGAGGGGACGCTCGCGAAGATCCTCAAGGAGTCCGCCGAGGAGGCGGCCGACGACGTCGCGTCGAAGGTGGGCAAGCAGGCGGCGGAGAGCTTCTCGGACTCGCTCAGCCGGCTGCGATCGCAGAGCGACGAGCTGCTCGAGGAGCTCGCGGAGGCCGCGGACGGCAGCGTGTGGAAGTCGTTCAAGCAGGGCGCCGCGGAGCTCGGCGAGAGCGCCGCCGATCGCATGAAGAAGCTCGGGAAGAGCCTTGGCGCCGCGGCGAAGTCGGTGAAGGACACGATCATCGCCGTGAAGACGTGGAAGAAGGTGACCGAGCAGAACCTCCTGCAGTCGCGGAAGGTGAGCAGCATCCTCAAGTACACGGCGCTGGCGAACGGGTTCAAATACTCGAAGAAGGTCGGCGGGAAACTCTACAGCTCCATCGACGCGCAGTACCACGACCCCGGGGATCTCGACGCTGGGTCGGACGGGTACAGCTTCGGGCCGTTCGCGCTCGGGAGCAGGAGCGGCGTCTACGACGACCTCGGGGACCCCGTGGGGGACACGGATGATGACGACGACGATGATGGCAAGACCAGCAAGACCGTGGTTGGCGATCGGTTCGCCTGGAGGGGCGACGCGAGCGCGAATGTGCGCGTGAGCGAGCGCTTCTCGTGGTCCGATCAGAGCGCGGAGAGCGGCGGGAGCGCGGGTGTGGACGACCGCTTTGCCTGGATCGTGAGCGACGCCGCCACGTCCGGCGCGTAGCTCCACCCACCCGGAGTCAGGCCAGGGATCCGGGCGAACGGCACCACAATTGCCATCAGCTCTTCCTCGACCAGTCCTCGACCCGCACGATCACGGTGACCATCACGGCCGATCATGCCGGCTACGCCGCGAACCATGGGCGCAAATTCGGAGATAAAGGGACGATCACCTACGCCAATGGCGTCGCGACCTACGGTTAGAGCGGCAAACCGTTAGAAAAGAATCCAATCCTCCGCCGCACCATTGCGGAGACCACGCCTTCGGCCGAGCGCGGCCCGTCCCATCACGCCTCCACCCCGTACTTGGCCAGCCACTGTTTCAGGCGCTGGTAGCTCCTGAAGCCGATGAGCGCCGCCGCGCGCGTCTTGTTCTGGTTCGCTTCCTTCATGGCCCGCTCCAGGTAGTGCCGGACGACGTGGGCGATGGTCTCCTCGAGGCTGAAGCCCTCGCCGAGCGGCTGGCCCAGCACCGCATCCCGCGGCGTGTCTTCGCGGACGAACAGCGCCTCGCGGACCTCGACGACATCGATCACCGGCCCGCGCGCCCAGACGAAGGCGCGCCAGAGGGTCCCCTCGAGCTCCCGGACGTTCCCCGGCCAGGGGTGACGGAGCAGGTGGTTCCTCGCGGCGGGAGAGAGCTTCTTCTGGGTGCCTCCGGGGCCCGCTTCGTTGTTGAGGCGTTCGAGGAACTGGTCGATCAGCAGGCCCACGTCGCCCTCGCGTTCGCGGAGGGGCGGCGTGTGCAGGACCAGGATCGCCAGCCGGTAGAAGAGATCCTCGTGGAATCGACCCTGGCCGACCTCACGCATCAGATCCCGGTTGGTCGCGGCGATGACGCGCACGTCGACGGGGACCTCCTGCCTGCCGCCGACGGGGCGGATCTTCTTCTCCTGGAGGGCGCGGAGCAGCTTCACCTGCGCATCGGGCGGCAGCTCGCCGACTTCGTCGAGGAAAAGCGTCCCGCCGGTCGCGCGCCCGAGGTGCCCCTGGTGGTCGGCGACGGCGCCCGGGAAGGCGCCCCGGGTGTGCCCGAAGAACTCGGAGTCCACGAGCTCTCGGGGCAGGGCGCCGCAGTTGACGGCCACGAAGGGGCCCTCGGCGCGCGGGCTCGCCTGGTGGATGGCGCGGGCGAGGAGCTCCTTTCCGGTCCCGGACTCGCCCTGGATGAGGACGGGCGCCATGGTGCCGGCGGCCCGCTGCGCGCGGTGGAGCAGCCGCTTCATCACCTCGCTCCGGTGGACGATGTCCGAGAACGCCGGCT
Organism: Sorangium sp. So ce367; assembly: GCF_051520455.1. NCBI lineage: Bacteria > Pseudomonadati > Myxococcota > Polyangiales > Polyangiaceae > Sorangium > Sorangium sp. So ce367. Next base: position 2,597,984 of record NZ_CP150334.1, read on the forward strand.
CGTCGGGCCGGAAGCCGTCCGAGAGGCGGGCGAGCTCTTCCTCGAAGGGGATCAGCTCCGCGGCGAGCTCGAAGGGCACGTCGGCGGTCTGGACGCCGGTCTGGGGCGATGACTCGATGAGCTCCGCCTCGAAGCGCGTCTTCGCGACGAGGATCCAGATGGCCGCCATCGCGGGCGTGCCCGGGCTCAGGTGGAAGGTCCGCTTGGCCCTCTTCCCGTACTGCTCGATCGACCAGGCCACAGCCTCCATGACGGCGCGGTAGATGTCCGCGTGGCGCGCCGGGGTGGAGAGCGCCTCCTGCCGGAGGACGATGCTCGCCTTCGTCTTGGTCCTGAGCCATCGCGTGAACGGCGCGACCTCCTCTCCTGGATGGTTGTTCAGCAGGACGAGGTGGTCGAACGCGCGCTCGGCGACGGCGTGCGCGATGGGGCCTTCGCCGACCGTGGCGTCGCCCGACGCCGCCTTGATATCGGTCTTCCCGATCCATGCGAGGAGAACACGGGCCATCGTGCTCGCCAGCGTAACAAACCTTCTGGCAGCGGAGCAACGCGCCTTCTGCTCGCTGCTGTGGTTCCGACGGGAGGCCCGGCCGCCCGGTCGCGCGGCGCTGCTCCGGCCCGGCCTGGAGCGCGACGGTCCCGCGCAGCGCGCCGGGACCGGCTAGCCCTGGCTCGATCGGGACGCGCGATCCGCCGGGTACGGACGTACGTTCAGGCCGGTCCAGCGCATGAGGTGGCCGAGGACGGAGCCGAACACCACGTGACCGATCAAGCTCAGAACGAACGTCTTCGGCGTGAGCCGGAAGAGCAGCTCCTCGCCATGGGGCGCGGCGAGCACCGTGATGATGAGGCAAGTCCAGACGAAGACGCCGTACTTCACGGCAGCCTGGACGACCTCACGCCCTCTGGCGAAGACGGGGTAGACCATGAAGAACGCGACACCCATGCCACCCCCGTTTCCAAGCCAGCGCCAGGCATAACCGAGCGGCGCGTGGCCCTCGTGTCGATGGAGCAGCTGCGCGCCGATGTTCGGGATGAAGTCGTGCCATTGTCCGGTGAGCATCCAGGGCGCCCTCGTGACGTCGTACATCCACACCGCAATGAGCGCCATCAGGTACCCGCGGGCGGCGAGCCGGCCGTAGCGCGGGAAGCGGACGCCGAGGGCGATCGCAGCGAACGCGGCGGGGAGCGCCACGCCAGGACCCGAGAGGTGCAGCGGGACGATCTCGAACATCGCCAGCGCCAGGCAGACGATGGGCATGAACCCGAGCACCCCGAAGCTCAGAGGGACCCAGATGTCCCGGCGAAGCTTGACCCGATCCAGGAGCGCCGCGAGGAGCAGCGACACGTCATCTTGCTCCGCGATCGGAACGCCCGCGCCCGCGTGCGCCGCCACGCCGCGCGCGTCCAGATTCTCCAGCGCTCGCCGCCAGGGAGAAGCCTCGTCGCCGCCGTGATCGCTCCGCGCCCGCTGGCGCGAATCGCCGCTCGCTTCGCGCGATCCCTCGCGCTGAAGTTGCTTGTTCGAGTCCGGGTCGGTCGTGATGAGCAGCATGATGCGACAAATCCACGTGAGCCGGGTTCGCCGCTGGATGTGCTGGTTGTCGCGAAGTCCTGTCAAGGGCTGGTGAGGCTCGTTTCCCTTCTCTCCGTCGATGTATGATATAGAGTCTTCCATGAGACTACTCCAGTGTTGGCGATGGACGTCGCGGGCGCGCGAGCGCTCCGCGTCGCGGCGCCGAGAAAGCTGCGGCAAACCGACCCACCACGAGACGGGCAGCGATTCGATGCCGCTTGTGCGATGCGTGGCGCCGCTGCTCGCCTCGAAGGCGCTGCGAGCGCACGTCGAGATCTTTGCCGCTCGACCCTGACGAACCCCGCGTCGGGAACCACATGGCGATGGCTGCCTGCCTGCCTGCCCGCGTGTCGTTCTGAACAGCGCAGCCGCTCTGCCTCTTCCGGAGCCTGATTCGTTCGATGGCCCCGAGACGGCAGTCCCGGCGAACGAGCAGGAGCAGCAAGCGCGTCGCCCAGCTCGATGCGAAGCTGACCAGGAAGGACGCGGTGATTGCCGAGATCTACGAGGAGCACGCCGGAGTGGTTTTTTCTGGAACCAGGGTGCATTGATCCGGTTTTGAATTTATTTTCCGGATTCAGCCGTCGATTGTCTGGGTCCCAGCGGCGAAGTTCTCGATGGATCCTGTGTTTGCATAGAATCTAGAACGAATTTCTAGATTTCGCCTTATCCGCGTTCTGCGGCCGCCGCACGACGCACGGCCGCGAGCACCTCGGGCGAGGAGAACGTCGGGAGACGCATGCTGCGACTCCGAGACTCCAATGACTCAAGCATCTTACACGCACATTGCGCCCCCTCGAGCCCGGACCCCGAAGCTCCAGGCGCTCGCGCGCGCCGGAGGATCTCGGTAAACTCGCCTCCGTGGCTCAACGCGGCGAAGGGCTCGTGCCCCTGGTTCCCTCGGCCCTCCTCTCGAGCCGCTGGTCGCGGGATAACCTCATCACCCCCGATCCGTCTCGCCTCTACACCGGGCTCTTCTCGGCGCGCGTCGGCGTCGAGCAGCTGCAGGAGCAGGTCGACGCGCTGACCTCGGTGCTCTGAGGCTTCGAGGTGGAGGAGGCGAACCTCGGTGTGCTGTCCTGGAACGTCCGCGGCCGGGATCGGCGCGGCCCCGTCCACCTGGTCCTGCCGCTCGGCATCGACCAGGCGGGCGTCGGCGGACGCAGCAAGGCGCGCGTGCCTGAGCGCTGCTTCGAGCACGCGCGCACCTTCACCGAGCGCCGGCTGGATCGCTATCTCCTGGCTCCGGACCAGCTCGTCGAAGCGCGGGGCGCCGGGGAGGGGGCCTGTTTTCGGCTGCCGAGCGGCTATCTCCCTCTGACCTTCGGTATGGGTCGCGCCCGAGTCGACGTCGTCGGCGAGGACGGTGCCTGGGGGATCGGCCTCGGGGCACGCTCGACTCGAGAGATCCTCGTCGAGCTCTGCGCGGCCATGGCTTACCATTACGACCTCGAGAGCGGGACGATGATCGCCGACGTCGTGATCAACGACGGCGACTTCCTGGTGAAGCGGGATCGCGACGGCAGCTTCGCGCTCCGCTGGACGACGGCGCGCACCCTGGAGAGCGGCGTCGGCCCCGAGCGGTTCTTGCTCTATCTCATGCAGCTCATGGCTTACGAGGACTGGGAGGTCGGCGGCGATCTGCTCGGGCTCCCTGTTCCGCTCACCGATCCCGAGGCCGTGTTCGCCGGCTTCACGCGGGGAAGGGGCCTGCGCTGCTTGGACCTCGGCGAGGGGCCCGCGCGCGGCGTCGCGCAGGCTCAGGCGCTCCTCGATTCGTTTGCACGTTCTCGAGAAGGCAGGGCCTATCGCCCCTGGGTCGAGCGCTACCGCGATCCCCATTCCTCACCGGCCTTGGTGTCCGATGATCCGCGGCGGCCCTGGTGGAACCTTGTCGAGCTGCGGCAACGCCGCGACCGATTGCGGCTAGAGCGCGGCGAGGAAGCTGCCGCGCCGCTCAGCACGCTCATCGAACGGTTGCTCGGGGTGGTCGGCGTCGCGGAGCCCGCGGACACCGGCACGGCGCCCTCGGTCAACGACGTCGATCGCAGGGAGGTGCTCGACCTGCTCGAGAGCGCTGGCGTCAGGGCCGATGCGCGCGCGTCCGCTGCCGACACATGGTTCGAGAGCTGGCCTTACCGGAGTCGCGCCGAGCTCGAAGCGCGCCTGCCGGGCCTCGCCGCCTTGCCACCGAGCCGGCTTCTTTGTCCAGGCGTCGCGCCGGCCGAGGAGGAGGGCACGCTCGCCGCTCTCGATCGCTGGTCCCGCGCTCGCCCGGCCCGTGAGCTGGCCAATCCGGAGCTCTTCGGAGGACGGCGCCTGCCACCGGACGCCCTCGCCACGGCCGCGTCGCTCCTGCCCAGCTTCGAGGCCTTCATGGACGACGCCCTCCACGACCCGCGCTGGGGCTACTACGCCAACCGAGTCGTCATCGGACAAGAAGGTCACTTCTCGACCCATCCCGAGAACCTGACGCCGCACTATGGCCGCTGGGTGGCCGTCTGGGCCTTCGAGGTGTGGAGAGAGCTTCGAGCGAGCGGCAAGCTGCGGCAAGATGAGCCCTTCTCGCTCGTCGAGCTCGGCGCGGGCAACGGACGCCTTGCCCGCGATGTCCTGGATGCGGTCCGGAGCCTGAGCCGATCGAGCGACGACTGGCGGCGCTTCCGGGAGGTCCTCGAGGTTCGCATCTACGAGATCTCGGATCCCCTGCGCAAGAAGCAGCAGGCGCTGCTCGGCGCCGACGCCCGCGTGCTCGTGGGAGACGCGCGGGCGCCGGCAGACTGCCTGCGCCGCGACTTCCCCGAGGGGCTCGTGGGGCTCGTCGTCACCAACGAACTGCCGGACGCCTTCGGGGTCCACAAGGTCCGTCTCTCGGCCAGCGGGGACGCCGAGGCGGTCCTGGTCGTCCCGCGCATCGAGTCACGGCTCCTCGAAGCGCTCCGCCCGGAGCTCCGAGACGCGTGCCGTGAGGCCGACGCGCGTCTGCGTCAGCTGCTCGGCGAGACCCGCCACGGCGGTGAGCTCCTGCTCGATCGGAGCTGTCTGGGAGATCTGATGACCGCCCTCTACCAGCTCCCCGCGGCCCGGCGCGAGCCGCTGATCGACCAGGTCTGGTTCGACGAGGTGCTCGTGCCGGCCGCCTGCTTCGGCTCGCTCGCGGAGGTCCTGCGGCGTGGCGCGTCCGAAATGGCTCGCGCCCTGGCAGCTGAGCCGTCCGGGGTCATCACCTATGTGAACGTGCACGCGACCCGCTTCATCGGCGAGCTCGCCAAGGTCCTGCGCCTGGGCCAGATCCTCACCATCGATTACGGCGACACGACCTGGGGTCTGATCCAGGGGGCCAGGCAGGGCCAGTTTCCTTTCCGGATCTACTGCGATGAAGGGAGCTATCTCCCGCGCCCCAACACCCCGTACTCGCGTCCGGGCGCGCAGGACCTGACGGCCGACGTCAACTTCACCGATCTCTCGCTGGCGGCTCGCGAGGCCGGGCTCGAGCACGTCTACTTCGGCCCTGAACGCGCGATCGCCGGCCGCGAATTTCCTCGAGTCCTCGCGTCCACCGATCAGCGCCCGTTCGCCGAGCTCGTGGGGAACTCGGTCTTCAAGCTGCTCGTCGTGGGACGCGGAGTGTCGTACTTCCCGGAGCTGCGAGGGCTCGAGCCGCTCCCGCTGCTCGCGCACGCCCGAGGCGACGCTCGATGACGGATCCACGCTCGGAGCCTTTTCCGGGATGCCCACGTTCGAAGAGCTTCGACTCGTCTTCACGGACAAGAGCAGGCCGCTCAGGGGGACCGTCCGATGATCTCCACGAGCGCTCGCTCCCTGGTCGCGCCCCGGCAGACGGCGCGCCCGGTGAGGCGCGAGGCGCAGCAATTTCACCGCGTCCGCAGGCCTTGCGCCCGCGCCCCGGCGACGTGGCGGCGCAGCGGCTCCGGGGCGCGGGTGCACGCTGGTCGGCCTCTTGCATGCTCCGTCGAGCGGGCACGGGGGAGCGGAGCTCGCAATGGGGGCGGGCGTACTCATGCGTGCCGAGAGCGCAAGGAGCCTGTTCAATGAAGCCCAAGAAGAACTGCAGGGTCGAGGATTACATGAGCACCGCGGTCATCACGCTGAAGGAGGCCGACACGATCAGCGCCGCAAACCTCGAGATGAAGCTCGCGGAGATCCGGCATATTCCCGTGGTCGACGCGAAGGGGCACGTCGTCGGGATCGTCTCCGATCGCGATTTGCTCCGCCACGTGAGCCGCCTCGACGGCAAGCCCATCCCGATCGAGTCGATCATGACCCGGCGTGTCCGCACCGTGCGAGCGACGACCCCGGCCGCCGATGCAGCCCAGATCCTCCTCGATCACAAGATTGGCTGTCTGCCCGTGGTCGGCGACGAGGAGCAGCTCGTCGGGATCATCACCGAGACGGATTTCCTGAGCATCGCCCAGCAGGCGCTGCGAGGCATCGACGTGACCCACGGCGCCGGAGATCGCTAGGCCAGCGACGCTTCAGAAAGCCGGGGAGCAGCTCTTGCCGTCGGTGGTGATCGGCTTGTCCTCGGGCTCGGCCTGCGTGAGGTCGATGGCGTGGAGATCCGTCACGTCGTCATGGCGCAGGCAGTAGACGAGGGACGTCGCGTCGGGAGCGATCGTCACGCTATCGATGTAGGTGCCGGGCTCGGCGAGCACGAGGGGGGACATCATGGCTGTGGCCATGTCGTAGACCAGGAGGGCGCTTGTGGCTACCGTGGTGTCGTCGGCCGGGATATCGATGGTTCCGGCGAAGACAAAGCCGCTTCCGTCGCCGAGCCAGCTCGCTGGCGTAAGGGAGGGCCGCACCTGGCCTGCGCCGTAGCCCTCATCGACGAGCTTCACGGGGCTGGTGCCACCCGCTCTCGGATAGAGAAAGATGCCCTGATCTTCCGAATTCACGCACACGCTGTGAATGAGGAGGATTTCGCCGGTGGCCGGGTTGACCGAAGGTTCTATCACCGTGCAGCTCAACACCGTGGGGAAGGGCTCCGGCAAGCCACCCCCCGCCGCCACGCGCCACGGGAACGAGCCTCCTTGGAGGCTCGTTCCCTCGTACCACCAGTTGCCAAAGTCGTAGATGATGCCGGTGCCGTCGGCCGTGAACATCGGTGCGTCCACCGAGATTTGGAAGTTCGTACGGCCCTCGCCGTCGTTGGGAAACACCGGCGTGAGGCGGCGGAAATCGGTCCCGTCGGTGGCGAGGCTCCAGAGGCGGCGGGTCGCGAGGCGGGTGTCGTTGTCTTCCTTGGTGGGGCCGTAGAGCGAAGCGAGGACGATGCGGGTGCGGTCGGGCGAGAGGGTGTGGCCCCAGATCTCCCAACCTTCACTGCCGTCGCCGCGCAGATCGGTGACCACGCGCTCGGCGCCGGTCGCGAAGTCTCGCGCGATGAGGTGATCGTGATCGGCCGTCTCCGCGCGCACGTAGAGGAACGTGCCGGCGGGGAGGGCACCCGCGCCGGTGGACGAGCCACCGCTGCCGGAAGCGCCCATGCCGCCCGATGTGCCGGTGCTGCCGGAGGAGCCGCTCGGACCAGCGCCCCCGGCGCCGGAGGTGCCCGCGCCGCCGGAGGTGCCCGCGCCGCCGGAGGTGCCCGATGTGCCGGTGGGCGACGCGGTCTCGATCGTGCACGCCGACGTCGAGCCCGCGGCGATCGCAACGAGACTGAGAACTAGCCAACTGTTCTTCGTTGGAATCATGCGACCAGCCTAACAAACTGTACTCACGCGCATTCGCCTTTCGATCCGGCTGGATCTCAGGCTCGACCAGGTGCGCTCGACGCCTCCCCGGCGTGCGCCCTCAGTCCTCGATGCGCAGCACGCGCCGAGCTGGATGCGGGAGTTCCGCACGTCCGGATCTGTGGAGGGGCCGGGGGGTAGTCGACCCCGGCCTACCCGACTAGGGGATTTCGGGGTCGGTGTGCCTTCGCCACTCGTCCCGCGCGCTTGAGTAGGCGGTCCGGGCGGCGAGCTCGCGCTCCACGCCGGTGATGGCGGGCATCTTGCGATGGCACAGCTCCCCGGGAAGGGTGATCTCCACCTGCGTTCGTGCTTCACGCAGCGTGCCGGGCCATCCGCCGGCGGCGGGGCGGCCTTCTCGATGGAGGTCTTGACGCCAACGCCTGGCCCACGCCTGGCCCAGCGCGTTTGCGCTCTGCTCGATGAATCGTTGCCGTACGGCCGCCTGCGCCGAGCCGTCCTGGTCGGCTCCTGGCTCGGACGGGGCGCGCTCGGCGCCCTGGCTCGGCGCTGCGCGCTTCACTCGGTGACCGCAGGCTGAGGCCCCGGGACGATCCCTGCGATGTCCGGATCCTCTCCCGGCGTCCCGCTGATGGCGGAGCCCTTTCCCGTGCGGCGCGCGAGACGGTTCGCGTCTTTCTCGCGCTGCTTCTCTTGCCTCTCGCGTTCCTTCTGCCGCTTCAATGCTCCCTGTCTCTGCATGCCGAACCGGCCTTTCGGCGCCTCCGGGCGCGTTCTTCAGCACCTCATGGGTGCGTCCTGAAAGCGCAGGCGTGGCGGCGCACGAGCGCCGCCACGCCGCGCCCGTGATCAGTACCGGCCGCGACCGCCGCCGCCGCCGCCGCCGCCGCCGAAGCCGCGCGCCGGACGCTCCTGCGCTTCGTTGACCTTCAGCGCGCGGCCATCGAGCATGGCGCCGTTCAGCTGCGAGATGGCGCTGTTCGCGGCCTGGGCCGTGCCCATGGTCACGAACGCGAAGCCGCGCGGCTGCCCCGTCTCGCGGTCGGTCGGCATCGCGATCTCACGGACCTCGCCGGCCGCGGCGAACGCGGCCTCGAGGGTCTCGCGGGTGGTGTTGAACGAAAGATTTCCTACGTAGAGACGATTTCCCATGCCATCCTGCTCTTTTACGGCCTTCTGGTGCGCTCTGCGGCGCATTCGGCCTGCCATCCGACGAAGCCGTGACGGATCGAACGGAGACGTGCGGCGCGGAACTCCCGCGCGAGCACACGGTGCGTCGTCCAGTCGTCCGAGCGAGCTGCAATCTCCCCCACGAGAGAGGGAAGAGGGAAAGCGTCGTTATAGAGGGCCAGGGACGATCGTGAGGAGGGCATCCTAGCCCGGTGCATCGTCGTCCGCAAGCGCGCCGTTCCGTCTTCGAGTCGGGTCCTGAAACGGGCCCGAACGCACATGCCAGGCTGCGCCGTGACACCGTCCACCTCTTGCGCCTCGAGACGAGCCTCGACCGCCGGCCTCACCGGTCGTGCGCGATCCGGTAACTCCCCGGGATCACCGCCGGCGGTGGCCCGTCGTACAGCGTCGCCGTGCGCCGCTCCTCCTTGCGGACGTGGTACTCGAACACGCAGCGCAGGGAGAAGAACACCCGCCCTTCCCCCGCGACGATCCCTATCTGATCGAGGTGCATGGGAAAGACGACCTCTCGCTCCTCGAGCTGCACATGGATGTGCATCCGCAGGTCGGGCATCGCGAACGCGAGCTCCCCGCCGCGCAGGCCGTGCGTGAGCCGGATCCCGTCGCCCGGCCTCGGCTCGCCGCCTGCCTCGATCATCATGCCCGGGTGCCCCATGTTGAAGAACGTGGGGAGGATGTCCCTGTGCCTCACCTTGAATTCAGGCGCCCTGTCGGGCGTGAGCCGGCTCGGGTCCGGCGCGGCAGCGCTCGTCGCCGCCTTCACGCGGAGCGCGCCCTCGCCAGGGTAATACCCCAGGCCGACGGGATCGGGGGAGTCGCCGAACGAGCGGAGCAGCCGGTTCGGGTCCTCGAGGTTGGGCAGCGGCTTCCCGAGCGCGCTCTTCGCGTCGAGGTAGAATCCTCGCCCCGCCGGGTTGGGCGTGAAGGGCATGTCGAGCCCGTAGTCGGTAGGGCAGGTCCCGCCGAAGGCGCGCCCGTAGTCGAGCTCCATCGAGACGAACGACTCCGGCTCGCTCGGGACCAGGGCGCCGCCGGCCCCGGGCACCCAGGAGCGGTCGCCGAAGACGGCGATCCGCCGCCGGAAGCTCCGCCCCACCTCGAGCTCGACGTCGAGGCGCGGCCTCGCAGCGCCGCCAGGCTGGCGCACCTTCCCGCCGAGCAGCACGTCGATCCCGCCCATGTAGAACGGCTTGTCCCCCGGCATCTTGCCGAGCGCCGTCGCGACGGGCTCGCCCGAGATCGGCCACGGCTCGTCGGGCGTGGCGACGAGCGCGCCGCCGGCGACCCGGAAGGTGGGCCGCGCGATCGCGCAGCCCAGCATGTGGTCGTCGCTGCGCGCCGACGCTGTCCTGAGGAGCACCGCCGGGTGCCTTGTCTCGTTGCGAAGCTTCACGGATCGAGCCCTCTCCGCCGCGGCGCCGCGCTCAGCAGTTCAGGCGCACGGTGCCGCCGTCGAGCTTCTCCGTGGCGCTCCCGTTGGTCACGTAGATCCCGTCCGAGGTGATCTCGATCTTCGCGGACTTGCCCTCGGCGTCGGTCGAATTGCCGATCTCGAGGACGATCTTCTTCTGGGCGCGGATCCGGATCGTCGAGTCGGCGAACAGGGCGAGATCGGGTCCGCCGATCTGGACCTCCTGCTCGGACTCGACGCGCACCTCTCCGGCGCACGTCATCTCCAGCGCGCCGTCGGTGACCGCCCACTCGAGCGAGCCCGCGCTGAGCGTGCAGTGCCCGTCGACGACCTGCTGCATCGTGCCGCCGACCGAGAGGGTGAGGTTGCCCGCCACGCGCCTCGACTCGTCGTCCAGGGACGAGATCGCGTGCGCCCCGGTGACGATGACCGTCCGATCACCGCTCACCTTGACCGACTCGTCCCCGCCGACGCACGCGCTGCGGTCCCCGGCGACGATGTCGCGGCGGTCTCCGACGACGCTCGCCGTGTGATCGCCTGCGACCGAGAGCCAGCTGTCGGCGCCGACCGAGGTGGTCCGATCCGCGGCCACCGTCCTGGTCTCGGCCGCACCCACGGTCACGGTGCGCGCGCCCGCGACCGTCACCGTCTCCGCGCCGCCGACGGTCTTCGTGCGGTCGCCCGTCACCGCGAGCGCGTCGTCGCCGCCGACGTTGCGGCGCGCGTCGTTCAGGGCCTCGACCTTGAGGTCGCGCTGGGCGCGGAGGTAGACCTCTTCCCGGCCTGACTGGTCCTCGAAGCGGAGCTCGTTGTACCCGCCGCCTCCCGGGGTGGTCTGGGTCCGCAAGGCCGACTTGGTCTTCTCGGCAGGGAGCGCGTACGGGTAGGGGCTCACGACCGTGTACACCCGCCCGGTCACGATCGGCCGGTCCGGATCGCCGTCGAGGAACTCGACGAGCACCGCGCTCCCGACGCGCGGGATGTGCATCGCCCCGTAGCCGGCCCCCGACGCCATCTGCGCGACGTGGACCCAGCACGCGTTCTCCGAGGCGCTGCCGTTGCGATCCCAGTGCAGCCTGACCCTCACGCGCCCGTCGCTGTCCGTCTCGATCTCGGCCCCCTGCGTCCCGACCACGGTCGCGGCCTGCGGTCCGGCGATGCGCGGCTTTGGCGTCCTGCACGGGGGCCGGAAGGCGACGCCGGCCGGGACGCACTCGAACGTGCAGCGGTACCCCTCCTTGCTGTCGAACCGGGCCGCGTGCTGGAGCCGGGTGACGAGGTACTCCGCGTTGAAGCTCTCCCTCGGGTGATCCTCGAGCCGGAACCGCGCGCCGGGCGCGAGCCGCACGGAGAAGGCCTCGCCCTGCCCCACGGCGGCGGTCGCCTGGAGCGCGTCGAGGCGCACTTCCGCCGCGGGGCTGGCCGGGTACGCGAACACGGCGAGGTCCGTGTGCCGCCCCTTCTCGGCCGCCGTGTCCACGACCGAGGCGGGGTTCTCGAACGGCACGTCGCGCGTCGTGACCTTCCCCGGCCGGACCCGCTGCGCGAAGCGGAACGAATCGATGCCTTCTCCGGTGTGGATCGCCCCCGTCACCGGCCGATACCGGAGCTCCTTCGGGGAGATGGGCGAGTGGACCTGCGCGGTGTCGGAGATCATCAGGGTCGCGCCAGCGTCGGTGTGCTCGAAGTAATAGAAGATGCCTTCTTCCTCCATGAGGCGGCTGAGGAACGCCCAGTCCGATTCGCGGTACTGGACGCAGACGTCGCGCGCCTCGTAGCCGCGCTGGAGCACGATCTGGTAACGCCGGACGCCGCCGAGCTTCAGCACGCGCTCGATGACCTCGGCCGTGGTGACGCCCTGGAAGATGCGGCAATCGTACCGCTGGTCGAGGAGCCAGACCTCGGGCACCAGCGTGGCGCGGTAGGCGGCGCGGTGCTCCGAGGTGTGGACCTGCTCGAACCGGCTGACGATCCCGTGCAGGTGGCGGGCGACGGCGCCGTGATCGAGCGTCAGCACGGCCGACTCGGCGACGAGCGCGTCGAGGTCGAGGTCGGTGTCGGCGCACTCGACGGTGATATCGAAGGTGTAGAGCTCCGACATCGCCTCCGCGCCTGAGAGCTCCTTCACCTCGAGCGAGGTCTTGAGTCCATCGATCGTGAGTCGTGCGCGGACGAGGGGCGGGGCCACGGCCATGAGAACCTCGGAAGAAGTTCGGCCATCAGACCCGATGTCGCGCCGATGTGCAAACACGTTGTGCGGCCGCCCGCGCCGGGCGAGCTGTGCGGTGCAGGTGCGAGCCCGGGGTTCCGCGCGGTCGCGCCGGCGCTACCGAGGGGGCGGCGTCTTCGAGGCGCAGCAAGTGAACTTTGCGTAGGTCGACTCGTGGGCGGCGCAGCGACCGTCGTACCCGGTGTCGAACGCCGCGAGCTCCGCGCCGTCGCTCGCGCACGTGGCGTAGGCCCGTTCCTTGAGGGCGGCCGTGTCGATGCACGAGGTGCCGTCGCCCAGCGAACCACCCCAGCAGGCCTCGGGCGGAGGAGGCGGCGGCTCGGCGCCGCAGCACTCGAAGAAGGCCTTGCTGGTCTCGTAGCCGGCGCAACGCGGGTTGTTCTCCTCGTACGTGAAGGAGGTGAACTCGGCGCCTGCGCTCACGCACGTCGCATAGGCCCGATCCTTCATGGCCGTGCGGTCGACGCAGGAGAGGCCGTCGCCCAGCTCGCCCTTCCAGCACGTGCTCGGCGGAGGAGGCGGCTCGTTACCGCAGCACTCGAAGACGGCCTTGCTGGTCTCGTAGCCGGTGCAGCGCGGGTTGTCTTCCTCGTACGTGAAGGAGGTGAACCTGGCGCCTGCGCTCACGCACGTCGCATAGGCCCGATCCTTCATGACCGAGCGGTCGACGCAGGAGAGGCCATCGCCCAGCTCGCCCTTCCAGCACGCGCCGGACGGAGGCGGCGGAGGAGGAGGCGGCTCGCTACCGCAGCACTCGAAGTAACCCCAGGTGGTCTCGTAGGCTGCGCAGCTCGGGTTGTTCCGCTCGTAATCGAAGAAGGTGAGGTCTGCGGCCGAGCGCGAGCACGCCGCATAGGCCTGGTCCTTGAGCGCGGAGGGGTCGACGCAGGATCTGCGATCGCCCAGCTCGCCCTTCCAGCACGCGCGCGGCGGAGGGGGCGGCGGCGGCTCGCCGCCGCAGCACTCGAAGGTGGCCTTGGTGGCCTCGTTCGGACCGCAGCGCCCGGGGTCCGGCAGGGCGTCGAGCCAGGTGAGCCGGGCGCCCGCGCTCACGCACATCGCGTAAGCCCGATCCTTGATGGCGCCCATGTCGATGCAGGAGGACCCGTCGCCCAGCTCGCCCTTCCAGCACGAGTTCGGCGGCGGAGGAGGCGGCGGCTCGCCGCCGCAGCACTCGAAGACCACCTCGCTGCTCTCGTGGTCGGCGCAGCTCGGGTTGAGGGTGTCGCTCACGAAGCTCGCGAGCTCTGCGCCCATCCTCGCGCACCTCGCCTGGGCGTGATCCCGGAGCGTTGCCGTGTCGTGGCACGTGAACCCGTCGCCCATGTCCCCGAGCCAGCACGCCGACGGCGGGGGAGGCAACGGTCCCCCGCCGCCCTCCGACCCCGGGTCCTCGCCGCCGCCCGTCCCAGGATTGGCGTCCCCGCCTTCCCCGCCCGTCGAGCCCGCTGGTGGATCGGGATCCGGCGCCAGGGTGATGGTGCACCCCGAGCCGACGAGGAGACTGGATATCGAGACGCTGAGCAATAGACCTATCGCAAGGGAAGTCCGCATCGTGATCCTCCGTGAAAGCCGGCGTTGCGCCGGACAGCTCCGAGCGCGCGCCGCTCGAGCTCGGGTCAGCGCGCCCTCTCCGTCGTGTCGCTCTCCATCTATCAACCGCGACGAGGCCGGCGGTTTCCTCGGGCGGGCGATTTCGCGATCAGAAGGGGCAGCAGGTGTAGCTCAGGCTCGTGGCCGTGGCGTCGGTGCAGGCGACGTGTTTGTCCCCGAACACGCGACGGAAGAGATAGTGGCCATTGCCCCTGCAGAGCGCCGTGGCCTCGGCATCCAGCTTCTCGTACGGCTGGCATGCCTCACCGAAGTCGATCTCGCTCGTCCAGCACGACGGCGAAGGCAGCGGATCCCCCAGGGGACAGCACTCGTAGTAGACCCTGGTCGTCTCGTGATCACCGCAGGCCCCGTCGGGCTGCTCCTGATCGAGGGAGCGGAGCTCCGTGTCCCTTTCCCTGCACATCATGTAGACCTCGTCCTTGACATACGTCGTGTCGAAGCACGTGACGCCGTCGCCGAGCACTCCTTTCCAGCACGTGGTCAGCGCCATCCTCCCGCACGTGTACTCGGCGTCGAGGTAGCTCCCGTGATCGCAGGGGTCGAGCAGCGTCAAATCCGCGACGATGAGGCCCTGCGCCTCGCACCGTGCCCTGGCCTCACGCCGCAACGCGTCCGCGGTCTGGCAGAGCGCCTCGTCCCGCGGGGCTGCCGGATCTTCGGTCGCGGGTCCTTCGGCGTCCGTGGCACGGGTGCCTTCTCCGCTCTCGCCCTCGTGCGCGGCAGCTTCCGCGGGGACGCCTCCGGAGCCTCGGCGCAGCGCGGCGTGAGGGCCGCGCTGCGCGAGAGGAGATAGCCCTTCCGGGCCATCAACCCATCTCCGTCCCAGCGTCTGCGGGGGGGTCAGCGGCTCGACGCGCCCGCGCGCCGGCGGAGGCGAGGCGCGGTCGACAGGGAGCCGGCTGTCGTCCAGGAGCCCTGGGGTGTCGTTCGCGTCCCGCGGCGGCACGGCGCTGCGCGGCACGGGCGGCGCCGGAGCGAGCCGGCGGGGAGGTTCCTGGAGGAGCGGGGCGCGGATCCGGGGAGGCGGCGCTGTCGGGCCGTGGGCCGGCGTGCGCTCCAGGAGCCCGCCGTCCGCGGGAGGCGGATCGCCCGCGAGCTCGATCGCTTGTTCGACGGGGCGCTCTGTGAAGATCGAGCCGGGTGTGAGGCCCTGGAGCGCGGTGCCGAGGGCGACGATGCTGGCGCTGGCGCCCAGCGCCAGCACGAGCGAGCGCCCCCCGCTCCCGCCCATGAAGGGCCGCCGCCCGCGCCGGTCGAGCTCCGCGACGAGGCGCGCCTCGAGCCGAGGCGACGGCTTCACCGCGGCGAGCTGCTCGTCCACCTCGCGCAGCAACGCGAGCAGATCACGGTTTCGCGTCATGGCCCACCTCCCATCCGGCGTCGCGGAGCTGCGCAACCGCCTTTTGAATCAGCTTGCAGACGTATCCCTTGGAGTGGCCGAGTATCTTCCCGATCTCCTCCTGCTCCTTGCCGTCGAGATAGAACATCGAGAAAGCGACCTGTTCTTTGGGAGGCAGCGTGCCCAGCGTCTCGAGCGCGCGGCGCAGATCGTCGCGCGCGATCGTCACTTCATCGAGGGGGCTGCGCTCGCCCTCGCCTTGCCCGAGCAGCCAGCGGATGGGCGGGAGCGCGAGGAATCGGTCCCGTCGCAGCCGGTTCAGGCAGCGATTCGAGGTCGTCCTGTACAGCCACCCCTCGAGGTTGTCTCGCTCGGTCAGGGTCTCGAGCGCCTTCATCAGGTCGAGGAAGACGTCCTGCGTCACGTCCTCTGCCCAGGCCACATTGCCGCGGCCGTAGCGGAGCGCGAGGCGGTACACCTGGCGATGGTGGTTGCGGTAGAGCGCGCCGAGTTCGTGCGCCTCTTCGCCGGAGCGCTGCGTCACGGCGGGTGGGAGCTTCCGCTCCGGAGGCACGGCGATGTCGTCCGGCGGAGCGCTCCGGCCTCCGTCCCCGGGAGGGGGGAGCAGCTCCTCCGCCCGGGTCTGGCCCTCGAAATGAGGCCGCGCGGCGAGGTTCACCGGCGCCTCCGAGCGAGGGTCCCGTCCGCCGTGAAGCCCCACGAGCCGACCAAGGGTTGCGCCATCTGACACCCTACACAATCGAGGTCGGCGCTGGTTTCCTGTCGGCGGTCTCAGGCGCCGATTTCCCCTCCACGGGGTGCTCCTGGTACCCTCCTGCAACGTCCGCGGTAGAATCGGCGGACGCCACGAGAACCGCTGCGGATCGGTGTCGTCGGGCCCTCGAGGCTCCGCGAGCGCGCCTCGCTCACCCGGTGCGCAGCGTCTTCATCGCTCCGGCCCACGCGAGCAGCTGATCGAGCAAGGTGCCGACGGACTTCTCGTGGCGGGGGCGGGGCTTGAACACGCTGAAATTCTCGAAGTCGTCGAACAGAGAGAGCATGACCTGCGAGCGCACGTCGGCGATCTGGAGCTCGGCCATGACGAGCCGGAGGTGCTCGACGGCGCGTGAGCCTCCCGCGCTGCCGTAGCTCACGAAGCCAGCCGCCTTGTTGTTCCACTCCTTGTACAGGTAATCGATCGCGTTCTTGAGCGCGCCCGAGGTGCCGTGGTTGTACTCCGGCGTGACGAACACGAAGGCGTCGAACGAATCGATCTTCGCCGCCCACGCCTTGGTGTGAGGCTTGGTGTACTGTCCCATCGACGGGGGCGCCGGCTCGTCGAGCAACGGCAGGTCGAAATCCTTGATATCGACGAGCTCGTAGTCGGCGCCGCCCTTCTTCGTCGCCACGTCGTGCACCCACTTCGCGACAGCCTCGCCGTTGCGGCCCGGCCGCGTGCTCCCCAGGATGATCGCCACCTTCAACATGTCTGCTCTCCAGGGCAATAGCCACTCTCCGCTCGAGCCAGCAGGCGGCGTGATGCGCATTCCCACGACGCCGCGGTGGAGAGGAGGGGGCTCACGAGGTTGCTACCAGCTCGGCTACTACCAGCCAGGCAGGCTTCCCGCCAGCCAGGTGTCGTGGGAGCGCGCGATCCCTGGACCCGCACCGCCGCTCGCGCGGCCGCATGCGCCAGGGTCGTGCGCCCTGGTACGGGCAGGCTGGCCCCGCCATGGGACTTGCTGCGTTATCGTCCAGGCTCGTCCCGGGGGTGGGGGTCGGACATCACGGGGCGGGATCGCCGGCGCCGAGCCCCGAGATCGCCTGGCGTACGATGCCGCCCGGGACCCAGACCCAGACCTCGCGGGAGTCCACGTGAGCGATGTTCTGGATGTCGAAGAGCTCGGGCGGCGTCGTGAACGACCAGTGATGGGCGTCGGACAGGCGGTAGACGTGGATCACCTTCTCGCCGATCGCATAGACGGCATAGAAGCCCTCCCCGGCGGCCGAGATGGGGTATCCGATGATCGGGCCCGGCCGGCGCTCCTTCGGAGCGAGAGCCGCCTTCGTCGCCGCGAAGGGGCTGGTCCAGAGGCTGGACGCCCCGTAGAGCCCGTCGTCGGAGTAGGGCTCCGCCTCCAGCCACACGAGCGTCTGGCCGTCGCTCTTGATGTCGGCGATGACCCGAGGCGACTCCGCCCGGAGCAGCGGTTCGATGGTGTGGGTCTGGCGGCTCCAGATCCACCCCTCGGACGTGGCGTCTTCGAGGGTCGCCAGGCCGAGCGCATGATCGCCGACTGGAACCATCTGGCGGAACGATGGCGCGTCGTTGCCTGGCTGGCGACCGAACCTCTTGGCCTGGCCGCTGATCCTGTCGTAGATGTTGACCGTGCCGGACGCGGGCCCCGATAGCGCGAGGGTGTCGTCGGTCGTGTAGAGGCCGTGGCTCGGCGCGTCGACCGGGATGGGTTGGCTCGCGGTGGCGAGCGCGTCGTAGCCGGAGACGAGGTAGGCCGAGCCGGGCGCCTCGACGCTCACCCTCTGCGCGCCGAGCCAGACCCGCTCATGACCGACGCTGGGCACCGTCGGTACGCAGTACTCCTGTGTCGGGTCGGCCTCGGGCACGGTCGGCTCGAGGTCCTTGTAGCGCCATGCGGCGAGCGGTGTCCCGTCGGCGTCGTAGACGCCGGTCCGTCGCTCACCCCGGTACTCGAAATACAGCCCGACGCGGTAGCCGTCGCCCCATCGAACGACGGTCGGCGAGGCGGTCCATGGATACTTGCCGGCGTCCCAGTCGACGACGAGCGACGTGCAGCCCGGAGCGCTGCCCGGGCACTGCTCCCAGCGCAAGGACGGCAGCGCCTTGCTGGGCTCGTCGGCGACGTCGACCTGGCACCTTTCGAGCCAACCCGTGGCTCTCCAGGTGCTGTCGCCTGGATCTTCGGGCGCATCAGGGGGAGCGTCCGGGCCAGCGTCACCCGGGACGCCGGCGCCGGTCGCCGCCTCGCCTGCAGTCCCGGACCCGTGCGTGCTGGCCTGGGTCGCGTCAGCGGTCGCCGGATGTCCGTCGGTGCCGCCGGTGCCGTCGACGCTCGGAGGCTCGGGCGCGCCGCGAGAGCAGCTCGCCGAGAGGGCCGAGAGGGAGAAGAAGAATGGCACGGCGCGCGCCGCGAGACGGGCAAGGAGGTCGTGTTGCATGGCTCAGAATACCGTGGAAGCGCCGGTCAATCCGCTTCCTGAACTGTCGTCAGCAGCGTTAGCAACCGCGTTGGCAACGGCCGTGCCGGCCGTGGCTCTCCTCGGCGGCTCTGGTGCCTTGGCGGACGCGCTCGGGGCGCCGCACGCCGCAGATGCTGTGGATATCGACCGAAGAAGGCGCTTTCCATCCCGCGCGCAGGGCCAGGGCTCTGCCGGCGCCTCGGGGGTGACCGCGGCGCTCCACGCGCCACGCCCGTGACATGTCACGCCGCGACCGTGACGTGTCACGCCGCGACCGTGACATGTCACGGGCGTGCGACGCTACCGCGCAGAAAAGATCAAGGCGATTCATGGCAGCTGATCTCAAGCCACCCCCCTCCGATTTATCGCGTCCGGTTCATGGCATGACACGGCGCGCGCCGTCGCGAACGCGCCGTCGCGCGGCCTGTCTCCTGCGTGGACACGCCCCGGCGTCGGAGATTTGCTTGTGCCGTTTATAATTTGTATTTACTTGCGGCCTTGGTCCGTTCGTGAACAATCTGCGCGACGGCGCGGTCGAGATGATCGTCAATCCGGGCGATCGCCGCGGTCGCGTCGAGACTCTTCCTTTTGGCTGTGGCAGCGTGTGATCGAGGGGCAGCCTCGCGCGCGGCCGGCAGTGGAGATCAAGAGCCATGACCGACAAGAAGCAAGCAGCACCTTCGTCCAGCTCGACCCGTACCCGTCGCCAGGTGCTGAAGCAGGCGGTGGGCCTCGGCGCGGGGCTGGCCGCCACGAGCTTGCTCGGTGGCGAGGCGTCGGCCGCGCCGCGCATCCGCTCCGGGACCTTCACGACGAGCGACGGGGTCGCCCTCAACTACCTGGAGGCGGGGAGGGGGAGACCGCTGCTCCTCCTGCACGGGTGGTCCCAGTCGGCCGCGCTGTACAGGGCGCAGATCCTCGCCTTCGCGCGGCACCACCATGTCTTCGCGCTCGACTGGCGCGGACATGGCGAGTCGGAGAAGCCCGAGCACGGCTACCGCATGGCGCGCTTCAGCAGGGATCTTTACGAATTCATCCGCGGGATGGGGCTCAAGCATCTCTCCGTCCTCGGTCACTCGATGGGCTGCGGCGCGCTCTACGGCTACTGGGACAACTACGGGGGACGCTACATCGACCGCCTGATCCTTGTCGACGTGGGCCCTGCGATGACGGCCTGGCCCGACTGGTCCGCGGAAGAGGCGGTCGAGGCGGGGGCCCTGTTCACCCCGCAGACGCTCCACGAGACGGCGGCCGCGCTGCGCGGTCCCGACGGGATCGCCACGACCTACGGGCTCGTGGCCACCATGTTCACCCCCGGCTATCCGGCGGATCAGCTCGCCTTGGTCGTCGAGCAGAACCTGAAGCTCCCGCGCGAGTACGCCGCCAAGCTGCTCGTCAACCAGGCCGAGCAGGACTGGAGGGACGTGATCCCGCGGATCGACGTGCCCACGCTCGTCGTCGGCGGAGAGGCGAGCATCTTCAACCCCATCTCCCAGCAGCGGGTCGCCGACCAGATCCCCGGCGCCGAGCTCCTCCTCTTCGGCGCGGACGAGGGGGGCAGCCACTTCATGTGGCTCGAGAACCCCGAGAAGTTCAACGAGGATGTCCTCGACTTCCTCGGCTGAGCCGCGCCGCCCTTGAGCGGCTGTCGCGCGCGGCTGCGCGGCGGCACCTGCCTTCGCTGTCGATACGATGACTCGGCGCCTACTGCTTCTTTCTGCTCGACCAGTTCTCGATCGGCAGGCCCTGAAATCGCCGAAAATCTCGGGTATTCACCGTTACCAGGATCAGGTCGTTGCTCTTCGCGATGGCGGCGATTTGGCCGTCCACGAACGGTGCCGGCGTTCCCCTTCCATCAAGCCGAGCGCGCTCGTCGGCATGCCATGCCGAGGCCGCGGCATCGTACGGCAGGATGGGAAGAGACAGGTAGACGACCTCGCGCAGGTACGCCTCCAGCGCCGTGCGCCGCTTGCCTGAGGGCAGGAGCCGACAGCCGTACCACAGCTCGTGCCACACGGGGGCGGCGAGCGCGCTCTCGTGCGCGTGGGCCTCGATCTTCGCGAGCATCGCCTCGTCGGGCGCCTGCTTCATCGGCTCCGAGATCGTGGAGGTGTCGAGCAAGAAGCGCGGGCTCACAGCTTGACCTGTCGACCCGGCGAACGGTCGCGAACGGACGCGGCGAAGTCGCGCTCCAGGCCCACCTCATCGAGGTCGTGCCTCTTCCGGAATGCACGGTACGCGTCGCCGAAGCTCGGTCGATCCGAGCGCAGCCGCTCGAACTCCTCCCGGGACAGGACGACCGCCACGGGGCGACCTCTCCGGGTGAGCTCGACGACCTCACCCGCTTCCGCTTGCTCGATGATAGAGGGGAGATGGGCCCGAGCTTCTGCGACGGAGTAGCGATGCGCCATTCCATAGATGTACACCAAGTTGTACATTCGTGCAACCGGGCGAGATGGCTCGGGTTGCGCAGCTCGGCGGCAGGACCGGTCTTGGCGCCGGAGCACTCCCTCCGACGATCCCGCCGACGATACGTGGGTCGCGACCAACGAGTCGGCACAGGGGGCCACGGGCGTGTGCAGTCAGCCTGCATGCGCGTGCTGCCAGACTGGAGATGGCGGCGGCTGTGCCATTCGCGTCGCCACACGTCGCGAGCGCCTGCCGTTGCCCCTGCGCTCCCAGCCTGGTATGGGTAGGGTGGCTGCCATGAGCTGGACCGAGGACGACCAGAGCAAGCTCGACCGCCTCCGTGACAGGGAGCTTTCCGGCACGCTGACACAGCCTGAGCAGGAGGAGCTCGCGGCGCTGATGGCCCGGATCGAGGCGGAGGAGGCGGCGGTGCTTGCCCCGGAGATGGCTCGGTTGCGTGCCGAGGCCGGCGAGCTGGCGGTCGAGCTGGCCAGCGTCGAGGGCGAGAACGAGCAACTGGCCCAGCTCATGGCACAGCAACAGGCCCTCGTGACCGACACGCGCAGGTTCCTCGAAGAGTTCGATCGGCGCCGCGCGTCCATCCTCGACGGACTTGCCCGCGTCGCCGGCGGGCCGCTCCCCGCTGCATGAATGGCCGTCTCCACTGAAGCGCGCGCAATCGTGCGGGCCACCTTCGGTGGACGGTGTGGTTACTGCGGCGTTTCCGAAACGTCGGTGGGGGGGCGAGCTGGAGATTGATCACTTCTACCCGCTCGCGGCGGGTGGTTCCGACGACATCGAGAACCTCGTCTACGCTTGCACCGCGTGCAATCGGTTCAAGGGCGATTATGCCCCCGCACACGGCGCACCGGACAGCTTGCGGCTTCTTCGCCCTCAGCGTGACGATCTCGGCGCGCACGTCGAGGAGACCGTCCACGGTCGGCTGATCGGGCTGACGCCTCGCGGCTGGTTTCACATCCAGCGTCTTCATCTGAACCGCCCGCTGCTCGTCGAACGGCGCCAGTTGCACCGCGTCCTTCAACAGCAGAAAGCCGACCTCTCGCGGTCACGAGAGGCGGAGTCGCGTCTGCGGCGGGAAAATGATGCACTCCAAGGCGAGATCGCTCGCTTGCGGGCAGTCGTGGTCGCTTTGCTTGGTGGAGGCGAGAGGTGAGACGACGCGACCGCGGCGCCCGTCCCGGCCTCGCCGCTGGCCGCATTGGACATCCAGTGAGAGCGCGCGCATCGTGGCGGCCATGAAGGTCTTCGTTACAGGGGGCTCGGGGTTCATCGGAGGCCATCTCATCGAGGGGCTCGTGCGCGCCGGTCACGAGGTGAGCGCGCTGGCGCGCTCGCCGAGGAGCGCCGACGTCGTGCGACGATATGGCGCGACGCCGGTCGCGGCCGACCTCGGGACGCTGAAGGGCGGGGACCTCGCGGGCGCCGAGGCCGCGGTGCACTGCGCCGCGGTTGTCGAGGAGTGGGGGACGCGCGCGCAGTTCTGGGAGGGCAACGTGGAGGGGACGGCGCGGGTGCTCGCCGCGGCGCGCGCCGCCGGTGTGCGCCGGTTCGTCCACGTCGGCACCGAGGCGGCGCTCTTTGATGGCCACGATCTCATCGATATCGACGAGACGCACCCTTATCCCGAGAGGCAGCGCTTCCTGTACTCGGAGACGAAGGCAGAGGCGGAGCGGCGCGTGCTCGCCGCGAACGAACCCGGCGGCATGACCACCGTCTCCATTCGCCCGCGCTTCGTCTGGGGCCCACGGGACGCGACGGTGCTGCCTGTCGTGCTGCGCATGGCGCGGGAGGGGAGCTTCGCGTGGCTCGACGGCGGCGGCGCGCGCACGTCGACGACCCACGTCGCGAACCTCGTGAGCGCGCTGCTGCTCGCCCTGGAGCGCGGCCAGGGCGGGCGCGCCTACTTCGTCGCCGACGACGGCACGCGCACGTTTCGCGACTTCCTGACGGCGCTGGCGCGGACGCAAGGGGTGGCGCTGCCCGGGCGCAGCGTCCCGAGCGCCGTCGTCCTCCCGCTCGCGGCCGCGATCGAGGGCGCCTGGCGCCTCCTCGGCGTCCGCCGGGCGCCGCCAATGACCCGCTTCGACGCCGCCATGATGTCGCGTTCGGTGACCGTGAAGACCGACCGCGCCCGCGCCGAGCTCGGGTATGCGCCTGTCATCGGCGTGGAAGAGGGGCTGGAGCAGCTCTCGGCGGCGCGCTGAGGGGTGCTTTTAGTTCGCACGAGCGCCGCGGCGCTGCGCAAACAGCCAGCGCCAGGTCGCATCCTCGGCGTAGACATCGACGAACACGGCGTGCCCGCCGCGCGCGAACTCCGTGAGCGTGAGCGCCTCGTCCGCGGACGCGCCGGTGCCGGGACGCCAGACGACCCCGTCGCCATCGAACACCGCGGTCGAATCGGACCCGGGCGGATAGCTCAGCATCGGATTATCGCTCCGGGTACCCCGCAGCGCGGCGATGGCGGACACCCAGGTCGCGGACATGTAGTTCGGCACGATCTCGTCGTCGAAGGCGTGGAACGCGCGGACCGGCAGCGTGCGCAGACCCGCCGCGAGCTCACCCGTCGGCGGGCAAGCTCCGCAGATGGGCAGCGCCGCCGCCAGCCGCTCCGGATGGACAGCGGCGTAGCGCCAGGTTCCGCATCCACCCATGCTCGGACCGGTGAGATAGATGCGGTCGCGATCGATCTCGCGCGCTGCGAGCAGGTAGTCGAGGAAGGCGTCGATCTTCGCCGCGTCCCATTCGCCGGGCGACTGCGGTGCGGCGAGCAGCACGCCGGCGTCGACGAGCGGGGACGCCATGCCGAACAGGCGCGCGCGCGCCAGATAACGCAGCGGCGGCAGGCGGTGGATGATGGCGCGCGGATCGCTACCGTCACCGCGGCTGCTCCCGCCGTGCAGTACCACCAGGAGCGGGCGCGGCCCCGGCTCCGGCGGCACGTACTCGACATATCCGTACGGCGATGCCGTCGACCCGATGGGATGCGCCTGCATCATCAGGGCAGGGATCACGTAGCGCAGCGCGAGCAGCGCGAGCCCCGTCGCTGCGACGACGGCCAGCGTCGCCCTCCTCGCGCGGCGAGCCCAGCGCGGTCCTGACACGCGGCCGAGCCTACACTGCGCCGAGCAGGGGGGCCATCAGCGTGCTGCGCTCCTTCCGGCGCGAGCGTAGCTCGCCCACGGGTGGTGGTGTACTTTGGCCGAAGGTGGCGTCTTTTGAACCGCCAAGTCGCCAAAAAAACGCCAAGAAAATCATAAAAATCTTGGCGTCTTCTGGCGTCCTTGGCGGTTTTATCATTCCGGCAGGGTAGGGTAAGTACCCCACCACCCGCCCCGGATGCCCAAAGCTCGCGTCCGGCCGCCCGGCTGCTCGCCAGGCGCGCCTCGCGCGGCGAGGGAGCGTGCCAGTGCCTCGGCGCGCTCACGCCTGCGAGGTTTGCTGGTAGAGTGACGTTCTCATGCCGCGATCACCGGCACGATCAAGCCCCTCCGCCCCGCGCTGCATGAGCGCGCGGGCGACCCCGACAGACGCTGAGCCGAGGAGACCCACGTGAGCGCTCGAATCCCTCTGCAGCCCTTCCCCCAAGGCTGGTTCCAGGTCGCCGCCTCGGACGAGCTGTCCACGGGCGCGCCGATGTCGCTCCGCTGCTTCGGGCAGGATCTGGTGCTGTTCCGGACGCAGGACGGACAGGCCCGGGTCCTCGACGCCCACTGCCCTCACATGGGCGCGCACCTCGGGGTGGGCGGCCGCGTCGAGCAGGGCGGCATCCGGTGCCCGTTTCACGGATGGGTGATCTCCGGCGAAGGGAAGTGCGTGCACATCCCTTATGCGGACACGATCCCGCCGAAAGCGAGGACCCGCGCCTGGGAGGTACGGGAGCTCGACGGCCTGATCCTTGTCCACCACGCGCTCGGCGGCGAGCCCGCCGCCTTCGAGATCCCGCCGCTCGCCGAGGCGCGCTCGACGGAGTGGTCCCTGAACCTGATCAAGCGCTGGAGGGTCCGGACGCACATCCAGGAGACCCTCGAGAACATCGTGGATCCGGCCCACTTCGTCGCCGTGCACGGCATGCTCGAGCCGCCCCGGACCGAGATCGAGATCGACGGCCACATCATCCGATCCAGGTCGGCGGTGAAGCAGAAGGGCCCGGGAGGGCGGGTGGTCGACGGCACGATCACATGGGAAGGCCACGGCATGGGGTACGGGACGATCCGCTTCACCGGCATCGTCGAGCTCCTCTTCGTGAACACGGTCACGCCGATCGACGACGAGCTCGTCGACATCCGCTTCGCCTTCTGGCTGCGCAACGACGGCGCGCAGCGCCTCGGCCAGGCCCTCGCCGCGGAGGTCTGCCGGCAGCTCGAGGAGGACATCCCGATCTGGGAGAACAAGATCTACCGAGCTCAGCCCGTCCTGTGCGCCGGGGAGAAAGGCATCATGACGTTCCGCAAGTGGAGCAGCCAGTTCCTCTGACGCGCGGGGCGCGGCGGCGGAGCCTATCCGAGCGGGGCCACATCGACCGGGAGCTGGTTCAAGGGCCGCAGCACCTTGCCATCGAGGAAGGCGCGGATGTCCTCGGCCGCCTGCCCATAGACCATGCGATAACCCTCCTCGGTGACATAGCCGAGGTGCGGCGTGATCACCGTGTTGTCGAGCGCGAGCAGCGGGTGATCCGCGGGCAGCGGCTCGGGCTCGAAGACGTCGAGCGCCGCGCCGGCGATGCGCCGCGCGCGCAGGGCGGCGAGCAGCGCCGCCTCGTCGATGATGGGTCCGCGCGAGGTGTTGACGAGGAACGCGGTCGGCTTCATCCGCCCGAGCTCGGCCGCGCCGACCAGCCCGCGGGTGCGCGGGCTCAGCACGAGGTGGATGCTGACGACGTCCGCGCCGGCGAAGAGGTCGTCCTTCGCGACGAGTCGGGCGCCCACCTCGGCGGCGCGCTCGGCGGTGAGGTTCTGGCTCCAGGCGACGACCTCCATGCCGAAGGCGCGGCCCACCTGCGCGACCTGGCCGCCGAGCTTGCCGAGCCCGACGAGCCCGAGCGTCTTGCCCTTGAGGCCGAGGCCGAGCGTCGTCTGCCAGCGGCCCGCCCGCGCGGCGCGGTCCTCGGCCGGGATGTGCCGGAAGAGCGCGAGGATGAGCCCCCAGGTGAGCTCCGCCGTCGGGTAGGGCAGCATGTCGGTGCCCGAGACCTGGACGCGGCGCTCGGTCGCGGCCGCGAGGTCTATCGAGGCGTTGCGCATGCCCGCCGTGACCAGCAGCCGGAGGCCGTCGAGCCTCTCGAACAGCGCACGCGGGAACGGCGTGCGCTCGCGCATCAGCACCACGGCCTGGAAGGGGCGCAGCCGCGTGGCCAGGGCCTCGAGGTCGTCGAGGTGGTCGGTGAAGGCCTGCACCTCCGCCGCCGGGTGGAGGCTCCGCCAGTCGGCCATCCGCAGCGCCACGCCCTGGTAGTCGTCGAGGATCGCCACGCGCATGGGTGCTGCCTCTCGCATCTCGGGTGAGCTCGACTTCTAGCCGATCCCGATGGCCTCTGTTCCGGATCCCTCCGCGAGGGCAGACTGAGGAAGGTCCCCGCGTGCTCGTGCCCGCTCCCAGATCGCCCCTCTCCGGCACCGGCGCCGTCGGCGTTGGATTCCGCCCCGAGCTCGCGGCCGATCTGCTGTCCGCGCCGGGCGCGGTGGACTTCGTCGAGGTCGTCGCCGAGGCCTGCTTCGCGAGCCCGGCCGCGCGGCGCGAGGCCTCGGCCATCGCGCGCATCTGGCCGGTGGTGCCTCACGGCGTGAAGCTCTCGCTCGGCAGCGCCTCGGGCATCGACATGGATCGCGCGCGCCGCCTCGGGGCGCTCTGCCGGGAGCTCTCGGCCCCGGTCGTGAGCGAGCATGTCGCGTTCGTGCGCGGCGGCGGCCGGGAGATCGGCCACCTCACCGCCCTGCCGTACACGCTCGAGGCGGCGCGCGCCGTCGCGAAGAACGTCGCCGCCGCCCGGCGGGCGCTCCCGGACATCCCCCTGCTGCTCGAGAACGCGGCGTGCACGCTGCGGTTCCCGGGCGACGCCCTCGGGGAGGGGGACTTCTATGCCGAGGTCGTCGCCCGCACCGGGTGCGATCTGCTCCTCGACGTCGGCAACGTCTATGCGAACGCCGTCAACGCCGGCGTCGATCCGGGGGAGCTCCTCGGTTCCTACCCGCTCGAGCGCGTGGCGATGGTCCACATCGCCGGCGGCGCCGTGGAGCACGGCTTCTACTTCGACACGCATGCCCATCCGGTCCCCGCGCCGGTGTTCGCCCTGCTCGCCCAGGTTGTTGCTCGCACCGGGCCGCTCCCGATCCTCCTCGAGCGCGACGGTGACTTCCCGCCCTTTGCCGCGCTCGCGGCCGAGATCGCGACCGCGAGGGCGATCGCCCGGTCCGCGCCGTCCCGACCGACGTTGACCCGACCCACGTTGGCGGGGCCCACACCGGCCGAACCCACGTTGGCGCCGATCCGACCGGGGTTGTCCGCCTCTTGTGCCACCTTGCTGCAAAATTCTCACGACGCTTCACCCTCCGGGGCGTCGGCGCTCACCGAGGTCCAGGCCCGCGTGGCCGAGCTGCTCACCTCACCCGTCGATCCGCCGCCGGAGGCCGTGGCTCCGTTCGACGCCGAGGACGTCGCCCGGTCGCGGGCGATCCTCCAGCGCAAGCGCGTCGACGACGCGCTCCCGCTCTTGCCGCGGCTCTCGTCTCACCGCGAGGCGGCCGCGCGCCTCGGGGTCCGGTGTGTCGAGGCGTCGCCGCGGGCCCCGAGCCTCACGGCGGTCGCCGACGCGCTCCGCATCGCCGCGGCGGCGGTGGACGACGCCCGGCTCGCGCCCGAGGCGATCGTCGACCGCCTGCTGCTCCGCGCCCGCTTCGTCGGGCCCTCGGGCGACGGGAGCGTCAGGCCCAGGCTCCTGCCGTTCATTCGGCGAGAGCGGCTGCCGGGAGGTCGGGTAGTCTGGGCGATCAAGGGGATTGGCTCGAGCGCCGAGGTCCGGCTCATCGAGCCGCGAAGGTAGACCATGAACGAGGGATCCATCGCCACGGGGAGCGCCGTCTCCAGGTTGCCGGCGCCGGTGCAGGCGCGGCTCGTCGAGCTCAAGGAGAGCCTGGAGCGGACGCTCGGCGACGAGCTTTCGTGCCTGCTCGTGTACGGGAGCGCGGCGCGGGGCGGCTACCGCGACGGGCAGAGCGACGTCGATCTGATGGTGGTGCTCAAGGAGGCCTCCCGCCAGAGCCTCGACGCGATCGCCAACGCGCTCCAGATCGCGCGCTACGCGGCCCGCATCGAGGCGATGATCCTCACCGCCGCCGAGATCCCGCGGGCCGCGGACGTGTTCCCGCTGCTCTACGACGACATCCGCCGGTGCCACGTGCTCCTCTCCGGCAGCGACCCGTTCTCGGCGCTCGTGATCGACGGCAAGAACCGCCGCCTGCGGGTCGAGCAGGAGCTGCGTGAGGCGCAGATCCGCCTCCGGCGCGCGGTCGTGGACGGGATGGGCGCGGACGACGCCTTGAAGGGCGCGGTCTCCCGCAAGGTGAAGCAGATCCGCGGGGCGCTCCACGCCCTGCTCGGCCTGCACGGGATCGAGGGCGGCGACGATCTGGGCACGGTGCTCGCCGGAGCGGGCAAGCTCCTCGGCGTCGACGTGGCCCCGCTGAAGCGCGTCCACGAGGCGCCGGGCGCGGCCTACGCGGCGCTGGCGGAGCTGCTCGCGCGCGCGGTCGACGACGTCGACCGGCTGGAGCACCCGGAGGCGGCGCGATGATCCACGAGATCTTCGACTTCTTCCCGTTCGACATGGCGTCGGGGCCGGCGTTCCTGCTCTTCTATCTGGCGCTCTCGGTCTCTGGCCTCGTCGTCGCCATCCTGGTGCGCAGCGCCGTCGGCGCCTCCCTGGATCGAGCGGGGCAGGCGAGCGTCCCCGCGGGGGGCGCGCCGTACCGCTCACCGGCGTGGCGGCAGCGGCTCTCGGCGGGCTGGATCCCGCAGCCGGACGAGTACTGGGCGATCGCGTACCTCCGCGACGGGAACAAGGGCGTCGCCGCCACGCTGATCGCGGTCGCGATGGGCGCGGGCTGGCTCGTGCCCGCCGGGGACGCGAAGGACGCGCCGCAGGCGCTCCACCTCCTGGTCGGCTCGCCCCCGCCGGACCGGGTGCTCGCGGCGTTCTTCAGCTCGCTCTCGTCGAGGGGCGCGCACGGCCAGCAGACGGTGACGCTCTCGCTCGATCAGGTGCGCGCCTCCGCCGACCAGATCGCGGCCCGCTTCGAGCAGGAGCTCCGCCTCGAGCTCACCGCCGCGGGGATGCTGCGCCCGCGGGGGACGATGACGGCCCTCTCGGCCGTGGTGTGGGCGGTCGGCGTCGGCCTGCTCGGCGTGGGGCTGATCCGCGCCATCCGCGCGGAGGAGCTCGACCGGCCCTACTCGTTCCTGGTGGTGGAGATGATCGCGCTGCTCGTCGCCACGTGGATCGTTGCGCGGACCGCGAGCGCCTACAGCACCATGAAGTCGGACTACCTCAGGTGGCTCGACGACTCGACCGTCTCGCTCCGCTCCGACGTCGCGAGCGGCCGCCGCCGGCAGGCGGTGGACATCGGCTTGACGGTCGCCGCGAGCGGCACGGCGGCGCTCGCGATGTCGCCGCTCTTCGGGCCGATGGTCTACGCGATGACCCCGCCCCCCCCGGTCTCGACGGGGGGCGGCTCGTCCGGCGGATCGAGCTGCAGCTCGTCGAGCTGCGGTGGCGGCGGCGGCTGCGGCGGCGGCGGCGGCTGCGGCGGTGGTGGTGGCTGCGGCGGGTGACGCCCGCTTCGAGGTGCTCGACGCCCTCGGCCTGTGCCGGCTCACCCGGCGCACCGGCGATCTCGACGGCGCGGTGCCGCTCCGGGTGGCGAAGGCGTGTGTGCCGCTGCTCGAGGGCAACGCGTTCGGGCTCCAGATCACGCTGGCGCGGCCGATCGAGGTGCGGCGGCGCCTCGGGTCGCTCCGCGCCGAGCCGGCGGGAGAGCACCGCGAGGCGCTCGCCCGCGCCCACCGCGCCGCGCTGACGCGGCTGGTCTCGCAGGGGTTCCTGGCGCCGGAAGGGGCCTGGCACCGGGCGCTGCGCGGCGGCCTCGCCTGGACGTGCCGGAAGGGGCTGGGGCCGCCCCGCCTGCGCCTGTGGACCGGGCTCCTGGTGCGCCCCGACCCGGGCCTGTGGCTGCGCGTCGCGGGAGCAGCCAACCGCAGGAACGCGCTCATCGAGGTGAGCGAGGCGTACCTCGCCGACGACGGCGCGTTCGTCCCGCTGGTCGTCGAGCTACGCGTCCGCGACGAGGCCCCGCAGCGGCTGCAGCTCGAGGGGGAGATCGGCTGCATCGCGCCCGTGCTCGCCGACGTGCAGATCGAGGCGTGCTCGCTCGCGGACGCGCCCGAGGTGGGGCGGGCGCACGCGGAGTTCTACGACGCGAAGTACTTCGCGGTGAAGAAGGGCCAGGTGACCCGCAAGTACCGGCGGCTCGTCGGGGGCACGGCGGGTGGGCGGAACGCGAGCGCGGGCGAGGGGAGCGCGGGCGGGAAGGGCACGGGCGAGGGGAGCGCGGGCGGGGGCGCGGGCGAGGGGAGCGCGGGCGGGGAGAGCACGGGGGAGGGGAGCGCAGGGCCGGCGCGCGTGCGGCTGGTCGTCGCCGGGCCGGCGGCGCCGGAGATCACCGAGGTGACCGAGGTCACGACCGCGGCCGGGCCGGATCCGGTCCCCTGGCGCGGGGGGGCTCGGCGGCTCGCGTCGATCGTGGTGAGGAACGCCGTCCCGTTCCGCGCGACGTTCGACGGGCACACGCTGGCCGTCGCGCCGGAGGCGCCGCGCCTCGCCGACGGGGCGGCCGCGGTGGAGCGCGCGTTCGCGCGGACCTTCGGCGACGATTTCATCGCCGCGAACCGCGGGGCGCTCTGGTACCTGACGAAGTACTTCACGCCGCATCCGCCGGGCGAGCCTCACTTCTTCGTGAAGCCGTGGGCCTTCACCCGGACGCCGCCGGGCTGGTCCAGCCTGCTCGACGGCGTCAACGGCGACGGCTACGACGTGATGCGCGGCGTGGTCGCGACCGACGCGTTCTTCGCGACCCCGGCGGTGTTCCACGTGCGCCGGCTCGGGGCGCCGATCGAGGTGCCCGAGGGCGCGCCGTTGCTCCGGATCGTGCCCATCCCGCGCGACCTGCTCCGGGCCGGCTTCCGGGAGGCCCGGTTCCTCGATGCGTGAGCGGAGGCGTTCATGATGGATCGATGGATCTGGCCCGGGCCGGAGGGCGGTCCGGCGCGGCTCTTCGACGAGCTCGCGGCGCGCGGCTTCTCTGTGCTCCGCGGCGACGCGGCGCTGGCGCCGGAGGAGGCCGCGCGGGCGCCGTGGGGCTTCGCCGAGCGGCTCCTCGGGGCAAGGCCGCTCCTTGTGGAGCGGCAGCCGATCAAGGCCGTGCCGGGCGGCAGGTCGTTCGCCGCGAGCTCCGCTGCGGCGCCGCTCCACACCGACAGCCAGTGCTTCGCGGGCGCGCCTCCGGCGGTGCAGATCATGGCCTGCATCAGGCCGGCGGAGCGCGGCGGCGGCTGCCTCCTGCTCGACGGCTGGCCGCTGCTCTCGGCGATCGAGCGCGCCGATCCCGGGCTCTTCCGCGCGCTCTTCACGGTGTACAGGCGCATCCCGTTCGTCTTCGGCGACTTCTTCGGGCCCACGGTGTCGCTCCGCGGCGGCGCGCTCGCGCTCACGCACGCGCCGGTCGTGCCGCCGGGGGACGCGCTCGCCGCGCGCCTCGCGCGGTTCATCGAGGCGTCGCGACGCGAGGTGATCGAGCTGTCGCTGGGCCCGGCGGACATCCTGGTCGTCGACAACCGGCGCATGCTGCACGGGCGGCAGGCGTTCGAGGGGGCGCGCGAGTTCGTGCGGCTGCTCGTCTGGACGGAGGCGCGGCTCCCGTCGCCGCCCGCGTACAACGCGCTCGCCGCGGAGGTCGCCGAGGCTGCCGCGCGCCGCCTCGCCGGAGCGCCGCGGGCCACGCGGCGGCGGCTCGGCCTGGGCGCGCCGCCGCTTCCCGAGGCCCGCCGCCGCCTCGGCCTGGTCCTGGAGATGCTGCGCGGCGTCCCGCCGGGCGTGCTCGCCGCGCGCGAGCGCATCCCCGAGCCCGAGCTCTACCGTCTCCGCGACGCGGCGCTCGCCGCCGCGGAGGAGGCGCTCTCGGGCGACGCGGAGGGCGCGGACGACGGCGCGCTGGGCGAGGCGATCGGGCGGATGAGCCGGGGGTGAGCCGCGCTTGCGCCGGGCGGCACCCGGATGCTGTGCGGAGGAGAGCCGTGTCCATCGGGCGGAAGCTGCGTGGACGGCGCTGTGGACGTCCGCCGGGTCGATGCGGTCGAGGCTGCGCTGGCCTGTCCATCGGCTCCGCCGAGCGGCATGGTACAGTGTGGCCATGAGCGCAGGTGATGAGGCTGCGGAAGCGCGGCGGTTGGCTCGCGCGGGCTGGATGATGCGGGTCTTTCGACCAGGAGAGGACGAGGCGCAAGCGGAAGCGGACGCCCTCTTCTGGAGCTCCATCCCCATTCACCAGCGTGCCGAGGTCACCTGGAAGCTAAGTCAGGAGCTGTTCGAGCTGGCCTTCCCGGGATCCGCCCATGAACGAAGACTTCCTCGATCTGATTTCCGCCCTGTGCGCCGTTGACGCGAAGTTCTTGGTGATCGGGGCCTACGCCGTCGGCGTGCATGGCCGCCCGCGCGCGACCAAGGACCTCGATATCTGGGTCGAAGCGAGCCCTGAGAACGCGGCGCGGGTGATGGATGCTTTGCGTCGGTTCGGGGCACCGCTCTCGGAGTTGACGGAGCAGGAGCTCGCTACGCCGGGCATCGGGTTCATGATGGGCGTGCCGCCGCGACGTATCGATGTCCTGACGCAGATCTCCGGCGTCGAGTTTGGCGAGGCGTGGCCACGCCGCGTCGAGGTAGCGTTTGCAGAGAACGTCCGTTGTCCGGTCATCGCGATCGAGGACCTCATCGCGAACAAGCGCGCCGCAGATCGACCTCAGGATCGCGCTGATGTCGAGGCGCTGGAGCGCCTCCTTCGGCTCCAGCGCGGTTGATTGACGTCCAAACCGCGCCGAGAGACTTGCGCCATCCGAAACGGGCTGCCTCGAGCTACCTGACGCGTGGCTCGACGAGAACGCCGAGGACGGCTACCTGGGCGTTCTTCTCGCGCAGCAGTTCCCCGATCTCGTGGTCGTGGGCCGCTGAGCGCGCGACGCCATCTCGACACGCCGCCGCAGCCCGAGTCCCGCGGCCGCTTCGGTCTGGTCCTGGAGATGCTGCGCGGCGTTCTGCCGGGCTTGCTCGCCGCCCCCAAGCGCATCCCCGAGCCCGAACTCTACCGCCTCGGCGATGCGGCGCTTGCCGCCGCGTCGCCGAGGTGCTCGCGGGCGATCCGGAGGGCGCGGACGACAGCGCGCAGGCCGAGGCGATCGCGCGGATGAGCCGGGGGTGAGGGGCCGGCGGCACTGCCGCCCGGCTCGCCATCAAGGAGGCCGGTCGGCAGGAAGGCCGCCACTCGCGGGCATGCGGCGAGCGGGACCGTGGCGCGAGTGATACTGGATAGACTGGATATCGAGCCCTGGAACATACAAACGTGCCAAGAACGCATCCGCGTGCCCCGCGTACGCGTCGCGCCGGCGGGCCCATGCCGCCCCGCTGGTGATGGGGCAGCGGCCTTCCGGTGTTGTCCCCAAGCTCGGAGAGGGTAAGATGCCGGAATGTCAAACTTGATCATTCCGCAGACCCCGGCCGCCAGCCTGACGACGTCCGTGGCGAGTCTGGCGCGCCCTGTCGCCGATTTTCTCGCGTACCACGACCTTCCGACGGAGAACGTCCTCAACCCCGTCGATGAGCGCAAGACAGTCATCGATGCCTTTGAGAACGCGATTAGTGTCCTTCCGAAGGCCGAGCGCGAGAAAGCCTATTACCTGAGCAAATTTGTTGTCGCAATCTCCGTCGGGATCTTCGATGCTGCACTGTCCTATCTCTGGGATGAAACGATTCTTGCTTTGCGACGCCTCGTGGAGCAGACCGATCTCCCATATTTTTTCGACGTTGCAGAGAAGAGTCCTAGCCGGCGAAGCCGCCTGATTACGGCTGAGGATCTTCCGCGCATTGACGATGCTGTGCTGATCGAAACGTGCGTTCGGATCGGCCTGCTCACGGGGGTCAACGGCGAGCGTTTGCGGCACATTAATTTTATGCGTAACCATGCGAGTGCTGCTCATCCAAATGTCGCAGAGCTGAACGGTGCAGAAATGGTCGGGTGGCTGTCAAATTGCCTCCGACATGCAATCACCGCCAAGCCGGATCCTGCCGCATTGCAGATGCATCACTTCCTGGTGACTGTGCGGGAGCGGGCAATCGAACCGGCCGACGTGACTCTTCATGAGCAGGAGTTGCGCAAGATGCAGGCCGACCGCGTTGATGATCTTCTTTGGACGCTTTTTGGCATGTACGCGGACCCGAACCTGGCCGCCCAAGCTCGGACCAACATTGATCGCTTGGCGCCGATCGTGTGGAAGCTCGCATCGGACCAGCGCAAGTTCAACGTGGGAGTTCGACACGCGGAATATGCGCGTCGTAGCGACGTCCCGCGCCGTGATCTGGCGATGGCATTCCTCAAGAATGTCGGCGGAGAGGCCTACCGGGCAACCGATATTTTAACCGCGGATTTGATTGAAAAGATCCGGGCGCTGCGTGCGGCACACAATGGCCAGAGAAATTTCTACGAGGAGGCAGCCCCCGCTGCAGCTCTGGAAGAGTCCTTGCCTCGAAATGGGGTCGTCCCGAAACCGGTGCTGTATGACTGGGTATCAATTGTTGCGCAGTGCTACATTGGAAATGGACTTGGTTACTACGAGGGGGTCGACCGCGGCGCCTTGGTGTTCTATGAAAAATACATCGAACGTTTCGGCGAACGTGAGATCGTTGAGTTTTTTGCGGGCGATGGCCGACCCGGTTTTCGTGGCCGACCTGACGCAGCCGAAAGCCCAGTCGCGTCTGTTGACCCTCGCGAAGATACTTCGCGTCAAAGCACAGGATACCTATATTCAGCAGGCGCTCGATCTCATCATCAAGACCAATCCTAACGTAGTCCGGAACGTCGGTAACGTGACGACGTACAAGGGGCTGCTCGGAAATCTCCCGACTCTTCCGTAGATTACGGGTGCCGCCCAAATTCGCGCTGCACCCGGCTGTCTGTCCCGTTGCGCGAAGCCCGGCTGGGTGCCCGCCGATGAGCGGGTAGCCGTTGGGCGGCGTGAGAGGCTCGACCCCTCGACCAGTGCACCGATCCTAGAGCGATTCGCGATTGGGTTTGGTACAGACCGTGCCCCTCGAGCTGGGCGTTGGCGGATCCCGAGCGCGACTTTTGCGAGGCGTGCGAGCCCGCGGCGCACGGCTCCGAGGCGTGCCCCTGCGCTGCGGTCTGGGACGAGGAGGTCGGTCGAGGTAACCCGCATGGCGGAACCAGCCTTCGGCGTCCTTCGGCGTCACCTGGTGGAGGGCCCTGTCCATCGCGTCGAGCACGCCCACCACGGTCCGCTGCCCAGCGGTGCGGAGGGTCTGCTTGATCTTGCTGCCACACTCTTCCACCGGCGAGAAATCCGGCGAGTAAGGCGGCAGCGGGTGGTAGTCGGCACCCGTCGCCTCGATGGCCGCGCGGACCTCGGGGTATAGATGTGGCTTGAGTCGATCCACGAGCACGATGTCGCCAGGCCGCAGCACCGGAGCCAGATATTCCTGGGCGTACGTCTCAAATCGAGGACGATTCATGGCGCCTTCGAAGACCACCGGCGCCACCACCCCCTGCAGCCCCAGCCCGAGCACCAGCGTCAGGTTCGGGTCCGCGTTCGCCGGCGCCTTGCCGTAGGCCCGCTGCCCGCTCAGGGCGTAGCCATAGAGCCGGGTCATGCCCAGGTTGGCGCCGAACTCGTCGACGAAGATCAAGCGGCGCGCATCTGTGGTCCCCGCCCAATTTTGAAAACTCGCGCGGGCCTGTTGAACGTCCGGGCGGTCTTGCTCGCTGGCACCCAACGTCCTTTTTTTCGGGTGATCCCCATCCGGTGCAGCGTACGGCTCATCGTCGAGACGCTGACGTGCACATGGTGACGCTGCTCCATCTGCTCGATCAGTTCCGCCAATGTCCGGTCGTTCTTCTCTTCCAGCAGCTTAATCAGTGCCCGCTCGTCCGTCTCGTCGAACTTCCGTGGCGTGCCGCCGCCGTGCGGACTCGGCGCGAGGTCGCCCGTGGCGCGCAGCTGCGTGAGATAGTTCTGCACCGTGTTCGGGGCGACCTCGAACCGCTCGGCCAGCTCCCGGATACTTCCTTCACGGTTCTGGTAGGCGTCGATGATCCGCTGCCGCAGATGGATGCTGTACGGGCCCATGCGGTAGGCAGCAGCATCAGCGATGCCACCGTCCCGCCCGACCATGCTCAGCTTGTACCAAGCTCAACTGCAAATCGCTCTAGCCATAGGAGAAGCGGAAGGCGCCGCCGCGCGATCAGCGCACCCGGCCGCGCCCCCGCGCGCGCTTCGGTGTTGGTGCGGCGCGGCCGCCGGGATACGCTCTCGAGGCATGGCGTCACGTCCTCTCGGAACGGCTTCGCTGTGCGGGCTCCTCCTTGCCTGCGCGGCGTGCCGCCCGGCGGTGCCGCCGCTGCCGGCGCAGGTCCGCATCTCCATCGACGGCGCCGTCATCAGCCCGGCCAAGGCGGACGGCCGTCAATGGGACGGCATGGGCGCGGTCCCGGCGGAGGCGCTCACCGCCATCGGCGGCCTGCTCCGCACGAAGCACCCTGTCGCGGCGGCCGCCAGCGTGGCCGGCTTCGCCGCGGAGGCGGCGGGGGCAGGGACCGAGCCGCCGGAGCCCTTCGGCTCGGCGGAGCTGTTCGCGGGCGGCCGGTCGCTCGGGAGGCGCGCGCTGGACCGCCCGGGGCAACGCGACACCTGCACGCCCGGATGGAAAGGCCCGCCGACCTGGTACCGCGTGCCGCTCGCGCCGGATGTCCACCTGAGCGGTGAGCTCATCGACAGGGACCTCGTGAACGACGACTTCATCGGGAGGTTCGCGATCAACCACGCTCACCTCGTCGAGGCGCTCCGAGCGCGCACGGTCTATCCGGTGGCGGTCGACAACCAAGCCGCCGGACAGGTGCTGTTCGTCTGGATCGAGGTCTGGCCGGACTAGACGCCTGCGCGCGCTAGGGAAGCGCGGCAGGCACCGCTTCGACCCGCGTGCTGACGACCCTCCGGCGCTGCGCGCCGATGTTCGCGAGATCGAGGAGAAACGTCAGCTTCGGCAGCTTCAGGCCAGGCGACGGCGCGAGATGAGGCGACCTGAGGTGATCGTCCAGCGAGTCTTCGCGGATGATCGACCTGCCGGCTCCAGGTTTCATCGTCGGCGTCGGGATCCCGTGCGACGTGCCATCCGGCATGACGACCCGGCTGGTCACGTGGACGGTCACCCTGCTCCCGGCGGCAAAATCGCCGTTCATCGCCAGCGCTCGCCCGGAGAATCGCTTCAAAACGGCCTGGGCGACGCGCCG
Source organism: Sorangium sp. So ce367 (assembly GCF_051520455.1). Lineage (NCBI taxonomy): Bacteria > Pseudomonadati > Myxococcota > Polyangiales > Polyangiaceae > Sorangium > Sorangium sp. So ce367. Next base: position 2,635,327 of record NZ_CP150334.1, read on the forward strand.
GAAGTCGTCGCCGTTCCCCGTGTTCGCCTTGAGGAAGCGCGCCGAGACCAGCCGTCCCTTCGCGTCCAGCGTGAGCTCGAACGAGCTCTCGGAGTCCGGCGGCACGACGGATGACGACACCTCCTCCGCGACAGCCGAGGCGAGCACGCCCGCCGCGGGGAAGACCAGGACCGGATCTCGCCCGCCCTTGTCCGTGCCCCTCCCCGCGGAGCGCTCGGGGACGGGGCGCACCGGGGCGCGGGGGCGCTCGGCAGCGCGGGGATGCACCGGGGGCTCTACCGGCAAGACACCTGGCAATGCCCAGATCGGCGCGCTGCCCAGGCCTGGAGGTGCCGCGGCGGGGGGAGGCGCGTCGGGCGCGCCCGGGGGCGTGTGGGCGGCGTCCGGCGGCGCGTGGGCAGCCTCTGGCGGCGCGTGGGCGGCGTCCGGCAGCGCGTGAGCCGCGTCCGGCGGCGCGTGATCGTGGGTCGCCGCGCCGGAGCGCGATGCTCGCGCAGGCGGCGCCTCGGACAGCGCTCGGCCCCGCTCTCTCGGCGCGGCATGCGAGAAGCCGGGATCGACGCCCGTTGCCCGGGCGAGGACATGGCGGGGCTCCGTCGCTCGGGCTTCCGGCGTCCTGGGTTCGTCCAGCAAGACATCGGTGTCTAGCACTAGGAGCGGTTCGAGCTGGTCGCTCGCGCCGGCCCGCGCCGGCGCCTCGAGGCCCTCCGGCACGAGCACACAAGCCGCCATGACGCCGCCCGCGTGGAGGAGGAATGCTGCGAGCAGAGAGAGGGAGCCCCGACCGCGCACTGGCCGGCGCGAGGGTATCATGTGGGCGCGCTTCCGATGGTCTCACGCCGACGTCGGAAACTGGCTCCGCGCGCCGCATCGCGCGGGCGCTCCAGCCAGTTCCGCGAGGCGCCCTTCCCGACGTGCGACGCTCGGTCGCTCAGCCGCGATTCCGTCTCGCTCGCGCTCCGAAGAGGAGGGCTCCGATCGCCGCAAGATGGATCCCGAAGCGCCAAGGCGGCGTTCCGGGTTCGGACCCGGGGACCGAGACGCTGCAGCTAGAGTCCTCCGTCACGGGCGTATCCTCGTCGGTGCCGCCGCTCGCGCTGCTCGAAACCTGCCCGCCAGTCGTCGCAGAACCGCCTGTCGTGACGCCTGTCGTGCCGGCACCACTTCCTGGCACGCCCCCGCCGTTTCCGCTTCCTTCCCCTGCGCTACCGCCGTTTCCGCTTCCCTCCCCTGCGCTACCGCCGTTTCCGCTTCCTTCCCCTGCGCTACCGCCGTTGCCCGCGGTCTCACCCGCGCCACCGGCCCCACCCGCGCCACCGGCTCCGCCCGCCCCACCGCTCGTCGCGCTCCCCTCGAGGAAAATGCGCTGGGCGAAGTTGTAGAAGCTGCGGTTCCAGACGGTCTTGGTATGACCTTCGTTCGCCTCGATCTGGTAAATATGGTCGATGTTGTTCTGATCCAGGAAGTCGTGATAATTTCTGCTATTGTTGATCAGGTTGTCTGCGCTGCCGCAAGAGATGAAGATGAGCTTCACGTTGTTCTTGACCGCAGCCACATCCTTGATGGTCTGACTTGGCTGCTGGGTGTTGGGCGCAGCCGAATACGGTCCGATGTAATGGAAGACATCGGTGTTGGGGAACCCGAAGTTGAAGGTCTGCCCCCCGCCCATGGACAGGCCGGAGATGGCCCGCGAGTCGGCGTCGGTGGCGACGGAATACGTCTTCTCGACCCAGGGGATCAGGTCCTTGAGCAGGACGTCCCCGAAGTTTGCGAAGCGCGCGAAATCGTCCCCTCCGTCCATCTTGCCGCTGGGCATCACGACGATCATGGGTTTGGCCATCTGCTTCGAGTACAGATAGTCCATGATGTTGTCGGCGTTGCCTTCGTTGCTCCCCTGGCCGATCCAGGAGACCTCATTGCCGCCGATTCCATGATGCAGGTAAACGACGGGATATTTCTGGTTCGTCGAATACCCCGGCGGCATGTAAACCGTCACCTTCCGCATCCCGTAGTTTCGGGTCGGATAGCTGACGGAGACGTCCAGCTTCCCGTGGGGAATGCTGTTGTCCCTGGTATCGAAGCCCCTGGGCGGAAGGGGAAGATTGGCGGGGTCGCTGGCATACGCCGCGGCGGGGAGGACAGAAATGACCGAGAGCGAAAGGACGGCAGGCCAGTTCTTCAACTGCATGAGGACCTCCAACGTGCGTAAAATTCAAAATCGAGTGCCATGGCCCGCGCCAGTTCCATGAACCGCGCTACAAGCGCTTCGGCGCATTTTGCATTGCCACCGTGGTGTCCCAAGCAAGCGGCACGTGCCGGTGCGCCGGTCGCGCACCGCGCTGCAGCGGGCATGCAAAACTACGACTCAGGCGTTCCTAGGAGCAACAGGGCGAGGGAATCCAAACGCGATCCGAGGGGCTAGAGAATCCAAATGCGATCCGAATGTCAAGCGCCCCGTGTGAACGTTCTCATCGTACAGCCACGCCGCATGTGCCTGTTGACATAGGAAACTTTATGCGATTCGCCTCCTCCTGGAAAAGTGACGCTGTCGAGGGCCTGCTTCGTCAGGTTGATGTCTGTCCGCTTTTCGCCGCCCTTGCCCTCACTGAATTCGGAGCGGGGGACGAAGACATCGCAGGCAAGGTGGAGACGTTCAGCGCTGCCAGCGACGATCCTGTCGTCAAGCGAGATCTTGTCGTTCGAGAGGTGCCCCTCCAGGTGTATGCTGCCGGTTGCCGCCCGTGGGACTTCGGGGCGATTTCCGATCCCAGTCTGGAAACTGTCGTAGGTTGATCGCCCCACCATTCCCCGGGCGGCTCTTTGCCATGCCCCCCGTCCCTACCGCGCCCCCCGCACGCTTTCACACCGAGCGCGTCGAGCGCGAGGACCTCGTCATGTTCATCAACGCCTGCTTCGCGTGCACCGGGCAGGCCGAGTTCTATGGCACCTCCGGAGGCCAGGCCGTCTCCATCGAGTTCCTCCACGAGTACATCCTCGGCAATTACCGCCGCCTCTACGCGCGCACGCTCGCCGCCGGCATCAACCACTTCAACCAGGCGCGCATCGCCGTGAACCTCCTCGCGACCGGCGCAGAGACGCCCGCGCCCGACCGGCGCGAGGAGGGCTCGCTCATCGCGGCGGCCCTCCGGGACCTCCCCCCGCAGCGCGCGCTCCGGGCGCTGCGCGAGCTCCGGGAGCGCCGCGTGAACAACCGCCGCGCGCGCGCCGTCATCCGCGGCTACCTCGCCGGCCGGCCCGACCCGGCGTTCGACGCCGTGAAGTACCGCGCCCACCTCCGCGCGCTCGCGGTGCACGCCCACCTCCAGCTCCCCGGCGAGATCGGGCCCTTCCTGTTCGAGCCCAAGCGGCGTGCGCCTTTCGAGACGCCGCTCCTCGAGCGCGCGCGGCAGGCGCGTTATGCGAAAGAGGCGATCTTCGACCTGCCGCTGACCGTCGCCGAGGGGCTCGCCGCCGCCCGCGGCGTCTCCCGCGATGAGCTCCTGCGCCGCGCCGCGCCGCGCATGACCGAGGGCGAGCGCCTCCGGCTCCAGCGCGCCGCCGGGCGAGAGGACGTGGACCTCGCCGTCGACCTCGGCCGCGCCCCGCTCACGCGCGTCGCGCTCTATGCGCTCTCGCTGCCCGAGAAGGTCCGGCGCGAGCGCCGCGACGAGCTCCACGCGGCGCTCGAGCGCGCCGCCGCCCGCGCGCTCAGGAAGAGCCCAGCCGCGCTCGGGCGCGTCGCCGCCGTGCTCGACAGGAGCTACTCGGCGTCCGGATCGAGCGAGAAGCGCCGCCGCCCGCTCGCCGTCGCGCTCGGCGTGAGCTACCTGCTCCGCGCCGCCGCCCGCGAGTACCGCGCCTTCTGGACCGCGCCCACGCCCGACGAGATCCTCGTCGGCGCGCGCGGCCAGACCGATCTCGCGACGCCGCTGCTCGACGCGCTCGCCTGGCGACCCGACGTCGTGGTCATCCTCTCGGACGGCTTCGAGAACGACCCGCCCGGCGCCGCCGCCGAGGTCGCACGCTGCTTCCGGGCGCGCCTCGATCCGGGGCAGCGCACGTCGATCGTCCACATCAACCCCGTGTTCGACAGCGAGCGCTACGCGCCCCGCGCGCTCGGCCCGTCGATCCCGACGGTCGGCCTGCGCGACGCCGAGGACCTGCCGACGGTCCTCGGCTTCGCCCGCTTTGCCGAGGGCACGGCCCCGCTCGCGGAGCTCGAGCGCTACCTCGCGCAGCGCGCGGCCGCGCTGCTCTCGCGGCACGCCCGGACGCCGGGCGCCGCGGAGCCAGCTGCGGACGCGGGGCCGGCAGACGCCGTGGAGCTGGCAGACGCAATCGAGCCGGCAGACGCCGTGGCGCTGGCAGACGCAATGGATCCGGCAGACGCCTTGGAGCTGGCAGCAGCCGCCGAGCCCGCAGAAGAGGCGTCCGCCGCGGCGCTCGAGGTGCCCTGATGGCCAAGGCGCCGGCCCTGCTCCGGTCGCTCTCGCTCCGGGGCCTCTCCGCGACGCACGCCCAGGTCTTCGCGGGCGTGCGCCTGGTCCCGCTCCTCCGGGACGCGCCGCGGGACGACCTGCGCATCGCCGGCCGCAGGCACGAGGACGCCTGGTCGATCGTCGATCTCGGCGACGGCACGGCCTACTGCTCCTACGTGCCGCACGCGCTCGTGATCGGGTGGACCGAGGACGGCTCGCCGGTCGCGTCCTTCGGCGCGGCGCTCGCGGGGCCGGAGGTCCGGAACCCGCTCAGCAAGTGGGGCTGCGGCGTCCAGCTGCTCCACCGCATGGCCCGGCGCGAGGCGCGCGGCGAGGACCCGGCCGAGCGGAACCGCCTGCGCCTCCTGCCGCTGCACCTCGCGATGGAGGGCTTCCTCGCGCTGCACTTCAACGCCCCCGAGATCGCCTGGTCCGAGTACTCGCGGCGGGCCATCTCCCGCGGCCTCGACCCGCGCACCGAGGTGTCGCTCTCCGGCCGGGCGATCCCGAGCCTGGAGGACGCGCTGCGCGTCTTCGAGATCCACGAGGGCCAGTGCGGCGTCCTGCTCTTCGTCGGCGAGCTGCTCGCGTCGGTGTTCGTTGTGTCTCACCCCGACGACTACCGCGCGCTGCACCGCACGCTGATCGAGGACTTCTACGAGCAGACGCTGCTCTACGCGGCCCGCCACAACGGCGACAGCCAGGCGCTCGAGCACACCTTCGACGCCGCGCAGATCGGCTCGCTCGACGACCTGCGGGCCGCGCTCGGCCGGGCGCGGGCGGAGGCCGGCGCGCTGCACGTGGACACGGCCGCGGGGCTCCTCGGCCGGCCGATCGCGGCGGAGCGCGTGTACAGGGCGGGGCCGTTCTCGCTGCAGCGGTTCATGACCGAGCTCGATCCGTCGCTGGACAACCACATCGGCGAGGCGATCGTGCGCGAGGACGGCACGCTGGAGTACGCGAAGACGTACCGGCTCGCGGCGGGGCAGGTGAGGCGCGCCCGGCTCCTCCAGCAGCTCGCGGCGCACGGGTGGAACCTGAACGCCACGGCGGCGGCGCTCCGGACCACGCGCGACCAGCTGATCCGGCGGATCGAGGGCGAGGGGTTCGGCTACCTCATCGCGGAGCACGTGCTCAAGGCGGCGCTGAAGCGGACGAGGTGAGCGCGCCGTTCCCGGCTCATTCACGTGCGGGCGCGCGGCTGTGGTCGCGCTGCTCCCGTACGCATCGACGACGACCCCCCCTGGGCGCGAGGCCGGTCCGTGCCATGCTGCGCACCTCGCGCTGCGGAACCGAAGGACGCTTTACATGAGCCTGCAGACCACCCGCGACACCTGCCTTGCCCGCGACGCGAGCGACCCGCTGCGCCACCTGCGCGACGAGTTCGCGCTACCGGACGGTGTGATCTACCTGGACGGCAACTCGCTGGGCGCCCGCCCCAAGGCGTCGCTGGCCCGTGCCAGGGAGGTGATCGAAGCGGAATGGGGCGACGGCTTGATCCGTAGCTGGAACACGGCCGGCTGGGTGCACCTGTCCCGCCGTCTGGGCGACCTCCTGGCGCCGCTGATCGGCGCCGGCAGCGGCGAAGTGGTGGTCACCGACACGACGTCCATCAACCTGTTCAAGGTGCTGGCCGCCGCGCTGCGCCAGCAGCAGACCACCGCGCCCGAGCGCCGGGTGCTCGTGTCGGAGCGCGACAACTTCCCCACCGACCTGTACATCGCCGAGGGCCTGACCGAGCTGCTGAAGATGGGCGGCGGCGCAGCCTACGAGTTACGCCTGATCGACTCGCCCAGGGAATTGCCGCAGGCGATCCGCGACGACGTGGCGGTGCTGATGCTCACCCATGTCAACTACAAGACCGGCACCATGCACGACATGGCCGCCGTCACGGCGCTCGCGCACGAAGCCGGCGTGCTGACCGTGTGGGACCTGGCGCATTCCGCCGGCGCCGTGCCGGTGGACCTCCACGGCGCCCGCGCCGACTTCGCCGTCGGCTGCACCTATAAATACCTGAACGGCGGACCCGGCGCGCCGGCCTTCCTGTGGGTGGCGCCGCGTCATCAGAGCCGCTTCGGGCAGCCGCTGTCGGGCTGGTTCGGCCATGCCCGGCAGTTCGCGATGGAACCCGCCTACGCCCCCGCCGACGGCATCGGCCGCTTCCTGTGCGGCACCCAGCCGATCACCGCGCTTTCGCTGGTGGAGTGCGGGCTTGCCATCTTCCGCCATACCGACATGGCCGCGCTGCGCGCCAAGTCGCTGGCGCTGACGGAGCTGTTCATCCAGCTGGTGGAAGCCCGCTGCGGCCAGCATCCGCTGATCCTGGTCACCCCGCGCGACGCCGCCCGCCGCGGTAGCCAGGTCAGCTTCGAGCACCCGCAGGGCTACGCGGTGATGCAGGCGCTGATCGCCCGTGGCGTGATCGGCGACTACCGCGAGCCCCGCATCATGCGCTTCGGCTTCACCCCGCTGTATACCCGCTTCGTCGACGTCTGGGATGCGGTGGAAGCGCTGCGCGACCTTCTGGAGAGCGGCGCCTGGGACAAGCCGGAATTCCACCAGCGCGGCGCGGTGACCTGATCCGCCCGTAGCCTGGACGGGAAGCCGCCGGGGACGCGCTGGCCCGGCGCTCGCAGCCCGCTGCGATCGGGTAGCATGGGAGGTTCTGAATCGGGCACCCTCGGGCTGCGGACGAGACATCTCTGAGGAGCACGGCTCATGGGCAAGACGGCCAAACTGTTTTCGGTTCCGAAAGAGCGGCAGATGGAGGCGCTCTGCGCGCGCGGAGCCGAGATACGCGACGAGTTTCGAGCGTGCTTCTCCGTGTCGCCCGGGCACCCGAAGACGCACGAGGAGGCGCGAGAGGCCGAAGCTCCCCATTTCGACGGGCTCTGGGTCTTCGGGGATGGGCCCGGCGTTGAGGTGGGCGACACAGGCGCGCACGTCGAAGCCGAGCTCCTCTGCAATCGCGCGCTCGGGGAGCGCTCCTACGTGCAGTACGAGGTCCGCATCGAAGCGCTCGATCTCCGGTACAAGGGCGACTACGCGCCGTATTACAGGAGTCGCGGCAGGATCCTGAAGCACATCGGGAAGCGCCTCGAGCTCTTCTGCGCGTACTCGCTGCTCGAGCTCCACGAGCTGGTGCGGAGCCGCGGGGTCGAGGACACGACGCTCGGCGCGCTCTTCTCGCCCAGGCACGTGAAGGCCATGTTCGCGGCGTTTCGCGTGCCGATCCGCTTCACCGGCGACCTTGGTTGAATTTAACCGCCAAGACGCCAAAAGACGCCAAGAGAAATTAAATACAAGAATTTTGGCGTCTTATGGCGTCTTGACGGTTCGAAATGCTGCGCTTCCGCGCAATTCAATCCGTTTGTCGCGCTAGGCGCGCGCGCTCACGAGCCAGCAGGCCGCGGTGAAGCGGGCCGCGCCCTCCTGGACGTACGCGTCGAAGGCAGCGCGAACCGCCTGGGCCGTCCGGGCGCGCGTCGGCTCGTCCGCGTCCCGCAGCGCCTGACCCACCGGTCCGAGCCGGGTGACGTAGGCGAGCAGGTCCTTCTCCGCGACGCCGATCGGCACGTCGATCGGGCGAATGTCGACGTCGGTCCAGCCGCTCGCGTCCAGGATCCGCTGCACCCGCTCGCTGGCCGCAAAGGCGAACGGGCCGGGGGCGTCGGGGGCGGGGACGCGCAAGCTCGGCAGGAGCGGGGCCGCGGCGCGCGCGGCCTCGGTCATGAACGGGTTCTCGTCCGCGCTGCGCCATGCCACGAACGAGAGCTTCGCCTCGCGCCGGGCGGCGCGCCGGATGTTGGCGAACGCCGCCGCGGGATCGTCGAAGAACATCACGCCGAAGCGCGAGATCACCGCGTCGAACGTGCCCTGCTCGAACGCATGGGTCTGCGCGTCCGCCTGGACGAACGCGGCGGACGCCAGCCCCTCGACGGCGGCGCGTGCCCTGGCGGCCGCCACGAGCGGCCCGGAGATATCCACGCCGAGGCAGAGGCCCGCTGGCCCGAGGCGCCGCGCCATCACGAGGGACGTGGCGCCCGCGCCGCAGCCGACGTCGAGGACGCGCCCGCCCTCGCCGGGGAAGCCCTCGTCGATGAGCGGCGCCACGAGCGGGGCCATCATGCCGTCGAGCACTTCCTGCATTTCCACCCAGGTGCGCCCGCTGGCCTCGTTCCACAGCGTGGCCTGGTCGCGATTCGGTTGATGGGCTTCGGACATCGGCGTCTCCTTCGGTTTGCAGTCGGAACTCATGTGCCGTAGTCTGCAAGCTCAAGTCAACTTGAGGTCAAGCGTGAAACAGCTGGACATCGCGGAGGTGGCCCGGCGCTCGGGCGTGCCCGCCTCCACCCTGCGGTTTTACGAGGAGAAGGGGCTGATCGCGTCCACCGGGCGGCGGGGCTTGCGGCGCCTGTTCGACCCCGGGGTGCTGGAGCGCCTGGCGCTGATCGCGCTCGGCCAGGTGGCGGGGTTCTCGCTGGACGAGATCGCCCGGATGTTCTCGCCCGACGGCCGGCCGCGCATCGAGCGAGAGCGGCTGACAGCCAAGGCCGAGGAGCTGGACCGGACCATCCAGCGCCTGGTCGCCCTGCGCGACGGCCTGCGCCACGCGGCGGCGTGTACCGCGCCGAGCCACATGGAGTGTCCGCGCTTTCGCAGCATCGTCCGGCTCGCCGGCGCCGGCCGTCTCGATCCCCCTCCCGGTCCCGGAGCGGCGCGTGCGCAGGAGGGCGGCAACCCTGTCCGTCGGAGCGTGGCGCGCTCCCGGGCTGGCGGGACCGGGGCACGTACCCGGTTGCGGCCTGCTACCGTCGCGCTCGAGGCGAGCGAGGGCAGGAACGGGAGCGGGCGACGTTGAAGCAGGGAGAGGAAGAGGAGCGGCGGGCGGTCCGGGAGCGTGCGCCGCGACGGACGCTGGTGGCGAGTGCGGCCGTTGCCGCCGCGGTGGCCGTGGTGGTGGCGGTCATCGTCGTCCGGGCGCTGGAGCAGCGGGCCGCGGCACGGAATGCGGAGGCTGCCGCGCGGAGGGCGGAGGAGGCGCAGCGGGAGGCGGCGACCCAGGCGGCGCTGATGCGAGCATCCTCGCTGATGGCCGGCGCTCGTGAGCTGCTGGCGCGAAATCGGCCAGAGTCAGCGGTGCAGCTGCTGCTCGAGGTGAGAGACGCGGAAAACGTACGTGGCTGGACCGAGCTGACACGTGATGTGCTCGCCTCGGCTCCTTTGATGCTCACGATGCGCGGCCATCGGGGCAACGTGCTGCGTGCTGACTTCAGCCCCGATGGGAAGCGCATCGTCTCGGCCTCGAGCGACAAGACGGCGCGGGTGTGGAACGCGGACGGCAGCGGCACGACCGTGGTGCTCCGGGGCCACGAGGGCGCCGTCATGTTCGCGGCGTTCAGCGCGGATGGGCAGCGTGTGGTCACGGCCTCGGACGACAGGACGGCGCGGGTGTGGAGCGCGGACGGCAGCGGCACGGCTGTGGTGCTCGGGGGCCACAAGGGCGCGGTCGTGTTCGCGGCGTTCAGCGCGGATGGGCGGCGTGTGGTCACGGCCTCCCACGACAGGACGGCGCGCGTGTGGAACGCGGATGGCAGCGGCACGGCCGTGGTGCTCCGGGGACACGAAGGCGAGGTGAGCTCCGCGGAGTTCCGCGCGGATGGGAAGCGTGTGGTCACGGCCTCCCACGACAAGACGGCGCGCGTGTGGAACGCGGATGGCAGCGGCACGGCCGTGGTGCTCCGGGGCCACGCGGCTGCGGTGATCTCCGCGGAGTTCAGCGCTGACGGGCAGCGTGTTGTCACGGCCTCGAACGACAAGACGGCGCGGGTGTGGAACGCGGATGGCAATGGCAGTGGAGCGCCGGTGGTGCTCCGGGGCCACGAAGGCGAGGTGAGCTCTGCGGAGTTCAGCGCTGACGGGCAGCGTGTTGTCACGGCCTCGAACGACAAGACGGCGCGGGTGTGGAACGCCGGGAGTGCCGGGAATCGCCCTGTTCACGCGGATGAGTCCGAGCACGCGCAGACCGGTTGCGACCACGACCACGCGGAGGACGGAGGCGCGCCTGTCGTGCTCCGCGGCCATGAGGTAGGCGTCGGGTACGCGGCGTTCAGCGCCGATGGGCGGCGGGTAGTCACCACCGGGTTCGACAGGACGGCGCGGGTGTGGAACGCGGACGGCGGCGGCGTGCCCATCGTGCTCCGTGGCCACGAGGGCGACGTGAGCTCCGCGGCGTTCAGCCCTGACGGGCGGCGCGTGGTCACGGCCTCGAACGACACGACGGTGCGTGTGTGGAGCGCGGATGGCAGCAGCATGCCTGTCGTGCTCCGGGGCCACGAGGCCCCGGTCTGGTCGGCGGCGTTCAGCATCGATGGGCAGCGCGTGGTCACGGCCTCGAACGACAAGATGGCGCGTGTGTGGAGCGCGGATGGCAGCAGCATGCCTGTCGTGCTCCGGGGCCATGAGGCCCCGGTGTGGTCGGCGGCGTTCAGCGTCGATGGTCGGCGGGTGGTCACGGCCTCGCACGACAAGACGGCGCGTGTGTGGAACGCGGACGGCAGCGGCGCGCCCGTCGTGCTCCGGGGCCACGAGGCAGGGGTCGCGTACGCGGCGTTCAGCGCCGACGGGCGGCGGGTGGTCACGGCCTCGAACGACAGGACGGCGCGTGTGTGGAATGCAGACGGCAGCGGCACGCCCGTCGTGCTCCGGGGGCACGAGGACTGGGTCAGAGTTGCAGCGTTCAGCGCCGATGGGCGGCGGGTGGTCACGGTCTCGCACGACAGGACGGCGCGGGTGTGGAACGCAGATGGCAGCGGCGTGCCCGTCGTGCTCCGGGGGCACGAGGCCCCCGTCTGGTCCGCGGCCCTCAGCGCCGACGGGCAGCGGGTGGTGACGGCCTCGCACGACAGGACGGCGCGTGTGTGGAACGCGGACGGCAGCGGCACGCCCGTCGTGCTCCGGGGCCATGACAGCTCGCTGCTCTCGGCGGCGTTCAGCGTTGATGGGCAGCGGGTGGTGACGGCCTCGCACGACAAGACGGCGCGGGTGTGGAACGCGGACGGCAGCGGGGCGCCGGTGGTGCTCCGCGGCCACGAGGCAGGGGTCAGCTTCGCGGCGTTCAGCGCCGACGGGCAGCGGGTGGTGACGGCCTCACACGACAGGACGGCGCGTGTGTGGAACGCGGATGGCAGCGGCACGCCCATCGTGCTCCGCGGCCATGAGGGCTCGCTTCTCTCGGCGGCGTTCAGCGCCGACGGGCAGCGCGTGGTCACCACGTCGGACAAGACGGCGCGGGTGTGGGCCATCTCTACCGACGCGCTTCGGCAGGCCCTTCGCGCCGCCACCAGCGACTGCATCTCTCCTGAGATGCGCCGGACCTACCTCGACGAGAGCGACGAAGACGCCCGCCGGGGCTACGAGTCCTGCGAGCGCTCGTACGGTCGGGTCCCGTTCTACGCAGACGTTGACCTGCCGTGAGCCGCAAAGGTGCCTGCTCGACATCGAACGACCGGCCGGCCGCCCGGCAGCGAATCGGGCAGCTGCGGGGCTCGCCGGTCGTAGAAGGACGCGGGGACGGGCTCGTCGGGAAGCACGCCTACGACGGGATGCCATCTTCTACAGCGCGCTCGCGTCGGTGACAGCCCCTGGGAGAGCGAGCCACATCGTGCGGTCCAGAGGAGGGGCATCGGCTCAGGTGCCGAGCGCGATCCAGTTGACGTCGACGCCGTGCACCTGGCTGCCGAACCAGGTGCTGAGCAGCACCGTGAAGCCGGCGCGATCGATGTGGCGCGCGCGCACGCGCACGCGCACCGCGTCGCTGCCTTCCACGTCCAGACCGGCGATGCCGATGTGCACGACCGGCGGGCTGTTGAACTCGCGCTCGAACTCGACGCGTGCCGAGAACTCCCGATCGATGCCCTCGCTGGGCGGTCCGAGCAGGTTCCAGTGCGGCTGCGCCTTGCCAAAGTGGTTCGTGCCGGCGAGCATCTGCAGAGGGGTCACGGCGGTCGTCATGGCGGCGCATCGGAGTCGAGGCGCCGAGCCGGGTCAATCGCCTTTGCACGAGGCCCCTCCCGAGGCGGTGGACGACACGCGACGGAAACTCGGGAGATCACCGGAGCGCCTCGTGAGCGCTCTCGGCGCGCCGTCAGGTCGTGCTCCGCGGTGGATGCTCGGCAAGCGATGAGCGCCTGCCCGTGCTCGCGATCGAGCGCTCGCGCCGAGGCGCTGCTCGGTCTCCTTGCGCAGGGGGTCCGGCGTGTCGCTGGGCGCATGGCGGCTGACGATGTCAACCCGCATGGTGGGGCGAGATGGCCCTGGATCGGCCAACCCTCTCCGGACTCCCTAGCTGCTCAGCGACATCGTCGGGCTGACGTGCGAACGGCCGCTCGCCGGCGCTCGCCCCGTTTCCCCCGCATGAGCGTCGATCGCGCGGAAAATCGATACGGCTCGCCGGAATGCCGCCGGCGCATTCAACATGCATTGCATTTGCGCTCCTATTTTTTCTCACGCCGGGAGCCGGTCACTCAGCGTGGATCCTGCGGTAGCCTGCGCGCGCGCATGCGGAAGCCGACACCCCGAACCACGAGAACCACGGAACGCTACAGAAGAGCGCCAGCGAGACGGGCACGCCCATCGATCTGGTGATCGGCGTGGCGCCTGGCTGGGCCGAGCCCTGGTCGCGAGCGCAGCGCGTCCGCATCCTCGAGCTCCGCTTCAACGATGTCCTCGTCGCCGAGGGGGAAGGGCGAGCGGCGTTCGCGATCGCACGGCACGAGATCCAGACCGTTCGCCTGGCCCCCGGGCACACCGAGCAGAGCGCGACGCAGGATAGAGCGTGGCGCGAAGAGAGAGGTTGAACCACATCCCCACCGCGCATTGACCCACCCGAATGCCCCTGGCACCCTGTCGCCTCCATGAACGCTGCCCTCCCCAGCACCCTGGAGCTCCTGCTCGCGGACGCCACCGAGCTCCGCCCCACCCTCGCGGCGGGCCTGCCCGAGGTGACGGCGGGCATTGCGCCGCGGCCGGACAAGACGTCTCGCCGTGTGGACGCGCTCGTGCGCGAGATGCCCGACGCAGATCCCAACGATCTCGCTCTCCAGCGCTGGTCGGTGATCGCGCCCGAAGGCGCGCTGGGCGACGAGGCGCTCCAGGCGATCGCGCCGCTCCTCCGGCTCAGGGAGGCGGAGCAAGGCGCGCCGGTGACACCCTACCGCGTCGAGCCCGGAATGGGCATGGCGGAAGCGCTCCGCTGGAAGACGGATGTGCTGCGCGACGAGTCGATTCCGGAGGAGGAGAGGCCCCGGTATCTGCTCCTCCTCGGGGATCTCGACGCCGTCTCCGCCGAGCTCCAGCACGTCCTCGCGAACGGCGCGTTCGTCGGCCGCCTCCACATCGCGGGCGCCGACGGCAAGCCGGATCCCAGCGGCTATGCCGCGTACGCAGACAAGGTGGTGCGCTGGGCCAAGGAGCCTTCTGGCCACGACCTGCCCGATGCGCTGTTCTTCGTCGCGGACGACGGCACCGCCGCTACCCAGCTCGGCCGCAGCCTGCTCATCGGGCCTTGCGTCACGATGGCGCAGAGGCAAGGCAGGCGACCGTTCCCGGCCGCGAACGTCATCGAGATCCCAGGCGCCGGCAGCGCAGACGATCTCCTCCGCGCGGGGAGCACCCCGAGGCCTTCCGTGCTCCTGTCCGTGAGCCACGGGCTCGGCCGGCCCCGCGGCGGGTGGGCCTCCGTCGATCAGCAGCATGCGCTCCAGGGGGCGCTGTGCATCGGAGCACACGGCAGCTCCTCGCCGCTGCTCACGGCGGACATGCTGCAACACGCGCCCTTCCTCCCAGGTGGCCTGTGGTTCTGTCTGGCCTGCTTCGGGGCCGGGACGCCGAAGGAGAGCGCGTTCTATCCCTGGCTCTCGCTCCTCGCGCGCGAGGGCGCCTACGGCGGCCAGGTCCAGCGGGTGCTGGCGAGCTTGCCTCAGGGCGGCGAGCGCCCGTTCCTCGCCGCGCTGCCGCAGGCCGCGCTCCGGAATCCAGAGGGGCCGCTCTCGGTGATAGCGCACCTGGATCTGGCCTGGACCTTTGGCTTCGTCGATCCCAGCAGGATGACCCAGAGCCGCGCCTCCCGGATCTTTAGCAGCATCCAGGCGATGGCCCGCGGCAGCCGCGCCGGCGTGGCGCTCGACGCGCTGATGCGCTCCTACCGCGAGGTCAACGATGAGCTGCTCGCCGGCTACCACGCCGAGGAGGACGCGCGCGTGTGGAAACGGCCCTCCCCGGTCGATCCCATGCAGCGCGGCAGCGCGTTCATGCTGCGCAACGATCTGCGGGGTTATGTGCTCCTCGGCGATCCCGCGGCGCGGCTGCCCCTGAAGGGGAGCCAGGCCCCCCACCCGATAGCGACGTAGTCGGCAATCGCGCGGCAATAGCGCGCCGCCGCGCGTGTCGCTCTTCTGCCTCGCGCAGATGCGAGCACGCCCACGCCACGCCCACGACGTACGCTACAGCCGTCGATGGGAACGCTGTGGACGGGCAGAGTCCTGCTTCCTCATGGCCTGTCGCTCTGCATCGCGAACCAGGCCCAGTCCATGTAGCGCCGCTCGCCCGTCCGTCACTCACGGAACCTCCGATGTGAGGGACGGTGGCTTTCGTCGCGGGCACCGGCGCGCGCCGTAGACAAGGCGCTGGAGCACAGGCATCTTCAACGATGCGGCATGGTGCGTCTGCTGCGCCGCACGGGCCGCGGGGGAGGTATGGATGCACGCAAACTTGGACGCATTTCCTGAACCGCTCGCGGTGCTCGACGCGAACCTCCGGTTGCGGGAGGCCAACCTGGCCTGGCGCAACGCGTTTGGAGAGGCGGCGCTGCTTGTGCCCGAGGCGGAGGAGGCCGCTCGCGCGGTGCTCGGCGGGGTCCAGAGCCGGGCGGAGATCGACGCCGCGGCGAGCACCGGGGCGAGCCCGCAGCGCTGGACGCTCCTGCGGTGCTCGAGATCCGAGGGAGAGCCGCTCGTCTTCGTCCACGCTCATGCGGCCGACGACGCCGCGCAGCGCCGCCGCGAGGAGGCGCTCGCCGAGGAGCTGGAGCTCCTGCGCAACTTCATCGATCTCGCGCCCAACCTCATGTTCATCAAGGACCGGCGCAGCCGCTACGTCATGGCGAACAGCGCCCTCGCGAGCTGCTACGGGATGACGCCTGCGCAGGTCGTCCACGCGTCCCAGCACGAGCTCACCACGAGCGCAGATGAGGCCTCAGGCTTCACCAGCGTCGACCGGCAGGTCATCGACACGGGACAACCCGTGGTCATCGAGGAGAAGGAGACGCGGCCGAACGGCGACGTGCACTGGTACGAGACGGTCAAGAAGCCCATCCTCCGCAGGAGCGGCGAGGTGCAGGTCGCCTGCTTTTGCGTGGATGTCACCGAGCGCCAGCGGGCGCAGGACGCGCTCCAGAGCTCGGCGCGCGAGCTCGAGGCCATGGCCGCGGCGGCCCGGCGCGAGGCGGACGAGAAGTCGGCGCTCGCGGCGGAGCTCGACCGGCGGCTCGCCATCATCCAGGCGCAGCACCGGCAGATCCTGGCGCTCTCCGCGCCCATCCTGGAGGTCGCCGATGGCGTCGTCGGCGTGCCGCTCATCGGCGCCATGGATGAGGAGCGGACGGCCACGCTCACCGAGCGCCTTCTCAACATCATCGCGACGCGGCAGGTGCGCAGCGTCGTGCTCGACCTCTCGGCGCTCGAGACGATCGACACCCGCACCGCCGATCGGCTGGTGGGCATCGTCCGCGCGATAGGCCTGCTCGGCGCGCGCGCGGCGATCACGGGGATCCAGCCGGCGGTCGCGCACACGATGACCTCGCTGGGCATCGATCTGTCGAGCATGGTCACGATGCGCACCCCGAAGGACGCGATCCGCCTCTTCTCGACGACCAGCCCAGCCCGCTAGTTCGGCGGGCTCGTCACATCGGCTCTTGAAGGTCCTTGTAGCTCGGCAGCGCGCCGAAGTTGAACCCGATGCCGAAGTTGTAGACGAGCCCCGGCCCCTCGAGGCTCTTCATCATCGTGAGCTCCGGGTGGATCGCGAAGCTGTCGGAGGTCCGGAACTGGAACCCGACGCTGCCTCGGAGGACGAGGCCATCCGCGGTCGCAGCGGCCTCATCGTCGTTTGCGATATTGCCCGAGGCGAGGCCGTAGGTGACGCCAGGGGTCAGCACGATCGAGAACCAGTCCGTCGGGTTCACGCCGAGCATCACCGGCGCGTGAAGGTAGACGATGTGGACCGATGCCTCGTCGGACGCGAGGTAGAAGTACTGAACCCCTGGATCGACGGCGAGATCAAAGACGCCGCGGACCGGGTTCACCTTGAGATCGACGCCGAACGAGCTGAGGTTATGGACGTGGGCGCCGACGTCGAGGATGTCCGTCAAGCCGGAACGGAGCTGATACGAGGGCAGCGTCGGCACGAACCCGCTGGTCGTCCTCCTCCTCGCCTCCACCTGGCCGGTCTCTGGATTCACCTCGTCCTCGGTGCTCTCGCCGATGTAGCCTAAGCTCTCGAGTGACACCGAATGCGCGACCTTGCCGGGCGCCACGGTCCGCGGGGTTCCGTAGGTGTTCGGGTTGGGGCAGCCCGAGAGCAGGGCGCCGAAGAGCAGGACGGCCGGAAGCGCAAGGAGACGAGCAGATGGATTTCGCATAGCCGACCATCCTATCCATTCCACACTCGCGATGTCCAGGCACCTCGCGGAGAAAGCAGCATCGCAGCGGCATGGCCTCACGCGGGGTTCACGCTTGAACCAGGCAAGCGGGACGCCCGCTCGACGCTGTCGTGGAGTGTCCTCGTGCAGCGTGGGAGCGCTGTTGTTTCAACAGGCAACGGCCGTGATCGGTCGACTCGCCACTCCCTTGTTGGGATCTGGCCATGGAGCGTATACGTCGGCGGCCCCACGCTCCTTCCTTCGCCCAGCGTCGACGCAGGGCCCGAGCTTGACTCGAGGACCCGAAGCAGAATCCGGCATGGGGTGGCGCTCACCGCAGCTGGGGCATCCGCTGCAGGTGGGGCACGCCGGCGAGGGATCCGGCCAACACGCGGGCGTGCCGCCGCACCTCGTCGGCGCCGAGCGGCCCTCCGTGGCCCAGGTAGAACGTCTGTATCCCCTCGTCGACCAGCCGCGTGAGCTCGACGCCGACGGCGCGCGGGTCCAGCTCGAACGGGGGACGGATGGCGTGGCCGAGCCGCGCGAGCCCGCCCAGCATCAGCCCCGAGGCGACCAGATCTCCGACCAGCGCCTCGCGCGACTCGAGGACGACGGAGAGTGAGCCCTGGGTGTGCCCGGGGGTATGGCGCACGCGACCCGCGACCCCGTAGGGAGCCAGATCGAGCGTCTCGTTGCCGGACAGCACGAGGTCGGGCGCGACGGGCGCGTAGCGCTCGTGCACGAGAGGGGCCCGGACGAACAAGCGGCCGAACCAACCCGTCGGACAGAACGTCATCGGGGCACGCCCGTTGAGGTGCTCGACCTCGGCCTCGTGGGCGACGACGAGCGCCCCGGAGCGCTCGCGCAGCTCGGCGGCGCTCCCGGCATGGTCGACGTGGGCATGAGTGACCACGATCGCCTTCAGGTCGGACCAGCCACGGCCCGCGCGCGCCAGCGCCTCGCCCATCCTGGGCGCCGCGTCCGTCACGCCGGCATCGACAAGCACGCAACCCGTGGCGCCGACGAGCAGGTGGGCGTTGAGCATGCGAAAGGGTAGAATGGGCACGCGAATGATCTGGGCGGCAGACATGATGTTCCTCCGGGGTCGAACGCCTGGCCCCAAGGTGGTGTGTCGAGGCGGCCCTCGCCTGGCCCGATTCGACGCGGCGGATGGTCCACGATGGAACTGACCCACGTGGCGACACCTCCGGAGTCGATGCTCGAGCGCGCGGTGCGGACCGGCCCAGGCGAGCTGCTCTGGCTCGGCGCCGAGCCGTTCGAGGTCCGCTGCGAGCCCAGAGTTTCCACGGGGCTGCTCAAGATCGTCGCCGTGGCCGAGGGGAAGGGGGTGATCGCGCAAGGAGGGCGCCGGGCCATCCTGCGCGAAGGGACATTCGCCTGGCTTCAGTCGGACACCCCCTTCGAGCTGACGATGAGCCGGGGCCGGCGGCTGCTGCTGCGGCTGCCGCTGTCGGCGGTGCAGCAGCGGCACCCCGGGGTCGACCTACGGACGGCCGTCACGCGCGGTGAAGAGCACGCGGGCGAGCGGGTCGTGGCGGGGCTCTTGCGGCAGATCCTGTGCGAGAGCTCGTCGCTGTCGGAGCGCGATTGCGTGGCGGCCGTCGGCGTGGTGCTCGAGGCGATCGGGATGTGCGGCCGCGCGCCCGAGCTTCCGCAGGCGAGGGTCGAGCGGGCGCTGGCCGATATCGAGGTTCGCCTCGGCGATCCGACGCTCCAGCCGGCGGATATCGCGCGGGCGCAGGGGGTGAGCCGCCGTTACCTCGACGGCGTGATGGCCGAGCAGCTGGGCTGCTCGCTGGCCGCGCACATCCGGCGGCGCCGGCTCGAACGGGCGGCGAGCGAGCTCTCGCTCCGCCCGCTCGAGGCCGTGTCCGAGGTCGCCGCGCGCTGGGGCTTCCGCGACACGAGCCACTTCACGCGCCTGTTCCGGGGCCACTTCGCCACGACGCCCGCGGCCTACCGGCGCGCGGCGCTTCACGGCACGTGCGGGGGCGGCGGGCGCACGGCCGGCGCCGCGTCGCTGGCCCGGGGCTCGTCGGCCGCGGAGTAGCCCGCCCTACGTCGGCACGGGGCGCGCGTCGTGGGGGCCCGCCTCGCCGGCAGGCGCCGGCTGACTGCGCTCCAGCGCCTCGATGCGCCCGAGGAACGCGCGCCCCTTGGCCGGATCCGTCATGTACACGAACGCCGCGAGCCCCTTGAGCTGCGCGAGCGTCTCGCCCTTGCCCGGCCTCCCGAGCTCCCGGTTGCGGATCGCCGCGCGCAGCGCGCGCACCCGCTCGCGCGGGACCCGCGCCTCCGGCGCCCCCTCGCTCGCCTGGTTGACGACGAGGCCTGTCACCTTTTGCCGGCTGCCCTTGCGCATCACCACGGTCTTGCTCGGATGCAGCCGGAAGCCCTCCGAGCTCAGGATCTCCCGGAGCCCGCGGAGCAGCGCGCCCACCGGCGCGCGCGGCCGCGCGGCGCCGGCGACGCCCGGCGCCTCGGGCGCGCGGAAGGAGAACGTGAGATCGTCAGCATACCGCGTGTAACGAAGCCCCAGCTTGCGCGCGAGGCCGGACGCGCGCCGATCGAGCCGCAGGCAGATCGCGTTCGTGATCGCCGGGGAGGTGGGCGCGCCCTGCGGGAGCACGCGCGGGCCGGTCGCCACGTAGAGCGTCTGCCCTCGGAACTGCACGACGTCCCGCGGCGCCTCCGTCGAGAGGAGCGCAACGAGCGTCGCGGGACCCTCGGCCACGCCCGCCTTGCGGAGCAGGCCGCGCACCCGGCGCCACGTGATCGTCGGGAAGAAGTCCTTGATGTCCACCTTGACGATCGTGTCGGCGCCGGCGTGCGCGGCGGCGTTCGTGACGATGGATCGGCTCGCCAGGAAGCCGTGCGCCGCGGCGTGGACAGGCAGCTTCTCGAACAGGTTGCGGAGCGCCCAGCGCTGCGCGCGCTTCAGATCGCGCTTCGGCGACGAGATGGTGCGCGCGCTGCCGTCGCGCTTCGGGATGTGCCACCGCCGGTAATGGGTGCCCGTGTCGACCTCGCGGTGGTACGCGAGCCAGCGGAGCCGCGGGATCGACAGCCCCAGCGCGCCCGCGAGCTCGGCCGCTCCCGGCAGGTCGGGGAGGCCGTGCGCCCGCGCGCGCTCGCTCAGCCCTGGCACATCGAGCCTGTCTGGCCCGCCACGGTCGCTCCAGTGCACGCCCGCGCCGAGGTGGTTGACGTGCGTGGCGACGTAGGCCTCCCAGGCCAGGCGGCGCAGCGAGCGGCGCTCCCGGGCCTCGACCTTCTTGCGCTCCTTCCACTGGGCGCGCTCCCGGTCGGACATCGCCTTGGGATCGCCGGTCGCGAGGGCGCCCTTCGACGTGAGCTCTGCGCTCACCCACGCGTCGATCCCGCCCGCCTCGTCGATCGCCTTCCAGCGGGCGACGCGCTCCTCGTGGGCGAGCCGGCGCGCCTCTGCGCCTGCGCCGCGGGCCGCCGCGCCGCCGGGGGCAGGCGGCGTCGTGATGGGGAGAACGACGGGGGCTCGGGCTTGAACGGTCGCGTCGATCTTCGCGGTCATGTCTCGGTGGGAGCGTGGTGGTGAGTCACGATGGGAGCGATCTGTCCTCGGGACGCCGGACCGTCGATCGCTGTCTCATGTCGCCAAGAGAGGCTCCAAGCGCATCACCTTCATCGCTTGGTGCACGGTAGCCTCACCGGTTCTCCGGCTAGACGAGCCCTACGGCGTCGGGAGAAACGGCGTTTGCGAGGTTGTCTCAGCTCTCCCGACGCCGTAGGGCTCGTCTAGCCGAAGAGAACCAAGAACAGGCTACCTTGCGGAGAGTGACTGGCGGTTCCTCCAGAGCGGCGCGACGCCGCTCCTACGCTCGAGGCGTGGAGGCTGGTGCGTTCAGAACCTCTCCTGGCAACACGAACAATCTCTTTTTCTTGACCTCCTTTCCTCTCTCATGCTGACGACGCGTCGGCGTCCACGAACCCGGAGGACGTCAATGCATCCAGTCTCTTGAAATACGCGTCGCGCGCTTCGCCGTCCGTGTCAAACCAAATGCGCTGGTGTCGAGGCGCTTCGGCGCGCGCCCCCCACGACAGGTGTACTACGCGGTCGTCCAGGGAGACACGGTAGACGACCTCCGCGCCCGAAGCCTCGCGCCGCACGTACGTGCGGGTCTCGGCGCGGATGAGCGACCGCCCCTCGGCCGTCTGGCGCAGGGCGTCCCGCTCGGCGCGCTCGCGGGCGTAGGCGACGCGGAGCGCGATCATGTGCTCGCACGGACCTTCGCGGAGGCCGCTCCGGCGGAACGTGGGGCAGCTGCACCACGCGTCGGAGACGCGGCCCTCGAGATCCATCGTGAACCGCGGCGCGAAGTCGCGGTGCGCCTCCCGGTCCGCGACCTCTCCGTGGATCTCGGTGCCCTCCCCGGCGATCTCGTGCACCTTGGTCGGCCTCACCGCGCCGGGCGCGCCGAGCAGGCGGTGGGCCGCGGCCTCGCGGGGCGAGCTGTAGCGGATGTCGCGCTCGTCCACCGGATCGGCGAACAGCTCGCGCGGGCGGTAGACGCGGCGCGCGACGTCGTAGAGCACCCGGCCGCGCAGGCACTCGAGCTGGAGCGCCGCGCGGGCGTCCTCGGCGCCGCCGCCGGCCGCGAGCGCCGCGAGCGGGAGCGGCCCCCGCTCGCGGAGGAGGGCGATCTGCCTGGCCGCGAGCGCGTCGAGCGCCGCGCGCGCCTTGTCGCCGCCTTTCCCCTCGCGAGGCATCAGGGCGTCGAACGAGGCGGCGCTGGCCCAGCTGCTGTCGGTCCAGCCCGTGAGCGCGATCGTCAGCGTCGCGCGGCCCAGATCGAGCACCCAGAAGACCGGCAGCCCGGGGCCCCGGAGCTCGGCGCGCACGCGCTGCACGTGCGGCAGGAGCCGCGACAGCGCGAGCAGCCGCTGCCGGCCGAAGGTCCGGACCACGCGCGCCGGGCCCTCGTACGGCGGGCCGTGGCCCTCGATCAAGATCTCCCAGGGCTCCAGGATGAGGCGCGGCGGCTTGCCGGGGACGAGCTCGAAGCGCAGGCCGCGGGGCGGCTTCTTCGCCTTGCGGGTGCGGAGCACGAACAGCGCGTTGTAGAGATCGATCGGCGCGAGCTCGCAGGAGACCGCGGGCAGCGTCGCCGCCGACTGCACCTGCAGGAAGCCTCGGAGCCAGGTCGTCGGGACCTCGAGCGAGCGCTCGAACGAGGCTGCCGCGGCGTCGCCGCGCGCCGCGCCTGCGTCGAGCTCCACCTTGGCGTAGGCGCGCAGGCGATCGATCTGCTCGACGATGCGCGGCGAGAGATCGACGAAGGCGGTGCCGTGGGCCGCCTCGCGGCCCTCGAAGAGATCGCTGGAGAAGGCGAGCCGGGCGTAGGCGCTCTCGTCGCGCGAGAAGACCTCGATCGAGACCTCGTCCGGGTGCACCGTGAGCACGGGATCGAGCGCGCCGGAGGCCCGCGGCTTCGCGGCGGAGCCGTCGCCCTGGGTCGCCGCGTCGTCGGGGAAGGCGCCCTCCAGGAACGCCTTCTGCGCCTCCCAGATGGCCGCCGTCGCCTTCTTGCCCTGCTTCATCAGGTAGGCGAGGTACGCGGTCCGATCCCGGCCCTTGTACCGGAGATCGCTCTCCAGGATGGTCGCCAGCGCGGCCATCGCGTCGCGGAAGAGCGCCGCGTCGCGGACGGTGCCGCGGACGCCGACCGGGCCGCGGGCGCCGTCGAGGGAGAGGCGCACGCTCGAGTGGAGCGGGGCGGCGGCGAGCTCGCTCGGCGCGGCGTACCGGAGGAGGATCGGGCGGGCGAGTGCGGCCGTCATGCGTTGACTCCTTCGGGGGTCTCGGGCGATGCGGGGGAGGGCGCGGTCGCGAGCCGCGCCGCGCGGGGATCCGCCGCCTTGCGCTTCGCGCGGCGGTACGCTCGGTACGCGGCCTTGCGGACGGCGACGTCGGCCTTCTCTTTGGCCTTCTCCTTGTCGAAGGCGAGCGCGGCGAGCGCCTCGAGCGCGCGCTCGCCGCCGGCGCGGCCGAGCGCCGCGATGGCGTCGAGGCGCGCGGAGGCGTCGCCGCCGCTGCCCTGCGCGAGCGAGATCAGCGGGGCGAGCGCGGCGACGTCATGGCGCGCGAGGATCGACGGAAGCGCGAGGCGCCGGCCCGGCTCGGTCGCGGCGAGCGCCGCGAGCGCCTCGGGCGAGGCGACGCGCGCGGTCGGCCCGAAGGCGACCGGGTCGAACGGCCTCACCGCCACGGCGATCGCGGCCGAGCCGTCCGGCGCGAGCGCGGCGAGCGCGGCCGACGCCGAGGCCCGGACGCCGGCGTCCATGTCCTTGAGGGCCGCCGTGAGCGCCTCCACCGCGCCCGCGGGCGGCGCGGCCCCTGCGGACCTCGCGGCCGACTCGAGCGCGCCGAGGGCGCGCGCGGCCTCGCGGCGGACCTCGCCGGGGGCGCTGTCGTTCGAGAGGAGCGCGCGCAGCGCGGGCGCCATCGCGGTCGCGCCGGCGCGGCCCGCGGCCCAGAGCAGCTCGCGCCACGCCGCGGCCTCGGCGCTGCGCTCGTCGCCGTGCGCGGCCGACCAGCGCTCCGCGGTGCGCTGCGCCGCTGCGGCGAGCGCGCCCGCGAGCGCCCCGCGATCGCCGGCCACGGTGCCGGCGGCGATGAGCCGCGCGGCCTCCTGCCGCGCCGGGGCGCGCTCGTCCTCGAGCATGCGCAGGAGCGCGGCCACAGGCAGCGCGCCGCGGCGGAGCAGGCCCATGGCGAGGCGCTGCCGCAGGTCCTCGTCCTTGAGCGCGGCGAGCCGGGGCAAGAGCTCGGCCGGGTCGGCCTCCGCGGCGAGGTAGCTCGCCGCCGGGCCCGCGATGTCGTCGTGCTCGCTCCCGACCGCGAGGAGCTCGACGCGCGTCCGCTCGCCAGGGAAGAGCTTCTCCAGCGCCTTGCGCGCGTTCTTGCGGACCTCGCTGCTCCGCGCGTCGAGCGCGCGGGCGAGCGCGGGCTCGGCCGCGCCGTCGCCGAGCAGGCCGAGCTCGTTCACCGCGACGACGCGGAGCCTGTCGGGCGTGTCGCCGGCGCGCACGAGCTCCTCGAGCAGCACGCGGGCGCGCTCGCCGCCGATCCAGCGCACGCCCTTCGCCGCCGACTCGCGGAGATCGATGGAGTCCGCGTGGAGCGCCTGCTCGACGCGCTCCGAGGCGCGCTTGCGGAGCTCGGCGCTCCCGAGCTTCGGGGCCATGCGGCCGAGCGCCTCCGTGGCGGCGGCCTGCATGCTCGGCTCGATGGGCGCTTCCTTGGTGCCGCCCGCGGCCACCGCCTCGAGCTCCTCCAGGGCGCGGGCGTCGCCGAGCGTGCCGAGCGCGAGCAGCGCGCGCTCCCGCTCCCCGGGCTCGCCCGCGCGCACGACGAGGAGGAGCGGCCGGAGCGCCGACGCGAGGCCCCGCTCGGCCACCCCCTCCGCGGCGGGCAGCACGAGCTCGCGCGCGCCCGCGCGCAGCACGGCCTCGAGCGGCCCCGAGGGCGCGCCCTTGTCCTTGACGCGCTTCGCGTAGGACGTCACGGCCGCGACGCGCGTGGGCAGATCGCGATCCGCGAAGAGCGCGACAAGGAGGTCGTTCTGCGCGGGATCGTCGCCGAGATCGAGCTCGCGCGCCGCGGCGAGGCGCAGCGCCGGGTCCTTCGCGCGCGCGGCGGCGGCGAGGAAGGCGAGCGCGAGCGCCGTCTCGCGCTTCTCGCGCTCGCGCCCCTTGTCGACGATCTCGAGGCACGCCTTGAGCGCGGCGCTCCGGACCTCGGCCGCCTCGTCGTCGAAGCGCGCCGCGAGCGGGGCGGTGGCCGCGGGGTTCCGCGTGCTCCCGAGCGCGCTCGCCAGCGCGGCGCGGTCCGCCGGCGTGGCGGCCTCATCCATGCGCGCCGCGAGCGCCCGCACCGCCGCGTCGCTCGCGAGCGCGACGAGCGCCTTGCGGGCGCGCGCCGCCGGCGCGGCCGCGCCCTCGCGCAGGAACGCCGAGAGCACGTCGACCGCGCGATCGTCGCGGCTGCGGGCGAGGAGCTCCGCGGCGCGCAGGCGCAGGTCGTCGTGATCGCTCTCCATCGCGCGGCACAGGGCGGGCACGATGCGCGGATCGCTCGACGACGCGAGGCGCTCGAGCACGCCGAGGCGCAGGTCGGCGTGCTCGCTTCCGAGCGCCGCGAGGAGCGGATCGAGGCTGCCCTTCGGAGAGAGCCGCTCCAGGAGCTCGAAGGCGTAGCGGCGCACGTCGGGCAGCGCGGAGCTGAGCGCGCGCACGATCTCGGGGCGGGCGTCGCTGCCCCGCGCGGCGATCTCGTCGAGCGCGGTCCGCGCCACGTCGGCCGACGCCGAGGCGAGCCCGAGCGCGAGCGGCTCGCCCGCCCCCGCCGGGAAGAGCGCCTTGAGCCCCGCGAACGCCGCCTTGCGCACGAGGTGGTGCGGGTCGTCGAGCGCCCGGACGAGCGGCGGGACGGCCGCCGTGCTGCTGACGTGCCCCTTGGCGCAGACGTCGACGATGCGATCGATGGCGTCGCGGCGCGTGCGGTGCGCCTCGTCGTCGCCCGCCGAGACCTGCCGGAGGAGGCCCATGTACGCGCCGAACGCGAGCCAGCGCAGCCGCCGCTGCTCGCCCTCCGGGACCGCGTCGCCGGCCGGCTTGTCGCTGTGCTTCTGGCCGCTCTGCCCGCTCGGCTCGGGCTGCGCGAAGAGGCGGCGGAGCCACCCCTTCGCGGGCTTGGTGTCGCTCTCCTCCGCGGCGCGCGGGGTCGTGTCCGCCACGACGTGGGCGCCCGCGGGGCGCAGCGCGGCCACGCGCTTCGCCTCGCGGAAGTACTCGACCGGCTTGCGCCGGATGCGGAGCACCTGCGCGGCCGCGTAGCGCTGCTGCGGGTCGTCGCTGGCGAGCGCCTCGGCGAGGCCGACGAGGATGCGCCCGCGCGCGACCTCGGGCGGCCAGTCCTTCGTGCCGGCGGGCTTCTCGCCGTCGGCCGCGCGGCCCTGCTCCGCCGTGTCGGGGCGCGGGGGCATCAGCGCCTCGATGAGGTGGGCGAGGTACAGCTCCGGATCGGTGCGGAGCTCCAGCGCGCGCGCCGCGGCGAAGCGCACGTCGGAGCGCTGCGACGAGAGCGCGCTCGTCAGGAGGTCCGGCGGGTCGCCGCGGCGGAAGGCCCTGAGGTCGCGCGCGAGCACGATCGCGAAGACGATCTCCTGGACCTCGCGCGAGCTGTCCTCGAGGCCCTGCAGCATGCCGCCGTAGCCCTCGGGCCCGAGCGCCGCGAACGACATGATCGTCGCGACGCGGATGGGCGGGTGCTCGTGGCGCAGCGTGCCCGTGAGCACCGGCAGCGCCCGCACGTCGCCGAGCCGCGCGAGCCCGTCGGCGGCCCACGACCGCACCGCGACGTCGGCGTGGCCCATGGCGTCGAGCAGGTAGCCCTCCTCGCCGCGGCGGGCGGCCATCGCGAGCCCGCGCGCGGCCTGCTCGCGCACGTCGGGGTACTCGTCCTTGAGCAGCTCGGTGGCGAAGTACTTGACGAGGCGCGGCGATCCCAGCGTCGCCAGCGCGGTCGCGGCGCGGGCGCGCAGCGGGCCGAGGACCTGGATCGGCAGCTGCTTGAAGAGGGACTGATCGGCGAGGAGCGCCCGCATCGGGTTGATCAGCTGCTCGTCGCGCCGGACGGCGCAGAGCTCGGCCGCCCGCACCCGGAGGTCGAGGTGGCTCGACTGGAGGCCGATGTGGAGCGGCCCCGCCTCGCCCGGCAGGAGCTTGTCGAGCGCCTCGATCGCCGCGATGCGCGGCCCCGCGTGCTCGTCCTCGAGCAGCTTGCTCAGGGCGCTGCGCGCGGCCTCGCCCACCGGCACGCGCGTGGCGAGCAGCCGGAGCAGGGAGTTGCGCGTGTCGTCGCCCGCCGGCATGCCCGCGGCCCCGCGCGCGCCGCTCTCCCGGACCGAGGGGTGGATCGACGCCATGGCGGCGAGGTGCGGCTCCGCGGCCTCCTTGCCGCGCAGCTTGACGACGGCGTCGTACGCGGCCTGGGCCACGCTCGCGTCGCGGTCGCCGATGGCCGCGTGCAGCCGCTCCGCAGCCCACGGCTGCTCGCCGTGCGCCTTGAGCTCCTCGACGGCGCGCAGGCGCAGGTCGGGGAAGCGCGCGAGCTGCGCGCGGTCGAGCGCCGTCTGCGGATCCGAGGCGTGCCACGACCAGAGCGTCCGGAACGCCTCGCGGCGGACCTTGGGCGACTCGTCCTCGATCGCGTCGGCGAGCAGCGCCTCGGCCTCGGGCGGCCTCGGTCCCTTGCCCTCGCCGGCGAGCGCCACGAGCCGGTCGAGCCCGCGGACGCGGATATCCTCCTGCGACGACCGGAGCGACGCCTCGGCCACGGTGAGCGGGGCCGACGGCTGGAGCCGCGCGTAGGCGTCGTGCGCCGCGGCGCGCACGGCCCCGTCCGCGTCGTCGAGCATCCAGATGAGGCGCTTCTCGGCGCGGGTGTCCCGGAGCTCGGCGAGCGCGGTCGCCGCCTGCCGTCGCAGCGATGGGTCCTGCTCGCGCGTGAGCTGCAGCAGCGCGCCGAGGGCGCGCGTGTCGCCGAGCTGCGCGAGGCCGCGCGCTCCCCGCACCGCCGTGTCCGGGGTGCGGCACGCCATCGCGGTGAGCAGCGGCTCGAGGTCGGCCTCGGCGGGCTCGGCCCCCGGGCTGCCCACGCCGGGGATCCGGGCGCGCGCCGCCTTGATGGCCGCCTCGTCGGCCGCCTTCGCGGCGTCCTTCGCCCCCTCCTTCGCGTTCGCCGCGGGCTTCTCCGCGCCGCCCGCGCCGGCGCGCCGCAGGACCTCGGCCGCGCGCCGCGCGATGTCGATCGCCGCGCGGCCCAGATCCTCGTCGCGCGCCTCGAGCGCGTGGGCGAGCGCGCGCCGCTCGATCACCTTCGCCGCGAACGCGATGCGGCGCACCTCGGCGTCCTCGTCGTCGAGCGCGCGCGCCGCGAGCGGCGCGAACTCCGGCGCCGAGAGCCAGCCGGCGAGCGCCGCCCGGATGAGCGCCTCGACCCGGAGGTCGGCCGGGCCGCGCTCGAAGGCGGCGCGGAGCGGCTGCAGGCCGTCCGGGTAGATCTGCTGGAGCTGGTCGAGCGCCGTGAGCCGCACGGAGGCGTCGCGGCCGGCGAGCTTCTCGGCGATGAGCCCCGGGATGAGCGGCGAGCTGCCGTAGAGCTTCCGGAGCTCGAGGAGCGCCCGGCGCTGGACGTCCGCGGCGCGGGCATCGAGCGCCGCCCGGAGCGGGGCGAGCGGCGTGTCGCGCTCGATCGCGCGGAGCGCCTCGAGCGCGGCCATGCGGACGTTCGGGCTCTCGTCGTCGAGCGCCTCGCGCAGCTTCGCGCGCGCGCCGCGGCGCCCCTTCGCGCCGAGCTCGCGGGCGGCGAGCGCGCGCACCTCGGCGTCGCGGTCCGAGCGGAGCACGGGAAGCGCGGCCTCGAGCGCCTCGGGCTCGTCGAGCGAGGCGAGCGTCTTGACGGCGCTCTCGCGCGCCGGTCGGGCGCCCGAGAGCGCCTGGGCGAGCACATCGAAGCCGTGCGCGAGCTCGGCGGTGCCGTCCGCGGGCGCGCCGGCGGCGTCGATCGGGAAGCGCCATACCGTGCGCCGGTCCCCCGCGGCGAAGACGGCGCCGAGCCCGTCCTTCGCGTCCGCGCCGCCGCGCGCGGCCTGCCCGCGCGCGCCTTTGCGCGCGGCGGCCGGCGCGAGCGCCAGCGCGTGGAGCGCCAGCGCGCTCGTCTCCAGCGTGCGCGGCTTGCGCTTGTCCTCGAGCCGGTGGATGCGGATCGCGCCGTCCGCGCCTGCGGACAGCAGGCGGTCGCCGCTCTCCTTGCCGTCTTCCTGCGGCGGCGGGGTGGGCAGGCACAGGAGCGCGCGGACGCCGCCCGCGTGACCGCTCCCGTCCGCGCCGCGCACCTCGCACTCGACGTCGCCGACGAGGTACCAGAGGCGCACGGTGCCGTCGTCGCCGCCCGACGCCAGCCGCCCGTCGCGCGGCGTGAACGCGAGCGCCGTGACCGGCCCGTCGTGGCCGGGCATGGCGCGGACGGCGCCCGTCGACAGCGTGACCACGCGGACGATGCCGTCGTCGCCTGCCGCCGCGCAGAGCTCGCCGGCGGGATCGAAGGCGACGGCGCGGAGCGGCGCCGCCGAGAGCGCGAACGACGCGATCTCGACCGCGGCGCCGGGCTGCGGGGCAGGGGATCCGGCGGCCTCGCCGACGCGGAACACCCGCAGCGCGCCGTCGACCCCCACGGTCGCGAGGCGCGCGCCGGCGTTCTGCGACACGCCCGCGGCGATCGCCGTGGCGCCGCCCGGGTGCGCGTCGATCGCCCGCACGTCGGTCCCGCCGCCCGCGACGAGGCGAAGCGCCCCGTCGGAGCACGCCGCCGCGAGCAGGTCGCCCGCGAAGGCGAGGCCCAGCACGTGCGCGGGCACGTCGATCGAGCGCACCGGCTTGTTCGCCACGTGATCGAAAAGCGTCACCTGGCTCGCGCTGGCGGGGGATGGCGTGGTCTGCGTCTCGCGCGTCCCGTGCGTCTCGCCCGGCACCGGCGCGCGCACGCCGCCGACCGCGAGGAGCCGCGGGCCGATCGCGAGCGCGCGGACCTTCTCGTAATGGCCGATCGCGTGGCTCATGCGGTCTCCTGTCCGACGCCGGGGAGCGCCCGGCCTTCGCCGACGGCTCCCAGGCCTTCGATCTCGAGCCCCGGGTGCGCGTGCTTGAGCCGCAGGAGCGCCGCCAGGCACGCCTGCCACTCGCCCTTCGCGATCGACCCGGTGAACTCGGCGATGACGGGGGCGACGAGCGCCGCGAACGCCGCGTCCTCGACCGCGAGATCGCGCACGACCTCGATCACGTGCCGCTTGGCCTCGCTCGCCGAGAGGCGCCTGCGCGAGCCCGCGTCGTCGCCCGGCTCCGGCGACCGCCCCGCGGGGATCCCGGACAGCACGTACCGCAGGAAGCGCCGGAGCGCCTCGACGTCCGCGAACCGCCCCGCGTCGTCGGGCAGCTCCGCCGCGGGGCGCGCGTCGTCTCCGCGCGCCCCGCGCGGCCGCCAGCCCGGCGGCAGATGGCGCGGCCGGTGCTTCTCCCAGAGCATCCGCACGGCGAAGAGGCGCACCTCGCGGTCGGCGCTCTGCATCAGCCAGCCGAGGCGCTCCGGGCCGCCGAGCCGCGCGTAGTGCTTCAGGATGAGCGAGAGGCCGAGCTCGCGCGCGCTCTTCTTCAGGCTCTCCGTGAGCGCGAAGACCTGCGCCGGATCGAGCTCCTCCGGCGTGAGCGCGATCGCCGGATCGGCCGACGGGTCGCCGACCTTGCGGAGCGCGTCGAAGGCGATGTTGCGCACCTCCTTCGCGTCGCTGTGCGCGAGCTCGTAAACGCGCGTCTGGTAGCCCCACGCCCGGAGCTCGGCGCGCGTGATGAGCGCGGCGAAGCGCCGGACGTCGTCCCGCTTGTCGGAGAGCGCGGGCCAGATGCGCTCGGCGGTGAACGCGCCTCGCTTGAGCGCCGGCTTCAGCTCGAGCTCCTTGGCCTCGCTCTGCTCGGGCCCGAGGACGGGGTGGTGGCAGCGCAGGTACGTCTGCGCGAACACCCGCATCGGCTCGGGCTCCTTCTCGCCGAGCGCGAGCGCGAACAGCCTCGCCGTGCCCGCCTCGCGGTCGCCGCGGCCGCTCGCGTCCTGCCCCGCGTCGAAGTCCTGCGGCTTCATGTGCGAGAGGAGGTAGCGGCGCGCGAAGCCGTTCAGCGTCGGATCGGCGCGCCGCGCGAGCGCGAGCAGCCAGGGCAGCGTGAGCTGCCGCGGCGACACGATCTTCGGGTTGCCGAGCACCTCCAGCGCGACCGCGCGCGTCTCGGCGCTGAAGACGAGCCCCTTCAGGCGCTCGATGCCCTCGGCCGTCAGGTCGGGCAGGGCGTCGGCCTTCTGGAGCCAGGTCGCGACCGTGGACCCGAGGCGCTTGCGCGTGAGCGCGCCGAGCAGCCACGGCGTCCCGATCGCCGCGATCGGGTACTTGCCGAGCGCGTCGAGCGCGGACTTCGTCGCCTGGTAGTCGTCCTCGTGGCGCGGGTCGTCGAGCGCGCGCACCCAGAAGCCCGCCCCCGGCTCGCCGGGCCGGTACTTGGCCTTGAAGTACGCGGCGGCCCACTTCTTCTGCTCGGACTCGCCGTAGAGCATGTCGATGAGGAAGCCCTCGGGCAGCTCGGCGCGGTCGAAGCTCTCGCTCAGGGCCTTGCTGGCCCACGCCTCGGTCTCGCTGTGCGTGAGCAGCCGCCCCAGGAACGCGTGGCCGAGCGCGCGCGGGCTCTTGCCCTGGAGCGCCGACGCCGCGAAGGCGCGCGTGTCCTTGTGCTCGGAGTCGAGCAGCGCGGCGAGGCGCTCCGGGTCGAGGTCCGTCGCGTGCGCGCGGGCGTACTCGATCGCGAACGTGCGCGCCTTCGGGCTCGGGGAGCCGAGCAGCGCGAGCGCCGCGTCGTGCAGCCCGAGGCCCCGCAGCTTGCTCTGGTGGAGCTCCGGCGAGCCGAGCAGCGTCTCGATCAGGAACTCGTGCGCGCTCGCGAGCGGCCGGTACGCGAGGCGCGAAAGCCACGCGGGCGTGACGCTCCTCAGGGTGTCGGCGAAGTCCTTCTTGAGCCCCTGGATCGCGAACTTGGCCGGCGGATCGGCCTGGCAGGCCGAGAGCAGGAGCATCAGCGGATCGGGCGATCGCTTCCACGCCTCGTCGAAGGCGCGGTGCTTCACCATGTCGTTCGGCGGGACGTTGCCGTGGAACGAGCGCCCGTCGTACTTGCCCGTGCCGTGCGCCCAGATGTGGTTCGCGACCCAGAGGTCGCTGAAGCTCGTGCCCGGCGCGTAGTGGCGGAGGACCTCGACCGCGAACTGCGGGTAGAGCTCCGGCGTGCTCCGCCCGAGCTCGCGCAGGAAGCGCCACGCGCGGCGGCGCATGTAGATCAACGTCCCCCTGGAGACCTCGCGCCGCCGGCTGCGGGAGAGCTCGACGTCGAAGCGGAAGGCGAGCGCGCCGAAGAGCTCCGCGTCGAGCCGCGCCTCGGCCAGCTTGTAGATGCGCTTGAGCCCGCCCCACGCGCCGAAGACCAGCGGCGCGCTCGTGGCGATGTCGCGCAGCGCGCTGCGCCCTGCGTCCGTGCCCTCGTCGTAGATGCGCACGAGCAGGTCCGCGAGCTCGAGCCGCGGCGGCGGCGCGGCGTCGACCTGCGCGAGGAAGCGCTTCCACGCGTCGGTCGACTGCTCTCGCCGCTGCTCGGGGGAGCGCATGCCCTGAGCGCGAGAGAGCAGCTGCAGGAACGCCGCGAAGGTGAGCGCCCCCTCGCGCGGCGGCGTCTCCGGTTTTGGATCCGGCTGCTCGAGGTACGCCTCGACGACCTCGGCCAGGGTGGGTGAGCCGCTCGTGGCGAGCTGCTTGACGTTCGCGATGTCGATCGGGTTCGGTGAGCTCGTCAAGGCGCCCTCCCGCGGCGGGATGGCCTGGGAGAATCGCGAGCCCCGCGGTGCAGGTCAAGCCAGAGTCGATCTGACGATGACGGAAGCGTCGTCGCTTCCCCCCGGTGTGCGCCTGTGGGTGGGGCGTGTTCGCCGATGCCGGGGTGCCGCGCGGCGCCCGGAGCGTCGCCTCGAGGCGCGCGCCGGACGCGCAGCTCGGGCCGCGACGCTCACTCGGCGCAGCTCAGGCCGAGCAGCTCACGCCGCGCGCATCCGCGCGACCCGCTCGGCGACGTGCGGGTCGCCGCCCGCGTCGATGCTCGCGAGGAGGTCCTTCAGCGAGCGCCCGCGGTGGGCGAGGTGCGCCTCGAGGTGCGGCGAGAGCGCCTTCCAGCGCCGCGCCCACCCGGCCTCGGCGCTCATCGAGCCGTTGTGTGGCCGATCGACGAGCAGGGCGCCGAGCCGGAGGCCGAGCTCGGGATCGTCGAGCTCCTCGAGCTGCCGCTTCAAAAGGGCGAGCGCTCCGGCGGCAGGAGAGGTCGCCGGCGGGGCCTTCCAGGTGTCGCGCACCGCGCGCGCGAACGCCGCGGCGTCGAGCTCCGAGAGCAGCTCGATCGCGCGCACGAGCGGCAGGCGATCGCGCGCGCTCGGCGCGACGACGCGGTCGAGGAGCGCGTCCAGGGCGGCGGACAGCGCCCCGTCGGTCGCGGGATCGAGCCCGCCGAGCGACTCGAGCGCGCGGCGGGCGCGTCGGACGGCGCGCCCGAGCACCCAGCTCCGCCGGCCGCGCGCGGCCGAGACCGCGGCGAGCGCGTGGACGGCCGCCTTGCGCCGCGCCTCGGTGGCCTCGCCGGGCTGGACGCGCGGCGGCAGATCGAGCTTCGGCGGCTGCGCGGGCGCGGCCGCTCCGGGGGGGGCTGCGGGGGCGCCGCCGGCGGGCGCGCCGCCGCCGGCGGCGGCCACTTCCTGGTAGCCCTCCCTGAGCTTCTCCGCGATCTTCTTGTCGCACTCGCGCTGCGCGGCCTCCGCCGTGGGGAACGCCTTCTCCTTGCGTTGCCCGGCGGTCCCCAGCCGCCCGTAGACGACGATGAAGGTCGTGTCGTCCACGTCGGCCATCCAGAACTTGGCGCTCGTCCCCTGCACGAACTCGAACCGGCGCATGCGGGCGACGATATCACGTCGCGCTGGCGGCGCGCCTCAAGAGGGCGGCGGCGAGGGCGGCTGGCGGATCAGCACGAACGGCGCGACCACGAGCGACAGGAAGCGCAGATCGCGCTGCTGCGGCCAGCGCGCGAGATCGGCGGCCGTCGGCTTGGTGAGCTTGCCGGCCGCGATCCACGCCTCCACCGCGGCCGTGTCGTTCGCGGCCATGGCCTCGCCGACGTCCAGGAGGTCGAGATCGGCGGCGACGACGATGACCGCGTCGCGCGCTGTATGGGTGCGGAGATCGGTCCAGAAGACCTCCCCGAGCGTCTTGGCGAGCTGTTCGCGCATGGGGGCAGCATAGGCCCCGGACAGCGGCCGCCAAGCCTGCGCGCCGCCGCCCGGGCGGGGGAGGGCGGCGGCCGCCGGCCGCGGCGGTCCGGGCAGGCGGCGCTGCCCGAGGCGCCGATCGCGCCCTACCAGCCCATGTTATGGTGGACCCAGCAGTCGATCTGCTCCCAGCCGACCCGCGCGCGGTAATGGGCGTTCAGGATATGGCCCGTGTCAGGGACGATCGCGGTCGTGACGCTCTCGGCGCTGGCATAGAGCGCCGCGTCGGAGTCCGCGTACGACGCCGGCTGCAGCGCGTCGGTCTCCCCGAACTGGATGAACACCGGGCTCGTCACCTCGTCGATGCCGGCGAGCGTCGGGTCCTCGGAGACGGCGAGGAGGCTCAGGAACTGCCCGCGCGTGAACGTGTCGGCGATGGTGGCGTTGTCAAAATCGATGAGCGCCGGGTTCGCGTTCGCGGTGTCGTAGAAGATGGCGGTGCGCATGTCCGGCGGGATCGCGATATAGGGCGTCTGCAGCAGCGCGGAGATCCCCTCCGGGGGGACCGGGATCGGGTGAGGCGTGAAGGCGAGGCCGGTGTTCACGAGGACGTCGGCGTCATTGTAGGTGCTCTGAACGAACGTGTTGATGATGGCGCCGTTCGAGTGACCGACGAGCGCGACGCGCGTGAAAGGCGTCCTGTAGACGCCGCCCGGCGTGCGCATCTCGGTGATGATCTGATGGACGCTGTCGGCGGTCTTGGCCAGGTCGAGGGAGTCGCCGTCGGGCCGGCTGCTCTCTCCGGCCCCGAGCATGTCGAGCGCCAGGACGGCGTATCCCTCCTTCGCCATGTGCCGGGCATAGGAGTAATCGTGTCCGCCGAACGACGGGAGATCCCAGTACTCGTGCGTGTAGGTCAGGCCGTGGACGAGCACCTGAAGGGGGCGGTACTTGGCGTGACCCTGATAGTAGAGGTATCCGACGACGTCGTACGTGTTGCCGTCGGAGAGGGTCACCGGGAACACGAGGCGCTCGACCTTGGTGGGCTGCCTCGACGACGACGCCTCGGCATCGACCGGAGAGAGCGCGGCGGCCGCGAGCGTCGCCGAGAAGAGTACCGTGCTGAGTGCGCGATAATACAAGTTCATGAATTGACCCTCATGGTTACGGCAGGTGATTGGAGGTGAGGCAACGTCTATCGCGGTGCGATAGCCCGTGGTCTCTCAGCTCCAGCGCCGCCATGCCATGTTCGCAAACATTGGACCAGAAAGCGTCTACGTCAACAGGATAGCGCACGATCTCCGCCCGCGCCGCCGTTCGCCCCCATTTCGGAGCGATGTTTGGTCTCCAGCGCGTTGACCGTGGGCTCGCCGGGCCCTCGCGGCCCGTCGTGAGGAGTGGACGCTGCACGAGTCTTTGCGGGATGCCGCAATGATTTGCACGGGGGTGACGCCGGCTGCCGGTCTCGGCACATGTGCCACGGAAGGCGTCATCACGACGACTTCTGTGCTGGCGAACAAATCTCCCCCTGCTTTATCGCTCTTGCCGGACGTCATGGCCAGGAGACGCCATCGCGGCACGGAAGTCGTTGGATGAATCGATATGGGATTTTTGTGGCTCCGCTGCATTGCGCTCGCGGGGGCACGGGCGATCGCGCCCCCGCGGGTGATCCCGGCGATCCTCGGCGGCGCGGGCGCGCAGCCGCGCCGCCCCTGGTGAGCGCGAGCGCTGCTCGCGGCGCGATGACGTCAATGCCGCTCAGAAGGTCGCTTCGGCGCCGATGCTCGGCAGGATGATGGGTCCGAGCGTCTCCGGCTCGCATCCGCGCAGGAGCGAGCACTCGTATTGCAGCGTCTCTTTTCCAGCGGTGGCGTTGAGCACCTCGACCGTGAGCGAGAGGGTCCGTCCTTCGCGGAGGATCCACCGCTTCTCGAGCCGCACGTCCAGCCGGAAGAACGCCGGCAGTCGCTCTGGCAGGCTCAGCCGGCGGACCACCTGGGCGATCCGCTCGCGCAGCTGCTCGCGGCGCCGGATGTCCTGCTCCGTGTCGGGGCGGTCGTCGTTGCCATCCGGGCGCTGCCCATCGACGCCGTCGTTGTCCCAGAGGTCGTAATCGACCGTCATGGGAATGCCGCTGTAGAACACCGCCCTGCCCCCGAGCTTCCAGCCGCGGCCCACGTCGACAGCGCCCGCCATGTTGAGCACATGGCGGCGGTCGAACGCCGAGTCGAAGCTCTCCCGGCCGACATGGCGGACGGAGCGGGAGAGGGTGTAGGACACGAACCCTCCGATGCGCTTCGACAGGCTGCGGTGCGCGTGGATCTCCAGCCCGTGGGCGCTGCCGTCGCCGCGCAGCTCGGCCCGCTGCGCGAGGCCAGCGTCGGTGCCGGGAGGCCGGTTGCCGAGGGCGTCGCTCAGGTCGAGGAAGCCGCTCCGGAACCCGGTGATCGTGGCCTTGATCTCCCCGGGGAGGCGGAGCTCGACGCCGGCGCTCGCCAAGAGCCCCGTCTGCACGCCGCCGCGCAGGCCGCCCACCTGCATGCCGGGCACCGCGCCGAGGAAGCTCGGCGGCTGGTGGGTCACGCCGAAGGCGCTCAGCAGGGCGACGCGCGGGGTCGCTTGCAGCCGCGTCGCGAGCCGCGGGTCCACCGTGGCCCTCGTCGCGCCGCCGGACGCGAAGAGGTCGCCGCGCAGGCCCGGGATCACCTCGAACCCGGGCGCGACGCGGACGACGACGTCGGCCCAGAGCCCCGCGGCGAGGTCCTCCCGGCTCGTGAAGAGGCGCGCGAGCGCCCTGTCGTTCCGGGTCGGGAAGTCGCCGTCGTTCTCGCGGATGTCGATGTCGAACCGCTCCAGCTGCGCGTCGGCGCCGGCGCGCGCCGTCAGCCGCTCGGAGACCGGCGCGGACAGCTCCACGCGCGCCCCGACGAGGCGGGCGCGCCCGGCCCGCTCCCCGTCCTGGTTCTCGCTCTCCTCGTGGCCGAGCGTGATCGCGTGCCGGAGGCGGCCGCCGCGCGCGAAGAACCTGTCGTAGCGGAGGTCGAGCCGGTGGAAGTCGCCGGCGAGCACCACGTCCTTGTCGCCGTCGTCCTCGATCTGGGCGAGGTAGTCGTGCGACCCGAAGGCGAAGAGGCCGACCCGGTCGTACGGCGAGGCGTCGTAGGTGACGCGCGCCTGGTAGTCCCAGTAGCCGAGCTCGATGCCGGGCGAGAAGAGCGCGAGCAGCGCGCCCGGGTACGCGTAGCGCCCGCCGACGAGCGCGGTGCCGCGGCCGTCGGCCCAGGGCGCCTCGACAAGGGCGCCGGCGTCGAAGAGCCGGAGGTTGGCCTCGCCGTGGAGCAGGCGCGACGGCTCCCGGGTCTCGCCGGCGATGACGCCGCCGGTGTAGCGCCCGAAGCGCGCCGGGAAGCCGCCGGGGTAGAGATCGACCCGCTCGACGAGCGCCGGGTGGATCACGCTGGGGCCGAGCGCCACGTGATAGAGCAGCGGGACGCGCACGCCGTCGATGAAGTAGCCGACGTTGCCCGGCGGCGCGCCGCGCACGAAGAAGTACGGCACGCCGGACGCGATGGGCGTCACGCCGGGCATCGCCTCGATCGCGCGGAAAGGATCGCCGAACGCGCCGGGCACCTGGCGAACCTCCTCGCGCGTCATCGACGTCGTCATCGGCGCCCCGCGTTCGCCCACCACCACCACGTCGATGGCCTGCGCGGCAGCCGGCGGCGAGGGCGGCACCGTCGCGACGCTCCCGCGGGGCGGCGCGGGCCCGGCGGGCGCGGCAGGAGGCGCGGCCGGCGCGGCAGGAGCCGCGGCCGGCGCCGCGGCGCGAGGATCGCGGAACCTCACGGGGAACAGGATGCGCGCGCCGATGGGCCGCCCGTCGCGCCGGGCGGGCTCGAACCGCCACGACGGCGCCGCGCGCGCGGCCGCGCTCGCGAACGGCTCCTCGCCCTCCACCTCGACCGCGCCCACGGTACCGTCCGCGTACACCGTGATGCGGGCGACCACGGTCGCGTCGCCGACGCCGCCGGGCGGGTAAGGCGGTTCGGTGGGGCCGAGCGGCGACGGCATCGTGACCCGGGCGCCCTGCGTGGCCGCCGCGGGCGCCGCAGGGGCCTGCTCCTGCGCGGGAACCGCCGTGGCCTCGCCGTCGGTGAAGGCGACGAGGGCGCCGGTCGCCGCGGCCACCGCGACGGCCGCGGAGCCGCGCGTCCTCCGGCGTCGCAGATCGCTGTGCTCCGGCTCCTCCATCGGCGCTCCGGAAACCATGGAGAGTCGCGGCGGCACGCTCAAGCAAAACGTACCGGCGCGCATTTCGGGCCGAGCGCTGCGCGCCTCGCCGAGGTCGCGCTGGACGACCGTGCCGTCCCTGCCGTAGATAGCTGGCAGCGTCGACGTGGGCTCGAACAGGAAGCGACAACAGAAGTCCTGGGGTTCGCGCGTGCTCGTCGCGCTCCTCGTGACCGGGCTCAGCGCGGTGGGGGTCAAGTGCGGCCTCGATCGCGTGCTCGAGGAGCTCGGCCTCGATCTCGGCGGCGACCGCCCCTCCAGGCCATCGCCGACGCCCGGCCGATCCGGCAGCGCCTCGCCGCCGAAGGGCGCTCCGCCGAAGGACGCGCCCTCCTCGCGCCCGCCCGCGCCGAGCCCGCATCTCGATCTCGGCGTCCCGGCCCGCGCGGGAGCGCGCGCCGCGCGGGCCGACGCGTCCGACGATCACCTGATGATCAAGCCCCAGTACGCCCTCTCCTACAACCGCTCCAGGAACGTGGCGAACTGGGTCGGCTGGCGGCTCGACGCCGCGTCGTTCGGGGACGCGCCCCGCCATCGTGGCAAATTCCTGGCCGACAGCGCGCTGCCGGACGGCTGGTACCGCGTGCAGCACGACGACTACACCGGCTCCGGCTTCGATCGAGGCCACATGGTCCGTTCCGAGGAGCGGACGCGGAACCCCGACGACAACAAGGCGACGTTCCTCCTCACGAACATCCTGCCGCAGCGGCACGAGCTCAACGCCGGTCCGTGGCTGAGGCTCGAGGAGGCGTGCCAGGAGCTCGCGCAGAAGGAGCGGCGGGCGCTGTTCCTGATCGCCGGCGGCCTCTTCGACGAGCGCGAGCGACCGGCCGCCACCATCGGCAAGGACGTCGCCGTGCCGGACGCGTTCTTCAAGGTCGCCGTGGTCCTCGAGCCGGGGCAGGGGCCCGGCGACGTCGGCCCGGCGACGCGGGTCATCGCGGTGGTGATGCCGAACGAGACGGGCATCCTCGATCAGGGCTGGGGGCAGTACCGGACGACGGTGGACGAGATCGAGCGGCGCGCGGGCTACGACCTCATGACCGCCCTCCCCGAGGCCGTGCAGCGGACGCTCGAGGCGCGCGTCGACGACGGGCCCGCCGGCGGCCGCTGAGCGGCGCGCTCAGGTCTCGACGACCTTCGTCACGAGGCCGAGCCACGCGCCCGACGGATGGCGGCCGACGACGTAGACATCGATCGCGACGCGCCCGACGCGGTAGACCCGGACGTCGGTCAGGTGGCGCTCCAGCAGGTCCACGAGCCGCCGGTACCGCCCCGCCTCGGCCAGCGCCGCGTCGCCGGCGTCCCCGGGCACGTCGATCACGGGCGCGAAGAGGTCGCCCGCCGTCGTGACCTCGACCGGCGTCGCCGCGCCGAGGCCCTCGGCCGCGAGCAGCGCGGCCGGCGAGGACGCGTCCCCGCGCGACCGGAACGGGCGCAGCTCGTGATCGGACTCGCTGGGGAACAGCAGGCCCTGCGCGGCCTCCGCGAGGGACGCGAGGAGCTCTTCGGGCGAGATGGATGAGGCCTGCATGCGGATCTCCGGGCGGCTGCTCGGCGAGGGCAAGCTCGCCGTGGGGTGATCATTCCACCGTGGAGCCAGCGGAGAATCCGCTTGCTCCCTGGGCTTTGGCGATGGTACCCGGACCCGCCCGCCCTGCGGATCCGATCCACCCTTCCGCTTTCCTTCGCCGCGTTGCATGCTCGGGCGAGACCCGAGCAAGGAACAAGGATTCAAGTGCCATGTCCAAGATGAAGCTCAAGCCCGGCGTGATCACTGGCTCCGCTCTTCAGGAGCTGTTCGAGTACATGAAGAGCGTCGAGTGTGCGCTGCCGGCCGTGAACGTGATCGGCTCGCACAGCACGACCGCCGCGCTCCAGGCGGCCCGGGAGGCCAAGTGCCCCATCATCATCCAGTTCTCGAACGGCGGCGCCCACTTCTTCGGCGGCAAGTTCCTGGACAACAAGGGTGAGAAGGCCGCCATCGCGGGCGCCGTCGCGGGCGCGCACTACGTGCGGAACCTGGCCGAGGCCTACGGCGTGCCGGTCATCCTGCACACCGATCACGCCGCGAAGAAGCTCCTGCCGTGGATCGACGGCTTGCTGGAGCACGGCAAGAAGTTCTTCGAGAAGAACGGAGAGCCCCTGTTCTCCTCTCACATGCTCGATCTGTCCGAGGAGCCGCTCCACGAGAACCTCGAGATCTGCCAGAAGTACCTGCGGCAGATGGCGGCGCTCAAGATGACGCTCGAGATCGAGCTCGGCGTCACGGGCGGCGAGGAGGACGGCGTCGACAACAGCGGCATCGACAACTCCAAGCTGTACACCCAGCCCGCGGAGGTGCTCGCCGCGTACGACGCGCTGAAGCCGATCGGCAACTTCACGATCGCCGCGTCGTTCGGCAACACGCACGGCGTCTACAAGCCGGGCAACGTGCAGCTCCGGCCGCCCATCCTGAAGAACTCCCAGGACGCGATCCAGAAGGAGCGCAAGACGGGCCCGAAGCCTGTCGACTTCGTGTTCCACGGCGGCTCCGGCTCGTCGCGCGAGGAGATCCGCGAGGCGGTGTCCTACGGCGTCATCAAGATGAACATCGACACGGACACGCAGTGGGCCTTCACGCAGCCCATCAAGAAGTACATGGACGACAAGGGCGCCTACCTGAAGTCGCAGCTCGGCAACCCCGAGGGCGAGGACAAGCCCAACAAGAAGTACATCGACCCGCGCGGCTGGCTCCACCTCGGCGAGAAGGGCGTGGCGGCGCGCCTCGTCGACGCGTGCAAGGACCTGAACTCGTTCGACAAGTTCGAGTTCTGATCCGCGGCGAAAGCGAAGGCCCCGCTCACGCGGGGCCGGAGCGACGCCTGTCCCACCGCGCCGCGGCGACACCGCGGTGCGTCGATCGACCCGCAAGCGGCTGGCTGCTCACGAGGGCGACGGGTGCGCCGTGCTCAGCGAGCGCACCGGCGCCGTCACCGCAGGGCGGCGGCGAGGCAGCCGGGAGAGCGGCAGGCCGAAGAGGCCGAGCGCGGTGAGCTCGATCCCCAGCACGGGCAGGAAAGCGAAGCCCGAACCCCCGGTGGCAAGGAACTGCGCGAGGGCGATCGGGGCCGCGATCGACAGGAGCGCTGTCGGGTACGTGACGCCGTGAAGCAACGCGAGCAGCACGCCGACGATCCCCACCGTGAGGCAGCCGTCGACGCTGGGGGTCATGTCCAGCGCGCCCGGCGTGCGCAGCGCGGCGCGGATCCACAGCAGGGAGCCAGTCGCCAGGAGGACCATCGCGATCGGCAGGTTGGCCGAGGAGCGGGTCGCCATCTTCGGTATCTGGAAAGCCATGGTTCCGGCCATGACAGCACGCGATGTGCCATCACGGCTCCCGGGCGGCCGCGGGCGGCCGGCGCGTTGCGTGATGCAGGGAGTGCGGGGCGGCGCACGCCTTGCGCGCCACGAGCCCCCGGTCCCATCAGGGCGAGGGCGGGCCGGGCTCCTCGCCGGCGCCGGGCTCGCCCGCGTCAGCGCGCTCGTGCGTTCGTGGTGGACGCGCCGGCTCGAGGGGCGCGAGCCGGATGCCCAGGTTCAGGAGCTTCACACAGTCCTGCTCGCACGTGGGCCGCCCGCCGGGGAGAAGCGAGCAGTGTGCGACCTCGACGGACTCCTCGGAGCGGCCGTCGACGACGAGTCGGCACCGCACGGGAGCCCCGGTCCGTGGACAGACCAGGGTGGTCTCCGAGGTGTGGTAATGCCGCCGGGCGAGCAGGCTTCTCGTCCCGACGATCAACGCTGCGACGCCTCCAGCAGCCGCCAGCAGCACGACGAGCCAGTCTGCCATCGCGACCCCCTGTGAAGAGCGCTGCGGCGTCCACCGCAGCAGGTACGACGCAGCAAGGGGTGCGCCATGCGCTGCGCCGAGGCGTGGGCCCGGCCGGCGCGGCAGGGCCCGTCCCTCATGCATCGTAAATGCATTCCGCGCGCCTCTCGGCGCAGGGCGTGCGCCCCGGAGCCCGGGGCGAGGAGCAGCAGCCCGCCCCGCCGCCGAGCGACGACGTGAGGAGCCATGAAGGAGCATGGGAATCGACGGCAACAGGCGCGAGCCGGGTGCGGTCCTGGCGGCTCGCCATGGCGGCGCCGCGGGTCGACATCTTCCGGCTCGATGATTGCAAACCTCCTTTCATCGGCGGATGCCGCGGGAGGAGGGCGCCATGGCCTGTCATCTGGAGGAATCGGACAAGCTGGTGTGGATCGAGGTCGAGGGGGGAGGCACCGAACCACGGAGGGTGCGCTGCCCGCGGCGGGCGGCGACGGTGGACGCGCGGGAGTGCTTCGCTTGCCCGCGCTACGCGACGCTCGCGATCCATCCGAGCGGGAAGAAGGTCTACCTCGTCTGCGAGCCGTTCGACGAGGAGCCGGTCGAGCCCTCGTAGCGGCGCGCGAGCCCGGGAGCGCCCCTCACGACCTCCCGTCCCCGATGGCTGCGCTCACGCGCGGCGCGGGCGCCTCAGATCGCGCAGCTTCTCCAGCTCGAAG
This sequence comes from Sorangium sp. So ce367, assembly GCF_051520455.1. NCBI lineage: Bacteria > Pseudomonadati > Myxococcota > Polyangiales > Polyangiaceae > Sorangium > Sorangium sp. So ce367. Next base: position 2,678,273 of record NZ_CP150334.1, read on the forward strand.
AACCCCGCGAACGCCACGCCGAGAAGCGGGTACGGGAACAGGATCGCCATCGTGAGCAGCACGCCGAGGTGGAAGAGCCAGGCGGCGCCGCAGAAGACGACCGCGACGCGCCGGCTGAACAGGGCGAGCGGCGCGCCGAGCTCCATCGCCAGGCTGGCGAGCGCGAGGGGCGGGAACAGGAACGGGTAGCGGACGAGCGCGCCGCCGAGCGGCGAGTGCGTGTCGCCGAGCGCGATCTTCCGGACGTTGTCGTAAGCGATGTAGTTGCGGAGGATGTCGCTCGTCGCCCAGTCGAGGCCGCTGTTCCGGAGCTTCGTGACCCCGGCGATGAAATACGACATCACCGTGATCGCGCAGAATAGCCGGATCGGCCAGCCATAGCGGCCGTCCGGCGCCGGCGCGGGGGCACGCTCCGACGACGCGCGCGCCGCGCGCGCGTCGAGCGAGTGCGCGTCCGCCGCGGCCCCGAGGCCGAGCGCGATGACGTGGAGCGCGAGGAGGTTCTCGGTGTGGAACACCATGCCCCAGGAGCTCCGGTAGCTCAGCACCCAGAGCAGGAGCGCGCCGAAGACGGGCCCGGCGACGCGGAACCGGTAGCCCGCCACGAACGCCGCGCCGGCGGCGATCGCCGCGCCAAGGAGGCTCTGTACCGCCCAGAGGGGGAGCGGCGCGGACAGCACCGAGACCACGCCGACGGGCCTGAAGCTCTCCGCGGGCAGGTGGCTCACCCGCTGGAAGTGCACAGCGCGGACGCAGAGGTACACGAGGGCGAAGCCGCCGACCAGGAGCCGCAAGAGCGCGAGCCGCTCGGCGGGCGCCTCCGCGAAGAAGGCGCGGTCGAACCGCGCAAGGAGCCGCCTCATCGCGCGCCCACCTTGCACGTCGCGTGGAGCTTGGCGTCGATCGGGGCCTCCTGCCCCTCGAAGAACGCGACGGCATCGAAGGTGTCGGTCCGGATCTCGACCGCGACGACATCCGCGTAGCCGTCCTGCGCCGCGACGCGCGACGCGATGCCGCGGCAGAGCGCGCGGGCCGCGCGGGCGCCCTGGCGGATGCTCTGCGCCAGCGTGGCCTTGGCCTGCAGCACCTCCTCGCTGCCCACGAGGCGCGGCGGGATCGGCCGCCGCCCGCCCCGGGAGTCCACGCCGACGGCGCGCTCCACGGCGGTCCGCGCGTCGTGGCGGCCCCACGAGAACATCGGGTAGGTCGACAGCGGAAAGCTGTCGACCGGAGGGCGGCGGAACAGCGGGGCGAGCATGAGGAGCAGGAACGCGGCGGTCACGCCGTACGCGTATGCCCGGCGCTCGCCGAAGCGAGCGGCCCCGCGCGGGTTCGATCCACCGCCGGCCCCGGCGCTCACGGCGCCGCCCTGCGGGCTCGGTCCACCGCCGGCGCCAGCGCTCACGACGGCCTCTCCCTCGCCGCCCGCGCTCACAGAGGCCCCGCCGCCGGCGCGCTCCGCCCTGGCACGAGCCCGAGCATCCGGCCCCCGTGGCCGAGCGCGGCCCAGGCGTGCTGCACGTAATCGATGCGGATCCGGGGAGACGCCATGCTCTCGCTGAAGCCCCCCTCGATGATCACGTCGCGGCTGCACGCGAAGCAGGTCGCGGGCGACCACTGCTGCCGCACGAGGAACCCGAGCACCCGCCGCATCAGCGCCTGGTCGGGCGCGAGGTCCTCCCCGCGCGCCTCCTTGACCGCCATCGCCGCGGCCAGCGCCTCGCCGAACCCCGCCGTCGCCGTGTTGTGCGGCGGCAGCACGTTGCCGAACCCGTACCCGCCCACGAGATCGGGCGTCACCTTGCTGTCCTCGTCGAGCACGAGCCGCGACTTGAACGCCACGTAGTCGAGGCAGAACCGCTCGTAGTCGTCGCGGCGGTGGTGACCGAGCGCCGCGCGCGCCGCGAGGCAGTGCCAGTTCTCCTCCATGTACACGAAATCACTGGCGAAATGGTCCCAGTAGCGGTTCGCGTAGTAGTCCATGGCGCGATCGACGGCGGCGCGCACGGCGGTCGCGGGCGGGTACTCGGGGCTCGGCTCGCGGGCGGCGAGCGCCTCGAGCAGCGTCAGCGCGAGCACCGACTGGCCTCCCTCGTAGAGCTGCGTCGGGCCGAGGACGGGCGCGACGCGCGCGAGGTCGAGCTGCGGCGCGAAGCCGCCGTCGTCCCGCTGCGTGGCGAGCACCATGCGGGCGAGCCGCCCGATGAGCGCGTCGTGCGTTCCGTGCGCGTCGCGGCACGAGAGGAACGTGACAAGGCTCAGCGCCGTGGGGTTGAGGCCCGCGATCGTCCCGGGGCTGTCCTTGGGGTAGAAGAGCGCGCCGACGGAGTCGGCTTCGCCGGCCCTGCGCTCGAGCTTCGCGAGCAGCCCGAGCGAGCGCTGCACCACCTTCGCGAGCTCCGGCGACGCAGGCACGCCCTCGGCGCCGACCCCGAGCTCGCACAGGGCGAGCGTCGTGCCCGCCTGCCGCGCGATCGAGAACCCGTCGAACGAGGCGCGCCCGGTGAAGGGGTCGACGATGTAGCGGAACATGCCGTCCTTCCGCTGCGCCCCGAGGATGTAGCGCTGGGCCGCGGCCGCCGCCTGCTGCGCGGTCGCCTCGGTGAGCGGGACCGACGGCTCTCCGATCCGCGACAGGAGGTGGAGCGCGCCGTCGGCGTCGACGGCGTAGCTGAGCGTCTCGATCCGCACGAGGCCGTCCCGCAGCGCGGCGCCGCCGGCGGTGGGGCCGCCGGGCGGCTCGGGCTCGCCGAGGGCGCGGCGCAGGACCGCGAGATCCACGCCGAAGCGGAAGTCGGGGACGCCGGCCAGCGGCGCGTTCGTGTTGAACGCGTCGAGCGCGAGGAGCTGCCACGGCATGAGGCACCGCTCCGCGAGGCAGAGGCCGTCGAGCCCGGGGCGCAGCGACAGCCCGTCGAGGCCCGGGCCGGGGGAGGCGAGCGGCTGCGTGGCCGAGACGACGTCGATCTTGAGCGGGCCGCGCAGGGCCTCGGCGAGCGCGCCGCGCAGCGCCGCCGCGGCGTCCTCGCCCGGCGCGGGCTGGAGGCAGCGGGTCGCGACGGCGGCGCGTTCGGGGTCGCGGCCGCCGGTGAGGTGGGTGACGACGAGGGTGGGGCGGTCGGGCTCCGGGGGCGCGGCGCACGCGGCCGGCGCCGTGGTCATGAGCGAGGGCGCCTTGGCCGGCGGCGGCGGGAGCGCGTCGAAGGAAGCGAGCGCCTCGCGCAGCGCCGCCCCGGTGCGCGACGGCGCGCCGCCCGGCACGGGCACGACGTCGGCCTTGGCGACGCGGTGGCGGAAGAGCAGCGAGAGGGCGGCCAGGACGACCAGCGCGGCGAGCGCGGCGAGCGCGCGCGAGGGCCGGCGCTTCGCGCGGAGCAGGCGGAGGCCGCCGGTCGAGGCGACGCCCCAGCACGCGAGCGGCAGCGTGAGGAGCGCGACGACCGCCCAGACCGCGAGCAGCGCCGCCGCGATGCCGGTGCCGAGGCCGCGGTTCAGCGAGGCGACGTAGACGGCGGAGGAGAGCAGCCCGAAGCTCAGGAAGGTGAGGTAGCCGAGCGAGCAGAACGACGTCGCGCGGAAGGCACGCGGCGCGAGCGGGTGGGGGAGGAGCGAGAGGACGGCGGTCGCGGCGTGGAGCAGCGCGAGCGCGGCGGTGACCACGGCGAAGAGCGTCCACGGCCGGAAGGGGAGGGAGAGCGCGGCCCAGGCGAAGACGGGGGCGTGCAGGGCGCTGAGCAGCCCGACGGCCCAGCGGCGCCCGGGCGGGCGCCGGGAGGCGGCGCCGCGGCTGGCGAGCGTGGGGGATTCGGCCGGGGGGGTGCTGTCCTGGAGCGGCCCCGAGGGCGGGGGGGGATCGGTGTCGGGCGCCTGCATGGTGCGGCGACGCTTAACACGGCGCCTGGCGCGCACGATCGCCGCCGTCGCCTGACCGCAGTTCGGGGGGCGAGCGGTCTCAAGGCGCTCGACACCGGCGCCGTTGGCCTGGAGCGGCGGAGGCGCGACACAACTGTGTCCGACTCAATTGTTGACGCAGCTGATGAGGTCGCCGGCGTCCGCGCAGATCGCGGACATCTCTGTTCCTCCGTTCCTGCAGGAGAACCAGGCGACGTTGGCGAGGTGGTGGAGGCCGAACGCCCTGCCCGTGCCGGCGTCGATGATCGGCGACCCGCTCGATCCGCCTTCGCTGTCGCACGAGTAGCCGATCTGCGATCCAGAGAGCGTGCCGGAGTAGGTCTGATCGATCGCGTCGATCTGGCAGCGGAGGGTATGCGCGTCATCCCTCCAGAAGCCGATCTCTTTCGGGCGCCCGCCCGGGTGCTGGATGAAGTTGATGAGGTTGCCGACGCTGGGGGCCTTCGTCGTCGGGGTGAGCACGCCCCAGGTCGTCTGGGGGTCGCCCGATAGCTGGATCAGCGTGTAATCGAGGCCACCTCTGGAACGGGTGCGGGTCCGGCTGTTCGTCTTGAGGAGGGTGCTGCCACCGAAGCGCTGATCGGTTGCCATGGTCGAGCGAAGGCAGTCCATATACTGGTAACCGAAGCGGGCCTCGAGGCTGGTCGCCTCTGTCTGGGTGCTGATGCAATGGTTGTTGGTGATGAGCGTGTTGCGGTTTTTCCCGGCGATCAGCCAACCCGTGCACAGGTACATGCCCCCGTCTCTCACGAAGCTCAGCCGCGCCACAGGTCTTTGCTGGGCGTTGAGATCGTGGCACGCGATGGCTTCGCGACCCTCCGTGGCACACACGACATCCGGCGTGCCTCCGCCGGGCCTCCTCTCGAGGGAGACGCTGTGCGGCGTCGCCTCGCCCGATGTCACAGGAACCGGGGCGATCGCGAGCGTCCCGTGGCCGATGTCCGCGATCGAGAACCCGTGGCCACCGCCGGTGCTGCTATGCAGCTCGACGATCGCCGTCTCGCCGTCGATGGCGAACGCCCAGACGTCGCCGTCCCCGTTCGGGCCGCGATCCTCGTACCGGAACGACTGCGCGCCGTCGGGGCTCGAGACGGTGACATAATCACCCTTCGCGAGAGAGAAGTCGTTGAAGTGCACGCGCACGAACGTGGCGCCCGGCGAGGTGATCGCCTGCTTCCAGCCACCCGCGTACGGGTGGGACGTCTCGGCCGCATACGCGATGACGTCACCCGCCCGGAGCGGCTCGGGCGCCGTCTCGAACCCGTCAGCGTCGTCGGTTCCGCCTGCGCCGGGAGCGTCCACGTTCCCAGCACACCCCGTGAGAGCGAGGAGCGACCCAGCGACCAGCATCATTCTGTTCATTACAACCCCCCTTCGTCCCGGCTCGCCGCGTGGAAGCGGCGCAAGCGGGCGAACCGCATAGGATAAGAGAGGATGGCGAGCCTGGCAAACACGCCTGCCCGCCGAGCGCCGGGGGTGTCAAGGTGCGGCTGTGGTGCTACGCCTCGAAGATCTCGCGCACGCGGCCGAGCTCCGCCGGCTCCACGAGCACTTCGAGCCTGTCGCCGGCCTCGAGGATCGTATGGCCTCGGGGCAAGTGCGTCGCCACGGGCATCGTCAGCGCCACGAACGCGATGATGACGATGGCCCGGGTCGTGACGGCTGGGTCGTAGAAATGGAGGGCGGAGGCCGAGATGATGCACGTCATCCCGAACACCGAGGCCTTCGATGTCACCTGGAGGCGCGTGAACAGGTCCGGCATGCGCAGTGATGCCTTCGAAGAAAGTTTCCGAGTCTCGCTAGCTGGCCACCCGCCGCGGGATGGTAGCCGGGGGGCCGATACGCCCCCCGGAGGCCCGGACGGACGAGCTCCGCGGAGGGTTACTCCTGCTCGATGAGGCCGCAGCCGATGCGGCCGCCCGCGTCGGGGTCTGCCGCGGCGTGCACGACGATCGCGTACTTCGTCACGTCGGTGTCCGCGTCGTCGCCGACGGTCCAGACGTCGGTCTCGCGCTTGACCGTGTGCGTGCCCTTGCCGCTGGCATCGCACGTGAAGCTGCCGAGTCCTTCGCCGTTGGGCACCCAGTGGGCGCCCGCATCATTACCGTTGCTGCCGCAGCTCTTGTTCTCGTGGATGTGAGCGGAGTGCTCGCCTTCAGGGCAGCCTGACAGCGTGATGGTGAGCGTCACCTCCTCTCCGGTCTGCGCGAAAGCCGCGGTCCCGGTCAGGCCGCTCGAGTTCAGCCCCTGGATCTCCGCCTCGGCCCGCAGGGACGCGCCGCCGCCGTTTCCGCCGTCACCGCCGCCGTTTCCGCCGTTTCCGCCGTCACCGCCGCCGTTTCCGCCGTCACCGCCGCCGCTCCCCGACGCGGATGTGCTCGTCGAGGCGTCGCCCCCGCCCGAGCCGGCCGTGGACGACGTGCTGCTGGTGCCAGCGGGCGATTCCCCGTCATCCCCGCACGCGGCCAAGAGAGTGCTGGCCCCAAGGGCGAGCAACGAGAGCTTCAACCACCGTGACATAAGTCTCCTTTTCTCGGCGTGACCCGAACAGGCAGGCAGTTGCCCCCCGGACGCGATCAAGCCATCGAGGGCACGAGTATGTCCAAACACGGCGAGCGTCCAAGCAGTTCCGTCACAAAAATCATGCATCGGTCGCCTATCCGGCGACGAAATTCCGTTGATCGTAGAAAGATGTGGCCCCGCTGCCCTGCTTCGGCGCTCCGGCGCGCGCGGTGGGGGCTATCCAGCCCTGAGCGCTCGCGTGGAGGAGGCTGTCCTGGCAGCGAGACGATCGTAGTCTCGACCGAGCCAAGCGAGAAAGTCCTGGTTCCAGGGAGGGCCGTCTGGCCAGCCTGCACGGATGCGATCGGCGAGCTCGAGATCCCAGCTCCCGAGGCCCTCGCGGATCTCGTCCGCCTGCGTGAGATGGTTCTCGAGGAGCGCCTCCTCAAGCCCGATACCATCTGGGTTCCAGGCGCGGATGCCCTCGCGGATGAGCGAGAGGCGCGCGTCCCAGGGGCCCTTGCGGTTCCAGAGATTGAGCGTGAGGATACGGAGCCGGTTCATCAGGGATCGAGCTAGGCCTCGAAGATCTCGCGCACGCGGCCGAGCTCCGCCGGCTCCACGAGCACGTCGAGCCTGTCGCCGGGCTCGAGGATCGTCTGGCCTCGAGGCACGACCGTCCCGCCCTCCCGGTGAACGGCGCGAATGAGCACGCCGGCAGGGAGGCCGAGCTCGGCGATACGCTTGCCGACGACGGCGGCCCCGGGCGCGAGCTCGAACGTGCGGGTCCTCGGCTCCGTGCCGGCGAGGGTGTGGGTCGCCGGATCGTAATGCGCCGCGAGCTCGTTCACCACGGTCTCCGGCGAGAGGGGCGTGCTCGTCGTGTAGCCGGCGCGAGCGAGCAAGTGCGTCGCCACGGGCATCGTCAGCGCAACGAATGCGATGATGACGATGGCCCGGGTCGTGACGGCCGGGTCGTAGAAATGAAGGGCGGAGGCCGAGATGATGCACGTCATCCCGAACACCGAGGCCTTCGATGTCACCTGGAGGCGCGTGAACAGGTCCGGCATGCGCAGGATGCCCACGGCCGCGAGCAGCATGAAGATGCATCCGACGATGAGGAGCGCGCCCTCGACGAACTCGAGAATCACGACGTCTCCCCCTGCCGCTCGAGGTAGTACGCGAACGCGATGGTGCCTAGGAAGAAGATGAGCGACAGCACCATGACCGCATCGAGGAGGACGCCGTGATCGGTCACCATCGCGTAAAGGGCGATGCCCCCGCTGCCGACCGTCGCCATGAGGTCCATGGCGACAACGCGGTCGGGGAGGCTCGGCCCGAGCAGGAGGCGGATGAACGCGACGACGAACGCCACCGTGACGACGGCGATCGCGACGAGCAGGAGCGGGGTCATCGGAAGAGCTCCTTCACGCGGCGCTCGAGGTCGCTCTTGATGGTCGCGCGCAGCGCGTCGGCGCTGTCCACGAACATCGCATGGACGAAGAGGACCGTGCGGTCGCCCGAGACGTCGAGGCCAAAGGTGCCTGGCGTCAGGGCGAGGAGGATCGTCAGCACGGTGATCTCGAGATCGGTCGTCAGATCCAGGGGGACCGCGACGATGCCGGGGCGGCTCTTTCGCCTGATCGAAATGACGTCGCGGGCGACCCTGAGGTTCGCCCGCACCATCTCTTTCGCAAAGAAGAGCATGAACGACAGCACCCCTGGCAGCTTCTCGAAATAGGTCGTGGGGCCGAGCAGGCGCCGGAGCCAGAGGAGCAAGAGGTACCCGAGGAGGAAGCCGAAGACGAGGCCCCCTGCGGTGGCGCGGCCGGTCAGGCCCACCCAGACGATCGCCAGGAACAGATTGAGGACGAGGGCTCTCATGGGCGACCCTCCCCCAGCACGGCGCGCACGTAGTCGGTCGGATCGGCGAGCTGCGCGGCGGCCCGCCGGACGACGGCGAGGAGCGGCTCGGGCGCCATTCCGAGCGTGACGCCCAGCGCGGTCAGGAGGACGACCGGCACGTACAGGAGCGCGCGGCGCCGCGCCCCGCTCTCGCGCGGCGCGAGGTCGGCCTCGGCGGGCGCGGGCTTCCAGAAGGCCTCATTCCATATCTTCGTCATCGAGATGAGGGTGACGAGGCCGACGGCGAGGCTCGTGGCGACGACGGCCGCGGCCCCCCGCGAGCCGACCTCGAGCCCCGACCGCACCAGGATGAGCTTGGCCCAGAACCCCGACAGGGGCGGTATGCCGGCGAGGGAGAGGGCCGTGACGAGGAAGCAGGCGGAGAGCCCGGGGCTCCGCGCGAGGAGCCCGCCCTGAAGGTCGAGGGAAGCGTCTTTCCCGCCGGATCGCATGATCCCGCTGATGAGAAAGAGGTTCGACTTGATGATGGCGTGGTGCAGGACGAAGAAGATCGCCCCCGAGAGGGACGACAGCGTGAACAGGCCGAGGCCCATGACCATGTAGCCGACCTGGCTCACGCTGTGAAACGCGAGGATGCGCCGGACCTCCCGGTGGGACACCGCGCCGAGCACGCCGACGGCCATGGTGAAGGCCGCGATCCCGAGGAGGAGCGCGTGCGTGGCCTCCCTGTCGCCCACGAAGAGAAGGGTGAAGCTGCGCACGAGGGCGTAGACACCCACCTTCGTCAAGAGCCCCGCGAACAGCGCGGTGACCGTCACGGGGGGCGTGTGATACGAGTCCGGCAGCCAGAAGAAGAGGGGGAAGACAGCGGCCTTGATGCCGAACGCGACGAGGAAGATCATCGCGAGGGTGAACCGGATCGGCGGCGCGAGGCTCGGCAGCTTGAGCGAGAGATCGGCCATGTTGAGGGCGTGCACGGATCCGTAGAGGATGCCGAGGCCGGTGAGGAACAGGGCGCTCGAGATCAGGTTCATCGCGACGTACTTGATCGCGCCCTGCATCTGCGGCCGCTCGTTGCCGAGCACCAGGAGGACGAAGGACGCGATCAGCGTCACCTCGAACCAGACGTACAGATTGAAGAGGTCGCCTGTGACGAAGACCCCGTTCGTCCCCATGAGGAGCACGTGCATGAGCGGGTAGAACCCGTGCGCCCGCCGTCCGCGGTCGATGTCCGACAGGGAGTAGATCGACGTGACGACCGCGATGACGCCCGAGAGCAGGACCATCAGCGCGGAGAAGAGGTCGGCCACGAAGGTGATGCCGTACGGCGCGGGCCAGCCCCCGAGCTGGGTCGATTGAATGCCTCCCCGGTGCACGGCGCGGAGCAAGGCGAACCCGACGGTGAGCTGAAGGACACTCCCGACGAGCCCGAGCGCGCGCTGCCTCCCCACGCGCCGGAAGGAGAGGAGCGAGAGGGACGCCGTGGCCAGGGGGACGAGGACGGGCAGGACGAGGAGCACCTTCATGGGCGGGTCGATTCGAGAGAGTCGATGTCGTCGCTGCCCATCGTCCGATGAACGCGATGCAGGAGGACGACGGCGAACGCGACGACCGCGAAGCTGATGACGATCGCCGTCAAGATCAGCGCCTGGGCCACGGGATCGGCCGGCGGCGCGTGGAAGGCCCCCTCGCCCTTGGGGATCAGCGGGGGACGGCCGCGGACGACGCCGGCCGCCGTGAGAATGAGGAGGTTCGTCCCGTGCCCGAGCAGCACGAGGCCGAAGGCGAGCTTCACGATGCTGCGCCGGAGCATGAGGAACAGCCCCGACGCATAGAGCCCGCCGACGACGATCGCGAGGAGGACCGTCATGAGCTCATCTCCGCCGCCATAAGGAGGATCATGAGCACCATGCCCATCACGGCGGCATACACGCCGACGTCGAACAGCACCGGCGTCCCCACCGCGACGTCGCCGAGCCCCGGCACGGGGACGGTCGCCCATACGCCTTGCAGGAAGGATCCGCCGGCCACGAGCCCGATGGCGCCCGAGAGCAGGCTCGTCGAGAGCCCGAGCCCCATGAGCGTCTGAGGCGCGACGCGGAGCAGCTTCCGCGTCGAGGGGACGTCGTGAGCGAGGATGTGGAGCGAGAACGCCGCTGCGATGATGAGCCCGCCGAGGAACCCGCCCCCGGGCTCGTTGTGACCGCGGAGGAGCGCGTAGATCGAGACGATGATGAGGAGCACCATCAGGACCGGCGTGGCGGCGCGCAGGATGACGGAGGGCATGGCTCAGGCCCCCTTCCGCGTGCGGGTCGCGAGCAGGGCATAGACCCCGATCCCGGCCACGCAGAGGACGGTGGACTCCCCCAGCGTGTCCATCGCCCGGAAATCCACGAGGATCACGTTGACGATGTCCCGGCCGTGGGCCTCCGGGTATCCCTTCGCCACGAAGAACTCGCGCAGGATCGGCTCCGGGGAGAGCGTCGACGACATGAGGATCAACAGGGTCACCGTGGCCCCGAAGATCACGGAGACGATCGCGTCCGGGATCCACACGCGCGCGGGGGATCGGGGCACGAAGCGCGGCAGGTGGTGCAGGACGAGGACGAAGATGACGACCGTCAGCACCTCGACCATGATCTGCGTCAGCGCGAGATCGAGCGCGCTGAAGATCACGTAGACGAGCATGACGCAGAGGCCGATCGCGCCGAGCGCGGCGACGACGGCGAGGCGCGATAGCGTGCGCGTCGCCATGGCCGCGGACGCGAGGATCACGCCCGCGAGCACGAGCTCCGGGAGCTCCACCGTGAGCGACGGGATGGTGAAAGGGAGGCTCCGGAGCAGAGGCGTCCCGACGAGCACGACCGTCGTCAGGGCCGTGATGAGCAGATAACGGCGCAAATGCCCCGTCTGGAGCCGCGCTGTCAGCCACTCCGCGAACCGGAGGAGCCCCGCGAAGGCAGCGTCGTACACGCGCGCGGGGCCCCAGGCCCCGAGGCGCGCGGCGGCGTCGAGGAGGCGCCCTTCGCGGCCGGAGAGAGCACGGAAGAGCCCGAGGCCGGCGAGGAGGGTCGCGACGCTGAGCCCGAGCACGGGGGTCAGGCCGTGCCACAGGTGCAATTCGAGCGGCGCGGGCCGGCCGAGGATCGCTGTCGCCGCCGCGCTCGGGAGGTCGCCGAGGAGCGCCGGCGCCACCCCGAGGACGAGGCTCGCCGCCGCGAGCGTGGCAGGCCCGAGCCACAAGGACAGCGGCGCTTCGTGGGGGAGCGCGGGCGCCGCCGGAGGACCCCCGAAGAAGGGGCGATGGCCGACGACCAGGCTCACCACGACCAGGAGGGCGCTCGACAGGACCGCGGCCCCGGCGAGGACCGCCGTCATCGAGGGCGGCCCGAGGACGGCCTCGTAGAAGAGCTCTTTCGCCAGGAAACCGAGGAGGGGCGGCGCCCCAGCGCTCGAGATCGCCGCCAGCACGGCCGCCGTCGCGGTGATCGGCATGAGCCGCGCGAGGCCCCGCAAGCGGGTGACGTCGCGGGTCCCGGTCTCGTGGTCCAGGGTCCCCGCGGTCATGAAGAGCGCGCCCTTGTACAGCGAATGCGCGACCAGATAGACCACGGCCGCGGAGACGGCCGCCCGGGTCCCGATGCCGAGGAGCATCGTGAGCAGGCCGAGCACGCTCACGGTCGAATAGGCGAGGATCCGCTTGAGGTCCTTCTGCGTGACCGCGAGCGCCGCGCCCGCCACCATCGTGGCGGCGCCGAAGCCCGTCACGACGAGGTACCATTGTCGCGTCGCGCCCAGCGTTGGATGCAGGCGCGCGAGCAGATAGACGCCGGCCTTCACCATCGTGGCCGAATGCAGGTAGGCGCTGACCGGCGTGGGCGCCTCCATCGCCCGAGGGAGCCAGAAATGAAAGGGCACCTGCGCTGACTTCGTGAAAGCCCCCGCGAGGACGAGGAGCAGGATCGGCAGGTAGAGGGGGGCTTCGCGGACGACGCCGCCCGAGAACCGCGAGATCTGCGTCTCTCCCGTGACCACGACGAGGAGGACGAGGCCCGCGAGCATGGCGAGCCCGCCGCCGCCCGTCACGAGGAGCGCCGTCAAGGCCGCTTTGCGCGCCTCCGGCCGCTCGTGGTCCCACCCGATGAGCAGATACGAGCTCACGCTCGTGAGCTCCCAGCACACGAAGAGGAGAATGACGTCGTCGGCGAGCACGAGGCCCGCCATGGATCCCGTGAACAGGAGCAGGTAGGCGTAAAACCGCCCGAGCCGCGGGTGCGAGCGCAGGTATTCGCTCGCGTACACGAAGATCAGCGCGCCGATGCCGCAGATGAGCCCGAGGAACACGAGCGAGAGCCCATCCAGCCTCACCGCGAGCTCCACGCCGAGCGACGGGATCCACGGCAGCGACGCGTGATGGGCCTCCCCCTCGGCGAAGGTTCTCGGGACGAGCTGCGCGGCGAACACGAGCACCGCGAGCGGGAGCGCCGCGAAGAGCCAGCCGGCCGGGCGCCCGAGCCCGCGGTAGAGGGCCGGCGCCAGCAGCGCTCCGACGAACACGCTCAGGACAGCCCACAGCATCGCGGCAGGTCCCCCTTCGATGCCGGCGAGGGGCCGAGGCGTTCGGGCCCATGGCCTGCCGAGCGGGCTCGACGCGCTGTTTGCCCTCGTTCCCGCGGCGCCGGCGAGCGCGATCGGGCGAGCGCGCCGTGCCGAGCTGCTCGCCTCGTCGCGGCCGCGCGCTCGATGGCGCTGCCGCGATGCGCGGCGGGCGCGGAGCATCGGATGCGGCATGGATGCGCAGCGCGCCAAGGCGAGGCCCGCCGCCTGCCGCCCGCTCGCGGCGCTGCTCCTCGCAGCGCCGCTCCTCCTGTCGAGCTGCGGCCGGGCGCCCGCCGCCCGCCGGGTGGAGCCGCGCGTGCGGGCCGTCCTGGAGGCGCACGGCGCGCCTGCGCTGCCGGCGCCGCCGCCCGCGGAATCGGTCCCGCTGCTGCTCGTCGCCGACGCCGCGCCGAGCGCGCCCGCGCCCGCGAAGCGCCCGCCGGGAGCGGCGCTGCCGGCGCGGGAAGCCGTCGTGTCGGCGGCCGTGCCGTTCGCGCCGGGCGCGCTGCGCGACGTCCGGTTCATCCGCCTGCGCGACGCGCGCGGCGCGGCGGTCCCGCTCCGCGCGAAGCCGCTCGCCGTCTGGCCCAGGGACCGCTCGATCCGCAGCGCGCTCCTCGTCTTCGGCGCCGCGCTCGCGCCCGGAGAACGAGCGATCTACACGCTGGATTTCGGCGCCCCTTCGCCATCATCACCTTCGCAGCGCGCCGACCGCCCAGCCCTCCCGGCCGCCCCGGCCCCCGGGCTCGCCCAGGTCCCGCAGCCCTTCCAGGTCCCTCCGGCGGCCGTGCTCGACGAGGCGCTCCTGCCGAACCCGGACGGGCCGATCGCGGCGGTGCTGCCGCCGTCGTGGTACGCGGCGAGCCTGGTGTCCGGGCCGCAGCTGCCGGCCATGGACGATCGCCGCTTCCCCGGGTTCGAGGCCCGCATCGAGGGCGCGCTCGCCCGCATGACGCCCGCCTACGACGCGTACGGCGTCACCTGCTCGGCCCCGTACCGCACGTACTACGACGGTCCGCACGCGCTCTACCAGCGCTTCCTCCGCAACGGCGACGCCGCGCGCTACCGGCGCGCGCGCGCCGAGGCCGTCTGGTACCGGCAGCACGAGCTCAGGTTCTCGCCCGATCGCCGCCTCGCGGTCCACGTCTGCGAGCGCGACGACTGGAGCCCGGCGGCGCCCCTCTCCTGGCCAGTCCTCCGGCGCATGCTCGGCCAGGGGATGGTCGACGACTACCTGCTCACCGGCGACCCGGCGGCCAGGGAGGCGGTCCTCGCCATGGGCGAGGCCCTCCGGCAGAACCAGGCCGCGCTCACGGGCGGAAGGGAAGACGTGCTGCGCGTGACCGAGCGCAACATGGCCTGGGTGATGATGACCCTGTCGAGCTACTACGCGCTCGACCCGCGGCCCGAGCTCCTGTCGACGCTGCGCGGGCTCGCGGACCGCACGGTCGCGTGGCAGCGGCAGGGCGCGTCGGGCGCGTTCGAGCACGACCTGACCCGCGCCGACCCGTCGGAGTGCGAGCGCGGCCCGCGCGGCGGCTCGCCGTTCATGACCGCGCTGCTCGTCGACGCGCTCATGGACTACCACGCGCTCACCGGCGACCCGCGCGTCCGCGAGGTGGTCGCGCGCGCGGCAGGCTGGCTCGCCGAGCGCGCCATCACCTCGGACGGGCGCGCGTTCCGGTACCTGTGGGGCTGCGAGACCGACGCGTACGACGACAGCGGGACCGCCGACCTCAACCTGCTGATCGTGCCCGTGTTCGGCGCCGCCTACGCGCTGACGCGCGAGCCGCGGTGGATCGAGGTGGGCGACGCGCTGGCCGACGTCGGCGTGAAGGAGATGCTGGTGAAGGAGCCCAAGCACTGGAACCAGGCGATGCGCGCGTTCGGGCGCTACCTGGGGTACCGGGCGGCGCTCGCCGGCGCGGCGAGCGGAGGGCAGCGATCTGCCGGTCGTTAATCGTCAATAATGGCCGTTCCTGCGCCCGGCCGCGCCGCCGTTGCGGGCGTTGTTGCCGTTGACGTGCAGGCCCGCAACGCCGTCGCCGGCCTGCCGGAGCGCATAGCCGATGCCGCTCTGGAGCGTCCCCTTGGTCACCACGGCGCCGAGATCGACGCCCAGATCGATGAGCGTCTGCGCCAGCTCGGCGCGGATGCCGGTGATCACCGTCTTCGACCCGAGCAGCCGCAGCGCCGTCGCCGTGCTCATCAGCGTGCTCGCGACCGCCGAGTCGAGCACCGTCACGCCGGTGACGTCGATGATGACGACCTTCGCCCGGTTCGTCTGGACGCCGTTCAGCGCCGCCTCGAGCGCCTGCTCCGCTCGCGCGGAGTCGATCGTCCCGATGAGCGGCATCACCATGATATGATCGGTGATCGGGATGAGCGGCGTCGAGAGCTCGGCGAGCCGGGCGCTCTGCGCGTCGATGACCTCCGCCTGCAGCGCGGCGCGCTCCTCCTCGGCCCGCGCGCGCTCCTCCTCGGCCCGGGCGCGCTCGACGAGCTCCCGCTGCAAACGCTCGTTCGTCTGGCGGAGCTCCTCCGTCTGGCGCGCCACCTCGGTCTCCAGGCGCTCGTTCGAGCGGCGGAGCTCGGACGTCATGTCCGCCAGGTGCCCGTACAGCAGGGCGTTCTTCACGGCCACCGCCGCCTGGGAGGCCAGGAGCCCGAGCGTCTCCAGCTGCGTCGCGAGCAGCGGCTCGGGCGCCGCGTCGCCCTCGATGTAGAGGACGCCGATCAGCTCGCCCTGGCACATCATGGCCAGGCAGAGGATCGACCTCGGCCCCTTCCCGGCGAGGTACCGCGCGTCCTCCGGGCGAGCGTCGCGGCTCGTGTCCCAGACGAAGACCGATTGACGGCTGCTCGCGACCTCCTCCACGAGCGACACCGCGAGATCGGCGCCCGGGCCCACCGGCGTCGAGAGCCCGAGCACCACCGTGTCCGGATCGCTCGTGATCGACGCCTCGATCACCAGCCCGGACTCGCGCGAGAGGACGAGGACGCACTTCCGCGCGCCGGCGTGCTCCAGCGTGAGCCGCATCAGCCGGTCGAGCACGTCGTCGAGGACGATCTCGCCCGAGACCGCCTGCGCCGCGCGGATGACCGTCGCCATCTGCGCCTGCGCCTGTGTGAGCCCCTCGAGCGCGCGCTCCAGCGCCACCGTGCGCTCTCCCACGCGCCTCTCCAGCTCCTGCGTGAGCCGCTGCAAGGCCGCCTCCGCCGCGATCCGCTCCTCCACCTGCGCGGCGAGGCGCATCGTCAGCTTCCTGAGCTTTGTGTGCACCCGGACGCGCGCGAGCAGCTCCTCGTCCAGGAATGGCTTGGCGAGGTAATCGACGGCGCCCAGGTTCAGGCCCTTCACCCGGTCCGCGGACAGGTCCGTGCTCGCCGTCATGAAGATGACGGGGATCGCGGCCGTGGCCGGGTCTCCCTTCAGCCGGCGGCACGTCTCGAACCCATCCATCCCATCCATCTTCACGTCGAGCAGGATGAGATCCGGCATCCCCTCCCTGGCGAGCCGGAGGGCGCGCGCGCCGTCCACCGCCACCGCGACCTCGAAGCCTGAGCCTGTCAGGGTATCGGACAAGAGACCGAGGTTCCTCGGGTTGTCGTCCACGATGAGTATCGTTCCGGCTTCACTGGCATCCATCGTTCTAGCCTCCAGGAAGCGCGCGCTCCCATTGCCACGATCAAGGCGCACGCCGTCCAAGCAACGTCAATCGCTCAGGTGCATCTTGATGAAATCTTCAACGGCTTCCATCTTGAAATCCTGCATCAGGCGGCGCAGGTGCCTGCAAAACGGCGCGAGCTTCGGATCGGCGCGATCGAGCCTGTCGAGGTGCTTCTGGAGCTGGTGGGAGAGCCCCCTGTGCGCGAGATCGAAGAGCAGCCGCAGATCCTCGGCGGCGGGGGCGGTCATCGGGAGATCTGCGCCGCCGGGGAGCGCGGGTGAGCTCGGGTCGCGGTGGGCGACGGCGGGGGCCTCGCCCATTGCGCCAGGATCGCCCTGCTGCTCGTAGATCCACGAGAGCCCGAGGTGCCGCTGGATCTTGTCGAAGAGCTCCTCCAGCTGCAGCGGCTTCGGGAGGAAATCGTCGGCGCCCGCGGCCAGGCTCTTGTCCTGATCGGAGAGGAAGACGCTCGCGGACGACGCGAAGATCTTCAATCCTGCTCGATCCGGCGCCTTCCGGAGCAGCTGGATCATCTCCCAGCCGTCGAGCTCCGGCATCGCGAGGTCCGTGATCACCAGGTCGAACTCGCGCTCCGACGCCGCCGCGAGGCCCTCCTTGCCGTCCGTGGCCTCGGACGTCTCGAACCCGACGGACTGCAGCATGTTCACGAGCACCGCGCGGTTCTCGGGCTGGTCGTCGACGACGAGCACCCGCCGCCGCCTGCCCTCGTAATCGACGACCGCCGAGGCGGGCCGGAGCGCCGTGGGCTGGGTTCGCCGGGGCGACTCGGCGAGTATCACGTCCATCCAGAACACGCTCCCCTTGCCGGGCTCGCTCCTCACCTCGATGGAGCTGCCGAGCAGCTTCATGATGCGCTGGCTGATCGCGAGCCCGAGCCCCGTCCCGTCGACGCGGCGCTTGCCGTCGCTGGCCTGCTTGAACGGGAGGAAGATCTGGTCGAGCTGATCCGGGCTGATGCCCGTCCCGGTGTCCTCGATCTCGAAGCGCACCCGGTGCGTCCTGCGCGGCGCGCTCTGGATCGCGGCGGAGTCCGGCGCGGAGCCGTGCGGCGGGCGCGGCCCGTCGCCCAGCCGCTTGATCGTGAAGGAGACGCTGCCCTTCTCGGTGAACTTCACGGCGTTGCCGAGCAGGTTGATCAGCACCTGCCGCAGCCGCCGCTCGTCGGCGACCACGTCGGCGGGGAGCTCGGGATCGGGCGTATACACGAGCGCGATGCCCTTCTCCTCGGCGCGGATGCGGCAGATCTCGGCCGTCGAGCGCAGGAACGAGGGGAGGTGGAAATCGTTCGCGTGGGCCTCCATCGCCTGCGCCTCGATCTTCGCCAGATCGAGGACGTCGTTGATCAGCGTGAGCAGGTGGGCGCCGGAGCGATGGATGACGTCGATCCCGCGCAGGTCCTGCTCGCTCAGCCCCCGCGAGCGCCGGAGGATCTGCGCGTAGCCGAGGATGCCGTTGAGCGGCGTCCTGAGCTCGTGGCTCATGTTGGCGAGGAAGTCGCTCTTCGCCTTGTTGGCGGCGTCCGCGGCGACCTTCGCCTCCTTCAGCTCGGCCGTGCGCTGCTCGACGCGGTGCTCGAGCTCCTCGAACGACCCCTGGATCTGGCGCGCCATCTGGTTGAACGACTCCGCCAGCGTGCCCATCTCGTCGTGGGATCGCACCTCGACCGCGGTGTCGAGCTTCCCGCTCGCCAGCTGCGACGCCGCCTGGGCGAGGCGGGTGATCGGCCTCGTCAGGACCTGCGCCATCAGGACGGCGACCGCCGTGACGATCGCGGCGATCAGCGAGGCGAGCAGCAGCGCGTCGCGCGTCGTCTTCTCCTCGATGGGCTCGAGGAACGCCGCCTCCGGCCGCACGAACGCCACGGTCCACGGCGGCTTCTTCATGCCGTCGAAGGCGCTCACGCGCGCGAGGGCCACCGCGCTCATGGGGGCGTCCCGCGCGGCCATGCGGGCCTGCAGGAAGCGGCTCGCCGTCGAGGTCGGGTCCTGCTCGCGCTCGAACCGGCGCAGCCCCTCGTCGAAGGCCTGCACGTCGGTCGACAGCTCCGCGGCCGGCCTGTCCGGCAGCCGCCGCTCCGCCTTGAGCCGGCCTTCGAGCTCCGGGGCGAGCGGCACCAGCGACTTGAACACGAGCTCCGGTGAGCGGCCGTGCGCCAGGCGGACGTGGTGCTCGTCGAGGAGGATCGCGAACGCGTCCGACGCCTCCAGCAGGCGCGTCTGCGAGAGGATGATCCGCTGGACGGCCGACAGGTTGTAGGTGCACCGGAGCACGCCGATCGTCTTCTTCTTGTTCAGCGCGTCGCGGACGGGGCTGCTGAAGACGAGCTGGGGCACCTCGCCGGCGAACACGACCGACGACGCGTACGGCAGGCCCGTCTCCATCGCGCGGACGAAGTAGTCCCTCCTCGATTCGTCCCTCTCCGCGGGCGTCTGCACCGTGTCGAGGACGTTGTGCCCGCGCTCGTCGAGCAGCGCATAGGAAAGGATGTTGATCGTGTCCTTCCGGATGAGGCCGTGCAGCGTCCTCGACGCGAACGCGTGCGCCTCATTCCCGCTCCTCCGGGCCTCGTCGTCGAGGCTCAGGTAGCTGGTCAACCCGGGCAGGCGGGCCTCGACGCGGACCGCGTCCAGGTTGCTCTCGATGAAGTCGTCGACGCTGGTCGCGGCCTGCGACGCGGCCGCGGCGAGCGCCTGGTTGGCGCTCTCGGTCAACACCATTTCGTTCGTCCGCTTGTTCAGGAGCGTGAGGATCGAGAGCGGCGCGAGCGCGACCGTCAAGAGCGCCACGATCAGCTTCATGCGGAGGGTGATGAGCGGGGCCTGCTGCTGCATTGCGCGACTCATGGCGTTCTTCGAACCTCCGTGGCGATGCTCTCCAGGCGCTCCGCGGGCCGCGGCGGTCACTCGCGGCTCGTGGCGGGCGGCAGGAAGGACGAATCGAAGATGTTGTCGAGGTCCGGGCGGCGCCCCAGCTGCCCGTCCTGGACGAGAAAGTCGATGTGCTTGTTGACGAGCGGGGCCAGCGACGTGGGGTCGTTGTTCGGGGCGAACCGCCGCCGGACCTCCTCCAGCGAGAAGAGCTCGTATCCGTCCGTGCTGATGTCCGAGGCCGGGATCTTGAGCGCCTTCGCGATGATCTCGTTGCCCTCCTGCGGGTGGGCCTTCCAGAACTCGACGGCCTGGAACCACGCCCGGATGAAGGCGCGGACGTCGTCCGGGCGGTCGCGCAGCACCGTGCTGCGGAAGAGCGTGAAATCGGCGAACAGCGCGGGCGTCTCCTTGCTCGAGAAGATCGCCTTGGCGCCGGACTTCGCCGCCTGCGTGACATAGGGCTCCCAGGTGTGCCCAGCCTGGATCGTATTGTTCGCCAGGAACTGGGCGACGTCCGTCTCGCCCACGTTGACCAGCGTCACGTCGTCGATGGCGAGCCCGTTCCTCTCCAGCATCTCGCTGACCAGCATCTCGCCCATGGCGCCGGTCTTGGCCGCGATCTTCTTCCCCTTGAGATCGGAGATCGTCTGGATCTCCGGCCGCGCCATGATGACGTCGGCGCCCGCCGTCTGGCCGGAGTAGAGGACGACCCGCGCATCGGGCTCTCTCGCGAGGATGCGCACGACGACCTCCATGGTCCACGGCAAGCCGTCGACCTTGCCCGCGGTGAAATCGGAGATCATGCCGTAGAGATCCGGGTTGAAGACGAGCTCCACGTCGACGCCCTGCTGGTCGAAGAAGCCCTTCTCCTCGGCGATCGACAGCGGGAAGTACCCGAGCCAGTAGCCGTGGCTGAAGCGGAGAGGCGGCCGCGCCTCCTCGCCCCGGTCGCCGGGCGAGGGATCCGGCTGGCACGCCGAGGCGAGGACGGACAGCGCGGAGACCGCGAGCCAGCCGATGGTGCGTCGCGCAGCCGATGTCTTCATGGTCTCACGGGGCTCCTTCTCGGGGCGTGTCGTGCGGGCAGCGCGCGCCGCGCGGCGGCGCGACAGCGCGGAATGCGCACCGATCGCCGCGCGCCTTGCTCCCGGCGCCGAGACGACGGCCCGACTGCGAGGCCCCCCTGCATGTTGCGCAGCCTACCATGAACCGCCGCGGCGCCGCGATGCTCTGCGACCGGATCACGGCGATCCGGGGGCCCGGCTCGAGGTCGCCGGCGCCGTCTGCCCGACTGGACTGCCTCGCACCGTCGCGACACCTCGGTAGGTAGCTCGGCGCAGGTGTGCCGAAGGCATCGATTGCTGAAGCAAAACCATTGCGATATTGCAATGCGAGCCAGCCACGACTACCTTTAAACTTACCCTTCGCCCCTATCGTCTGCTTGCCATTCGAAATCAGTTGAAGAGAACCCCACTCATCGGAGGTGACTCATGGCCTCGTACTTTGTCGTGCGCGATGTCCTCTCCCGTCTCGTCGCGGCGTCGGCGCTGCTCGTCGCCCTCGCGGCCGGCCGATCCGCCGAGGCGGCGTCGTCTTTCACCCTCTTCGAGAGCGGCCATGTGCGTCCGCTCGCGCTCTCGCCCGACGGAAAGCTGCTATTCGCCGTGAACACACCCGACAACCACCTCGAGGTGTATCGGGTCAAGGATCAGGGTATCGAGCACCGCGCCTCCATCCCCGTCGGCCTCGAGCCGGTGGCCGTGGCGGCGCGGAGCGATTCCGAGGTCTGGGTCGTCAACCACCTGTCGGACAGCGTGAGCGTCGTCGAGCTGACCCAGGGGGCGCGCTCGGGCCGGGTCGTGCGGACGCTGCTCGTGGGCGACGAGCCGCGGGATATCGTGTTCGCAGGTCCTGGAAGGCGCCGCGCGTTCATCACGACGGCGCACCGCGGACAGAACATCCCGTTCGATCCCCAGCTCACGACGCCCGGCGTGGGCCGGGCGGACGTATGGGTCTTCGACGCTGATCGCCTCGGGTCGACGCTCGCCGGCGCGCCCCTCACGATCGTCACGCTGTTCAGCGATACCCCGAGGGCGCTGGCGGTGACGCCGGACGGCAGCAAGGTGTATGCGGCGGCCTTCCACTCCGGGAACCGCACAACCGCGATCCACGAGGGCATCATCCCGAACGGCGGAGAGGCGGCGGGGGGCGTGCCGGGGCCGGCCACCAACGCGGAGGGGATCCCGCACCCGGAGACGGGGCTCATCGTGAAGTTCAATGGTTCCCACTGGGTCGACGAGCTGAACCGCGTCTGGGACAGCTCCGTCCGGCTCTCGCTGCCCGACAAGGACGTGTTCGTCATCGACGCGAACGCGAGCCCGCCGAGGCAGCTGCCCGGCGCCGCCGGGTTCTACAGCGGCGTCGGCACCATCCTCTACAACATGGTGGTGAACCCGGTCAGCGGGAAGGTATACGTGTCGAACACCGAGGCGGGGAACGAGAAGCGCTTCGAGGGGCCCGGGATCTTCGCCGGCCAGACGGTACGAGGTCACCTGCACGAGAGCAGGATCACCGTCCTCGGCCCGGCGGGCAGCGTCACGCCGAGGCACCTCAACAAACACATCGATTATGACGCCTGCTGCGCCCCGGTCCCGAACGCCGAGAACCAGAAGAGCCTCGCCCTCCCGCAGCAGATGGCCGTCACGAGCGACGGCAAGACGCTGTACGTGGCGACGATAGGCTCGTCCAAGATCGGGGTGTTCAGCACCGCCGCCCTGGAGAACGACACCTTCGTGCCGAGCGCCTCCAGGCAGATCCCGGTGCCCGGCGGCGGCCCGACGGGGCTTTTGCTCGACGAGGCGCGGCGGCGCCTCTACACGATCACGCGCTTCGACAACGCGATCTCGATCCTCAGCACGACGACCAAGTCCGAGATCGCGCACGTGCCGATGCACAACCCGGAGCCGCCGAGCGTGGTCGCCGGCCGCCGGTTCCTCTACGACGCGTCGTTCGAGTCGAGCCACGGCGACTCGTCGTGCGCGAGCTGCCATGTCTACGGCGATTTCGACAGCCTGTCCTGGGATCTCGGCAATCCGGACGGGGTGGTCGCCGACATCCCGGGGCCGTTCGAGTCACACCCCCTCGATTTCGGGATACCCGACACCCATCACCCGATGAAGGGGCCGATGACGACGCAGAGCCTCCGCGGGATGGCGAACCACGGGCCCATGCACTGGCGCGGCGATCGCACCGGGGGCGACAACGAGCCGAGCGCGCACCCGGACAGCGGGACGTTCGACGAGGTGACGGCGTTCCTGGAGTTCCAGGCCGCCTTCCCGGATCTCCTGGGGAGGAGCGAGCTCATCCCCGAGGCCGACATGCGGGCGTTCGCCGATTTCATCCTGCAGGTCACCTATCCGCCCAACCCGAACCGGGCGCTCGACAACTCGCTCACCCCTGCGCAGCAGGCCGGGCGCAGCTTCTTCTTCAACAACGTGTCCGACTTCAGCGAGGAGGGCACCTGCGTCTCGTGCCATGTGCTCGACCGCCACGCGAACGAGGAGTTCGGCGTCGATGCGCCGGGCTTCTTCGGCGGCGATGGCCGGTACACGTTCGACCTGGAGACCGAGGCCTTCAAATCGCCGCACTTCCGCAATCTGTACCAGAAGGTCGGCATGTTCGGGATGGCGAACAACGAGCTCTTCCCGGGCAGCGACGCGCACCTGGGCGACCAGGTCCGCGGCTTCGGCTTCAACAACGAAGGGGGCGTCCCCACGCTCTTCCGCTTCGTGAGCTCGGCGACCCCCGACATGGGGTTCAACCAGTCGCCGCTCACCCCGGGCGGGTTCCCGCCGGGGCCGGAGGGGGACGTGATGCGGCGCGAGGTGGAGCAGTTCCTGCTCGCGTTCGACAGCAACCTGGCGCCGATCGTCGGGCAGCAGGTGACGCTCACCCGCCACAACGCGGCCGCGGTCGGGCCGAGGATCGATCTGCTCCGCGCGCGGGCTGATGCAGGGGAGTGTGATCTGGTGGTCAAGGGATCACACGACCACGAGGCGGCGGGGTTCCTCTACGTCGGCGCGGGCCTGTTCGTCGGCGACCGGCTCTGCGACGCGCCGATCCGCGACGCGGCGCTGCGGCACCGGGCCTCGCGCAATCGGGGCGAGCTCACGTACACGTGCGCGCCGCCGGGCTCGGGGGTGCGGATCGGGCTGGATCGCGACGGCGATGGATTCCGCGACGGCGACGAGGAAGACGAGGGCAGCGACCCGGCAGACCCGTCGAGCACGCCCTGAAGGTCGCGCCGCGCCCTTCGCTCGCGCGACTGCCCACATGACGGAAGCGCTGCTCGCGCTCGGCGTGGCCCGGCGACGAGCAGCGCGAGGGGCGGCGCTACCCCGCCGGCCGGAGCCGGAATGCGCCGCAGTCGGGGTGTTCGATGCGTCCGGCGAAGAGCGAGCCGTCGAACGCGAGGTCGCCCTTCATGCCCACGGTGACGTAGTTGGGCGGGCGCTCGATCCAGGCGCCGGGCGAGAACGATGCCGTCCGCGTCTCGGCGTCGTAGCGGCCGCTCATGAGGTATTTGCCGGCGGCGCCGGACTCGGCATGATGAAAGCCGAACACGGCCTTGATCCTGTCGCCCTTGACCTCCAGGATCCGGAACGTCATCTCGGTCGTGCCCTGCGGGCAGTCGTAATCGCCGATCCAGGTCCGTGTCCGCTCGAACGGGTTGTCGCCCGGGAATTCCTCCGGCACCCAGCCGTCGGCCGCCGTTATCGCCGCCGCCGGGGGCGGATCCTGGAGGACGATGTAGACCGTCTCGGCGGCGGGCGGCGGCTCCGGCGCGCGCGGCTCGGCCAGCGTGGGCGCGGGGCCGCACCCGGCCAGCAGGAGGGCCGCGCATGCGGCGCGGCGCAGGGCCGAGCGCCGTCGGGGGGCGGGGGCGTTCGCGGTACCCATGCGCGGGAGGGTACCATGGAGAGGGCCGAGCGCGGAGCGTGCTTCAGCGGCGGCAGCCGATGCGCTCGGTCGCGACGACGACATCGTCGTAGAGGATGGTGTGTGTGTCGGAGACGGTCATGCCGAGCTCTTCCATCTCCGCCCGCCGGCGGGCGTCGGAGTCGCGCTCGTAATAGGCGTCGAGCATGAATTTCTTGAAGCGCACGTCATCGCTCGATCGGAAGTCGAAGCCACCGAACGGCTCGGGCTGGGTGCACGCGCTGAAGTCGCACCCTCCCGTGTGGAACTGGGCGCGGAGCCAGGTGCCGTCGGGGTAGCCGGGGCGGTAGTCGCCGATCGCCACGCCGTCGATCCAGAACGCGAGCGCGCCGTCGCTCTGGCCGACCGTGTTGGCGCGAGCGTGCATCTCGACGCAGAACCATCGGTCGCGCGGGAACGACGCTTGATCCGGCGGCTGAAAGACATTCCCGTAGTAGTACGTCGTGCCTTGATCGCCGGCGCAGCCAGGGGTGGCGGTCCCGTCGTTGCAGCGCCCGGAGCGCATCTTGTACCAGTAGGCGTAGAAGTTGAAGACGTCGTCGGTCGTCGTGTCGAAGTCGAACCAGAAGCCGTCGTCTCCGGACGGCACCGTGTTCGCGAGGCCGCTGCTGTCCCAGCTCTCGGTGCCCGCCGCCATGCGCACCCAGTGGTGCGGGTTCGGGGCGAGCTCGGGGAAGCGCACATGGAAGCGCCAGTAGAGCGCGTCGACGCGCTCATGGGTGACCCACGTGGACGACGAGATGTACGTCTCCTCCGCCAGATCGGCGGTCGTCACGGTCGAGCGGAGGTAGGCCTGCCCGGCGTTGGCTGTGGCCGGGTCGGTCTCGATATGAAGGTAGCGCGTGTCGGCCGTTGGCCCGTCCCAGCGCCCCCAGCCCTGCTCGAAGTCGTCGTGGAAGAGCACGGCCGGGTCGCCGGCGAGCCCCACGTCGTCCGGGTAGCGCTCGCTCAGCGTGCCGGACGGCGACGTGTCGCCGCCGCCCCCGCCGCCATCGCTCGTTCCGCCGCCGCCGCCGCCATCGCTCGTTCCGCCGCCGGCGGGGTGCGGCGAGGGCACGTCAGGCCCTGAGCCGCCGTCGCCGCCGTCGCCGCCGGAGCCCGGCGTGGAGTCGCAGGCGGCGAGGAACAGCGCGATCACCAGGGGAAATTGCAGAGGATTCTTCATCCTTCCACGCTATCCGCAGCTCCGCCGCCTGCGCGAGCGTCCGAGGAAAAAATGCGGAAGACCCGGTGGCGGGCGGTGTAGGTTCGCTGTCCGGCGAGCCGCGCTCAGGAGCAGGCCGCCCGTGCTGCGATCGGAGAAACTCCGGATCTTGCAGGCCTGTGTTCGCGCTGAATGCGCTTGACAGAACGAAGGCGGGTTGGTTGACCTTCCGCCAGGAATCGCGACCATGAGGTCAGCGCCAGCCGGGCTGTCGGACTGAGGGCGAGCGCCCAGGCCGGCGCCGCGGCAACATGCTCCGTCTTCGTGACGGCGAAGCGCCGTGATTGAAGCGAGGTGCGTCGATGCCCGTGCCTGGACCGCTCGATCGAATTCCGCTCTGGTTGCTCCTGGGGATCATGATCGTGGTCCTGGTGCTCGCCGTCGAGGGCGGCTATCGGCTGGGAGGATACCGGCTGCGCCGGTCCGAGGGGGAGGCCGGGGCCCACGTGCTCGCCCTGGTCACAACCACGATGGGTCTGCTGGCGCTCGTCCTGGCGTTCACGTTCGGCTTTGCGGCGACCCGCTTCGAGGCGAGGAAACATATGGTCGTCGACGAGGCCAACGCGATCAAGACGACCTACCTGCGCGCCGGCCTGCTCCCCGGCGACCGCGGTGCGAAGGTCCGCGCGCTGCTGCGTGACTACGTGGCGTCGCGTCTGGAGGGGGTGAGGCTCGGCAACGTCGAGCAAGCGGTGCGGCGCTCGGATGAGCTGCACCGGGAGCTCTGGAAAGAGGCGGAGACCGCCGGACGAGACCACCCCAGCTCGCCCGTCGTGGCGCTCTTCATCGAGTCGCTGAACCGGACGATCGAGCTCCACACGACGCGCGTCAACGTGGCCATCCGGAGCGGTATTCCAGGGGTCCTGTGGGCGGCGCTCTTCGCGGTCGCGATCCTGAACCTGATGGCCGTCGGTTATCACGCCGGTCTGGTCAAGACGCGCCGGTCCCCCACGGTCGCGACGCTGGTCATGAGCCTCTCGGTCGTCATGCTGTTGACCGCCGACCTCGACCGCCCGCAGGAGGGGGCTCTGCAGGTGAGCCAGCAGGCGATGAACGATTTGCGGCGAACGATGGGCAATTGAGCATCCCTCGTGCGTCTGGCGGACGTGCGAGGAGCTGAACGGCGCGTCCCGCGCGGTCGCGGGACGTTGAACGCCGAGGGAGGGACGGAAGACGGAGATGGTCACACTCGACGGATCATCCACGGTCACGGGGGAGTGGGCGATGCCGCACCTCTCC
Organism: Sorangium sp. So ce367; assembly: GCF_051520455.1. NCBI lineage: Bacteria > Pseudomonadati > Myxococcota > Polyangiales > Polyangiaceae > Sorangium > Sorangium sp. So ce367. The sequence goes on from NZ_CP150334.1 coordinate 2,705,155, forward strand.
GCCGAGGAGCATGCGGCTCGCGGCAAGGCGGAGCGCGCGGAGATCCCACGTGCCGCGCATGCGAACTGGGAGGCGCTGCCCAACCGGCCCGATCCGATCGCGCTTCTTGAGGAGCAAGCGAAGACCCGCGTGCCAGAGCTCGTGCCGATCCGCTACGGCCGGATGCTGGTCTCCCCGTTCACGTTCTACCGGGGAGCAGCGTGCGTGATGGCCTCCGATCTGGCCGCCACGACGCGCTCGGGCCTGAGGGTGCAGCTCTGCGGCGACGCGCACCTCTCGAACTTCGGGGTGTTCGGATCCCCCGAGCGCCGCATGGTATTCGACATCAACGACTTCGACGAGACGCTCCCGGGACCGTGGGACTGGGACGTGAAGCGGCTGGCCGCCAGCATGGAGCTCGCCGGGCGCGACAACGGCTTCTCGAAGTCGGCGCGGTCCGACATCGTCCTGACGACGGTCCGCGCGTACCGCGAGGCGATGCGGAGCTTCGCGCCGCTCCGCAACCTCGACGTCTGGTACGCGAGCCTCGACATCCAGCAGATCCTCGACCGGTTCCGCTCGCAGGTGGGCCGCGATCGCCTGAACGTCACCGAGCGCAACGTCGCGAAGGCGCGGACGAAGGACAGCCTTCAGGCCTACGAGAAGCTGACGCGCGAGGTGGGCGGCCGGCGGCGAATCATCAGCGATCCTCCCCTGATCGTCCCGATGGAGGATTTCGTGAAGGGCGTGGACCGCGAGCAGCTCGAGCAGCAGGTGCGCGAGATCCTGCGCGGCTATCGCGCTACGCTCCAGCCCGATCGGCGGCACGTGCTGGAGGGGTACAACTTCGCGGACATGGCCCACAAGGTCGTCGGGGTCGGGAGCGTCGGCGCGCGCGCCTGGATCATCCTGCTGTTCGGCCGTGACGAGGAGGACCCTCTCTTCCTGCAGGCGAAGGAGGCGCAAGCGTCGGTCCTCGAGCGGTTCCTTGGCAAGAGCGCGTACCCCAACAGCGGCCAGCGCGTGGTGGCGGGCCAGCGGCTGATGCAGGCCGCGAGCGACATCTTCCTCGGCTGGCAGCGCGTGAAGGGCGTTGACGGGATCGAGCGCGACTTCTACGTGCGCCAGCTGCGCGACTGGAAGTTCTCGGTGGACATCGCCGCGCTGGATCGGGTCCTCCTGACGACGTACGGCGGCCTCTGCGGCTGGACTCTGGCGCGCGCACACGCGCGCTCGGGCGATCGGATCGCGATCGCGGCCTACCTCGGGAAGGCGGACACCTTCGACAAGGCGGTCGCCGCATTCGCGATCGCCTATGCCGACCAGACCGAGCGCGACCACCAGGCGCTGGCGGCCGCGGTGAAGAGCGGGCGCATCCAGGCCGAGCGTGAGTGATCCGTCCGCCTCCTGGAGCGCCGAGCCGCTCTGGTCGACAAGCCGTTGAAATTGGGAGTTCCCGCGAAGAGTCTATCCAGAAGAGGTGCTCAGCCCTCGAGCTCACGTTGGGCCAGGTCTACTTTTATCATGAACGGCAACCAGAATAGCGGACCGAGGACCAGCCCGACGTACGGTATGACCTGCACGATGCAAGCGACCATCGCAAGGGTCGAGGGCGCACGACGCGCGAGGTATTGTCGGCGGGCGTGGTTCTCGATGGCGCCGCACAAGCCGACGTTCGCGACGAATATCCAATAGTAGCCGTACAACGGAATGAACAATTTCACGACGGCGTCTCCCGGCTCGACGTGCCTTCCGTCGTAGGTCTGGCGCGCGGGAGCTGGCACTCGCGCCCACGCCTTATAAAGCCAGGTCAGCCCCACGATGATCCCGGCGACGAACAGCGAGCCTGGGATCCAAGTGGCTGCATCGAGCGCTTGTCGCAGCGGCGCTGGTGCGAGGGCGCTGACAGCGGGCCGCACTACTTGCACGAGAATGATGCCGCCGTACAGCAGCGTCAGCGTTGTCACGCGCCGCGGGTGTGCTGGTCGCCCAGCTGAACGGAGTGAGTTGTCGGTGGGATTCATGGCGAACTTTCATTCGTCGGCCAGGGGCGATCGAGCAGAAGTGTCGGCATGCGTTGGAGGGCATTCGCAGCACATCACTCTTATGCCATTTAACGAGTCGTGGACTGGTCGACCGAAGCCGGCGGACCAGGTCTGTCGATTCGAGCGCCTCTGGTGACCTCTCGCACGGAGGATCTCACCAGCGGCGCTGCACCGCAAGCCCGAGGGCTCTCCAGTGCCGTAGGACGATCCGTTGAACGCAGGCGGCGGTCACAACGTTGCAGCGCGCCTCCGTCGCGGCGCGTCTCGCCCCGCTCTCGCGTCACCGCCGCGTGCTCATCGCGCCGGCGGGCGGGCCCTTTCGGAGCTCTCGGGGAGGGCAGCCGAACCAGCGCCGGAACGCGTGGCTGAACGCGGTCGTGTCGGAGAAGCCGAGCCGGAGCGCCGTCTCGGTCACGCTGCTCCTCGCCAGCATGTCGGCCGCGCGGTCGCGGCGCACCTCCTCGACAAGCTTCCGGAAGCTCGTCCGCTCGCCCTGCAGGCGCCGGCGCAGCGTCCGCTCCGTCGTGCCGAGGGAGCGAGCCACGTCGTCCAGCGTCGGTATCCCGCCCTCGGCGCTCGCGAGCGCGCGGACGAGCTGGTGCCGCACGCCGTCCGCGATCGACGGCGGCGCGAGCTGCTCGCAGAGGGCGCTCACGCTCCGGCACAGGTACTCCCATAACCTCTGGTTCGCGCCCACAGGCACCATGTCGAGGACCTCGCGGCGGAACACCATCCCGTCCCAGGGCGCGTCGAACCGCACGGGGCAACGGAAGAACTCCACGTGCGCAGTCCGGCGCGGCGGGGCCGCGTGGCGGAAGCTCACCTCCAGCGGCGTGAGGTCGTCGCCCGCCATCTGCCGCAGACAGCCGAGGTTCTGTGCCAGCGCTGTCTCGTTGGAGAGGCGGTGCCCCAGCGTGAGCGGCCGCAGGCGATGCCACCGCACCTCGGCGCGCTTCCCGCTCTCGATCGCCTCCCATCGGCCCGAGTCGGTCAGGAGCGCGCTGTACCGCGCCGCGGTGTCGAACGCATGGCGGATGGAGGGCGCGCTCATGATGGCGAAGCCGAGAACATGCAGGTCCTCCACCGTCGCCCGCTGCGCGACGCGGATCGGCAGCGACGGGTCGTCCAGCGTTTGACCCAGATAGGTCCACAGATCGAGCAGCCGGTCGATCTCGATGCGCCGGTCGGGATCGGCGGCGAGCGACGGCAGGCGCGCGGCGCGCTCCATCGCGCCCAGCCGGATGCCGTCGCGGAGCCCGAGGTCGACGACCAGCCTGGCCACGGACGTCATCACGGTGGGCAGCGGGCGGTGCATGCGCCCGCGATTATGCAGGATCCGCACCGGCGGTCGCTCGCCGGTGCTCGCCGCGGCGCGAGAGCGCGGTGGGGCGAGCGCGCTCTGACGCGCCGATCAGGGCGCAGGCACCGCGGGCGTCAGGGGCTGGTGAAGCCGAGGAGCCCGTGGCCGACGAGGATGGTCGTGATGTTCGGAGGCAGGGAGGGGGCGTTCGCGGGGCCCGCCCATCCTTCGCGCATCAGCGCCGTCCGGATGCGCGAGATCGGGGAGACCTTGTGGGCCTCCTGGAGCAGCTTCATCGCCTCGGCCGGGATGGTCAGCGTGCCATCACCTCCCAGCGCGACGCATTGAATCTCGACCTGCTTGCGCGCGGGCGGGGGCATCGCGAACGGCGACGCGCCCTCGACGTCGCCGTCCGTGCTGGTGAGGCGCACGAGCGTGGCCTGCGCCGGCCTGCAGCTGCCCCCCGGGCCGCCGCAGCCGAGCGTCAATGGGCTGCCGTCGAGCGGCACCGCGACGAGGGCGGCCGCCGACGCCGTGTCGGGGGTGAACGCCTCGCCGGCCACGATCGGCGCGCTGTCGGGGAAGTCGAAGGCCATCTCGCCGCCGGGCGAGATGCCCACGACGACCTCGTCGCCGCCCTCGATCGGGTCGACGGGGTTGTTCGGAACGGGCCCCGCCCCGGCGAGCACGGTGTACTCGGCCGCGAAGGCTTCCTCCGCCGCGCCCTGGTTGACCACGATCGCCGTCGTGCTCGACTCCACGGCGACGATGGGGAACGCGCCCTGGTTCTTTGCGTTCGCCGCGCCGGTGACGCGCAGGTAACGGCCGACATCCGCTGCGGAGAAGGTCGCGCCCTCGATCGTGTAGGCCGCGGTCCCCGTCTGCCCCGGAGCGACGCTCGCCTGTCCTGCCCCCGTCGACGTCGGGCACACATAACCCGAGCCAGCAAAGCGGCACGCGAGGGGCCCGCCTTCGAGGCCGGCAATCGTGATCACCCCCTGATCCGTCAGCGCCGGCGGCGGATTGTCCTGCGTGTCGTAGACCCACGCCTTGCACCCTTCGATCTCCCCGGGCACCTGCTCGTAAGCGGGAGGCCTGGAGGGGGTGAACAGGACTTGCACCGTGAGGCCGTGGCCCGCCTGCGGCGCGCCTTGAATCGATACATCCTGGATCGAGATGATCCCGTTGTGCGTCGCGACCGGGCAGCGGACCGAGCCGCCCTCACCGGAGCTCGAGGAGCCGCCCTCGCCGGAGCTCGACGAGCCGCCTTCACCGGCGCTCGACGAGCCGCCCTCGCCGGAGGCCGACGAGCCGCCGTGCCCAGCGCTCGTCGAGCTGCCGCCGGCGCCATCATCATCATCCGACATGGGGCAGCCCGCTGCGACCGCGAGGGTGGTGGCGAGCGCGAGGGCCATTGAGCCCCTCCTTGAATTTCGCGAGAGTTCCATTCGACCGATCATGGCTTTGAGCCTCCACGCGTCCGGCGAGGCGCGACGCGCGCCTCCGCGGCTGGACATGAGGCAGATGTAGCGATTGGCCTCAGGGGCGGCTTGGTCGCGCCGGCCAGCGAGCTGGTCGAATCGGCCATTTCCACCGGCGACTCCGGGTTTGTTCGCGTGCAACGCCTCCTGAACGCCTGGCGCGCGCTGGAGCTCGCGCTCCTCCTCGGGCGCGAGCGCGAGATAGCCGACCTCATCGTCGCCCGCTTCCTCGACCCGGAGCCACCGCTCCTCCAGGGCACCCACATCCGCGTCCCCCTCCGCATGGGAGCCGTCTGCGCCCGCGCCAGCCGGCCGGCGCCGCTTGACGACCGGCGCTCCTGGTTTATAGTGAGCCCCGCTGCTGCGGTGTGCGATCCCCTCGTTCGCGCACCGGGTCCAAATCGGGGGAGAGTGAGCCGCGGCCCCGTCGCGTGATCGCGCCGGCCGCGTGCGTCTTCGTGGATTGGACAGCAGCATGGTTGGCAAATTGCATCTCGATGCGGTGGTGCGTCGCCTGGATGGCGCGACGGCCCGCATCGACAATCCGTTCGGTATTCCGATCACCCTCGTGGCGAGGGAAGATGTCGTCGTCGAGGCCGACGGCATCGAGGAGCTCCTCCGGTTCGCCTCGCTTGAAGGCACGCTCCGCGATCTTCAGACATGGGAAAAGGCCGGCAGGATTGCCCCGTTCTGGGGCGGCTCAGCCGGCGAGATCCGCTCCATCGTGCTCACGCCCGACTTTCACAAGGGCGCGGGCATCCCCGTGGGCACCGTCGTGGATGCCCGCGGGTTCGTGGTGCCGCAGGCCGTCGGCAACGACGTCTGTTGCGGCATGCGCCTGCTCGCGACGGACGTGGACCGGGACGAGCTCGCGCCGCACATCGGCGCCCTGAAGCAGCGGCTCCGCGCGATCTTCTTCCAGGGCCAGCGCGATATCCCCATGTCGCCGCGCCAGCGCGCGGCGATGCTCCGTGATGGCCTGTCCGGGCTGCACGAGACGGCGGCGGACAACGCCCGCACGGGCCTGTGGGCGCACTACGATCCTCGCGCCCAGCGCGCGGATCTCGATCGCGTGCACTTCCACGGCGGGCTCCCCGCGCGTGGGACGTTCGCGTTCGACGCGTACATCCAGGCGTCGGGCCGGGCGGACGGGCGTGACATCCAGATCGGCACGGTCGGCGGCGGCAATCATTTCGTTGAGATACAGGCCGTCGACGAGCTGGTCGACGGCGCGACGGCGCGCTCGTTCGGGCTCTCGAAGAACGCCGTCACGATCATGGCCCATGCGGGCTCCGTCGGGCTCGGACACGCGGTCGGCGGCTATTTCAACGAGCGCGCCCGCGCGCTGTACCCCGCGGGGGTGCCCCATCCGGCGCACGGCTTCTATGTGCTGCCGGCGGTGGGCCCCCACGCCCACGAGGCCTCCGTCTACCTCGACGCGATGCGGAACGCCGCGAACTTCGCGTTCGCGAACCGCCTCTTCCTGGGCCTCATGGTGGTGCGCGCGATGCGGGAGGTCCTTGGCCGCGAGGTCACGAGCACGCTCGTGTACGACGCGCCGCACAACCTCATCTGGGAGCCCGACGGGGCCGAGCCGCGCTACCTGCACCGCAAGGGCGCGACGCCCGCCGGAGGACCGGACGGCGAGGGCGGAGCGTTCTCGTACACCGGTGACCCGGTGATCATCCCCGGCTCGATGGGCGACTCGAGCTGGGTGCTGGCGGGCGCAGGGCACGCGGCGCTGCTCGCGAGCGCGTGCCACGGCGCGGGCCGCAGCCTCACGCGAGGCCGCTCCGCGCACGCGGACGAGGACGTCTACCGGCGCGCGGTCGAGAAGCTGCACATCGTGACGCCGCTCGACCCCGACGCGCCCCACGTGCGGCGGCGGCGCGACATCCTCGCGAAGTACCACCAGCGGATGAAGGAGGAGGCGCCGTACGCCTACAAGCCCATCACGCCGGTGGTGCGCTCCGTCGAGGAGGCGGGCATCGCGCGGCGCGTGGCGCGACTCTGGCCGCTCGTCACGGTCAAGGGATAGGAGCACGACCCGGACGAGCGCTCCTCCCGCGAGCGGGTGCCTGAGCTGCGCGGGCTCCTGGTTCCACCCACCAGGAGTCCGGCCGGTGCTTCGGCGGGTCCATCCGGGCGAAGTTGCCCCTAGAGAACAGGTCGAAGTCGGCCTGCGGCGGGATGAATTCCGACCATCGCGACGCGCACTTGCAGTCGGGATGGAGGCCGGCATGCGCGAGACGTTCGATCGCCGCGCCGAGATCCTCCCCGCGCTGGCTTCCGGTTGATGCGCTACGCCGAGCGCCTCATGAGGCCCCGCACGCTGGTGTGCGGAGGCGCGGCAATGCTTCCAGCTACCACTCTGCGAGCACGCCGGCGCTGACGACGTTGGCGTCCTGCGTCTCACCGCGATGCCAGGTGTGCTTCAGATTCATGCCGTCGATCGAGAACACCACAGGGGTCATATAGTAGGCGATCTTACCGCCGATCCCGCGCACCTCCTTGATCACGCTGATCTTCACCGGGTTCGATGCGGCCTTGTCCCAATCCGTCTCCGTCACGTTGGTGGAGCCATAGGAGACTGCGACCTCGAAATCACCCGCGCGGTAGTTCGCGGCTGCCAGGTAGCCGTGGTGCGTGCGCAGCTCGCCGATGCTGTCGATGGCCGTGTTGCCGAGCGCCCACGCGGTGCCGAGGCCCTGGCCGAGCCAACCCGTGGCGCCGATACCGAAGCCGACATAGCGACCCCAAGCGCCGACGCCGACGCCCCAAACGTTGCGCACCGCGTCCGCCGGAATGCCGGGATCCTGCGTGGCGGGGTCGGACGGTGACGCCGTGGTGCGGCCGACCATCTGCGTCAAGCCGTTGACCCAGGCGTTGACCTCGTCCTTTACGACGGGCTTGTCGTTCAACACCTTGCGAAAGGTGAGCTCGCCCTCGAAGCGCGGCGCGACGGTGCGATTCCAGGAGCTGTCGATCATGGCCGGGTCGAGCGCCGCCAACGAGAGCTGCACGCCGGCGAGCTCCGGCGTGGCGTAGCCGAGCTGCGCGTGACGCGACGGAAACATCGAGCCCACGCCGGTGTGGCCGCAGGTGGCCGCCCCTGACGAGTCCACGTTGCACGGATGACCCACGCCGTGCTGGTGGATCAGAGCCCAGTTCATCCTCATGCCGCCGCGATTGAACAAGCCGAGGCGGCGACCGCCCCACGCTGCGCCCCAGCTGCCGGACAGGTCCACATACTGCTCGCGGAAGTCCACCGAGGCCGCATCGTTGAACTGGCGCACGTTGTTGGTCTGGGCGTTCTGAATGCCGGCCCACAACGCCAGCTTGATGGTGAGCTTCACGTCCGGCGAAACTTGCTTGTAGACGTTGAACGCCAGGATCGTGCTGGCGAAGCCGCCACGAATGCGGAACGTAGTCAGATCCGTGTCGGTGACGGTGTTGCCGACGGCGCCAGCGGGCGTCGGGTTGCCGCGGATGGCGATCTGCGGTCCTACCAAGATGTACCGATCGGTCGAGGCAGGGTCATCGGGGTCGACCTTGTTGCCCAGGTTGTCCGCGTTGATCGTCTCACCACCGATCCAGTTGAGGTAGGCGTCGACGCGGCCGTTGGTCGAGACCTCCCAGTCGTCCACCTTCTCCTTCTTGAGCAGGAAGATCTCGGCTCGCGCCGGCGACGAGGACAGCAGCGCGGCCAGGGCGCCCGCGCAGACCACGAGGGCACGCACGACTCTCTTTGAACGAAGCACGTTTGCCGACCTCCTCTGCCTGGATCTCGAACGAAGGCCGGCCTGGACAGCAAGCCGGCGACGCATGCAGCGATAGGAACAAATAGTCCAAACGAAAAATTTTTGAAATATAAATTCTAAAAGTCCTACCGCACGGTGCTCGGAGCGACGGCGATGCGCTCGGCCAGTTCCCGGAGGCTCCCCTCGCCGTCGGCGTGAGCCTCGACGATTCGCTGGTGCAGGTCGCGGTCATAGGCGGGGCGAGCGCATCAAACCGTGCAAACATGCAGCGTCACTGCAGTCTGACCAGCGTGATCTGCAACAAAGATCAGTAGTATTGTCGGATAGTTAGAGATCCTGATGCGCTCGTCCTGAGGCTGTAGGGCCCTGCGTGCCACCCAAAGCACGTCCTGTGTCACGAGCTCTGTGTGGCGAGCTCGGGCGTTCCAGGCTCGCCTGCGAGCCGCTCTGGAACCGAATTCTATCGGTTGACAAAATGGAACAAATATTCTACGGAGGGGTTTCCTGAGCCAGAGCTGCTGGCGAGAGCGAATCAGAGCGCGTGGAGGCGAAGATCCTGCGATCGGCGCCCTGGTAGGAGTCCATCATGGCAAGGAAGATCGGGTTCATCGGCGTGGGTTTGATGGGGCACGGCATGGCCAAGAACCTCCTGGCCAAAGGCTTCCCCGTCACCGTGATGGCCCACAGGAATCGCAAGCCGATCGAAGACCTGCTCGCGCAAGGCGCGAGCGAAGCCAGGACGCCGCGCGCTATCGCCGAAGCCTCCGACGTCGTCATCCTGTGCGTGACCGGCGCCCCGCAAATCGAACAGGTCGTGTACGGAGACAACGGAATCCTGGGCGCCGTCAAGAAGGGCATGATCTTGCTCGACTGCTCCACGGGCGAGCCGGCCATGAGCGAGCGCGTCGCGAAAGACCTGGCGGCGCTCGGCGCGTCCTACGCCGACGCACCGCTGGCGCGCAGCCCCAAGGACGCCGAGGCGGGCAGGCTGAACACCATGGTCGGCGCCGACGAGCAGACGTTCGGTGAGGTGCGGCCGGTGCTGGAAGCGTTCTGTGAGAACGTCTTCTACATGGGCGGCGTCGGCGCCGGCGCCCGCACCAAGCTCATCTACAACCTCATCACGATGGGGCACGCGGCGCTGATCGCGGAGGCGCTGTGCGCGTGCGCGGCCACCGGCGTCGACCTCGGCAAGTTCGCCAAGGTGGTGGGCGGCGGCGGCGCCAACAGCGGCATCTTCCAGCTCATCGTGCCGAAGATCCTGGAGAGCGGAGACTTCAGCGGGCTCAACTTCACGCTCGCCAACGCCGCGAAAGATCTCCGTTACTACAACCGCATGGTGGCGGACGTGCCGCTCACGGCGCCGATGGGGCCGGCGGTGCTCAACTCGCTCGTGTCCGCGCTCAACTCCGGCTTCTCCGACGGGTTGGTCGGACACATGGTCGCCTCCCACTGCAAGCAAAACGGCATCGAGCTCAGGAAATGACCTCTCGCATCCTGAACCTCGTGGGGGTGGGCGTGCTGTGCGCGCTCGCCGCAGCGTGCGACAAGAAGGCTGGCGCCGCGGGAGCTTCCTCGCAAGCGGAGTCAGGCAAGCCGCCGATCCTGATCGGCATCACGGCCGACGCCAGCGGCCAGTACGCGAACAGCGGCGATTCCGACAAGCGCGGCATCATCATGGCCATCGAAGAGGCCAACGCCAGGGGCGGCGTGCTCGGTCGCCCCGTGAAGTGGGTTCACATGGATACCGAGACGACGCCCGCCACGGGGTCGCGCGTCGCCGAGCGCATGATCAAGCAGGACAAGGTCGCCTTTCTCGTCGGCGGCGTCAGCTCCGGTGTGGCCAACGCCATATCCCAGGTGGCGCAGAAGTACGGTGTCATCTACCTCAACACCAACAGCAGCTCCGCCACGGAAGCCGGCGAGAACTGCCACCGCGTGAAGTTCGTGTGGGACGCCAACGGCAGCAACTTCACCCAGGCTTCCACCAAGGGCGCGATCGAGAAGTTCGGCAAGAAGTGGCTCTTGCTCACCAACGACTACGTGTGGGGTCACGACACCGCCAAGGCTACCAAGAAGGTGGTCATGGACAACGGCGGCGAGATCATCGACGAGATCCTGGTGCCGCAAGGCACGCGTGACTTCAGCGCCATCCTGCTCAAAGTGCAGCAGAAGGCACCGAACGTTATCGCCGCCGCCGTCGGCGGCGACGACTTGAAGGCCCTGCGCGCGCAGGTCGCGCAGATAAAGCTGGGCGACAAGTACGCCTGGATCAACAACCAGCAAGACTGGCCGGACATCTACGGCTTGCCGCGCACGGACCTGTTCGGCGTGTTCGGCACGACCTGGTACCAGGGGCTCGACTTGCCCGGGGTTAAGGAGTTCAACGCCAGGTACGCGAAGGCCAACCCCGACTCCAAGATCAAGACGCCGGGCAACGTGTTCTACAACGGCTACTGGGCGACCCGCTCGCTGCTGGAGGCGGTCGAGCGCGCCAAGACCACCAAGAACCACGCGGTGATCAAGGAGCTGGAAGGCCTGAAAATTCCAGCCAAAGACCGCATGCAGCACCACGACGCCTACATGAACCCGGCGACGCACCAGCTGCAGCAGACCATCTACCTGGCCACCGCCGACCTCGAGTCGCAGAACCCCGACGAGCTGTTCAAGATCCTCAGCCACGCCGACCCCAGCCAGGTCGTCGACAGGGACGCGGACGCCAAGTGCAAGCTGGAGCCGATCGAGTCGACGCCCGTCTACGAGCCGTGAGCCGTGCTGCCCCACCTGATCAACGGCATCTCGCTCGGCATTCTGTTCGGGCTGCTGGCGCTCGGCTTCATGCTCATCGTCGGCGTCATGGAGGTGATCAACCTGGCGCACGGCTCGCTGTTCGCGCTCGGCGCCTACCTGGCGGTGGAGATCATCAATCCCGGGTTCATGGGTGAGGCGGCCAGCACGTACCTGGAGCTGCCGCTGGCGCTCAGGTACGCGCTGGCGCTGATCGTGGCGCCCCTGGTGCTCGGGGTCGTGGGCATGGGCCTCGAGCGCTGCGTCCGCCGCACCTACGGCAAGAAGGCCGAGTACGGCCTCCTGCTCACCTTCGGCGCCTCCCTGGTGCTCGAAGAAGGCATTCGCATCGCGTGGGGCCCGGGCGAGAAGAACCTGCCGGTGCCGGAGGCCGTGAACGGCGCGTTCATGGCCGGTGACCTCATCTATTCCAGGTACCGGTTCTTCGCCGCTTTTCTGGGCATCGTGCTGATGGCGCTGGTGTGGCTCTTCCTGGAGAAGACGCCCTACGGAGCCCGCGTGAAGGCCGGCGCGCACGACGCCGAGATGGTGCGCGCGCTCGGGATCAACATCGGTCGGCTGCGGCTGTTCGTGTTCGCCATCGGCGCCGGCCTGGCGGCGCTGGCCGGCATCATTCTGACGCCGATCTGGGGCCTGCGCCCGCACGTGGGCGTCGACGCGGTGATTCCGTCGTTTCTCATCATCGTGCTGGGCGGGGTCGGCAGCTTCTGGGGCGCCGTGCTCGCCGGGATGCTCGTCGGCATCACGGTCGGCATCACCGGTGGATACGCCGCCGAGTGGTCGGTCATGTCCATGTACCTCTTGCTCATCCTGGTGCTCAGCGTCCGCGCGCGCGGGCTGATGGGTAAGAAGAGCGCGCTCGAGGCCTGATCGATGTCGCTTTACACACCCATCACCGCCAGAGACAGTCAGGCTCGCGGCCAAGCCTGGGTCACGAGGCCCATGCTGATCACGCTGGCCTTGATGGCGAGCTTCCCGCTCTGGGCCGAGCACGTCGGGCTCTATCAGTACCTCGGCATCGAGGTCGCGATCTGGACGCTGTACGCGCTCGGCTACAACTTGCTGATGGGCTACACGGGCCTGCCCGCGTTCGGCCAGGGCGCGTTCCTGGGCGTCGGCGCCTACGTCTACGGCCTGTGTTACCTGAACTGGTCGCAAAATCCGCTGCTTTGCCTGGCGCTCGGCGCGGTCGCGGGCGGCGTCGGCGCCGCGCTGGTCGGGGCGCTCGTGGCGCACCGGCGCGGCATCTACTTTGCCCTCCTCACGATCGCCTGCGGGCAGGTGTTCTGGTTCGTGGCCATGAAGGCGCACTCGATCACGGGCGGGGAAGACGGCTTGCTCAACGTTCGCCGGCCGGCGCTGGCTGGGCTCGATCTGGGGGACAACGTCACGCTCTACTACGTGGTGCTCGCCATCCTGGCGCTCGCGATCGTGGCGCTGTGGCGCCTGGTGCACTCGCCGTTCGGCAAGGCGCTGCAAGCCATCCGCATGAACGAGTCTCGCGCGCGCTTCGTCGGTTACAACGTGTGGCTCACGAAGTGGGCCGTGATAGCGCTGTCCGGCGTGTTCGCTGGGCTGGCCGGCGGGCTCCTGGCCGTGTCACAAGAGAGCGCCTATCCGGACGTGATGAGCGTGCACAGCTCCGGCTTCATCGTCATGGCGGTGCTGATCGGCGGCGGCACCGTGAGCTTCTGGGGGCCGGTGCTGGGCGCGCTGGTGTTCATCGTCGCGCGCGACCTGCTCGGCGCCGCGACCGAGACCTGGCTGCTCTGGTACGGCCTGCTCTTCATGGCGGTGGTGCTGTTCCAGCCCGAAGGCATCGCCGGCGCGTTTCAACATCACCGCGCCAAGCTCTTGGGCCGATCTCGCGCGGCCGGACCCGAGCAGCTGCCTACGGAGGCGGAAAATGGCTCTGTTTGAGGCCATTCACCTGAGCAAGCGCTTCGGCGATCGGGTGGTCCTGGAGGACATCACGCTGTCGTTCGAAGAGGGCCAGCTGTCGGGCATCATGGGCCCGAACGGCGCCGGCAAGTCGACCTGCTTCAACGTGCTCACCGGTCACTTTCCGCCGGATCGCGGGCAGGTGCTGCTGGATGGACAGGACATCACCGGCCTGTCGCCGCGGCAGATCGCGCAGAGGGGTGTGGCGCGCTCGTTCCAGATCATGAGCTTGTTCGACGGGTTCACGGTGCTGGAGAACGTGCTGTTCGCCGTGCCGGAGATGCGCCGCTCCGGCATGAACCCGTTCAAGAGCGTCGCCGCCGACTCCGCCGCCATGGACAAGGCGATCCGCATCGTCGAGCAGGTGGGGCTCGGCCAGCACCTGGACAGCAGATCGATCAACCTGTCCTACGGCCAGCGCCGCGCGCTCGAGATCGCCGTGGCGCTCGCGGCGGAGCCGCGCGTGCTCTTCTTGGACGAGCCCACGCAAGGCATGGGCGCCGAAGGGCGCGACCGGCTGCTGGAGCTGATCCTCACGCTCAAGCGCCGCTTCACCATCGTCATGATCGAGCACGACATGGACTTCTTGTTCCGCCTGGCCGATCGCGTGTCGGTGATCCACTGGGGCCAGGTGATCGCGCAGGGCACGCCGGACGAGCTGCGCTCGGATCCGTGGGTGCGCCGAGCGAAGCTGGGAGCGCCGGCCGATGCTTGAGATCCGGGGGATCGAGACCTTCTACGGCGAGACGCAGGCGCTGTTCGGCGTCGATCTGAGCGTCGGCAAGGGCGAGGCCGTGGCACTCCTGGGACCGAACGGAGCGGGCAAGACGACCGTCTTGCGCTCCATCCTCGGTCTCACGCCGGCTCGCCGCGGGGCCATCCGCTTCCGCGGCAGCGAGATCACGCGCGCGGCCACGAGCGACATCGCCTGCGCCGGCATCGGCTGGGTGCCGGATGATCGCCGCATCTTCCCCGCGCTCAAGGTGAGGACAAACCTTCAGCTGGGCAAGAAGAAGACGGCGTTCCGCAGCTGGAGCGAGAAGGACGTGTTCGGCCTGTTCCCCGCGCTGGAGTACCTTCTCGATCGCGACAGCGAGAACCTCTCCGGCGGCGAGATGCAGATGGTCGCCATCGGCCGGGCGCTGCTGGGCGGTCCCGGCCTGGTGCTGCTGGACGAGCCGTCGCAAGGCCTCGCGCCCAAGCTGGTGCAGGACGTCATGAAGACCATCGCGCGCCTGCGTGACGAGGGCATCAGCGTGCTGGTGGTGGAACAAAACGTGCGCAGCGTGCTGGCGGTGTGCGATCGCGCGTACGTCATCCGCAGCGGCCGGGTCGTGCACCACGGGCCGGCCAGGGCGTTGCTGCAGGACGAACACCTGCTGGGAGAGCTGTCATGACGGCGCCGATCCTCGAGGTGCGGAACCTGAAGAAGACGTACTCGCGCGGCCTGTTCACTAGGAAGCAGACGTTCAGCCTCAGCGCCTCGTTCACCATCGAAGGGCCGGAGATCATAGGCGTGATGGGGCCGAACGGCGCGGGCAAGACGACCTTGTTCGAGATGCTGTCGGGCAGCAACGTGCCGACCAGCGGGCAGATCCTGTGCGGCGGGCGTGACATTCAATCAGTGAAGTACCGCGAGCGTGACCGCATGGTGATTCACTATCACCAGTCGTATCAGGTGCGCTCGGTCAAGAAGACCAAGCCCAATTTCATGCTGCAGCCGGCGGGGTCCGACTACCCGCTGGTGCACATCTTCGACGAGCCGCAGTTCAGCACGCAAGACGGTTACATCGGCTTCATGCTGAGCTTCTTCAAGCAGCTCCGCGCGAGCGGCCGCGTGGTCATGCTGTGCGTTCACCCCTACGAGCCGTTTCACATCGACATCATGCGTGACCACTGCGAGCGCTTCCTGTTCGTGGCCGGTGGTCAGGTCGCGGAGCTGCCGACGTACGGCAGGCTGCTGGACCATACGGGCGTGCGCGACTACCTGGGCGCGCTCGCAGATTGCTGAGCAACGAAAATGACTCCGCCTAGAATCGAAACGAAGAACAAGAGCAACAACCCGAGCCGCGTCGCGATGGTGACGGGCGCCGGCGGCGCCATGGGCGCGGCGATCGCGCGCTTCTTGCACGCCGAAGGCCACCGCGTGGTGCTGGCGGACGCAGATCGCGCGGCGCTCGATGCGGTGACGGCCTCCCTTGGCGAAGGCTCCTACCCGCTCCTGTTCGATCTGAGCGACCCGGCGCAGATCGAGGCCGCGTGCGCCGACGTGCGCGAGCGCGTCGGGGCGGTGGAGATCCTGGTCAACAACGCGGGCGTGCTCTCCAACCACAAGCTGGCGGAGACCACTCCGGCGGAGTGGCGCAAGATCATGGCCGTCAACCTGGACGGACCGTACCACCTGAGCCGCGAGTGGGTGCCTTATATGCGCGAGCGCAAGTGGGGCCGCATCATCAACATGTGCTCGGTGGCCATGAAGACCGGCGGGCTCACGGCCGGCACCGCCTACACGGCGTCCAAAGGCGCGCTCGGCGGGCTCACGTTCTCGCTGGCGCGAGAGCTGGCGCCGCATGGCGTGACCGTGAACGCCATCGCGCCGGCCTACGTGAAGACCAGGATGATCACCGAGCAGCTCACGGAGGAGCAGCGGCAGCAGACGCTGAAGCAGATCCCCGTCGGCCGCTTCTGCGAGCCGGAGGAGATCGCGCACGCCGTGGTGTTCCTGTCCTCGCCCCTGGCCGGCTTCATCACCGGTGAGCTGCTCGACATCAACGGCGGTTTGCACCTGGATTGAGGCCATCATGAGGACCACCGCGCCCAGCATCTCAAGGACCTTGCCCGACAAGGTCGCGTACGTACCGGGCGGCACCGGCGTGCTCGGCGCGGCGATCGCGCGCGGCCTGGGCCAAGCCGGCGCCAAGGTGGTGGTGGGCGGCACCGACGAGCTCAAGCTGCGCGCGGTGACGGACTCGGTGCTCGCTACCGGGGCGGAAGCCAAGGCCGTCGCCTTCGACGCCCGCTCGGTGAAGGACATCGGGCGCTCGGTCGACGCGGTCTGCGACTACTTCGGGCGCTGCGACATCCTCGTCAACGCCGTCGGCATTCATCGCGAGCAGAGCGTGCTCGAGGCGACCGAGGAGAGCTTCGACAGCGTGCTCGACCTCAACCTGAAGGCGGCCATGTTCCTGGGGCAGGCCGTCGCGCGGCGTCAGGTGCAGCAAGGGCAAGGCGGACGCCAGGTGCAGATCCTGTCCGTGCGCGCCTCGCTGGCCCTGCGGGGTAAAGGCTATTCGGCCTACACCTCGAGCAAGGGCGGCCTGGCCATGATCGTCAGACAGCACGCGGTGGAGCTCGCGCCGCATCGCATCAACGTGAACGGCGTGGCGCCGACCTTCGTGCAGAGCGAAATGGCGCAACACGTCCTCAAGAACCCCGAGCAACGAGCCAAGCTGCTCGAGCGCATCCCGCTCGGTCGCGCCGCGGAGCCGGAGGACGTCGTCGGACCGACGCTGTTCTTCTGCGGCCCAGGCAGCGACTTCGTGACCGGGCAAATCCTGTACGTCGACGGAGGCCTGACGGCCTGCCAGTAGCGCGGCCCGAGCCTCGATAGGTAACGAAGACATGATCAAGAAACTGCAGAACCACGTGGGCGGCAAGATGACGGACAGCTCCACTCAGCGCTGGGGCGACGTCTTCAACCCGGCGCTCGGCGCCGTCACGAGCAAGGTGCCGATGTCGACGGCCGCCGAGGTGTCGAGCGCCGTGGCCGTCGCCAAGCAGGCATTCGAGAGCTGGTCGGCGACGCCACCGGTGCGGCGCGCGCGCGTCATGTTCGAGCTCAAGGGCCTGATCGACCAGCACATGGACGAACTGGCGGGGCTCGTCACCGCCGAGCACGGCAAGGTGCTGGAGGACGCGCGCGGCTCCGTGACGCGCGGCATGGAGGTCGTGGAATTCGCCGCCGGTATTCCGCAGCTGCTCAAGGGTGAGTACTCGGAGGGCGTGGCGCGCGGCGTCGACAGCTGGTCCTTTCGCCAGCCGCTCGGCGTTTGCGCCGGCATCGGGCCGTTCAACTTCCCGGCCATGATCCCGCTGTGGATGGCGCCGATCGCTATCGCCTGCGGCAACACCTTCGTCATGAAGCCGTCGGAGAAGGTGCCGTCGCTGTCGCTGCGCCTCGCGGAGCTGTGGGCGCAGGCAGGGCTGCCGCCGGGCGTGTTCAACGTCGTGAGCGGCGACAAGGAAGTCGTCGACGCCTTCATCGAGCATCCAGACGTCGCGGCGATCAGCTTGGTCGGCTCCACGCCCGTGGCCGAGAACGTCTACCAGCGCGCGACGCGAGCCGGTAAGCGGGTGCAGGCTCTGGGCGGCGCCAAGAACCACATGATCGTCATGCCCGACGCCGACCTGAGCCACACGGTCGACGCGCTGATGGGCGCCGCCTACGGCTCGGCCGGTGAGCGCTGCATGGCCATCTCGGTGGCCGTCGCGGTCGGCCCGGAAACGGGCGACCGCCTGGTCGAGGCGCTCATCCCCAGGGTCAAGGCGCTCAAGATCGGGCCCGGCAACCAGCCGGGGATGGACATGGGGCCGCTGGTCACCAAGCAACACCTCGAGAAGGTTTCCGGCTACGTGGACCTCGGCGTCAAGGAAGGCGCCAAGCTGCTGGTCGACGGGCGCGGCCTCAAGATTCCGGGATCTGAAAACGGCTTCTTCCTGGGTGGCTGCCTGTTCGACCACGTCACCTCGGCCATGACGATCTACCAGGAAGAGATCTTCGGCCCGGTGCTCGCCGTCGTCCGCGTGCCGACGCTCGACGCCGCCATCCAGCTGGTGAACGCCCACCGCTATGGCAACGGCGGCGCCATCTTCACCAGCAGCGGCGACGCTGCGGACGAGTTCACCAAGCGCATCCAGATCGGCATGGTGGGCGTGAACGTGCCCATCCCCGTGCCGATGGCGTTCCACAGCTTCGGCGGCTGGAAGGCCTCGCTGTTCGGCGATCACTACATGCACGGTCCGGAAGGCGTCCGCTTCTTCACGCGCATGAAGACCGTCACGTCACGCTGGCCGCGAGGCGCCAGCGTCGGGGCGAGCTTCGCCATGCCGACGGTGAAATAAATGAGACCGCGCGAACCTCCGCATCCGGAGACGTACGATCAGCTGGAAAAAGCGATCATCAAGCAATTTCCCAGCCTGAGCAAGCGTCTCCAGCAGATCGCCAGCCACGCTCTCGACAACCCCAGTGAGCTCGCGCTCGATACCATCGCGCAGGTCTCGCAGCGCGCCGGTGTGCAACCCAGCAGCCTCATCCGCTTCGCCAAGGAATTCGGCTTCTCCGGTTACAGCGACATGCAGCGCGTGTTCCGCACGCGGGTGACCGACGCCATGCCGGACTATAAGGAGCGCCTGCGCTCCCTCAACGGCACCGATGGCGCCCCGAGCGAAGAAGCCAAGGACGACGCCAGCGCGCTGCTCGACCAGTTCATCGAAGCGGACATCGACGGCCTGCGCCGGCTGCAGCAGCAAAAGCGGATGGGGCCGCTGCTGGAGCGAGCCTACCAGCTGATCACGGACTCGGAGATCGTGTACCTGGTGGCGCACCGCCGCTCCTTCCCGATCGCCTGCTACCTGGCCTACGCCTTCAGCCAGATGAACGTGCGAAACGTGCTGGTGGACGGCGTGGGCGGCATGTTCATGCAGCAGGTCGGCCACGCCACGAATCGCGACGTCATCCTCGCCATCAGCTCCAAGGCGTATTCGCCGGACGTGGCGCAGGTCGTGCGTGAAGCCAAGCAGCGTGGCGTCAAGATCATCGCCATGACCGACAGCCCGCTCAGCCCGCTCGCCGAGCACGCCGACGTCAGCCTGGAAGTACAGCAAGCCTCGGTCGGCATGTTCCGCTCGCTCGCCGTCACCATTACGCTGGCCGTCACGCTCATCGTCGGCGTCGGCCGCGCCGTGGAGGCCAAGCGCAGCCACAGTAACGGCAAGAAGTCGAAATGATTGTCCTGAAGGCTTCAGGCGTGGTCAGGCGTCAGGCAAGCGGTCGCGGAGAGGTGCGACAACGCGGGGGCGGGCTGCGACGCGGCAGCCCCCCGGGCCCCAGCCGCCGGCCGGCGCTGGTCAGCTCACTTGTCTGGATTCGGAATACGCAGGTCGCGGATGAAGCTGAGCAGCCCGTAATACGCATCGAGGAAGGCGCGCAGCGCGCGGCGGGTGGCGGCGAAGCCGTCGAACTCGGCCACCTTCATGCCCTTGGGATCGTAGGCGCGCCGGAAGTCCTCGAACTGCTCGGAAAGTTCGGTCATGGCTTGCGGCGGAACCGGGTTGTCGATGCGCGGGATGACCGGGACGGTGGAGGCGTTGAACTTGCGCTGCCACTCCGGAGGAATCGTGAGGATGACGTCCCCGCCGACCAGCTCCGACCAGTGCAGGTGATGGCGGTAGGCGGCGGCGAGCAGGCGCGTGCGGTAACCGGACTGCTTGAAGGTCTTGAGCGCGTTCTTAAACACCGCGACGCCGGCCCAATCCAACGTGCCGGGAGTCGGCACCTTGCCCTGTTGTTCGCACACGACCTTGAGCCAGTCGTCGAGGCGGCCGACCATGATGGTGCAGACCGGGACCATGTTGGCCGTGGAATGACCCGCTGCCTCACGGCGCTTGAGCCCTCGTTCGACGGCTTCGGCGACGGCGACGGCCTGCGGCGCCGTGAACGAGACAGTGGCGTTGACATTGACGCCCTGCGCCGTCACTTCCTCGATAGCCTGGATGCCGGCCGCGGTCGCCGGAATCTTCACCTGCAGGTTGGGGGCGAGCGACGCGAAATGCAGCGCCTGGCTCACGAGCGCATCCGGGCTCTTGTGAAATTCCGCATTGGTCTGGATCGACAACCAGCCCTTCTTGCCTCCCGTCCGCTCGAACACGGGCATGAGCAGGCCGGCAGCCTTCACGGACATCTGTTCCATCAGCTTCCAGGCGATCTGCGCCTCCGTCCACGTGGGCTGCGCTTGAAACAGCTCCTCGACGCGCGCCTTCCAGTCGCCGAACTCGGTCTTGAGAACGCTGGCGATGATGGTGGGATTGCTGGTGGCGCCGACCGCGCCGTGCTCGATGGCATACTTGAGCTCGCCTACCGCGCACGAGTCGCTCCAAAAGTCCGTGGGGGTGGTGGAGGCCATTTCGTGCAGGGGGCTGCGGAATGCGGTGGACATTTTGATATTGGAACATATTTTCTACGCATTGGCAAGACTTGGAATAGGAATTTCGCAGCTCGGTCACCGTGACCGCGGCGCCCGCCCCAGGTTATAACTTCCTCGGATGGAGCGGGACTCGAGCCTCGACGGCCCGTGGTCAGAGCCCAAGAAGGTCGATGTTTTCCCCTACGCGCCGCCCGGCAGCGACATGTCGTACGAGCGAGGGACCGGCTTTGACAACTAGGTCTTCGTCGATCCCGACAGCTGCAAGACTTACATGCTCATCAAAAACGGCCTGTGCAATGGGACATCGACCATCCCAATGATTTCGGCATCAACCTGATCACGGAGATCGATCCGACAAGGGCCGGTCACGTGGTTCCGTCCCCCCCGACGATCCAGGCAATCCGTCGCGCGGGCGCGGACTCTCGTCGCTCGGCACCGCACGCGCCGGCTGCATTGCCTTGCCAGCGGCGCTGGCCAGCCTGAAGGCACGCATCGCGAACGCGATGAGGGGTATGTCATCCCCCGCGGGGCGAGGGCATGCTGGCCCGCGTTGTTGTGCACGGTCACGCCGCCTTCACACGGCATAAGTTCTCGAGAACTCGAACGGTGATTGAGCTTGACGAACAATACGTGAACGTTCACAATCGCTTCTCAATAGGTCACCTCGCGCGTCGGCGCGTCGGCGCGTCCGTGCGTCGGCGAGTCCGTGCGTCGGTGCGTCGGCGAGTCCGTGCGTCGGTGGGGCCGCGCGGCAGCGGGCGGACACTGTCGGCTTCAAGCTACCGCGGGGTGACCATCCGTCGTGATTTCCGCCTACAGAAGAGGATAGGAATGCATTCGAAGACGATAAGGATGCGTTGGGTTGGCTTTCCTTCGTTCGCCGCCCTGCTCGCGGCGTGTTCCGGCGGCGCCGAGCTCGGCTCGACGCCGGAAGATAACGACGGCGGCAGCTCCGGCGTCACCACATCCGTGGTGACGGGCTCTGGCGGCGGGGCGCCGATGCCTGTGACAGGAGCCACGAGCGGCAACTCCAGCTCCAGCTCCAGCTCCACGAGCGGCTCGGGCGGAGGCGCCACGACCGGCAGCGGCGGCTCCGAGCCCATCGGCTCGGAAATGATCACCGCCCCGGAAGGCAAGATCCCAAACATGCCCATGCCGGCGAACAAGATCAACTTGCCGCGCAACAGCTGGCGAGACGGCCTGGTGTCGCCGACGCTCGAGGCGGGCCATCACCAGAACCAGCCGATCGTCATCAACGGCTACGTTCAGGGCGCCGGCAACGCCGAGATCGTCTTCTACGACATCGCCGATCCGACCAACCCGAAGATGCTCTCGCGCATCCAGAGCCCTGGCTTCGATCCCAGGGGAGGGCCCAAGGGCGTCGGCGAGGCGGAGTCGCATCAGACCTCGCTCGGCCGCTATGGCGACAAGTTCTACCAGGTCACCACCTCGGGCACCGGCGTCGACATCTGGGACGTCACCGACGCCCGCGCGCCTCGTCACGTGAGGCTCGTCAAGCTCGACGGCATCAACTACGGGGACTTCACCGACTCCGTCTGGGGCATGTACTGGCAGGGCAGCGTCATCTACGTCGGCGGCACCAACACGGGCCTGCACATCCTGGACGCCGCGGATCCCGAGGACGTGAAGTTCGTCAAGAAGATCCCGATCTCGCAGTTCGGCGGCGTGAGCGCCGGTCCGCTGTGGGCCGTGGGCAACACGCTGGTCATCACGACGCCCAAGGACAACGGCGGCATCGCGACGATGGACATCAGCGATCCGATGAACCCGGTCGCGCTCGACTTCATCACCCCGAGCAAGAGCTACATCTGCGGTCTGTACGGCAAGCACATCTACGTGCAGTCGCCGCTGCGCGTGTGGGACGTGCTGACCGACCCCACCGACATCGGCTCGGCCAATTCACCCATCGCCACGCTGCCCGACTCGGCGTTCAGGGCCATGGGCTACCCCGCCGGGTCCGAGTACATGAGCTTCTCCGACGGCACCCTGTTTCTCGGTCACCTGCGGCCGGACGCCGGCGTCTCCAAGATCGACGTGCGCGACATCCACAAGATGTCGATCAAGAGCCGGGTCTGGGGGCGGCTCGAGTTCACGAACGGCGACGACCAGTTCTCGATCCCGGTCGGCAGCCTGCTGGTGCTGGCCGACGACGAGCTGCCCTACCGCGGCATGGTCATCGCCGCGCACTCGACCGAGCCGGACACCACGCCCCCGGCGGTCGACACGGTGCTTCCGAAGAACGGGGCGACGGGGCTGTCCAGGAAGTCGCGTATCGGCCTCAGCCTCACCGACAACGTCGAGATCGCCACGGTTCACCACGGCAGCTTTATCGTAAGGCCGATGGGCGGGCAGCCGTTGAAGGGGAGCTTCGGCCTGTACATGGGCATCGTCAGCTTCGATCCCGACGAGGACCTGATGCCGAACACGACCTACGAGATCGTCCTGCCGAAGGACGGCATGAAGGATCTCGTCGGCAACGGCATGGCGGCTGAGTTCAAGTCGACGTTCACGACCGGTCCCTGAGCCATGCGCTCGCTCCCGAAGCTCCTCGGCCTGCTCGGAGGCCTCTGCGCGGCGGCGGCCTGGCCGGCCGAGGCGCGCGCCGTCACGGCCAGCGTCCCCGTGCGCGCGCCCTCGCTCGCTGGCGAGGCCGTCACGTTCGACCTGACGATCGGCGACGCGGTCGGCCCCGTTCAGGTGCGCTGGGACATGGGAGACGAGACGCGCACCGAGTTCATGGTCGACGACGTGCAGCAGGTCCACACCTACGCCGCTCCCGGCCACTACCCGGTGCTCGTGACGGTCAAAGACGATGTCGGCTTCACCAGCGTCGCCTTCGTGCACACGGCGCACCGGCCGCTCGTCACGGGCAGCGCTGCGGGCTCGACCGACCTCGTGTACGACCCGCCGAACGCGAAGGTCTACACGGCCAATTACGAGAACGACAGCGTGAGCGTGCTCGACGCGAGCGCGCTGACCAAGGTCGCGGAGGTGCCGGTGGCGCGCGGCCCGGTCGGGCTCGCGCTCACCGCGCAAGGCACGCTGTGGGTGCTGCACCGGGATGCGCACTCCGTCTCCATCCTCGACGCCGCGTCGCTCTCGGTGGAGCGCGAGATCGCGCTGCCGTACGCGTCGCAACCGATGGGCCTCGCGATCAGCCCGCCCGGGGACGCCGCGTACGTGACGCTGATGGCGGTCGGCAAGGTGCTGAAGCTGGACGTGGCGAGCGGCGCCGTCGTGGCCGAGCTTTCGCTCGGCGGTACGCCGCGGGGCGTCTCGGTGTCGCACGACGGCTCGCAGATCTACGTCACGCGCTTCCTCTCCGAGGACAGCCACGGCGAGGTGGCGCGCATCGACGCGGCGACCTTCCAGGTGAGCACGCGCTTCGCGCTCGCCGCGGACACCACGACGGAGGACACGGACCAACAAGGGCGCGGCCTGCCGAACTACCTGTTCTCGGTGGGGCTCTCGCCCGACGGCTCGTTCGCGTGGGTGCCGGGCAAGAAGGACAACATCTTTCGTGGTCCATTTCGCGATGGGCTCGACCTCACCGACGACAACACGGTACGTCCGCTCGTGGCGCTGCTGAACCTCGCGGAGGGCGCCGAAGACGTCGCGCGGCGAATCGATCTGGACGATCGCAACCTGCCGAACCAGGTCGTGTTCACGCCGCTCGGCGACTACGCGTTCATCAGCGTCGCCGGCTCGGCCCTGGTGGAGGTCCGCGACGCCTACACGGGCGAGTTCGTGACCGCGCTGAAAGAGACGGGCTTCGCGCCGCGCGGCCTGGCGCTGACCGAGACCAACAAGCTGTTCGTGCACGCGTCGCTCAGCCGCACGGTGACGGTCTACGACGTCGCCGACATCGTCAGCTCGCACGACCTCATCACCAAGAAGCTGGCCGAGATCCCGACGGTCGCCGTCGAGAAGCTCGACCCGCAGGTCCTGCGCGGCAAGCAGCTGTTCTTCAACTCGGCCGATATCCGCATGAGCGACCAGGGCTACATCAGCTGCGCGTCGTGTCACTTCGACGGCGCGGAGGACGGGCGAGTCTGGGATTTCGGCAGCGCGGGGGAGGGGCTCCGCAACACCATCTCGCTGCTGGGGCGGCGCGGCACGGGCCACGGCAACGTCAACTGGAGCGGCAGCTTCGACGAGATCCAGGACTCGGACGACAACATCCGCCACCTGTTCGGGGGGAAGGGCTTCCTGACCGCCGAGCAGCTCGCCGTGGGGACGGTCGGCACGCCGCGCGGAGACAAGAAGGCCGGCCTGAGCCCCGAGCTCGACGAGCTGGCGGCGTTCCTCGCCTCGCTCGACACGTACCGGCCGAGCCCCTTTCGCAACCCCGACGGCTCGCTCACCCAGGACGGCGTCGCGGGTCGCGCCATCTTCGAGCGCCTGGGTTGCGGCTTCTGCCACACGGGTCCCGACGGGACCGACAGCGTGGGTGGCAAGCTGCACGACGTCGGCACCGTGAAGGCGTCGTCTGGTATGCGCGCGGGTGAGCCGCTGTTCGGCATCGACACGCCGACCTTGAACGGCGTCTGGGAGACGGCGCCGTACCTGCACGACGGCTCCGCGCCGACGCTGCGCGATGTCCTCGTCACGGCCAACCCCGACGATCGCCACGCCTTCATCAGCGGGCTCAGCGAAGCCGAGCTCGGGCAGCTCATCGCCTATGTGCAGCAGCTGGACGGCACCGTCGACGCGGAGCCGCCGAGCGAGGACGATGCGGAGGCGCCGAGCGAGGACGGAGGCTTCTTAGGCTTAGGCTGCAGCGTGACGGGCGGGCCTTCGGACCGTCGCGCGCCGCTCCTGGCGTTCGCGCTCGTGGCCAGTTTGATGACGTTCGGCGCTCGCCGCAGGAAACCGTCATGAAGCACCTTCCGAGCCTGAGCCTGGTTTCGCTGCTCCTACCGGCATGCGTCGTCGGCGATATCGGCGAGGTGATTGCCACGGACGAGGCGACGAACAATTGGGACACGCTGCCGCCCGTGAGCGCTCCCGACCCGGAGCTGTTGGCCCTACCCACGCGCGAGGCGCAGTACAGCGCGTTCTGCGCCTCGCCGCGCGGCGACAGCTTCTTCCAGGCGGTGTGCGCCACGCCGCGACCGAGCATCACCGACGTCGCCAGCTTGCTCAAAGTCGCGAAGCTCGACGAAAATCGCGCCTTCGCGCTCACCGGCAACTCCACCTCGCTCGTGAAGAGGGCCGTCTCCTCCATCAATCCGCGCCTCATCGTCTTTCCGCGCGTGACCGAGATGCGCGAGAGGCCGGCTGAAATGACCGCGCTCGGCTTCGTTCGCGGCGAGCCCTTCGTCGAGATCGTGAGCCGCGACCTCTCGACCGGTGACTACAATTTCTACCTGTTGACCTTCGAGCGACGGTGTGACTACGAAGGCGGCTGCGATCTCGCGAGCCTGCTCACCGAAGAGATAGAGCACGGCTGGACGGCGTTCAGCATTTACGGCGAGGAAGACGTCGAGAACACCTCGTTCGACTGTCGCTCGTGCCACCAGCCCGACGGCTACGGCACGAAGAAGATCTTGCGCATGCAGGAGCTGGAGTTCCCCTGGACGCACTGGTTCCCGCAGCGCTTCGTGCAGCGCACGGACTCCGATCGGGTGCTCACGGCGCAGTTCCTGGAAGCCCACGCGCACGACGCGCAGTACGGCGGCATCCCCATCGCGACCATCCAGAATGCGATCGACGAGGGCAGCGGGGCGCAGCTCGAGGCGTTGCTCGTGGCCGAAGGCCAGGCGGCGCAGCCGAACGCGTTCGACCCGCGCATCGAGGCCGAGGCCAAGGCCGGCCCGTCGAGCCCGATCTGGGAGAAGCAGTTCACCGTGTCGCTGGCGGGTGATTCGATTTCGGTGCCTTACCCGCTCGTGGACGTGACGGATCCCGCGCTCCGTGCGGAGCGGACGAGGTCCTACCTCGACGTGGTGACGGGCGCGGTCCCGCGACAGTCCCTGCTCGATCTGCGCGACCTCTTCTCCGCAGACGCGAAGGTGAAGCTCGGCCTGGTGCCGCCGCCGGGAGCGAGCGGGCGCGCCGTGCTCACACAGCTCTGCTCGCGATGCCATGACGGCCGCTCGAACCCGGCGCTGAGGCGCTCCGCGTTCAACGTGAAGAACCTGGACGCCATGCCGCGAGAAGTGAAGGACGCGGCCATCCTTCGGCTGCAGGAGCCCGCGACCTCGCCGCTGCGCATGCCGCCGTGGCGCGCCGCCGACAGTCTGCCCCCCGCGGAGCTCGCCGCGGCCATCGAAGAGCTGCGCAAGTAGCACTGTCTCCTTCCGATTGACAGGCGCCGTCTGCGCTTCTGGTCGGCGTGGCTCGAGTGCCAGAGCGCCGATTGTGTTGAGTCGACGATCCGCGCGACCTCCGGCTCCAGCGGAATGTGTCAATGTAATTGAGACACCAATCGGTCGAGATTACCGTAGCTCTGACGCCGTCGCGTCGGAGGCGGCGCCCCCGAGCCCCCGCACCTCGGCGCCGTCGCCCGCGCAGGGCGCAGGCGACGTGGCCGAGGACAGTGCAGGCCCGGTGGTCGTAAGCGCCTTGGGACGGTTGCTCCAGACCTCTCGTGGCGGGGTGCGAGGCACGGGCAGGCCTCGCACGAAGCGCTCGGGATGGGCCTCGTAGGCGACCTCGAGGACTGCGGCACGGTGGGCAGTCCGTTCGTCGGCGAGAAGGCTGCCTGATCGGCTACTCCAGCGGCCTCCCCAACAAGGCGGCAATTTTTTTTGAATCTTCACCAGCGCCTCGGTGTGCTCTGCACGCGCGGTGGCCCGGGAGAGCTGGCGCTTGAGATCCTCAATCAGGCGATCGCGCGGATCGGGTAAGGTGGCCTTCGGTCCGCGCTTCTTCGGTTCGAGCGCTTCAAGCGCGCCGCGCTCTTGCTCACGTCGCCAGTGCGTCAGGTGCGACGAGAACAGCCCTCGCGCCGCAAGAGCCCAGCGAGCTCGCCGGTGCGACCGGAAGCTGTACAAGCCGCCGCATCGCGCAGGATCCGCAGCTTGTACTCGGCCGTGAAGCGGCGACGGTGCGGCTTGGCCGATACCTCTGTCGGTCATCCCCGGCTCGATGGGCGACTCGAGCTGGGTGCTGGCGGGCGCAGGGCACGCGGCGCTGCTCGCGAGCGCGTGCCACGGCGCTGGCCGCAGCCTCACGCGCGGCCGCTCCGCGCACGCGGACGAGGACGTCTACCGGCGCGCGGTCGAGAAGCTGCACGTCGTGACGCCGCTCGACCCCGACGCCCCCCACGTGCGGCGGCGGCGCGACATCCTCGCGAAGTACCACCAGCGGATGAAGGAGGAGGCGCCGTATGCCTACAAACCCATCACGCCGGTGGTGCGCTCCGTCGAGGAGGCGGGCATCGCGCGGCGCGTGGCGCGACTCTGGCCGCTCGTCACGGTCAAGGGATAGGGAACACGATCCGACCGTGCTCCGCTCGCCGGGGCAGGCGCCGGCCGTCGCTCGATCCCTCGGGACGGCGCCGGGGCCTGCGTCCCGAACGCGTAGGACAGGCCCACTTCGGCGCGGAAGGGAACGAGCGGGGGTGGCTGTAAGCCGTGGGTGGACCGGTAGCCCGCGCGCAGTCCGATCTCGAAGCTCGACCCGATCGAGAACGCGAACGCGAGGTTCGCGTCGAGGTAGCCCCCCATCGGCGCATAAAAGCCGTCGCGGATCCCGTCGTAGATCGCGCGCGCGCGATCGCTCGCGGCGATGTACGTGCTCAGGATCGCCGTATACTCCACCTCCAGCGCGATGAACCCGCCGCGCTTCCAGTAGCCGCCGGCGAGCCCGGGGTGCGCGCCCATGCTCACGAAGTGAAACGTCTGGTTGTCACCCGCCTGCAGCGGCAGTCCGAGCCGCCCGGCGAGCCCCCAGCCGCCGCGCTGCAAGAGCATCGCGCGCACCGCCGGCTCCAGGCGGAAGGAGTCCAGGTCCTTCACGAGGAAGACCGGCAGCGTCAGTCCGAGCTCGACGTCGAGGCGGCGCACGAAGCGCTCCGTCGGAATCGTTCGTCCGTAGGTGAGCTCCAGATCGGGCGCGGAGTTCCAGCCAATATTGGCGCGCATCGCGTTCTCTTGCTCGCCTTGATACCCGCTGATCGGCGCAGCCGAGGCGACCGCTGGGACCGCCGTGGCGGCGATCGCGGCCGCGATCGCGGCGGCTCTCACCTCGCCCCCTTGTACGCGCCGAGATGAGCGCGAAGAACCTCGATGACACGCTCGGGGTGTCTGTTCACCCAGCCGTGGTCTTCGCCTTCGACGCGGACGAGCTCGACGTCGCAGAAGAGAGGGGCGTGGCGGCTCGCTTGGTGCTCGAACCCGATGACGGTGTTGATCGTGGTCCCGATCAGCGTCACCGGCTCGCAGAAGCGATCGAGGCCGGAAGAGAAATCGAAATTCCACTTTCCGTCCGCCTTCGCCGAGCTCTGCAGATCCCGCATGGCGCGCGCGCCCAGACGGAAGGCCTTGAAGTTGTCGGGGTCGCCCGGATCCTCGTAATAACCTGGCTGCGACCAGCCTTGTCCCAGGGAGAGGAGGAAGTCCGCGCGCGCGTCTCCGTCGGGGCTCATGGCGCCTTCCGACCAACCGAGATCGCTCAGCCCCTCGGCGGTGAGGCCGAACGTGAAGAGCTCGGTCTCGTTCGCGATCGCCGCGTTCAGGAAGCCCGGCTCGCTAAGGACGGCCTCTCCGACGCGGTCGGGATGCCTCTGAATGTAGAGCGCCGCGTACATGGCGCCCCACGAGTGCCCGAACAGCGTGACCGGCGCGTCGGCCGAGAAGCGCTGGACGAGCTCGTGGAGATCCTCCGCGTACGTCTCGACGGTGAAGTCCGATGAGGGGACACGCTCCGAGAGGCCGGTGCCCCGCTGATCCCAGTAGACGACGAAGTACCGCTCGGATAGCGCGCCGAGGCCGAGCATGCCGCGCATGTCGCCGCCAGGGCCGCCGTGCAGCGTGATGAGGGTCGGGTTCTTCGGATCCCCTTGCGTGCGAAGGTGAATGCGGGCGCCGTCGCGGAGGGTGTAGCGAGGCAGCGTGTCGTCCTCCGCGACCGTCTTCGGGACGAGGTTTCCCGGCTCGCTCGGGTCCAGGCAGCCCGAACCGAGCAAGAGGCACGTGAGAAGAGATCGGCGGGCGAAGCAACGCATGCCCGAAGCGTACGGATCCAGGCCGCCCTCGGCATTGTGCCGCCACGCCAATCGATTGTCCGCCGGTGCCCGCGGCTACGACACGGAGCGCTCGCGGAGCTGGCCCGGCGTGCTCCCTGTCCACCGCCGGAACGCCTTGTAGAACGCGCTCACATCAGAGAAGCCCACCAGGGAGCCGACCTCGGCGAGCCCGATGGCGGGATCCTCCAGATAGCGGAGGGCGAGCTCTTCGCGTGTCTTCTCGAGGAGATCTCGAAAGGGGAAGCCGTCCTCCGAAAGCCGCCGTTGCAGCGTGCGCGCGCTCAGCCCGAGGCGCTTCGCGACCGCCGCCAGCTTGGGAGCACCGCCGTGCAGCTCGAGGGCGAGCGCGTGCCGCGTGCGCTCCACGAGGCTCGCCTGGGCGGGGGGGAGTTTTTGCGCGATGAGGGCGGCGTGGCGCTCGAGGACGGCGCAAAGCTCGGGGGCGGCCCCTCTCATCGGCGTCGCGAGCACCGCCCGCGGGAGGACGATCGCGTCGTGGGGCGCTCGAAATCGGATCGGACAGGCGAAGATCCGGGTGTATGCCTCGATCTCAGCGCAGCACGGGTGACGGAACTGGATCGCGGAAGGAGACCACGGTGTGGCGGCGAGCGTGCGGAAGCGAAGGACGATGTTCGCGAAGCCGAACTCCGTCGCGACCCGGTGCGGAGCCGCGCCCGGCACGTGCTCCCGGACGATCCGGGCCTCTTTCTCGTCGACCTGGAGGACATGGCGCACGGCCGTGCTGATGACGGCGAAGTGCCGCGAGAACCTGTGGAAGGCGTCACCCACCGTGTCGCTCGACGCCACGACGTAGTCCATCACATCCCAGTGTCCGATCGTGAGCGCCTCCGCGGCACGGAGCCCGACGCCCGGATCGCCGGCCCTCTCGACGACGTCGTCCCAGAGCGCGATCCACCGGCGATAGGAGAGTCGGAAGTCCGGGTCGCGCAGCTCCTCCGGCGCGAGCCCGTGCGCTTGAGCGAGCGCGCTTGCGTCGAGCCCAACGGCCTCTGCGGCTCCGAGCACACTCCGCAACGCCTTCACGCCGACGCTCAGTGTGCGCTCGCCTTCCGGCTTCACGAGCGTGCCGATCCCCGGACGAGAGCTCACGGGGCGAGGTCTGCGCGACACTGCCGAAGGTCGCACGGCCTGTGAGCGACGTCAACTGCTCGCCCGTGCTGCCCGCTTCCATGTCAGTCCACGTCTGTTTGCGTCCGTTTACGTCCGTTTACGTCCGTTTACTTCAGCCGTCTTCACGCATCGAAGAGCCTGCTCCCGGGACCGATTGCGATCATGGACCGCACCCGCGCGGCGAGGTCCTCGAGGGAGGTGAACGCGGGCTGCGCGCGGTAGAGCTCGAGCGAGCGGCGCACGGCGCGGATCTCGCCGAGGGCCTGCAGCGCCTCGAGAGAGGTCCGCTCCGTGGGCTTCGCGTGAACCGGCGGGGGCGGAGCGCTCTCGTACACCGATGATCGCCCCGCCCTCGATTTTTCCTGGATTTTCGGCCCCGCAGGGGCAAGGCGAAGCGACGGTTATCGCCAACGTGGCAAACGATACCGGCCGTTCGCAGCGATCAGTAACCGGATCGCGAGCGCCTACCGGCGCCGACGCCCAAGAACGAGCGCAGAAGCGGCCAGCCAGAGAGCGGCGGCGAGTCCGCCGCCCCCGGTGCTCGCGCCCGCCCGGCAAGCGCACGAGCCGTCTGAGTCGTCGCCGGTCGCGTCGTTTCCACCGGTGGGTCCGGCGCTGCCGCTGCTGCCCGCGACGGCGGAGCCGGTCGTTCCGCCGGTGCCTGCGGTGACCGAGCCGCCGCTGGCCGAGGTCGTGCCCCCGGCGGCGTCGCTGCCACCGGTGCCCGAGGTCGCGCCCCCGGCGCCGGCGGCATCGCTGCCGCCCGTTCCCGGGTCCGAGCCGCCGGCACCGCCTCCGCCTCCGTCGCCCCCGTCACCCGGCATGGTGGGTCCGGTAAACCGCCACCAGTTGAACTTGAAGAGGTCGCCGCCGCCACCGACGAACTTCAGGAACAGGTCGTGTTTCCCGCTGCCCCCGCTGACCGCGCAGGTCTTTGTGGTCCAGGCCGACGCGCCCGAGACGTCGCACGTCCCGAGGAGCGTGCCGTTCTGACTGTCGAGGTGGAGCTCGATCTTCGCGTCGCCGGCTGCGGACGATACCCGCGCCTCGAAAGAGGTCACGCCGTCCAGGAAATCGACGTCCTTCACCTTGATGTAGTCGCCATTGCTGATGGACGTGACGTTCATGCCGGCGCCGGTGTCGGTGCACACCTCGGTCTTGAGCCCGGACGAGAAGGCGATGGTCTCGGCCTCGACTTGCTCGAACGGATTCAGCGTGTCGACGGCGGACGGTCCGTTCGTGGACATCATGATCTTCGGAATGCTGCCGTCGGCGCCGTAGGTGAACTCCTCCACGCAGACCGAGCGCTTGAAGTCACTGCCGCCCGGCAATGCGCTGTTGTGATAGAAGAAGTACGAGTGCCCCTTGTAGTCGACGATGCCGGCGTGGTTGGTGTAGGTCCGGCCAGCGCCCATGATGTCGCCGCGGACGGTCCAGGGCCCGGTCGGGCTGTTGCTGGTCGCGTAGCTGATCTTCTCGGTCCCGGCGATGGCGGCGTAGACGAGGTAGTACAGCGACCCTCGCTTGTGGAGCCACGGCCCCTCGGTGAAGCCGTTCAACGGCACCTCGGTGATGCTTCCCGAGGTGCTGATCATGTCCGAGTTCAGCTTCACGTGCCGGAGCTTGGCATTCCCCCAGTACATGTGGGCCTGTCCATCGTCGTCGACGAACACCGTCGGGTCGATGTTGCCGCCTCCGGGCGCCACGGCCAGCTCCTTTCCCAGCGGGTCCATGAACGGGCCTGCCACATTGTCCGATACGCCAACGCCGATCTTCGCGCCGCTGTTGTTGTTCAGCGGCACGTACAGATAGTACTTGCCGTTCCTGGCGATACCCTGCGGCGCCCACGCATTGTCGGTTCCCCACTTGAAGCTCTTGTAGCCCGCCACCGAGCCGTGGTCCCTCCAGTTGACCATGTCCGTGGTGGAGTAGAGCCTCCAGTCGTTCATGGTGTAGAAGTTGTTCACCGTGACGTCCTCGTCGTGGGACGTGTAGAGGTACAACCTGCCTTCGTGCACCATGGGCGCGGGGTCGGCCGTGTAGAAGGTCTGTACGATCGGGTTGTCCGCCCGAGCGGGGGAGGGGATCGCGGCGACGAGGCCCAGCGCCATCGCCGACAGGGTCATTCTTCTTGCTCGGTAGAACGTTGTATTTAAGCGCACGTTGAATCCTCTCGCGAGCGAATTGCCGGCGCCCCGCACCCCTGGTGCTGACTCGACGGAGGCGCCATCAATGAGAGGATGGCCCGCGCAAAGGCACGCAGGACGACCCCCCAGGGCAAAGAACAAGTATACCCTTTCGAAATGTGAACGATCACATTCCTGGTGTCAAACCCAATCGACCGGCCCGGCGGCATCCTCGATCCCGAAGGGAGGACATCGCTGGCGGGCTCATCCGGCGCGCCGCGTCACGGGGGGCCGGCGGGCGCCGGACCGCGGTGATCGCAGGCTCGATGCGCTCGATGCCGACCCGCGCACGGACGGCTGGCGCTCGATGGCGGCCTGCGCACGGACGGCCGGCGCTCGATGCCGCAGGCGGTCGGCTCCCTGGGTATCGCCTCTTGTGCGCGACGACTCGAGCGCGCGCTCCGGCCAATCACTGGCGCCATCATCGGCCGATTTGGATTGACGTTGTCGATGTGAACGGTCACATTTCGAGCTGCGATGGGGTTGTCGAGCTTGCCCTTTCACCGGATCAGGAGACGCCAGATGTCGATAAGTAGGAAGCTGATGGGGGCCATGATCATGAGCGTCGGCATCGGCTCTGCCGGCGGTTTTGCGGGCGCGGCATGGGCCGCGGGCGAGAAGGCGGATGTCCCCGCGTCCGTCGCCGAGGGGAAGGATTTCGGCTGCGGCGCAAAAGGACAGAAGGCCTGTCCGATGCAGGGCTGGATGAAGACGGTGATGCAGTCGGCGACCACGAGCGGTGACGGCGCGAAGATCGCGTCGGCGCTGGACTATGTGGCGTCGAAGCCGCCGCCCGGGATGTCGAAGTGGGTCGCGATATCGAAGGAGGGCGCGGAGAAGGCCAAGAAGGGCGATATCGACGGCGCCAAGGCGAGCTGCAAGGTCTGCCATGATCTGTACAAGGCGGAGTACAAGGCGAAGCTCCGTGACGCCGCCTTCTGAGGCGCAGCGCTCTGCTCTCGCCTTTGTCGAGCGACAGCAACACTCGCTCTCCCGCGATCTTGCACCCTGAGCCAGCGCTCGAACGCGCGCAGCACGAGGCGGGCACGCTCGTGCTGACCCTCCGAAGCTCGCGGTCCTTCAAACAACGCGCATGCCGCGGGGCCTGAGCTCGCGACCGCAGCCCGGGACCGGCGGAGCGCCCGCGATGCGCAACCATGCGCGAAAGTGAGCGAGGTTTCGCTCAACTACGCGCGCAGGTGAGCGAGGTTTCGCTCAACATGCCCACGCGCACCTCCGAGGGCCCTCGTATCGTTCCCACGAGGCACCGAAACACTGGCAGGCGTCCGGCGGCCCCGGCCCGCCGGGAATGGCCCGAAGACGCGGGGGGTTGATGCGCGGGCACCGGCCTTGCTCTGAGGGAGCAGCGAACCTTCACAAGGAGCTGCTCAGATGAAGAACACCATTCGCGCCGCGCTCGCCATCCTGTCTCTTGCCT
Organism: Sorangium sp. So ce367; assembly: GCF_051520455.1. Taxonomy (NCBI): domain Bacteria; kingdom Pseudomonadati; phylum Myxococcota; order Polyangiales; family Polyangiaceae; genus Sorangium; species Sorangium sp. So ce367. The sequence continues at coordinate 2,739,641 of NZ_CP150334.1, forward strand.
TCGGCCTCCTGGCCGGCTGCGTCGTGGCTCCCGACGAAACGACCACTCCGGATGAGACGACCGCCGTGACAGAGGCGCTCGTGAACAACGGAGGCGGCGCTGGTTCGCTCGGTTGGTGGTGCGGCGACGACGGAACCTGCACGTGCGAGGGGGGAACGCTGTCGTCAGATTGCTGGGGGCTCTCTCAGTACTGCATCGACAGGTTCGAGTGTCGCGTCAATCCGCCGTACCTGTGCTATTGCCACTGGAAGCTCGTGCGGCAACACCCTGGCGTCAAGACGACGACCGGGGTCGTCGGGAGCGGGACGGTCGGGGCGGCGATCAGTCCGTGAGTGCCGTGGGCGCGGTCGTGGCGCAGCGGCGCGCGCGAAAGGCAGGTGCGAGTCGGGTCGCCGATGCGTGCGGGGGCTGATCGTGTCCGGCTCGAGGCGAGCGGCGCGACCACCGGCGGCTGACGACCCACTCAGGGCAAAGCCGGAGGACGAGGCTTGACCGGGGGCGTTCACGCCGGTCCGCCCCTCCGCCGCCGAGATCGGGCCCGGCCAATGGCGAGGCGCCGCTCGAGCGGCGCATCGAGAGAGGCGGGCGCCGGCGCGCGGTCGTGGTGGATGTCGATACCATTCCCCCCGCGCCCGACTAAGCTTGGCCCCGATGGACGAAAACTCTCCTCCCGAGCGGCGCGTCAAGAGAGGCGGGCGCCGGGCCGCGGTCATGGTCGACGTGGCCAAGCTCGCCGGCGTCTCGTACCAGACGGTCTCTCGGGTCCTGCACGACAGCCCCAACGTGCACCGGGACACGCGGGAGCGCGTGCTCGACGCGATCCGCCAGCTCGACTACCGCCCGAGCTCCGTGGCGCAGGCGCTCGTCACCGGGCGCTCGCGGACGTTCGGCGTGGTCAGCTTCAACACGACGCACTACGGCCCGGCGTCGACGCTCCACGGGCTCGAGACGGCGGCGCACGACGCCGGGTACGGCGTCAGCGTCGTCAGCCTGAAATCGCTCAGCCGCGCGCCGGTGGTGGATGCGGTGAAGGGGCTGTGCGATCAGGGTGTCGACGGCATCATGGTCGTCGCCCCGCTGCGGTCGGCGGTGGACGCGCTTCGCCACGTCACCTCCGACGTGCCGGTGGTCGCCGTCGAGGGGGGGCCGGACGATTCGGTCCCGGTGGTCGCCGTCGACCAGCACGGCGGCGCGACGGCCGCGACGCGCCATCTCCTCGACCTGGGTCACCGGACGGTGTGGCACATCGCCGGTGCGATCGAGTCGCTCGAGGCCGAGCAGCGCATCGACGGCTGGCGTTCGACGCTGGAGGCCGCGGGCGTCGAGCCGCCGCCTCTCCTGCGCGGCGACTGGAGCGCACGCTCGGGCTACGAGCTCGCCCCGCAGCTGGCGCGCACGCCAGGCGTCACCGCCCTGTTCGTGGCCAACGACCAGATGGCGCTGGGCGTGCTCCGCTACCTCCACGAGATCGGACGCGCGGTGCCGCGGGACATCAGCATCGTCGGCTTCGACGACATCCCGGAGGCGGCCTACTTCACGCCTCCGCTCACCACCGTCCGCCAGGACTTCTCCGAGCTGGGGCGCAGGTGCCTCCACTTGCTGCTCGGGCAGATCGAGAGCGGCCGCCGCTCCTGCTCGCGCGTCGTTGTCGAGGCCGAGCTGGTCTTGCGCAAGAGCACCGCCGCCGTCGCCCGGAACCGATGAGCGCTCCAGCCTGCAAGCTTCGTCTGCGCGCATCCCCTCACGGATCAGAAACCCGCAATCGATCCGATGAGACAGTGAATATCCACCGCAGCCGTGAGGCGCTTGTCCTCGTGGGGGTATAGAGGGCTTTGGGCCTTGTCGTTGTCCGCCTCGGGAACCCATCCACGTGGCGACGGATTGTCGGCGATGAACCGCGCGGGACAGGTCGCGAGCGCGAGTATCCGGTGAACGCCATCACGCCGCCCCGCGCGACCCGTCGCCGAAGAGCATCGCCCGCAGCGCCTCGGCCTCCCGCTGCGCCCGCGCCACGATGGGCATCAGCCCCACGAGGCAGTCGACCGGCACCTCCCGCACCAGGATCACCCCGTTCTGGCTGCGGAACACGCGCACGCCGCGCGCCCGGAGCCTCGCCGGGCTGATCTCGAGCATCACGTCGACCTTCGCGCGCTTGCCCACCGCGCTGCTCAGCGCGTCGGTGCAGTGGACGTGCGTGCGCGCCGCCGGCCGGATCCCGTCGCGCGCGATGCCCCTCACGGCGTCCACGCTGGTGCCGTGCCAGATCGACGCGTCGCCGTGGACCTCCTCCCACGACGCCTCGAGGCCCGCGAGCGTCACCGGCATCCCGTCGCGCGAGTGCCCTTGCGAGGCGCGCACCCGGTCGCCGCGGATCTCGAGGCGGTTCTTCGTGTTCTTCTCCACCACCTCGTCGAGCACCGGCCGGGAGATCCGGAGCGCCTTGAGGACGTCGTCCACGGCCACCCAGCCGGCGTCGTCCATGGCGACGCCCTGCGAGGGCGCCGCGTGGCGGAGCAGCCAGGAGAGCTTCTTGCTCGTGTCGGTCAAGCGATCGCGGCCCATCGTCAAGCTCCATTCTCGTCTCGTGAGCCGGAGCCGCGGCCCGCGATTCGCGCGGGCACGCAGAGGCGCCTCCGGGAGGTCCCTGGACGGTGCAGGGACCGGGACCGAAACCGTGAAGGGAATCGGCACGAGGAAAGAATAGACGCCCGGCTATCATCCGGAAGAAGTATTTCTGGAGCCGCTATCGCGTTTCGCGATAGCTTGCCGCCATGCTCAACCTCGACTGGCTCGGCGCCTTCGTGGTCTTCACCGAGCACCTCAACTTCACGCGCGCGGCGCGGGCGCTCCACGTCTCGCAGCCGGCGCTCCATGCCCAGATCGGCAAGCTGGGCGAGGCGCTCGGCGTCACGCTCTACAAGCGGCGCGGGCAGCGGCTGGAGCTCACGGCCGACGGCAAGCGCGTCGCCGCGTTCGGGCGCGAGGTCGGCGAGCGGACGCGCTCGTTCCTCGACGTGCTCCGCCACGGCGAGAGCCGGGAGCCGGTGGTGCTCTGCGCCGGGGAGGGCTCGTACCTCTACCTGCTCGGCGAGGGGATCCGCGCCTTCTCCGCGCGCGCCGCCGCCCCGCTCCGGCTGCTCACGCGCGACCGCGAGGGCACGCTCGAGGCCGTCGCGGCGGGCGAGGCGCACCTCGGCGTCGCGCCGCTCGAGGGGGCGCCGGACGGGCTCGCCGCCGATCGCCTCACCGAGGTGGCGCAGGTCCTGGTCGTCCCCGACGGCCACCCGCTCGCCCGGAAGCGCCACATCCGGCTGCGCGACCTCGAGGGGGCGCGGCTGGTCGTCCCCGGCCCGTCGCGGCCCCACCGGGCCCTGCTCGCTCAGGCGCTGCTCTCGGCCGGTGTCCGCTGGGAGCCGGCGGTCGAGGCGAACGGCTGGGAGCTGATGCTCCACTTCGTCCAGCTCGGCGTCGGCATCGCGGTGGTCAACGCCTGCTGTCGCCTCCCCCGCGGCCTCGTCGCGCGCCCGCTGCCCGAGCTGCCGCGCAAGGTCTTCTATCTCGTCCGCCGGCGCGGCGGCGAGCTCCAGGGCGCGGCCGCGGAGCTCCGGGACGCGCTGCTCGCGCACGCCGCGGCGTGGCAGGGAAACCATGCGTTGGGCGCGTCGGGCGCGTCAGGCGCGCCCGACGCCGCCCCGACGGCGCCTGTGCGCCGGCGCTGAGCCCCGCCATCGCTCTTCCTGGAGCCTGCCAGTCTCTGCCGGTCTCCCCCCCGGACTCTGGCTTCCGGGCTCAGGCCGCCTTTCTCGACTTCTGCTTGCCCTGCTTCGCCTTCTTGCCGCCGGCGTCGTCCGGGCGGCTCACCAGCTTCGAGAAGTAGCTCGGCTCGCCGCTGGCCTTGGCCTCCTGGTACACGAAGGCCAGGTTGGACGATTCGAACTTGTCGAAGAAATCGTCCCACGAGATCTCCTCCAGGGTGTCTTCCCCGCTGTACCCGGGGAAGTCGATGCGGAGTACGCCGGGCTCCCCCTCTTTCTCGGTCCGCGCCACCGTCGCCGGGTGGCCGCCGCGCGCCTCGACCCACGCGCGGATCTCGTCATGGTCGGTGGTCATGTGGGACGCGTGATCGCCTTCGGCGCCTCTCGGGCGGGCCTGCTTCCCGCGAGGACGCTGCTCGGCGCCGCCGGGCTCCTCGTCGAGATCGATCTGGACCTCCACCTCGACGTCGAGCTCTTCCTTCTCGCGCTCCTCCTTCGCGCCCCTGGCGCTGCTCGCCTTCTCCGTGCTGCCCTTCGCCGCGCGCGGCGTCGGCTTGCCCTTCTGGACCATGTCGTCCGGGCGGCTCACCAGCTTGGAGAAGTTGCTCGGCTGCCCGTCCGCCGTCTTCTCCTGGTACACGAAGGCGAGGTTCGACTCCTCGAACTTGTCGAAGAAGTCCTCCCACGAGATCTCCTCCAGGGTGTCTTCCCCGCTGTACCCTGGGAAATCGATGCGGAGGATACCAGGCTCGCCGCCCTCCTCGGTGCTCTTCACCGTCGCCGGGCGGCCTCCGCGCGATTCGGCCCACTGGCGGATCTCGTCATGAACGATGGTCGTCTTCGATGAGCTGGCCGACATGGTCTTCCCTCCTGTGCTCGTGCATCGATGGCGCGGGGAACGGCAATCTGCATGCCAGAGGCCGATGAGAAGATCCGGGCACGCGATGGCCGACCTCGGCCATACCGCGGCTCCCTGGGCCGAGCGCGGCGCGCCGCGGAGCCCGTCGCGCTGCCGAACCACCGTGCCTTCGTGCATGCGGCGCGTCGAGGTCACCAGGCCGAGACCGTGGTGAAAGCAGGGGAGCTCTGCTGTGGTCGAGGATGGGCTCGGCGATGCAATTTGCCCGCCTGCGACGAAATGCTGCCGGCTGGCGCAGGCCCTCGTCGGAGATCGCGTTCCCCTCGATCCGTTTGAACCTGAAGCAGACAGGCCGAAAGACTGCCTGCTTGAGTGCTGACAGATAGACTGCCTAACTAACAGAAACAGACCGACACGCGACGCGCGGCGCCCTCATGGAGGCACACGTGTACGCCGTGAGGGCACCCCGGTGGCGCTCGCCACGGAACCAGGCGTCCCCAGTGTAGCTCGCGCTCGATGTAACCCACGTGGGCCGGGCCAACCCGGTTGGGCGGCCGAGAGATCGAGAGAGCGCGTGTCGACGCGGGGGAGCCGGTCGTGCTACCTAGAATCGAGCGCCGCGATGCGCGCGCTGCCGAGGCCGAGGACGTGACCGCCGCGCACCATCTGCTCCTCCGGGTCGCTGTGATCGCCGTCGCCACGGCGACCGCCGCGACGGCGGGTGCGCGCCCGACGCGTCCCGCGCCGGCCGCCCCGCAGGCCCACCCGCCGCGCCCCGCGCCGGCGGCCTCGCCAGTGCGCCCGCCGCGCCGTGCGCCGGCCCCCTCGCCGGGGCGCCCGCCGCGCGCTGCGCCGGCCGCCCCGCAGGCCCTCTTGCCCGCGCCGGCCGCCCCGCAGGCGCCCCCGGCTTCGCCCGCCCCGCCGGCCCTGCCTTCCGCGGCTTCTCCCGAGCCCGCGGCCTGGCGCGCGCTCGTCGTGGGCGGCGGCCCGAGGCCGCCCATGAACCAGGTGGCCATCGAAGGCCACATCCGGTACTTCCAGTCGCTGCTCCCGGCCAGGGCGGAGCGGCGCGTCCTCTTCGCCGACGGGCGCCGGGGCACGCGGAGCGTGCAGTTCCTCGACGGCGACCAGACCCGCTACCGCGCGCCCAGGCTGCCGCGCATCGACGGGGCGACCACCCGCCCCGGGTTCGACGCGATCTGGCGCAGGTTCGTCCACGCGCGCCCCGCCGACCCGTTGCTGCTGTATTTCGCCGGCCATGGGAGCCCGGATCCCGGGAACGACCTCGACAACAACGTATTCGACCTCTGGGGTGGCGGAGCGCTGTCCGTGCGCGACCTCGCTGCCCGCATGAAGGAGCTGCCCGCCGGCACTCCCGTCGTCCTCGTCATGGCCCAGTGCTACTCCGGCTCGTTCGCGAACCTCCTCTTCGAGGGCGGCAGGCCCGACGGCGAGCTGGTCGAGCGCGACATCGTCGGCTTCTTCGCGGCGACCCGGGACCGCCCCGCGTCGGGCTGCACGCCCGAGATCGACGAGGCGGATTACACCGATTTCAGCAGCTTCTTCTTTGCAGCCCTCTCGGGCGTCGATCGCCTCGGGAAGCGCGTCGACGGCGCCGATTACGACCGGAACCAGCTCGTGGGGATGAACGAGGCGTTCGCGTACGCCCTCCTCCACCAGGAGACGGGCGATGTGCCGGTCGCGACGTCCGATGTGTTCCTGCGCCGCTTCGTCAACAAGCCCGATCACGAGACCATGGCGACGCCCTATTCCAGGGTCCTCTCGTGGTCGACCCCGGCGGAGCGGGCCGCGCTCGAGGGGCTCTCGGACGCGCTGGGCCTCCACGGAGAGCACCGCCTCCGGGCCGCCTACGAGCGCGAGTTCGGGCCCCGGGCGGGCAGGAGAGACGTCGAGGACGTGGACTCGGCCCACCGCCTGCGGTTCATCCGGCTCGCCAAGAGCGTTGTGCTCGCGCGGACGCTGCGGCAGAGCGGCAACCGCGCGCGGATCGAGCGCTTCGAGCGGCTGCGCGCCGCGGAGGCGCGCAATCCGCTCGTCGAGGTCAGGGCGGCGAGCCAGGCGCGACAGGACGGCCGGCGGCGCGCCGCCCGGTGATCCCGGGTTGGCCTCGCCCGCCTGCCCACGGTGCTATCGGACCACCGGACAGCCGCGCTCGCCGCGGGGCGAGGCGCGCGTGCGCGTGTCATGACGCGCGGCTCTCGTCCCGCAGCATCGCGATCAGATCGGTCGCGCCAGGGTCGATTCCCATCTGTGTGAGCAGGGTGGTCACCTGACCGCGGTGATGGGTCTGATGATTGAAGAAGTGCCCCACGGACCACCAGAGCGGAGAGGTGTAGACCGTCCCGCTCCGCGTGTACGTCAGATCGCCCGCGAGCGCCCGGTCATCGATCTCGTGCACCCAGGCGAGGATGTCTGCGTCCGTCCTGGCGCGCTCGCGGGAGAGATCGCCGAAGTCCGCGTAGAGCTCCTGCGAGAGCGCGGTGATCTCGATGGCCTTCCCGCTCGGATCACGGGAGGTGAACCGCTCCGCGCCGCCGGTGAAGCGCCCCATCCACGTGCGGTCGGCGAGCAGGATATGGTTCAACGTGCCGTGGATCGACCGGAAGAAGGCCCCGCGATCGCGCTTGCGCTCCACGTCGTCGAGCTTGCCGACCAGCGCAAAGAGCTTGTCGTTCATCCACCGGTTGTAGCGAGCCAAGGCGCGGTACTGGTCGATCCAGCTCATGAGCGACTCCTCGTGGTTCGAGAGCAGGCGCGAACGCTACCACGCCCGCTCCCGACGGCGAAACCCGGCCAGCACCGCCGCTATCCCGCGGCGTCACGGCCGGCGCGCTACCCCCGGGACCGCGCGCCTCGGGCGCATCGCCGCCATCGCGCGCAGCCGTCGAGATCGCGCTTGCTTGGTCCGTTATGGCGGACTATTGTCCTCGATAACAGACGCGTGGTGCTCGGGAGAGACCCTCCAGTCGGACCCGTCTTTCGCCGATCTCCACCTCCTCTCCCAAGGAGCCATGATGGTCAGCCTTTCGCTCGATTCCGCTGTCCTGGCCGAGACGTACGATCGCGTCAGCGATCGGCAGTTCAACCACGGAAAGCTGCTCATCGAAGATCTCCAGATTTCCCCGGGCGAGCGGGTCCTCGACGTCGGGTGTGGGACGGGCCGGCTCGGGGCTTACGTCGCCGATCGGGTCGGCCCCTCCGGCGCGGTGGCCGGCGTCGATCCGCTGCCGCTCCGGGTCGAGCTGGCGAACGGGAAGCGCCGGCCGAACTTCCGCGCCAGCGTCGGCCAGGCCGAAGATCTCTCACAGTTCGCCGCCGGGAGCTTCGATGTCGTGTTCCTGAACAGCGTGCTCCACTGGCTGCCCGAGAAGCTCGGCCCGCTGCGCGAGGCGCGTCGGGTGCTCAGGCGGGGAGGGCGCCTCGGCATCAGCTCGGCCGCCAGGGAGCGCCCGCACGAGTTCGAGCAGGTGATCGAGGGTGTGCTGTCGTCTCTCGGCCTGACCGGCACCGCGGAGACGCTCGGCAGCACGACCTACAAGGTGACCTCGGACGACCTGACGAGCACCCTCCTGCTCGCCGGCTTCGAGGATCCGAGGCTCCAGATCCGCACCTTCACGGACCATTTCGCGGACACGGACGACGTGATCGCGTTCTACCTGGCCAGCTCGTTTGGCAATTTCCTGTCCGACCTCGGTCCGGCGGAGGCCGCGCGGGTCAAGGCGGCGCTCGCGGCCGAGCTCGAGCGCCGCCGCGCGCCGGAGGGGATCCGGCTGCAACGTCACCTGATCTTCGCCGTGGCGCGCGCGAAAGGCTGACTTCGATTGCCGGGCCTGTTCGATGATCTCCTCATCGAGCGCGGCCCACATGCCGATCTCGGCTACATGGATCGCGTCGACACCGGCCGCGCGTAACCGCTCTGCCGCCGAGCGCGGGAGCCCTTGATCCAGGAGCAATCGAATGGCCGGCGTCATGCGCTCCGAGGCAGCTCGATGATCTCATCCCCGATCATGGCGGCGGCGAAGGCCAGGGCCTGCCGGATGTCCTCGTCGTCCAGCTCCGGGTAGTCGCGTCGCAACTCTTCGCGGTCCGGATAGGTCGCCAGCACTTCCAGCACCCGCTTCACCGTCAGGCGAAGGTCCCTGATGCACGGCTGCCCGTTCATGCGGCCAGGGTGCGCGGTGAGCCGGTCAAAATTTCGCATGGTCTGAGGATCTCCCGCGGGAGGATACACCGGCCGGGACGCGCCGTCCTCGCCTGAGCCGGCGGAGGCTGGCAAGCTCGGCAACCAGCGGCCAGAGGCGACGGGCCGGCAGGCGCCAGCTCTCCAGAGCCCTCTCCGAGGTAGCGCACGCCGGTTGCGTGGTCGCGCGCCTCTGCGAGGATACGGCGCCGGCAGGGGAGGGGAGCCCGGTGAGCGACCGCGCGCGCTCGACGAGGACCGATGCGCGCCGAGGAGCGCCGAGGAGCGCCGAGCCCGCCGCTCGGAGGGCAGGTGAGCGAACGACTCGACGTAGAGGTGCTGAGCCGCCGCGAGGAGCTCGAGGCGCTGCGGGAGCCGTGGAGCGCGCTGTGGCAGCGCTGCCCGGCGGCGACGGCGTTCCAGCGGCCGGAGTGGCTGATCCCGTGGTGCCGCGCGCTCGGGCCCGAGGAGGTGCTCGCCCTGGTCTTCCGGTCGGACGAGGTGCTCGTCGGCCTCGCGCCCCTCGCGGTTCACCGCATCGGCGACGAGCGCGTCGTCGCGCTGCTCGGCGCCGGGATCACCGATTACAACGATGTCCTGGCCGCGTCCGGCTACGAGCGCGCGGTCGCGGGCGCGGCGCTCGCTTGCCTCGAAGAGCGCGCCGGCGCGTGGGACGTCGCCGATCTCCACGACCTGCGCGCGTCGTCGCCGCTGCTCCTCGCCGAGGCGCCCCCCGGCTGGTCGGACGAGGTCGAGAAGCACGAGGCGTGTCCGGCGGTGATGATCCCCGAGGGCGCCGGGCCGGACGAGCTGTTTCCGCCGGGGATGCGCGCGCGCGTCGCCCGAGCGCGGAAGCGGCTCGCGCGGGCCGGGGACCTGCGCCTCGACGTGGCCGACGCGGCGAGCGTGGACGAGCTGCTCGACGCGCTGTTCGCGAACCACAAGGCGCGCTGGCGCTCGCGCGGCGAGGGGGGCGTGCTCGACGAGGCGCTCCGGCCGTTCCACCGCGAGGCCGCGCGCGCGCTGTGCGCGCGGGGCGCGCTGCGGCTCTTCGGCCTGCGGCTCGACGGGCGGATCATCGCGTCGCTCTACGGGTTCGCCGAGCGCGGCGGGCTCGCGTCGTACATCACCGGCTTCGATCCGGAGCTCGCGTGGTACAGCCCGGGGCTCGTGATGCTCGCCAGCGCGATCGAGCACGCGGCGCGCGAGGGCGCGCGGACCGTGGACTTCCTCCGCGGCCGCGAGCCGTACAAGTACGACTGGGGCGCCGTCGACCGGTGGACGTTCCGCCGGCGGCTGCGGCGCCGGGGCGCGCGCGGGCCCGGGCGAGAGGTCGGGGAGGGCGAGGGCGCGGTGCAGGCCGTGATGTCCGGCGAGGCGTCGCCGGAGGTCGGCCTGGTGCGGCTGCTCGGCGCCGCGGGGGACCTCGCGGCCGCCGCGCGCGCGATCGACGTCGCGCACGTCGCGCACGTCGCGCACGTCGCGCACGCCGCGCACGCCGCGCGGCCGGCGGCGGGGGAGGGGGAGCGGGCGGCGCGCCTCGAGGCGCTGCGCCGCTGCCTGGACGAGCGGCGCGCCGCGTGCGCGACCGTGGCGGCGATGCTGGGCGCGCACCGGGACGCGCGCCTCGACGGGGAGGACGCGCGGGGGGCCTGCCGCTCCGCCGCGCGGCTGTTCGACGAGCTCTGCGAGCGCTCGGAGGAGGCGAGCGTCGCCGCGTACTCGCTCGGCGATCCGGAGATCCTCGAGCGCGCGACGCGGGAGGTGGTCGAGCTCCTCGAGCGGTGGGGCGCGATCGGGGAGGACCGCGCCATCCTGCAGATCGGCTGCGGGATCGGCCGCTTCGAGGCGGCGCTCGCGCCGAGGGTGCGCGAGGCGTGGGGGCTCGACGTCTCGCCGCGCATGATCGAGGCCGCGCGGCGTCGCTGCGCGGGGCGCTCGAACGTCGTGCTCGCGGTCTCGTCGGGCGTCGATCTGGGCGACGCGCCGTCGGCCCGCTTCGATCTCGTGTACGCGGTCGACTCGTTCCCGTACGTCGTCGCCGCGGGCGCGGAGGTCGTGGATCGGCTCGTCGCGGAGGCGCGCCGGGCGCTGCGGCCGGGAGGGGAGCTCGTCGTCCTCGGCTACTCGTACCGCGGCGACCCCGCGCGCGACGCGGCCGACGTCGCGCGGCTCGGGGCCCGCCACGGGTTCGACGTCCTCGCGAGCGGCGAGCGGGCGTTCTCGCTGTGGGACGCGCGGGCGTACCGGCTGCGGAAGATCGACCACCGGTGAGGCGCGCTCGAACCGCGACGTCACGCGGGAGAGCGACACAAGGCCGACCGAGGACGAGGCCTGTCGGAATCCTGCCGGCCCGGCGGTCCAGCGAGGAAGAAGCGCTCGCGCGCGCACGTAGCAATCGACACAAGGTGCTTGCCATGAAGACATCGATCCACGGTGCGTTTGCTCTCCTCCTGTGTTGCCTGACCCTCCCCGCGTGCGCCGCCGTCGAGCTCAACCCCGGCGCCGAGAAGGTCATCGTCACCAAGCAGTCGGCCCCGCAGGGGTGCCGGTTCCTGGGGACGGTGATCGGCGAGCAGGGCGGCTCCGTGTCTGGAGCGTTCACCAGCAATGCGAACCTGCAGGAGGGCGCGGTCAACGACATGAAGAACAAGGCCCATGACCTGGGCGGCAACTACGTGGTCCTGGAGAACACGAACGCAGGGACCACCCTCTCCGGCGACCGAGACAGCATCTCTGGCCAGCAGACCGACGTCACCCACATGGGCAACGCGTACAGCTGCCCGCCGCAGCTCGTCGGCCTGTAAGGCGCCCCGATCTCGCGAGGTCGCCGCGGCGATGGTCCGCGGCGCGAGGCTCTCGAAGGCGCCGCCGGCGGGGGCCTCATGGCCTCTGGGCCGCGCGGCCCGTCCGGCCGCCGCCGGGGAGGCGCGCTCGACCAGGTGAACCGATCCGGAGCGGCCCGACCGCAACGCGGCGGGCCGGGGCTCATCCAATGTCGACGAAGGGCCGGCGGAGCGTCGCCTCGGCGGGGTGCCCGCCGGTCGACCGTACGGCCTGCGCCAGCCGTCGGGATGGCTCCACGGTAGGGCGCGGCCGCTGCCGCGCGTCGATCCGCGCCGAGGGGGCCTGCCGCAGGGGGAGATGAAGAGATGGAGATGTCGTTGTCCAGGCGTACGGCCGCAGAGTTTCTCGGAACGTTCTGGCTCGTGCTCGGCGGCTGCGGGAGCGCCGTGCTCTCCGCGGCGTATCCCAGGCTGGGGATCGGCTTCCTCGGCGTGGCGCTCGCGTTCGGGCTCTCCGTCCTGACGATGGCCTACGCGGTGGGCCACATCTCGGGCGCGCACTTCAACCCCGCCGTGACGCTCGGCCTGATCGCGGGCGGGCGCTTCCCCGCGCGAGACCTCCTGCCGTACGTCCTCGCCCAGATCGCCGGCGCCATCGTCGCCGCCGGGATCCTCTATGCGATCGCCAGCGGCGCCGCCGGGTTCGCCGTGCACGCAGGCTTCGCGTCGAACGGCTATGGCGGGCGCTCGCCCGGCGGATACTCGCTCTTCGCGAGCCTCCTGACCGAGATCGTCCTCACGTTCGGCTTCGTGATGGTGGTCCTCGGCGCGACCGATCACGGCGCGCCGCGCGGGTTCGCGCCGATCGCCATCGGGCTCGCGCTCACGCTGGTTCACCTCATCGGGATCCCGGTCACGAACATGTCGGTGAACCCGGCGCGCTCCACCGGTCCTGCCCTGTTCGTCGGCGGAGGGGCGCTGTCTCAGCTCTGGCTCTTCTGGCTCGCCCCGCTCGCCGGCGGCGTGCTCGCGGGCGCCCTCTATCCGGTGCTCGTGGGCCCGAGGCCGGGCCGGGCCGTCGTCACGTCGCCGCCGGTAATCTGACGAAGCAGACGAAGCAGACCAGCCAGACGAAGCAGACCAGCCAGACGAAGCAGACCAGCCAGACGAAGCAGACCAGGCAGACGAGGCCGACGAAGGCGCCGGCGGACACGCCGCGCGAGCGAGCGAGCTGCCCCTTGGCGGTGCGCTCGGCCGCGCGGTAGTCTCGCGCCGCCATGTCCGTGCTGGAACGCATCTGGGATCGCGCTGAGGTCACGCTGGCGGCGGTGGTATCGCTGCTGTTCGGGGCCTCGTTCGGGTGGAATTGCGGCGTCAACAATCAGGTCGTGTACATGCTCGGGTCGCTGCGGCTCGTGCACCCCGACATCCTCGCGCGGGACTGGTTTGCGACCAGCACGACCCACTATCACCCCGCGTTCAAGTATCTGGCAGCCGGGCTCCTCGCGCTCAATGAGAAGGGGTGGGGCGTCGGCATCGCCCAGACCGTGGTCATCGGCGTCGGCACGACAGCCGTCTACTTCCTGCTGCGCGCCCTCGTCGATCGCCGCCACGCGCTGCCCAGCTTCCTCCTGCTCGTCGCGTTCGCCACGCTCACCCGCACCTGGGGTCCCTGCGATACCTACGTCTTCGATTTCATCCTCCAGCCCTCGTCGCTGGGCTCCGCGGCGTTCTTGATCTCGGTGCCCCTCTTCGTGCGGGGCCAGTGGCTCGCCTCCGGCATCGCGCTCGCTGCGAGCGGCCTCTTCCACGCCAACTACCTGATCCTCTTCTTCGGCGCCTACGCGCTCGCGCACCTCGGGCTCGGCGTGCGCGACCGGAGAGAGCTCTTTCACCGCGCCTCGCGGCAGCTCCTGCCGCCGCTCGCCGTCCTCGCGCTCTTTGCGCCGATGATCCTCGCCACCGCCGGGGCGAAGGACGCGAGGCTCGCGCAGGAGATCTACACCACCATCCGGGCCCCTCATCATTTCGTCATCCAGGGTCGCGAGCGCGAGTTTTTCAGCTTCATCGCGTGGCACCTGCTCGGGCTGGGCGCGGCCTTGCCGCTCACCAGGAACCGCAAGAGCCCTGCGGCGAGGCTGGTCACCCTGATCCTCGCGCTCGTGCTCGTGATCTGGACGTGCGTCGGCCTCTCGGCCCTCGCGGGGCTGCGCCCCGTCACGCAGCTCTTCGCGTGGCGCGTCGCCCCGCACGCGGAGCTGCTCCTCACGGCGCTGGGGTGCGCGGGAGCCGTGCGCGTCCTCCTGGAGCCCTCCGCCGGGCGTCGCTACGGCGTCACCGCGATGGCCCTGATCGTCGGCGGCCTCGGGGTCCTCGCCCTGTACGGCAGCGTCGAGAAGTCCGCGCGCGTCCCGGCGCTGGCCGTCGGGGTCGTGGCCGCCGCCGCGTTGTCCCGGCTCGCCTCGGAGTCCGCCCGGCGCTTCGCGCCGGAGCCCGGCCTCGCGCGCGCCCGCGCGCTCTGGCAGCGCGGCGGCGCGCTCGTGGGGCTCGCCGCCGCGCTCGCCGTCCTGCTCGTCTTTCTCGTGCCGAAGCTCAAGGAGATCCGCCGGAGCTCCAGCGTCCTCTCCGGCCTGCGCGCCGACGAGCGGTCCCTATACGCCTGGATGCAGGCAAGCACCCCTGTCGACGCGATCTTCCTGACGCCGCCGGAGAGCGAGAAGATGCGCTTCCACGGGCAGCGGCCGATCGTCGTCGACTGGAAGTCGAACCCCATCGTCCCGGCCGACGTGCTCGAGTGGCTCCGCCGGCTCGAGGCCGTCACCGGCCGGAAGGTCCGCGGCCAGAAGGATCTGGACGGCTATGACAGCCTCGACGAGGCCCGCGTCCGGACCCTGCGGGAGCGTTATGGCGTGGATTACGTCGTCTTGCGCCGCGGCCAGAACAAGGCGATAGACCGGTACAAGACCGTCTATTCCAACAGCGGGTTCACCGTGCTCGACGTCCGCGAATAGCGGATCTCGGCCTGGGGTGCCGCGCCCGCCTCGCGCGGCGGCGCCCGGTCCACGCTCTGGTCGATGATCGTGAGCGGGCGCCTGCGCACCTGCTGGTAGATGCGGCCCACGTACTCGCCGATGACCCCCAGGAACAGGGCGTTGATGCTCAGCGAGAGCAGGATGAGCAGCGTCGTCGTCGCGAAGCCAGCAGGCCAGTCCGCGCCATAGATGACCCTGCCGACGGCGTAGCCCGCGATCGCGAGGAGCGTCAGCGCCGAGACCACGAGCCCCGTGTAGGTCGCGACCCGGAGCGGTACCGTCGAGTGGCTGAGGATGCCGTCGAGCGCCAGCCCGACGAGATCCTTCATCCGGAACTTGCTCTCGCCCCGCTCCCGCGCGGCCCGATCGTAGGCGATGCCCGTCTGCTTGAACCCGAGCGTGGCCAGCATCCCGCGCAGGTAGGGCTTCGTGTCGTCGACCTGGCGCAGCACCTCGAGCACCCTGCGATCCACCAGCCGGAAGTCGCCCGCGTCGTGGGGCAGGTGATCCTCGCTGAGGAAATCGATCAGGCGGTAGAACACCCGCCGGAGCAGGGTGATCCGATACCCCTCCTTGCGACTGCGGCGGATCCCGTAAACCACCTGGGCGCCCGCCTCCCATTCCTTCACGAAATCGAGGATGAGCTCCGGCGGGTCCTGCAGGTCGCAGTCGATCTGCACGGCCGCGTCCCCGCGCGCCTTCATGTACCCCGTGTAGATGGAGCGCTGGAAGCCGAAGTTGCGAGAGAAGCGGAAGACGCGGATCCGCTCGTCCCGCGCTGCCAGCTTCACGAGCTCGTCGAAGGTCCCGTCGGTGCTCCGGTTGTCGGTGAAGACGAGCTCGAAGTCGTACCGATCCGCGATGCGGCGCATCACCGCGGCGACCGCCTCGTACAGCGGGGCCACGTTGCGCTCCTCGTTGTAGACCGGCACGACGATCGAGATCAGCCTGCGCCCGCTCTCCGCGTCGCTCACGGCGCCCTCTCTGCATCGGCGGCCTCGATCATGCGCCGCACCCCCTCGTCGAGCGCGATCCGGGGCCGCCACCCGGTCGCCTCCGCGAAGTGGGATGGATCACCGACGATCCACATGGGCTCGCCGTCCCGGTAGGGGAGGCGCCCGAGGCCCAGGTCGTCGCCGGGCCAGCCCGCCGCGCGCGCGACGCGCTCGGCCACCTCGCGGACGCGCACCGGCGCGCCCGAGCACACGTTGTACGCGCGGCCGGACTCGAGGCCTCTCGACGTCGCGGCTGCGATCAGCGCCTCGACCACGTCGTCGACGTAGGTCAGGTCGCGCGCCTGCGCGCCCGGCGTCAGGGCCGGCGCCTCGCCCGCCCGGAAGCGCGCGATGAGGTGAGGGATGAGGCGCGCGGGGCCCTCGCCCGGGCCGTAGACGCCGAAGAGCCGCAGCGCGACGAACGGGATCCGGAGCCGCGCCGCGACGGCCTTGCCGCAGAGGTAGGCGGCCGCCTTGGCCGCGCCGTAGACGCACGCCGGATCGAGCGGGTGATCCTCGCGGAGGCGCGCGGGCTCCTGGGCCGGGGCGTACTCGGAGCACGAGCCCGCGTGGAGGAAGCGCGCCGGCCGGTGCGGCTCGATCTCCGCGAGCGCCGCGAGCAGGCGCGTCGTCAAGCCCACGTTCCCGTCCACAACGAGCTCCGGATCCCGCTCGCTCGGGCTCACCCCGGACGCGGCCAGGTGAAAGACCACCTCGGGCCGGATCGCCGCGACGGCCCGCGCGAGCTCCGGCGTCGAGAACGACGCGACGGGCGTGATCTCCACCCCGGCGATGCCCGCGAGCCGCGCCCGGCGGGGGCTCTCCGCGCGGACGATGCACGCCGTCCGCGCGCCCGTCGCCGCGAGCCGCGCCGCCAGCGCCGCGCCGATGAACCCCGTGGCGCCGGTGACGAGGACCGCGCCGAGCCCGGCGCTCATGCGAGGTCGACCCCGTACGCGCGGATCTGCGCGTCGAGCTCGGCGCGGCTCGACGCGGGGTCGTCGAGGTACGCGCGGTACCAGCCCGCCGTCAGCGCGACGGTCTCGTCGAGCGTGAGCCGGGGCGTCCAGCCGAGCCGGGCGCGCGCCTTGCTGATGTCGAGGTGCAGCAGCTGCGCCTCGTGCGGGCCGGAGCGGTGCTCGGGCGGCACGAGCCTGAGCTCGCCGCGCCCGAGCTGCCGGATGAGCCGCTCGGCGACGCCGCCGACCGCGCACGTGTCGCCGTCGCGCGGCCCGAAGTTCCACCCGCCCTCGTGGGCAGCGGGCGCCTCGCACAGCCGCTGCGCGAGCAGGAGGTAGCCCCCGAGCGGCTCGAGCACGTGCTGCCAGGGCCGGGTCGCGAGCGGGTTGCGGATGACGATCGGCTCCCCGGCGGCGACGCCGCGCACGATGTCGGGCACCAGCCGATCCTCCGAGAAATCGCCCCCGCCGATGACGTTCCCCGCCCGCGCGGACGCCACCGCCGCGCCGCTGCCGGAGAAGAACGAGCGCCGGTAGGCCGCCGTGACGAGCTCCGCGCAGCCCTTGCTGCTGCTGTACGGGTCGTGCCCGCCCATGGGCTCGTCCTCGCGGTAGCCCCAGACCCACTCGCGGTTCTCGTAACACTTGTCCGAGGTCACGACGACGATGGCGCGCGCGGAGCCCACGCGCCGGCACGCCTCGAGCACGTTCACCGTCCCCATCACGTTGGTCGCGAACGTCTCCGCGGGCTCGCGGTACGAGCGCCGGACGAGCGGCTGGGCCGCGAGGTGCAGCACGATCTCCGGCCGGTGCTCCTCGACCACGGAGAGCAGCGCCGGCAGATCCCGCACGTCGCCGGTCACGGACGTGACGTCGCCCGCGATGCCCGCGAGCTCGAACAGGTTCGGCCGCCCCTCCGGCGGCAGCGAGAAGCCCACCACGCGCGCGCCCATGAGCGTCAGCCAGCGCGAGAGCCAGCTGCCCTTGAAGCCCGTGTGCCCGGTGACGAGCACCGCGCGCCCGGCGAAGAACGAGGCGCCTCGGCCGGTCATGCCCTGGTCTTCCAGGGCGCCTTGCCGGACTCCCACAGCGACTCGAGGAGCCGCTTCTCCCGCAGCGTGTCCATCGGCTGCCAGAAGCCGTCGTGCCGGTACGCCGCGAGCTGGCCCTCCGAGGCGAGCCGCTCGAGCGGCTCGCGCTCGAGCACGGTGGTGTCGTCGGTCATGTACTCGAGCGCGCGCCGCTCGAACACGAAGAAGCCGCCGTTGATCCAGCCCTCGCCGGACTGGGGCTTCTCCGAGAACTCGCGGACGAGGTTGCCCTCGAGCGAGAGCCCGCCGAAGCGCGCCGGCGGGCGGACGGCCGTGACCGTCGCGAGCTTGCCGTGGGACTTGTGGAACTCGACGAGGCGGCGGATATCCACGTCGCCCACGCCGTCGCCGTAGGTGCACATGAAGCGCGGGCCGTCGAGCCACGCGTCGAGCCGCCGGAGCCGGCCGCCCGTCATCGTGTTGAGCCCGGTGTCCACGAGGGCCACGGTCCAGTCCGGCGCGGCGCTCCGGACGAAGCGCTGGGCGCCGTCTCGCAGATTCACCACGTAGTCCGCGCTGCGAACGTAGAAGTTGTGGAAGTAATCCTTGATGACCTCGCCCTTGTAGCCACAGGCCACGACGAAATCGTTGAACCCGTGGTCCGCGTAGATCTGCATGATGTGCCAGAGGATCGGATACGGGCCGATCTCGATCATCGGCTTCGGGCGAGCCTCGGTGTGCTCGGCGAGCCGGCTTCCGAAGCCTCCGGCGAGCAGGACGACCTTCATGGGTTCCATGGGGCGCCGGAGGATAGATCAGAACGAAAGAACTTACACGGCGCGAACCGTGCGCGATGGTGCTTCGCTACCTCGGGCAGCGGGGCCGTGGTAGACGCGGCCGCATGAGCATGGCGAAGCCGGCGTCGCTGCGAGGCCTCTTCCGGTCCCGGAGCCTGCAGAGGCATCGCCTCGCGATCGCGGCGTCGCTCCTCGTCGCGCTCGGCTGCGCGTGGGTGCTGCGCGTCGGGGGGCTGCCCGTCGTGCCGGACAGGGCCGCGTTCGCGGGCGTTTCGTGGTGGGCGCTGGCGCTGCACGGCGCGCTCTATGTCGCCGCGCTCTACCTTCGATCCCACCGCTGGACGTGGTTGCTCGCGCCCATCGAGCCCGTGCCGCTCCGGCGCGTCGTCGCCGTCTCCTTCATTGGTTATGGCGCGCTCGTGCTGATGCCGTTCCGCACCGGGGAGGCGGTGCGCCCGCTGCTCATCCGCCGCCGCGGCCTGTCCGCGTGGGCGGCGGCGGGCACGGTGGCCGCCGAGCGGATCATCGACGGCCTGTTCCTCAGCGCGCTGCTCCTCGCCGGGCTCGCGCTCGCGCGCCCCCGCGAGCCGCTCCCGGATCGGATCGGCGATCTCGCCGTCCCCGCCGCCGCCGTCCCGCGCGCCGCCTACCTGGCGCTCGCCGTCTTCGGCGCGGCGTTCGTCGCGATCGGCGTCTTCTATTTCCGCAGGGCCTGGGCGCGGCGCGCGACCGAGCGCGTGGTCGGGCTCGTCTCGCCGAAGCTCGCGGGCCGCCTGGCCGACGCCGTGGAGCGGGTCGCCTCGGGCCTCGGCTTCCTGCCCCGGCTCCGGTACACGGCCCCGTTCCTCCTGGCGACGGCGGGGTACTTCCTCCTGAACGTGTGGGCGATGCAGGTCGTGGCCTTCGGGTGCGGCCTTCTGCCCATCGACTTCCCGCGGGCGGCCGTCCTCGTCGGCGTGCTCCACCTCGGCGTCCTCCTCCCGAACGCGCCGGGGTATTTCGGCACGTTCCAGATGGCGGTCTATGCGGGGCTCTCGCTCTACCTCGCGCCGGAGGTGGTGATGGGCCCCGGCTCGGCGCTCGTCTTCTCGACCTACTCGCTGCAGGTCGGTCTCGTGGTGCTGCTCGCCGCGATCGCGCTCGCGGTGGAGGGGGCGCCGCTGAGCCAGGCGTTCGAGGAAAATCCGGCCGAGGACGTGAGGCCGCAGGGGCTACCCTCGCCGCCGGGCGCGAGCTAGGCTCGCCGCCCTTTCATGGCGCTCTCCTCCCACCTGCTCGATCGCGGCCATGCCGCCCTGTACGTCCTCTCCCAGCGCCTCGTCGGGGCCGACCTGGCCCGGCGCGCGTGCCTCGAGGCGCTCGATCTGCGCCCCGGCGATCGCGTGCTCGATATCGGCTGCGGCCCTGCGTACTACTTCGATCGCCTGCCGGCGGTCGACTACCACGGGTTCGACACCGACCGCCGCCACATCGCGGCGGCCCGCGCGCGCCACGGGGATCGGGCCAGGTTCTACGACGAGCCGTTCGGCGAGCTGCACGCGCGCGCGCTGGCCCCCTTCGACCGGGTCCTGATGCTGGGCCTCTTGCACCACGTGGACGACGAGGTGGCGAGCTCGCTGCTCTCGCTGGTCGCGCGCTCGATCCGCCCCTCGGGCCGCGTGATCACGCTCGACACCGCCTTCTGGGAGGGCCAGTCCTCGCTGGCGCGGCTCATCGCGAAGAACGATCGCGGCGACTACATCCGCACCCCGCAGGCGTTCCGTCGGCTCGCCGACCGGTCCTTCGGCCGGATCGAAGAGCGCTTCGTCGGCGACACCCTCAGGATGCCCGCCTCCCATTTCATGATGAGCCTCGAGGCGCCGCGGGTCGCGTAGCCGTCCGGGCGAGCCGCCGAGCTAGCCGCCGAACCGCTCCCACGCGAGCTTGGCCGTGAGCGTGAGGCCGAGCGCGACGACGAACCACCGCACCTTCCTGGGCTCGATGCGGCGGGCGACCACGGCGCCGGCGAGCGAGCCGACCACCGCCGCCGCCATCATGATCGGCGTGGCGACCGCGTCGACCGCGCCCGCGAACAGGAACGCGAGCGCCGCCACGCCGTTGATCAGGCTCGCGAGCACCGTCTTGATCCCGTTCAGCCGGTGGATGTCCACGTCGCCCGCGAACGAGGAGAGCAGCGCGAGCATCATGATGCCGATGCCGGCGCCGAAGTAGCCGCCGTAGACGCTCACGAGGAACTGGAGCAGGAACACGAGCCACGGCCGGGAGGGCAGCGCGAAGCGCTCCGCGCCGGGATCCGCAGCGCCGCCGTTCGCGGAGGGCTTCGCCGGGCGCAGGTTCTGCCAGAGCAGGAGCAGCGTCGCGACGAGCACGAGCCCCGGCACCGCGGCGTCGAACACGCGCTGCGGCGTCACGAGCAGGAGCGCCGAGCCCACGACGCCGCCGAGCAGCGAGGGCAGGAACAGGACGCGGAGGACCCGGTAGTCCCGGGAGAGCTCGCGGCGATACGCCCACGCCGACGCGAGCGACGCCGGCGTGAGCGCCACGGCGTTCGTCGCGTTCGCGGCGAGCGGGGGCAGCCCCGCCGCGATCGCCGCGGGGAACGACACAAGCGTGCCGCCCCCGGCCACCGCGTTGATGGCGCCGGCCACGGCGGCGCCGCCGGCGAGGAGTGCCGCTCTGGTCAGATCCACGGCGCGAGATCGCCCGAGCCCCGCCGGCCTGTCAACCGGCGCGCTTGAGGGGGCGGGCGCGGCGCCCCTAGGATGGCATCGCGGCCGACCCCGGCCGCCGCACCTCCTCGGAGAGCCGAGCGACATGCCGCGATCCTTCCCGCACCTCCCCGCCGCGCTGCTCTCCGCCATGGCGTGCGGCGCGCTCGCTCCAGCGGCCGCCGCCGGCGAGGGGCAGCCCGAGCGCGCGCGCGTCTGGGTGGCCGACGACGGCACGCGCGTCCGCCGGGAGGACGTCGGCCTGCCGCTCTCGCGCGGCGAAGGAAATGCGCTCTTCCGGCCCGGCGAGCCGATCCGGCTCGGCGCGCTCCGCGCGGAGGTCGTCGCCTTCCAGGTCGTCGTCGAGTCCGGCGCCGAGCCCGTGCGCGGCGTCACGGTCGAGCTCTCCGCGCTCGGCCCCGCGGCCGGGCCGGGCGCGCCGGCCAAGGCGCCGCCGGCGCCGCAGCAGCCCGCGCAGGGGCAGGGCGCCGCGCCCGCGGAGACGATCTCGATCCGCCGCTTCGTCGAGCACTACGTCGAGATCACGCAGCGCTCGCGCAACGAGCAGCGCCCCCGGGAGTCGCTCGGGTGGAGCCCTGCGGCGCGGCCGCCCGACGACGTGCACCTCGGGTTCCTCCCCGACGCGCTCATCCCGGTCGAGCTCGCGCCCCCCTGGGCGCCGTACCCGCTCGAGGTCGGCGCCCGCGAGACCCGGGCGGTCTGGATCGATCTCCACGTCCCGGAGGGCGCCCTCCCCGGCGCTTACGAGGGGAGGGTGGTGGTCGGATCCGCGTCGCACGGCGAGCTCGCGTCGCTCGAGCTGAAGCTCGACGTCGCCCCGCCGGTGCTGCCGTACGGCGCTGTCGACTTCATCGCGTTCTACGAGGCCGATCGCGTCGCCGAGCGGGTCGGCGACGGGCCCGCCGTCGAGCAGCAGCTCTGGCAGCTGCTCCACGAGCACCACGTCGACGGCTTTGCGTCGGTCCGGAGCCCCGCCGAGGTCGAACGGCTGCGCGCGGCGATCGACGGCTCGCTCTTCACGGAGGCGCGCGGTTACCGGGGGCCGGGCGCGGGCGTGCCGCCCGGGGCGGTGGCGCTCGGCGCCTATGGCGGCTTCGGCGATCCGGCGGAAGCGACCCTCCACCGCGTCGAGGCGGTCGCGGACCTCCTCCCGCCGGCGGTGGACGACGTGATGCTCTATGCGATCGACGAGCAGTGCGAGAGCCCCCGCGGGCCCGGCTGGCGCCGGCTGATCCGCGGCTCGCGCCTGTCGTCGCGCGTCCTCGTGGGGCACTCGTGCGGCGAGGTCCCTCCGGTGGAGCAGGACGTCGACCTCGTGCTCACGCCGGCGAACCGCTTCGACTCCACGTGGGCGCGGGCCGCGCGCGAGGCGGGCCAGCGGCTCTGGGTGTACAACGGCGCGCTGCCGCGGACCGGCACGTTCATGATCGACGCGCCGCTCACCGGGCTCATGGCCGACGGCTGGATCGCGGCCTCCCACGAGGTGGACCGCTGGTTCCTGTGGGAGACGGCGTTCTGGCACGACGGCAACCGCGGCGGCAAAGGGCCCATCGACCCGTTCACGGTCGCCGAGAACTTCCACAACCGCGACGGAGACGCGTGCCTCGGCGACGGCATGCTGCTCTATCCCGGGACGCAGCGGGGCGCGTTCTCCTCCCGATCCGTCGGCTTTCCCGGCGTGCTCCCCTCGATGCGCCTGAAGAGCCTTCGCCGCGGGATCCAGGACGCCGGCTACATCGCGCTCGCGAGGTCGGCGTCGCCCGGCGCGGTGGACGCGATCGTCAAGGAGGTGATCCCGGCCGCGCTCGACGAGGCGCTCGACAGCGCGCCCGCCGCGTGGAGCAGCGACGGCGCCCCGTTCTTCAGGGCGCGCTCCGCGCTGCGCGCCCTCATCCCGGCGGGCGCCTCGCTCGACGCCGCCGGCGTCCGCCGCGCGCTCGCCGAGGCGGCGGCGGCCCGCCGCGCGCTCGTCCCGCTCCCCCGCGCGGGCGGCGAGGCGGACAGCGCGGGACGGGCCAGCCCGTGGCCGTTCGGCCGGTGGAGCACGACGGCGCGGCTCATCGCCGTCGCCGGGCTGGGCGCCGCCGTGCTCGCGCTGGTCATCGGGCTCTACCGCCGGGGGAAGCCAGGGCGGGGGGCCGAGGGGCGCTGACCGGCGTACGCCTCGCTCGCCTTCCTGGCGGCTGCACCCATATCCCACGAGCCTGCACCCGCTATGAAGAGCGGTTCTATCGCCGGCGGATGGAACGGCGTTGTGGGCTCGTCGGGCTCACGATGATCGCATGATGAGCTGCTGAGTCGCCTTGCGCTCGCCCACGACGGCGACCACCGTCTCGGAGGCGAGCCCCGCCGCGCCCTGCGACGTGCGGCGGATCGTGCCGAGCAGCGCTAACCAGCCGAGCTGGCTGTTCGAAATGGCGCGCTCGCTGATTCCGTCCACGCGGGCCAGCGTCTTGCGCGCGACCCGGAACATGCTGCGATCGATCCCCTCGAGCAGGTCGAGCGTGGCGCCGAGCCGCTCCTGCGTCTCGACGCGCACGTCCTCGAGGAAGCCGAACCCCGCGCGCACGACCTCTTCGACGACGCCGAGGCTGCCATCAACCCAGGTGGTGATCAGGCCCTCTTGCGGAACGCTGAGCTTCGCGCGATCAGAACCATTGCTACCGGCCGCGGCCTGGCCGGAGATGCTCTCGTCCATCTCGAACCCCCTTCCTCAAAATGGCTCGCAGGCCATTCGCCTGCTGCGAACCCACTATCAACAACTGAGTTCTCGGATGGGTTATCACAGGGCAACAAAGGCGTGAACTCTTTCTTCGTCATCTCGTCATCGCGATCGTGCCCTCTGGTGCTCTGGTCGGTCGCGTCCGTTGCTTCGTTGCATCTTGCGTCCGTTGCGTTCGTTGCGTCCGTTGCGTCCGTTGCGTCCGTTGCGTCCGTTGCGTCCGTTGCGTCCGTTTCCGGAGCCAGACGTGCCGCGCGGAGTGAGGCCGTGGCGGCGCCCTCCCAGGCGCCCTGCCGAATCCGCCCTGCCTCGGTAAATTTCGCTGAAAACTCGCGATAAACGGCCAGCGCGTCGGAGACGTAAGCTGGCGGCCACCGAAGACCCTTGGTCCTTGGCAGGCGCGCTCCGGCTGGGTACGGTCCCGCGGTGCCCACGAGGCCCACGAAGATCGAGCGATTCCTGAGGGGAGCCACCTTGTCCACGCTGCTTGCCGCCTCCTGCGTCTCCGGCGCACCGCACGGCGAGGCGCCCTCCGCGCCCCCACCTGCTGAGCTCTTGGCCTTCGATCTGCAAGAAGGCCAGATAGACAACCACTTCTTCCGTCGTGGTCATATCGCTGCCCATCTCTTGACGACGTCGGGCGTGTCGCCGCGGCTCATCGTCGCTTTTCCGGCAGGCAACATGGGAATCGCGGTGTGGTTCGATGCTCTGCCCGCGCCGGTCGATCTCTCGGTGGAGGGGGACGTCTCTGACGTGGAGCGCGTGGAGCGGCCCGGCGTCATGCGCGGCGTGTCGGCGCTCCTCGCGAGCGAGGCGCCGGTGCTGCGCGTCCATCGGGTGCTCCTAGGGAGTGTCCGTACGCTCCGCGACGTGGGGCGCGACGCCGAGGTTCCGGCCTGGCTCGGGAACGACGTCGAGGTGTTCGCCTCGCAGCGGGGCGCGGCGATCGCCGTGCGGCGGACGATGCTGGACGGCGATCATCACCTCGAGTTGCTCATCGAGCCGCAGGACGGCACGACGGCCGCGCTCGGGGACGACGGCCGGATCGAGCTGGCGGCAGGGCCGAGCGGCCTCCGTGTCCGGGTGACGGCGCTCTCGGACGAGGCGCCGCTGACGCCGGTGCCCCTCGAGGAGCTCGTGACGGAGCGCGCCAGCGACGATCCGCGCCACCGCCAGGCGCTCGGCTTCCTCGCGTACCGGGAGAAGCTGCTGGCCGGGTCCTGGCGTTTCCTTACGTACTTCGGCCGGGACACGTTGCTCGCGGTGAGGATGCTCCTGCCCGTCCTCGAGCCGGCGGTGGTCGAGGCGGGCCTCGGCTCTGTCCTCGATCGGCTGAGCCTGGCCGGTGAGGTCGCGCACGAGGAGGCGATCGGCGAGTACGCGGCGCTCATGCACCTCGATTCGGGCATCCCCGGGGCGCTGCGCGAGCCCGTCTACGATTACAAGATGATCGACGACGACTTCCTCCTCGCGCCGGTCGCCGCCGAGTATCTCCTCGGCAGCGCGGCCGGTCGGGAGCGCGCCGCCGAGTTCCTGTCGCGCCGGACGCCGGGGGGCGACACGTATGCGGAGGCGCTCGCGCGGAACGTGGCGCTCGTGCTCCACCTCGCCGCCCCGTTCGCCGAGACAGGGGATCCGATGACGTTGATCGGGCTCAAGGCGGGCACGAAGGTGGGCGAGTGGCGTGACAGCCAGGAGGGCCTGGCGGGCGGCCGGATCCCCTACGACGTGAACGCCGCGCTGGTTCCGGCCGCGCTCCGCGCGTCGGCGCGGCTGCTCGCGAGCCCGCTGCTCGGCGCGGACGCGGAGCGCGCCGGCCGGGCGGAGCGGCTCGCGCGCGCGTGGAAGGACGCCGGCGTGTTCTTCCGTGTGGAGCTGCCGGAGGACGAGGCCAGGCGGCGCGTGTCGTCCTATGCGGCGTCGCTGGGCCTGGACGCGGCGCCGGCGCTCGCGTCGCTCTCGGGGATGCTCTCGTTTCCTGCCGTCGCGCTCGACAGCGAGGGGAAGCCGATTCCCATCATGCACTCCGACGACAGCTTCGTCCTCCTGTTCACGGAGCCGCCGCCCGCTGCGCTGGAGGAGATCGCGGGCCGCCTGATCCGCCCGTTCCCGGCCGGCCTGCGGACGCCGGTGGGGATCCTGGTCGCGAACCCCGCGTTCGCGCAGGATCCGGCGATCCAGAGGGATTTCACGGCGGCCCATTACCACGGGACCGTCACGTGGTCGTGGCAGCAGGCGATGCTGGCCGCGGGCCTCGAGCGGCAGCTCGGCCGCGGCGATCTGCCGGCGCGCGCGCGGGGCGCGCTGGAGCGGGCGCGGAGCGCGCTCTGGGAGGTCATCGCGGCGACGCGCGAGGCGAGCACGCGGGAGCTCTGGAGCTGGGCCTTCGAGGGCGGCTGTTACAAGCTGGTCCCCTTCGGCGCGGAGCGATTGCACCACGACGAGTCGAACGCGGTGCAGCTCTGGAGCACCGTGTACCTCGCGGTACGCCCCTGAGCCGAGCGGCGGCCTGTTCCGCGTGTGACGAATCCCGCCAGGGATCTGTCTCGCAAACGGGGAGAGATTTTAACGCAAAGACGCAAAGACGCAAAGGCGCAAAAAACACAAATATTTTCTTATTTTTGCGACCTTGCGTTGAGATCTCTCCCCGGCTCCCAGGCAGGACCTCTGGCGCGCGGAACTGTTCTTTTTTGCGTCTTTGCGCCTTTGCGTCTTTGCGTTGAGATCTCTCTCCGGCTCTCTGGCAGGACCTCTGTCGGGCGGAGCTAGCGCTCAGGCCTTTGCGCCGGCGATCAAGTCCATCAGCGAGCGCCGCTCCCCGCCGCGATCGGCCCCTTCAATCGCCCCCAGCTCGACATCCGGCCGGATCCCCGTCCCCTGGATCGGCTCTCCCCCCGGCAGGACCATCCTCGCCGCCGGCGCGAGCACCGGCGCGTGATCCTCCGGGTCCGCCGCGACCTTCAGCGCCGTTCCCTTCCCGTACGTGCGCTCCCCCGCCACGACCGCCCTCCCGTGCCACTGGAGGCAGCCGGCGAAGAGCTCCGCTGCCGACGCCGTCCCGCCATTCACCAGGATCCACAGCGGCGCGCGGCACGGATCCCGGTGGCTCGACCGGTACACGATCTCGTCGCCGTCCGCGTCGATCGCCCTCCCTAGGACGCTCCCCGGCTCCAGGAAGTCGCCCGCGAGCTCGAGGAACGCCGTCAGCTCCCCACCGGGGTTGTCGCGCAGATCCAGCACGAGCGTCTCCATCCCTTCGGCCTGGAGCGCCCTCACCGCCGTGTGGACCCGGGCGGGCACGTCCAGCGAGAAGGTGCGGATCTTCACGTACCCGACCCCCGGCTCGAGCTGGACGCTCTCGACGGGCGACGCGCCGCCGCACGGGTGGAGCGACGCGACCAGCGCGTCCAGATCGGCCAGCATCGGGGCGCCGGCGGGCCGCGCGCCCCCGGCGCTGCCCCCGTTGTACGTGATGAAGACGTTGGTCACGCTCGGCAACACCTGGACGCCGATGAAGCAGTTGTAATTGTTGCCGGCCCTCGGAGAGAGCAGCGACGTGGCGGGGGCATAGTTGACGAAGACCCGCACGTTGCCGAACGTGTACTGGCCTGATCCCATGAAGGTCCAGTGCAGCGTGCCCAGCCAGTCGCCCATCGTGAGGATCGCGCGCGCCAGGAGGCTCAGCGCAGGCCCCATCGAGAACCACACGTTGAACGAGAACGGGAACTTCACCGCGTTCGGGTCGAAATTGGGGAACGGGAACGGGCCGAGCGCAGGCGACAGGCACACGTCGGGGTACCCGGCGCTCATGCCGGTGCACTTGTTGTTCGCAGGGAGCATCGCGCCGGCCTCCTATCCCAAGAGGATCTGCTTGCCGTTCACCGTGACCGTCTCCTCGGTCAGGATCGTCGCGTTCTTCGCCTTCGTGAACGCCGTCTTCTCCACGATCGTGTGCGACTCGCTCGCCTGCACGCTCAGCAGCGCGCTCACCCGCTGGACCATCGAGGTGAACCTCTGGACCACGGCGTCGGCCACCATCCGGATCTTGCCCGCCTGCACCTCGAGCTCCGGCCCCCGGATTGCGACGCCCTTGTCCCCGGACAGCGAGAGCTCTCCGTCCCTCGCGTGCACCGCCACGTCCCCCTGGAGCGACAGCACCGTCCGACCCGCGCCGTGGAGCACGCCGATGGCGTAGTAGCGCTCCTCCCTGCCGATGACGAGCAGCGTGTCGCCCACGGCGGGCTCGTAGGGCAGCGCGAGCGCCATCTCGACGGCGATCGGCTGGCCGCCCGGCAGCTCCACCGCGATCGCGCCCCCCTCCGCCGCCGTGACCCGGCCCGGGCCCAGGTACTCCCTCGGGAGCGCCGCGGCGCCCTCCTGGCCCGCGTCGCCGGCCGCCGCGCCCTCGGCGCGCGGGAGGCCGATCCGAAGCACGTCCGCGCCGCGCGAGCCGTGCGCGCCGTACGCGCCGTACGTCCGAAGCGCGTGCTCCTCGCCCGCCGCCGCGTCCACCCGCACGGCCGCCGCGCGATCGCTCTCCTTCATGGCTCCCATCGACATCGCTCCTCCTTCATTGCGAGCGCCGCTCGGGCGGCATCCATGCTTCGGCCTCGAGCCGATCGACGTCCGTGCGCCTCGCCGTGGCGAGGTTGGCATCGAGATAACGTGTCTTCTCGTCGCGGACGTGGTGCAGGTTCGCCCAGTGCAGGTCCGCGCCGGTGAAGTCGGCGCCCGAGATGTCCGCGTGCGAGAGATCGGCGTGGTGCGCCTTGACCCCCACGAACAGCGCCCCGGCAGCGCGGACCTCGTGCATCACCGTCTCCCGGATGTCGGCCCCCGCGAGGTTCGCCCCCGAGAGATCGGCCTTCACGAAGATCGCATTGCGGAGCATCGCCTGCGTCAGCCCGGCGCCGGCGAGCACGCCCTCGCCGAAGAAGGCGGCCTTCGCCATCGCGCCCGCCAGCGAGGCCTGCCGCAGGTTCGCCCCCTTGAAGTTCGCGTTCGCCAGGATGGCGCCGTCGAGGCGCGTCCGCTCCAGGTTGCACGAGGTGAAGTCGCTGTTCGACAGGTTGCACCCCGAGAGGTCCATCCCCGAGAGGTTCCCGAGCACGAAGAAGCACCGCGTGATGGTCAGCCCGGAGAGCGACGCCCGCGTCAGGTCCACGCCGGAGAAGTCCACGCAGTCGAAGATCGCCTTCTCGAAGGTGATGCCCTCCACGACCGCGGTCCGCAGCGTGGTCTGCGAGACGAGCGCGCGCGTCAGGTTCGCGCCCGTCAGGTTGGCTCCCTCCAGCACGCAGCGCACGAGCCGCGATCCGGACAGGTCGGCGCCCGAGAGATCGGCCTCCTTGAAGACCACCATCTCGAGGTCCTTGCCCGAGAGATCCGCGCCCGGCAGCCGCGCCCGGTACAGCATGCACGACCTCAGCGTCGCGCCCCGGAAGTCCGCGCCGGTGAGATCGCAGCCCGCGAGCACCGTCTGGTCGAGCGTCGCGCCCCGGAAGCTCGCGCCCCGGAGGTCCGTGCCCTGGAGCGACGACAGCGTGAGGTTCGCGTTCTCGAAGCTCACTCCGGCGAAGTCCATCCCCTCCAGCGCCGCGCCCGCGAGGTCCGCCCCGGAGAGGTCGAGCCGGCCGAGGCGCGCGCCGTCGAACACCGTCTTCGTGAGCTTCTTCGGGAGCACGGCCTCCCGGAGATCGGCCTTCAGGAACACCACCGTGTCGAGCTCGGCGCCCGACAGATCGGCCCGCGTCAGGTTCGCCTCGGTGAACGACGAGCCCTCGATCCGCGCCTGCGACAGCGAGGCGCCCGAGAGATCCGCCCGCGTGAACGACGACTGCGAGACGGTCACCCCGTCGAGCGCCGCGCCCGAGAGGTCGGCGAGGTCGAGCCGCGTGCCCTTCAGGGTCGCCCCGGACAGCTCCGCCCCCGCGAGCTTCGACTCGGCCAGGTTCGCCTCCTGGAGCCGCGCGCCGCGCAGGTTCGCCCCGGTCAGCTGCCCGCGGACCAGGCTCGCCCCCGTGAGGTTCGCCCCGGCGAGGTTCGCGCCCGAGAGGTCGCTCTGGGCGATGGCCGCGCCCTGGAGATCCGCGCCCGACAGGTCCGCGCCGCGGAGCGCGCACCAGGCCATCTTGATGCCGCGGAGATCGGCCCCCGAGAGGTCCGCGCCCTCCAGCTGCACCCGCCCGAGCTTCACGCCGCGCAGCCGCGCCTTGCGGAGATCGGCCCCCCGCAGATCCATGTCGCCGAGCGTCCTGCCCTCGAGCGCCTCGCCCGCCTGGAGCAGCGCCCTCAGCTCGTCCGGGGTCATCGATCTCGCTCCAGCGTCGACTTCTTCAGGTTCGCCCCCCTGAAATCACAGCCGGATCCCGAGGTCTCGTAGAATTTTGCATCGTAGAGGTTCGCGTCGACGAACTTCGCCTCCGGGACCCGCGCCCTGAGCAGGTCCGCCTCGAAGAGGTTCGCCCGCGTGAAGTCGGCGCGCGTGAGGTTTGCCCGGTCGAACCGGGCGCCCCGCACGTTGGCCCCGAAGAAGCTCGCGCCTTCGGCCGTGGCCTCGCTGAAGAGGGCGCCCGTCAGCACGGCGAGGCTGAGATCCGCGCCGGTGAGGGTCGCGCCCATCCACACGCTCCCGTCGCCCCGCGCGCCCGTGAAGATCGCGCCGGTCAGGTCGGACCCGGAGAAGCTCGAGCCGGTGAGGGTGGCGCCCGCGAACGTGGCGGAGGCGCCCTTGACCTTGGACACGAAGCACCGCGTGAGCGAGGCCTGCGACAGGTCCGCGCGCTCGAGCACGGTGTCCTCCAGGAAGGCCACGGCCCACGCCGCCCCGCGCGCGACGGCCCCCGTCATGTCCGCCCTCGAGAAGACGAGCTGCGACCCTTGCGTGCCCGAGAGATCGGCCTCCATGAGCCGCGCGCCGTCGAACGTGGTGCCCTCCAGCGTGGCGCCGCGGAAGACGGCGCGCTCCGCCGAGGCGCTCTGCAGGGTGGCGAGGCTCAGGTCCGCGCCCGTGAAATCGGCCTCCCTCACGTCGGCGTCGAACAGCACGGCCTGCTTGAGGATGGCGCGCGTGAGCCTGGCGCCCCGGAGGTTGGCGCCCGTGAGGAGGGCGCCCGTGAGGTCCGCGCCGGTCAGGTCGCGGCCGCTCAGGTCCTGCTCGCTCAGGTCCTGGTCGCGGAGGTCGCTCCCGGGCCCGATCTGCCCGGGCGGCCGCGGCGGGGCCATGGAGAGGCCCATCGACGCGAGCTTCGGATCGCCGGCGAGCTTGTCCCACGCCGCGAGCGCCGGGACCTGGGTCCCGCGCGCAGCCGCGAGCGCCTTCGCCTCCTCCACCGCCCGCGCGACGCGCCGGAAGGCCGTCCGGAGCGCCGCGTCCATCAGCATGGGCGACGCGGCGGAGCTCATCGGCGGCAGGGCCTGCGAGGCCTTCGGCAGGTTGCGCAGCGCCTCCGCGATGACGCTGCCGAGGACCTTCCCCCCCGGCAGCGCGACGCCCGCGAGCCCCGCCATCGCCCGGCCGATCCTCTCCTGCTGCGGCTTCGCGACGTCGCCGAGCCGCGCCTTGAGCAGCGCCGACAGCGGGTCGAGCCCCGCCGCGCCGCCGCCGCCGTCGCGCGGCGCCGCGCCGTCGCCCTTCTTCTGCAGCGCCTGCAGCGCCCCCCACTCCTCCTTGAGCTCCGGGGCGAGCTGCTCCTCGATCTCGAGCGGATCGGCCTCGAAGCGCGCGAGGATCTCGCGGTAATGCTCCTCGGGCAGCGCCGGCCCGTCGAGCGGCTCGGAGGCGACGAGCGTGGTGACGCGCGAGAGGTCGTCGTCGGTCACCTCCGTGAGGCCGCGCCACGTGAGGAACAGGGCCCCCTCGTCCAGGTTGGCGAGCAGCGTGTCGAGGTGCATCGGCACCTCCCGGAACCCGCGCTCCGCGTCGTTCGCGAAGAGGCGGATCCGGAGGCCCGGCAGCCGCGACCGGAAGACCTCCGCGTCCGGGTGGAGGTTCTGGAACAGGAGCTCCTCGTCGCCGCGCAGGTACGGGAGCCACTGATCGGGCCGGGCCGAGTTGAAATAGGTCCAGTCGAAGTCGTCGGCGAAATACGGCGCTCGCTTCTCGCGGTACGCCTTGCCGTAGTTCTTCCCGACCCGCCCGCGCCGATCGGGCCGGTTCGGCGACAGGGGTCCGAACCCCGCGGGCGCCGGCCGATCCGAGCGCGACAGCAGCAGATCGTCCGCGCCCTCGACGTTGGGGAGCTCGCGCGTCCCGTGGCCCCTGCCCACCGGGTTGAGCGGGTGCCCCGGCCCTCCGAAGCTGCGCCGATCGCCGAGCGGCATCCGGTCGAACGGCACGGGATCGCTCATGGCGGGCCCGATCAGGCCATCCATCCACACGCGCTCGCCGACCACGCGCAGGATCTTCGACCAGGACCCGACGCCGAACCGCACCGGACACTCGGTCATGCGCGCCTTGCCCGGCGTGTGGCACGTGCCGAGCAGGAGCACGTCGGCGTGGGGCTTGAAGTCCGCCAGATCGCTCGGGTACAGGCACTCGCCGGTCTGCTCGTGATCGTCGTCGTGGAACACGTCGCCGCGCAGCGTCTCCTGCGCGAGCGCCGGGTGGCCCTCGGGCAGGGAGAGCGGCGCTCCGGGCGTGAGGATGAACTTCGCCCGGACGATCAGGGTCATCTCCGGCTGGGGCGGCCTCCGCGAGGTGACCTTGCTGCCGAAGAGGAACGGGGTGAGATTCTTGTTCGCCATCCGTGAGGGTCGTCGCGCTTGCGCGTCACGTCATGAGGTGGACTGCCGCGATGTTCGTGCGGACGGGCACGAACTTGCCCCGGTCCAGGGTGACCTTCACTTTCTCCGGCCCCATCGAGAGCGTGGGCCCGATGCTGGCCTCGAGCGACGCGGCGACGGTGACGGACGCCTCCAGGCCGATCGTGGCGCTCGCCGAGATGCCGCCTGTGAAGCTCACCTCCGCGCCGAGCGTCGCCTCGATCATCCCCCCCAGGACGACCTCGTTGACCATGCCGAGGTTGATCGTCGTCTCGATCCCCTCGACGACGGTCTTGCTGTTGCCCTGCGTGTAGGAGTCCGCGTCGCCGTACTTGTCGTCCTCGGTGTCGGCGTGGGTCTCGGAGATGATCTTGCTCGCCTTCGTGTAGCTCTTGATGACGTCGGCCTCGGTGTGGTCATCGATGGTCCCGGTGACCGTTGTCGAGGTCGTGATCGACCCTGCCTTCATCGTCGACTTCGACGGTCCGTCGATGGTCGTCTCGTCGGTCATCGACGTGGCGTGGGTCGTCGACACCATCGTGTCCGCCCAGGTCTCGTTGGAGATCGAGGGCACCCGCAGCTTCGCAGAGCCGGTATACGAAGAGATGCTCTTGGCCCACGTCCTGTCGACGATCGTGGGGTTCTCCCCGAGGACGCCTGACGACGGGAGCCCCCAGGGGTCCGTGATCTCGTCCAGGTTGCGCGGCGGGCTGTCGTGTCCTGTGACGCTCTCCAGCTTGCTGCCGTAATGGAACTCGAAGGCATCGCCGTGGTAGGTGGTGTGCACCTCGCCCTTCACGGTCTTCTCGCGCAGGCGCTTCTCGCCGCGGGGGCCCTGGATGAAGTCGAACTCACCCGACCCGTAGAAGGTGATGCTCTTCTCGTTGATCTGCCCGTCCTCCGCCTTCCAGCCGCCCTCGAACTCGCGGCGGCCGAGGACGGTCATCTTGTACGTGCCCCCGATGACCTCGACCTTGTCGCCCCGCGTGGTGATGACCCGGTTGCCGTCGGTGTGATCTCGCCAGGTGTACTCGTCGCCCTCGGCCGCGCCGATGCGCAGGTACGACGACATGCCGTCGCCGAAATCAGGCACATGGAGGATACCGTACTTGCCATCGCCGGCCATGGGAGCTCCGTATCCGGTGGCGCGTGGAGCGTTGTGCCCGCGCCCTCAAACGAAGAGGTTGAACGCCGAGACGATCTTGTTGGCGAGCGCGATCTCCGTCTTGCTCATGTGGAGCTCCACGCCCGCCGGGCTGATCTCGAGCCTGGGGCCGGCGGAGACGTCGATGGTCCCGGTCAAGCTGAAATCCGCCTTGAGCCCGACGGTCACGTCGACGATGCCGCCGGCCGTGAAGGTCACCTCCGCGCCGAGCGTCGCCTCGATCATCCCCCCGAGGACGACCTCGTTGACCATGCCGAGGTTGATCGTCGTCTCGATCCCCTCGACGACGGTCTTGCTGTTGCCCTGCGTGTAGGAGTCCGCGTCGCCGTACATATCGTCCTCGGTGTCGGCGTGGGTCTCGGAGATGATCTTGCTCGCCTTCGTATAACTCTTGATGATGTCGGCCTCGGTGTGGTCATCCATGGTCCCGTCGACCTTGGTGGAGGACGTGATCGACGCGGCGCGCATGGTGGATTTCGACTCCTCCTTGACGGTCGTCTCGTCGGTCATCGAGGTGGCGTTCGTCTTCGTCACCATCACTTCCGCCCAGGTCTCGTCCGAGATCGACGGCACCGGCAGCTTCTCCGAGCCGGTATAGGACGAGATGCTCTTGGCCCACGTCCTGTCGACGATCGTGGGGTTGTCCGTCGGGATCGCCTGGGGCGAGGGCGGGTTCTTGTCATCGATGAAATCGTCGGTGACATTCAGCGTGGGGAACGTGTCCGTGCCGGTCTGGCTCTCCTTGACCTTCCCGAAGTAATAGTCGTAGACGTCGCCGTGGTAGAGGGTGTGCACCTCGCCCTTGATGGTCGTCTCGACGACCTTCCACGTCCCGCCGTAGTTCTGCACCCACTCGATCGTGGTGCCGCCGCCGAAGGTCTCGCTGACCTCGGTGACGTGCCCTCCCGACACGTCCCAGCCCGCCTGGTGCTCCCCGCGGCCGAGGATGAGCAGGCGGTAGTTCCCCCCGATCACCTCGACCTTGTCGCCCTTGGTGGTCGAGATGCGGTTGCCGTCGGTGTGATCGCGCCAGCCGCCCTTCGTGTGCAGCTTCGCGGTCTCGGCCTTTCGCTCGCCCACAGGCACGAAATTGGGCGAGCCGTCCCGCTTTCGGTCGTCGTCGGTGAACGTCTGAATCCGCTCGGCGAGATCGTCGCCCGCGCTCTCGCCGAGCGGCGCGGCGGCCCCGAGGCGCAGGTAGGACGGTTCCCCACCATTCAGATCCGGTACTTCGAGGAGCGCAAACTTGCCTCCGGACACTGGAGCCTCCGAGCGTGATGGACGACGCAAGGCGTCGCCGTGTCGCGGACCGCACAATCCTATGTCAGCGTGAGCCGCCCGTCCACGCCGAACCGCTCGCCGTGATCGCCGTGATCGAGCGCGCGGCTCACGGGGCCGCGTGGCTCACGAGGCCTCGGCGGGGCGCTGCGCCGCCGACTCGGGGGCTTGGTGCGCGATGGCCCAGACGAACTCCGGCAGCAGCGCGAGGGAGTGCGGATCCTGCGTCACGCCGATGAGACCGCTGATGAACTCCATCGGGTGCTCGCGCCTGCTCCCATCGATGAAGCGCAGCTGGGCGCTGGTCAGGCCGGGCGGCATCTCGGAGAGCCCTGGTCCCTGCGGGTTGCCGAGGCCCCCGAGCGCGTCGCTCCGGGCCTCCGCCGTCAACCATCGCTCGTGCCAGCTCTCGAGATAGGGATTCGGGGCGAAGTAGTCGTTGGGCCACGCGCGCAGGTAGGGAAACAGCACGTGGATCCACCCGGTCAGCTCGTCGGCCGAGCTCTCGTACCTGAAGAACGCGCGCCAGAACATCGTGTCGGCGCGCCCCTCCGCCGAGGCGGCGATCTGGTCGAGCACGGGCAGGAGCGCGCGGGTCCACCGATCTTGCCCGACGGAGCCGAGCATCGCCACGCGCTGGCGCACCCAGCGCCAGTCGTCGGACGTGCCGAGCAGGTACACGCGCGGGATCCCGCGCTGCGGGAACACCATGTCGCCCGGGAACGGCGGCTCCCACGCGTAGTGCGGCGCGAGCGGGGTCGCGACCGTGAGCTCCGACGATACCCGCTCGACAGGCCCCGTTGTGGAGAAATTGGAGGTCACGAGGTCCCGCAGCGAGCCGACCCGCGCCGAAACCTGCCTGGAAAAGTCCGGAAACAAAGCTGGCCACGGGTTCACCTCGCCGAGGGTGAAGTCCGGGCGATCGACGACGAGCGAGAACTCGTGATCGTCGGGGAGGAAGCGGCGTCGATGCTCGTCGTTCGCGGCGAGGTGGAACGTGAAGCCGCGCGCCAGGCAGAGCCAGACCACGTCGGGCGAGAGCACGAGGGGATAGCGCTGGGTGAAGGCGGTATAGGCGGCCTGGACGAGCGGGTGGAGGTCCGTGCGTCCCACGAGGGGCAGGCGGTGGCGGTAGGAGGCCTCGATCTTCGAGACGAGCAGGCTCTGCACCGCAGCTTCGCTATCGAACCCCGGCAACGGCGCCGTTGCGGGCTCGACGTCGGCAACGGCGATCGTCGTGACGTTCATGAAACCTCGTCCTCCCCAAGGCTGCGCGGCGAGCTCGTGATCCTTCGCTGTCCTTCGTACACGAGCGTGCGGCGCGCGACAACGGGCCGCGCGCAGGCGCCCACCGCGGCGTCGCTGCATGGGGCGGAGCGCGCCCGGGCGCGGCCCATTTCTGCTGTCCGGCGTGAGCGCTGGGGCCCGGCAAGGTGCTTGTTCCGAGGCATCGATTGGTGATGGGCCGTGCTCCGGGTCCGCTGGGAGGCGTGCGCGGTCGTTCTTCCGGACCTCGGAAGACAGGAGTTCGTTCTCCTCCTTCCACGGCGCGCAGCCAGGTCGACGGCGCTGTCGCTCGGCGCCGGCGTTGCAGCGGAGCGGAGAGCCGAGCGGAGAGCCGAGCGGATTGTCGTCGGAGCCGAGCATTTTTCTCTGGATCCGGGCTGCTCTTCGCCGGATGCTGCGCGATGTCGGCGCGCCGTTCACGCCGCGCCGGTTCCGCCGCGCGCGCGCGATGCCGCTGGAGCGTGATTTTTTTGTGGACAGCGGATGCCCGAGGGCTTCGCCTGGCGGTGTTGCATGTCCGTGGTGAATGGTGCACGACTAGGCGCTCGTGCAGCCGCGGCGAAACGCCCTGAAGGAGGAGCGCAGCAGATGAACTCACGCCAGGCGAGTCCCCTCGGGGCGAGCGTATCGGCCAGCCCGAAGCTGGCGCTGCGGATCGACTTTCTCAAGAAGGTGTACGGGCTCTTCACGGCGAGCCTGGTGGTCTCCTCCCTGGGCGCGATGTGTGCGCTGTACATCGGGGCGCCGGACGTGGAGGAGGGGACGCTGGGGCGCGAGATGCCGCCGCTGGTCGAGCTCTTCGCGCAGCACCCGATCCTCTCGATGGGCGTCGTGTTCGGCGTGATGTTCGGCGCGCGGGCGGTGCGCAAGATCCCCGGGGTCAACGTCCTCGCGCTCTTCGGCATGGCGGCCGTCCTGGGCGTCACCGCGGCGCCTGCGCTCTACATGGCCCAGGCGGCGGCGGGCCTCGGCGGCACCCTGTCGTCGGCCCCGGTGCGGGACACCTTCATCCTGACGGTCCTCACGTTCGGGAGCCTCACGCTGGGGGTCTTCCTCTCGAGGGAGGACCTGTCGTTCATGGCCAGCGGGCTGGTGATGGGCGCCATGGTCGTCCTCGGCGCGATGCTGCTGAACGTCCTGCTCGGGAGCACGCTCCTCGGCCTCGCGATCGCCAGCGTGTCCGTCCTCGTGTTCGGGGGATACGTCCTCTACAACACGTCGCGCCTGCTCCACTCGAACGAAGAGGACCCGGTCGGCGGCGCGCTCGACCTCTACCTCAACTTCATCAACCTCTTCTCGGCGATTCTGCAGATCCTCTCGGGCCGCCACGTTTGAGCCGGCCGCGCTGCGTTCACGTCGCGGCGCGCGCCCGTCTGCGCCCGACCGTCCCTCGGCCTCTCGCCCGGGGCGGACGGCTGGAGGGCGGCTTGACGCGCGATTTGGGCCGGGTAAGAACGCGCTGACCATGAGCCTGCAGCTCCTCGTCACCACGCTTGCCCTCTCCCTCTCATCGCTCTCATCGCTCGCTTGTAACAAGCCCGCCGAGGAGGCGCCGGTGGTGGCGGCCGCCGAGCTCGCCGCGCCGGCGAACGTCAAGCGCATCGACATCGCGGTGAACGACAGCGGCTTCTCCCCGTCGACGATCGAGCTGAAGAAGGGAGAGCCCGTGGTGCTGCGCTTCACGCGGACGACGAAGAGCGAGTGTCTGAAGGCGATCGCGATTCCCGATCTGAAGATCGAGAAGGACCTGCCGCTGAACACGCAGGTCGAGGTGGCCGTCACCCCGCAGAAGGAGGGGAAGATGGTGCTTCAGTGCTGGATGGCGATGGTCAAGGCGACCATCAACGTGGTCGGCTCGTGACGCGGCCGCGCCCGTCGCGAGAAGCGCGCGCGCGCCGTCAGAGCATGAGCCAGAGCTCGGCGTTGTAGCGCTTCGCGCCGCCGCCCGCGTCCTGCGCCGCGCGGCGCCTCCCGGAGGCGGGCTCCCCCGCGCTGTCCGGCGCGTCGTCCCGGCGCGCCCCGTCGCCTCGAACGCGCGCGCCGGCGTGGGCCAGGTCGATGCCGGAGGCGGCGCAGCGGGCGACGGCGAAGCGGAGCATCTCCTGCACGTCGCCCGAGCGGAGCATGCCGCGCGTCCGGTGGCGCGCGATCGCGGCCGCGCGCTCGACGCACTCGGCGCAGGGGGCCACCTCCGATCGGAACCTGAAGAGCAGCGTGCCCTCGGGCCACCCGAGCGCCGACGCCTCGATGCTCACCACGACGTACTCGCCGTCGCGGACCACCCGGGTCCGGGCCGCGCTCGCGCTGTCCTCGCCGGCGCCGTGCGCCTCGCCTCTCAGCAGGAACCAGTAACGATCCATGAGGCGCTCGACGTCGCGCGGCTCACCGTGAGCGATGATGTCTGTCATCCCTGACCTCCGACGACCCAATGTGAGGCCCGCTCCTCCGAACTTCGATGCCAGGGAGAGACAGGAAATGTCCGCGCAGAAGGACAATGTCCGAGCGGTCGCGACGCAACATGACGCGACGCGTCTCGGTTTGATGTGGTCTGTATTACCTTTGTGGTGGTGGTTTTCGCTTCCCTTTGGGGGCCCCGTGAGTAAGCTCTGCGCCCCCCAACGTGCCCGGCGGGAAGCCGCCCCGGTTCTTCGCTCCGAACCGGCTCGTGACGAGGCGCGCCGAGGGGATCGCTCTCGCGGCGCGCCGCGCGGAGCCAGTTTCAGCCACCCCAGACGGAGCGAAAGGCAATCCCATCATGAATCAGCATCCCGGCATCATCGGCAAGAAGATCGGCATGACGCAGATCTTCAACGAGACGGGCGAGGTCCTGCGCTGCACGGTCGTGCAGGCGGGCTGCGTCGTCATCGGCAAGCGCACGCTCGAGAAGGACGGCTACAGCGCCCTCATCCTCGGCCTCGGCGAGCGGGCGGAGAAGCACACGACGAAGCCGGTCGCCGGCGCGTACAAGAAGTCGGGGCAGACGCCGAAGCGGATCGTGCGCGAGCTGCGCTGCAGCCCCGAGCACGCGGCGAAGTACGAGATCGGGACCGCGCTCAAGGTCGACGAGATCTTCGAGGTGGGCCAGCGGGTGGACGCGCAGGGCCGCTCGCGCGGCCGCGGCTTCAGCGGCGTCATCCGCCGGTGGAGCTTCGCCGGCGCGGTCAGCTCGCACGGTACGCACGAGTACTTCCGCCACGGCGGCTCGATCGGTACGAACATGACCCCCGGCCGCACGCTGCCCGGCCTGAAGATGCCCGGCCACTACGGCGACGAGACGGTGAGCGCGCTCAACCTCAAGATCGTGAAGCTCCTCCCCGAGGACAACCTGATCCTCATCGAGGGTCCGGTCCCTGGCCCGAAGAACCAGCTGGTGACGATCCGCGGCGCCGTGAAGAAGCGCGGCGGCAAGGGGATCGTGCCGGTGCAGCAGCCGACCAAGAAGAAGGGCGGCTGATCCCGGCCGCCGACGGGGCAGCTCCCATGAGCGAGCGCCCCGCCGGTCGTGCCCGCCGAGCGTCCCTCCGTGTCGCAGAAGCCGAAGAACCCGTACAAGCGGCCTGACGCCTTCACGAAGGCGGCGAAGGCGCAGGGCTATCCTGCGCGCAGCGTCTTCAAGCTCGAGGAGATCGATCGTCGGGTGCGGCTGCTCCGCCCCGGCCAGCGGGTGCTCGACCTGGGCGCCGCGCCGGGGTCGTGGTCGATGTACGCGGCGCAGCGGATCGGCGCGGGTGGCAAGCTGCTCGCGGTGGATCTGTCGCCGATCACGGCGGCGTTCGGGCCGCAGGCGACGGTGGTGCAGGGGGACGCGCTGTCGCTGACGAACGAGGCGCTCGCGCAGTTCGCGCCGTACGACGTTGTGCTGTCGGACATGGCGCCCGCGACGAGCGGCAGCAAGATCGCCGACCAGGCGCGGAGCTACGAGCTGTTCATGCGCGCCGTGGCCGTGGCCGAGGCGCTGCTCGCGCCGGGCGGGGCGTTCGTCGGCAAGATCTTCATGAGCGAGGACTTCGTGAAGGCCCGGGACGCGCTGAGGAACCTCTGCGAGGAGGTCCGGAGCATCCGGCCCGAGGGGACTCGGGCGAGCAGCGTGGAGATCTTCCTGGTGGGGCTGAAGCGGAAGGCGGCGGGGAAGACGGGGTAGGGGAGCGGAGCGCGGGGGCGTGTCCGGGCGGGCGGAAGCGGAAGGGGGATGTCGCCGGGAGGGGCGGTCCCTGGAGATGGGCGGAGCGGAGGGGAGGTTTTGCTGGACTGCCCGGCCCCCGGAGAGGGTGTTCGTGGGGCGGCGCGGGGGCCCCACCGAACTCGCCCAATTGACGTTCTCTCTCCGACGTGCACAGCACGCCGGAGAGAGAACGTCAATTGGGCTCAAACAACGGTCCGTCCCCCGCGCCGCCCCACGAACACCCTCTCCGGGGGCCTACCGCTCTCCTGGTTCATGCCCACTCGGACAGCGATCCATCCGCGGCGTTGGCATCAATTGAGATGCGATAGTCCCTTTCGGGTGAGTCTATCACGCGTATTCGGGACCGAGGCCGCAGAACCCGCCGATATCCCTCAGAACGCGTTGTGTCCCGTGATCGCGTTGCCGAGGATGAGGCAATGCACCTCGTCGGTGCCCTCGTACGTGTACACGCTCTCCAGGTTGAGCATGTGCCGGATGACGGGGTAATCGAGCAGGATGCCGTTCGCGCCGAGCACGCCCCGCGCGGTCCGCGCGATCTTGAGCGCCCAGCCCACGTTGTTCCGCTTGCACAGCGAGACCTGCACCGGGCTGATGCCGGTCGTGTCCTTCAGCCGCCCGAAGTGCAGCGCCATGAGCTGCCCCTTCGCGATCTCCATCGCCATCTCGACGAGCTCCGACTGGATGAGCTGCCGCGACGCGATCGGCTGGCCGAACTGGATGCGCTCGCGCGCGTAGGAAACCGCCGTCTCGTAGCAGGCGCGCGCGGCGCCCAGCGCGCCCCACGCAATGCCGAAGCGCGCCTGGGTCAGGCAGCCGAGCGGGCCCTTCAGGCCGACCACGCCGGGGAGCACGTTCTCCTCCGGCACGCGCACCTCGTTGAGCACGATCTCCCCGGTCGGGCTGGCGCGCAGGCTCATCTTGCCGTGGATGAGCGGGGTCTCCAGCCCCTTCATCCCGCGCTCCACCACGAAGCCGCGGATGGACTCGGCCCCTCCGTCGTCGACCTTGGCCCACACAACGCAGAGGTCCGCGATGGGCGCGCTCGTGATCCACATCTTTGTGCCCGTCAGCACGTACGCACCCCCGTCCTTCCGGGCGCGGGTCTTCATCGAGCTCGGATCCGACCCGCTGTCGGGCTCCGTCAGGCCGAAACACCCGATCAGCTCGGCGGCGGCCATCTTCGGCAGCCAGCGCTGCTTCTGCGCCTCGGAGCCGTACTTCCAGATCGGATACATCGCCAGCGAGCCCTGGACGCTCACGAAGCTGCGCAGGCCGCTGTCGCCATATTCGAGCTCCTGCAGCGCGAGGCCGTAAGCGACCGAGTTCATGCCGGCGCAGCCGTAGCCGGTCAGCGAGCCGCCGAGCAGGCCGAGCGCGGCGATCTCGGGGATCAGGTCGGTCGCGAACTCCTCGCGCGCGAACAGGTCCGCGGCGCGCGGCAGGTAGCGCTCGCGCACGAAGCGACGGACGGCGTCGCGGATCATGCGCTCTTCCTCGGAGAGCAGCGGATCGATCGCCATGAGCTGATCGAGCGAGAGGGGCTCCTGGATGGCCATGGAGCGAGCGTGTAGCGTGCCTGCGCGCGGCGCGGAAGGGGCAGCGCCGGCGGGCCGCCGGCTCAGGGGCGGATGGAGACGAGCGTGCCCTTCCGTAGCGAGAGCGCGCCGTGCCATTCGGCCGGGACCTCGGGGGTCGTCCACTCGAACAGCCAGGCGGCGTCGAGCGGAGAAAGGTTCACACAGCCGTGGCTGCGCGGGGTGCCGAAATCGTCGTGCCAGTAGGCCGCGTGGAACGCGAAGCCCTCCGTGAAGTACTGGACGAAAGGCACGTCGCGGAAGTCAAACGGATCCTCGTCCTCCTCGTCGCCGTCCATCGTGACCGTGACGTGCTTCGTGTGGATGCGGAACAGCCCCTGGATGGTGGAGCGCGTCGTCTTGGGATCGCCGAGGCCATCCGCCCCCGTCGAGACGAGCGTCACGTAGACCGGCCGGGTGCCCTCGTAAGCGACGAGGCTCTGCTTGTCGATCGAGACGTCGATCCACTTCCGCCCGCGCACCGCCCACGCGGGGGTCCGGGGGAGCGGGTCGACGCGCACGACCTCGTCCGAGCGGACGAGCGAGCCGTCCCGCGCCTCGAGGTAGTCGATGCCGCCGAGGCGCCGCGAGGCGCCGG
Source organism: Sorangium sp. So ce367 (assembly GCF_051520455.1). Classification (NCBI taxonomy): domain Bacteria; kingdom Pseudomonadati; phylum Myxococcota; order Polyangiales; family Polyangiaceae; genus Sorangium; species Sorangium sp. So ce367. The sequence goes on from NZ_CP150334.1 coordinate 2,782,355, forward strand.
ACAGCGGGATCGCCTCGCGGAAGCGGAGCGGAGCGCGGGTGACGCCGCCGCGCTCGCCCGGGACGAGGCGCGCGGCGTGGCGGCGCCTGGCGAAGGCCACCGGCAACGTGACGCCCTCAGGGAGCGCCAGCCCGGCGAAGGCGCTCGGCCGGATGACGCGGGTCCGGTCGAGCGGCAGGACGGCGAGGTCGGTCGTCAGGCCGAAGCGGCGCCCGTCATGATCGAACGTCGAGAGCAGGGCGAAGCCGGAGCGCGTCCGGGCGCGGCCCAGGACGAGCGCGTCCGGCGAGCGGCGATCGCCGGCGAGCCCGGGCGCCGGCCGCCCGTAGAGCAGGACCGAGGGGGTCGCGTCCGGAGGCGGCGGCGCGACGAAGTCGGGCGCGCGCGCGGCGGTCGCGGCGCGGAGCAGGTGCCCGGCGAGGTCGGGCTCGGCGCCGCGCTGCTCGTCCCCGTCCGGAAGGCGCGCATAGAGCGGCGGGGTGGGGGAGCGAGACATCACGTACGTGTAGGGCAGGCCGCCGAGCAGGGCTGTCGCGTCTCCTGCCTGCGTCGCGGCAAGTGCGTTTGCGCCCGGCTGCGTTGCAGCAAGTGCGTTTGCGTCCGGCTGCGTCGCGGCAAGTGCGTTTGCGCCCGGCTGCGTCGCGGCAAGTGCGTTTGCGCCCGGCTGCGTCGCGGCAAGTGCGTTTGCGCCCGGCTGCGTCGCGGCAAGTGCGTTTGCGCCCGGCTGCGTCGCGGCAAGTGCGTTTGCGCCCGGCTGCGTCGCGGCAAGTGCGTTTGCGCCCGGCTGCGTTACGGCAAGTGCGGTCTCGCCCGGCTGCGTTGCAGCAAGTGTGGCCTCGCCCGCCTGCGCCGCGGCAAGTGTGGCCTCGCCGGCCTGTGTCGTGGCAGGCGCGGCCTCGCCACGAACGACCGGCAAGGTGGGCGAAGCGAACCGGCGGACAGGGCGGCGCGACGATGCCTCGACCGCGAGGTCGTGAATGTTGAGCGTCGCGCTGGCGCCGATGCAGACGTAGCCGTTCGGCTCGATGTGGTACCAGCCGTCGGCGCACGACGTCCTGCCGGACGGCTCCGGCCTGCGCGCGACGACGGCGCCGGCGCGCAGGTACCCGATGCGCCGGCTGGTCCAGCGCGGTTCGGCGAAAACCCACGTCTCCCTGGCGATGCTCGCGAGCTCGTGGACCTCCTCCTCGGCCGCCGTCGGCGAGGTGGCCAGGGGAGGATCGATCTCGGGCAGCTTGTCGGACCCGTCATCGACGAGCTCCGGCGGCAGCGCCGGCAACGCGAGCGGGTCGCCCCCCGGCGCCGCGGCGAGCGCGCCCGGCGCCGTCGCGGCCTCCTCGCCGGGCGGCGCGGCGTCCTCCGCGCGGGCGGCGGAGGGCGCCGGGGCAGGGACGGCCGGCGCGGCTGCGGCGAGCGGCGCGGTGACGGCGGAGGCGGGCGCAGGGGCCGGGGACGTCGCGGCGGGCTCGGAGGCAGGGCGCGGGCAGCTCACGCTCAGCGTCGCGAGCGCCATCGCCGGCAGGAGGAAAGTGCCTCTCACGCGCATGGATCGCGCGTATCAGGGGGCGCCCGCGAGGGCCAAGTTCAAGGGGGGCACCCAGGAGAGCGGGAAGGCAGGGAGCGAGCGGCTCGCCGGCAGGAGGCGCCCGCCCGGGAGGCCGGCGGGGCCGGCGGGCGCCTTGGCACGAGGTGCGCGGCGGACCCGCGCCCGCCGGCTTCACCAGCGCGGCGCGCATTCGCCTCGCCGGGCCGCCGGCCGGAGCGGCGTCACGGCGTGGGGAGATCGCGCGCGCACGTCGCCGTGACGTAGTAGCGCCGCGAGGTGCCCGCGTAGGAAGCCCGAAAGTCCGTCGTCTGCTTGTACCCGGCGGCCAGGAAGCTGCCGCCGTGCATGAAGCGCCCGCTCGAGCTGTTGTCGAGCCGCGAGCAGTCGTTGCAGGGCATCAGCAGCTGATAGTTATCCGAACCGTCACGGGTGGCCTTGTACGCGTTGCCAGCCAGGTCGAGCTGCCCCCACCGCCCGGCGCCCTGGGGGAACTTGCCGACGTCCGTGAGATCCGCGTGCGCGCAGGGATAGTTGCTCGGGTACGGCTCACCCAGGCAGCGGTTCGTTCCATCCCCCGCGACCGTGCCGTCGCCCTGGCAGCACCAGGAGGCATACCGTGTGACATCCGTGGAGCCGTCCTGGTTGACGCCGATGATGCTCTCGACGTTCGAGCCGCCCCACGGGAAGATGCGCTGCTCGTTGCCGCCGGCAGAGGCGTAGTTCATCTCCGCCTGGGTCGGCAGCCGGCCGCCGTCCCACGCGCAGAACGCGAACAGCTCGTACCACGTCGCGCAGACGATCGGCTTCTTCTCCTTGGCTCCAGGCGTGTCGCTCCAGGACGGCCATCCATAGGGATCGCAGATGAGCGCCGTCTTGAGCGCGCCCGTGTTGGCCGCGAGATACGTGTTCCACGACGGGTCCCAGCCGCTGTTCGCGATCTTCGGGTGCGCACCCGCGCCGGCGGCCGGCGGGTTGGCCTGGGTCGGGCCGCCGGTCTGCTCGAGGTACCGCCGGAAGCGCCCCACCGTGATCGAGTACTTGTCGAGGTAGAAGCTGCTGACCGTCGCGGGCAGACCCGCATTGTTGAGCCGGTTGAACGTGCCGCCCGGGACCGGAAGGGTCGAGCAGCAGTTATCGCCCCCCTCGACGCCGCAATTGGCACCTGCGCCAGGCGTGCTGCTGTTGCAGCTGATCGGCAGGCCAGGCACGCCGCCCCCGCCTCCGCCGCCCGCGCCCCCCGAGCCACCCGCGCCGCCGGCACCCCCCGCGCCGCCCGCGCCGCCCGCGCCGCTGGAGCTCGACGTCGTGGAGGAGGTCGTCGAGGCGCTGGAGCTCGACGTCGTGGAGGAGGTCGTCGAGGCGCTGGAGCTCGACGTCGTGGCGGAGGTCGTCGAGGAGCTGGAGCTGCTCGACGTCGCCGTCGTGCCCCCTGTCTCGCTGTCGTAGCAGACGCGGAGATACGGCCGCCGATCCAGCGAGGCCTCGCTCGTTCGGATGTGGGTGCGATTCAGGCTTTGCTCGAAGAACACACCGTTGTTCGCGACGGTGCGGTTCACCCAGCTCTGTACGGTGCTGGTGAGGCTGAGCGTGTGGTAAGTATACGTGTATCCCGAGCTCGCCGTGAAGGTCCCCAGGACGGTGGGATCCCAGGCGCTCGAGTGCGAGTTCCACGTCACGGTGTTCTCGTCCCAGGCCGTCGTGACCCGGTGCACGCGCATCACGTCGGGGGTCACGGCGCCGAGGTAGAGGTAGAGATCCGCCGAGACGATGGAGGCGTTGGCAGGGATCGACGAGAGATCGAACGCGATCAGCCCACGCAGCTGGGAGCCGGAGCTCTCGCCAGCATACATGTCGGCTCCGGTGGGGGTGTAGGTGGGGTAGGTCGAATTGATGAGGGCATCCTTGACCACGCCCGTCGTGCCGGTGCGCTGGAGAGTCACACAGACCGTCGCGGCCTGCTGCGCCTCACCGAGCAGCTCGTCACCTTCGTCTTGTGCGCCGACGCACCCGGCGAGCGCCGCGCCGGAGGCGGCGGCGAGAGACGCCAGGAGCAGATGCCGAGACCCTCTCATGATCGTTCGATTCCTCATGATGCTCTCCGATCCGCGTCGTCGGGCCAGCTCCGCCCGCGAGGCTGCGTGTGATGCCGTCGCGCAGGAACGCCAGAGAGCGCCCCCGCCAAAACCCCACCATCTGCCTGCGCGCCGTAAAGCATCACCTTCATCAGGTCAGCCGTCGGATCGTTCTGGCGTCAAACAGCGCGCGAGGAAAACGATACCGTTTTACGGCTTCTAATTGAATGCGTCAATTGGGAAGCGAGGTTTGTTGTCAAAAATCTGTTGATGTTGATTGTGATGTCAGAGCAAAACTAATCATTATTGATCGAGTCCTTGGTGATTGTCGAGTGCCGTGAGGCGCATTTGTGATGCAGCTCGCGTCTTGCTCACGTCTTGCTCACGTCTTGCTCACGTCTTGCTCACGTTCTGCGCGTGCCGCGCGACATGAGCAGCCCCATCAGCCTGAGCAGCCTGATCAGCTTGCCGGGGCGCGTGAGTCGATGGCGGATTCTGCCGTTCAGTCGAGCGTGCGGGGGGTGGTGCTGGAGTAGAAATGCCTGCGTTTGTCTACCTGAACGCTCGTTGGCCTACCTGCTGCTTTTTCCTGGCGGGGGCTCGTGGCCGGAAGCGCTGGAGAGGCCTTCTTCGACCTCGGTGACAATCATCGTCGCGAGCAGATCCAGCAACGCGCGGCCTTCGTCCTCGGACGCTTCGCGCGGAGATCCGGTGTAGGCGGCGTCCATGCCCAGCGCGCGGAAGCTCTTCGCTCCTGCCTTGATGCCCTCTGACAGGCTCAGGCCGAGGTCCGGCAGCGCCTGGGCGATGTCTTTCCGGACGAGCGCGGAGGCCGCGGCGAGGACGAGCGAGGTCTCGTAACGGCCCGCGTGGCAGGCGCCGCTCCGGAACTCCGCGGAGAGCGTCCGCGCCCAGCGGCGCGCGAGCGGGCACGCGACCGAGGCGCGGCCGAGGGGCAGGTCGCTGGTGGCGGCGCGCACGGCGCTGTCGTGCTCCGGCTCGAGGTGGTTGTTGATGAAGCAGACATGCGACAGGCCGGCCGACAGGTAGGCCTCGGCGACGGCGCGCAGAAAGGCGGTGAGCGCGGGCGCCGGGATCGAGATCGCGCCGGCGAAGCCCGCCGCGAAGTCGGTCACGCCATACCCTACGGGCGGGGCGAGGAGCGCAGCGACGCCGCGCGCCCAGAGCCGGCGGCCGGCCTGCTCGGCCGCGGCCTCGCCGATGAACGTGTCCGTACCGAGCGGCAGGTGCGGGCCGTGCGGCTCGACCGACCCGACCGGCACGAGCGCGACGCACGGCGCGCCACCCGCCAGAAGCGCGGCGAGCTCCTCCGTCGTGAGCTCCGCGAGGCGCGGCGCGGCCTGCATGGGCTACAGGCCCGCCGGGTTCTCGCCGGCGGCCTCGCGCTGCCGGAGCGCCTTGCGATCGACCTTGCCGCGATCGTTCCTGGGGACGTCATCGACGAAGGCGACCCAGCGCGGGTACTTGTGCTTGCTCAGCCGGTCCTTCACGAAGGCCTTGAGCTCCTGGGCGAGCTCGGCCCTCCCCTCGTCGGTGGCGACGCGGCCGCGCGCGTCGTCGCGGACCACGATGAACGCCTTCGGCTTCACGAGGCCCGCCTCCTCGGCGCCGATCACGGCGGCGAGGCTGACGGCCGGGTGCTCGGTCAGGCACTCCTCCACCTCGACCGGCGCGACCCAGACGCCGCCCACCTTGAGCAGCTCGTCGGCGCGCCCGCTGAACCAGAGGTAGCCCTCGGCATCCATGCGGAAGAGATCTCCGGTGCGGCACCAGTGGCCGTGGAAGGTGCCCCAGCTCTTCTCGCGATCCTGGAAGTAGCCGAGCGCGACCGAGTCGCCCTTCACCCACATGACGCCGGTCTCGCCGGGCGGGAGCTCGGGCGCGCCCGCCCCGGCCGCGTCCGAGGGGAGGATCTTGATCGTGTACCCCTCCACGACGCGGCCGAGCGACCCCGGGCGCACGTCGCCAGGGCGGTTCGTGCAGTAGATGTGGAACATCTCCGCGGAGCCGATGCCGTCATAGACGTCGGCGTGGAACCGCGCGCGGAAGCGCTCGAGGAGCGCCGGCGGCAGCGCCTCGCCCGCGGACAGGTGGAAGCGGACGCTGGAGAGGTCGAGGCGCGGGGCGCCGCGCGCCGCGCGGGCGTCGTCGTCATCGAGCAGCTTGCCCATCATCGTCGGGACGTTGGTGACGACCGTCGGGCGATAACGCTCGATGTACCGTGCGAGCGACTCCGGCGTCGGCCGCTCGACGAAGAGGCCCGACGTCGCGCCGACGGCGAAGGGGAACATCAGGTTGGTGCCCGTGGCGTAGCCAAAGAAGAGGCGCGGCACCGAGACGGTGATGTCGTCCTCGCGGTAGCCCACGGTCGCCTTGGCGTAGCGCTCGGTGTTGAAGGCGAAGTCGCGGTGCGTGTGCATGGCCGCCTTGCTCCTGCCGGTGGAGCCGGACGTGAAGAGCCAGATGGCGATGTCGTCGCGCCGGGTGGGGCGGGGGCCCACCGGGGCGCGCTTCGCCGCGAGCGCCGCGCGCCCCTGCGCGAGGGCGCCGCGGAGCGAGGTGCCACGCAGCGCCGCGAGGGCCGGCGAGACCGGGAGATCGGCCTCGAGATCGCCGCCGGTCGGGACCTCGGGCACCAGCACGACGGTGCGGACGTCCGTGGCGGCGAGCGCGCCTTGAAGCGCGAGCGCCTCGGCCACGCGCGGGATCGTGACGACCGCGGCGGCCCGCGTGTACTCGACGAGGTGCGCGAGGTCGGGCGCGGGCGCCTCGGGGTTGCCCATCGCAACGACGGCGCCGTGGCTCAGCGCCGCGAAGAAGGCCCAGACGAACGCCGGCGAGTCGTGCAGGACGATGAGCACCCGCTGCTCGAGCGCGACGCCCTCGACGGCGAGGTGCGCCTGGAGCATCCGGACCTTCTCGGCGACGTCGGCGTAGGTGTGCCGCTGATCACCGAAGAGCAGCGCGACCTTGTCGCCGAGCCCCTCGCGCAGCCGATCGAACAGGAAGTAGTCGGCGAGGTTGAGCTCGTCAGGGAACGTCGGTGCGGTCATCGTCACGCCTCCATCGCGGCGCCGTGAGCCGCCGCTTTCCGCCCTCCGTCGTCGCGATCCCCGGCTCGTCGAGCCCCTCGCGATCCCAGAGCTGGCACGTCACGGGTCGGTGGCGCTGATCGAGCGCCTCGCAGTAATTGGAATAGATGCAACGTCGGACCTCCCCGCTGCGCCCGAGCCGCACCTTCAGGAACCAGTCGGGATCCGCGAGCGTCTGCCGTGCCGCCCCGATGAGATCGGCCTCGCCGCGCGCGAGGATCGCCTCGGCCTGGGCGAACGTGCAGATCCCCCCCGCCACGACGACCGGCGTGCCGAGGCCGGCCTCGCGCAGGGCGCGTCGGATCTGCGCCTGCTTCGGCACCTGCCGCCCGAACGGCCCCGCCGCGTCCGAGAGCGCGGTCGGCATGCACTCGTACCCGCTCGGGCCGGTGTAGGGGTACGCGGCCTCGCCGACCTTGGGCTGCTTCGCGTCCTCGAACTTGCCGCCGGTCGACAGCGAGAGGAAGTCCATGCCGGCGCGCGCGAACGCGAGCGCGAAGAACGCCGCGTCGTCGACCCGGCTGCCCCCCGCGATGATGTCGTCGCAGAGGAAGCGGCAGCCCACCGTGAAGCGAGCGGAGACGGCGGCGCGCACCGCCGCATAGACCTCGAGCGGGAGGCGCGCGCGGCCCTCGCGATCGCCGCCGTAGCCGTCCGGGCGGGTGTTCAGCGCGGACAGGAACGAGGCCATGGTGTAGGCGTGCGCGTAGTGGAGCTCGACCCCGTCGAAGCCCGCCTCGCGCGCCCTCACGGCGGCCTCGGCGAAGAGGCCCGGCAGCGTCCGCGGCAGATCGCGGATGTGAGGGAGCGCGACGTCGGTGACGCGCTCGCGCTCGCCGAAGCGCAGCGCCTCGAGCTCGCGGGGCGCGAGCACGGCCTCGAGCCGCGCGTCGTCGAGCGCGATGAGCCGCTCGCGCACCTCGCGCTCCGGCGCGTCCCGGAGCGGCGGCTCCCCGAGCGCCTCGGACAGGGCGCGCCGGTGCGCGCCGGTGATCTCGAGGAACTCCCGCAGGAACCTGTCCTTCGCCGGGCGCCTGCGGATGCGGAGGAAGTCGATGAGCTGCAGGAACACGCGCGTCCTGCCGGCGCTCCGCGCGCGGACCGTCCGGACGAGCTCCCGGAGCCCCGGGACGAACCGATCGTGTCCGGCGCGGAGCAGCGGGCCGCTCGGCACGTCGCGGATCCCGGTCGCCTCGACAACGAGGGCGCCGGGCTGGCCTTCGGCGAAGCGGCCGTACCAGTCGAGCACGTCCTGCGTGACGACGCCCTCCTCGGTCGCGCGCCACGGGACCATCGCGGGCACCCACGAGCGCTCGGCGAGCTCGAGGCCCGAGGCGAGGCGGAGGGGCGAGAAGAGGCGCGCGCGCGCCGCCTCACCCGCGGTGGGAGGCTCCTCGCGGGGCAGCGCGTGGCGGATCCTCTCCGGCGGCCTCCACATGGCTACCGCGCCTCGTCGCGAGCGCGCTCGTCGGCCGGGGGCTCCGCGGCGGCGCGCTCGAGGATGCCCTTCGCGATGATGAGCTTCTGGATCTCCGTCGTCCCCTCGTAGATGCGCAGCGGCCGGATCTCGCGGTACAGCCGCTCGACCTCGGTCCCCTCGATGACCCCCATGCCGCCGTGGAGCTGGACGGCGCGGTCGATGATCCGCTGCGCCGCCTCGGTGGCGAACATCTTCGCCATGGCCGCCTCGGTCGAGACGCGCGCCGCCGCCCCGGCCGCGGCCGTGTCGCGCTTGTGCGCCGCGCGGGCGACGAGCAGGCGGGCCGCGTCGAGCTCGGTCGCCATCTCGGCGAGGTAGGCGCGCACCATCTGCTGCTCGGACAGGGGCGCCCCGAACTGCCTCCGCCGCGTGACGTGCGCGATCGCCTCGCGGAGCGCGCGCGCCGCCATCCCGTTCGCCGCCGCGCCGACCGAGATCCGGAAGGCGTCGAGCGTCTGCATCGCGAGCTTGAAGCCGCCGCCCACCTCGCCGAGCCGCGCGCTGTCCGGCACGCGGCAGCCCTCGAAGCGGAGCCGGCCGATCGGGTGCGGGACCGACATCGGGAGCGGCTCGGAGGTGACGCCCTGCGCGCCGCTGTCGACGAGGAACGCCGTGATCGCGGCGCGCCCGCCGCCGCGCTCGCCCGCCGCGCCGCCGCCGTCGCGCGGCGGCGCGCCCGTGCGGGCGAAGACCACGAGGTGGTGCGCGAGCGGCACGTTCGAGATCAGCACCTTCTCGCCGTCGAGGACCCACCCGTCGCCCTCGCGGCGGGCCTCGGTCCTCAGCGAGGCGACGTCGCTGCCCGCCTCGGGCTCGGTCAGCGCGAAGGCCCCGATGCGCCGCCCCGAGAGCACGTCGGGCAAGATCGCGCGGCGCTGCGCGTCGCTGCCGGCCAGCACGATCGGGTACGAGCCGAGCCCCTGCACCGCGAAGATCGCGTCGGCGAGCGGGGCGACCTGGCCGAGCGCCTCGCGGATGAGGACCAGCGAGCGCACGTCGACGGCGGTCGCGTCCGCGGGGAGGCCGCCGCCGCTCGGCGCGCCGCCGAGCGCCTCGGGGACGAGGTGCGCGTAGAGCCCGAGCGGCTCGCCCATGCTGCGCGCGACGGCGGCGGCGTCGTGCGTCCTGGCGAGCCGCGCGAGCGGCGCGAGCGCCTCGGGCGTCAGCCGCGCGGCGAGCGCGGCGTGGCGCTCCTCGAAGAAGACGGGGAGCTCGGCAGAGGAGAGCGCGAGCCCGCTCATACGCGGGGCGTCTCCTGGCCGGTGGACCGCGGGGTGGGGGGGGCGTCGGCGTCGCCGGGCGCGGCCGGCGCGTCGCCGTGGTCAGCGCCCTCGAAGCGCGGCGGGCGCTTCGCCCTGGTCGCCTCGTGGGCCTCGCGGAAGTCGGGGTGGGCCATGCAGATGGCCTGCGCCTGCGCCTCGGCCTCGATCGCGGCGGCGAGGGGCATCGTGCGCTCGCTCTCGAGCATCTGCTTCGTGATCGCGTGCGCGAACGCCGGCCCGCGCGCGAGGCGCTCGGCCCAGCCGCGCGCCACGCCCAGCGCGTCGCTGTCGGCGACGACGCGGTTCACGAGGCCTATGCGGAGCGCCTCGTCGGCGCCGATGAGATCGCCGAAGTAGAGCAGCTCGGCGGCGCGCCCCTGGCCGACGATGCGCGGCAGGAGGTACGAGGCGCCCATGTCGGCGCCGGACAGGCCGACCTTGGGGAAGATGAACCCGAAGCGGGCGCTCGCCGCGGCGATGCGCAGGTCGCAGGCGGCGGCGATCACCGCGCCCGCGCCGACGGCGACCCCGTTGACGGCGGCGATGACGGGGCGCCGGAGCTCGCAGATGCTCTGGATCAGCGCGCCGGTCGCGCGGGTGAACTCGAGCAGCCCCCGCGCGTCGCGCGCGAACAGCTCGGCGATGATCCCCTCCACGTCGCCGCCCGAGCAGAAGCCGCGCCCCGCTCCGGTGAGCACGACCGCGCGCGCGGCCGAGCGCTCGAGCGAGCGGAACGTGGCCGTGAGCTCGCCGTAGACCTCGAAGGTGAGCGCGTTCAGGCGGTCGGGGCGGCTCAGCGTGATCTCCGCGACGCCGCGGCTGAGCTCGAGATGGAAGGAGCGGGGTGTGAGGGTCATGGGCATCTCCTGGGTCCGGCGGGCGCCGGACGCGAGCCTCGCGCGATCAGGGCTTCGTCCGCGTGCGCCGCGGGGGGCTCCGCGCGCTCCGCTCGGCGTGCGCGCGGGCGCTGCCGGGGCGCGACGGGACGGGCATGTCCGGCTCGCGGAGCGTGGTGCGCAGCTTGTCGAGCAGCCGCGTCAGCGTGGAGAGCTCGGCCGGGCTCAGCCCGGAGAACACCTTCGCCACGCGCGCGGCGTGCCGCCGCTCGGCGTCGCGGAACGCGCGCTGCCCCTTCGCGGTCAGGTGCACCCGCCACGCGCGGCGGTCGCTCGGGTCGGCCCGCCGCTCGACCATGCCGTCGCGCGCCGCGCGATCGACGAGCCCGGTGAGGTTGCCCGCCGTGACGAGCATGCTGCGGGAGAGCGACGCGAGCGTCTGTCCGTCGCTGCGCACGAGGTTCGCCAGGAGGTCGAAGCGCGGGAGGGTCATCTCGTGCTCCAGGTCCTCCCGGATGGCCGCGAGCGCGCGCTTGTGGACCGCGAGGATGCGCACCCAGGCGCGCACGGCGGCCTGGTCGCCGCGCGCGCTCTCCGGCGGGGGGACCACGGCGAGCGGCCGCCTCGCCGGCGCCCCGCGCCTCACGGGCCGCCCTCGCCCCCGCGGCGCGCGTCGAGCGCCGCGACGGCCTCGATCTCCACGAGCGCGCGCCGCTCGACGAGCCCCGCGACGCCGAGGAGGGCCATCGCCGGGAAATGCTTGCCGAACCGCGCCCGCCACGCGGCGCCGATCGCGCGGAGCGAGCCCCTGTACGCCTCGAGATCGGTCACGTAGACGGTCATGCGGGCGACGTCGCCCGGCTCCCCGCCGGCGGCCGCGACGACCGCGAGCACGTTGTCGAGCGCCTGGGCGAACTGCTCGGCCAGATCGTCGCTCCGGAACCGCCCGGACGCAGGGTCCCACCCGATCTGCCCCGCGATGTGCAGCGTCCTGCCGCTCGTCACGACGCCGTTGGCGTAGCCTCGCGGCGCAGGCCACCCGGCCGGCTGCACGATCTCGAGATCGCCGCTCATCGCATCACCTGCCCCCCGTCGACCGGGATCGCCTGGCCATGGATGCTGCGCGCCTCGTCGCTGCAGAGCATCGCCACGACGAGCGCGACCTCGCCGGGCTCGACCATCCGGCCCTGAGGCGACATCGACTCGAGCGACCGCCGCGCCGCGTCCTCGCCCCGCCCGGTCTTCTCCGCGATGCGGGAGATCGCCTCGTCCGCCATCCTCGTGTTCACCCACCCGGGGCAGACGCAGTTGATGGTCACCGGCGTCCGGGCGATCTCCAGCGCGATGGCGCGGGTCATTCCGACCATGGCGTGCTTCGACGCGCAGTACGCGGTCGAGTAGGCGCACCCGACGAGCCCGGCGGTCGAGGCGACGTTGACGACGCGCCCGAACCCGCGCGCGATCATCTTCGGGATCAGGGCACGGCAGAGCGCGAAGGCGCCGGTCACGTTGACCGCGAGCATGCGGTCCCAGAGCGCGTCGCTCGTCCTGTCGAACGGCGCGCTCTCGGCGACGCCCGCGTTGTTGACGAGCACGTCGATGCGCCCGAGCTGGGCCTCGAGCGCGGCGATCGCCGGCGGCGCGCCCTCGCGATCGCCGACGTCGAGCCGGACGGCGACGCCCCCGATGGCCGCCGCCGTCTCCTCGATCTCGGCCTGCGTGCGGCCTGCGACGGCGACGCGCGCGCCGCCCTGCGCGAGCCGCTCGGCGATCGCCCGGCCGATGCCGCGACCCCCACCCGTGACGAGCGCGATCCTGCCTTCCAGGGACATCCGGAGCACCTAAATCATATATATATGAAGCACAAGCCGAAGTCACCCTGGTCGGCGCGCGCTGCGGCGCCCGCTCGCCGAGGTCGGAGTCGGCCACGTCGCGACGGAACGCGCGGATCGGCCTCATTTTCCTCGCTCTCCTTGCTCTCCTCGCCCGTCTGGCGCTCGCCGCGCGCGGCGTACGCTGCGCGTCGTCGTCTGGAACGTAGTGGATGGAGAGCATGGACGAAGACCAGAGCGCCCGTGGCCGTACGATCTGCGCCGCGAGGGCGGCATGGTCCGGCTCGACGGCTGCTCCGGGCTCGCCGGAGCGCGGAGCACGAGCTCCGCCCCGCGATCTCGCTCGCGCAGTCGATCGTCGACGTGGTCGATCCGATCCACTACGCTGCGCGCCTGTTCGTCGCGCGCCACGACGGCGTCGCGCCGAAGAGCATCTACATGACCGAGAGCATCAACCGGTTGGCACCGGCGACACGTTCGCGCCGCCTCGCGGCACCGAGATGCATGCCCTGGCGAGGGGCTTGCCGCTGCAGCTGCCGGCGGGCGCCGTGAGCGCGGCCGGCGCGCTCGCGTCGCGCGTCGCCGCGCTGCTCGCATGCGCCGGCGTGGAGGCGCGGCCCCCGGCGGCAGGGGCGGGCGCGTGGTCCCTCGCGCTGGCCGAGCCGCCGGATCTCGCGGCGCTCTACGCGGCGGCGGACGGCATCGCGCTCCCGGACGGCACGCTCATCCTGCCGCGCGGCGACGTCGCGCGGGCGACGGCGTGGCTCGCGGAGGAGCGCTCGCTCGACTGGGCGCGCGACCTCCTGGTCATCGGGGAGCGGGAGGATCTCGTCATCGTGCTCGACCTCGACGTCGCGGGCGCGCGCGCCGGGGGCGGCGTGCTCGAGGCGCCGACCGACGGCCTCGCCTCGTTCCAGCGCGTCGCCCGCTCGGTGGTCGGCTACCTGGAGCGGCGCCTCGGCGTCGCAGGGGCCGAGGCCGCGGCGCCCGAGGTGCGGGCGCGCGAGGCCGCGGCGCGCCGCGACGTCCCGGCGCTCGTCGAGGCGCTCGCGGAGGAGATGTACCCGGGCGCGGAGCGGCAGGTCGCGCACGCGGCGCTCACGCTGGGCGGGCTCCTGTCGGAGCGCGGGGACGAGGCGGCGCTGGACGCCTTCGCGCGCTCGGTCGAGGCGCGGATCGCGGCGGCGCCGCGGGGCGCCGCGGGGCCGGAGCGGCTCGCGGCGTGGCGCGCGTGCGAGATCGCGGCGCGGGAGGCGGGGGCTGAGGTGATCGCCGCGGCGTGCGCGGCGCGGGCGAGCGGCAGGGGGTAGGGGGCTGGCCTCGAAGCGCCTCGGTAGACGGCGCTTCGTCGCTCAGCGGACCGAGCTCACCTTTCGCCCCGCTCCCGGAGCCTCGCGCGCCACGCGCGCACCACGGTCGTCTGATCGCCCTTGCGCAGCATGAACTCCGTCAGCCCCGCGACGTCGAGCCCCGGCAGGAGCCGGCTCTGCCCCGCCTCCGCGTAGCCGTCCGGGCCGAGGAGGTGGATGGAGAGCTTTCCCTTCTTCAAAAACCAGACCTCGGGAACGCCGAGACCCGCATAGACGGAGAGCTTGTTGATCGTCCCGCTCTTCTCGATGATCTCGATCGCGAGCTCCGGGATCTCCCCGTCCTCGACCGTCCCGAGCACATAGCACTCATCCGGCTCGACCCCCCGCTGCGCGAGCTTCTTGCGGACGGTCATGCTGCCGTACCCGCTGAGAGGCAGCTCCGCCTCCTCCGCGTAGGCCTCGACGAGGCGGGCCAGGATCGTCTTCCGCCCCTCGTGCGGTCCGCCCGGGCTCATCAGCTCCAGCACTCCCTCGCAGTACGTCACCCGCACGCCAGCCCGGTCGCCGAGGGCGGCCAGGATGGCCTCGTACTGCTCCCACGAGACGTCATGAACGACGAAGAGCTGGTCTTCCGAGCCGTCCGCCGCGACAGCGTCGGCGGCGCCGGCAGCGGGGGCGAGGAGGGGTGCAGCGGCGGCCATGACAGCGTGCTCCTTCGGAGAGTATCGCCGCCGGGCCGCACCCTGGCAACCGCCGATCCGAGCGCCCGCGCACCGCTGCCCCGCTCGACCGTCCTGACGCGCGCCACGGCCTCGCCGGACGCTGCCAGGGGCGGGCCCGGGTGCGCCCGGGAGCCGCGCCTTCAGAACACGCGCCCCAGCCCGTCGAGCGCCGCGACGCGGTAGGCCTCGGCCATGGTGGGGTAGTTGAACGTCGTGTTCACGAAGTACCGGATCGTGTTGTGCGGCGCAGGTTGCGACATGATCGCCTGCCCGATGTGGATGATCTCCGCGGCGTTCTCGCCGAAGCAGTGGATGCCGAGCAGCGCGAGCGTCTCGCGGTGGAAGATCAGCTTCAGCATCCCGACCTGCTGGCCCGTGATCTGCGCGCGCGCGAGCGTCTTGAACGTCGACTTCCCCACCTCGTAGGGCACCTTCTCCGCCGTGAGCTCCCGCTCGCTCTTGCCGAGCGACGAGATCTCGGGCGTCGTGTAGATGCCCGTGGGGATGTCCCGGACCAGCTTGTCGTCGGCGTGGCCGCAGAGGTGGCTGGCCGCGTACCGGCCCTGGTCGTAGCTCGCGCTCGCGAGCGCCGGGAAGCCGACCACGTCGCCGACCGCGTAGATGTGCGGCTGGCTCGTCTGGAAAGTCTCGCTCACCTCGAGCTGACCGCGCTTGTTCGGCGTGATGCCGACGCTCTCCAGGCCGAGATCGGCCGTGTTGCCCGACCTCCCGTTGGCCCAGAGGAATACCTCGCTCCGGAGCTTCTTCCCGCTCTTCAGGGAGAGCACCACGCCCTCCTTCGTCGCCTCGACCGCCTCGTGCTCCTCGCCGTTCAGCACGCGGATCCCCTTGTCGCAGAAGTGGTAGCCGAGCGCGTCGGTGATCTCGTCGTCGAGGAACTCCAGGAGATGGGAGCGCGTGTTCACGAGGTTCACGGCGACCTGCATGTTGCGCAGCATCGACGCGTACTCGCAGCCGATGACGCCGGCCCCGAAGATGGTGATGCTCCGGGGGGTGTGATCCATGCGCAGCAGCGTGTCGCTGTCGAAGACGCGCGGGTGGCTGAAGTCGATGTCGGCCGGCCGGTACGGGCGCGAGCCGGTCGCGATGACGAAGCTGTCGGCCGTGTACCGCCGGCGCTGGCCGCCGTCGCTCTCCACCTCGATCGTGTGCGGATCGACGAACCTGGCCTGCCCCGGAACGAGCTGGACGCGGTTCCGGTCGTAGAAGCTCTCCCGCAGATCGACCTGCTCGTCGATGACGCGGTTCGCGGTCGCGAGGAGCTCGGCGAACGGGTACTCCGGAACCACATCCATCCGCTTGTAGATGGGGCTCTGGTTGATCAGGTTCATGTGGTAAATCGCGCGGCGCAGCGCCTTGCTGGGGATCGTCCCCCAGTGGGTGCAGCCCCCGCCGACCCGCGCGTAGCGCTCGATCGCCGCGACCGATTTGCCGTGCTTCGCGGCCGTCATGGCGGCGCCTTCGCCGCCCGGCCCCGTGCCGAGGATGATGAGATCGAAGTGCGGGGTGGTCACCATCGAGTTCCTTGCCTCCGGCGCGCCGAGCGCGCGCGTGCGCCGGGAGAAGGCTACTCGAACTGGAGCGGCTCGTCGTCGCCCCCGACGCCGAGCATCTCGAGGATCTGCCGCACCTCCATCGCGGCCTCGACCTCCGGGCCCGCGTCCAGGAAGCCCTGGAGGTGCTTCCGCGCGAGCGCGCGGTTGCCGCGGGCCGCGTACGCCAGCCCCATCGCGTGCATCGCCTCGCCGTCCTTCGGGAACCGGCGGAGCGCCTCCTTCGCCTGCGCGGTCGCGCCGTCCGTGTCGCCGAGGCGACGGAGCGCGTGCGACAGGGCGACCCGCGCCCCGAGGAAGCTCGGCGCGAGCCGCACGGCGGCGCGGTAAGCGTCGCGCGCCGGCTCGAGCTGGCCGAGCTCGTAGAGCGCGTGCCCGAGCAGGTTGTACGCGTACGGGTTCGACGGGGAGGCCTTGATCACGTCGCGCAGCGCGACGAGCGCCTCCTGGACTTGCTCCTCTTGCAGGAGCTCGGCCGCCTCCTCGACGGCCTCCCAGTGGGCGGCGTCGATCGATTCGTCCACCACGGCTCTGAGCACCATGGCGCGCAGTCTAGCCAGAATCGGCGCGCCGTCCTGGGCTCCTTCGTGGTACCGGCCGGGCGGTGAGGCGCCCGCCGCGGATCCGGCCGCTCTTGTGGCACGCGAGCGCCGCGATCCCGGTGCTCGGCGCCGCCGCGGCGTTCTACGGGCCCGCGCTCGCCAGGACGGGCGGCGTCTGGCCGGCGCCCCTCGACGACGTCTACATCCACTTCGGGTTCGCCCGCGCCGCGGCCCTGGGCCACCCGTTCTCGTGGATCCCGGGCAACGGCTACTCCTCGGGCGGGACCAGCCTGGCGTACCCCCTCGCCCTGGCGCCCGGGTACCTGCTCGGGTTTCGCGGCGCGTGGCTCGGCCTCTTCGCCGCGCTCCTCGCGTGCGCCGCGCTGCTCGACCTCTGCCGATCGCTCCGGTGGCTCCTCGATCCGCGCGGCGGGCCGGGCGCCGCCTCTTCTCGCTGGGTCGCCTGGGCCGCGCCGCTCTTCGTCGTGGCCGTGCCGCTGCTCGACTGGAGCTGGTTCTCCGGGATGGAGGTCGCGCTGCTCGGCGCGGTGATGGGCCGGGCGCTCGTCGCGGTGCGGCGCGCCGAGCTCGCCCCGCCGGCGCAGCGCCCGGCCGAGCAGCTCCGGGCAGGGCTCCTCGCCGCGCTGCTCGTCGCGACCCGGCCCGAGGCCGTCGCGCTCGCGGCGCCGCTCGCGGTCGCCGTGGCCCACGCGGCGGGCTCGCTGGGCGCGGCGGCGTCGCTCGCGCGCGCGTCCCTGCCGACCGCGCTGCTCCTCGGCGCGCAGGCCGCCGCGAACCGCGCGCTCACGGGGGAGTGGAGCGCGGCGGGGGCGGTGCGCAAGCTCATCCTCTCGAACCCGTACGCGGCGCCGCTCGAGAAGGCGCTGGAGGTGATCAAGAACCTCGCCGCGCTGCAGGTGCAGGCGCTGGAGAGCGCGCTCGGCGGCCCGTCCTACGCCTTCCTCTTGCCGCTGCTCGGCGCGATCGCGGCGCTCGACCGGCGGACGCGGCGCCTCGCCGTGCCGCTCCTGATCGGCGCCTACGGCTCGCTGCTCCTCGTCGCGCTCAACGCGACGGCGCGCTACCAGAACCTCCGCTACGCCGCCCCGGCGCTCGCGATGCTGCTCGTCGCCGCGGCCCTCGGGACCGAGGCGCTCGCGCGGCGGGGGCGGCTCGCGGCCGGCGTCGCCGCCGCGCTCGCGCTCGCGGCGCTCGCGGCGCCCTCCGCGTGGTTCGCGCGGCAGATCGACCACTTCGCCCGCTCCTCGGCCAACATCGCCGGGCAGCATGTCGAGGTCGCGCGGCGCCTGGCCGCGCGCGCGCGCCAACACCGAGCGCCGCGGCGGGTGCTGCTCGGCGACGCGGGCGCGATCCCGTACCTGTCGGGGATCCCCGCCATCGACGGGCTCGGGCTCGGCGGGTACCGGGGGATGCCGTTCGCGCGGGCCTCGGTGCATGGGGTGCCGGCCGTCGTCGAGCTCATCGAGCGGCTCGACGCCGCCGAGCGGCCCGACGTGTTCGCCCTGTACCCCTCGTGGTGGGGAGGGCTCGCGGACGTCTTCGGCCGGCGCGTCGACGCGGTGAAGATCGAGGACAACGTGATGTGCGCCGCGGACGAGAAGGTGATCTACGAGGCGGACTGGTCGGCGCTCGCGCCGCCGGGCGAGCGCCGCGACGGGGCCATCGACGAGGTGGACATCGCCGACCTGGTCGACGAGCGCGCGCACGGCTACGCGTTCCCGTCGCCGCGCGGCGGCTGGGTCGTCGGCGCCGTGCTGCGGGACGGGAGCGACGGCGGCGGTGCGCCGCGGTTCGACGCCGGCAGGATCATACCCGAGGGGCGCGAGCAGTCGTTCGCAATCAGAGCGGCCGCCGCGGCCGCCGCGAGCGCCCGCGGGCCCGCCGTGCTCGCGCTGCGCACCGACGGGGGCGGCCCGATCGCGATCGGCGTGGCGATCGAGCGCGCCGCGGACGAGGCGCGCGTCGAGGTGCCAGAGCGCCCTCTGGACCGCTGGTCCGAGATCCGGGTGCCGCTGCGCGACGTCGCGCCGGGGGACCTTGTCCGGATCCGCGCGCTCCGGGGGACGTTCCGCAGCTTCCATGTCTGGCTGCTGCGGCCGTGATCGGCCTCCTTGCCGCCCGCGCGGTGTCCTCGTGGCGCGCGCCCGCGACACAGCGCGTCGCGAGCCACGAGGACGTCGCGCGACGGATCCATGGTAAGAGCCACCACGTGGCGAGGTGGTTCCGTGCGTCGGCCTTCGCGGCGACAGCTGGCAGGGAGGTGGCCTCGTTCGCGAGGCAGGCCGTCCTCCTGCCGTACGACACCCTCGCGCCGGTGATCCCTGACGGGGCGCGCGACGGCGACGAGGTGGTGGTCATCCTTCACGGGCTCTTCGCCTCCGCCGGCGTCCTCCGGCCGTTGCGCACGGCGATCGAGCGCCACGCCGCGATGTCTCGCGCCTCGCGGGCGCGCGGTCGGACGGACCCGGCGCGCGCCGAGCCGTCGTGGTCGGTCCACACGGCGACGATGTCCTACGCGCCGGGGCCCGGCGTCGAGGCGCTGTCGGCGCGCCTCGCGGCGCTCGTCGCGGCGCTCCCGGACGGGGCGCGCTTGCACCTCGTCGGCCACAGCATGGGCGGCATCGTGTGCCGCTTCTTCGCGCAGGAGGTCGGCGATCCGCGCGTCGTGCAGACCATCTCCATGGCGAGCCCGTTCGGCGGCATCCCGCGCGCAGGGCTGCTCGGCTTCGGCGGCGCGCGCGATCTCGACGCGTCGAGCCCGGTCCTCCGGCGCGTCCTCCTCGGGACGGCGCGGTCGAGCATCCCGCACCTGTCGATCGTCGCGGGGGCCGACACGCTGGTCCGCTCGCCCATCGCGCACGCGCTGCCGGGCGGCGAGGTGCGGGTGATGGAGGGGCGGGGGCACAACACGCTCCTCTTCGATCCCGAGGTGGCCGCGCTCGTGGCGCGGCGCATCGTCGAGCGGCGCGGCCCCGCGCGCTGACCTATCCCCGCTCGGCGCTTCGTGGTAGCTCGCTCGCGTGCGCTCGCCCATCGCCTGCCTCGCAGCCCTCGGGGCCTTGCTCGCCCCGCTCGCCTGGTCCTCGCCTTCGCGCGCGGACGCCTCCGCGTGGACCTTCGTGGGCGCCGGCGCGATCGGCTGGAAGCAGGGCGAAAGCGATCTCGTCTTCGACGGCGCGCTGTCGTGCGACGTCGGCGTCGGGACCACGCCCGACGCGCCCGTCATCGTCGGCGGCCTGATGCGCGCGACGCCGATCCTCGACAGCGGCATCGATCTCGCGCTGCTCGCCCGGGTCGCGACGCGCGGCTTCCAGGCTGGCCAGCTGGGCCTCGCCCTCGACGCGGGCGGCTACCGCCGCTTGTGGGGCGCAGGTTCCACGGGCGTGGCCGGCGCGCTCACGCTGGGGGCGCCGCTCGGCATCAGCCTCTCGCTCCAGGGGAGCTACGGGACCGACAAGGCGATGTCGTTCGCCGCCATCGCGGGCATCGACCTGCTGCGCCTCACCGTCTACCGGCAGTCGCTCCTGCCGCTGTGGCCGAACCCGTTCCCCGCGCAGCAGCGCGGGCAGGACGTCGCCTCGCGCTGACCTGGCCGCCCCCGGCGAGCGGGTTCGTCGCGCGAGCGACCCGACCAGGGCGGCGATCTCACCCGGCGGGGCGCCCCCCCGAGCCGTCCTCGAGCCACGCCTCCGAGAGCTCGAGCGTGCGGGCATTCTCCTCGACATTGCGGAGGAAGCTGTCGCGCGTCCGCAGGTCTGCGATCTGCACGGCCACGGCGAGGAGCCGGTCGCGCGCGTCGGCGATCGCAGCCCGCGCCGCGCCGCGCTCGCCCGCCGCATAGAGCGCCTCCGCGTGCACGAGGCGTGCGAGCGCCTCGCCCTCCTCGACCTTCGTCACCGTGGCCAGCAGCGCCATGGCCGCGCGGCTCTCCGCGAGCGCCTCGGCCGACCGGCCGCGCGCGAGCAGCACAGAAGCCAGCGTCGCTCGGGCCGCGACCTGGGCTTGCTGCGCGGTCTCCAGCAGCGCCACCGCGCGGCGGGCCTCGCCCTCCGCCTCGTCGAGCCGGCCCGCGCTTCGCAGGATCCCCGCCAGGTAGGTGCGAGACCAGCCCTCCCCCCGCCGGCTGCCCTGCGCGGCGCACAGGGCGGCGGCCTTCGCCTCCACCACGCACGCCTCCTCGAGGGCGCCAGTACGGCCGAGGACACGACCCAGGTCGTGCAAGGTGAAGCCGAGGACGTAGTCCAGCCCCATCTGCTCGGCTTCAGCGACCGCGGCGCGCAGGCGCGTCTTCGCTTCCGCGTACGCGCCGAGCAGGGATTCCCGGAATCCGAGGTTGCACCGCTCGACGCACGCCCTCCGTAGGTCGCCCACCTCCTCGTAGCAACGGAGCGCGCGCGCGGCGAACGCGCAGCTCTCTTCCAGATGGCCGGCGAAGAGCTCACGCATCCCGCGCTGTCGGTAGATCGGCCCGCTCACGCTCGGGTCGTCGCGAAAGCGCTCCGCGACCGACTTGATGCGGGCATCGATCGCCTCGGCCCGCTCGTGGAGACCCGCGAGCAGGAGGTCCAGCGCGATCGACGCGGCCGTCGTCACCGCCGGAGCGGTCGCCTGCCCGTCGGGCCGCCAGGCGTCCGCGAGCATCGTGTCGAGCAGGAGGAGGTCCTCCGGCTTCCCGAGGTGCCTCGCCGCCCGTCCGGCCTCGGCCAGCGCCGCATACCAGGGCGCAGTGCCCTTCGGCAGCACGCGCAACGCCACCTGGGCGCACCGACCGAACTCCGCGATGTCCCCGCGCCACCGGCGCGCCTCGGTGCGCAGCAAGAGCAGCTCCTCCCGCGCCGCGCCGCTGACCCCGAGGGAGAGGGCGCGCTCGGCCCACCGCAGCACCGCGGCGAAGTCGTTCGCGGCGAACGCCTGCGCGGCGGCCGCCATGTAGAGCTCGGCGGCGCGCGCGAGCTCGCCGGCGCGATCGAAATGCTCGGCGATCACCGCCGCCGACGGCTCGGCGGCGCGCTCGAGCCACGCCCCCGCCAGCCGATGCCCGAGCGCGCGATCCTCCTCGGTGAGCATCCCGTAGGCCGCCTCGCGCACGAGCGCGTGCCGGAACGCGATCTCCCGCTCGCCTTGGAACCTCGAAGCAGAACGCGTGATGATCCACTCCAGGCCCTCCAACCGGGCGAGGTGATCGTCGATCGACCCGTCGTCCATGCCACCCAGCAGCGAGTCGATCGCGCCTCGCCAGAAGACGTCGCCGAACACGCTCCCGGCGCGCAGCAGCCGGCGCGCCATGTCGTCCAGCCCTTCGAGGCGGGACCGCACCATGGCCAGCACGGTCTCCGGAGTGCTCTGCTTGTTCCCTTCGTAGGTCGCGCGGATCAGCTCTTCCAGGTAGAACGCGTTGCCTTCGGCCTGCGTCACGATGCGCTGAAGGGTCGCTTCGCTCACCTGGTCGCCGAGCACTTGCCTCACGAGCCGCGCGCTCGCCCTGGAGGTCAGCGGCTCGAGGCGAATCTCCTGGAGCTGCCGCTCGGCCCACAGCCGGGGGAACACCTCGTGGACGTCCGGGCGCGCCAGCGCCAGCAGCATCCATGGCCGATCGCGGACGCGGCGCAGCGCCTCGTCGAGGTATTGAACCGTCGGCGCGTCGCTCCAGTGCAGGTCCTCTATCACCAGGAGCAAAGGGCGCTCCCCGGACACCGCCTCGAGGAAATCCACCCAGGCGCGCTGCATCTGATCGCCGAGGAGCCGGACGTCCCGGCGCGCGGCGTGCAGCTGAATGCTGTCCTCGTCGGGAAACGGCGTATTCAGGAGCTCTCCGAGGAACTCCGAGACGCGCCGCGCGTCGGCCCCGTCGAAATGCTTGTTCACGTGGGCGCGGAGCTTCTCGCGGCGCTCCTCCAGCGGCTCTCCGCCCTGGATGCCGCCGCAGGCCTGCCGCAGCGCCTGACCGAGCAGACCGAGCGCGGCGCCCGTGCGCAGCGGGTCCCCTCGGCCGACCCACAAGGCGAAGGGGGGGTCGCGCTGGCGGACGCGGAGCAGCAGCTCGTAGGCGATGCGCGATTTGCCCATGCCGGCCGGCCCCGTCACGAGCACCGCGCGCGCCCTCGACTCCTCGATGGATTGGGTGCGCAGCGCCTCGATGGCCGCGATCACCCAGTCGCGCCCGACACATGCGGTCGGCCTGCCGAGCAGCGTTCGCGCGCCCTTCGCGAGCGCCTGTTCGCCCTGGAGCCACAGGCCGGTCTCCGTCTCGAGGACATCGAAGCGGGCGTCGAGCAGCCCGGCGGTCACCTCGTCGATCGCGATCGGCCGCGCCTGGCCTGCCGCGTGCGCGGCGCCGGCCGAGGGCGCGGACTGCGCCAGCGTCCGTGTCGCGCGGTCGATGAGCTCGCTGGCAGGCAGCCTCCCCGACAGCTCTGCGGTGCCCGTCGCGAGCGCCAGCTGACGGCCGCCGGCGTGCTTGCGCAGCGAGAGCGCGCAGCGGGCCGCTCGCACGGCCTGATCGGTCGCCAGGCCAGTCCCGGTGAACGTCATGAGGATCGAGCTGTCCATCAAGAGGTCGAGCTGAACCCCGAGCGCAGCGACCTCCCGGGTCATCTCCTCCGCGGCGGACGCGATCTCGGTCTCCGCGTCCGATCGCCCCGCGCCGCCGGCCATGGGTGGCTCCGGGGCCATCAGCAGCACGCACGTCACCCTTCGTTCCTTGTGGGTCAGCGACGGCGGGGAGGAGGACGGCGACGCGCGGACCGAGGCCACCGGGGTCGACACCTCCGCAATGGGGAGCGTCGCTCCCAGGCCCACCGCATTGAGCGCCGCGGCCACCGCGGCGCCGTCGCACGGGCGCTGCGCCGGGTCCTTGGCGAGCATCCGGGTGCACAGCACGTCGAGGGACGGCGGCACATCGGCCCGCAGCTCGCTCGCCCGCTGGACGTCCTCCAGCACGATCTTCAGCAGGATGGACATGAAGCTGTCGCCCCTGAAGGCCTGTACGCCGGTCAGGCATTCGAACAGCACGCAGCCGAGCGCGAATACATCGGCGCGCGCGTCGACCGCCGCCCTGCTCCGGGCCTGCTCAGGCGCGATGTAGGCGGGAGTCCCGACGATCATCCCCGACTGGGTCATTCGTGATGCGTCGGAGAACCGGGCGATCCCGAAGTCGAGCAGCTTCACCCGCGCGACGTCGCGCTCCACGAGGAACAGATTGGAAGGCTTGAGATCGCGGTGCACTATCCGGTGCGCGTGCACGACCGCGAGCGCCTCGGCGGCGCGGGTCATGAGCGTGACCGTCTCGTCCACGCTGAGCCCTCGACGCCCGAGCCTCGTGCAGAGATCCTCGCCCTCGAGCCACTCCATGGCGAGATAGGGGACTCCCTGCGCCGTCATCCCGTGCGCCACATAGCGGCAGATGCCCGGGTGCTCGAGCTCGGCGAGCAGAGCGGCTTCGTGCATCAGGCGCTCGACGTTCCTCGGGTCGAGCTGCTGCAATAGCTTGACGGCGACGGGCTCACCCGAGGCTCGATCGCGAGCCTGGTAGACTTCCCCCATGCCGCCGATTCCCCCGAGCTTTTCGATTTCGAATCGCCCGGCGATTACCTCTCCCCCCCGCATGGGGGCGCAGTATCCCCCGGATCGAGGAATACTTGCATCAGAGGAAATCTCGGCCGTCTAGGCATCAGCCGGCCAGCTTGTGGGGGCCCGCGCCCGCGTCAGCCCGTGAACCCCGCGAGCCCCTCCACGAGCCGATCGAGATCCGCGCGGCTGTGCCGCTCGGTCACGGCGACGAGCAGCTCGTCCCGCCGCCGCGCGTCGATCCGCCCGAGATCGAGCCCCGCGATGATCCCCTGTTCGGCCAGCGCCCGCGTGAGCCTCCCCGCGTCCCCGCCGCGGACCTTCACGACGAACTCGTGGAACGTCGGCGCCGACATCGGCAGCGAGTAGCCGTCGAGCCGCGCGATCTCCCGCTTCAGGTGCTCGGCCTTCGCGAGGCACTGCTTCGCCGCCTCCACGAAGCCGCGCTTGCCGAGCATGCACATCCGCATCGTGACCGCCGTCGCGCAGAGGCCGCTGTTCGTGCAGATGTTGCTCGTCGCCCGCTCGCGGCGGATGTGCTGCTCGCGCGTCGCGAGCGTCAGCACGTACCCGCGGGTCCCGTGCTTGTCGACCGTCTCGCCGACCAGCCGGCCGGGCACCTGCTGGAGGTACTTGCGGTCGTTCCGGCACGCGAACAGCCCGACGTTGGGGCCGCCGTACTGCGGCGGCAGCCCGAGCGGCTGGCCCTCCGCCACCGCGATGTCGGCGCCGAGCGCGCCCGGCGACTCGAGCAGCGCGAGCGCGTACGGGTCCAGGGTGACCGTGATCAGCAGCGCGCCCTTCTGGTGGCACACCTCGGCCACCTTCCGGATGTCGCCCACGACGCCGAAGAAGTTCGGATAGCCCACCACCACGCAGGCCGTCGTCTCGTCGATCGCCCGCGTCAGCGCCTCGACGTCCGCCGTGCCGTCGCGGCCGACGTCGACCCCGACCAGCGACGCCTTGCCGGCCCCGATGCCGTGTACGTACGTCTCGACCGTGCCGATGTAGTCGGGGTGCACGCCCCCGGACAGGACGGTGCGCTCGCGCCCCGTCAGCCGGCGGGCCATCAGCACGGCCTCCGCGAGCGCGCTCGCGCCGTCGTACATCGACGCGTTGGCGATCGGCAGCCCGAGGATCTCGCTCACGATCGTCTGGAACTCGAAGATCACCTGGAGCGTGCCCTGGGAGACCTCGGGCTGGTACGGCGTGTACGCGGTGTAGAACTCGCTGCGGAGCAGCAGCTGATCGGCGGCCGGCGGGAAATGGTGCTCGTAGGCGCCGGCCCCCAGGAACGAGAGCATGCGCCCTGCGCGGTTCTTCTGGGCGAGCTCCTCGAGGTGCCGCATGAGCGAGGCCTCGTCGAGCGAAGGCTCCATCGAGAGCGGGCGCGTGAGGCGCGCCTCCTTCGGGATCGCGCTGTAGAGCTCCTCGAGCGACGACAGGCCGACGGCCTGCAGCATCTCGCTGATTTCCTCGGGCGTGTGGGGCAGGTAGCGCATGGTCTTGTGCAGCGGGAAACGGGAAGGGTGATGCGGAACGCGGAGGGGAGCGGCGCTCAATGCGCCGCGGTCTTCAGGAGCTCGCTGTACGCGTCAGGATCCATCAGCGTGCCGAGCTCGCCCTGGTCCGAGGGGACGACCTCGATCATCCACGCCTTGCCGTAGCAGTCGTCGTTGACCAGCTCGGGGCGGCTCTCGAGATCCGCGTTCACGCGCTGGATCTTGCCGCTCACCGGCGCGAACAGATCGCTCAGCGTCTTCACGCTCTCGATCGTGCCGAACGCCGTGCCCGCGGTGATCGTGTCGCCCGGCTTCACGTCGAGGTTGACCAGCGTGATGTCGCCGAGCTGCTCGACCGCGAAGGCGGTGATCCCGATCACGACGAGATCGTTCTCCTGCTTGGCCCACTCGTGATCCTTCGTGTACCGCCGGTCCGTTCGGACATTGTCGCTCGCCATGTGACTTCTTCTCCCTTTGCCAACCTGGATCTCTGGTCGCCGCGCGCGGCCGCTCGGATCGGCTCGCCGCGGCGCGGGTCAGGCCCGCTTGTAGAACGGGGTCTTGACCACGACCGCCTCGACCGAGCGCCCGCGGCAGTCCACCTGGAAGGCGGTCCCTACCGCCGCCATCGGCGCCGGCAGGTAGCCGAGCCCGATGTTCTTGCCGACGGTCGGCCCCGGGCTGCCGCTCGTGCAGACGCCGACCTTCGCGCCGCTCGGGTCGAGCAGCGGGTAGCCGTGGCGCGCGATGCCGCGCCCCATCATCTCGAAGCCGACCAGCTTGCGCGCGGGGCCCTCGTCCTTGATGCGCTGGAGCGCGGCGCGCCCCACGAAATCGCCCTTGTCGAGCTTCACCACCCAGCCGAGGCCCGCCTCGATGGGGTTCGTCGTCTCGTCGATGTCGTTGCCGTACAGCGACAGGCGCGCCTCCAGGCGGAGCGTGTCGCGCGCGCCGAGGCCCGTCGCCTCGAGGCCGAGCGGACCGCCGAGCTCGACGAGCGCGCGCCAGAGCCGCTGCGCGTCGGACGGCGAGCAGAAGATCTCGATGCCGTCCTCGCCGGTGTAGCCGGTGCGGGCCACGGTGCAGCGCACGTTGGCGAGCGTCGCGTCGCGGAAGTGGAACGGCGCGAGCTCGCGCAGCGCGGGGCCGTCGCCGCCCGTGAGCGCGACGATGTCGAGCGCCTTCGGCCCCTGGAGCGCCATCATCGCCGTGCGATCCGACGCGTCCTCGAAGCTGCAGTGGCCCTGCGCCGCGCCCCGGATGTGGGCGGCGATCTTGTCGCGGTTCGACGCGTTGCAGACGATGAGCCACTGCCGCGCGTCGATCCGGTACACGATGAGGTCGTCGAGGATCGTTCCGGCCTCGTTGCACGCGCACGTGTAGAGCGCGTGTCCGTCCTCCAGCTTCTTCACGTCGTTCGTGACGAGGTAGTCGATCACCTGTCCGGAGTGCTCGCCGCTCAGGATGATCTCGCCCATGTGCGAGACGTCGAACAGCCCGGCGGCGGAGCGCACCGCCTTGTGCTCTTCGGTGACGCCTTTGTACTGGACCGGCATCTCCCAGCCGGCGAACGGGACCATGCGGCCGCCGAGCTTGATGTGCTCGTCGTAGAGCGGCGTCCTTCGGAGCGGAGCGGTGGGGAGCGGCTTGGTCGACACGGCCGCGATCTACTTCGAAAGGTCGGAGATGTCGACTGGCGCCGACTGGCGCGGCGGCCCCTGCGGCGCTGGAGGTCGAGGCCGCCGCCGCCGCGCTCACTCGAGGCGGGTGGGATCAATCACCTTGCCGTCCGGCGTGAGCCCGCTGCGGCGCCAGCGCTCCTCGACCGACAGGCCCTGCTCCGCAGGGGCCCGGGTCTCGTCGCGGACGACGAGCTCCGAGATGTGCGCGCGAGAGACGACCTCGATCCGGATCATCCGCTGCGGCGCGCTCTTCACGGTGGCGCGCGAGAAGATCGTCTTCGCAGGCCCGGTCTCGACATTTCCTGCGAGGACGCGCGTGCGCACGTAGTTCGCCACCCGCTCGGCAGGTATTTCCCCGACGGCGAAGACGGCATCGGCGAAGCGCGCGCGCACCTTCATGCGGCGCGGGATGGGCAGGCCGAACGCCTGCTCGGCCCCCTCGGCGAGCTCGCCCGGCAGCGCCTGATCGACCGGCGGCTTCGGGGCCGCGGCCTCGCTCGCCTGCGGCGCCGGCGCCGGCGCGCTGGCGTCGCTGCGGCAGGCGGGCGCGGCCGAAGCGCACGCGACGAGCGCGGCGAGCGCGCCGGCGGCGCGCGACAGGCTGGCTCGCGTCATTCGATGAGGGTGGCCCACGAGTCGATCTTAACGACCTTGCGCGGCCGCTGCAGCGTCCTCGTGCTCGTTCGCGTCGCGCCCCCCTGGGCGTCCGCGTCGCCCGCGGCGCCGGTGTGGAACACGAGCTGGTACTCGGGCGGGGTGGACTGCCGGACGATCGTCTGCGGGCCGAAATACGGATCGGTGTAGTTCTCCGTATCCACGCACGTCGGCTTCTGGGTCACGGCCACGCCGAAGACGATGGTGCCCGGCGACTGCAGCTCGAAGCGCTCCGGAGGCGCGAGCGGATCGACGACGAGGCAGCCGTTCGGGAGCGCGGGCGAGTCCGTGTTGCCGAGCAGGTAGTCGACGCCCCAGATCGTGCCGCGCCCGTCCGCGCACGTGTAGGTCCCGGGCGCGACGGGCGTGAACGTCGCGAAGTACGCGCAGCCGTTGAAGAGGGAGATGGGCCCGGTCACGCGCTCGCCGCCCGTGAAGGGGACGACCCAGTTCTCGCTGAAGCGGAGGCTGGTGTTGTGCGGTCGCTCGGTGATCGACCAGACCCGCGTCTCGATGGCGCCGCTCGCCGTGAACGCCTCCTGATCGCCGGTGGAGAACAGGATGACCTTGTTGCCGAGCGGATCGGTGCTCACGATCGGCGTCGTCTGGATCGGCTGGCTGCTCGCCGCGGTGTCGGTCGGGAACGAGTACGCGTCCCAGGCGAGGTCCACGGTCCACTCGTCCGGGTCGGTGCTCGTCAGGCTGACGCGCCAGAGCGTCCCGTCGGCGTCGCCGACGTAGATGCGCTCGGCGACCTCGCCGACGCCCGCCGGGAACGGCACGGGCACGCCGGTGATCGGCGAGTCGAAGTCGACCTCCGTGGTCCGCGAGGCGATCCCGGCCGGGGCCTCGGAGGGGAGGCCGCGGAACGTGCGGAGGATCTCGCCCGTGTCCAGCCGGACGATCGTGAGCGAGCGCGCCGGGCCGACGGGGCCGCCCGTGCCCGCGCTGCCCCAGCACCGGACAGAGTCCCGGACCGCCAGGGTGCTCGTCGGATAGAAGAGCGGGTGCGCCGTGTTCTTCCGGTTGCACGCGGGCTGGCTCGTATCGAGCGGAGCAGAGCCGCCGGGCAGGATGGCGACAGCGATCTCCTTGATCTGGCCGCCGGACTCCATCTCCACCATGCCGATCGCCGGCGTCGGCGTCGCCTCGCCGAACAGCGGGGCGCCGCTGCCGTCCGTGGAGAGCTGCCAGAGGAACCGCGGATCGCGGGGGTTCGTCACGTCGAGCGCGTAGTAGAAGCTGCCGCCCGCGCCGCCGCTGGCGAGGAGCACGGTGTTCCAGGTCGCGTTGGCGCTGCTCACCTGCGCCGACGTGCGCTCGAAGACGACGTTCTTCACGACGGGCGCGCCGTCGAGCAGCTGCGATTGCTGGTTGAACGTCGCGAGCAGCCGGGGGAGCACGTGAGGCGGCAGGAACGACCAGAGCTCGTTGTTCTCGACCTTGTCCACCTTGAGCGGGTCCGACGCGGTCGCCGCGGCCACCTGGAAGGCGTGCAGCTGCCCGTCGGTCGTCGCCGTATAGAGCACGAGCGGCCGGTTCTTCTGATCGGGGTGCTCCGCGAAGGCCCGGTAGGACTCGTCGGGGATGAGGTCGTTCGGCGGCCCCACGACGACCGGCGTGGAGTGATAGATGCTGCCGAGCTCGTTGCCGTCGCGGGAGGCGATGCCCGACGGCATCGCCTCGCCGACCTCCCACTCGATGAGGCGCCGGGCGCAGTCCGCGGCGTTGGTCGCCTGCAGCCCGCCCGAGCACTGCGGCGGGACGGGCGCGCTGGGATCGAGGTCGAGCGCGCGGGACGCGCTGGAGAGAGCGTTCGCGAAGATCGACCCCTGCACGAGCGTGCCGCTGTTGGTCATCGTGCCCGTGTAGCTGCCCAGCCCGTCCGTGGCGACGTCGGCGGGGCGGATGCTCCGGCTCGACCAGATGCGCTGCGCGGTGGTGTCCAGCTCGCCGATCACGGTGAAGAACCGCCGCGGCTGCCCGATGTTCGAGTTGATGTTGGCCGCGAAGTCATCGCCCTTGCCGGGGTCGATGTCCTTCAGCTGCGTCGTCATGACGCCGCTCACGGCCTCGCAGACGAAGCGCTTGCGCTCGAGGTTGCCGCTCCAAAGCGAGCCGTCCGGCGGCGGGCTGAACGAGGAGGCGAACTGGAAGGCGACCCCCTCGTCGGTGCTGCCGTTGTTCGCGGTCGCGGTCGCGTTGGCGAAGACGGGGAGGGTGCGGCTCGTCGAGTTCGCGGCGATCTGCGCGAAGATCCGCGACATCACCGCGGAGAGCTCGTTCGCGTCGTCCGGGAAATAGCCGCGGTCGGTCCCGCCCTCGATGGCGATGCGCGCGAGCGTGCAGCACGCCTTGACCGCGCCAGCGGCGTTGTCGCAGCGCCCGGCGGGCAGGAAATCAGCGCTGGAGATCGTCGAGCAATTGAACGTCGGATCGCTGAGCTCCTGCCGCGCCTGGGTGGTAAGGCCGAACCCGACGGTATACGTCGACACACGCCGGGCCGGGGTGACGTGGGAGTTGAGCGACTGGGCGAGGACGTGCGGCTCCTCGTACGGACAGCCCGTCCCTTCGGGGCCGGGGCCGGAGTCCTGCGCGCAGGTCGGGCGCAGGTCGAGGTTCGGCTCGCCGTCGGAGATGAGCACGATCGACGTCTTGCGGCAGCCGCCGCTGATGTACGGATCGTCGCGCGGCCCGAGCGGCCGACCCTTCCAGTTCGAGGCGTCGTTCAGGATGTAGTTGCGCGCGTCCGACAGCATCCCGGCGAGCGGCGTCGCGCCGTAGGGGCGCACCGCGATGAGCGCGTTCTGGATGCTCTCGTTCACGCTGCGGATCTCGGTGGTGTCCGCCGTGTAGGTCGGGAAGGGGATGAGCGGCCCTTCCCAGAGCGGCGCGGACGGGTTCCTGGCGCCGACCTCCATGTCCGCGGGAGCGCAGGCGGGCGGGTTGCCCCGCGCCGAGAGTCCTGGGCCGGGCTCGAACCCGATGAAGTAGCTCCACATCCCCGCCATGCCGCCCACGGGATCGGGGGCGCCGGAGAGGAGCCCGGTGCTCGGGTCGGGGAGCGTGTCGAACGTCATGAGCCCGAACCGGATCCGGTCCTGATAGACGTCGAGCAAGCCGGAGTTGATCTGCGTGAACGGCGTCGTACAGGGAGTGGCCGCGTTGTCCCAGCGATGCTCGCCCACCAGATCGTAGGTCGCCCCCGGGCCCTTCGTGCAGTGGCCCGAGATCATGCGATGGAACGGGATGTAGTAGTTCCTGTCGTAGGGCGGCTCTCCCCCGAGGCTGAACTCGTTGACGAACGCGCTGCTCGTGCGGGGCTGCGCGACGCAGCTGAAGTCCTGGATCGGGCCCGTGAGCGACTCGACGAGCTTCATCCAGCGGCTCTTCAGGGCCTCGGAGGCGGGGGGAGTGCCCGGGTTGCAGTCCGGCTCCCCGCCCGCCACCGTCTTCTCCATCGAGCCCGACGTGTCGACGAGCAAGAGCACGTTGGGCAGCGGCGGCTCCACATCCATGGCCTGCGCGCGTGCGCGCCCCGCGACGAGGCCGACCGTCGCCGCGGAGCTCATGGTGACAAGGACCTTCGTCAGGTTTCGCATCGTGCGCTCCGGTTCGTCACTTCGAGCAGAGGATATCGGCAACGACGGACATGGATTCCTGGCTGCCCGCCGTCGCGATGGCGGAGCCGCCGGGCCAGGCGATGAGCCGCGCGCTCATGGTGACCGTGCAGTAATCGACGCTCACCGGGTTCGGGCCGCCCATGTCGCTGCCGGCGCGGTTCCCTATCGCAGGCCTTATCTTATCCGTGATCTCCACCTTGGCGATCCACTGGACGTCGGCGCGACCAAGGCTCCCGGGCGTCTCCGGCGGGCCGGCCGCGGGCGGCTCCAGGAGCTCTTCTGCCGCGTTGAACGTGTGCGGCAAGAGCGGCCAGCACTCGTCGGTGATGACCGAGCAGCTCGTCGACCTGGGGATCATCTCCAAACCTCCCTTCTGCTCGATCTCGGCGATCGCGAGCTGCATCGCGTACTCGGTGAGATAGTGGGTCTGCGTCATCCGGCGCTCGTGGCCGCTGGCGATGGTCGACAGCGTGGCCGCGTGGGCCGCGAACAGGCCGATCGCGGTGAGCATCGTGATGACCAGCACGACGATGAAGACGGCGGCGCCCCGCTCGCGGGAGCGCCGTCGGGACCGGGCGATGCTTGTGTTCACCATGGGACGTAGGCCTGGTTGGGGAGCGCGATGTCGGCGTAGAGCGTGCGCATCCGGGCGTAGACCGGCGGCGATCCGGAGGGCGCCGTGTTCCCATAGGTGTTGGCGCCCGCGGCGATGCCGGGGATCAGGAACCTGAGCCTGCGGCCATCCGGGGCCACGGGGACGGGGAGGCCGACGTCGCGATCGGGCGCCCGGGTGCGGGTCGAGAGCCGGACCTGGACCGACCGCACGCGCTCCGGATTGGCCCCTGGCTGGTCGTTCGCGGCGGCGTTGGTGTACACGAGCGCGTTGTCGGTCGCCATGATGGGAAACCGCGTGATCTGCGGGTTGGTCACTCCAGGGACGGTGCTCTCCTGCGCGACGGAGATCCCGAACTTCAGATCGACGGCGTACTCCGCGATGAGCTCGAGCGTGCCCGGGATCTCCTGATCCTCTTCGTCGAGCTCGACCCGCACGAGCTCTGTGCGGCCGTTGTCGCCGGTGAGCGTCCCGAGGTCCGTCGAAATGGGCGCCACGAGAGCGTCGTAGGCCGTCCCCTTGCCGACGAGGCTCCGGATGTCGTAGCGGACGCGGGAGACGACGTTCACCCATCCTCCGTCGCCGGTGGAGCCGCCGGGGGTCACGCCGCAATCGGCGAGCCCGACAAGCGTCGGCAGGCCGGGATCCGCCCTCAGCGTGATCTCGATCTGGGTGGGCGGGTTGCCGATCACGTTGACCTGATCGATGACGCCATACAGGAACTTCTCCTGACCGCGGACCATGATGCGCAGGAAGCGGTGAGGCGCGAAGATCTGGGTCAGGCTCTGCCCGCCGCCCTGCGCGCGCGCGAGCGTGCGCTGCACGGCGGAGCTGTTCGGGTTGAGCTCGACGACCCAGTCGCCCGACTCATCGCTGATCTTCCTGAACTCGAACAGCTCGGTGCTGTTCAAGCTGCCGCCGATGATGATCGAGTCAGGATGCAGGTCGTTGGCCACCGAGCTCTGGTTGAGCTCCGCTCCATGGAGGAACTCCGACCCTTGACGCAGGATCGAGATCCCGGCGAGGCGCCGCAGGCCGACCGGCGAGGCCGGGACCTGACAGACCTCCGGGTCATCGAGGATGTTGGGCGACGAGAGATAGGCCGCGCGCTGCAGGTCCGCGGTCAGCCGGTTCAGCCCGAGCGTCGCCGCGAGGTGCGAGGCGGAGGCCCTCGCCTCGTTCTGGAAGAAGCGCGTCGCGTTCTTCGAGAGCAGGAAGGCCGCCAGCGACACGACGAGGCCGGCCGCCATCGCCACGAGCAGCTCCACGAGCGTGAAGGCTCGCTGTCCTGAGGCGCGCGCGCGCGTGCGGGTGGTGCGTCGGCTCGTCGTCATCGCCTGTCCTCGCTCGTGTTCCGGAGCACGCCGGTCGTCAGGTAGACCGCGCCGAAGCGCCCCGGGTCCGCGTCGACGTCGAGCGGGAGGATCCCGCAGTTGATCGGGTCCCCGTTGCGCTCCCAGACGACGCGGATCTCGGCGCGGAGGAGGCTTTCCCAGATCGGCGTGCCCGACACGGGATCGGTGAACTGGCGGAAGCGCACGTGCGTGCAGAACGCGGACGCCGACGTGTCGCCCGGGTAGATGTCGGCCCCGAGCACGTCGGCGCTCGGCGACCCGAGCGCCGCGATCTCCGTGGGGGTCACCTTCGCGGGGAACGGGGAGGTGGCGCTGAGCGCGAGCCAGTCGGTGTCGCTGCTGATGTCGGGCACCCGCATCGGATCGTTCCACTGGAGCGCGTCCACCCGCAGCCGCTCTGCCCAGGTCATGGCGATGCTGTTGGCGATCGTGAGGTTGCGCGCGTTCGTGTTGCTGATGAGCGTCGCCTTCTGCAGCGCGAGCACCCCGGTGGCGCCGATCGCGAGCACGCCGAGCGCCGCCATGACCTCGATGAGCGTGTAGCCGCGGCTCGCCGCCCTCCTCGCACGCGCCGCGCTCACAGCCCGAGCCTCGCGACGCCGTTCGGCGGGACGAAGACCGAGCGCTGGAGGCCGGTCCTTGTGTTGGTCACGTTCACCCGGAGCGCGCCGAGCAGCGGCGCGAACGCCCCGGCGGGGTCGTAGCGGACGAACGTACGCCCCCGCGGCGTGAAGCAGACGTCGGCGTCGCCCTGCGCCACGCCGGTGGGATCGAGCAGCTGCATCGCCGCCAGCTCGATGCCCAGGGTCTGGAGCGTCGTGACCGACTCGGTCTGGGCCGGGTCCAGCCAGTTGGCGACGCTGAGGCAGCTCGTCGCGATCAGAGCGCCGGCGGCGATGTTGTCGACGTGCGCCTGCCGCACCTGGAACGCGCCTGTCGAGGCGGTCCACCGCACGAGGACCGCCGCCCCGCGCCCGATCGCCTGGTAGCGCGCGAGCCGGTAGATGCCGCTGATCTCCATCGCGGTGCGGTTCACGCGGCGATCGCGCATGCCGCTCACGAAGCTCGGCGACGCCGCGGCGGCCAGGATGCCGATGAGGACCACCACCGCGAGCAGCTCCGGCAGGGTGAAGCCGCGCGCGCCACGGCGGCGCAGCGCGCGCTGCCCCGGAGAGCAGGCCCGCGGTCGATCGGAATCACGAGGAGGAGGTCGCGAACAGGAGGGAGGGCGCACCAAAGGATCGGCAAAGGCAAGCCGCATGCCCTCGATGGGTTGCGCTAAGTCATTGAACTTCATGGTGAATCTCTCAAAGCGATTCGCCGCGGGCGCTAACGATTGCGGCGCTATGAAAAAAGGTGCAAGGCGAACATGCCATGCGATTCCCGCCCGAAAGGTGTTCACCGAGAGGCCCATTGGACCACAGCGTGTCAGCTGCGATGCGCGCGACTCGCGCGACGCGCGCGTGCCCCGGGAGGCCGTTGCGCTCCCGTGCGTGGAGCTGCGCGCTGCTCGCCGGCGCGCTCGTGGCCGCGCTGTCTTCGGGCTGCAGCAAGAAGGAAGAGCCCCTCGGCGCGCCGCCGCCGCCTCCGCCGGCCGCGAAGCCGGCCGCCTGCGCTGGCGGCGGAGGGACGATCAGCGACGCGGCGAGCGCGCCGTTCTTCCCGCGCACGACGGGCGGGTTCTGCCTCGACCCGAACGGCGGGGAGAAGACGTTCGGCGAATCGGCGCCCCTGCCGCTCGACAGCATCTGCGACATGTTCGACGGGGAGTGCGAGATCTACAAGGGATTCGGCGTGCGGCGGGTGGTCGAGGCGCGGTACGTGAGCGGCGAGGGCGGCTCCGCGACCGTCGACGTCCACCTCTCGAAATTCGGATCCACGGAGGGCGCTTACGGGATGTTCACGAAGCGCACCGTGGGCGACGGTGACCCCGCCGACGAGGCGACGCCCCGCGCGATCGAGGGGGGCGGCGCGGCCGCGATGGGGGTCGGGAACGCGTACCTCTGGCGCGGGCAGTACCTCGCCGAGATCACCTACAACGACGAGGCGCTGGCCGAGGCGGCGCTCAAGTCGTCGAGCGAGAAGGTCCTGCCTGGGCTCGTGAAGGAGATGGGCGCGAAGCTGCCCGGCGAGCCGTCGCTGCCGCCTGCCGCGGCGGCGCTGCCCAGGGACAACATGATCCAGCTCGGGATCCGCTACGAGACCAAGGACGTGCTCGGGGTGGATGGCGCCGGGCCCGGCGCGTTCGGCTACTACAAGGAGGTCGACAAGCGCTACCGGGTGGTCGCGATCGTGCGCGACGACGTCGACCAGGCCAAGGACGTGCTGTCGACGCTGGCGAAGCTGCCGGGCGCGGCCAGGGAGAAGGGCATCGGCGACGGGTCGGTGCGCCTCATGAACAAGGACGGCGAGGGCTCCGCGACCGAGTGGGTGTTCGCGCGCGCCGACAAGACCGTCTACGGCATCGGCGACGAGGCCCGCGTGCTCCGCAACGGCATGACGGCCGACGAGCACGCCAAGCTGACGCTGACCAAGGAAGAGAAGACGGCGAGGCTGAAGAAGCTCGTCAGCGCTCCGGCGCGCTGACCACGGCGGGAGGGGTCGAGCCGCCCGGGCTCGCGACGCTGCGGCGCCGCGGACCCGGCGGCGCCGCGCGCTCACTGCGTGCGGAGGATGACGTGGTAGCCGAACGCCGTCTCGACGAGGTCGCTCACCTGGCCGACCTTGATCTTCTCGAGGCCCGCCTGGAACTCCGGGACCATCGCGCCCTTCGGGAACTTGCCGAGGTCCCCGCCGCGCTTGTCCGCCCCCGGCTCGTCCGAGTACTCCTTCACGACGTCCGCGAACTTGCTCGGATCGGCCTTGGCCTTCGTCATGGCCTCGGTCGCGCGGGCCTTGGCTTCGTCCTTCGTGCGCTCGATGGTCGGGGGCGCTCGGCGGCTCCCCTTGTACATGACGAGCAGGTGCTTCGCGCCGAACATCTCCCTCGGCGCCTGCGCCGACTGCGCCGGGCGGGGCGTGGGAGCGGGCGGCGGAGCGGCGGCGGTGGCGTGCTCGTGCTCGTCGGGCGCCGGGGCGACGGGGGCCGCGAGGCGGGCGAGCGGCGTCTTGTTGAACATGCCGAAGAAGCCGAGGAGCCCGATCAGCACGA
The DNA here is from genome assembly GCF_051520455.1 of Sorangium sp. So ce367. Lineage (NCBI taxonomy): Bacteria > Pseudomonadati > Myxococcota > Polyangiales > Polyangiaceae > Sorangium > Sorangium sp. So ce367. Next base: position 2,818,811 of record NZ_CP150334.1, read on the forward strand.
GCGCGCTGAGCACGGCGTGCGGCGCCCACCAGTACGGATCTTCCGGCTCGGCGCCGTCGTCCTCCGCGTCGTCGTCGTCGTCGTGCGCGTGGCCGTGTCCACGGCCGCGGGCCGCGGTGGCCTTCGCCTCTTCCTCCTCGCCGTCGTCGTTGCCTTCGTCGGTCGACCCGGCCTCGTCGTCGAGGTCCTCGTCGTCCTTGGCCCTGTCCTTCTCGCTCGTCTTGCTCATAACGCTTCCCCGATCCGGGCCTCGGCCCTTAGCACGCGACCACGCCGGCCGTCAGCCGATCTCCGCCCACGCGCTCGTGAGCACCGGATCGGGGCGTTCCTTGACAGAGGTGACCACCGCGACCTTGCCGCCGGCCAGCGCCCAGCCCCGCGTGATGAGGGTGTCGCCCGGCCACACCGGCTTGCGGAACTGCGCGCCGTACGCCCGCAGCCGGCTCGCGTCGCCGCCCGCCGCCTTCTGGATGATCGCGCGCGCCGCGAAGCCGTACGTGCAGAGGCCGTGCAGGATGGGGCCCTGCGTGAAGCTCGCCTTCGCTGCGACCTCCGGATCGGCGTGCAGCGGGTTCTCGTCGCCCGAGAGCCGGTACAGAAGCGCCTGCTCGGGCGCCGTCGCCTGCTCGACGACCCAGTCGGGCTCGCGGTCCTTCGGCACGGGGGCCTCCGACTCGGCGTGCGGCGGGCGCGGCCCGCCGAAGCCACCGACGCCGCGCACGATGATCGACCACACCGTGTCGAAGAGCGGCTCGTCGTTGAGCGTGGTCTTCGTCTCGACGATGACCTGCGCGAACTTCTTGAGGTCGTAGATGGCCGCCAGCGTCGCGGTCGTGAACAGCGTCCCGCTCGTCGGGAGCGGGCGGTGCACCCGGAGCGTCTGCCCTCCGTGGACGATGAGCGCCAGCTCGGCCCCGGCCACCTCGAGCGCCTCGAACACGGTCCCCTGGGAGGGGATCACGCCGAACGTGGGGTAGACCTTCATGCCTCCCGGCGTGCCCTCGTACAGGTACTCGAGCTCCTCGCGCTTGGCGCCGATCCCGAGCGCGTAGGTGGCCAGGGTCTTCCAGTTGAAGGTGAACGCGCTGGGCTGGGTCGTGTAGCCGACCTTCGAGAGATTCAGCGGCATCGGGGGCTCCTCGCAGGATGGAAACGGCCGCGCAGGCGTACCGACCTGGCGATGTCGCGTCAACTGCCGCCCGCCGAGCGGAGCGCGGCGTCAGGGCGTGAGGCGCCGCAGGCGGCGCCTGGCGCGGCGTCAGAGCGCCAGGCGGTACGCGATCAGGACGCCGATGTTGAACATGTCGACGCGCTCGGAGAGCGAGGCGAGATCGCCGGTCGGGGAGACCTTGCGATGCTCGGGGAGGAACCAGCTCGAGTAGCGGATGTGGCTCCCGACGCTCCAGTTGTCGGCGAAGGCCCAGTCGCCGCCGATCGCGAGCCCCGCGGCGACACCTTCGGTGCCGATCGTCGCCGCCCTGGGCCCGACGTACGCCGTGTCCGAGTACGGGTTGCGATCGGCCTCGACCGACCACGAGTCGTTGACGACGACGCCGCCGACCGTCACGCCGGCCCACCACTCCGAGCTGCGGATGCGGAGGGCGTAGTAGCGAAACAGCCCGTCGAGCATGAAGTAGCTGCGCGCGTGATCGCGCTCGAGGCCGCGCGCGCCGCGCGCGGCGTCGGAGGTCAGCGTCGCCGCCCAGAAGATGCCTGCGCCGAAGCCGATGTCGCGAAAGCGGTAGAGGTTGTGGATGCCGAGGGAGACGCTCGTCTCGCCCTGCTCGCAGGCGCCCGGAGCCAGCGAGACGGGGCAGACGTCGGCGCCCGGGAGCGTCATCACGCCGCTGCTCACCTCCACCATGGTGTAGGGGAAACCGCGCTCGCGCGCGGCGACGGCGCGGCGGGCGGCCCTGCTCTCGTCGGCCCGGCCGGGGGCGGAGATCAGGAGCGCGGCGAGCGCGGCGGCGCACGCGGCGCCGCGCGAGCGCACGCTCGTCGCTCGCGCGCTGCCTCGCCCCACCAGCGCTGCTCGGCCGCCCTGCCCGGCGCGGGCGTTGGCGGGCGCTTGCGACATCGGGTACCGGCCGCCTGGACTCACCTTCTCTGGATTATAACCAAGGACCGGTCGACGAGGGGAGCGGCGAGGCGGCGTCCGTGGGCAGCGGCGGCGGCGAGGGCGGAAGGACCGGCGCAGGTGCGGCGCTGGCCGGCGGCGAGGCGGCGCCTGTGCTGTGGGGCGAACCCGCGCCGCCCGGCGTCGGGGACGGGGCCGGTGCGCCCCGGGGGACGGGCGCCGGCGACTGGCCCTGGGGAGCGCCGCGGACCTCGGCCGCCGCGGGGCGGCGCGGCGCAGACCTGCGGTCGGCGCCTGCGGCCTGCGGCCCCGAGCTCTGTGGAGCGACCTGGGGTGGCGGCGCCGGGGCGGCGCCCGGCGGGCCGCCGGAGAGCTCGGCGACGAGGTGCTGGGCGGTGGTGAGGGCCGGCTGCAGCTCGAGCGCGAGCTTCGCCAGCCGGATGGCGCCGGCCCTGTCGCCGGCGTATTTCCGCCCGAGGGCGTCGGCGACGATGCGCTCGGACGACTCGCGGCGGAGCTCGGCGAGGCGCGCGTCTCCTGGCCACCGCGCGAGCGCCTGCGAGACGATCTCCTTGACGTTCTCGCGGGGCGGGGTGTCCCAGGCGTGCCTGCCCATGCAGTCGCGCGCGCGCTCGATGTGTGCTTCGAGGGTGTCGCGCGCGGCCGGCCCCCCGAAGGCGCCGAGGTGCCGCCCGCCGAGGAACACGACGAACCCCACCGCGCTGGCGCACGCGAGCAGGGCGGTCGCGCGCGCGATCATCGCTCGACGGGGGAGCGGCCGCGCCGCGGACTCGACGCCTTGCATGGTCGACGGGACGGGCGCGGCGTCGCGCATGGGATCGATGCCGAGGCCGATCGCCGTGCGCGCGGGCTCGTCCGCCGCGCCGCCGTGGCGATCGGCGCTCCACGATGCGCGCGCTCCGGCGTCGAGGCGCTCCACCGGTTCGGCGAGCGCGCCGCCGAACCGCGCGCCGCTCGACGGCCGCTCGGCCTGGGACGACGCTGCGAGCGGCGTTGTCCAGGAGGGCGCCGAGCTCATCGAGCTGGACGAAGCGCGCTCGACGCCGCTGGAGGAGGAGCGCTCCTCCTCGCGGCGATGCAACGTGGGGTCGCTCTCGCGGCGGTGCGACGCGGGGTCGCTGTAGCGCGCTGCCTCGCCCCCCGGGAGGCGGGGATCGAGGTCGCCGATGTGGGCGCTCTCGAGCGTCGGCGCGGCGATGCCGCCGATCTGGGCCGCGAGCGCGGGGGAGAGGTCGAGCGATTTGGTGCGCGACTTCGAGGCCAGCTTCATGACCGCGCTAGCGCGCAGGAGCCCGGGCTGGGCGGCGATCTCATCGGGGTCGAGCCCGCTCGCCCGGACGGCGAGGGCGAGGTCGCGGCCGAGGGCGCGCGCGTCGGGGGCCCGGTCCGACGGCTTCTTGGCGAGGTTCTGCATCACGATCCGCGCGATGGGCTCGGGCACGTAGCTGGAGCGCGCGATGCTGCGCAGGTCCGCCGGCGGGGCGTGCGTGTGCTGGACCAGGAGCGCGACGGGCGAGTCGCCCTCGAACGGGGCGCGCCCCGCGAGGCACTGGTACAGCATCGTCGCGATGGAGTAGACGTCCGCCGGCGGACCGACCCGCTGCCCTTCGGCGCCTTCGGGCGAGATGTACTTGGCGGTCCCGAAGATGAGCCCCGCCTGGGTGGTCATCGCCTTGTCGGCCCAGTCGAGGCGGGCGATGCCGAAGTCGAGCACCTTCACGTAATCCGGGTCCTCGCCGCGGCGGACGAGCATGATGTTCTCGGGCTTGAGATCCCGGTGGACGATGCCCTGCGCGTGCGCCTCGCCGACCGCGTCGCACACCTGGAGGGCGATGTGGAGCGCCCTCGGGAGCGGCAGCGCCTCGCTCTCGCCGCCTGCCCCTGCCGCGGCGAGCGCGGAGAGCAGCGAGATGCCGTCGAGGTGCTCCATGACGAGGTAGAGCTCCCCGCCGATCCGGGGGTCGGCCGTGGGGGGCACGCTCCCGGTCATGAGGACCTGGACGACGTTCGGGTGGACGAGCCGGCTCGAGATCTTGGCCTCGCGGTGGAAGCGGCTCACGAGCTCGGCGTTGCTGCTGAGCTCGCGGTGGAGGATCTTCACGGCCACGTCGCGCTCGATCCCGGCCTGGAAAGCGCGGTAGACGCGGCCCATCGAGCCGATGCCGATGAGGTGGCGGGTCTGGATCTGCCCCCCGAGCGTGATGCCCACGTACGGGTCGCGCTCCGCGGCGCCGAACGTGGGGCTCTTGCGCGAGCTCGCGAGCGGGGTGCCGTCGCGCGGGCAGTAGAGAACGCCCGCGTCGTAGCGCTCGCCGCACGAGGGGCAGCTCTTCGCGGGGGACGGCTCCATCGACGGCGCTGATCCTAGCACCGCTCCCGCCATAAATTCTCGGACGGAGCGGCGTTTCGGCGCGCCGCGGCGCCCGAGGACGCTCGGACGTGGACCGACCGGCGCCTTGCGACTACGGTCGCGGCGTGAGCGGTTCCAAGGCGGGTGCAGCACGGGCGCGCAGCGGCAAGGGGCGCGGCAACGCGGGCGCCGCCCCTGCGCCCGCCGCGCGCCAGGCCGCCGCCTCGCTGGCCCGGGAGGCCGCCTCGCCGCCCCGGGAGGTCGCCTCGCCGGGGGCCGATGCAGGGCCGCGCGAGGGCGAGTACGTCGTCACGCTTCCCTCGTTCGAGGGGCCGCTCGACCTGCTGCTGCACCTCATCCAGCAGCACGAGCTCGACATCCTCGACATCCCCGTGAGCTTCGTCACGGAAAAATACCTCGAGTACCTGAAGATCATGCGCTCGCTCTCGATCGACCTCGCGAGCGAGTACCTCGTGATGGCGGCGACGCTGACGCACATCAAGTCGAAGATGCTCCTGCCGAGCGTGCCTGCGGGGCAGGACGACGACGGGATGCCGGGTGAGGAGGAGGATCCGCGGGAGGAGCTCGTCCGGCGGCTCCTGGAGTACCAGAAGTACAAGGTCGCCGCGGCCGACCTGGCCGAGCGCGGGACGCTCGGGCGCGACGTGTTCACGCGCGGCATGAGCGAGAGCGAGGTGCCGAAGGGCCCGGCTCCGTTCGCGCAGACGGCCATCTTCAGCCTGCTGGACGCCTTCGAGCGCGTGCTGAAGCGGACGAACGTCCAGATTGATCATGAGGTCGTCTTCGATCGCATCAGCATCACGGATCGCATCGTCGAGCTCACGGAGAAGCTCTCGGCGCGGCGCGCCATGCGGTTCGAGGATCTGCTGCTCGACAGCGTCTCGAAGGGGGGAGTGATCCCTCGCTTCGAGGTCGTCATCACGTTCCTGGCTGTGCTCGAGATGTGCAAGCTGAGGCTCATCCGGGTCCATCAGACGGACTCGCTGGCGCCCATTCACATCCAGCTCGCGGTAGCCGATGGCGCGCCGGTGGCGGATGACGGATTCGAGGACGTCGCGCCAGTGGCGGAGCGGATCGAGACGGCGGGGAGCGAGGAGGTAGGAGCGCCGCCTTCTGCCGCTGAGAGCGAGGTCGCGGAGGCGGTCGAGGTAGGGCGAAGCGAGCCGCCTGGTCCGGAGCTCGTCGAGCCGATCGAGCAGGCGCGCGGAGAACTGTCGGAATCGGAGCTCGCGGGGGCGCCGAGCGGCGCACCGGAGAGCCTGGAGCCGGTCGAGCCCGCGGAGCAGGTGGAGGACGACACCAGCGTCGCGGAGGCAGAACCGGAGCCTGCGGAGGCGTCGAGCAGCGAACCGGCGTGGTCGGAGCTGATCGAGCCTGTGGAGCAGGTGGAGGACGTCAGCGTCGCGGAGGCAGAACCGGAGCCTGCGGAAGCAGCGGAGGCGTCGAGCAGCGAACCGGCGTGGCCGGAGCCGGCCGAGCCTGTGGAGCAGGTGGAGGACGTCAGCGTCGCGGAGATAGAACCGGAGGCTGCGGAGGCGTCGAGCAGCGAACCGGCGTGGTCGGAGCTGGTGGAGCCCGTGGAAGAGAGGAACGTCGAGGCGGGTGACGCGGACCTGGCAGAGGACGCGGAGTCACCGACCGGCGAACCGACGAGCTCGGAGCTGGCCGAGCCAGCTGAGGAGTCGAGCGGCGAAGTATCGGGGACGGAGCTTCCCGGGATGGCGGAGGAGGCGAGTCGTGCGCACGACGCCGCCGGGGGCGAGCCTGCGGTGGACGCGGCGGAAGCCGATGCCGGTCCGGCTCCGGATGAGGCGGAGCGCGATGCGGTGGTGGGCCCGAACGCGCACTCGACCGCTGAGGCCTTCGCAGCGCCGCCGACAGAGGTGGATGAGGTAGACGCGGGGAGTGGCCGTGACGGTGGCTGATGCCGCGGCGAAGCGGCGGCGCATAGCAAAGACGACGACAGGTCAGGGCGCTTCGGCGCGGCTGCGGGCGGCGGCGCACGCATGGCTCGGCGAAACGAAGCGGCCGAGGGGCGGGAAGAAGGAGCCGCGGACACCGAAGACGGCAGGGCAGGGCACGCCGGCCAAGGCGAGCGCGCAGGCGACGCCGGCGCGGCTGCGGGCGGCGGCGCACGCATGGCTCGGCGGAACGAAGCGGCCGAGGGGCGGGAAGAAGGAGCCGCGTGCACCGAAGACGGCAGCGCAGGGCACGCCGGCCAAGGCGAGCGCGCAGGCGACGCCGGCGCGGCTGAGGGCGGCGGCGCACACATGGCTCGGCGGAACGAAGCGGCCGAGGGGCGGGAAGAAGGAGCCGCGTGCACCGAAGACGGCAGCGCAGGGCACGCCGGCCAAGGCGAGCGCACAGGCCACGCCGGCACGGCTGCGGGCGGCGGCGCATGCATGGCTCGGCGGAACGAAGCGGTCGAGGGGCGGGAAGAAGGAGCCACGTGCACCGAAAGGGACACGGCAAGATCCGGTCGCTCGCTTCCGCGCTGGCGCATGGGACCAGCTCGGTCATCCGGCGCGCCGCGCCGACGTTCCTGTCCGGAGCGCAACCACGGTGCCCGGGCTCTCTGCCGTCGCGCGCAAGCACCTGAAGGGAGTGTTGGAAGCGCTCATCTTCGTGGCGGAGCGACCGGTGCCGGCGCGTGATCTCGCGCGTTCGGCGAACGCAGAGCACCGCGTCGTGCGAGAGTTGCTGGCCGAGCTCGTCGCAGAGTACGACGGACGAGGATTTCGGCTGGACGAGGTCGCCGGAGGGTACGTCTTTCGAACGAGCCCCGCATTTGCGCCCTTCGTTCGCGAGGTGACAGAGCAGAAGCCGGTCAAGATGTCTCGCGCCCAGACCGAGACGCTCGCGATCGTCGCGTACCGGCAACCGATCACGAGGCCCGAGATCGACGAGATCCGCGGTGTGGATTCCGGCGCGGCGCTCAAGTCGCTCCTGGAGCGTGATCTCGTGAGGATCCTGGGCAAGAAGGACGAGCCTGGGCGCCCGATGCTGTACGGCACGACGGCGCAGTTCCTCGAGTTCTTCGGCCTGAAGGCGCTCGGCGAGCTGCCCACCCTGCGTGAGTTCACCGAGCTGACCGAGGAGTCGCGCCGTGCCTATGAGCGTGAGCTCGGCGAAGAGCCGCCCGAGACGGGGGGGGTGACGCCGGGACAGGAGAGCTTCGCCGGCGCGGAGGGATCGCTCCGGACGAGCGTCGCCAGTGCGGGCGAGAACCTATCGGAAGACGTCGGCGCGTCGTCTGCTGCGCCGCGGGAGGGAGAGGTCGCGATGGAAGCAAGGGAAGCCGAAATGTCTGAGGAGATCTCTGTCGTGGGAGCGGACGCAGCGCTTGATGAGCCTGCTGAAAAGGACGCTTTCCAGCACGCCAACGACGTCGCGGAGGAACCGCGCGACGAGGACGACGACGAGGACGACGAGGACGACGAGGACGACGAGGAAGGCGACGAGGACGAAGACGACGGGGACGAGGACGAGGACGAAGACGACGAAGGCGACGAGGACGAGGACGAAGACGACGAAGATGAGGAGGACGAGGACGAAGACGACGAAGACGAGGAGGACGACGAAGATGATGAGGACGAAGACGATGACGAAGACGAGGAGGACGACGAAGATGACGAGGACTGAACGTTCACCCTTGTCTGAACGTCCAGCGCGTCGCCCCGTCGCTCACGGCGGTGGAGCATCCGTCGGATCCGGATAGGCCTCGGCCAGCTTCGATGCGGCGCTCCTCAGCTCGGGGTGGGCGAGGAGCTTGCGGAAGAGCCGCCAGAGCTCGGGATCGGCGAGCAGCTGGAGCGGCGAGGCAGCGACCTGTCTCCTCTTCTTGCGGGGGATCGCCTCCGGACCTTTTCGTCGCAGCTCCTCCATCATTCCCACGAAGCGCTTCGTGGGAAAGAGATCTCCGTGCTCCCACGCGAGCACGGTCTCCTGCTCGATGCCCAGCGCTCCGGCGAGCTCGCGGGCCGTGCAGCCGAGCTCCTGCCGGAGCTTCTTGATGTCCTCGGGGGCCATGCGGGGCGAGCGTAGCGGCCTCGAAAAAAGAAAGCGACGTCGAGCAACCGGCAGCGAGCTCCCGCCGAACTCCGCGTCATGACCCATCGTTGCCCGATTCGCCCCTCGTGGACCCTCCGCGCGCTGCCGCTTGCGCTCGCGCTCACGCCGCTCGTGGCCTCACCCCTGTCCTGCGCGCCGGAGCTCGTCGTTCCCCCGCAACTCGATGAAGGCGGTGACGAAGAGGACGCCGAGGTCGCCGGCCCCGCAGACGCGGGCCCCGAGCTCCAGCTCGATCCCGCCGCGCCGCTGGACGCCGCGCCTCCGGTGCTGCGGGCGCGGGTGCTCCTCCACGGCGCCGCTCTCGGGAGCGTCGATCCCGCCCGTGCGCTGGTCGTCCGCGGCAAGCTCAGCGCGGCGCACCTCCGGCAGATAGAGCGAGGCGAGCTGTCGACGGCGCTGTCGGAGCGCGTCGTCCCCTCGATCGCCTGGCTGAACGGGACTCCCCCTGGCGACCTCTCGCTGACCGTGGCGCCGCTCGCCCCGCTCGCTCCCGGGGAGACCTACGCCATCGCGAGCGGCAGCCCTGTGTTCTCGCACCACATCCAGATCGCCACGGAGGGCTCACCGCCCGTGCTCTCACGGCTCTGGCCGCCGCCGGACGCCGGCGCGACCCTCGGCCTGGGGGTGTGGTGCGGCGACGCGCCCCTCCCGGAGGTGGTCGCCGCAGCGACACTCGCGCCTGGCGGACCGGCGGGCGAGCTGCGCCGCGGCGCTGTCGACGACATCGGCGCGCGCTGCCTGCGCTTCGAAGGGGAGCCAACCGCCACGGCGCCGCCCGAGGCCGACGGCGTGCGCCTCGTGGGGCCTCCCGTCGCGCTATCGGGCGAGCCGGCGGCAGTGAGCCTCGATCCGCGTCCGTTCATGCTGGAATCTGATCCGCTTCCCGCCATCGCAGCGGCGTGTGCGCCGGACGAGCTCGCGCTCGGGCCGGGCTGTGCTCAGGTCGCCGACGATCGGATCCTCGTTCGTTCGGCGGATGCGCCGCTGCTCTGGGCGATCGCGGGCACGGGGTTCGACGAGGTCCTCGCGGTACCGCCGGGCGAGCCGTTCGTCCTCGCTCCCCTGCCGCCCTTGAGCCCCGTGGAGCTCGCCATTGCGACCGTCGACAACGCCGGGGTCGTGGAGCGCCGGACGTTCTCGGCCATGACGCTCGCGCCCATGCCCCATGTGATCATCAACGAGGTGCTGGCGAACCCCGCCGGGCCAGAGCCAGGGCAGGAGTGGGTCGAGCTCTACAATGACGGAGACGTCCCTGCTGAGCTCACAGGGGTTGTACTCGCCGATGTGGGTGGTGAGACCGAATTGCCCCCTATTTCGTTCATGCCCGGCGCGTACGCTCTGGTCGTCAACGAGGACTACGTTTCTGATGATGAGCTCGACCCTCCGCCTCCTCCCGAGACGCTTCTTCTCCGCGTTCCCAAACTTGGCAGCCACGGGCTGTCGAACTCGGGAGAACCGCTCAAATTGAAGGATCGAGGAGGTGCTGTCTTGTCCAGGTCGCCCGCCGCGCCCGTGCCAAAGCCGGGAATGAGCCTGGCCCGCGTCGCTCCGCGCGCTCCAGACGGCTCGGCTGGCTCCTTCGCGACCAGCTGGCCGACGCCCGGTCGCGTGAACATAATGAACCAGGAGATCCCCTGAAGGATGGGGAGTTTGCCTCCGCGCGGGGCGAACTCGCCATGGGGCCGAGAAAATTCGAGCAAAGCGGGTGACGGACCCGTCTATGAGAGCTAGGTTTCAATCGAGTAGACAGACGGGTGGGGGGGCCGCCACCTGAGGAGACGCTGCCGCGCTGTGAACGCGAGCTGTGCGGCAGGTGCCTTTCGCGTGGAGTTCGGCGATGGCTGGTGTTCGTGAAAAGCTGTTGACGGCATCGGACCTCGCAGCCTTGTGCGAGGTCGACTTGAAGACAATCCATAACTGGGTAGATCGGGGGAGGATTGCCCATTTCCGTACGCCGGGGAGACACTTGCGCTTCAAGGCGGCGGACGTGGCCGAGTTCCTCCGTGCATGGGGCTATTCGGTGCCCAGGGAGCTCGCCAAGGCGACCTCCAAGTCGATGATGGCCATCGGCACCAAGGATACGATGGCCCACGTGGCGCGAGCCCTCGGGGAAGGCGTGCCCATCCGGCACGCGAGCCACCCGTATGACGCGCTGATCTTCGCGGGGGCGGACCCCGCGGACGTGTACATCGTCGACGTGCGGGCGGTGTCCAGCGACGTGGACGTCCCCTCTCTCTTCGAGGCGCTCCACCGAGCGAACTCGCAGGGGACCTTCGTCGCCTTGTCAGATGAGCCGATCAGCCTGCCGTCGTTCGTCGGCAGGATCGGCCGGAGCGACGCGCAGCAGCTGAAGGGCTTCCTCGTGCCCGAAGCGGCCGCGCAGACGGCGGCGCCCCTCCAGGCGGCGAGCGGTCCGGCGTCGGAAGAGCCGCCGCGGAGCCTCGCCGCAGGCGGGTCCTCGCGCTGAGCCAGGGCCCCGGCCGTCCTACGCCCAGCAGAAGAGGCTGGGCTAGGACGGCCGGTCGCGCCCGAGGAGGCTCCGCCAGGAGCCGCAGCACTGCAGAGCGAGCCGCTGAGGTCAGAACCCCCTCCTGCAGCACAACCAGGGGCCGGTTGATGGGTCGCTCGCAACCCTGCTGTCGAGTCCGCTTCGGAGTCTCCTGGAGAAAGACGCGCCCGAGGAGCACGGCTCCTCGGACGGAGGCGCTTCAGCTTCCAGCGATGGTCATGGAGGAGACCCGGAACGTCGGTGAGCACGTCGACGTCCGGAGATCCAGATCGTCCCCGACGGCGTCGATCCGCTGCAAGAGCTCGTCAAGGTTGAGTGAGATGGTTACCTCGCTCACCGGATGGTCGAGCTCTCCATTCTCGATCCAGAAGCCGGACGCACCCCGGGAAAAGTCGCCGGTCACGGCGTTGAAGCCGAAGCCCATCATCTCGGTGACGTACAGCCCGCGCGGCGTGGAACGGACGATCTCCGCCGCCGGCGTGGACGTGGGCTGGAGGAGGAAGTTCGACGTGGACGGCCCGACGCCGCCGCCAGCGCCGCGCGAGGCGCTGGCGGTCGGCGGGCGCTTGAGCTTCCGGCCGCTGTAGCTGTCGCAGAGGTACGTCTTCAGGATGCCTTGCTCGACCACGACGTTGCGCCGGGCGAGGAGGCCCTCGCCGTCGAACGGACGCGAGCCGGGCGCGCGCGGGATCAGCGGGTCGTCGACGACCGTGATGAGATCGCTGGCGATGCGCGTCCCTTCGCGGCCGACGAGGTAGCTCGACTTGCGCCAGATCGAGCTGCCCATGATACAGGAGCCGAGCAACCCGAGCATCGACCGGGCGACGTCCGGGTCGAAGACGACGGGCGCCTCGCAGGTCGCCACCTTGCGGGCGCCGAGCTTGCGCAGCGTCCGGCGCGCCGCCTCGCGGCCCACGGCGTCCGGGGCGTCCAGGTCGGCGAGGTGGCGCCGGCCGGTGAAGTAGAAGCCGCGGCGCTTCTTGTCGCCGCTGTCATCGGCGATCGGGGAGACCACGAGCTGCGCGTACGAGCCGGCGAAGCCGCCGCGGAACCCGCCGGACAGGACGAGGGCGAAGGCGCCCGCGCTCCGCGAGAACGTCGCGCCCTCGCTGTTCGTGATCCGCGGGTCGGCGTCGCGCGCGGCCTGCTCGCCTCGGCGCGCGATGTCGATCGCCTGCGCGGCCGTGACCTCGCCGCCCGAGGGATCGTAGAGATCGAGCGCGGGGAACGGCCCCTTGGCGATGAGCTCCGGATCGGCGGGGCCGGCGAACGCGTCCTCCTGGGAGATGTCGGCGAGCTCGAGCGCGTCCGCAACGAAGCGATCGATGCCGCGGGGCGTGAGGTCGGACGTCGAGGTCAGCGCGACGCGCTGCTTCTTGATGATCCGCATGCCGAGGCCCTTGTGGACGGCCTCCTCGACGAGCTCGGGCTCGCCGAGGCGCACCTTGGTGGTGAGCTCGGAGCCGGAGCGGGCGATCGCCTCCGCGACGTCGGCGCCGCCCTTCCTGGCGCGCGTCACCACCTGCTCGGCGAGCTCCATGAGTTCCTCGACCTGCTGCTCCACGCGGGCTCGTTCGGACATGGGGCGACAGGGTGGTGGAGCGGGCTGGCTCCGTCAACGCGGTGACGCGGTCGCCTCCGCGCGCGCGCACCAGGGGCGTCAGCCCCGCGCGCACCAGGGGCGTCTCAGCCCGGCCGGTTCGAGCGCCCGCCGCTGCCGACGCCGAGCCGACGCTGAGGGCGTGTCGAGGCGGGCCGGGGGGGAACGACCTCAGGCGCTGGCTCACTCGGGACGGCGCGGGGGCGCGCGCCGGGGGAGGGCTCGACCTTCGGCGCGCCGCCCGGGGGCTCGCGCCGGAGCAGGGCGCTCACGGTGACAGCGAAGCCGCCGGCCAGCATGGTGTACATCCAGAGGAGCGCATACCCGAGCGGACCGCCGGCGACCGGGTGGACGCCGAAGTCGCCCTCAACCTGCCGGTAGGTGCCGTCGAGCGCGAGCCGCCGGGACAGGGCCAGGACGGCGAACAAGGCGATCGACAGCGGCGCGCCGGCGAGGACGGCGAGCGCATGGACCGCGCGCTGCGCGGTCCACCTGCCGCCAGCGCTCCCGGCGAAGCGATTCGCGGCGGCGAACCCGGCGGGCACCGAGGCGGCGTTGACGAGGACGAGCACGAGGTCGACGGCGGACGGGATGCGACGCGTGTCGACGAGGTACGCGAAGCTCCAATCAGGGGCGAACACCAGGAAGTACGCGCAAACCGGCGCGAAGACGAGGCAGGCGAACAAGGAGACGAGCGCGAGCGGCCGAGCGCGCGCGCCCGGCGCCAGCCGAGGCTCCGACGCGCGCAGCGCGCCCAGGCGGTGAGGGGCTGCAGCGCTGAACCAGGCGAGCAGCGCACCGAGAGCAAAGCCGACGAGGGGAGCGACGAAGGCGGGCACGCGGCGCCGAAAGTAGTCCTGTCGCCCCCTCCTGAGCAAAGTGCCTGGACCTTTTCCTGACCAGGACGGCTCCAGCGGCCCACACAAGGGCTCTTCCGGGTGCCGCTGGGCAGGCGGGGCGGAACGTTTGCTCTGGGGACGCCGCCGCGCTAAGCGGCTGCGCGCATGGAGCCGCGCCTCGTCCGGGAGATGCTTGAGCGCGTTCGGGCCGGCGAGCTTGCCGTCGAGGAGGCGCTCGATGCCCTCCGAGGGCTGCCTTTCCGGGACCTGGGCGTCGCGACCGTCGATCACCACCGCGCGCTCAGGCAGGGCGTCCCCGAGGTGATCTTCGGCGAAGGGAAGACACCCGAGCAGATCGCCCTGATCGCCGGGGAGATCTCGGGGGCGGGGCAGAACGTGCTCGTGACCCGGGTCGACGCCGCGAAGGGCGCGGCGGTCTCGGCGCTCTTGCCCGCGTTCCGTTATGTGCCCCTCGCGCGGACCGGCAGCATCGAGGTCGCGCCGCCGCCGAAGCGCACCGCCGGGGCGGTCGCCGTCGTGACCGCGGGCACGAGCGATCTGCCGGTCGCCGAGGAGGCCATCGAGACGCTGCGCGCCGTGGGCCTCGAGGCGAAGCGGCTGTACGACGTGGGGGTCGCGGGGCTGCACCGCTTCCTCCATCGCGTCGAGGAGCTGCGCAAGGCGTCGGCCGTGATCGTTGTCGCGGGCATGGAAGGCGCGCTGCCCAGCGTGGTCGGCGGGCTCGTGGCGGCGCCGGTGATCGCGGTGCCGACGTCGGTCGGCTACGGCACTGCCCTGGGCGGCTTCACCCCGCTCTTCGCCATGCTCACGTCGTGTGCCTCTGGAGTCGCCGTGGTCAACATCGACAGCGGCTTCGGCGCGGCGATGGTGGCGCATCGCATGTTGCCGAAGGAGTAGCTCGGAACGAGCGCGACCGCGGGAGCGCCGCGCCGCGAAGGCGCCCGGGGAACGGAGAAGGCGAGAGATGGGACACGGGCACGATCACGACCACGCGCACGGGGATGCGCACGGAGACGAGCTCCACCACGGGGGCCATCACGACCACGGGCACGCGCACGAGGGCCATCACGGGCACGCGCACGAGGGCCATCACGGGCACGCGCACGAGGGCCATCACGACCACGGACACGGGCACGAGGGCCATCACGATCACGGGCACGCGCACGGGGGCCATCACGACCACGGGCACGCGCACGAGGGCCATCACGTGCACGCGCACGAGGGCCATCACGACCACGGGCACGCGCACGACCATCCGCGCGCGCCGCTCCTCGAGGAGGGCGCGGGCACGGGCAAGGTCCTGTTCTTCGACGCCTTCAGCGGGATCGCGGGCGACATGACCATCGCCGCGCTGCTCGATCTCGGGGTGCCCCTCCTCGTCATCGAGCGCGCCGTCGCCGCGCTGCCGCTCGATGGGTTCCACCTGCACCGCGGGCACGCCCATCGAAGCGGCATCGTGGCGACCTCGTTCGACGTGCACGTCGAGGCGCCGCAGCCGGAGCGCACCTACGGATCCATCGACGCCATGCTCGCCGCCGCGCCGCTCGATCCACCGGTCGCCGCGCTGGCGCGCCGGATCTTCCGGCGCCTCGGCGAGGCGGAGGCCGCCGTGCACCGGATCCGCCTGGAAGACGTGCACTTCCACGAGGTCGGCGCCGTCGACGCGATCGTCGACATCGTGGGCGCCGCCGCGGCGATCGTGCACATCGGGGCGGAGGTCGTCGGATCGCCGCTGCCCATGGGGCGCGGGTTCGTGAAGGCGCGGCACGGGATCCTCCCGCTGCCGCCGCCCGCGGCGGTCGCGTGCCTCCGCGGCGTCCCGACCTACGGCGTCGAGCTCGACGCCGAGCTGGTCACGCCCACCGGCGCGGCCATCATCGCCACGCTGGCGACCCGGTTCGAGCGCTGGCCGACGTTCGCCCCCGATCGGATCGGCTTCGGCGCCGGTCAGCGCGAGCTGCCGGACCGCCCCAACCTGCTGCGGGTCGTGCTCGGGACGCGCACTGGTGGAGACGAGAGCCTCGGCAGCGCGTCGCACGTGATCGTCGAGGCGAACGTCGACGATCTGACGGGCGAGGTGGCAGGGCATGCGATCGAGGCGCTGTTCGCGGCGGGCGCGCTCGACGCCTGGGCGGCGCCGATCACCATGAAGAAAGGGCGCCCCGCCCTGACGATCGCGGCGCTCGCGGCCGCCCCCCAGGCCGACGCCGTCGCGACGGCGCTGCTCCGCGAGACGACCAGCATCGGGCTACGGAAGATCCCGGTCGCGCGCACCGAGCGGCCGCGGCGGATCGTCACGGTGCAGACGGCGTACGGAGCCATCCGGGTGAAGATCAGCGAGGGGCCGTTCGGGCCGCCGCAGATCAAGCCGGAGTTCGACGATTGCGCCGCGGCGGCGAGGACGCACGGCGTGCCGGTGCGCGAGGTCGTCTCGGCGGCGCTGTCGGCCGCCAAGGGGTGACGCCGCGCCGCGCAGGGTGCTGCCGCGCGGCGCCGAGCTCGCCGAGCGGCGCTGCGTCACCCTGCCGTAGCGGTCAGTCGGGGCGCTGGATCGGGAGCGCCTCAGCTTCCCATGAGAGGAAGCCGCCCTCGAGGAACGCGACGGGCACGCCCTCCTCGGCGAGCTTCGCGGCGACGTCCTTCGACTTGTCGCCGGAGCGGCAATAGAGGACGGGCGCGCCGGCCAGCATGTGGAGCTCGGCGAGCCGGCCCTCGATCTCCTCGATCGGGATGTGCACCGCGCCCGGGATGTGGGCGCGGCCGTAGGCGGGGGTCTCGCGCGTATCCACGGGGACCACTTGACCCTCCCGGATCAGCTGCGCCAGCTCGGCCGCCCGGATGGCGCCCTCGGCGCGCGGGAGGAACGGATCGAGCAGCTCGCGGAGCTGCTTCCGGTTGAGGACGCCCTGCTCGGCGGCCACCGGGCGGCCTCGATGAAAGACCATGAACGTCGGGACGGCCTGGATGCGCAGCGTGGTGGCGATGCGCTTCGACCGGTCGATGTCGACCTTGACCACCTTGGCCTTGCCTTCGAGCTCGCGCGCGATGGCGTCGACCTCCGGCGCGACCGTCTTGCACGGTCCGCACCAGGTGGCGGTGAAATCGATGAGCACGGGCAACTCGCTGCGGAGCACCTCGCGCTCGAACTCCTGCTCGTTGATCTCGGGAACGGCCATGGCGGGCGAATTCATAGCGGGCCTTTCCTGCGAGATCGAGCGGCGCGAGGGCTCCGCCGCCGAGATCGCGGAGATGAACGCGATTTCAGCGCAATTTCGGCGCGCGAGAGCGCTGCACGGCCGGCGGCGCCTGCGGACGTGCGGCCCCCGCGCCCCGCCCCGTCAGCGCGGGACGCGCGCGCGCACGGTGCGTGTATCGATGGAGTCGCGCAGGGCGTCGGCGATGAGGTAAGAGCCGCCGACCGTCGCCAGGAGCAGCACGAAAGGGAAGACGAGCAGCCGGATCTCGCTCGGGTGCCGCGCCGCCTGGCCCAGCGTCTCCCCCCACGAGGCCACGCGCGCGGGCGCGCCCATCCCGAGGAACGAGATCGCCGCCTCGAGCAGGACGACGGACGCGACGCCGAGCACCGAGCTCACGATCACGGGGCCGAGCGCGTTCGGGAGGATGTGGCGGTAGAAGACGCGCAGCCGGGTGCTGCCGAGCGCGTGCGCGGCCGCCACGTACTCCTCGCTCGACGCGCGCAGCACCTCGGCGCGCACGAGGCGCGCGATCTCCGCCCAGCGGACGAAGGCGACCGCGAGCACCAGCGACAGCGCGGAGGGCTCGCGCTCGATCGCCCGCACGATGGCCACGACGAGGATCGCCGGGAAAGTGTCGACCGTCTCGACGAGGCGGACGAGGCCGTCGTTCCAGACGCCGCGCAGCGTGCCCGCGAGCCCGCCGAGCACGACGCCGAGGAACATGCCCACGAGCACCGCGCTGAGCGACAGGCCGAGCGCCGTGCGCGCGCCGTAGATCAGCCGCGCGGCGAGATCGCGGCTCTCGAAGTCCGTGCCGAGCGGGTGGTCGAGGGACGGCGACGCGTTCGGGCCGGCGTCGGTGCGCTGCTCCGGGCCGTAGCGGATGGGCGGCCAGATCGCGAAGCCCTCGAAGCGCACCCTGAGCTCGGCCTCGGTGAGCGACTCGAGCGCGGCGCCCTCGGTGACCGCGGGCAGGATCTCCGCGCGGCCCGGCCCGAAGCAGGCGATGGGCGCGGGGGCGGCGAGGAGCTCGGCGAAGATGGCGAGCAGGGCGAGGACGCCGAGCAGCACGGCGCCGATGGCGACGCGCTTGCTGCCCACCATCCGGCGGAGGAACGCGGTCGCGTGGGTCACGCCTCGCTCCTCCGCGAGAGCACCGCCGGGCCGAGCCGCGGATCGACGAGCACATAGGCGAGATCGGTCGCGATCACGCCGAGCGCGGCGATGGCCGCGGCGCCGATCGAGATGGCCATGAGCCAGCTCACGTCGCGCGCCTGGACGGCGAGGAGCGTGAGCTCGCCGAGCCCGTGGAGCTCGAAGACGCGCTCGACGACGAAGGCGCCGCCGAGCGCCATCGGCGGCTCGAGCATGGCGAGCGTCACGACCGGGAGCACGGCGTTGCGGAGCCCGTGGACGGCGATGGCGCGCGCGGGGCCGGCGCCGCGCGCCCGCGCGGCCCGGACGAAGTCCTGCGTGAGGACCGCGACGAGCGCGGCGCGCTGCTGCCGCGTCGGCGCGGCGACGAGCGAGAGCGCGATGATGCACGTCGGCAGGAGCAGGGACCGCGCGCCGCCCGACAGGAGCGCGGCGGCCACGGCCACGACGGCGGTCGGGAGGACGGCGGCGGTGAGCACGGCGGCCGCGATCGCGGAGTCGCTCCGCCGGCCCTGCGAGGCCGCGCTGAGCGCGCCGAGCGGGATCGCCACGGCGTAGGCCAGCGCGATCGCCCCGAAGACGAGCGCGAGGGTGACGGGCGCGCGCCGCGCGAGCTCGTCGAGCACCGGCTCTCCGGTCGCCGCGACGCCGAGCCGGTGGGTGACCGCGCCGAGCGCCCACTTGCCGTAGCGGGTCTCGAGCACGGTCGCCGCGAGCTGCGCCGGGCCGGTGAACACCTCGAAGTCGCTGCGGTACACGTTCCAGAACGACCTCCACCGCGTGACGCACGCGCGGGCCTCCGCGAGGTCGTCGCCCGGGGCGATCCGGTCGTCGATCTCCGCGATGTGGGCCGCGACGTCGACGAGGGCGCGCGCCTGCTCGAGCGTGGCGGCGTCGCGCGGCGGCGGCAGCGCGGCGATCACCGCCTGCAGGGCGAACGTGTCGAGCTCCAGCAGCTCGGCGGCGCGCGACGCGGAGCCGTAGCGGACCAGGCGCCGCACGGCGCTCCGGACCGACGCGCTCCGGAACTCGATGCCGCGGTCGTCCCAGAAGCGCGTCCAGAACGCGACCGCGTGCGCCGGGTCCGCGGCGTCGTCGGCCCGCGGCAGGCCCATCCGCTCCGCGACGGGCGCGAGCGCGAGCGCGACGCGGGTGCGCGGCTCGGGCGCGAGCGCGTCGAGCGGCAGGATGTGCGGCAGCGCGGCGCCGCCGAGGCGCCGCAGCTCGTCGGCGGCGGCCGCCGCGTCGTCGCCGCCGGCCGCGATGGCCTGCGCGGCCGCGAGGGCGCGCAGGCGCACGTCGCGCGGCGCCAGGTTGATGAAGCGCGGCAGGTCGAGGAAGCGCTCCCGGCGGAGCCGCGCGAGCTCCGCGCTGGAGAGCGAGCTGGCGAGCAGCGGATCGTCCGTCGGATCCGGGACGAAGGAGAGCACGAAGAAGGTCAGCAGCGAGACGCCGACGAGGGTCGGCAGCGTCCAGAGGAGCCTGCGGAGCGCGTGGCGGAGCATCTCTCTCGGCCCGGAGTCAGCGCAGGATGGCGTCGAGCAGGTCGATGCGCATCCCGAACTTGTAGGGGGAGGCCTTTACCACCTCCATCTTCTGGCCAGAGATCGTCTCGTCGTTGCCCTCGAGGTACCCGCCGGCGTTGATGCCGATGACCTTGCCCTGGCCGTTGAAGATGGGGCTCCCGTTCATGCCGCTCGTGCTGCGGGCGTCGTGCTGGATCAGCCAGGCCTCCGCCGCGGGCGCGGGCCGGCCGTTCGCGCCCGTGATCCGGCCGATGTTGGCGGCGAGGAACGTGGCGACGGGGTTCGCGGTGTCCGTGAGCCGCTCCGGGAAGCCGATCAGGTACACGTCGTCGCCGGCGCCGGCCGCGGCGAGCTCTTCCCGCGTCGCGAGCTCGAGCACGGCGGCCGCGCGCCCCGCGATCGTCACGGTGCCGATGTCCGGGGTGAGCTGATCCGCGCTGTCGCGGTACTGCGGGTGCGTCCGCATGCCGGTCACGGCGAAGCTTATCTGGCCCCGGCCCTCGTTCTCGAGCGCCGCGATCGCGCCGCCGCGGCGCTTGGCCGCGGTGATGCAGTGGGCGTTCGTCACGAGGACGGAGGGCCGCACCGCGAACGCCGTGCAGAACCCCTCGCGCCCGGCGGCGAGCATGAAGATCCCCTTCCTGGAGCGGTCGTGGAGGTTGCGACCGAAGTTCGCGTTCGAGGGGTGGAGCGTCCCGAGGCGGCGCTCGATCTCCTTGCGCCGGGGGTCCTCCGGCGAGAGGCCCGCGAGCTCCCCCCGCAGCTGGCTGATCTCGTCGTGGGAGGAGCGGTTGTAGACGATGAGCGCGGCGAGGCTGGCGAGCGCGATCACGAGGAGCGCGGCGAGGATGTAGGTCGTGCGGCGCTGGCCTGCCGTCGCGGCGTGCACCTCCTTGTGGAGCATGGCGTTGATCTCGACGGTGCCGCGGGGCTTCGCGCGCCCCGTGGCGGCCGCGACGGCCGAGGAGATCATCATGGCGATCGTCCGCTCGCCGACCCGCCGAGCTCCGGCCGGCGGCGCCGCCGGGACGTGCCCAGGGGGGGCGGCAGCGGGCGCCGGGTACGCGGCGGGCGCGGGGTACGCAGCGGGCGCCGGGTATCCAGCGGGCGCCGGGTATCCAGCGGGCGCCGGGTATCCAGCGGGCGCGGGGTACGCAGCGGGCGCCGGGTATCCAGCGGGCGCGGGGTACGCGGCGGGCGCCGGGTATCCAGCGGGCGCGGAGTAGCCCGCAGTGGGCACGGGGTACGCGGCGGGCGCGGGATGGCCCGTCACTGGCGCAGGGTAAGCGGCGGCAGGAGAGGGGTGATGGGCCACAGCGTGCGCCTGCGGCGGACCCGACGCGCGGCGCTCGACGAGCTCGAGCCGCACCCGCGGGCCCTTGGCGCCGAACGTGATCTCGTCGCCCGACGCGATCGGGTGCCGCTTGATCCGCTGCCCGCCCGCGTAGGTCCCGTTGCGGCTGTCGAGGTCGTAGAGCACCCAGCCAGCCGCCTCGAGGCGGGCCTCGGCGTGGTGGCTGCTCGCGTCGCGATCGTGGTTCGGGTCGAAGACGACGTCGTTGTCCGGCGCTCGACCGAAGCGCACCGCGCGCCGGTCATGGATCTCCACAGAGCCGGCGTTGCGCCCGAAGGTATGTACGACGCGTAACATCACGGCGCCGGGACCCCCTGCAGCAGATCGATCCGCATCCCGATGCGGAACGGCGAGCTCTGCGTCACCGTCGCCTTCCGGCCGTCGATCGTGACGTTGTCCTCGTCGTCGATGTGCGCCGCGTGGATGCCGATGACGTGCCCGTACTGGTTGAAGATGGGGCTCCCGCTGTTGCCCCCGCGCGTGACGGCGTCGTGCTGGATCAGGACCGCTCGGTCCGGCGTCGTCGCCTCCTCGTCGATGCCGGTCACGCGCCCGATGCGGCCCTCCAGGAACGTCGCCGAGGGGCTCAGCGGGTCCATCAGGCGACCGGGGAAGCCGATGACGTAGGCGTCGTCGCCCGGCCCGATGGCCCGCAGCTCGGCGTCGTTCGCGAGCTTCACCGTGCGCGTCGCCTTGCCGGCGATCCGGAGCAGGGCGACGTCCGGCGAGCCGGCGCCCGCCTGCCCCGGCTTGTACGCCGGGTGGGCCGACATCGCGACGATGGGGAAGCGGATCTTCCCCATCGAGTCGTTCTGCGTGACGATCGAGGTGCCGCCGCGGGCGCGGCAGTCGCGGACGCAGTGCGCGTTCGTCGCGAGCAGATCGGGCGCGATGGCGAACGCCGAGCAGCAACCGCCGATGCGGTTGTCCACCTTGTAGCCCATCACGTAGAGCGCCAGCCTGTTCTGCTCGAAGATGGCGCGCCCCGAGAGCACCTGCTCCGGGATCGCGCCCGACGGGCGCGCCGCCGGCGCGATCCCGAGGCCGACCTCGCGCGCCAGCGCGTCGGCCGCCTGGCGCGATCGGTACGTGACCACGAAGGCCACGGCCACGGCGACGAGCGCCGCGGCGACGCCTAGCCCGAGGAGCAGGTTGTGGCGCGACACCTTGCGCCTCGCCTCGTCCGCCTTGGCGCGCACGAGCGCGAGCGCCTTCTCCTCGCGCCGCATCGCCTGCACGACGGCATCCTTGACGATGCGCTGCGCGGTCTCGACGTCGACGCGGCCGTCCGCGTCGGGGCGCCCGGGGGGCCACTCTTCCTGCGGGGCGGCCGGGGTCTGCCGGCCACGCTTGTCGTTGCTGCGCAGCATCGCGGTGGGGGGCGCGCGCACGTGCGCTACGCGCACCCTAACGAAGCAGGTAGTAGCCGGCGATGGTAACGCACGCGACGGCGCTCACGATCATCAAGATCACCAGCCACTGCGGCGCGCCGTCGGTCGGGATCATGATCGGCTCGTCGCCCTGGACGGGCGCGCGGGCATTGCGCTCGTCCAGCGCGTCGTCGGGCGGCAGGGGCGAGGCGACGTGGTCGTAGTCGTCCCCGTCGTCGTCCATGTCGCTGTCCGCGCTGCTCAGCCACGATTTCGGCGAGGGGGGGCGCTGCGAGATCTTCTTCTCGTCGAGCTCCTTCACCTTGCGCGCCGGCTCGGACGCGGCGGCGTTCTGGGCCAGGAGGTGCTCGGGCAGCGCGTACTTCTGGTAGCGGAGGTCCTCGATGTCCTCGAGCTCCGGCACGGCGAGCCCGTCGCCGTCGAACTTCGCGACCACCACCGTGATGTTGTCGTGCCCGCCGGCCTGGTTGGCCCGATCCGTCAGCACCTTGCAGGCCTCGATCGGATCGTCGACGCTCCGCAGCACCTCGCGGATCTCCTCGTTCCGCACCATGCCCGAGAGCCCGTCGGAACAGAGCATCAGCGTGTCGCCCCGCTTGAGCTCCACGAAGGTGAGGTCGACCTGCACCGAGTCCGCGGTGCCGAGCGCCTGGAGGATGATGTTGTTGTGCTCGAAGGTCTCGGCCTCCTCCTCGGTGAGCTGGCCCGCCTCGATGAGCTGGTTCACGAGCGACTGGTCGCGCGTCACCTGCACGAGCCGATCGCCGCGGAGGACGTACGCGCGGCTGTCGCCGACCTGGCCGAGGAACAGGTGATCGTCCATCAGCGCGGCGATGGTCGAGGTGGTCCCCATCCCCCGCCGGGTCCGATCGAGCTTCGCCTCGCTGAAGATCCGGAGGCCCGCCGCCTCGATCGCCTGCACCAGCCGCGCCGCGAGCTCGTCGTGGTTCTCCGGGGGACCGGCGACGCTCATCCGCTGGTAGATGATGTCGACCGCGAGCTGGCTCGCGACCTCGCCGGCCGCGGCGCCGCCCATGCCGTCGCACACGCCGAGCAGGGCGCCCCGCTCGCCGACGACCTGGTAGCGATCCATCTCCATCAGGCCGCGGCTCGCCTTCGTGAGATCCGCGACGATGAAGTTGTCCTCGTTGTGCTCGCGGACCTGGCCCACGTCGGTCCGGCCGAACAGCCGGAGCACGACCTCGGGGCGACGCGGCTCGTCGGGCGGTGTCGCCGCGCCGTCCATGCCGTCGGGGCGCTGCCCGCCCTCGTCCGGCTCGCCACCCCCCGGCGCCTCGCCCGCGAAGCGCCCGCCGTGGGCGGCCTCCGCGGCAGGGGTCTCGTCGAGCGCGCCGTCGTACGAGGCGGCCGCGAGCGAGGCGTGCGCCTGAGCGGCGGCCGGCGGAGCATCGGGGGTCACTGCGTCTCCGAGGTCGTCCGACCGTGCGGCGCTTCCATCCGTTTCCTCCTCGCGCGACCCGCCTGCGGTGAGCCGCACCCGCGGCGGCGGAGGGAGCTTCCGCCCGACCTTCTCCGGGCTCGATGTGCTGGGCGCCTTCACGGGCTTCACGGCGATGCCAGCCTTGTGCGCGGCGTTCGTGGCCGGACGCGTCTTGGGCGGCGGGGGCTTCCAGTTCACGGGCTTGCCTGCTTCCACAGACCCCGCCTTGCCGGGCTCGAGCGACGCGGCGCCGTGCGGGGAGTCATGAAGCGCCTTGCCGGCGTGGCTGCTCGAGTCGGTTCCTGCGGACGTCGCGCCGGGGAGCCCCTCGACTTCCAGCGCCTCGGTCGGCGTTTCGCGGACGGTCTGGTCGCTCATCGGGGGAGATCCACGCGGAACAGGTGCTGCCCGATGCGCACGAAATCGCGATCGAGGAGGCCGACGTCCTCGCGGATGGCGACGTAGGTCCCGTTCGACGAGTCCAGGTCGCTGAGCGTGAACTCCCCCGTGGCCGGGTTCCTCCGGATGGCGGCGTGGCGTCGCGAGAGGAACGGATCGGCCGTGAATACGATGTCTCCCGTCTCCCGTCCGATCACCGTCTCATCCCGGTAGAGGTGGTACACGTCCCGCGTCACGCCCTCCACCGTCCGCTGGCAGAGTCTCGCCCGGCGGTGGATGGCGGGCGAGCCAAACAGCAACGTTCCATGCTGGATGGCATGGCCGAGGCCTCGCTCGCCGTCGTTCACGGTCTGAAACTGTAACACCTCGAGGCCCAGGAGGAGCAAGTCGCCATCTCGGAGGGGGTGCGTCTTCCGGATGCGGAGGTAGATGCGGTTGACGCTGCCCAGGTCACGGAGAACCCAGGACCCTTCCTGCGGGATGATCCGCGCGTGCCGCGGCGAGACGTACTGGTCGTCCTCGAGGAGGATATCCCCCTCGGTTCGGCCGATGTCGATCTGCGGCCCCGCGAGGGGGAAGCTCTTCCCCTCGGTCCCGTCTTCGACGATCACGATGAGCTTGCCCTCGAGCGCTCGGGTCGGCTGGGTGTCAGCCGGAACCCACGCCGGCGGGCGAACCGAGAGGGACGCGCGCAGCGGCGCGAGCGGCCGCTGGGAGGCCGGCGGCGCGCTGCTCGCCTCGGTCGAGATCGGCCCGGCGGGCTCGGCAGTCTGCGGGGGCCGCTGCGGGTCGCGCCGGGCGTCCGGGGCGAGCGCGGGCGCGGGCTGCGGGCGTTCGGAGGCGGCCCTGGATGGGCGCTCGGAGGCGGGCCGCTCGCCCTCGAGGGGCGCACCGCAATACTTGCAGAACCGCGTGCCCGCCAGGCACTGACCGCGACAGCGCGCGCACTCGACCGGCGGGACGGGAGCCCGCTGCGACGACGCGATGTCGACAACCGGTGAGCCGACGATCTTGTCCGCGTTGCTCCCGCTGGCCGCGGGCGGGGGCAGGCGCGCTGGGGGCAGGGCGACCGGGGGCAGCGGGGGCGGAGCCGGCCTGGCCGGCGCGCCGGCCCGTTGATGCGCGTCTACGGCGCCGGAGCGCTCGTCGCGCGCCGCTGGCGGCGGCGCGGCCTCCGCGGGCGGCGCGTGCCGGGGCGCGGCGGGCGTGACGTCGTGGAGACCTCGCGCGGTCGTCCCGATCTCCTCGTGGGGCGGGGGCGCCATGTACGGCGCGCCAGGGGAGAGCGCGGTGCCTGGCTCGCCGCGCTCTCCCCTGGCGCGCTTCGACACCTGGCTCGCCGGCTGCGGGGCGCCCGCCGGCGCTCCGCCTTCTCTCCTGTTCAGCGCCGCGCCGCACGTAACGCAGAAGCGGTAGCCCGGAGGGTTCTCCCCGTTGCAGTTCGCGCAGGAGAGCCCCAGGATCGCGTCGGTGATCGAGGGCGTCGCGGGCGTCCCGGGCGCGTCACCCCGCTCGGTGACCCTCGGCCCTTGCAGGGCCGGCACCATCTGGATCGCGCTGTCCAGCGCGCCAGCATCCGGCGTCGCGGCGCCCTCGCGCGCCGGGCGCGTGGCGCCCTCGGCGCGGCCGTGCACCGCCGGCATCGCTGGCTCCGTCCTCGCCGCGCTGAGCGGGCTGAAGGAGAACACGGGCGCCTCCGGGCGAAGGCGCCCCGGCGCGCCGCGAGGCCCCGGCGCCCTGGCGGCCGCGCGGGCGTCGTTCGCCGGCGGCGCCTCGGCCTGCGCGGGCGCGGGCAGGGCCGGGAGCGACACCTGCGGCAAGCCGCTCGGCGGCGTCGGCGGGACGACCCGCGCCTCTCGAGCCTTCAGCCGTCGGCCGCAATCCTGACAGAACGTCAGATCGCCAGCGTTGTCGCGGCCGCACACATCGCAGATCACGCTGCCGAGGGGACCGCGGAGCGACGGTCGAGTCAAGTAGCCGGTGCGTTCTCTCGAGCGGACAGGGGAACCGCTCAGCGCCGGCCGACCTCGGTCCGCACCTCGAGAAGGAGCTCGAAGCCGACGAATTGCGCGATGGCGGTGGCCCGCTCGTAGTTGGCCGTGTCCCTCCAGCCAGCGAGGAGCACCGGCCGGTACACGCAGCTGACGCCGAGCACCGCGCGGCGCGAGACCTCCAGCTCGACCCCGACGCCGCCGAAGATGAGCGCGCCGCCCGTCTCGACGCCCCACTCGTTCCCGTAGGCGACGCCGCCGATGCCGGCGGAAAAGTAGGGAGCCGCCCGGTAGCCGATGTCTGGCAGGTACCTCATCTCGGCCCGGAGCTGCTGGAAGATTCCAAGCCGGTAGAGGTTGCTCGAGTCCATCTTGGTGAACTGGTACGCGCCGCCGAAGTACCAGGGGCCCGGCGAGCGGTATCCGCCGCGGATCGCGAGCCCGCCTCCGCTGCCCAGGATGCACGCGTAGAGGGGCCCGGAGCGCGGGCAGGCAGCGCCAGGATCGAGGCTCATCTCGGCCACGAGGGCGACGCCGTACTGCACGTACTCGACGTGCAGCGGCGGCGGTCGGGAGGCGAGCTCGACGCGCGGCTTGACGGCAGGCGCTGGCTCGTGCTCGGCGGCGGCTTCGCCCGCTGCCGCGTCGAGCCGAGCGCTCCCGTCGGGCGTGGCGCGGCCGTCCTCGGCCCCTTCGCCGGGGCCTCCTCCCGTCCGGCCGCCGGCGGGAGCGCCTGGCGCGGCGTCGTGGAGGGCGCCCTCGGCCCGGGGGTGCGGAGGCGCGGCCCGCGCTGTCAAGGACAGCAGGGCGCCGGCCGCGATGATCGCGGCCGAGAGCGCGCCGGGCGGAGATCGCAAACGCACGAGTCGTTTGAGATACGCGAGAGATCTGCCGCCGGCAACGCTCCTCCGTCGCGCGGGCGCGGGAGCGCGCCCGCGCCGACCTCCGACGTGGGCGCGCGCGGCCGCCTGGGGCACCTCCGCTCCTCTACGTGCCCGCCGTGCCCGCCGTGCCTCCTTCGCGTCTCGCGCGCCCCCCAGGAAAAGACGCGACGGAAGGGGGAGGCGAGCGGTCTCTTGAAGCTCGACACCATACGCCGCTTGACGGCAGCTGCGAGGGTCGCCTAAACGAAGCCACCTTCATGGAGATTCACCTCGACAAGCGTGCCGTAAAGCAGATCCGCCTCTCTGCGGCGGATGCCGTTGAGGAAGGCGACACCGAAGCGCTGCGCGAGGACGTCCTCGAGGCGTTCTCGGAGGAGCAGGTCGAAGAGATCGAGCGTCGTCTGGACAGCGGTGATTTTTTTGAGTTCTTGACCGACGTGCTCGACGAGTGGGGGGGCGACGACGTGGACGAGCTCTTCGAGCTCCTCGAGACCCAGCTCGGCGACATCGGCATCGATCTGAAGTACGAGCCGCGCGAGGACGACGACGACCTCGACGAGGCCGACGACGACGACCTTGCCGACGACGACGAGGACGAGGACGGCGACGACGACGCCGAGCTGGAGCCCGAGGACGACGAGGACGACTGAGCGCGGTCGGCCCGCCGCCGCGGCGGCGCGCCGCGCGGCGTCCCCGCGTCAGGGGTCCTTGCCGCCGTCGAGCTCGCGGAGGATGTAGTCCGCGCACGGGCGAGGCGCCGCAGGGAGCGACGGACATATCGCGTGCGCGCAGCGCGCGTAGCGCGAGTCGGGGAGCTCCCGGGCAATCCGCGCCGCGGTGGCGCACGCCTCCTCGCTCCGACCCTCCTCGCGCCACAGCTTCGCCTCGGCCCAGAGCGCGTCGTCGCGCAGGATGGACGCGGGGTGGTCCGTGTAGAGCTTGCGCAGCTCGCGGCGCGCGGCCGCGCGATCGCCGAGCGCGTCGCGGTAGAGGCGCGCGATCTCGAGCTGCGCGTCGTCGAACTTCTCGCGGTCGTAGCTGCCGGTGACGGCTGGCTCGCGCGCCGAGAGCATCTCCCTCAGGTAGCCGATGGCCTCCTCGGGGCGCCCGAGGGACGCGGCGAGCTCCGCCGCGTGGAACAGGGCGTCGTCCGTCAAGCTGCCGACCGGATACGGGTGCGCGCGCGCGGCGGCGACGAGCGCGCGCAGCGCGGCCTCTCGATCTCCGCTCCGCTCGAGGAGGAGCGCGGTGTGGTAGGCGACGTCCTGATCGAGCTCCGTCCCGCGGAGCGCGGGGCCGTGCTGCCGCAGCCACGCGAGCGCGCCCGCCGCGCCGGCGCGGTCTTCTTCGCGCTGGATGAGCCGCTTCAGCGCGTTGCGCGCGAGCCCGTGCGACGGGCGGCGCAGCGTCGCCGCCAGCAGCATCGCGTAGCCCGCGTCCGCGTCGCCGTGCTCGATCGCGAGATCGGCGAGCTCGAACTCCGCGCGCTCCGAGCGCGGCCCGCGCGGCGAGTCGGCGAGCAGCCGCTCGTACGACGCGCGCGCCTCGCCCCAGGACTCCGCGCGCTCGAACGAGCGCGCCTGCATGAGGCGCGCCTCGTCGCGGTCCTTCACGCGCAGCGCCTGCGACGCGGCGTCGTCGAACGAGCGGGCCGCCTCGCGGTAGCGCCCCGCGTGGTAGGCGCGCTCGCCGGCGGTCATCGCGGTGAGGTAGGCGTCGCCGCGCGCCGGCGCGCACGCGGGGCCGAGCAGCGCGGCGATCGCGATCGCGAGGGCGAGCGCCGGCGCGGGGGCGTTCCTGGGGCGGCGGCTCATGCGCGCGCGCCCTCGGCGCCGCGATCGCGCGGCAGCGCCAGCACCTCGGCGAGCGCCTCGGCGAGGGCGCTCGCCGCGGGCGCGACCTGCTCCGGCGCGAGATCGAGGTGGGTCACGGCGCGGACGGCGCTCCGGCCCGTCGCCCCCACGAGCACGCCGCGCCGCCCGGCGGCCTCGACGAGCCGCTCCGCGGGGATGCCGGGCGTCTCGATGTAGAGGATGTTCGTCTCGGGCTCCTCGATCGTCGCGGGCGGCGCGCCCGTCGCGGACCGCGCCACCGCGCGAAGGGCCGCCGCGCGCAGCGCCCGCGCGATGGCGCGCGCGGCCTCGTGGTCCTCGGCGATGCGGCCTTGGTGGTGCGCGAGCGCGTACAGGGCGGCGGCCGCCAGCACGCCGGCCTGCCGCATGCCGCCGCCGAGCATCTTCCGGAAGCGCAGCGCGGCGCGGACCACGTCGGCGCTGCCGCACAGCGCGGAGCCGACGGGCGCGCCGAGGCCCTTCGAGAAGCAGACGCTCACCGTGTCGAACGGCGCGGCGAGCTCGGCGGGCGTTCGACCGGTGGCGACCGCCGCGTTCCAGAGGCGCGCCCCGTCGAGGTGCAGCGCGAGCCCGTGCGCGCGCGCGACCGACGCGATGGCGAGCACGTTCTCCTGCGGGAAGACGCGGCCGCCCGCGCGGTTGTGGGTGTTCTCTATCGCGACGAGGCGCGTGCGCGGGAGGTAGTACTGCGGCGGCTTGATCGCGTCCTCGACGTCGGCCGCCTTGAACAGGCCGCCGCGCCCGGCGAAGACGAACTGCACGCCGCTCCAGGCGGGCGCGGCGCCGCTCTCGTAGAACGCGCAGTGCGCGCCCTCGCCCGCGATCACCTCGTCGCCGCGCTGCGTGTGGCAGAGGAGCGCGATCTGGTTGCCCATCGTCCCGCTCGGCACGAAGAGCGCCGCCTCCTTGCCCGTGAGCTCCGCGACGCGCTCCTCGAGCGCCCGCACGGTGGGATCCTCCCGGTACACGTCGTCACCGACCTCGGCCGCGGCCATGGCGGCGCGCATGGCCGTGGTCGGCCGGGTGACGGTGTCGGAGCGGAGATCGATCGTCGCTTGCATCCTGGAACCTCGGCTGTCGGCGTCGGCCGACGTTGTAGCACCGCGTGGCGCCGCGCCCGCTACGCGGGGCTCGCCGCCGCGAGCCGCGGGAACCGCTCGGCCATCCGCCACGCGATGCGCGTCGCCATCGCCATGATCGGCACCTGCGAGTTCACGCCGATGCTCGTGGGGAGGATCGAGCCGTCGGCGACGAAGAGCCCCGGCAGCGCGAAGCACTCGCCGCTCTGATCGACGATCCCGCGCCGCGGATCGTTCGCGACCCGCGCGCTCCCGAGCGGGTGGAACGCCATGCACTCGATGCGGCGCGTGTCGATGGCCTCGCGCTCGGCCGCGCGCGCGGCGTCCATCGACGTGACCGGCGGCGCGCCGAGCAGCGCGGTGTAGACCTCGCGCGCGCCGGCGGCGAGCGCCATCTCGCTGAGGATCGTGATGGACCGGCGGAGCCGCGCGAGGTCGCGCGGCGCCATCGCGTACGAGACGAGCGGCTCCCGGCCGGGGCCGGGGCGGACGCGGCCGCCGCCCTCGTCGTGGATCATGGCACCGAAGACGGCGCAGCGCGACAGCGCGGCGGCGCGACGCCGCAGCGCGGGCCCGACGCCGGGCAGGCCCGCCGCGAGCACGTTCACCGCCGAGTAGACGCCGACGAGCTTGATCCCCTCGGCGTCGAAGTGGTCGGAGTAGACGCTCTGGAGCGCGCCGTCCCAGCCGTTGAGCGCGTCGTCGAACCGGGCGACAACGCGCACCGCGGGGTGCAGCGTCACGCCGTCGCCGAGCCCGGAGCTCGCCCCGAACGCGCCCGCCGTGCGGAGGAGCAGCGGCGTGTGCAGCGTGCCGCACGCGGCGACGACGGCCTTCGCGCGCACCCGGAACCGGCGCGGCGGGGCCCCCGGCTCGCCGCCGAGCAGCCTCCCCTCGACGCCTACGGCGCGCCCGCGCTTCACGCTGATCCGCTCGACCAGCGCGTCGGCGACCACGCGCGCGCCATGCGCGGTCGCCGACGGCAGGTAGGCGACGTCGACCGAGCGCTTCGCCCCGGCGGGGCAGGTGAAGTTGCACCGGCCGTTGCCCTCGCACGCGTCGCCGGTGTTGCGGCGGAGCGGGCGCATCGGGATGCCGAGCCGGCTCGCCCCCTCGACGAGCCGCGCCGTCGAGGCGGAGCGCAGCGCCTCGGGGACCTCGCGGACCTCTAGCCGATGCTCGACGCTGTCGTACGCCGCCTCGAGGGCGCGCTCCGACAGCTCGTCGAGGCCGAGGTCGCGGGTCCACCGCGCGTGGACGCTGCCCGGGATGCGGAAGCACACCCCGCCGGTTACGACCGACGATCCGCCGACGGCGCGCCCCAGGGTGAGCGAGATCATCGGCGTCTGGCCCACGCCGAACGCCGTGAACAGGCCGGCCTCGCGGAACAGCCGCCGCACCGACTCGCTGGGCTTCCAGCGCTGGTAGTCGTCAGGGCGAACGTAGGGGCCCTCCTCCAGCACGATCACGCGCCGCCCCGCCTCGGCGAGCAGCGCGGCGACGACCGCGCCGCCGGCGCCGGAGCCGACCACGACGACGTCGCACGGCTCGTCGAACCCCGCGGGCAGGTCGCGCCCGCTGACGATCGGCTCGCTCGACGCGATGCCGCCGTTCACGCGCCGCCCCCGGCGCCGAGCCCCGGCAGCCTGCGCCGCGCCGCGGTGCTCTCGCGGTCGAAGCCCGTCAGCGCGAGCTCCGCGCCCTCCTCGAAGGCCGCGATGCACATCGGCACCTTGAAGGCGAGGAGCAGCATCGCGAGGAGCCCGGAGCGGCTCGACTCGAGCGCCTCCAGGTACGCGAGCCGCCGGCCGAGCGAGAGCCGGCTCATCCGGCCGAAGGCGCCGATCACGAAGGGCGGCAGCAGCTCGAGGCAGGCGGCCAGCAGCGCGAAGCTGCGCCGGGTCTCGGGGCTGCCCTGCCGGAGCGCGAGATCCAGCGCCGCGACCGCGCGCTCGCACACCTCGGCGCCCGGCGGGGCGAGCTCCCCGCGCTCGTCCTCGTCGCAGAGCATCGCCTCGGCGGCGGCCCGCGCGACGCGCCGCGCCCACGGCGAGAGCCCGCGCCCGGCGCGCTCCCACCGCTCGATCCCTCGCGCGGCGCGCCCGGGCGCGCTCCCTCCCCCGTCCTCTTGCATGGCCGCGAGAGCCTAGCCCGGATCGACGCAGCGCCGAGGTCGAAGGCGGCGCGCGACGGGGTCGGGTGATCCCGGGCGCTTGGCTCGGCCACGCGGACGGGCTGTTCGCGTGCCATTGCAGAACGACATCCTGACGGTCCGCTGAAGGCGCGCGCCGTGCCGCGTCGAGCGCTGCGCCGCGGCGCGCGGATCGCTCTTCGCGGCCGCGCGCGGGCTGGCTGTCCGCCGCGGATCCGGTTCTGGTATTGAGCAGTGCGGCCGGGGGAGCACGGAGGAACGATGGCGGAGCGATCGCTGCAGCACCGGGATCCCGATAGCAAGGACGACGAGACGCTGAGGAGAGAGGCGCGCGTGCACCTCGCGAGCGAGCCGGCGCTGCAGCTCGTGGCCGAGCTGATCGCGCGGCTGCGCGAGCTCGATCTGCCGTGGTGGACGCCGGTCAAGCTGCGCGATCAGTTCGGCGCGGTCGAGCGGATGGGCTGGTTCCGCGAGCGGAGCGACGTGCGCCAGCAGATCACGACGTCCCTCACCGGCCTCTCGCCCAAGGCCGCCCGCCGCAAGACGCCCGACTTCCAGGGCGCGCTCATCGACTCCGTCATCGACGAGGGCGACATCACCCCGCGCGCGTTCGAGGACGCGTTCGATCCGCGCGATCTCGCGGTGTACGGCCCGGCCGGCGGCTACTGGCAGTTCTTCCGGGACTCGATGCCGTGGGATCAGGACACGCCGCAGCTCCAGGAGATCGTCGCCTGGCTGCTCAAGGCGCTGCTCGCGGATCGCAGCCCGTTCGAGGGCATCGGCAGGACGCCGATCCTGACGCCGTGGGACGTGCGCACGGCGATCGACGGCCGGCTGTGGCAGACCCGCATCCCGCTCGAGATCCGCGTCGCCATCGACAACGCGCGGCTCAAGCAGGAGCGCGAGCGCCCGGGCGTGCCGTTCCACGCCGACGGCGAGCTCGCGATCGCCGGGCCGGACGTCATCGCCGCGAACATCCCGCCGCGCGACATCCTCCCGGTGGTGCAGCTCGCGCAGAAGGCGATGCGCTTCGACGGGCCGCGGGCCGCCACGCCGAAGGCGGCGGCGCCGGTGGAGCTGTCGTCCGGCCGCGGCGGCGCGCCCGCTGCCGCTCCGCCGGCCGGAGCGGCAGCGCCTGCATCGGCGCCGGGGGCCTCCGCCCCCGTGTCGAAGCCGGCGGCGTCGGCGTCCGGCGGGCCCGTGTCGGGCCCGGCGGCGTCAGCGCCTGTGTCGTCCGGCGGCGGGCCCGTGTCGGCGCCGGCCTCCGGCTCGTCCGGCGGCGCGCCCGACGCGGGCCAGGCCGGCAAGGCCGCCGTGAGCGCCGCGCTCTTCGGGGCGGCCGGCTCGCCGCCGGGGGGCCTCGCGGCGTCGGTGAGCAGCCCGCCGGCCGGCTCCCCCGCGGGGCCGAAGGCCGCCGGCGGCATCACGCCGCCGAGCGCGATCGCCGCGAGGCCGCTCGCAGCGGCGGGCGCCGCGGCGGCGGTCTCACCGCAGGGGGCTGAGCCGTCGCGCAACAGGCTCCCGAGCGACCCTGGCACCTCGTCGGCGCGCGCATCGACGCCGCCCCCTCCGGCGGTGCGCCCGTCGACGCCTCCTGCGCCGCGCGCATCGACGCCGCCCGCGCCCCCGGCGTCGCGCGCGTCGACGCCGCCTGCGCCGAGCGCCTCGCCGGATGGGGCCAAGGTCGAGTCGCTCGACGACCTCGAAGAGGAGGACGACGACGAAGACGGCGACCGCGGCGCGCCCGAGAGCGAGCGCACGAATCCGTGGGCGACCTCGGGCGACGGGAAACCCAAGGATGACCTCGACGACATCGGCGATGTCGAGTCGGTGAAGTAGCGCCGCCGGAGCGCGGAGCGCCGTCCGCGAGCGGATGGCGCGCCCCTCCGTCATGGCGCCGCGCCGCGCTGCCCGCGGCGATCTTCATGTTTCTTCACACGCGCTCCTGAACATCCTTCACACGCGCTGCGCAGCTTCGAGGTGTCCCGGAGCCGCGCGTCTGCGGCTCCGGTCGTTGCTGCCCGGGGCGGCGCCCGCGTTCGGACGAACCGAGGCCGCGCGCACACGCCCCGTGCACGGATCGACGGCGGAGACGCTCACGGAGGGTACGCATCATGCTGGGATTCGTGGTTGGAACGGCCTGTCTGATAGGCCTCGTCATGACGTTGAAGCGCGGCTGCAGGTACGACTGCGGTGCGCCCTGGGGCGCTGGGCCGCGCTTCTTCGGGCGGCGCGGCTTCGGGGGGCACGGCTTCCGCCGTCGCTTCTTCCTGTCCTTCCTCTTCGATCGGCTCGGCACCACGCCGACGCAGGAGAAGGTCATCGTTGCGGCCATCGACGAGCTCCGCGCCGCCGCTGAGGCGCAGCGGAGCGAGATCCGCAGCACGCGCGCGGACGTCGCGGCGGCGATGCGGAGCCCGAGCTTCGACGAGACGCGCCTCGGCGAGCTCTTCGCGCGCCACGACACGGCCATCGAGTCGCTGCGCAGGGCCGCGGTCGGCGCGCTCGGGAAGGTCCACGCCGTGCTCGAGGACCGCCAGCGCGAGCAGCTCGCCGATCTCATCGAGATCGGGCCGGCCGCGTTCCGCGACATGTGGTCCGGCAGGGCCGGGTGGCGCGGCGACGATCCCTACAGGACCCACGGCCGGTGGGCGTGAAGGAGAAGACCATGATGCGACGCCAGATCACCATCGCGCTGCTCGCGCTCGGCACCGTCGCCGGTTTCGCCTCCGGCTTCTCCTCGCTGCGCTGCCGGGCGGAGGCCCGCCGCGACGCCTTCCAGCGCCACGTCGCCTCCATCTGCGTGGACGCCGCGCGGGAGGCCGATCGCTCCTGGCCGCGGGGCGCCCCGCGCGCGGTCCACGCGCCCGCGGCGGCCGACGCCGACACCGGCGCGGGTCCCTGAGCTATACAAGGGGTGAGCGGCGGCCGGTCGCCGCCGCACCTGCCCCCCGGGTCCTTCCATGGCGCTGCGGCTCCTGCTCATCGACGACGACACACGGCTCCACGCCTTGCTCGCGAGCTACCTCGAGCAGAACGGGTTCGCGGTGACCGTCGCGTGCGACGGCGCGCGCGGCCTCTCGGCGCTCGCCGCGGGCACCTTCGACGCCGTCCTGCTCGACGTGATGATGCCGGGCATGGACGGCATCGAGGTCGTCCGCCGCATTCGGCAGAAGAGCTCGATGCCGATCCTCATGCTCACCGCCCGCGGCGACGAGGCCGATCGCGTGGTCGGCCTCGAGATCGGCGCCGACGACTACATCGCGAAGCCCTTCAGCCCGCGCGAGCTGCTCGCGCGCCTCCGTGCGGTGCTCCGGCGGGCCACGCCCGACGCCGCCGGCGAGCGGATCGTGGCCGGCGACATCGCCATCGACGTGCCCGGCCGCGTCGTCACCGTGTCGGGCAAGCCCGCCGATCTCACCGGCATCGAGTTCGACATCCTCGTCGCCCTCGCGCGGCGCGCCGGCCGCGTCGTCGCCCGGGACGCGCTCCTCGAGGAGGCCGGCCGCGGCGACGTCAACGTCGGCGGGCGGACGGTCGACGTGCACATCTCGCACCTGCGGCAGAAGCTGTCCGACGACCCGAGGTCGCCGAGGCTCATCAAGACGGTGCGCGGCGTCGGCTACGTGCTCGCCAAGGACCGCGTGTGAGGAGGCGGTACCGGTCCTGGCTCTACGAGAACGGGCGCAAGGTCTCGATCGGCCGCTTCGTGAGCGCGCGGCTGCACCGCCGGATCTTCATGTGGTTCGGCGCGACCATCCTGATCACCGCGCTCGCCGCCGTCGCCACGATCGGGGCCATCGATCGCGTCGGCAACTCCGGCTGGCGGCGCGAGCACGCCCGCGCCCAGTCGTTCGTGGCCCACGAGTTCGAGCGCGTATGGGGCGATCCCGCGGCCCGCGACGCCCTCGCCCGCGCGTTCGCCGAGGATCTCGAGATTGACCTGGAGCTCGTCGACCCGACCGGGCGGCGGCTCGCGAGGTACGGCCAGCCCTGCCGGGCGCAGACCCTGGTCGCCCCGGTCCGCGACGAGGGGGGGCCGCTCGGCACCGTGCTCCTCTGCCCCGCCCGCGGCCGCTCCGGCGGATCGCTCCGGTTCGCCCTGCCGCTGCTCGCCGTGGCCATCGTCATGTGGGGGGCCTCGGGCCTCATCGCGCGCCGCCTCGCCCGCCCGCTCGTCGATCTCGCCCACGTCGCGCACGAAATCGGGGCCGGCAAGCTGTCGAGCCGCGTCCGGCTCGACTGCCACGGACAGCAGGGCGAGGTCGGCATCGTCGCCGAGGCGGTGAACGACATGGCCGCGCGCATCGAGCGCCAGATCGCTGACCAGAGAGAGCTCCTCGCCGCCGTGTCGCACGAGCTCCGCACGCCGCTCGCCCGCATCCGCCTGCTGACGGAGATGGCCCGCGAGGGCGGCGGGCCGAGCGCCTGCGTGCTCGACGACCTCGACCGCGAGGTCATGGAGATCGACGCGCTCGTCGGCGACCTCCTGGCCAGCTCGCGCCTCGACTTCGCGGCCCTCACCGTGGCCCGCCTCGACCCGGCCGAGGCCGGGATCCGCGCCCTGGAGCGCGCAGGGCTGGATCCGACGCTGCTGGAGGTCGTCGAGGGGACGCCGGCGCTCCAGGCGGACGCGACGCTGCTGGCGCGCGCCCTCGCCAACTTGCTGGAGAACGCGCGCGCGCACGCTGGCGGGGCCGAGCGGCTGCGGGTCCGTCCCGGCGGCCAGCGCGGCGTCGTCTTCGAGGTCGAGGATCGCGGGCCCGGGTTCGCGGACGGGGAGGAGACGCGCATCTTCGAGGCGTTCTTCCGGCGCGAGCGGGGGCAGGGCGGCGAGAGCGGCGCCGAGCGCGGCTCGCTCGGCCTCGGCCTGGCGCTGTGCAAGCGCATCGCCGAGGCGCACGGGGGCCGCGCGTTCGCCGAGCGCCGCGAGGGCGGCGGGGCGCGCGTCGGCATCGAGCTCGCGCTGCGTCCGCCAACCAGCGCCGCGCGCCCACAGGGACGCGACAGGGAAGCAGACGGAGCAAACAGAGCAGACAGAGCAGACAGAGCAGACAGAGCAATCAGAGCAAACAGAGCAGACAGAGCGGCCCGCCCTCGCCGCGCGTAGCGTTCCCGCTTGACCGCGCGATGGGGCGGGTGCGACGCTCCCCGTGCTCGCGACCATGCGAATCCTCCTCTGCGAAGATCAGGACGCGATCCGGCGCATGATCGAGGCGCTGGTCGGAGCGAGTGGTCACGAGGTGATCGGCGTGGGCACCGGCCGCGAGGCGGTGGAGCGCGCCCTGACCGAGCCCTTCGACGTGCTGCTGCTCGACCTGATGCTGCCCGGGAGCATGGATGGCTTCGAGGTCTGCGAGCGCCTCCGCGCGCACCCGGGCACCTCCGGCCTGCCGATCCTCGTGATCAGCGCCCTCGACGATCACGAGGCGCGCGCCCGCGCCTTGAAGCTCGGCGCGACCGCCTACTACGCCAAGCCGTTCCGGCCCCTCGAGCTCCTGGAGCACATCGGCGGGCTCAAGGCCGCGCGGCGGGCCTGAGGCGAGGCCCCGCCCCGACGGGAGCCGTCCGTCGGCGCAACGCAACGGAGCGCTGGAAGATGGCGCCCGTTTTGGCTACACCCGGCCGTCATGGACACTCGGTGGCGCTGGGTCATGGCTTCGACGCTCGCGGCGGTCGCCCTCGCGGGGCTCGCGGGCTGCGAGGGGGATAAGAGCAAGGCGCAGGTCGCCGCCGACGCCGGCGCGCTCGACGCCGGCCCGCCGCTGCCGGTCGTCGGCGGCAAGCTCGGCGCGGCGCTCGCGGAGGCGGCGGCGGGCGGCACCGAGAAGAAGGGGCCAGCGGCGGGCGGCGCGGCGGGCGGGCCGCCGGAGAGCGGCGTGTTCTCGGCGTCCGAAGCGGCCGCCGCGCTGCCGAAGGACGTGCCTTACAAGATCGAGGTCGTCAGCGACGGCAGCGAGCCGCGGGCCAGGCTCGCCCCGAAGATCGACCCGAAATCCGAGCAGAAGCTCGACATCACGCTCGGGCTGCGCATGGGCGGGCCGCAGGGGCTGCCGAACCTGGAGCTCGGCGTGAGCTTCAAGGCGGAGAAGCCGGCGGACGCGCCCAAGGAGGGCGCGGCCGCGCCCGCGGCGAGCGCGGCTCCGACGAGGGTGATCGCGAAGATCACGTCGGCGATGCTCGCCTCGATGTCGATCGGCGGCCCGCCGAAGCAGCTCGCCGACGCGCTCGCGAAGCTGAAGGGGAGCGCGTTGCGGTACGAGCTCTCGCCGGCGAACGCGGTCAGCAACCTCCAGTTCGAGCTCTCCAAGGACGCCGATCCAGGGCTCCAGCCGCTGATCGGCGCGCTCGGGGAGGCCATCACGCTCCTCACGCCGCCGCTCCCGGACAAGCCCGTCGGCGCAGGCGCCTACTGGATGGTCACCGATCGCGTGGTGGCGTCGGGCGCGCAGCTGCCGGTGCTGCGGTACCGGGTCTTCAAGATCGAGAAGGTGGAGGGAGGCGTCGTCTCGCTCAGCGTGGACACGCGCCAGTACGCGGAAGGGGCCGACCTCAAGCTGCCGAGCCCGAACGGGGAGATCACGATGACCATCGACCGGCTCGACTCCTCGGGCAAGGGCACGCTCACCTGGTCGCCGTCGAGCTTCGTGCCCGGCGTGGCCGACGCCTCGCAGCGGCTCCAGGCGTTGCTTGTGCCGCCCGGCGCCACCGCCCAGCAGGCCGCCGCTCAGCGCAGCGTCGCCCAGGTGGAGCTCACCGCGAAGTTCGCGGCGCCGGCAGCGCAGTAGCGCCGGTCCGCCGGGCGGGGGCGCGGCAGCTCTCGCCGGGGCCACGCCCTGCCGCCCGGGGCACACGGAGCGGCTCTCGCGCATCGGGCGGTGTGAGCGCATCGCCCTGGCGGCTGTGCACTTCCGTGCGAGCGTTCGCGCCTGCATCTCCCGCCGCGCGGCCGTGCGGTCTTCCAGGACGCAGGCGTGCGTCCCGGTCGCTGACCGCGAGCGATGGAAACCGTGGAGACCGCGACCAACCCTGGAGCGGCGCCGCGGTGCCGGGGGTGTTGGCTAATCCCGTGCATGAGCGCCCGTGCGGGGAGGCGTGACGGCTGTCCGACCCGGCTGCCAGAGGCGGGTGAGCAGACCGAGCCACGGTGCAGACGCATGACGTACGGGTGCGAGCGGAACATGCGCGGGTGCAGCCTCGAGGCGTACATCGAGGAGCCGGGCCTCACGGAAGGGCAGCGCCGGCGGCTGCGGCTGTTCCAGACGGTGGAGGAGGCCGTGAGCCGTCGCGTGGAGCGGCTGTGCACGTCCAGCGAGATCGAGGTGACGGACGCGGCGATCCTCGTCGTGTCCCCGGCGGCGCGCCGGGCGTTTTTCCGGATCGACGCGCGGGGCAGCGCGGAGGCGCCGGGCGCGAGCGTCATCGTCGACCACCGCGCGCGGCTCCACGAGTTCCTGCACGCGGTGCTGCCGCCCGTGGACGAGGCGCCGTTCGATCCGTACGTCGACCTGCTCGCGCCGTCTCCTCCCCAGTGCGTCCGCGTGCTCATCGTGGACGAGGACTCGCTCACGGTCCTGAATTACGGCGCGTTCGTGGTGGTGAACCTCGACCGCAGGGAGATGCCGAAGGCCTAGCTCCCGCGTCGGAGGTCAGAAGCGCACGGTGAGGCGGAACGGGTCGAGGGCGGCGCGCGGCGGGGGCTGCTTGCGCGGGGCGCCGGCGGGATCGCGGTCGAAGACCATCACGAGCACGCCGACGCCCGCCGCGAGGAGGCCGGCGCCGGCGACGATGTCGCCCGCGAGCGCCTGGGCGCGCGCGGCGTCGGCCGCGCCCCCGTCCCGCGTCGGTGCGTCCGACGCGCTCGCGACCCCGAGCAGCCCGATGGCCGCGCCGGCCGCCACGGTGGTCAGACCGCCGGCGACCAGCACGATCGGCACCACGCGGCTCGGCGCAGCGTCGGGCGCGGAGCTCGGCGCGGCGCCGCGCAGGACCGGTCTGGCCGGAGCGACGCTCGCTGGAGCGCTCGTCGAGGACACCCTCGGCCCGGCGGGCGCTGCCGGCGCGACGACCTCGCGCTCGAGGCTCAGCACGACGACGGCGCGGCTCCCCGGCGCCGCTGCGACGCTCCGCTCGGCCTCGCGGTAGCCCGGCGCGCTCGCGGTCACCGTGTGATCCCCCGGGTTGACCGGGCGCGGGCGATCGAGCGCCGCCGCGGGCACCACGACGCCGTCGATCTTCACCTCGAGGCCGGCGGCGTCGCCCGGGGAGAGCCGCAGCTCGAGCGCCGCGACCTTGTGCTCGAGCTCCTGGATCGCCTGCCGCGCGAGCTTCTCGTACCCTTTTGTCGCAGGCGCGGACGGCTCGACAAGGAACGCGCGGAAGTTCTCCAGCGCCTCGACGAGCTGCCCCGTCTGCTGCTGGGCCACCCCGAGGCTGTAGAGCGTGATCGGCGCGCGCTTGATCGCGAGCGAGCGCTCGTACCGCTCCCGCGCCTGCTCCCAGCGCCCCTGCCTCGCGAGCTCGGAGGCCTCGATGAAGATCTCGCGCGCGACTGCGACGTCGGCCGCGCTCTGGGCCGCGGCGGGCGCGGGGGCGGCGAGCATCGCCGCCGCGACGAGGAGCGCCAGGGCGCCCGAGAGCGGGCGCGTCCGCCGCGGCGTCACGGCCTGAACCGCTCCCCGTCGGGCACCAGCGAGAACCCCTCGAGCCCGGACCACAAGATGAGCTCGGTCCCCGTCCACACGCCCACGCCGTAGGTGTGCTGCTTGCCCGCGGCCGACATGTTCGCTCCCCACGCCATCGTCATCGGATCGTACAGCTTCCCGTCTCGCCTGAGCGTCAGGCCGCTCCGCCCGCCGGCGACGAGCGCGTGCGCGCCGGTCCACCCGGTCCAGCCGGTGCGCCGCTCGACGCGGCTGCGCTCCGAGGGGGCCCCCTTGTCGTCGATCCCGCGCCACGCGTCGGCCACCGGATCGTAGATAGCGCCGCCCTTGCGGGCGCCGCCCTCCTGGTCCTGCCCGCCCCAGACGAGGAGCCGATCGCCCATCCAGACCGCGAACGCTTCGGTCCTCGGGCTCGGCGCGTCGGCGCTGGGCAGCGACCGCCACACGTCGGTGGTGGGGTTGTAGGCGTAGCCCTCGTTCGTTGTCGCCTCGCCGGCTTCCCCGCCGAACAGGTAGAGCTCCGTGCCCGACCAGGCCCACGCGACGCCTTCGCGCGCGGGGGCCGCGCCGGCGCTGGAGGCCGGCGTCCATGCGTCGGCGACCGGGTTGTAGAGCCCGCCGCCGGCGACCGGGGCGCCGCCCTCGTTGCCGCCCCAGATCAGGAGGCGCGTGCCGGTCCACACGCCGATCGGCATCCGCCGCGCCGCGGGGGCGTTGGTGGTGCTCATCGCGCGCCAGGTCCGCGTCGCCGGGTCGTACACGCCGCCGGTGGACAGGCCGAAGGGGCTCGCGAACGAGCCGCCGCCCCAGACGAGCACCCGGGAGCCCGTCCACGCCGCGGCCGCGAGCACGCGCGGCGAGGGGGCGCCCTCGTTGCCCAGCGTCGACCAGGTGTCGCGCGCCGGATCGTAGAGCGCCCCGTCGCCCACGTCCCCGACCGACGTGCGGCCGCCCCACAGGAAGAGCGCGTTCCCGATCCAGGTCGCCGCGGCCATCTGCCGCGGCGCGGGCGCGCCGGCCCTCGTCATCGGGGCCCACGCGGGGGTGCACTGGCCGGTGCGGCACTCGCGCCCGCTCAGGCAGGCGTTCCCGCATGCGCCGCAGTGCTCGGCCGAGCCCAGGCTGACGCACTTGCCCTCGCAGGCCACGAGGCCGCCTCCGCAGGGCGGGATGCAGGCGCCGCCGGAGCAGATCTCGCCCCCGCTGCAGTCCGCGCTGGTGCAGCACTGGCGGCACGCGACGAGGCTGCAGCACTGCTCTCCGTCGGCGCAGCCCGTGCTCTTGCACCTCGCGCCGCCGTCTTCGCACACGTCGGCGGTGCAGCCGTCGCCGTCCGAGCAGTCCTCGTCCGAGCAGCAGGCGCGGCAGGCCGTGCCGCAGTCGTGCGGCGTGAGCGCCCCGCACGCGCACGCGCCGGAGACGCACACGGCGCCCGGCTTGCAGGTGGTGCTGCACGCGCCGCAGTGCCGCGGATCCCTGGTGAGATCGGACTCGCAGCCCGGGGCGATCGGGTCGCAGTCCGCGAAGCCCTCGTCGCACACCAGCTCGCCTCGGTCGCAGCGCTGATGCGGCCCCGCGGCGACGCCGCACGCGCCGCAGTGGAACGGGCTGAGCTGCGTGTCGACGCACGAGGAGTCGCACACGGCGAGGCCGGCGGCGCAGCCGGCGGCGCACGCCACGCCGTCGCAGTAGGCCGCCTCCGGCGCGCACCGCACGTCGCACGCGCCGCAGGTCGTCGGGTCGATGGCGATCGCCTCGCAGCCGGGCGCGCCGTCGCAGTCGAGGCGCCCGCTCGCGCAGGCGCAGCCGCTGCTCCCATCGCAGATCATGCCGCTCGCGCAGGCATCCCCGCAGGCCCGGCAGTCCGCCTCTGTCCCGAGCGTGGCCTCGCAGCCGTCGTCGGGCGAGCCGTTGCAGTCGGCGTACCCCGGAGCGCACCCGCACACGCCGGCCCGGCACTCCTTGTTCGGCCCGCAGGTGACGCCGCAGGCGCCGCAGTTCGCGCGATCCGAGGAGCTGTCGATCTCGCACCCGGTGTCGTGGAGGTTGTCGCAGTCGAGGAGCGGCGGCGCGCACGCGCACTGCCCCGCGTCGCAGATCGCGCCCGAGGGGCAACGGAGCGAGCAACCGCCGCAGCGCTCGGGATCGCTCTTGAGATCGACCTCGCAGCCGTTGGTGACGACGTTCCCGTCGCAGTTGTCGAAGCCGAAGACGCACTCGGACGAGCAGTGGCCGCCCACGCAGAGGGTGTGCGGGCACGGCACGCCGCACGCGCCGCAGTGCGACGGGTCGTTCAGCACGTTGGTGCACGACCCGCCGCAGCACGACTCCCCGTCACCGCACGCGTTGCCGCAGGCGCCGCAGTGCTCCCGGTTCTCGCCCAGCGCGACGCACGTACCGCCGCAGCAGGCGCCGT
Source organism: Sorangium sp. So ce367 (assembly GCF_051520455.1). Taxonomy (NCBI): domain Bacteria; kingdom Pseudomonadati; phylum Myxococcota; order Polyangiales; family Polyangiaceae; genus Sorangium; species Sorangium sp. So ce367. Next base: position 2,861,821 of record NZ_CP150334.1, read on the forward strand.
CCGGGCAGTCGGGCGCGCAGCCGCCGCCCGTCGAGGTCGCGCCGTGGCCGCCCTCGGAAGGTTTGTCGGAGAGGGCGCTCTCCGCGAGCAGCGAGCAGGCGCCGGTGAGCACGGCCAGCGCGAGCAGCAGCGGCCAGCGCGCGCCGGTCGTCGGCCTTCGATGTCGCGTCTCGCGCGCGGGGCTTTCCTGGGAAGACATCGCGACGCTAGAAGTTCGGCCGGGCCGGGACCGGCAAGGCAGCGCCAGAGGTCTTCGCGCCCGCCCGTGAGGGCGCGGTCCGTCGCGAGCCGGCGCTCCGGGGCGCCGGCGCGGGCTCCCGCGCGTGGGCGCTCGCGGTGGGGCTCTCGGCCGGTCCGAGGCGGGCCGCGCCGGCCGAGGGCTGCGGCTCGGCCGTGCGGGCTGGCTCGGGGCGGCTCTCGGGCGCAGGGCCCTGTGCGGTCGATGGTGCGGCGGCGGCCTGCGGCTGGACCTGCGACGCAGCGGGCGGCGCCGCAGGCGCGGGCTCGGCGCTGCCGTCCCGCGCGGTCATGGCGCGCAGGGAGAACAGCGCGGCGCCGAGGATCACGAGCGTCGCCAGCCCCGCCGCCGCGACGACGGCGACGCGCCGCCGGTCCCCGGTCGGGCGAGCGGCCTCCTGGTGGACAGGGTGTACAGCGACCTCCTGGTGGTCCTCGCTGCTCCTCTGCGCCCGCACCGCCGGCCGCTCGGAGATGCGCCGCTGCTGCGCCCGCACCGCCGGCCGCTCGGAGAGGGGCCGCTGCTCGCCGTCGCTCAGCCAGTGCACGGCGAGCGAGGTCCCGGTCACGTCCTCCACGACGCCGTTCTCGGTCGCCCAGCGCGCGAGCGCGACGCCCATCTCGCGCATGGTGCGCCACCTGTTGAAGCGCTCCTTCCCGAGGCCGCGCGCGATGATGGCCCACAGCGCCTCGTCGCCCACGCCGAGCGCGGTGATCGGCGTCGGATCCTTGACGAGGATCGCCGCCACGAGGTCGTGGTAGTTGCCGCCCTGGAACGGCTTCTGGCCGGTGATCGTCTCGTAGAGCACCACGGCGAACGCCCAGACGTCGGTCTGCCCGTCGACGTCGGTGATGCCGCGCGCCTGCTCGGGCGACATGTAATCGGGGCTGCCGAGCACCGTGCCCGCCTTGGTCATCTCGCCGCTCGCCGTCTCGCTCCACACCTTGGCGATGCCGAAGTCGACGATCTTCGGGGTGATGTCGCCGCGATCGTTCTTCACGAGGAAGATGTTCTCGGGCTTGAGATCGCGGTGGACGATCCTCCGGTCGTGCGCAGCGGCGACGGCGCTCGCGATGGGCAGGAGGATGCGGAGCGCCGCCGTGGGCGAGAAGCGCTTCCTGCGCTCGATCGCCTCGACCAGCTGCTCTCCCCGGAGCACCTCCATCACGATGTACGGGTCGCGGTGCTCTGACTCCCCGAAGTCGATCACGCGGACGATCGAGGGGTGATCGATCCGCGCGGCAGCGCGCGCCTCCTGGTGGAGGCGCACCGTCGCCTCGGTCGAGTTGACCTCGCGCCGGATGAACTTGATGGCGACGTCGATGTTGAGGACGTCGTTGTGGGCCAGCCACACCATCCCCATGCCGCCCTCGCCGAGGACGTAGCGCAGGCGGTACTTGCCGCCGATCACGTCGCCCTCGCGGTAGATGCGCCGCGCCGCCTTCCCCGGAGCGGGCGACGGCGTGCCGGCCTCCGGAGGCGGTGTCACGAGGGACGGATCGATGAGCTCCGGGTCGAGCGAGTCCGGAGCGCTGGCGCGCGGGAACGCCGCAGACGAGGCGAACGAGCGGTTCGCGCTCTCGGGCCGCGGGGTCGAGTCCGTCGACGAGGCGGGCGCGGAGGAGGAGCGCGGCGGCATGGAGCGAACGCAGTCTAACTTTGCTGGCCTCGCACAGCCATGGTCTCGCGCACCTGTACGTCGCTGCCTGCCCGCGCGCCGCTGCCTGCCCGCGCGCCGGCGCGCCGTCGGCGCATGGTCAGCGCGTGATCCATGCATGATCAGCGTACGATTCCGCAGGGATGCGCGTGCTCGCCGCGTGCGCACACATCGTGCGACGTGCGCCGTGCGCCGGCGGGGCGATGGCCGGACTTGTGCTCCACGAGGATCTTCACCCGCGGGCCGATGCGCACGGTGAGCGGGCCCGCGTGCTCGTGCACGTCGCCGTCGCAGACGTAGTGGACCACGCCCGACCTGGCCTCGAGCACCGCGCGCCGGGCGATCTTCTCGAACGTGTGCGCCTCGCCCATCGGCCGCGCCCGCCAGATATCGGGCAGCTTCCTGACGAAGCCGAGCGCGGAGGTGTGGATGCCCAGCATGTGGAAGCTCTCCGGGCGCTCGTCGTGGCGGTGGAACGGGCGGAACCCGAGGCCGATCTGGTCCACCGTGCCGGCGGCGACGGCGAGGTAGTCGCGGTCCGGGAACGCGGAGCCGTCCTCGAAGTGGACGCGGCCCTGCCAGCGCGCGGCGACCTGGGTGCCCGTGTTGAGGAGCACGGCGGCGCTCGCGCGGGCGAGGACCTTGGCGGCCCAGAGCGCGCTCCGCTCCTCGCTGCGGTTGTACTCGGCGATGAAGCCGTGGACGCAGCCGGTGCCGAAGATGAAGCCGTAGTGGGCGCCGATCTGCATCACGTGGCGCTCGATCCAGCGCAGCGGGTGCCGGCCGCGGTCGGTGTAGCGGGCGATGAGCCCCGCGAGCAGGCCGTCGGGGCGCCCGCGGGGGACGCCCACGGCGTTGGCCACGGTGTTCATCGTCCCGCCGCGCAGGAAGGCGATCGGCGGCAGCGGCTCGTTCTCGTAGACGTCGAGGAAGCCGGTGATGGTCACGTGGTTCGTGCCGTCGCCCCCGGAGATGCCGAGCACGTCGATGGAGAGCTTCCTGAAGTCCTCCGCGATCCGGGCGAGATCCTCGCGGGAGCGCGCGGCGCGGACGACGCCGTGGTCTCCGAGCGCGCGCGCGAGCCGGACCGCGGCGCGGGGATCGCTCAGGTTCTGGCGCGAGCGGGGGTTGATGATGACGCCGATGCCGCCCATCTAGCGCCGGCCTCGCGGCGACTTCCACCGCGGGTTGAGGTGGACCCGCACGACATCTGCCATCAGGCCGAGGTGGGCGCAGTGATCGGGCTTGTCGTCGCCGGTGTACCCGCGGACGTGGAAGTCGCCGCGGTCGAAGCGCTGGATCATGTCGAGGCCGAGCACGTCGGCGCGGGAGGAGCCCCTCGGCTTGCCCCGCAGCTGCCGCACGATGAAGTCCGCCGTCTCCGCCGTCGACGCGTAGCCGGGCGGCAGGATGGAGGAGTGGCTCATGAACATGAACGCCTCGCCCGCCGCGGCGCGCCTCGCGAACGCGATGAACGGCTCGATCTGCGCGACCTTGAGCTTGTGCTGCTGCTCGTCGGCGTACCCGGCGTGGAGCGAGTCGAGCAGCACGAGGGCGTCGACCCGCTTGCCGGCCGGCTGCCGTAGGATCTGCTCGACGGCGCCGTAGCCGGCGCTCCACGACGAGAGGCCGAGCTTGCGGATGTAGGCCTTCTTCTTGCCGGTCTTCTTCGCGACGGCGCGCTCGATGCTGTCGAGCAGGTTCTCGAAGACGTACGGCGCCGAGAACGCGCTCGAGTACGCGCCCGAGCCGATGCCCAGATCGATGCCGACGAGGACGGCGCCCTCGGCGGTCTTCACGAACTCCTTGCGGAGCGCCTCGTGGCCGTGGAAGTGGATGATGACGTCGAAGCCGCCGCGCTTCGTGACCCCGCCCCGGTGGGGCATGATCATCTGCCCGATCGAGGGCGCGCGGGACCACCGGTCGTAGACGCCCCAGCCCGGATCGGGCGTCATGCAGGGGTTGATGTCCCCGCGGCGCTTCTTCGAGGGGGTGGCGCGGCTGCTCGTCGCCCCGGGCCTGTCGCGCCGCGCCGCGCTGCGCTCGGCCGGATCCCGCGCGTCCGAGGCCGCGCCGCCGGCGCCGCCCGCGCCGCCCGACGGCGCGCCGGCCCCGGCGGCTCCGTCCGTCGAGGGCGCGCCGCCCTCCGCCGGAGGGCTGTCGGCCTGCGGCGCGGCGGCCTGCGCGGCGGCCGGAGGGCCGTCGGCCTGCAGCGAGGCGGCGTGCGTCGCGGGCGGAGCGTCGTCGGCCTGCGGCGCGGCGGCCTTCGGAGTGGCCGTGTCCTGCGCTGCTGCAGGGGGCGCGGCGAGCCACCAGGTGGCGGCGAGCAGCGAGAGGAGCGCCCATCGCCCGGACGGCCGGCGGGCCTGCAGGGGGTGTCTCATGTCGGGAGCGCCTCCATTCCATGGAACGGCGTGCGGATCGAGCGCTCGGTGCAGGGCCGCCGCCGCGCTGTGTTCGCGGGGACACCCCGCGGGAGTTCTGTGGTCGTGCGGAGGGTAGGCGCGACCCCTTGCGCCGGCCGGCGTCACGCTGCCGGCGTCACCCTGGCGGCGGCTTCCCGTGGGTGAGGGCGGCGCCCGCGTCGGCGGCGGCGAGGATGCGCTCCTCGGCCTGGGAGGCGAGCTTCTCGACCGCCGCGGCGGCGTCGGCGGGGGGCAGCGAGCGGAGGAACTGGATGAACTCGAGCTCGAGGCCGGGCTTCACGCCGCTCAGGACGAGCACGATGGGGATGGCCGGCTTCTCGACCTCGGCGAGCTCCGTGGTGCGGGCGCGCCAGCGGCCCGCGCCGAGGGCGAGGCGGAAGGCCCACTGCGCGCCGAGGCCGATGAGGAGGCCCGCCATGACGCCCGCGACGAACAGGTCGGCGTCCCTCGGGGCGAGGAGGGCCGCGGAGAACCCGCCGATGGCGGCGCCGATCACGAGGCCGGGCTCGCCGCTGTTGTGCGTCGCGGCGGTCTTCAGGATCTCCGCGGCCTGCATGCCCGGGCGCCCGCTGCGGACCGCGTCGCGCAGCGGGAGCAGCGTCGCGAGGCGGCGCATCGAGGCGGCCCGCACGCCCAGGTAGCTGATGAAGAGAGCGCAGACCGTCAGCCCGACGCCGACGCTCACGGCCACGCGCCGCGAGAAGACGCCCTGCGGCAGCGGCTCGCGGACCATCGCGGTGAGCGCGCGATCCCGGTCGCGCTCCGCGTTCGCCTTGAACGCCGCCTCGGCGTCCTTCGTGGCCTGCGCGACCTTGTCGGCCGGGATGTCGGCGACGAGCGAGAGCAGCTGCTTCGCCGCCTCGAACTGCTCGGCCTCCGCGGCGCCCGGCGGCGTGATCGCGGCCGCCTTGGCGATGGCCTCCCAGGCGGGGATGGCGTTCACCCGAGCCCCGAGGAGCGCCTCGGTCGCCTCGCGGCAGCCCGACAGGGTCTTGATCTGCTTGTAGAGCGGCTGGGCGGAGGCCCACGCGCCCTGCTTGTCCGGCTCCTTGGGCTTCGGCGGCGGCGGCGCGTTGCGGGGCGCGCGCCCCTTCGTGCTCGTCGCCGGCGGCGGCGGCGGCGCGGGGGGCGCCTCGCCCGGGTCGGGCATGCGCGCCGATTTCGCTGCCGCCTTGAACAGGTCGATCTCGACGATCAGCTTCTCGCCGGCGAGGGCGCACGCCCGCGCGGGCGCGACGCGGGCCTCGGACTCCTCGGCCTGGCGCCGCGCGCCCGGGTCGGGGACGAGCCTGCCCTCCACGGTGACGAGCCGGAGGACCGCCACGGCGATGCACAGCACGAGGATGGCCGAGGCGATGAAGGTGGCGCGGACCTCCTCGCGCCGGGTGTACTCGTTCACGCTGGCTCCCTCGGAAAGACCGGAGATGAGCAAGGCGCCGGCCGCGTCGGCGCGAGGTCGGCGCGCGCGAGCGCGGCCGCACGGCCGGAGCGGCACGAAGCGCCACGATCGGCGTCGCCGCCGTGACGGCAGGGGGACACCGAGGGAGCGTGAGCCCGTCGCATGCAGTTCACCGTTTAAACCAGATGCCGGACCGATACCACAGCGTCGCTCGCGATGGCGTCCGCTGCGTCCTCGCCGCCTCACGGCCTCACGGCGTCGCGGCCTCACGGCGTCGTGTTTGCTTCCATGGTCGGGCGCGGCGGTCGGGCGTCCTGGAACTTGCTCCGTCCCGGGACGCATCGTGTAAGGGTGCGGAGAAGGCGTGGAGGCTGCCGTTACATCCCACAAGCCCGTTGAGCCCGCGGCCGCGGCGCGCGCCGCGCTGCCCGAGCCGGGAGCGGAGGCGCCGAGGCGTGACGCCTCCTCGGACGCGCCCGGTGAGGCGGCGTCGCCCGGCGCGGTGGCGGCGCCCGGCGCGGTGGCGGGAGGGGCGCGCCGGGGCCTGTGGATCTCGTCGACCTACTTTGCCGAGGGCCTGCCCTACGCGATCGCGCACAAGGTGGCGGGGGAGTTCTTCACGGCGGCGGGGGCGAGCCTGGAGATCATCGGGCTGACGTCGCTCTACGGGCTCCCGTGGAACCTCAAGTTCCTCTGGAGCCCGCTGGTCGACCTCCACGGCAGCCCGCGGCGCTGGCTCGTGGCGGTCGAGATCGCGCTTGTCGCGATCGTCCTCGGGCTCGCTGCGGCGGCGGACAGCGGCGCGATATGGCTCGTGGCGGCGCTGTTCGGGGCGGTCGCGGTCGCCGCGGCGACGCACGACATCGCGGTCGACGGCTTCTACCTGCAGGCGCTCGACAAGGACGCGCAGGCGGCGTTCTCCGGGCTGCGGGTCGGCGCGTACCGGCTCGCGCTGCTCGCGGGCGCGCTGCTTGTCGCGTTCGCGGGCTGGGCCTCCTTTGGCGCGGCGTTCGCGGTCGCGGCAGGCGGGCTCGCGCTGCTCGCGATCGGGCACGCCGCGGGGCTGCCGCGCCCGGCCGCGACGCCCGGGGCCGGCGCCGCGCCCGGAGCGACCGGAGCGACCGGGCTGCGGCGCTACATCGAGCCGTTCCGTGTGTACCTGCGGCAGCCGCAGATCGCGTCGAGCCTTGCGTTCATCCTCTGCTACCGGGCAGGGGACGCGCTCATGTTCGCGATGTCGTCGCCGCTGCTGAAGAGCCTCGGCCTCGACACGGCGGCGCGCGGCAACGTCGGCGGGGTCGGGACGGTCGTCTCGATCGCCGGCTCGATCCTCGGCGGGGTGATCATCAAGCGGTGGGGGCTCGCGCGGACGATCTTCCCGATCGCGCTCGTGCAGAGCCTGGCGATCCTGCTGTACGTGGCGCTCGCGTGGGCGCGGCCGGCGCTCCCGTGGGTCGTCGCGCTCGTCACGCTCGAGCAGCTCGCCGCCGGCGTCGGGACGGCGGTGCTCGCGGTGTTCCTGATGCGGCGCTGCGTGGACGGGTACAAGTCGTCGCACTTCGCGATCGGGTCGGCGCTCATGTCGGTCTCCGCGACGTTCGCCGGCAGCGCGAGCGGCTACCTGGCCGCCAGCGCGGGGTTCACGGCCTTCTTCGCGATCGCGTTCGCGGCGTCGATCCCGGGGGTCGTCCTGTCGCGCCTGGTGCCGCGCGACTAGGGCCGCGGGTCGGAATCCCGCGAGGGATCTGCGTCGCGAGCGAAGAGAGAATTCAACGCAAAGGCGCAAAGACGCAAAGACGCAAGAAAGACAAAATGTCCTGCATTTTGCGCCTTTGCGTCTTTGCGCCTTTGCGTTGAACTCTCTGTCCCTCTGTCCGGACCTCCGGCGGGTGGAACCACGTAGATAGGACTCGTCCGCGCGATCCCGATGCAAGAGCCCACGTCCGCCTTCTCCGAGCCGAAGGCGCGCGTCGATCGCGCGCTGAGCCTGGTCTCCCTCGGCCTCCTGGCGCTCCAGGCCGCGCTCGACGCGCCCGCGTTCCCGCGCGCGACGCTCGCCGTCGCCGTGGTCGCGGCCCTGGTAGCGCTGCTCGCGGCCCGCGTGGCGCAGGGGCCGGCGCGCGCCGTCGCGGCGCTCGTGGCGTGCATCGTGGTGGCGATGCGGCTCGGCGTCGTCTGGCAGCTCGCCATGATCCTGGCGCTCGCGGCCTACGGCGGCCTCGCGCGGCTCGCGCCCGCGCTGCGCCCGCCCGAGGGCTGGCGCGCGGCCGGCGGGCTCCCGAAGCGCTGGACGGCGCTCGTCGGCGGCGTCACGCCGGTCGCGCTCGTCGGGTGGCTCGCGCTCGCCCGGCCCGATCTCCGCGACATCACCGGCTCGGAGCTGCTCCAGGTGTCGACGCCGTTGCTCATCGCGGGAGGCGCGGTCTTCGCCGTGCTGAACGCCACGCTGGAGGAGGTGATCTGGCGCGGCGTGCTCCAGCCGAGCCTCGCTGCGGCGTGGGGCGCGCGCGTCGCGGTGGTCCTGCAGGCCGCCTCGTTCGGCGCGCAGCACGCGCACGGGTTCCCGCGGGGGCTGCTGGGCGTCTTCCTGGCGGGCAGCTGGGCCGTGATGCTGGGCCTGTTGCGGCAGCGCTCCCGCGGGCTCCTTGCGCCCGTGCTCGCGCACATCGTCGCGGACGCGACGATCGCCGCCCTGGTGATCGGCATGCTCCGCTGAGCGCGTCAGGGCCGGAGGCCGAGCAGATCAAACGCGCCCAGCAGCGCCGAGCGCGCCCACGACCCCTGGCCGCGGGGCGCGCGCCGCGAGGCGGGCAGATCCCAGAGCCGCTCGAAGTGCGCCGCGAACGCGGCGACGAAGGCCGGATCGCGGGTCTCGAGGTCGGTCTCGAGCCACGCGCGCGAGAACGAGTTGGGCGTGAAGTTGGCCTGGCCGCCCACGAGCATCGGCCGAGCCCCCAGCCGCGCCGCGGTCTTGAGGTGCATCATCGCCCCGCCGCGCGAGTCGTGCACGCGCAGCGCGAAGCGGTCGGGCCACCGCGCTTCGGCCTCGAGCGCGCGGGTGATCCCGTGGTGATTGACCAGGTTGCGGATGAGCCACCCGGCCGCGGGGGGCAGCGGGAGCGCGTCGATGGAGTCGATGAGCACACGCACCCGGGCGCCGCGCGCCGCCGCGCGATCGAGCGCCTCGAGCATCGGCAGGTCCGAGAGGTACGTGGTCGCGACGAGGAGCTCGTCGCCCGCCTCCGCGCCGTCGAACAGGTCCGCGAGGCGCTCGCGGATCGCCTCGTGCTCGACGAGCGCGCACGTCTCGTCGCCCGTTGCGGTGAGCGCGCCGGGCGGCGGGAGAGGGACGCGCAGGCCGCCGGCGTACCCCGGCACCGGCGCGAGCGTGGGCGTCAGGGAGGGGCCCTCGGTCCCGAGATCGTCGGGCTCGCGCGCGGCGCGCGCGGCGTCTGCGACGAGCGCGTGGAGCGCGGCGCGGCCCTCGGCGCCGAGCGCCTGCGGGAGGGTGAGCGCCTCGCCGATCGCCGCCATCGCGACGCGCCAGAGCCGGCGGGCCACGGCGCCCGTCAGCCAGAACAGGTTCTCGTGCCAGTCGAACGCCGCGTCGATGAAGTTGTGCGACGTGATCGCGCCGGCGCGCCCGCCGTCGATCACCAGGTTCTTCCGGTGGTCCTCGACGTTGTGCAGCACCTGCCAGCGGTTCTGGTGCTCGACCCAGTCCTCGATCGGCGCGCGCCCGCGCGCGTGGTCGAGGTGGAAGTTCATCCGGGGCAGGAGCCGGCGGCGCCGGTCAAAACGCGCGCCGAACAGGCAGGCGTTCAGCACGAGGACGCCCGCGTCCGCGAGGCGCCTCCGCACCAGCACGCCGCGGCGGCGCGTCAGGGCGGGGTTCGCGGGCGTGTTGCTGTCCAGGATCACGACGATGGTCACGTCGGGCCGCGCGCGCTTCTTGGCGATGAGCCAGTCGGCGACGGTGTCGGCGTAGGGGAACGCGCCCGGGCGCGGCAGCAGCGTGGTCTGGTCGCCGTTCGCCGCGAAGAGGTACATCTGCAGGACGACGCTGCGCTCGGCGGCCTCGATGAGGTCGCGGCACGCTGAGAGGATGCCGTGGCTGTCGCCGATGTACGCGAGCCCGGAGCTCACGCGGGATCCGTGCGCAGCGCGCGCCGCAGCGCCCAGCAGAGGGGCCGCGCTCCCGCGAGCCCGCGGCCCTCCAGCTTGCGCGTGAAGCTCTCGGTGCCCCAGCGATCGGACTGCGTCGGGGCGCGCGCGCCGAGCCGCCGCCGCTGCGCGGCGTCGAGGCCCAGCTCGCTGCCGGCCGAGGCCACCAGGCGGCGCCAGGCGTCGCCGACCACGCCGTCGACGTACACCAGGAAGGGGAGCGCGAGGGCCGTCTGGATCGCGGCGAGCCAGCGCGGACAGCGCTCGTTCAGGTGCAGGAGCACGCGCTCGTCGATGGCGACATGCGGCGCCTCCTCGCGCGCGTGCAGGGCCATGATCTCGGCGACGAGCGCCGCGCTCTGGTCAGGCCGGGCCTCGATCGCCCGCGGCACGAAGAGCGTGATCTCCTCGAAGTACCACGCGAGCAGGAAGAACGTGCCCGCCGGGGCGAGGCGCAGCGCCGCGTCGTCACCGCGGCCCCAGCGCAGGAAGCGCGGCGGGGCCGCGTCGGTCGGGTAGAGATCCGGCCGGAGCCTGTGCAGGAGCCGGCCGAACATCTCCGCGTGCGTGCGCTCCTCGGCGACGAAGCGGGCGACGACGGGCGCGGACAGGTACGGCGCGCGGTGGGCCGACCGCTCGAGGTACCGGATGACGTAGCCCTCGAAGTGGATGAACAGCTCGCACGTGAAGCACGCGAACAGCCGGTTGATCGCGACGCGCTGGCGCTCGGTGAGCCCGAGGCCCGCGACGTCCATGTAGTGCGCCTCGGGGATCACCAGCGCCTCGGGCGGGATCGGGCGCGTCCAGTCGATGCGCTCCCAGCGCCGGCGCACCGCCGCGTGGAGCCGGTCCTCCCTCGCGGCGGCCTCTCCGTCGTGGGGCGGCGTCCGAGGGCTGCCTTCGTGGCCGGAGAGCGCGGGATCGGCGGAGATCTGAAGGCTCACGATGGCACCGTCCTCTCGGTCGACGCGACCGGGCGCTCGTCTGCGGCCGCGGGCGCTGGGCCGGCCGCGGGCGCTGGTGGCGACCACGTGGGCAGCTCGCAGAGCCCGCCGCCGAGGAAGAGGTGGTGCCACAGCTGCGTGGTGACCACGGCGGTGTAGCTCCCGTCGGCGACGATCCTCCGCGGGGCGAGCGCGGGCAGGATCCGCTGGAAGCGCTGCTCGCGCGCGACCTTCGCGGGCGAGAAGTAGCCCGTCTTGCGCAGCGACTCGGGGCTCACGAGCTGCGCGATCCAGCGGGGCTGGGGCCCGAGCGCGCAGAGCGCGTGGGCCTTGAACATGCCCTTGGGCGGGTCGGCGATGTCGCGCGGGAGCACCCGCCGCGCCACCTCGCGCAGGAGCCACTTCTCCCGCAGCCCGCGGAGCTTGTACGTCGGCGAGAGGCCGCAGGCGAGGTCGACGAAGGCCTCGTCGAGGAAGGGGTAGCGGTGCTCCACGCCCGAGCGCATCGCCGCGCGGTCGCCCTTGCCCACCAGGAGGTGTCCGGCCAGCATCAGCTTGTACTCCACGTAGAGCGACCGATTCAGCGGATCCCAGCGGCGCATCCGCGCCGGCGCGATGTCGAGCTCGGAGAACGGGTCGTGGCCCGCGACGCGATCGCCCATCGTATCCGAATAGAACAGCCAGCGCGCGCGGGAGAGCGGCTCGTACAGGTCGAGGAGGCTCGGGCGAACGTCGCCGAAATGGTCCTGGAACGTGGGCGCGGGTGTGCCGGGCGCCGCGAGCTCGGCCAGCGTGGTGCGGATCGCGCGTGGCAGGGCGGGGTGGACGCGGGCGAGGCGCTCCATGGCGCGGTGGGTCTTGTGCCAGACGTAGCCGCCCATCGCCTCGTCCGCGCCCTCGCCCGTGAGCACGACCTTGAACCCCCGGCGCGCGGCGCGCTCGGCCAGGAGGAGCACGCACCCGTCGGCCGTGTCCATCACGGGGCCCTCGGCGGCCTCCACCACGCGCGGGAGGGCCTCGAGGATCTCCGTCGGCGAGGGCACCAGGGTCTCGAGCCGCGCGCCCAGGCGCGCCGCGCTGCGGGTCGCGCGGCGGCGCTCGTCGGGCCCGGCGCCGTCGAAGCCGACGGTGAACGACGCGATGGGCGCGTCGCCGCGGGCCTCCCGGGCGAGGCCGAGCACCAGCGTCGAGTCGAGCCCGCCGCTCAGGTACGTCGCCACCGGGCCGTCGGAGACGAGGCGGCGCTGCACGGCGTCGCGCAGGCAGGCGCGCGTCTCCTCGATCAGCGCGTCGAGCGAGGCGACGCGCCGCTCCTCGCCCTGGGCCGGGAAATCCAGGTCCCAGTAGCGCCGCTGCTCCACCGCGCCGCCCTGCGCGCGGAGGTAGTGCCCGGGCCAGATCGAGCGCACGCCGCGGAAGCACGTCCGCTGCGTGCCCGCGGCGAACAGCGAGAAGACGTGGTCGATGCCCGCCGGATCGGCCTCGGGGCGTACGAGCCCGCTCGCCAGGATCGCCTTGATCTCCGAGGCCCAGAGGAGCCAGCCGTCCGCCTCCGCGTAGTGGAGCGGGCAGATCCCGATCCGGTCGCGGCCGAGCAGCAGCGTGCGCGCCTCGCGATCCCAGAGCGCCACGGCGAACTGCCCGCGCGCGCGGGAGAACGCGCCCTCGCCCGCGTCGAGGTAGAGCCCGGGCCACAGCTCGGTGTCGCACCGCGTGCGCAGCGTGTGCCCACGCGCAGCGAGCTCGCGGCGCAGCTCGGCGTGGTTGAACAGCTCGCCGTTGTACGAGGCCCACACGCGGCCGCCCGCGTCGGCCATCGGCTGGCGGCCGCCTGCGACGTCGACGATGGCGAGGCGCCGCGTGGCCATGGCGATCCCTGGCGCTGAAAAGGAGGCGCCGTCGTCCGGGCCGCGGTGCCGCACGCTCGCCGCCATGCGGTCGAGGCGCGCCGGATCGAACGTGCGTCGCCCGGCGAGGTCCAGCGCTCCGACGATGCCGCACATGATCGAGCGTTACCTCCCCGTGTCCCCGAGCAGATGCCGCCGGAGCCAGCGCCAGCCGAGGCGGGGGCCGAGGCGCACCGCGACGGCGCGTACGAGCGCCCGGCTCGCGCGCGCGTACGCGGCGTATCCGCGCCAGATCCGCAGCGTTGCGCGCTCGATCGCGAGCGCGTCGCCGGGGGCCGCGCAGGCGTCCATGAACCGCGTGATGGCCTCGATCGACCACGCGGTGTGGCCCGACGCGGCGTTGTCGATCGTGTTGTGCAGGTCGAAGAAGTACGGGTCGATCCGGTGGCGCCGCAGGATCGCGGCGGCCATCGCGTACCCGCGCCCGATGCCGGCCATCTCGATCGCCAGGTTGAGGCCGAGCAGCTCGGGCAAGAGCTCGGTGGACCCTTGCGCGAACGCGAGCCAGAGCACGGGCATCGAGAACGCCTGCGGGAGGAAGTCGGGTCGTTCGATGAACGCGCGCGCGTCGCACGGCGGCAGCGTCACGCCCTGCTCCGCGAGCGCCCTGCGCAGCACGTTGCCGTGGTGCTGGGCGGGCACGCCCGCACCGAGCTCGTCGCGGTAGATCCGGAGCAGGAGCGACGCGACCGGCGTGTGGAGCGCGCCGGGGACCGTCATGCCCTGGAGCCAGGCGCCGTCGATCACGGCCGCCGGCGCGAGCTGGGTGAGCAGCCAGACGGCCTCGCCACGCGTGATCTCGCGCGCGATGCCCGCGTCGTCCGGGGGCTGCATGGGGTCGCGCGCGGGGTGTGGGGCCGCATGCGGTCCCACCGTGGACCGCGCGTGGGGGTGCCCTTCCTCGAAGATCTGCTCGCGCAGCCGCGCGTCGACCCAGCGCGAGAGCCCCGCGGCGGACCAGGGCCAGCGCCCATCCGCGGCGAGCCGGGCGGGGGACACCTCGGTGTGCACCTCACGGAGCATCGCTTCGACGTGTGCCCGCGCGAGCGCGCCCGCCTCGCGGTCCACGTCCCCGGGCCCGCGGGCGCAGAGCAGCCGGTGGTACAGCTCCGGTAGAGGGAGCCCTGCGCGCACCTGCGCGCGAGGCGTGGATCCGCCTCGGCGATTCACGTCGATCGAGGGTCCCTCGTGATCGACGCGCGGCGAGCCCTCACGCTCCTCCGCGACGCGCGTCGCGCGGAGGGCGGCCGGAGGTTCCGGCGCCTCGATCAGCGCGCGAATCCAGGCGCGCATCACGTCGACCTCGGCGTCGGTGAAGACGCCGAACATCGGCCCGCCGAACTGCACGGCGCGGGTGACCAGCGGGCTCTCGTCGGGCCTCCCCGGCACGATCCAGGGCGAGCGCGCGAGGCGCAGGAGGACGCGGCGCGCGTCGAGCCGCGCCGGATCGAACGCGTCGTCGAGCGCCTGTCCGTCGATCCGGACGCGGCCGTGAAATCCGAACGCGTGGCGCGCCTTCGCCTCGACGAGCGCCAGCATCGCCTCCCACGCGGACGGCGCGGTGGCGGGCCGGAGCGACGCCAGCCACGCGCGCCGCGCGGCCCAGAGCGACCAGGCGCCGCGCCACACGCGCGACCAGTCCGGCGCCCCGCCCGCGGCGTACGCCTCGAGGCACCGCCGCGCCAGATCGCGGGCCCGGCGGGCCGTCTCCGCGCCCTCCGCGTGCTCGGCGAAATACAGGCCGTCGCAGCGCGCGCGCGACGCAGCCTGGCGCACCGCTGCGGGCGGGCCCAGCACCGTGGCCGCCGCGTGGTGGCCCAGCGCCTCGGGCAGCCTCGCGGCCCCGAGCTGCGCGGCGCGGAGTCCCGGGATCGCGAGCGCGAAGTCCGCGTCGGCGAGGCAGACGGAGCGCTCGAAGGCGGGGCTCCCGAGATCGGGCAGCGCGAGCCCCGCGGCGGCCAGCGCGGCGCCGTATAGGGCGCCGTGGTGCCGCGCGGGGTCGCCCTCGCCGCACTCGAGATAGAACGCGTCAAGGCAGGCCGCACCGAGCGCTCCGTCCGCGTGGCGCACGCGTACCGCCGCGGCGAGCCAGCACCCGTCGAGCATCGCGGTCGGCGCGTAGCCGAGCAGGACCCGCGCCGGGTCGGCGCTCTCGTCGCCGGGCGCGGCGCCTCGCTCGTCCTCGTCGCGGAGCGCGGCCAGGGCCGCAAAGAACGCGTCGAGGCTGCCGGGGGCCGCGGCTTCCGGCGCGGGCTCGTCCGCGAGATCCTCCGGGGCCGGCTCGTCGGCCCGCAGCCTGCGGTAGATCGCGCGCGGCGACGCGACCGAGGCGCGCGATCCAGGGCTCGCCGCGCGGTCTGATGCGACGGTATGAAGGGCGTTCATACGACCGGACGACGCAGGCTGCCGGCGTCTACCCGCATCCGAACGACGTTATGCGGGCGCGCGACCGGCGTCCATACAGGGCACGGATCTCACGCGAGCCGCTGCAGGAGCCCCGCGAGCCCCAGCGCCACCAGCGCCCACCCGAGGCCGCGCACCAGGTGCCCGTGCCATGCGCCGAGCCGCTCGCGGTAGCGCGCCAGCAAGCGCCCGAGCGTCGCGAACCAGCTCACCACGCCCACGGCTGCGCCCACCGCGAGCGCGGCCGCGTGGGCCGGCGCGACGGCTGGCGCGAGGGCAGGGTACGCGCGGAGCACAGCGCACGACGCGATCCACGACGCCAGGAACGACGGATTGAAGGCGACGAGGACGAACCCGGTCAGGAGCGCCGATGTCGCGCGCCCGGAGGAGGGCGCCTCGGCGGCGCGCCGAGGCGCGAGCGCCAGGGCGAGGCCCATCGCCACGACGAGCGCGGCGCCGCCCGTCCGCAGGGCGCGATCGATCGCGGGGTGCGCCTCGAGGACCCACCCGAGCCCGCGCGCCGCGGCGAGCGCCCAGAGCCCCTCCGCGAGGGCTCCTCCGATGGCGAGCAGCAAGACGCGCCGGGACTGCCCCGCGAGCGCGGCGGCCACCAGCAGGACGGCCAGCGGCCCCGCCGCCGGGATCGAGCCGAAAGAGCCGAGCAGGAACCCCACGACCAGCGCGAGCGCCATGGTTCATCATTATCAGCGTGCACTTCATCAGCGTGCACTTCGTGCTTTCGCTTGAGCGCGGATCCATGCCCCTTGAGACGATTTGGCCTCCGCTGGCGCAGCCAGGAGGGGTATGGCCGGCGGCGCTGGGTCGAGGTTCATTCACACAACAAGGAGACCAGTTGAATGTCGGTAATTGCAGCGCGGCGACCGAATACTGGTACGTGAATACGGCGGCTCTCGCGACGCGTCGCGGGCCCGGGGATGCCGGCGGCCTGCGAGGGAGCGAAGGCGGGCGGCCCGGCCCGTTGACCGCGAGGAGCGCAAGCGGCGAGACTGCCCCCGCCATGAGCGAGAGGCCGGCCCCCAATCCTTTCCAGCCCCCGCAGGCGAGCCTCAGCCTTGGGCCGGCGCGGGCGCACGGATCCGCCGGCAAGGCGCTGCTCTTCGGCTTGCTCGCAGACCTCGGGCTCACGATGGTGCTCGCGACTGCGTTCTTGTTCGCCTATGCGGTGTTCCTTGCCTCCATGGGCGCGACCGACGACGGTCTCGCGAAGGCACTCACGTCGCCCTCGGAGGGCTTCACGATCACCCTCACGGTGATCGGCACCTTCGGTTCCGCGATCGGTGGCTACACCTGCGCCCGCACCGCGCGGCACATGGAGTACCGGCTGGCGTGGGTGCTCATCGCGCTCTCGCTCGTGCTGGGATGGGTGCTCGTGGGAGACGGGACATCCGTGACGCTGGCGCTCGTCACGACTGTCCTCACGATCGGCGGCACCCTGTTCGGCGCCTGGGTCGGCGCACAGCAGAATCGGCGGCGGGGGTAGACTCCATGCCCCGCGTGATGCCCGAGCTCGAGACGGAGCGCCTGCGGATCCGCCCCTTCACCCGCGGGGATCTGGATGCCTGCCATCGAATCCTGGATGGCGGCGACGAGCCGGGAATGAGCCTGGAGCAGCGCCGAGAGTGGCTCGAGTGGTGCGTGTTGAACACCAGGTTCCTGGCCGAGCTGTACCAGCCGCCGTACGGGGAGCGAGCCGTGACGCTCAGGGACGGCACGCTGGTTGGCGTGGTCGGCGTCGTGCCCTTCGTCGACTCGCTGCGCGGCGGTCCGGGCGGCGTCGCCAGCGCGGACGTCGCGCTGTACTGGTTCATCGCGGCCGAGCTGCGTGGCCGCGGCCTGGCCGCCGAGGCCGCCCGAGCGGTAGTGCGCCACCTGTTCGACGAGGAGCGCCTCGACCAAGTCATCGCCACGACCGAGCCCGACAACCTCGCGTCGCAGGCCGTGATGCGCAAGCTCGGCATGACTGTCGAGCGGGCGCCGAACCCCCACGCGCCCCGGCCGCGTGTGATCGGGACGCTGACACGCTACGCCTTCCGCTGAGCTCCGATCGCACGCTGCACGACGCAGCACACCCTTTTCTGGCAGTTCGACCCGGTCGTCGCCTCAGCGCAGCGCCAGCGTGAACGCGAGCCCGAGGCTCACGCGCAGATCATGGACCGCCTGCACATCCAGGGCGGGCGGCAGCAGCCGGTATTCGCCCTCGATCACCGCGGCGATGGGCTGATCGTCGATCGCGGCCAGGATCCTCTCGACGTGCGCGGCCGAGCGCACGAGGACTCGCCAGCGCTCCTCGCTCGTCCAGTGCGGGACGACGTCGCCCCGACCATCGAAGACCGTCAGCCCGTCGCCGCTCTGGAGCCGCAGCCGCAGCGAGCCCGCGGTCATCGGTGCGATCCGGTGGACCACCCTGGGCTCACCGAGCGTGCGGCGCGCGGGCGCGCCCTTGGGAGAGGGGGACTCCGCGTAAGCGTCGATGTCGTAACGGACCCCGAGCCCGATCTCGAAGCTGCGGCCCGCCTCGCCCGTGCGCCACGGATCGAGGATCGCCGTGGCGCGCGCCACGCCGACCCGGATCAGCGGCGCCGGCGATCCGTCGCCCTCGCGCCGCGGGATCGAGGGGATGCTCACCCGGCCCACCTCGGCTTCCACGCCGATGTCGAAGGGGAAGGGGACCGCGATCGGCGGCGACATCGGCAAGACCACCCGCGGCGATTCGTCGTGCCGCAAGAACGACGCGCCGTACAGCGCCGCGTCGAGCGCGGGCACGCCGTCGAGCGCCTGCCCCGCCGGAGACACCCGGCCGGCGAGGACGCGGTGATCCGCCTGCCAGACCACGCGGCCAGGCCCGGAGCCTGTCACGCTGCGCGCGCGGTAGGACAGGCCCGCGTCGATCTCGGGCTCGATCTCGATCGCCCCGCCCGCGCCCCGGTGCAGCGCGGACGCGACGCCGAGCCACACCCGGCTCGCCGGGTCGAAGCGCACGCGGAAGCGCCGGCCTTCCTCGGAAACAGCGGTATCGCCGCTGCCCGCGCGCTCGCTCTCCTCGCGCGCCGGCTCGGCGCGGCCGGCGCGCGGGGAGAGCGCCGCGGCCGCCGCCATGACGAGCAGCGCGGCGAGGCGCCGAGCCGTCACGGGTCCTCGAAGGCGGGCATCGGCTCGAACACCCGTGGGGGAGCCCAGAACGACACCCGCAGGCCCGCGGCGGCCTTGACCTCCACGTCGCGAATGTCGCTGTCGAGGTCGTTGCGGCTCACCCCCATCGCGGCGAGCCGCAGCGAGATGGGCTGATCGTTGATCGCGAGGAGGATGCCCTCGTAGGCGATGGTGGCCTCGAGTCGGTTCATCGCCTCTCCCCTCCCGCTCCCGGCCGCGATGCTCGGGCGCCGGTAGGTGAACGCGGTCGAGAGCGCGTGGAGGCCGCCCTCGCCGAGGCTGAAGCGCGATTTGAGGGCGCCCGTCGGGCCGACGTACAGAGCGCCGGTGTCCAGGCCGTCGTCGATCTCCGATCGGCGCTCCCAGTACTCCCCCAGATCGGCGCCCGCCTCGAGCCGGATGTGGCTGTACATGTCGTTCGACTGCCACGGACTCCACGCGAGGTGGACCTCGCCGAACTCCACGTCGAGCGTGTCGCGGCGCGCGGGAGGGCGGTCGTTCACCGACACAACCCGGAAGCCCCAGCCCATCCGCGGCGAGATCGCGTGAAGCCGCGGCCTGCCAACGAAGGTGCTGAGCCAGTGGGCCGGCCGCCGGTGCAGGTGCTGGTAATCGTAGCTGAAGAGCACCCCGGAGAGCTCGAGATCGTCGAACGTGGCCGTCCCCTCGAGGATGCGCATGTCATGGCGGGCGCGGGAGCGCGTCGAGAGCACGCTCACGTGGATGCCGGCCTCGGCCCTCCCGCGGCCCAGTGGGAAGCTCGCGGGCACGGGGAGCCCGTTCTCTCCATGGAACGTGGGCAGCCAGGACGCGCCCAGGTAAAGCCGATTCAGGAGATCGAACTTGACCTGAAATGCCTTGCCGTCGGCCGAGCGCGCGTAGCCCGGCGGCGCTTCTGGGATCGCGGCGACGAGGCGGGCGCCGCGCGCGGTCAGGGCCCGGTAAGCCTCGGTGTCTTCAACCACGTTGCACGGCTGCACCTTGTCGAGCGCGCCGCCGTCGTGGGCCAGGTGATCGGGCGCGACGAGGCAGCGCTCGCCCTCCGGCCCTGGCTCGCATTGTACGCGCACCGCGCCGCCGTTCGGCGACCGGATGCAGCGAACCGGCTTGTCCCAGGAGAGCTGCGGCGGCTCGTCGGGACGGGCAGGCGCGGACCAGAGCATCGCCGCCGACAGGGGGGCGAGCCACGCGTGAATCCAAGGCAGACGTCGTCTCAAAGCATCCTCACGAGGCAAAGGAGCTCCACGGCGGCAAAGCCGCCCGCGCTGTACGCGAGCGTTTCATCAGGCGCTTCGCGGGCGTCGGAGGCGACAAAGCACGCGTCGTGCCCTGCCAGACGGTGTCGGGGCGCGCGCCGCGCATGCCGAAAATTCCGAGAATTCAGAATGTACCGACTACTTCGCGGGGGCGAGGTGCGAAGTGATCAGCGCGGCGACCCCTGAATGAGGAGCAATGCATTACCCAGGTGCGCAGGGTGCTTCACAGCAGGTTGCGGGCGCCTCGCCATCGGCGGTCGCGGCTCGCGTCGTTCGGGTCGAGCCACCGGCGTCGAGCGACCGGCGACGTCGTAGTCGCCGCGCAGGTTCGAGTGGAACCTCTGATTCTCCGGGGGGTACCCGCAGTGGAACGCCCGGTCGTAGACGAGGTTGTCACTCCACTCCGTCAGAGCGAACTCATGTCGATGAGCTCGAGTCGGCCCTCGAGTTCCTGCTCGACGATGACGTCGACGAGCCCGCCGATGCGCAGCTCGCGCGCATCAAGGAGTTCCACGCGCAGGACGGCCAGCGCTCCAGCGCCCTCTCCCAGGGGCTCCGCGATCACGCGGGGCTCGCGACCTCGGCCGGCGCTCAGCCCTCGTAAGCTCCGCCGTCCCGCCCGCGCCGCGCGCTCCTTCCGTTCTGCCGTGCGTCCCTCCTCCGTGACAACTTGACAACCGCACCCGTTGGCCGGGCGCGTCTCCGCAATCCATGCTCCCGCCCGCTTGCGCCCCGCCCGCGACCGGCGCAACCCTCGGGCTCATGCAGACCCGCGCGCGTCACCCGCCGCTCCCGCGCTCCACCGGGCCGATCCTGGTCGCCGTGGCCGCGGCCCTCTCTCTGTCCGGGCCGAAGCTTGCCCCGGCAGCTCCGCCCGAGGCCACGTCCTCGCCACCGAAGTCCGCGCCGGCCGCGGCTCCGAAGGCTGCGCCAGCTTCAGCCCCGGCGGCCGCGCCGGCCGCGGCCCCGGCATCCGCGCCCGCCGCGGTGGCTCAGGCCGCGGCCTCCCAGGCGCCGAAGCTCGACATCCCGTTCACCAAGTACACCCTCAAGAACGGCCTTACCGTGATCCTCCACGAGGACCGCGCGCTGCCGATGGTCGCCCTGAACCTCATGGTCAAGGTCGGCTCGCGGTTCGAGGAGCCGGGGCGCACCGGCTTCGCGCACCTGTTCGAGCACCTCATGTTCATGGGCACGCGCCGCGTCCCCACGAAGCAGTTCGACGCCTGGATGGAGGCCGAGGGCGGCTGGAACAACGCGTGGACCAGCGAGGACCGGACCGCCTACCACGAGGTGGCGCCGGCCCACGCGCTGCCGCTCCTGCTCTGGCTCGAGGCCGATCGGTTCTCGTCGCTCGTGGACAGCATGGACCTCCCGAAGCTCAACGCGCAGCGCGACGTCGTGCGGAACGAGCGCCGCCAGACGAGCGAGAACGAGCCCTACGGCAAGGTCGACCTGCTCATGCCCTCGCTCATGTACCCGGAGGGACACCCCTACCACCACCCCGTGATCGGCTCGCACGAGGATCTCCAGGCCGCGACCGTCGACGACGTCACGACGTTCTTCCGGCGGTGGTACGTGCCGAACAACGTCTCCCTCGTCGTGGCCGGCGACTTCGATGCGCAGAAGACGCGCGATCTCATCGAGCGGCTCTTCGGCGGCATCCCGGAGCGGCCCGTCCCCGCGGCGACAACGCCCTCGCCCGTGAAGCTGAGCGGCGTCGTGCGCAAGACGATCGAGGACAACGTGAACCTCCCCAAGGTGATCATGGCCTGGCACAGCCCCGCGCACTTCGCGCCGGGCGACGCCGAGCTCGACCTCCTCGCCACGGCGCTCGAGCAGGGGAAGGCGAGCCGCCTCTACAAGGCCCTCGTCTACGACAAGCAGCTCGCCCAGGAGGTGAGCGCCGTGCAGCGCTCCGGCGATCTCGGCTCGACGTTCACCGTCGAGGCGATCGCGCGTCCAGGCGTGCCGCTCGAGAAGGTCGAGGCCGCCATCGACGCCGAGCTCGCCAAGGTGCGGGACGCGAAGCTGAGCCGCGAGGAGCTCGATCGGGCCAAGAACCAGTACGAGACCGCCTTCGTGACGGCGCTCGAGTCGGTCGCCGGCCGGGCCTCGATGCTCAACCAGTACGAGACGGCGAAGGGCCAGCCCGGGTTCGTGGAGCAGGATCTGAAGCGCTACCGCGACGCGACCGCGGAGTCGCTGCAGGCGTACGCGAAGAGCACCCTGGACCCCAACGCCCGGGTGATCCTGCGGGTCGTGCCGAAGGGCAGCGAAGAGGCGAAGAAGGCGGTGACGAAATGAGAGCGAGACACGCAGGCGCGATGATCGCGCTGGTCGCCGCGGCCCTCGGCTGCGAGCCGAGGACGCCGGCGCAGTCCGCTGCCCGGGCGGAGGCGCCGCGTCCGAGCGCCCCGCCGGCGGCCGCGAAGCCTGCGGACCCGCTCGGGCCCAGGCCGGAGCTGCCGAAGCCGCAGCCGTTCACGCCGCCGGCGCCGGTGGTGCTCGACGGGCCGAACGGCGTGAAGGTGTGGCTGCTCGAGCGCCACACGCTGCCTATCGTGTCCGTGGCCATCGGCGTCGCGTCGGGAGCGGCGGACGATCCGAAGGGCGCGGCGGGGCTCGCGCACATCACCGCGGACATGCTCGACGAGGGCGCGGGGACGCGGAGCGCGGTGGAGCTGTCCAGCGCGATCAACGACCTCGGCGCGACGCTCTCGGTCGGGGCGCGCGCCGACGGCAGCGTCGCGACGCTCTCCGTGCTGAAGAAGAACTTCGACAAGGCGTTCTCGCTGCTCGCCGACGTCGTCGCGCGCCCGCGGTTCGAGGCGAAGGAGTGGAAGCGCGTCAGCGAGCTCTGGCAGAACGACCTCAGGAAGCGCGGAGACGACGCGACGCGGGTCTCGGGGCTCGTCTCGATGGCCGCGCTCTACGGGCCGGGCACGCCGTACGGGCACCCCGTCGACGGCCTGGTCGCGGACGCCAGGTCGATCGGGCTGCCGGCCGTGAAGGCGTTCTACAAGGCGGCGTGGCGCCCGGACCACGCGGTGATCACCGTGGTCGGCGACATCACCCGGGACGAGCTGCAGCAGGCGCTCTCGCGCGATCTCGGGACGTGGTCGGCGAAGGGCGCCACGGCGAGCGCCGCGCCGGCCGCGAAGGGCGCGGCGGCGAGCGCAGTGCAGGGCGCGGCGGCCGCCGCGCCGGCGTGGAAGCCGCCGCGGCTCGTGCTCGTCGACCGCCCGGGGGCGCCGCAGTCGGTGATCGCGGCCGTGCGGGAGGGGGTCGCGGCGAGCGATCCTCGGCGGCCGCTGCTCCAGCTGATCAACTCCGCGCTCGGCGGCTCGTTCACGTCGCGCCTGAACCAGAACCTGCGCGAGGATCACGGCTGGTCCTACGGCGCCGGCTCGGCGTTCACCGAGACGAGGCTGCCGGGCGCGTTCGTGGCGCGGGCCTCCGTCGTCACCGAGGCGACGGGACCCGCCCTGAAGGAGATGCTCGCCGAGCTCGCCAAGATGGCCGACTCCGGGCTGACCCGGGACGAGCTGGCGAAGGTGCAGGCGCAGGACCGCGCGGATCTCGTCTCCGCCTACGAGACCGTGAACCGCACCGCCCAGCGCCTCGGTACGCTGGCGCGGCTGAAGCTGCCGGAGACGTTCGACGGCGACGCGAGCAAGGCGCGGCAGAGCGCGACGCTGGCGAGCCTCGCGGAGCTCGCGAGGGCCGTGGATCCGAAGACGGCGACCGTCGTGGTGGTGGGACCGCGGCAGGAGATCCTGCCGCAGCTCCAGGGGATCGGCCTCGGCGAGCCGGAGGCGTGGGACGTCGAGGGGCAGCCGATCCAGCCGAAGAAAGAGCCCTGAGCGGCGCGCGCCCTGGCCAAGCGCTCCTCCCGCCGCGCGGGCAGCGGGAGGAGCGGGCGGCACGAGCGCGCCCTCAGGGCGCGGTCGGCTCGAAGTCGATCGGACTGCTGGGCGCGCCCTCGTGCAGGACGCCGTCGCCGAACCAGTAGACGAAGCGGGGCTCCTCCGCCCCGTCGAGGTGGGCCTCCAGCCGGACGATGGCGCCCGGGGTGGTGGCGAACGTCATCGCGTCGATGTCCGAGCCGGTCTCGGCGTGGAAATACGCGACGCCGATGTCGACGAGGCGCGTCTCGTCCGTCTTCTCGATCTCGATCCCCGCCAGGTCGATGAGCTCGGACGCCGTGTCGACCGAGGCATAGAGATCGAAGCTGCAGACGACCTTGGAGATGTTGGTGTCGCAGGTCGTCCAGAGCGTCCACGTCCCGCCCTCCGTGTACTCGACGAAGACGCCGACGCCCTCGCCCGGCTCGGTGCTCAGGGTGGCGTCCGTGTCGATGGCGACGCGCCGCACGTCGTCCGCGGGCGGCGGGGGAACGGTGTCGTCGTCGCCGTCGTCCCAGTCGTCGTGGACGTGATGGCCATCGTGGTCGCGGTCCTCGTCGACGATGATGCAGCCGGCCGAGGCGAGGGGCGCAGCGACGAGAAGGAACGACCACAGCCCCAGTGAACGACGCTTCACAAAGTCAGCGAAAAGAGTCATCGGATCTGCTCCTGCTCGTGGACGTCGCAAGACGTGGACCAAAGCGCTACCTCGACCGTGGGCGACCGGACGCCGGCGCCGTCTTCCCCGGAGCCGGGCCTGACGGAAGGTGGATCCTGGGGCGCGGCGGGGACGACGGCGCGCTCGGGAACGCGCGCGGCTTCGAGCTCGGTTGCGGCGCCGGCGTCGCTTGCGGCAGCGGCCGCGGCGCCGTGGCCGACGGCGATCGGTGCGGGAGGGCACGCTTGGCGGCCGGCGTGCCGACGGCGCGCGGCGCCGAGGCGGCCGGCGGCTCCGGGGCGGGGACGGGCGACGGCGGCGTGACCGTCGGCCGCGAGGGCCGGTGCGATGGGCTCGCGCCGCTGCGGGGCAGCGCGCTCGCGTCGGAGACGCCCCGCGCGGGGAGGCCGGGCCTGGCGATCGGGGCCGGAGCGTCGCCGCCGGGCGTCCCCCGCGGGTGCAGCGGCGTGCGCAGCGCGGGCGCCGCGCGACGGTCGTCGCCCGCGGGTGACGCCGGACGGCGCGCCGGAGGGGACGCGAGGCGTGCGCTCGGCGTCGTGCTCCTGCGCGAATAAGCAAGGGCGCGAGGATCCGGCCTGTCGCGGTGCCTCGGCGCGGCCGAGGAGGGAACGCCGGCCTCCGCGAGCGACGGCGACGCCGGGCGATAGCCGCCAGGACGGATGCCGTGGGGCGGGCTCGGGCGACCCGCGCCACCATCGCCGCGCGGGCGGACGTCGGCGTGCCCGGGTCTGCCAGCGGTCGGCCGCGCCGGCCTGTAGGTGTGCGAGTGCGCGGCGATGCGCCGGACGACCGCGCGATCGCGGACGACGTGCGTGTGGACGTGGCGATGAAACACGTGCGTCGTCGGGCAGAAGACGTACGCCGCCGGGGGAACGGTCCACAGCGAGACCGCGACGCCGCTGCTCCAGTAGTAGGTGGGCGGCATCGGGGCCCAGCCGACGTAGCCGGCGTCACCGACGCGCCAGACGACCCACGCCGGGGCGTACGTGCGCCCCGGGATCCAGGCCCAGCCGTGGGAGGAGATCCAGACCCAGCGGCCATAGTGGAAGGGGATGTGGCCCCACGCGTAGTCGCTGACCCAGAGCCAGTCGCCGTCGTCGGTCAGCGCCCAGTGGCCTGCTGTCTGGTAGGGCGCGAAATCCGGGCCGACCACGACCGCGGAGGGCACCCAGACCGTGCCGTAGCCCGGGGTGTCGATCCAGGTGCCGTACGCGGCGAGCGGCTGCTGGAACTCGACCAGGGCGCTCGGGTCGGTGTCTTCGTACTCGTCCGCCTCGATCTCGGCGTTCACGCGGACGTCGACCTGAACCGACGGGGGCTCGGCGGGCTGGGCGGCGGCGCTCGCGGGCGCGGCGATCAGCGCGGCGAGCAGCGGCAGGGCGCCGCCGAGCCCGCGGAGCCGGGCCCCGGGGATGCCCGGCGCCGCGGGTGCAGGGCGCAAGGGGGATGCGGACAGCGGGAAAGGCATCGGCAGCATGATGGGTCCTTCTGGAGGGGGGTGCCAGGGAGAGGTCGGGCTGGCCTCGGGCGCCCTCAGATCTCTTCAGACGTCCCTGCGCGCCCGACATTGCACATTGCAGGCCACCATCCGGAGCGCCGCGCTTGCGTGCCATGCGCCGGGGCACCCGACCGAGGTTGAGGCATGGGTGCCCGACCGAGGTTGAGGCAGCAGCGGCACCCGACCGAGGTTGAGGCATGGGTGCCCGACCGAGGTTGAGGCAGCAGCGGCACCCGACCGAGGTTGAGGCCGCAGCGGCACCCGACCGAGGTTGAGGCATGGGTGCCCGACCGAGGTTGAGGTGTCGGCGCCCGACCGAGGTTGAGGTGTCGGCACCCGACCGAGGTTGAGGCAGCGGCGCGCGCCCTCGCCAGGGGCTCCTCCCGCCGCGCGGGCAGCGGGAGGAGCGGCGGGATCGCCCTCAGGGCGCGGTCGGCTTGAAGTCGAGCGGGTTGCTGGGCGCGCCCTGGTGCAGGACGCCGTTGCCGAACCAGTAGACGAAGCGAGGCTGCAGGACCCCGTCGACGTAGGCCTCCAGCCGGATGATGGCGCCCTGGGTCGTGGTGAACTCCATCGCGTCGATGTCCGAGCCGGTCTCTGCGTGGAGATGCGCGACGCCATCGCTCACGAGGCGCGTCGAGTCCTTCGTCTCGAGCTCGATCCCCACGACGTCGAACAGCTGGGACGACGTGTCCACCGAGACATAGAGATCGAAGCTGCAGATGACCTTCGAGGTGTTGCTGTCGCAGGTCGTCCAGAGCTTCCACGTCCCGCCGGGGGCGTACTCGATGAAGATGCCGATGCCCTCGCCCGGCGGGCTGCTCAGGACCGCGCCCGTATCGATGGCGACGAGCCGGGGGTCGCCCGCGGGTGCACGTGGCGGAGGGACGCGGCTGTCCTCCTCGTCCTCGTCGCCGTTGTGCACCGGGGGTTCATCGCGGCGGGCATCCTCGTCGTCGGCGAGAACGCAGCCGCCCAAGCCGAGGGGCGCAGCGACGAGCAGGAACGACCATATCCCCACGGAACGACGCTTCATGAAGTCGGCGGGAGCAGTCATCGGTTCTTCTCCTGCGCGCGGACGTCGCAATACGTGGACCACGCGTCACCTCGACTGCGGGCGACCGGATGCAGGCGCCGGCGCCGCCTCCTCCGCAGCCGGGCTTGACGGGATGTGAATCCTCGGGCGCGCCGGGGACGGCGGCGCGCTCGGGCTCGCAGGCGGCCTCGCGACCGTCGCGCCCGCGTACGGTGCCGGTGTCGCCGGTCGCATCGGTCGAGGCGCCGAGACCGACGGCGCGTGGTGCGGGACCGCGTGTGACGTGGTCGGCGGGGAGCCGACGCGCGGCGTGGCACCGACGCGCGGCGTGGCACCGACGCGCGGCGTGGCGCCGACCCGCGGCGTGGCGCTGACGCGCGGCGTGGCGCCGACCCGCGGCGCGGCGGTAGCAGGCGGCGGGGCGACGACGTGCGGCGTGGCGCTGACGCGCGGCTCCGGGGTCGGGGCAGGGTAAGCGGGTGTCCTCGGGGCGTGCAGCACGCGCGCCTGGGGCCGGTCGCCGCCCGAGGGAGCAGGGGGCGCCGAGAGACGCGGCACCGGCGCCGGCGCGACGTGCGCGCTCGGCGTCGCCGCTTTGCGCGAATAGGCAAGAGCGCGCGGGTCCGGCCTGCCGCGGAACCTCGGCGCGTCCGACGACGGAATGCCGACCTCCACGAGCGAGGGCGACGCCGGGCGATAGCCGCCAGCACGGCTCCGGCCGGACGGGCTCGATCGCTCCGCGCCATCCGGGCGGACCCAGCTGCGCTGGGGCCTGCCCGCGGTCGGCAGCGCCGGCCTGTAGGTGCGCGAGCGCCTGGTGATGCGCCGGATCTCATCGCGATCGCGGACGACATGCATGTCGACGTGATCGTGGAACACGTGCGTCGTCGGGCAGAAGACATACGCCTCAGGGGGAACGGTCCGCAGCGGGACCGCGACGCCGTCGCGCCAGGAGTAGGTGGGCGGCATCGCGCTCCAGCCGACATAGCCGTCATCGCCGACGCGCCAGACGACCCACGCCGGCGCGTACGCGCGCCCCGGGATCCACGCCCAGCCGTGGCCGGTCGTCCGGATCCAGCGGCCATAGTGGAAGGGGATGTGACCCCACGCGTAGTCGCTGACCCAGAGCCACTCGCCGTCGTCGGTCAGCGCCCAGTGCCCGTCGGTCTGGTAGGGCGCGAAATTGAGGCCAACCTCGGACCAGGAAGGCACCCAGACCCTGCCGTAGCTCGGGTCGTCGACCCAGGTGCCGTAAGGGGCGAGCGGCCGGTAGAACTCGATCAGGGCGCTCGGATCCGTGTCCTCGTACTCGTCCGCCTCGAGCTGCGTCTGCGCGCTCACGCGGACCTCGACCTGGACCGGCCGGGTCGCGGCGGGCTGTGAAGGAAAGGTCTCATCAGCGCCGTACGGGGCGTAGCTCGCGCCTTGCGGATACCCCTCGGCGGCGGCGCATGCGGGCGCGGCCATGAGCGCGGCGGCCAGCGGCAGCGCGCCCCCGAGCCGGCGGAGCCGCGCCCCGAAGAGGCGCGGCGCCGCGGCCGAAGGGCGCGAAAGGGAAGCGAACAGCGGGAAATACATCGATACCATGCGGGTCCTTCCGGAGAGACGTGCCAGGGAGAGGTCAGGCTGGCCTCGGGGGTCCCGAGACCTCTTCGGCCGCCCTTGGACGTCCCTGAGCGCTCGAATATTGCAGCTGCACTGCAAACAACGGTCCACATCGCCCGCGCCGCGCACCAGGCGGCGTGGACCGGCAGCGCTCGCTCGATCGAGCGAGCACGCGGCGCTCCTCAGTCCAGATCGCTGTCGTCGAGCGCCGGCGTCTCGTCCCCCGGAGGCGGCGCTCTCCCGGGCAGCGCCGGCGGCCTCGGAAGGAGCGACAGCCGCGCGTGCGCGTCGGCCAGCTTGCGGTCGGCCTCGCGCAGGCGCCGGTTCAGCACCCGGATCACGGCGTCCGCGATCTCGGCCGTCTCCCGCACCGCCTCGTGGAAATCCTCGGCGGAGACCCGGAGCAGCTCCGCGTCCTCGGTCACCACCGCGGTCGAGGCCCTCGGCTCGCTGTCGAAGAGCGACATCTCGCCGAACACGTCGTTCGCGCCGAGGCGCGCGATCTCGCGGCCGTCCAGCGTGAGGCTCACCTCGCCCGAGATGATCGAGTAGAGCGCGCCGCCAGGCTCGCCCTGGCGGAAGATGACGTCGCCCCGGGCCAGCGACACAACGAGCGAGCCGCGCGCCAGCGCCACCAGATCGTCGCCGGCCACGCGGGAGAAGAGCGGAACACGCTGGAGGAACAGGACCTTCTCGATCGTCGTGTACATCTCGTCCTCGGGGTCGATGCCGGTGCCGCCGGTGACCGCCCAGTATCGTGCGTAACGGGCCACCGCGGGATCCTCATCGGCCCGCAGCGCGTCCAGCCGCTCGCCGGCGCCCGGCGGCGACGTGACGGCGACCGCGATGGCGGCCGCCTCGCGGACCAGCGGGTCCGGATCGTAGGTCGCGGCGAGCGCGTCCCCGGCGGCGCCGGAGATGGAGTTCCGGGCGACGGCATCGAGCGCGAGCGCGGCGCTGTAGGGGTCGCCGCGCACGATCTCGTGGCGGATCCAGGAGATGACCCCGGCCTCCGGCGGCAGGGGCCTCCGGGGGAACGCCGCGGACAGCTCGAGCAGCCGCTCGACGAGGGAGACGAGGCGCTCGCGCAGCCGGCGGTCGAGCAGCGACTCGAGCACCTCGAACGCGTTGGCCCGCAGCGCGGGATCCGGGCCGAAGACGTGGGTTCGCACGAGGGCGACGACCTCGCGCGGGTAGGCGAGCTCGCACAGCCGGAGCACGCGGATGAGCCCCTTCCGCAGCCGGCGGAGCAGGTGCTGATCGAGCAGCGCGCCGACGACGCGGGGGCGCACCGCGATGTACGCCTCGCGCGTGCGGACGTGCTCCAGCGTCTCGTCGTCGATGCAGGCGCGGATCACGCGGAGAGGCGCCGGCGGCGCGCGCAGCGCGAGGCGCAGGCGCGACGCCGACGCGAGCACCTTCTGGCGGAGGGCCTCGTTCGGGTCGTCGATCCGGGCGAGCAGCACGTCGAGCGCGTCGTGGCTGCAGAGCCGCGCGAGCACCCGCGGGATCGCGAGCCGCACGGCCCGCGGGGTGTCGTCGTCGCCGAGGCGCGCCGCGAGCTCGGGGATGGCGTCGTCGCCGAGCGCCTCGATGGCCCGGGCCGCGGCCGGCGCGAGGGCGCGCTCGGCGAGCGCGTCCGCGAGCAGGGGGAGCAGGCGCGGGTCGGCGACGCTCGACGAGGAGCGCACGGCCGCGCGCCGCACCGCGGGATCGGGATCGCCGATGAGCCGCGCGAGCGCGCGCTGGAGCGACGCGTGGCCGACCAGGCCGAGGATCCTGGCGGCGGCGACGCGATCGCGGGGCGACGGGCTGTCGAGCAGCGCGCGCAGCCGCGGCGCGCCCTCGAGCATGCCGTCGAGGCCGCAGTAGCGCAGGAGCGCGGCGATCGCGGCGGCCCGGAGCGCCTCGCCGCCGGGCGCGTCCGCGGCGGCGCGGGGCGCGGCGCCCTCCCGCGCGAGCGCGAGCAGCTCGTCGTGGGCGTCCTCCCGCAGCAGCGCGGCGAGCGCGGCGACGGCGGCGACGCGGACGTCGGTGTTCCGGTCGTGGATCGCCGCGCGCGCGATGCTCGCGCCCTCCTCGTGCTCGAGCTCGGCCGCGAGGCGCACCGCGAGCGCGCGCACCCTGGCCGAGCCGTGGCGCGCGAGCGCGGGCACGGCCTCGCGCACGAGGGTCGGGTCGAGTTGCTGGAGCTGTTCGACCGCGAAGAGCACCTGCACCATGGCGCGGCTGTAGAGCGCCTCCTTGAGGATCGCGCGCGTCTGGGGGCCGTACGCGACGCTGTCCGGCTCGATCTGGCGGCGCATCAACGTCCGGCGCATGGCGTCGAAGTAGCCGCGCCGCACGAGCGGGAGGAGGGCGATGGTGGCGACGCAGAGCGGGAGGGAGTAGACGCCGATCCACGCGGCCTCCTCGACGAGCGCGGGGCCCGTCGCGGCGGTGGGCGCCACGGCGAGCAGGATCAGCGCGCCGAGCCCGTAGCCGAGGGGCTTGGCGATCGCGGAGACGAGCGTCCGCACCCGCTCCCGCAGCGCCGGCGGGAACGGGAAGAACAAGAGCTGCATCGTCGCGTCGTAGATCGTGAGCTGCAGCGCGTTGTCGCTCAGCTTGAGGATCGCGCCCCAGGCGAGCGACGGCGCCGCGAGCAGCGCGACGGTGCTCGCGGTGAACGCGGCCGGCATGGCGAGCAGCCCGCCGAGCACGCCGTGGCGCCGGAGGACCCGGGGGGTCGCGACGAGCTGCACGAGGAGGCCGACCACGCCGACGGCGCCGTAGAGGAACCCCATGAACCGGGTGAGGTCGTCGACGTGGGGGTAGGCCGTGAGGGCGATCGCCTTGAACTGGTAGTCGCCGATCGTGAGGACCGTGAAGAGGAGGAAGGTCAGCAGCGCGACGGTGAGGGCGTAGCGCGATCGCCACACGTCCATGCGCGGAAGGCGGGCCTGGAGGAGCTCTTCGTCGCCGGACGGGGGGCGCCCGAGCGGGTAGCGCCGCGCGAGCGCGCTCGTGAGCGCGGCCATGGCGAGGAGCGCCGCGATGAGCACGAACAGGAGGTTCTCGGTGCCGATCCACCGCACGACGGCGCCCGTCGCGAAGCCGCAGGCGACGGTGCCGACGACGCGCCCGCTGCCGATCAGGCCGAAGAGGCGCTTGGCGCTGCGCGGGTCGTGCAGGTCCTGGGCGACGGCCCAGACGAGGACGGCGGTGAAGTTCGCGATGATCTCGGACCAGATGTAGAAGACCAGGTACGCGGCGCGCACCTCCTGGCCGATGAGCACGCGCAGCAGCGCGAACGTGGCGGCGCCGAAGAGGGCGAAGGCGACGCAGAGCTGGGCGCGCGGCAGGCGGCGGGCGACGCGGTCGTACGCGAGCGCGGCGACGGCGGAGGCGACGCCGTAGACGATCCACATCGGCGCGATCCAGGTGACGGGGAACCTGGTGAGGAAGAGCGCGTCGCGCGCGGAGCGGCCGACGACGAAGAGGAGGGCGGCGAGGAAGAGCAGGCAGAAGAGCAGCGCGGTCCGGTGCAGCTCGACGCGGGTGAGGGGGACGCCGAGGACGGCCGTGTGGGCGTCAGGGGCGGCGCCGCTCGGCGCCAGCCGGCTGGGCCGGCTCGAGGTCGGGCGCACCGACGGGGTGGCGCCGGACGCGGGGGACGCGGGCGCGCCTTCCGGGCGCGCGCTGGGCTGGCCGGGCTGCCCAGAGCGCACCGTCTCCGGCGCCGTGGCGCGCTCCTTCGCGCTCGGCCCTGCCTTCGAGCCCGGCTGCGGGGGAGCGGCGTCGGTCGAATCCACCTGCCTCAAGCTAGCCGAGCTCTCTCGAAGAGCGCGTGTTTCGGGCCACGCAGCCCGTCCGCCGGCCCATGGCGCTGCGCGGCGGTCCGCTCACCCTGCTCCGCGGCACCGATGCCAACTTGTCAGGAATGGACGGTGACCATGGCCAGCTCGTCATGCGGCGCGCCTCCGAGCCTCCGAGGTGGGGCGTCGAGGACGCCTCCGACGGGACCGCAGGGGCCTCCGAGGGCGCGTTCGACGCGGCATCCGGCGCGGGCGCACGCGGGCGCACGAACGATTTCCGCGCCGTTCGAAGGGCTGTGCGAGGCATTTGCGGCGTGGTACGAGCTGTGCTGAAAGGACGCGCCCATGGACACGACAAGGTATCCCGTCCGGCTCCGGCCGCGAGGGCGGCGGCATCTCCCCCGGCTGTGCGCGGTGGCCCTCGCGGCGGCGGCGCTCGCCGGAGGCGCGCGACAGGCCGGCGCGACGGTGAACATCAGCAGCCAGGTGGTGCGCACCAAGGTCACTCGCCCGGACGCGCAGAACCCCCTCTGGATAAGCCATGAGGACTGCGTCACCGGCAACGATCTGGAGCTCACGCTCACGCTGACCAACCCGACGAGCAGCGATAGCCTCGAGGTGTGGGTCACCGAGTCGACGGATTGCACCCAGGCCGAGAATCGCCAGCCCGGCGATTACTGCAAGCGGCTCCCGGTGACGCCCGGCGTGGATGAGACGGTGGTCGTCACGCTGCCGGCCAAGGAGATCGCGAAGGAGCTGCTCGGCGCCGACGACTGCGAGGACACGTCGCGGGGGAGCACCGAGGCGGTCAAGATGGTCGTTTACTTCCTGCGGCTCTCCAGCGCGGACGACAGCGAGCCGGAGTTCGCGAAATGGGAGCAGACCAAGGTGGACCTCCAGGGCCCGAAGCCGCCGACGGACGTGCAAGCGCACTCCGGCGATGGGCGTATCCTCGTCGATTACACGCAGAACGAGGCCGATGAAGTGCTCGGCTACTATCTCTACTGCGACGACGGCGGGCAGTCCTCGCCTGCCTCGAGCGGGGCAGGGGCAGCCGGCGGAGGCGACGGCGCGGCGGGAGCCGGCGGCGGGGCAGCCGGCGGAGGCGACGGCGCGGCGGGAACCGGCGGGGGAACGACGAGCGGCGGCAGCTCCGGCTGCCATTCGTCGCTCCTGGTGCCGGGGGAGATCCCGGACTCCGCGCAGCAGTGCGGCAGCGTGGGGAGGGGCAGCCGTGGCGAGGCCACGAAGAACATCGTCAACGGCAGGTCGTATGTCGTCGGCGTCGCGGCCTATGACCAGGTGGGCAATGCCGGGCCGCTGTCGGCGATCTCCTGTGCGACCGCGACCGACGTCGACGGGTTCTTCGAGCAGTACCGGGACGCCGGCGGGCAAGCCGGTGGGGGCTTCTGCAGCATCGAAGGGCCGGTGGGGGCGGGCCGGTGGGCCGCTGCGCCGCTCGCCGCCGTCGCGGCCGGCGCGGCGCTCGGGTTGCTGCGCAGGAGCCGTCGTCGACGCCACGCGCACACGCACGCGCGTTCCTTCACGCAGGAGAGCGAATGAGCTGTCATCTCCGTCATCGGGCGGCCGCCTGCCTCGCCGGCAGCGCGGCGCTCCTCGCCGCCTCCGTCGCCGGCGCCCAAACGAGCCCCGGGATGGGCGACTGGCGGCAGCACGATCGCTCGAGGATCCAGCGAGAGGAGCGCTATGCGTCTCCTCAGAGCTTCGCGTTCGAGCTCCGGTTCGCCCCGTACTCTCCCCAGGTCGACGAGGAGTTCTCCGGGGCGGGCCCCTACGGGAAGACCTTCGGCGATGGCCAGGAGTTCTATTTCGGGGTCGAGGTCGACTGGCTGCCGCTCCGGATCCCGTACGTCGGCGCGATCGGCCCAGGGTTCGGCTGGGGGTACACGTCGGCGTCGGCGGCGGCCTTCGTGAAGGGCAGCGACGAGAGGGCCGAGGCGGAGGAGACCTCGCTCACCATCATGCCGATCCACCTGTCCGCCGTCCTGCGCGCCGACGAGCTGATGCGCAAGACGGGCGTCCCGATCGTGCCTTACGCGAAGGTGGGCCTGGGGATGGGGTTATGGACCTCGACGTCGGGCCCTGTCACGCCGAAGCCCGATGGCGTCCGGGGCGAGGGCATCACCTGGGGCACGCACCTCGCGTTCGGCGGGATGCTCGCGCTCAACTGGCTGGACCGCCGCTCGGCCTCCCAGCTCGATGAGACGACGGGCATCAACCACACGTACCTGTTCGGCGAGTGGATGTTCGCGAACCTCGACGGGCTGGGCTCGCGCCCGCAGATGCACGTCGGCACCTCGACGTGGGTCCTGGGGCTCGCCTTCGACATGTGAGGCGCGGCGCCGCGCAATGGGTGCGCGGCGCGCGGCGCCGGTACGCGCTTCACGGCGCGCTGCCTTCGAGCGGCGCGCCGCCGTCGTCTTCCTCGATCACCGTCGTTCCCCGCGGCCGGGCGGTCGTCGCGCGGCGCGGGGGGCTGTCGCTCGCGAAGGTCTCGACGGTCTCCTTGGACGGGGCTCCGACGATGGGCACGACGAGCTCGCGCGCGGCGCCCTCGCGCTCGTACGTGATCTTGAGCTCGCTGGCGCTGGCCAGGGCGCGATAGGCCGCGAACAGGTCGTCCGGGCGCTCCAGGGTCGTGCCGTTGACCTGGGTGACGACGTCGCCGGTCTTGAGCTCGATGCTGCTCCAGTCCGCGGGCAGCGCGAGGATCTTCCAGCCGATGAACGCGCCCGCCCGGACGACCTCCTCGACCGGCACGCGCCGCAGGATCCAGGGCGGCCCCTGCAGCAGCACCCGGTCGACGTCGGCGCGGGCGAGCTGCCCGGCGGGCACCGCCTGCTTGGGCGGCGCCGCGCTCTGCGCGCGCGGCGCCGGAGCCGCTGCCGGGGCGGCCGTCTGCGGCCCGCCGCACCCTGCGACGACGGACAGGGAGAGACATGCGCCGAGCAGGAGTCTTACGGGCGTCGACATCGGCGGGACTATGCGCAGCGGACCCGAGGAGGCCAAGTTCGATGCGCGGCGGGTGCGATGACGGGGCGATGGCGGATGCGACGGGGACGCGAGCGGCGATCCAGCTGAGCCGTAGGGCCGGGGCCACCGGGCTCCCGGGGCCGCCGGGCTCGCGAGGGGCGAGGATCGTCGGAGAGGGTCGGGGAGGCGGGATTTGAACCCGCGACAACGAGCACCCAAAGCTCGTGCACTACCGGACTGTGCGACTCCCCGGGCAGAGCGCGTCCGCGAGCGGGACCATAGACGAGGCGCCCTGCCGGGGCAAGACAGGTCGCGCCGATGGTCAAACGCGTCGAACGCGTCGAGCGCCCGGCGCCGGCCGATCGAGCGCCCGGCGTCGGCGAGGCGTCGGCTGCGCGGCGCCCGCGTGGCTTTTCAGGTGCGTCGCCGCGTGAAAGGCGCTGAAATGAGGGCGCTGTATGAGCGGGACGGTAGCGTCGCTGTCGGTCCATCATCTGGCCGTGGTCGTGCGCGATCTGGTGCGGGCCGAGGCGTTCTACGCGGGCGTCCTCGGATTGCCGGTGGTGCGGCGCTGGACGGACGAGGCCGGAGCGCCTCGGTCGGTGTGGCTCGAGCTCGGGGGCGGCGCCTTTCTGGCCGTGGAGCGGGCGGGCGCCGCCGAGCCGATGCGTGCGGACGAGGCGCCAGGCTGGCACTGCGTCGCCCTCGGGATCACGCCGTCCGAGCGGGAGGCGTGGCGCCGCCGGCTGGCCGCGGGCGGCGTGATCGTCGAGCGGGAGAGCGCCTACACGATGTACGCGCGCGATCCCGACGGGAACGTGGTGGCGCTCAGCCACTACCCGCACCCGCAGGCGGGGCCGGGCTGATGGCGCGGACCGTGTGCAGTGCGCGTGGAGCGCCGTGGTGAGATGATGGAAGGTCGGGCGGCGCGCCAGGGATCTGGAAGCTGCTCGAGGGCCTGCGCGTCAAAGGGGAACGAACGAGCCGGAGGGCTTCGAGATGCCGCGTTCAACGCCCGATTCCATGTCACCTGATGCGCCCGTGTCGCTCGTGCTCCCCTGCGGGGCGATCGGGCTCGTGGGCGGCTGGCTCGCGGCCGACGTCCTCGCGACGGACGAGCACGCGCTCCGCTTCTGGCTCGCGGGTGTGACCCCGATCGTCGCGGCGCTGCTGGGTTACTACCTGACGCCGCGGAGCGGAGGCGTCCGGGATGATGGATCGATGGCGTTCGGCGCGGGCGATGCGCCGGCGGACGGTCTGCCGTGGGTCGACGCGCCGGGGAAATGGACCCGGCGGGGGCCGTTCGTGGAGGGCGTGCCGGCGCTGTGGGCCATCGTGGCGGCCGGCGCTGTGAACGGGCTGATCATCGGGCTCGTCGCGGGGCCGGCAGCGATGATCTTCGGCGCGGCGGCCGGCGCGGTGATCGCGCTGCCGTTCGTCCCGGCGCTCGCGGTGGTGCTGAGCGCCGCGAACCGCGTCGGGCGGGCGCGCGCCGGCTCGATCGTGGCGCTCTCGGATCGGCGGGCGGTGTGGGCGGCCACGGCGGCGGTGATCGCGGTGGCGCTGCAGCTGGGGTCGGGGCTGGCGGGGGCGGCGGCGCCCGACCTGGGGCGCCTCGTGGCGGCGATGGGGTTCGGCGTGGTGGGGGGAATGTGCGCGATGGACGCGATGGACATCGCGAGGGTGCTGAAGCTGCCGCGGGAGCGGAGCGGGGCGGGGGACGAGGTCGCGGAGCGGATCGCAGCGGAGATCGAGGCGGGGGCGATGGGGGTGATGGCGGCGGGAGACGACGGCGCAGCGGGGAGCGATGCGTGGGCCGGGGGGAAGGGGACGGGGGAGAGGATCGATCTCGGCCTCGGGGACGAGGTGCAGGTCGAGGTGGTGAGGCCGACCCACGCCTACCGGGGGGCGCAGCAGATCGCCCGGGTGGTGCGGGGGAACCGCGAGCGCGCCGTGGCGGCGCTGCGGGCAGGGCTGATGCGGGGCGCGGGCGCGCTGGCGATCGGGGCGGCGCTCTGGGGCGAGGTGTGGAAGTGATCGAGGCGCGCGGAGGCCGGAGGAACGCGCGGCGGTGAGGCGCGGCGGAAGAGCGGGCTGGGATCTGGCTTGATGCGTGAGGCGAGGTGTGCCAGGGTCCGGCCCCCGTAGCGGCTGTCGCCCCTGCCCCCGTAGCTCAGTGGATAGAGCAGCGGTTTCCTAAACCGAAGGTCGCAAGTTCAATTCTTGCCGGGGGTGCCGAAGGATTTCGGGCACTTACGAGGACGGGCCCAGGTGTCATGGGCAGGCTGTGGGCAGATCGAGCTGCCCATGCACCTGACGCTTGCTGAGCCTCCTTGGCCGCGGCGTTCAGGGCCTAGCCTGTCAGGGGGCACGTGGCGCTGATGTCGGCGTGGCCGAGGAGCTCCTTCACCTCGTCCAGCCGCGTCCGTGCCAGCCTGCGACCGGGGAGGACGCTTGAGCTCGGGGTGGGCGGCGTCTCCAATGGCTGGCCGAGCTCACGAGCGCCCGCTCGGGTCTGGCGCCCGCTGGATTCGTTCGAAGCACCATGGCGACCGCGCGGCGGATCGAGCGGGCAGACTCCGCGACCAGGCGCCGCGCGGAGCGCGATGCGCTCCGCCGTCGTCGCGAGCTGATGGCCCAGATGGCGCCGTCCGAGCGGATGGGGGGCCTGACGAGAGGACTGGTCCGTCGTCGCGGGCCGCCGAGCCGGGCGCAAGCGGGAACTGCAGGCGCGCGAGGCGCCTTCGTTGCTCTGCGTGCACCGAGCCTCGTCGAGCGACGGTAACTTTCGCTCTACACCCCTGAACCTGGGCCTCGGTTGCTTTCGTGCTTCGCTCACGCCCCCCAGGCGCCCGCGCCGGGTGAACCGGATCATCAACCTGAGGGGCGGCACAAGGTCCTCTTCTACGGCAGGCTGCGCTCACACGGTGGGCGCAAAGGGATCGAACTCGGCCCCCGGATCCGCGATCATTGACGCTCGCATATAGTTGATCGGTGAGTGGTGGCCCCAGGAGAATGGGAGGCGTAGCCATCTGATGGGGAGCACGTCCTGCGTTAACCAGGCTGCGATGCCTATAATATTGCTGAGGCCTGCCGTCAGCGTCCTGCGCACGGGCTCGGTCTTCAGCGCCCATCCTGTTTCGGTCGAGTGATACTCGCGGCCAATGTGCTCGAACCGGCCCATGGTGATGGGCGGAAGTCGAGGTACGATATCTCTCTCGTATACATGGCGAAATAGGATCGTGCCGATGTTGTCCTTGTGCTCGCGGGCAAAAGTGGAGTCGCCGACCATCGGTTGTCCGTAGGTGTAAATGCCACGAACGGCAGAGCCGAATCGGGTGCTGAAATCGTCGTCTCGATGAAGTATCGCACCGGCAAGAACCGCGAGAGCCCCCCCCAAGCTGTGTCCCGTGATGTAGAACGCGGGCGGATTGTTGGCGACCGGAGCGCACGCTGGCCGCGCGTTCGGCCTGACACCTCCTTTAGTCGCTGGGGCGGGCAACCCTTCGGCTGTGGCTGATGCCTCTTCTTCCGTTCGCGTGGGTTCGTTGGCCGGGAACGGATGCGGCGCGGTATCTCCGCACGATTTTAACCATATTCGCTTTTGATGCTCGAGCTCTTCGCAAATGGATCTCCGTTCGGCGGCGGCCAAGAGCAATGGCCTGAGTATAGGCCATATCGCCCGAATGGCGCGGTGAAAGCCGCCGTGGACTTCTCCGGCGGAGAGAAACGATTCGCGTCGGGCGGTCGCGTCCGTGAGCCAGTTGATGGTGCCACGGACTTTGGTCCCTCGAAAAGAGATGATTACGACGTTCTTGGATTGGCTTTGGAGGATGAATGCGGACGTGTCAACGAATAGTGCGTCGTTCGTGAGCGTGATGGAGACGCTGTCATTGTTGGTCAGTCCATGGTTTGCCATCGCGTAGGCGTACGCGCCGATGTTCGAGTACGTCCATGACGATGCGAATGCGAGGAGCTCGGAGGCCTTGCGATCGTAAAATCCCTTTCTGCTTGTTTCCAGGCTCTGTTCGGGCTTTTGAAAGAAGCCTGCGAGGCCCTGTGCTCCTCGTAGCCCCATGTGACTGGTGGCGGGCACGGGGCGCCCGGCGGCGTGAATGCTCTCGAAAATCATCTGTTCCTCTGTTGGTTGTGTGTTCTGATGTTCTTTAATGACGTCGGTGTGTTGGCTTTTGATGATGGACGTTTTGTGGGTTGAGATGTCGAGCGTCGCCGCGTTTAATGTGTGTGGTGCGAGGCCACGCGTCGATCCCCACTCAAGAGAGCGCCTCCCTGGTCTGGGAGGTACTGGAGAATGGCTTCAGGAAAGGGGCGATACGGGGGCGTACCTGGAGCCGCGACGTTCCACGGATTTCTCGCCGGCTCGCCGTTCGGACCGAGGTGGCGGCAGCCTCATTTCCGATGGAGCGAGCTCGTAACCGCCCAGCCATCGTCATGAGCACGGCTCCTGGCGGCTCCCGCCGGGGTCGACGATATGGCTCGTCCGGCCTTGCGGTCGGAGGAACTCGGGCTCACGCGCGCCCTGCCTGTGCGCGCATGTGCATCGCCAGGCACGACGGAGAGCAGTCTCCCGGGGGATCCACGCTGAGGCGCGCACGGGCTCCCCGCCGAGCCCATCGCGTGAGGCGGCCGCCCGGCCATCGCCGCGGCTGGCGGCACGGCGACGCTCCACCAGGCCACGGCGGGCCGACCGATGCGCCGCAACGGGCTCGGCCGCGCGTCCGTCGCCCGCGCTTGCCTGAAGCTCGCGCGTTGGTGCGCCCTTTGCTGAAAGCCCGGCTCCCCGGAGGACATCTCATGACCGAACGCAAAGACCCCGCGAAGCCGTCGTCCAGTGTGCCGGCGCCGACCGAGAAGGGCGCGGGCAGCGCGAAGCAATCGATGGGTGGCCCGTCGGCGAAGCCGCGGGCGGCACGGACGAAACGCAGCCTCCTCGAGCGCGCGGCGACCGCGCTCGGCAGCGGGACGAGCAGTGAGGACGCCCGGGTGCGCCACGCGGCAGCAGCCGACCGCCTCGACGCGAAGATCGACGCCACGGAAGCGCTCGTCGCCGCGATTCCCGAGAACGTGAACAAAGGCGCCGAGTACGCGCTACGCGGCAAAATGCCACAGCCGCCGCAAGGTGCCACGGCGAAGCCCGAGAACCTCGACGCGACCGCGAGCACGATCACCGAGAGCAACGAGTCCGAGAAGAACGGCGCCAAGGCGGCGCCGGGCGAAAATCCGAACCAGGGGCCTCTGCAGAAGCATCGGGTCGACTCGCTCGGTCGGGCGCTCACGACGAACCAGGGCGTGCCCGTCGGGGACAACCAGAACTCGCTGCGCGCGGGGCTGCGCGGCCCGACGCTGCTCGAGGACTTCATCCTGCGCGAGAAGATCACGCACTTCGATCACGAGCGCATCCCCGAGCGCGTGGTGCACGCGCGCGGCTCGGGCGCGCACGGCTACTTCGAGTGCACCGAGGACATCACCTCGGTCACCAAGGCCGCGCCCTTCGCCAAGGTCGGCAAGCGGACGCCTGTCTTCGTGCGCTTCTCGACCGTGGCGGGCGAGCGCGGCAGCGCCGATACGGTGCGCGACGTGCGCGGCTTCGCCGTGAAGTTCTACACCGAAGAGGGCAACTGGGATCTCGTCGGCAACAACATCCCCGTCTTCTTCATCCAGGACGCGATGAAGTTCCCGGACGTGGTGCACGCCGTCAAACCCGAGCCGCACCACCAGATGCCGCAGGCGTCGAGCGCGCACGACACCTTCTGGGACTTCATCTCGCTCATGCCCGAGTCGATGCACATGGTCATGTGGCAGATGAGCGACCGGGCGATCCCGCGCAGCTTCCGGACGATGCAGGGCTTCGGCGTGCACACCTTCCGGCTCGTCAACGCGGCCGGCGAGGCGACGCTCGTGAAGTTCCACTGGACTCCCGTGCTCGGCACGCACTCGCTCGACTGGGACGAGGCGGTGAAGATCGCGGGCGCCGACCCCGACTTCCACCGTCGCGATCTCTGGGAGGCCATCGAGGGCGGCGCGTTCCCCGAGTACCTCTTGCAGATCCAGACGTTCACGGAGGCCGAGGCCGAGCGGTGGAGCTTCGATGTGCTCGACGCGACCAAGATCGTGCCGGAGGAGCTCGCGCCCCTGCGCACCGTCGGCCGGCTCGTCTTGAACCGCAACCCCGACAACTTCTTCGCCGAGACGGAGCAGGTCGCGTTCTGCACGCAGCACATCGTGCCTGGCATCGACTTCACGAACGACCCGCTGCTCCAGGGGCGCAACTTCTCGTACCTCGACACGCAGCTCACGCGCCTCGGCGGGCCGAACTTCCACGAGATCCCGATCAACGCGCCTGTCGCCGAGGTGCACAACAACCAGCGCGACGGGTTCCACCGCCAGGCGATCAACCGCGGCCGCGTGAACTATGAGCCCAACTCGCTCGCCGGTGGCTGCCCCTTCCAGGCCGGCGCGCGCGGCTTCGCCTCGGTCGCCGAGCGGCTCCTGGCGCAGCAGGCCGCGACCGAGCCGAGCAAGCTGCGCGCGAAGCCCGAGAAGTTCGCGGACCATTACACGCAGGCGCGCCTCTTCTGGGCGAGCCAGACGCCCGTCGAGCGCCAGCACATCGCGCGCGCCTTCCGCTTCGAGCTGACGCGCGTGCAGACGCAG
The DNA here is from genome assembly GCF_051520455.1 of Sorangium sp. So ce367. Lineage (NCBI taxonomy): Bacteria > Pseudomonadati > Myxococcota > Polyangiales > Polyangiaceae > Sorangium > Sorangium sp. So ce367. The sequence continues at coordinate 2,903,578 of NZ_CP150334.1, forward strand.
GCGATCCGCGAGCGCATGGTCCGGATGCTGCGGAACGTCGACGAGGGGCTGGCCGCGCAGGTCGCGGCCGACCTCGGCATGCCGCTCCCCGAGCCGCTCTCGATGGTGGCGCCGCCCGTCAAGGACCCGGAGGTCGCGGTGTCGCCGGCCCTGTCGCTGTTCGCCCGGCCCGGCGATGGCCGTATCCTCGGCCGCCGCGTCGCGATCGTCGTCGCCGACGGCGTGAGCGGGGCGGAGGCGGGCGCGCTCTACGAGGCGCTGCTGCTGGCGGGCGCGGTGCCGCGCTACGTCGGCGCGCGCCTCGGGGTGGTGCGCACGGCCGAGGGCGACGAGCTGCCGGTCGAGGTGACGATCGAGGCGGCCCCGAGCGTCCTCTTCGACGCTGCGGCGCTGCTGCCCGGCAAGGGCGCGGCGGCGCTCGCGCGCGACGGGCTCGCTGTCGAGTTCGTCCAGCTCCAGTACCGCCACTGCAAGCCGCTGCTCGTGCCAGCGTCGGCGGCGCCGCTCGCCGAGGCCGCTGGCATCAAGGCGGCCGCGGGGGCCGACCCGGGCCTGCTCGTCCTGCCGGACGACGCGGTGTCCGCGGCGGCGCCGGCGTTCGTCAAGGCGATCGCCATGCACCGCGCGTGGCAGCGCCAGACCGAGCCGCCGGCGGTCTGATCCGGCCTCCCGTCAGCGGGGCGACGCGACGGGCGCCATCACGGCCCGCAGATCTCCAGGTTCGGCGGCGGCGGCGCCGGGTACGCGTCGGTCGCCGTCTTCGCGAACTGACACGCGAGATCGTCCGGCTGACACCCCGCCTGGGAGATGCACGCGCCGCTCTCGTCCGTCCCCTGACACAGGCACTCCTCATCTCCCGGGTCGCAGATCTCCACGAGCTCCATCATCCCTTCGTCCTCGTGGTTCAGCTTGTGGCAGTGCGCCACGAACTGGCCCGTGAACTTCCGGGGGTTCATGATCACGTCGCGCGGCCCGTCCTCGACCTGGACCCACATCGTGTCTCGCCAGTGGGCGAAGTTGGGCTCCTTGTTCGATTTGTTGGGGCACACGAGGAACGGGTTGATGTGGATATGGAAAGGGTGCCCGTCGAACGCGCGGATCTCCCACCGCTCCGCGCTGCCGACGGTCATGACCCGATCGCTCCGGTAGCCGCGGGCGCGCCGCTCGTCGAACTTGCGGCAGCTGATGTTGGGATCCGGGCAGATGCACACCGGCGCGTCCGGATCGACCTCGTGCGGGTGGTCTCCCGGGTCACAGGACATGAGCGCCACATCGCTGCTGAGATCGGGCGGGTTGCTCCCCGGCGTGGGCACGAGGAGCACCACCTTCTGGTGCACGGCCTCGACCGAATCGCAGCTCACCTCCATCTCCTTCCCGTCGACCGTGCCGGTCCACGACGTCGGCGGCGCGAGCGCGGCCACGTCCGCCTCCGCGGGCAGGTTCACCTCGGTGGGCTCGCCCGCGCTCGGATCCACGTCGACGATCGCGATCACGCTCCCCAGGAGATCGTTCGGCCGGCGCCCTACGAGGCAGAGCGTCTGCTTGCCTTCAGGCATCTTCACCATCACGTCGGCGCGGTACCCGGGGGAGACCCACACCGTGTCGCTCCTGTAGAACTGCGGGAGCGTCAGCCCGTCGCGCGCGATCTGCGTCGTCTCGATGGGCGCCTTGTCGAAATCGGAGCATGAAGCGTCCTTCGCGACGTGGAGCTTCATCCCCATCTCGTCCGGGCTGCCCGCGTAGACCATGCGCCAGCGCTCCACCTGCCCGGGCGGCGTCGTGAGCCGCGGCCTGAGCTTGCCGTTGATCAGCGTGGCCCGGAGCGACTCGACAGCGAGGAAGTCGGTCACCGACAGGTTGTCCTCGGTGCAGGCCTCTCCCTCCTTCAAGGGCACCGTGTTCTGGTGATCGATGGCCACCTGCGTCATGACCATCACCCGCTCTCTGGCCCTGGCGATGCCGGGCAGCTCGTCGAGCGCGCCCTCGATGAGGAGCGCCCCGGCGGCCCCATCCATGACCTGGATGGCCGTGGAGCCATGGATGTGAGGGTGGTACCAGTCCGTGCCCTCGTGGTGGATCCCGTCCTCGTCCAGGTCCCAGCGGTACCGGGCGCTCTCACCCGGCCCCACCGCGTGCAGCACGTGGTCGCCGAAATACCTCCCCTCGGGCGCGCAGCCGTCCCCCTCGCACGGGTCCGCGGGATCGTCCGTCGCGAAGTTGGGCTGCACGTGCAGGCCGTGGCCGTGCAAGTTCGTCAGGTTGAAGTCGTGGCACGACCTGTTGCCATGGCCCATCATGCTCGCGATCTCGCGGAAGTCGCTCTTCGTGAAGTCGTTATGCAGGGTCACGTGGACCTTGCGATCCTCGCCCTTCGGAATGCGGATCGTGGGGCCGCTCGTCATTCCGTTGTACGCACGGAGACAGAACCGGCGCCCGTCGATCTCGACCTCGCTCGGGCCGAAACGCAGCTCGTACGCTCCGTCCGCGCCCGGCTGGAGCTCGGGGGGGTCCTCGTACGTGGACGTCGTCTGCGGCGTCGTGCTCGTCGTGCTCGTCTCCTCGCCTCCGCCGCAGCCCGCGGGCGCCGCGAGGGAGAGGGCCAGCGCCGCGAGCGAGCCTGTGCGCGTGAGCGCGTGCGAATCGTCTCGTGCCATCAACTTGTCTCCTCCTTTCGCGACACTATCGAGCGGCGCCGCATGTGGATGGCCGAAGACGGTCACCCCTGGCTAGAATGCGGACAGTGGCAGGGTGTATGGACCTCGAAGAGCTTCGCGCCTTCCTCGCTGTGGTCGAGGCCGGCTCCTTCCTGGGCGCGGCGCGCGCGCTCGGCTCGTCGCGCACGACGCTCCGGCGTCAGGTCGCGTCGCTGGAGGCGCGCGCCGGCGTCCTCCTGCTCGAGAGCGTGAGGAACGGCGTCGTGCCGACCGAGGCCGGGCAGGTGCTCGCCCGGAAGGGGCGCGGCATGGTGCAGGAGGCCGCCGCGCTCCTGGCCTCGATCCGGGAGGTGGGCGACGCGCCCTCGGGCACCCTGCGGGTCATCCTGCCCGTGGGGCTGCCGCCGCACATGATGACGCCGCTCTTCGCCGCCGTTCGCAGCGCGTATCCGAGGCTCCACGTCCACTGCCGCTTCAGCAACGATCCGCTGGGGGAGGCGCTCACGGACATCGACATCGCCGTCCACTTCGGCGAGGACGCGCCGAGCGGACACTGGATATCGCACGTCGTCCTGCGCGTCCGCGAGTGGCTCATCGCCAGCCGCGGGTACCTGGAGCGGCGCGGCACGCCACAGACGATCGACGATCTGAAGCGCCATGAGCTGTTCGCGTGGCAGGCCCCGGGCGAGGACGCGCGCACCTGGCGGACATGGCGGGGCGCGCCCTTCACCGTGGAGCCGGCCCTCATCGCGACGGACATCCACTTCATCCGGCACTGCTGCATCTCCGGCCTGGGCATCGGCCTCGTCCCCGACGCGCTCGTGCCCGACCCCGACGTGGGGCCGGACGTGCTCGTGCCGGTGCTGCCCGACGTGGTCGGGCAGGAGCGGCCCGTGCGGCTCAGCGTCCCGGGGGCGCTGTCGGAGATACCGAAGATCAAGGTGTTCATCGGGCACGTGCGCGCGTCGCTCGGGAAAATGTAGCGCCATGGCGAGATACCCCCGGAGAATCGCGACCCTGTGCGCGGCCGCCGCGATGGCGGTGACGAGCTTCGCTGGAACGGCGAGCGCTCAGATCGCGGACGCCGTCTACGAGGACGTGAGGGACATCATCGAGGATCTCATCCAGCGGGAGGTCGCCGAGGCGGTCGTCCCCAACCTGGTGTGCCAGACGGCGCGCCGGGCGAGCACGGAGCAGCAACTCAACGACTATGTGGGGATCGTCGACCAGCTCGGAGAGGCCGCTGACGGTCCTGCGAAGGAGGCGCTGGAGAAGAGGCGCGGCGAGCTGAGGCTCAGCATAAAGAGCGGGTTCCCGATCCTCACCTATTTCCCTCTCACGCTCCAGCGGGTCTTCCGGCGGCAGTTCAACGCGATACGGACGAGCGTCACGGACGAGGCCGCGGGCTTCGCGGGGCACATGGTCTACGTCGGGCTGACGTCGAGCGAGGGCCAGATAAGAAAGCCGCAGGGGACGCAGAGCATCGAGCTCCTGCACAAGTTCGCGAGCGCCGACGACGCTCGCGCCGAGCGCGCGGCGCCCAGCAAGCTGACGTGGACCAGGCTCGACCCGCGGTCGCTGAACACCTGTGTCTCCGTGCTCAAGGAGGATCTCGCTTCGGGCGTCACGGACGCAGGCGCGCCGTCGCCGCTCGAGAAGGACTGCGGCGCGAGCGCAGCGTCAGGGACCAGCTACGCCTGTGAGCTCGCGTTCGCCGTTCGCGCCATTCTCCAGAGGAAAGACGCCTTGGCGGAGGAGCACTTCATCAGGGCAGCCGCCGTCGTGGTCGGCGCGACCGCCGCGAAGGCCCTCGAGGTGACGGACGACGCCGTGAGGAGAACACTCCTGGACGAGGCGATCCTGGTCACGAGAGACGTCCTGCGGGGCGGCAAGAAGCTCGACGAGATCATCCCTGTCCTCTTGTCCGCCGCGCCCGCCGCGCCCGCCGCGCCTGCCGCCGCCGAGGCAGACGCAGCCGCCCGTGCCCGGGAGCTGCGCTCGAGGTTGAGCAACCTCGAGCGCCTCCGGGTCCAGTGGAACATCGGCACGCGGGGCGGCGCGAACAACCTCGATCTCGTGAGCTTCGTGAACGTCATCGGCGCCGCCGGCGGCGCCCTCCGCGATCTCTGTGACAAGGACCTGATCGGCCAGATCTGCGCCCAGATCGAGCGACAGTCCTCGGCGCTGACGAAGATCGGCGACCTCCAGGCGGACCTCTGGCCGGCGATCCGGCTCGCCAGCCAGGGAGAATACGGGGAGGCAGCGAGCCGCGCGATCAGGACGTTCTTCTCCTCGCGGCCTGGAGGCGAGGGGGATCAGGTCGAGATCTACCGGCGCTTCGCCGAGGCGGTCATCGTCTATGTCCTCGCGACGGTCAACGACAAGAACCCTTCGGACGCCGACCGGGCCGCGTTCCGGGAGGCGTCCGTCGAGGTGCTCCGGGAGCTGGGCACGGGGGGCGGCATGGATCGACCGTGGGGTCACGCCTTCTACAGGCCCGACATGGCGCTGCGCGTGTCGTGGAGCCCGAGCTACATCGACGGCGAGGGCGGATCGCCGAGGATCGTGCCCTCCGCGAACACCATCAACCTGCGCGGCGTCGTGCGTTATACGGATGCCTATTATTTCGCCATTCAACCCTCCTTCATCGACCTCCTCGCCCCGCTGAGCGAGCTCGCGCTGCGGCGCTCGGAGGCGGTCGAGTACGAGGATTCGGGCCGTGTCCTCCTGAACGCCGTGACCCCTCGGATCGAGGTGATGGTCGGCGTGCCCGCCCTCTCGAAGCACCTCGTCGTCTCCGGCGGCGCTTCCCTGCGCCTTTCGGCGCCCTTCAAGAAGAAGGATCAGGAGGGGTGCGACGGCGCCTGCTATCGCTACAAGTTCCTCTGGAACAAGAAGGACGATGTCCTCTCGGACCCGGCTGGGCTCGGGTTCATCGAGTTCGGCTTCGGGGTCAAGTACCTGCTCTGAAGTATCTCCTCGAATTTATTCGGGAAAATTGAACAGGGAGGCGGGGAGGCGAGGAGTAGAATCCCAGATCTCCCCGCCTCCCCGTCTCCCTGTTCAATTTTCCGCTGAAGATGCATGGGTGCAGGCAAACTGAAGCTGTATACTTGACAGTTGTAGTGTCTCGATGCAGGATGCTCCTCGTGATGACGTACAAGCTCGACGAGCTCGCGGGCGAGGCGGGGGTGGCGCCGCGCACGGTGCGGTACTACGTGCAGCGCGGCCTCCTCCCGGCGCCGGAGTTCCGCGGGAAGGACACCTCCTACGGGCGAGAGCACCTCGCGCGGCTGCGCGCCATCAAGGTCCTCCAGCAGGCGCACTTGCCGCTCGAGGAGATCCAGGCGCGCCTCGCGGGCGCGGGCCTCGACGAGATCGAGCGCATCGCCGCGGGAGCGCCGCCGCGCGCTCTGGAGGCGCGCTGCGCCGGCCCGGAGGAGGCCGCCGCGGCGCCGCGCGCCTCGAGCCCGCCCGCCGCCGCGCCGCGCGGCGCGCGCTGGGAGCGGGTCGAGCTCGCCGACGGGGTGGAGCTCCACGTGCGGACCGACGCCCCGGAGAGCTCGCGGCGCATCGCCCTCGATATCGAGTCTCGTTACACAACCCTTGCCCCGAAAGGCTCGCGATGAACCCCTCCCACGATCCTTCGCACCCGTCGCCGATGTCGTGTCTCCGCACCTCCGAGGGCCACCCCGTGCCGCTGCTCGGCGTCTCCCTCTCGGGCGAGGTCCTCGGCGGCGCGGCGCGGCTCGTCGTGCGGCAGCGCTACCGGAACGAGGAGCGCCGGCCGATCGAGGCGATCTACACCTTCCCGCTCCCGGGCGAGGCGAGCATCGCGGGCTTCGCCATGGAGTGCGCCGGCCGCAGGCTCGAGGGGGAGGTCAAGGAGCGTGAAGAGGCGTTCCAGGCCTACGACGAGGCCATCGCCACCGGCCACGGCGCGGCGCTGCTCGACGAGGAGCGGCGCAACGTGTTCACGGCGAGCGTCGGCAACCTCCTGCCGGGGGAGGAGACGGTCGTCGAGGTCACGTTCGTGCAGGCGCTCACGGCCGACGAGGGGGCGCTGCGGCTCATGATCCCGACCCTCGTCGCGCCCCGCTACATCCCCGGCGCGACCGGGGGCGACCGGACCGCGCACGGCGTCCAGGAGCCCACGGGCGACGTGCCCGACGCCGACCGCATCTCCCCCGAGATCGCGCGGGTCGACTACGGGATCACCGTGGATATCGTCTTCGATCTCGGGCGCGACGTCGCGATCGAGAGCCCCTCGCACGCGCTCTCGGTGCGCCGCGAAGAGGGGTATCGCCAGCGGGTCTCGCTCCGGAACGACAAGGCCGCGCTCGATCGGGACATCGTGCTGCTCGCGGCGGGCGCGCCGGGCGTGCAGGCAGGCGTGGTGTGCGACAGGGCCCCTGGCCAGGAGGGCACCTTCGCCCTCACCGTGGTGCCGGACCTCTTCGACACGCATGCACACGCGAAGCGGGCGTCCTCCCGGCGCGACGTCGTGTTCGTCGTCGACGTGTCGGGATCGATGCAGGGCGAGTCGCTCGACCAGGCGAAGCGCGCGCTCCGGCTGTGCCTCCGCCACCTCGCCGAGGGGGATCGGTTCGGCGTGATCGCCTTCTCCAGCGATTTCCGGTCGCTCGATCCGTCGCTCGCCCCGTTCACGCAGGCGACCCTGAAGGCCGCGGACGCGTTCGTCGAGGGCCTCCGCGCGGACGGCGGGACGGAGATGCTGAATCCGCTGCTCGCGGCCGTGAGCATGCTCGGCGACGCGGAGCGAGACCGCGTTGTCGTGCTGCTGACGGACGGTCAGGTCGGCAATGAGGCGCAGATCGTCGATCGCGTCGTCTCGCGGGGCAAGGGGGTGCGGATCTACTCGTTCGGCATCGGCACGAACGTGAGCGATGTGCTGGTGAGCGATCTCGCGCGCCGGACGGAGGGCGCCGCGGAGTTCATCCACCCGGGCGAGCGCATCGACGAGAAGGTCACGGCGCAGTTCGCGCGGGCGACGGCGGTCCGGGTCACCGGGCTCGAGGCGCGCTTCGAGGGGGTCGACGTCGGCGAGCTCGCGCCGGCCGAGCGCCCTGCGCTCGTCGACGGCGAGCCGTGGGTGCTCTACGGCCGCTACGGGCAGCCGGGGATGGGGCGTCTCTCGCTCCGCGGGACCCTGCGCGGGGAGCGCTTCCACCTCGAGGTGCCGGTCGAGCTCGCGGCGGAGGCGTCGCGGCCCGGCCTCGAGGCGCTGTGGGCGGGCGCGCGGGTGCGGGAGCTCGAGGAGTCGGAGCGCGGGCTTTCCGGCAAGCGCGCCGAGGCGATGCGAAAGCGCATCGTGGACCTCGCGGTCCGGCACCGGGTGGCGTCGAAGCACGCGTCGTTCATGGTGATCGAGCGGCGGACGGGCGACCGGCGCGCCCACGGGCAACCCGAGGCGCGGCCCGTGCCGGTGAGCGCGCCGGCGGGGTGGGGGATGTCGAGCCACCGCGGCCCGGGGGCGGCGGCGTCCGTGCCCGTGCTCGACGCGATGATGGTGAGGGCGACGGACGGGCGCGCCCCGAGGAAGGGCGGCCCGGGCGGCCCCGTCGTCATGAGATCCAGGGCCCCCGCGCCTGCTCCCATGGCGGCCGCCGCCCCGCCCAGGTCGGCGCCCGCCGCGGGCGGTCTGCTGGCGCGCGCCAAGCAGCTCTTCCAGCCCGAAGGGGCCGCGGCCGCGCGCGGCTCGGCCGACCGGGCGGCGGGCTCGGTCGCGCCCCCGGCCGCCGCCGCGCCGGGCGGCCCCGCGTCGCCGCACCACGTGCCTCCGCCGGCCCCGGCCGCCGCGCCGGCGCCGAGCGCCGTTCCAGGTGGGGTCTCGTCGCAGGGGGACGGCCTGGGGCGCGTCTTCGAGGAGCAGCTCGCGTCCGGGCTCTGGGAGCGCGGCGACTCGACCGATCTCGGCCGGCTCTTCAGCACGGCCCTGTGCCTCGCGGCGTGCCATGACCAGGGCGTCGACTCGGCCCACCCCATCTACGGCGCCCAGATCGCCAAGGCGATCGAGGCGCTCTGCGCGCTGGCCGCGTCGCTCCTCCAGCGCGGCGGCGCCGACGGGGAGGTGGCCGCGGCGCTCGCGGCGGCCTACCTCGTCGCGGGCGGCCGGCGGCTGCGGGCGCAGGTCCGCGACGCCGTGGCGGCCGCCGCGCCCGAGGCGGTACGCGCGCTGCTGGGCGAGCTCGGGGACGCCGAGCTGCTCAGGCTAAGGGTCGAGGAGCTGCACGGCGCATGACAGGCTCACCGCGGCCGGACGGCCGCGGCAGCCCTCGCGCCGCCCTCACGGGTACGTGTCGTCCCCGCCCTTCGTGCCGGCTCCCGGGCGGGTCTCGCCAGCCGGGCGGGTCTCGCCAGCCGGGCGGGCCGCACCACCCGGACGAGGCTCGCCAGCCGGTGCTGCGCCAGCCGGTGCTGCGCCAGCCGGTGCTGCGCCAGCCGGTGCTGCGCCAACCGGTGCCGCGCCAGCCGGTGCAGCGCCAGCCGGTGCCGCGCCAGCCGGGCGAGCAGGGCCCTCCGGGAGCTGCGCTGTCCCCTCGATCACGATCTCCACGCGCGGCTCCGCCGGTTGCGCCGGGGCGCCGCCGCTTGCGTCGGCAGGCGGCAGATCGGCGAAGCTCGCCAGGCTGAGCCGCGCGAGGGGCACGCCGGCCTCCTTGGGCTGCGCGAGGAAGAGCAGCACGGCGCGCGCCTGGGCGACCGTCACGTCCCAGCCGTTGCGCCACGCCACGCCGGGCGTGCCGCTCGCCGTGTGGCCGACGACCTGGTAGCCGAGGCCCTTGAGCGGCTCGTTGCTGCGGATGATCGCGGCGATGTCCCTCAGCACCTTCTCCCCCGCCGGGGAGAGCGCGTCGCGGTTCCCCTTGAACAGGACCCGGCTCGGGATCGAGATGACCACGCGGCCGTCGCGCGGCGCGACCGTGACGTCTCCGCCGGCGACCGGCAAGAACGCCCTGAGGACGTCGCTGTCGCGCTCCGACGCCGGGCGGGCCCCGGCCGGCTCGCCGCGCGGCGGCGTCGCGCCCAGCCCGACGTCGAGGCCCGAGATCGGATCGTTCGCCCAGTGTGGATCGGCCGCGGCGCCGCCGCGCGGGCCCTGCTCTTCCAGCTGGCGGACGCGCGCCTGGCTGGTCGCGAGCTCGCGCTGGAGGCGCTCGGACCGGTCGAGCTGAGCTTGCCATTCGAACTCGGTGTAACCGCACCCGGCGAGGAGCGCAGACGCGACCAGCGCGGCCAGGCCGCGCCCGGCCAAAGCGGCCCGGAGGGCGCGGGGAGGGGAGGCCTCGGCGCGCCTCTTCGCGCTCACCTCTGCGACACCCGAAACAGGCAATTGCACTTTGCAGGCTCCTTCTCGCCGGATCATCCGGATCCATCCTTCTCGCGCCGGTGCGCTGAGCGGGCGGGAGCCTATCCGAGCGGCCGTGATCCCACAAGGCGCGGCCGGGCCGGGGCGCGCCCCGGCCTCCAAGACCTGGGCAGGGGACCGGGCTGAGGGACCGGGCCGAGGGGCCGATCCGCTCCGGGATCGATCCGCCCGCGCGCGGTCCCGCGCTCGTTCGCGATGCGGGTGAGCCTGCCTACGACAGCCGCTCGTGGCCGGCGCCGTTCGGCGGCGAGGCCTGATGCACCTTCCTGCGGTTCTCGAGCTCGGCAGAGATGAGCCGCACGAGCTCCGTCGAGAGGACGATCGCCTCCCGAGGGCCATATCCATGCTTGCTCAGCTCCCGCGCGACCGACTTGGCCAGGATCTTCATCGCCGAGTCGATCTCTCCCGGCGTCTTCGATGTCGACGTCGAGAAGAGGCTCGCGGTCATCCGGGGGTCGGCGCCTCGCCCCTGGCCGTCCTCGGGCGCTCGGTGCAGCGTCGGCTCGCGCTCCGGAGGCGCTGCGCTCCGGAGCGATGGCCGATCGATCGCGTGGCTTTCGTGGTTCTCGGCCGATGCGGGCGTCGTCGTGCTCGTCGTGCTGTCCGTATGCAGCGATGTCATGTTGTGCGCACTCACGGTGGATCCCCGTCGTCGTTTAACGGTTTTCTCGCCTTCGTCCTTCGTTCCCGCGCGAGAGGTGCTGTTCATCTCGAGCTCATGCCGCGCGTCGCCGCGGCAGGCATCGGTGGATTTACGTCGCGAGACGAAGTTGACGGCAAAAAAGCAGGAATGGCACCTGCCAGGGTAGTGTGGAGGCGGACCACATCGGCCCCTGACCCCACGATAGCAGGGCTCCGATAAAGGGCATCACTTCATCGGTCGTTCGCGCGCGAACACTCATGTTCGCGCGCGCCGCCGATCGACGCCGGGGGGGCGCTCTTGCGAGACTGCAACTCTGAGTGTGCGCGCCAATGCTCCGCCCGCAGGGGGCGCCGTCCGCGGTGCGAGCGCGAGAGGTGGCTTGCCCAGGGCAGACCCGGGTGCGTCTGGCGCGCTCGCGCCGCGGGGCGCGGGGCGCCGCCGCCCGCGCTGCGCTCCGCCGGGGAGCGCGGACGCACGCGCGCGCGGATGAGGAACAATCGACGTTGAGCACGGATGGCGAGTCGGATATTCGCTGGTCGGACAGGGCTTGTTAGGAATCGCACGCCTTCCATTGACGATGTGTGTTTCCTGCGGTATTCGATGGAATCGTTGGCGGCCCGACGCTGCGGCGCCATGGGCGTCCGGAGGGGATTCCGGGCTTTGTAGAGCCGGCGGCGCGGCAGGCGGTCGATCGACGCGACGTCCTTGCTTCCGTGTGCCGCTCCATGGCGCCGTTCGCTGCGGCTCGGCCGACGCCGGACGTTCCGAGTTCATCATGTGTAGGGGGGAAGTATGGCCACACTGTGCAGGCCGGAGGTCGCGGTTCCGGAGTTCATCATCACGCGGGAAGACACGCTGAAGCTGGCGGAGCGGCTGCACGCGAGAAACCCGCAGCTGAAGCTCGTACTGCGGCTCATCAACGGCACCGGGGTGCAGAAGCGGCACATCGTGCAGCCGCTGGAGCAGGCGCTCGCTCACCCTGGTTTCGAGATCAGAAATAGGATTTACGAACGGGAGGCCAAGCGACGGGTGCCGCCAGTGATACGGCAGGCGCTGGAGAACGCCGAGCTCACGGCGCGGGACATCGACGCCATCATCTTCGTCTCGTGCACCGGCTTCATGATGCCGTCTATGACGGCCTATCTGATCAACGCCATGGGCTTCCGGCACGATACGCGCCAGATCCCCATGGCGCAGCTCGGCTGCGCGGCCGGGGCGGCGGCCATCAGCCGCGCGCACGACTTCTGCGCGGCTCACGCGAAGGCCAACGTGCTCATCGTGGCCTGCGAGTTCTGCTCTCTCTGCTACCAGCCGACGGACGATGACGTCGGATCGCTCCTGTCCGACGGCCTCTTCGGGGACGCGGTGGGCGCGGTCGTCGTCCGGGGCAGCGGGGGCACCGGCATCCGGCTGGAGCGGAACGAGGCGTATCTCATCCCGGACACCGAGGAGTGGATCTCGTACGCCGTCAAGGACACGGGGTTTCACTTCCGGCTCGACAAGCGGGTCCCCGGGACTATGAAGCCCCTCGCCCCCGTGATGCGCCGGCTCGTCTCGAGCCACGGCTGGGACGTGGGCAACCTCGACTTCTACATCGTCCACGCGGGCGGTCCGCGCATCCTCAACGATCTGTGCAGGTACCTGGAGGTGCCGCAGGAGTCGTTCCGGTACAGCAGGGCCACGCTGACGGAATACGGCAACATCGCGAGCGCGGTGGTGCTCGACTCTCTAGGACGCCTGTTCGCGGACAGGCCGATGCCCGACGGCGCGCGCGGCGTGATCGCGGGGTTCGGCCCGGGGATCACGGCGGAGATGGCCGTCGGTTCCTGGGTGAACGATCACGGCCAGAGCAGGGGCGGAGCGCGTTCGTCCTCCGCCGCGTGACAGCGGCCCTGTCGCTCCTGCCATGAAAATCGTGTGAGAAGAGGAAGGGAAGGCTGATGACCAACGCATCGCTCAAGACGCCGTCGCTGAGGTTCACGCTCGGAGGCGACCGTCCCGTATGCCGCATGGGTTATGGCGCCATGTACCTGACCGGGCCGGGCTACTGGGGGCCGCCGGCCGACCCGGACGCGGCCGTCCGGCTCCTGCGTCGCGCCGTCGACCTCGGGGTGAACTTCATCGACACCGCCGACGCCTACGGCCCGGACACCAACGAGCAGATCATCCGCCGTGCCCTCCATCCGTACCCGGCGGGGCTCGTGATCACCACCAAGGGCGGGCTGCTGCGCTCCGGACCGGAGGACTGGACCGTCCAGGGGCGCCCGTACATCGTCCCGTGCGGGCGTCCGGCGTACCTCCGCCAGCAGGTGGAGATGAGCCTGCGAAACCTCGGGCTCGAGCGCATCGAGCTCTATCAGCTCCACCGCATCGACCCGGCCGTACCGCTGGCCGATCAGCTCGGCGAGCTCGCGCGGCTCAAGGAGCAGGGCAAGATCCACCATATCGGCCTCTCCGGGCAGCCCGAGGTCACCGTGGAGCAGCTCGCCAAGGCGCGCGAGATCACCGAGATCGCCGCCGTGGAGAACCTGTACAACGTCGCGGACCGGTCCGGGGAGAAGGCCCTGCGGTACGCCGAGCAGCACGGCATGGCGTTCATCCCGTGGTTCCCCATGGGACACGGCGACCTCGCCAAGCCCGGCAGCGTCCTCTCCGGGCTCGCCAAGGAGCGCGGCGCGACGCCCGCCCAGCTGGCCCTCGCCTGGCTGCTGCACAGGTCGCCGTCCATCCTCGCCATCCCCGGCACCTCGTCCATCAAGCACCTGGAAGAGAACTGCCGCGCGGCGGACATGAAGCTCGACGAGAGCGAGCTGGCCGCCATCGAGGACGCCGCCGCCGCCGCGAAGACGTGGCGTCCATCGGCGTCGGAATCGGGGGCCGCCCGCACGGAGGAGATGCCATGAGCACCCAGCTGCAAACCAGCGCCGCCCACCCGAACGTCCAGAAGCTGCGCACCCTCTACGCCGATCTGTCGCGCATCGGGGAGTTCGTCGCCGACGACATGGTCCTGCACACAGCGCACCGGGAGCTCTGCCGCGACAGGGCCGCCGGCCGCGTCGTCGGCAAGGCGGCCGCCGCCACCCACGAGCGCGAGCTGATCCGCATGACCGGCGGCACGCTGCTGATGGACGTGCAGCACATCTTCGCCAACGATCACTTCGGCGCCGCGTTCGGCGTGCTGCGCGCCCACCTCGGCGGCGCGAGCCTGGCGATGCCGTTCTGCGGGGTCTGGCGCTTCCGCGGGGGCCTGATCACGGAGCACTGGGAGAACGCGTACGACGTGGCCTCCGTGATGGCGTTCCTCGGCGACGAGAGCGGCGCCCCGCCCGCCTGAGGCGCCGAGGGGCCGCGCCACGACGGCCTCGCCCCACCCTTTGTCGTTCCCGCCACCCTCCCGGATCTGCTACTGCTGCGCGCCGCGCCGGTGCCCTCCCGGGCACGGCGAGCTCCCCCGGGGAGCGCGCTCGCCGCACGTCAGCCATGGCTCAAGGTTACCTCTTCCTCATCATCGCCCTCGTCTTCAACGCGACAGCGAACATCCTGATGAAGCTGGCGTCGCGGCGCGTCCCCTCGATGGAGGGGCTGTCCCTCTTCGAGAAGTGCCTCGCGCTCGTCACGAACTACCACCTCGTGCTGGGGCTCGTGCTCTTCGCGTCGAACATCCTGTTCTACGTCCTGGCGCTCAAGCGCATCAACCTGTCGATCGCCTATCCGATCATGTCGTCGGGCGGCTTCCTGCTCATCTCGGTCTTCTCCGTCTACGTCCTGCACGAGACGCTGACGGCGCTGCAGATCGGCGGCATCGTCCTGATCGCGGCGGGGATCGCGCTGCTCGCGTACAACATCGCCTAGGCCCCCGGCCGGCCTCCGCGGCGCGACGCCGGACTGCCAAACCGGCCTGCCGGTCCGCCCGCCCTCGGCGTGGGGCCGTGGTACGGTGGCGCGCGCCTCGCGCCCGAACGCCCTCACCCCGGAGACCGCCGCCATGCGCAGCCGAACGCTCCCGCGTGCCTTGCTCGCCGTGCTCCTCACGACGCCGCTCGCGACGCCGCTCGCGACGACCGCGTGCCATGGCGCGCGGAAGGACGCCGCGCACCCCTCGCCCGGCCGGGCCGGCGCCGCCTGCGGGCGCGGCGATCCGATGACGCGGACCGAGCTCTTCTTCGGTCTGGACCGGTTCGAGCTGCCCCCCGTGACGCAGGCGGAGTGGCAGCAGTTCGTCGACACGGCGATCACCCCGCGCTTCAAGGACGGGCTGACCCAGTTCGATGTCGACGGCCAGTACCTCGCGACGACGGGGAAGCTCATCCGCGAGGACAGCCGGCTGATCATGCTCCTCCACGACGGCGGCCAGGTCGCCTCGGACGCCATCGACGCGATCCGCAAGGAATACAAGGTTCGCTTCAACCAGGAATCCGTGCTGCGCATCGACGAGCCCGTCTGCGTCGGCTTCTGACGCCTGGAACCGCCGCTGAAGGCAGCGCTCCGCCCGCCGCGGGGACAGCGCATGTCCCGCGCGTGTCTGTTCGGAACAGCGCCTGTTCTCTCGGCCCGGCGGGCCCCTGATCGCGAAGATTCTTGACCCGAGGGGGGCTGGGAGACAGAGTTTTATTACAACTGCCAGGCTTCGGTCGGCGCATGGCCGCGCATTGCATTGCGCGCATCCGTCGGCGTGCTCGTGCCTGGCGTTCATACAAAAAGCGTTCGACGCGAGCGCTCCTGCTCGGCTCCACCCGGAGCAAGGAGATCCCCGTGCTGATGAGGCTTCCCTGGCGGCCCGGATGGGCCATGACGATGGTGGCTGTCCTTGGGTGCTCCGGCTCCGAAGGGCCTCCTCCGGAGGAGGAGAGCGTCCTGGAGAGCCAAGATGAGGTGCGCTACGACTTCCATGCACCCGCGTCAGGAAGGACGGTGTTCGCGGACGTCGTGGCCATCGATCAGATGTTCGTCTACGATCGCCTCGGCGCGTTCAACCCCGGGGGCATGGTGTACGCGCTCCGCCGGGACGTGGTGGCCGCCGATCCGTCGAAGTCCATCGGTCCCGGCAACGCGACGCTGCGCCCGGGCAAGCGCCCGAGGCCCCTCGTCCTGCGGGTCAACGCCGGCGACAGGCTCTCCATCTCGTTCACCAACTGGCTCACGCCCGCGACCGGCCCGCTGCCGAGCACCTCCGCGTCGACCCGTGACGCCTCGATCCAGGTGGTCGGGCTCCAGATCCGGAACATCGACGCGCTCGCGGGCGACGTCGGGAAGAACGAGAGCTCCCTGGCCGCGCCGGGCGAGACGCGCACGTACGAGCTCTTCGCCGGCCGCGAGGGAACGTTCCTCATGCACAGCGGCGGCGCCATGGTCGGCTCGGAGCCGGGGCCGGGGCGGCGGATCTCCCAGACGCTGTACGGCGCCGTCACCGTCGAGCCGCCGGGCGCGGTCGCGTACCGCTCGCAGGTGACGGCCGCGGAGCTCTCGGCCGCCTCCCTGAACCCGTCGAACCCGGACGGCACGCCGCGCATCGACTACAACGCGGTCGACGCGTCCGGTCAGCCGATCCTGAAGATGATCGATGACGCCGGCGAGATCGTGCACGGCGACGTCAACGCCATCATCGCGGGCTTCGACGAGACGGAGGCCGGGTCCCCTGCCTCCGAGAACATGGGCTATTTCCGCGAGTTCACGGTGCTCTTCCACGACATCCTGAGCGTCGTGCAGCCCATCGCGGAGTACCAGGCGGACCCGCGCTACAACGGCGTACGCACCGGCTTCGGCATCAACTACGGCGCCGCCAGCCTGGGCAGCGCCGTCTTCGCCAACAAGCGGAAGATCGGCCCGAGCAAGCGCTGCGAGGAGTGCAAGTTCGAGGAGTTCTTCCTGAGCTCGTGGGTCAACGGGGATCCGGCGCTGAACATCGATCGGGACGACGCCGGCAACGCGACAGAGGCGCTCTATCCGGACGACCCATCGAACGTATCCCACGGTTACCTCGGGGATCCCGTCCGCGTCAGGAACCTCCACGCCGGCCCCAGCGAGACGCACGTCTTCCACCTCCACGGCCACCAGTGGCTGCGGTCGCCGGGCAACGAGAAGAGCGCGTACATCGACTCGCAGACCATCGGCCCGAGGGCCGCCTACACGTATGACATCACCTATGGCGGAGGCGGCAACCGCAACCTCTCCGTGGGAGACGCCATCTACCACTGCCACCTGTATGCCCATTTCGCGCAGGGCATGTGGGGGCTCTGGCGCACGCACGACGTCTTCGAGGCGGGCACGCCGGACCGCTCGCTCCCGGACGGCGAGCTCGCGGCGGGGACGCCCACGCCCGCGGTCGTGCCGATCCCCGGCGTCGCGCTGGCGCCGATGCCGACCTACGAGCGGACGTCGGTCAGGATGGCCGACGGGAAGACCGTGGAGCGCGACCCCATGCCGGGTTATCCGTTCTACGTCGCCGCGGTCGCGGGGCACCGGCCGTCGCAGCCGCCCCGCGACATGGAGCACGACGGCGGGCTCCCGCGCCACTACATCGCGAACGTGCCGCCGGGAGGCGCGGCGGTCGGCGGCCGCGGCCTCTTCGACGTGCAGCTCTCCAAGGCCGACGTGCAGCTCTTGCCGAAGGACGGCACCCCGTCGGAGGTGGCGGCCGCCAACTTCCACGCGGGCGAGTTCCCGGGCGCCGTGCGCGCGCCGGAGCGCTACGGCTTCCCCGTCAAGGGCTACCCCGCCTTCACGGCGGACGGCAAGCCGGCGCTCTTCCTCGTGAACGGCCAGCCGCCGGCCGCGGGCGCCCCCTTCGCGGACCCGTGCCCGCCAGACGCGCCGGTGCGCACCTACCGCGCGGCCTACGTCCAGACCAACGCCCCGGTGAACCGGGCCGGCTGGCACGACGCGCAGGCGCGCATGATCGTCCTCGAGAAGGACGTCGAGGCCACCCTCGACGGCACGAGGGCGCCGGAGCCGCTGTTCATCCGCGCGCAATCCGGCGAGTGCGTCGTGTTCCACGCGACGAACCTCATCCCGGCGGCGCTCGCGGCGGACGACTTCCAGGTCTTCTCGCCCACCGACGTCATCGGCCAGCACATCCACCTCGTGAAGTTCGACGTCACCTCCTCGGACGGCGGGGCGAACGGCTTCAACTACGAGGACGGTGCGCTCGCGATGGAGGAGGTCGCGGCGCGCATCCAGGCGGCCAACGCGCTCGGCGGGGCCCTCGCCGCCGGCGTCAGGAGCGGCGAGCCCGGGGCGCGCGTGCGGCTCGAGGACCCGACGCGCCACCCGCGCATGACCACGGCGTCGCTCGGGGCGCAGACCACGACACAGCGCTGGTTCGCCGATCCGATCATGAGCGAGGCCGGCCAGGACCGCGCGCTGAGCACGGCCTTCACCCACGATCACTTCTCGGCCTCATCGCACCAGCACCACGGGCTCTACGGCGGCCTCGTCGTCGAGCCGGCCGGCTCGATCTGGCGCGATCCCGAGACCGGAGCGCTCTTCGGCGATCGCAGCGACGGCGGGCCGACGAGCTACCGCGCCGACATCCTGTTTCCGCCGGGCGACCCCCGGAGCCCGTTCCGCGAGTTCAACCTGAGCATCGCCGACTATGGCCCCGTCTACGACGAGTGCGGCCGGCCGGTGAACCCGTCGTCGCAGGCGCCCGCGCCGCTGCCGGTGGCCATCACCCATGGGCCCTCCACCCCCGACGCCATCTCGTGGCGTGACTCGGGCGTCGGGCTCATCAATTACCGGAACGAGCCGATCCCGCTCCGGATCGCCGAGCGCAACTGCAGCACGCGCGCGGTCGTCCAGAAGAGCGGCGACGCCGGCGCCATGCACAACGTCTTCAGCTCGCGCATCCACGGGGATCCCGCGACGCCGCTGCTCCGCGCGTACGAGGGCGATCGCACGCTGATCCGCCTCACCCAGGGCGCGCAGGCGGAGCAGCACGTGTTCACCGTGCACGGGAAGAAGTGGCTGAACGAGTCGACCGATCCCGACAGCGGCTACGCCAACGGGCAGGTCATCGGCGTCTCGGAGCAGGCGGACCTCGCGCTCGACGCGGCGCCCCTCTTCCGGAAGAACGCGGCGGGCGGCGCGGACTACCTCTATGCGGGCGCGCCGACGGACGATCTCTGGGAGGGGCGGTGGGGCATCCTGCGCGTCCACGGCGAGCGGCAGGCGGATCTCCTGCCGCTCTCGGGCGCGTCGCTGCCGAGGGGCAGGCGCCGGGAGGTCGAGGTGTGCCCGCCGGAGGCGCAGAAGAGGGCCTATGTCGTCCACGCGATCACCGCGAAGGGCAACCTGCCGGACGATCGCCTCACGTACAACGCGACGTACGGGCTCCACGATCCCAACGCCATCCTGTTCGTCCTCGAGGAGGACCTGGCCGCCCTGCGCTCGGGCGCGCGCCCGCCCGAGCCGCTCGTCCTGCGCGCGGCGGCCGGCGAGTGCGTCGAGGTCACGCTCGTCAACGACCTGCCCGAGGAGCTGCCGAAGTCGCCTCACTGGAACTACAACGCTCCCATCGTCGACGGGTTCAACGTCAACCAGGTGAAGCCGTCGAACCGCGTCTCGCTGCACCCGCAGCTCGTGGCGTATGACGTGACGGCGAGCGACGGCGCGAGCGTGGGCGAGAACCCCGATCAGACGGTCGAGCGCGGGAAGCAGCGGACGTACACCTGGTATGCCGGCGACATCTCCGTGACGACCCGGGGCGACGTCCGCTGGCAACCCATCGAGCTCGGCGCCGTGAACCTCAAGGACATGGCGGACGTGGTGAACCACCCGATGCACGGCGGGATCGGCGCGCTGATCGTCGAGCCGGAGGGCGCCGTCTGGTACCCGAGCCGGAATTCCCGCGCAGCCGCCCAGGTGAAGTACAGGGACGAGAACGGCTCCGAGATCTGGTTCCGCGAGTTCGTGCTCCTCTACCAGGACGAGGTGCCCTTGCAGTCGGATCAGGCGGCTTTCCGCTGCCTCAACCCGGCCCTGGGCTGCGGCGCCACCCTCGCGAACGTCGCTGGCCCTCCCGATCCCGACTTCACGGGCCACAAGGCGTTCAACTACCGCGCCGAGCCCATCTGGGCGCGGCTCGGCGTGGGGCCGGACGCGCCTCTCGGCACCCGCCCGGGCCTCGACGTCAGCGGCGTCTTCAGCTCGGCGGGGCGCGGCGATCCGGCGACGCCGGTCTTCACGGCGGGGCGCTATGACCGCGTGCGCTTCCGGGTGATGCAGGCCTCGGGGCACCGGCGCCAGCACTCGTTCGGGCTCTCGAACACGGAGTGGGCGTACAACCCGTGGGCGCAAGGCTCGGGATCCCGGTACCAGGGCCGGAACAGCAAGAGCTTCGCCGTGAGCGCGCACAGCGGCATCGGCCCCATGACCGCGTGGACGGTGACTCCCTACTTCAGGTCGGGCGGCATGTTCGAGGTCCCCGGCGATCGCCTCTACATGGACCAGTCGAACGCCATGCTCACCGGCGGGCTCTGGGGCATCTGGCGGGTCACGCCGTGAGCGGGAGGAGGGGCCTGTGATGCGACGGATCTCGATGGACGGCGCCTCGATGGGCGCGCGCGGACTCTGGCTCTCGCTGGCCTGGCTCAGCGCCTCTGCGGCGCTCGGCTGCGGCCGGAGAGAGGCGCTCCCCGCCTCGCAGGACCCGGGGGCCGAGCGGCCGGCGCAGCCGGCGCAGCTCGCGCCGCCGGCGCAGCCCGAGGAGCCGGCGGCTCCCCTGCAGGAGAGCCGGGTCGAGCGCGATGGGCTCTCCATCGCGTTCGCCCTGCGGCCGCTGGATCGCGGCCAGCAGGGCGGGGGGACCGGCCCCGGGGCGGCGCCGGCCGCGGCGGTGGCGGGCTCCGACGTCGTGGCCGAGTTCACCATCACCGACGCGTCCACGGGCGCGCCGGTCCGTGGCCTCACGCCCCTCGGCTGGATGTCGCGCCGCGCCGGGGCCGACGGCGCCGCCGCGGCGAGCTTCTCCGGCGGCGCGTCCGCGGCGAGCCTCGCCAGCGGCGCGGTCGACGCCGCGCCGGACGAGGCGGCGTGCCGGGGGAAGATCAAGAGCTTCATGGCGGGCCTCCTGTCCGTGCGCCCCGAGGTCGACATGAACGCCTACCTCCTCTGGACGCTGAACCAGGACAACTCCCTCTCGGCCATCAACCCGCAGGTCGCCCTCGCCAGGACGCAGCTCCGGAGCGTGGTCAGCCTCGCGGGCCGCGGCGTCTCGTTCGTCATGCACCCCGACCGGGAGAGCCTCTACGTCACGCTCCGGGGCGGGCAGGGCCTCGCCGTTGTCGACACGCGGCGGGGGCTCGTCCGGACGAACGTCCCCGTCGGCCAGGATCCGTCGCGCGTCGTGGTCGCCCCCGACGGGCGCACGGTCTGGGTGGGCAACGACGGCGACGGGACGGTGAGCGTGATCGACGCCCGCTCGACGGACGTCCTAAGGACGCTCCCGGTGGGCCCGGGCCACCACGAGATCGCCTTCACCGGCGGCGGCCGCGCCGCGTGGATCACGAGCCAGCAGGGCGAGTCGGTGGCCGTGGTGGACGGCGAGACGCTCGAGCCGCTCGGCGAGATCGCGGTGGGCGAGGGGGTCGTCTCCATCGCGGCGAGCGATGAAGCGGGCGTGGTCCACGCGGCGAACGCCGCGCGCGGCGAGGTCGTGATCCTCGACGTCGCGCGCCGCGCCGTCGCCGGGCGCGTCGCCCTGAAGCCCGGGCTCGGCGCGCTCCAGTTCGACCCGCGCGGGCGGTTCTCGTTCGCGCTGAACCCGTCCGCGAACGAGGTCGCCGTCCTCGACGGCGCGACGGGCGCGGTGGCGCACACGCTCACCGGGCTGGCCGCGCCGGACGCTGTCACCTTCACCGGGGCCTTCGCCTACATCCGCAACCGGGGCGCCGCGCGGGTCTCGCTCGTCGACCGGTCGGCCCTCGGCGGCCCGGCGACCCCGCCCCTCGTCGACATCGCGGTCGGCCAGGGCCCGCCTCTCGTCGCTGCGGCGCCGCCAGGGCCGGCCGCGCTCGCCACGCCCATCGCGCCCCTGCCCGAGGGCAACGGCGCCCTCGTCGCGAGCCCGGCCGACAAGGCGCTCTACGTCTACGTGGAGGGCATGATGGCCCCGATCGGCACCTTGCCGAGCTACGGCCGCGAGCCGCGATCGATCCTCGTCGAGGACAGGTCGCTCAAGGAGGTGCGCCCGGGCGTGTACGCGACAACGGTGCGCCTCGGCGAGGGGGGGCTCTACGACGTCGAGCTCCTCCTCGACCGCCCGCGGACGGGGGTGTGCCTCGAGGCGACCGTGGCGCCCGCGCGCTGCGCCCCGGGCGACGGCGAGGCCGACGCGTCCGGCTGCGGGGGCGATCCCGTGAAGGACATCGCGATCGCGCCGCTCTTCGAGCCCGATCTGCGGCTCGCGGCGGGCGAGCCCGCGACGCTGCGCTTCCGCGCGACCGCAGGCGAAGGGGGCCCTCCGCTCGACGCGCTCGACGCTGAGGACATCGAGGTGATGGTCGTCCGGTTCCCGGCCGGGTACCGCTTCCGCGGCGCGCCGCGGGCCGAGGGGGACGGCACGTTCTCCGTCGCGTTCACCCCGCCCGCGCCGGGCCAGTACCGCTTCCTCGCCGCCGTCCCTGGGCGCGGGGCGCCTGTCGGCGCGCTCCCGTTCGTCCCGCTGCGGGTCTCCGCGCGCGGCGCCGGCGCGCAGGGCGGAGGTGCGCGATGAGGCCCGGGGCGGCCCTCGCCGCGGCGGCCCTCGCGCTCGCGATCTGCTCGGCCGCGCGCTTCACGCCCGCGGAGGGCAAGGCGCCGCGCGTGGAGCGGATGAAGATCGGCGGCGTCTCCCGGGAGGACGACGCCGCCGCGGCGCGGTACTTCACCAACACCGAGCTCGTCGACCAGCACGGCCGCGCGCACCGCTTCTACGACGGGCTGCTGCGGGGCCGGAAGGTGCTCATCAACTTCGCCTTCACCTCGTGCAAGGGCGTCTGCCCCACGATGACGGCGAACCTCGCGCGCGTGCAGGCGCTGCTGCGGGCGCGCGGGCAGGCGGTGACGATGCTGACGATCACGGTCGACCCGGAGAACGACACGCCGGCCGCGCTGAAGGAGTACGCCGCGAAGTTCAAGGCGGGCGAGGGCTGGTACTTCCTGACCGGCACGCCCGAGAACGTCGCCACGGTGCTGAAGCGCCTCGGCGGCCAGGTGAAGCGGCCCGACGAGCACACGATGACGCTGCTCGTCGGCGACACGTCGACCGGCATGTGGCTGAAGGCGTTCGCCACCGAGGAGCCCGAGGCGCTCGCGCGCGCCGTCCAGCACCTCAACGACCCACGGTGAGGCCGACATGCGTTTCCTGTCGCTCGGTGCGTTGAAAGCGCTGGTCGTTATCCTCGCCGGCGCGCTCGCCGCGGCCTCGTGCGGCCGCGGGAGCGCGCCTCCCGGCGAGCACGCCGCCCCCGCTCCCGCGGGGCCGCCTGGGCATGCTCTGGACGTCTCCGCGGCCGCGGGGCCGCCTGGGCTCTCCGCGGACGGCGCGGCGGAGGTGCGCGCCTCGCCGGCGACGGGCGTCGAGGTGCTGGACGAGGAGCTCGTGGATCAGGACGGCCGCCCCGTCCGTCTGCGCGAGCTCGCCAGGGACCGGGTGCTTGCCGTCAATTTCATCTTCACGACCTGCACGACGATCTGCTCGCCGATGACGGCCATCTTCGGCCGGCTCCAGGCCGAGCTCGGCGGCGCGCTGGACCGGGACGTGCGGCTCGTCTCGATCTCGCTGGACCCCGCGATGGACACGCCGGAGCGGCTGAACGCGTACGCCGAGAAGTTCGGCCGGCGGAAGGGCTGGTCCTTCCTGACGGGGCGGCGCGAGCGCGTGAACCGCGTGCTGGACGCGCTCGGAGGGCGCGCGCCGATCAAGGAGCGGCACGCGCCGATCACGCTCATCGGGCGCGAGGCGGAGGGCCGCTGGACGCGGGTCGAGGGCATCGCGCCGCCGGGGCGCCTGGCGGACGAGGTCCGGGCGTTCCTTCCGCCGCGAGGGGCAGCGGCGCGGAGCGCGGGCGGTGGCTAGGGCGAGGGCCCGTTCTGGCAGGGGGCGGCTCGGCCTCCTGGCGGCGGTGCCGGCGGTGGCGCTCTGCGCGGTCGCGGCGTGGGCGCTCGGCCGTGATGAGGGAGCGCCCCGGGCGTACGCGCCTGCGGCGGGCGAGGTGGCGTCATGCGAGGAGCTCTCGCCGGCCGCCCGGCGCGGCAAGCGCATCTACCAGCGCGGCGCGACCGAGGACGGCCGGGCCATCGAGGGCGCGATCGCCAGCGGCGCCGCGGCGCTCTCCGGCCGAGAGGCCGCCTGCGCGGGCTGCCACGGCCCCAGCGGGCAGGGGACGACCGAGGGGGGCGTCACTGCACCGCCGCTCGCGGCCGAGCGGCGCCTGGCGGCCAGCGGCGAGCGCGGTGGGGGAGCAGGGCAGGGGAGGGCGACAGGCGAGGGGGCGATGACCGCCGCCGCGCTGGTGACGGCGATCCGCGAGGGGCGAGGGCCCGCGGGGCAGCGGCTGAGTCCGGTGATGCCGCGGTACCGCCTGGCGGACGCGGATCTATGGGATCTTGTTGAATATTTGGATTGTGTCGGCCGGGATCTGGACCCTGGCGTCACGGCGGGCTTGGTGGCGCTGGGCGCCGCGCTGCCGCTGACCGGGCCGGATGCGCCGGTGGGCGCGGCCGCGCGCGACGTGCTGATGGCGGCCTTCGCCGAGGTGAACGCGCGGGGCGGCCTCTACCGGCGGAGGCTCGAGCTGCGCGTGGAGGACAGCGCCGGGCCGGCGGGCGAGGCCGGGGCGACGGCGCGCCTCCTGGATCGGGGCGTGCTGGCGCTGGTGGGGAGCGCCTTCGACGGGGATCCGGCGCTGCGGGCGCGCCTCTCGGAGGAGCGGGCGCCGCTCGTGGGGCCCTTGGCGCTGGCGGGCGCACCCGGGTTGGCCGGCGGCGCGGGCGCACCGGGGTTGGCTGGCGGCGCCCCTGGTCGCGCGCGGGATGTCGCGGCAGGGGGCGCGGCCGGGGCCGACGATGTCGTGTTCCAGGTGCTGCCGGGGCCCGACGTGCTGGCCCGCGTGGCGGTCAAGCACCTCGCCGGCGCTCCTGCGAACGCGGGGTCGCTCGCGCTGGTCGTGCACACGCGCGACCGCGCCGGCGAGGCCTGGGCGTCGGGCGCGCGCGCGGAGGCAGCTCACCGCGATCTTCCTGCGCCGCAGGCGCTCTCCTTCGAGCCAGGCCGCCTCTCGCAGCGCGACGTGGCCGGCGCGGTGCGGGCGCACGGGGCGCGGGCCGTTCTCTTCTGGGGCCCCGGCGCGGACCTCGCGAGCGCCAGGGCGGCGCTGGACGACGCCGGCTCGGCCGCGCCGATCTACGCCTCGCTGGGATCGCTCGCCGGAAGTGCCGGGGCGCCGTCCCGCGAGCTCGCCGGCCGCGTGCTGTTCCTGTACCCAGGCTCCCTGGGCGAGCGGGAACGGGCATCAGAGGACGCGCTGCAGGCGTTCCTGCGCCGGGCCGGCGTCGCGCCGGGGCCGCCCGGGATCCAGGCGAGCGCCTACGTCGCGGCGCAGATCGCGATCGAGGCGCTGAAGCGCGCCGGCGCCTATGCGACGCGGGAGGGGCTGATCGCGGCGCTCGAGCGGCTGCGAGACTTCGACGCGGGCCCGGCGCCGCCCGTGACCTTTGCCCGGAACCGCCGGACCGGCGTCCTCGGAGCGAGCGTCTTCCGGATGGATCCGACGTCCGACACCGCCGTGCGAGCGTCGGAGTGGATCGAGGTGGTCCCGTAGGGCGGGGCCATCCCGACATCGGTCCTCCCTGCCCAGGCACCGTGCTCTCGTGACCAGGGCGAGTGCAACCATCGCGCGCGCGTCCTCGCCCGAGCCGATGAGCTCAGCGACCCAAAGTGATGGGAGCCTCCCCGGGCTGGTTCCCCCTGCGGGGTCGCGCTAGGCTCGGCGCCATGGGTGATCCCGCCACGATGCGGAACATGAGCGCCGCGGAGTACCTGGCGTGGGAGCGGAGCCAGCCTGCGAAGCACGAGTACCATCTCGGCGAGGTGTTCGCGATGGCGGGTGGCAGCCCTCGGCATAACTTGCTGTCAGGCGCCATGATCGCGGAGCTTCGAGCGGCCGTTCGCGGCAAGGGGTGCCACGTGCTGACGTCCGATCAGCGGATCTCGGCCGAGCAAGGGCAGCGCTACGTCTATGCGGACTCGGTCGTCGTGTGCGGCCCCATGGACACGGAACCTGGCACGAGCGATGTCCTCACGAACCCGTGCATCCTTGTCGAGGTCCTCTCGCAGAGCACCGAGCCCTACGACCGCGGCAAGAAGTGGGCGGCGTACCAGCGCCTCGCCTCGCTGACCGACTACGTGCTCGTTTCGCAGACGTCTGCGCGGGTCGAGCACTATCGTCGCGAGGCGGATGGCTCCTGGCGCTACCGGGTGCTGGAGGCCGGTGACACGCTGACGCTGGCGAACGGCGCTACCATCTCGATCGACGCGGTGTACGCAGGCGCGTTCGAGCTCGCTGGCGATTGACGTGGGCGGAGGCCGCGCGCCCGTATTCGCCACGAGGCAGGCCGATCGGTAGCCACCGTGGCTGTTGCGCGGACCGGAAGACGGATCTCAGAGGATCGATCACGTCAAAATTCAACCGCAAGGGGCGCAAGGGACCAGAGGCGCGATGATTTTGGCTTCCCCTTGCGCCCCTCGCGCCCTTGTGGGTTGTCTTCCCTTCTGTTGATTTCTTCGGGGACTCCAACGTGATCGGCGCTCTCGCGGTGCCCTTGTCTCCGCGTCGCGGGGCGGCGGTCCGTCACCGCTGCCGCTCCTCCTCGTCCTCGTCGTCGTCGAACAGCGCGCCCACCTTCAGGACGATCGCATCGAAAGGCTCGGGCCTGACCCGATCCTCCCGCTCGGCTGCCAGCACCAGCAGATATCCCTCTGTCGTCCACCGGTAGACCATGAGCGTCTCGGTCTCCGGGTCGACGATCCAGTAGTGGGGCACCTTGCAGCGTTGGTACGTTCGGAGTTTCTTGAACAGATCGTTGCGGCTGTTCGACGGCGATAATACCTCACACACCCAGTCCGGCCGTACCCGGATGGGCACCTCCCGAGGCAGCTCCGGCAAGCGCTCGCGCAGCCACCCCGTCACATCGGGACGGTAGACCTCGTGGGCTTCCATCTCGACCTCGACCTCGGTCGCGAACCACAAGCCTCCGGGCCATCGGCCGCCGGGCCGCCGGTCATAGGGGCCGCTGATCCGGCTCCCGATCCGGAGCTGGGCGCGCCCGTGCGGGCCGCTCGGCATGGCCTTACGAACGAGCTCGCCACCGATGACCTCGTAGAAACGCTCGTGCTCGGGGATGGCCAACAGATCGCCCGCGGTGGCGAGGCGACGGGCGGACGCGGCTCCCGACATGCGCGCAGGATAGCTCTGGCGGCTGTCGAGGGCACCACAGGCGTTGCCGACGCGTCACTGCGACCGACCAGAAGGCCAGGGAGCCCACCCCTGACAAACTCGCCGGCGAAGCTCGCACGCCTGAGCGTCGCCGGGCGGGCCTCTCGTCGCCTCACGCGTTGATGGCGTCGAGCTCACCCGGGTTGCTTACGCCTGGCCGTTCGACGACGTTGCCTGCCCGCGACCTCGTTGGCCGCGTGCATCTTACCTGTACCCGGGCTCCCTGGGCGAGCGCGAGCGGGCGTCGGAGGACGCGCTGCGAGCCTTCCTGAGCCGGGCGGGCGAGGCCGCCCGGCATCCAGGCGAGCGCCTATGCCGCGGCGCACATCGCGATCGAGGCGCTGAAGCGCGCCGGTGCCCATGCGACGCGGGAGGGGCTGAGCGCGGCGCTCGAGCGGCTGCGAGCCCCGCCCGTAACGTTCACGCGGAACCATCGGACCGGCGTCCTCGGAGCGAGCCTCTTCCAGATGGATTCGGCGTCCGACGCCGCTATACGTGCATCGGGGTGGATCGAGGTGGTTCCGTAGGACGGCTCGAACTCGACCTGGGTGTTCCCAAGGACGAGTTCGTGGGAGCGCACCGTCGCGATCCGTTGCACCTTCCGGGATTTCGGAGGGCGTGACGACAGATCGCGGCCAGTCGGAAGCGATAGACCCGACGCGGGCACAACCGGCGAACCTGGCGCCAGGCCAGAACCAGATCGTGCCGGTCAATCCGTAGTATCGGACGGCAGTGGTCGTCTCGCTCGCCGAGTCCCAGACACGTCTGGTCGCGGTTTGGGATGAGGTGGCGGCCCGGAGCGTTCACGAGGCGCCCAGACGGTTACTAGGATTGCCCCCGGCCTCGAAGAGGCGGGCAAATCCGCGCCGATAGTAACAAGCCGCATCGATGAGCCGCGCGGGCAGGGAAAACGCGGCGCTCCGCCTGGGCCTAGATCGGCCGCGGTTCGAATGCCCTCGAACGCCGGCAGCGCAGCAGCCGACGACGCGCCGCGTGCGCTTACCGCCCTGGCGATGTCCGAGAGGCAGTGCGACCTGGCAAACGTCCCCTCAAGATCACGGCCGTGGAGAGGCACAACGCGCTCTTGATAGGTACACACGGCTCTGGTCGAGCTGGAGGGCCCAGGCCGACGCGGAGCATCCGCAACCGTTTATTACCGCGCCCTCTCATTGATGCGGCAGCGCACCGCATCGAGCACGCTGCTTGATGGTGAGGGGTTCCGCCCAACGAGGCTGGCCATCAAGGAGAATGCTCGCTGCGCGTACGCAACCCGGGACGACGACTCCGGAGCGCTGCGGCGCACTATGCATTGCCGCCAGCCTCTCAAGATTCTCATCCCCGTCCCCTCTGAGCACGGTTGCGTCGGCTCAGAGAAGCCCTTCCCACGCGGGCGCCCCCTTCCGTTCAGCGCTCGAAAATTACCACCCCTCGTTGCGTCCACGCCTGTCTCACGACGGGGTAGGTCGACCGCAGTGTTACCGAGCAGGCTGCTTGATGGCCGGAAGATCCGGCTCTGTGATGGCCATCATCGAGCTGGATTTCCGCTCACCGCGATCGCAGCGAGGCATGCGCCGGGTGACTGCGGCGGTCGCAGAGCGCCGGCGCTCTCAGTCGATGCGGAGTGGGAGGCGGTCATCGCCGTCGAGGACGGCGTGGTAGCGAGCGAGAGCGTCGTCGAGCCGATCGAGGTAGTGGAGCACGACGTCAACGGCGTAGAGACGAGGGCACAGCGGATCCGGGTCGCTCGGGTAGCGCGCGGTGAGCGCGCCGCGGGCGAGCGCGAGGGCCGCGACGAGGGCGGCGGCTGCGCTGCCCGCGGCGTCGCCGCGCCGCGTGTCCCCCTCGGCCACGGGGACGGGGTTCACCCGGCCTCCTCTGCGTCCAGCTGCAGGATGCGGCTCAGGACGTCGCGCTCGACGAGCTTGCGCTTCTTGCGCGCAGCGGCGCGGAGCGCGGCAGTGGCGAGTCGATCGGTGTCGCGCAGGCTGCCGGCGGCCGCCTCGTGCAGCATCGCGATGGCGTCCGAGGTGAAGAGCTCTTTCGTGCAGCCGACTCGGCCGAGACGTACACGCAGATAGTCGGCCGTATCGTCCGGCGTGAGCGGGTCGATGGTCAATCGGTAATGGAGGCGCGAATACAGGGAGCGATTGCGGCGCACGCGGAGCCGCTCGCCGAGCTCGGGCAAGCCAAGCAACACGAGCGAAAGCAATGCGCGGCTATCCCATGCGTAATTAAGGAGTATGTGAAGATGATCGAGTGTGTCCTGATGAAGCAGATGGGCCTCATCGAGGACGAAGACCGGAAATACGCGCTCCTTCGCGAGTTCCTCGACGTGCGTGCTGACCGCGTAGAAGACGTCTCCAGCGGTGCTGCAGCGAGCGAGACCGAGCGCCAGACAGAGCTGCCGATAGAAGTCCCGGCGTCCAAGCGTCACGTTGGCGCAGTAGGTCAGGCGAAACGTCTGCGGCGAAAGGGCATGACGGAGCGCGCGGAGCAGACACGTCTTGCCGACGCCGGGGTCACCGGCGAGCAGCACGCTCTTTCTGGCGTGCACCGCCTCGATGAGCGTCTCGAGTACCATCTGCTTGGACGGGGGGAGCCAGAGCTCGCCGTCTTCGACCTCCTTGGAAAATGGCTCTGCGGTGAAGCTGAAGTAGCTGCAGAAGTCCATGGTCATCCCTCCTCGTCATCGCGGGGCGTTCGTCCGAGAGCCTTGTCCAGGAGGGTCTTCGGCGGGTCAAAGGGGACGCGCGCCTCGTGAGCGACATCGAGGTTGCAGGCCGGTCGCGGCCGATGGGCGTTCTTCACCGGATCGACCCGGTGCAGGGCGAAGCGTTTGCCCTCGTGTTCAATCCAGGGCGGCTCGGTCGGCGTGACGAGGCACCTCGACACCGTGACGAGGCGGCCGGCGAGGAAGCCGAGATCGGTCTCCCAGTCCTCCCCATCCATCGAGAGCGTGCTGTCACGCCGCACGCGCCGGCGGGCCTGGGCCGTGAGCGCGTCGCGCAGCTTCCGCTCGTCGAGGTCGTCGGTGACGTGGGGATACTCCTCGTAGACCTGCGCGGGGGACTTGCCGAAGAGCGCCGCGTGCGGTGTGCGGTGATAGTGCTCGTCGACCCATGCGTAGAGCCGGACGTTGAGGTCGTGGAGCGACCCGAGCGCGCCGGTAAAGTCCAGGCACCTCTCGCGCAACGTCCTCCAGAAGCGCTCCATCTTGCCGCGCGCGGGGGCGTCGTACGGGCGGGCGTGGATCAGGGTGGTGCCGAGTCGCTCGCACGCAAGGTGCAAGGTGTGCCCGCGGTAGGTCGAGCCGTTGTCCAGGTAGAGGGCGTCGGGAGCGCCGTGCCTGCGCAGCGCCCGGATGAAGAGCGCCAGCATGTCGACCTCCCGCTCGGCGCTCATCGCCTCGAGCGCGAGGATGTACCGCGAGGCGTCGTCGAGCAGCGCGTGAATGCGCACCGGCGCCGGGCTGCCGTTGACGAGGATCGGCGACGCGTGACACACATCGCCGTGCCACAGGGCGCCGGGATGCTCGGCCTGCCAGCGCAGCCGCACCTTGCCGCCCGGGCGATCGCGCAGCGCGACGCGATCGAGGTGGTGTTCGGCATACAGCCGTCGCACCGTGGTGGCGGATATGGCGCCCTTGTCGATGCGGCCCGCCGCGATCAGGGTGTCGAGGATGAGCGAGACCGAGGCGCTCGGGTGCTCCTCTCGGATCTCGAGCAGCATCTGCCGTTGCTCGGGGGTGAGCTCGCGCGCCCGCCCCTTGTCCTTGCGGGGCTTGGGGCGTAAGCCCTCGAGACCTTCGGTCTTGTACGCGTAATACCAGCGCTCGAGCGTGGGGACGGAGTAGGTGCGCGGAGAATGGGCGCGTGGTGGGCGAAACCGCTGCTTGCTCAGGTCGGCGAGCGCTTCGGCGAGCTCTCCGCGGTCGAGCTCGCGGTGCATGAGCGAGCCGATGATCTCGCTGCGATAGAGCGCCACCGCTTCGGCGTGGTCCTTCGGCTGGAGGGGGTCTTGCACGTCGTGTCCTTTCCGCGCCGGTGACACCGCACCGGCCGCACAGCCATCCAAGCGCAAGGCGCTCCGCCGACCGAGGATCCAACCGGGTGGGGTCCGGCATGAGCTCGGCGAGCGGGCCGCTTGCCATCACGCGGCCCGCACGGCGCCTGCCATGACGGCGGCCTCGGGGACCTCGGCCGCAAAAGGCGCCATCGCGACGAGCGTCATCGCCGCCCGCTCGGCCCGCTGCCGCAGCGATGCAGCGAGGGGACTGGGGCGGACCGCCGCAAAGAGGCGCCTCTGGTCGATGGCGCGTAGCCAGCGCCGCACGGTCACCCAGCTGTCAGCATCGAAGCTGGCGGACCAAGGGCTGACGCGCCGCCGCACCTCGATGAGCGCTGCACCGGCGACGCCGACGAGCAGCAGGGCCAGACCGATCGCCGTCGCGGCGAAGTGCCGTCGCGGTGCGACGCCCCGCGGCACGACCGTGATCGCGGCGCTGCAGCGGCGGCATCGATAGCGGCGCGCCTCGATCGTGACGAGCCCGCCGCGCTCACCGGCAGCCAGCGGCCCGCGCACCTGCCGCGACCGCGTTCCGTGACCCCACAGCCCCAACCCGCCCCCCAGCGGGCACCCCGCCGCGCCGCAACGGGGGCAGCGGGCTGGCCGCGCGCGGTCTACGGTGGGCGGGGAACCAAGCCAGCCTTTGACATCGAGGTCCAAATGGACGATCTGTTGAGGGCTCCGCTCTTTCAAGCGATTCGGAGCACGACGGGAGGGGGCACGCGGCCAAACGAGCTCCTCCCGTCGCCTATTTTGTGGCCGGCGCCACGCCGATGCTCCACTCCTGCCGCTGACCTACTCCGTTCGTTACGCCGACGGGCGAGGAGTCGTGCTGGTAATTTTCGAGAGGAGAACGGAATGCGCGCTCCCTCTTTTCCTGTGCTCCTGGATTCGACCAGCGCGTTCGTGCTCGGGACGAGCTACAATGAGAATTTCATCGGACTCGGCGTAATGCATGGCCGGGGAGCGCTCCGGCAACTTGCTGCCCCCGGACACCTCTGTCATCGCGTCTGATCCGCCTCGACGATGGTGTTCTCCGGTGGGTCGAGCGCCCCGCCATCAAAGAGCTGGATCCACAGGCGCACCATGGGCATCAACGACGGTGCTCGGTAACACCCCGTCTGCGGCGCAGCGAGCTGTCCGCTGGGCGGCGCCATCCGGCTCCAAGGCCATGGCAGGCGCGAGCGACAGGTCTGGGGCCCCGCCAGCCCAGACCATCCCCCCGAGGTGCTCTCGGTGACGGCCCGCCGCTACCGCTGCCTCGGTTGCCGCGCTGTGCTGCTCGTCGTTCCTCGCGGAGTGCTCGGCCTTCGCGTGTACAGCGCCGCCGCGATCGGCTTCGCCCTCGCGCTCTGGGGTCTGGCGCTCGCGACGGCGGCCGAGGTCCGTCGGCGCGTTGGCCCGGCGAAGATCCTCGGCGACAGCGCCGTCGCCGGCTGGGCGATGCTGCGCCGGTGGGCGCGCGACGTCGCACAGCGACGTCTGTTTTCGGGTGCCCCCGACCCAGGCCCGTCTGTCTCGCTCCGAAAGAGCGCAGCCGCCGTCGCGACATCGCTCGCGGCAAGCGCGGACCCGACGACCCGGGCGCTGCCGATCGAGCAGCGCGCATTCTTTGGCGCCGCGCATGCGGCATGAGGGCCTTTGCCCCCGAGGAACCCCGATCGTACAGCCCACCTGAGAGGATCCCTGCCGAAAACGCCGCCGATCCCGGACAAGGACCGCGCGCCAACAAGGCGCAGAAAGGACCTGTCCGAATGGCCCTCGGCCCTGCCGACCACGCCGAGACCGTCGCGATCTATCGCGCCACGGTCATCGGCCCTCTCATGCACCGTGTACTCACCCACGGCCAGCTCGCCGCCGCGCTGCGTGCGCTGAGCGAGCAGCGGTTTCGACCGCCGGGCGCGCACAGCACCCGCACCTACTCGGTGCCCACGCTCGAGCGCTGGCTGTATGCGTATCGCTCCGCTGGCCTCGACGGCCTGCGCCCGCAGCCACGCAGCAATCGCGGCTTCGCGCAGGAGGTGTCGGAAGAGCTACGCACGTTGCTGCTCGACATCCGGCGCGAGCATCCCGACGCCTCGGTGCCGCTCATCCTCAAGACGCTCGTCGACGAGGGGCGACTCGAAGTGGGCAAGGTCTCCGAGCCCACCGTACGGCGCCTGTACGCCGCGCACGGCCTCCGCCGCCGCGCCGCGCGCGCAGAGGGAGAGCCGAGGACGCGACTGCGCTGGCAAGCCGAGCGCCCCGGCGCGCTCTGGCACGGTGACGTCTGCCACGTGACCGGCTGCACCGTCGGCGGCAAAGCGATGCCGCTCCGCATCCACGGGCTGCTCGACGACGCCTCTCGTTACGTCGTGGCGCTCGAGGCGCACACGACCGAGAAGGAGGTCGACATGCTCGCCATGACCGTCGACGCCCTGCGCCGCCACGGCAAGCCCGACGCGCTCTATCTCGACAACGGCTCCACCTAGCGCGGCGACGTCCTCAAAACCGCCTGCGCGAGGCTCGGCATCACGCTCCTGCATGCAAAACCGTACGACCCAGAGGCGCGCGGGAAGATGGAGCGTTTCTGGCGCACGCTGCGCGAAGGGTGCCTTACCTACCTCGGCGCCGTGGCGTCGCTCGCCGACATCAACACGACGCTCCGCGCCTTCCTCGACAGGCGTTACCACCCGGCGCCGCACGCGGGCCTGCTCGGCCACACGCCGGCGAAGGTCTATGCGGCCCGCCCCGCGGCCGAGGGGGTCGTCGACGAAAAGGCGCTACGCGTCGCGCTCACCGAGCGCACCCGGCGCCGCGTCTCGGGCGACAACATCGTTTCTGTCGACGGTGTCGCCTGGCAGCTCGATCAGGGCTACCTCGCTGGCCAGATCGTCTCCGTCGCCCGGTGCTTCGTCACCCCCGACGAGCCGCCGTGGGTCGAGCACGAGGGCAAGCGCCTGGTGCTGCATCCGGTCGACCCGCAGCGCAACGCGCGGCGCAAGCGGCTGCCGTGCGGCGGGCCTGCGGCGGACAAGCCGACACGCCCCGTGGACTTCAATCCCGCGCGGACGCTCGGCCGCGCCATGGGCTCCGGCGCCGACACGAGCGAGCGCGGAGGTGAAACGTGAGCGAGTCCTACGTCCGCTTCTTCACCCTCTCCGCCGCCCCCTTCTCCAAGGAGATCCAGGACGGCGACCTGTGGCTGCCGCCCTCCAAGGAGCAGCTCGTCGAGGAGGTGTGCGAGGCCGTGCACGAGCACGCCCAAGTGCTGCTGGTCGGCGAGCCGGGTGCCGGAAAGACGTGCGTGTTGCGGGCCGTGCGTCATCGGTTGCCGCAGGCAGGCTTCCGGCTGACCTACTGCCACAACGCCACGCTGGGCCGCCGCGACTTCTATCGCCAGCTCTGCCATGCTCTCGGCCTCAACCCCGCCGCAACCGCGGCGGCCGTCTTCTACGCTGTCAGCGCGCACATCGAGACCCTTGGCCGCGAGCGCATCCACCCCGTTTTCCTGCTGGACGAAGCGCACCTGCTCCACCAAGACACGCTCGATCATCTCCACATCCTGCTCAACTACGAATGGGACAGCCGCGCCCTGCTGTCGCTGATCCTGGTAGGGCTCTCTGACCTCCAAGACCGGCTTGAGCTGCGCAAAAACCGATCGCTGTACTCGCGCATCGAGCGGCGTCTCTCGATCGGTGCGATGGTCCCCGACGATACCGGAGAGTACGTGCGGCTCCGGATGAGCCGCGCCGGCGCCGACCGCGAGGTCTTCACCGCGGACGCTCTGACGCTGCTCCACGAGGCGGCTGGCTCGAGCCTGCGCGAGATCGACCGCATGGCCACCGCCGCGCTGCGCGAGGCGGCGCGACGGAAGAAGAAACTCGTCGAGCGTGACGTGATGGCGCGCATCGTCGGCGACCTGGGTGCAGACGGCAGCTGACGCTGACCGACACGACGAGCACCCCCCGGTGCTGGCGAAGGAACACCTCGCCGGCGTCGACGGCCACGAACGATGATGGCCATTGCTAACCGCCCTGCGGAACGCGTCCGAGCGATGGCCATCGCTCTCCTTGACCGCAACCGCGCACGCCTGCGATGGCCATCCAGCGGCCTGCTCGGCGGACCATCAGCCAGCCTGAGCGTCAACACCGTTCGGCGACCAGCATGCTGCCCTGGACGCATGTACCGTGTAGACACCCGCGCCGGAGCTGCCGATGGATCTGGCGCGACCGCGTAGCGCGCTGGGACCCGAGCGCGCAATCGGCCCGAGTATTCGCAGGCGAGGAGCCGCTGGCGCAGGCACACCCCCCGAAGCGTCGCCGACCGTTCCTAAATTCTCGCCATTGCCCCCATTGACGCGCCGCCGGTCCTCTGGTGACCTACGCCTCAGAAAGGAGCGTCCTAGATGCCGGAATCGGATCTTCTCTCGCGTCCCCACTCAGCGATACGGGGCGGGTGGCCGCACCAGATTCTTGACAATGTGGCTGGTACCATTGTGGACGTGTGGATTCGACTGGAAGGCCTGCAATGAAACATTCATTAGGAAAGACGCTAATCCGCCTCCATGAGGGGGGCGATGGACAGCCTGCTGGTGTCGCGGACACGGTGGATGATTCGAGCTTGAGTGCGCTCGGTGGAGCCACTGCAGTGCCTGCTCGTTCGGCAGAAGGCTCAGTCGCTGCACCGCTTTCGGGCGCAGGCGGTCCTATTCAGCGTGCGCCCATGGCTGGGACCATCGCGGCGAGGGCATTGACTCCTGCTCCTCCAGAGGTCCAGCCATCAGGTTCGGGCGTCGCTCGGACCGTCCCCGGCGCGCCTGTCCTCATCAACTTGTCGACGACCGGAATGCCCGCCGCAGGTGACGACGTTGGCGAGCAGTACAAGCTTGAAAGGAGTATCGGAGAAGGCTCCTTTGGCAAGGTATATCGTGCCCATCGCAAGGATTTCCCGAGTCATGTGGTTGCTCTGAAGATCGTGGCACTGGACGCCTACAAGAAGCGCGATGCCAGGAGAGAGCTTTCAATGCTCACGTCGGTGAACCATCCGCACGTTGTACAGCTTAAGGATCATGGTGTCGAGTCGAATTATGTCTGGTTCACGATGCCATTCTATAGTGGAAAGACTCTCGAGCAGATGTTGCGAGAACGCGATAGTTTGAGCCTTCGCGAGGCGTACGAGATATTTCTTCCTATCGCACGAGGGCTGAATGCCCTGCATGCAGTAGGTATTCGTCATCAGGATATTAAGCCGGAGAATATATTTATTGCAGAATTCGGAGGGCAGAAGCATCCAATCGTTCTTGATCTTGGTGCTGCGACGGAGAAGGCTGGCAGATTCGTGGCTTGTTCGCCAATTTTTGCAGCTCCCGAGCAGATCGATGCACTGCAGGGGAAGCGGGGCGCAGCTCAAAGGTTGAGTGAAAAGACGGATAGCTACTCATTCGGAACAACGTTGTTGTGCGCACTCATCGGAACCAAGGCATACTTCGGTGAAGATAGTGAGAGCACTGAGTTGAATTGGAAAGATGTTGTTGCCATGGTTACGGGCGTTATGGAGGATCGAGAGCGAAACCCTCTTCCTACAAAAATCCGAGGGCTTTGGGGGCCGACAAGGGCCAAGTTTACCGGAGCTCTCAAGCGTTGGCTTCATCAGGATCCAATGAAGCGCGCGTCCATGGACGAGATCATCAAGGAGCTCGAGATCCTCGTTGAGCCAGAGAAAACCAAGGCCTTCTGGATGAAGTTCGGCGCAGCGGCGCTCGCTGCTGCTGTTCCCGTGGCGGGTATAGTGGGATACTTTATCATGCAAAAAAATACAACGATAGACGTACAATCAGAACAAATTGCCAATCAGTCAATGCGACTGGTTGAGCAGTCAAAAGACCATGACGAATGCAAGTCGCGTGCGAAGGAGGCGGCTAAGCAATATGTGGAGGCGTTGGATACAAAGGATTTGCAGTTGTCAAAAGAAAAAACTGACTGTGCAAGGGACAAAGGGCTCTGTGCGAATGAAATAGATAGCTGTGAGTGGGGGAAAAATGTCTGCATAAAGGAGAGACTTGCGTGTAATGCAAATTACAGCAAATGTGCGGTGGACTTGGCAACATATAAGCCATTTGAGGCAAAGTACAACACGTGCGACGCCGATCTGCAGAGGTCTAAGCCATTTGAGGCAAAGTACAACACGTGCGACGCCGATCTGCAGAGGTCTAAGCCATTTGAGGCAAAGTACAACACGTGCGACGCCGATCTGCAGAGGTCTAAGCCATTTGAGGCAAAGTACAACACGTGCGACGCCGATCTGCAGAGGTCTAAGCCATTTGAGGCAAAGTACAACACGTGCGACGCCGATCTGCAGAGGTCTAAGCCATTTGAGGCAAAGTACAACACGTGCGACGCCGAGTTGAAGAAGTGTCAGCAGGCGCCTCCTTCCTCACCTCCTCCGCCTCCCGCACCTCCTACACCAGCCGCTGCTCCTACGTAAAGCGCGGCATCGATCGTGAACCGTGCCTGTCCATGAAGCCCTTACTTTGTGGGCAATATGCATTTCGATAGCGTTGGGCTGAACAGCGAGCCTTCGGAGATGTCCGGCTCTACCTTTTCCGCGCAGCAGACCTTTTCTGGGTCCCCTTCGAGCTCTTTTTTATCGCGGCTCTTGATGACTTCGATCACTTGCCCTGAACCATCACGTACCTCGCACCCCTCAGCATCCTGGACCGAATAGGACCTGACGCGCTCCCATAGCCGAGTCTTCGAGGCAACTGCAGGAATCAAGGCCACTGACACCACCACGATCCCCAGCAACGTGCCCGTCCGAGCGCCCCAGTGCTTGACGAGAGTCGCGCGCCACTTCGGGAACTGACCACGCGCCAGATCGAGTCCCCATCTCAGGAGAGCGAGGATACCGGCAACGCCGAACGCCGTAGCGAGTACATTCATGAACACGCGGAGGGGCAGCGCAGAGTGACAATAGTACCACACCCAATCAGCGAGGATCACCAGGGATGCCGACCAACTCATCAGTACGAGCGTTACAGCGTGGTGTTGCCATTCACGCGTGGGATTGCGTGTCCAAGCCTCGCGCAGCTCATCGATGTTTTTATAACGTTGAGCACTTCGCTCGGTCGATCCTAGCCAGGCGCGCCACAACCGGGCAAAGCGGTCGCGTAGCTCCGAAGAGGGGGCCCGAGAGCGCCTGCCGCTTTTTTTAGGGCCCAGCCCACCATAACACAACAGTGCGACGCGTTCGCGCAGCGCCGAAGACGACGCGCCGACAAGCTGACGGAACGCGTCCAGGCTGTCATCTGTTGGAAGTGTCGAGGGTGGGTCCACGAAGAGCTCGAAGACCACCATGCAAATTGAATACAGATCGTTCGCAGGATCTCGTATCAATTTCTTGAATTCGTCTGGTGACTGCGGCTTATGCAGTTCGGGAGGCGCATAATATGACAGCGGAAATCCCTCTGTTGTGGTTCTCTCAAGCGTGACATGTCTGAAGTATACCATGTCAAAATCTGCAAGGACGGCGCGATGTCGACCATGGTCTTTGCGAATGAGGATATTCTCCGGGCGAATGTCACGGTGAATGACGACTGGGTTGCGCTTGTGCGCTGCTTCAACCGCAGCGATGATATCGTCAATGATTTGCTCCCTGTCGTCGTCGGTTAAGTTTCTCGGGTTGTCAAGGAGATTTTTGAAGTTTCCCTCTGGAAAATAGTCCATCGCGAACCAGAGGTGGCCCAGGCTGAATGCTGGCGGGTGACGCAGCTTTGCGATCGATGGGCAGTCCTCGAGATTGCTCATGGCGGAAGCGCCATACCAGAATCGTTTGGCGGCCTTCGACCGGGCGTGCTGTGACGCTTCGCTCGTGTGAAACAGCTTGATTACGACCCTTGGACTGCCGAGGATTCCAGGGGTCTCCGCCAACCAGACCGTAATCTCCTGAGCCTGGCTGGGCTTCACGAAAAGAGGTTCCTTCAGGACATAAGGTCCCAGGCGGTCGCCGACGCTTAGGTTCCTCCACTGCACCCGGAGCGCCTGATCAATCTCCGCTTGGATCGCTAGCATCATGATGTATGGATAGCAAAATTAATGCCATAATGCAAGGCGAAAATGGCCCAGCCATGCGCAGCCGCTATTGACCATCAGCGCGGCTTCACCGGAGGTCATGGCAGCGGAGCTTTCCCTCTCGAGTCCCCCCCCCATCAAGCACCTTCGTGAGCAATGTCCTCGAATCCCATTGTGCGTCCTTCCGCGGCGGAGCACCGCTCGTCGCCCGCCACGCCCTCTACCAGCGGGCTTGCCGCAGGACGCCCTTGCGCTGGACCGGCCAGAATCGCCACTGGACGCACATCGGTCCGGTGACCCTCAACCCCGACGCTCACGAGGCTCAAGAACTCATGAGAATGCGACTAGTGCCGCCCGTCAGTTTTGACGATCCGTTTCGCTCGACTCGTGCGTCTAGGCGGTTGTGAGCGACAAACGAACGCAGCCGAGGCCCAGGTTCAAGGGGCTCCAACTCAACCAGGAGGACCAGCGGGCATTGCGCCAACGCGAGCGGGAGGGCCCCCTGGGCATGCTCGTCGCACGGCGAATCCAGGCGCTACGCCTGCTCGACAAGGGCTGGACGATCACCCAGGCAGCGGAGGCAACGGGAACGTACCGCCGCGAAGTGCGGCGTGTAGCCAACCGCTTCCTGGAGGGCGGCGTCGAGCACGCGCTGAGCGAGGAGCCCCGGCGACGCCGCTCCAAGCTGCTCGACAGCGCGCAGGCCGCTGCGCTCATCGCGATGGTCTGCGGTCCGCCGCCTGAGGGGCGGGCGCGATGGACCATCGCCTTGATTGTTGACGAAGTTGAGCGCAGAATAATCGTTCGCTCGGTCAGCCGAGAGACCATACGAAGACCCCTTGCCGACCAGGACATCAAGCCCTGGCGGGAAAGAATGTGGTGCGTTCCCAAGATCGACGAGCCGTTCGTCGAGCGGAAGTTCCGTGGCCAGTGGAGGGCGAGCTTGCCGTCCTACGCCGCTTGAGCTTTCGTGCGGTCCGATGTCGAAGCCGCACGCCTCCCCGGAGCACGCCGCCTCGGTCCGCACCTACCTCGAAGCCCAGGGACTGTCCCACCTGCGGGCCCGCAAGTACGGACAGCTGGTGATCATCGAGTCGGGTCCTGAAGCGGACCCAATCGCCCACGCCAGGCTGCGTCGCGACACCGTCCACCTCTGGACGCTCCAGTTCGCAACCCATACCGGCAGGTGGGAGAAGACGGGCTTCCGAGGTCTGTGGCAGGAACTGCTCAAGCTGTTAACGACGGCCTTCCCCTGGACGCTCCCGCCGCTCGAGTAACTCGTTCGGCAGCGTTGTCCTGCGACGAGCTCGCTCCGTTTCGGAGCCGGGCCAGCCCGGCTCGTGGCCGGGTGGCACAGCGCCGATCCACGGACGAACTTCGGGAACGCTGTACGAACAGGATCGCGCTGTCATCCGCCGGAGAGCCGCGACGCGAGCTTGCCCAGCGCCTCCGGGGTGCCGCGGACCGTGACGGAGACCTCGTCGCCGTACTCCTCCCGGACCACCTGGAGCCGATCGCGCAGCTCGGCGAGCACGCCGTGACGATCGTAGGGAATCGAGACGGTCTGCTCGACGAGGTGCTGCGCGAAGAAGGCGTCGATCCGCGCCCGGAGCGCGTCGCCGTCCCGGTGATCGAGGGCGCTCATCAGGAGCGCGCCCGGGTGCTCGCGGGCGAGCGCGTCGCGCTCCTCGCGACCCAGGCGGTCCGCCTTGTTGAGCAGGAGCAGCGCCGGCGTCTCCGCGGCGCCGATGTCCGCGAGGACCTGCTCCGTCACGCGGATCTGCGAGCGGAACGCCGGATCGGCGGCGTCGACCACGTGGAGCAGGAGCCACGCTTCCCGCGCCTCGGAGAGCGTGGAGTGGAACGAGGCGACCAGCGCATGGGGCAGCCGGTGGATGAACCCCACCGTGTCGGCGACGAGCACGGCCGGCGTCGCCGGCGGCGAGAGCTGGCGCACCGTCGTCCCGAGCGTGGCGAAGGGCCTGTCCTCGACGAGGACGTCGCTGCCCGTCAGCTGGCACATGATCGATGATTTGCCCGCGTTGGTGTAGCCGACGAGCGCCACCCGGAAGCTGTCTGCGCGGGCGAGGCGGCGCTGCTTGGCGCTCGCCTCGAGCTGCTCGAGCTCCCTGCGCGCCGCGGCCATCCGGTCCCGGGCGCGCTGCTTGGCGAGCTCGACGTTCGTGTGGCCGCGGGAGGCGCGGCCGCCGCCGCCTTCGCGATCGCCGAGCGTGTGATCGTCGCGGATCCGCGGGAGCTCGTACTCGATCCGGGCGAGCTTGCCTTCGTCCCTCCCGCTCGGTAGCGTCGGCCCCGGGTAGATTCTCGTGCCGGCCCCGATCGTCGTCGACATCGCGTCGGGCCCTGCCGTGCATGGCGAGCTCCCGGCGCTCCTCGTCGAGGCGTGCTCCCGCGCCGCCGGCGGCGGCGGGTGCGCGCTCGGCGACCCGACGCGCGCCGGGACCCCGGTCCGGGCGCTCGCCGTCGTCTGGCTGGACGGCCCGGACTACCGCCGCCTGCGGGTCGACGTCGCCTCCGTCGGCGCCCCGGAAGGCACGCTGTCGTCGCGCGAGATCGAGTTCCGCGAGGAGGATCCGCTGCCCGACCGCTACCGCACCGCGGGGCTCCTGGTCGCGGCCCTGG
Organism: Sorangium sp. So ce367; assembly: GCF_051520455.1. NCBI lineage: Bacteria > Pseudomonadati > Myxococcota > Polyangiales > Polyangiaceae > Sorangium > Sorangium sp. So ce367. The sequence continues at coordinate 2,945,493 of NZ_CP150334.1, forward strand.
CGTCGGAGCGCGCCGGCGCCCCGGCGCCGCCCGAGCCGACCGGCGCGGCGGCGGCCGGCATCGAGCCGGCGGTCGCCGCCGCGCCGCCGCCGCGCCCGCTGGGCTGGTTCCTCGCCGCCGGCGGACTCGTCGGCAACGGGCTCGATAGCGGCCCCGCCGGCGCCGCGGGCCCCGCCCGCGCCGGCGCCTGGGTCATGGCCACAGCGCTCGACCGGCGCTCGGGGTTCTTCGGGACCCTCTCGGCGTCCTATGCCACGACCCTGCGCGAGCCGGCCCCGGGGCTGTCCGTCCAGTGGCTCGCGCTCGGGGGCGGCGGCGGCATCGCCGCGCCCATCGCGCCGCTCGACGCGCTCGTCCGGGCGAGGATCGAGGCCGCCGCCGACTGGGTGATGGCCTCCCCGGTCGATCCGAAGAAGCCCGAAGAGACAGGGCACGGGTGGAGCCTCGGGACGCGCACGGCGATCGACCTCGTATGGCCGGCCGAGGGCAGCGTGGCCCTGCTCGGGAGCGCCGAGGCGTTCGTGCGGATCCATCAGACCGACCTCCGCGTCCGCCCGAAGCCCGAGGCGGCGCTGCCGAAGGGCGGCGTCACGGGGATGCTGGGGGTGCAGCTGCGCCTGCGCTGATTCCGCGTGTCAGAAATCCCGCCAGAGAAATCGGTCGATGACGAGCGGTCGCCGAAAACGATAGCGATTTCCATAGCGTCCGCCTGTTTCGCCGCGGAGGGCGGGGCCGGAGTGGCCCAACGGGAAGCCCTTCGCCGCTGCATTGCCCGCGGTGAAGGGCCTATCAAGCGACAGTAACTTCTCTCCGGCGGAGATCCGCTCAGCCGCCCCCCTCGGCGCTGCCGTGCTTGCAAGAAACCGATCGCGTCAACACGCCGACGCTCACTCCACGGCGATATCGACCGCCCCTGCAGCGGGGAACGAGAACGTCTGCTGCTTGATCGCATGATCGATCCCCACACACATGCCGTTGGTGCAATCCTGGTCACCCCAGAAAGTTACATGCGCGGTCAAGGTGCCAGCATCGAGCGCGACGAGCTTGTCGCAGGCTGGGGGGAATTCGCGGCTGTCTTGACACTCGGCGGGCAGATCATGGTGCTCGAGGACCCGGCCATCCCAGGTGAGCTCGACGCTCTCGTTCGGCCCGAGGGTTTTCAGCTCGCTCGAGAGGCAATCGAGCGGGCCCTGGTCGTCATTGTCCATGTACCACCCGCAGGTGGGCCACCCGGTCAGGCCGGGCGATTGCGGCATCGCATCGCCCTCGCTGACCCTGAACGCCCTCGAACATTCGCCGTTGTCGTCGTAATAAATCGGCGTGGCGCGCTTGTTCGTGAGTTTGAAGACCACGTTCCCCGGCGACGCCTCGTCACGCAATGCGTCGCACTGGGATGAGGCCCCGCCATCGCCGCCACCGCCCTCACCGCCGCTGCAGCCAAGAAGCGCAATTCCCAAGAAGCTGAGCCAAACAACAGGATGATTTTTCACGGGGACGTACATAACCATGTTTCGTGCCATGTGTCACAATGAGCATCTAAGTGGCTGATTTTGCAGGGGTTCGCCCCTGGCGGCGACAAACACCCGTGTGCCAACGTGGGCCAGAACCGGCCGCGCTGCCCTCCTCAGACTTCTTGCTCGACGCGCGCACAGGTCTCGACGAAGTCTCGATTCCGCCACGAAGGATTTTTTCCAGACCTGGCGCAGCATCCATCGGGCACGATTGCGCGCATCGATGGCCAGCGGCAACGTCGCGAGCAGGCCGATCGCGCTCCCACGTCTGCCTGCAAGATCGAGTAGAAAAACCGGTCGATGACGAGCGGTCGCTGGAAACAGTAGCGATTCTCATGGCTTCCGCCTGATTCGCCGCCGAGGGCGGCTCCGGTGTGGCCCAACGCGGCGCCCTCTTCCGCCCCATCGCCCGCGGTGAAGGGCCCGCGGCATCACCGATCGGGGTCGGCGCCTGGCCTGGCGGCGCAGCGCCGAGGGATTCTCCTTCGCTCGCCGCCCTGTTGCCGGGCCCCTCGATGCGCTGCTGCCTGTTTCGGGATCGTGCCTGGGTGCCCGCACTCTGCCAGCCCAACGTTGAATTGACCTGCGGCGCGAAGCGCCGTCAGGTCCAATTCTGTGTTGGGCGGTGCCTGGTCGCGCATCATGGGATCAGACATCCCAGAGCCGCCTCTTGCCGGGCTGAGAGCCGCCGCTCGCCGGGCGCACGGACGGGCTCGGTCGGGTTCCCTCAGAGATTCGGCTCGAGCTTGAACGTTCACGTCCATTTTCACGCGATGGCAATCGACGGCGTTTTCGAGAAGACCGCCATGGGCGTGCGCTTCCAGGATGCGCCGCCGCCTTCAAAGGACGATGCCAGCGAGGTGGCGCGACGGGTGCGTGAGCGTGCGCTTCTTTGGCTACGGCGCCGCGGTTACCTCGACGAGCGCGCGGCCGAGGAGCGCAGCAACGAGACCATCGAGCCCCCCGCGCTCGATGCGTGTACCCAGCTCGCACTCGCAGGTGGAGCGTATCTTGCGCGGCCTTTCGAGCACAACGACAGTCCCGACGCGGCTTTCGAGCGCCGAGAGCGACGCTTCTCCGCGGCGTGCGACGGGTTCGACGTGCATTGCGCGGTGCGCATCGCAGCGGATGACGGCGGTCGACGACCCGCGCGCGAGAGGCTCGTGCGGTACTGCTCCCGCCCGGCCTTCGCGCTTGATCGAATCGAGCTCCTGCCCGACGGGCGACGCTCCGCCGGTGCTCTCAGCGAGGTCGCTCGCGCATGCCGAGCCCACGGTGCGAGTCGAGCCGACCCTGATCTCGGTCGTGCACTGGGGGCGGCTGCTCGAAGGGGAGTTGTTCGCAACGTCGCGCTACGTCGAGTGGGCCGTGCTCATGAAGCGTTCGTTCGGCTTCGATGCGCTCCGCTGCCCGAGATGCGAACGGAGGATGCGCGTGCTTTCCACGATCACCGACTCAGCGGTGGTGCGCTGCATCCTCGATCATCTGAACTTGCCCTCGCAGCCCCGAACGGCAGCACCCGCGCGCGATCCAACGTGGAACCGATGGCGTTCGGGTTCGACGCGGCGTAGGTGGGCACCCGGCCCGAGCCCGTCATGGCGAACGCACGTCGCGGTCCGTCGAGCCAGAGCTGCACCCAATGCACGGCGCGCGGGCCCTGCGACGGGGCGAGCGGGTGTTTGATGCGCGATAGACGGCTCGCCAGGCGCCGTTCCCGCGGCGCTTGAGACGCGCGAGAGCTCTATGGTTGCCTATCCGCTTAGATGGCTGTTCCGCAGGAGTAGCCGCTCCGCGGAGCGGCGACACGGCAACCCACAGCCAAGCGCATGTCAACCATCGCATGCAGCGTGGCTGTACGATTGGACGGCCGCTACGAGAGGAGCTTGACTTTCGGATCGAGTTTGGATTTCTTAGCCTATCGAGAGGATTGGAGGATGGCATGCAGCACGCAGGGGGCGCGGCCCCGGACATGGGCCCCGCGGCCCCGGACATGGGCGTCGCGATCCCGGACATCGGCGCCGCGACCCTGAAGCGGATCACCCGTGGCCTGATGCCGCTCTTCTGCCTGATGTACCTGATCGCGTACATCGACCGGCAGAACGTCTCCTATGCCAAGCTGGAGATGGTGGGCGCCCTGGGCCTCACCGAAGCCGCATACGGCCTCGGCGCCTCGCTGTTCTTCCTCGGCTACTTCCTGTTCGAGGCGCCGGCCAACCTGATCCTCGTCCGCGTCGGCGCCGGGGTCTGGTTCAGCCGGATCATGGGCACCTGGGGCCTCGTCACCATCGCGCTGGGGTTCACCCAGAGTCCGGCCATGTTCTTCGTCCTGCGCTTCCTGCTGGGCGTGACGGAGGCCGGCTTCTTCCCGGGCGTGCTCTACGTCCTGACCCTCTGGTACCCGCATGCGCACCGCGCCCGCATGATCGGCGCCTTCATGATGGCCAGCGCCGTGGCCAACGCGGTGGGCTCGGTCATCGGCGGCGCGCTGCTCGATCTCAACGGCCTCCTGGGACTGGCTGGCTGGCAGTGGGTGTTCGTGGCCACCGGCGCTCCCGCCGTCCTGCTCGCGCCCTACGTCCTCTGGCGCCTGCCGAGCCACCCCGAGCAGGCCCGCTTCCTCACCCCCGACCAGAAGGCCTGGCTCGCCAGGACCCTCGCCGCGGAGCCCCGCCAACAGGCGGAAGGCTCCCCCTGGCGGGCCTTGCTGGACATACGAGTGATGGCGCTCGCCGGCCTGTATGTCGGCTTGCCGCTCGGCGCTTACGGCCTCAGCTACTGGCTGCCCACCCTCGTGAAGGGCTTCGGCGCCTCGAACATCCAGAACGGCTTCATCAACGTCATCCCCTGGGTCTTCGTCGCCTTGGCGCTCTGGTGGGTGCCGCGCCATGCCGCCCGCAACGGCGTCAGCGCCTGGCACATCTCCGGCCCCATGCTGCTGGGCGCCGTCACCCTGGTGCTGAGCGTGGTCGTGCCGGGCGCAGCGCCCAAGTTCGCCCTGCTGTGCGTCGCCGCCGCCGCCATCTTCGCCGGCCAGCCGGTGTTCTGGAGCGTGCCCCAGAAGCTCCTCGCGGGCCCGCACGCCGCCGCTGGCATCGCCGCCATCAACTCGGTGGGCAACCTCGGCGGCTTCGTGGCCCAGAACGTGGTGCCGCGCATCTACGACGCGACCGGCAGCCAGCTCGCCCCCATGCTGTTTCTGGCCGGCTGCCTGCTCATCGCCGGCGTCAGCATCCGGGTGCTCGTCCCCCGGCTGGCAGGCTGGTAGGGCGCCGGCGGATCAGGCCTGGCGGCCGCAGGCCGCCGCCAGCATCCGCAACTTCTACCCAGCGTCCGCAAGGCCAGCGAGCGAATGTCGCGTGGCAGTGCAGTGGGCTCCGTCCGCGTGGCGGAGAGAGCGCTGACCTCGCCCGCGTCGCGCGGACGGTTCATGACGCAGTGATGGTGGTGCCGTGCGGCCTGGGCAGGCCAAGCCGATAACCACGGTCCTGCACCGCAAACTCGCCCGGAAGGAGCCTCGACCAACACGCGCCCTGCGCGGACGCGCGTGGCGAGGTGTCGCCTGGCCCTTTCCCGTTCGCTTCACGCGGTGCAGGACTTCTACGCACACCCGAACTGGGTCGAGCTCGGCGACGACGTCCTCGTGGACGAGTCGCTCACCGTCACGAGGAGCTCAACAAAGACAAGAGCACATTGCCCGGTCGCACGGCGCAGCATCGAGCGGAGAAGCCGCTCGCGATCCGACAGACACGCCATGAGTGGTGCCGACTCGATCAGCTCGCTCACGATGCGTGGGCGATGCCGGAGCTCGTGTCCGCGCAGGATCCGGAGCAGAAGATCTGCCCATCATCGCAAGCGGGCAAGCCGCCGCCCCCGCCGGACGTCCCCGTGCTCGTGGCGTCGGAGCTCGCTGTGAAGCGCGGAGACGTGGTCATTGTCGACGGCCTTGGCGCGCATCGCCTACGTGGCGTGCGCCAGGCGCTTCGTACCCGAGGCGTCCGCTACTGGATTCTGCCCGCCTACTCGCCGGACTTGTCGCCGGTGGAGAACTGCGGCTCCAAGGTCAAGGAGGCACTTCGCGCCGCCGCTCCGCGCACCGTGCCGGCGGTTTACGACGCGATGGTCCATGGGGTCGACAAGGTCTTCCGACAGGACGCGCAGGGCTGGTTCGCGCTGAAAGGCTACGTCCGGCAACCTCGTCGTCCTACTCGGCGGCGCCCAGTCCGGTCGCAGGCTCCTGCGCGCGTTGGTCGAGCCCGTCCCCCGCCGAATGCTGGGTGTACCGCACTCGAACGAAAACCGCTCTAACAACTTCTATGCGATCCGGCCCTCCTGGAAAGACGACGCTATATCAATAGTGTATCTATGAATCGAAGGCGCCACCTTCACTCCTCAGCCTGCGGGGCTCTTCACGGCCGCCTAGCTCGAGAACACCGGCTGTCAGTCGCAGGACCGGCCCATCGGCAGCGGTGAATCCAGCCCCGAAAACGAGGAATCCAGCGCGGCCGCGCTGTTCCTCGCGGGCTGGGAGGGATACGTCGGGAACTACAAATTCCCCTCGGGAACGGACGTGATCCAGATGAGTTCAGCTTCGATGTGGCCGTCGACGAGCAGGAGGCGAAGGGCAGCATCATGTTCGGGGGCAAACTCTACAGCGTCCAACGGACGCGCGACCCCTGACGGCGAGCTTGCTGGCACCTTGAGCCGCGCCGTCGCCCTCTGGTTGGCGCGATCGGACTGGTCGTGACGGCTCGACCTCGCTAGGTTCTTCGCGATGAACGGTGACGTCGTCCGCCTCTCGTCAGCGGTGCGCGCTCGGCTCGCGCGCCTCGGCGCGAACGTGCCCCACGCGACCGCCGCCGCGCGGGCGCCGTCCAGCGGCGAGCTGAGCACCGCGCAGTTTATCACCTTCTGGGAAGCGCTCGGCGCGTCGTCGCCGCACGACGTCGGGCTTCGTCTGGCGATCGAGACGCAGGTGCACGAGTACGACATCTCGTCGCTCGCGGCGCTGCACTCTCCCGACCTCGGCACCGCCTTGACCAAGCTCGCCCGCTACAAGCGGCTTTGCGGGCCGAAGGACATGGCCATCGACACGACGGGGAAAGAGGTGGTGATCCACACGACCTACCTGCACGCGCCAGGCCCCATGCCCCCGCGTCTGGTCGACGCATCGCTCGCCTCGCTCCTCGTGCTCTTGCAGCGAGGCAGCGGGCTCGCGCTCGCGCCGAAGCGCGTCGAGCTCTCTCGCGCGCGCAGCGACGAGCCGATGCTGCTGCGATTCTTCGGCTGTCCGCTGCGGTTCCGCGCGAAGCGCGACGCGCTCGTCCTCGAGGAGCGTCTCCTGACGACGCCGTTCATCACGCACAACGCCGACCTGTTGCAGGTGCTCGTCCCCAGCCTCGAGCAGCAGCTCGCGCCTCTCGAGCACGGTTCGTTCGTCGAGCAGGTCCGCGCGGTGGTCGCTCGCCGCATGGCGGGCGAGCGGCCGAGCATCGCGAAGGTGGCGCGCGAGCTGTCGCTCAGCACGCGCACGTTACAGCGGCGCCTGGGCGAGCTGGGGGTCAGCTATCAGCGCGTGCTCGACGAGGCCCGGCACCGCGCCGCGCTGCGCCTCCTGCGCACCGACGACATCGACGTCAACGAGATCGCCTTCCTGCTCGGCTTCGACGAGGTCAACTCCTTCACGCGGGCGTTCCGAGCCTGGGAGGGGACGACCCCGAACCGCTGGCGCGATTCGATTCATTTGTGGCGCGATCGGATTTGATCGCTGGCGCCTCGCGCACGATGTTTCGTGCATGACGGAGAACAACTCGCAAGTATGGTTCATCACCGGAAGCTCGCGGGGGCTCGGCCGCGCCCTCGCCCTCGCCGTGCTCGCCGCCGGGCACCGCGTCGTCGCCTCGGCGCGCAAGCCGGCCGATCTCGATGACCTCGTAAAACAGCACGGCGACCGCGTGAAGACGGTGGCGCTCGACGTCACGCAGCCCGAGCAGGCCGTGAGCGCGGTCAAGGAAGCGGTCGACGCCTTCGGTCGCATCGACGTGCTCGTCAACAATGCGGGCTACGCGAACGTCGACTCGGCTGAAGATATGCCGCTCGACGATTTCCGCGCGCAGATCGACACCAATTTCTACGGCGTAGTCCATGTCACGCGCGCGGTGCTGCCCGTGATGCGCGAGCAGCGCAGCGGGCGTATCCTGCAGATCAGATCCATCGGCGGACGGCGCGGCGGCACGCCGGGTCTGAGCGCGTATCAGGCGGCGAAGTTCGCCGTCGCGGGCTTCAGCGAGGTCGTCCTCAACGAGGTCGCGCCGCTCGGCATCCAGGTCACCATCGTCGAGCCGGGCGGCTTTGGCACCGACTGGGCTGGCAGCTCGATGACGATCTACCCGTCGCAGCTCGACTACGAAGCCACCGTGGGCGCGACCAACAAGCGGCTCCGGGGCAACCCCGGCGCGGCGCGCGGCGTGCCCGAGAAGGCCGCGAAGGCGCTGCTCGAGCTTGCGTCGATGGACAGGCAGCCGCGGCGCCTGCTGCTGGGGAGCGACGCGTACGTGCTCGCCAGGCTGACGCTGCAAGAGCTCGGTGCCAGCGATGATGCCCACCGGGCCCTCAGCGCGAGCACCGACGCCGACGGCATACCCGACTTCGCCGACACCGACGTGGGGCGAGCGATGCTGGAGCTGCACCACAACTGACGAGCGCGCAACGCGAGGACACCATGGACCTTCACTCACCCCCGGATGTCGCGAGGGGCTCTATCGAAGGACCGCGTTCCCTCCACAGCCTGTGGGGCAAGGCTATCCGGAGGCGCGCCGGGCGCCGCCGGGCGCTCTCGAGCGCGGGCGCGGGCCGCCCTTCGCAGCCCGCTTCGGCTTCGGCGCGTCCGCCCGCGGGAGGAGGTTCTCCCCTCCCCACGCCATCACCGCGTCGATGAAGGCGCGGAGCTGCGGCGGCATGAACTCCCGCTCCACGTAGACCACCGCGATGTGCGAGTCCGCCTGGATCGCGCCTGGCAGCACGTGCACGAGGGCGCCGCTCTCGAGGTGAGGGCGCACGACCTGCTCCGGCAAGAGCGCGATGCCGAGGCCCTGGAGCGCGGCGTCGCAGAGCAGGAGGAGGTCGTTCGTGAAGAGCGCGCCCTCGACCTGGAACTTGCCGCCGGAGGACGGCCAGTACGTCTGCGGCAGCTCCCCCCGGGCGAAGCCCATCATGCAGCGGTGGCTCCGCAGATCACGGCGCGTGCGCGGCGTGCCGCGGGCCTCGAGGTACGCGGGCGAGGCGACCGCGAGGAGCGGCATGCGCGCCAGCGTCCGGGCGACGAGGCCGGGCTCGAGCGCGCTGCTCGCGCGGAGCGCGACGTCGTAGCCGCCGCGCTGGAGGTCGACGTGCTGGGTCGCGCTGTAAACGTGGAGGCGGACCTCGGGGTAGCGCCGCGCGAAATCGCAGAGCATCGCGCTGAAGCTCGTGTCCACCATCGGCGGCACCGAGACGCGCAGCTCGCCGCGCACGGCGCCGTCGGCCTTGCGCACGCTCGCCTCGGCGTGGTGGACGGCGTCGAGCACGGCGCGGGCGTGGCGGTAGAGCGCCTCGCCCGCGTCGGTGGGGGCGAGGCTGCGCGTCGTCCGGCGGAGCAAGCGCACGCCGAGCCGCTCCTCCAGCCGCGCGAGGCGGCGGCTGATGGTGGCGCGAGGGACGCCGAGCTCGGCGGCGGCGCGGGACAGGGATCCGGCCTCCACGGTCTTCGAGAAGGCGAGGAGCTCGGAGGTCTCGAGGGGGTCGTCCATCTGGATCAAATCCTGGCAGGTGCTTCCAACTGTTGATGCATTGTTACAGGCGTGTCGAGGCCTCAGGATGCTCGCTCATGAACGACAAGGCACGCACCATCGGCTACTGGATCGCGACGGGCCTCCTCGGCTTCGCCTTCGCCGCAGGCGGGCTCGCCGATCTCTCTGGCTCCCCCCAGGTCCTCGAGGGCATGGCGCACCTCGGCTACCCGGCCTACTTCGCCACCCTCCTCGGCGCATGGAAGGTGCTCGGCGCCGTCGCCCTCTTCGCCCCGCGCTTCCCGCGCCTCAAGGAGTGGGCGTACGCCGGCATCTTCTTCGATCTCACCGGCGCCGCCGCCTCCCACGCCGCCGTGGGCGACGGCGCCGGCAAGGTGCTCACGCCCCTCTTCCTCGTCGCCATCGCCGCCGCCTCCTGGGCGCTGCGCCCAGAGAGCCGCAGGCTCGCGAGCTCCCCGAGGCCCGAGACCGAGGCCCGCGTCGGCGAGCACGCGCTCGCGACCTGAGGCGGGATCTCACGGCACGTTTCGCCCCACCTCACCCACGTACCACCGAGAAAGCATCATGAGCGACCAACTCCTCCAGCAAGTCCTCCTCGAAGCCCGCACGCACAATGGCTGGCTCGCCGAGTCCATCGACGACGCGACCCTGCACCGCCTCTACGAGGCCCTGCGCCTCGGCCCGACCGCGGCCAATAGCGTGCCGGCGCGGCTCGTCTTCGTGAAGAGCCCTGAGGCCAAGGAGCGCCTGCGCCCCTGCCTCGCGGAGGGCAACGTCGAGAAGACCATGAGCGCGCCCGTCACCGCGATCATCGCCTACGACACGCGCTTTCACGAGAAGATGCCGAAGCTCTTCCCGGCGCGCCCGACGATGGGCGAGGCCCTCGCCGGGATGCCGCCGGAGCAGCGCGACTTCTTTCTCCTCCAGAACGCCTCGCTCCAGGCCGGCTACCTGATCCTCGCGGCCCGCGCGCTCGGGCTCGACTGCGGGCCGATGGGCGGCTTCGACCGGGAGAAGGTCGACGCCGCGTTCTTCGCCGACGTGCCGTGGAGATCGATCCTCCTCATCAACCTGGGCCACGGCGATCCGGCGAAGCTCTACCCGCGCAACCCCCGCCTCGATTTCGAAGAGGCCTGCCGTATCGCGTAGTCGACGAGGATCTCGCGGCGCTCGGGGTCGAGGTCCTTCACGCGGAGCTCGGCGCATTCAAGCAGACGGAGGCCGGCACATCCCCGGATCAAGCCGCGCCCCTCCGGACCAGGGCCCGCAGGCGCGGCGAGAGGGCGCGGCCCGAGAAGAAGAGGTCGCGGAACCAGCGCTGCGCCGGGTCGTCGTCGTGGCGCTGCGACCACACGGCGACGACCTGGGCGGCGGGCAGCTCGAAGGGGGGCGCGAACACCCGAAGCCCGAAGAGCTCGCGGGCGCGGTGGGCGACGCTGCTCGGGATCGTGCAGAGGAGGTCGGAGCTGCGCACGGCGAGCGGCGCGGACATGAAGTGAGGCAGGCGCAGGGCCACGCGCCTGGTCTTGCCGAGGCGGGCCAGGGCGCGGTCGACGGCGCCGTCGCGGTGGCCCTCGACGCTGACGAGGACGTGGCCGAGGGCGACATAGGTGTCGAGATCGAGGCGGCGCTTGATCGCCGGGTGGCCTTTACGGGCCATGACGGCGAAGGGATCCTGGTAGAGCGGGGCGCGGCGGAGGCCGGCGGCCGGCACAGGCTGCGAGGCGCCGACCAGGGCCAGATCGATGTCGCCGAGGACCAGCGCGGGGGTGACGTCAGGGGAGAAGCGCTCGATCTCCAGGCGGACGAAGGGGGCGTGTTCGCCCAGGTGGTCGAGCACGTCGGGCAGCGTCGTGAGCTCGAAGTAGTCGACGGTGGCGACGCGGAAGGTGCGCGCCGAGGTGCGCGGATCGAAGGGCTCGGGGGAAGCGAGGGCGCGGCGGAGCTGCTCGAAGGCGGCGGGCAGGGCCGCGCGGAGCTGGAGCGCGCGCGGGGTGGGGGTGAGACCGCGGCCGAGCGGGACGAGGAGGGGATCGCCGAAGAGCTCGCGCAGGCGCGCGAGGGAGTGGCTCATCGCCGACTGGCTGACGTGGGCGCGGCGCGCCGCGGCGCTGACGCTGCCCTCGACGAGCAGCGCCTCGAGGGCGGGGAGGAGGTTCAGGTTGATGCTCCGGACATCGATCTCGCTCATGCCTGGCATGAGATACATCCCATTTTCCTCATGGGTCCAGCGGGGCATGCTGGGCGCCTATGAGAGCGTGCGATGTCGAGGTCATGGTGACGGGGGGTACGGGGTTCATCGGGCGCTGGCTGCTGGCCGAGCTGACCCGGACGAAGGCCGTGGCAGCGCCGGTGCGCCGGGCGCGGCAGCGGGCCGCCGAGCTTTCCGCGTTCGTCGACGCGCACGGCGGCGATTCGCGGCGGCTCCTGGTGGTCGAGGGCGATGTCGAGGCGGCGTCGCTCGGTCTGTCGGAGCGCTTCGAGCAGGTGCGCGACGTCTATCACCTGGCGGCGCGCTTCGCCTTCGGGCTCGGCGTGCAGGAGGCGCGGCGCTGCAATGTCGAGGGCTCGCTGCACGCGGCCGAGTGGGCGCTCGGGCGGCCCCACCTGCGGCGCTTCGTCTACCTCGGCGGCTACCGCATGATGCACGCGAGCGCCCGGCCGGGCGCGGAGAGCGTGCTGACGGAGCGAGCGCGGGACCGGCTCTACCGCCATCACGGCGCGTACGAGGGGTCGAAGCACGAGTCGTTCCTCGCCGTACGCCGCTTCGCGGCCGAGCGCGGGCTGCGCTGGACGGCCGTGCATCCGAGCAGCGTCATCGGCGACTCGCGCACCGGCGAGACCACGCAGCTCACGGGCGTCGGCGAGATGGTCGAGCAGCTCTGGCGGGGCCGCCTGCCGGCCCTTGTCGGCAGCGAGCGCACCTTCCTGCCGCTGGTGACCGTCGACTACCTGGCGCGCTTCCTGGCGAGCGTGCCCGAGCGCCCGGAGACCGCGGAACAGGACCTCTGCGTCCTCGACCAGGCGACTCCGCGGCTGCCCGCGCTGGTCCGCGGCATCGCCGCCCACCTGAGGCGCAGCCCCCCGGCGTGGGTGCTGCCCCTCGGCCTGGTGCGCCTGCTGCCGGAGGCGCTCACCGGGGTGAAGCGAGAGAGCCTGTCGTTCCTCGCCGAGGATGCGTATGACACGAGCGCGGCCGAAGCCCACGCCCGCGCGGTCGGTCTGGTGATGCCGCCGATCCACACCAGCGTGGAGCGCTGGTGCGACTACCTGGTGGCGACGCGCTTCGACGCCACACCCGGGAATGCGCCCGGCCGCCGGCCGGCGTCCTCCGTCGCCTGATCCGCGATCGGGGCTGCCGCCGGCGGCTCGGCGCCGCTCGCGCCCGGCCGCCGCTCCTCGGTCGAGGCGGGCGACGCGCGCCCGCGCTCGGGACGCCGATCAAGCACGCTTGCGTCGCCTGAAGGCGAGTCCGCCCGCGACCGTCATGAGGAGTAGACCTGGGCGCCCAGGTGCCTGGCCACCCGGCATCGAGCATTCGCACCCACCGTCCTCCTCGGGCGTGCCAGCGCCGCCGGCACCGGCACCGGCGCTGGATGCGCTCGTCTCACCGCCTGATCCCTGGCCGCCGTCGCCGCCGCCGTCGCCGCCCGCGCCGCCGTCGCCGCCCGCGCCGCCGTCGCCGCCCGCGCCGCCGTCGCCGCCGCCGTCGCCGCCCGCGCCGCCGTCGCCGCCCGCGCCGCCGTCGCCGCCCGCGCCGTCGCCGCCGCCCGCGCCGTCGCCGCCGCCCGCGCCTCCGTCGCTGCTTTTGACAAACGCCACGAACGTCTGCGAGCGCCCCAAGGAGAACGTGGTCACGCTGCTCAGCGTCTCGTCGGTCTGAATGACACCGCTGAGTCGACTGCCCACGACGATCTTCCCGTCATCGTTGAGATCGAGATCCGAGAGGCTACCGAGGTCCGCGATGATGCTTGCCACCAGCGCCCCCTCCGGATCGAAATGATAAATGCTCCCGTCCCAGGAGGCGCCGAAGACGTCTCCGGTGGCATTGACGGCGATCCCGCGGCAGGGGAAGGCCAGGTCGAAGGTCCGCACGCGCATGAGCGTGGACGGCGCATAGACCTCGACCCTGCGCTCCCCCGCGAGGACGTACAGCAGGCCGTCCAGCCCGAGCGTCAGATCGATGGGTGCGCTCCCGCTCGCGAAGCTGGTTGCGGTCCCGGTGGCCAGCTCGAACCGGACGACCCCTGTTGCGGGATCCCCCGCCGTCGACATGTTGGTGACGAAGGTGTAGCCGCGGAAGGTGGCGATTCCGCCGTAGGAGACATTGTTGGCCGTGCTCCACTCCGGGTCGGTCAATGCGGACCAGGTCGCGCCCACGGGGTCGAGGATGCTCAGGAACGGATCGAACGTCCCATCATAGGTGTGGACCAGCCCGGTCGCGTCCACCACGAGATCGCGGACCCACTCGGTTCCCGGCCGCGCGCCGCCGCCGCCGTAGGGCACCGCGAACGTTTGAACCACGTCGCCTGCCGTGGTGCACTCGATGATCATGTTGTCCTGCGATACGAGCAGGTTCCCCTCCGTGAGCGGGGCCGCGCCGGCGCTCGCGGAGGAGACGGAGAAGACAAGCGCAGTGACTGCGGCGTGCAGCGTGGGAAGGCCTCGGCGAAGATGCATCACTTTCATCCTACCGGACCTCGTGCCTCACGTCCGCAGGTTCGCCATGTCGTCGCCATGCAGCATCGCGGCGAGAGGGGCGTCGCCTGCGCACGCCGCCGCGCTTGCCTCCCGGCACAGGGGATCACGCGTCCGGTCGTCGGCCGTCGCCGATGTAGAGCGGCTCGTCGCCGGGTCGAAGCTCGATCGGCCGCGGCGACGCGCGATGGCCGTCCCGCTCGTCGTTCGCGTCGAGCCCGATCGAGGCGGCGGCGGTGCCCGCGACGAGCACGGGCTGCCCCACCTCGATGACCGTCTCCCGATAGCGAACCGCGCCGTGAAAGCCGGCGAAGAACGACGCGCGCTCGTGGCCGTAGCGCTTGCGAAAGGTGTCGACGTGGCCGGCGGCGTCCGGGGGCGGTTCGGCGTCCGCGAGGTCGAAGCGCACGTGGCCGCTCGGGCGGACGAGCGCCTGGCCCGTGCCGTCGTCGAGGGCGAAGTCGGGGGCCCACTCGGCGTCGTCGTCGACGACCCAGACGAAGCCCATGCCGTTGGGGCCGAAGCCGCCCTTGCGCTCCTGCCGCCAGCGCACGACCCGGAAGGCGACGCACGGGCGCCCGCTGAAGGGCGAAACGAGCGGCTCGCCGACGGGCACCGCTCGGCCCCTCGCGGCGGCAAAGCGGGCTGGCCGCAGCTGCGCGATCGATTCGACCCGCGCCCGGCGCAGGCGCTCTCGCTCGGCGCGCCCCAGCGCCCATCGAAGCCCGACCCCGCCGAGGCAGAGCGTCAGCGCGACACCCAGCGCGGAGAGGAGCAGGGCTTCCACGAGGGCATGATCGCTCAGAGGGCCCCGCCTGGCCAGGGCGAGAACCTTCGCGCCGGCACGGGTGGGCTCAAGGCCGCGGGCGGTGCGACAGAAAGCCCTGCCAATCGGATCGAAACCCCCGCCATGTCGAGGCTGCACGAGGGGTGATACTCCTCTGCTGGAGACGGTCCGGGCGACCGTCCGCCGAGGAGAAGGCGTGATGAAGACGGACGAGCACGGGAAACACGCAGTGAACTTCGGGCGCGAGCGAGCCTTGAGCTACGACGACCAGGTGCGCCGCTTCTGGCCGGGTTATGGCGTCATGCAGCAGGTCATCGCCGAGGTGATCGCCGCTGCGCTCCCCGACGAGGAAGCCGCGTCGCTGCTGATCGTCGGCGTCGGCACCGCGAGCGAGGTGAAGCCGCTCGCGCGCTACGCGGGGGCCGGCGTTCGTTTCACGGGCGTCGACCCCTCGCCGGAGATGGTCGCCGTCGCGAGCGAGAAGCTCGCGGCGGAAGGCCTCCTCGAGCGGACGAGCCTGCATGCCTGCGAGCTGCGCGATCTCGCGCGCGGGCCCTTGTTCGACGGCGCCCAGATGATCGGCGTCCTGCACCACGTCCCGGGCGATGAGGCGCGCCTCGAGCTCCTGCGGGAGGTCGCCGGGCGTCTGAAGCCGGGGGCGCCCTTCGTGATCGGCTGTCGGACGGGAGACGATCCGCTGCTGAGCGCCGTCGAGGACCGGCGGGCCCTCGCGGAGGGGCGGCCACCCGAGGCGGCGGAGCAACGACGGAAGGCCATGGCGTCGTTGAAGATGCCGGCCTCGGACGCCGAGGTCTTCGCGCTCCTGGCCCAGGCAGGCTTCATTGCGCCTCGCCTGATCTTCTGCGAGCTGCAAATCAAGACCTGGGTGACGCGCTACGAGCCATCCACGCTCGGCGCGTGACGCGGCGACACGCGGGGCCGCGGCTCCGCCCGATGTTGCTCCTGGTCAACCCGGCAGGGCTCGGCGCTGCGGTAAGGGAGAAGGGGAAGCGTGTGGCGGAATGCCGCAGTGAGGCACGCGTGCGGTTCGCGCGTGGAAGGGAATGACAGGCGATGAGGTGCGCTCATCGGGCGCGAGCGCGTTCACGCAAGCTCCTTCCGCGTGTCTCTCAATGAACGCTCAGCCCGCACGCCTGGACCGCGCTTTGCAGTCATACAAGGCATGCTGCAAGACATACATCAGCACGCTGCGTTCATCGTGGGAGTCATGGGGTTCTCGCTGACGCTCGGCTGCGCCGGCGAGCCTGGGACAGAAGAGGCGCTCCAGGAGAGCCGCGACGCGTTTTCAACGGCGCCGGGTGAGCCGAACCACGAAGAGATCACCAGCACCGCGCTGTCGTTCCTGAAGCCTGCGGTGATCAGCGCGCTGAAGATCGGCAATGTGTCGACGGACGCCGAGTTCCACTTCAGCAATGCTGCGCACTTCGATGACTGCAACTTCAGCGGAGGAGCCGCCTTCATCGCCGAGAAGCAAGCCGAGGCGGTGGCGGCGCTGGGCCCGGGCATCGCGCAGCTAAGTGGCGATGCGCTGGCATTGCTGGCGTTCTCCCGTTCGCTTCACGCGGTGCAGGACTTCTACGCACACACGAACTGGGTCGAGCTCGGCGGCGACGTCCTCGTGGACCAGTCGCTCACGGCGTTCCCCGCGCTCGCGCCGTACTCCGCGGTGCCGTCGACGGGCTTCATCGTCGTGCAGGGCCGACAGCCGAGGGGGGCGGCGGTGACTCGCGACGACGATGCGCCGTACCCGGAGTACGCGATCGTGACCTTCCGCCAGCGGCGGACGACCGCCCATGGCCTTGTCTCGGGCACGGTCGACTACGAGCCAGGCGACTACTGTCCGCCCCCGGTGGCGATGACCCACGACGAGCTCAGCAAGGACAAGACCTCCTTGACCGATCGCGTCGAGCAGCACCTCGCGGCGAAGTCGCTCGCCATCCAGCAGACGCGTCATGAGTGGTGCCGGCTCAATCAGCTCGCGCACGATGCGTGGGGCGACGCCGGGACCGCGCGCCTCGCGGCGTGGGTGGCCGACCCGAGCTCGGCGCCCGACTGCGCCACCGAATGAGGCGGAGGCGTTCTGACGCGCCCTCGCCCTTCTCTGGGGGGAGCCTCAGGCGAGCGCTTCGGCGATAAGGCCCGAAGCCATCACTCGACGACGATGGCGGAGATCTTGTCGTTCATGGCGCCCAGGGTCGGCGCATCGGAGGTATACTGCACCGAGGTGCCGGTGTACCCCGCGTCGTAGTACGCCGTGACCGTGTAGCCGGGGGGCACCTGGATCGAGGAGATCCAGTCGTTTGCGATCGCGCGGGCGCGCATGTCGAGAACGTCGTACTGCCCGCGGTCGAGCACGACAGCCCTGCCGCCGAAGCCGTCGTGCTCGTACACGGTGATGCCCGAGGTGGCAGGCGGCGGGGCGTTGTAGTTCGAGTACTGTTGCCACAGAGTCTCCAGATCGTAGCCCGTCAAGTCGACCCACGTCTCGCTCGAGTACGCCCCTTGACGCAGGATGTCGTCGAGCGCGTCGACCACTGGCGGCAGGCCCACGCGGTGCGTCGCGTCCATCCATTTGAAGAAGGCGGCCGCGTCACCGTAGCCGAAGAGGTAATGCGACCCGTACGTCCAGCCGCTCGGGATGGACCAGCCGGCCTCCTCGTTCTTGAGGCCGTAGGCGTCACGCACATAGTCGGCGCCCCCCTCGATGATCCAGCCGGGGACCTCGCCCCAGTACCCGAGCTGGACGACGTGCATCGTCTCGTGCACGACCACGTCCGCGCCCAGCGGGTTGTCGAGCATGAACTGCCTGTTATAGAACGTGTTGGTGCCGCTCGCCCAGGCGATGCCGGGCTGGTCGGTGATGTGCAGCCCCACCGTGGTGGCCGCGGCCGGGTTGAAGCGCTGCGCGAGCTGCGGGTACACGGTGTAGAACGTGCAAATCATGTCCTCGAGGATGACGTCATCGAAGTCCGGGACGGTGGTGACGTCGAGCGTGTAGGGGCTGCCGTCGCCGCAAGCCGGCGTTGGCGTGCCCCCCTCGAAGCGGAGGTTGTCGAGCACGGTGGCCGTGCTGGAGTACGGCACGTTCAGCGCCAGCGTGAACCGGAGATCCGAAACTTGCTGCTGAAACGCGCTCTCGAGGTGAGCCGGCACCGCAAACGAGAGCGTGCTCCACGTGTTTGACGGCACGTTCTCCAGCGAGGCCAGGCCCACCCAGGCCCTGTTCAAGCCGAGCGTCGGGCTGCTCACGTACATGTGCACCTGACCCCAGACCGAGCTCACGGGGACCCGGATGTCGAGCGCGAGCTCGTCCGTGACGCCCGAGAGGGTGGAGAGCGCCGAGGAGGTCAGCTCCGCGTACGAGAAGTCGCGCAGCCCGAGCGCGGCCGCGCCCTCCGTGTGGTGCGTCGAGGATTCTAGGATCCCGTCCGACGCCGTCCAGTCGGCCACGTTCTCGAACCCGAAGACCGAGTCCTGCTGCGTCAGCGCGAGCTCGGCTGTCTCGACCGGGGCCTCTTCATGAGGCTCCCCGGCGACGGCGCAGGCGCTCAGCGCCCAGCACGTCAGCAGCAGACTCGCTCGGCGCAGCAGCTTGCGTGTACTGTGATGAATCGATGATGTCATATTCCTCGTTGTGCGCGTCTAGAGGGCATACCCGCGCGAGCGAATCGTCGAATTCATGCGCTCGCCGCGAGCACGCCAGGACGGGATCCATCGCGATAGGCTCCCGCCAGCTCATCAATGCTGCCGGGGTTCATTGATTCAAGCGCCCTTTACATTACTTCACATTGCGCGCATCGCGAATCGCGACAGCTTTGTTACTCCCGCGGCGCTGCGGCGAAGCGTACGTTCTGAGCGAGCCCGAGGCTCGGCGAAAGGAAGGCACCCATGGCTCAGCACGAAATCACGAACCGCACCGCCTGGATCGAGAGACGCAAGGCGCTGCTCGATCAGGAGAAGGCTTTGAAGCGGGCGCAGGATGAGCTCGCTGCGGCTCGGCGCGCGCTGCCCTGGGTTCGGGTCGAGAAGAGTTATCTCTTCGATGGCCCCAACGGCACGGAGTCGCTCGCCGAGCTGTTCGGCCCGCGCTCGCAGCTGATCGTCTATCACTTCATGTTCGCGCCGACGTGGGAGGCGGGCTGCAAGAGTTGCTCGTTCTGGGCGGACAACTGGGGCGCCGCCGTGCAGCACCTCGAGGCCCGGGATGTGACGTTGCTCGCGGTTTCGCGGGCGCCGCTGGCCAAGCTGGACGCGTTCAAGCGGCGCCTGGGCTGGACGTTCAAGTGGGTCTCCTCGGGTCAGAGCGACTTCAACTACGACTTCCAGGCCTCGTCCCGGGACGACGAGCGCGAAGCGGGCCAGGCCGTCTACAATTTCGCGACCCTGCCACCGGGCAGTCCGCCCGACATGCCGGGGTTCAGCGTCTTCTACAAGGACGCTGACGGCACCGTGTTCCACACGTACTCGACTTTCGGGCGAGGCATCGAGGTCGCGAACACGACGTACCAGTTGCTCGACCTGGTGCCGAACGGCCGTGGCGAAGCCGGGCAGCGCGCTCCGGCCAGCATGTCGTGGGTGCGGTACCATGACGAGTATCCGAAGAGCGCCTGAGCGGGGGATCTCGACGTAGCTGCAGGCAGCCAGGGCGGCGGGGAGAGCAACGACATAGAGCACGTCGAGCGCGGATTGAGCGAGCGCCCGCGCAGTTGCGCAGCCGCGCGCGCAACGGCGCTCCACGGCTGGCGCGATGCCCAGGCTTTTCGGCCCGATCGCGCTGGTACACCCGTTGCTCATGGTGGGGACGGCGCCCGACGTAGAGGAGGGCAGAGCAGCTGTCGTCTGGACAGCGGAGCTCCGCCCTCGGGTCGTGCGGCCAGAGAAGGCCGCGATGGCAGCCATGGAGAAACACATGAAGACGAATCTCAAGATCGAGTCGCTCCGCCGTGGTCCCCGGTCCGTTCTCGCGCTGCTCCTCGCGGCGGCCGTGCCGGCGTGCGCCGCCGCGCCGGCGGAGGAGCCCATGGTGGAAGATCGCGCGGACGAGAGCGTTGATGCGAGCGAAGAAGCGCTGCGCTCGGGCGACGCCGCCGGCTGGGCTTTCTACAACGGATCCGGGCTCGTCCCGGTGCGATCGTTCAACTCGTCCGGGGGCGCGACGCGTGTCGTGAGCTCCGGCGTCGGGGTGTACACGGCCACGTTCGATGGCCTGAGCGGAAGCGGCGGCAACGTCCAGGTGAACGCGGCGGGGGGAGACGGCCAGCGGTGCAAGGTGGCCTCGTGGGGGACCGCCGGGGCGGCGCTCCAGGTCAACATCCGTTGCCACACGGCGGCTGGCCAGGCGGCGAACTCTCCCTTCATCGTCTCGTATGCTCGCTTCGCGGGGGGCACGGCGGTCTCAAGCGACGGAGCCTATGTGTGGGTAGACCGGCCCAGCACCGATGTGTTCACCCCCTCGCCGACGTATCAGTGGGGCGCGCCGTCGACCGTCAACCGGACCCGCACGGGCCGCTACATCGTCACGCTCGCCGGGCAGGCGTCGGACGGCGGATCCATGCTCGTGACGGCGTATGGGACCGGGGCCGAGTACTGCAAGACGGCGGAATGGCAGCGGGTGGGGACGGACACGGACGTCGAGGTGCGCTGCTTCGGTCCGGGCGGCGCGCCGGCGGACTCGCGCTTCTCGCTCAGGTACATCCGCGACGTGCGTGACGCGGCGACCGAGAGCGGCGGCTTCGTGTGGGCGCACGACCCGACCGCGGCGAGCTACACGCCCTCGCTCACGTTCCAGCACCACCGCATCACGTCCGAGTGCAACGACATCACGGAGGTCCTCACCGCGCAGCGGCTCTCGACCGGGCGCTATTTGATCAAATATCCGGAGATGGGCAGCGGCACGGCGGTCCCGAGCGGGGCGGCCCTGGCCACCGCGTACGGCACGGGTCCCGAATACTGCAACGTGACCGGCTGGAGCACTCCCGCCTCGGATCCGGACCTGCTCGACGTCGGTGTCCGGTGCTTCAACGCGAGCGGGTCTCTCGTGGACACGCAGTTCACGCAGACCTACTTCGCGAACCTGTTCCACGCCTGCTGACCTGCCGGGAGGCGGCCGTCCCGCGGCCGCCTCCCGGAGAGCGGACGCATGACTCGGATCCATCAGGCCGACGTGCTCTCCGGTACTGGCCGTGGGGCGCCGGGACGCCGTCGACTCCACGCTGTTCAGCTTCGGCTCGACGGGGCACAATGCTCGTCATGAGGATGGTCTTCCGAGGCGGCGCGGCGTACGGCCCGAACGGGCGGTTCGGCGCGTGGGTGGTGAGCGTCGACGCCGGGGGGAGCGTGACGCTCGCGGGCCAGGCGCTCGGGGAGGAGATCCACCGGGGACCGGAGCCCCTGTCGGAGTCGGAGCTGGCGGCGCTCGACGGATTGCTGGCCTCTGCCGCGACGGTCGACGCGGCGTCGAAGCGAATGGGCGTCCCCGGGGAGACGCAGGTTGATTTCGACATCGAGACGCCTTCCGGGCGCCGCGAGATCCAACGATGGCACCGGGAGGCGCAGGAGCAGCCGCCGCTGGCGGGTCTGCTGCGCTGGCTCGACGAGGTGATCCAGGCGCGGACGGGGCGGTTCGCGGCCTTCGGGAGCTGACAGGCAGCGGGGCGCACCATGGCGTCGTGAACGGCGGCAGACGGGCTCACGACGGCGCCGCCATGACAGCGGCCGACGTCTCCGTCGGCCACGCAGGGTCGACGTTGCGGACGCCACGTTCCCCCTCCGTCGGTCGGCAGCGCAACACCGCAGGTGGCATACTCGATGCCTGCTCCTTGCGAGCGTGACCAATTTTAACGACTCACGAGGAGGCCTGGTGCAAGGCGATGATGCCGGCCGAGGCTCGGCCGCAAAGGGACGGTCGCCGGCAACCGCCTACATCAACCGCATTGCCACGGCCGTGCCGCCGCATGACGTGCACTCCTCTTTTGTCCGCTTCGCGAGCACGCTGTTCAGCGACGAGCGCAGCCGCGTGCTGTTCGGGCGGATGGCGGACAAGGCGCAGATTTCACACCGGTTCTCCGTGCTGGCCCCGAGCGTCGAGGTGGGCGGCGCCTCGATCGACGCGGGGCGGTTCTACCTGCGCGGCAGCTTCCCGACGACCGCGGACCGCATGCGTTTGTACGAGCAGCACGCGCCGGAGCTCGCCGCGCAGGCCGTCTCCGGCCTCGACCTCGGGAGCACGGCGCGCCGGATCACCCATGTCATCGTGACGTCGTGCACCGGCTTTTCCGCGCCGGGCATCGACCTCGAGCTCGTCGAGCGCTTCGGCCTCGATCCATCGGTCGAGCGCACGATGATCGGCTTCATGGGGTGTTATGCGGCGATCAACGCGCTGAAGCTCGCGCGGCATATCGTGCGGTCGGCGCCCGAGGCGCGCGTGCTCGTGGTGAACGTCGAGCTGTGCACGCTGCACCTGCAGGAGGCCATCGCCATGGATCAGATGCTGTCGTTCCTCCTGTTCGGCGACGGCTGCGCCGCGGCCGTGGTCAGCGCCGAGCCGACAGGGCTCGCGCTCGACCGGCTCCACGCCGTCGTGGTGCCCGGGACGCGCGAGCTCATCACGTGGAACATCCGCGACCTCGGCTTCGAGATGTTCCTGTCCGGCCGCGTGCCGGGCGCGATCGACCGGGGGCTCAAGGCCGCCGCGGGCGCGATCCTCGACGGCGCCGCGCCAGGCGAGATCGACCTCTGGGCGGTGCACCCCGGCGGGCGGTCGGTGCTCGACGCGGTCGAGCACGCGCTCGAGCTCGGGCCGGTCGCGCTCGCGGCGTCGCGCGACGTGCTCGCGCGCTTCGGCAACATGTCCTCGGCGACCCTCATGTTCGTGCTCCAGTCGATCGTCGCTCACGCGCAACCGGGCATGCGCGGATGCGCCATGTCGTTCGGTCCAGGTTTGACCGCCGAGACCATGCTGTTCCATACGGCCTAGACCGATGAGCGCCCTCGACTTCTCGCGTCGATCCACGCTCGACGAGCTGATGGATACCCAGGCCGTGGGCTTCGAGGAATTCCGCGCTTGCCTCGTCGATCTGGCGCAGGTCAACCGGCTGACGCTCGCTTACCGGCCGACGTTCGCGTTCCTCGAGCGCCTCGTCGCGCGCGGCCTGCGCGGCCTGCCCGAGAACCGGCCGCTGGAGGTGATCGACGTCGGCAGCGGCCACGGCGACATGCTGCGGCGGATCGACGCGTGGGCCAGAGAGCGCGGCATCGCCGTCTCGCTCACCGGCGTCGACCTCAACCCGTGGTCGCGGCGGTCGGCCTCCGAGGCGACTCCGCCGGGCCGGCCGATCACCTGGGTCACCGCCGACGCCTTCGCGTACGAGCCGCCCGGCGGCATCGATGTCGTGTTGAGCTCGCTCTTCACGCATCATCTCCCCGATCCGGGGGTCGTCCGTTTCCTCGCCTGGATGGAGGCGAAGGCGCGGCTCGGCTGGTTCGTCAACGATCTGCACCGCCACCCGCTGCCGTATCACGTCTTCCGCCACCTCTCGCGCCTCGCGGGCTGGCACCGCTTCGTGCAGCACGATGGGCCGGTGTCGATCGCCCGCGCATTCTCGGCGAGCGACTGGCGGCGTCTCCTCGCCGAGGCCGGGCTCGATCCGCGCGCCGTCGAGGTTCGATGGTGGATGCCGTTCCGGCTCACCGTCGGGAGGCTCAAGATCCCGTGAACGACGCTGTCGTCGTCGGAGGAGGCCTGGCCGGGGCGGCGGTCGCGCTGCTCCTCTCGCAGGCGGGGCGCGAGGTCGCGCTGATCGAGCGCGAGGCCGGCCCGGTGGACAAGGTCTGCGGCGAGTTCCTGTCGCGCGAGGCCGCGCTCTACCTTGCCTCGTTCGGGCTCGATCTGCGGGCGCTCGGCGCGGTGCCTATCGAGGCTGTGCGCCTGGTCGAGCGCGATCGGGTCGCGGCCGCCGCGCTGCCGTTCCCCGCGCTCAGCCTGTCGCGCCGCGTGCTCGACGAGGCGCTGCTCGCGCGCGCCGCGGCGGCGGGCGCGTCGATCCGGCGGGGCGTCCGGGTCCAGGCGCTCACGCGGGCGGGCGCGGGCTGGGGCGCGCGGCTCGAGGACGGCAGCGCCATCGAGGCGCGCGCCGCGTTCCTCGCGACCGGCAAGCACGACGTCCGGGGCCTGAGGCGGCCTTCCGGGCTGCAGGACGATCTCGTCGCCTTCAAGCTGCACTGGCGGCTGTCGCCGCGGCAGGCGGCGGAGCTCGACAGGCACGTGGAGCTCGTGCTGTTCGAAGGCGGTTATGCCGGTCTGCAGCCGGTCGAGGGGGGGCGGGCGAATCTCTGTCTCCTCGTCCGCAAGAGCCGCTTCGCCGCGCTCGGGCAGCGCTGGGACCGCCTCCTTTGCGCGATGCGCGAGGGGTCGCCGCACCTCGACGCGCGGCTCGCGGGCGCGGAGCCGTGCCGGGAGCGGCCGCTCGCGCTCTCGGCGATCCCGTACGGCCATGTCCAGCGCCGCGCGGACGGGAGTTGGCGCCTCGGCGATCAGGCGGCGGTCATCCCCTCCTTCTCTGGAGACGGCATGTCGATCGCGCTGCACAGCGCGCGGCTCGCGACCACGGCGTACCTCGAAGGGGCGAGCGCGGAGGCGTTCCAGCGCCGGCTCTCGCGCGACGTGCTCGCGCAGGTGCTGCTCGCGACCGGCCTCTCTCACGGCCTCGTGCGGCGGCCCGGCCAGGCGGCGCTCGGCGCGGCGGCGCGCCTTTGCCCGGGCCTCATGGCGGCCGTGGCCGGGCGCACGCGCGTGTCCGAGGCGGCGCTCGTGCGCGGAGGGCTGCCGGTCGCCGCGTTGCAGGGCGGGCTCGGGCCGCTCTGCGCGACACGCTAGCACCAGACGCCGGATCTCGGCGCTCGAGGACAAGCTCGTAAAGCGCCCTGCGCGAGGTGCTGGAGGCCGTCCACGAGCGAGCGACGGCCGTTCTGCGCCGGTGCTGCGCCCTCACGGACGACCGCCGGGTCGGCTATCCTCCGCTTCGGACATGCTGCTTCCGCGACGTCCTTCATCATCCAGCCACGCTCCCTCGGCGCGGTCGCCGGCGCGCCTGTGCCGGGCCGCGCTCACCGCGCTCGCGCTCGCCGCGTGCGCTGCGCCGCCTGGACCTCGCGACCCGCCGCGGAGCGCGCTCCGCGCTGCCGGTGCGGCGCCGGCGGCGCGCCCGCCCCTCGCCGCTCCCGATGCGCGGACGCCTGTCGCACACGGCGAGACGGGCCCGCGGCCGCCTCGGCTGTCGCTGGTCCTCACATCCACCGTCGGCCAGGTGGAGGTGGCGCCGTTCCCCGGAGGAGCGGTGCTGTTGGATCGCTCGCTGATCGCCATCGTTCGTGGGCGCGAGGCGCGCCAGGATCCCGCCTGGCTCGCCGGCCTGCCGGAATACATCAACTGGTGGAACCTGCGCGGGGACGCCCGGTATAGAACTGACGCCGACCTCCGGCTGCCGCCCGATCCGCCGACGCCGACAGCCGACGCGCTTCCCCGCGGTGCCATCCTGGACGTCCAGGCAGGGCTCTCGGCCGCGGGTCGGTCCTGGGAGATGCCGCGCCATTTCTTCACATGGAACGGCGCTCGCTGGTCGCGCGCCGCCGCGAATGCCGCCGGCGGTCCGCCGACGGATCCCCGGCTGGGGAACGTCGCGCAGCGCTGGGAGCGCCATGAAGCGGCGGCGGTGACGGCTGGGCAGCTCCTGGTGATAAGCGACCCCAGCGTCGACGACAGGGCGGCGTTCTTGCTCGGTCCGGGGCGCGGGCCGGCGGTGCCGCTGTCGCTTCCGCTCGACGACGAGTCGCCGTGGAGCCTCGTGCAGCTCGCAGGCACGGAGGCGGGTGAGGCGTACCTGTGCACCCACGACGCGCTGTTCCGGTGGGGCGACGGTCGCTGGGAAGAGCAGGATCTCCCGGAAGGACGCATCGCGTCCTGCGCGGGCACCGCCGACGGGACGCAGTGGCTCGTCGTGACAAGAGAGGTGGCGGACGCCGCGCCGCCTCGCCGCAGGCCGGAGCTGCTTCACCGCCCGCGGGGAGGAGCGTGGAGCGCCGTGCCGCTGCCGGGCGGCGCCTGGCCGGTGCGCGTCGCAGCGTCCGGCGAGCGGCTCTGGATCAATGCGTCGGCGGGAGAGACGCGGTCGCCCTCTCGCTTCGAGGTTTACTCGAACGCGCCCGTCGAGGTCCCCCTGACGCTCGGCGAGGTGCAGATTCCATGGTGGCACGATCCGGAAGGGCGCGAGCGCGATCCGCCGGCCGTCGGCGACTGGCCCCCGGGTCCGGCCACGAGCGCGTGCACGTCGCCCGTCGTGTACCTCGGCAGATCACTCACGCCGGCGCTGCAGAGCGCGCTCCGCAAGCACACCGAGACCGAAGGCTTGCCGCTCGTCGAGGTCGAGGGGACCGCGGGCGGCAAGACATCCGAGGTCTGGAGCGGCCCCGACGAGCCTCGCGGCCTGCGTTACCACCCCACGCGCGCGCGGGTCCGGGGCGTCGTGATCCTCCCTGCGACGGCATCCGACGGGATCCGCATCGCCGAGCTGCTGGCGCCCGACCTTCCTGACCTGCCGCCGAGGGTCGTGTGCGCCAGGCCGCGCATTCGCTCATGACCAGGCCACAACCGCCTCGGCGCCGATGGGCCCCGCGCGGCTGAGGGCTGTCGCCCTGCCTCGGGCGAGGTGCTGCCCCGGAGCTGCTGACCTACCGCGTCAGGTCGACGTTGTAGTTACCGTCGCCGCTCGTGGCGGTGCCCGTGATGTGCGTCGTCCCCGGCTTTCGCTCGACCTCGGTCTCATCGACGGGCGACGGCTGCAGCTCACCCGTGAAGGTGAGCGAGAGGGTGAGGTCGCCCTCGAGAGCGCCCGCCATCGTGAAGCGACCGTTGAGGCTCCCTTCGAGCGTACCGGTCGGGACCTTGCTGAGCTTCATCGAGAGCACAGGCAGCGTTTCGCTCGTGTTGTAGGTGATCTCGCCGTCATCGGAGTAGTCTTTGAGCTCCTCGATGAGGTTCATTGTCTTGTTGGTCGAGGCGCCCTGATCGACCTGCCCGCTGATGGTGATCGTGCCCGTTTTCGCGCCATTCGCCGTCTGCGGCGCGACGTTCGCGCTCGTGGCGGCGTTGAAGCCTTGAAAGCCGAGCGTGATCGCCTTGTCAATCGAGTCATCAAGCCCCTCATAGGCGCGCCGGGCGTCCTCGTCCGAGCTGACGCCGCTCGAGCCGCAGCCGACAAGCACGAGGGAAAGTGCGATGACGAGCTGTGCTGTTCGAAACATTTGAGCCTCCTCCGCTGATAAATACCACGCCGACGCGCGGTGTCTCCGGAGTTGCTCGGCGGGTATCGTCTCGGCCCTCGGTTCGCTCGATACGAGCGAGCGGCCGCGGAGCAGCGCTACGGCCGACCGCGGCGGGGGGGGCCGCCCTCGAGAGGCGGCCAAGGAGCTGCGCCGGCGGCATCTCCGGCGGGCTCCCGGGAGCACGCACGCTGCGAAGCGCATGCAGGCCGGCTCGCGGAGCAGCGCAAAGCCGAGCCCGCGCGGCGGTGGACAGCGGCCGGGCGGCGGCTTAGGGGAAGATATGGAGAAGAGGAAGAGCGAGCGCGCGAGATGGCTGTGGGCGGCGTGGGCGCTCACGGCGGGCGGGTGTGCCACGTTGGCGGGGCTGGAGGACAGCTATCGTGTGCCGGAAGGAGGTAGTGGTGGGAGCGGGACCGGCGGCGAGGCGGGCGGCGGAGCCGGCAGCGGCGCGGGTAGCGGGACCGGCGGGGAGGGGGGCGGCGGGACCGGCAGCGGGACCGGCAGCGGCGCGGGCACCGGCGGGCGCGGGGGAGACGGAGGCGGCGCAGAGTGCACTCCGGGCGGGACGGAGTGCGAGGGGCAGGCATGCGTGGAGGGGACGTGCATCGGGGAGTGCCGCCCGGAGGTCGTTCGCTGCTGGGGGAACCGGCCGCAGCAGTGCGATGAGCGCGGGCAGTGGGAGGACGCGGCGCCGTGCCCAGAGGCAGCGCCCGTTTGCAGCAGAGGGATGTGCAGGACGACACCGCCGAGCTGTGTCGGGACGGCGATGGCGTGCGGGCTAGAGGGCAAGGAGGACTGCTGCGCGAGCGCGGCGGTGCCTGGTGGCACCTTCAACCGGGACAACCATCCGGCGTATCCAGCGACGGTGAGCGGGTTCTTGCTGGATCGGTTCGAGGTGACGGTGGGGCGTTTCCGGAGGTTCGTGGAGGCGTATCCCGGGAGCCGTCCTGTGGCGGGAGAGGGGGTGCACCCGCACATCGAGGGGATCGCCTGGGATGCGGCCTGGGACAGCAATCTGCCTGCAGATGCGACGGCGTTGAAGGCCGCCATCGCGGGGTGCAAGTCGCCCTACCAGACCTGGACGGATGAGGCCGGCGGGAACGAGCACCTCCCGATGAACTGCCTGAACTGGTTCGAGGCGTTCGCGTTCTGCGCGTGGGATGGGGGCAGGCTGCCGACGGAGGCGGAGTGGAACTACGCGGCGGCCGGAGGGAGCGAGCAGCGGCAGTACCCGTGGTCGACGCCGGCAAGCTCGACGCCGCCCGATCCGAGCCATGCGGTCTATGACTGCACTGGGGACGGGTCAGCGCCCGGCGATTGTACGCCCGGCGATATCCAGCCGGCCGGGTCGCGGTCGCCGGCGGGAGATGGGAAGTGGGGGCAGGCGGACCTGAGCGGAAACCTGTGGGAGGTGGTACTGGACTCGTACGCACTTTACCCCAGCCAATGCGATGATTGTGCCAGTTTGGCCGACCCCTCGACCCGGGCGGTCCGGGGCGGGGGCTGTTACGACAAAGCGTCGTTCCTGCTCTCTTCCAGCCGCATCATCGGGGACCCGTTCAACCGCCACTACTTCGTCGGGGCCCGGTGCGTGAAGACGCGGTAGCGATCGCCTCCTCCACGCCTGCTTTGACAGCGAGCATGGCGGCTCGCTGGCGGAGACGCCCGCGCCGCCTGGCTCCTTGACGCCGCCCGGCCGGCGCGAGAGCCTCCCGCCGTGTCGGTCATACTTGCGGAGGGGACCGTCTTCGCGCGCCGCTACCGCGTCGTGCGACTCATCGCCGCCGGCGGCATGGGGGCCGTCCACGAGGTGGTTCACCTCGAGACCGATCGCCACCGGGCGCTCAAGGTCATGCACCCGCACCTCTTCCAGAGCGAGGAGATGCGCGAGCGCTTCAAGCGCGAGGCGCGCATCACGGCGAAGGTCGAGAGCGAGTACATCGTCGACGTCTTCGACGCGGGCGTCGACGACGCGACCGGGATGCCGTTCCTGGTCATGGAGCTGCTCCGCGGCGAAGAGCTCGGTGAGCGCCTCACGCGCGCCTGTCGCCTGCCGCCCGCCGAGGTGATGACCTATCTCTACCAGACGGCGCTGGCCCTCGAGCGCACGCACGCCGCGTCCATCGTGCACCGCGACCTCAAGCCCGCGAACCTCTTCCTGACGCAGCGGGAGGACGGATCGGTCCGCGTGAAGATCCTCGATTTCGGCATCGCCAAGCTCGTCGCCGACGGCGCGACCAGGGCCGGCGCCACCGGCAGCATCGGCACGCCGATCTACATGCCTCCCGAGCAGTTCCACGGCGATACGAAGCTCACCGCCGCCGCGGACATCTTTGCGCTCGCCATGATCGCCTACACGCTGCTCGTGGGCACCGCGTACTGGACGCCAGAGGCGAGCAGCGCCGACGGCGTGTTCGCGTTCGCGATGGTGGCCGCCCGCGGCCCGCAGGAGCCGGCGGTGCAGCGGGCGCGCTCGCAAGGCGTGGTGTTGCCGCCGGGCTTCGACGCGTGGTTCGCCCGCGCAACGGCGCCCGATCCGGCGGCCCGGTTCGGCCGGGCCATGGAGGCGGTGCAGGCCCTCGGCGAGGTGCTCGGCGTTCCGGTGGCCGGGAACCGGGGGACCTTCCCGAGCGCGCCGTCCTCGCCCGGTGTCTACCCCGCCACCACCGTGCCGATGCCTCCCATCGCCGCCCTGATGACGACCGAGCCTGCGCCGGCGAGGAGCCCGGGCCAGGAGCCTGACGCGCGCTCCTCCGGCCTGGGGCTCGCGGGGACGTCGACGGGCGCCGCGGTGTCCGCCGCCGCGCCGGCGCGACCGCGACGACCCGGCCGCGGGCCGCTCACGGTGCTGGGGCTCGGCGTGCTGGGGCTCGGCGTGCTTGGCGCCGGGCTCGCGCTGCGCGCCGGCCGCGGGGACGAGCCGGCGGCAGCGACGGACGCCGCCTCCGCGAGCGCGAAGGCGGCAGCGCCTGAGCCAGGACGGGCGACGCCGGAAAAGAACGCACCAGCAGAGCCGACGCCCGCCACGCCGGCATCCAGCGCTGCCGCGCCGGACCCGAGCGCCGCCGTGCAGGAGTCGAGCGCCACAGCACCGGCGCCGCCCTCCGCGGCGGCGGCACCGAGCGC
The DNA here is from genome assembly GCF_051520455.1 of Sorangium sp. So ce367. NCBI lineage: Bacteria > Pseudomonadati > Myxococcota > Polyangiales > Polyangiaceae > Sorangium > Sorangium sp. So ce367. The sequence continues at coordinate 2,975,738 of NZ_CP150334.1, forward strand.
CGCGGCGCCGCGTGTGCCGCCTCCGGCGGTGGTGCCGGCGTCCACGACCCCCGCTCCCACCGCGCTCCGGCCGAAGGCGCCGCCCGGAGCCAGGCCACCTCCGAGCGACAAGAAGCAGCCTCCGTCGAAGCCGGCATCGACTTCCCCCTACGGGCGGTATTGACCTGCATCTCCGCCCGCACCTCTAGGTCTCCTTACCTGCCGAGTGCCAGAGCATGCCCCGTTGGTTCCGCCGCTCCACGCATCTCCTCGCCGCCGTCGGCCTGCTCTCCCTCTCTGTTCCCGCGACGGCGCAGGACATCTCCGCAGCGGCGCGGGACATCGCGGCCGCCGAGGAGCTCTTCAATCGAGGGCTGGCCGACATGCAGGCAGGCCGCTACGAGGCGGGCTGCGGTGCCCTCGCCGAGAGCGAGCGCCTCGATCCTCAGCCAGGCACGCTCTTCACGCTGGCGGCGTGCGAGGCCGACTGGGGCCGCATCGCCACCGCGGTGACGCGCTTCGGGGAGTACCTCGCGCTGTTCGAGCGGATGACGCCCGCGCAGGGGGCCCGTCAGGGCGAGCGGCCGAAGCTCGCGAGACGGCGCCGCGACCAGCTGTCGCCGCGCGTCCCGCGGCTCGCGCTCTCGCTGCCGCCGGGAGCACCGGCCGGGACCGTGGTGAGGCGCGACGGCCTCGTGCTTGGCGAGGCCGCGCTCGGCATCCCCTTGCCCGTGGACCCGGGAGAGCATGTGCTGTCGATCGAGGCCCCGGGAGGGCCCGCCCGGGAACAACGCATCAAGATCGCCGAGGGCGAGACAAGGGAGCTGACGCTGGAGCTGAAGGGAACGCCGGCTCCCGGAGCCCCCGCGCCGCCGCCGGCCGCTCCGCCGCCGGCCGCGCCCCGAGCCGCGCCGGCGTCTGCCACGGCCAGGATCGCGCCGGCGCCTGCCCCGGTCGGGCCGGACGCGCCGGCGGCCCCGGCAGCCCACCGGACGGCCGTCTACGTGGCGGGCGGGCTCGGGGCGGCGGGGCTCGTGCTCGGCGGCGTCATGGGCGCGCTCGTGTTCGGCGAGAAAGGTGTGATCGCCGAGCACTGTGGCAGCAAAATCGGGTTCAGGGACCCGGGCGACTGCGACGCGACAGGGGTCGACGCCGGGAACAGCGCGATCACGATGGCCCAGGTCAGCACCGTCGCCTTCGGGGTGGGGCTGGCCGGGCTCGGGACGGCGGCGGTGCTGTACTTGACCGAGCCGAAGCACACCGGCGCGGCGTCCAGCGGGCGCCGGAGGTGGGTCAGCGCAGGGGTGCTGGAGGCAGGGCCGGCGGGGGCAGTCCTCGGCGCGAGAGGGGGCTTCTGACGCTGGCCGCAGCGCCTCGGCGGCGGGAGCGAGGAAGATCCTCCGCCGTTCAGCCTGCTTTCGGGCGGACCGGCTACTGTCATTGAGCATGGGAACCGCCGAGCCCCACCCCGCCAGCCGCCGGCTCAGGCTCGTCTCCAGCCAGGGCGCCGGGGGCCAGCCCGCGCCCGCGCCCGCCAGCGACGAGGAGATCCTGCTCGCCTTCCAGCGGGGTGAACGAGGGATCGGCCTGCGGCTCTACGAGCACCTGCTGCCGGCCGTCGACCGGACCCTGTACCGGATCCTGGGTTGCCGCGAGCAGGACCACGCCGACCTCGTGCAGGGCGCGTTCGAGCAGATCGTGAGCACACTTACCAAACAGCGGTTCGCGGGGGAGTGCAGCCTGGCGGGCTGGGCGTCCGTCATCGCCTGCCACGTCGGGCTGAGCGCGCTGCGCGCCCGCCGGCGCGAGCGGAAGGTCATCGATCGCACGCCGGGGTCGCCGGAGCCTGGCGCCGGACCCGAGCCGCCCGCGCAGGGCGCCGATCCCGAGCGCGAGGTGAGCGCGCAGCGCGATCTCGAGGCCCTGCGCCGGCACCTCGCGGCGATGGACGGCGACCGCGCGACCGCGCTGCTGCTCCACGCCATGGGCTATTCTCTCAAGGAAATCGCTGACTTGACCGGTGTTTCCGTGGCCGCGGCCCAGTCGCGGCTGTCGCGGGGGCGGCGGGAGCTCCAGGCGCGCTTTGAACCCGAGGCGGCGGCGCGACGCGACCCCGCTGGACCCGAGGAGCCACGATGAAGCAGGACGACGTTGACACCACCCCGGAGGATCGCGCCGCGGCGGCTGGCGTGGACGGCGTGGAGGCCTCGCTGCGGGCGCTGGTAGAGCAGCCGGTGCCGCCGCTGCCCAGGATCCAGGCGAGGTACCTCCAGCAGCGGATCGCCGGCCGCATCGACCAGCTCGTCGCCGACGCGGCGGAGCAGCGCGCCCGCGCCGCCCGGCGGAAGCGGGCCGCCCTGGGCGCGGCGGCGCTGGCGGCCGCCCTGACCGCGGCGGCCGCCGGCGTCTTCGTCGTCGTCCGGCCGCGCGACGCCCCGCCCGCCGCGGCGCAGGTGACGGCGCTCCAGGGCTCGGTCGAGATCGCGGCCGGGGGCGCGACCCGCTCGCCGCCGTCGCTCGCCCTCGTGCCGCTCGCGAGCGACGAGGAGCTCCGGACCGGCGAGGGCGCGCGGGCGAAGGCGTCGCTCGCGACCGGCGCCACCGTCGAGGTCGGGCCCTCGACGCGCGTGAGGTTCGCGCCGGTGGGCGCCGGGCGCGACCGCGCAGGTGACGTCGTCGCCCTCGAGCAGGGCAGGATCGCCGTCGACGTGCCGCCGCTGCCGGCAGGCACGAGCCTGTCGGTGCGCACGTCGGACGCCGTGGTCACGGTGCACGGGACGCGCTTCTCCGTCGAGCGGCGGCCCGATACCGCGGGAGAGCCGGCCGAGACGCGCGTGTCGGTCGTGGAAGGGCGGGTCGCCGTGCACCGCGGCGAGGTCGAGCGCTTCCTGAGCCCAGGCGACACGTGGTCGTCCCGCGACGAGGAGCGCCGGTCGGACCGGGCCGCCGAGGGACGCCCGGGCGACGCGCCGGCGCCGCCTCGCGACCCCGGACAGGACAGCGCCGCCGGCGAGGGCGGCAGGGGCGACGGGGCAGGCGAGGGCGGCGCGGGGGAGCCGCGCGCGCCGCGCGACGCGCGCCAGGCCCCGTCGCGCGCCTCGCTCACGGCCGAGAACGAGCTGCTCCAGGGCGCGATGGCGGCGCGGCGGCGCGGGCAGCCGAGGCGGGCGATCGAGCGGCTCGATCTCCTCCTCGGCCGCTACCCGGACTCGCCGCTCGCCGAGATCGCCCGCGTGGAGCGCCTGCGCGCGATCGAGATGCTCGGCGACAAGGACCGGACGGCGGCCGAGGCGCGCCGGTACCTCAAGGACTACCCGCAGGGCTTCGGGCGCGAGGAGGCCACGTCCTCCTCCCGCCCCGGCGGCGCTCGCCCCTGAGCGCCCGCGCGCGGGGCCGTCTCGATTTTTTTTGACGAGCCCTGCCTGCTCCCGGCGCCTCCGGCGACCTTCACTTCATCGAGGAGATCATCGCGCCGGCGATCGGGTTCGCCGGCTGCGCTCCAGGTCGTGCTTGCTTTCCAATTGGGAGGATCCCGATGCGTTCATTCGCGTTGACAGGGTGGTTCTGTGGTGGGCTGTTGTCGCTCGCGGCCTTCGGCGTGGGCTGTTCCCTATCGGGCACAGGAGATGCTGACGGCCGCATCGTCTCCGGGGAAGACTGCGTCCCGTCGGACGGCGAGGGCAGCGCGCCGGCGCCGAGCTTCCCGGGATCCGGCATGTCGGGCGCCGGCGATTCCATCACCGCGGACCTCGATCCGCTGTCGTGCGGCGCGAGCGCGCGGGGCGTCCCCGTGGACGGGACCGCGCAGGTCGACTGTTATTACACGAACAACGACCCGACGACCCCGATGGCCTTCGTCGAGCGGGTCGTCGAGATCGCCGAGAGCGAGGAGCTCGTGCACGTGCGGCTGACGCTCAACCCCGCGTTCGTCGACAACACGTATGGCGAGACGGCCATCGGGTGGGGCGGCGGCGAGGAGCCCGGCGGCGCGCAGCCTGGCGGCCCGCAGCCCGGCGGCCCGAAGCCCGGTGACGCGCCGAAGCCGAAGGGGCACGGGGGCCACACGTTCAAGGATCTCGTGGGCAGCGACAAGGCCCAGTTCCAGCTGACGAACGGGAAGGGAGAGCTCGTGCTCGACTTCTACGTCGACTACATCTCGGTCGACGAGGCGAGCCCCTCCGGTTATGCGTCGCTCGGCGTGCTCGGCGGAGAGGGCAAGATGCTCCTCGGAGACGCCGGCGCCGTCGTCGCGGCGACCACCTCGCTCGACCGCGATCTCAACGCGTGCGGGTACGGCGCGTACCTCGAAGACTCCCCGGAGACGGACGAGAACTTCACCCCCAATTCGGAGACGCCGAACTGGGATTACCGCGTTGTCTACGACGTGTGGGTGAGCGCCTCGGCGTTCGGCGCGGCGGGCTTCGGCGACGCGACCATCAGCTATGTGCATGCCTCTCCGAGCAAGTACCCGTCGGACACGGTCACCGTGACGCCGGGGCCGTGCCCCACGCCGACGTGTGAGGGCGACGACCCGCCCGCCGGCGGCGGCGGGGGCAGCGATGCAGGTGAGGATCCGGGTGGAGGCGGGGAATGCAAGGAGTCGGGTGAGGCGTGCACGACCAGCACGGACTGCTGCTCGGACAGCGACGTGTGCGCTAGCGGGGTGTGCCAGCAGATCGTGATCCCGCAGTGAGCCGGTGATCCCTGGCTCCGGCGCGCCGGCGCGCCGGCGCCAGGGAGGTGCTGACGAGCGAGGTCATGGTCCTCGCATCCAGCCGCGGCAGGGGCCCGCAGCGCGAGAGGCTCGGGCTCCTGGCGTGACGGGGAGGCGTGAGACGCTCGACGCTCAGCGCGCGGCCAGCGCGAGCAGGCAAGCGCGCAGCTCCTCGGCGCACTCGGGGCACAGGTCGAGGTGCTGCGCGGCCTCGCGCAGCGCCTCCGGCACCGGCGCGCCCTCCGCGACGAGCTCGGCGTACCGCGGCGCGTGTTCCAGCCATTCGTCGCAGGTCAGCTCGTCGGGCTTCGTCGCGAGGACGGCCGTGGCCAGATCGCGGATCTCGTCCTGGGACAGGCGCTTCATGGCGCTCCTCTCGGGGGCATCCCTCCCTGGGAGGGGAGTTCGAACGCTTCTCTCACGTCGTCCTCGCTGAAGCCGCCTGCGGCGAGGCCTTGTCGCAGCTTGCGGCGAGCGTCGTGGGTCAATTTGTACAGGGCATTCCGGTTCATTCCGAGCTGCGCGGCGACCTCGGCCTGGGGCATGCCCTTGAGCTCGGCGATCAACGCCCGGCGCTGCCGCTCGGTCAGCTCGGTATCGAGCACCTGGTACAGGGCGGCGATCATCCGTTCCCTGGCCACATGGGCGTTCGCGTCGGGCGTCGCGACAGCGCTCGGCTCGCCCGTGCTCTCGGTGAGCTGATCCAGCGACACGTCCTTCCAGCGGGCTCGCCGCAGCTCGGTGAGCGCCACGCGGATCGAGATGGTGATCGCCCACGTGGTGAAGCGGCTGGCGCCGCGGAAGGAATCGAGCGCGCCGAGCACCTTCAGCGTGGCGTCCTGGGTCAGGTCGTCGATCTGGGCGTCCCCTACGCTGGCGCGTCCGGCGAGCGCCCGCTGCAAGCCTCCCCGCACGACGTGTCGCAGATCGGCGATGGCGGCGCTCGCCTGCGCGCCAGGTTCGCGGAGGAGCCGCAACCACTCCTCGTTCTCCCGCTCGTTCATCCGGCCGCCTCGAGAAGGTTCTCCCTCCGGAGGTAAGAGCCGGATCCCCCGTGGCGTCTCAGGGACGGAGACGGGGCCGCCGACGAGGCAGCCCCGAGCGACCGAATCCACGAGGGAGAGGCCACCATGTCGACCACCGATCGTACCGTCCAGCTCGCCAACATCCAGGTTACGAACCGCACCGAGCCCAGCCTAGCCGAGTGGGGCGTCCGGATCGAGGCCGTCGGCGGCCGCCTGCTCCGCGCGGGTCTGGCGCTCACGCTGCTGTGGATCGGGGGCATGAAGTTCACGGGGATCGAGGCGCAGGCGATCCGCCCGTTCATCGAGAACAGCCCGCTGTTCTCGTGGACGTATCCTGTGCTGGGTGTCCAGGGGATGTCCAACCTGCTCGGCGTCACGGAGATCGCGATCGGGCTCGCGATCCTGTCCCGGCCGTGGTTCGCCCGGATCGCGGCCGCCGGCAGCCTGCTTGGTGTGCTCACGTTCCTGAGCACGCTGAGCTTCCTGATCACGACGCCCGGGGTGTGGGCGGATGAGCTCGGCGGGTTCCCCGCGATCGGCGCGCTCGGTCAGTTCCTGATCAAGGACGTGGCCTTGCTGGCGATCTCGGTCTGGTCCCTCGGGGAGGCGCTGCGCGCTGCAGGTCGCGAGGCGTAGGGCTCGATCCCCCCGAGTTGTTCGGGGAGATTCACAGCGAGGCGGGGAGACGGGGAGTAAAATCCCATCAATCTCCCCGTCTCCCTGTTCAATTTTTCTCTGACAATGTGACCTGGTGGCCCCCGGCGCCGTGGCCGCCGCGCTCGCGGACGACGCTACTTGCCCAGCAGGGCGTTCATCACCCTGTTGTAGGTCTCCTTCTTCCCGTACTGGTCGTTGAAGAGCAGCGACTGCGAGCTTTGCCCGTTGCACAGCGCCCCGCTCCAGCTGTTGAGCCACGACCTGCCGTCGTTGATCCCCCAGAAGGTGATGGCGGTGCACTTGGGCTCCTTGAAGCAGGCCGCGACAATGTCGTGGTAGTACGTGAGCTGCTCGTCCGCCGTGACCACGCCGCCGCAGCGGTTGATGTCCATCTCGGAGATCAGCACCTCCAGGCCCAGGTCGGTGAAGCGCTTGAAGTTCGCCGCCACATCCGCGCCAGTGGCCTCGTTGTTCGGCGGACCGATGTGCATCTGGAACCCGACGCCATCGATCGGGACCCCCCGATCGACCATGCCCTTGATCATGTTGTAGACGAACTCGACCTTGTCGTTGCGCGCGTCGATGCTGTAATCGTTGTAATAGAGCTTGGCCTTCGGATCCTGCTCTCTCGCGATCCGGAAGGCGAGGTCGATGTAGTCCGCCCCGATCTGGTTGTAGAACACCGTGGGCCTCATGCGGGGATTGCCGACCCCGGTGTCGCTGTCGGTCTGGACGGCCTCGTTGACGACGTCCCAGTGGTCGAGCCGGTCCTTGAAGTGCCCCATGACCTGGGTGATGTGCCTGCGCATGGCCGCCTCGACGTTGGCCTTCCCGGTCATCGAGCTCATCCAGCCAGGCAGCTGGCTGTGCCACACCAGGGTGTGGCCCTTGACCTTCATGTTGTTCTGGCGCGCCCAGTTCACGATGGTGTCCGCGTTGCCCCAGCTGAAATTCCCCGAGCTGGGCTCGAGCGCGTCCCACTTCATCTCGTTCTCCGCCGTCACGTAGTTGTGCTCGGCGGCAGCGACGCGCTTGTAGTCGTTGTTACCGAGACCACCGCCGGAGATGGCCGCTCCGATCAGCAGCGGAGGGTTCGCCTTCTCACCGGCCTCCCTCAGCGTGCTGGCGCTCGCCGCGGGGACTCTGGCGCTGGCGCCGCCGCCCGTACCATCGCTGCCGCCCGTGCCCTCGCCGCCGGCGCCGCCGCCGGTGGTCGCGCCGCCGCCGGTGCCGCTCGTCGCGCCGTTGCTGGCGCTCGTCGTGTCGCCGCTGCCGGTCGTCGCGCCGCTGCTGGCGCTCGTCGTGTCGCCGCTGCCGGTCGTCGCGCCGCTGGGGGTGCCGCTCGTCGTGCCGCCGCTGGTGGTGCCGCCCGTCGCGCCGCCGCTGCCGGTCGTCTCCCCTCCATCGCCGTCACCGCCGTCCGAGCAGCCGGCCGCACACAGGATTGCCGAGAGGAGAAGTGTAAAGGGTGCTGATCTCATGCTCGCATGCTCCAAAGTAAAATGTATTTACTAACTCACGCGACCTGGTGCCTTGATCATCCGCGGGGCCACGTCGCGCGCGGGCGGCACCCGAGGTGGTGCCGAACCGGCAGTATATCGGCCGCTGTCTCCCAAGCATACAGCTTCACGAGGCGGACCCGAAGGATAAGGGGCTCCGGAAGGGAATTCCAGGGCCGTTTGAGAATTTTGACATGGGGATAATGTGCGCCCGAGACCGAGTCGGTGGGGCGCCCTACACGCGGCTCGCCGTGCTCCTGGGGTGCACCTGCTGCTGGGGCGCACCTGCTCCCCGGAACGAGCAGGAGGTCGCCGCATACCTCGACGATCGCGCGACGAAACGTCCTTTGGCGCCGGCGTTCAGAGGCAGCGGGGAGAGGGGAAAGTGATCTTCACATTCCGGGTCTCCTGGCGCGCGGTGGCGTCTCCCGTGCCGGGCTCGCCCACGGCCGTCTCTCCTGTCGTCTGGAGCATGAACCCCATCCCGTCGCCGTCGCCAAGGCGGAACTCGAACGTCGCGGTGAAGGCGTCGGCGGCGAGGGGACGCCGGTAGATGATGGTGCCAGCCTGTTCGTGTCTGGCGTCGGTGAGCACGCCAGACAGCCTGTCGGCATCCCAGGAGGCGTCTCCATTGAAGATCCACTTGTCCGGCGGTGAGACCATGTCCGCGGCGACGCTCACGCCGCGGGCTGTCCCAGCGGGGCACGGCGTCCGACCGGCGTGCACCTCGACGAGCGGCGCCGGTCCATGGCATGGATGGGCCTCATGGCCGAGCGATCCATCTCGATCCCGATCGTCGATAGCAGCCCTGTCTCGGGCGTGATCCACGTCCCGAGGACGCGGGCGAAGCGCTCCGGCGTGGCCGTCGTCCTTGGCCATGGCGCCGGCAACGACATGAACGCGCCGCTCGTCGTCGACGTCGCCGGGCGGCTTCTGGCGCGCGGGCACACCGTGCTCCGCTTCAATTTCGTCTACAAGGAGCTCGGCCGGAAGGCGCCCGATCGGCAGCCGCTCCTCGAGAAGGCGTTCGAGGCGGCGATCGAGAGGGTGCTCGAGGACGGGCCGGAGCGCCTCGTGATCGGCGGCAAATCGATGGGCGGGCGGATCGCGTCGCTCCTCGCGGCCCGCGGCGTCCGCGCGGACGGGCTGCTGTTCCTCGGCTATCCGCTCCACCCCGCGGGCAAGCGCTCCCCGCTCCGGGACGCGCACCTGCCCGCGATCGCCGCGCCGCTCCTGTTCCTTCAGGGCACGCGCGACCCGCTGTGTGATCTCGCGCTCCTCCGGCCCGTCCTGAAGCGCCTCGGGCAGCGGGCCAGCCTGCACGTGATCGAGGGCGGCGACCACTCGCTCGATCTCCTCAAGTCCGCGGGGCGGACCAGGGAGAGCGTGCTCGAGGAGATCGACCTGGCGATCGACGGTTGGCTGAAGGCGCGGGTCCTCGCCGCGCGCCCGAAGGCGCCGTGACGGCGAGGGCCCGCCGCACGGCGCGCCGGCCACGACCACGTAAACGTTCGGATGCAGGAGAACGCGGCCAGAAGCGTGGTGAACGCCTATGGCGGCCGCGCCATGGGCTCAAGAGGACGCTCCACGCCGTGGGATCGGGCCGTCCGCGACGAGCGGCGCGCTCGATGAGCCGCCGTCGTCGCGCTCGCGGCGCGGCGTCAATTGATGATCGCCGGGTCCTCGATCGTGAAGCACTCGACCGACGACGCCGCGTACTTGATCGCGTTGTACCAGAACTGCGAGATCTGGAAGACCTGCGCCGCGGATCTCTCGTAGCAGGGGCTGTTCGGGTCCGTGTACATCTGCGGATTGAGGCACGCGGCCGTCCCGCGCCACTGGCCCGAGTAGGTCACCCACTCGTCGCCGAACGCGACGACATGGCCCTTGCCGATCTCCTCGTGCACCGCGAAATTGTTCCTGCCGTCGGTGCTGTCGACGGTCGCGGTCGTCGATTTGATCGAGCGCGCGATGTAGGCGCCCACGCTCTGGATGTTCCTGCCGAGCGGCGTGTCCTGGTTCCAGGTGCCCACGGCTACGGGGAGATCGCCTCCGAGCGGCAGCGAGCCGCCCCAGCAGTTGCAGTTCGCGCAGCCGCTCTGCGCAGGGTCGATCAGACCGTCGGCATTGAACTGGATGTCGGTGAACGAGAGGAGCTGGTTGGTCGCCGTGATGTCGTGGATGGTGCATCCCTGTCCATTGCACTGATAACCGCTCAGCGCGATGAGGCCGCCGCCGTTGTTGACCCAGTCCTTGAGCGCGTTCACCTCGTCCGGCGAGAACTGCCACGGCTCCCCGTCGTCGTTCTGGGCGCCCTTCGTCACCATCCACTGGAGGAGGATCACGTCGTACTTGGCGAGAAACTCCGCCGTGAGCGTGGGCTTCTCCCGGTTGTAGTTGTCGACCTGGGCCGTGCTCTGCGTGTTGAGCCAATCCTGGAGCGCCGTGGTGCTGTCGCTGCTGCACGGGCCCCAGACGCCTTCGCGGCCGATCGACGCGATGTTGATGCAGGTGCAGTTGCCCGCGTCGTCGCAGGTCGTCTGGTGACCGGCGTCGGGCGGCGGGTCGCCGCCCGGCCCCGTGCTCGTCAGCCCGATCTCGCCGCCGATATCGTCGCCGGTGCTGGTGCTGCTGACGCTGCTGACGCTGCCGGCGCCGCCGCCGCCCTGGGCGACCGCGCCATTCCCCGTGGTGTTGCCGTTGCCGCCCGATGAACAGGCGATGACGGGCAGCCAGAGCGCTGCGAGCACAGCGCAGCAACGCGTCGCGAAATGAAGTCTTGTCATGATCGATGAGACTACCACTCCCCGCGCCTGGCCGGAGAGCCAAAATGGGGGAGGCTCTCCACCCGAAGCGCTACAGGCTGCTTGATTTCCTGCTCCAGCCGCGCGAGCTCCCTGCGCGACAGCTCCGGCGTGAGCGTCGCCCCATGCTCAACCGGCCGGACAGGCGCGAGCAACGATACGAGCTACGAGCGGGGTGATCGACCCTCGCGGTGTCTTTGGCGCAGCTATGCGCACGTGTGGCTGCGGGTGCGTGTGGTGTGGGCGAAAGAAAGCGGTGCTAGGGGAACGGTCGGGAGTGCGGGCGCCGGAAGCGTGCTACGCGGTTTCGTGAGCTCTCGCAGGGCTTGCGTTTGGCACACAGCGTCAGACGTCGACGCGCCGGGTCTGCCGGGAGGATTGAAGCTCTCCCCGGAGGGTGTCGACTCCTTGCCGGAGAGTTGAACTTCGATCTGGAGGGGGTCGACAAGGCGGTGGCCGGGTCAGGTCGGAACGGGCGGCCGGATACACCGGAATGCGCAATGCAGGATTCCATCTTGGCGAAATTCTTGAGACGAGCGGCTGTGATGCACGACCCCCGTCTGCGCTTCACAGGCTGCGAGTAGGGCGGCGCTGCCGAGAGCGTGGCGGCGGACGCGGCGGCGCGTGACGGCGCGAGCTCGTCCCGAAACGTGCCTCGGTTTCGACAGCAATGTCACTGCGGAGCTCGACGAGACCTGCCGCAAACGTTGCCTCGACCGAGCCAGTCGTTTATGTCTGGGAGGGGCCTTTCTGGGGGGCCGGCGCTCGCCGGATGCGTTGAAAGGTCCTTCGCGACGTACGCCAAGGTCCAAAGTGTCGTCCCCTCGAGGAGATTTTCTCATGTGGCTCCATGAATTGAGGAACTGGGTGACTGCCTGCGTCACCCGGACGGCGGTTCGACCGGCATCCATGGTCATCGCCGCTTTTGCCGCGGCGCACGCCGTTGCGGGCTGCACGTTTGGCGATGATCCGCAGAGAGCTCAGCCCATCGTCAGGAACTGGTTCGATCAGCACTGCATCCCCGTGGAGTGCTTGTTCGAATGCTGCCAGGGGTGGGATTACACTACGAGGCCGCTCCTCCACGGAAGAGGTTGGTATGGCCCTCAGTGCGACGAAGTTCGGACAAGAAATGCTGCCTATTCGGAGTATGTTGTTCTGATGTTGGAGCCCCAGAATTGGTGCACTGAGGATTTTACCTTCTTCGAATCGGGGTTCTGTGCGATCGTTGAACCCCCCGACGTCATCAAAGAGTTCGGGTCCGATGGACAGCCCGTGTATGCGGGGCTGAGCTTCGTGGTCTGCCCGCCGAGGGGGCAGCCAGCGGCTCACCCCCTGGAGGATGTGGAGCTCATCCCCGAGGAGTGAGGGGGATAATGATGGTCATGCCTGCGCGCATCCTCGCGATCGCCATTCTCGTAGCCTCCGCCTCCGTCCGACCCTCGAAGGTCTTCGCCCACGAGGGCCCCTGCACGGCCCCCGAGCCCTTCAACGGGTTCTGGGGCGGTGGGCAGGTCCAGCTGAGAGAACGCGTGGCGGGAATTCCGCTCTTCGCCACGACACGCTTTTCGTACAGGCAGATACGATACTCTCCTTGCGCCAGCAGGATGCGCGTGTTCCCTCTCGGGGTCGGCGAAGCGAGCATCAGCGTGGGGGTACCTCTCATCGACAACCGGCGCGGCGGGTGGCTTCTACAAATGGCCGCCAAGGGGCAGGGCTCGCAGAGGCCGAACGAACCCGTGAACGGTGTCATCACCGGCGCGCCCGCCACCGCGGGCCATGTAAATTTCTGGGGAACCTCGCTGCCGCTGATCCAGCTCACGGGGGCGGCGTCGGCGGCCATCATGCCGCAGTCCTCAGACGTTCCCCTGTCGATCGCGTATCTCGGAGGTGTGCGGCTCTATGCTCTTCATGACAAGCACGCGCAAGCGAACTTGGGGATTATGGTCGGCGGCAAGAATGCTGTCGTGAACGCCGTTCCCTCTCTTTCGGTCCGGGGCAGCGATTTGGCGATATGGAATCATAAAGTCGCGATCGGATTAGAGCTCCGCTCACCCATCGAGTTTTCTGGTGGTCCGGCGCCCGTCCGGTGGCGGCTCTGGGGCGCCTTGACCTTCGCGCTCGACAAGCTGGACGACCACGCGCGCGACACGCAAACGCACCGGCCTTCCTTCGACTTGGTCCGTTCACCCGTCGAAGCCGCCCCACCCACCCAGACGGCCTGGGAGATGACGTTATGAACACGTCCGTTCATTCATCGGGCAGCCCGAATCGTTTGCGGCACCTGCGGTGCATCTCTTGCACGTCCCGGATCAAGCTGTTCCTCGTCCTGACTTCGCGGTTAAGTTTTGATTCGTAGATGCTAAACTTCTCTTCTTGCGTTAGATCGTCTTCGCTCAGGTGTGCTGGAGTATCTGTGAATTCGGCGCACTTCTCGAAGCTGTTCACCATGAGCTCGCCAACTCCGCCCTCGTCCACGCATGACGCGCTGTATGTCAAGACGAACAGGAAGTTCAGGTGGTCGCCGATCGCGCCGCAAACGTAGGCATTGGCCAAGGTCTCTCGTACTCTGCACTCTTTTACCTCTTTTTGTAGTGCCTCGACCTTGGCTGCTTGCTCCAATCCGGCGTCGTCCGTTTCTCCCGGAGGAGACGCCGCCGTGGCCGGCGGGATGGCTGTCGGTTTCGCGCGCGCTCTCAACTCTCGCCGGCACGCGCCGAACTCTCGCTTCACCTCCGCATCAGGGATGGACGCCGCGCTCTTGTCCATGGCCGGAGGTCTGGGCTTCCGCGTCGCCCAGCCGACCAGCACGCCACCGCCAAAGACGAGGCCGAGCACGGCCACCGCGATAAGGAGACGAACCATGAGGCCAGCGCTCTCGGGGCGTTCGCTCATGCGTCAATCTCCCTGAGGCTTCGGTGCCTGCTTCGGCATCGGAGGCAGCTTCGGGGGCGTCTCCGTGCACGTCCAGACGAACTCTTTCAGGCTGCGGAGCAGATCGTCTTCGGTGAGCGTCTCACGAACCCGGATCGCGTCCGCGATGAGGCTCGATTCTTCCTTGGTGAGATCGTTCGAGCGAAGATCCGCGGGAACGTCCGAAAGCGCGGCGCAGCTCTCGAAGTTCTTCTCGATGAGATCGGCAGACCTGGACTTCGGCCCGCACATCAACCCATCCTTGGGCAAAGCCATCAGCGCTTTGAACTGGCGAGCCGCGGCGATGCAAAGCTCAGCGTCGACAAGGATCTCGCTTTTTCTGCACCGTTTCAGCTCCACCTCGAGCTCATCCACGGTGGCCGCTCGTTCGGGAGTGTCTTGTCTCTCTTCCCCCGGAGGATCCTCGGCCGCCGAGGCGGTCGCTCGCGGCTCCGAACGGGCTGCCAGTTCTTCTCGACAAGCAGCGAGCGCTCTCCGGTCTCTCCGCACCGAGGGATCCGAAGCAGGATCCGCTCCCTTCTCCTTCGCTGGCGGCCTCCGGTCCAGGAGGGACCTGCCGACCAGTACGCCAGCGCCAAAGGCAGGGACGAGCAGAAGCGTGGCTCCGAGAACACGAATGGCATTCCCCGTTTTCTTGGCGTTCTCCGTCACGACCGGCCCTCTGCTCCAGCCTGCTTCTCCTCCATGGCGCGCGCCTCGTTCAGCGCGAACAGCCGGTCGATCAGCGCGTCCTCGAACGCGCTCCGCGCCTGCCGCTCTCCCGGGGTCGCGGGCTCCGCGTACGGGGGGACCTCCACGTCGTCGAAGCCGTAGGCCGCCAGGACGGCCCGGTCCATCTCCTCGTGGAGGGCGCGCAGCTCGACGATGCTCGGCTCCTTGCACCTTGGGTCCTTGATGAGGTTGTACGTCTCCGTCAGCCCCAGCCGCGACGCCAGCATCCACCGCGCGCGGGCCGCGTAGAGGCGCTCGCCGGCGGCCTCGACGCGGCCGCCCTCGGCGAGGTGGTCCGGGCGAGGGAAGGGGAACGTCTCCACGCAGTCCGACGGCGCGTACCGGAGGCCCTCTCCCATCGTCGAGGAGAGCAGCCGCGCCCACGTCTCGTGCGCGCGCGACTGGAGGACGGCGAAGCGCGCATGGTCGTCGATCGCGAACACACACAGCTGGTCCGAGAACGTCCGGCCCGCGGGCTGGAATGCGAAGCACAGGTGCTTCGTCACCCGCGCCGCGACGAGGCACCGCTCGAGCGGGGCGATCTTGCGCCGGAGCTCAGGCCGCGTGTTGGCGAACTGCCACCAGCGCGCCCGGTGGCCCGCGTCGATCCCGGTGCCCTTCAGGCGATCCCGCGCCGGCTTCACCCGGGTCCGCACGATCGAGAGCAGCGCGGGCCACCGGCCGGCCTCCTCGAGCCCGCGCTCGCCGAAGTCGATCACGTGACGGTGCGGGCTGTGCGAAGGGGACGAGTTGACCTCCTCGCCGCCGAGGAACGGGCGGAGCACCTCGCCGGCCGCAGGATCGCCCGCGAGGAGCGCCCGCGCCTCGCCGTCGGTCAGGACGAAGCCGTCGCCCCGGAGGAAGCAGCCGATGAAGCACAGATCCCGGCTGGCCCCGAGCGGGAGCGGGTCGGGGCGCTCGGGCATCGCGCGCAGGTGCGAGTTGATGTGGCCCACGGGCACGCCGTCGAGCCGCGGCGGCGGCACGCCGTCGCCCGGCGACATGCCCAGCGCGAGGTGCACGACGGCGACGTGGACCGCGGCGTCTCCTGGCCACGGGACGCTGCGCACGGCGTGGTAGATGACCGCGCCCCCCGCCTCGACGAGCGGCCTGAGGCCCGAACGCCGGGTGTCGCCCTGAGCTATCGTGTTCGTGGCGATGAGCCCCACCGTCCCGCGGCGCCCGAGCAGCGCGGCCGCGCGGCGGAAGAAGTGGGCGGCCAGATCGGTGTTCTTCGTGGCGCCGTGCAGCTGCTCGAGCCACGCGGCGTAGAGCTCGCCGTGATCCGTCGAGATCCGCTTCCCGCCCAGGAACGGCGGGTTCCCGACGAACGCGCCGAGCCGCGCCGGCCACGGCTCGCGGGCGCTGCCGGGCTCGTCCGGACGCGGCCCCTGGAACACCTCCGGGAGCTCCAGCGGCCAGTGGAACGCAGGCAATGGCGGCGGCCCCCCGGGCGCCTCCTCGCGGAGCGCCCGCTGCATCGACAGGAGCTCTTCCGAAGGCGGACCGCCGCCTCGGAGCCATGCGATCGCGAGCTCGGCCCGCCGATCGCGCTCCTTCAGCCGGTCACGGTCCTTGTCGTGCGCGAAGAACGCCCCCACGACGAGGTCGCCGAGCAGCCGCGCCCGGGCGATCGCCTCGTCCGCCTCCTCGGCGAGCCGCGCTCGCCGGTGCGCGGCTCCGGCGTCGTCGCCTTCCGGGACGTCCGGCCCCCCCGGGTATCGCAGGCTCGCCGGGAGCTGCGCGTCGTCGCCTTCCGGGACGTCCGGCCCTCCCGGGTATCGCAGGCTCGCCGGATGCTCCGCCTCCTCGGCGAGCCGCCGCCGCAGCTCGAGCGCCCGCGCCACCGCGGCGTCGATCGCCTCGCACAACGGCGGCGCCGGCGCCGCGGGCTTCCAGTGGAAGCCGCGCAGCTGGGCAAGGTCGAGCCCTACGAGCGAGTCGCCGTGCCGGAGGGCGTGATCGACGAACGTGAACGGCTCGTCCTGCGCGCGCGTCACGAGCCAGAGCGACAGCCTCGCCAGGCTCACCGCGAAGGGGTTCTTGTCGGCGCCGTAGAGGCAGCGCCGCGCGACGAGCCGCCGCGCGTGGCTCACGGCGCCCTCGCCCGGCAGGGCGAGCCGCGCCGCCGCCGCCCCGTCGCCGCGCGCGGCCTCGCGCGTCCAGGCGGCCACCACCTCGTCGGCCAGGTACCGGCACGCCTCCATGAGGAACGCGCCGGAGCCCATCGCCGGATCGCAGATCGCGAGCCGGAGGAGCGCCTCGGACGCCGGCTCCTCGCCCAGCTGCCGGAGCAGCGGCTCGAGCGTCCGCGCGACGATCGGCGCGGACAGGCTCCTCGGGGTGTAATGCGAGCTCGTCCGCCGCCGCTCGGCGATCGGCTGGAGGAACAGCCGCCCCGCCCCGAGCACGTCGGTCTCCCTGGCGCGCAGCGGTCCGAGCGCCTCGAGGACGCTGGCCGCGGTCTCGGCGGCGACGAGCGCCCCCCCGAGCCTCGCCGCCTCCCGCCGCGAGATGCCCGCCCGCTCGGCGAGCCACGCCGCCCGCCGCGCCGTCGGCTGCGCGAGCGCCTCGGCCGCGCCCACCCAGACCCTGTCGGGCCGGAGGCACACCGTCGGCCCGGCCGCGCGCTCGACCCGGTAGCCCATGAGCGCCTCGTAGAGGCCACCGAGCTGCTCGACGTCGATCGCCCGGTACGACAGCGGGCGCCCATCGAGCACGAGGAGCCGATCGAGCACCGCGTGCACCGTGCCGTCGTCCACCGACGGCGCGCGCGGCGCCGCGGGGTCGTCCGGGGCCGCGTGCTCCAGGAACGGGTATCGCCCGGGGTCGAAGAGCTGCCCTCCCCGCGCCGGCAGGGTCAGCTCGGGGCGGCGGAGCCCGTGGAACATGGCGCGGAACAGCGCGACGAGCCGCAGCCACGCCCCGAAGCGCCGCCGCAGCGCGCCCGGGCGCGCGCCGCGCTCCGCCGTGAGCTGCTGGAACAGCGGGCGCACGCCGAGGTGCGCCGCGTAGTACGGGTCCGAGGCCGGCAGGAGCCCGCGGTCCTCCGCGTGCAGCAGGAACACGAGCCGGAGGATCGCGGTGAGCAGGCCGCCGTGGAGGTGCTCCGGGCCGCGGGCGAGCGCGTCCTCGAGCGCGCCCGTCTCGTCGCGCTCGGCCGCGTCCTCGAAGCCGCGGAGCAGGACGCCGAGCGCGTCGAAGGCCCGATCCGCGAGCGCGCCCGCGACGTCTGCCTGCTGCGCCCTGCTGTCCCCGGGGACGGGCTGATCCATGCCGAGCGCCCGGAGTGTACGCGAGCGGGGCGCGCTTTGCTGCAGGTTCTACCTGCGCGCGGCCTTCAGGGCTTGATCTTCGCCGCGAGCGCTCGTGCGACCGCCGGCCTCGCCTTGATCGCCTGCTCCCAGCGCGCGAGGTTCGGATACGGCTCGAGCGCGACCCCCATGCGCGCGGCCCCGGAGATCCACGGAAACGTAGCGATGTCCGCGATCGAGTACTCGTCGGCCAGGTGCTCGGACTCGGCGAGGCGGCCGTCGAGCACCTTGTAGATGCGGTCCTGCTCCTGCTGATAGCGCTCGATCGCGTAGGGGATCTTCTCGGGGGCGGCGCTGCGAAAATGGCCGAGCTGGCCGAGCATCGGCCCCACCGCGCCCATCTGGAACATCAGCCACTCGATGACGCGCGACCGGCCCGGCTCGCTCGCGGGCAAGAGCTTGCCCGTCTTCTCGGCGAGGTAGATGAGGATCGCCCCCGACTCGAAGACGGTGACTGGCCCGTTCGGGTGGTCGTGATCCTGCAGCGCGGGGATCTTCCCGTTGGGGTTGATGCGCAGGTACTCCGGCGTCTTCTGCGCGCCGGACCCGATGTCGATGGGCTTGATCTGGTACGCGAGCCCGAGCTCCTCGAGGAGAATGACGGGCTTGTAGCCGTTCGGCGTGGTCCACGTGTACAGGTCGATCATCTGGTGCTCCCTCCCATCCGCGGGGCCCCCGGCACCCGTCCCGGTAGCTGCGGGGATGCTCCCCGGGTGACCCGCGAAGGTCAAGCGAGGGCTGAACGGTCCGCGCGCAGCACGTCGATTTCACCCAAACGAAACCGCGCGAGCGAGGCGCCGTGCGCGCCCAGCACGCCGCCGATGTCGCGGCTGGCGCCGTCTGGGTGGCCCTCGCCGACGCCCAGGACCAGGTGTCCGGAAACTCCTGATGAGGCGGCTGCGGTATCAGCCTGGCGCGATGCCTCCGGCTGCGCGCCCGCCGGGCGCCCCCCGGCCCGCCGGAAAGGCGGCGACTGCGCCCGGTGTCAGACGGATCTACCCTGCGGCGCCGCACAGCATTTGGGCCTTGCGGCGCAGAGCCGGTCTGTGAGATTTTTCGCGGGGGACGCCTCAAAAGGCGACGCGCTAGACAGACCTGGTTCCGCGGCTTCGGTTGACCGATCGACGGATAGTTGGGCAGGCAAGACGGCCGCGCCAGAGCAACATGACCATCTCCACCGGAATGCTCCTTTTGACCGTTCGAGAGCGAAGATGCTGAGTCTCACGAGTGCTCGATGGTCAGAGCTGGAGCACGCATACGGTGCTGCTTCAGATGTTCCAGAGTTGTTGCGCAAACTCGATGGCTTGCCCGTTGCGGAGGGAGAGCAAGAACCCTGGTTCTCACTCTGGAGCTCCCTGGCGCACCAAGGGGACGTTTACTCGGCTTCTTTTGCTGCAGTCCCCTACGTGGTGAAAGCGTTGGCATCCGCTCCGGCCTCTGCCGATTTCACGTACTTTCAGTTTCCGGCTTGGGTGGAGATCTGTCGAGCCAAGAAGAGTATTGTAGTTCCAGAGGATCTTGCCCCGGCTTACTTCGACGCGTTGTCACAGTTGCCATCTCTTGTCGCGGCGGCGGCATCAAGACCTTGGGACGCTAACTTCCTTTTGTGTGCATTGAGCGCCCTCGCCGCTTCGAAGAACCAGCCGGCCGTCGCGGAAGCGGTGCTCGAACTGTCCCCGGAAACGGCAAACGAGTTCATGGAATGGTTGGGCAGCCGCTGATCGACCAAACAACGCGCTGCAGCCGACGCGCGAAGTCGGACGGCGAGAAGCCGGCGAACCAGGTCGTTGCTGCTGATGTGGCACTCGCTCCGCTCGGGACCACGCAGAAGAACGCCAGTCGCCAGGCAGACACGGCAACCCCGCAGGAGGTCCCCGCATGCCCTTCGAAATCCCGCCGCCGCTGCTCGAACGCCTGCGCGCTCGACGTCTTGAGCAACGTCGGCTGCGGGCGACCCGCAGTGCTGCCGGCGCGCCGCGCGAGCAGGCGGGCGGCAACTTCATCGATTCCATTCGACACCTCTTCTCTGGAGCTTCTTCTGTCGATCAGGCGGCCGGGCGGTACGTCGCGGCCATGGACTCCTGGCAGGACGAGGTTGAAGACAAGTACGACGCGTTCCTGCTCGACCCCGGTATGGGACCGATGACCTACCTGACCTCCGACGGCCGCGTCCTCGAGGACCTCCGTGGCTGGGACGGCGATGAGATCGTCGAGGTCGGCGGTTTGCACGCACATTCCGCGCTGATCGCCGGCGCCCGGAAGACGGGCATCGTCGAGCTCCTCGAGCTGATCCCGCAGCCACCTCCGGGGTCGTCGGTCTGCTCGAAGTGCAACGGCAAACGCATCGCTGAACCGGCCCCCGGATCCGGAATCGAGCTCCCCTGCAACGAGTGCGACGCGCGCGGCTGGATCGATGCTGGCTGACTCCCGGATGAACCCGTCGTGGCTCCGCGCTCCACGCCTCGCGCGCAGGTCGAGTCGAGCGCCTCAGCGGCGAAACACGCGTGACGCCCTGGACGCCCTTGACCAGAGGGCCGGCCCGGCCGCCCTGCCGGCGCTCGCGGCCCCCGGAGAGGCGGCGATCGCCGCCGGTGTCAGGCGCATCTGCGCCACCGCGCTGGACACCATTTGCGCCTTGCGGCGCAGAGCCGGTCTGTGAGATTTTGTGTGGGCGAGGTCCCAAGAGGTGACGAACTGGACAGCGCTGGTCCCGCGGCTTCGGTCGAATCTGCTGACCTTTGCAACGCTTGTCCGAGGGCAGAGAAATGAGGCTGACAATCTTTCTGGAGGAGTACGCGAAGCACACGGCGCTCAACATCGGGCAAGTGATGCAAGGCGTCCGGTACTTCTACTCTCATCCGGACTGTGATGATGTCGCGCCGCGAGGGACGTTCAAGCACTGTTTCTTGTCGATGTCCCTTCGAGCGAGGCGAATCGCGAACGACCTCTTCTTCTCGGCCATTCCACCTCACTGGCATCACACGCCAGAGGAGCTCCGCGGGATGCGACCGATCCCGATCAAGAAGTGGTTCTTCTATGGATATTCAGCCTGGCAATTCGACGAGTCCGGAGAGGTCAGAGCGGACCTCGACGGGAGAGAGGATCGAAGATGGGATCCGCGATGCCAGAAGCCACAGACTTGACGGGTCGAGCGCCTGACGACGGCATGCTGTCGGCGGGATCCCGGTCGAGCACGTCCACGTGAGCGCCCCGGCGGTGCTCGATGGAGGCCGTTCGCCATGAAGGTGCAACCCTACAAGCTCGGTTCGCTGGCACCCGATGACCGCTGGGTCGAGCATCGATACCCGGACGCGTGGGATCTCCAGCGCACCACGGGCCCCGATCGCCTGGTGCTCGCGCCGGCCGAACGCCAGATCGACCTCATCCTCGATCTCCTGCGACCGTTGCCGGCGCCGTTCGGTGTTCTCCACGTGCTCGTGGTGTCCCGCTGCGGCAACGCGGCTGCGCGGCGACAGGAACCAGCCCCGATGCAATTGCGAGATGTGGCTGACTTTCTTCGCGAATTCGAAGAGTTCTTCGAGCGCGATGGCCGCCATCACGTCTGGGTCACGTCGTTGCCCTCGCAGAGCACGATCGTTTACGACAACCACAACCTTGTCTACGCGTACGGCCCGCTCGAGCAGTTTGTCGGCCATGCTGAGGCGCGCGGCCTGGCGCGGCGCGCGATCGAGATCCCTGTCCCGCACCATCACTGCTTCAATCTCGAGTATGACGACGCGGAGGCAGCGCTGCTCGATCGCTTCGATTGGATCGAGTTTCCGCTCCAGCCCGGAGACGACCCGTGATCGCGGTGGCTCTCGGTGTCGCCGACGCTGGCCGACCTGGGCCTGCTGCCGATGAGAGGGTGAGCGCGCGTCCCCGCTCGCGGCAGAGGCCCCGTTCGACAGGGAAGGGGAGGCGATGCTTTCATGGGCTGAAGTGAAGCGGCTGATCTCGCAGATCGTCGGCCCGCGGCTGGTCGATCTCGGGTTCCACAACCCGGGCCGTGCCATGTGGCGGCTTCGCCCGTACTTCGTCGACGTCGTCTGGTTTCATTGCCCTCGCGCCGGCATCTTCCAGGTCGAGTTTGGCTGTGGGCTGCGCAAAGCCGTCCGGAACAATCCGGCTCCGTGGCATTGCCAGTTCCGCGCGCAGCCGGGGCATTCGTTCAACTGGGAGGAACTACCCTGGTCGTTTCGCCTGTCGGAATCGGAGCAGGTCGAGGTCCTTCGGCTGCTCGCCCCTCGGGTCGTGGCAGCCGCACGGCGGTGGTTCGCTCACTTCGACACGATCGACAGCGCCATCCGCGCGCTGGAGAGCAATCCGTTGTCGGGGCCGCGGAATGTAGCTCCCTGCGCCCCAGGTAGCCCCGCCTACAACGAAGCGATGTCCGAGCTGCGCGCCGCGGCGGCCGGCGTGGCCGGACAACCCGCCGCGGCGGACGAGACCGGGGCTCTGCACCGCCCTCGCCGCTGAGCGCGAACGTTGTCGCTCGCGATGAGCGGCGCGCGTGCCACCGCGTCGTGAAGTGAGCAGCTGCGGCTGCTCTCCCCCCTGGCGGCGGACGGCTACGGGGAAGGCCGCGGCCTGCCCTCGCCGGCGCCGAGCGCGCCGGCCCCCGCGGGCTCGCCCTGCGGCGCGAGCTCGTCGCCGCCCACGAAGAACGAGATGTACTGCGACGATCGAGGCTCCGGCGCGGCGCTCACGGGACCTCCGCGCGCGCGGAGGTAGCCCGATCCGCGCCCCGCGCCGGAAAGCGCTCGAGCTCGGCGTCCTCGTGCAGCGCCGCGGGGGAGCGCAGGGCCCCGTTCGTCCTGGCCCGGGCGAGCGTCGCGAGCACGGCGGCGCCGTTCGAGGCGCCCGGCGAGGCCGCGGAGCCCTCCCGGGAAGGCGGCGGGAGGCGCCGCGCGCCGCCCGCGCCGGGGGCGCGCGGCACGCGGGGGCGCTCGGGGAACGCGAGCTCGTCGCCCACCTGGAAGAAGCGCAGCATGCCCGAGAGCGCGTCCGCCTGCGCCGCGAGCTCCTCGGCCGTGCTGGCGAGCTCCTCGCTGATCGCGGCGTTGCGCCGCGTCACCTCGTCGACGCGGCGCATGGCGCTGTTCACCTGGCCGACCGCGTCGGCCTGGCTGAGCGAAGCGATCGCCACCTCCTGCGTGAGCGCCGAGGTCCGCCGGATCGAGGGCGCCATCTCCTCGATCAGCTGCCCCGAGCGATCGGCGACCTGCACGCTCGCCGACGCGAGCGCGCCGATCTCCTTGGCGGCGGCCTGGCTCCGCTCCGCGAGGCGGCGGACCTCGCTCGCGACCACGGCGAAGCCGCGGCCGTGCTCGCCGGCCCGGGCCGCCTCGATCGACGCGTTCAGCGCGAGCAGGTTGGTCTGGTACGCGATCTCCTGCACGATCGAGACCTTCTCGGCGATGTCGCGCATCGCGGCCACGGTGCGCTGGACCGCGGCGAGGCTCTGCTCCGCGGAGGCCGCGGCGCCGGTGGCGAGCGCGTCGGTCTGCTGGCTGCTCTCGGCGTTCTTCTGGATCGAGCCGCTCACCTCCGAGAGGCTCGCCGACGTCTCCTCCACCGCGGCCGCCTGCTCGCTCGTGCCCTGCGACAGGTTCTGCGAGGTGGCCGAGATCTGCGTCGAGGCCGCGGCGAGCGACTCGGCGCCCGTGCGGATCTCCAGGAGGACGGTCGAGAGCTTGTCCGCCATCTCCGCCATCGCCTCCTCCAGCTGCCCGAGCTCGTCGCGGCCCGAGGCCACGCCCCGGTGCCGCAGATCGCCGTCGGCGATCCGCCTGGCGAGCCCCACGGCCGAGCTCAGCGGGCCCGTGATGCTGCGCGAGACGAGGACGCTGACGAGCACGCCGACCGCCAGCGCCACGAAGGCGATGAGGCCCATGTCCCGCGAGGCGCGCCGCGCGTCGCCGCTCAGCGACGCCTGCATCGTCTCCATGTGCCTCGTGCTCGCCTTGGCGAGGCCCTCGGCCGACTCCTCGAACCGGTGGATCTCGTCCTTGTAGCCGGTCATCACGGCGTTCGCCGCCTGGGCCGTGGGCAGCTGCCCGGCGAGCGTTTCCTGCATCACGCGGCGAAAGCCGACGACGTAGCTCGCCAGGTCGCGCCGCATCGCGGCGACCGACTCCCGCTCGTGGGGCAGCGTCACGAGGCGGTCGAGCTCGTCCAGCCGGCGCTCCATCTGCGCCTCGAGCTCGTTCCATTTCTCCTGATACCCCTGCTGGACGGGGCGATCGCCCATGCTGAGGAAGCAGTCTTTCTCGTAGCGGCGGAGCTCCATGAGGTCGCGCTCGATCTGCATCGCGATCGCGAGCTCCCGGACGTCCGACACCAGGATCTCGTGCGTCTTCTCCGCGACGGAGGTCAGGCCGAGGTGCCCCGAGATCGCGATGGCGAGCATGAGCATCGCCATGAACGCGAGCGAGAGCGAGAGACGCAGCGCGATCCTGAGCCGGTTCATCGTGTCCTCCCCTCCGGATCCATCGCCCTTTCCCGCGCCTCCGAGGGGGGAGCCCGCCATCGATCCCTGGGCGCGAGCCCGCCGCCGGCGCGGCCGCGGGTGAGGTCGTGCATCAGCGCGTCCACATCGAGGATCAGCGCGAGCCTGCCGTCGGCGAGGGCCGTGGATCCGGTGATGCCCCGGGTGCGGCGGAAGAGCCGGCCGAGCGGCTTGATGACCGCCCTGCCCTCGCCGTCGAGCGAGTCTACGACGAGGCCGGCCTGGCCCCCTCGTGGGCCACCACGACCACGCTCTCGCGGGCCGGCGCAGGCCGCGGCGAACATCTGCATGAGCGCGGCCCGCTCGGCATCCATCGCGATCACAGGGGCTGGATGGCGGCGCTGCCGTCGTCCGTGCGGAAGATGAGCTTCCGGCCCTGGCTGCCGCCCGTGTCCTGCTGGACGACCCGGATCCCGGCGGCGCGCAGCACCATGACCCCGACCGCCACGTTCTGGTGTCCGAGGTGCGAGTCCCGCTCCCGGAAGGCGGAGATCATGCAGGCGCCGCCGACGATCCGGGCCTGGAGCGAGCGGGGCGTGGCGCCGAGGGCCGCCAGACGATCGAGGAGCTGCTGAAAGGCGGTGTCTCCGAAGCGCCCGAGCGGCAGCTGGAGGTTGGGGCAGCTGGGGAGCACGTAGTGGTTCATGCCGCCCACGCCGAGCGCAGGCTCCCAGAGGCAGATCGCGACGCACGAGCCGACGATCGTGGTGATGATCGTCGGCTCGCCCGACGCGAAGACGTTGCCCGGCGTGAGGTAGTGGGGCTGCGGGCTGCTCGGAGGGGGCGCGCTCAGCCGCGCTCGTCCAGCGCCGTACCGCTGCGACGGGGGCTTGAGCATCGTCATCGCATCTCCAGGGCGCCGCAGCGCTCCCGCCCCGCGCAGAACGGCCCGGCCGCCAGCGTGCCGAGCGCCTCGAGAAGACACTTATCGATCGGCCCGAGCTCGGGTTTCTGCGAGAGCAGACGGAAGACGGCGATGACGCCGACCACGCGCTCGTCCATCGTGAGCGGGACACAGGCCATGACGTCGCCCTCGCCGCGCGCGCAGGGGGCCTGGGGGGCGGCCGGGTCGCTGCCGAGCGCGGCGCCCTGCCGGAAATACGGCTCGATCCGCCGCGCCACGCGCCCCACGATGCCCTCTTCCGGCGCTATCAGGACGGCGGACGACGGCGCGACGCCGTAGGCCGCGACGACCCTCGCCGCCCCGCTGCCGTCGATCTCGAAGACGGCGATCTCCTCGGAGCCGACGAGGTTCGCGATGATGTCCTGGAGGGCGCGGCACGCCTCCTCACGGGTCCGGAGCGGCAGGAGCCGGCGGCTCGCGACATAGAGATTCGCGAGCTGCGAGCGCTGCTGTTCCTCCTCGGCGCATCGATCGGCGGCGAGCGCGAGCGCCGCCTCGGCGCGGACGGCGCGGGCCTCGAGGCGCCCGCGGGCCCTCCGGACCCGGCCAAGCAGCCGGCCGAGCGCGCGGGCGCGCCGCGCGAGCCGCTTCTTCTGCCCTTCGAGCGCGCTCACGTGCGCTCGTGACGATCGCTCGCGGCGCACCGCGTGCTCCACCCCGCGTTCAGCTTGTCCATCACGCGACATGTCGGTCTTCACCTCATTCGCCTAGACAGCTCTTGACCTTCTCGAGGAGCTCGAGGGAATCGATGGGCTTCGTGATGTAGTCGGAGCAGCCACAGCGAAACCCCTCTTCCCTGTGCGAGACCTCGCCTCGGCTCGTGACGAGGACAATGGGCGTCTCCCGCGTCGCCTCCTCCGATCGCAGCCTCCGGCAGGCCTCGAATCCATCCATGGCAGGCATGATCACGTCGAGCAGGATCAGATCAGGTCGCTCGGCGAGCGCCCTGGCCACCGCCGCGCTGCCGTCCTTGGCAGTGACCACGTCATAGCTCTTCCGGAGGATCATCTGCTCCATCATCAGGACGGTCTCCGAGTCGTCCACCAGCAGGATCTTCTTTCGAGACACCACCGCCTCCCCTCGCAGGCAACGAAGGCCACTCGAGCGCTCGCCCGCGCGGCTCGCACGCCCCCTCTCCCCAAGGGGCGTCGCCTTTGCCCAAGGTACGCTCGGGTCACGCCTCAAGTAAACATCAATCGAGGCAGGAACACTCGGACATACAGCATCGTTCTATTGCGCTGGCGGGCCAACGGGCCGGCGGGTCGGCCCGCCGGCCCCGACCTCCTCGACAGTGTGGGTGCGAGGGCCGGACGCCACCGCGAGAGCGTCGGTGTCTGGCGGAGGCGCAAAGACCCTTTGGAAGAGGACGCAACAAAGCCATCGTGTTGTACGGCCGCTTACGATGTGGGCGGACACGGAGAGCTCCGGGCTCCCCTGGGTCGGGCGACGGTGTTCTCTGGTGAGCGCAGGCGCTCAGTTGAAGCGTTCGACGTGGACGTGCCCGCGCGGCGCACGTGCGCCGTGGTCAGATCGAAGCGCCGCGAGCCGTCAGGGGCGGAGGTGATGGAGCAGGCGCGCCTTGCGTCGCCTCAGGGCAGTGGCCTGGCAGCGTTGGCTCTCTCGACGAGATGTCGAGTCGCAGCGCCGACGTCTTCGATCGTCATGAATGAGCCCGCTTCATGGCGCGACCGGCTCCCAGCGGGCCAGTGGCCCTCCGGGAATGACGCCTCCCGAGAGGGGCACGCTCGATCTCACGGCGAACGCGCCGTCCAGCGTGTGAAGGACGCCCGGCCCTGGGCGGTGGAAGCGCGGATCGACGGCCAGCCCGCGCGCGGCCCACTCCGCTGGTGTGTAGACAACGATGTCGTCTCGATCCGGGCGCGTGAAGGCGGGAGCGTAGCCGCCCAGATGGATCAGGGGCGCCGCGCCGCCCGCGAATCCGTCCTCGATCTGCAGCTCGATCGGGTCGTCCGCCGCGTAGATGACGAGCGCCCGAAAGCGCGCCCCGGCCGCCACGCCGACCAGGGTCGCCTCCTCGAGGGCCAGGCAGAGGAACGCGTCGGGGTTGTCGGCGGTGATCTGCACGGTCCGCGGGGCGCTGTCGCCGCCTCGGCCCAGATAGCTTTGCACCTCCAGCTTGTCCGGCGTCGCGGCCGCGAGGGTCACCTGGTCCACGTCGGAGTCCGGCTGTACGAAGCGGCCGGTCGCGCCCGCGTAGCCGTCGAGACCGAGCGCGGCCGCGGTCGAGCGACAGGCTTGCACGCGGGCGGCGGCCTCGTCCGCGTCGGTCGCCGACAGCGCGAGGAGCGCGCCGTCGGCGCCGATCTCGATGCCCAGCGTGGCCGGGGGCAGCGGCGCGAGCTCGGTCACCGCGCCGTCGGCGAGGCTCACCGCGAACAACGTGTCGCGCAGCACGAGCACCCGCTGGTTCGCGGCGTCGAAGGCGAGATCCGCCGCCCCGGCCAGCCCCGTCTCGAACCGCGGCACCACCGTCTTCGCGGCGGGATCGATGCTGAGCAGAGAGAACGACCTCGGTCCACCGAGCGCGTAGAGCCGGTCCGTCGCCCCATCCCAGGTGAGCGGACCCACGGCGCCGCTGCCATCCACGGCGTCCTCGATGGCGCCGGTCGCGAGCGAGTACGACGAGATCGACCCGGCGCGGTTGACGAAGAGCGCCTGCGGGGTCGCGCCGCCCGACAGCCCCGTGACCTCGAGCTCCGCCAGCGGCAGCGCGCTGCCCGAGCCCGGATCGAGCGTGGCGAGCACCGAACGCCCCTCGAAGGAGCCCGCCATCACCAGCGTTTCGCTCGCCGTGGGCGTACGGCCGCACGTCCCGCCTTCGCGTTGCTCGAAGTTCGCGGCGCAGAGGTCACAGCGCTCCCCCGTGTATCCGAGGACGCAGACGCAGCGCGCGAAGCCGATCGAATCGTCGCAGCTGCCGTGCTCGCCGCAGCTGACGCCGGCCCCGTCGCAGGAGGGCAGGCAAGCGCCCGTCGTCGAATCCTGCAGGTAGCCTTCGGCGCAGCTCGCGCAGCCGATCCCGCCGTACCCCTCGGCGCACCCGCAGCGGGCGCCCGTCTCCGTGTCGACGCAGATCTGGTTCGTGCTGCAGGTGAAGCCGGAGGCCGCGCACGTGGGCACGCAGCCGGTCCCGCTGTCCCGATAGCCGAGCGCGCACCGCGAGCAGTCGTCCCCGGTGTGCCCCGTCGGACATTCGCACAGCGCCGTGCCGCCCGCGTCCGAGCAGCGGCTCGGCGCCTTGCAGTCGAGCTGGGCCTCCGCGCAGGTGGGGCGGCAGTCGCCGTTCGCGTCGTTGTCCTGGTAGCCGCTCTGGCATTGATCGCACAGCCGACCTTCGTACAGCGCCTCGCACGCGCATTCGTCCGCGCCGGCCGTCGCGACGCACGTGCCGTGCGGACCGCACCGCTCCGGGTTGACAGCGCAGTCGAGCGGGATGAGCGCGCAGCGGTTGTCGACCAGCTTGTAACCGGACGCGCACGTCGTGCACTCGGTGCCGACGAACCCCTCGGTGCACACGCAGGTCGGGCCCAGCGCCGCGCTGACGCACTCCTGCCGGGCGCTGCACATCTCGACGCCGCAGCTCAGAAAGCCAGAGACCGAGTCCTCGCACCCCAGAAGGGAGAGCAGCAGGAGAGGCCAGGAGACGCGCAGGACCCTCATGGCACCTCCGCTACCCACGCAAGCGCGTTGCCCGCAGGCTCGTGCGCGAGGCGAACCTCGAGGGTGGCCTGAGACGCCCAGTCCATCAGCGCGAGGGTGGCGGCGCGCCGTTCGGGGAAGTTCGTGATGCTGTCGAGGGCCAGCGCTTCCCACGAGGCCGTGTCGTGCTCGGTGATGCCTTCGATCGGCCCCGAGACGCTGAGTCCTTCGTCGGTGTGGACGATGAAGCTGTAGCTCGCGTCGGCGGGGCGCGCCGTCGCGTCGACGCTCACCGCTCGGCCCGGCGCGGCGACCAGGAGGAAGCCGGCCCGGAGGCTCGGGGACAGCGCGATCTCGAGCTCGGCCGCCCCGCCGCCGCCGTCGTCGACGACACACACGGCCGCGTCGGGGTGGTCGACGGCGATGGTCACCGCGTCGATCGGCTGGGTGCCCAGATCGGCGACGATCAGCGCCGGATCCGCGCCCTCGTACGCCAGCGTGAGCGGCGCCGTGCTTCCCTCGCTGGCGTCGACGACGCGCTTCGCGTGCCACGCGGGGACGGCGCCGAAGCGCGCGAGGGCCCCGGCGCAATACCGCAGGAGCCGGTCCTCACGGCTCTCCGCGTCGCTGCCGAGCAAGTAGGCGCGCGCGCTTCCGGGATCGAAGGCCATGGCGAGCCAGTCGGAGCCCTGCGTCCGACCGACGAGCTCCGGCGCGGAGTCAGCGAGCTCGAAGGTCGCGCCCGCCGCGTCCAGCCCGAGGATCCTCGCGCGGCTCGGGTCGTACTCGAGCGCGCGAGCGCCTGCCGCGGAGAGCTCCTCGGCCTGGAACGTCTCGAGATCGATCGCGTGAATGGCGTTCGCCGACGCGGAGAGCGCCCTGTTTCCGGCTGGATCCAGCGACAGCGCGCTCCCGAGATCGGCGTCCGCGCTCGTGAGATCCGTGACCGCACCGGACGCGAGATCGAGGGTCGCCAGGCGCCCGCCGTTCAGCGCGAACACGCGACCGGAGCCGGGGTCATACGCGACGTCGGTCACGGTGCTCGGCACGCTCGCGAGAGGGCGGAACGACCAGTCGGGCGGGACGAGCGCGCCGAGGACGCGCTCGGAGCCGACGACGGACAGCGTCAGCAGCGCTGGCGCCGAGAGCGCGGCGACGCACCGGCCGGCGTCGTTGGGCGTGAGCCCTGGCTCGCAGCGCTCGCAGCTTTCGCCCGTGTGCCCCGGATCGCAGCGACACGCAGCCCCGCTCGCCGTCTCCTCGCAGACCCCCGCCTCACCGCAGTCGACCTCCGGGGCGTTGCAGGTCGGGACACAGTCGGACCCGACCAGCGCGGGCCGGAAGCCCTCCTGGCATGGATTGCATTCAGGCCGGTCGTCTCCCGGCGCGCAGGTGCAGATGCGGCCTTCGCCGCAGCGGAGCGGCGGGGCCTCGCCGCCGTCGTCTGCACACCCGACGACCAGCGCCAGCGTCATCGCCCAGAGCCCGTAGCGCAACGTCATTTCCCTATCCCGACGGTGACCATGAGCCAGAACCTCCACGCGCTGTAGTCGTACGTCTGCTTCGCTCGCCAGCTCGGCCCCTCCGCGTCGATCCCGAACAGCCGATAATCGACATGCTGGACAAGGAGCTCGGCGCCGATGGTGTTGAGGCGCGACGTGCGGAAGACAGGGCCGGCCTGGAGTCCGTAGATCCAGCTGAAGCGGGTCGGATAGGTCACGTCGCACTCGCTGACTTGCCCGCTGGCCCGCAAGTCGTCACACAAGCTCTCGTAGGCCTCGCCGTCCCTGCCTTGCGCGCTGCCATCGTGCGCGAACAGGAACTCCGGACCGGCGAAGGCGCCCAGTCGGAGCGCGAGGGACTCCGTCACGGGGAGCGCGGCGCCGAGCATGAACGGGGTCGCGAACTCCCAGCCGATGCCCCGCTCCGGCACGGTGGGCTCTCGTCCTTCGAGGGTCGTGCCCGTTGTGAACCAGAAGCCAAACCCGAGGCTCACGGGCTCGGGCCCGAACATCAGATCGAAGCCGAGCAGCACGGGCGTGTGATCGTCGACGTCCTCCCTCCCGGCGCGCAAGGACAGCGGGCAGCTGCCGGCGCACTGGCCCTGAAAGTCCAGCGTGCCGCTCCCGTAGGCGCCGTAGCCGAAGCGAAACACGGACAAGGGCACGCTCCGCGGCTTCCTCTTCACCGGAGACGCTGGCTTCGACGGCGCGCCAGCGGTCGGGGCCGGCGGGGGAATGAACGGTGGTGGCCCGGGCGGGTAAGGCTGGGATGGTGGTGGCCCGGGCGGGTAAGGCTGGGATGGTGGTGGCCCAGGCGGGTAAGGCTGGGATGGTGGTGGCCCGGGCGGGTAAGGCTGGGATGGATAGGTATACGGATACGGGTACGGATACGGATAGGGATATGGGTACGGCTGGGCGGCGCTCGGAGGAGGCGGCCCGGGCTGTGCCGGCTCAGGCTGTGCGGGAGCGGGCGGCGGGGCTTCCGCGGGCCCGGACTGCGGCGGCGGAGGCGGCGCGGGCGCGGGCTGTACCGCTGCAGGGGGCGCGGGGGCGGGCTCCATGGCGCTCGAGTCGGGCGCCTGAGCGAACGACCGCGCGCTCATGATCAAGCCGAGGCACTGCAGGTGCCAGAAGACCCTCCTTCGCGAGGTGCTCCGCCGTCGGGTTTTCACCACGTCCTCATCCTAGAGCTCGGGCGCGAGCTGAAGCAAGCGCCAAGCCAGCGCCGTATCTGCTGCAAAACCCGCCTCGGGCCTCGCGAAGACCACGACATCCGTGTCGTTGGCTCTCTCGACGAGCTGTCGAGTCCCGGCTTCGACCTCTTCGATCGTCATGAAGGCCCGCGCACCCCTGTTCGACGCTGGAACCTCGGTATCCTGGGTGAGCTCGGCCTGGCGTGCTCTGTTCGGCGCCCCGCGTCGCGGCCCCGGAGCTTGGCCGAGCGAGCGGCCGGTGGTACCAGGACACGATGGACGTGAGAGCTCGGGCGCCCTCCCAGGATCCTGCGCGCACGGCGCTGCTGATCATCGACATGCAGAACGACTTCCTCGCGGAGGGAGGCGCGTTCTCGAAGCGCCACTGCGATCCGCACCAGCTCGCGCAGACCGTGGCCTGGCTCGCGCGCGCGGCGCGCGCGCAGGGGCGGGTCGTGGTGTGGGTGACGTCGGTCTACGGCGAGATCGACGCGGCGCCGGACGCGCTCCGCGGGCAGACGCACACCGGCAGCGCGTGCTGCGCCCGCGGCACGTGGGGCGCCGAGCTGTTCCCGGCGCTCGTCCCGGTGCGCGCCGAGCGCCCCGCGGGGACCGCGGAGTGGCACGTCGAGAAGCGCTGGTATTCGGCGTTCCGTGAGACCGAGCTGCACGCCCGGCTGGCGGAGGCGGGCGTGACCGGCGTGGTCCTGTGCGGCGTCGCGACCAACGTGTGTGTCCTCGCCGCCGCCCGCGACGCGCGCCGGCTCGGCTATGACGTCGATATCCTCGGGGACGCGACCGCGGCGGGGACCGCGGGCAAACACGCCGTGGCGCTGCGCGAGATCGAGGGCCTCGGCGGCCGGCGCCGCAGCTGGGCCGACCTGCTCTCCGACGGACCCGGGCCGGTGCACATCGCCGGCATCGGCGCGGGCGAGACGGCGCTGTGGTGCGGCGCCCTCGACGAGCGCCTCGCCGGGGACGCCGGCGCCTTCGCCGCTGTCGAGCGCGAGGTCGCCTGGACGACGATGCGCCACCGCGGAGGGGAGGTGCCCCGCCTGGTCGCGATCCAGGGCGAGCGCTCGCCCGACGGCGCCATGCCGCTCTATCGGCACCCGGTCGACGAGCAGCCCGAGCTCTGCCCCTTCACCCCCGCCGTCGACCGCATTCGCAGGGAGGTCGAGCGCCGCGTCGGACACCCGCTCAACCATTGCCTGCTCCAGCTCTACCGCACGGGACGCGACTGGATCAGCGAGCACTCCGACAAGACGCTCGACCTGGTGCGCCCGTCGTTCATCGTCAATGTCTCGCTCGGACGACAGCGCACCATGGTGCTCCGGCCCAAGCGCGCCGAGGACGGGAATGCTGTCCAGAAGGTCCCTCTGCCGCACGGCTCGCTGCTCGTCATGGACCTGGAGACGAACCGCCGATTTTACCACGCCATTCGCCAGGAGGGGGACACGGAGGGTGAGGGCGACGGCCATGTGTCGCCATCGCGCATCTCGCTCACGTTCCGGCACATCGGCACGTTTCACGATCCGGCGACCGGCGCTGTCTGGGGCGTCGGCGCGCCCGCGTCCGATCGCCCCGAGGCCGAGGCGCGCGCCCGAGCCCGATCCGCGGTCCCCGAGCCGGAGCGCGAGGCGGCGGAGCGCGGCGAGGCAGAGCGGATGTTGCAGCTCTTCCGCGCCGAGAACGTCGACCCCACCTTCGATGTCGCCGCGTACCGCCCGGGCTTCGAGGCGCTCAACTTTCGCACGCTCCGCGCGTCGCACGAGCCCGGGGGCGACCGATGAGCGCTCAGCGCACGGTGTACTTCGTGAACGGCTCGATCTCGAGCTGGCGCGTCCTGATGGCGGCTCACGAGAAGGGCCTCGCCTTCGAGGCGCGCCGCCTGCGCGTGATGCGGGAGCCCCGCGAGACGCGCACCCCGGAGTTCCTGGCTCTCAACCCGCGGGGCCAGGCCCCGGTGCTGGTGGAGCCCGACGGCGCCGCCATGAACGAGTCGCTGGCGATCCTGACGTACCTCGAGCTGCGGTATCCCGACCCGCCGCTCCTCCCGCCGCTCGCCGAGCCCGGCGCGCTCGCCCGCGCGCTCGCCTTCGCGCAGGAGTCCGAGGCCACGGCGTGTGTCTACGACCCGCTGGAGGGCCTCTTCGAGGCCGGCCCGGAGGCCGTGTCGCCGGACCGGCGAGCCGCCATCCTGGGCGCGCTCTCGGGGGTGGAGCGGGAGCTCGCGCTGTGGGACGCGCGGGCCCAGAAGACACGGTTCATCGCGTCGGACGCCTTCACGCTCGCGGACTGCGCGTTCTACCCGGTGCTCGCCTACATGCAGCGGCGCGGGCTGTCGCTCGCCGGTCATCCGGCGCTCGACGCCTACGAGCGCCGCGTGCGCGGTCGCCCCTCGGCGGTGGCCTCGTACCCCGAGGGCTGGTCCCACGACCGGGCGCGCCCCGACCTGTTCGCGCAGGCGCGGGCGCTCGCCGCCGCGACGTAGCGCGGCCGCCCCGCTGATCGTCGGGTGAAGGCGGCCCGCTCGATGCGCGGGCAGGTCGGCGATACGGCGTCACGTTCCCAGGAGGGCGGCGGGCTGCGGAGGGCACCTGCCGTCACCTGAGGTGAGCGCGACGAACCGCCATCTGTCGCTGGAACGACATGAAGAAGACGCCCTGCTGCGTGTCCCCGCGCGTCTCGAGCGTGACGAGCCCGCGGTCCGGCTTGTCGACGACGTCCTCCGCCGAGAGCACCTCGCTCCTCCCGTAGATCGTGTCGCCCTCGCGAACAGGCTCGAGCTCGCGAATCTGCGATTCGAGGTGATTGATCGCGTTCGTCGATATATCGTTCATCGATAGGCCCAGAAGGCGCACGCCCTCCTCGAACTCGCTTGAGAGCCGCGCGGCATCTCCTCGTCGAGAATATCGCCAAATTTTTGAAGCACGAGGGCGAGGCGCCCGGGGAGCTCGCACCGCCTCAGATAATCTGAAGTCGCCCACAGCCCGACCTGGGCGGCGCCCGGCTCCGCAAACGCGTGAGTCCGATGGATTCAGGGGGCTTGAGCCGGCGCGGTCGTCGCGAGGGGTGGCTCACCGGAGCGCGCCTGCGCTCTGACGCCGCTGTCATGCATCGTGCCGGAATGGCGCCTCGATGCGCGCCCGAACCAGACGAAGCGTGCGTCGCGGCGTTGGCACTGAAGCTGCACGGCGCGCGGCAGGACGCGGGGCGAGGACGTGTCGCGATCCTGCGCGAACCTGACCGCCCGGCGTTCGAAGGAGGGATGGCATGAACCGATTCTTTGGCTTCATCATGACGGTCGCGTCGGGCATCGTGATGGTCGGCTGCGCAGAAATCGGCGGGAGCGACATGGCTTCTTTCGGCGGCTCCGGCGAGTTCGGCGCGACGCCGGGGGGGGTGAAGGATATGGGCCTCGCACGGGGCCTCGTCGAGAACGGCAGGGTGCCGCCGGCCGAGGCGTTCGTCGTCGAGGCGATGTTCTCGGAGCATGATTTGCCGCTCGAGGGCGCGCCGTGCGCGACGCTCCTCTGCGTGCGCGCGGCGATGGGGATCGCCCCGAACGCGCAGGGCGAGAGCGCCGCGTGGGTGCAGGTCGGCATGTCGTCGACGATCGATCCCGAGACGTTCAAGCGGCCGTCGATGGCGATCGTCGCGACGGTCGACGTATCCGGCTCGATGTCGTGGGGCTACGGCGATGGCGAAGGCGGGATGCCCGCGGCGATCGCCCGCTCACTCCTCGGGAATGTGGCGAGCAGCCTCGACGCGGACGACCGCTTCGCGCTCGTCACGTATGGCTCGTCGGTCAGCACGCCGCTCGACTGGACGCAAGGGGACGACCCCGAGATCAAGGAGACCATCGACGAGCTCTCGGAGAACGGCTCCACCAACATGGAGGCAGGCCTCATCCGGGCGTACGCGCTCGCGCGCGAGGCGAAGGGCACGGCCGACGAGGTCCGCGTCATGCTCTTCACCGACGTTCAGCCGAACGTGGGAGCCATCGACGGCAGCGAGTTCGAGCGCCTGGTCGCGGAGGGCGCGGAAGACGGCATCGGGATCACCGTCTTCGGCCTGGGCCTGGGGCTGGGCGTCGAGGTCATGAACCGGATGTCGCACCTGCGCGGAGCCAACGCCTTCAGCCTGATGGACGCCGACGAGGTAGGGCTCTTCATGGAAGACAACTGGCCGTGGATGGCGACGCCGATCGCCCATGATCTCAGCCTCGTCGCGACCCCTTCGCCGGGCCTCTCTCTCACCCACGCGTATGGCTTCCCCACAGGGGAGGCCGGCGCGACGTCGATCGCCTCGCTCGACGTGGCGAGCGTGTTCCTCAGCAAGCGCAAGGGGGCCCTGCTCCTGTCCCTCACGCCGGCGTCGCCAGAGGAGGTCGCCGGGTCGGAGGTGGAGGTCGCGCTCAGTTACGTCGACCGCTCGGGAGAGCCGGTCACGAGCTCCCTCTCGGCGCGTTATGACGGCGAGGCGCTCGACGAGCGCGGCGTGGTGATGCCGCAGGCGAGCGTCGACAAGACGGTGGCGCTCGCGCTCCTCGTGCAAGCGATGCACGACGCGGCGCAAGCGTACGGCTCGGACCCAGCCGCGGCGATTGCCACCCTGGAGCCCGCGCTCGAGCGCTTCGCCGCCGACGCGGCGGCGATCGGAGACGCCGGCATCGACGCGGAGGCGGCGTTCTGGCCCGCGCTCCTGGACCTCATGAAGGCGGACGCCCCTCGAGGAGATCTTTATGGTGAGTTCAGCGACAACTGACGCTCTCCGTCGGCTCGCGATACGGCGCCTCGTGCCTGCATCTGCATCCACCGAGCGGTGATGACCGCGGCCACGAGCGCGACGATCGTCGTGACCAGGAGCGGCGCGGCGCCGTCGCCGGACATGTGCGCGCGGGAGACGTTGTCGAGGTGGATGCCGAGGTGCGCCGCCCACGCGACGAGCACGCTGCCGCCGGATCGGAGGTGCAGCGCCGTCATCAGCACGCTGAGCGACGTGATGAACACGAGGCTGAGCGCCCACGACCACCAGGGGACGCCCGGCAGGCACAGGGCGGGCAGGTGCCAGAAGGTCCACGCGACGCCGAGGACGAGGCTGGCGCGCACGGGTCCCTGCGCCGGAAGGAGCCGCCGGAGGGCATAGCCGCGCCATCCCAGCTCCTCCCCCAGCGGGGCGAGCACGGCGATACCGCGGTGTTCCGGTGTGACAGGCGTATATAGGAGCGTCGCCGGAAGGCTCCCGCCGGCGAGCGCCAGCAGCGCGAGGCCGAGGAGGTGCAGCGCCGCCGGCATGCACAGCGCGAGCGGCGCGTAGCCCCAGCCCGCCGGGGCGGGGTGGGGTGACAGGAGCCCCGAGAGCCCCGCTCGGCCACCCTCCTTCCAGGCGCACACCATGGCCGCGAGCGAGGGGCCGACAGCGCCGAGCACGAGCGGCGCCATGGCGACGCCGGGAGGGATGCCGGCGCCCCACTGCTGGAGCAGCAGGGGCAGCTGGCAGAGCCATGTGATGGCGTACGCGAGGACGAAGAACCGGGCCACGGAACGAGGCATGGATCGGCGGGACAGCGGCGCGCGCAGGATGTTCCGCGCGAGGCTCGCGACGGAGAAAGTCGCCCCGCTCGACACGAAGGCCGGGATCCGGTCGGGGGCCGGGCTCCGCTCGGAGCTCCCGTCCCGAGCGCGGGCCTCGCGCCTCCGCATGTGTAGTCCGCTGTCAACCCCGCAGCACGAAGTCGATATCGCCCGTGTCTGCGTAGGGCCCTGGAGGAGGTGATGCGCCGGCCGCGGTGCCCAGGGTGCGCCGTGGTCACGAATGTGCGGGACGGCCGTCAAGGCGCCTTTGCGACCCGCTGGCGTCGTCGACGGCTGTAATCGTTTGTCATCGTCGCTGTGACGGCACCTGTGATAGGCGTGTTTGCCGGGCGATCGGATCTGCACCTTGCCCCCGTGCGCTCCGGTGCGAGCGCCCCGAGACCCAGGAGGAACCATGCGCCGTCGCGGCAAAATTGGCTTCTTGTTATTCCGTACGCTTGGCTTGTTACTCGGCTGCGTGCTGCTGCCCGATGCGGCGCACGCGGCCACCACCGCGATCACGTACACCATCGGCCACGCGGACTGCGGCGTGAACAGCTTCGCGCTGTACATGAACGGCGCGCTGCTCGACACCGTACCCAGCTCGAACGACTGCTTCTGCAACGGCACGCCGCTCCGGGTGAGCATCACCGATCCGGCGTTGCTCGAGCTCTACAACCCCGCGAGCTGTAACGACTTCCAGGTCGAGACGGTCGGTGACGATGCCGTTGCGTGGGGCCACGTGCGCGTCGACGTCGCGTCGGACGAGGGGGCGGCGTCAGCGTGCCTGTTCGACGGCGACCCGGCCAACACCCGCCCGAGCTGCGCCGATCGGGAGCTCTGCGGCAGCTACACGTTCGACGTCGGCTCCGTGGGGAGCGCGGACGCGGATGGCGACGGCCTCGCGGTGGGCGCGGGCCAGGGATGCGACAACTGCGGCGCGACCGCCAACCCGGATCAGGGCGATGTGGATGGCGACGGGTTCGGCGACGCCTGCGACGACTGCGCGGGGCCGGGGGTGTCTGACAGCGACGGCGATGGGCTCTGCAATGGGAGCGACAACTGCTACTACGACTACAACCCGGACCAGAGCGACGCCGACGGCGATGGCGTGGGCGATGTCTGCGACGCCTGCGCGGGATCGGGGGTGTCTGACAGCGACGGCGATGGGCTCTGCGATGGCGCGGACAACTGCTACCACGCCTACAACCCGGACCAGCGCGACGGCGACGGCGACCGGGTGGGCGACGTCTGCGACAACTGCGCGGAGGCGCCGAACCCCCGCCAGGAAGACCGCGACGGGAACGGCCGCGGTGATGCATGCGACACCTGCTACGCCGCCGGGAGCACCGACTGGGACACCGACGGGGTCTGCGACACGGTCGACAACTGCGTGGGCTACACCAACCCCGACCAGGCCGACAGCGACGGTGACGGGACCGGCGACGTCTGCGACTACTGCGCAGGATCGGGTTCGTACGACAGCGACGGTGATGAAGTCTGCGATGGGGCAGACAATTGCTACTACTACAACCCGGACCAGAGCGACGCCGACGGCGACGGCGTGGGTGATGCCTGCGATTACTGCGCGGGGCCGGGGGCGTCTGACAGCGACGGCGATGGGCTCTGCGACGACGCGGACAACTGCTACTACGCCTACAACCCGGACCAGAGCGACGGCGACGGCGACGGGGTGGGCGACGTCTGCGACAACTGCGCGGAGACGCCGAACCCCGGTCAGGGAGATGGCGACTGGAACGGCCGAGGCGACGCGTGCGACGCCTGCTACGCCTCCGGGCACTCCGATTGGGATGCCGACGGGGTCTGCGACACGGTAGACAACTGCGCGAGCTACACCAACCCCGACCAGTCAGACAGCGACGGCGACGGGCTCGGCGACGCGTGCGACGCCTGCGCAGGCTCTGGGGCGTACGACAGCGACGGTGATGGCGCCTGCGATGGCGCGGACAACTGCTACACCTATTACAACCCTGACCAGAGCGACGGTGACAGCGACGGCGTGGGCGACGTCTGCGATTACTGCGCTGGGCCGGGGGTGTACGACAGCGACGGTGATGGCGCCTGCGATGGCGCGGACAACTGCTACTATGCGTACAACCCGGACCAGAGCGACAGCGACGGCGACGGGCTGGGCGACGTCTGCGATAACTGCGCGGAGACGCCGAACCCGGGCCAGGAAGACAGCGACTGGAACGGCCGAGGCGACGCGTGCGACGCCTGCTACGCCTCCGGGGGCTTCGACTCGGACGGCGACGGCGCCTGCGACTCGGCCGACAACTGCTATTATGCCTCCAACCCCGACCAGGCGGACAGCGACGGCGACGCGGTGGGCGACGTCTGCGATAACTGCGCGGAGACGCCGAACCCCGGCCAGGAAGACAGCGACTGGAACGGCCGAGGCGACGCGTGCGACGCCTGCTACGCCTCCGGGGTTTTCGACTCGGATGGCGACGGGGTCTGCGACACGGTGGACAACTGCGCGGGCTACACCAACCCCGACCAGGCGGACAGCGACGGCGACGGGGCCGGCGACGTCTGCGATTCCTGCGCGGGATCGGGGTGGTTCGACAGCGATGGTGATGGCGCCTGCGATGGCGCAGACAACTGCTTCACCTATTACAACCCTGACCAGAGCGACAGGGACAGCGATGGCATCGGCGACGTCTGCGATTACTGCGCAGGATCAGGGGCGTACGACAGCGACGGCGATGGCGCCTGCGATGGTGCGGACAACTGCTATTATTACAACCCTGACCAGCGCGACGCGGACGGCGACGGGATCGGGGACGCCTGCGACTACTGCGCAGGATCGGGGTCGTACGACAGCGACGGCGATGGGTCCTGCGATGGTGCAGACAACTGCTATTATTACAACCCTGACCAGCGCGACGCGGACGGCGACGGGATCGGGGACGCCTGCGACTACTGCGCGGGCCCGGGGGTGTACGACAGCGACGGCGATGGGCTCTGCGAAGAGGCGGACAACTGCTATTACGTCTCCAACCCCGACCAGAGCGACGCCGACGGCGACGGCCTGGGCGACGCCTGCGACAACTGCGCGGAGACGCCGAACCCCCGCCAGGAAGACAGCGACTGGAACGGCCGAGGCGACGCGTGCGACGCCTGCTACGCCGCCGGGAGCACCGACTCGGACGGCGATGGGGCCTGCGACTCGGCGGACAACTGCTACTATGCCGCCAACCCTGACCAGAGCGACGCCGACGGCGACGGCCTGGGCGACGCCTGCGACAACTGCGCGGCGACGCCGAACCCCGGCCAGGAAGACAGCGACTGGAACGGCCGAGGCGACGCGTGCGACGCCTGCTACGCCTCCGGAGATCCCGACTGGGATGCCGACGGGGTCTGCGACACGGTAGACAACTGCGCGGGCTACACCAACCCCGACCAGGCGGACAGCGACGGCGACGGGCGCGGCGACGTCTGCGACTACTGCGCAGGATCGGGGTCGTACGACAGCGACGGTGATGGCTCCTGCGATGGGACAGACAACTGCCACTACTACTACAACCCGGACCAGAGCGACGCGGACAGCGATGGCATCGGCGACGTCTGCGACTACTGCGCAGGATCGGGATTGTACGACAGCGACGGCGATGGTCTCTGCGACGGCGCGGACAACTGCTATTACTTCTTCAACCCGGATCAGAGCGACGCCGACGAGGACGGCGTGGGCGACGTCTGCGACAACTGCGCGGAGACGCCGAACCCCGGCCAGGAAGACAGCGACTGGAACGGCCGAGGCGACGCGTGCGACGCCTGCTACGCCGCCGGGGAATCCGACTGGGACTCCGACGGGACCTGCGACTCGGCGGACAACTGCGTGGACAACACCAACCCCGACCAGGCGGACAGCGACGGCGACGGCGTGGGCGACGCCTGCGACTCCTGCGCAGGATCGGGCGCGTACGACAGCGATGGAGATGGGCTCTGCGACGGGAATGACAGCTGCCCGTTCAGCTACAACCCCGACCAGGCGGACCGCGACGGTGACGGCCACGGCGACGCCTGCGATCCCTGCGGCGCGATCATCGACAACGGCAACGTCCAGCTCGGCGTCAACTGCGAGGGCCACCTGAACCACCCGTTCCCCGGGGATCCTCTGGGCCTCGGGTACCTGGGGCTGCGTTACCTGCCCACGACCAACCCGTCGGTCGAGCCGGGCGCGCAGGCCGAAGGGTGGGGCGTCGGCGACGCCACCTCCGGGGTGACCGGTTACGCGAACGTGTCCCAGGACGGCGGCGCCGTGAACATGACGGTCCTGAGCTTCTCGTCCACGGGGAGCACCGCGGTCTCCACGGTCCAGGTGGGCTCGACGTTCATCGTCACGCACGACTACCGCCCGTCGGCGCTGACCCCCTGGCTCTACGAGGTGGTCGTGACCATCGACAACATCAGCCCGGATCCGGTGGATCTGCGTTACCGGCGCGTCATGGACTGGGACACCTATCCCACGCCGTTCGACGAGTACGTGACCATCGACATGGGGACGGCCCCGGAGCTGTTCCGCACGGACACCAATGGATTCAACAGCGCCAACCCGTTCTCGTTCAGCAGCTATCAGCCTGGCCCGGTGACCGACGCGGGCCCGACCGATCACGGCGCGCTCTTCGACTTTGACTTCGGCGAGCTCGCGCCCGGCGAGAGCAAGGTCTTCAAGACGTTCTACGGCGCCGCGGGCACCGAGGACGACGCCCGGAGCGCCCTGGCCGCCGTCGCGGCCGAGGCCTACTCGTTCGGCCAGCCGAACACCCCCGGCGGACCGGAGCTCGGGGAGCCGAACACGTTCGTCTTCGCTTATGCGAGCGTCGCCGACGCGCCTGTCTGCGGCGACGGCATCGTCGACGACGGCGAGGAGTGCGACGACGGCAACACCGACGGCGGCGACGGCTGCGACGCCGA
Organism: Sorangium sp. So ce367; assembly: GCF_051520455.1. Lineage (NCBI taxonomy): Bacteria > Pseudomonadati > Myxococcota > Polyangiales > Polyangiaceae > Sorangium > Sorangium sp. So ce367. Next base: position 3,017,659 of record NZ_CP150334.1, read on the forward strand.
CTGCGCCGTCGGCTGCCCCGACGCGGACGGCGACGGCTATTGCGACGTCACCTGCGTGACGATCCAGCGGGGCGTCCACGGCCAGGTGGCGGACTCGACGATCTGGGCGCTGTACCCGAGCTACAACGAGGGCAGCTCACCCTACCTCCACACGGGGCTGAGCAGCGGCGCGGAGAAGAACGCGCTGTATCGCTTCGCGCTCGACTCCATCCCGTACGGCGCCACGGTCGAGTCGGCCACGTTCAGCACGACGCTCTACAGCGCCGGCACGGGCGAGATCCGGGTGCACCGCATCAGCAGCGCCTGGGAGGAGTCCACGGTCACCTGGAGCAGCGTCGCCGACGGCTTCGAGCCGGCCGTCGAGGCGACGTTCGTCGGGGCGTCGTCGGGCGTCGCGACCGTCGACCTGACAGCGCTCGTGCAGGCGTGGGTCGACGGCGTGCACCCGAACCACGGTCTGCTCCTGGAGGAGGACCTGACGGCGCTCACCAGCTACCGTTCGAGCGAGCACGGCATTCTCACCAACCGCCCCTCGCTCGAGGTGTGCTTCTACTGACCGCCCTCTGACCCTGGCCGCTTCCGCCGCCGGCAGCGACCGCCACGGCGGCCAGGGTCATCTCCGATCGTCGCCAGGGGCTCACCGCCCGCGCGTGCGCCCGAGCAGCGAGCGCAGGATCTCCTCCGCATGCGTCCACAGCAGCGACCCTCCCGCCTCCGGGAGCACGCGCCGCTCTGCCGCGCGCAGCCGCCCGGCGAGCGACGCCCCGAAGTCCGGCGAGTGCACAGCGCTCGTGTCCCGCGCGCCGTACCACAGGTCGATCGGCGCGCGGATGCTCGCCGGATCGAACGGCCACGGGCTCATCGTGAGCACCGTGTCGCGCGCGTAGCCGGCCGGCCCCTGCGAGAACGCCTCATCCATCGCGCGCCGGTAAGCGCGCTCGAACACCGGGGCGGTGTACACCGCGCGGTCGACGTCCGCGAGCGTCGAGATGACGAAGCCCCACATCGCCTCGGCGCTGAACCCGCCGAAGAACGCCTCCGCGCGCCCAGCGTCGGTCGCCGCCAGCTCCACGAGCCGCCGCACGTCCGGCGCCAGCGCATCGGCGAACACCGGATTCGCCAGCTCATCGGTCCCCGCGACCACGGCCACGCCCGCCACGACGCCGGCCGCGGCGCAGGCCAGGGCGAACGGCGCGCCCGCCGAGAACCCGACGGCCGCCACGCCGGACAGCTGCCGCGCCTCGAGGAAGCGCCGTATGTCCTGCGCCCAGTCGCCGAGCGTGCGGCCCGGGGCCTGGTCCGACGCCCCGAGCCCCGGGCGATCCACGGAGATCAGCCGCACGCCGAGCCCATCGACGACGTCACCCCCGAACCCCATCGATCGGCTCGTGGCGCCGCCGGGGCAGAGCAGCACGGGAATGCCGTCCTCCGGTCCCCACTCCGCCCAGCCCAGCTGCCGGCCGTCTGGAAGCGCCGTCTTCCCGAGCCGGACGGGCTCCACCACGCCGCTGATCATAGGGCCCCAAGGTAGTTGACCTGCACCGAGGATGCCAGGCGCTCCGCGCCGCTCGACGGCGGCGGTGCGCGGTGCGCAGTGCGCGGTTACGGATGGATGTTGAGCTCGTAAACGCCGGATTCCTCGAACGCGCCGTCGACCGCGATGACGATGGTCTGCCCTGCGTCGAGCGACACCGTGACCTCCGACGTGAACAGGTGCAGGTCCTCCCCGTGCACGTCGTCGCTGCACGCGATCTCCTCGCCGTAGCAGTTCCCGTTGAAGACGGCGAGCACGGTGTCGTAGTCGGAGCCGGCCGTGTCGATCGTGTACGTCCCCGCCTCCGGCGCGGTGAACAGATAGACCACCTCAGGCGCGTCGATGCCGCCGCAGCTCGCGTCCACCTTGGCGAGGCTCCCCTTGGTCGTCCCCGTCGCGGTCTGGGAGGCGAGGGGCGCGAGCTCGATGGGCTTATCGCACGTGCCGGTGCCGTCGAAGAGGTCCACGTTGAGCATGTAGTCGCCCTCCGCGCCGTGGCTGTCGACGCTGATCAGGGCGGTCTGGCCGGCGTCGAGCCACACGAGCTTGCTCGAGTCCCTGCTGTCGTTGACGCAGGCCATCTCGTCGCCTTTGCACCCGCCGTCGCGCACGGACAGGATTGTATCGACCGTGGAACCCACGGTGTTCATGCGGTAGAAGCCATCTACAGGCGCGGTGAAGCTGTACGTCGCCTCGCCGCCGGGCACCGTGGCGCAGGAGGGCGCCAGGAGATCGGGATAGCCCTCGGTGCTGCCCGTGACCGTCTGCGGGACCACGGCGTCGAGCGCGAAGAGAGGGCACGGCGGCGTCTCGCGCTGGGTGATGTTGAGCGTGTAATCGCCGCTCGCCGACACGCTGTCCACGGAGACGATCACCGTCTGGCCGGCGGAGAGGAACAGGCTCGCCCGCGAGTGGGTGACGACCCCCGCGGGGTCCACGTTGTCATTGCACCTGAGCGAGGGGCCAGAGCACGAGCCCTTCAGCACGTCCAGGACCGTATCGAGCGCCGAGCCCTCCGTGTCGAAGATGTAGAGCGCGTCGGCCGGGGCGGTGAAGCGATAGGTCGCCTCGGGGGCCCCGCGAGAGGCGCAGTCCGGCGCGAGGTGATCGGCGAGATCCGCGGTCGTGCCCGTGACCGTCTGCGGCACCATCCGGCCGAGATCGATGAGCGGGCACGGCACCTCGTCGACCTCGAGCCGGTAGTCGCCCGTCGGGCCCGCGGTGTCCACCACGAGGATGACCGTCTCGCCGGCCGCGAGCGAGAGCGTGATGAGCGCCGGCTCGAACAGGCCGTCGGCGCACGCGATGAGATCGCCGTCGCACGAGGCGCGGCGCGCCTCCATGAGGACGGGGAAGCTCGAGCCGCTCGCGTCGAACGTGTAGATGCCCTCGCGCGGCGCGGTGAAGCCGTGGGTCGCCTCGCCCCCGGTCGAGAAGGTCGCGCAGGCCGAGATCACGTCGCGGAGGTGCTCGTTGTTCCCGGTCACCGTCTGCGGCAGGGTGGCGCCGATCTGGACGGCCGGGCACGGAGGGCCCTCGACGATCTCCAGCGTGAAGCTCGCCAGCGGGCCGGCCGGATCCGCCACGGCGACGAGCACCGTCTGACCGGCCTCGAGCGTCGCGGACGCGTTCGACCGGCCGGCGCCGTAGCGGCAGTGGAGCGAGCGGCCCGTGCACGTGCCGCCCTCGCGGACCTCGACGATCAGGTCCGACGGGGCGCGCCCGCTGAACACGTACGTGCCGTCCGACGGGGCCGTGAACGTGTACGTGGCGTCCGGGGTCGCGCTGATGTCGCACTCGGCGACCACCGTGTCCTCGCGCAGGACGGTCGTGCCCGTCACCGTCTGCGGGACGACGGGATCGAGGGCGGTCGGCGCGCACTGGACCGGCCCGAGCTCGGCCACGCGGAGCGTGAAGTCGCCCTGCGCGTCGCGCGCGCCGCTCACCACCACGAGGATGCGCTCGCCCTCGGCGAGATCGACGGAGATCTGCGACTGGACGCTCCCCGCGTTGTCGTTGCAGGCCAGCTCCTCGCACGTGTCCGCCCGCAGCGCGCCGAGCGCCGTGTCGTACGGGGCCTCGAAGGTGTCGAACAGGTATGTCCCCGCGTGAGGCGCCGTGAACAGGAACGCCTGATCGGCCGCGCCAGGCCCCGAGCAGGTCAGCCAGCGGCCGTCGTCGGCGCCGATCGTCGTGCCGCTCACCCGCTGCGGGACGGCGGAGCCGATGTCCTGGGAGGGCTCCGCGCTGCACGCGCAGGTGCCGCCCTCGCAGGGGCGCCCGGGGTCGCAGGCGCGATCGCACCGGCCGCAGTGCTGCGGATCTGCGGCGAGGTCCACGCAGCTGCCGGCGCAGTCGGTGAGGCCCGGGAGGCAGGCCTGCCGGCAGACGGATCCGGAGCACGCGCGCCCCGGCGGGCACGGCGCGCCGCACTTGCCGCAATGGTCCGGGTCGGTGCGCGTGTCGACGCACTCGTCGCCGCAGAGCTTCACGTAGCGGCCCTCGCGGCACTCGGATAGCCCGCCGCCGTTGCCGCCACCTCCGTCGCCGCCGCCGCCGCCGCCGCCGGTCCCCAGCGGCTCGCATGCGCCCTTCACGCACGCCTCCCCGGCCCGACATTCCTCGCCGCACGCGCCGCAGTGCTCCGGATCGGCGTGCAGCGCCACGCAGGCCCCGCCGCAGACCGAGTAGGGAGCCTCGCAGCGCGGCGCCGGGGCGTCGTCGCCGCCGCACGCGGACGCCGCCGCGAGGAGCGCGGCAGGCAGCCAGAGCGCGGCCCTCGAGAGCGCGCGCCCGAAGCGAAATCCGTGTCTGTTCATCGAGATCCCCCTGCGGCACGCGCCGTCGACGCGCGCGAGCCGGCGGAGAACGCGCGCGCCTCTCCGACGTTCGGCTCCCGGGCTCCGCGCTGGTGGTTGATGGCTGACGTGGCCGCTCCGCTCATCCGACCCTGTCGTCGAGGCCTCGCTGCGCCGGCCGGCGACCCGACGGCACCTCGGCCGGGTAGGCCGCTTCACGATCGTGCCTCACGTCGCGAAGCGAGGTCAAGGCGCGCCGTCCGGCGGGCTCTTCGGTAGGGCTGGCCCGCGCCAGGGAGCGACAAGAGCGACAACCGCGCCACCCCTTGCTAGAACCGCCCGCATGTCGCGGCCCGCGCGCCCTGAAGTCCTCGCTCCCGCCGGTGATCGCGCCGCCATGGAAGCCGCCGTGCGCGGCGGGGCCGATGCCGTCTACTTCGGCCTCCGGGGGGGCGCCGCGGGCGGCGGCGCGGCGTCGCCCTTCAACGCCCGCGCGCGGGCCGCGAACTTCGACGCGGCGGAGCTCGAGGAGGCGGTGCGCTTCCTCCACGCCCACGGCGTGAAGGGCTACGTCACCCTGAACACGCTGGTGTTCGACGACGAGCTCCCGGCGGTCCGCGGCGCGATCGAGGCGTGCGCCGCGGCCGGCGTCGACGCGGTCATCGTCCAGGACCTCGGGGTGATGCGCCTCGCGCGGGCGATCGCGCCCGGGCTCCCGATCCACGCCTCCACGCAGATGACCTGCACCGACGCGGCCGGCGTCGAGCTCGCGCGATCGCTCGGCGCCGCGCGCGTCATCCTCGCCCGGGAGCTCTCGCTCGACGACATCGCCGCCATCCGCCGGGCGACCGACGTCGAGCTCGAGGTCTTCGTCCACGGCGCGCTCTGCATCGCCTACTCGGGGCAGTGCCTGACGAGCGAGGCCATCGGCGGCCGCAGCGCCAACCGCGGCGCCTGCGCCCAGGCCTGCCGCCTGCCGTACCGCCTCGTCGTCGACGGCGCGCTGCGCGACCTCGGCGACGCGGCCTACCTCCTGTCGCCGGAGGATCTCGACGCCACCGACGTCATCCCCGACCTCGTCGCGCTCGGCGTCGCCTCGGTGAAGATCGAGGGGCGCCTCAAGGGCCCCGAGTACGTCGGCGCCACCGCGCGGCTCTACCGCGCCGCGATCGACGCGGCGCTGGGCGAGGGGGCGGGTCCGGGGCCCGGGGAGCGCGAGGCGGCGCTCCAGGCGTTCTCGCGGGGCTCGGGCCCCGGCTTCCTGCGCGGCGTCGACCACCAGCGCCTCGTCGACGGCCGCACCTGCGATCACCGCGGCATCGAGGTCGGCGAGGCGCGCGGCGCCGCGCGCCGGCGCGGCCACGAGGTGCTGGTCGTGCGCGCCGCCAGGCCGCTCGCGCGCGGCGAGGGGATCCTCGTGGAGGGCGGGTTCGCCGGCGAGGGCGAGATCGGCGGCCGCATCTGGGGCCTGTGGGCCGCCGGCCGCGAGGTCGAGCGCGCGCCGGCGGGCGGCGACGTCGAGGTCTGGCTCGGCCCGGACCGGCGGCTGCCGGAGGACGTGCTGAGCGGCGCGCGGGGGCTGCGCGGGCGCCGGGTCTTTCGCACGAGCGACCCCGTCGCCACGCGTGCGGTCCGCGAGGCGCTCGACCGCGCCCAGCGCCGGGTGGCGATCGACGTCCGCCTCGAGGGCCGCCTCGGCGAGCGCCCGCGGCTCTCGGCGGCGACGGAGGGCGGGGCGTCGGCCTCGGTCGAGCTCGACACCCCGCTCGGCCGCGCCGATCGATCGCCGCTCGACGAGGCCACGCTGCGGACGCAGCTGGATCGGCTGGGCGACACGCCGTTTTCCCTGCGCGGCGTCGGTCTGTCGCTCGACGGGCCCGCGCTCGTGCCGCCGTCGGCGCTCAACCGCGCCCGCCGGGCGCTCGTCGCGGCGCTGATCGAGGCGTCGCACCGCCCCCATCCGTCGGCGCCGCTCTCGGCCGAAGGGCTCGTCGCCGGGGTCGCTCCGCCGGACGCGCCGCCGCCGGCGCCGGGCCTCTTCGTGCTGTGCCGCAACGTGGCGCAGGCGCGGGCGGCGCTCGACGCCGGCGCGAGCGGCGTCTACCTCGATTTCCTGGAGATGGTCGGCCTCGGCGCCGCGGCGCGCGAGCTGATCGCGGCCGGGGCCTCCGTCGGGGTGGCGCCGCCGCGGATCCGCAAGCCGGGCGAGGAGAAGATCGACCGGTACCTGCTCTCGCTCGGGCCGGCGGCGATCCTGGTCCGCGGCCTCGGCGCGCTGCTCGACGAGACGCCGGGCGTGCCCCGGATCGGCGATTTCTCGCTGAACGTCACGAACAAGCTGGCCGCGCGCGAGGTGCTCTCGCGGGGGCTCGCCGCGTTCACGCCGTCGTTCGACCTCGACGCCGCCCAGCTCGAGTCGCTGCTGGACTCGCCGTTCGGGCCGTTCGCCGAGGTGGTTGTGCACCACCCGATGCCGCTCTTCCACATGGAGCACTGCGTGATCGCGGCGACGCTGTCCGAGGGCAAGGATCACCGCACCTGCGGCCGCCCGTGCGACCATCACGCGCTGTCGCTGCGGGACCGGGCGGGCATGGATCACCCGCTCGAGGCGGACGTGGGGTGTCGGAACACGGTGTTCCACGCGGCGCCGCAGAGCGCGGCGCACCTCGTGCCGAGGCTCGCGAGCTGCGGCGTGCGGCGGTTCCGGATCGAGCTGGTGCGGGAGGACGCCGAGGGGGCGCGGCGGGTGGTGGAGGCGTACCGGCGGCTGCTCGCCGGGGAGGTGGCGCCGGCCGAGGTCGCGCGCGGGCTGCGGGCCGAGGGCAGTTACGGGGTGGTGCGCGGGTCGCTCCGTGTGCTGCAGGCGTGAGAGGAACGGCCATGGGCCAGCGGGGGCGACGAGCGGCGGTCCGATCAGAACACGAGCACCTCGCCGCCTGACGCGAGCTGGCACGCGCCGTCCTGGGGATCACCGCCGGTGCGGAGGATCTCGGACGGCTCCGGCTCGCGGTACACGCCCGAGAGCGCGATGTCGACCATGCGCAGGATCGCGCGATCGAGCTTGGTGACGAAATAGCAGGGGATCGTCGGCTCCTTGTGCGCCCCGCCAACCCCCGAGTCGTCCGTCAGGAAGAGGTATCGGCCGCCCGTGACCTGCGCGGCAGAGCGCATGCTGAGCTCGGTGAGCTCATCCACGCCGCTCGACGCGACGGGATAGACAGCCACCCCGAGGTCCTTCAGGGCTCGTATCCCGCTCGCCATCGCTGCGGCGTTCTCCTCGTGGTGGGGCGCGTCCGCGACCCAGAAGGCGAGCCGCGCGGTGTCGCCGCCCGTGCGCCAGGAGAGGTCGGCCGTCTTGGAGAGCGCCATGTCCGGCGCCTCCGGGAAGTCGCCGCCGCCGCCGGCTGCCTGCTCGGCGAGCTTCTCCTGGAACTCGTCGGGATCGGAGCGGAAGTCGAACCACCGGACGATGTAGTCGTCCTCGGTGTCCTTGTACAGGACGAGCGACCAGCGCTGCTGGGCGTTCGGGTACCTGGCGAAGATGGAGTCGGAGAGCTCGATGAACTCCGTCTGGAGATACGTGATCTCGTCGCTCATGCTGCCGGTCGTGTCGATGACGAGCGAGACGTCGAGCGTCTCCTTTTCTCCTGGAGGCGCCGCGAAGAGGCTGTGCGCGGCCTGGTGATCGGCCTCCGTGAAGGGCAAGAGGCCCGGGAGCTGCTGCGAATAGAGCGTGCTCCGGTACGAGAGGAAGAAGTCGAAGTTGCGATTGTCGTCCCAGACGCCGGCGGTGAGCGTGCCAGGCTCGATGCTGGCTCCGCCGCCTGCGCCGCCTGCGCCGCCTGCGCCGCCTGCGCCGCCGCCTCCTCCTGTGCCCAGGCTTCCGCCGGGGGAGCCTTCGCTCGGAGGACCGCTTCCATCCGACACACCTCCCGAAGCGGCTGAGCCGACCGCGGCGCCTGTGCCGAAGCCCGTATCGGGACCGGCGTCGGGGTCGGCGCCGGTGCCCCTCCCGGGGATCTCCCCGTCACCGCCCTCTGCTGAGCTCGATCCGCCCGAGCACGCTCCCAGCGCGAGAAGGCCTCCCACCATGAAAGCGAAGCGGAAACGGGTGTGCATGTGGATCTCCTCGGCCGCCAGGGTCGTCACGCGCCGACGTCGGACGCGGCCGGGGATGCCTCGATGCACGGCGCGTACCGGGGCTAGAGACGAGTGATTTCATGTGCTTACGTGGCTGCGCGTGGTGCGTTCTGTGCCAAGGCGCGCCGGAGCGCGCCGAGGAGCAGCAGGCGCGTGCCCCTGGGATCGCCGCCGTCGACCTTCGGGGTTCGGCGTTCAGTTCTTCGGAGGTGCCGACTTGAGCGTCGCGTCGAACAGCGCGAGCAATGTCTGGTAGTGGCGCTCGGAGGCGGCCTGGTTGTACACCGCTGAATCGGAGGGGACCCAGCCGTGCTTCGCGCCCTCATACGTCTCGACCGCGTGCTGCACGCCCGCCTGCTGGAGGGCGTCGATCAAGCGCTGTTTCTGCTGGTCAGGGAACGAGGCGTCCTCGACCGCGCCCGCCACGTACACGCGCGCGCGGATCCGCGGCGCCAGGAGGTGCGGGCTGTCTGGATCGTCGGTCGCCAGGTTGCCCCCGTGGTAAGACGCCGCCGCGATCACGCGATCCGGAAAGTTGCCAGCCGCTGCGAGTGACAACCCACCTCCCATGCAATAGCCGGTCGTGCCGATCGACAGGGAGCGCACGTCGGGCTCGGCTGCCAGGAAGGCGAGGAACGCCTCCGTGTCCGAGCGCACGTTGGCCTTGGTGGCCGTGGCCATGTACTTCTGCTGCCACTGCTTGCGGAACTCCGGATCTCGGCTGAATGCCTCGGCGTCCGGCGCCTGGCAGGGGCCGCCGCGGTAAAAGAGGTCCGGCAACAGGACGAGATAGCCGCCCTGCGCGATGCGCTCCCCCAGCTCGAAGAGAGCGGGCCGTATGCCGCGGCCGTCCTGGTACACAAGCACCGCGGGCCACGGACCTTTGCCAGCGTCGGGACGGAAGACGGACGCTTCGGTCTGGCCATCCCGGGTCTTCAACGTGACTGTAGCTCGTGACAGCTGTTCCTCCTGCGTTTGGCTTGTGGATTACTCTCCTCCTCTCGCCTTGGCAAGCACCGTTGTCGTTCTGCGCCTCGAGCAGCGGAGTTGCTGATCCGCTGCTTCCCAGGCAGCAGCGTCGCGCCGCCGTGGTGGCGAAAATGCCGGCCTGACGCGGTCTCCGTCGTTGGTACGCAATCGGCAGGTGTGGTCACACAGCAGCAGGGGATCGTCGGCTCCTTGTGCGCCCCGCCAGCGGAGATGCAGAGCGCCTTCCACCGCCCTTCTCGGGAAGAGGCGAGAAAGGCGCCGCCGTCGCCGCGCCGCGCTCGGTCCTGGTCGCTCCGGCCTTCGACGCCATCACCAGACGGAGCGGCGGCGACCCCAGGAGGTCGCGCTCGATGGTGTCGCAGACGAGCGTGAGGGGCGGGTCGTCCGGCCCGTGGCCGAACGGGTCGAGGCCGTGCGCCGGAGACGGCATGTGAACGTTCACATTCTTGATGTCAACTTGAAACGGCCGCCAGCGACCGTCCTCGCGTCCCGGTGGCAGACAGGTCTCCTTCGGAGCGCCGCGTCAAGAGGGGCGGGCCTCGGGCCTCGTTCACACAGGCGCTGGAGCGCCACCACCGGCGCGCGGCGACGTCGAGCTGCCCATGCGGACGCCACACCCCGCGTCGCGCGCCCGCCGCCGATGCGCTGATCGGTTTCGCGTTCCTCGAGCGGTCCGGCGGCAACGCGCCCGCGCCTCTCGCCGCGGCGCTCCGGAGGAGCCCCGCCAGCCTCGCGCTCCCTCGGGCTCGGGCTGTTTGCGGACCGGTCGATTGGAATTGACGCTGCCCATGTGATCGTTCACATTGCTGCCGAGGAGCATCCTTGTTGCTGTGCCTTGCTCGGGCTTCCACGCGTACCGAGGCATTCTTCGTCTGATCGATTTTTGCACCAACTCCTCTGGGTCGGTCGTCGCGGAAGCGATCGCCGAACGATGGGGATTGGCATCGAGCCGAGGGGGCTTCACCAGAGAACACCGCATCCCGCCCTTGTTCGGCGGCTGTCGTGAAATCTCGAGTGCTGTTCACCGGAGATGATTCCTTCAAAGATCCGGCGGCGCTGGCGACGCTGCCGGAGGACAACCGTTGGGGCGGCGTGATCTATGTTGAAGAGCATGAACCCACAGAACCACGTGTCACGGAGGATGTTCCTGGCCATCCTGGGCTCGGCGTCCGTCGCCGCCGGCTGCTCCCGCGAGGAGAGCGACGCCGCGCGCGCCGGCCAGACGCCGGCGCCGGGCGCCGAGACCGCGCGGCGGAAGCCGAAGGCGCTGACCGAGATCGTCGTCGGCTTCTCGCAGACGGGCGCCGAGAGCTCCTGGAGGATCGCGCACAGCAAGTCGATCCAGGGGGAAGCGGAGAAGCGCCACGTGCAGCTCCTCTTCGCAGACGGTCAGAACGTGCACAACAACCAGGTGAACGCCGTCAACGGGTTCATCACCAAGGGCGTCGACGTCATCGTCATCGCGCCGCAAGAATCCGTGGGCTGGAAGCCGACGTTGAAGGAGGCCAAGCGCGCCGGGATCCCGGTGGTGCTCACGAGCCGGGGCGTGGACGCCGAGGAAGATCTGTACGAGACGGTGATGGTCGCGGATTTCGTCTGGGAGGGGCGGCGGGCAGGGGAGTGGCTCGCAAAGCAGACGAACGGCAAGGCGCGGATCATCGAGCTCGTGGGCACGCCGGCGGCGGACGTGGCGGTGATGCGCAAGACCGGCTTCGCCGAGGCCATCGCGAAGCATCCGGACATGAAGATCATCGCGAGCCAGAGCGGTGACTTCACGCGCACCAAGGGAAAGGCCGTGATGGAGACGCTGCTCTCGGCCCACAAGGGCGAGATCAACGCAGTCTACGCTCACAACGACGACATGGCGCTCGGGGCGATTCAGGCGATCCAGGCGGCAGGGTTGAAGCCCGGGCAGGATATCCAGGTGATATCGATCGACGCTGTGAAGCCGGCATTCGAGGCCATGATGGAGGGGAAGCTCAACGCGACGGTCGAGTGCAACCCCCTGCACGGCCCCCTGCTCTTCGACACGATCGACAAGATCGTGCGTGGCGAGAAGGTGCCGAAGCGCACGATCGTCCCTGGCCAGATCTTCGAACGCGAGCAGGCGGCGGCGGCCATCGGCTCGCGGCCCTACTGAGGAGAGATCGGCGCCGGCGCCCCGCTGGGGCGGCGCGGGCGCCATCACGCTCGTGAGCTCGCTCGTCCGCGGCGCTCACGTACGGAGCAGCAGCCGCATGCCTGTCTCGAAAGCCTTGCTCTCTGTCGAGGGCCTCAGCAAATCCTTCCCCGGAGTTCGCGCTCTGCACGACGTGCACGTCGAGGCGCGCGCCGGCGAGATCCAGGCGTTGATGGGGGAGAACGGGGCCGGCAAGTCGACGCTGATCAAGCTGCTCACCGGCGTCTATTCTCCCGACGCCGGGACCTTGCGCCTCGGCGGTACGGTGATCCGGCCGACCTCTCCCCGCCACGCAGAATCGCTGGGGATCAGTGCGGTGCACCAGGAAATCAGCCTGATCCCGCACCTCTCCATCGCGGACAACATCATGCTGGGCCGGCAGCCTCGGCGCTTCGGCCTGATCGACGGGCGCGCCGTCCGCGCGAAGGCGCGTGAGGCCCTCGCGCGCCTCTCGCTGGACCTCGACGTGTCGCGATCGGTGGCGGCGCTGCCCACCGCGCTGCAGCAGATGGTCGCGATCGCCCGTGCGCTCGCCGTGGACGCGCGGATCCTGATCCTGGATGAGCCCACCTCCAGCCTGGATGAAGCGGAGACGCTGCGGCTCTTCGACGTCATGCGGGGGCTGAAGGCGCAGGGGTTGGCGATCCTCTTCGTGACTCACTTCCTGGATCAGGTCTACGCGGTCAGCGATACGATCACGGTGCTCAGGAATGGCTGCCTGGTGGGGCAGTACGCGAGCAGCGAGCTGCCTCGCCTGGAGCTCGTCCAGGCGATGCTGGGCGTCAAGCTCGGCGCGAAAGACAGGGCCGCGCCAGCCGGCCCTGCCGGTCCGGGAGGGGGGGCGAGCGCCGCGGAGCCGGCGCTCGCCGCGCGCGGCCTCGAGAGAAAGGGGGTCATCGGACCCATCGAGCTCGCGCTGCGGCCCGGCGAGGTGGTGGGGCTGGCGGGGCTGCTCGGCTCTGGTCGAAGCGAGACCGCCAGGATGCTCTTCGGGATCGAGCCCGCCGATCGCGGCGAGCTCGCGGTGAACGGGCGTGCGACCGAGATCAAGACGCCACGGCACGCGATCCGGGCCGGCCTCGCGTACTGCCCGGAAGACCGCAAGGTGGATGGCATCATCCCGAACCTCTCCGTGCGAGAGAACCTCCTGCTCGCCTTGCAGGCCTCCCAGGGGGCGCTGCGGGTGCTCCCGCGCCACGAGCGGGAGCGTCTGGTCCAGCACTACATCAAGACCCTGAGCATCAAGACGCCGTCCCCGGAGACGCCCGTCAAGCTGCTCTCGGGCGGCAACCAGCAGAAGGTGCTGCTCGCGCGTTGGATGGCCATGCAGCCGCGGATCCTGCTGCTCGACGAGCCCACGCGCGGCGTGGACATCGGCGCCAAGCTGGAGATCGAGGCGCTGGTGAAGTCGCTCAGCGAGAAGGGGGTCGCCACGGTCTTGATCTCGTCGGAGCTCGAGGAGGTCGCGCGCAACTGCTACAGGGTGGTGGTCCTGAGAGACCGCAAGCAGCAGGGCGAGCTCGTGGGAGAGTCCGTGACGCCTTCGTCCATCATCCAGGCCATCGCCCATCAGAAGGAGGCGCCGCCCGATGCTTGAGAAGATCACGGAAGCGGCGCCCACCAACGCCAACCCCACGGGCATCGGGATCCTCCTCTTCACCGCGTGCGCGGGCGCCCTGCTGCTCCTGCGCAGGCGCCGCGAGGCCTGGCCTTTGCTCGGCCTCCTGGCGCTCCTTCTGTTCAACTCCGTCCTGTCCAAGAACTTCTTCTCCATCGTCGAGCGTGACGGGGCTTATTACGGGACGCCCATCAACCTGCTCAACCAGGGCTCGGAGGTGATGCTCCTCGCGATCGGCCTGACCCTGGTGATCGCCGTCAGGGGCATCGACCTGTCGGTCGGCTCGGTCATGGCGCTGTCCGGCGCCACCTGCGTGATCCTGATGAAGGAGGCCCACTTCGGGCCGCTCCTGGCTGCGTTCCTGTCCCTCGCCGTCGCCGCCGGCGTCGGTCTGTTCAACGGCGCGCTGGTGACGGGGCTGAACATCCAGCCCATCATCGTGACCTTGATCAGCATGGTCGGTGTCCGCGGCGTCGCCATGCTCATCACCCGCGCCGAGCCCGTGACGCACACGGACGCGACGTTTGCGTTCATCGGCAACGGTCACGTCGGCGGCTTGCCGTTCTCCATGGTGCTGGTGGCCGCCGTGTTCGTCGTCGCCGCGCTGCTCTGCCGGAGGACGGCGCTCGGTCTGTTCATGGAAGCGATCGGCGACAACGAGCGGGCGAGCCGGCTCGCTGGCGTCGGCGACCGCCGCATCAAGCTCTGGTTGTACGGCTTTTCCGGCCTGTGCGCCGGCATCGCCGGGCTCGTGGCCGCCTCCTACATCTCCACGGCCGATCCCGATCGCGTGGGGCGCCTGCGGGAGCTGGATGCCATCTTCGCCGCGGTGATCGGCGGTACGGCGCTCACCGGCGGGCGCTTCTATCTGGGGGGCACCCTGATAGGCGCGTTGTTGATACAAACGCTCTCCACAACGATGTACATCCAGCACGTCCCCTCCGAGATCGAGCCGATGCCCAAGGCCGGCGTGATGCTGCTCAGCTGCCTGCTGGTCTCGGAGGAGTCGCGCCGGCGGCTCGTCGAGCTGCTCGGGCTCAAGCGGGGGCAGTAGCGATGCTCAGCTGGGATCGGCGGGATCTGCCGCTCGTGGTGACCGCGGTCCTCCTGATCGCGCTCTACTCGGGGGTGCTGGTCTGTTACGACGCGGCGCGAAGCCTGCGTTTCCTTGTCGACCTGATCAAGGGGAACGCGGCGATGGGCCTCTGCGCGGTGGGCATGACGTTCGTCATCCTGTCGGGGGGGATCGACCTCTCGGTCGGCTCCGTCGTCGCGCTCACGACGGTCCTCGTGGGCACGCTGGTGGCCGGTGGTTGCCACCCGCTGCTGGCGTTCTGTATCGGCCTCGCGGTGTCGGTCGCGTTCGGCGCGGTGACGGGGCACCTGATCCATCGCTTCTCTCTGCCCCCGTTCCTCGTGACGCTCGCGGGCATGTTCTTCGCCCGCGGCGCGGCGTTCCTCGTCAGCATGCAGCCCATCGGCATCGATCACCCTGCGCTGGACTGGATCGTCGATGAGCTCGGCTTCGCGCTGGCGATCCCGGGCCTGGACCGGACCTGGGTCCCGGCGACGGCGCTCCTGTTCCTTGTCGTCCTCGCGCTCGGCGTGGTTGTCGGCCGCAGCACGAGCTTCGGCCGGAACGTCCTGGCCATCGGGGGGGACAGGCAGGCGGCGCTGCTCATGGGGGTGCCGCTGGGCGCCACGACGGTGTGTCTGTACGCGCTGTGCGGCCTGTGCGCGGGCCTCGGCGGGGTCACGACGGCGCTGATCGACAGCGCCGGAAAGCCGAACATCGGCGCCGGCCTGGAGCTCGAGGCCATCGCCTCGGTGGTGATCGGTGGAACGCTGCTGACCGGGGGGGCTGGCAGCGTCGTCGGCACCGTGATGGGCGTGATGATCACGGGCATGGTGCGGGCGGTGATCAACCTGGATGGACGGCTGCCGTCGCCCTGGCACCACATCAGCATCGGGCTGCTGTTGCTCGTCTTCATCGTCATGCAAGAGGTCCTGATCCGCTCGGCCCCCGCAGCCAGGGGGGTAGAGTACGGTCGTCGTGGATGATGCTCGAGAACGAGGAGCGATAGAATGATCGAGGCCAAGCGAATTCTGGTCACCGGGGCGGCGGGCAAGGTCGGCCAGGCGTTCATCCGCAAGTTCCTGTCGAACCCCGCGTTCGAGGGGTGGAAGGTCCGTGCGCTGTGCCATAACCGCATGCTGGAGCGGTCGGCGCGCGTGGAGGTGCTGCGTGGGGCCATCGAGGACAGGACCGTCGTCAACGAGGCGACCGAGGGGGTGAGCCACGTGCTGCACCTGGCGACCAGCAAGGAGACCCCCGAGAGCATCATGGACGTGGCCGTCAAAGGCATGTTCTGGCTGCTGGAGGCCTGCCGCGTCAGCCCTGCGTTCGAGCAATTCATCCTGGTCGGGGGCGACGCCGGGATGGGCCACTTCTTCTATCCGCACCCCGTCCCCGTCACGGAGGCGCAGCGGCACAGCGCCTACCCGGGCTGTTACGCGCTGTCCAAGGTGCTCGAGGAGGTCATGCTCGAGCAGTACTATATTCAATATGAGCTCAACGGATGCTGCCTGCGCGCGCCGTGGATCATGGAGAAGGACGACTTCAAGGCGCAGCTATCCTTCGGTGACGACGTGTTCGGAGGGCCGAGGTGGCGCGATCTGGTCGGCGCCGAGGCGGCGGAGGGGTACGTCCGCTCGGGCGCCGTGCCGGTGATGCTCGACCGCCGCGGCGAGCCGGTGAAGCGTAACTTCGTGCATGTGGACGATCTGGTCGCCGCGATCCTCAAGGCCATCAATCATGAGAAGGCTCGCCAGCAGACCTTCAACATCTGCATGGACGAGCCGGTGGACTACGGGGAGCTGGCGCGTTACCTGGAGGCGACGCGGGGCCTGCCGAGCGTGAGGGTGAAGACGCCCTTCCATTCGACGTGGCTGGACAACTCGAAGGCGAAATTTCTGCTCGGCTGGCGGCCGCAGTACGACCTGGCGCGGCTCACGGACGCCGCCTTCGACCACGTGCGCGCGCCCGATGACCCGCGCGTCACGTGGTACCCCGGTTGATGGGCCCTGCCTCCCCGCGGAGGCCCCTCCCCGTGGTGGACGAGCCTCACGCCGACACCGAGCTTCGCGGCTAGGGGACGGGCCCGCCTACAAGCACCTTCGCCCGGCGGCCCGGCGTGCGCGCGTAGGCCTCCACGACGGCCCGCCCAACGCTCGCCGCGCGCCCGCGCTTCACCAGGGCCACGATCGCGCCGCCGAAGCCGCCGCCGGTCAGCCGGGCGCCGAAGACGTCCGGCTGCGCCCGAGCGCTCTCCACCAGCTCGTCGACCGCCGGCACGGACACCTCGAAATCGTCGCGCATCGACCGGTGAGACGCGTCGAAGAGCTCGCCAAGGCGGCCCAGATCCCCGGCGCGGAGCGCGGCCACGGCGGCGAGCACCCGGGCGTTCTCGGTCACGACGTGGCGCGCGCGCCGGTCGAGCGGCGCCGGCAGCGAGGCGATGCGCGGCTCGATCGACGCGCGCATCGCGTCGACGTCCCGGAGCTCCGGGACGCCGAGCGCCGCGGCCGCGCGCTCGCACTCCGCGCGCCGCGTCTTGTAGTCGCCGCTCGCGTGCTGGTGAGTTACCCCGGAGTCGACGACGAGCAGCTCGGCCTCCGCGGGCAGCGGGATGCGCTCGAACGCGAGCGTCCTCGTGTCGATGAAGAGCGCCGTGCTCTCGTCGGCGAGGCTCGCGGCCATCTGATCCATCGTCCCGACCGGCGCGCCCACGAAGTCGTGCTCCGCGGCGTGCGCGATCCGGGCGATCTCGACGTCGTCGATGGACAGGCCGAGCATCGACCGCAGGGCGCGGGCGAGCGCCACGAGCAGCGAGGCGCTCGACGACAGGCCGCTTCCGAGCGGTACTGTCGACTCGATCCTCGCGTCGAAGCCGGGGATCGATGCGCCCCGGCCGCGGAGGACCGCGGTGATGCCCTGAATGTAGTCGAGCCACAGCCCGCGGCGCGCCTCCTCGCCGGCGCGGAACGAGAGCTGGGCGCCGCCGTGCACGTTCGTCGTCGCGACCTGGATGAGCCTGTCTTCCCGGGGCGCGAGCTCGACGCGCGTCTTCTGCGGGATCGCCGTCGGCAGCACGTACCCGCCGCTATAATCGGTGTGTTCGCCGATCAGGTTCACGCGCCCCGGCGCCTCTGCCAGCACCTTCGCCGGACGGCCGAACACGACCTCGAAGCCATTGCCCTTCACCGTCATCGCGGCTCACCCATGTTCACGGGGAGCAGGGAACCCAATTGCTTCGTAGACGTCAAGCCACAACTGCGGGAGGACGCCGTCCTGGGTTGCGCTCGATCGCTCATCGCTCTTCCATGCCGGGCGCGCCGCTCAGGCTCCCCGCAGCGCAGCGATCACAGGCGCTGTGTCGGGCCGCATGCCGCGCCACAGCGTGAAGCACTCGGCGCCCTGCTCGACCACCATGCCGAGGCCGTCGGCTGTCTGACCCACGCCGGCCGCGCGCGCGGCCTGCACGAACGCGGTCGGCTCCTTCTTGTAGGCCATGTCGTAGGCCAGCGATCGCTCGCTCCACACGCCGGCGGGCAGGGGCGGCACCTCGTTGGTCATGGAGGAGGCGGAGCCGTTGATGATCACGTCGAAGCGCCCGGCGATGTCGGCGAAGCCGCCGCCGGCGAGCTGGATGGCGCCGGCATGCGGGCCGAGCTCGGCGGCGAGCGCCACGGCCTTGCTGGCGGTGCGGTTGGCGATGAAGATCTCGGCCGGCTGCTCATCGAAGAGCGGCAGCAAGGTGCCGCGCACCGCGCCGCCCGCGCCGAGCAGCAGCACGCGCGCGCCCTTGAGCTCGCGGCCGAGGTTGTGGGTGATGTCGCGCAGGATGCCGAAGCCGTCGGTGTTGTCGCCGAGGATGGTGCCGTCCGCGCGCAAGGTGAACATGTTGATCGCTCCGGCGGCGCGGCCGCGCGGCGTCAGCTCGTCGGCCAGCGCAAAGGCCTCGAGCTTGAAGGGCATGGTGATGTTCATGCCCTTGCCGCCGCTCTCGTGGAACTCGCGCACGGCGGCGGCGAAGCCATCCAGCTCGCCGAGGATCGCGCCGTACACCATGTCCTGCCCGCACTGCCTGGCAAAGGCGGTCTGCAGCGCCGGCGACTTGGTCTGGGAGATGGGATTGCCGATGATGGCGTAGCGATCGGTCATGGGTGCGTCCAGGCCTCAGCGACGCGGGGGCACGCCCGCGATCGCGGCAGATCTACGATAGTGTCCAGCGACTTGCCAAGAGCGCGCGCTCAGTCCTGGTAGCTCTCGGCCTTCGACGCCATCACCAGATTGAGCGGCGACGACCCCAGGAGGTCGCGCTCGATGGTGTCGCAGATGCGCGTGAGGGGCAGGTCGTTCGGCTCGTGGCCGAACGGGTCGTCGAGCTCCCCGCCGAGCGCCTCGATCATCAGGACGGGATACGCCACCAGCATCGTCACGACGGGCGTCAGCACCCCGAGCGCCTCGACGAGGGCGAGGGGCAGCGTGGCCAGGTAGAGCGCCACGCCCCGCTGGAGCAGCAGGATGTAGCCGAGCGGCGTGGGGGTCTTGAGGATGCGCTCGCAGCCCCCGAGGCAGTTGACGAGGACGCTCAGCTGCTCCTCCGCGCACACCGCCATGTTGCGCTCGAGGCTCCCGGCCCGGACGAAGGCCGCGAGGCGCTCGGAGACCTCCTGCGCCGCGCGGAGCGGCGGGTGAGGGTGCGCGGAGAGGGCCTCGATCTGCTCCGCCGGGAGCAGCCGGTCGATCTCGGGGCGCTCGGCCTGCCCGCGCAGCGAGCGCCGCGCGGCGTGGACGAACACCACCACCCAGACGGCGACCTCGCGCGCCGCGCCCGGGTCCACCGCGGCGTGCGCGTTCACGATGCGCGTGATGTTGCGGCTCGCGTTCACGATCGAGCCCCAGAGGGTGCGACCCTCCCAGAAGCGGTTATAGGCCGTGTTCGTGCGGAACGCGAGGATGAGCGCGATCACCGCGCCGGCGACCTCGTGAACGCCGATCGAGAGCGACACGCGGGGGATGTGCCTGTGCGCGAGCCAGAGCGCGGCGGCGATGACCCCGAAGGCCAGCACGCGACGCATCACGCCCGGCGACAAGGAGCCCCGCGGCGAGACCAGCATCTGAAGCCAAGTGCGCCTGGTGTAGGGGATCATCGGGGCGACCCTCGTGGCGATGCCCCGCCGGAGCACCGGAAGGAGCCATGGACGTGAAGAGGCCTCAGCCTCTCATCGAACGTACCGATCCTCGTGTGGCCCTGTCAGGATCGCCGGCCTGATCGCCGAGATCCGGCGCGCGCAGCGTGTGGCTCACGCAGAGGAGCATCGCGCCTCCCTACCAGCGAGGTGCCTGTGCCGCAACGCCGCCGGGCGGCGCGGGCGCACGCGCGTCACACGCCGGGCGGCCTGCCTCCGGTGGCGCCTGGCGCGGACGCGCTGGACGCGGGACACTCCGCGTCCGTCCAGGCAGAGCAGACCGCGGTGGTCCTGTGCGCCTGGATCGCCTGGAGCCGTCGATTGAAGTTCGTGTCCCCCATCGTCCTGTTCTGGGCGGCCTCCGCCCTGGCCTGGCTCGTCGTCGTGGCAGCGGCGAGGCGCCGCCGGGGCGGGCTCTACGCGCGGTTCGTCGGCGTGCTGCTCGGCATCCACACCCTGATCTCGTGCGCGCTCTTCCGCCATGTCGGCCCGCTCGCGCCGGGGTTCGCGTACCTCCAGGGCGCGGTGTACCTGCACTTCCTCCTGCTCTCGCGCCCCCGGATGCGGCCGCTCGCCTACCGCGCGCTCGTGAGCATCCCCGCGTCCTACTTCGTGGCGGCCATCTTCCTGTCGTTCCCGTGGGCCATCGCGAGCGGGCTCGGGGCCACGCCGTACGGCCTCTGGGTGCCCTTCGCGCTCGCCGTCGTCGGCATCCTCCAGTCGCTCACCGCCCGCCGCGAGGAGATCGAGCTCGTCGTCGACCGCGCCCCGGTCGACGGGCTGCGCCGCCACCCGCTCCCGCGCGACGGGGCGTCCGGCGCGCGCCGGCCCCTCCGCATCGTCCAGATCACCGATCCTCACCTCGGTCCGTTCATGTCGGTCGCTCGGCTCCGCGGCATCTGCGAGCGCGCGGTGGAGCGCGATCCCGATCTCGTCGTGCTCACCGGCGATTACCTGACGATGGAATCGCAGGACACCGCGGATCACCTCGCCGAGGCGCTGTCCCCGCTCCGCGTCCTGGAGGGGCGTGTGTTCGCGTGCCACGGCAACCATGATCACGAGTCGCCCCGCCACGTCGCGACCGCGCTGGAGCGCGCTGGGGCGCGCCTGCTCGTGGACGACGCGGCGCTCGTCGAGACCGCCGCCGGGCCGGTCCAGGTCCTCGGGATGGACTTCCATTACCGCGATCGCGCCGAGCGCATGGCGGCGGTCTGCGCCCGTCACCCGCGCAGGAAGGGCGCGCTCCGGCTCGTCCTGCTCCACGATCCGGGCGCGTTCCGCCACCTCGGCGAGGGGGAGGGCGATCTCGTGCTCTCGGGCCACACCCACGGCGGGCAGCTCGGCCTGGTCAGCCTCGGAGGCTCCTGGACCGCCCTCCAGCTCTTCGTGAAGATGCCGGATCATGGCCTGTGGGCCCGCGGCCCCGATCGGCTCTACGTGCACCGCGGGACAGGACACTACGGGTTTCCCCTTCGGCTCGGCGTGCCGGCGGAAGAGAGCGTCCTCAAGGTCCACCTCGCCGGCGACGGCGTCTGACGGGCCAGGCGCCGTCCGCCTCCCCGCAGCAGCGCTAGACCGAGCGCGCTTCCCCTGCGTCGGCCGGAGCCGGAGCGGCGGCCTCGTCGACCACCGGCATCAGGGGCAAGTCCACGATGAACATCGCGCCCCGACCCTCACCGGCGCTCTCGGCGCGAACCTCTCCGCCGTGCATTCTCACCAGATCCTGCACGATCGAGAGCCCCAGGCCGAGCCCGCTGTGCCACCGGGTGGTCGAGCTGTTTGCACGGCGAAATTTGTCGAACACATGGGGGAGGAAATTCGCGCTTATCCCCTCGCCGGTATCGCTGATGCGGAGTTGGGTCTTTGCTCCCATCTCCTCCAGCGACACGGTCACGCGCCCGCCAGCGGGCGTGAATTTGACGGCGTTGCTCAGCAGATTGCTCACGATCTGCTCCAGGCGACCGCGATCGCCCCAGACCCGGCCGGTCGTCGAGCGGAGCGACAGCGAAATGCAAACTTCCTTCGCCTCCGAGGCTGGAGTTACAGAGTCGATGATCGCCTGGACGACCTCGGCCATGCTGACCAGCTGCCGCTTCAGCTCCACCTTGCCGCAGAGGATGGCGGAGACGTCGAGTAGCGTCTCGACGAGCTTCAGCTCGGCCATGCCGTTGCGCTCGATAACCTCGAGGCCGCGCTGCACCCTGGCTGCGTCGGGCTTGTCCGTGCGGAGAAGAATATGCGCCCAGCCGAGGATAGAGGTCAATGGCGTTCGCAGCTCATGGCCGAGCGTGCAGAGGAACTCGTCCTTCATCCGGTCGGCGGCCTCGGCCCTGGAGCGCGCCGCCTGCTCGCTGGCCAGCAGCTTCTCCCGCTCTTCCTCCGCCCGCTTGCGTTCGGTGATGTCCGTGGAGATGGCGCACACCGCATAGGGCTTGCCTTCCGCGTCGAACAGGGGGCACTTGACCGAGATATAGGTGTGCATCCCGTCGCCCTGCGGCACCACCTCCTCGGTCTCCAGGGGCTCCTGGGCCTCCAGCACCCGCCTGTCGAAAGAGCGGAATAGCTCGGCCTGCTCCGGGGGGAAGAGATCGTGGTCGGTCATGCCGACGATCGACTCGTTCGACGTGATCGACTCGTTCGACGCGTTCGACTCCACCGTCGCGCGGAACAGCTGCCTGAAACGGCGGTTGCTCAGCAGGTATCGGCCCTGCAGGTCCTTCACGTAGACCATGGCCGCCGAATTGTCGATGATTGCCTGCAGCATGCCCTGGCTTTCGCGCAATGTCTCCTCGGCCCGCTTGCGCTCGCCGTTCTCTTGTTTCAGGAGATCGTTGGCCGCCGCAAGCTCGGCCGTGCGCTCCTCCACTCTCCGCTCCAGCTTGTCGTGGGCGCACCGCAGCGCGGCCTCCAATCGCTCGCGCTCCTCGATTTCCCGCCGCAGCTTCACGTTCTGCGCCTCGAGCTCCGCGCGCATCGTGTACAGCTCCAGGTGTGTCTTGATCCGCACCAGGACCTCGTCGAGCTCCAGAGGCTTGATAACGTAATCGACGCCGCCGGCCTCGAACCCGGCCACCTTGTGGGACGTCTCTTCCAGCGCGGTCATGAAGATCACCGGAATGCCCTTGGTGCTTTCAGACGCTTTCAGGCGCCGGCACGTCTCGAAGCCGTTCATTCCCGGCATCAACACATCGAGCAGGATCAAATCGGGAGAAAGGAGCTCGGCCCGCTCCAGCGCGTCTTCACCATCTTGAGCGACCGCCACCCGAAAGCCTCGCTCTTCGAGCTGAGCGGCCGTCGCGGCCATGCTCTCCGGCACATCGTCGACCATCAGGATGGTATGCACGGGACACCAGGCTCTGAGGTTGTGTTCATTGGAGACGATGGCAACGTAGCGCCAGCGTGAACCGGTCGCGACAACCTTCTGACACATCCGCCCGCTATGGCTCTTCGCCTGGGCGCGCCCGCCATGGCCGGCGTTCGGGCTGCGCGGTCGGGGGAGCTGTCGTGATGCCGTACCGGAGCTGCGCCTGGAGCATACCGCGGAGCCGCTTGATCTGGAAGCTTCGCGCCACCGCGCGCACCTGCCCGCTCCACGCTCCGAGCTGCGGGTCGGCCTCCTCGAGCCGATCGAGCTCGTTCAGCACCTGGGAGACGAGCCCTCTGTCGGCCAGCTCGACGAGCCGAGCCAGCTCCTGGGCGGGTGGGGCGGGGAGCGCGCAGAGCTCCGCATCGGTCATGGCGGGCATGGGCACGGCCGCGCCCTGCCCCGCTCGGCGCCGCCACTCGAGCTGGAGCGTGCCTCGGAGCAGCTCCAGAAACGCGCCGGCCTGCACCGGCTTGGGCAGAAAGTCGTCGCATCCCGCGCTCAGGCTCTTGTGCCGCTCGGCCTCCGAGGTGCTGGCGGACGAGGCGATGATCGCGGTCCGGGCGAGCTCGGGCCTTTGCCGCAAGCGCCGTGTCGCCTCGTACCCGTCCATGCCTGGCATGGCCAGGTCCATCACGATGACGTCCGGCGTCCGGTCGAGGGCCAGCGCGAGCGCGCGCTCGCCGCCGTCGGCCTCCAGCAGCTCGAAGCCGAGCGGCTCCAGCAGGTCGCGCAGCAGCGCGCGGTTCTCGGCGTTGTCGTCCACCACGAGGATCGTGCGGCGCTCGCCCTCGTACCCGGTGATCGCCTCCCACGACAGCCCCGCGCGCCCCTCGGGCGCGGTCGCCTCGAGCAGCCGGAGCGTCGCCGTGAAGACCGTGCCTCGGCCGGGCTGGCTGTCGACCTCGATGCTGCCGCCCAGTCGCTCGATGAGCTTCTTCGTGATCGCCAGCCCCAGCCCTGTGCCCTCGGCGCGCCGCTCCTCGTCGCCGACCTGCTCGAAGGCCTCGAAGATGCGCCCGAGGTGCTCGGGGGCGATGCCCGGGCCGGTGTCCTCGATCTGGAAGCGCACCGTGCGCCATCGGTCCTCCGGCGGCTCCAGCACCTCGACGCGCAATGTCACCCCGCCCTGCTCGGTGAACTTGATGGCATTGCCCAGCAGGTTGAGCAGCACCTGCGTCAGCCGCTTCTCGTCGGCGCGCACCCCCAGCCGCTCGGGGCCGACACGCTCGTAAGCGAATGAGAGGCCCTTCTCCACGGCGCGCACCCGGCAGAGGTTGGCCACGGTCCGGAGGAGCGTGGGCAGGTCGACCTCGGTCGGGCGCACGTCCATCTTGCCGGCCTCGATCTTGGCCAGATCGAGCACGTCATTGATGAGGCCGAGCAGGTGCGTGCCGGCGGTGTGGATGACGCGGGCCGCGTCGGCGGCTTTGGGGGGCAGGTCGGGCAGCCGGCCGAGCAGCTGCGCATAGCCGAGGACGCTGTTGAGCGGCGTGCGCAGCTCGTGGCTCATGCTGGACAGGAACTCGCTCTTGGCGCGGCTGGCGAGGTCTGCCGCCTGCTTCGCGGCTGCCAGCTCGGCGGTGCGCTGCTCCACCTCGCGCGCCAGCCGCTCGCTGTAGGCCGAGAGCTCGGTGGAGAACGTGGCGTTCTCCACCGCCGTCGCCGCCAGCGCGCCGAGGAGCGTCACCAGCTCGACGCGGGCCTGGGGGAAGGCGTCCTCCACGCTCGGGTGCTCCAGGTACATCACCCCGGAGAGGCGCCCCTGGTGCACAAGCGGCACGGCGAGCACCGAGCCGGGCCGGCGGGCGAGCAGGTAAGGGTCCTCGTCGAAGCGGCTGTCGCACGCCGCCTGCCCGAGCACCACCGGCTCCTTGCCGCGCGCGACGTACTGCACGAGCGTCGCCGGCAGCCGCGTCGAGCCGGCGACAGGCTCGTCGAGCGCCAGCTCGACCTGCGGGGGATTGACGGTGAGCAGCGCGGCGATGACGAGCTCGCCGCCCTGCGTGAGGGCGAGCACGGCGCGCTCGGCGCCGGAGTACTCGGCGAGCAGGCGGAGCATGCGGCCGACGAGCGAGCCGAGGTTGCGGTCGCCGGAGAGCGCCTGCGCGGCGCGCAGCGCCGAGGCGATCTCCAGGTACGCGTGGAGCGCGCGATCGGTGATGGTCGTGCTCGTCGGCACGGACGCCCCATCCGGCGGCTCGTCCCCCGCGAGCGCCGGGCGGCCCGAAGCCGCGATGCTGTCCGGGTAGCGCCGGGCGAGCCGCGCGGCCGCCGCGCGTGCCCCCCAGCGCAGGTAGGCGTCGTGCGCGGCCGAGAGATAGGCGCGGGCCAGGGCGCGGTGCCCGCGGGCGAGGCGGTGCTCGCCGGCCAGGCGCAAGCCGAGCGCCTCCGTGTTGACCCGATCCTGGTCGCGGGCCTGCTCGATGGCCTGGTCGTACAGCCGCCCGGCCTCCTCGTGCTCTTCCCGGGCGCGAGCGCGGCCCGCCTCCATCAGCAGGCGCACGGCCTCGAAGCTCTCGGGGCAGCCCTGGGCCCAGAGGGCGAGGCGCGCGCCGTGAAAGGCCAGCCGATCCTCGAGCAGCGCGCGCCGCTCGGCGGTGGCGGTGGGGAGGGCGTGCGCTCCGGCGACGCAGAGCGCGAACGTCAGGGCGATGAGCATGGGAGTGCCCCACGAGACCTGCCACTCCGGCTCGACGACGAGGACCGCCTCGACCGCCCACGCGTCAGCGCCGAAATGGACCCCGGTCCACCCCGCCATGGCCATCGTGGCGGTCAGGAGCGCCATCGATTTCGCGTCCCGCGCGGGTCGCGCGATCTCCTCGAGCGTCCGGTCGACGGCGCGCGCGGCCTGGGCCTGTGAGAGCGCGGCGGCCGAGCGGGCAAGGATGTTCCGGAAGTCCATGGCCATCGGGTCGCGGTAGGCCATGCGGTCGAGGTCGCGGGTGACGCGATCGAGGTCATCTCCGGCGATCAGCTCGAACATCGCCCCCTGGATCTCGCTGAAGGCCTCGGCGACGAGGTCGCGCTCCTCGGCGGCGGTGCGCGCCGCGCGCGCGTACAGCTCCCTCATCTCCGGAGGCGGCGTCCAGTACATGGCGGCCACCGTGGCGTTGAAGCGCGCCGTGGCGCGCGCGACGTCGTACCGATCGACGAGCGCCAGCATGGGCTCGCTCAGCCGGCGCCCCAAAGGCAGCTTCCCCAGGAGGTAGGCCAGGAGCAACGCCGTGCACACGCAGCCCGCGAACGAGCTCTTCGTCAGCCCATACCGCAGCGTCTCCAGCGCGAGCATCGGCGAGCAGCACCGGCTCAGCGAGGGCATCCAGAACGAGGCGCAGGGCCCCAGCACCTCCAGGATCCTGCACCGCAGCGCGTGGGCGCGGTCGGTGCTCATTGGCAGCGCCTTCCAGTCCTCGACGGTCATGCGCTGCAGGGCGGGCTCGATCTCGGTGATGAGCGCGTCGAACAGCGCCTGCTGCTCCTCCTGGGTCGTCGGCAGCGGCCGCCCGAGCCACGCCATCGCCGAGAGGCCGAGCTCGATGCCCTGCGCGAAGCGGCCGGTGACATGAAGAAACACGATCAGGACGCTGGCCACGCGCGCGCGCTCGAGCGCGTCCCGCGATCGCTCCAGGCAGCGCTGAAAGAGCCGCTCCGCTTCGTCGACCCGCTCCGCGAGCCAGAGCGCCTCGGCCATGGCCAGGTGCACCTCGAAGGTCGTCTCCGGGGCCTCCGTCCACCCCTCCTCGCCCAGCTGCGACGCGGCCGTCCCGAGGAACGCCACGGCCTGCGCGTAGGCCGCGCTGGCCTTGGCCCGCTGCCCCGCGCGCAGGTTCTGCTCCGAAAGATCGCGCTTCTCCTGGGCGTCCGTCAGCCGCTCGGCGGCCCGGTTGCGGTGGTAGAGCGTCGCGAACAGCTCCCCATCGGCGCACGCGACGCCGTACCGAGCCCGCAGCGCTCGGCCGATCCACAGGTGCAGCGACAGCCGCTGCTCTGCCGTGAGCGCCTCGTAGGCGGCCTGCTGGACCCGGTCGTGCACGAAGGCGTAGGCCTCGTGCCCCCGATCGGCCTCGTGCACCAGGAGCCCCTCGCGCGCCGCCTCCGCCAGGAGGGCGCTGACCGTCTCCGCCTCTTGCCCCAAAAGGTGCGCCAAGAGCTCCGCGTCGAACCGGTCGCCGGCGCACGCCGCCGTCTGCAGCGCCCGCTGCAGCTCGGGCGACAGCCGCTCTAGCCTGCGGGTCAGCAGCGCGACGACGTTGTCCGTGATCCCCGCCCGCTCGATCGCCTCTCGCTGCCATTGCCACCGCCCCGTCTCCGCGTCGCGCGAAAGCAGCTTCCGCTCGTGCAAGAGCTGCAGAGACTGCCCGACGAAGAACGGGCTGCCGTCCGTCTTGTCCTTGACCAGCCGCGAGAGCTCCTCCACCTCGGCCTCGGGCCGATCGAGCATGTCCGCCACCATCGCCGCGACCGCTTCCGCGCCGAGCGGCGAAAGCGTGATCCGTCCGGTCACGGCGCCCGGGGCCGCGGAGGCCGAGAGCAGCGCGTTCAACGGGTGCTCCGGGCTCACCGCCTCGTCCCGGTAGGCCCCCACCACGAGCAGGTGCTGGCCCGCGGGCTCGTTCAGCAGCTCACCCAGGAGCGCCAGCGACGCCGCATCGGCCCACTGCAGGTCATCGATGAACAGCGCCAGCGGGTGCTCGGCCGTGGCCAGCGTCCGCACGAAGCGCAGCACCGTCGTCTGGAAGCGGAGCTTGGCCTCCATCGGCCCGAGCTCGACCAGCGGCTTCGGCTCGCCCAGGATGTGCACGAGCTCGGGCATGAGCTCGACGAGGATCTGCCCGTTCGGCCCCGCGGCTTCCTGAAAGGCCTGCCTCCAGCGCTCCAGCACCTCGGCCGGGTCCGCCAGCCGCCGCCGCACCACCGACCGCAGCGCCTGCGCCAGCGCCGCGTACGGCGTGCTGCGCTGCAGCTGGTCGAACTTGCCGGCGGCGAAGATCCCCCGCCGCGCGCGCACCTGGCCCTGCAGCGCCTGCACAAGCGCCGACTTGCCCACGCCCGACGGCCCTGCCACCAGCGCCAGGACCGTCGCGCCGCCGCACGCCTGGTCGAACAGCGCCGCGAGCGCGGCGCTCTCGCGCTCCCGACCGAACAGGCGCGAGGGGGCTCGGACCCGATCGTCCCAGTCGCGCTTCGCCAGCGGAAACGGCGCCACGGTCCCCGTCTCGACCCAGGCCCGCGCGGCCCGCTCCAGATCCCAGGCCGCGCCGCTCGCCGTCTGGTAGCGGTCCTCGGGCCTCTTGGCCATCAGCTTGAGCACGATCGCGCTCACGGCCTCGGGGATGCTCCGCTCCGGCGCCCGCTCGTGCGGGGGCACCGGCGCCCGGGCGATGTGCGCGTGGATCAGCTCGAGCGCGTCGGTCGCGTCGAAGGGCAGCGCGCCGGTCAGCAGCTGGTAGAGCGTGGCGCCCAGCGCGTACAGGTCCGCCCGGGCGTCCGGCGCTCGGTTCATTCGGCCCGTCTGCTCGGGCGCCATGTACGCCAGCGTTCCGGAGACCGCCTCCGGCGACCTCTGCGCGGCGAGCTGGGGCGTCCACCAGGTCGCGAGCCCGAAGCCGATCAAGCAGGCGCGCGTCTGCTCGGCGTCGACCAGGATGTTGTCCGGCTTGATGTCGCGGTGGAGGACGCCGCGCCGGTGCACCTCGCCCAGGCTGCGCGCAACCGCGGCGCCCAGGCGCAGCGCGCCCCCCACCGGCAGCGGGCCCTGGTCGAGCACGCGCGCCAGCGAGGCATCGACCCAGGGCTCCAGCACGGGGACCGGCTTCGCGAGCGCGCGCGGAGTCGGCGGCTCGCCGCAGGGAGCTTTCGGCATCGCTGGCGCGCCGCTCCTGGACTCGGCCGCTCGCGCGACGCACGTATCCGTGTGCAGGACCTCCCCCGTAACGTAGTCCATGTCGAATTCTCGACGACGCGAGGGCGCTTGTCACTCGTTATCGTGAATGAGCTCGATCGGACGCGCTGGTGTCGAGGGTCTGGTCGGGAATGGCTGCGCCGCACAAGAGAGTTGTGCCGGCCAGCGAGTCCATCAGCAGGGGGTGGTGGAGGAAATCCCCCACCCTGCCGGGATGATGAGCCGCCGAGCGCGCCAAGGACGCCAGGCGCTCCGAGAGGGCTCAGGCCGTCTCGAGGAACTTGCGCACCTGGGACTCGATCGCGCTGCCGGGCACGATGAAGGGCTTGTCCGTGATATCCACGGAGAAGCTCTGAGCCGAGACGGCATACGTCCCCTTCACCGTCCCCGCCGGCGTCGGCACCGAGAAGTCGCCCTTGCCCTCGTTGCCCGTGAACTTGCCGCCGGCCTTCTCGATCGCCGTCTTGGCCTTCGCGACGATGTCTTGAGAGGATCCGCTGAAGGGGACTGAGAAGCTGTGCTTTGCCATGTCGTCTCCTGGGGTGCTCGATCGCCATCCTGGTACGGCGCGAGTGCGGCGGAGGTTAGTGCGGCCTCGCCACGGGTACCAGCGCGAACTTGCTGGGCCTTCCGCGCGCAGCAGATCGCGCGGGAACGCCGCGCGCCGCAGGGCCGCGCGGGATGGCGGGTGATGGCGGGCTGCGCGCCGCTGGCTGGCGAAGGTCGACGGGACGGCCGCCGCGACGCCTCGAACCCGCGCGTCGGGAAGGATTGCGCTTGACAAGACGGACGGAATCGCCGCTTTCTATGCGCCGATTGCTCCCAGTCGTGAACCGAGGACTTATGAAGGACCTTTTTCTCAAGCAGTCGATCCTCCGCCGAGCGGGGCGGGTGTCCGCGCTCGCGCTCGCGCTCGGGCTGAGCGCTGGATGCGTGGTCACGCAGGGCCCCGGCGCGGGGGCCGCCCCTCCTGGCGGCGCGGGCCCCGGCGCGGGCGGTGACGCGAGCGCCGCGGGGGGCTCCACGCCCGCGCAGACCAACCTGCTCAAGGCATCCAACTTCGACGACAACAAGAGCCTGCCCTGGACCACCTCGTTCACCGCGCCTGGCGCGGGCAGCGCCGAGGTGAAGAAGGGGGCCTATTGCGTCACGGTGACGAACAAGGGGTCAAACAACTGGGACGCCCAGTTCCGCCACCGGGAGATGGTGATCCAGAAGGGGCACAGCTACACCCTCGAGTACAAGGCCTGGGCGTCCTCGCCCACGAAGGCGCGCCCGAAGGTCGGCATGTCGGGGCCGCCTTACGAGGAGTACTGGTCGGACACCGTGATCCTCGGGACCGAGCCGAAGACCTTCTCCGGCAAGTTCACGATGGGGAAGGCCGATGACGCCACGGCGGAGCTCGCGTTCCACATCGGCGGCGCCATGGCGTCGGCCAAGGAGCCGTTCGAGGTCTGCATCGACGACATCCGCCTGGACGACCCCCAGTTCAAGGCCGCCGCGCCCGTGGCCGAGGCCGCGGCGCCGAAGGTCGCCGTGAACCAGGTCGGGTATCTGCCCGGCGCCATCAAGATCGCCACCGTGAACAGCGCGGCGACCGCGCCGGTCGCCTGGGATCTGCTCGACGCCTCCGGCAAGTCGGTCGCCCACGGCCAGACCAAGGTCTTCGGAAAGGACGCCGCCTCCGGCGATCACGTCCACCTCGTCGACTTCACGGCCGTCAAGGCGCCTGGCCAGGGCTACGTGCTCAAGGTGGGTGAGGACAAGAGCTTCCCGTTCGACATCGGAACGGGCCTTTACCAGAAGCTCAAGTACGACGCGCTCGCGTATTTCTACCACAACCGGAGCGGCATCGAGATCAAGATGCCGTTCGCCGGCAAGCCCGAGCTGGCGCGCCCGGCGGGGCACCTCCACGACAAGAGCACGCGCTGCCTGAAGGACAGCGGCTGCGACTATGCGCTCGACGCGTCCCGCGGCTGGTACGACGCCGGCGACCACGGCAAGTACGTCGTCAACGGCGGTATCTCGGTGTGGACGCTGCTCAACTGGTACGAGCGCACGAAGCACATCGGCGCCTCGAGCGCCGACTTCGCGGACGGCAAGCTCAACATCCCCGAGGGCAAGAACGGCGTGCCCGACATCCTCGACGAGGCGCGCTGGGAGCTCGAGTTCCTGATGGGCATGCAGGTGCCGGAAGGCAAGCCGCTCGCCGGCATGGTCCACCACAAGATGCACGACGAGTCGTGGACGGGCCTCGGCCTCGCGCCGCACGAGGACAAGCAGGCGCGCTTCCTCCACAAGCCGAGCACCGCGGCGACGCTCAACGTGGCGGCCACGGGGGCGCAGTGCGCGCGAATCTGGAAGACGGTGGACGCGGCGTTCTCGGCCAAGTGCCTGAAGGCCGCCGAGCGCGCCTGGGCGGCGGCGAAGCAGAACCCGGCCCTCTACGCGCCGCCCGGCGGCGACAAGGGCGGCGGGCCCTACGACGACAAGGACGCCAAGGACGAGTTCTACTGGGCCGCGGCGGAGCTCTTCGTCACGACGGGGAAGCCGGAATATAAGCAGTTCCTGCAGGCCTCGCCGCTCAACGCGCGGTTCCCGATGGAGATCTACTGGGGGGTCACGGACGGGCTCGGCCAGATCTCGATGGCGATCGTGCCCGGCCACGTGGACGCGGCGTGGCAGCAGCAGATCCGCGGCCGCATCGCGAAGGCGGCCGACCAGTACCTCGCCATCGCGGACAAGGAGGGGTACCGGACGCTCGTCGCTCGGACGCCTGAAGGCAAGTACGACTGGGGCTCGAACTCGGCCGTGCTGAACAACATGCTCGTGGTGGCGCTCGCCCACGACTTCACCAAGCAGCCGAAGTACCTCGACGGCGTGGTGCTGGGCATGGACTACATCCTCGGGCGCAACCCGCTCGGGCAGTCGTACGTGACCGGCTACGGCGACAAGCCGCTCGAGAACCCGCACCACCGGTTCTGGGCGCACCAGGCGAACAGCAAGTACCCGAAGGCGCCGCCCGGCGCGGTCTCCGGCGGCCCGAACTCCTCGCTCCAGGATCCTTACGTCCAGAGCGCCGGCCTCAAGGGGTGCGTCGCGCAGCGGTGCTTCGTGGACAACATCGAGGCCTGGAGCGTGAACGAGATCACGATCAACTGGAACGCGCCGCTCGCGTGGGTGACCGGCTTCCTCGACGAGAAGGCGAAGCCATAGCCGCGTTGGCCGAGGGCGGGGTCTTTTGAACCGCCAAGTGCGCCAAGGACGCCAAGAGAAACACAATAATCTTGGCGTCTTGTGGCGCCTTGGCGGTTCCATCCTTCCGGCAGGGTGGGGGAGTTCCCCCACCGCCTGACGGCAGGCTCCGCCGGCCGCGGTGCAGCCGCCGGCGCGCCGGTGGTACCATCCGCTTGGTCCTCGTGGAGCTCCGACCCGACGCCGTCATCGCGGACAAGCTGCACCTGCTGAGGCCTCTCGGGCAGGGCGGGATGGGCGTCGTGTGGGCGGCGCGGCACCTCGCCCTCGACACCGACGTCGCGGTGAAGTTCATCCGCCCCGAGCGGGCGGCGGAGCGTCCTGCCCTCGTCGCGCGCTTCCAGCGCGAGGCGAGGGCCACGGCGCGGATCGCGCACCCGCACGTGGTGCAGGTCATGGACTACGGCGTCGTCGACGGCGCCGTGCCGTACCTCGTGATGGAGCTCCTGCGCGGCTTCTCGCTGGCCGAGCTCCTCGAGCGCGGCGGCCGCCTCAGTTTCGCCACCGCGAGGTCGCTCGTGCGGCAGGTGGGGAGCGCGCTCGAGAGCGCCCACGAGCTCGGCATCGTGCACCGCGACATCAAGCCCCACAACGTCTTCATCACGGAGGGGGGCCAGGGATACCCGCTCTTCGTCAAGGTGCTCGACTTCGGCGTCGCGAAGGTGGCGGGCGACGCGGCGGTGCCGGCGGCGAACCCCGCGCTCACCGAGACCGGGATGGTGATCGGATCGGCCCCGTACATGAGCCCCGAGCAGCTCGAGGGGAGCAAGGACGTCGATCTCCGCTCCGATCTCTGGTCGCTCGGCGTCATCCTCTACGAGGCGCTGACCGGCGCGCAGCCGTTCCAGGGCAGCTCGTTCGTCTCCGTCGGCGCGGCGGTCCTGAAGGGGAGGTTCCGCCCCGCAAGCGAGCAGAGGCCGGGCCTGCCGGCGTCGATCGACGACTGGTTCTCCAAGGCGCTCTCCGTCGATCCGACCTGCCGATTCCAGTCGGCGCGCGAGATGGTCGATGCGTTTCCGAGCCTGGAGGTCCGGACGGCGGACGTCGACGCCCCCGCGGGCCGCCATCACCCGGCCGCGTTCGCCACGACCGTGGCCGCGCCGGTCGCCCTTCTGGGCGCGCCCCACGGCGCCGACGAGCTCGCGAGAGAGCCTGTCACCTCAGGCACGCTCGCGAGCTCGAGCGCGCTCGCGGGCGACCCTGTGACGGCGGCCCCTGTCCCTGACACCGCGGCTGGCCACACCGTGCTCCACCAGCGCGCCGCGGAGCGGCCCGCGGCGCGGGGCCGCGGAGGCGGCGAGCGCGCGCGAGAGAGGCGCCTCCGCCGCGCCGCGCCGCTCGCCGCCGCCGCGTGCGCCGCGTGCGCGGGGGGGTACCTCTTCCTGCGCGAGCCGTCGGCCGGATCGGGCGGCTGCCCGGCCGGCATGGTGCTCGTCGAAGGCACCGAGTTCCAGATGGGCTCCGACGCGGACGCGGAGACGCCCAGCGACGAGACGCCGCGACATGGCGTGACCGTGGGTCGGTTCTGCCTCGACGTCACCGAGGTGACGGTGAAGGCCTACTCGGACTGCGAGGCCTGCGCTCGCCCGCAGAAGACCGTCGAGTCGGAGGGGCTCACGCCCAGCGGCCGCTCCTTCTGGAGCCAGTTCTGCAACGGCCCCGAGGCGCTGGACCACCCCATCAACTGCGTCGATTGGTACCAGGCGAAGGCGTATTGCGCCGCCTCCGGCAAGCGGCTGCCCACCGAGGCGGAGTGGGAGCTCGCGGCGCGCGGCGAGGACGCTCGGACCTACCCCTGGGGCCACGCGCCTCCCTCGGGCGAGCGCCTCAACGCCTGCGGGCCCGAGTGCAGCCGGATGCTGACGGAGCGGCTGGAGAAGGTAGGGAAGGGGCCGTGGCCTCGCATGTACAACGACGGCGACGCGGCCCCGGCGACCGCCCCCGTCGGACGATCGCCGGCCGGGAGATCGCCCGCCGGCGCCCTGGACCTGGCCGGCAACGTCTGGGAGTGGACCGAGAGCCATTATTGCCCTTACGACAGGGACGATTGCGACGACTCCCGCCGTGTGCTCCGCGGCGGCGGGTGGGATACGGTCGAGAGCCAGTATGTGCGCTCCGCACACCGCCGCCCGAGCGCTTCCACGGCGCGCGGCTGGAGCATCGGCTTCCGCTGCGCCAAGGACCCCTAGTACTACAGCCGCACCTCGACATCGATCTAGTTGGACCCAGGATCCGCCCATGGATCCGGGGGCAAGCGGGCTGCCAGCAGCGGCCGCGTGGGACGCGCTGGCAGCAGATTTTGAGGCATTTCACGCGCGATTCGCGGGGCTGTTCGCGCGCAGCGAGCCGCGCGAACAGGCGATCAAGTACGTGCGCTCGCTGATGGGGCCGGTGGCGCGCCGGAACGGTTGGCAGCTGGCCGAGGCCATCGGGGATCCGACGCCCGATCGCGTGCAGCGGCTGATGTACAGTGCGGACTGGAGCGCGGACGCGGCGCGCGATCTGCTGATGGACTTCACGATCGAGCAGTTCGGCGATCCGCAGGGCATCGGCGTACTGGACGAAACGGGCTTCCTTAAGAAAGGCACCAAGTCCGTCGGCGTTGCGCGGCAATACAGTGGGACGGCAGGCAAGATCGAGAACTGCCAGATCGGTGTGTTCCTCAGCTACAACGGCCCACGTGGACATGTGATCCTTGACCGTCGTCTTTACTTGCCAGGATCGTGGTGCAGCGATCCGGAGCGGAGGCAGGACGCTCACGTTCCGGAGGATGTCGCGTTCCGGACCAAGCCGCAGCTGGCGATGCAGATGCTGCATGGCGCCTGGCAGCGAGGTGTACCGATGGCGTGGGTCGCCGGCGATGAAGTCTACGGGGACGACCCCGTGCTTCGCGATGGCATCGCCGCGCAGGGCCATCGGTATGTTCTCGCGGTCGTCTCGAGCACGCCGGTGTGGCCCGAGCGACCGGAGGTTGCGGAGCCCCCTACCGAACGCGAACACCCTCGTGGTCCGCTCCGCACGCGCACTCGTCTTGCACCGGGCGCGCCGCACGCCTCCACTGTGGCGAAGGTGGTCGCGCAGTGGTCGCCGAAGCAATGGCATCGCCTTGCCGTCCATCAAGGCGAGAAGGGACCCATCGAGTACGACTGGGCCCGCGCGCGCGTCGTCGACAGTCGTCGGCGCTTACCGACCGACGAGATCTGGCTCCTGGCTCGCCGCTCGGTCTCGAATCCGTCTGAAGTGGCCTACTACCTGTCCAACGCTGGAGCCGCCACGCCGCTGGCAACGCTCGCGCACGTGGCCTCCACGCGTTACACGATCGAGCAGTGCTTCGAGGAGGCGAAGGATGACGTCGGCCTCGACCACTACGAGGTCCGCACGTGGCCGAGCTGGCATCGGTACATCACGCTCGGGATGATGGCCCTGGCGTGGTTGGCTTTCGTGCGCGCGAAGCTTCCCGCGGAGGGCGCGTTCCCGTACGCCCCGGCGATGAGCCCCGAGTTCGTGCCCAAAGCGGCGCGCCCGGGGCCGGGAAAGAACGCCGAGCGCATGCAGAAGGCGGCGCTTGACACGTCGGGGAAAAAAAGCGCGCCACGCCCGAAGAAAGCGACGCTCCGCCGACGCTGGCGCCCTGGAGCATTCCCGAAGTCCGTCGCCTAATGGAGCTGGTGCTTCCGTTGCCCGCCCATTCGCCCGAGTTCCGATGGGCATGGTCATGGTGGCGACGCCGAAAGCGCGCTCAGGCTCGCGCCTGCTGCTACCGGCGCCGCCGCAACCGGCCGAGCGCCCGCGCCCGGGCTCCCTAACCGCGGCTGTAGTACTAGAACACCGATCACGTTGAAACCCGGAGAATTTTCACAGGGAGGCGAGGAGGCGGGGAGGAAGAAAGAATGAAGTTCTTTCTCTTGCCGTCTCTCGCTCCCCGCCTCCCCGTCTCCCTGTGAATTCCTGCTTTTTCTCGTGGTTTCAACCCATTTGTCGCTCTAGAAGATCGGGAGTTCGCTGTCGGTCGAGGCGGGCACGATGCGCCGTGAGTCCCAGTGCTCGACGATGGCGCCGTCGTCGACGCGGAACAGGTCATATATACCGTAGGCGCCTCCGCCGCGCGACACTTCGGAGAGGGTGAATACGAAGTTTCCATCGGCGACGACGTGATGCACCTTGTGGTAGGTGAGGTAGTCCCTCTCCACGTACTCGATGAGCGCCGCGGGGCCGGTCGCTGTGGCATAGCGGTGCTCGACGTAGCTCGCGTCAAGGAACTCGGATACGCGCGCGTGCTCCCCGTCGACGAGCACGGCGTCGATGAAGCTCAGCGCGAGCGCGCTGTTCTGCGCCGTGAGCGCCTCGTCCTCGATCTCCGTCGGGCCGGCGGCATCCGAAGCCTCGGCCGTGTTGGAGTCCCAGTGCTCCACGATCTTATCGTCTTTGACGCGGTACATGTCGAAGATCACGCCGGCGTCCGAGTAGCGGCCATGCACGACCACCAGGTCGCACTCGGCCAGCGTGCGCAGGCGCTCGTAGCCGAACCCCAGCGACGCGACTTCATAGCTCATCAGGGTCCTGAACGCCGCGAGGTCGCTCGGCGCCCCCGGATGGTGCCGGAGGTACGGGTCGGCCCAGTAGCGATCGACCGCCGTGACATCCTTGTCGACGAGCAGCTCGTCGAGGGCCTGCCCGACGAGGGCCTTGTTCGCGCGCGCGAGCTCCGGATCACAGCCGCTTCCCCCCGCACCGCCCCCACCGACGCCGGCTGGGCTGCCGCCGCCCGCGCCGCCGCTCGCCGCCATCATCGTGTCACTGGCGGCGCCGCCGCGTCCGTCCGGAGGGTCGTCCCGCTCCCCGGAGCACGCCACGAAGAAGCAGATTGCTGCCAGTCCGAGCCAAGGAGCGAAATGCATTGATACCGCGTATCGCATCGCGCGCCGGGAGGCAATCCGCGGCGCGCGGACCTCGAATCGATCTCGCCCTCGCCGCGCCAGCCCACGGGCTGCCTCCGCGGCGCGTCGCGCGCTGATCCGTGACATGTCACGCTCGATCCGTGACATGTCACGCTCGATCCGTGACATGTCACGCTCGGGCATGACTGCTCGCCTCGCGCGGCGGAGCGAGCGCCGGGCGCCGGGCGAGGCGGTCGCTCGGGGACCAATCCCCGGCGACAAGGAGATGCTCTCAGCGCGGCGTAGGCAATGATCCACAGCCGAGTGAACCCGTTGAATCTGTTCGTTTATATAGGCGGATCCGTACCTTTTGTACGTTGTGTCGACTGCCGGTCGTCGGCGGAAAATTCTGGGTCGGAATGGCTTTGCGCGGGCTATCGTCCCGCCTCCTCCTCCCGTCTTCATCTCTCGTCCGGCGTGCGCGTGCGCACGTGCCCTCGCGTCCGCGGCGTCGTCGAAGCACGAGCCACGCTCGCGCGCCCTCGTTGAGCGATCGCCACCCCGCGTCCCGAGCTCACCCACCAGGAATGGAACTTGCTCTGGGCCTCGCTGCGCTCGCAACTCCGCGAGCGCGTTGTCCGCTGCGCAGCCCGGCACGTCGATCGCGATTGCGGCCGGGCGCGGCGCTTCTTTCAGTCCCGTGTTGAGACGCAGGAGAAGAGCATGATTTCTCGACGAAAACTGTTGACGGGCGCCGGCGCGCTCGCCGCCGCAGCGGCGTTGCCTGGCCGGCCCGCCTGGGCAGATGGCCCGGTGGGGGAGTCCTGGGCCCCGTATCCGAGCGTGGCCACGTGGGGTGGGCCGAAGAAGATCCTCGAGATCTTCCTCTACGGGGGGCTCTCCGCGTGGGAGTCGTTCCATGTCGATCTGCGAGATACCCTGTTCAAAGAGAACCTGCTCAGCGCATTCAATTCGACGGCGCTGCTGACGCACTGCGGAAGTACCCAAACTGGAGCGACCGTGCAGACGCTCGGGGGGATGAAATGGAGCGTCGCGACGTCCCCCCTGTGGAGCCGGCCCGACCTCCTGGCCCGTACGCGCGTCGTCACGATGACGCACGAGTTCTCCGCGCATCCTGTGGCGATCCCGCTCGCGCTCACGGGACGTCCTCTGGGCGATGCGCGCGCGGCGAGCCTCGGGGCCGCGATCAAGCGCCGCCACCCGGAACAGCACACATCCTACGTCCTGATGCCCGACAGCGGGCGCTTCTTCGGCGGAGACGACAAGGCGTTCTCCGCGTGGCTCTCGGTCGGCGCGCACGGCTCCGCGGCGCGGCCCGTGCTCGTCCCCATGAGCTCCGGCGTGAGCGAGATGGCCGACTGGGCCTCGCGGACCGGCGTCAACGCGGGAGCCGATGTGCTGACGAGCTACTACGCCGACCTCTATGAGACCAACCTCGACGGATCTCGATCTCGCGGGTACGGCGCTTACAGGGCCGCGCTCGACAGCCTGCCCGGGAGCCCGAGCCTCACGGGCGTGTTCAACTCGAGCCTCCGCGGCGAGGGCGCGTCGCTCGCGCATTGCTCGACGAACGTGCGCCAACCTGGAACGCCGTTCAACACGACGGCGGCATGCCTCGATATGGCGGCGTGGCTCTTCAACACGAAGGACACGCGTTACGTGGGCATGGTCGATGTCGGCCTCGGAACTGACACCTTTGCCGCTTACGACGGCCACGGGCATACCGCCGGCGTGACGTTCGGCAACTTGTTTCTGCTCCTCAAGGAGCTGTCTCGGGTGACGAGCACGGCCACGCCGCAGGCGAACCGCATCAGCGTCGACGACACGCTGATCATCCTCAACACGGAGTTCGGCCGCACCCCGGACCCGGAAGGAATCGCCGGCACGGGCCGCAACCACTACGGTCGAGGCTACGTGGTCGTGCTCATCGGTGGTCCCATCCAGCCCACGGCCTCGGGGGAGCCGAAGCTGATCGGCACCATGGACTGGACGGCTGGTCCTCCGGCCGGCAGATACACGCCGGCCAACCTCGCGTGCGTGGCCCTCACCGCGGCCGGCATCGATCCGCACGGCACGGACAACTTTGCGTTCCAAGAGCTGCCGCCGGGGATGCCGTCGTCGTACGAGCAGCCGTTCTTCCAGGCGTGAGAGGAGATCGTATGAAACTCAAGATGTTGGAGTCGGCGCGGGGAGCGCTCGCCGTGCTGCTCGCCGGTGGTTTGCTGGCGGGCTGCAGCACGACCGAGCCGCAGCCGCAAGAAGCCCCTCCCGGCGTGAGCCAAGCGGCGCTCGCGCCGGAGCCTACGTCCCCTGGTGGAGTGGACGCGGGCGACGCGGCCTGGGTCGAGCAGGTCGTCCCGGCGCTGCTCGGCAGGCCTGTGCGCAGCTTCGGCGAGCTCAAGTTCCTCACCGTCATGACCGCGCGCGTCGGCCGCGCCCGCATGGCCGAGGCGCTCATGGAGCATCCGGCCTTCGTCGATCGCTGGACCGGCGTGCTGCTCGACCGCATGCGCGTGGATCGGGAGGGGGCGCGCAGCCAGTCGGACTGCTTCTCCCAGCCGCTGCTGTCGAGCGATAACGACAAGATCAGGGCGGCGAAGGTCGTCCTCTACACGCGGCGCCTCGGGAACGCCACCTCCTTGTCGGATGCCGTGGCGGAGCCCCCTGTTCCGGCGTCCCCGGGCACGTACAACATGGCCGATGTCGTGCGCGGGTCGCTCCTCATGGACAACGTCTTTCCGGCCTACCGCGGGTTCGTCTTCGCGCTGGTACGCCAGTATGGAACCGATGATGCAATGCCGCACGAAAAGCAGCGCCAGATCGCGGATCATTTCACGCAGGTCTATGCGAACAAATCGATGGAATGCATGAAGTGCCATCGCACGCACTTCAGCTCGGTGTCGTCGTCGTCGGCGTCCCTCTTCACTCCCGGTTACGACTGGGCGAAGGGGCAGGAGGGGCGCGTCTTCTCGGGCCTCTCGGCATGGGCGACCGCCGGTTCGCCCCAGGCACCGACGGACGCCGACTGGGTAGGGTCGTTCCGTCAGTCCCTGGGGACGAACGTCCCCTTCGCCGGCTGGGACGGGGCGAGCTGCGGCAGCTTCTCGAACGACACGTCGACCCAGACACCGGGCGGGACCGGCCTCCTGCTCCCCGACGCGAGCAGCACGACGGTGTGGGCGCTCGATGATCGGCTGAAGGAGGGGTTCCTCGCGCTGCGGAAATCGTACGACTCCGGTGATCTCGACACGGGGGCGAACCATGCGAATCAAGGCCGCACGCTCGGCGCTTTCTGGCTCGCGGCCGCCTTCGCCAACGACGTCTGGAGGGAGTTCTTCGGCGCTCCGCTGACCATCTCGAACTTCACCTCACGCAACACGCACGAGCACAAACTGCTCTGGAACCTCGCCGAGAACCACGTCGTCGGGCGGGGCTGGTCGCTCAAGGGGTTGCTCACCGAGATCGTCACGTCGCCCTACTTCAACCGCTTGCCTGAATCGTCGGCGACGATGCCCAAGGTCTTCGAGCCGTTCATCGATACGCCGGCCCAGGACTACGTGGGCGACGCCGTTCATCGACGCTCCGCGGATCTGCTCTTTCGGATGAAGGCGTCGGCGCTCCAGTGGAAGGTCGGCGGCAAGCTCTGGGTCACTCACTTCCCCCAATCGACCACGTACCCGACGCCCTCCCAGGCGGAGGCGATGGGCCTTCATCTCTCGCGCCTGAGCACGGCGAACCCGACGTCATCGCAGTACTCCATGCTCGGGTGGGAGGCCTCCGCGGGCCGCTGCGATCGACCGGCGGCGATCTCGCGCGACTGGATCGACGCGCTCACCGACCGCGCCATGACCGGAGGGGTCACCGTGCGCGGCGCCGTCGAGGCGCTGCGCTTCCGCCTCCTCGGGCGCGGCCTCTCGGCCGGTTCCGGCGAGGCGACGGCTCTCAGCACGTTCCTCGGGAAATCGATGACCGCGACGTTTGCGAGCGCGTACACCACGGCGGCGCTGGGGAATGCCGCCCTGAGAGATCTCTGCGAGGTGTTCGTCAAGACGCCGCAGTTCATGCTGGAGGGCGTCCCCCACGGCGTCGGGGTCTCCGAGACCGACTTCGATTCGCCCCCGCAGCTCCAGGTGGGTGACATGAAGAACGACGGCACGCTCGCCGCTGACACGCCCTCCGCTGCCTGCGAGAGCTGGGTCGATCCGCAGACGGCGTTCGATGGCATCTCGGTCAACTGCGCGGACGAGTCGTTCCCTCAGAACATCGACTGGTCGAAGATCTGCCCCTCCGGGGGGTGCGTCTACCGAGAAGCGGTCCTGCCCGATCTGCCGCGGCCGTGGCCCTGCCTCAGTTGCTCGTTCGACTCGGACTGGTTCACGACGCTCCCGCCGCCGGTGGATCCGCGTGTGGTGACCGACCTGCCGATGCCGATGATGCCGGCGCGCGGCGGCGTCTTCCTGGCCTGGGCCGAGGGGGCGACCATCGTGCAAGTGAGCGGACAGGCGCGGTTCGTCTACGCGCAGGGGCAGAGCACGCCGGCTGCGCCGGGCATGGTGCTGCAGCTTGGCGACAGCCTGGAGCTGTGGGCGGGAGATAAATTCAAGGTCGTGGCGCCCAACGGGCAGGTATTCGAGAGCCCCACGGGAGGCATGCCCGCCAATCAGAGCGGGCAGACCTATCTGTTCATGGCCACCGGCCCGAACGGCCTGCCCGATCCCACGGAGATGACGCCGACAACCGTCGACATGAACACGGCGAGCACCATCAAGGAGGCGATGCGCCAAGCGGCGCGCAACGAGGAGGCGGGGTCCGTCTCGTTGTTCCACGACGTGACGTCCACGACGGGTAGCATGAGCCACATCGATCATCCGGCGCTCAACGGGAAGCCGAATCTTATCCTCCTCGTGGCACCCGTCGCCGGCACCGTCAGCAACGACCACCACGTGGGCGTCTGGTACGACACAGTGTTGCAGCGGTGGGCCGTCTACAACGAGGACCTCGCCGCGATGCCGCTGGGCGTGCGCTTCTCGGTCCGCGCGATGTCGCCCAGCGACAGCGTCTTCATCCATGAGGTCACGGTTGCCAACAAGCCCACGGGCTCGAGCTCGACCATCGATCATCCAGCGCTCAACGGGCGCTCGTCCATCGCCGTGCAGGTGAGCCGCCTCTGGAACCTGCCGGGATCACCGGGCGTTTACAACAACCATCCTGTGGGTGTCCGGTATGATACGAGCGTGCAGAAGTGGGTCGTCTACAACGAGGACCAGGGCACGCTTCCGCCCGGAGCGTTGTTCGCGGTCAAGCTGGGCGGCGACTTCAAGGTGACATCGAGCCCGGCGACACGGGTCGGTAACGCCCTCGTCATCGACGAGCCGAACATCAACGGTGTGCCCGACGCCCGCCTCTTCTTCACGCACAGCTTCAGCGGCACGGGCACCCTGCACACGAAGCGGAGCGCGCTGCGCTACGACACGACGCTCCAGAAGTGGACGATCATCAACCGCGACGGCACCACCGTCGCGAACAACCTGGTCTTCCACGTGCACCGCGGCTACTGACGGCCCTTCCCGTAGGTCCTTTCCGCGGCGAAGAGGGCCTGCTGCAGGGCACCTCCATGCGCCCTGCAGCAGGCCGAGTCGGTGCCGCTGCGCTCACGCCGGGCGAGCGCATGGGGCCGTTTCATAGCAACGCCATCGCTCCGATCCCGGATCTCCTCGTCCAGCAAGCGGTGGAGCTCGCACCGGTACTGGCTCGCTTCGCCCTTGCACCGCGGCGCAGGCGAACCGTTGCGTTCCGTCGTCCCCTCCACGCGCCCCCGACCCGCCGGAGAGGCGGCGACTGCCGCCGGAGCTTGACGGATCTTGTCACCCGGGCCGCTCGAGTTCACCGGCGACATCGATCCAGTTGAAGATGGAAAGACTGAAGTTTCCTGACATCCACAGAAGCGCTTGGACCTCCTGCCCGCCCAGGTCGCGCCGTGGCACACGCCGTCGAGCGCCTTCCGTTCCCGTGGGTCGAGCCTCATGACAGGCGAGTCGCCGCGCGGTGCGCCCGCGCCGCCGGCGACCACGAGCACGCGCGCGATGGAGGCAGCATGAAAACGAACCGGACTCGCCTGGGGATCTCTGCGCTCTTTGCCATGGCTTCCTTCGGGCTCGCGATCGCGGGCTTCACCGACACGACGGAACGCACGGAGGACGAGAGAGACGTGGACTGGAGGGCCTGCCAGCAGCTGCATGCCCGCGCCTCCGGCCAGGTGGAGCGTGTCCGGGCCGCTTACCGGGCATGCGCTTCCGACAACGATTGCGTCATGGTCGATACGAGCACCGAGTGCGGCGGCACCTGTGGTGAGGTGGTCAACCGGGCGGGCGTCCACCAGATGAGGCGCCTCGTCGTCCACCTCGACGCGACCGTATGTCGCGAGCATCGGAGGATGGGCTGCCCCTACGCCACGCCTGCGTGCCTCGCATCCAGGCCCGTCTGCGCCGCCGGTGCGTGCACGTTCGCCCCTCTATAGGCGACGTCGCGCGACCCGGCGTCACCGCGCTGACGCGGGCCGCCGCGGCGCGCCGAGAAGATGTCCCCGCAGGCCGTGGAGTGAGGGCTGCCTCATCGTCGATGCATGGAGGGCCGCGTCACCGCGTCAGGCGTCACGCGACCGCCGGGCGGGCGCGGAGGCCGGCCGCGACGCCTGCTGCTCGGCCGCGGCCTCCGCGAGTTGATCGCGCAGCCAAGCGTGCGCCGGATCGTCCGTGAGCCTGGGGTGCCAGACGGCCGAGAGCGTGAAGCCCGGGAGAGCGAGCGGCGGCGGCGCGACGACGAGCTTCAGCGCGGGGGCGATGTCCCGCGCGACCTCGCCAGCCAGGACGCCGATGAGGTCGGTGCCCGAAAGCAGGTGCGGCGCCATCAGGAAGTGCGGCAGCGTGACGTGGACGTCGCGCTCGAGCTGCTGGGCGGCGAGCGCGCGATCGACCACCCCGACGCGCCCGCCGTGCGGTGAGACGAGCAGGTGCGGCCGCGCGAGGAACGAGCGCAGCGTGCGCGGCGCGGGAGGCTGGCAGACGAGGGCGAAGTCGTCGCGCAGGAGCGGCCGGGACTCGAGCCCGGCCAGCCCGGGCCCCTCCACCGCGAGGCCGACGTGGACCTCGCCCGCGTCGAGCGTCCGGGCGGCGTCGCGCGTCTCGAACGGCAGCACCGCGAGCCTGGCCCCCGGCGCGCGCGCCCGGAGCCGCCGGACGAGCCGCGGCAGCAGCACGTACGCGGCGTAGTCGTTCATGCCCACCCGCAGCTCGTCGCAGAGCGCCGCGGGGTCGAACGCGGGGCGGCGGGCGAGCGCCGCCCGCAGGCGGTCCAGGGCCGGGCGCACGTCGCGCCGGAGCTGCTCCCCGCGGGGGGTCAGGAAGAGCGCGCGGCCGCGCCGGACGAGCAGGCGATCGCCGAGCAACGCGCGGAGCCGGCCGAGGGCATTGCTCGTCGCGGGCTGGCTCAGGCCCACGCGCTTGCCGGCGGCGGTCACGCTGCGCTCCTCGAGCAGCGCCTCCAGGACGACGAGAAGATTGAGGTCGAGCGCAGAGAGATTCACCGCGTGAATAC
This sequence comes from Sorangium sp. So ce367, assembly GCF_051520455.1. Taxonomy (NCBI): domain Bacteria; kingdom Pseudomonadati; phylum Myxococcota; order Polyangiales; family Polyangiaceae; genus Sorangium; species Sorangium sp. So ce367. Next base: position 3,062,188 of record NZ_CP150334.1, read on the forward strand.
ATAGCATCCGGTGCATCCATTGGACTGGCGGACCGCGCGCCCGCACGTTGGGGCCTGTTCAACGCGGAGGGACAGCACGGATGAGAGCTGCATTGTTGGGGCCGGGCCCGGGCGCGGGCGGCGCTGTGATCGGCGAGCGGGAGCTCGGCCCCGTTCCACGCGGGCACGTGCGCGTGCGCGTCGCGTTCGCCGGGGTAAACCACATCGATCTGCTCCTCGCCGACGGGAAGCTCCCCCTCACGCCGAGGCCCGTGGGGCTCGGCCTCGAGCTCGCGGGCACGGTCGAGGCGCTTGGCGAGGGCGCGCGCGGGCCGGCGGCGGGCGCGCGCGTCGTCGCGATGGGCACGCCGCACACCGGCGCGTTCGCCGAGCTCGCTGACGTCGAGGCGCGCCGGGCCGCGCGCGTGCCCGACGGTGTGCCGCTCGACCGCGCCGCCGCGTCGATCGTCAACTACGCGACGGCGTGGGTGCTCCTGCGCGAACGCGCCCGGATCGCCCCCGGCGAGACGGTGCTCGTGCACGGCGGGGCCGGCGGCGTCGGGACCGCCGCTCTGCAGCTCGCGCGGCACCTCGGCGTGCGCGCGGTGGCGCTCGTCGGCGACGCCTCCAAGGTGGATCATGCGACGCGGAACGGCGCCGCCGCCGTGATCGTCAACGGCCGCGAGGACGTCGCGGCGCGGGTGCGCGCGCTGACCGATGGGCGCGGCGTCGACGCAGCGCTCAACGCGACCGGCGGCGCGACGCTCGCGCGCGATCTCGGCTTGCTCGCTCCCTTCGGCCGCCTCGTGTCCTTCGGCTTCCTCGAAGGGCCGCCAGGCGTCGAGCTCGGCGCCGCGCTCGCGGACGGCTTCGGACGCAGCGTATCGCTCGCCATGAGCGACCTGTTCACGGTGGTCAATGAGGCGCCGGAGCGGTTCTCGCGCACGATGGGCGAGGTGCTCTCGCTCGTCGAGAGCGGAGCGCTCGAGCCGGTCGTTCACGCGACATGGCCGCTCGAGCGCGTCGCCGACGCGCTCGATGCGCTGCGGGCGCGCGTTGTTCAGGGGAAAATCCTGCTGCGCTGCGCTGCCTGAGGACGCGGCGACGGAGGCGCCGCGCCGGGGGCCGAGGTGCAGAGGTGCCGGCTCAGGCCGCGCCTGGGGTGTGACACGATCAATTAGCACTTGCTAATTGATGAGTCATGACTAATGTATGGGGCATGGCCGAAGCCGCCGCGATCGACGCCGTCATGCGCGCGCTTGCCGATCCCACTCGGCGGACCGTGTTCGAGCGGATCGTCAGCTCCGACGAGATCACCGTGGTGGAGCTGACGCGGGGCAGCGGCGTGACCCAGGGCGCCATTTCCCAGCACCTGAAGTCCCTGAAGCAGGCCGGCCTGGTCGCCGAGCGCCCCGAGGGGCGCAAGGTCTACTACCGCGCCCAGCCGGAGGGGCTGGCGCCGCTGGTCGACTGGATGAGCCACTACGGCGTCTTTTGGCGCGAGCGATTCGCCGACCTCAGAACCCTCCTGAAGGAGATCGATCCATGAACAGTGCCGCCATCGTGGCCGACAGCCGAGAGATCGTCGTTGACGAGGTGTTTCCCCACACGCCCGAAATGGTGTGGAAGACGCTGACCACGCCCGCATTGATGGGCCGCTGGCTGATGATGCCGATCGGCTTCGAGCCGACCAAGGGCGCCCGCTTCACCTACCAGACCACGCCGGCCGGCGAGTGGGATGGCGTCATCCAGTGCGAAGTGCTGGAGGTCACGCCGAACGAGCGCCTGGTCTACACCTGGAAGGGCGGACACGCCACCAACGCCGGCTATGGCTCGCGCCTGGACACGGTCGTTACCTGGACGCTCACCAAGGTCAGCGGCGGCACCCGGCTGCGCCTCGCGCACTCCGGCTTCCAGACCCCGAAGAACGACCATGCGCTCCGCAAGATGAGCGAGGGATGGCCGAAGGTCCTCCAGAAGATCGACGCCATCACCGGCGAGAACGGCGCCGCGCCGGCGGAGGCCTCGAATGGATAGGATCACCGTCACGGGGTTTCGCTAAGCTCCGCCTGGCCGGACGGGCGCGGCTATCTGCTCGATCGCTTCACCGCCGCGGACATCCTGATGGCGACCGAGCTGAGGTTCATCCGGCACACCGACCTGGTGGCGTCGTTCCCCGCGGTCGACGCCTATCCTGACCGCGCCGCGCGCCCTCACGGCGCGAGGCGCAGCATACCCATCATCCGCGACTAGCAATCGGCGCGCTCAGACCTCCAGCGCGCTCTCGACGATGCGATGCACGAGGCCGTACTCCTGGGCCTCGCGCGCCGTCATCCACAGGTTGCGCTCGGTCTCCTGCGCGATCTTCGCGGGCGCCTGCCCCGTCGCCGCCGCGAAGATGCGGTTGAGCCGCTCGCGCGCGGCCAGGATCTGGGCCGCCTCGATCTCGATGTCCGACGCGGGGCCGCGCACGCCGCCGAGCGGCTGGTGCAGGAGGAAGCGCGTGTTCGGGAGCGCGAACCGGTTCTCCCGCCGCGCGGCGACGAAGATCAGCGCGCCCGCGCTGGCGACCCAGCCGGTGCCGATCACCTTGACCTCGGGCCGGATGAAGCGAATCACGTCGTGGATCGTGTCCCCCGACTCCACGTGCCCGCCCGGGGAGTGGATCAGGATCCGGATGGGCTTTTCGCCGTCATCGCTCGCGAGGGCGAGGAGCTGCGCGGTGGTCGCCTGCGCCAGCTCGCTGGTGATCTCCCCGAAGATCAGGACAGTCCGGCTCCTCAGCAGGCTGCTCTGGATCTTGTCGGGCAGCGCGCGGGGGAGCGCTTCTTCGTTCGGCATGGAATCCGGCGTGGAATCGAGGCGCGTCATGGCCCCGAGCTTCTGGCGGCCCTCGCCCGCGCGCCATGACCGCGAGGCGCGGAGTCATGCTCGCGCGTCTCGATCCGCGAACGAGCGCTGGACGAGCGGCCTCGGCGGGGGCAACCATGGGGCATGGCGGACGAGACGGAGGGGCGGCTTCCCCGCGGCGTGGTGGTCTCCCGGCATCTCGGCCACCCAGGCGCGCCCTGGCGCGCGGGCGCGGGTGATCCGCCGAGCCTCCACGTCGTCGTGCAGGGCGCCTTTCGCCTCTCGCAGGACGGCGTGTGTGCGCTGGAGCTCGACGCCGGCGACGTCGTGCTCCTCGGGTTCGGCCCGCGCGGCCCGGGGCCCCGCGAGCAGAGCCTCCGCTGCGTCGCGCCGCCGCCCGGGCGCGCTCCCGCCGAGGCGGAGCTGATCTCGGCGACCTACGCCGCCGCGCCCGGCGGGGGGCTCGCCGCGCTCGCGCCCGTGGTCCACCTGCCTGCGGGCGAGGTGCGGCGCGCGCCGGGGCTCTCTGCGGTCGTGGGCCTGCTGCGCGCCGCGCTGGCGGAGGCTTCCCCGGGGCAGGCCCGGCTGGCGCGCTCGCTGCTCGAGCCGCTGCTCGCCTACGCGCTGCACTGCCACGAGCATGTGCGCGAGGGGCGCGCGTCGCGCGCGCTCGACCGGCGCGGGGCGCGCGCCTTCGACCGTCGCGTCGCGCGCGTGCTCCGGCTCATGCAGGAGAAGCCGGCCGAGCGCTGGAGCGTCGAGGCGCTCGCGAAGGCGGCGGGCCTCTCCCGCGCCGCGCTGGCGCGGCGGTTCCTCGCCGAGCTGGGGGTCCCGCCGCTCCGCTACCTCGCCGAGCTCCGCATGCAGCGGGCGGCCGAGCTGCTCGCCGAGGGCGACGGCTCGCTGGCCGCCGTGGCGGCCGAGGTCGGGTACGACTCGGAGTTCGCGTTCAGCCGCGCGTTCAAGCGGCACACGGGCGAGGCGCCGGGCGCGTTCCGCAGGCGCAGCCGCTCCGAGGGGGCCGCGTTCCGCCTGCCGCCGGTCCGCGCCGCGGCGTGAGCGTTTCGCCTGGGCGGAGCGGGAGCCCGCGGGCTGTGTAGGGAAGGCTGCCTTGCGCCGCTGAACCGTCCCGCCTGCGATCGCTGAGCCGGCGGTACGAATCCACGCAGCGGCGGAGCGCCGAGCGCGCTGGCTGCGACCCGCGAGCCGGGGGCCTGCGGCAGCCGCGCGTCCGGGGGCCGTGAGGCGACCTGCGAGCGCAACCCCACCGGGGATACCCCTCTTCCGACGGGGCGCCTCGGGCCTGCGGCGGCGCGGCCGCCGGGGAGCGAGCGATGCGCGAGACGACACGTGATGTCAGCGGCGGCGGGCGGCGCGCATAAGCCTCTCTCGACGACGGCGAGGCGCTCGCGGCGCGCAGCGCATCCGGGCGCTCGCTGGTCCGTGCGATTCAACTCGGCATAGAACGAAGGAACCTATTCGATGAAACGAAGACTCTCATCGCTCGTCCTGCGCCATTCCGCTGTCTCCATCGCCGTGGTCTCCGCCGCCATGGCCGGCTGCGGGACGAGCGAGCCGGGCGACGAAGCGGCCGCGAACGAGGAGCTGATCGCGTCGACCCACGACGCGCTCCAGCTGGTCGGCACCCCCTGGCCCGGCGGCTGGATGCCGGTGTGTTATCGCATCGACGACCCGGTATCCAGCGCCGAGCGGCAGCGGCGCTTCGAGTACTTCGCCCGGGCCCGCGACGCTGTCGACAACTCGTGGCAGCGCGCGGCAGACATCAAGCTCGAAGACTGGGGCCCCTGCGGCTCGAACACGAACGGCTATCTCATCGTCCACCTCACCGCGGGAGGCGGCAGCCACAGCGGGTTCGGCTATCCGGGGCCCAGCGGCGCGCAGCACATGACGCTCGACACGACCGACGGCCGCGTCGAGGTCGTCGCCATGCACGAGTTCGGGCACGCGCTCGGGTTCTCGCACGAGTTCGACCGCGACGACTGGACGGGGCAATGCATGAAATGCACGTCCAACGCCCAGTGCGCGAGCGGAGACGGCAAGGTCTGCCTGCCGAGCGGCTACTGCGGCGTGGCCCACCCGGGGGCCAGCGACGCGACGCCGGTGGCCGACACCGACTCGATCATGGCGGCCACTTACTGCAGCAACCTGGCCGACACGAATCGCACGCTGTCTCCCTGGGACGTCATCGGCGCACAGAACGTCTATGGGCGCAAGCACGGCGGCTCGATCGTGGGGCTCGGAGGCCGCTGTCTGAACATCGATGGTGGCACGACCGAGTGGGGCAAGGACATCGTCGCGTGGCAGTGCATGGACGCCCCCAACGACACCTGGTCGAAGCTGCCGCACTCGTCCGGCGGGCACCACCTCCGGGCGACCATCGGCGGAGAGATGCTCGCCATGAACGTCGGCGGCGGCGTGGTCTCACCGACGTCCGGAACGCCGCTCATCTCGTGGGGCCTGATCGATGGCGCGCCCAACGAGCTGTTCTCGTTCGAAGGCATGCGCCTGCGGGCCATGGGCAACATGTGCGTCGTCGCCACCGGCACGACGGCCGGCTCGATGCTCGAGGTGCGCGGCTGCGGCGAGGTGCCGTCGGCGCGCGAGCGCTGGACGGCGACGGCGGCGAGCAGGCTTCAGCTGACGGGCACCGATCTGTGCGTCGACGTGCCGCCCGGCACCCCGCCCCTCGGCACGCGGCCGACGCTGAAGCCGTGCATCAACACCGCATCTTACCAGAGTTTGAGCTTCCTCGCCGGCGAGATCAAGGCGACGTTCGCCGTCGACCGTTGCCTCAACGTCTCCGGTGGCATGCCGGTGCCGGGCTCTCCCATCGTCTTGTGGGACGGTTGCGGCCGAGGCCTCTACAACGAGTACTTCTACCTGAACGGTCCTATCAAGTCGCTCGGGCAGTGCGTCGATATCTTCGGCGGCGCTTCGTATCCCGGCGCGCAGGTCGGCGTGTACGCGTGCCGGCCGGACGCGGCCAACCAGGAGTGGGACTTCCACTGGCGCTGACGGGCGACGCTCCGCCCGGCGCTGACTCTGCCAGCCGCCAAGAAATTCTTGGAGTATCGTCCCCCGCGATGTCGAGGACGCCGCCTGGGCTCCGACTCGTCTGTGAACGCGCGCCCGATGCGGGGCGCGCACGCTGAAAGGGAGCTGACGATGAAATACCTCCTGATGATGCACGTGCCGACCCGAGAGCCCTACGCGTTGATGAGCTGGCCGCCCAAGGACCTGCAGGCGCACCTCGCGTTCCTGAACAGCTTCAACGAGAAGCTCCGCGAGTCGGGCGAGCTCGTGGGGATCGAGGCGCTGACCTCGCCCGACCAGGCCAGGCTCGTGCGCGCCGGCGAGGACGGCAGGCCCATCACCGACGGCGTGTTCCCCGAGACCAAGGAGTTCCTCGCCGGCTTCTGGGTGGTGGACGTCGGGAGCCCCGAGCGCGCCTACGAGCTCGCCGCGCAGGCGTCCGCCGCGCCCGGGCTCGGCGGCGAGCCGCTCAACATGGCCATCGAGGTGCGGCAGGTGATGAGCGGGAGCGAGCTCCCCAGAGAGCTCCTGTGAGCTCCCCTCGCTCGGCGCGCTGATCGGGCGGCTCCGCCGCTTCAGCGCGCGAGGGCGATCACCTGCTCGAGCTCCCGGTGATCGGCGGCGTGAGCTCCGTAGTGCACATCGAGGAGCGCGCCGTCGGGGCCTCGGGCTCGACGACGCGGCGGGGCGCGAGGTTCACTCCTCGTCGTAGAGCTTGGCGACGGCCGTCAGGTTCTCGTCGCGGAGTCCGCCCGCGAGGCCGCGTTCGAACACCTCGCTCGCGCCTCGGCTCACCGGCAGGTCGCCGCCGACGCGCTCCGCTGCCTCGAGCGCGTACCGCAGGTCCTTTGCGGCGAGCGCCACCGGGAACATGGGCTCGAATCGACGAGCCAGCACCCCCGTCGCGGCGCCGCTGGCGGCGGGGCTCAGGACCGGGAGCCCCTCCAGCGCTTGCATCAGCGCCGCCGTATCGAGCCGCGCGCGCGCCGCGAACCCGAGGACTTCGGCGAGCGCCGCGACCTGGACGCCGAACAAGGTGTTCACGATGAGCTTCGCGTACGCTCCCGCGGGCGAGGCGCCGACGTGCTTCACCGCGCCGCCCATGCGACCGAGGATCGGACGGAGCGGCTCCAGCACCGCGGCGTCTCCGCCGGCGAGGAAGGTCAGGTTGCCCCTCTCGGCGTGTGGGCGAGAGCCGACGACGGGCGCGTCGATGAACTCGAGCCCAGCGTCCTTCGCGCGCCCGGCGAGCGTCGACACCCAGCCTGGACTCAGCGTGCTGCACTCGACGATGACCGCTCCGCTGCGCATCCCGCGCAGCGCGCCGACATCGTCGTCGAGCCACACGGAGCGCGACGCTTCGTCGTCCGTGACCATCGCGAAGACGGTATCGGCGTCTCTGGCGGCATCGGCCGGCGTTCGCGCGGAGAACGCGCCCAGCGACGGCGCCCACGACGGTACTCCCGAGCGGCTCCAGACCTTGAGCTCGATGTCGTCGTTCACGAGGCAGGAGGCCATCCGCCCGCCCATCGCACCGAGGCCGAGGAACGCCACCCTCATGCGCTTGCCCATCGGGTCCGAGCCTCGTCGAGCGCACGACGCGATCGGTTCGCGTCACGGAGGCCGGTCAGCGTCTGATGGCCCGCGCCCGGGAGCTGCTCGCGGCGTTCGACGAGCTGAGCGGCGAGTTCAACGAGAGCGACCGGGAGCCGCGCGGCCGTGTCCGCGTGAGCCTCCCCGTCGTCTTTGGTCGGCTCTTCATCGTCCCTCTGGTCGGCGACTTCCTGAGACGCCACCCCGCGGTGAGCGCAGAGCTCGTGATGACCGACAGGTACGTGAGCCTCGTCGACGAGGGGTTCGACCTGGCGATTCGCGTCGGCGTCCCCGCTGACACGAGCGCCCGCGGGCGGAAGCTCGCCGACAGCGGTCGCGTGCTCGTCGCCGCGCCGTCGTACCTCAGGGCGCGCGGTCGCCCGAACGCCCCGAGCGACCTGCGGACCCACGAGTGCCTCGTTCACGGCGAGGCGAACGCGTCGACCGTTTGGCGCTTCGGGAGGGAGCCTGGCAAAGGCGTCCCGGTCCCGGTCCGTGGTCGCTTCGCCGCCAACAACAGCGAGGCGGTGGCGCTCATGGCGCGACAGGGCCTCGGGGTGGCGCTGCTCGCCGACTGGCTCGTGCGCGACGATATCAAGCGCGGCCGACTCGTCCCGCTGCTCGAGGGCTTCGTGACGCCGCCGGCTCCCGTCTTTGCGCTGAGCCCCCCTGGACGGTTCTCCTCGACGACGGTCCGCGCGCTGACCGAGCACCTCGCCGCAGGGCTCGCCGCGCGACTGGAGCGAAAGACGGGTTGAACCAGGGCCGCTTTCACGCCACAGCCTGCGGCGGGCTCGACGACGGCATGCCCAGGCCGGATGAGCTCTTACGGGCGGGTGCGCTCGCCGATGGTCAGGAGGACGCGGCAGCCGGCGCGCTCGCCGCTGCGGACCTCGAAGGCGTGGCCGCCGTCGCCGGCCAGGGCCCAGTGATCAAGCGTGAGCGGGCCGCAGCGCTGCGCCGGCGGGTCGAGCAACGCGGTGTTGCCGTGGACCGCGAAGGTCCAGGTGCAGCCGTCGCCGTCGGTGGCGGCAGCGGCGTGCGGGCCGGTGCGCTCGATTGCGATGCTGCCGAGCTGGGGCTCGTAGCTCGGCGGCAGCGGGTTGCCCTCGGCGTCGGCGCAGGCGACGGTGGCGACGTTGGTGCGGGTGACCGGATCGGGCGGGACGTAGGCCCACGAACCGACGAACGCGGCGGCGGGATCGTCGTCGGCATCGGGGTCGACCCAGGTGCGCTTGCCGGCGGTGAGCACGAAGTCGCAGTCGGCGCCGCCGGGGCGGTGGCTGATGGCATCGACGACCTCGGCGGCGCCGGCGCCGTCGCGGGCCAGGGTCCAGCCGGTGATGGTGTAGCTCGATCCGATGACCGGGTTATCGCAGGTCGCCTCCGCCGATGCGAAGCTCGCGCGCTCGTCGTCGGCCTCGCGGAAGCTCCACGAGCACCCCTGATCGGTGCGGCCGGCGAGCGTCTGGTCGCCGTCACGGGCCAGCACCAGGTGGCCGATCTGCGGGATGTCGAGCTCCATCGCCGGGGCGCCGCCCTGGGCCGGGCAGGACAGGTGAGCCATGTTGGTGCCGCTGGCGCGGTCGGGCAGGTCGTAGTTCCAGGTGCCCTCGAAGCCCGAGGGCGACGAGGATTCGTTGCAGGCCGAAAGCAGCGGGACGAGAACGAACAGGATGAGATTGCGCATGGTGGCCGGCAAGACCACGCAGCGGGTCGTCGTGTGACATCCGGGCCGATGTCACATCGGCGCCGGCCGCGCTGTCCATGATCGAGGCAAGCCAAGAACCATGAGACCCGACGTCGAGATCCACCGCCGCTTCCTGTTCGCGATCGCCTACCGCATGCTCGGCAGCGCGGCCGACGCCGAGGACGTGGTGCAGGAGGCCTACATCCGCTACCTGGCCGTGCCCGAGGCCGAGGTCGAGTCGCCGAAGGCCCTGCTCGGCACCATCGTCACGCGGCTATCCCTCAACCTGCTGGACTCGGCGCGTCGCCGGCGCGAGACCTACGTCGGCAGCTGGCTGCCCGAGCCGATCTGGAGCGAGGCCGACGCGCTCGACGCCTCCTCCCCCTTGGCCCGCTGGCAGTCGGTGTCGATGGCGTTCCTGGTGCTGCTGGAGCAGCTCTCGCCGCTCGAGCGCGCGGTCTTCGTCCTGCACGAGCTGTTCGACTACGACTACGCCGAGATCGGGCGGATCATGGAGCGCACGCCCGCCGCCTGCCGCCAGCTCGGGTCTCGTGCCCGCGAGCACCTCGAGCGGGAGCGGCCGCGGTTTCCGCCCACCCCCGAGGCCCACCGCGAGCTGGTCGCGCGCTTCGCCCGCAGCGTGGGCTCGGGCGACCTGCGCGGGCTGGTCGACCTGCTCGCCGAGGACGTCGTGCTCGACGCCGACGGCGGCGGGCGATTTCCGGGCGCCGTGCTGGCGCCGTTGCGCGGCCGCGAGGCGGTGGCGGGCTTCGTCGCCTCGACGCCGCGGCTTCCGGCCGGCCCCTTCGACGCGTCGATCGGCGACATCAACGGTGAGCCGGCGCTCGTCTTGCGCGGCCGCACGGACGCAGCGATCCGTGTCGTCATCACGCTCGAGATCGACGGCGGCGTGGTGCGCGCCATCCGGGCGATGGCCAATCCCGACAAGCTGCGGTGGCTCAACGCCAGCCGCGATCATTGAGCGGGTAGGAAGTCCAAGCGCCCCATGGGACGCTCATCCCGAAAGGAACACTCTCGATGAAAACGGATCGCGAAGGCCAGAGGATCGCTGCTTCGAACGAGGCGCCCCGCGGCGCGCGCTTCATCCACGCCGCGGGGGCGGCGCTCCTTGCGGCGCATGCGCTGGTGGGTTGCTCGAGCGAGCTCGACGCCCCTGCCGGCCATGGCGGCAGCGGCGCTGGCGGAGGGAGCGGTGGCGAGGGCGGCAGCGGCGAGGGCGGCGAGGGCGGCAGCGGCAAGGGCGGCGAGGGCGAGGGCGGCGGCGCTGGCGGCGCTGGCGGAGAGGGCGGCGGCGTCACGGTGTCGGCCGAGTTCTTCGACGACTTCAGCTACAGCGGCATCGCCGACGACGGTCTCAAGAGCCGGTGGTGGGTACGGACGACCGACGGAGCGCCCGGGGTCGCCGGCGCACAATGGCTGTCGTCCAATGTGTCGTTCATCGACGATCCCGATCTCGCCTCGAACAGGCTGCTGCGGCTCGAAGCGACCTCGCGTGGATCGGGAGCGAGCACCTCGCACGCGGAGATCCAGTCCAACGACGACAGGTTCCGCTTCGGGACCTACTCCGCCAGGGTGAGATTCCGCAACACGCCCCTGACCGGGACCCGGCACCTCGGCGACAAGCTGGTCGAGACGTTCTTCACGATCAGTCCATGGATCAACGACCCCGAGGTCGATCCCAACTACTCGGAGCAGGACTTCGAGTACATGCCCAACGGCGGGTGGGGGCAGGGCGATACCAGCACGCTGTGGCTGACCTCGTGGGAGACGGCCACGCTCGAGAATACGCAGTCGAACCAGGTCGCGGGGGACCAGTCGGGCTGGAAGAAGCTCCTCCTCCAGATCGACGCGTCCGGTATCCATTACTACATCGACGGCGCGCGGCTCTGCACGCACGACGCAACCTACGTCCCCGAGACGGACCAGCACCTCGACTTCAACCTATGGTTCGACGAGCTCGCCGCCGGACAGACCAGCCCGCGGACGTACGCCGAGGACGTCGACTGGGTCTACTTCGCGAAGGACGTCCTCCTGTCGCAGGCCGAGGTGGACGCGCAGGTGGCCGGTTTCCGGGCATCATCGCTCGCCCTCGTGGACACCCTGCCCTAGCACCCGCGATCGCTGACATGCTCGCCAGCCCCTGACCTCGCGATGGCCTTCCGAGGAGCGAGCGCCTGTCGGCTACAGGCTGCGTCGTGTGACGTCCTGATCCGGAGGGACGCTCAGCCCTTCCCGCTCGTCGTCCCAGGCAACCGCGCTGATCTTCCAGCCGGCGGGCGTCTTGACCAGCTGGATGGACTTCGTGCCCCTCGCCTCGAAGCGCTGCCCCGAGAGCAGCCCGGACTTGCGATACACACAGAAGCGCTGCGCGATGTTCCCGAAGAGGTCCGTCCTCCCCCAGAGCTCCTCCTCGGAGAAATCGACCAGCTCCCCGCTCGTCAAGAGCTTCTCCCTGGGCTCGATGAACGAGCGCAGGTCGTAGATCGTCGGTGGTTCTCCGCAGGTCTTGATGATCACGCCCTCCGCGAGGAAGAGCGCGCGCAGCGCGTCGAGGTCCGGTCGGACTCCACCCTTGTTGCCAAAGGCCTGAAAGAACGCGTGTACGACGGCGTCGATGGCGCGCTCGTCCTCGCTGCGGGTCATGGCAGGCCGGCCTCCATCAAGGGGTCTTCAGAGATCACCTACGAACGCCCGACGATCGCAAAAATTCGGCGCGCCGCCGTGCGCGGCGAGGCGCGCGTGCTGCGAGCAAACGAGCGCGCCTCCCGTCCATCTCCAGCCCCAGCGTATACCAGACATGGGGGCTTGCCGGAAGCCCCCAGGCATGCCGCACCATGCTGCACCATGAAGATGCCGAAGCACGCCGTGGTGATCGCGGGTGGAGGTCCGACGGGGCTCATGTTGGCGGCCGAGCTAGCGCTGGCGCGGATCGACGTCGCCGTCGTCGAGCGGCGCGAAAGCCAGGACCTCGCCGGCTCGCGCGCGGGCGGTCTGCACGCACGCACGATCGAGGTCTTCGATCAGCGTGGCGTCGCGGAGCGCTTTCTCTCACAGGGGCAGGTGATGCAGGTCGCTGGCTTCTCGTTCATCCCTCTCGACATCAGCGACTTCCCCGTTCGCCGCAACCACGGGCTCGCGCTCCGCCAGAACCGGATCGAGCGCATCCTGGCCGACTGGGTCTCCGAGCTGCCGGTGAAGTTCTATCGCGGGCGTGACGTGACGGGGTTCGCGCAGGACGATACGGGCGTCGACGTCGAGCTGTCTGACGGCGCGACGCTACGAGCGAAGTATCTCGTCGGGTGCGACGGCGGTCGCAGCCTGGTCCGCAAGAGGGCGGGCATCGACTTCGCCGGATGGGACGCGTCGACGAGCTACCTGATCGCGGAGGTGGACATGGTGGACGAGCCCGCGTGGGGCGTCCGCCGCGGCGAAAAGGGCGTCAACGCGCTGGGTAAGCTGGAGGACGGAAAGCGTGTCGGCGTCGTGCTCGTGGAGCCGCACGCCGGCAAAGCTGACACGCCGACGCTCCAGGACCTGCGCGATGCGCTCGTCGCGGTCTACGGCACCGACTTCGGTGTTCGCAATCCGACCTGGCTATCCCGATTCAGCGACATGGCTCGGCAAGCGGCGTCCTACCGAGACCGGCGTGTCCTCCTGGCGGGCGACGCGGCGCACGTGCACGCGCCGGCAGGTGGACAGGGACTCAACATCGGCGTCCAGGACGCCGTGAACCTGGGATGGAAGCTCGCTCAGGTGGTGAGCGGCACGTCGCCCGACAGCCTGCTCGATACCTATCACGCCGAGCGGCACCCCATCGCTGCCCGCGTGCTGCGCCTGACCATGGCACAAACCGCGCTCGGTCGCGGCGACGATCGAACGGAGGCCCTGCGCGAGACCGTGACCGAGCTGCTCAAGATGGACGAGCCTCGCAAGCGCTACGCCGCGATGATGTCTGGCCTCGACATTGGCTACGACCTCGGTGAAGGACACCCGCTGCTCGGACGTCGCATGCCCGATCTCGACCTGGTCACCGAGAGCGGACCGCTGCGAGTATTCACGCTGCTGCACGAGGCAAGACCGGTCTTGCTCAACCTCGGCGAGCCGGGGGCCTTCGACATCACTCCCTGGGCCCCTCGTGTTCGCCTGCGTGAAGCTCGCCCAGCTGGAGTGTGGGAGCTCCCGGTGCTCGGCGCGGTACCTGCGCCGACTGCTGTCTTGATTCGACCCGACGGACACGTCGCGTGGGTCGGAGAAGGGACGGACAACGGCCTTCGCGACGCCCTCACCACCTGGTTCGGCCCGCCCACCCAGCGGAGCGCCACGGCGTAGAATACCCCGGCAGCGAAGCGCACGAATGCGCTCGACGTCGACAGTGAGCGGTATCACGAATCCCACGGCGAGGAGCACATCGAGTGCCCAGCTTGCAAGGGGCGTCGGAGCCGGTCCGGTCAGGGGCGGGCTCGCTGCGGCCCCTGGAAGCACACCACCCTGTCGGTCGCCACGCCATCGCCGTCCGCCGGGTGGGCGCAGGCGACGAGCTCGTCGTGCCCGCACCCGCTCACCTGGAACACGTCGAGATCGTCGAGCCTCTTCCTCGTCTCCGCGTCCTTCTCGGCGCGGTCTGCGTTCCACTTGGCGAGCCGTCCCGGGTCGTCCTTCACCTCGGCCGGCGGGGCCTCCTGCGATCGGCCGCCGAGCACGACCGTGCCCCACTTGACGTCGGTACGCTCGCGCACCTCGACCCTGTCCTCCGGGCAACTATACCTCTTCGCGAAGTCTTCGCTGGCGCCTGTCTTGAGCCGCTTGCAGCCGGCGCTGGAGAGCATGGCCAAGATAACCAAGGGGTAGATCGAGAGCACCGCTCGCATTGTCCAAGGCTACACGAGCCAGTCTGCAGGCGGCAACTCGATCTACCAGCATGCCGTGCGCATCGTGCGAGAGGACCGCATACGGTGCGGAGCTGCGCGGGCACGGCGACGACGCGCATGCGTGGCGCCTCGCGCTCGAGCGCGCGCAAGAGCGGCGGGAGCTGCCACACCTCGGCCGTGTCGGAGAGCCCCAGGCGGAGGGGGCGCTCGCACGCCTTCGGGTCGAAGGTCGGCGGCGTCAGCGCGGCCTCGATCAGGGCGCCGAGGTGCGGCTTCAGCGACGCGCGCAGCCCAGGCGCTCGTCGACGCCTTCGTTCGCCTCGCCGAGAGGCGCGGCGTCACCCCCGCGGCGAGACCTCGCACGGACACCTGAGGAAGCTGAAGGCAGAGGCGAAGAGAGAGGCGGTCCGGGGCAAACGGTGATCACGTGATCACGTGATCACGAGGGGCGGTGAGCGTGAGCGCCGAGGAGGCTCCGGGTGAGCGGCCCCCCGTCGACGAGCAGCTCGTGCAGCGCCTCCTTGAGGTGCTCCTCGTCGACCGCCGTGCCGCGCCCCGCGTCGGCCGCGAACAGCGCCGCCCGCCTCAGGAGCTCGCGGATGAACGCCGCGCTCACCCCCTCGGTCCGCGCGATGAGCGGCGCGAGGTCGTCGTCCTTGAGCGAGAGGCCGCGCCCGTAGAGCGCGAGCAGCTGCCGCCGGCAGTCGGCGTCCGGCAGCGGGATCTCCACGGCGAGATCGATCCGCCCTGGCCGCGCCGCCAGCGCCGGCTCCAGGGCCTGCGGGCGGTTGGTGGTCAAGACGAAGATCACGTCGGTGTCCTCCGCGAGGCCGTCCATCTGGTTCAGGAGATCGAAGAGCAGCGGTGAGCGGCAGCTCGTGTCCGCGCTCTCGCGGTCCTGGGCGATGATATCGACGTCCTCGAGCACCACGAGGGAGGGCTGGAGCGACCGCGCCATCGCGCAGGCCTCCTTGAGGAGCTTCACCCCGAGCCCGGTGACGAGCAGGGTGGTGCGCTCGCGCATCTGGCCCGCCAGGTACATCGCGGTCAGGGTCTTGCCGGTGCCCGGGGGCCCGTAGAGGAGCAGCCCGCGCTTCAGGTGTCGCCCCGAACTGAGCAGGATCTCTCTGTGCCGGGAGAAGCCGATGGTCGACCGCTCGAGCCGCGCGAGCAGCGCTGCGGGCAGGATGAGCGCGTCGCGCTCGATCCGCGGGAGGCTCTGGAGCTCGATCTTGGTCGCGGCCGAGAAGCCCTCCGTGGTCTCGCTCAGGGTGACGACGCGGCTGCGGTAGACGTTGAGCCGGCGCATCAGGACGCGGAGCTCGGCGAGGAGGCGCTGGGCGCGCTCGTTGTCCCCCGCCATCAGCTCGACGGCGAGCTGGCTGCGCCGGAACCCGGCGTCGCTGGGGCCGCGCACCAGGAGCGCGAAGCGGTCGCCCCCGCGGGCGAAGAGATAGAGGCCGCCGACGACGCACGCGATGAGGCGCTCCGCGTCGAGGTGGACGTTGCGGTACTGCACGGGCCCCTGCGAGGGCGGCGGTCCGCCGATCCCGGGCATCGCCGGGGGCGGCGAGAGGAGATCGGGAAGGCTCACCCCCCGGAACATGTCGCCGCCGGAGACTCCGAGCAGCTCGGAGGTGAACCCGCCGTCGCGGAGGTGGGTATCGATTGCGAGCTGGAAGTTCGGGTGATCCGAGGCCGGAAACTCCTCGGCGACAATGGGGAGGGTGCGGGGGTCGGCGCCGAAGTGCCCGCGGAGGCGGCCGAGGAAGAACGGCTCCTGCGCGGCCTGGGCCGCCGCCATCGCGCCCATCAGATCCGTGAGGGAAGGCGTGGGGGGTTGGGGCTTATCGTTATCCATATCCATGGTCTTGTCGCCAGCGTGGGGTGGACGATCTCACACGAAGGAGTGAACTCGATGTTCCGTTCCTCGAACGCCGCCGTTCCAGAACGCCCCTGGCATCGTTCCGGCCATCTTCGCATACTCCGGACGTAATCCTCAGGGTCGCGGCGGCGTCGTGCCCACCTACGCCGCGTCGAACCCGAACGCCATCTTCGATCGAGTGCGAAGGCCGGGCGGGAGCAGTACCGCACGAGGCGGTCTTCTCGAAAATGCCGTCGATTGCCAGCGTGTGAAAATGGACGTGAACGTTCAAGCTCGAGCCGAATCTCTGAGGGAACTCGACCGAGCCCGTTCGTGCGCCGGCGATGCTCGCGAGCCGCGTGGTCACGCGGGCGATCTCCTCCGCGAAGATGCGCTCCATCGCCGCGAGGACGTCGGACCTTTTGGCCGCAAGCGCACGCAGCTCAAACGGCTTGCTCGGCGAGACCACGCCCGAGCTCGCGTCGTGACCTCTGCTGTGGGCTGAATCGCTTGCCCCGACAGGGGTCTCGCGACAGCGTTGCCGTCGTGAAGATCCTGGTGCTGGGCGGTTCGATGTTCCTGTCCAAGGCGGTCGCGGCGGAGGCCGTCGCCCGCGGCCACGACGTCACGTGCGCCAACCGTGGCACCTCCGGGTCAGTGCCCGAGGGCGCGGCGCTCGTGCGTTGGGACCGCTCCGAGCCGGTGCCCGCCGACCTCGCGGCCACGGCGTACGACGTGGTCGTCGACGTCGCCCGGGTGCCGTCGTGGGTGCATGCCTCCGTGGACGCCTTCCCCGACGCGCACTGGGTCTTCGTGTCGACCGTCAACGTCTACCCGGACCCTCACGAGCAGCCCGGACGACCGGCTGCAGGTGATCGACGTCCGCGACCTGGCGGCGTGGATCGTGACCTGCGCCGAGCAGCGGACGACCGGCGACTACGACGGCGTCGGCGAGGTGCTGCCCGCGGGCGAGCTGCTCGCCCGGGTGGCTGCCGGCGTCGGCGCGACGCCGGAGCTGACCGAGCCGGCCTCCACTAACGTCGAAGAGGAGGAGGCCCTGGGAGGCGCGATCGTCGTCGGCGGGCTCATCACCGCGGGCGTCGGCGCCACCTCCATGATCATCGGCGGGCGCAAGGTGCCTGTCGCGCCGGCGAAGAACGCCGCCTCCGCCGCGCCCGAGCTCGTGCTCGGCCCGCGGTACGCCGGGCTCCGCTGGTCGATGTGAATGCCGGCGCGCCGCGCGGCGAGCGCCCAGAAGCTCACGCCCGATCGGAGACCGGAGCACGAAACGGTCCCGCTGAAGTCCGCGACGTGGACCTCGCTCCCGTTATCCTGCCTTCAGTCGGAGAGGCCGAGCCGGGGAGCTCGATGTCCGGTTGCGCCGGCCAGCGGCCACCTGTTCGACGATCGCAGGGAGAGCCACATGATGAGTCCACCGAAGCAGCGCCTCGGGCGCCTGTTGCTGCTCACGATATTCCTCGCCGCCCTCGCGGGGGGTGGTCGAGACGCCTGGGCCGAGCCGGCAGCGGCGCACGCGCGGTCCAGCGGCGCGGCGCAGCCGCTGCCCGCGGGCACGCCGGCGCTGACAGCCGCCGTGCCGCAGGCCCGCGGCCCGGCCTTGGCGCCCGTCGCGGACGCGGCGGCGCCGACACCGCCGGCCCGCCCGCTGACCCGGATCAATAGCCCGGGGATGCTGGTCGGGGGGTTCGTGTCGAGCTTCTTCGGCGTTATCAACACGATCATCGGGATCGTGTCCATCACGGATGACACCAGCGCTGGCGACCCGGCCGACGACCCCTACGGGTTCGAGGAGATCAACAACACCGTCGGGAAAGGGTTCCTCGTCCTCGGGATCGCCGGCCTCGGGGCCGGCATCCCGCTCGCCATCGTCGGCGGCCGCCAGGTGCCCATTCCGCCCGAAGAGCGCCGCGTCTCCACCACGCCCGAGATCGTGCTCGGCCCTGGGTACGCCGGGCTCCGCTGGTCGATGTGAGCTCCTGCGCGGCGCGGGGCGCGCTGGCCCGGGCTCACTCCGGATCGACGCGGTACACCGTGCCGCCGAAGTCGGCGACGTAGACTTCGCCGGCGCTGTCCTTGTTCGTGGAAAGCACGCGCATCCGCCCTGAGAGCGCCGGCGGAGCGCACGGCGACGCGGGTGCGGGCGATGCGGGCGCGGACCTCGCTCCCGTCCGGGGGCGCGGTGGTCAACCCCGGACCAAGGCCCGGACAACCCTCGGCGTGGCTTCGGCAACACCGCGCGCGTGGGGGAGCGCAGCGTGCTAGAGAACCGGTCATGAGCGGCGATCGCGAGCCGGAGGCGGGGAGCTCGGCCTCCGGGACGGCCGCGCGGCGCTCCGGCCGGGTGGAGGCGAGCAACGTCGAGCGAGAGGTCAAGGCACCAAAGCCGATCCACGTCTTCGGTCACGTCGTCGAGCTCATGGTCGTCCTTGGCGTCGTGTGGGGCATCGTCTCTGTCCTTCTGCGAAGCTGCCAACTCGTTGATTGGTGAGGTGTCGCCCAGGTTCGTCCCTGGTTCGCCGCTCGCGCGCCTTTGTTCCAGCGGCGCCTCGCCCGAACACGCTGCTCCACCTACCACCGCCGCTTCCACCCCTGGCACCAGCCCGACCATGACCTCGAGCACACCTACCTTCGTCGATCTCGTTCTGACCCTCCCTACCGGGCTCACCCTCCAGGCCGATACCCGCGAGGAGGTCTCCTCCCTCATCCCGGGGAGCCCCGCCGTGGAGCACTTCCGGAGCTACCAGGACGCCTCCGGACAGGGCCTCTATTTCTTTGCCTGGGAAGGTACACCCACGCGCGACCGAGGCCCCATGAAAGCCGCGGAGACGTGGAAAGTCCAGGTGGGCTCCGCCGATGCCACCGTCAGCCGCACCAGCCACTTCTTCGGCCATGAAAAGGAGGTCCTCGTCGCCCACTTCGAGGGTCCTCCTCCCGCGCGCCGCAGGCACATGATCTACACCACCCGCCTCGACCGCGCCGCGTTCGATGCCCTGCTCGCGGCCATCCGTTTCTCCCCCAAGTGACATGCGGAGAGCGGCGCATGACAGCCCTATAGGCTGAGTCTTCCCGAGCTCCTACCAGAGCGACACCGAGCGGCGCTCTAGGGGCAGAAGGCCGGAACGCAAACCAGGTCAGCGCCGCTGCTGTCGCACTGCCCCGAGGCGCAGTCGCGGCCGCTCTGGCAGGCTTCTCCGTCGTCGAGCAGCGCCGCGCAGAGCCCCGAGCTTTGCCCCTCGGGGATGTCGCAACGCAGACCTTCCTTGCAGGAGAAGGTGAGGCAGGTGGAGCCCTCGCTCCCGTCGCCCAGGGCCACGCACTCGCCCTCCGAGCAGTACGCGGCCCTGGGGTCGCAGAACTCGACCCCTCCGCAGCTCTCGCCCGGCATGCGGCGGTTCAGCCTGGTGCAGGACATGCCCGCGGCGGCGTCGAGGCAGACGGCGCCGTCTTCGCAGACCTCGTGCACGTCGAAGCACTCCGCGCCCGCGGCCGTCGGGCGCACGCAGGTGCCCTCGCCGGCACCCGAACCCGACGCCTTGCACCAGAGGCCGGCAGCACAGGTCGTGAGCTCGCCGGTGCCGTCGTCGTTCACGACCAGCCCGCAGGGTTCGTCGGCCCCGGCGCTCGTCTCGCTGACGCTGAGCGATATGCAGCTGCCGTCGACGCAACCAGCTCCGTCGGCGCCGGCTGCGGAGCAATCCTGGCGGCTGTCGCACGCGGCGCCGGGTGAACCGTGCTCCTGACACGTGCCGCCGCAGGCGCTGCCAGCCCCGCCACAGACCGCAGAGCCGGCGCACTCGACATCCTGGCGGCAGGCGCCGCCGATCGCGACGTCCCCTTCGAACACGTCTTTGCACACGAGCTGGAAGGCGTCGCCGAACTCCTCGGCTTCGTAGACTCCGCAAAGCTCGGGGACGCGATTCACGCAGCGCCGGGCGGCGTCGGCGTCGTAGGAGAGGTCGCCGTCGGTGACGCCCTGGATCCAGGGGTTCACCATGGCAGCCACGCTCGACAGCATCCCCGCGGTGCATTCGTCTACCGTTCCGCTCAGGGCGCGCAGCGCGAGCGCGTCCTCGTTGGGATCGAGGCAGCCGTGCAGCAGCTCGCACGAAGCTCGCGTGAACGCCTCGACGAAGCCGTCCATCGCGAGCGGCCCGGCCGCGATCGTGCCGCCTTGGCCCGAGCCCCCTGTTCCGCCCTTCGAGCTCGAACCGCCGCTGCCGCCGTCATTGCCTTGCTCGCCCTCGCCGCAGGCGAAGGCGAGCAGGCAGCACCAGAGGCCCAGGCAACAAAACCCCCTGAAGCGAATTCCCATGTCCCTCAGGGTCTCACGGCGCCTCGACCCGACAAAGAAAAACGGGGCTGCGATCACCATGACCGCAGCCCCGTGACGGTCGGAGCTCGGGAGGAATCAAAGCCGCGAGCCGGGCAAGCCGCTCGAGGCAACCGCTACGACGACAGATCCCCCGCGCGCTCGGTCGAGAGCGGCAGCTCGACGCAGAAGGTCGAGCCCCGGCCGACCTCGCTCGACACGCGAATTCGGCCGCCGTGCGCCTCGACGATGGTGCGGGTGATGTAGAGGCCGAGCCCGAGCCCCCCGTAATGCTTCGACGAGACGCCGCGGCGAAATCGTTCGAAGAGCTGCGCCTGCACTTCGGCCGAGATCCCGATCCCACGGTCGGTCACCGAGAGCCGCGCGACCCGATCTTCCCGGGTGATGGTGATGTCGATCGGCTGGCGTTCACCGAATTTGATCGCATTGGTGAGGAGGTTGGTCACGACCTGCTCCAGGCGGTGCGGGTCCCACCGGCCGATGACCGGCTGCTCCGCGCGCACGGCGACCACGCTGCCTGACTGCGCGATCTGATCGCCGAGGTGGGCGACGAGCTCGTCGACGAGCGCGCGCAGCTCGACGGGCGCCGTATACAGCTCGAGCCTCCCCGCCTGGATCCGGGAGACGTCGAGCAGCATATCGATGAGGTCGGTGAGGCGCTTGACCTGGCGGCCAGAGAGGGCGACCGCGGATCGCACGCGCTCGACGTCCATGCCCCGCGCGAGCCTTTTCCCCAGCGATTGAATGGCGAGCTGCAGGCTGGTGAGCGGGGTGCGGAGCTCGTGCGAGGCGATAGAAAGGAACTCGTCCCGCAGGTGCACGGCCTCCTCCGCTGCCGTGCGCGCCCGCCGCTCGTCCAGGAGGAGCTGATCGCGCTGCTGCTCGGCGCGCACGCGCGCGGTGATGTCGCGGAAGCTCCAGACCCGCCCGACCACGCGCCCGCCGAGGCGCTGGGGCTGCGAATAACGCTCGAAGACGCGCCCGTCCACGAACGGGATGGCATCGAAGCTGGACTCCTCGGGCGAGGCATAGAGAGCGCGGATCCTTTGCAGAAACGCCTCGGGATCGAGGACCTGGTCGCAGACGAACGTACGGAACGTGTCGTCCGACCCGGTGGAGAGGATCTCGTCCGGGATGCGCCACATCGCCGTGAACCTGTGGTTCTGACACAGGACGCGCTGCTCGTCGTCGACGACGAGGATGCCGTCCGCCGTCGATTCGAGCGTGGCCTCGAGGAGCGAGAGGGAATGGCGGAGCACCTCCTCGGCGCGCCGTCGCTCCGCGTTCTCCTGCTGCAGATCCGCATAGAGGCGCGCATTTTCGATGGAGTTGGCCGCCTGGGCGGAGAGCAGCCGGATCACCTCGACGCGATCGGGCGTGAAGGCAGAGCGGGTGAGGTCGTTTTCGAGATAGATCACGCCGGCGAGGCGGCCCTTGTAGATGATGGGCGCGGCGAGCGAGGAGCGCGGCGCACCGCCGGCGAAGCAGGGATCGCGCCCGAACGGCCCGTCGATCGCGAGGTCGTCGAGCAGGACGGTCTCGCGCGTCCGCGCCACGTACGTGACGACGCTGGCGGGCAGGTCCTTGCGGCCCTCGAGGGGCGCCGCGCCGAGCACGCGGACCGACGCATCCCGGATGTGGTGCTCGGCCACGACGACGAGCCGCCCGTCACGCAGGAGCAGGAGGACGCCGCGCCGCGCGCCGGCGTTCTCGACCATGATGCGCATGAGCGCGTCGAGCAGGCGGTCGAGGACGATCTCGCCCGAGATGGCCCGAGAGGCCTTGAGCACCGAGCCGACGTCGAGCGCGGCGCCGGCCTGCGGGCTCCTCTCGCCGCGGAGGCTCTCGCCCGGGACGAGGTCGGGGTACGCGTTCTCGAGGCGCCGCATCGCCTCCGTCGCGCCCCAGCGGCCGTACGCCCTGTGCGCCTTGGTCAGGTAGGCGCCGGCGATGGTCTCCTTGCCGAGCGCGCGGAAGCAGAGGCCCGCGAGCTCGTTGCCGAGCGCCTCGTCGTGGAGATAGCCGCCGCGCTGCGCGAGAGCGATCGCCTCGTCGTAGCGGTCCCCGGCGGCGCGCGCGTCGCCGCGGACGCGCTCGAGCTCGGCGAGGAGGAGGGCGCGGCGGTGCGCCAGGTTCTCCGGGCAGAGGTCCGCCCAGCGCGAGAGTTTTTCGGCGGAGACCTCGGCGCGGGCGAGGAAGAGCGCGCGCTCCGCCGGGGAGACGACGTCCGCCGCCTGCGTGAACGCGATGCCTGCGTAGCAATGGAACGCGGGGTTGCCATGCCAGGCCGCCACGGCCGGGATTTCGATGTTCGGCAAGAGCGCAGCGCGCGCCGCTTCCTCGAACGCCCCCTGGAAGACGCAGAGGATGACGATGTAGAAGTGGGCGAAGAAGAACGAGGCCTGGTTGTCGATGCGGCGGGACTCCTCGATCACCTCGTCGATATCGACCCACGCCCCCTTGAGCGTGGCGGGGCGCTCGGTCTCGACCGAGAGCTGGTGCGCGATCTGTCCGACCGCGCCGACCGCCCAGGTGATGGCATTGAACTCGTCGAGCTTGCGCGTCGGCTGGTAGCTCCGCGCCTCGGCGAGGAGGTCGGAGAGCGGGAGGCCGCGCAGGAGGCTGTTCGTGATGCCATTGGCCGTGTTGTAGAACGACCAGATGTACTGGCCCGTTTCGAGCCCGGCGTGCATCCCGGCGACCAGCGACGCCTTGCAGGCGGCGTAGCCCTCTCGCCAATGCTGCACGAAGGCGCCCCACATATTGCGGAGCATCGCCTCGGACTTCTTGTCCGTGTAGCGGTCCGCGAGGTCGATGGCGGCGCGGCCGAAGCGGTAGCCGAGCGCGATGTCGCCGCGGGCGCAGAGGAGCATCCCGAAGTTCATGCAGCCGAAGATCGAGTTCTTCGAGAGCCCGTGGCGCAGCGTGTTCTCGAGGATCTTCGCGACCGTGATGCCGAGGTCGTTCGAGGCCAGGAAGTAGCAGGGGAGAAAGAGCTCCTGGAGCACGTCCTGCATGGCGAGGATCTCCGGGTCCGCGAGCGGCGGCAGGCCTGGCAGCGCCTCGATCGTCCTCTCCCGGACGAGATCCATCGTCGCCCGCACCTGGGCGTCGAGCATGGCGTCGTCCGGGAAGAGAGGCAGGTCGATCCCGAACGGGCGCAGGGCCGCGAGCCCCTCCGCGAGCGCGGCTGGCAGGTCGTTCTTGAGCACCTGCACGTTCATCTTGAGCCGCAGCACCTCGGTGCGATCGAGCCGGCTCGCGGCCCGCTCCAGGCCTTCGGAGAGGATCGCGAGGGCGTCGTCATGCTGGCCGCAGAGCGAGAGCATCAGGGCGGCTCTCTTCGCGTAGTCGAGGCGGAGCGGGTACTGTGACGCCCAGGCGTCCTCCGGAAGGTGCAGGAGGCCGAACTGCAGGTAGCGCAGCGCGGCGCCGAAGGCGGCCGAGTCCTCGGCGCGGCATGCGGCCTCGAGGCTCATGCGGGCGAGGTGCAGGCGCTCCGCGGGGTCCGACACGAGGTCGCCTGCGCTGTTCAGGTGGCCGACGACGTCGAAGAGGCTCTGGCTCTCCGAGAGGTCTAGCTTGCCCGCGAGCAGCCGGCCGATCCGGAGGTGGAAGGCGGGTCGGTCCGCCTCCGGGATCATCGCGTAGGCGCCCTCCTGGACCTTGTCATGGGCGAAGCGGTAGCCGCCGCGTCCGGCGATCACGAGCCCCTCGCTCACGGCGGGATCGAGGCGGGCGTACGCGTCTTCCGGCGAGCACTCGTTCACCGCGGCGAGCACGTCGAGGTCGAACCGGTTGCCGATCGCCGCGGCGAGGTTGAGCGCCTTCACCGTCGCCGGCGGCAGGCGCGCGATGGTGCGCACCATGAGGTCTGCGACGTTGTCCGTGTACCCGAGCGCGTCGATCGCGGCGAGGTCCCAGCGCCAGCCTGATCCGGCTGCGTACGCGAGGACGCCGTGGTCGTGCAGCGGCCGGACGAGCTCCTTGACGAAGAACGGGTTGCCGCCGGTCTTCTTGTGCACCGCATCGGCGAGCGGCCCACAGTCGCTGCGCTTGAGGCTATCCGAGAGCATCTCGATCAGGTGCGGGCGCGCGAGCGGGGTGAGTACGATGTTGCGCACGACGAGCCCGGCTTGCTTGAGCTCCTCGATCGCCAGGATGAACGGGTGCCCCGGCGATACCTCGTTGTCACGGTAAGCGCCGCAGAAAAAGAGGGCATCGAGCGAGTCGTCGGCGAGGAGCGCGCGGAGCAGCCCGAGGCTCGCGGGGTCGATCCACTGAAGATCGTCGAGGAACAGGACGAGCGGGTGCGCGCGCCGCGCGAACACCGAGACGAACAGCAAGAAGCACCGGTTGAGGCGGTTTTGCGCCTCGATCGGGCCGAGCGCCGGGACGGGCGGCTGCGGGCCGATCACGTGGGAGAGCGACGGGATGACGTCGCAGACGACCTGCGCGTTCGGCCCGAGCGCCTCGAGGAGCGCGCTCCGAAAGCGGAGGATGCGCGCATCGCTCTCGGTGAGGATCTGCCGCACGAGGCCGTCGAACGCCTGGATCACCGCGCTGTAGGGCGCGCCGCGGTTGTATTGGTCGTATTTGCCGCTCGTGAAATAGCCCTTTTGCCGCGCGAGCGGCTTCAAGATCTCGTGTACGAGCGAGGACTTCCCGATCCCCGAGTAGCCGGAGACGAGGACGATCTCACGGCCCCCCTCGAGCGCGCGCTCGAACGCGGCGGTGAGCGCCTCGATGTCATGCTCGCGGCCGTAGAGCTTCTGGTGGATCCGGAAGAGGTCCTGACGATCGCGCTGGCCCGCGACGAAGGGCTCGATCGTCCCCGTGCCGCGCAGGGCCTCGCGGCAGTGCTCGAGGTCGGCGAGCAGGCCCTCGGCGCTCTGGTAACGCTCCTCGGCGTTCTTCGCGAGCAGCTTGAGCACGATGTCGGAAACGGCCTCGGGGATGGTCGGATCGACGCAGGACGGCGGCGTGGGCGCGAGGGCGAGGTGCGCGTGAATGAGCTCCATCGGGTCCAGGGCCTCGAAGGGGCGCCGACCCGTGAGCATCTGGTACAGAATGACGCCGAGCGCGTAGAGGTCGGTCCGGTAGTCGACGCCGCGGTTCATGCGGCCTGTCTGCTCGGGGGAGACGTAGGGCAGCACGTCGGCGATGACCGCCGGCGCGTAGAGCCGCTCGTGCGCGTGGGTGATCTCGGCGTCGACGCCGAAGCCATTGATCTTGACCGCGCCGCGCGCGCCGACGAGCACGTTTTGCGGGCGCAGATCGCGGTGGACGAGCCCGGCCACGTGCACCGCGGCGAGACCTTCGGCGAGCGCGGCCGCGAGATCGAGCGCCTCGCCGACCGGCATCCTGCGTGACGGGCGCGCGGCGAGGATCCGCGCGAGATCGCGGCCCGGGAAGTCCTCGAGGACGACGATCAAGGAGCCGGCGAGCGCCTCGACGCCGCGCAGGGCGACGAGGCGGGGCGAGGCGAGGCGCGCGATGCGCTCGTACTGGTGCTTGAAGCGCACGACCTCGGCGCCGGTCGATCTTTCCGCGCACAGGACTTTCAGCAGAACCGGGACGCCGTCGCCCTCGTGGTATGCGCGGTACAGGGCAAAATCAGCAGTTTCCTCGATTTTCTCGCGGAGCGCGTAGCCTCTCTCGACGATCATCGAAAACCTTGCTCGCTCGCACGTCAACGCGACGCACGACGACCAGCTACTTATATATTCCAACGGGTGTGACTTGGCACCGGCGGAGTTTGGCCCACGCCCAGCTCGCGCGGCTCTTGGGTGTGCAGGCGCGTGAGGTCGTCAGGAAACTCCGAACGCCCCCTGGAGTCCGGGCGCCTGGCGCACCCGTTGGCGGCCAGGGGTCTCTCGGGAGGGGCGCTATGGGCAGCGTGGACGTGGTGCGTCCGAGCTGCGGAACAGGAGCGGCGTCGAAGTGGGCCGCCGGTGGCACCGGAGGGGTGAGCAAGCTTGGACCGAACGTCGAGCCCGCCCCTCGCGTGGACTCGCTGCCGGAGCCTTGTTGCGCGTCAACGGACCCAGGATCGAGCCCTCGACGCCGACGATGCGACCCTCGGTATCGCGCCGGTGGCACAGGGGGGCGCCTCGTCGTGCGTCCGCCGGAGGGGCGACCGTTGATGGTTACTGCCGTCCGCTTCCCTCGGCAGGCGGGGTGCCGCGCAGCGCGTAGCCGATGTGGGCCATGTAGTCGGCTTTGCCGATCTGGACACCCTGGTTGCGCAGGATGTCGTAGGCCGTGACCAGGTGGAAATAGAAGTTGGGGAACGCAAAGTCGCGCAGGAACTGCTCGCCTGTGAACTCCACCGACAGGTCGGTCGCCAGCGGAAAGGCGATCGTGCGCGTCTCCGCGCCCCGGTAGCGGTCGGCCGCGACGGACTCGACGTAGGCGATGGTGCGCTCGATCCGGGCCTTGAAGCCGGCGAGGTCGGCGTCGGCCTCGGCCTCGGCCACCGCCGGCGGCTCCTCGCCCACGAGCCGCGCGACGCCGAAGCGGGCCTGGTCGCAGACGAAGCGCACCTGCATCGAGAGCGGCAGCATATCGGGGGCGAGCCGGATCTGGGCGAGCGCAGCACCGTCGTGGCCCTGCGCCGCTGCCTTGTCGAACAGGGCGGAGAGGTTGCGCAGGAAGGGTACGAAGGTCCCGGTCGTCAGGCTGTGCAGGGCGATGGTCATGGGCGTCTCCTTGGGTCTCGGTCGGTCGGCGGCCTCTCGGCCGCGCTCGCGTCGGCGTGCACGCAGGTCGTGAAGCCGAAGCCCGGCGGCGCCCAGAGTACCCTGTCCGGGCGCCCCCCGGGGAGTTGCCTTGCCCTCTCCCCGAGGCGCGCTCCCCCCGTCCCGCGCGCCCCGATCGGATCAGCACGCGCCCCCTCTGAATCTTCAGGATATCGACTTCGCGGAGGAGCCATTCCGTGAGCGACAGCTTGCGCGTGGTGCGGTGGATGAGGCTCGCGCCCACGCTCTTCTCGAGCTCGGCCAGGCGCTCGCTGACGACGGACTTCGACAGGCGCAGGCGTCGCGCCGCCAACGCTGACCGTCTGTCACTCGGCCCCTGGGACGCCGCGCGCCGGACAGGAGAGAAGGATCATGGGACGTTTGCAAGACAAGGTGGCTATCATCACGGGCGCGAGCGCTGGTATCGGCGAGGCCACCGCCAAGCTCTTCGCCGCCGAGGGGGCGAAGGTCATCCTCGGGGCGCGGCGCGAGAGCGAGCTCGCACGCCTGGTGAGCGAGATCGAGAAGAGCGGCGGGCGCGCCGCCGCGCTGGCCGGCGACGTGCGCTCGGAAGACTACGCCAAGGCCCTCGTGGCGCGGGCGACAGAGAAGTTCGGCAAGCTCGATATCGCCTTCAACAACGCGGGCGTCCTGGGCGAGGGTGGCCCCAGCACCGGGGTCTCCGAGGCCGGCTTTCGCGACACCCTCGCCGTGAACCTCACCGGCGCTTTCCTCGGCGCCAAGCACCAGATCCCCGCGATGCTCAAGCACGGCGGAGGGTCGGTCATCTTCACCTCGACCTTCGTCGGCTACACCGTCGCGTTCCCGGGCACCGCCGCGTACGCCGCGAGCAAGTCCGGTCTGATCGGCTTGACGCAGGCCCTCGCCGCCGAGTTCGGGCCGCAAGGCGTGCGGGTCAACGCGATCCTGCCGGGCGCCGTCGACACCGCGATGTACCACGAGGCGAACAGCACGAAGGAGTCGCAGGCGTTCGTCACGAGCCTCCACGCCCTCAAGCGCGTCGCGACCCCGGAGGAGGTGGCCCGCTCCGTGCTCTACTTCGCCTCGGACGACGCCTCCTTCGTCACCGGGACGGCCGCGCTGGTCGACGGCGGCCTCTCCATCACGCGCACCTGACCCGAGGAGGCCAGGGGGAGTCGGGGCGAGGAGGCGAGGGGAGTCGGGGCGAGCCCCGCCGGGCCGACGTGAGGAGAGGCGGCCGCGCGGGCTGGTGCGCGCTTGCGGACACAACTTCCTGGCGAAATTTCCGACGCGCGGAGCCACGCGCGCTCACTCCCCTTGCTGAGTGCGCTTGAGGAAGCGCAGCAGCTTGCCGCGCGAGACGCCGAGGCGCTCCGCGGCCGACGTCACGTTGCCCCCGGCGGCCGCGAGGGCGGACTCGACGCGCTCCTGCGTGAGCGCGGTCTTCTGTTCGTCCGGCGCCTTCCCCAGCGCCTCCTCGACCGCCCACAGCCGCAGCCCGGGCTCGTGATCGAGGCGGCGCACCTCCGCGAGGGCCGCGTCGAGCCCGCGCACGTTGCTCGGCCAGGGATCGAGCAGCAGCCGCTCCATGGCCTCGACCTCGACCGCTTCGGCCGGGAGCGCGACGCCCGCGCGCCGGGCGAGCTCGCAGGCCACGCTGAAGAGGTCCTCGCGCCGCTCGCGGAGCGCCGGCACGTGGATGCGGGCCATCGCGAGCCGCGCGAACAGGTCGCGCCGGAACGCCCCGCGCTCCACCATCTCCTCGAGGTCCCTGTGGGTCGCGGCGACGACCAGCACGTTCACGTGGACCGGCCGCTGCGCCCCGACCGGCAGCACCTCGCGGTTCTCCAGGAGCCGCAGCAGCTTCGCCTGGAGATCGGGATCGAGCTCGCCGATCTCGTCGAGGAACAGCGTCCCGCCGTCGTGGGCCACGACGATCCCGGGCGCTGCGCTGCGCGCGTCCGAGAACGCCCCCGCCACGTGGCCGAACATCTGGGACTCGAAGACGCCGCGGGCGACGCCGGCCACGTTCACCGCCGCGAACGGCGCCGCGCGCCCGAGGGCCGCCGCCGTGGCGCGCGCGACGAGCTCCTTGCCAACGCCCGTCTCCCCTTCGATGAGCACGTTGCCGGGGCGGCTCCGCGGCAGGCCCGCGAGCGGCTGCGCGACGCCGCGCAGGCCGTACGGCCCGACGAGCCCGCCCACGGGCGGCGCCGGATCGAGCGGGCCGAGGAGCTCCTCGCGGAAGACGAACAGCACCCGCCCGAGCCTCAGCACCGCGCCGTCGTCGAGCGGCGTGAGGTCGCGCGGCGCGAGCCTCGACCCGTTCACCCACGTGCCGTTGCGCGACCCGACGTCCGCGACGCGCAGCGCGCCGCCGGCGCGATCGATCCGCAGGTGCTTGCCAGACACCTCCTCGTCGGCGAGGCCGCGCTCGGCGAGCCAGGCGCGGCCGATGACGGTCCCGGAGTCGGGCAGCGCGAACGCCATGGGCCGCGGGAACGCGCACACGAGCGCTGGCCGGCGCCTCCCGGCCTCGGGCCGCACCGGGCTCCGGTGATCGAGGGTGCTCGACACGTCCTTGGCCATTCTCCTCGCAGGGTGCCATGCACCTCCGGAGCGTGGAAGCGCCGCGCTAAGGGGCGACGGAGATGTCGTTCGCCCGGAGAGCAGCGCGGCTCCCCGCAGAGAAGCGCGGCTTCAGCGCCTCAGAGAGACCGCCCGTCGAACCCGCACATCGGGTCTCCCGGGTTCGTGCACTTGGGCTGCTGGGGCCCCACCCCCACCTGCGGTCGCGTGCCCGGCGCTGCAGGTCGGGCGAGCGCCTCCCGCAGGTGGGCGAGCGCGCTCTCGTAAGCGCGGAGCGCGCCCTCGTCGGCGCCCGGCGTCCTCGCGCGGGCCGCGGCGACCTGGGTCGCCGCCGTGGCCTCGGGCCGCCGCCGCTCCGCGGCCCATGCGGCGAGGTCCGCGTGGCGCCGATCGAGCGCCGCGATCCTCTCGAGCGCGTCGAGCCGTGTCTCCAGCGCGTCGAGCGCGTCCCCGAACGCCCGCAGCCGGTTGTGGTCCAGCGCCCGCGGATCGAGGGCGTTCCGCGCCGCCTCCGCGGTCGCGCGTGCCTCCTCGGCGTCGCTTGCGAGGGGGCGGCCGCGCAGCGCCGCGTGGCGCCGGTCGAGGGCCGCGAGCTCGGCCGCCCTCGCGCTCTCGCGTTCCTCTGCCAGCGCCGCCTGCGCATCACGGAGCCGCTGGGCCTCTTGCTGGAGGCCCGTCACGTGCTGCGCGACCCCGTAGGCGGCCGCTGCGCCGCCGCACAGCGCGAGGCCG
>NZ_CP150334.1:3100000-3640000 GCF_051520455.1 Sorangium sp. So ce367
CCTCGCGGCCGCCAAGCTGTACTTCGGCTCGCCCCTGCCGCTGCCGTTCTATGCCAAGTCGACGAACCTCTACGGATCAGGGATCCTCCGCGCTTACCGGGGCCGGCCGACCATCGATCTCGTCGACTGGCTCGAGTTCTTCTGGCCGCTCTTCACCGTCATCGCGCTCGACGTGCTCGTGGGCCTCGGCGCGCGGCAGGCGAGGCCCGGCGCGCCGGCAGGCGAGGGGAGGAGGAGCGGCCCCCGGGCCTTCTGGGCGGAGTCCTCGGCGTTCGACAAAGGGGTCCTCGCCGCGACGCTCCTGTGCCTCGCGTATTCGTGGCTGTTCGTCGTGCCGATCATGGGGTTCTCGCAGCGGTTCTATTACGCGCCGCTGCCAGGCCTCATCTACCTCGCTTGCCGGAGCGCCGCCCGGCTCGCGCGGACGCTCTCCGACGCGATCGGCCAGCCCGCGCCGGCCGCCCTGCCCCTGGCCGGCGTGGCCGCGCTGGCGATCCTCTGGCTCCAGCTGTCGGCTCCCCTCGCCGCGGCAGGCAGGGACCTCGCCGGCGCCGTCGCGGCGAAGCGGCTCGGGCATTTCAACATCGTCAAGCACGGCAGCACCTCGGGACCGCAGAAATACTGGTTCGCGATCGATCGCGTCTCGAAGCTCCCCGACGACCTCGTCATCGCCACGACCGAGGTCGGGATGCTCGGCGCGATGAACCTCAACAAGACGATCATCGACATGGCCGGCCTCAACGACCGGCGCTTCGCGCTCGAGCCGTTCTCCGCGGACAGGTTCTTCGAGGCCTACAAGCCCGATCTCATCTACATGCCACACCCTCATTACGTGCAGATGACCGAGGATCTGACGGCCCACCGCGAGATGTCCGGCTATGTCGTCTACTCGAAGTCGAAGCTCGGGACATCCCAGTTCGGGATCGCCGTCCGGCGTGACAGCCCGTATTTCGATCGATTGCAGCAGATCGTGAAGGAGAAGATGGGCTCGAAATGACGTCGCGCGCCGCGCGGTCGACGCAGCCTGCCCGCTGCCCGGCGACCGTGCATGCCGCCGACCGTCTCCAGCCAGGCGATCGACGCTCTTCCCGCGATCCGGGGCGTCTGATACCATCGCTCCCGACCGCGGCGGACGCCGCACTGGAGCATGACGTGAACTGTCCGAAATGCACGGCCTCGATGGATATCGTCACCTTCGGCGGGATCGATGTCGACCGGTGTACGGCGTGCGGCGGGATCTGGTTCGACAGCCGCGAGAAGGAGTCCCTCAAGGCCATGGACGGCTCCCAGCAGATCGACACCGGCGACCCCTCGGTAGGGCGGAAGAACAACCAGATCCGGCGGGTGCCGTGCCCGCGCTGCTCGACGCCGATGGTGCGCATGGTCGACCCGCAGCAGTCGCACATCTGGTACGAGAACTGCAGCGTCTGCGGCGGCGTCTACTTCGATGCCGGCGAGTTCCGCGATTACAAGGAGCACACGCTGAGCGACTTCTTCCGGGATCTGTTCGCGCGCCCGCGCGGCTAGAGCGGCGGTCACCCGCTTCGGATACGGGCCCATCTCGTCGTTTTCGGTGCTCAGCGCACAGGAGTGCGCTTCCGCACCGAAAACGCCGATCTGGACCCGTCTCCTGTGCGGGAGACCGCCGCTCTGCGTCGCGTGCACCAGAGGCGGGGGCGGGAACCGCTCTAGAGCGATTTGCAGTTGAGCTTGGTACAAGCTGAGCATGGTCGGGCGGGACGGTGGCATCGCTGATGCTGCTGCCTACCGCATGGGCCCGTACAGCATCCATCTGCGGCAGCGGATCATCGACGCCTACCAGAACCGTGAAGGAAGTATCCGGGAGCTGGCCGAGCGGTTCGAGGTCGCCCCGAACACGGTGCAGAACTATCTCACGCAGCTGCGCGCCACGGGCGACCTCGCGCCGAGTCCGCACGGCGGCGGCACGCCACGGAAGTTCGACGAGACGGACGAGCGGGCACTGATTAAGCTGCTGGAAGAGAAGAACGACCGGACATTGGCGGAACTGATCGAGCAGATGGAGCAGCGTCACCATGTGCACGTCAGCGTCTCGACGATGAGCCGTACGCTGCACCGGATGGGGATCACCCGAAAAAAAGGACGTTGGGTGCCAGCGAGCAAGACCGCCCGGACGTTCAACAGGCCCGCGCGAGTTTTCAAAATTGGGCGGGGACCACAGATGCGCGCCGCTTGATCTTCGTCGACGAGTTCGGCGCCAACCTGGGCATGACCCGGCTCTATGGCTACGCCCTGAGCGGGCAGCGGGCCTACGGCAAGGCGCCGGCGAACGCGGACCCGAACCTGACGCTGGTGCTCGGGCTGGGGCTGCAGGGGGTGGTGGCGCCGGTGGTCTTCGAAGGCGCCATGAATCGTCCTCGATTTGAGACGTACGCCCAGGAATATCTGGCTCCGGTGCTGCGGCCTGGCGACATCGTGCTCGTGGATCGACTCAAGCCACATCTATACCCCGAGGTCCGCGCGGCCATCGAGGCGACGGGTGCCGACTACCACCCGCTGCCGCCTTACTCGCCGGATTTCTCGCCGGTGGAAGAGTGTGGCAGCAAGATCAAGCAGACCCTCCGCACCGCTGGGCAGCGGACCGTGGTGGGCGTGCTCGACGCGATGGACAGGGCCCTCCACCAGGTGACGCCGAAGGACGCCGAAGGCTGGTTCCGCCATGCGGGTTACCTCGACCGACCTCCTCGTCCCAGACCGCAGCGCAGGGGCACGCCTCGGAGCCGTGCGCCGCGGGCTCGCACGCCTCGCAAAAGTCGCGCTCGGGATCCGCCAACGCCCAGCTCGAGGGGCACGGTCTGTACCAAACCCAATCGCGAATCGCTCTAAGGAGCCCGTCCGTCCGCTCCCGGGAGCGTGCTCGGCCCGGGGAGCTCGGGGCCGGAGTCCTCACGGGCCTCGGGGAACGTCGCCAGGAGCTCGCCGGCGCGGAAGACCCACAGCGTGCCGGGCGTCGCCTTGAGCCAGAGCTCGTCGCGCGTGAGCGGCTCAGTGGCCACGACCGCCATCCGCGCGTCGGGGCCGACGCCGTGGAGGTCGTTGAAATTCACCTTGAGATCCGCGTCCACGAGCGTGGCCTCGCCGAACGGGGCCTGGCGCAGGATGCAGGACAGGTGGTCGCCGCAGCGGGCGAAGAGGTGCTCGCCGTCCGCGAACAGGAAGTTGAAGACGCCATCGGCGCCGAGCTCGTTCCCGAGCTCGTACAAAAGGCGCCCCAGCTCCCGCGCGTCGCCCGGGTACCTCTCGCCGAACGCGCTCCGGATCGCCTCGAGGAGGATGCAGAAGGCGTGCTCGCTGTCGGTGTCGCCGACCGGCGTCTCGACGTGGAGCTTCCGATCCCTGACCGTGGGCAAGGTGCCGTTGTGCGCGAACACGATGTGCCGGCGGTGGAGGACCCGCATGAAAGGGTGCGTGTTCTTCAGGGCCGCTCCCCCGCGCGTCATCTTGCGCACGTGCGCGATGGCGAGGGCCGTGTGGATCGGGTTCTCGCGGATGAACCGCGCGAGCGGGCTCGAGAAGGCCGGGTGAGGCTCGAGGAACGTGCGCGCGAACAGCCCATCGTACAGCGAGACGCCCCAGCCGTCCGCGTGCGGCCCCGTCTGCCCGCCGCGGAGCGCGAGCCCCGTGAACGAGAACACGATGTCCGTCGGTACGTTCGACACCATGCCAAGCAGCTCACACATGACGGGCATCCTCCCGCGGCGCGCGCGCGCCGTCGACGATCACGAGCCCCGTGACCCCGCCTCCCGCGGAGACGTTGCTGACCTCCGAGGCCGAGAGCCGGACCATGGCGCCCTCCATGCGCGTGGTGAAGGTGGGGAGCGGGCCCTCCACGCCGCGGGCGAAGACGAAGGGGCAAAGGTCGAAATAGACCTGCTCTTCCTCCACGGCGCCGCCGCGGAACGTCGGCATGCGCGCTGTGCGCGGGCGGCGCCGCTCCTGCGCGATCCAGGGCTGATCCGCGGCGGCCCGGACTGCCTCTCTCCACGCCGCCGGCGTCGCCGTCCACCCGAGCAGCACGCCTTTGCCGCCGTACTCGTCGTTCGGCTTCAGCACGAAGCTCTCCTGCTCTCCGAGGAGGAGCTCGACGAGATCCACCTCGCGGCCCCGCCACGCGGCGCGGCCCGCGGTCACCCGGCGCGTCCAGGGGACGTGCTCCGCGATGGCCGCGCGCTGCTCGGGCGTGAACAGGCCCGAGAACATGGGGTTGCTCAGCACGGCGAACGCCGCCTTCTTGTTGAGGGGCCTGATCCTGAACGAGTTCGCCACGTACGCCGCGCGATCGCAGTAGGCGCGGATCAGGGGGTGATTGAGGCCGCGCCGCCCGATGAGCTCCTGCGTGATCACGCGCCGGTAGACGAGATCGATCCGCTCCCCGCCCGCTCCGAGGCGGCGGCCGTCGTACGTGAGCTCGTCCGGATCGACGATCGTGGTCCGGTGCCCCTCGGCCGAGAACAGGTCGGCGAGCACCCTGAGCTCGGCCGAGGTGTCGACCGTGGCCCAGTCGACGATGGCTATCGCGGGCCGCGCCTCGCGCCCGCCCCACGCGGCGTAGCCCTCGCGCAGGGCGCCGAGGAGCGCCCGGTGCGGCGCCGGCGTGCGCAGGCCGTGCCCGTCGCGGAGCGGCGCGAGGTGGGGGAGCGCCATCAGCGTCCGCTCGACGAGGATCTGGTCGGTGAGGCCGGCGGGGGAGTCGGCGTTGTACTCGATGAAGGAGAAGCCGCCGTCGGTGATCAGCATGTCGAGGCGCCCGACCGTGTGGAGCGGCCCCGGACCCGGCACGATCGCGGCGAGGGCGCGCTCGTCCGCCGAGAGCCCGACCTCCTCGGCCAGGAAGTCGTCCCGGATCGCGCGCTGCGCGACCCTCTCCAGCGCGGAGGCGATCTGCTCGGCCGCGCGGGCGATCGCGGCGAGGTCCTGCTCGGCGATGAGGTAGGGCCGCAGATAGCGGCACAGCGGGCGCGCGCCGTGGACCAGCCCGAGCCGCCGCTGGGCCTCGAGGAACGCCTCGAACCGCGCCGCGTCCATCGCCCCCGGCGCGGCGAGCCGGGCGTCGAGCTGCTCCGCGAGGGATCTCGTGGCGTCCTGGCTCATCGGCGACCTCATGTCGCGCCCGCGCGCGGGGTCCCCCAGGCGTGCACGGGCGCGCCGGAGTCGACCTCGGCCATGTACCGCTCCAGCATCTTCCTCAGCGCCTCCTCACGCGACGCGGAGCCCATCTCCAGCGCCGAGAGCGCGCGGAGCTGCCATGTGGCGCCGGTGATGCCTTTGGCGACCCGCGCCTCGAAGATCTGGAGATAATGGCGGGCCTCGTCCCCGTCGACCCCCGCGGTCACGAGGCCCTCCTCGACCCGCGGCAAGAGCGAGAGGAGGAGATCGCGCGCGCGGACGCACCTCGGCGCGGCCCCCGGTACGGCCGGCCAGACGAGCTCGGCGTCGAGGCCGTAGTGCGCCGCATGGTAGAAGTTCCTCACGGCGAGCTCGAACGGGAACGACGGCAGGAGCTCTGCGATGGAGGGCGCGAGGGCGAGGATGCCCCCGAGCAGGAAGCTTCCGTTCGCGAGCATGTCATCGAGCGTGGGCCCGGACGGCAAGGCGCGCAGCTCGATCCGCAAGTGGCCGTCGCCGGCCGGATCGTACACCGGTCGATTCCAGTTCCAGACGGTGCCGTGGTGCAGGCGGAGCTCGTGGAGCTGCGGTATCCCGCCGGCCCGCGCGCAGCCGACGACGTCCTCGTCGCCGCACACGGGGAGGATGGGCTCGTGCAGCGCGACGCTCTCCATGAAGAGCTCCGCCGCGCCGTCGCGCACCCAGCCGGTCCCGAAGCCGATGCGGGCCGGCATCTTCCAGTCCGCGCCGGGCGCCGGCGGGCGATCGTCGCCGGCCTGCTTGAACACCGCCACCCGCGTCTCGTGCCACAGCCGGTGGCCGAGGAAGGTGGGCGAGTTGCACGAGGCCGCGAGCGCGGGCGCGGTCATCATCATGGCGGCGTTGAACAGCCGCGCGAAGGCGTCGGGCGTGGCCCGGAGGTGGATCTGAAAGGCGGTGTTCGCCGCCTCCATCGCGGGGTCGTCCGACGTGAGCTCCAGCGGCTCGGCGCCGTCGATCTGGATGTGGAAGGGCGCCCTGCGCAGCCTGCAGAGCCCCGCGGCGAGCGCCCGGTACCGGGGCAGGTTCGTGATCGTCGCTGGGCTGAAGTCGCGCCGCTGGAAGGTCGGCAGGATGCTGACCGGGACCACGCGCGCGCCCCGCGCCGCCGCGCGCTCGCGGATCGCCTCGACGGTCGCGCGCATCTGCTCGCGCAGCGCCGAGAGAGGCCTGCCGGCGAGCGGCACCGGCTCGGTGCTGAGCTCGATGTCGAACGCGCCCATCTCCGGCGTGATCATCGGGCTCGCCGCGGCGCGCGCGATCTCCGCCCCGATCGGCACGGGGCGCGCCTCGCGATCGACGAGGAACATCTCGAGCTCGGCGCCGATCGTGGCTTCCCCGTGGCCGAACCCCGGCCGGGCGAGCACCATCTCCAGCGCCGCGAGGTTCTGCTGGAGCCGCGTCTTGAAGAGCCGATAATCGACGGTCTTGAAGTGGTCTTGCTGGATCTCGATGCCCAAGGGACCTCCCGCTGCGATGCCGGCGAGGGTCCGTCCTCCAGCACGGCGAGCGCCGTGGGCTCCAGGAGAGCTCGCCGCCGGGATCGCGATGTTCCCGCGCCCTACGCGCCGCGCAATGCAAGCGCAGGGCCACGGGCGGCGGTCTCGACATGAAGGAGGCCGGAGACCGCCGCCCGCTGGCGTCGAGCTCGATCGGTGTGGCGCGGATGCAGCCTGTGGCAAAACGCGCCGTGGGCGCTGGGTGAAGGTGTTTCCTGGGTTTCGTGCGGGTGTCGGGGAGGTTTCATCCCGGGCGCCGGCTCATCGGTCGATGTGCGGGACGCGCTCGACAACACACGCGCCCGCCTTGCAGCGAGCGACCGAGTCCTCCTTCGGCGCCATGCACTTGGCGACCGGGCAGCTCTCGGCGGCGCAGCTCGCGGCGCGCCACTTCTGGAGCTCCGCGAGCGCGTCGCGGTGGAACGCCTGGTCGCACGGCGGGCACAGCTGGTCGCAGCACTGCCCGGCCCGCGCGCAGGACGCCACGCAGTCGGCGTCGGCCTCGCACCGAAGCTCCGACGCCGCAGCGCGCGGCTCGCCGCCGGCAGCCGGCGGGGGCTGCGCCGCAGGCGAGGTCTCCGCCCCCGACGGGGCCGCCGGCGGAGCCTCGACTCCCGGGGTCTGCGGCGCGGGTTCCTTGGTGCAGCCGGCGAGACAGGCGAGGCCAGCGAGCACGAGCGAGCGAGAGGGCAACGAGATCTTCATGCCGGCCATGATGGCACGGGGCGAGCCCGCGGCGCGCGGGGAGATGGCCGATCCAATTGTTCTTTTGCGCCTTTGCGCCTTTGCGCCTTTGCGTTGAATCTCCCTCCGGATCCCCCGGCCGGACTCCTGCCAGGAATGCTAGCAGAACGAGAGCGGCTGCCCCGTGGCCTCCACGACGGCCATCCACAGGTCGTCCGTCGGGTCGACCTGCTTGCGCATGCGGACGGCCAGGGGCATTGGCACGTGCACGAAGCGGCCGTGCCACCGGCCGATCAGCATCTCGGTGTTGCCCGCCATCGCCGCGTGGACCGCGTTCCGGGCCATGTTCCAGCAATACACGCTGTCCGACGGGGACGCGGGGACGCTGCGGATATGATAGCTCGGGTCGAGGTACTTCAGCGTCGCCTCGACGCCACGCGCCCGGAAGTGCGCGTTGATGCGGTCGCGCAGGAAGAGGCCGATGTCCTTCAGCTTGAGGTTGCCGCTGAGATCCGTCGCCATGGGCTCCGCGCTGGAGGTGCAGTGTTCTTGCATGGCGCCCTCGGCGACGACGATCACGGCGTTGCCGTGGCCGGCGAGCCGGCGCTCGAGGTGCGCGAGCAGCCCGCTCGGGCCGTCGAGCTCCGCGTGGACCTCGGGGATGAGGACCACGTCCACGTCCGCCGACGCGAGCGCCGCCGCGCACGCGATGAAGCCCGAGTGGCGGCCCATCAGCTTGACGAGCCCGATGCCGTTCTTCGCCCCCGAGGCCTCCACGTGCGCGCTGCGGATGACGTCGACGGCGGCGGCGAAGGCGCTCTCGAAGCCGAAGCTGCGGTCGATGAACTTGATGTCGTTGTCGATGGTCTTGGGCACGCCGACGACCCCGATCGACAGGCAGCGCTCCTCGATGGCCCGGACGAGCGACATCGCGCCGCGGATGGTGCCGTCGCCGCCGACGACGAAGAGGACGTTGATGCCGAGGGCCTCGAGCGTGTCCACCATCTGGTGTGGGTCCTGGTTGCCGCGGGAGGTGCCGAGCACGGTGCCGCCCATGCGGTGGATCTCCTCGACGCTCCGGGGATCCAGGCGCATCGGGGCGTGCCCGAAGCGGGCGACGAGCCCCTCGTAGCCGTAGCGGAAGCCGAAGATCTCCGGCACGCCGTAGCTCTGCGCCATCGTGAGCACGAGGCCGCGGATGACGTTGTTGACGCCGGGGCAGAGCCCGCCGCACGTCACGATGCCGGCGCGCATCTCCTTCGGATCCCAGAAGACGCGGTTGCGCGGCCCGGCCAGCTCGAACGCCGGCGGCCGCGCGCCGGAGGCGTCCGCGAGGACGGCGGACAGGCGATCGTTGAACAGCACCTTGTCGGCCTCGCCGACGTACACCGTGGCCTTCTCGCCGAGCTTCTCGGCGACGGGCGAGGGGTGCCGGCAAGGGCCGAGATCCTTGATGGCGAGGTCGGCAGGGGTCACCACGCGCAATGCCTCCAGGTGGGGAGAACAGCGCCCCTCCGGCGAGCACCGCCGCGGGGACCCTGCCATGATCGGACGGCGCGTGTTTCGGCCGCTTTTCAGGAGCGATAAGCTATCGTAACGCCGCGCGGTTCCGTTCCGACGCGAGGCGCCACGAGCGACAGCGCGTCATGCGCAGCTCCCGTTTTTCGTGAACCAGGCCGCCAGCATGTCGAGAAAGACACGGGTCTTCGGGACGAGCGTGCCGCCGGGCGGGAAGACGGCGTGGACGTCGAACCCCTGAGGCGTCCACTCCTTCAGGACCTGGACGAGCCGCTTCTTCGACAGGAACGGGCGGACGAAGTAGAGGGGCGCTCGAACGATGCCGGCGCCGGCCGCGGCGGCCTGCGCGGCCAGCTCGAAGCTGCCGACGGAGAGGCGCGGGCGCACGGCGATGGACCGCGTCCTCGAGCCAGCGACGAAGGGCCATTCCTTGGGCCCCTCCTCGCGCGCGACGACGATCGTCTCGTGGCGGCCGAGATCCTCGGGGCGGGCCGGGACGCCGCGGCGGTCGAGGTAGCGGGGGCTCGCGTAATAGCCGCCCGTCGCCGTGCCGAGCCGCCGGGCGACCAGCGAGGAGTCGTCGAGCGGGCCGACGCGGATGGCGAGATCGAAGCCCTCGCGCGCCAGATCGACCCTGCGCGCCGAGGTGTCCAGCTCGACGAAGACATCGGGGTAACGGGCCAGGTACGGCGTGACGACGCTCTCCAGCAGCGCCCCCGCGAGCGCGGCCGACGTCGTGATCCGCAGCAGCGCGCTCGGCTTCGACCTCGCCAGCGCGACCACGGCCTCGGCGTCGCGCGCGGCGGCGAGCGACCTTCGCGCGTGCTCGAAGTACGCGCGCCCTTCATCGGTCAGGCGCAGGGAGCGCGTGGTCCGGACGAGGAGCGAGACGCCGAGCCGCTGCTCGAGCTCCTGCACCCGCGCGCTGAGCGTCGCCTTGCGCGCCCGCATCGCGCGGGCAGCCGCGGTGAACCCATTGGCCTCGACGACGGCGACGAACGCGGCGAGCTCCTCGAGCGAGCGGCCCGATTGGTACTCCACGCGTTCCAGTCTGGCCCCGATGTGGCCTATTGTCAAAAAGGGTGCCGGCGCGCATCGTCTGGCTCCACAGGCGCCGCGTGACGCTGCGGAGCGCGCCTCGATTGCACGACGATGCACGCGATCAGGAAGGAACCACCCATGATTCTCGTGACGGGAGCCGGAGGGACTGTCGGAGGCGCCCTCCTCGATGAGCTGAAGTCGATGGGCGTGAAGCCCCGCGTCGCCCACCGCTCCAGCGACAAGGCCGAGAGGGCCAAGGCGGCGGGGCACGACGCCGTGATCCTCGACTTCGCGAAGCCGGAGACGCTGCGGCCGGCGCTCGACGGCGTCGATGCCGTGTTCCTGCTGGGGTCCGGCGGCGCCGGGCAGATCGAAGCGGAGATCCGGGTCGTCGAGGCGGCCAGGGCCGCCGGGGTGAAGCGGCTCGTGAAGCTCTCGGTCTGGGGCGCCGGGGACGAGGCGTACTCGTTCGCGAAGATCCACCGGCCGATAGAGCGCGCGGTGGAGGCCTCGGGCCTCGCCTGGACGTTCCTCAGGCCGAACGGCTTCATGCAGAATTTCGTGACCTACATGGCCGATTCGATCAGGGCGCAGGGCGCCTTCTACCTGCCCGCGGCCGACGCGAAGATCAGCCATATCGACGTGCGCGACATCGCGCGGGTCGCGGCGCTGGCGCTGACGACCTCGGGCCATGAAGGCAAGGCATACGAGCTCTCCGGCCCATCGGCGTTCTCCTACGGCGAGGCGGCGGACATCCTCACGCGCGTGCTCGGCAAGGAGGTGCGTTATGTGGCGGTGTCCGACGAGGCGGCGAAGGCCGGTATGGTCGCCGGCGGGATCCCCGATCTCTATGCCGATGCGATGATCGACCTCAACCGGCTCTACCGGAGCGGCGCCGGCGCCGGCGTGACCTCGGCGGTGAAGGACGTCACCGGGCGTGAGCCGATCGGCTTCGAGCGGTTCGCGCAGGACCACGCGGCAGCGCTCCGCTGAGGTGCGCGCGTCGATCGTCCGGTGCTCTGGATCTAGAATTCAGCCATCAGCCCTACCGACGGGTAGACGATGAAGCTGTCGAGGTCGACCGCGACCGCCCTCTGGCCGAGCACCGTGAGCTCACCGCTCGAGAAGATCTCCGCCATCGTCAGCTCGAAGCCGAAGAATACGTGTTTATAGCCGAGCGCGACACCGGCCTGGCCGCCCACGTAGAAGCCGGTGCCGGAGAACGACGCGAGCTCCCGCTCGCCCGGATAGCCGGTGAAGGCGGGCAGGTCGAGGACGAGCGCGGTGTCGAAGGTCGTGAACATCAGGCGCGGGCCGCCCCAGACCCGGTACCACGTGCCGGCCTTCCCGATCTGGATCGGCAGGTCGACCTGCCATCGCGTGAAGTCCTCGAGCTCGACGATGCCAAGGATGCTCCCGACGGGGAACTCCATCACGTAGCGCCCGACGCCGGCGCCGGCCGTCAGATCGACGCCGTGCCTGTCGCTCTTCAGGAGCTGGTAGCGGGTGCCCAGGCGGAACGCGCTGCCGGTCGTTCGGAGGTTGATCTCCCAGCGATCGAGCGCGGTGTAGCCGATGCCGAGGTGCGGCGTGACCGAGGGCGGGTTCAACGCGAGCGCGCCGCCCGCCTCGAAGAGCGCCTGCCGCTCGGCCTCGGACAGCTCTCGTGACTCCGCGGCGTCGGCCAGCACGACGCCGGCGTCCACCATCGACGCCAGCGTGCCGGTCGGGATCGAGACGTCGAGCCCGAGCTCGGCCTGGACATGGCCTTTCTCGGCCACGTGGGCCGGCTGGAGCGTGGAGAGCGCCGGGGCGCAGCCGCAGGTCCACAGGGCGAGCAAGGCGAGGGGGCGCGGAAGCATCGGCAGGTCACGCTACCATGACCGTTCTCTCGAGGCGCGCGTCGACGAGCGCGCGCCGGTCCCGGACACCGGCCTCTATCCGTGCGATGACGGCGAGATCCGCGCGGTGGTGCGGACGGGGACGGTCATCCCGGGTCGGGGCATTCTGGCCGGTCGTCGCGCGGCAGGCCGGCTCTCGCAGGCGTCCAGGCGGGCGGGTCGCTGGCAGGGAAGGATTGCTGACAGGCCTCTTCCACGACATCACCCACAGGCACGGCCGGCGCGACCCGCGCCGCGGCTCGCACCGCGCGCAGCCCCTTGGCCGGGCGCGCCTCGTCGCCTGGCTCTCTCGATCCACTCCGGGTCGCCCGCGCCTGCGCGTGTCCCATGGTGCGTCCTCCGCCGGCGGACATTGCGCCTCGCCGCCGCCGTGGCAAGGTCCTGCGCTGCGCTGACGATCTCGGACGACCGAGCAGGTCGCAGCTGGCGGAGGGCCGCGCTCGACGCGACGTGACGGCGCGGCGATCGAGCGCAGGCGCTCGCGGGAGGAGCCCACGATGGACAAGGCGAACCAGCCGTTCCGGGTCGGGATTTCAGGGTCCTACGGCGGCATGAACCTCGGCGACGAGGCCATCCTCGATGGCATCGTCACGCAGCTCCGGG
Source organism: Sorangium sp. So ce367 (assembly GCF_051520455.1). Classification (NCBI taxonomy): domain Bacteria; kingdom Pseudomonadati; phylum Myxococcota; order Polyangiales; family Polyangiaceae; genus Sorangium; species Sorangium sp. So ce367. The sequence continues at coordinate 3,112,431 of NZ_CP150334.1, forward strand.
CGTCGATACCAGCGGAGATCACCGTGTTCTCGCTGTGCCCGGAGGACACGAAGATGCGCCACCAGGTGGAGCGCGTCGTCCCCGTTCGTGACCTCACACGAATGGAATCGACCGCCGAGATCGAGCGCCTGGATCTCTTCGTCCTCGGCGGGGGAGGCATCCTGTACGATCGGGACGCGCCGGTCTATCTGAGAGAGGCGCTCATCGCGGAGGAGCGCGGCGTGCCCGTCGTGATCTACGCCGTGAGCGCCGGGCCGCTGTCGGACCCGAGCGCGAAGCAAGCCGTGCGGGCGGCGCTGAACGCCGCGGACATCGTCACCGTACGAGACAAGCAGGGACGTCGCCTCCTCGAGGAGGTGGGGGTGAATCGCGAGATCCGCCTCACGGCCGATCCGGCCCTGCTGCTGCGCGAGGAGGCGCTGCCCATCGAGGCCATCCGGGCCGAAGGGGTCGAGTTCGAGCGGCACCTCGTCGGCTTCTCCGTCAGGGAGCCGGGCCCGGCGGCGCCCGACATCGACCCTGACGAGTACTATGGCCTGCTCGCCAACGCCGCCGACTTCGTCGTCGAGCGCCTCGACGCGGACGTCGTGTTCGTGTCCATGGAACGGACGGACGTGCAGCACAGCCACGCGGTCGTCGCCCACATGAAGAACGCCGAGCGGGCAGAGGTCTTGAGGCGCCGGTACACGCCGCAGCAGATCCTCAGCCTCGTCGGGCACCTCGAGTTCGTGGTGGGCATGCGCCTCCACTTCCTGATCTTCTCGGCGCTCCGCGAGACCCCGTTCGTCGCGCTGCCCTACGCGTCCAAGGTCGCGGGGTTCATCGAGGACCTCGAGATGGAGACCCCGCCCCTCGGGACCATCAGCTCCGGGCAGCTCATCGCGAGGCTCGATCGCTCGTGGGACACGCGTCACGAGATCCGCGCGAAGATCCGCCGGCTGCTCCCCGGCCTGAAGGCCAGGGCGAGGGAGACCAACCAGCTCGTCACCGAGCTCCTCGCGCGGCGAGCTCCGGCGGCGCAGCCGGCGCGGAAGAGCGCGTGAGCGCGGGGAGCTGGCGATGGAGGTGATCCGGACCGACGTCGCCGTCATCGGCGGAGAGCTCGGCGGCTGCGCGGCGGCGCTCGCGGCGGCCAGGACGGGCCGCCGCGTCGTCCTGACGGAGGAGACTCGCTGGCTCGGGGGCCAGCTGACGAACCAGGCGGTCCCTCCGGACGAGCACCCGTGGATCGAGGACATGGGGGCGACCCGGAGCTACCGCGCGCTGCGCCAGGGGATCCGGGAGTATTACCGCAGGCATCTCCCGCTCACCGCGTCGGCCAGGGCGCTCCGCGAGCTCAACCCCGGCAACGGCTGGGTCAGCCGCCTGTGCCACGATCCGCGGGTCGCGGTGGCGGTCCTGCACGAGATGATCGCGCCGTACCGGCTCAACGGGCGCCTCGTCGCGCTCCATGCTCACCGGCCCATCTCGGCGTCGACGCACGGCGATCGGGTGACCGGCGTCGTGGTCCGAGGGCTCGAATCGGGGCGCGATGTCCTCCTCGTGGCCGACCTCTTCATCGACGCCACGCCTCACGGCGAGCTCCTCTCGCTCGCTGGCGTGGAGCACGCGCTCGGGGCGGAGTCGCGCGCGGAGACCGGAGAGCCGCACGCCCCCGAGCGCGCGGATCCGGGGGCCCAGCAGGCGATCACCGTCTGCTTTGCGATCGAGCACCACCCTGGAGAGGACCATACCATCGACAGGCCCTCTCAGTACGAGCGCTGGCGCTCCCTCGAGCCGCCCGGCTGGCCGGGTCGGCTGCTGGACTGGACGGCGGTTCGACCCGATACACTCGAGCCTCTGACGCGAGGTCTGTTCGCCGCGGAAGACCGGCATCCCTGGTGGAGCTTCCGGCGGATCCTCGACAGGACGGTCTTCGAAGCGGGGTTCGCGCCGAGCGACGTCACCATCGTGAACTGGCCACAGAACGACTACTGGTTCGGGCCCGTCTGCGGCGTCGACGAGGCGGAGGCCGCGCGGAACCTGGATGCAGCGCGGAACCTCAGCCTGAGCCTTCTGTACTGGATGCAGACCGAGGCGCCTCGCCCGGACGGCGGGGTCGGATATCCAGGCTTGCGCCTCCGCGGGGACGTGGTCGGCGGCACGGTCGACGGCCTCGCGCCAGCGCCCTACATCCGCGAGTCCCGCCGGATCCGGGCCGAGCTCACGGTGCTGGAGCAGCACATCGCGTATCCGCTCCGGCCCGACGGCCCTGCGACGTTCGAGGAGAGCGTCGGGATCGGGTGTTATCGCATCGATCTGCACCCGCGCGTCGGGGGCGCCGGGTACCTCGATCTCGGCTGCTGGCCCTTCCAGATACCGCTGGGTGCGCTCATCCCGGTGCGGGTGGAGAACCTGTTGCCGGGCGGGAAGAACCTTGGCGTCACGCACATCACGAACGGCGCCTACCGGGTCCACCCCGTGGAGTGGAGCGTCGGCGAGGCGGCGGGGCTGCTCGCGACGTTCTGCCTGGAGCGCCGCGTGCTGCCGCGGCAGGTGCGTGCCCGGAGCTCGCTTTGCGAAGAGTTCCAGGCGCTCCTGGTCCGCGAGGGCATCGCGCTGGCCTGGCCGGCGCTGAGGCCGGTCTGAGCGCCGCGCCACGGCGTGTGTCGGCGAAGCGACCGCGCTACGACGAGCGGGGGAGCTTGACGCGGAACGTGGTGCCCTCCTCCAGCGTGCTCGTGACCTGGATGGAGCCTCCGTGCGCGTCGACGATCGATTTGACGATGAAGAGCCCGAGCCCGAGCCCTTTCGAGCGTTGTACGACCCGCTGGCTCTGCTCGCTCCGGCGAAACGGATCAAAGAGGACGGGCAGCAGCTCGGGCGGGATCGGGGTCCCGCGGTTCGTCACCTCGATCACGACGTCCTTCTTGTGCCCGCGCAGCTCCACCTGCACCGGCTCCTCCGGCGGGCTGTAGTCGACGGCGTTGCCGATCAGGTTCGACAGGAGCTGCCCCATCCGGCCTGGATCCCACGTGCCCCACCCGTCGTCGTGGGCCGTGAAGCGGATGGTGTGCTCCGGGTGGGCGAGCTCGAACTCCTCGACCACGCGCTGGCATATCGCGCGGAGGTCGACGGGCTCCGGTTCGACCGGAAGACCATGGTGGGAGCGGATGCGCGTCAGGTCGAGCAGCTCCTCGACCATCCGCACCGCCCTGTCCGTGCTCGCGGCGATGCGCTGGGCGAGCCTCGCGGCGGCGGTCGTGACGTCCTCGCGCTTGAGAAGGGCGGCGGTGGCGAACCGGATGGCCGAGAGCGGGTTGCGCAGGTCATGCCCGAGGACCGCGATGAACAGCTCGTGGAGCGCGACGTCACGGCGGAGATCGGCCGAGCTCGCGCGCTCGTATTCGACGGCCGCGGTGATCATCACCTCGTCGAGCGCCGAGTGCACGAGCTGGGCCTCCTCGCCGCCGAGCACCACCCCCTCCCGCGCGCACAGGTCCACGATCACGGCGCGAAGGAGGCCGAGCTCGCGCAGCTCCTCCGCGAGGGAGTAGCCCTCGGCGATGCGATGCGAGACGTGCACCTTGGCGGCCTCCGAGCTGCCGATCTCCGGGCCGCTGGCTCCGTCCGGCGCGCCCGGCTGCGAGCCCTGCGCGAGTGAGTCGATGAGGTCGTCGAGGAGCTTCAGCGTGTAATCTCTCAAGTCCTCATCGGTGAGCTCACGGGCCCGTGGGATCTTCGGTTCACTCCGCAGGCGCGCTATCCACCGGCGTATGATCTCCTCGCTTCGCTCACGGAGCAGGACCGTGATGCGCGACAACGTGTGGCTCACGTGCGTTCTCCCCCCATCGACGTCGATGCGCCTCGTCATCCGGCGCGGCGCGGCTGGCCATTGTCATGGATCCCGCAAGGCCCCCCAGGAGAAACACGAGCCGGACGGAGCCAGGTAGCCGAGGTGGGAGCCGATCGAACGTGCGCCGTGGGAGCGTCACCTGCTCTGCATGCTTCCTGCAGGCCGGGGAGCGGGCTCAGGCGCTGGTGCCAGCGGCTCCAGGATCTCCCGCTGCGCGCCGGTCAGGCAGGCTGGGGAGGGCTTCGGTCCTCTGGGCTCCATGCCCCGGAACCTTGAGCCGATTCTCGGCTAAGCAAGCTCCGAGAGCTCGACCTGGCGGACCGCAGGCGCCGCCGTCCTGGAGGGCTCCTCCCTGCGGCGCGGGCTCATCAGGGCGTCGAGCTGCTCGATGAAGCAGGTGTTCTCCGCCGGAAGGCCGACGGTCACGCGGAAGTAGTCGTCGTATCGCTCGTCGCCGAACGGCTCGAAGGCCTTCACCTTCACGCCTCGGGCGAGCAGCGCGTCGTGGATCTTCGCCCCGGACCAGGCCCCGCGCGCGCGGCACAGGATGAAATTGGTCTGCGACGGATAGGCCTCCAGCGCGCGATGCGCTCCGATGGCCGCCATGAGCCTGGCCCGCTCCCTCGCTGTCTGATGCCGGACGAATCCGAGGTGTCCGCCGTCCTGGAGCGACGCCATCGCGAGCTCCGCGGCCAGCTGCCCGACGCGGTGCGGCGTCATCTTGGCCTCCATCTGCGCCACCACCTTCGCGTCCCCCATGGCGTACCCCACGCGCACCGACGCGAGCCCGTAGGCGAAGGAGAAGCTACGGAGCACCATCAGGTTGGGATGGCGCAGCACCAGGTCCGCCATCCGGGTGTTCGGGCTCTCCTCGAGGTAGTGCACGTACGCTTCGTCGATGAAGAAGAGGGAGTCCGGGAACCGGGTGAGCAGCGGACCGAGCTCCTGCCGCGTGATGAGGACGTTGCCCGTGGGGTTGTTGGGGTTGCAGAGGTAAACCAGGCCGTCCTGCCGCGAGAGGCGCGACTCGAGCCTCCCCACGTCGAGCGCGAAGCCGTTCTCCGGATGGAGCGGGAGCAGCTCGCATCGCAGCCCCACGCGGACGCCGGAGGCAGGCACCTTGGAGTAGGTGAGCCGGGTGGTGATGATGGGATACGCCGTGCGCTTCAGCAAATAGCGCAGGGTCCGCATCGCCGAACGCCTGATCTCGCGCTCGATCAGGAACGGGATGCAGGTCTTGAGCAGCGGGCCGCTCCCGTTGGCGACCAGCACGTTCTCCGGCCTGACGCCCGCGTCGGCGGCGAGCGCGCGCCGGAGGTCTCCGTTGTCCCCGGCCGGATAGCTCCGCAGGGAGATGTTGCCGGCGTGGCGCCGCAGGACGTCGGCGCACCGCTCGGAGCAGTAGGTGCCGTGGTTCAGCGCCATGTCGATGGGCGGCGCGCCGGACCGGCGATCCGGGGCGTCGAGTCCTTCGCTCGCTGTCGTTCGAGGCTGCATGGGGCGCTCCTCTCGTGGTGTTCAACCAGCATCAACCAGGCGATTCGTCCCCGTGATTCAGGAGGCCACCTTCGCTGGCCAGTTGCAAGAAGGAAGAGCGAGAGGCGCGATCCCGGAACTTGTGTGCGAAGGCGCGCGAACAGGGGGAGGATGGGCCGCGGTGCGAGATCGACTCACGAAGCGGATGTTCTCCACCGCAGGCGCTCGTGGGCCGGCCTGGCGCGCGCCCTCACGCCGGCTGCCGCCACCGAGGCGTCACATTCGCTATCCGCCGTCGAGCTGATCGATGGCACGCTCGAAGTCGATGCTGACCTGCATCGCCGCTTTGGCGCGGGGTAGATCTCCCAGCTGCTCATAGGCGCGCCCCAGGTTTCTGCTTGCTACCGCCTCCTCTTCCCGATTTTCCAGCTGGCGAGCGATGGCGACCGCTTGCTCGTAGCACTGGATGGCCTTTGATAGGTCTCCCAGGCGGGCATAGATTAGCCCGAGATTGCCGAGCGTCTCGCCTTCCTCTTTCCGGCTTCCGCTCTCCCGCGCTATCGCAAGGATCTGCTCGTAGTATTCAATGGTTTTCCGCTCCTTGCCCGCGCGAAGATAGAGGTGCGTCAGGCTTCCGAGCGCTTCTCGCTCGCCCTGGCTATCGCCGAGCTGTCGAGCGATGGTGAGCCTTCGCTCAAAGAGCTCTATAGCTTTCTGCCAGTCGTCGAGCGCGGCGCAGGCGTTGCCTAGCTCCGCGAGGAGCCGGCCCTCTTCGGGGCGTCTACCCAACTTCCGTGCCGCGGCGAGTCCAGCCTCGTACCATGGGATCTGCTCGAGCACCGGCTTTTGGGTGCGGAGCGAATAGGGGATCAGCAGCAGAAGATCACAGCAGACGTTCGCCACGGCGTCATCGTGCTCCGCGTTCGCGGCAGCCCAGCTGAGCGTCATGCTGATGTTGCCCCACTCACGGTCCAGGAGAGCAAGCACATCGAGGGACGTTGTTTCGCCCCGCTGGTGAGAGTGATCCGCAGCCCGAACGACTTGAAGGAAGTACTCTGCGTGTCGCCCCTCGGCGGCGAACCGTTCCCCGGGGTCCAGGTGCGAACGCGCGTAGTCGCGAGCGAGGTCGTGGAACCGGTAGCGCTCGGACGCTCCGTCCCACTCCACCAGGCTCCGTTGGACGAGCTCGCCGAGGGCGTCGGCGGCCACGTCGTGCGTCGTACCAGCAACCGCAGCGGCGCCCTCCACGCCGAAGTCGCCCAGGAAGACGCCCACGTGGAACCAAAATGTGCGAACGCCGGCATTTAGCAGGTGGAGGCTCTCCGACAGCACCGCATCCACGAGCTCCCGCCGGTTTTGAATGGAACGGAGCCGCTCGATGTACCGAGCGGGTCTGAGATCTACTCGTTCGGCCAGCGCGCTCGCGGTGGTTCGGATGGCCAGTGGCAGATAGCCGCAGAGCCTCGCGAGCTCGGCAGCCGCAGCTTCGTCGAGGCGAGGAGCGATGCTGCGGACCAGCTCAACGGACTCACCTGGGTCCAGCGTGCCGAGACGCCGGGCGTAGAGTCCGGGCAGGGTGAAGTGCTGCCTGGACGTGACGAGCAGGAGGCTTCCGGGCGGTGGCATCACGGGCTCGACCTGGGCGCGGTCACGCGCGTTGTCCAGCAGGAGGAGCACGCGTTTGCCGTGGAGCACAGAGCGATACACTCGTCCCAGTGCCTCCGGGTCATCGGGCAGCTCCGCCGTGGGATCGAAAGCGTGGATCACTTCGGCCATCACCTGGGCGGGCGTGAGGGGGTCGGAACGAGCGCCGCGCAGGTCGATGTCGAGCTGAGCGTCGGGATAGCGAACCTGGAGATCGTGCGCGAGCTTCAGGACGAGCGCAGTCTTTCCCACGCCGCCCTGGCCTGTGACTCCTGCGACGATGGCGCCTCCCGGGCCGAGCTTCGCGCGCAGGTCGGCGAGCTCCTTCTCACGCCCGGTAAAATCTGCCGGTGGCGAACGAAGCTGGTGCAAGGCTGATCCCGGAGCGGGAAGGGCAGGGGCTTGCGCGGCCGGATGCGCGAGAGGCGCCCGAGGGCGGATCGCCGCGGTGGCCGTCACGTCGCCCACGAGCCTGCATGCGGCCCGGATTCCATCCACGATATGGGCCCAGGCTTCGTCGCGGTCAGGCCAGCTCGCCACCGGTCGCCCGCCCACGGGGAGCACCGCCAGCCGAGACCATGAGGCGCCCTGCCAGGAGCACGCCCGCGCGATGAGCGGGATGACGTGCGCCACTCCCGCCGCGTGCCGCGCGAGCGCCCGCTCGGCCTCGGTTCGGCATACGCCGCACGCGAGATAGTCTGCGCTCACGAAGAGCAGGATCAGCCGAGCCGCCGCGAGCTGGGACGCAGCCTCCCGTTCCAGCTCCTCGCCGCCCGTGACCCGCCCGCGGTGCCATGGCGAGACGTCGGGCCCAAGCGCCGAGAGGTGCGCCTCGAGCGCTTGGAGGAGCTCCTGATCGGCACGCGCGGGCGCACAGGAGATGAAGACGTCGAGGCGTGCGGGCGCGGTGGCCACGGGCGGAGGGTACCAGGACGGCGCCCTTCTGGAGCATCGGTCACCTCTGTGGCGTCAGTTTGCGCGTTTCTTCCGTGCATTCGTGGGCCTCTCGTTGCGATGAGGCATCCTACCCCTGGACACCTCGCGTTCCAGGGCGGCCTCCGCGCTCCCCGGGCGGCAGACCTACGTCAAGGTCGACGCCTTCCGCGGCTGCGCCTGGGCTCCTCACCTCGAGCGTCACGCATCCCCCATCTCAGCGGGTGCGTCTCTGGTCGCGCCGCGCCTGCCATCCCGACCGACGACGGAGTGCTGCCAGCGTGCACCTTGGGTGCTGCATCTGCCAAACCGCCGGGCCCCGACAGAGCGGACGGGGAATGCTCGTCTGACCTACTCGTCTGCTTGGTCTTGCCCTTCGTCTCCGAGGCGGCGCCTTGTCTCTTCCCATGCCTCGGTAATCGTCTCACAGGTGAGCAGTGTGTCGATCATACACCACACCCGCATGGCCCTCATGATCTTGGAGCCATTCCTGACCTCCCGCGATGGCAGAATCCCTGGGCCAAGCCAGAACAGGTAGTGCGGATCGATGATGTGGCTTTGAGCTTCTTTGAACATGTCGTGCGGGTTCGTGAACACCTGTGTCTTTTCCACATGGTGTATTGATTGGAGCCGGCCATCGTACCTAAACGCCAAATAGTTCGGCGGTGGTGGCCAGTGTCCCTTTGTCGGATAGAAGTACCGACGGTGCTTGAGTGCAACTTCCTTGAAGTTCAGCCCCCAGACGCCTCCGGCGCCGAGTGATAGGACATAGACCATGTTCGAGCGCGTGACCTCCATGCCAAGAATCCCCGTGAGGTACGTGTTGAACTCTTTGAGCAGTCGCTTGTTGTGATTTGTCTCGTCGGGCTGTGCGAGATTCACGATGTCCCGTACCTCGCGCCACGTTAGGTGGGTAACGACTACGCCGTCGATGCTCGCCGGAAGCGCGGTTCGCGCGAATTCGGATGGAGTGTTCGTTACCGCGACGAGGCGTGTGAAGTTCCGCGTCTTGTTCTTTAACCGGGGCATGTACCGTCGAAGTTGAGCAATAGACGGAAGTTCCGGGCCGCGTTTCGCCTCGAGGACGATATAGAGGTCATCACCGACCTCGAGCTCGACGTCGGTGCGACCGCTTTCGTCCGACGTTTGCAGCCGCACGGCGCCCTCGGCGGTCGGAAGGTCGCCGCCAATGGCACGGATCAGCTCAGTCATGAACCTCGGCGAGCGAGATATGACGTACCCGAGCGCGTAGGTCATGTCGTCCTCTTTCCGTCCAAGGAGGTCGAAGATCGTAGCAACAGGCTTGTCGTACCTGAGCAGCTTCATGGCATTGGTAGAGGGTATACTATACGCCAACGTCGCAGCGCGAGTTCTCCGATGTTTTACTGTCTCACCTCGTGTGCCAGCGCTTCCTCGCAGACCAAGGCAGCGTGCCCCATATCTATCCCATCGTTGGTGAACGTGATGCGGACCTTCACATAGGTCTTCCGAGTAGCCCAGGCGCGACCTCGCGCTTCCATACCTCGTGCCTGAGGCGCCAGTCCGTGGAGTGCATGCCCAGGCCGCGCACCTGCCGCGGATGCGCCATCGGGAGCACCTGGTAACGTCGGCCACGAACCATCACCGGATGGAGCCGGCCGTAGTCGTTACCGAAATCGGCGAGCTTCCGCCAGCGCCGGCCCTGATGCGAGAGAAATTGGCGGATCGGCTGGTCTCCGAGGAGCACGATCACTTCCGGCTGCGCCTCCTCGATCTCGTCGAGCACTTCGATCCGCCGCCTGTCATCGGCGAAGGCCTTGGGCACCCGCGGGAGGTCAACCTGCGGGAGCCCGCAGTCGTGGCGCCGGGGCTCGTACTCGCGGCTGATTGCAGCACACTGCTGGCGGTTCAGGCATGTATGTGGCACGAGATCGCAGAGCCACGCCTCCTTTCTTGCGAGGCCTAGCGGGCTGAGGAAGTCGTCATCGATGCTGCGTCCTGACGAGCCATTGAAAGCAAGGTCGGCAGGTTCAAGGCGACCGGCCGGCGCGGGTACGTCGATGCGCGCGATTATACTATCTGCCCCCGAACCATTCCAGAAGATGACCGGTTCGCTCGCCACCGCGAGGGCGCGGACGAGAACTCGCCCATGGGCACCGATCCACTTGGCGTGGACGGCGCTGGCATAGACACCGAGCACGAACAGTCGCTTCGGAGAGCGGTCCTCCTGGAAGAGTGGCTTCAGCTTCGAACCGAACGGGTATGTTCCTGTCGGGCGCGTAAGGGTCATCGTGCACGTGGTCGTACGCTCGATGGTGGGTCGGGCACATGGCGAGGCCGTTCCAGATCGTCGGTACGCACTCGGGGAGTCGGTCGGGGACGATGTGAGCGACGTCGAGCAGGGGCGCTCCCGCAGCTCACAGACGCAGCACCACTCCTGGTAGGCGGCGAGTGTCTGCCGGCGGAAGTGAGCCTGGTGGAGCCGGGCCTTCACGATCGTCTCGGTGTATGCCATGGAGAACGGAGCGGGAACCGGTGCCTGGATACCGGCGGCTTCAGCCCGAGCACCAACCAGGCTCAGCCGCACCTTGCGGGCCGCGTCGTCGAACCCGAGCATCGCGACCGGCGCTACGATCATGTACTCGGGGTGTGGCTTCGCCTTCACCTGCTTCAGGAGAATGACCTTCCACCCAGCTGCGGCGACGCGCTTGAGCCCGTCGTTCTCGTACTCGCGGCTTTGCGGCGCCTAGTCGTAGAGCACCTCGTCACCCTCCAGGTGCTCGTCCTCGTACGAAGGCGCGAGCGCGGAGAGCAGTGTCAGCGGGCCGTCGGTCAGCTCCTTCGGCTTGAACACCCCCTGGGGTCCGACGAGCTTGGTCCGGGCGCCCTTGTAAGGAAACCCGCGCGCAAGCTCCGCGGACGGCACCCCATCGCCCCACCGCAGGCTGAGCTGCCGGCAGTGCCGGATCGCCGGTTGGCGGGTCTCGAGGCTCTCCTCCATGGGTCGGGCGCAGTGAGGAGCCTCGCCGATCGCGATTCGACTAGCAATCACGTTCTTTCGCCTCCGGCTTCGGGTATGTTTGGTGCATGCAAAGCGAACGGAAACCTCGAGAGCCGTGGAACGAGGAGACCTTTTTCTCGGAGGCAGAAGCCCGGTCGGCGATCGGCGCCCTGGGCCTCCGCCGCTTGTTTGACGAGGCGATGTCGCTGGTTGACGATCTCGACATCGTATGGGGGACGGGCGACGTGGAGGCGCGGTTCATCATCCGACAGGCTGGGAGCTCTGCTGGCGACCTCGTGAGCGGGTGGGCGAGTGGGCAGGTTCAGGTGTACGTCGCAATTCTCCGCGACATGCTCCGCGAGGAGCAGCGACGCCTCGATGAAGTCGCCGCAGCGCTGGGACGTCCTGACTGGTCAGAGGCGAAGGAGCCTTTCTTCGACGCCGAGCTACTTGAGCAGCGCCAAGTGGCAGCAGCGATACACAACTTGCTCGCCAGCATGGCCGGCCTCGGAAAGGCAGCGGTGGCCATCTCTTGACCCGTTACGGGATCTCCACTGGCCTCGAAGATGGGTATGGTGGTGGGGGTAGCTGGAGAGGCGGCGCGACCTAGAAAGACATTTTCAGACGCCTCTGAGCGGGCGCAACCTGGGTTCACGCTTCCCAAGAATCCGGGCGAATGACGGTTCGCTGTGTTTGGGCACCACGAATTCGACCCGACGGTGAGAGCTGGTTTGCCTTGCTCTCAGAAGCGCCATCGATTCGGTCGCGGCCTCGCGCGACCGCTCAGCTCGCGCGGAGCGGCGGCGCCCGCAGAGGGGCGCTCTCTCGCTCTATCGCGAGCGCGGCGCGCAGCACCAGCGCTTCCTCGAAGTGGCGCCCCACGATCTGCAGCCCGAGCGGCAGGCCGGCGGTGGTGAGGCCCATCGGCACGCTGATCGCCGGCTGGCGCGTCAGGCTGAAGGGCGCGGCGAAGGAGGCCGGGAGCGCGCCGCCGTCGATCAGGGGCGCAGCCCCGGCCGACGTCGGCGTCACCAGCAGATCGAAGCGGCGATGGAACACGGCCATCGCCAGGGCCAGCTCCGCGCGCTGCCGCTCCGCCTCCAGATACGCCACGGCGCTCAGCGCCTCTCCCTGGGCTGCCGCGCTCTGGACCGCCGGATCGAGCAGCGCGCGCTGCGCCGGCCCGAGCTCCCGCACCGTGTGCGCGGCGCGCGCCGCGAACAGCGTCCGCAGCACGCCCCCCGGGTCCGCGAACGGCGGCGCCACCTCCTCGACCTCGGCGCCGAGCCGCTGGAGGACCGCGGCCGCCGCGTCGAAGCAATCCCGCGTCTCACCCGGCAGATCGACGTACCCCAGCGTGGCGCTCACGCCGACCCGCACGCGGCGGAGGAACCTTGCGTCGAGCGCGCCGGACTTGTCGTGCGTGTCGGACGCGTCGATCGCGACGAGCGCGCCGAGGTACAGCGCGTCCTCGCGCGGCGGCGGGGCCCGGAACGGATCGCGGTCGTCAGGACCGGAGAGGACCGAGAGGAGCACCGCCGCGTCGCCGACCGTGCGCGCGATCGGCCCGACGTGCGGGGGCACCCCCACCACGCTCGCCGGGTGCGCGGGCACCCGACCGAAGGTCGGCTTGCACCCCACCACCCCGGAGAAGGCGCTCGGCACGCGGATCGAGCCGCCGCCATCCGTACCGACGGCGAGCGGCCCGAAGCCGGCGGCTACCGCCGTGACGGCGCCGGCGCTGCTGCCGCCCGGCGTGCGCCGCGGGTCCCACGCGTTGCGCGTGATGCCCGTCAGCGGGCTGTCGCCGAGGCCCTTCAGGCCGAACTCGGACGTCGTCGTCTTCCCGAAGAGCACCGCCCCGTGCTCCCGCAGCCGAGCGACGGCGGGCGCGTCCTCCGTCCAGGGGCCGGCCGCGTCCACGGTGCGCGAGCCCCGCCGGGTCGGCCAGCCGCGCGTGAGCAGGAGGTCCTTCACCGAGACAGGCACCCCGTCCAGGCGCCCCACCGGCTCACCTCGAGCCCAGCGCGCCTCGGACGCCCGCGCGGCGTCCAGGGCCCGCTCCTCGTCGAGGAGCGCAAACGCGTTCAGCGCGGCTCCGTGGCGCTCCACATGGGCAAGGACGGCGCGGAGCGCCTCGACGGGGGAAGCGCTCCGGGATCGATAGAGCGCGAGGAGCTCGACGGCGGTGGCTTGCACGAGCGAGGCGGGTGGCATGCGTCCACTATAACGGATATCGTGTCCTTTGCAACGGATGCGACCGATGCGACGGACGTGCGCGTTCGCCTCGGTGTCCCCGCCATGGTCGTTGTCGTGTGGAGGGGTCATGCATCACAGCCGACTGCGACGCCGGCCACAGCTCGAGCTCAGCCGCGACTACGTGGTCGCATCCACGGGAGCACAAAGGCTTGCGCTCCGGGGGGGCCGGCGAGGCCCTGCCCGCCAAGGGGGCACACGGGAGCATGGGCGCGTTCGTGGGCTTTTTCCTTTCGGGCGCTGGCACGCTGTTCATGATCGCCTGCGCTTTTGAATCCATCGGCTCGGGGCAGGCCCCACGCGCGTAGGTGCCCCGAGCTCGCGCAAAATCCGTTTTGACCGACTTCCCCTGGACGCTCGCGCCCATCGAGTAACTCGCTTTGCGGCGCTGTCCCCCGACGAGCTCGCTTCTTTTAAGAACCCGGCCAGCCCGGATCGTCGCCAGGCGGACACAGCGTCAATCCAGGGACGAGCTTCGGGAATGACGCTGTACCAGGATGGGTCGACGCGGACGCGATGAGGTGGTAGACGTGCGAGCTTCAGGAGCAACATGGCGCCGACACGTACGCGAAAAGTGAGTCTCTGCGGCAAGGAGCTGCATGGCCTGCAGCACATCTGCGCGTTCTTCGATTCGCGCAAGGAGATGTACGACGTCCTCAATCCGTACTTCCAGGAAGGGATCGATACCGGCGACGAGGTGGTGACCATCCTCGAGTCGAGCGTGCATGACGACCATGTGAATCGGATGCAAAAGGGCGGCGTGCCCGTGCAGGATGCGATGGAGCGTGGCCAGCTCAAGGTCGTGCCTTCCGAGCAGACGTACCTCCAGGACAACGTGTTCGTCGCGGACCGCATGTTCTCGACCCTCGAGGGCGTGCTCAAGGGCGCAGCCGAAGGCGAGTTCAAGTCCGTTCGCACCTGCGGCGACATGGAATGGGCGCTGAAGAACCTGCCGGGCACCGAGGACCTGATGGTCTACGAAGCGAAGGTGAACACGCTGGCGCCCAAGCACGACTGCACGCTTCTTTGCTGCTACGACGTCAATCGCTTCAGCGGCCGGGTGATCGCCGATGTGCTCGCCACGCACTCGCACGTGATCATCGGCGGCCACGTGCACGAGAATCCGTACTACCTCGACCCGGTGACGTTCCTGAAGAAGCTCGCGTTGCGGCGGGCGCCGGTGTCTCTCGCGAGCGCGGGCTGACCCTCTTCGCCGCCCGCTCCGCGTGCTATACCGCCGGGTGTGGGACGCTTCGATCATCTCGCCACCACGCCCGCGCGCGGCCCGGCCGACGTCCTCAAGTGGAAGCTCGGCGCCCGCGAGAAGGCCGTCGCCGACGGCTTCGTCACGCCGCACCGCACGTACGACCGCTCGCTCGTCGAGAGCGGCCGCGCCTCGCTCACGTGGATCGGTCACGCGTCGTTCCTGCTCGTGCTGGGCGGCCTGCGCATCCTGATCGATCCCATCCTCGCGACAGGCCTCGGCACCACGAAGCGGCTCGCCCCGGCGGGCATCCCGCTCGAGGACCTCACCGAGATCGATCTGGTGCTGATCACGCACAACCACCGCGATCACCTCGACTCGCCCACGCTGTCGCGCATCCTCGCGGCGCACGCCGTGCACCCGGGCAAGCTCGGCAAGAAGAACGCGCCGCTCAGGCCCCGCTTCGTGGTGCCGCAGGGCAACGGCGCGCTCCTCGCGAAGCTGGGCGCGGGCGCGATCGACGAGCTCGCGTGGTGGCAGTCTGTTCACGTCGGCCAGGTCGAGATCACGCTCGTGCCCGCGCGGCACTGGTCGATGCGCATGCCCTGGGACAGGAACGAGGCGCTCTGGGGCGGCTTCGTGATCCGCGGCCCCGAGGGCGCCGCGTACCACTCGGGCGACACCGGCTTCTTCGACGGCTTCGCCGAGATCGGCGAGCGCAGCGGCGGATCCATCGACTGGGCCATGTTGCCCATCGGCGCCTACGCCCCGCGCTGGTTCATGGAGCCGCAGCACATGGGCCCGGAAGAGGCCGTGCAGGCCGCCGAGCTGCTCGGCGCGCGCACCTTCGTCGCGATGCACTGGGGCACGTACAAGCTCACGGACGAGCCGATCGGCGAGCCGCCGGTCCGCGCGCGTGAGGCCTTCCTGAAGAGCGGCGGCGACCTGGGGCGCCTCTGGATCCTCGACGTCGGCGAGACCCGCGGGCTCTGAGAACAGTCACTTCTTGACGGCGGGCAGGCCCGGCAGGCCGTCGATGCTCGTCGTGTTCTTCTCCCGCCGATAGCGCGAGAGGCCCTCCGGCCCCTTGCGCTTCGCCCATTTCGACAGCGTGTCCCGCTCGCCCTCGTAGGCCATGCGCGGCACGGCGTAGCCGCACGACGTGGCGACGCGCTCGAGCGCGACGCGGATCACCGAGCGAACGCCCTGGAACGGCAGGAAGAGGTCCGCCAGAGCGCCGAAGCGCGGGTCGCCGGGGAAGATGGGCTCGCCGCGGCCCTGGAGGCGCAGGATGCGGGGTGGGCCGTCGAACGCGCAGAACATCAGCGTGATGCGGCCGTTGTCGCGCAGGTGCGCGATGGTCTCGACGCCGCTGCCGGTCAGGTCGAGGTAGGCCACGGTCCGCGGGTCGAGCACGCGGAAGGTGTCGTGCCCCTTCGGCGACAGGTTGACGTGCCCGCCGCTGCCCGAGGGGGCGGAGGCCACGAAGAAGAGGCGCTGCTCGGCGAGGAAGCCGATGAGGTCGTCGTCCAGCTCGGAGAAGGTTCGTCCCATGGGTCCTCGTGGGCGGCGGGTACGCGCCGGGGCGCTTCAGGGCGCTGTGCTGCGCGAGACGGCGCAGCGCCACCGCGTGCTGCCGCGTCGCGCGGCGTTGTAGGGGCGGCGCGGCGATGAGGGGAGGGGGAGCGCGCCGAGGGGACCGTCCTTCCGGACCTCCGCCGAGGCCGACGCCATCGTCGGGGCCAAGCTGCGACCTGGCGACACGAGCTTCGGCGAGAACGATGTACCTTTCGTCGAGGAATGCATCGACCGGGCGTGCGCGCCTTCACTCCACAGCCTGCGGGGCTCGGTCAGGGGATTGGGAACCCGCGGAGCGGCGCGGCGCTGCCGTTGCCGCGCCGCGATCGGCCGCCAGCTAAGTGATGAGCGGACCTCGACACCAGTCAGCGCGGCCGACAGACGTCACGTTCATGCCGATCGCCCGGGCAATGCTGACATAAACGTCGTTGTGATTGCGCCCACGGGCGTCGAGCAGGCGCCCGGTCGTCCAAGCACCTCCACAGCTGCCGGCAACCACGAAAGGTGCGTGTTGGGGCGGGTGGTCGGTCTCGGCGAAGTTCTGGCCGGAGCCCAACTGGCTGCTGCCGTTCTGGGTGCAAAGAACCGCTGCGGTGTTGTCTAGCACCGAGAACTCGCCGTCGGAAAGGCCTTTCAGCTTTTCGATGAAATAGCGGAACTCTCCCGCAAAATAGGTCTGGAGCCGAGTGATTTGTTGTCCAGGAGCGCCGTCCGGATCGCCGTGTGAGACGGAGTGCCAGGCTGAGATATCGATGTCACCGAACTTGATGGCTTCGTTGTTTTCGCCGCCGCCCCACATCATGGACGCCACGCGAGTGATGTTGCAGGCGAAAGCCATCGCCATGATGTCGAGATACAGCCGGCTGTGCTCCGGCATGTCGTTCATCATGGTGTCCTTGCTGAGCAGCGTCGACTCGATCTGCTTGCACAAGTTCCCCGTGGGGATGCTGCCGCCGACATCGCGTTCGAGCGTGCGCAGCGACTCGAGGTAGAAGTCCATCTTGGCGGCTTCCTCCGGCCCGAGCCGCCCGCGGAAGGACCGGACATCGTCCTTGATGAAGTCGAGCACGCTCTGACGGCGGAGCAGTGCCTGCTCGGCGGCGTTCGGCGTGTCCATGGACATGCCGCCCCCGCTGATGCGGTTGGCGATGCGCTGATACGCAGCCAGCGGGTTTTTCACGCTGGGGATGAACCTGCCATCGACCTGAGACAGTCCGGGGATGACGCCGCCGTCGCCGGACGTCTGACCGACCGCGATCTCCAGCGATGCCAGGGGGGTCGTGTCCTTGAGGAACCTGGCGAACTCCTGGTCGATGCTGGTCGGCGCGCCGAGGCCGAACACCGAGAACGACGCCGAGCGGTGCGCGTTACCGGGGTCGCGTTTGAGCGTCAGGTTCTTGAACACCAGGATGTCGTCGCGCACCGCTTCGAGCGGCGCCATGTGCGGCTTGAGCACGAAATCTCTTTCGCCTCCGGTCGGCTCCGATTGATACTGAGAGCCATTTGCGTAGCCGAACATGGCGACGCGCGTGATTCGCGGAACGGTTTGGGCGTAGAGGTTGTCGGCCAGCCCAGAACAGAAGATCGTTCCGTAGCCGAGGCCACGAAGCATCGCACGCCGGGAAAATTTCACGTTGCGCATGGCGAACTCCTAGTTCCTCCGGTCGATGAAGCTGGGCGACGCGATCACGCCCAGCACCAATTGATCAATCGCGTGCTGTGAGCGCGCAAATTCGTCCACGAGGCGCTCCTTCTCACAGGCGTCGAGCTCCGGAAAGTCGTATCCTGAAGCGTAGGCGGCGAACTGCTGGGCGAAGCAGCCGTAGACATCCGGCTTTTGCGCCAACTCGTCCACAAGCTCCACGAAATTGGAAAACACGATTCCGGGAAGCGCATTCTCCTCGCTCGGCAGCGGCAGACTGCCGCTTGCATCGATCGGCTGCTCGTGATCCGTCGTTCTGTAGCGACCGATAGCATCGTAGTTCTCGAGCGCAAACCCGATTCCATCGAACAGATCGTGACAGACGGCGCAGCCCGGACTCGCATGAATGCCGAGTCTTTGCCGACCCGTGGCGTTCGGCTCGGCAAAACGGCCGGGATTCGGAACACCGCCGGGCGGCAGCGGCACGCGGTGGCATAGGACCTCTGCGCGGACGTAGGCGCCGCGCCCGACGAGGCCCGTGTCTTGGCTGTGCGCGTGGCCCCAGAGAAACGGCAGCGAGGTGAAGATGCCTCGGCGTTCCGTCGGATTGAGCTCGCGACGCACCATGGCGTCGCCGGTCACCCCGCTCAAACCGTAGAGCGGAGCGGTGCGCTCGTTCACGAACGCGTACGTGCCCGTGAACAGCGAGTCGAAGCGACGATCCGCTCCCTCGTCGAAGAGTACGCTGTTCGTGAACAGGCGCAACTCTTCTTTCAAATCGGCGGTCAGCTCGGGCGTTACCATCGGAAAGACGCTGGCCTCTTTCACCGAATTCGAGAGATTCTCGAGCTCCAGCCACTGCTCGAAGAAGTGGTTCATGGCCGGCGCCGCCTTGTCGCGCGCCTCGAAGAGGCGCTTGGCCTGGGCCAAGAGCACTGTACGGTCGCGCAGCTCCCCTTGATCTGCGAGCGCGGTGAGCTCAGCATCCGGCGCGCTATCCCAGAGCAGGTACGAGAGCGCCGAAGCGATCTCGTGGTCCGTCAGCGTCGTCACCGCTCCGGTATCCTTCACCGTGCCGAGCTCCGTGCGGTGCAGGCTGTTCGGCGACATGAACAGCGCCTCCACGACGCTCTTGACGCCTCCGGCAGGACCTTCGCCCTGCGCGGCGGTCTTGGCGAAGAGCGCGCTGAAGGAGGTGACTTCAGTCGTCAAGAGCGGGCGGCGCCAGAGCTTTTGCCCCGTTTCGGTGACGAAACCGTCCAGGCAAGGGCCAGGCGCCAAGCTGTCGACGTCGCAAGCGATCCCAAACTTGTCGGGGTTCTGCAGCGCGTGCGCCCCGAGCTCTTCACCGATGGCGAAATATACGTCCGCGAGGAGCGGCGCGATTCGCAGGTCTGAGGCCTGGTTGGCGAAGCCGTCGAGCCTGGCCTCGCTCGGCAAGTTCGCGAGCGCTGCCGGCTGGATGTCGAACTCGTCGCGCAAGGTGTTGGCAAGCTGGGTGTTGGTCAACCGCCAGATGCGCGGTTTGGCCAGCGCAGGTGTGGCGCCACACTCGGCCGCCGGCGGCGTCTCGGCCGCCGGCGCCGGCTCGCCCTCGACTCCCAAGACGCCCGTGCACCCGCTGGCCACGACCACCGCGAGCGGCGCCGCAAGGCCAAACGAGCGGCTCATGAGTGAACGTAGTACACCGATTCGTTTTGCGATTGGCATGAAACGCTCTTGCTAGGATGAAATGTTAGAGGAAGCTGGGTGAGGCTAGGAAACCAAACGCGATCCGAACATCGAGCTCCTTGTAGTTGCGTCTCCGTTGATTGTTACAATGGCGGCGTTCGTGATCAAAATCGATGTCGCTCCCGGGGTTCAACGCGAGTCGCCGCGCCACAGCCACGGTCGCGCACGGCGCGGCCGCGGCGTTCGGCGTGTGCAACAAGGAAGGCAAGCGAGGAAGGGTTATGGTCACCCCTGCAGGAGCGAGGAATCGTCGGCGTGAAAGGCGTCCACTGGCCATGCGGACCTCCCGTGGCGTACCGGTGTTCGGTGTCCCAGCCGACCGGAAGTTCGCACCCCGCTCTTGCCCGAGACGGGGTGCTCCACCTTCCCGGGGCCGGCTCTGGATCCGACGAGCCGCATCCCACGAGGCTCAATCCAGCGAGAGCGACGATTTGTCGCTGCATATGAAGGCACGGCAGCCTCGACGATGTTGGTTATGTACGGCTGAACGCTGAGTGAACCGGTGCGTGTGCGGAGCGCAGGTGAGGCCTCGCGCTCAGAGCGCGGCATGGCGCGAGCGATGCCCCCGCGAACGCGCCGCTGCGCGCGTGCTCGACGACCGAACGAACGTACCCGGTGCCGAGATCGATCCCGATCCCGGGGACGAAGGGCCGGCGCGCACGACGGCCTGCCCAGGGCAAAACAAAAGGACACCCCGAGAAGGTATTGTGAGCGTTCACATTGTCGGTGTCAACCAGAAGTGGAGCGGCGCGCGGGCCTCCTCGATCCCGAGGGTGGGCAGCGGCGCCCGGCCGCGGCGCCCGTGTGAGCTCTCCGATGCGCTCGGCTCGTACCACGGCCCGGCGAGGCGGCGAGATGGCGGGCCTGCCCGTGCGATACGTCGGCCTGCCTCGGGCTCAAGAAAGCGAGCAGAGAGAGGCGCCTCAGAAGGCGGCGTCGCGGAGCTTCGCCTTGTACTCCGCCTTGTACAGATCGTGGCAGGACTTGCAGCTCGCCTTGGCGCCGTCGATATCGCCCTTCTTGGCCTTTTCCGCGCCATCCTTCGAGATCGCGACCCACTTGGGCATCCCGGGCGGCGGCTTCGCCGCCACGTATTCCAGCGCCGACGCGATTTTCGCGCCGTCGCCGCTCGTGGTCGCCGACTGCATCACCGTCTTCATCCAGCCCTGCATCGGACAAGCCTTCTGTCCTTTTGCACCGCAGCCAAAATCCTTCCCCTCGGCAACAGAACCGGGGACGTCCGCGGTCCCGTTCGCGGCCCATGCTGCGCCCGCAAAACCAATGCCGACGCTCATCAACACCGCACTCATCAGCTTCATGCTCATCGACATCCGACGTCTCCTGTCATGTAAGAAGCAACCTCAGCCAAGTCATCGCAGCTCGGAGGATCGAATTGTGAACGTTCACATGTCTGGCGTCAACCAGGTTCGGCCGACGCGCGGCTATCCTCGATCCCGATGGGCGCGCAGCGGCGGCCGGCCGCGGCGCCCGAGCTCGGAGAGGTCCGGCGAGCGCAGGAGCAGCGGGCGAGCTCGCGCTGGACCGCGCGTTCGAGTCACCGCGCACAAGGTCGCCGCGCACAAGAGGCGGCGCCCAGGCACCGGCGGGCTCGCAGCGTCGAGCGCCAACCGGCGATGCGCTGCTCGGCTTCGAGCGCGTCGGGCGGGCCGGCGATCAACGCGGTCCGGCCTCCGCCCATGTTGACGCGGCGCGCTGGAGGAACCCCGCCAGCCTTGCCCTCCCTCGGGCTCGGGGATCTCCCCGAGGGCCCATCAATTGGCGTTGACACCGGCCATGTGATCGTTCACATTCCCCTCGACAGGTATCCTTTTGCTTCGCCTCGGGTGGGTTGTCATGCGCACCGAGACCTTCGTCATCTGATCGGTTTTGGCACCGAGCCAGTTCGGTCGGTCATCACGGAAGCGATCGCCGATCGATGGTGCTTGGCGTTTTGTCAATTTCAATGCACTGGAGACCACGGCAAGCCTCGGATCGGCTGTCGTGAGATCTATTGTCCACCGGAATTCTCCGAGATCCGGCAAGGCGGCGGGACGGCAACTTTGGGTGCGGCGTGACCTATGTTGCGGCGGGCTCTGGTCAGCCCCTCCTCGGGTGCACGGTGTCATCACATCGGCCCGTCCGGGATCAGGTGCTTCAGGTTCCGTCACACTGCGGGACCTGCTCTGGGTTGACAGACGAATTTTCTATACGACCCCCCTGGAAAAGCGACGCTGTGCCAGCAACTTGTCCATGCATCGAAGGGGCCGCCTTCACTCCACAGCCTGCGGGAGCTCGTCCAGGTCCCCTGTAGGCTGACGCGCGTGCAAGCCCCGGTTGACGTCTCTGCCGCTAGCGAGAGGCCCGTGCGCAAACCCATCAGAACTACAACGCTGTTCCTTTCCATGAGCCTCTGCGGGCGGATCCTGCTCGGGCTCTCCGCCGCGACCGCCGCGACGTTCGCGCTCGCGCCCGCCACGCTCGCCGCCCCCAAGGCGTCGAAGTCGATCGCGGTGCGCATCGAAGGCCCCAACGCGGATGACATCCGCGAGGACATCCTCGCCCTCGTGCCGGAGACGCTGGGGGTCGTGGACCCTGACGCGTTCTCGAAGTCGCTGAAAGGCGCCGGCCAGACCAAGCCCGTCGGGGACGCGCTCGTGTCGAAGGCTCAGCGGAAGAAGGCCATCGACCGCATCCGCAAGGCAGGCAAGGCTGCGAAGGCAGAAGGGGTGATCTACGGCGTCTCGCGGACCAACAAGAAGAAGAAAGAGGTTCACCTCGTCTACGTCGACGAGAACGCCGGCGACCTCGCCGTGGACAGCGCGGTGCCGCTGAGCGGCTCGCGGGACGACCGCAAGAGGGCGCTGGAAGATCTGCTCGGCACGACGCTGGCGCAGATCGCGCCGCCGCCCGCGCCGCCGCCCGCCGAGGAGGACGAGGCGAAGGGCGACCGGGAAGGCGAAGGCGAGGATGGGAACGGTGGGGACGAGAAGAAGGACGAAGGCGGCGAGGGCGGGAAGGCCGGCGAGCGCGAGCCGCACGAGGCCGGCTCGGCGCTCTTCTCGATCGAGCTCGGCGTCGAGTTCGTCGGCCGCTGGTTCGACTACTCCGATCCGCGCACGCGGAACCTCCCGCCCTACAGCGTCTTCGGACAGCCCGCGCTGTCGGTCTCGGGCGAGCTGTACCCGCTCGCGTCGACGGACATCGCGGTGCTCAAGGGCCTCGGGGTCACCGCGGGCTATGCGCGGGCGCTCGGCCTCGACTCGGCGGTGGGCAGCGGCGACCCGATCAGCACCACCTACGAGCGCATCAACCTGGGGCTCCGGGAGCGGCTGTCGCTCGGCGAGGCGTCCGTGCTCGGGATCTCCGCCGGGCTCCGGTTCCTGACCTTCGAGATCGACGCGCCGCCGGACCTCGCCAGGACGGTGCCGAACGTCTCGTACACCCTGTTCCGGGGGGGCCTCGACGGGCGCTTCCCGGTCGGCCCGATCGCGCTGGTGCTGGGCGCCGAGTACATCCTGCCGCTCTCGTCAGGCCCGGTCTACGAGCGGTTCACCGGGGCGAGCGTGCAGGGCGTCGGCGCGCTGGCCGGGGTGATGATCCCGGTCGCGACCGGCATCGAGGCGCGCCTGCTCGTCGAGTACGCCCGGTTCTTCTCGTCGTTCCAGCCCGAGCAGGGCGACGCGTACATCGCAGGCGGGGCCATCGACCAATATTTGGGACTGCGGCTCGCCGGAGCCTACGTCTATTGAGAGAGGTAGCACGTGACGTTCATGACTTCCTTTTACGGGCGCGCCGCGCTCACCGCGGCCGCCCTGCTGACCGGCGGCGCGCTCCTCCCGAACTGCGCTGGGACCTTGGACGAGGGCGAGTTCCCCCTGGACGACCAGGGGGCCGGCGGCGGCTCCGCCGCGGTGACCGGCAGCGGCGGCGCCACGACGGGCGGGGGGTCGACCGGATGCTCCGAAGCGCCGGCGCTGGTCGCGATGAAGTGCGCCACCGCCGGCTGCCATGACGAGAACTCCAAGCTGGCGGGCCTCTCGCTGGCCGCCGGGTGGGAGAACACGCTCCGGGGCCAGGCGTCCGTGTGTGGCGACGGCAGCTCGGTGCTCGTCCCGGGCGACCCGGACGCCAGCGCGATCTACACGAAGGTCACGCCGGACCCGCCGTGCAACGAGCGGATGCCGTTCGGCGGCGCGGCGCTCAGCGACACAGAGATCGCGTGCATCCGCGACTTCATCACCGCGCTCCCGCCCTGAGGAAGTGAACGAGCGTCTGGCCGCCACGGCGGCGCGGGCGGTGCGGTCGTCTCCTCGATGAGCCCACCTCGCTGGCGCGACGTAGGGCACTCTCGGCGCTCTAGCCCCTGGTTGCTCCTTGATTCACCGTCTTGCCGGAGCCGTCACGGGGCAACGGCGAGCCTCTGCAGACGCCGCCCTGGGCTGTCGCCCAGCTCAGGGGCAGCTGCCGGCGAAGCGCAGGAAGCTCTGTACGCAGGCGTCCGCCTCTTCTTGGCTGGTGAGCGGCATGGTGGTGAGGGTGTTGGCTACCGACACGTATCCGCACTGGTCGGGCTCCGGGCCCAACTGGCCGTTGACAGCGAACTGGACGAAGGGGCCCTCGTGGCCATTGTCTTCACTCTTCAGATAGTAGTAGATGCTGCCGGGGCCCATGGAACCCGAGTAGTTGATGCACTTGACGGGGGGGGTAGGGGGACCCCACCCGGGCATGCCATCACACGGGCACGTCGGCCCCGTGGGCTGGCAGGTGCCGCTCTCGCAGGTGAAGCCCGACCCGCACGATCCGCAGTCGAGCATTTCGCCGCAGCCATCGGCGATCGAGCCGCAGGTGGCTCCCTGAGCGGTGCAGGTGGTGGCGACGCAGACGGGCGTCTCGCAGTTCGCCCCCGTCCATTCGGGCGGGCACGTGCAGGTGTAACCACTCTCGGTCGCGGCGCAGGCGCCGCCGTTCTGGCAGGGGCTCGGCGCGCATTCGTCGATATTGGTCTCGCAGTTCGCCCCCGTCCATTCGGGCGGGCACGTGCAGGTGTAACCACTCTCGGTCGCGGCGCAGGCGCCGCCGTTCCGGCAGGGGCTCGGCGCGCATTCGTCGATGTTGGTCTCGCAGTTCGTCCCCGTCCAGCCGGGCGCGCACGTGCAGGTGTAACCGCTCTCGGTCGCGGCGCAGGCGCCGTCGTTCTGGCAGGGGGTCGAGGCGCAGGGGTCGGTGGCTTCCCCGCTTTCGTCGCCGTCGGCCGCGGAGGGGCCAGCGCTGGTACAGCCCGCGAGCAGCAGGGTGGAGAGAGCCGGGATCGTCAGAGCGTGGAGAAGTGAGCCTGCAAGAGACCGCATGGGTGGTCATCCTTTCAATGTTGTGCTTGCGCTGGCTGGAGAAGGGTCGGGCCGGCCTGTTCAAGTTCGATGCCAGTGCCGAATCGGCGCTTTCGGAGGTGATGTTGACGCAGGCCTCTGCAGGGCATTCGGTGTGTGCGCGCCGCCAGCTCCCGTCGCCCGGGTCCCGTCGCGCGCCGCCGCCTGCTGCTGCTGTCTGAATGCCTCACCTGCGGAGATCACGACGCACCGCCGTGACCGACCGCGGCGACCCTGCCGAGTTCGATGAGGGAGCGATCTTCCACCATAGGTTCAGGCGAGGATGCAACAGCGACGAGCTCGTCCGTGCGTTTGTCTTGCCGTTCGTGGACAGTTCGCTGCCGTTTCTGGACAGGCGACATCTTTCACACGCGCGATCGATGGCGATCTGCGCGATACGTCGAGGTCGAGCCCGACGACCGGTACGCCCTGGCGAACTGCGGGCGACTGGACCGGGGTGGCGTTGTCGCCGGAGTTGTTGCTCGTGGGTGCCAGCGCTCGTGACGTTCAGGTCCGGCGCCGCGGCCGGAGGCGCGGCAGGCCCGCGGCCGCGCGCCCCGCGGTCAGCGTCTCGGAGGGGCTCTCGCCGAACCGGCGCTTGAATTCGACGCTGAACCTCCCCGGGTTGCCGAGCCCGAGCGCGGCCACGACGCCCGCGACCGACGTGCCGGCCGAGGGCTCGGCCAGCTGGCGGCGCGCGAGCTCGAACCGGCGCCGCCGCAGGAAATCCATCGGTGGTATTCCCCGGCTCGCCACGAAGGCTGCTCGCAGGGACCGCTCCGGCACGCCCGCCGCGGCGACGATGTCGGCCAGCGTGATGGGCTCGGCAGCGTGCGCGGCCATGTACTCTTCAGCCTTGCGGACGCACGCCGGAGCCACGCGCGGCTGTGGTGCATCGAGGATCTCCGATAGGCTGTGCCGGGCGTGTACCAGGAGGCTCGTGAAGAGAGCACCACGCAGCGCAGCGAGCAGCATCGGCGAGGCCCAAGGCTGCTCAATCTGACGGCGGAGGAGCTGCGCGACCTCGTGGACCGTGCGGCCCGGTCCGTCCTCGATGTCGAGCGCCGTACCGAACAGGAGCGGGCCGCGCAGCGCGGCGCCCGTGAGCGTGGTGAAGTGGGCGTCGAGCGCTCCGCGGTCGATCACGAGGGTCCGCCCGTGAAACTCCCCGCTGACATCGAGCGAGCAGGATCGCCCGGGTGAAAACAGCGCGGCGCGCCGGCCCGGCACGACGCGGAAGGGCTCGCCCGCGTGGTCGCCGGCGCTCTCGCCGCCGGCCGAGAGAGACAGGATGTATTGCTCCCCGACCGCCGGCACGAAGGCCCGCCCTCCGCCGGGCCAGGCGCCCGCCACGACACGGAGTGTGCCGAAGGAGGCGACCTCCATCGCACAGCCGAACGATGTGCCGCGCTTGGGCTCGAGGGTCGCGCCCGTGTAAACGCGGCGGAAGGCCTCTCGAGCCTCGCCGACATCGCCGGTGCACACGAGCTGAGCCCGCGCAATCCCCACCCCCGGCGCCTGCGCGGCGCGCGAGGCCCCTTCACCCTGATGGCTTGTCTGGACAAAGCGAGGCGCACGACGCGACATTGGATGAGAAGGAGCACACCCGTTGGAGAATGTAAATTGTCGTGAGCCGGCCAGGTAGATCCGGCGGCTTCCGTGCCCCTCGCGGGGTGCGCAGAAGCGTGCAGGTGGGGAGTCCGCCCGCGCGCAGCGTATGCGGTTGTCGGAGCCGTGGCGCGACGCGATGCCGGGAATGACGAGGGCCGTCTCGATGCCTGGTTGTCGTCTGCCGGATCGTCGAATGTCCGGTTTCCAAACGGAGGTCGAGGGCGCGCGGCATGAACACCACATGACCCACCTCCACGCGACGATGAGCCGCTCGACTCCGCTGGGCAAGACCGGTCGGAGCGTCTTTCCCGTCGGCCTCGGCTGCATGGCGATGTCCGGCGCCTGGGGCCCGGCCGAAGACGCCGAGAGGGTGGCAGCCCTGGATCTCGCGCGCGAGCCGGCGCAGGAACTGGGTAGAATGGCGAGTTTCAGCTCAGCCGACCCGTGACCCCCCCGCCCGGCGCCGCGTCCGAGGCGCCTTCCTGGCGCGGCGCGGATCCGGTAGTCCTCGCCCCGCCTCCGGTCCGCGCATGCCCCCGTCGCTCACGCCTCCCTCCGTCGCCCAGCGCCTCGCGCGCGCCCTCGAGGTGCTCGTGCCGGCGCTCGACATCGTCGAGGCCCGCGTCGACGAGGGGCCGCCGCCGGCGTGGTGCGAGGCGCGGGGCTGGACGGGCTTCCTCCTGGCGCTCTCCGACGCCGAGCTCGCCCGCTGCGAGGCCGAGGGGCTCGCCGCGTGCATCGACGGCCTCGATCGCCCGCCCCCGAGCCTCGTGGCCCTGGCGCGGGCCGCGGACGAGGCCGCAAAGCTGCCGCGGCGGCCGGTCGAGCCGCTCCCGCCGGCGTCGCTGGACGAGCTCCGGGCGGTGCCCGCGCGCAAGCGGCTCCAGCTGGAGGCCCTGCTCGGCGCCGTGGCCCCCATGGCCGCGCGTGCCCGCCGCCTGGTCGACGTGGGGGCGGGGCACGGCCACTTCACTCGCCTCGCCGCCGCGCGCTTCGACCGCGATGCGATCGGCCTGGAGCGCGAGCCCGACCGCGTGGCCACCGCCTCCGCGCTGGCCGCCGGGGGGCGGGCGCGCTTCGTGGCGTTCGACGCCTTCGAGCAGGCGCTGGCGTTCGCTCCGGACGACCTGGCGGTCGGCCTGCACGCCTGCGGCGAGCTCGGGGACCGCACGGTGACGGCGGCGGCCGAGGCGCCCTGCGATCTGGCGCTCGTCTCGTGCTGCCTTCAGAAGATCGGCGCGCCGGCCCGCGCCCCGCTCTCGGCCGCGGCCAGGGCGGCGGGGCTCGTCCTGAAGCGCGAGGCGCTGGGGCTCACCAACCTGACGGCGCGCCCGGCGGGGGTCGAGGCCAGCCTGGACGAGGAGCTTCTGGCCCGCGAGCGGCGGCACGCGTTGCTGTCGCTGCTCCGCGGCCGCGGGCTCGACGTCGCCCTGGGCGAGGAGATGCGCGGCATCAACCGGCGGCGCGCGCACGGCGGGCTGCGCGATCTCGCGGCGAGGGCGCTCGCGCTGCGGGGCCTCGGCCCGGCGACCGAGGCCGAGCTCCGCGAGCGCGAGGTCGCGGCGCGCGCGGCGTTCGGCCAGATGCGCCGGCTCACGCTGCCGCGCGCGCTCCTGGCCCGGCTCACGGAGGTCGCGGTCGCGCTGGATCGCGCGAGTGCCCTCGGCGAGCGAGGGCACGAGGTCGAGGCGGCCATCGTGTTCGAGCCCGAGGTGACGCCGAGGAACGTCGCGATCTTCGCGAGCGCCCGCCCGGGAGGGCTCGGCGGCTGACGCGGCCCCGCGGTGGGCCGGTCGCCAGCACCCCTGCGGATCGGGTGCTTCCCTGGCAACAGCGCCTCGCGGCAGCCCCTGGATTCCAAGGGTTTCATGGAATGGCACGCACGGTGCACATCACGGCGCCATGCAAAGACGTCAGTTCTTGGGAGGCGCCGCTGCAGCGGTGTCGGCAGCGCTTCTGGCAGGCAGGGCCCGGGCCGCCGGGCCCAGCGTGATCCGCGTCGGGGTGCCCGGCGTCGGCGTGGGCAATCGCCCCGTCACCGGAGGAAGCTTCTTCTCCCTCTTGCACCTCCAGGGGATCCTGGCCGAGGAGTTCAAGAAGGACGGCATCGAGGTGAAGTGGAACTTCTTCCGCGGCGCCGGCCCCGCCGTGAACGAGGCGGTCGCGAACAACCTGCTCGACATCTGGACCCACGGTCACCTGCCTTCCGTCGTCGGTCGGGCGAGCGGCCTCAAGACGCGGCTCCTGGCCAGCGCCAGCCGGCGCGGACACGCCTACCTCGTGGTGCCCGCCGACTCGCCGATCAGCGGCGTCAAGGATCTGCGCGGCAAGAAGGTGGCCTTCCAGAAGGGCACGGCCTCGCAGCTGTCCGCGAACCGGATCCTCGAGGGCCACGGGCTGAGCGAGAAGGACATCCGGTCC
Organism: Sorangium sp. So ce367; assembly: GCF_051520455.1. Lineage (NCBI taxonomy): Bacteria > Pseudomonadati > Myxococcota > Polyangiales > Polyangiaceae > Sorangium > Sorangium sp. So ce367. Next base: position 3,141,108 of record NZ_CP150334.1, read on the forward strand.
ATCAGCATGGATGCCTCCACCGCGAAGGCGGCGATCGCCACGAAGGACATCGACGCGGTGTTCGGCGGCACGGATTATCTCTCGCTGCGCGACCAGGGGATCGCGAAGATCGTCTACACGACGAAGGGGGATTCCCCGACCTACCCGAGCAATTCAGGCATCATCGCGCGGGAGGACTTCATCAACGAATACCCCGACGTCGTGCAGAAGATCATCACGCTCGCGGTGAAATCAGCGGCGTGGGTCGCGGACGAGAAGAACCGCACGCAGGCATTCCAGCTGTGGTCGAAGTCGGGCACGCCCTTCGCGAACTACAAGGAAGCGCAGCAGGGCGAGGACATGAAGCAGAACGCCAGCCCGCTGCTCGACGAGTACGCCATCGCCCGGTACAAGTCGGCGGTCGCCGACTCGAAGAAGTACGGCCTGATCAGGAGCACGTTCGAGGTCGAGCCCTGGACCGATCGGCGCTTCCTTAACCGGGCGCTGAAGGACACCGGACTCGAGCGCTTCTGGGCCGAGTGGGACGCGAACGGCAAGCCGAAGGGCTGACGGCCCGGGGGCGCGGGTCGCGTGGTGCGGCCCGCCCCGCCGGCGCCGGCGACCCGCTGGATCCCACCACGCTGCAAGGAATGACCTGATGGAGAAGAGGCGGATTGGATCGCTCGAGGTGTCCGTCGTGGGCCTCGGCTGCAACAACTTCGGCGGTCGAATCGACGAGCAGAGGACGGCGGCGGTCGTCGGCGCGGCGCTGGACGCCGGCATCAACTTCTTCGACACGGCGGACGTCTACGGCGGCACGCGGAGCGAGGAGCTGCTCGGCAAGGCCCTCGGGAGCCGGCGGAGCTCGGTGATCATCGCGACCAAGTTCGGCGTCCTGCTCGACGACGAGCGCAGGGGCGGCGCGCGGCCGGCGTACATCCAGCGCGCCGTGGAGGACAGCTTGCGCCGGCTGGGCACCGACTGGATCGATCTCTACCAGCTGCACCGCCCCGATCCCGAGACGCCGATCGAGGACACGCTGGAGGCGCTCGACGCGCTGGTCCGCGCCGGCAAGGTGCGCGAGATCGGCAGCTCCAACTTCTCGGCCGCGCAGATCCGCGTCGCGGAGGAGGCCACCCGCCCGGGGAAAGCGCGCTTCGTGAGCGTCCAGAACGAGTACAGCCTGCTCCAGCGCGAGCCCGAGCGGGAGGTGCTCTCGGACAGCAAGCGCCTCGGGATCGCCTTTCTGCCCTATTTCCCGCTGGCGAGCGGGCTGCTCTCCGGCAAGTACCGGCCCGACGGCCCGGCGCCCGTCGGCGCGCGGCTCTCGTCGCAGGACACGGCGCTCTCCGCGCGCTTCCTGACCGAGCGGAACCGGCAGACCGCCGCGGCGCTCGACGCCTACGCGGCGTCCCGGGGCCACACGCTGCTGGAGCTGGCCTTCTCGTGGCTCGCCAGCCGGCCCGCGGTGGCCTCCGTGATCGCCGGCGCGACGTCGCCGGAGCAGGTGCGCGCGAACGCCGCCGCCGTGGGCTTCCGGCTGACCGGGGCCGATCTGGAAGAGATCGATCGACTGGCGCCGCTCCCGGCCCGCTGAGCGAAGAGGGATCCATGGCTGTTTCGACATCCACGTTGCGTGTTCAGGCTGCCGTCGAGCAGCTCCGGTCCGGTGGCATGGTGATCCTCGTCGACGACGAGGCGCGCGAGGACGAGGGAGATCTCGTCGTCCTGGCGGAGCACGCGACGCCGGCCGCCATCAATTTCATGGCGACCCACGGCCGGGGGCTGATCTGCCTGGCCCTCACCGAGGACCAGGTGGACCGCCTCGGGCTGCCGCTCATGGCGACCCGGCCCGGCGAGCGCCGGTCGACGGCGTTCACGGTGAGCATCGAGGCGCGCGAGGGCGTCACGACCGGCATCAGCGCCCGCGACCGCGCGCGCACCGTCGCGGCCGCGATCGCGCGGGATGCGTCGCCGCGGGACGTGGTGTCGCCAGGGCACGTGTTCCCGCTGCGGGCGCGCCGAGATGGCGTGTTCGAGCGCGAGGGGCACACCGAGGGCGCGGTCGACCTGGCGCGCCTCGCCGGTGCGCTGCCGGCGGCCGTCATCTGCGAGATCCTGAATGACGACGGGACGATGGCGCGCCGCCGGGACCTCGCGCGCTTCGGGGCGAGACAGGGGCTGCCGCTCGTCTCCATCGACGACCTCGTCCGCCACCGGGTGCGGAGCGAGGACGTCGCCGCGCGCGTCCGGAGCGCCCCGTTCCGGCCCGCAGGCCTGAGCGGCGAGTGGCGGGCGCACACGTACACGCTACGTCGCGAGAGGCAGCTGCTCCTCCTGACGCACGGCGCGCCGGCGCACGCCGGCGACCCCGCCATCGTGTACACCCACCGCGCCGCGCTCGTCTCGGACCTCCTCGGCGACGCCCATCTGTTCGATGCCCTGCGAGACATCGAGGCCGCCGGCGCCGGCGCGGTCGTCTATGTGCCTCCGCCGGCCGAGCCGACATCCGCGGGAGCCGACGTCACCCTGGGGCTCGAGCTCGCCGTGGCCGCGCGCGAGCTCGTGGCGCTCGGGGTTCGCCGGGCGACGCTCCTCGACTCGAGGGCGCCCTGGCCCGACGGGCCGAAGAAGGAGATCGACCTCGAGACGGGCGAGCCTGTGACGCAGCTGGGGGGCCCCGGCGCGCCGCCGCCGCGGCGCGGGCGGACAGCGATTTCGGGGCATGGCGGCACCTCGTCGGTGATCCAACCCAGCGTGGATGTCTCCGTTGTGAGCTAGAGCGACAAACGCGTTGAAACCACGAGAAAAAGCAGGAATTTCACAGGGAGACGGGGAGGCGGGGAGCGAGAGACGGCAAGAGGGAGAAATTCATTTTTTTTTCTTCCTCCCCGCCTCCCCGCCTCCCTGTGAAAATTCTCCGGGTTTCAACGTGCTCGGTGTTCTAGTACTACAGCCGCACCTCGACATCGATCTAGTTGGACCCAGGATCCGCCCATGGATCCGGGGGCAAGCGGGCTGCCAGCAGCGGCCGCGTGGGACGCGCTGGCAGCAGATTTTGAGGCATTTCACGCGCGATTCGCGGGGCTGTTCGCGCGCAGCGAGCCGCGCGAACAGGCGATCAAGTACGTGCGCTCGCTGATGGGGCCGGTGGCGCGCCGGAACGGTTGGCAGCTGGCCGAGGCCATCGGGGATCCGACGCCCGATCGCGTGCAGCGGCTGATGTACAGTGCGGACTGGAGCGCGGACGCGGCGCGCGATCTGCTGATGGACTTCACGATCGAGCAGTTCGGCGATCCGCAGGGCATCGGCGTACTGGACGAAACGGGCTTCCTTAAGAAAGGCACCAAGTCCGTCGGCGTTGCGCGGCAATACAGTGGGACGGCAGGCAAGATCGAGAACTGCCAGATCGGTGTGTTCCTCAGCTACAACGGCCCACGTGGACATGTGATCCTTGACCGTCGTCTTTACTTGCCAGGATCGTGGTGCAGCGATCCGGAGCGGAGGCAGGACGCTCACGTTCCGGAGGATGTCGCGTTCCGGACCAAGCCGCAGCTGGCGATGCAGATGCTGCATGGCGCCTGGCAGCGAGGTGTACCGATGGCGTGGGTCGCCGGCGATGAAGTCTACGGGGACGACCCCGTGCTTCGCGATGGCATCGCCGCGCAGGGCCATCGGTATGTTCTCGCGGTCGTCTCGAGCACGCCGGTGTGGCCCGAGCGACCGGAGGTTGCGGAGCCCCCTACCGAACGCGAACACCCTCGTGGTCCGCTCCGCACGCGCACTCGTCTTGCACCGGGCGCGCCGCACGCCTCCACTGTGGCGAAGGTGGTCGCGCAGTGGTCGCCGAAGCAATGGCATCGCCTTGCCGTCCATCAAGGCGAGAAGGGACCCATCGAGTACGACTGGGCCCGCGCGCGCGTCGTCGACAGTCGTCGGCGCTTACCGACCGACGAGATCTGGCTCCTGGCTCGCCGCTCGGTCTCGAATCCGTCTGAAGTGGCCTACTACCTGTCCAACGCTGGAGCCGCCACGCCGCTGGCAACGCTCGCGCACGTGGCCTCCACGCGTTACACGATCGAGCAGTGCTTCGAGGAGGCGAAGGATGACGTCGGCCTCGACCACTACGAGGTCCGCACGTGGCCGAGCTGGCATCGGTACATCACGCTCGGGATGATGGCCCTGGCGTGGTTGGCTTTCGTGCGCGCGAAGCTTCCCGCGGAGGGCGCGTTCCCGTACGCCCCGGCGATGAGCCCCGAGTTCGTGCCCAAAGCGGCGCGCCCGGGGCCGGGAAAGAACGCCGAGCGCATGCAGAAGGCGGCGCTTGACACGTCGGGGAAAAAAAGCGCGCCACGCCCGAAGAAAGCGACGCTCCGCCGACGCTGGCGCCCTGGAGCATTCCCGAAGTCCGTCGCCTAATGGAGCTGGTGCTTCCGTTGCCCGCCCATTCGCCCGAGTTCCGATGGGCATGGTCATGGTGGCGACGCCGAAAGCGCGCTCAGGCTCGCGCCTGCTGCTACCGGCGCCGCCGCAACCGGCCGAGCGCCCGCGCCCGGGCTCCCTAACCGCGGCTGTAGTACTAGGCTCTGCCCGATGAACCGCGGCTCCGCTCGATCCATCGGTCGATCTCGAGGGGAAGGACCATGAGCGGGCAGAAGCTCATACCGGAGCTCGACGTGGCGGATCTCGGCGCCTCGCTCGGCTTTTACGTCGGTGTCATCGGCTGCACGCTGCGGTACGAGAGGCCCGAGGAGCGATTTGCCTTCATCGACCTCGAGGGCGCGCAGCTCATGCTGCAGGAGGCGGCGGGGCCGGGCCGCAGGTTCCGCACCGCGCCGCTGGAGCATCCTTACGGACGCGGCGTCAATTTTCAGATCGAGGTCTCCGACGTCACGCCGCTGTACGAGCGCGTGCGCGCAGGCGGCTTCCAGATCGTGATCCCCTTCGAGGAGAGGTGGTACCGCGAGGGCGACACGGAGCTCGGCAACCGCCAGTTCGTCGTCGCCGACCCCGACGGCTATCTCCTGCGGTTCTTTACCGACCTGGGCCAGCGCCCTCTGCGCTCTTGATCGCTCTCTCCGCGTGTCAGAAATCCGGCCATGGATCTGTCGCGCGAGCGAAGAGAGATTGCGCTGCGGGGGTCGACGTGGACCAGGAGGAGGCGGACGACATGGCCACGCGCCATGGGGTCGTGGCCCCGAACCTGAGCAAGGGCGGCCCTCCGCCCCCGCGCGCTCGAGAGGCCCCCTCCGTCGCCGCCTCCGCCGACCCCCGCCACGCCGGCGTCCCGGCATCGGACGCCTGACGGGCGACCTCGACAGGATTGGCACTGTATAGTAGACAACGTGCCATGGCAGATCCTGACTCAATCGGTGTGCCGCCGGATGGGGAGGAGTTCGAGCTCCCCGATCCCATCCCGGCGGAGGGTGTCGATGCTCGATGTCGCGCGATCGAGATCGAAGGTCCGCAGCTCGGAGTCCTGGCGGTCATCACCGAGGCGTCCGCGGGAGCGACGCGCATGTGGACCAACGTCGGCCCGGGCTGGGAGCACGCCTGTCAGCTCGCGCGGAGCACCACATGAGCCTCGCGTATCCGGCCGGGCTGCACGTGGATCGGAACTCGCTCGGCCCCGGGCGACTCGAGTCGATGGCCTGGCACGTGGAGCGGCCGCACCTGGCCCCGCGGTGCCTGCCCCTGGCGGGGGTCGACGCCGACGGGCAACGCAGCCTGATCTGGGTGAATCACGACCAGGCTGCGCCGGACGGCGCGATGAAGGAGCGCTGGTTCGCGGTCCCGTCCGAGGTCCCCGCGGTGCGCCTCGAGCTCGACAGGGTGTCGCTCCCGTCAGGGGTCGGGAGCTCCGGCGCGTTCCAGCTCCAGATCCTGGACGCGGTGGGCTCCTCCGTCCTGATGTCGGCGTCGTTCACGCCCACGAGCTCCCCGACGGACTGCATCACGCCATCGCTCGCGGTCACCGCGGGGCTGTCGTACCGCGCGCGGGTCGTCGTTCGCAGCGGCGCGACGCAGGCCACGTTCCTGTGCGGCAGGCTCCGCATTCGCCCGGTGGACGCCACGGGGGTCCTCTACCCCGACTTCTACCGTCTGGACGTGCACCCGGCGCTGCTCCACGGCTCCAGCGAGGCGGGGTACGAAAAGCTCACTGCCTGGCGCAACCCTCGACATCTCCAGATGTCCAACCTGGCGTATTACGCGTTGTCCACCGACGCCGACGTCTTTGACGTCGAGTATTACGACACGGTGAACCGACGAAACGGAAACCGGTCGTATCCGTCCGTCTGGGCCGACGGCGAGCCCATCGATCCGGTGCTCCCCGTGGCGTGGAACTCGACCACGTTCAGCAGGGTGAGCGTTCCGGCCGCACGCAGCGCCGTGCCGCGCAAGATCAGAGTCTATTCTGGTCCTCAGATGGCATCACCGTACACGGCGTCGCTGGTCGCCATCCGTGGCGAGAACATCGGCGTTTTCCCTGGTGGGATCTACGTGCCAGGCGCATCGATGTTCGATGTCACACCTCCCCGGGCTCGCGTGATCATCGCCATCGTCGATTCGAAGGGCGCGGGCGCGTACACCGCGTTCTCTGGCATGACGTCGTGGCAGCTCCAGATGCAACGCAAGGGCCTCGAGTTCATGACCCATGGCAGCGGTGGGGATGGCCTCGTGCATCTTACCGGGACGGCGACGCCTTCCGTTGCTGCGTGCCGCGCGCTCGCCAGAAAGATTCTGGCGAACCGTCCCGACGAGGTGATTGTCCAGATCGGAAGGAACGACTTCGCCAACCAGAAGACGACGGCCGCGAACTTGGTTCAGTTCAAGGTCGACCTCGCGAACGCGATCAAAGAGGCCGATCCGCGCGTGGTGGTGCGCGCCATGACCTACACGCGCGAGGTGACCGAGAACGACGTCGCCGGCACGTCCTGGGACTCGCAGCGCGATGCGGAGGCTGCGGCGGTCGCCGCGCTCGCTCCGTGGGGCGAGGTGATCTATGCCGATTCCGCGTGGACGGCGGAGGCGGCGGCTGCGCACAACGCGGCGGACACCGTTCATCCCAACGAAAAAGGGCAGGAGAAGATGACGGCGATATGCGCCGGGGACGCCTTCCCGTTCAGCCCGAACCATCTTCCGGGGCTCTTTACCTGGGTCAAAGCCGGGTTTGACCTCCCCGGTGGAGCCGTGACCGGGACGCCCACCGGGTTCGGCTCCGCACCGCCTGCCCTGACCGCTGCCGGCACGTCGACGGTCACTGGCTTGCTGCATGTCGAGATGGTCCTGGGGGGGCCGCGCGGTACCGCGAGGTTCGACTGGAGCGTCCACGGCGGTGGCGTGTGGGCAGAGAACAATGTCCTGGTGCCGTCGAGCGGCGTTGTTGCGCTTGGTACGACCGGGATCACGCTCACGTTCCCTTCTGCCACGTACAGCAACCTGCATTATTGGAGGTTGCCGCTCGGGATTGGCCAGGCCGTTGACCGGAGCGGGAACTCGAGACACTGGACGATCCAGTTCCCAGGGAGCCCCGCAGCGTTCGAGATCGACGGCCTCAACCACGCACCGGCAATCTCGTTTTCTAACATCCTGCAGCAGTATCGACTGAACGGGATTTCTCTCGCCGCGCCTTATGCCCTGTTCGCCGTGTTCAAGAAGAATTCCACGGCCCTCGGTGCCATTATCGGAAGGACGAGCGCTAGCTCAGGGGCGCTGCTCTACAACAACACGGCCACCTCTTTGGCCTTCAGCGACGGCGCGGTGACCAGGCAGGTCGCCGGGTATAACCCACTCGTGGCGCACGCCGTGGGCGTGATCGTGAATGGGGCCAGCTCAGCGATCCTCATCGACGGCGCTTCGACCACGGTGTCGCTGAACAACGTGACGGTGACCGGGCTTACGCTCGGCGGAGACAGCCAGAGCAGCTTCCCGCATGACGGCACCATCCTGGAGGCGCTCGCGGTCTCCGGCGTCCCCTCGGCGAGCGCGGTCAGGAACCTGTTCCGCCGCTTCCGGCACGAGTACAGCACCCCGTGACGGCGGCGTCTGGCAGACCGTTTGCTCTTTTCCGCGTGGCTCGAGCGTGTCCGCGTGGTCAGCGTCTCCCGGCCGCTGCAGACCCGCGCGCAGCAGCACATTTAACGCGCGGAGCTATGGATAGCTGACGGTGATCTCGGCGAGGAAGGTCCTGCCGTTCTGCCGGCTCGTGGCCGAGAGGTAGCTCTCCGCGGCCGGGTAGTCGTACCGCGTGTCCATCGCGTTGTAGATGCCGATCACATAGCGGCTGTGGAAGCGCTGGAGCTCCCCGGACACCGTGAGGTCCGCGACGATCGCGCCCGCGGTCTCGTCGGCCGAGCTGCGGGCGATGCGCCGGGGCGCCTCCAGGTTGATCCGGAGCTCCGCGGAGGCGAGCCGCTCCACCACCGGGACGACGCCGCGAAGCGACGCGAGGCGCTCCGGCGCGTTGATCAGCCGCTCTCCGCCCGCGAGCTGGCCGCGCTGGTAGCTGTACGTGGCCGCGAGCATCCAGCCTTGCCGTCACTCATGGCGTCGCGCGCGGCGACATCATCGCTGCTGCGGCGCGCTCGCCGCATGCTCCTTGTTCATCCCCCGGATGCAGTGCTGGAGCGCCGCCCGGAGGTTCCCGAAGGTGGCAATGTCGGCCAGATCGAGCCCGAGCGCAACGATGGTCTGTGCGACGTTCGACCGGATGCCCGTGACGATGCCCTCCGCGCCCAGGAGCCGGATGGCACGGACGAGCTCGATCAGGTAGCTCGCGGTCTTCGTGTCCACCACCTCGACGCCGGTGAGGTCGAGGATGGCGTAACGCGCGCGGGTACGCGTGATCGCGTCGAGCAGGACGTCCATCACATCCGCGGTCCTCGCGCTGTCCACCATCCCGACCATGGGCAGGGTGAGCACGCCGTCCCAGACCTGGATGATAGGAGTTGACAGGTCGCGGATGACCTGCTGCTGCCGCTCGATGAGCTCCAGCTGATTCCGTAACTCCAGCTCCTTGGTCTTTACGTCGGTGACGTCCAGCGAGAAGCCGACGACCCCGTGCACCTCGCCATGCTCGCCTCGGATCGGTAGCTGCCAGTTCTCCCAGAACAGCCCGTGCGCCTGAGTGAGCGAGTGGTTCGGCTCGCCGGCGAGCGCCCGCCGCAGCACTTCATTCCCCTCGACGCTTTCCGCGTAGAGCTCGAACGCGCTCTTGCCGATGTGCTGGCCCTGCGCAAGCCCAGCCCGATCGAGCGCTTTGCCCTCGTGGAGCGTGAAGATCCCGGCGCGATTGACGGCCCAGAGGACGCTCGGCAGAGCCTGTGTGATCGTGTGTAGGATCCGCTCCTTCTCCTCGTAAAGGCGGCGCTTTTCGATCTGCTCCGTCACACGTTGCCCGAAGACCCCAACGCTGCTCACCTCGCCGCGCTCGTCGAGGAGGTGCTCGTAGCTCCACTCGAAGAGTGCCTCGTCGCCGCCCTTGCGGGCGTGGGCCCACACCCGGGGCACGGCGTCGTTCTCGCCGAGGAGCCGCCGCCAGGCGTCCGGGTCGCCAGGTACGGGTAGCAGCTGATCCATGCGCTGGCCGAGTGCCTCTTCCCGCGCATAGCCGAGCAGCCGTCCAGCCGCCTCGTTCCAGTCCTCGATCGTGAGATCGCGGCCATACTCGACGATCGCAAGCGGCGCCCGCTCAACGAGGCGCACTCGCTTGCTCGCAAGCTTCACGGCTTCGATGCCCTGCTGCAATCCGGTAGAAACTTGCATACCAACGGAATTGAACCTGAACGTTCTTCATCCGTCGAGCGAATTCGTGGCATGGCGGCTCCCACTCTGGCATGCCATGTCACACCATGTCCCCTTGGTGGAGCGTCGCCCACGGGCTGGGCAGTGGCGTGGGCGCGGAGGCGAAGGAGCACGGCTGCGGTGTCTAGCTAGGCCGGCGCGATGCCGCGCTCGTCGGCCTCCGGCGGGCTCAACGGGAGCGCCACCACGAATGTCGCGCCAGCGCCCGGCTTGCTCTCCACCCGAATGGAGCCGCCGTGCGACGCCACGATCGAACGTGCGATGTAGAGCCCGAGGCCGAGGCCGCCGAAGTTGCGTACCGACACCGCGCGCTCGAAGCGCTCGAAGATCCTGCCCTGATCGGCCTCCGCGAGCCCGATCCCCTCATCCCGGACCACGAGCAGCGCGCGATCGGCCTGCCGCCGCACGCCGATATGGATAGGCCTACCTGCGCCGTACTTCATCGCGTTCGACAGGAGGTTGACGACGACCTGCTCCAGGCGATCCGCATCCCAGTGCCCGACCACGGGCGCTCCCAGATCCAGCTGCGTCGGGCAGCGGGCGTCCGCGAGCTGGGGGCGCATCCGCTCGACGACCTCACCCACCAGCGCCGCCAGATCGACCGGCGCCCGCCTGAGCGTCAGCCGCCCGGCGTTCATCCTCGTGACGTCGAGCAGCTCGTCGATCAGGCGCCCGAGCCGCGACGTCTGGCGGCCGAGGATACGGAACATCGCTTCGATCCGCTCCGGGGGGACGTCCGCGAGCGAGCGGCGGCGCAGCAGTCGCTCGAAGCTCTGCGCCTGCATCTGCAGCGAGGTCAGCGGGGTCTTGAGCTCGTGAGAGGCGACGACGAGGAACTCGTCCCGCCGCTCGATCGCCTCCTGGGCCTCGGTGTACAGGCGGGCGTTGTCGAGCACGAGCGCCGCGCGGCGCCCGAGCTCCTCGGCCAGCCGCAGGTCGGCGGGGCCACAGCGGCGCTCGGGCGCGGTCGCCAGCAAGGTCATGACGCCGAAGTACCGGTCGCGCGCGAGCAGCGGAACCCGCAGGAACGCGTGGACGCCGAGCCGCTCCCAGGGTGGCCTGACCCGCGGGTCGAGCGAATGCACCTGCTGCACCAGCGGCGTTGCGCGGCCATCTCCCGCCTCGGATCCGGCCGGCGACGCTGCGGCCAGAGCGCGCAGCGCGTCCTTCAGCGCTTCCAGCTGCTCGCCGGGCACCCCCGCGACGGCCGTCGGGCCCGGCGTCCTGTCCTCCGAGAGCACCTCGACGACGCACTGATCCGAGAGCTCGGGCACCGGGAGCTGCGCCACGCTCTCGAAGGTCGCGCTGTACCCCAGCGTCATCAGCTTGCGGCTCGCCTCGGCCAGGAACCGCTCGGCCTGCTCGGCCCGCTTGCGCTCGGTGATGTCGGTGGAGATGCCGCAGAGCACGCCGGGCATGACCCCCTCGCCGAGAGGGAATTTGATCGACAGGAACGTGTGCAGCCCATCCTCCAGCGGCACCGTCTCCTCCCACTCCATCGGCGCACCCGCCTCGAGCACCTTCCGCTCGTGCTCGCGGACCATCTCGGCAATGGGAGCAGGAAAGAGGTCGGCGTCCGTCTTTCCGAGGAGCTCATGGCTCGGCAGGCGTAGGAGGTTGGCCGCGTGCCGGTTGGCGAGCAGAATTCGGCCCTCGCGATCCTTGAGGTAAACGGCCGCCGCCGAGTTGTCGACGATCGCCTGGAGGGTTGCCTGGTTGGCCTTCAGCGCCTGCTCTGCTCGCCGCCGCTCGGCGTTCTCCTGCTCCACGTCGGCATAGAGCATCGCGTTCTCCAGCGAGATCGCCGACTGCGAGGCGAGCAGCTCGACGACGCTGAGCCGCCCGGGGGTGAACGCCCCGGTGGCGAGGTTGTTCTCCAGATAGAGCAGGCCGATGAGCCTGGCCTCGCGCACGATCGGGAGGCACAGCACCGATCTCGGGCGCTTGCGCCTGAAATACTCGTCGTCCATGAAGAGATGCCGGGCGGCGGCGTCGTCGAGCAGCACGCGCTCGTGGCTCCGGCGAATATAGTTGAGGACGGCCTCTGGCAGCGCGGCCGACTGCGCCTCGCCCGCACCGAGCACCCGTACCGCGCCCCCGGGCGCCTCGAGCGTCGCCGCGGTCGACAGGCGATCCTCCCGGAGCAGGAGCACATGCCCCTTCTCGGCGCCTGCGTGCTCGACCATGGTACGCAGCAGCGTCTCGAGCAGCCGCGGGAGCTTGAGCTCGCCGGAGATGCTCTGCGCGGCCTTCACCACCGACAGGACGTCGAACTGCTCGGCCCGGACGGCGAAGGTGACGGTGGGGGCGATCGGCTTGCGCTCGGCGAGGTGGGGATAGCGCTGATCGAGCTGCTCCACCTTGGCGTGGGCGCCCCACGTCAAATAGCCGGCGCGGGCCTTTCGCAGGTAGCTGTCGGCGGGCGTCGAGAGGCCGCGCGCGCGGTAGAACCCCGCGGCGAGCTCGCAGGCGATGGCCTCGTGCTGGACGAAACCGCCCTCCCGCGCCGCCGCGATGGCCTGCTCGTAGCGCCGGATGGCCTCCGGCTCGTGCCCCCGGAGCCGGGCGATCTCGGCGCGGACCAGGGCGTGTTTGTGAAGGAAGTTGTCGGGGCCGCTCCTGGCCCACTCGCCGAGCTGTCGCTCGCACTCGAGGAGCTCTTCGGGGAGCGCCTGCAGCGGGGAGGGCCCCGCCTCGTGCGCGCCGTGCGGCGCGTTGAAGAGGGCCGCGAGCGCGAGCGCGCGAAAATAGAAGCTCTCGGCGAGGAGCGCGTGCGCCCGGGTCCTCCAGGGCTGCTCGGTGATCGCGCGGGTCGCCGCCGCGGACGCCTCCCTGGGAGAGCCGAGCACGAAGAGCGCCTGCGCCTTCAAGCTGTAATAGTGGCGGCGAGCGAGCCGCAGATCCCCCTCGTCCAGCTTCGCCTCGAAGGCCCGCGGATCCAGCTCGGACCCGTCCAGCATCGAGAAGCGGACCGGCCTCCCGCGCAGCGTCTGGATGATGGCGTAGCCGCCGACGAGGGCGCTGTACGGGAACGCGTAACCGGCCCTCCGCACGAAGCCGAGGCGCTCTTCGACCCCGTGAAGCACGTCCTCCAGCGGCTCGCCAGAGAGCAGCGGCAACAGCGCGGCCCAGATGCAGTTCAAGCACGCGTTGTTCAGATCGCCGGACTCGACCGCGGCGCTGAAGCCGGCGCGCGTGTACGGATACGTCTCTCGGTAGTGGCGTGTCCAGAAGACGACCTGCTGCCCGAAGAGGGTGAACACCAACGATTTCGTGGTGAGGCGGCCGCTCCTGTCCGCCAGGTCGTGACCGAGCTTGCCGAATCGATAGGCCTCCTGGTATCGCCCGAACTTCGGGCCGATCATCCTCGCGAAGGCGGCGAACGCGTGCGCGGAGCTCTCGGCGTTGCCGTGGCGCAGGCTGAGCTTGATCATGCGCAGGACGATGAGATAGTGCAGGTCCGGGTCCACGAAGGCCGCAGAGACGGCCACGCCCTCCAGCACGCCCATCGTGCTCTCGATCTCCGGGTCCGTCATGGGGGGCAGGTCGATCAGGTCCTCGATGGTCCGATCGCCCAGGGCCTGCCAGACGCTCTTCGTCTCCTCGTCAATCTGTGCCGTGGTGGGGTGGAGCGGAAGATCGATGTCGCACGCGCGGAGCCACGCGAGCCCAATCTCGACCGCGCGGCTGCATTGGCCGCGGGTGGCGTTCAGCGTGACGACGAGCTCGACGACGGCGTCCGTCTCGCGCCGGGTCCTCGCGCGATCCTTGAGCTCTCCCAGCAGCCGCTCGGCCTCGTCGAAGGCGCCGGTGATGTACGCGACGTGCGCGCGCTCGAAGGTCAGGCCGTAGGTGAGCTCGTGACGTGTCTCCCACGAGGCCGGCGCGAGCAGGGAAAGGCCAGCCGCGAAGAGCGTGGCGGCGGATTGGAAGGCCGCGGCCGCCTTGGCCTTCCTGCCGGCGCGGAGGTTCAGCGCCGCGACCTCGTTCCGCTCCGCCCGGGAACGCAGGAGCGCGGCGCCGCGGTTGAGATGGCCGACGACGTCGAAGAGCGCCTCGTCGCGCTCCTCCGCGCGCTGCGCCCTGAGGAGCAGCCGGCCGATCCCCAGGTGCATCTCGGCGAGCCGTCCCGCCGGGATGAGCGAATAAGCGGCTTGCTGCACCCGGTCATGGAGGAATCGATAGGCCCTTCCCCGGCCGAGCAGCAGCCCCTCCCGCACGGCCTCCTCGAGCGCGTCGCGGAGCTCCTCCGCCGGACGGCCCGCGACCACCGCGAGCGTGTCGAACTCCAGGCTGCTGCCGAGGCACGCGGCGAGCGTGAGCGCGTCCCGCGTCGGACCCGAGAGCCGCTTCAGCTTGCCCGCCATCAGCTCGACGACGTTGTCGGTGAACCCCTTGTCGCGGATCGCGACGATGTCCCACCGCCACCTGCCCTCGTCCGCGTCAAAGGCGATGAGCCCCTCCTGGTGCAGCGCGATCAGGAACTGGAGCACGAAGAACGGGTTGCCGCCGGTCTTCTCGTACACCAGCTGCGAGAGCGGCTCGACCTCTGCTTCAGGCGCGTGGACCGCCTCGGCGACGAGCGCCCCGACGTGGGCGGCCGAGAGCGCATCGAGGACGAGCTCGGAGACGGCGGCGCCGCGCTTCCGCGCCTCGGCCAGCGTGAGCCGGAGGGGGTGCGCAGAGCCGACCTCGTTGTCGCGGTAGGCGCCGATCAAGAGGAGGTGCTCGGACCCGGCGTAGGTGGCGAGCTGCTCGAGCAGCTGGAGGCTTCCCGCGTCGGCCCACTGCAGATCGTCGAGGAAGAGCGCGACGGGGTGCTCCTTCTGGGCGCACACGGAGACGAAGCGCTGGAGCGTCGCGAGCAGCCGGCTCTGGGCCTCGGTGGGCGGCAGCTCGGGCACGGGCGGCTGCGGGCCGAGGAGCAGCTCGAGCTCGGGAAGCACCTCGGCGAGCAGCCTCCCGTTCTGGCCGAGGGCCTCCCGCAGACGCTGTCTCCAGCGCTCGACCTGCTCCTCGCTCGCGCAGAGGATCTCCTGCAAAAGCGCCCGGAACGCCTGGTGGAAAGCGCGGTAAGGGACGTCTTTCGCGGCTTGCTCGAACTTGCCGGACAGGAAGAAGCCGCGCTCCCTCACCACCGGCCGGTGCAGCTCGGCGACGAGCGACGACTTGCCGATGCCCGAGTAGCCCGACACGAGCACGAGCTCTGGCAGGCCCTGCGCCACCACCCGCTCGAACGCGGCGAGCAGCGTCTCGATCTCGCGCTCGCGGCCGTACAGCCGCTGCGGCACCTGGAACCGGTCCGAGAGGTCGCGCTCCCCGAGCGCGAAGGGCGGAATGGCGCCGGTCGCCCGCCATCTTGCGAAGCACTCGTCCAGGTCGTGCCGCAGGCCGGCCGCGCTCTGGTAACGCTCCTCGGCGGCCTTGGAGAGCAGCTTGAGCACGACCGCGGACAGGAGCGGGGGAATCGAAGGGACGAGCGCGCTCGGCGGGGAAGGCTTCTGCGCGATGTGGCAATAGACCCACGCGACGGGATCGCCGGCCTGGAACGGTAGGGTGCCCGTCAGCATCTCGTGGAAGACGACGCCCAGGGAGTACAGATCGGTCCGCTGGTCGATCCAGCGGTTCATTCGGCCTGTCTGTTCCGGGGCCATGTAGGCCAGGGTCCCCTCGATGAGCCCGATGTGCTCGAGGTGCTGGAGCTCGCGGGGTATCCGGGACGCAAGCCCCAGGTCGGTGATCTTCACCTCGCCCGTGGCCGGGTTGAGGAGCACGTTCTGAGGCTTGATGTCCTTGTGGACGACGTCGTGCCGATGCAGCGCGGCGAGCGCCTCGACCACGCGGATGGCGAGGGGGAAGAAGCGCTCGAGCGGCATCGGGCCTTTCTGGAGCCGATCGAGCGACACGCCGCCGAAATCCTCCAGGACCAGCGCCGGCCGATCGCCGAGCATCTCGAGCGCATAGGGCATGACGATCGCCGTGGTGCCGAGCGCCCGAGCGACCTCGTATTCGTGGCGCAGCCGCTCGGGAGCGCGAGGGCTCGCGTGGTCGCGCCGGATGACCTTGAGCACCACGGGACGGTCGTCGTCTTTGCGTACAGCCCGGTAGAGAACGGTGTCTGAACCCTCGTAGAGGACCTCGATGATGGCGTAATGGGACGAAGACCCATGACTGGAGGAAACGGGATTGGTGCCCACTGGAGTCCTGAGATGCGAGTAATGCACGATGCATGCTTCCATGACGAGCGCGCGTCGCCATCGCCTTGAGCGGGCGCACGCTGGCTCGCGAACGCCGTCACCGCGCCCGTACCTCCAAAGTAGGTTTGCGCTTCTGGGCGGGGGACGCGCCGCGGCGGTCTGGCGAGTGGCGCGGCCCTCGACGCGCCCGCTCGCCTCCTTCTCACGATGGCTGCGCGAGGCTGATCTCGCCGTCCGGCTCGATAGGCAGCTCGATGGTGAACGTTGTTTCTGAACCTGGCCGGCTGTGAAGATGCACGCGCCCGCCATGCGCTCGTACGATCTCCCGAACAAGGTACAGGCCGAGTCCGAGGCTCTGCGCTTGATGAATCCCCGTCGCGCGCTCAAACGCCTCGAACACGCGCCGCTGGTCGGGCTCAGATATCCCGATCCCCTGATCGAAGACCGAGAGGCGAGCGACGGCCCCATCCGCGTCGGCGACGATCCGAACCGGCTTTCCAGCTCCGTACTTCAGGGCGTTCGTCAGCAGGTTCGTCGCGACCTGCTCGAGCCGCAGCCGATCCCACTGGCCCCAGACAGCGCATATCGCCTGGACGTGGAGCGCACATCCTGCCAGCGCCGCCTGCTCGCTCAGCCTCCCGACGACGTCCCGCACGAGCGCCGTCAAATCCACCGGTTCACGCGTCAGGACGAGCCGCCCCACCTGGACGCGCGAGAGGTCGAGCAGGCTGTCGATCAACACGTTGAGTCGACCGAGCTGACGCTTGAGCGACGTAAGCGAGGACGACAACCAGGACGAGGATACCGTCTCTTGATGCTTTATCGATCGCGAGAGCGCGTCGAGCTTGAGATGGACGCCTGTCAGCGGCGTCTTCAGCTCGTGGGCGAGGATCGCCGTGCGCCTCTCCGCGGCCTCTGCCGCCGCCCGCGCCCCTCGCTCCCTGGCGAGCAAGAGCGCGTGCTCGAGCGAGATGGCCGCTTGCGTCGCGAGCAGCTCGAGGGCGAGGAGCCGCTCGGGCGTGAACGCGTGCGTGGTGAGGTTGTTTTCGAGGTAAAGCAGGCCGATCACCTCGGCCTGCCGCAAGATTGGAACGCAGAGGATCGACCTCGGCTTCTGTCGGACGATGTGCTCGTCGTCCGAAAACCTGCCGGCCTTCGTGGCGGCATCATCGAGGAGCACCCGCTCTTTGGTGAGCCGCACGTAGTGGAGGAGCGAGGCGGGGACGAGCGGCGAGGAGGACACCGGCAACGAATGCAGGACCTTCGTCACGGTGCCTTGTCGCTCTTCGATCGCGGCTTCCGCTTCGATCGTCAGATCACTGCCCCGTACGAGGATGAGGCAGCCCTTCTGGGCACCTCCCTGCTCGAGGACGAACTCGAGCAGCGTTCGCAAGAGCTTCTCCAGGAGGATCTCGCTCGAGATGGTCTGCGACGCCTTGACGACCGAGAGCAGGTCGAGGTGCTCGGCGCGCGCCGCGAAGGTGGCGGTGGGCGCGAGCGGCCGTTGCTCCAGGAGCTGCGGATACAGCGTCTCGAGCTGCTTCACCTTGCCGTCCGCCCCCCAGCGCACGTAGCAGGACCGGGCCTCGCGCAGGTACGTATCGGCGATTCGCTCGAACCCTCGCGCTCGGTAGAACCGAGACGCGAGCTCGTAGGCGAGCGCTTCATTGTGGACGAAGCCGCTGTCGCGCGCCGAGCGGATGGCCTCTTCATAGAGGCGCATGCCGTCGAGGTCCCTGCCCTCGATGCGCGCGACCTCGGCTGACACCAGGGCGTAGCGGCTCTGGAAGTTCTCGGGGCAGTTGTCGGCCCAGAGCTTCAGCTTCCGCAGTTGCTCCTCGAGGGTCTGCGCGAATTGCCGCCGCTGCTCCTGAGGTGCCTGCGCGTGGAGCGCCGTCAGCGTGAGCGCGTGGTAGAAGTGATGCGCCGCCTCCATCGCCAGAGACGCCACCTGGTGCTGCATCAGCGCGGCGCTGGCTGCGGACTCCAGCGCTTCGGCGTGCCGTTCATGGGTAAATGCCGCGATCTGCTTCATGATATGAACAACGGCGATTCCGAGGCCGAAGCCCGCCTTGTTGAGGATCGCGATGCTGTTCTCCTCGTCGAAGGCGCCGTCGCAGAAGCTCGTGGCTGCCTGCGTCGCTCCCTTCAGGCTCGCCGCAAACTGCTCTTCGAGCCGGACTACATGGTACACCACGTCGTTGTGGGTCTGCCGGGCGAACGCGGTGTACTTCCGCGCGACGTCAATGACGCGATCGAGCGGGTCGCCGTTCTCCAGGAGAAGCCATACCATGTTGTACGTCAAGTAGCCGGCGCAGATGAGATCTCCAACGTTGAGGCAATCGAGGAAGGCCTGGTCCATGAGCGGGAGGCTCGTCGCGTAGTGCCTGCGCCAGAAATTGACGACGCCCGCGTGATGAAAGAGCAGCTTCCCCTTGAGCTTGGTCGTGACGCTCTTGAACCTTTCATTCAGCCTGAGCGCCATCTCAGAGAACTGGAACGCGCATGGAATGTCGTCCAGGATCGACACCACCACCATGGAGTAACAACTGTAGACGAACGAGGACTCTTCGGCGTGTCCGCACCGCAGGGAGACGTTCACTCCCTTGGCGGTGAGCAGGGCCCAGAGCGCCGGTCGCACGGAGTAGATGAGGGGGCTCGATTCGGCGACCAGACCGATGAGCGCCCGCACGCTTTCGTCCGTGGCTACGGGCGCGTCGACGAGATCGGCGATGCGACGCCCGCGCAGGTTGATCGGGACCTGGCGGATCTCGGCCTCCACGGCCGCCTGGATCTCCTCGTCGATATCCGGGAGCGTCACCCCGTAGAGCCGCAGGGCCTCGAGCATGACCGTCGCCGCGTCGCAGTGTCGTCCGGCCATCTGATAGAGCCGCATGCGCAGCCGGTAGGCCCTGGCTCGGTCGGGGGTCGCGTGGGCGTTCTGGAGAATCAGGTCGACCAGCTCGTCGGCCCGCTGGAAGTCGCCGGCGAGGTACTCGCATTCTGCGAGCTCCAGGTAGAGCGTGAACGTGTCCTCGTACCGTGCGCTCCAGGCGTCCGGGGGCAGCAGTGATGTCGCCTGGGCCAGGTAGCCGCGAGCCGAAGCGAAGGCGACCGAAGCCTTTGCCTTGAGCCCTGCCAGGAGGTTGAGCCGGCAGAGCGCCTCCCTCTCGCGTGGGTCGGTGAGGAGGTGGGCGCCGTAATTGAGCTGATTCGCGACGTCGAAAGCTCGCTCCTCGAGGGACTCTCTGGGCAGATGCGACACGAGGAGCCGGCCGATCTTGAGATGCACTACGGCCCGCTGCTCCTCCGGGATGAGCCAATAGGCCGCCTCCTGGACGCGGTCGTGGAGGAACTTGTACGTGCCTTCCTGGCGGAGGACGAGCCCCACGCAGACGGCCTCCCAGACATCCGCGTGCAGCTCCTCCTCCGAGCGGCCGTACGCTGTCGTCAAGAAGCCGACCTCCGCGGCGTGCCCGAGACAGGCGAGCTGCTTCAGCGCTTCCTGCGTGCCAGCAGGGAGCCGCGCGAGCTTGTCGACCATCAGGTCGACCACGTTGTCGGTGAAGCCTTTGGCGCGGATCTTCGCCATGTCCCACCGAAAGGCGCCCGCATGCGAATCGAATTCGATCAGCCGCTCTTCGTAAAGAGCGATGAGGAACTGGATCGCAAAGAAGGGGTTGCCGGCCGTCTTCTCGTGGACCAGGTCCGAGAGCGGCGCGGCGTCTTCATGCCGGCAGCGAAGCATGTCGCTGACGAGCGTGGCCAGGTGCTCGCGGGAGAGCGGGCCGAGCACGATGTCCCGGACGCGCCCGCCCTCCCTCCTCACGTTGTCCAGCGCCCTCATGAGCGGGTGCGAGGGGGGCACCTCATTGTCGCGATACGCACCGATGACGAGGAGGTGGCCCGTCTCGGGGTGCGTCATCAGATCCTGGAGGAGCTCGAGGCTCGCCGAATCGGCCCACTGGAGATCGTCGAGGAAGAGCGCGAGAGGGTGCTCCTTCTGGGCGAACACCCCGATGAAGTTCCGGAAGGCGATACGAAACCGGTTCTGCGCCTCGACCGGCGGCAATTCGGGAGCCGGCGGTTGCCGGCCGATGACGAGCTCGAGCTGCGGGATCAGCTCCACGATGAGCTGTCCGTTGACCGTAAGGGCCTCGAGCAATCGCTGCTTCCAGGCCGCGATTCCCCTGCTGTCGGCAAGGATCTCGAGCACGATCTCCTGAAGTGCTTGAACGATCGTGGAGTAAGGGATGCCGCGCTTGGACTGGTCGAATTTTCCCGAGGCGAACAATCCACGCCCCCGGATAACAGGCTTGTTCAGCTCGTGAACCAGCGTCGACTTGCCGATGCCGGAATAGCCGGATATTAGCACCAGCTCAGGAGATCCGGTGTCGAACACGCGCTCGAAGGCGCCCAGCAGCGCCGCGATCTCCTCGTCGCGCCCGTAGAGCTTCTGCGGGATCTCGAGGCGGCCCGACGCGTCCTGCTCGCCCAAGGGGAAGGGCTTGATGCTCCCACGGCAGGTCCATAGCTCGAAGCACCTTTCCAGGTCACAGCGAAGGCCGCGTGCGGTCTGGTAGCGCTCCTCGGGCATCTTCGCGAGGAGCTTGATCACGATGCGCGCGACCGCCTCGGGCACTTCGGGGACCACGTCGGACGGCGCCGCGAACGCGCGGGCGATGTGACCATGAATCCATTCCAGTGGATCGCGAGCCTGGATTGGGAGCTTTCCCGTGAGCATCTGGTAGAATGTGACACCCAGGGAATACAGATCGCTGCGGCTGTCAATCCCTCGGTTCATCCGCCCTGTCTGCTCGGGCGATATGTAAGGTAGTGAGCCCTCGATGAGGCGCGCTGGCTGCGCGGCCTGCTGGTCGCGGGGGAGCCGTGACGCGAGCCCGAGATCGGCAATCTTCACCTCGCCGGTGGTGGAATTGACGAGGATGTTGGCGGGCTTGAGATCTCTGTGGACTACGCCTCGCTGGTGAATGTCGGAGACGGCCCCTGCGACGCGAACAGCAATGTCGAGGAACCTGCCGATCGCCATCGGCGCCCCGAGCAGTCGATCGAGCGGCTCCGCGCCGGAGTCTTCCATGACGAGGGCGAGCCTCCCCTCGTACCTCTCGAGGGCGAGGGGCCTGACGACGGTCCCGACATCCAGCGTCTTGCCCGTCTCGTACTCCCTCTTGAGGCGATCGAGGTCCTTCGGCCGGCAGCTTCGTGGGTCGAGCACCTTGAGGACCACCGGGTGGCCATCGGCGTTTCGAACAGCGCGGTACACGGCAACCCCGCGGCCCTCGGCAACGGTTTCGCCGATCGTGTAGGGAAAGTGAGGGGGCGGGCTCGTCATGCGGGCGCTCGGTGAGGTAGCCGCGGCAGCGGCAGCATGAGCCCTCCCATGACGGAGTCTAACACTTTCTGACACCCACCATGGCGAGCCTTGCAGGCCAACACACCCGCTTTCGCCTCCAGCGGCGGCCTCGGCCGCGTGCCGTACCAGAGGCGCCGCCGCCGAGCAGCCGCCGCCAGATGCCACTCCTCTCATGATGCCAGGAGCTCCAACAATGTTCCGAAGGTCAAGAACCTCGTAACGATCGCCGGAGCCGGGCTCGGATCGAAGCCGGGCCGCACGCGCACGGCCCGACGTGCGGAGCTATGGATAGCTGACGGTGATCTCGGCGAGGAAGGTCCTGCCGTTCTGCCGGCTCGTGGCCGAGAGGTAGCTCTCCGCGGCCGGGTAGTCGTACCGCGTGTCCATCGCGTTGTAGATGCCGATCACATAGCGGCTGTGGAAGCGCTGGAGCTCCCCTGACACCGTGAGGTCCGCGACGATCGCGCCCGCTGTTTCGTCGGCCGAGCTGCGGCCGATGCGCCGGGGCGCCTCCAGGTTGATCCGGAGCGCCGCGGCGGCGAGCCGCTCCACCACCGGGACGACGCCGCGAAACGACGCGAGGTGCTCCGGCGCGTTGATCAGCCGCTCGCCGCGCCTGAGCTCGCCGCGCTGGTAGCCGTACGTCGCCGCGAGCATCCAGCCTTGGCGCCACTCGCGGCGGAGCTCGACGTCACACCCCGCCACGAACGCGTCTCGACGGCTGTTCACGTAGCGCACCACGCCGGGCACGCCGGGCCTGTCCTCGGCGGAGGTGATCCGGTCCGACAGCTTGCTCGCGTGAACGGCGCCGAGCGCCGTCCAGTCGTCGCCGAGGCGCTGCGAGTACTCGATCTCGGCGGAAGCGATGGACTCCGGCTTGAGCACGAGGCCCCGCTCGGGGTCGACGGCGGGCACCTGCGTCTTGCCGTCGGTGTAGAACTGCTCGGAGATGCTCGGGGCGCGGAAGGCGCGTCCGCCCATGATCTTCAGGACCCCTCCCGGCGCGGGCCGGAGGATGACCGCGGCGCGCGGCACGACGATCGGCGCGAACGTGCTGTAGACGTCGAGGCGCGCGCCCCACGAGAGGCGGACCCACGGGGCCGGCGAGCTGTCGAGGATCAGGTAGCCGGCGCCGAAGCGGTACGGCACGGGCTTCGTGTGCGCGCGGCCGTCCGCGAGCACGCTGCTCAGCGTCGCCTCGGAGTGCTCCTGCACCTCGCCGCCGCCGGTGACCCTCAGCCAGGGGAGCGGCGTCCACGCCGCCCTGAGCTCGCCGCCCAGCCAGGTGCCGTGCTGCTGCTCGAAGATCGTCCCCTCCTCGAACGCATAGGCGCCGTGCCAGACGAAGCGGTTCACGTGGGCGCGCGCCATGAGCTGAAGGTCGGGCGTGAGCCGCGGCTCGAAGCGCACCTCGGCCATCATGTGCGCGTCCTCGTAGCTCGTCCCGAGGTCGTTGAGCCGCGTGCCCACGTAGCCGATCGGGACGAGCTGCTCGCGCGCGTGGTACATCCACTGCGCCGTGAACGGCCCGTACCAGGCGCGCCCGGACGTGCCGCCGGCCCGGAAGGTCTCGGCGCGCTCGGCGATCTGCACGCGCGGGCCCTCGCCGGGATCCCGCAGCGCCACCGGGACGTCGAACCCGTCGGAGCGCGCCCCGGAGACGCTCGCCTGCACGCCCGCGTCCCTGCGGGCGTTGTAGTGGAACCCGGCGCGCGCGTGGCCCACGCCGTCGTAGTAGGTGCCGGCCGCCACGTGCGCGCTCGTGGGCTCGTCGCGCCCGCGCGGGACGAGGTTGACGATGCCCGAGAGCGCGCCCGTGCCGTAGAGCAGCGAGCCAGGGCCGCGGACGACCTCGATGTGATCCACGTCGTGGAGGTCGTCGCGCGCGTCGGAGCCCACGAACGAGGCGTTCAGCACGTTGTCGTTCGTCGAGTGGCCGTCGGAGAGGACGAGGAGCCGGTTGCCGTAGTCGAGCGGCTCGCCGAGCCCGCGGATCCCCGCCGAGTAGACGACGTGATCGTTCGAGAGGTAGATGCCCCGCGTGCCGCGCAGCGCCTCGGCGATGGTCGGGTACCCGAAGGCGCGCAGCTCGTGCTGCTCGATGACGCTGATGGATGCGGGCGCGTCCTCCAGGCGCTCGAGGACGCGCGAGGCCGACGACACCTCCCGGAGCGGCGCCAGCGTGACGTCGCGCAGCTCCGCCTGCTGGCCGGCCGTCACGTCGATGGTCCGCTCGACGGGGGCGAAGCCCCGCAGGCTGACGCGGACGCGGCGACGGCCCACGGGGACGCCCTGGATCACCGACGGCGTGAAGCCCATGGGGCGGCCGTCGATCTCGACGAGGGCGTCGGGCTCGTCGGCGCGCACGAGGATCGAGCCGGTGAGCGGGCTGAGCGTCGCCGTGATCGGCACCGTCTCGTGCGCGGCGACGGTCAGCGGCTGCGGCGCCGCCTCGAAGCCCGGGCGCGAGAAATGGAGCACGTGGCGGCCCGGCGGCAGATCGAGATCGCACGGGGCGGTGCAGGCGGGCGGGGCGCCGTCGTGATCGACGTGCACCGTGGCCTCGCTCGCGCCGCGCACGTCCACCCGCACGGTGCCGACGATGCGGCGGAGCACGATGAGGACCTCCTTGCTCTGCCCCAGCTTCACCGGGACGTCGTCCACGGCCACGGGCTCGTAGCCCGCGAGCTCGACGAGGATCCGGTAGCGCCCCTCGGACATGGCGAGCCGGCGCGGCGCGGTGCCGCGCGCGCCGAGGTCCTTGCGATCGACGTAGATCCTGGCCCCCGGCGGCGACGTGACGATCTGGAGCACGGCCACGCGCGGCGCGATCCGCTGGAGCGCGGCCTGGAGCTCGGCGACGACCTCCGGGTCGGCCTCGCCCTCGAGCGCGTCGTCGTAGTACCGGTGCGCGTCCGCGAAGCGGCCCAGCTCCTCGTAGGTGAGCGCGATGTTGAAGACGACGTTGCGGTTCGGCACGAGCCGGTTCGACGCGAGGAAGTGCTCGAGGGCCGTCTGGAACTGCCCCTGCTTGTAGAGGTCGCGGCCCAGGTCGAAGTGGAGGTCGGCCTCGTCGGCCTGGCCCTCGCCGTCGGCGCGGGCGGCGGGGGCCTGGAGCAGGGCGCCCGCGAGGAGGGGCACCGCGGCGAGCCTCCACCGGCGAGCGCGCGTGCTCGAGGGCGCTCGACGCATGCAGCTAGCGGTGCTCGCGCAGGCGCGTCGCCTTCGTCGGCGCCGGCTCGCTGCTGGCCGGGTACGGCGACGACGGCGCGAGCACCGCGCGCGGGCGGCCCGCCCTCGCCGAGCCGAGCGGCGCGAGCGCGGCGCCGGCCGTGGCGAACCCGCTCGCCGCGGCGGCCGCCGCTGTGGGCGGCGAGGCGACCTCCGACGGCGGGAGGGACGAAGGCCCGGGATCCTCGCTCGAGGGCGCGGGAGGCTCGCCCTGCGCCGGCGCGACCTGCGAGGCCGCCTCGCCGGCGGGCGGCGCGCCCGCGGCCGGCGCCGCGCCGCGCCCGAGCCACGCGGTCGCCGCCATGCCCCCGAGGAGCGCGACGAGCGCCGCCGCCGCGAGGGGCGCGATCAGGCTTCGCGGGCGCCGCCCCTGCGGATCCCCCGAGGCGACGCGCTCGCCCCGTCTGGACGGCGCCGCCGTCGGCGCCAGCGACTCGTCCGGGGGCAACGCGTGCACGGAGGGAGGTCCGGCAGCCGACGTCTGCGCGGGCGGCACCGACGGCGAGGCCGCCGCGGTGAGCGTGAGAGGAACGACCGACACCCGCGCGGGCGGCACCGACGGCGAGGCCGCCGCGGTGAGCGTGAGCGGCGCGACGGACACCCGCGCAGGCGGCATCGATGGCGAGGCCGCCGTCGCGAAGGAGGGTGGAGCGACGGACGCCTGCGTGGGCGGCATCGAGGAGGCGCGCTCCTTCGCCTGCTCGCTCAAGCTGTGCCGGGACCCGCGCGTGGGGCCGATCGGCCCGGTCAGGGTCTCGGCTTCCTCGTCGATGGCGCGCGGGCGATCCGGCGGCGGCGGCGCGTCGACGGCCTCGTTCCCCATCGCCCTGCGCAGGATGCGCGCCACCGTCTGGCGCGCGGACTCCGACGCGAGCGGCTCGAGCAGCGTGGCCAGCTCGGCGATCGTCTGGGGACGGCGCGCTGGATCCTTCTCGAGGCACATCAGGATGATCCACTCGAGCGCGAGCGGGATCTCCGGCCGGTGGCTGCGCGGGGGCACGGGCACGTCGGTCACGATGCTCACGAACAGCGCCGAGACGGACTCGGTCTCGAACGGCAGCCGTCCCGTCAGGAGCTGATAGAGCGTCATGCCGAGCGCCCAGATGTCGCTGCGGGCGTCCACCGTCCGGGTGCTGCGGATGTGCTCCGGGGACATGTAGCGGGGAGAGCCGAGCACCACGGCGGATGCGGTCAGCTGGGCGTTCAAGCCGAGCACGCCCTCCTCGGACGCCTTCGAGATGCCGAAGTCGAGCACCTTGATCAGGGTCGAGCCGTCCTTGCGGTTCGCGAGGAAGAGGTTGCCCGGCTTGAGGTCGCGGTGGACGATCCCGAGCGAGTGCGCCTCGGCGAGCGCCTCGCAGGCCTCGATCACGTAGCTGACCGCGTGCTCCACGGGCAGCGGGCCCCGCGATTCGAGCAGCGCCTCCAGATCGATGCCATTCAGGTACTCCATCACGAAATAGGGCAGATCGTCGTCGGTCTGCCCCACATCGATGACGCGGGCGATGTGCTCGCTGGCGATCGCCGCCGCGGCCTGCGCCTCCCGGAAGAAGCGCTCCGTGGCGCCGGGCGTGGTGCGCCCCTCGGGCAGCAGGAACTTCAGCGCGACGCGGTGGCGCAGCGAGATGTGGTGCGCCGCGACGACGATCCCCATGCCGCCGCGGCCGAGCACGCGCTCGACGCGGTACTTGCCGCCGACGACATCCCCGACGCGCGGAATCCTGCGCCATGAAGCCGGTTCCGCCGCGTCCGAGCCTGCGTGGGCCATCGGCCGTCAGTATACACCAGCACCTCTGGGACCCGGCACAATCTCGGCCGCCCGCCGGCGCCGTGTGTGATACGCCCGCTCCCAGCCCCACCCGCGCTGTCGGGCGGCGATCCAGGCGGGGTGTGGCGCCGCGCGCTCGCAGCAGCGGTGGCGCGGCGAGCGGTGGCGGACGCGGCAGGGGGCGCGCGAGCCGGCGGGGCCGGCCGAAATACGCCGAGCGGGCTCCGGCATTGCGCACCGCGTGGTGGTTCGTCTTCCGTGGATGACGCGCATTGCTATGGTGGCCACCGGTCTCTCAGCGAGGTCTCATCGTGAATGAATTCACCGTGATAGGCCCCCTCCTCGGCGGCGCGCTCATCGGCGTGGGGGCGTCTCTCCTGCTGCTCTTCAACGGGAGGGTCGCTGGCATCAGCGGCATCGTCGGAGGGCTGCTCTTCCGGAAGCCAGGAGATACCGCCTGGCGCGCGGCGTTCGTCGCGGGCCTCCTCCTCGGCGGCCTCGCGCTCGTCGCCGCGCATCCGGTCGCCTTCCCCTCGGCGGGGGGCGGCGGCTCGCTCGGCCTCGTGATCGTCGCGGGGTTGCTCGTCGGCTGGGGCGCGCGGCTCGGCAACGGGTGCACGAGCGGCCATGGAGTCTGCGGCCTCAGCCGTCTGTCGGTCCGGTCGCTCGTCGCCACGCTGACGTTCATCGCGACCGCGGCCATCACGGTGTACGTCAGCCGGCACCTGCTCGGGGGGGCGCGATGAAGCAGGGCGCAGCAGCGTTCCTCGCTGGCTTGCTGTTCGCCGTGGGGCTCGGCGTCTCCGGCATGACCCAGCCGTCCAGGGTCATCGGCTTCCTCGACGTGGCCGGCGGCTGGGACCCGAGCCTCGCGTTCGTGATGGCCGGCGCGGTATCCGTGCACTTCCTGGCCTACCGCGTCCTTCGCTGGCGGCGGCGCGGGGGCGGCGCCGACGCGGCCGGCCTTGCCCGCGCGCCGCTGTTTCCCCTCCTGGCCGACCGCGCGGACGTCCCGACCCGCGCCGACATCGACGCGCGCCTCGTGGCTGGCGCCGCGCTGTTCGGCGTCGGCTGGGGTCTCGCCGGGTACTGCCCGGGGCCGGCGCTCGTCTCGCTGGCGACCGGATCGCGCGCCGTGCTCGCGTTCGTCGCGGCGATGGCCGCCGGCATGGCGATCGAGCGTTTCGCCTCGGCCAGGGCGAGGGGCGAAACAAGCGAGCAGACGACGGAATGAACGGCACGTGAAACAACGCTTGTGACGGGCGGAACGGCGCACGACGCGTGTCGCGCCGGACGGAACATCGTGTGTCGCGCCGGGCGCCGAGCGTCACGGGTGCGCCGCGAGCCGATCGGGATCTGCAGGCCAGAGCAGGCGGCGCGCGTTGTCGCGGTAGATCTTCTGCAGCACGGGCGCGGGCAGGTGCATACCGTAGATCCTCCAGGACCCCTGGCGGCCGTTCGCGGCCTCGGTATCGAAGTAGTCGTCCTCGGTCTCGAGGAAGCGCGCATAGACCTCGTAGCCCGCCGTCTTGGCGCTCTTGAGGTCGGTGCCGAAGAGCACGCGATCCTGGTAGCGCACGAAGAAGCGGTGCGCAGCGCGCGGCTGCCGGCCCAGCTCGCTGATGCTGGCCGACATGTCGACCTGCAGATTGGGGAAGCGAGCGAGCCAGCCCGCGAGCTGCTTCAGGTCTTCGGACGAGCTGGCCATGTGCGCGCCCACGAAGGTGACGTCGGGGTGGCGTTCGATCACGCGGTTGCGCTCCTCGAAGAGCCGCGCGCGTGTTGGAAAGCGCGTCCGGTCTGCGAACGACCAGCTCGGGAACTCGTGCAGCTCGTGCCAGCGCTCGTTCTTCGCGTCCAGCGGGGCGAAGAACGCCGCCGGGTCGGCCACGTGCCAGAGCACGGGCCGGCGGTGGCGCGCGCACGTGCGCCAGACCGGCTCGAGCTCCGGGCTGTCGAGCGCGACGCGCCGGCCCTCGGGCGTGCGCACCGTGAGCCCGAGCTCCTTGAAGATCTTCAGTCCCTTGGCCCCGGCCTCGAAGTCGGTCGCGAGCTGCGCGGCCACGCGCTCGCCCCAGCCCGGCGCGCCCACGAGCGTGAGGTCGAGGTTGGCATAGGTCAGAAAGCGCCCCGGATAGGCGCGGTCGAAGCGCTCGAGCTCGCGCACCAGGCGCTTGCCCGAGGAGCCATCGAGGTTGACCAGGGTCTCGACGTGGAACGCGTCCATGCGCGCGACCTCGGCCGCCACGTCCACGACACGGTGCAAGTGCGTGTGGACATCGACGGCGGGCACGGCCAGGTGGGTGATCGCGGTGCGATCGAGCGCCAGAAGCGGTACGGGCTGCCAGTCCGCGAGCCGCAGCGCCCCGATGTCGGCGGGCCGCGACGGCGCCGCGCATGGCGCTGCCGGGCCGTGAGCGCACGCGGATTGCAGGAGGAGAACGAGCATGAGCGCTGCGATGTCCGCGCTGGACACGAGGCGGCCTCTGGACGCGAGCATGACCGAGCATAGCGCGCAGGAGGCCGCTCTCGGTGAGGAGCGCCTCGGGGCAGATCACCGAATTGACATGAGTTGCTGCGGGGCGCAGGCGGAACGGAAGGAGGCAACGTGAGTCGCCTTCACTTGGCTCTTGGTTGCGCGGTGTTCATGGTCGCAGCGTGCGGCAACGATGTGCACGAGGCGGGCCCGACGGGTGGTGGTGCCGGCAATGGCTCTGGAGGCAGCGGTGCCGGCGGATCCGTCGCGAACAGCTGGACGAGCGCGCCAGGCCAGACATCCTACCTGGTGGTGGACGGCTATGCCGGGGCCGAAGGCAGCTACACCCTCTCGGTCGACTGCGCGTGTCGATGATCTGACCGCTCCCATCGCGCCGGTCCTGCCCGTCGCGCAGCGATCCGCGAAGCGCTCCTCGGCTAGCGGGAGGGCGCTCCCCCGGCGGCCGCGTCGGCACGCACCGGCGAGAGCTGCCTCTCTGCGCTCATCTTGCGGATGCAATGGCCGAGGGCAGCTCGAAGGTTCTGCTGGGTGTTGATCTGCGAGAGGTCGAGCCCCAGCGCGACCATCGTCTGGGCGACGTTCGGCTTGATGCCCGCCACGATGCCCTCTGCGCCGAGGAGCCGGATCGCGGTGACGAGCTCGATGAGGTGGCTCGCGACCTGCGTGTCCACCATCTCGACGCCGGTGAGATCCAGGATGGCGAAACGCGCCTGCTTCTCGACGATGCGCCCGAGCAGGCTCTCCATGATATCGGCCGTCCGCACGCTGTCCATGATGCCCACCATCGGGAGCGTGAGCACGCCGCTCCACACCTCGATGATGGGCATCGACAAGGTGCGGATCACCTGCCGCTGGTTCTCGATCTGCTGGAGCTGCGACCGGAGCTCTGCCTCGGCGTTCTTCGCCTCCGTCACGTTGAGCGAGATCCCGAGCACCCCCTCGATCTCGCCGGCGTCCCCCCGGAACGGCACCACCCAGCTCTCCCAGTGATAGCCGTGCACCTCCTCGTAGGAGTGAGTCTGCTCTCCGACGAGTGAACGCCGCACGCTGTCGGTGATCGGGTAGCCTTTGTACAGCTCGAAGACGCTCATCCCGACGAACTGGTTCGGCTCGATGTTGCACTGCCTGAGGCCCTTGCCTTCGCTGAACAGCAGGACTCCCTCCCGGTCGGTCGTCCAGATGCCGATGGACACGTGCTCGGCGAGGTGGTCCAGGACGCGCGCCTTGAGGTTGTTGCGCGGGCTCGGCTCCGGGGTGCGGGTGAGGACGCCACGGAGCGAGCCGTACACCGCGTCGCCCGACGGCGACCGGGTCGCGCTGCACGCGAGCGTCCTGCGGCCGCCGTGCGCGTCGCGGAAGCACACGGCCAGCTGCACGGGATCGCCGGACGCCCGCAGCCGGCCCCAGGCGGCCTCGAACGAGCTGGCATCGGCCTCGTCGTCGACGAGCGATGCGAGCGTTGCCCCCCGCGCCGCGACCGGCCCCAGGGCGCGCTCCAAGGCGCCGCTGATCCGCCGCAGCCGGCCATCCAGCTCTGCCACGAACAGCATGTCGGGACAGGACGAGAAGAACGCCTGGAGCGAGTCTACAGGAGATTCCGGGTCTGCCACATGACCTCCCGCCCTATGGCCGGCAACATCCCATGGTACTTATCAGAGGCCCATCGCGCATGTGAAGCGCGTTCGAGCGAGCATGCCGCGAGCCCGCCTGCCCCTGTCGGTTGGGGCACAGTGTGCTTGTCGTACCATGAAGGCCCCCCTGCCTGCACCTCACGGCGCTCCTCGCTGGCGCCTGCGGAGGTGGCGAGGCACCTCGCTCGGGTCCCACCATCTCCCGCCGGGGCCGGCCCCACGCCATAGAAGTCGCGCAACGCGCTCGAAAGCGACCGGACGACCAGCTCGTTGCCGCCCTTCCGACGAACGGTCACACGCAGATCGAAGTCACCATAGGACGCAATCTCTTCGGCGAAATCCTCGACGTGCCGGCCAAATTTCCGCGCCTGACGTGCGTATACGGTCACGAGCGTCGCGTGGCTCTCCGCGTTTGTGCGCTTCAAGTACAGTCCAACGATGCCGAGCACCAGAAGCACCATCGTCGCTCCCCAGGCCAGATTGGGATTCACGGTGGCGACATCCTTGAATGCACCCTGAGTCGGCCCGGCGATGGAAGATCCCGGCGTCCGTCCCGGCGCCGCCTTGGCTCGTGCACCAGGCGCCGCGCGCTCCGAAGCTGGCCTCAACGCGCTGCATCCACGCGCAGGCGCGGACGTGAACGCCGCGGTGCGCCCACATCGTGCGGCGATCCACGCTCATGACAGCGACAGAAGCGCCGATCCCGGTGTCACGCGATCGATTCAATGAAGTGGTTGACAGCGACCGACCTCTTCTGATTTAGCACATCGGGGGCATCGTTCACATAGGGAGGGCGGGACGTGCTATTGAAAATTGACACGGCGCTGCGGACGGACGCCGGCGCGGTGGCCGCCGATGACGGCTATGATGCCGTGATCGTGGGCTCCGGGATCGCCGGCGCGATCGTGGCCAACGAGCTAAGCCGAGCAGGAAAGCGGGTGCTGCTGCTGGAGGCGGGGGCGGGGACGAACCGGTCGATCTCCGGCTATGAGTCCTATCTTGCCAACTTCTTCGCGGCGTCGTCGAAGGACAACCAGGCGCCGTTTCCCGAGAACCCCAACGCGCGGATGCCGCGCAGCCCGGAGCTCCGCAAGCTCCAGCCCGGCGAAACCGACGCGGCTCCCTACGTCGTGCAATCGGGACCCTACGTCACCGACACCAACTACACGCGCGTGTTCGGCGGGACGACCATGCACTGGGAGGCGAAGACCCCCCGCATGTTGCCGGACGACTTCAAGGTCCGCACGCTGTTCGGACAGGGCATCGACTGGCCGCTGAGCTACGAGGACATCGAGCCCGACTACCAGGTCGCCGAGCGCGAGGTCGGCGTCTCCGCCGACGTCGGGGAGCAGACGTACCTGGGGCTCCGCTTCCCCGAAGGCTACGTGTACCCGATGAAGGGCTTGCCGCTGTCCTACCTCGATCAGAGGGTCGGCAAGGGCATCGACGGCACCGAGGTCAAGCTGCACGACCAGGCGTATTCCATCCGGATCCGCGCGTACCCGCAGGCCCGCAACGGAGTTCCCAACCCCGCCTACGACGGCGGCAAGGGCTACGTGCCGGTGGGCGCCGTCAACACCCATCAGGTGGAGGAGGGGGAGCGCTGCCAGGGCAACACCAACTGCGTGCCGCTCTGCCCGGTGCAGGCGCGGTATCACGCCGGCAAGACGCTGGCGAAGGCGCTGGAGACAGGGCGGGTCGACCTGATGGTCCAGGCGGTCGCCTCGAAGGTGGTGATCGATCCCGAGAGCGGGCGCGTCACCGCGCTGGAGGTCAAGGTCTACAAGGACCCGCAGTCGTCAGAGCACGAGACGGTGACCGTCAAGGGCAAGATCTTCGTGCTCGCCGCCGGCGCCATCGAGACGCCGCGGCTCCTGCTGGCCTCCGGCGTCCGGAGCAGCAGCGGGCTGATGGGCCGCAACCTGATGGACCACTCCTACCTGCTGAGCTGGGGGCTGATGCCCGAGGTCTGCGGGACCACGCGCGGCACGAGCTGCACCGGCGGCATCATCGACCTGCGCACGGGGCCATTCCGGCGGAGTCAGGCGGCCTTCAGCGTGGACATCCACAACGACGGCTGGGGGTGGGCGACGGGCTCGCCCTTCACGGATCTGGCCGAGCTCGTGGACCAGCACAACCACTTCGGGGACGAGCTGCGCCGCGGGCTCGTCGACCGCATCTCGCGCCAGCTCCTGTTCGCGTTCATGCTCGAGGTGCTGCCGAGCGAGAGCAATCGCGTCACCGTCGATCCGCGCTACACAGACCGCCTCGGCAACATGCGCCCGGTGGTCTCCTTCACGGTGCCGGAGTACACGATGCGCGGCGCCGCCTACGCGCGGCAGTTCGCCAGGACCATGTTCGCGCGCCTGGGCGTCGTGGATTTCTCCCGGTACGACCCCGGCGACTACGGCTATGTCGCCTACGAGGGCGAGGGCTACGCCATCCGGGGGGGCAACCACCTGGCCGGCACACACATCATGGGATTGGACAAGCGCACTTCGGTCGTCGACACCGACCAGCGCTCCTGGGATCATGAAAACCTCTACCTGGTCGGCGCCGGCAGCATGCCTTCGGTCGGCACCGCCAACGTGACCCTCACCCTCGCCGCGCTCTGCTACCGGAGCACGCGCGCGATGCTCAAGCAGCTCCACTGACGCGAGGTCCGCCCATGATCAACTCCAGACGATCCGAACCTCCCGCGCCGCGCAACAAGATCGAGACCCTCACCGAGCTGCACCATTACCTGCAGCACGCGCTCCAGCTGGAGCACGCGACGATCCCGCCGTACCTCGCGGCGCTCTACTCGATCAAGCCGGGGACCAACCCGGATGCCGTCCACATCCTGCGCGTGGTGGCGGTGGAGGAGATGCTCCACCTGACCCTCGCGGCGAACCTGCTGAACGCCGTCAAGGGCGCGCCCGATCTGACGGTCAAGGGCTTCGTGCCCAGCTACCCCGCCTACCTGCCGGACGGCGAGACCGACTTCCAGGTCCACATCGCCCCCTTCGGCATCGAGGCCATCGAGACCTTCAAGAAGATCGAGCGGCCGAAGAAGGCAGGCGGGCGGCTCGTCCGCAAGGCCGCCCCGGCCGGCGCCACGGTGCTGGGCGCGCACCCCGAGGACTCCGAGATGCAGTACTACAGCATCGGCGAGTTCTACGCAGCGATCGAGGACGGCCTCGTGCGCCTGGAGGCGGAGGCGCAGGCTCGGGGCGAGACGATCTTCACCGGCGATCGCGGGCGGCAGATCACCCCGGAGTACTACTATTCCGGCGGCGGCGAGCTGCTGCCCGTGATCGATCTGGCGAGCGCGCGCCGGGCCATCCGCCTTATCATGGAGCAGGGCGAGGGCACCGAGTCCAGCATCTACGACCGGGAAAAGGAGCTGTCGCACTATTACCGCTTCGAACAGCTCACCCAGGGGCGCTACTACCAGCCAGGGGACCAGCCGGGCCAGCCGACCGGGCCGGCGTTCACCGTCGACTGGAAGGGCGCATATCCCATCAAGACGGACGTCAAGCTGGCCGAGCTGCCGGCCGGCTCCGAGCTGCACGACATGGCGGTGGCCTTCAACCGCGCTTACGCGAAGTTCCTCGAGACCCTGACGCGGGCCTACAACGGCGAGCCGGCGCTGCTGATGAGCGCCGTGCCGCAGATGTTCGAGTTCCGCAACCTGATCACCCAGCTGATCCGCAACCCGCTGCCGAACAGCGAGTTCACCGCCGCGCCGACCTTCGAGCTCCACCCTGACGCGGACGCCCCTGCCGCGGTCGCCGGCGCGAGCGCGGCGTCGAGCCGCCTCGATCGATTCCTCGCCTTCTCCGCGGAGGTGACCGCCTTTGCCGTGTTCGATCTGCATGGGACAGGACAGGCCGAGGCGTATCTGAAGTCCGCCGATGATGTCGTCGGCGCCGCCGTGGTGGACGAGCTGCTCGCGATCCACGGCGGGGCGGGGCAGGGGAGCGACCGCCAGGCGCGTGACGCCTTCCTGCGCCGGGAGATCTTCGGCCACGAGAAGCTCGGGCCCATCGCCCGCAACATCATCAAGATGTGGTATTCGGGCGTCTGGTACGAGCTGCCCACGGCCTGGACCGAGGCCTACGGCCCCGCGCCGAAGGACGTGACGTTCGTTGTCTCGCCGTCCTCGTACGTGGAGGGGCTGCTGTGGACGGCGATCGGCGGTCACCCCGCCGGAGCCAAGCCGCAGGGGTTCGGGTCGTGGGCCGATCCGCCGCGCATCCCGTCCTCCGAGGACACGCCGGCGCGCAGGTCGCTGCCTGTCGTCGGCGAGCGATAGCGCGCCGCGGGGGGGCAACGTGGTGTCGGGAGGGATCGGCCGAGTCCGAGGCCGACCGAGGGCCCGTCGGCGAATTCGAGGGTTGCGTCGAGCCGGTTCGGTAGGCGATAGAAGTCCCGGAGGAGGAGCGCATGGTCGGGATGGGGAGGGAGATCTGCGGCGACCTGAGGATCGCCGAAGACCGCGAGTGGCTCGTCACCAACGGCATCGGCGGCTATGGCTCCGGGACGGTGGCCGGCTCGCTCACGCGCGGCTACCACGGGCTGCTCGTCGCCGCCCTGCGGCCGCCCGTCGATCGGCGGCTGATGCTGGTCAAGGTCGACGAGACCGTCACCTACCGCGACGCGGCCTGGGACCTCGCGACCAACCGCTGGGCGAGCGGCGCCGTCGCGCCGAGCGGCTTCGTCAACATCGAGCACTTCGCGCTCGAGGGCTCGATCCCTTGCTGGCGCTACGCCTGCGCCGACGCGCTGCTCGAGAAGCGCGTCTGGATGGAGCACGGCAAGAACACCACCTACGTCGCCTACACCGCGCTCCAGGCCCGCGAGCCGTTGCGCCTCACCGCGCGCGCCATCGCCAACAACCGCGTCTTCCACAACACAGGCACCGTCGCGTGGCCGGCCGAGGTCAGCGCCGCTTCGGGCGGCGTCCGCGTCGTCACGGCCGGCGACGCGCTGCCGCTGTTCCTCAAGCTGGAAGGCGGCGCGGCCACCCCCGCGACGGAGCTCTACCGCGGCTTCGCGCTCCCGGCCGAGACGGCGCGCGGGCTCCTCGATCGCGACGACCACCTCCACGTCGCGACCTTCGAGGCGACCCTCCTGCCGGGCGAGACGGTGGTGTTCCTCGCCGCCGCCGGAGACGGCACCACCGCTGTCGATCCGGAGGCCCTCCCGCGCCGCCGCGCGCGCGATCGGGCCCTCCTCTCGGCGTGGAGCGGGGCGCGGCCGCCGGGCGCGGCCGCCGCCCCCGGCTGGGTCTCGCAGCTCGTCCTCGCCGCCGACCAGTTCATCGTGGACCGCGCGCAGGCCCCCGGCGGCAGCCCCGGCAAGAGCGTCATCGCCGGTTATCCCTGGTTCGAGGACTGGGGCCGCGACACGATGATCAGCCTCCCCGGCCTCGCGCTCTCGACAGGACAGGCGAGCATCGCCGCGCCGATCCTCCGCACGTTCGCCGCCTTCGTGGATCAGGGGATGTTGCCCAACCGGTTCCCCGACGGCGCCGCGCACCCCGAATACAACACGATGGATGCCACGCTCTGGTACTTCCAGGCCATCCGCGCCTGTCACGAGGCGACAGGCGACGACGGGCTCCTGCGCGATCTGTTCCCGGTGCTGCGGGAGATCGTCGACTGGCATATCCGGGGCACGCGTTATGGGATCCAGGTTGACCCGGGCGACGGCCTGCTCCGCGGCGGACAGGACGGCGTCCAGCTCACCTGGATGGATGCCAAGGTTGGCGATCGCGTGATCACGCCGCGCATCGGCAAGCCGGTCGAGATCAACGCCCTCTGGTACAACGCGCTGCGGGCGATGGTCGCCTTC
Organism: Sorangium sp. So ce367; assembly: GCF_051520455.1. NCBI lineage: Bacteria > Pseudomonadati > Myxococcota > Polyangiales > Polyangiaceae > Sorangium > Sorangium sp. So ce367. The sequence continues at coordinate 3,177,427 of NZ_CP150334.1, forward strand.
GCCGCCCGCCTCGGCGAGCCCGCCGAGCCGTATCAGGGGATGGCGGCGAGGGCCCTCGCGTCCTTCGAGCGCTTCTGGAACGAAGCTGCAGGCTATTGCTACGACGTCCTCGATGGGCCCGGCGGCGCCGAAGCGGCGCTCCGGCCGAACCAGATCTTCGCCGTGTCGCTCCCCGAGAGCCTGCTCTCCCCCGAGCGACAGCGCGCCGTTGTCGACGCGTGCGCGCGGGCGCTCCTGACCTCGTATGGGCTGCGCTCGCTCGCCCCGTCGGATCCGGCGTATCAGGGGGTCTACGGCGGCGATCAGGAGCGCCGCGACGCCGCTTACCACCAGGGCATGGTCTGGGCCTGGCTCATCGGCCCGTTCATCGAGGCGCACCTCCGCGTTTATGGCGATCCCGACGCAGCCCGCCGGCTGCTCGCGCCGATGGGCGACCACATCAACGCCGCCGGCCTCGGCTCGATCAGCGAGATCTTCGATGGTGACGCCCCCTTCGCGCCGCGCGGCTGCATCGCTCAGGCGTGGAGCGTCGCCGAGGTGCTCCGCGCCTTCACGCTCCTCGACCAGGCGGCGTTGCCCGGAGCTCTATCGCCGTGAGATCCTGATCATCACTCGCCCTTGCAGACGTCTGCGCAGGTGCTTGTCGCATCACTGCACGCGAAGGACGCGCAGTCCGAATCGGCGGAGCAGGGCGCGCCGGCGGCGCCGAGCGGCGCGCACGAATCGCCCTCGCACGCCGTGCCGTCCGCGCAGTCCTCGTCCGACGCGCATGGGCCGCCCGCCTGCTCGCGCGCCTGGCACGTCCCGTCCTGGCTACAGCGAAGCTCCTCCTGGCAGTCAAGGCTTCCCTTGCACGATTCGCCCATGGCGAGCCGTGGCGCGCACGTCCCCGCGTCGGGCGGTGAGGGCTGGTCGCACCGGAGCGCCTCGTCGCAGTCGAACCTCGACGAGCATGGCTCTCCGGCCGCAGCGCTCGCTTTGCACGCCGACGTCGCCTGCCCGCTCGCGTCGACGGTGCGCACGCAGCGGTCCCGGGCGCAGTCCCAGTCGTTGCCGCACGTCCCGCCCTCCGGCACGGCGCCGTCCCACGCCTCGCGGCAGGACGGCGTGAACTTGGCGTTCACCCCCAGAAGCACGCCCAGTACTTCAATCTCGGCGCAGGGGGCCGCGTCCACCTCGGCGAGGCACGCCCCCGCCTTCTCCGGGACGAAGGTGCCCTTCACCTCGCCTCCGTTGCTGACGGCGACGAGGATCGCCTCGAGCTGCGAGGCGCACGCGTCGGCGGAGCTCGCGTCCAGGCCATGCGCGGCCCGGGTCGCGGCGTCGCAGCACGTGAACGTGCGGTCGCAGAGGGCCTTCGCATAGCTGGAGAGGAAATCGCCGCCTGTCCGCGCCGGCGCATCGTCGTCCCCGCATCCGGGCACGGCGGACATCGCGGCGGCGACGGCCGATAGGAGCGTCGCGAACAAGGCAGATCGATGCATGCGCATGAAGAACCTCCTTGGCCCGATCGTAAAGGGATCGCCGGAGCCAAACCAGCGTGAGCACCATGACGAGCTTCGGAATCTTCTCGCTGGTGGGTGTCGAGATGGTTGGCTGTTACACGAGACCCAGCTGAGCCGGCGCCGGGCGAGCGCGTCTGTTGCGCCCCTTCAGTCGTCGTCCGCTCCTCCGGGCTGATCGCCGCCCCGCGCGGGCGAAAGCGGCCCGTCGCGGAGCTCTTCCAGCACCTCCGCGAGGCTCGACGCGACGTCGGCGAGCGCCGCGTTCACCCGGTCCGCGTGTGTCCTGAAGCTCAGGATGCACATCCGCAGCAGGAACCGCCGCCCGGCCACCACCCCCGTGAGCAGCACCCGCTGCTTCGCGTTCACCCGCGCGAGGAGGCGCCGGTTCAGCGCGTCGAGCGCCGGCCCGTCGTCGACGCCGGGCGGGCGCGCCCTGAAGGCGAGGAGCGACAGCTCGGGCTCTGCCACGACCTCGAGATGCGCCATCTGCCGGAGCGCGTCGGCCGCGCCGCGCGCGAGCGTGAGCTTCTCGTCGAGCTCGGCCCGGAAGACGGAGGCCCCATGCATCTTCAGCGGCAGCCACACGCGCAGCCCGCGCGCGTCGCGCGACAGCTCGGGGCTGATCGCGCAGAAGTCCACGAGATCGTCCTCTGCCTGCATCGGCGGCATGTACGACGCGGAGAGCGCGTGCGCGCGCCGCAGCGCCTCGCGATCGCGCACCGCGAGGCAGCCCGTCCCGTACGGCAAGAAGAGGCTCTTGTGCGGGTCCAGCGTCACCGAATCGGCGCGCTCGATCCCCCGCATCGCCGCGCGCCCTCGCTCGGTGAGCGCGAAGAAGCCGCCGTACGCCGCGTCGACGTGCAGCCAGAGGCGCTCGGCCTCGGCGAGGCCGGCGAGGGCGGGCAGATCGTCGATCGCGCCGGTGCCCGTCGTGCCCGCGGAGGCGACGAGGAGGAAAGGCGAGAGGCCGCGCGCCCGGTCGCGCGCGACCGCCTCCGCCGCCGCGTCGGCCCGCATGCGAAAGCGCCCGTCCACCGGGATCTCGCGCACGGCCTCCGGCGGAAAGCCGGCGAGGAGCGCGGCCTTCGTCACCGAGTGGTGCGCTTCCTCCGAGGCATAGAGGGTCCCTCGCAGGAAGTCCGGCGGGAGGCGCTCGCGGCGCGCGGTGATCACCGCGACGAGGTTCGCGAGCGAGCCGCCCGTCGTGAGAATCCCCCCGGAGCCCTCGGGCAGGCCGAGCATGGCGCAGAACCAGGCGATCACGTTCGCCTCGATCTGCACGAGCAGGGGGGCGGCCTGGAAGACGCCCACATACCTGTTCACCGCGTCCGCGATCAGATCGGCCACGGCCGCGTGAAAGAGCCCGCCGCCCGGGATGTACCCCATGTAACCGGGGGACGCCGTGTTCAGGCTCATCGGGATGAGCTTGCCGAAGAGCTTCCGGAGGAGCTTTTCATAAGGCACGCCGCGCTCCGGCAGCGGCTCGCGGAGCGAGCGCGCGACCCGCTTGCCTCCCCGCGTCGCGTGCATCGGCTGCTCCGGCAGGCTCTCGATGTGCTGGACGATGCGGTCCATCGCGAGCTCGACCATCTCGCGCATGGCGTCGCCCGGCAGCTCGAGCGGGTGGGGACCTGACGGCGGGCGTTTCGGGCGGGCCAACGCGCGCCATCCTACGTCATCGCGCGCTCCACGGCGGGCGGCGTTCGGGGCGAAGACGTCGCGAAAACGTCCGGCGAGGCGAGCCGGCTCGTCAGGAGGGCGCCGGCCTGCGATCGACGCCCGAGCTGGATCCTCCGCGAGCTCGCCGGAGCGTCACGCGCGTCCGTACCCTCGTTGTCCATGAACCACCACGGCGCGCATCTCGCGCTCGGCGTCTTGCTCCTTGATGGTCTCGCGCTTGTCGTGGCTCTTCTTCCCCCTCGCCAGCGCGATCTCGACCTTGGCCAGGCCGCTCTTGAAGTAGAGCCGGGTCGCGACGGCGGTCATCCCCTCGCGGGCGATCGAGAGGTCGATGCGCTCGATCTCGCGCCGGTGGAGGAGCAGCTTGCGCGCGCCCTTCGGCACGTGGCCGAAGGCGGCGCTGGCCATCGCGGCGATGCTCACGCCCTGCAAGAACACCTCGCCCCGGAGGACCGTGCAGAACGAGTCGGTCAAGTCGGCCTTGCCGGCGCGAAGCATCTTCACCTCGCTCCCCTTGAGGACGATGCCCGCCTCGAACCGGTCGCCGAGGTCGTAATTGAAGCCTGCGCGCTTGTTGCGCGCGATCAGCGTCTCGCCAGGCCTGGCCTTTTCCTTCGGCACGACGGCATCTTAGCACGACACCGCCCGCGCCCCGGCGACCACGGTTCCCGCCGGCCTCTGTCAATCGCAGCGGCAGTAGAGGCACCCAGGGTGGTGCGGACCGGTTCCGCAATATCCAGCCCACCCGGTATTACTGCACGTGCAGGGGTCATGAGGGCGGAGACAGTTGTCCAGCTTGCACGACTGGTCTGGCGCTTCGAACGGCGAATCGACGCTCGAGGTGTCCGCCGATGCGCCGTTCGCCGGAGCTTCGGCGGATGCCAGATTGTTCGTCGCAGGCTCCTCCACGTGTGCCGCGCGGCCCGCGGCGCCAATCCCTATCGAGGAGAGAAGCGCCACAATCGAGATGATCCATCGCGTGTTCATGGTCAGTTCTCCTGCGCACGGCGTTTGTCGCTCATCGGTGCGCGCGATGGGAAACGTTGATAATCGCCGCGTTTCAGCGGCGAGCGCGCCTCATCGACGCTGAACAAGTTGAGCGATGGGCCCCTGATCGCAAGTGGCCGCGCGAGCGCGGAGGGCGTCCGAGGGCGGATCGAGAGGGCAAAAGGGCTCCGCCGGGAAGACAGGGAGGATCCACGCGGACGATGGGTCGCGAACTGGCGATGCCACAGCGCAGCCGGGCCTGTTCACTCACCCTTCGATGCCCAGCGCGGCGAAGCGCCGGGCGAACGAGAGGCCCGACGGGAGCAGCGGGCGGGCCTCGGCGAAGGCCGCGCGCGCATCGGCCTCCCGGCCGGCGCGGCGGGCGCCGCGCGCCAGGAAGTAGAGCGCCTCGAGCCGCTCGATCGGGAGCAGGCCGCGCGACAGCGCGAGCGTCTCCTCCCAGCTCGCGCCGCCGGGCGCGCCGATCGCGAGCGCCACGGCGTCCAGCAAGGCCTGCGCGTTCGGCGCCGCCGGGCCGGGCGGGCAGCTCGCGCGGATCCACGCGACCGCCGCCGCGGCCTCGGCGTCCTCGCCGCGCGCGGCGTGGAGCCGGGCGAGCATCAGCGAGAGCTCGACCACCGGGCGCTCCATGAAGCGCTCCTCGAGCGCGCGGCCCCGGCGGGCCAGCTCGAGCGCCTCGTCGTCGCTCCCGTTCCAGAAGAGCTGCTCGGCGAGGTTGCCGGTCGCCGCGCGCTCGGGCCACGGGTTGCCCACCTCGCGCGCCAGATCGACCGCGCGCCGGAGATCGTCGATCGCGCGGTCCAGCGCCTCCATCGCGGTCCACAGGAAGAACCGGTTGCAGTACGCGACGCAGAGGTGGACGCTGTCCTTCGCCCCGGCCGCGAGCGCGATCACCTCGTCGAAGCGGGCCTCGGCCTCCGCGAGCCGACCGGCCACCACCAGCGCGCACGCGAGCAGGAGGAGCGCGACGACGCGCGCCTCGTAGTCCCCGTCCGCCTCGGCCATCGCCGCGCCGCGGCCGAGCTGCTCGACCGCCTCGGGCACGCGCGCGTGGCGCCAGGCGCAGCGCCCCTCGGCCACGAGGAAGCGGCGCGAGAGCCGGCGGTCGCCGAGGCGCGCGACGATCGGCCGCGCCTCCTCGACGCGCGCCGCCGAGCCGGCGAAGTCGTTGTCCCAATCGAGCGCCGCGGCCTCCTCGAGCAGGGCCTCGCAGAGCAGCGCCTCGGCGCCCATCGCGCGCGCGGAGGTGGCCGCCGCGGCGAGGTCCTCGAGCGCCTCGCGCGTGCGCGAGATCGGGTAGCGCGCCGCGCCCCGCAGCGTGAGCGCGCGCGCCCTGACCAGGCCGCCCGAGCCGCCGAGCGCCTCGCCGGGCACACCTCCCGGTGCTTCTCCTGGCGCCTCGCGCGCGTCGATCACGTCGATCGCGCGCGTTGCATGGGCGTCCGCGGCCACGTGCTCGTGCGCCGCGAGCGCGGCCTCGGCGAGCCGGATCGACGCCGCCGCGGCCTCCGCGCGCGCGCCCACCGCCGCGGCGTGCAGGGCGAGGCGCTCGAGCGCGTCCGCGCCTCGATCCCGCGCGTCCCGCCACACCTCGAGCGCGGCCTGGTGGACGCGATCCCGGTGCGACGGGTCGAGCATCCCGTAGAGCGCGTCGCGGAGCGCGGCGCTCCGGAAGGCGAACCGATCGGGCGCGCGCTGCTCGAGCAGGCCGTGGTCGCGGAGCGCGCGCAGGCCGGCGCGCGCGTCGACGGGCGTGGTCGCGCCGCCACCGCGCTCGAGCGCGCGCTGGACGCGCTCGATCTCGGCGGCGCTGAAGGTGACGCCGAGGACCGCGCACAGCCGGGCGCACGCCGAGATCTCCCGCGGCAGGAGGTCGAGCTGGCGGGTGGCGAGCCACTGCCACGCGGGGGAGGGCGGGATGCGGTCGAGCGCCGCGGTGGCGAGGTAGAAGCTGCCCGTCCGCGCGCGGCGCACCATGCCGGCCTCCTTGAGCGCGGCCGCGAGCTCCACGAGCGCCGCGGGGTTGCCGCCGGCCCACCCGTGGAGCCGCTCGAGCGCGGCCGCGGGCGGGTACTCCGCGGGCGCGAGGAGCGCGGCGGCGAGCCGGACGCCGGCGGCCGCGTCGAGCGGGGCCAGGGTGAGCGCGTCGCTCCGGGCGGCGCGCGCGCCGAACCCCCGGCGCGCGGCGGCGAGCCGCGGATCCGCGGCGACGAGCACCCAGCAGGGCCCGCGCTCGCCGTCCAGGGTGGCGACCTCGAGCGCGTCGAGGAGGCCGTCGGGCGCCCAGTGCGCGTCGTCGAGGACGACCGCGATCGGCCCGCCGCGCGCCCGCGCGCGCAGCGCGGCGGCGAGCGCGCGCGGGCCGTGCTCGTCGCCCGGCGGCGCCCCGGCGAGCGCCTGGCGCAGGAGCTCTTGCAGCGGCCGCGCCGGGTCCCCCGCAGCGGGCGGCTCCGCGGCGGCGGCGATCACCGCCGCGTCGGGCCGGAGCCGGCGCACCAGCGCGGCCGCCTCGGCGAGGAGGCGGGACTTGCCGAGGCCGCGCTCGCCGAGGAGCGTGAACAGCCCCGGCGCGCCGCGCGCGAAGCAGGCGCCGGCGCTGCCGGCGAGCGCGTCGAGGACGTCGTCGCGGCCGACGAGAACGAGCGGCGGTCCCGCGCGCGGCCGCAGGAGGTCCACCTCCGCGCCAGCGCCGGCGCGGGCCGGCGGGAGCGCGCGGGCGGCTGCCTCGGTGAGCACCACGAGATCCCCCGAGCCCCCCGGGATCCAGGTCTCGGGCTGCTCCACCGCCGCGCCGTAGACGGCGGGGGGGCCGTCGCTGCGCGGGCGGCTGCGGAGCGGGGCGAGGTGGACTGCGGCGCGCGCTTCCCCGCCGCGGGTGAGGTCCTCGGCGGCGGCGAGCGCGGCCGCGAGCGGCGCCTCGACGTCGGCGCCCGAGAAGACCGCGACGAAGCGCCGACCGCGGCGCCGCGCCACGAAGCCCGCGCGCCGCGCGACGGCGGCGCTCACCTGCGCGGCGTCGGCGGTGGTCTCGACGGCGACGAGCGCCATCAGCCGGCGGCCCTCCGCGATGAGCGCCGCGGCCGGCGCCTTCGCTGTGGCCGCGGCGAGAGTCTCGGCCGGCGCGGGCGCGGCAGCGGCCACGGGCGCGGTGGCGGCCACGGGCGCGGCGGCGGCCACCGGCGCGGCGCCCGGCGCGAGGCGGCGCGCATCGTCCAGCCCGCGCAGGCGCGCGGCTTCCAGCGCACGCCGGAGGGCGTCTGCGCTCGGCGGGCGCTCGGCCGGATCCTTGGCCAGGCAGGCGAGGACGAGCGCCTGCACCGCGTCGGGGACGCCCGCCTCCTCCGGCAGGCGCGGCGGGCGCAGGTGGAGGTGGCCGTGCTCGATCGCGCTGCGATCGCCGACGAAGGGCGGCCTCAGCGCGAGGAGCTCGCGGAGGATCACGCCGAACGCATAGAGATCCGTCCGCGCGTCCGCCGCCGCCTCGCCGCGGATCAGCTCGGGTGCCATGTACTCGGGCGTCCCCACCGCGAAGCTCGCGCCGGTCCGCTCGGCGCCGGCCCACGCCGCGCCGTCGCCCGTCGCGGAGGCGGCGCCGCCGCCGAGCGCGCAGGCCCGGCCGAAGTCGAGCAGCGTCGCGCGCACGGCGGGCCCGGTCGCGTCGATCGCCACGTTGTCCGGCGTGAGATCGCGGTGCACGACGCCGCGCGCGTGGACGGCGGCGAGCGCCTCGAGCACCGCCGCGGCCACGGCGAGCGCGCCGTCGGGGTCGGCCGCCGCGCCTGGGCGCGCGGCGCGCTCCTCGATCCATCGGGCGAGCGTCGGCGCCCGCACCCGCTCCATCGCGAGGTAGGGCCGCCCGTCGTCGAGCTGCCCGCGCGCGTGGAGCGCGGGCGCGGGCGGCGCGCCGGCGCGCGACATCGCCGCTGCCTCCCGCGCGAAGCGCGCCCGCGCGAGCTCGGTGCTGGCGCGCGCCACCTTGATGGCGGCGGCCGCGCCGTCGTCGCGGCGCGTCGCCTCCCAGACCACCGAGAACCCGCCGCGGCCGAGCTCGCCGCCCACGGCGAAGCCCTCGATGCGCGACGGCGCCCCGGCGCCCGCCTCCGTGACCGCGGCCGCGGGCGCCGTGAAGCCGTCGCGGGGACACGGGCGCGAGGCGGACACCCGGATGTGGCAACGTGGGCAGCGAGGCAAAGGACCTCTCGAGCGGCGGCGTCCAGCGCGGCGAGGGGCGAGGGGCGAGGGGCGAGGGGCGAGGGGCGAGGGCGAGGGCGAGGGCGAGGGCGGCGAGCGATGAGATGAGCAGGAGAAGCGGAGTCCGGAGCGCGCCCGGCGGTGCTCCGCGCGCCCCGGCCGCGGCCCGCATGCTACGCTGCATCTCTTGTGAAGTGCGACGCCGCCGAGCCTGTGCCGATCACCACGGTCGTGGCGCGGGGGTGCTCCTCCGGGGACCGGCGCGCGCTCTCGCCGGGGGATCGCGTCGGCGGCTACATCGTCGTGTCGTTGCTCGGCCACGGCGGCGCGGGCGCGGTGTATCGCGTGGTCCCGGCGGAGGGGGGCGGCGCCGCGCGCGCGCTCAAGGTGCTCCACGCCGATCTCGTCTCCAGCCGCGAGGCGGCGCTCCGCTTCGCGCGCGAGGTGCGCGCGATCGGCCGCATCCGGCACCCCAACGTGGTCGCCGTCCACGACGTCGGCGAGCTCCCGGACGGGAACCCGTACTTCGCGATGGATCTGCTCGACGGCGTGGACCTCCGGTCGCACCTCGCGGCCGCCGGGCGCCTGTCGCTCGACGAGACGCTCTCGATCCTCGAGCCGCTCGCGGCCGCGCTCTCGGCGGCGCACGCGCAGGCGATCGTGCACCGCGACATCAAGCCCTCGAACGTGTTCCTCGCGGACGAAGGCGGCGCGCGTCGCGTCGTGCTCCTCGACTTCGGCGTGGCCAAGCTGCTCGACGAGCCGGGCCCGGGGATCACCGGCTCGCGGCAGATGGTCGGGACGCCGGCGTTCATGGCGCCCGAGCAGATCCGCGGCCTGCCGACGGATCAGCGCACCGACGTCTACGCGCTCGGCGCGCTCCTCTACGCCCTGCTCACCGGCGAGCCGCCCTTTCCGGCGAAGTCGACGCTGCTCCCGCAGCTGCACCTCCACGCCCGCCCGGCGCGCCCGAGCGCGCGCGCGCCGGTCGCGCCCGCGATCGACGAGGTGCTGCTGCGGGCGCTCAGCAAGGACCCGGGGCGGCGCCAGCAGGGCGCGGCGGCGCTGCTCGCCGAGCTCCGGGACGCGGCGGGCCGCGCTGGCCTCCCGTCCGGCGCCGAGCGGCTCGCGATCGCCCTCCACGTCGAGGCGCGCGCCGACGCGGCGGCGCTGGAGGACGCGGATCCGGGCCTGCTCGACGACCTGGAGACGATCCTCCCCGCCGCCCAGGCGTGCCTCGCCGAGCATGGCTTCCGCGCCGCGGTCGAGGCCGGCCACGCCGCGCTCTACGTCGCCGAGCCGGGCGCGCTCCCCGGCGGCGATCGCGCCGCGCGGCGGTCGGCGATCGACGCGGCGCGCGCGCTCCTCGGCGCGCTCGAGGCGCGGTCCGCGCGCGATCCGCGGGTGCATGTCGCGCTGTGCCTTCACGCCGCCCCGGCGCGCTTCGACGGCGCCGCGCCGGCAGGGGGTCCGCTGCTCGACGTCGCGGCGTGGCTCCCGGACGGCCTGCCCGCCGGCCTCTTCGCGACGCCGGCGCTGCTCGACGGGCTCGGGATCGAGGCGGCGCCGGCCGGGGCCGTGGCGCGGCTCTACGCGCGCGCCCTCCCCGCGGTCACCAACTCCCGGTGATGGGGACGTCGCCGGGAAGGCCGAACTGGAGGGCGCGGTCAGCGCCGTCCCAGCCGTTGCCGTTCATGTCGAGGAGCCACATCCCGTCCGACGGCCGCCATGCGCCGACGAGGCTCCGTCGGGTGCCGCTCCAGCGCCCGACGACGGGGATATCGCCGGCCTGGCCGAGGTAGATGGGCACCTCGCCGTCGTATCCGTTGCCGTTGAGATCGAGGTGGAATTCCCCGTTGCGGAAGACGCCGACACGCGTCTTGCCGGAGCCGGTCCAGTCGCCGACGAGGGGCACGTCGCCGCGCAGGCCGAACTGGAGCACGCGGTAGGAGCCGTCCAGTCCATCGCTGCTCAGGTTGAGGAACCAGTACATCATGCCATCGGGCAGCACGCGGACGACGCCGGGGCGCGTCTTGCCGCTGCCGTCCCAGCTCCCGACGACCGGGGTGTCCCCTGGATTGCCCCATTGGAGGACGCGATCGGACGGGTCGTAGCCGTCGCCGTCGAGATCGAAGTACCAGACGCCGGCCCGGAAGACACCGACGCGTGTCTGGCCTTCGCCGGTCCAGTCGCCGACCACGGGCACGTCGCCGGGGAGCCCGAACTGGATCTGCCGATCGGCGCGGGGCGACCAGCCGTCGCCGTCGAGATCGAGGAACCACATCCCGTCGGCGTCGCGGAACACGCCGGGCTTCGCGTGACCGTCTCCGGTCCAGTCGCCCACGACAGGCGTGTTGCCGGCGACGGAGAAGCTGATTGCGGCGTCGCCGTCCCACCCGTTGCCGTTGCGATCGAGCACGAAGCTGTTCAGCCCCCGGAAGACCCCGACGCCGGTCCGAACGCGCGAGATGGGCGGCAAGATCGGGCTGTCGCTGCCGTCATCGCTCTCGCCCTCGAGCGCGCCGTCCGCCTCGCCGACGGAGCCCTCGATCGCATCGCCGCCGTCGATCGGCGCTTCCCCGCAGCCCGCCGCGGCGGTGACAGCGGCGATCAGAAGAAGCAGGGTAGTGGACTTGGCCGACATCGAATTCATAAATTTCATCCTCATCTCCAATGTTCCATCGGTCATGGGCGCGGATCGTCGCCATGACGACACACGCCTATCTGCGAACAGCGATCGCCTCGCGTCACCGCGGCCCCGAGATCAGCTGTCCCACGTCCGTTGTCCTAAAGCGTCTATCTCTCCGCCCAGCCACCCTGCGTCACAGAGCGGCGGTCACCCGCACAGGAGACGGGTCCAGATCGGCGTTTTCGGCGCGCAGGCGTACTCCGGTACGCCGAGCACCGAAAACGTCGAGATGGGCCCGTATCCGAAGCGGGTGCCCGCCGCTCTCGATCACCAGGAGCCGGTGAGGGGGACGTCGCCGGGGAGGCCGAACTGGAGGGCGCGGTCAGCGCCGTCCCAGCCGTTGCCGTTCATGTCGAGGAGCCATGTCCCGTTCGATGGCCGAAAGGCGCCGACGAGGCTGCGTGCGGTGCCGCTCCAGCGCCCGACCACGGGGATATCGCCTGCCTGGCCGAGGCGGATGGGCAGCTCGCCGTCGTACCCATTGCCGTTGAGATCGAGGTGGAACTCCCCGTTGCGGAAGACGCCGACGCGGGTCTGGCCGGTGCCGGTCCAGTCGCCGACGAGGGGCACGTCGCCGCGCAGTCCGAACTGGAGCGCGCGGTAGGTGCCGTTCAGCCCTTTGCCGCTCGCGTCGAGGTACCAGTACATCAATCCATCGGGCAGCACGCGGACGAGGCCGGGGCGCGTCTTGCCCCTGCCGTCCCAGCTCCCCACGACCGGGGTGTCCCCCGGACTGCCCCAGTGGAGGACGTGATCGGACGCGTCGTAGCCGTCGCCGTCGAGATCGAAGACCCAGACGCCGGCCCGGAAGACGCCGACGCGCGTCTGCCCGGAGCCGGTCCAGTCGCCGACCACGGGCACGTCGCCGGGCAGCCCGAACTGGATCTGCCGATCGACGCCGGGCGACCAGCCGTTGCCGTCCAGATCGAGGAACCACATCCCGTCGGCGTCGCGGAACACGCCGGGCTTCGAGTGACCGTTGCCGGTCCAGTCGCCCACGACAGGCGTGTTGCCGGTGACGGCGAAGCTGATCCCGGCGTCGCCGTCGTATCCATTGCCGTTGCGATCGAGCGCCCAGGCGCCTGCGCGAAAGATCCCGACGCCGGTTGCCCCAGGCGTGGTCGGGGGGCGATCGTTCTTCGATAGGTTGTGGACCGTGACGACCTCCCGGTACGTGACGTCGTCGTCCCAGCACTGCCCGAAGATGTCCCCGTCGCTGGAGCAATTATCGGCGCAGGGGCCAAGGACGTGGAACTCGCACTCCTCGTTGGACTCGTGGCAAGTCCGCCCTCCCTCTATCGCCGTCTGGTTGATCGTCGCGCCGATGCACGCGAACCTCTTCGGCTCCAGGCCGAAGAGGTCGCCGAAGTACGTGGCTTCCTGGGCTGTGTAGTCGATCGCTTCCTCGGGGGTGATGGTCCCGCGCGGCGCGCGCAGCGAGAAGCGGACCGGTCTGCCGAGTTTGTTGGCGTGCGCGAGCAGGCACGCGCTCACCCAGCGCTGCTCTTGATCGGTGAGCGCGCTGTCGCTCCAGGACGGGGCAAGGCCGTGGAGACCGTCGAACTGATAGCGCGCGTTCTGTCGCAGATCCTCTACGACGAGCTTTTGCCCCTCGCTCAGGGCGCAAGACGCCACGTACGCCATCGCTCTGCTGAGCAGCTCGCCCTTCTCGCCGGTCACGCTCTCGAGGATCAACTCGGACCCGTCGGCGAGGCGGGCGCGCTTGAGGCGGTCGAGAAGGCGGAGGAAGTCGGGGTCCCGCGTGACGCTGGCTTTGAGGCCGTTCAGCGAGATGACGTCACGCTCCGGGGCGCTGCCGCCCGGCTCCGGATCGGGGGCCGGCGCCGGAGCCGGCGGCTCATCGCCGCTGAGCACGGCTTGCGCCGCTTCGCCGAGCGCGGGGAAGTCTTCGTCCGCCGCCGCGACGCAGCCGAGCGCAGCGGGGCTCGATCCGAGGAGTGCCAGGAGCAGGTACCGGGGCGTGCCTTGCATCGTCATGGTGTCGCGGATCTCCATTGCAGCGCCCGTGCCGGGCGGCGGGCCTCGCGGATCCCCGGCGCTTCCGGCGGCGCTCTCCGCGCATCGCGCCCCTTTCCCTGTAGGGGCGCGCCCACAGGTGTAGGCGCGCGCCTACGCGCCTACTCCTCGCGCCCCGACAGATCGTGCCGGCGGAGCAGCTCGTGGAGGTGGCTCCGGTCCATGCGCGCCGCGCGCGCGGCCGCCGAGAGGTTGCCCCCGTGGGCCCGCAGCAGCCCCCGGAGGTACGCGCGCTCCCAGCGCGACGTGGCCTTCTCCTTGGCGGCGCGGAACGAGAGCGCCGGGTCGAAGGCGTCCTCGGCTGCGGGCGGCGCGGCGCTGTCCGGCGCGCCGCCCTCGTCGTCCGCCCCGTCGCGCCACGGCGCCGCGTCGCCGAGGAGGACCGCGCGCTCCACGGCGGCCCGCAGCTCGCGCACGTTGCCGGGCCAGTCCTGCTGCGCGAGCGCCTGGAGGAGCTCGGCGGGCGGGCTCGGATCGCCGTCCGTGACCAGCTGCTCGTAGAAATGGGCGACGAGCAGCGGGATGTCCTCGATCCGCTCGCGCAGCGGCGGGATGCGGATCCGAACCACGTTGAGGCGGTAGAAGAGGTCGGCCCGGAAGCGGCCGCGGTTGACCTCCTTCCGGAGGTCCCGGTGGGTCGCCGCCACGACGCGCATGTCGAGCGGCACCGGATCGAGGCTGCCGACGCGCTTGACGACGCGCTCCTCGAGCGCGCGGAGCAGCTTGGGCTGCATGTCGAGCGGCAGCTCGCCGATCTCGTCGAGGAAGACGGTGCCGCCGCGCGCCGCCTCGAAGGCGCCCGGGCGCGACGCGACCGCGCCGGTGAAGGCGCCCTTCACGTGCCCGAAGAGCTCGGCCTCGATGAGGTTCGGCGGGATCGCGGAGCAGTCGACGACGACGAAGGGCCCGCCCGCGCGCGGGCTGCTCTGGTGGATGGCCTCGGCGACAAGGCCCTTGCCGGTGCCGGTCTCGCCCTCGATCAGCACGGTGGAGGTGCTCCCGGCGATCCTGGGCAGGAGGGCGAACAGGCGGCGCATGGCGGCGCTCTGCCCGAGGGCGCGGCCGTAGCGCTCCTCGTCGCTGAGCGGCTGGCGGACCTCCTCGTCGAGGTGGTCGAAGCGCAGCGAGGTCTCGCCGACGCCGAGCACGGTCCCGGCCTTGAGGTAGGCGGAGCGGACGCGGTACCCGGCCATGGTCGTGCCGTTCTTGCTGTCGAGGTCGCGGAGCTGGAACCCCTCGGCCGTGGCGGTGATGGCGCAGTGATGGCGGGAGACGGTCGGATCGGTGAGCGTGAGGTGCGTGCCCGGCGCGGTGCCGATCACGAGCTCCGGCTCGTCCGAGTCCCGCGTGAGGCCGCGCTCCGGGCCCTCCAGGACCTTGAGCCGGAAGCGCCTGAACACGAGCTCCGTGGAGCGAGACACGAGCGCGCGGGTCTCGTCGGGCGAGGAGGGCGATGGCTGGCCGTGCGACATCGGGTCGAGGCTACCACGGCGCCGAGCGGCGGCTCGCCGCGGCGGACCCGCCTTGTACGCCGCGACCACCCGCTCGCGGAGATCGTTCGAGATCGGCGCCGCCGTCTCCCGGCCTGGACGGGCGCGAAGGAGAGGAACGAATAACGGTCGGTCAGGGCGCCTCGGAGAGCCACGGCGTACACCTGCCCTCCGAGCACGCCGCCGTCATTCCTTCCGGAATCACGGGCGCGCAGGGAGGGCACGCGACGACCTCTTCGGGGCAAACGAGGGCGCCGAGATCCCCGCTCTGGTTGAGGGCGACGATGCCTTTCCCGTCGCACGACTCGCAGCACCCGACGCCGTCGCGCAGGGCGCAGTCCGCGTCTTTCGTGCATTCCGTCAGCGGGGATTCGCGCACGTCGACGACGACGCAGCGCCCGCCATCGCATGTGGCCGCGAAGTACTGGGAGGTGCTCTCGGCCTCGCCGACCTCCGGGCATCGCTCGCACTGCGTGTCTCCGCACCCGCTGGCATTCCAGAAATCCGCCACCGCGTCGCGGTGGAGGGCGACGAACGCGCTGGCGTCGACCGGGTCGCAGGAGGCGCAGCAGCGCGGCGGCGCGAGGACGCAATCGCCCGGCGCCGCGCATGCATCCATGTCCGTTGTGGTGCCCTGACAGGTCTCCAGGCACGCCGCGAGCGACTCGAAGCGGTTCTCGTTGCCCTCGCAACCACCATAGGTGAAAGGAACACACTCGCCGGTGCTGGGGTCGTGCCAGTAGCTCGGGATCGCCGCGTCGCAGGGCCCGGTCTCCTGCGGCAGCGTACAGCGGTCCGGCGATTCGCCGCCGGCGCCGCTGCTCGCGACCGAGCCGCCTCCGCTGCCAGCGACCGAGCTGCTCGAGCCGCCGCCGCTGCCAGCGACCGGGCCCCCGCCGCCCGGGCCTCCGCCGCCCGATCCGCCGTCGTTCCCCGCGCCGCTGCAGCCCGCCGCGAGCAGGAGAGACGTGAGCAAGCCCAGACCGAGGGACAAGCGCCGGTACATTCCAAGGACATCGCGATCGGCGCGCCGTCGTTCACCTGAGCAGAAGACAATCGATCGTAGGAGTTGCATCCGGAGTCGATGGCATGTCAGGCGGCGGTG
Source organism: Sorangium sp. So ce367 (assembly GCF_051520455.1). NCBI lineage: Bacteria > Pseudomonadati > Myxococcota > Polyangiales > Polyangiaceae > Sorangium > Sorangium sp. So ce367. The sequence continues at coordinate 3,193,132 of NZ_CP150334.1, forward strand.
TGCCAGGCGACGCTGCGCGTCGTGACGACGAGATCGAGGCGCTGCGCGCCCCTCTCCCGAGCGCCGCCTACGTGGAGGTGCCGTGTCCCACCTGTCGACCGACCCGCCGGCCGGAGGGCTCGCTCGTGGTGAGCCAGAGATCGCTTCCCTCTGCTGCTCACTTCTTCGGCGCGACGGCGATGGTGCCCTTGATCATCCCCATGCCGCACTCGAACTTCAGCTCCCCTGCCTTCAGCTCGGGGAGGTCGATGGTCACCGGCTGTCCGGTCGGCCCTCGTCGGGGAGATTGACTTTCGGATCGCGTTTGGATTTCTTAGCCCCATAGCCGGGCGACACCGTCCGACCCAGGGGGAGGCGACGTCTTGCCGTACCGCGACAAGCTGGATGCTGCTTCGGGCACGGGGAAGCTGATCACGGTCCGCCGCTACCTCGATCCGGTCGCGGCCCAGATGGACCGCACGCTGCTCTCGGCCAACGGCATCGAGTCCCACGTGTTCGAGGCGGCGAGCTATAACCCGATGCTGAGCGGCGCCGCCGGCGGCACGCAGCTGCAGGTGCGCGAGGGCGATCTCCGGCGCGTGGAGAGGCTCCTCGAGGTCCACCCAGGGGAGGCGGCCACCAACGACGACGAGGAGGCTGCCGCGGTCCGCTGCCCGCGCTGTGAGCTGCCCTACTGCTTTCACGAGCGCCTGCGCCTCGAGGGATCGAGCGCCGGCACCGCGCTCGCGATCCTCGCCGCGCCGCTCATGCCGTTCCTGCCGAGGCGCTGGCACTGCCACAAGTGCGGCCATGTCTGGGACGATCCGAAGGAGGGGCCTGCCGCGATGACGAAGCTCGAGGAGGGCGATCCGCGGCCGGTCTTCCGCCTGCGGCGCGCGCACTCGGGCATGGGCCTGTTCCTCGGCCTGCTCGCGGGCTTCTGCGGGGCGATCCTGGTCGGGGCCGCCCTGCCGCGCGGCGCCGATGAGGGGCTCGCCTTCGCCGTGCTCGTCGGGGCGCCCTTCGTCGGCTGGGCCGTCGGTCATTGGTGGCAATACGATCTCTGCTCCGAGCCGGGCTGCCGCACGGCGCTGGCGTCCGATCGGAGCGAGTGCCCGCGCTGCGGCGGCGCCATCGCCGGCGTCGTTCGGTCGGCTGACGCGCACCACGCGGCGGCCGCGGATTTCCGGCGCGAGCTCAGCGCGCTGCGGGCGGCGGACCTGGCGCGCGAGGGCGAGAAGAAGAAGAGAAGGAAGAACCGGCCAGCCGGCGCTGCCGGTTGAGGGCGAATGGCCCTTGCCCCTTGAACGCCTTGGCCGCTTGGAGGATGTCGCCCGCATGCCTGACAGCGCTCTCACCGCCGTAGTCGACGACAGGATCTGGACCCTGGACCGCCCTGTGTGGTTCAGCGGGGTACGGATGCGCGCCCGCACCACGGTCGTACGCCTCGACGACGGCAGTTTGCTCCTGCACACCCCGGCTCCTCCCAACGATGCATTGACAGAGCAGCTACGAGCCCTGGGCCCCGTGCGCTGGCTTTTGGTACCCAACTGCTGGCATCATCTCGGGACACCCGCGGCGGCGGCCCATTTCCCCGAGGCGCGGGTGGTGGGGCCGGCGTCGGCGCTGAACAGGAACAAGGCGTTGAGACTCCACATGGATATCCACGACGCCCATTTCGGCGAGCAGGTCCCCGAGCTCGAGGCCTTGCCGCTTCGGGGCGTGCCGTTCTGGGACGAGACGGTGCTCTACCATCGGCCGACGCAAACCCTGCTTGGCGCAGACATCGTCCTTTGCGCCTGCGCCAAGGACCACTGGACCTTGCGTTACGCCGCGCGCCTCACTGGCTTCTACGAGCGGGTGCGTGTGCCCCCCGACGCCAGAAAGAAGATTCCGGACAAGACCGCGGCCGCGCGCTCCATCCGCGCCATGCTGGAGCGACCGGCCCAGCGTCTCATCGTGGGGCATGCCGAGGTCATCGAAGAAGGTTGGCGCGACGGCCTCGCACACGCCTGGCGACTGGAGGGCGTGGAGGTGTAGGCTGACGGCGCCGCTCCGTTAGCGAGCCCACGCGCGGACGATTGGCGCCCGAGGCGGCTCGGTCATCCCTTGACAAGGTGCCGCTCGATCACGCCCACTGGCGTGACGTCCGCGCCGTCGTGGGGGTGTTGCGTGGACGTGAGGCGCATGGTCACCGGTCTCGACCTTCATGCAACGCTGCATCGCATCGTGACGGACGCCGTGAGCGCCGTGCCGTCCGCGCAGCGAGCGAGCCTCCTGGCCCGTGACGGGGAGCAGCTGGTCCACAAGGCCTCTGTTGGCCTCGCTGGCGTGCTGGCGAGCCCGCAGGAGGTCGCCGGCGGCGCGGTGCCGGCCACCGTGATCGAGACGCTCTCGACGCTCTCGACGCTCTCAACGCCTGATTCCGCGGACAGCCCTCGGGTCATGGCGGCGGCCGACTGGTACCGCGAGCATCTGCCGGGCGCGTCGGCGCTGCACCTCGTGCCCGCGGGCGCGGTCGTGATCCTCACCCCGGTGCACGTGCAGGGACAGACGATCGGCGTGCTCGCCGTCGAGCAGCCGGGCGGGCAGGCGCCTTCCGGCGAGGTCTGGGCGCGGCTCCGCGCGCTGGCCGCGAGCGCCGGCGCGGCGCTGGAGCGGCGAGAGCTCTACAACGACAAGGCGCGGTCGGCCCAGGAGGTGCGCGTGCTCGAGGGGGTGCTGAACGCGGTGGCCGCGCGGACCAGCACGCATGAGCTCGTCGAGATGATCTCGAAAGGCATCAAGAGCGTGCAGCTCGGGCCGCAATGGCGCTCCGTGCACCTCGTCCTGCTGAGCGACGCTCCCTCCGGGGGCGCGCGCGGCGACGCCGCGGCCCGCGAGATCCGCGTCTACCACGTCCCGCACCGATCGCCGCTCGCGTTCTGGAACAACGTGCGTGACGGCGCCCTCATCGCTGGGCGCAGCGTCGGCATCCACGTGGACGTCCGCAACGCCCCCGCCCACAGCGCCGTCGAGCAGCGCGGGATCCTCGAGGACGCCATCGACCGGGGCGTGCACGGTATCGCCGTGGCGCCGATCACCCCGGAGGTCCTCGAGCCGGCGATCCGCCGGGCGGCGCGGGCCGGGGTCCCGGTGGTCACGATCGACACGCCGCCCGCCGAGGGCAGCTGCGCTCAGGCCTATATCGGCACCGACAACGTGGCGGCAGGGCGGCTCGCCGCCGAGATGATGGCCCGGCTGCTCCCGGGCGGAGGCAAGATCGGCGCGCTGACGTTCTGGCTCAGCGCCATGAACAGCCGCGAGCGCATCGAGGCGTTCCGTGCGGCGCTTTCGGGCACGCGCGCGCCCTTCGACCTGCAGCCGCCGGCCGAGGACCGGTTCGACATCGAGCTCGGGATGCGGATCGCCCGGGAGGCCGTGCAGACCGGCGAAATCGCCGGCGCCTTCGGCGTCTGCGCCGAGAACGGCCTGTCGTGGGGCGCGGCCGCGAGGGCGCTGGGGCGGGCGGGGGAGCTCAAGATCGTCGCCTTCGATCTGCTCACGGACACCCTCGAGATGCTCCGGGAAGGGACCATCCACGCCGTCCTGGTCCAGCGCGAGCACGAGATGGGCTATCGCGCGGTGCGGGTGCTCCACGACATGGTATCGAAGGGCATCGACGCGACCCTGGCCGGGCTGCCCACGCGCGCCGGCTCCGGGGGAGGGGCCGCGCTGCGCTTCATCGACACCGGCATCGACGTCGTGACCATCGAGCGCACGCCCTGGTCGCTCCCCCTCTCCGACTACCTGCCTCTGGACGCCAACCGCAAGGCGGCGAAGCGGAGGGAGCAGCTCCCCTACGAGAGCCGCTCGAAGGAGCTCCTCCTCGTCACCGTGGACGCGGGGAGCGAGGGGTACCGCGACGAGCGAGCCCCCCTCGACGCGAGGTCGATGGTCGGGCGGGTGCTGAGCGCCGCCCGGCCGCTCATCGTCGACACGCACTCGAGCGAGCTCCACGACGCGCCCGATGTCGTCGAGGCGCGCGGGAAGGGGGCGCATACCCTGGTCGGCGTCCCGCTGCTCGCCGGCGGGTCCGCCTTCGGCGCCCTGGTCCTGGAGAGCGGGCGCCGGGCGGCGTGCTCGCTCGACGATCTCACGATGATCGAGCGCATCGTCGACACGATGGCCGTGGCGATCGAGAACACGCGGCTCGTCCACCGGATCACCGAGCGGACCCATGAGCTCGAGCGCGCGAACCGGCACCAGGAGTCGCTGCTCGACACGATCCGCGAGCTCTCGAGCCCTGTCGTGCCCATCGCGCGGGACATCCTCGTGATGCCGATCGTCGGGACGATGGACGCGCAGCGGTCCGGCCGCTTCATCGAGTCGATGCTGCAAGACATCACCGAGCACCACGCGCGCGTGGTGCTGGTCGACGTCACGGGGATGGCGGTCGTCGACGCCCCGTCGGTGGAGCACCTCCTGCGGGCGGCGCGGGCGGCGCGGCTGCTCGGCGCCGAGGTCGTGCTCGTCGGCGTCACGCCGGCGGCGGCGCGGCTGATGGTGGAGCAGGGCGTGGACCTCGGGAGCGTCATCACCCGCTCGACCCTGGAGCTCGGGTTCGCTTACGCGCTGTCGAAGACCGGCGGCCAGATCGTCTATCGCCGCTCACCGCACCCCCAGCCCTTCTGAGCCGAGCCGATACGGGGCGACCAGGCGTCGGACCGCCGGGGGAGCGGGCTACTTCTTCATCTCGGCGAGCGTGGCCTTGAACTGCGCGACGTTGTCCTTGTTGATCACGTCGACCCCGGTGTCGATCACCTTGCTCGGGGGGATGGCGGCGATGGCCGCGTCGCCCTCGGTCGCGAGGCGGTGGAGCCACTTGCTCCCCAGGTAGCCGAACTGGAACGGCTTCTGCACGACGGTGCAGGCGACAGTGCCGTTCTCGATGCCGGCGAGCGTCGCGTCCTCCTCGTCGAACACGGCCGGCTTGACCTTGCCCTTCTTCCCGAGCGCCTCGACGGCGGCGACGATGGCCGGCCCGTTGTACGACCAGAGGCCGGTCGCGACGTCGAGGTCGGGGTGGGCGTTGATGATGTCCTCCACGTTCGTGCGCGCCTTGGCGAGGTCGGTGTTGTCCTCGCGCTTGTCGACGAGCTGGATGTCGTGGGGAGTGACCACGTCCTGAATGCCCTTGAGGCGCTGGGCCGCGTTGTCGACCGCGAACATGCCGACGAAGGCGGCCATCTTCCCGCCGTTCGGCAGGAGCTTCACGATCTCGTTGCCGAGCACCTTCCCGGCCTCGTAGTTGTTCGTGCCGATGTAGAGTAGCCGGTTCGATTTCGGGGCGTCGGAGTCGAACGTGATCAGCTTGACCTTCTGCGCGACCTTGTTGAGCACGGTCACCTGATCGTCCGGCGCCAGGACGCTCACGCCGACAGCGTCGTAGCCCTGGCTGGCGAGGCTCTCGAGGATCTGGTTCTGCTCCGTGGGCGTGCTGTTCTGCGGCACCTTGAGGTCAACTTGAATCTTGGCCTCTTGCTCGTACTTGCGCACACCGGCGAACGCGATCTTCCAGAAGTCGCTGGAGCCGTTCGTCACGAACGCGACCTTGATGACCTTGGCCGTGGCTTCTTTGCCGTTGTCTTTGCTGCTGACCTCGCCCCCACCTCCCTGATCGCAGCCTGCGATCAACGCCATCGACAGCATGGTGAACGCCGCACATGCGAGCTCCCAGAGACCCTTCTGATGGTTCACGGCGGTTCTCCTCCGTTCGTCCGCGCGAAGCGTGCGTCGAGACGACGTCGCTGCTCCGCGACAGCGGTGATGCCCCAGAGCGATGCTAGCGACTCACCTCGCCGATGTCGCGCCTCGCGTGAACGACCCGGGCTGATCATCGAGGTGACGCGCAGGTTCATCTGTTCCGGCAGGGGCCGAGCGTGTGCGAGCCCACCTGATCTGGAGAACAAGTGAGGCGAGGCACATGCGATGTGCGGTGTGAACCTCATGACTGCGGGGCTCCTGCTGAGGATGTGTCCGCAAGGCGGCGACGTGGTGCGCGGGAGGCGCACTGACGGCCAGCTCGGGAGCGCGCGGAGCGGCGGCGGAGAGCTGGTGTCCGAGCCCGGACTCGGCTGCTCGGAGGCTCGGGCTGCCCGTCCGCCGGCGACCCCTATCTGTTCTTTTTTGCGGCTTTGCGGCTTTGCGGCTTTGCGTTGAAATCTCTCCCCAGCTCGCTGGCCGGGCTTCTGGCGGGCGGAACTAGCCGGAGCGCCGGAACAGGCCCAGCAACCGCCTGAGCAGCCCCGGCTTCGGGGTCGGCGCGTCTGCCGCCGGCGCCGGCGCCGCCTGGTCGCGGCGTGCTGACCTTGGCGCCGCGTCGCGGCGCTTCGTCACGGCGGCGTCACGGGGCTTTGCTGCAGCGGGGGGCGCTCCGGGCTCCTCACGGGCGGCCTCCACGCCCTGGTCCGCGGTGGGCTCGGCCGCGCGGCTCGGCGCCTGCTTCGCTGCCTTCTTTTCGGCCCGCGCCTGGACTCTGGCCTTCATTGCCTCCTTGGCGGTGAGCGCGGGCTTCTTCTTCCGCGGGAATGCGGCGCTCGGCGGAGGCACCCACACGGCGTCCCGGCGCGGCTCGGGGGTCGCCGTCGTCTCCGGCGCCGGAGCCGGCGCCACGCCGCGCGTCTCGGCGGGCTGCGGCTGCCGCGACGCCTTGGAGGCGTTCGCCTCTCCCGCGGCGGGCGCGCGCTTCGCCTCGGCGAGCGCGGCGTTGCGCTCCGCCTCGCTCTGCGCGGGGTCCGCGGCGGGGGCCGCGCGCTGCTCTCGCGTGGCGGCGCCCGGCGCTGGATGGGCCGCGGGCGCGCGGGTCTGGGCAGCGCCCCCGGCGCCTGTCCGGCCGCGCGGCGTCGCCCCATCCCGCGCCCCCCTGGCCTTGTCCGGCGAGCGGCGCTCGGCCGCGTCGCCGTCGCGCGCCCCGCGCCCGGCCGCGTTGCCGTCGCGCGCCCCGCGCTCGGCCGGGCCGCTGTCGCGTCCTGCGCGCGCCGCCGGCCCGCGCTCGCGCGCTCCACGGTCGGCAGGTCCACGCTCCGCTGGCCACGCCGGGCGCCGCGGCGGCGGCTCCTGCGCGGGCGCTGGCGTGCGCGGCCGGCGCATGTCGATGACCCGCGGCGGCCGCGATCGAGCCGGCGAAGCGGCGGCGGGCGCAGGGGCGGCCGGCGAATCGGCGGCCGGCGCCACCGCGGCGTCTGCCGCGCTCGCTGCGCCCGCCGTCGTGGTGGTCGTCGTGCCGCCGGAAGAGGCCTCCGCGCCCGCCTCCGCCGGCCCTCCGGCGGCTTCCGTCGCGCGCTCCTCGACGGGCCCCGCGCTCTCCGGTTGCCCCTCCCCGTTTTCCGCTGTGCTTTGCTCGACCATGGGGCTCCTCCATAGCGTTGTCGGGCGCTCCGCGAAACCGGATCTCACCGCCTCCCACGCGCGGCCCGCGCGGTGCGTATCGTTCGAAGAGGGAAAAGAGGGATGAGGCGGCCGCGCCGGGCGGAGCTGCGCGCCGCGCGCCATTGCGGCAAGCCGGCCCGGTGCGCTCGGCCCCGGCCGGCTTGCCCAGCGGCCCGGCTACTCGCCCAGGTAGGGGACGAGGTTGACGGTCTCGCGATCGAGCTGGTGAATCCCGAAGCGGCGGGCGGCGAACAGGACCTCCTCGCCGCTGGTCACGAACGTCTCGGGCCAGCCCCAGAGCGGGAAGAACGCCTGTGCCTTCGGCGCCTCGGGCTCCTCGAGGGAGATCGCCAGGGCGCCGCCCGGCACCTCGAAGAGCGCCCGCATGTCGGCCGTGTGGCGCAGCGACGCCCACGAGGCGAGTCGGACGGTGGAGAGCACGTCGAACTCGGGGATCGCGGGGTTCTCGTTCTCCGGCTCGGGCGGCGGCGCCTCACCCGCCGGCGAGAGCGTTGTCAGCTTCTGGTTGGGATCCCAGCCGGCGTACCACCAGCTGCTCGGGCGCCAGATCAGGCTGTGGGACAGGACGGGCAGCCCGCGGCCGTCGATGGAGATCGCGTTGACCTGGCGGTCCGGGAACTTCTGGTACTCCTGCAGGTACGCGAGCCCCTCGTGCACCTCGAGCCGCGCGATCGCCGTCTCGATGAACTGCTGGCCCCACACCCTGTCCCTCGCGAAGATCGACGCGCCCTGGATCGCGAGCACCTCGCCGGGCACGTTGATCCCCGGATCGAGCGCCGGCTGCGACGGGTTGGTCAGGTCGAGGTGCGTGAGGAAGTACTGCGTGCGCGGGCGCGGATCGTCCGGCGCGAGCCCGCTGATCGAGCGCTTGATGTTGAAGTAGAGCTCCCCGTCGTCGTTGAGGACGTTCACGGTCTCGTTGTCGTCCGGCAGCGCGACGGCCGGCGCCACGGCCGGGTGGTCCGGGTCGGAGAGGTCGACAACGTGGACCTCGATTTGTGCCCAGCTGCGGCGCGGGACGTACTCATAACAATACGTCGACGTGATCCCCACGATGTCGTTCCGGTCGACCTCGACCGGCGTGCAGCTCGTGTCCGCGCCGGGGTGGTCCGTGCACTCGGCGAACCCGCCGTTGCAGTACTCCTCGCCGCCGATGTTGCGGCACGTCCGCTCTCCGGCCATGTACGTGCAGCCTTCCTGCCCGAAGCAGCCCGGATCCTCGACCGAGCTGGTCCGGCACGCCCAGCCGACCCCGAGGTCCTCGGAGTGGCCGATGACGCGCAGGAAGGCGAGGGCATCGCGCGCGGGGTGCACGGTCGAGAACGAGCTCGCCCCGCCGTGGTAGCCGCCCGTGGCGGGGAGATCGCTCGTGTCGAGCGTGCCCGCCCGCCGCGGCGCGGTCGGATCGGACAGGTCGATCACCTCGAGGTGGGTCACCTTGCCCACCCAGTTCTCGAAGGTGGTGGTCAGCGACACGAGCAGATCGCCCACCTGATGGAGCTCCGCGTCGGCCGGCAGATCGAAGGTGGCGATCGGCTGCGCGAGCTGCGTGAGCCCGGCGCTCGGCACGACCTCCGCCTTGACCTTCCGGTTCTCGGAGGGGGTCCAGTAGAGATCGTAAGGCATCTTCACGCGGACGCGGTGCTCGCCGAACGCGAAGACCTTCACATAATCCGGGGCGAGATCGAGGTGTCCGAGCTTCTCGGGCGTGTCGAGCTTGTCCTGCGCGTAGAGGGTGAGCTCCTCATCGGAGACGTTCGCGGTGGCGATGTCCTCGGCGCGGAACGTGCGGCGCGCGGGGGTCCCGTGCTCCATCACGCCGCGGCGGGTCAGCGTGGTGTCCGAGAAGGTGAAGATCTGCACGCCGGAGAACGGCCGCGGGTAGTTGTCCACGACCCTGTTCGCGGAGAACGGGAGCAGCACGAGGCCCGTCTCGGGCTCTCCGGTCGCCGCCACGGCGTCCACCGCGTCGTCGAGCACCGTGAACGCGCGGTGATCCCAGTCGGCCTCGGACCAGCTCCAGCCCTGCGCGCCGCCGTCGATCTCGGCGCGCGCCACCAGGGGATCCTGGCTCGTCAGATCGGTGATGTCGTAGAGGCTGGCCGCGAGCTGCCGGCCGTTCTGATCGTTCACGCCGATGCCGATCAGGCGGGTCGCGCCGAAGACCGGGCGGAAGAAGTTGTTCCACCCGGACACGATGAACTCGCTCTCCTCGGTGACGTTCCCGCTCGGATCGATGGAGAAGGCGTGGAAGGGATCCTGGCGCCGGTAGGTGACCGCGAACGCCCTGTCGTCCAGGAAGATGGCGCCGTAGAGCGACTGTTCGGCGCCGAACTCCTCGCTGTCGATCGGCACGATGTTGTCGGGATCGGCCGCGTTCCACGTCTCGAGGTAGCTGGGCTTCCCGTCGGCCCACTGCGGACCGGAGAAGACCCGCAGCATGTTGTCGCGGAAGTCCATGTGGAACTGGGAGCGCACGTAGCTGGCCGTGCCCACGCTGTCGCGCAGCACCATGGACCCGTCGCGGTTCGAGATGTCGATGATCGAGATCTCGCTGGGATGCTGCGACCATCTCCCGCCGTTGCGCGCCACGAGGAGCACGTCCGCCTCCGCGTGGATGGCGGTCACGGCGTCGCCGAGCTCGATCTCGCCGCGCTCGATGAGCGCGTCGGCGCCGACATCGAAGCTCTGGACGAGGGTCTTGTTGACCCACTGGAACTGCCCGGGGTTGATCTCCTCGAGCTCCGAGCCGTTCGAGGCGATGTAGAGCGAGCTCGCGCTGTCGCCGCGCGCGAGGCGGCTCGTCATGATGGCGCCGGTGACCGGGTATTGCGACAGGAGCTTCGGCGCGGCGCGGTCGGCGATGTCGATGAACAGCACGGTCCCGCCGGTCCGCCGCTCCACGGTCAGGCCGTCGGCCTTGAGCTGGTAGCCGGCCCAGTCGTTCAGGAGCACGACCGCGCGGTCACCGACGACGTACATCTCGACCGGGGTGCCGGCGATCTGCATCTGGCCCAGGAACTTCGGGTCCGACGGGTCCTGGATGTCGATGACCTGAAGGCCGCGGAAGGTGTTGAGGTTGAGGAGCTGCCCGCCGCCGAGGACGCGGTAGATGTCGCCTTCCTCGAGCTCGCGGCTCTCTTCTTCTTCCTCCTCCTCTTCTTCCTCTTCTTCTTCCTCCTCGCCGAGGTACCCCTCGGTGAACGGATCATCGGCCGACACGAAGTCGGTGGGCCCCTCCGGGGTCTCTGGCTCCTCGGGCTCTTCGGGCTCTTCGGGCTCTTCCTTGGGAGGATCGGGCTCCTCCTCCTCGGGCGGAGGGTTCTCGTTCTCTTCTTCGGGTGGGGTCTGCTCCTGGGGCTCGGGCTTGTTGTCGTCGCTCCCGCATCCCTGTCCGAGCAGCAAGAGGAGCGCGGCCATCACGCTGGCCTGCGCTGACAGCACACCTCTGAATAGTGCTCTTCTCTTCGCCACAGCTACTCCTCCCTGGCACCTCGCATGAGGTGCGGAGACTGCGCACATCGATGTGTCCTACACGGTTCAACGTGGTCGGAACGTCGCGGTCCGAGGGCGGCGGTGCGGCGAGTCCCCGGCGAGCGATCGAGGACGCGTCCGGCACGGCGCATCCCGCGATCGAGCCGGTCTTCGCGGCTTCGCACTACCGCGGACCGTGAGCTTGCATCCAGCGGAGTATCCACCTTCTGGAGGAGCCGCTCAACGTGGAATGCTGTGACGGAACGGAGGCAGAGCGGATCGCTCTGCGCGGCGCAGGATGGGTTCTTGGGTGGAGCGGAGCGCCGAGCGCTCACACGTGGCGGCGTCTGCCCACACAACGGTTCGGACAGCGCTGGTTGCCGTCGGCTCGTGCCGGTCTGCGGGGCACTCGACGCCTTCTATCGTGACGTCGAGCGGCGCGGGCGCGCTCGCCCGCGCCCCCGTCACGCAGCCTCTTCCTTCTCCTCCGCCCGCGCCACCGGCAGCGCCACGAAGAACGTCGACCCCTTCGAGACCACGCTCTCCACCCAGATCCGCCCGCCATGGCCCTCGACGATCCGCTGCGCGATCGCCAGCCCGAGGCCCGTCGAGCGCTCCCCCCCGGTGCTGACCGTCCTCGCCCGCCCGAACGGCCGGAAGAGCTTCCCGAGGTCCTCCGCCGCGATCCCGGGCCCTTCGTCCTTCACCGACAGGAGCACCTCGGCCCCTCCGCCGACATCCCCCCCGCGGCTCCCCTCGACCCGGACGCGGATGGTCGTGCCCGGAGGCGAGTAGTGGATGGCGTTGCTGATGAGGTTGTTGAGCACCTGCTCCAGCTTGTGGACGTCGACCTCGACCCGCGGGACGCCCTCGTCGCTCTCGACGACGAGCTTCATGTTCTTCTGCCCCGCCAGCACCAGGTTGAGCGCCACGTTGGACTCGACGAGCTGGACGATATCGGTGCTCTTCCTGTCGAGGTTCAGCTTGCCGAGCTCGATCATCGACACGTCGAGCAGATCGTTGATGAGCGAGAGCATGAACTTGCTCGAGCTCCTGATCATGTTGACGATCTCGACGCCACCCTCCTTGAGCAGCGACGACGGCTCCCCGCGCCGGTGGCTCATCAGCATGAAATCGCTGTAGCCCAGGATGACGCCGAGCGGGTTCCTGAGGTCGTGGGCCGCCATGCCGACGAAGCGGTTCTTCTCCTCGTTCAGCCGGACCAGCTCCGCGTTCTTCGCCGCGAGCTCCTCGTGCATCTGGACGAGCTGCCGGTTGCTCTCCTCCAGCGTGTCGGCGTACTGCTTGAGCTTGAGCTGGCTCCGCTTGTGCTCGATGGCGTAGCGGATCGTGCGCTCGAGGATCTGCGCGTCGAACCTGCCCTTCACCAGGTAATCCGCGACGCCCGCGCTCATCGCGGCCATGTCGATCTCCTCGTCGCCGACCCCCGTCAGCATGATGATGGGGATCGCGCAGCCGAGGTGGTTGGCCTCACGCACGACGTCGAGGCCCGTCCGGGCGTCGAGCCGGAAGTCGAGGAGGCAGACGTCGTAGCCGCCGGCGCGCAGCGCCCGGATCGCCTCGTCCGAGCTGCTCAGCCACGTCACGTCGTACCGGGTGCGGGGAGCGTCGCGGAGGAGCCGCCGCGTGACGAGGTGGTCGACCTCGTCGTCATCCACAAGAAGGACCTTCATCTCGCTGTCGTTCATCGGGAGCCTCGACCACGCCGGACATCGGCGCTCTCCCGCCGGCAAGCTTCGCGCCACGCCGCCTGCTCCACCCCCGCCGCGGCGGAGGTCAGGGTCTTCGCCCCGCCCCTCATGGCCGGCGCTTCTGCTCTTCGGCGACGCCCACGAGCGCGCGCGCCAGGGTGATGAGCTGCCCCGCGTCGAACGGCTTGACGAGGAACGCCGACGCGCCGAGGCGCGACAGGCACTGCCAGTCGGCCGCGCCCCCGGTCCCTGTCGCCACGATGATCGGGAAATCCCCTTGTGGGAGCTTGCGCACCGCCGCCGTGAGCGCGATGCCGTCCAGCCCGGGCATGTCGAGGTCGAACACGCCGAGCGACGGGCGGTTCGCCTCGATGGCCGAGAGCGCCGCGGCGCCGTCGGGCGCGGTCTCGATGGCCGCGCCGGGCAGCGCCTCCGCGAGGACGCTGGCGAGGAAGCTGCGGAACGACGGGCTGTCGTCGGCGACCAGGACGCGCGTCGTGCGCGCGTACGCCGGCAGGGCGCCGCGCGCGTCGAGCAGCGCCTCACGCAGCGCCTCCGCGCTCGCCGTGCGCTCGTCGGGCTCCTTGGCCAGCGCCGCGAGCACCGGCGCGTCGAACGACGGCGGCAGATCAGGGCAGATCTCGCTCGGCGGGATCGGGGGCTGATACGCGTGCTGCATGACCAGATCCACCGTGCTCGTGCTCTGGAACGGCAGGCGGCCGGCGAGCAGGTAGTACGCGACCACCCCGAGGGCGTAGACGTCGATGCGCGGCAGCAGCGCGGGATCGAGCTGCCGGCCCAGCGCCACCTCCGGCGCCAGGTACGCCGGGGTGCCGGAGAAGGCGAGCTCGATCCGATCGCCGCGGGGGATCCGCTTCGCGAGCCCGAGATCGGCCACCACCACGCGGAGGGCCTGGCCGACGAGGATGTTGCTCGGCTTCACGTCGCGGTGAGCGATGCCCGAGGCGTGGATCGCCGAGACGCCGAGGCAGACCTGGTCGAGGACGCTCAGCGCCTCGTCGAGGCCGAGCCGGCCCCCCTTGCTGTGGACATGGGTGTCGAGCGTGACCCCCGGCACGTACTGCATGACGAAATACGGCGCGTTCTCGTACTCGCCGAACGCATAGATCTCGACGACGTTCGGGTGGTGGACGCGCGCCATCGCCCGCGCCTCCGCCAGCAGGCGGGCCTGCATCTGCGCGTTGTCGAGCTGCTCCGGCCGGAGCAGCTTGATGGCGACGTCCCGCTGGAGCTGCTCGTCGCGCGCCAGGAGGATGACGCCCATCGCCCCCTCTCCGAGGCGACCGACGACGCGGTAGACCCCTCCGAGCAACGTGCCCTCGGGCGGCACCTGAACCGAGCTGCCTCCCTCGTGCAGGCTCGAGCGCGCCGCGGCCTGCCAGAGGTCCTCGTCGCTCAGCGTCGAGCCGTCGCCGTTCCGCTCGGCCGGCGGCTCCGCCCGCGTGGGGGGACGGTCGCGCACCACGGTGTCGACGCCCTGCAGCGTATCCGCGGCGTCGGGCGCGAGCGGCGCGGGGGGATCGCCGCCGTTCGCGCTTCCAGAGCTGAAGCTGGGCGAGCCGTCCGCCGCGTCTGCCATGGTGCGCATGATACGTGCCCTGCGCATGCCTATCAACGGAGAGCGACACGCGCTCCAGCTGCGAAGCGCGGTGCACGCGGCGGTCTGACGGCGCCTCGCGGGCGCGTCACGGTCAGGCGGGATGTCGCTGCTGTGGCAGGATGCCACGCTGCGCGGCGAGCGTGGCTTTGCGCCGCGCTCGCCGGCCGGCCAGGCCGTCGCGCGCTCAGAGGACGCCGATCCCTGGGAGGTACGGGCGACGGCCTTGTGCTCGATCTCCCCGGCGGGTGGCCGAGAGCCGCGGCTCGGGAGAGCAGAGGCGCTCGATACCGCCGTACGCGATGCGCGCAGGCGCGGAGGAGCCGGTCGATCTCGTAACCCTGCCCGCGGAGCAGATCGAAGAACCGCTGGTGCGCCTTCGCGTGCGCGGGGCCTTGGGAGCCCGTCCCCGGCGCGCGGAAGCGCCGCGCGGGGGGCCGGGCGGGCGGCTGGCTCACGCTGCTCGGGGCACGCCGAAGAAGCGATGGCCTTGACGCGTGTCGCCGGCCTCGATTGTTTCAGCCGTCCAGCAGCTATCCCTCTCGTCAATCCATGGCGAGCTTCGCCTTTTCCCCGCCGAGCATGGCGACGGGCGAGCCAACACGGCGGCAGGGTCGTCACGATCACCTCGGTCGTGGGCTTGCAGGCAGAGCCAGGCCGCATGCCCGCCGTCGGACCTGCCTGTCCGCGGAAAGGCGGTTGCCGAGGGAGTAACCGTCCGGCGATGAGGGGTTTTGTGAAGGCCGACGTGAATCGGAATGGCTATACTCGAATGGCCATGAGGATGCTCTCGGTCGAGTCCGTCTGTGCCGGCGCGCCAGGAGCGAGGAACGGCTGTGCAGTACAGTGAAGTACAGTATAGAAAATGAGTGTTGATGGCCAACGGCTAGCGGATCGATATTGAAGAGAGCTCGACGGAGTCATCGGGCTCCCGCGCTGAGTGAACGGAAAGGTGGCCTGAGCCCTATCGGTCACTCTGGGGGCCATGGAGATCGAGGTGACGATGAATATTCTCGTTGCGGAAGATGACGACGACCTGCGCGAGCTCGTGGCAATGACGCTCTCGGTGGAGGGATTTCATGTGCAGACAGCGCGGCACGGACAAGAGGCTCTGGAGAGGATAGGTGAACACATGCCCGACCTCATCCTGCTCGACATGAAGATGCCGGTCATGGACGGCCGGACGTTCGCGCGGGAGTTCCAGATCCGATACGGCCGGTCGGTGCCCATCATGGTCCTGACCGCGGCCGAGCACGCCGCCCTTCGAGCCCAGGAGATCGGCGCCGCAGGGTGGATCGCGAAGCCCTTTCACTGCGACCAGCTGGTCAGGATGGTACGGTCGCACCTTCGCACGTGAGGGGCAGGCGGACGTGAAACGTGCTGCCACGGCCTTCCTCACTCTCGAACCACAGCTCTCCTCCGTGGCGCACCACGATCGCGCGCGACAGGTACAGCCCCGTCCCCATCCCTCCGTAATCGTGGGGCGTATCGGTGTGGGCGCGATGGAAGCGCTCGAAGATCCGCGCCCGCTTCTCCACGGGGATCCCCACCCCCTGATCGCGCACGGACACCAGGGCGTCGAGCGCGTCCGCCATCCGCACGTCCAGCTCCACCTCGCCGCCGTCCGGTGAGTACCGCAGGGCGTTGTCGAGCAGGTGCGCCACGACCCGCTCCAAGAGCTCGCGGTCCCCTTGGAGCACCACGGGCTCGGCGCACGTGATCCGGATGCGGCGCGACCGCGCCCCCTGCTCCAGGCGCGCCGCCATGCGTTCGGCCAACTCCCCGAGATCCACGCGCTCGAGCACCAGATCCAGCCGGCCGAGCTGGACTTGCGAGAGGAACAGCAGATCGGCCACGATCCGCTCGATCCGGTCGGCGCCCCGCAGCAGCCCGTCCAGGATCCGGCGCTGACCCGGCGGCAGCTCCGTCGCCGTGCGCAAGAGCATCTCGGCGTAGCCCATGATCACCGTCACGGGCGTCTTGAGCTCGTGCGCGGCCACGCGGAGAAACTGGTCCTTGAGCCGGTCGAGCTCCACGAGCTCGGTGACGTCCCGCACGACCGCCACCGCGCCCACCACCTGCCCCCCCGCATCGCGCATGGGCGACGCGCTCGTGTGCACGTAGCGGGTCCGCTCCGCGCCGGGGAGCGAGATCGTCCCCTCATCCAGGGCCACCGTCTCGCCGCCGAGCGCGCGCATGAGCGGCGTTTGCTCCGCTTCGTAGGGCGTCCCGTTCGGGCGGTCGAAGCGGAGCCGCCGCACCAGCTCCGCGATGGGCCCGCGCGCCTCGTCCGGGCTCGCGAGCCCGGCGAGGCGCGCCGCCGCATGGTTGGCCAGGGTGACGCGCCCGTTCCGGTCGACGACGAAGACGCTGTCGACCATGTTGTCGAGCACCGCTTTGATCTCCAGCTGGCTCCGCTCGAGGTCGGCGTAGAGCATGGCATTGTCGAGCGAGATGGCCGTCTGGGCGCCGAGCAGCTCGAGCACCCGGATCGTGCCGGCCGTGAACGCCCCCGTCGCGACGTTGTTCTCCAGGTAGACAAGGCCGCTCAGGCGCGCCTGCCGTACGATGGGGAGGCACAGCAGCGAGTGCGGCCGTCTCCGGGTGAGGTGCTCGTCCGAAGCGAACCGCGTCGCCGCGGCGGCCTCGTCCAGGATGACGGGCTCACGCGTCCGCGCGACGTAGTGGAGGATCGACATCGGGAACGCCGCCGCCGAGGCCGGGACGCCCTTGTGGCGCGCGACGCGGATCTCCGTCCCGTCGGTCGTGGCCTCGGCGTAGACGGCGAGCTCGCCGTCGCGGACCAGGATCAGCGCCCCTCTCTGCCCGCCCGCCTGCTGGAGCACGATCTGCAGCAGCGTCTCGCTGAGCTTCGGCAAGAGGATCTCGGACGAGATGCTCTGCAAGGCTTTGACCACCGAGAACAGGTCGAGCTGCTCGGGCGCGGCCACGAACGTGGCGGTGAGCGCGACCGATGGTCGCTCGACGAGCTCGGGGTAGCATCGGTCGAGGCTCTGTACTTTGCCATCGGCGCCCCAGCGGACATAGCAGGAGCGGGCCTCGCGCAAGTAGGTGTCGGCGAAGCGCACGAACCCTCGCGCCCGGTAAAACCGAGATGCGAGCTCGAAGGCAAGCGCTTCGACGTGGACGAAGCCGCTGTCGCGCGCCGAGTGGACGGCCTCTTCATAGAAGCGCATGGCGTCGAGGTCCCGCCCCTCGGTGCGGGCGACCTCGGCTGATACCAGGGCGTAGCGGGTCCGGAAGTTGTCGGGGCAGTTGTCGGCCCAGAGCTCCAGCTTCTGCAATTGCTTCTCGAGCGTCTGCGCGAACTGCCGCTGCTGCTCGGCAGGGGCCTGCGCATAGAGCGCCGTCAGCGTGAGCGCGTGGTAGAAGTGATGCATCGCCTCGATCGCCATCGATGCCACCTGGTGCAGCATCGACGTGGCGCTGGTCGCGGACTCAAGCGCTTCGGCATAGCGTTCATGGGTAAATGTCGCGATCTGCTTCATGACGTGGTAGTATGTAATACCAAGGCCGAAGCCCGCCTTCTTGAGGGCCGCGATACAGCTCTCCTCGTCGAAGGTGCCGTCGCTGAAGCTCGTGGGCGCCTGCGTCGCTCCCTTCAGGCTCGCTGCAAACTGCTCTTCGAGCCGGAGGACATGGTACACCACGTCATTGTGGGTCTGCCGGGCGAACGCGATCTGCTTCCGCGCGACGTCGATGACATGAGCGAGCGGCTCTCCGCTCTCCAGGACGAGCCATGTCATGTTGTAGGTCAAGTAGCCGGCAAAGACGAGATCTCCGATGTCGAGGCAAGCGAGAAAGGCCTGCTCCATGAGCGGGAGGCTCGCTGCGAAGCGCCTGCACCAGACTCTGATGAAGCTTGCATTCTGGAAGAGCAGCTTCCCTTTCAGCTTTGCCGTGGCACTCTTGAATTTTTCATTCAGCCTGAGCGCCATCTCGGAGAACTGAAGCGCGCGCGGGATGTCGCGGTAGAACGAGATCAGCACCATGCCGTAATTACTATAGATGAAAGAGGACTCTTCGGCGTGCCCGCGCTGCAGGGAGACGCTCACCCCCTTGGCGGTGAGCAGGACCCAGAGCGCCGGTCGCGAGGTGTATACGATGGGGAACGATTCGGCGATCAGGCCGATGAGCGCGCGCACGCTCTCGTCGGTGGCTACAGGCGCATCGACGAGGTCGGCGATGGGACGCCCCTGCAGGTTGATCGAGACCTGCCGGATCTCGGCCTTCGCGGCCATCTGGATCTCCTCGTCGGACTCCGGGAGCATCACCCCGTAGAGCTGCAGGGCCTGGATCATGACCGCCACGGCGTCGCGGTGCCGTCCGGCGATCTGGTAGAGCCGCAGGCGCGATCGGTACGCCCTGGATCGGTCGGGCTTGGAGCGGGCGTTCTGGAGAATCAGGTCGAACAGCTCGTCGGCCTGCTGGAAGCGGCCGACGAGGTACTCGCATTCGGCGAGCTCCAGGTGGAGCGTGAACGCATCCTCGTACCGTGCGCGCCAGGCGTCCGGTGGCAGGAGGGATGTCGCCTGGGCCAGGTAGCTGCGAGCCGACGCGTAGGCCACCGAGGCTTTTGCCTTGGTCCCCGCCAGGAAGTTGAGCCGGCAGAGCGCCTCCTTCTCGCGCGGGTCGGTGAGGAGGTGGGCGCCGTGATTGAGCTGGTTTGCGACATCGAAGACCCGCTCTGCGATCCCCTGCTCTGGCAACCGAGACAGGAGGAGCCGGCCGAGCTGAAGATGCATCTCGGCGCGCAGCTCCGCCGGGATGAGCGAATAGGCCGCTTCCTGGATGCGGTCGTGGAGGAACTTGTATGTGCTGTCCACGCGGATGACGAGGCCCGCGCGGGCGGCCTCCCAGAGGTCCGCGTGCACGTCGTGCTCCACGCTGCCGCGAACCATCGCCAGGAGGGCGACCTCGGCGGTATTTCCCAGACAGGCGAGCTGCTTCAGCGCTTCCTGGGTCTTCGCGGGCAGCCGCCTGAGCTTGCCGACCATCAGGTCGACCACGTTGTCGGTGTAGCCCTTTTCGCGGATCTTCGCGACGTCCCACCGAAAGGCTTCGGTGCGCTCGTCGAACTCGATCAGGCGCTCTTCGTGGAGCGAGAGGAGGAACTGAATGGCGAAGAAGGGGTTGCCGGCCGTCTTCTCGTAGGCGAGATCGGAGAGCGGCGCGCCGTCTTCGAGGCGGCAGCGAAGCGCCTCGCCGACGAACGCGGCGAGGTGCTCGTGCGGTATCGGGCCGAGCACGATGTTCGAGACGCGCGCGCCGTCTCTCCGCACCTCGTCCGACGTCACCAGGAGCGGGTGGGTGGGGGGCACCTCGTTGTCGCGGTAGGCGCCGATGACGAGGAGATAGCGCATCTCAGGGTGGGCCAAGAGGTCCTTGAGCAGCCCGAGGCTGGCCGCGTCGACCCACTGGAGATCGTCGAGAAAGAGCGCGAGGGGGTGCTCCTTCTGGGCGAACACCCCGATGAAGTGCCGGAGCACCATGCGGAAGCGGTTCTGCGCCTCGGTCGGCGGCAGCTCGGGGACCGGCGGTTGCCGTCCGATGATCAGCTCGACCTGCGGGATCACCTCGACGATGAGCTGGGCGTTGACCCCGAGGACGTCGAGCAGCTGCCGTCTCCACGCCGCGATCCGCTCCTCGCTCTCGGCGAGGAGCTCGATCGCGAGCTCCTGGAAGGCCTGGACGAGCGTGGCGTAGGGGATGTCGCGCTTGTATTGATCGAACTTGCCCGAGAGAAAGAAGGCCCGCTCCCGAATGATCGGCTTATGCAGCTCATGGACGAGCGCGCTCTTGCCGATCCCGGAGTATCCGGAGATGAGCAGGAGCTCCGGCGTCCCCGTGGCGACCACGCGGCCGAAGGCCTGCAGCAATGTGGCGACCTCCGCCTCTCTGCCATAGAGCTTCTGCGGGATCTGGAGCCGGCCTGTCGTGTCTCGCTCGCCCAGCGCAAACGGCTCCACCCGCCCGCTCGCGCTCCACTCTGCGAGGCACCTCTCCAGGTCGCGCTGGAGTCCGCGAGCGCTCTGGTAGCGATCCTCGGGCATCTTGGAGAGGAGCTTCAGGGTGATGCGCGAGATCGTCTCGGGCACCTCGGGGACGAGCTCCGACGGCGACGTGGGAACGCGGGCCACGTGGCAATGGACCCATTCGACCGGGTCGCGCGCCTCGAAGGGGAGCCTGCCGGTGAGCATTTGATTGAACGTCACGCCGAGCGAGTAGAGATCGGTGCGGTTGTCGATGGCCCGGCTCGTCCGACCTGTCTGCTCCGGCGATAGATAGGGCAAGGAGCCCTCGATGAGCCTGGGGGGCTGCGCGCGCTGCTGCTCGCGGGGGAGGCGGGAGGCGAACCCGAAGTCGGCGATCCTGACCTCGCCGGAGGCGGGGTTGACGAGGATGTTGCCGGGTTTCAGGTCCTTGTGGATGATGTCCTGCTGGTGAACGTCCGCGACCGCCGCCGCGATGCGGATCGCGAGGGGGAGGAAGCGCTCGATCCCCATGGGCGTCCCGAGCAGATGATCGAGGGACTGGCCGCCGAAGTCCTCCAGGATGAGGGCCGGCATGCCCTGGTACGTCTCGAGGGCGAGCGGCTTGATGACGGCCCGTGCGTCGAGCAGCTGTCCGAGCTCATACTCGTGCTTCAGCCGCTCGCGGTCCTTCGGGCGGCTGCGCCGCGGATCGAGCACCTTGAGGATGACCGGGCAGCGATCGGCGCTCCTGACCGCACGATAGACGACGGCTCTGCCATCGAGGGAGAGAGGCATGGTGATCGTGTACGGGGAGGCGAGGGGCATGGAGAGGGTTCCTGATGCGCGACACGCTCGGCGAGGGCGATGAGGCCGCGTGCGCGGTGCTCCACGGGGCTCGGGCATCGTCGGCCGGGCCGCCGAGCCGGACGGAGAACGTGATTGAGCGCATCACGCGGGCTCGAATCCATACCAGCCGGGCTCAGCGCCTCGTGCCGGCAGGACCCTGTGAAGACGTGACGGACCGTGATTCGATGCGCTGTCGACATGAGTGTGGATCTTGTGCCTCACGTCGCAGGCGTCATGAGTCTGCGTTCCAAAAAAGGAAATGCAGCCAACCAGGCAAGGCGGGTCCGGCCACGCTTGCCGTCTGGTCGTACGCGTCCACGAGCAGGGTGAACGCGCGCGCCCGCCTGTCCGCGGCCTCGCTCGGGCCCGGGGCGGCGCCGTGCTCCCTCACGCCGAGGGCGGCGAGGAGCTCAGGCCCGAACTCGCCGGCGCGCCTCACCTCCGCCTCGGTCGCGGCGCTCTTCCCCGCGATCGCGGGCCAGCTGCCGCTGAACAGCGCCGAGAGCGCCGCGAGGTCGTTGGCCGTGTCCGTGTGACCGTTCCCCGTCCGGATGTCCGCGACCGTCTCGGCGTCGACCGGGCCGCGGCGGGCCAGGGCCTCCGCGTCGCCGAGGAGGTTCGCGCGCATCGGCACCGCCTCCTCGAGGAGCTGCTTCAGCCCGTTCTGCGCTCCTCCGCTGGACAGCCACGCCAGGTGCGCCATGAGGGGAACACCTCTCGTTGATGTCCGACGCGGAGAGGTGGAGAGCACCCTGTCGTGCCTAAGGGCAGAGGCGGCGAGGCAGGAATTAAGCGAGTCAATTGGCTCACGGCGCCGGGGGAACAGTGGGTCGTGGAGATGGGAGGAGCCGACAAAGTAGAGGCCGAACCGCACGCGCTAAGCGGAGCGAAGCAGGGCTCCGGCGCTTCGACGATCGCTGAGCACGGAGGAGCGATGGAGATCAAGACCGCGCAGTCTCCGCGCCTCCCCAGGACGGTGCAGGCGTCGGGGGTGGCGGCGCGCGGCGGCCGGGATCAGGGGTTGTAGCGGCGGCCGCTGCGGTAGCTCGCGATGGCCAGCTCCACCGGGCGGAACAGCGGGCTGGGCAGCGCGTCGAGCGGGTACCAGCCCCAGCCGGCGATCTTGTGGGGCTCGCGCTCCTCGGGCTCGCCGTCGAACTCCTCCGCGAGGAGCTGGATGTCCACGTAGTGCTTGCCGTAGGCGAGGATGTTGCTGAGGCACAGGAAGGAGAGCTTCCTGACGACAAGGCCGCTCTCCTCGCGCACCTCGCGGACGGCGCAGTCCTCGAACGACTCGCCGAGCTCGAGGTGGCCGCCGCACCACGAGTAGCTGCCGTCGCCGTGGCTGCCGCGCCGCCGCGCGAGCAGCACGCGCCCGTCGCGCACCAGCATGACGCCCACGCCGACCAGCGGTCGCTCCACGGCGTTCCCTCCGACGATCGCCTCTCCCAAGGACACCTCCCCGCACGCGACGCCGCCGTGCGTGGAGCGCGCTCTAGCACGGCGCGCTCTGGCACGGCGCGCTCTGGCACGGCGCGCTCTGGCACGGCGCGCAGCGGCGCCGCTCGGAAGGCGTCCGGTCGACCCGCCGCCCCCGCTGCGCCAGCCGCGCCGCACGGAGCCACCTCGCGCATGTGCAAGCGCCGGTACCGATTGACTTTTCAGTGAACACGCGTACCGTGCCAGACACGATGGATGCGTCCTTGCCCTGGGAGTTGAACCCCGTCCTCCAGCAGAGCCGGCTCGTCCTCCTGGCGCAGACGGCGGTCGATGTCCGCAACAAGGCGTTCAGCGAGGCGAACCGCGAGGAGGGCGATACCAGCTGGGGCATCGGCTGCAAGGCGCACGAGCGGTTCGGTCATTCCCTCTGCAAGCTGGCAGAGAGCGGAAAACATCCCTGGCTGTCCGTCCATCGAGACGGGCTGTACTTCATGCCGCACATCGAGGGCGTCGCCGTGCGCGTGTACCGCGGTCCGGCCGACAAACCCTCGCAGCGGCACCTCGAGGCCGCGCGCAGCGAGCACGGTCGCCGCTCGGAGTCGCGACAGATGGCCTTCTCGTTCATGGGGCAGGAAACCGAGCCGGATGGCCCGTGGTTCTGGATGATGGCCGTGGAGACGGACGTCGAGGGGAGGGCGCTCCGCGCCGTGTTCTTCCAGGCCAACGAGGCCGGCGGGACCCGACACGCATGGGAGGCCCCGGTCGAGTGCGTGTCCGCCGAGCCTGCGCCTGCGCCCGAGCCTGGAGACAAGCCTGCGCGCCCGGCGCGACCGCGCGCGGCACAGGGCCAGCCAGCGAAGGATGCGCTCCTGTCGCGCGACGGACGGCCGCTGGTCCGCGCGCAGACGATGACCCTTCCGCTCGTGTCACAGCCGAGCTGACGGCCGGCGAACGAGGCAGAGCCGCTGGAACGAGGGCTGTCCTGTCGCGGGGTGCAGAGTCGTGCGCTCCGCGACAAGGCGGTGAGCCCCCGCCGACACACCCGCGCAGGAGCCCGGGCTATACCGGTATTCCCATCGTCCGGCGGAGCGCGTCGAGCTCCTCGGTGAAGCGCCCGTTCCCGCCCCGCAACACGAGCGGCGGCTCGACATGGCACGACGCCACGGCCTCGGCGCGGCGCAGGGCATAGACCGAGAACAAGGCCGCCTTGCCCTCCTTGGGCACGACGTCGCGCCACACCTCGAGCGCGAGCCCGGCCGCCGCCGCCGCCGCCTCGACGCGAGGCCGCTGCCGCGCTCCGGCGCAGGCCACGAACGGCGCGCCGGGGGCGAGCAGCCGCGCGGCCGCGAGGCAGTAGTCCTCCACGCCGCCGCGGTGCTCGAAGCGGCACGGCCCGCACTGGACCCGATAGGACTCGATGCCGGTGCCGACAGGCAGGTACGGCGGCGTCCCCGTCACGAGCTCCGCCGGCGCCAGCCCGTCGAGCACCGCCGGATCGCGCAGGTCCCCCCACCGGACCTCGCCGCGCGCGTCGACGCCGTTCCACGCGACCGAGCGCCGCGCCATCGAGGCGCTCACCTCCTGCGCCTCCACGCCCACGCAGCGCGCGTCCGGGAAGCGCCATGCGGTGAAGAGGAGCACCGTGCCGATGCCGCAGCCGAGGTCGACCGTGCGGCGCGGGGGCGCGTCCGCGACCCGCTCGGCCGCGAACCAGGCGGTCACGAGGTCGTCGGCCGACCAGCGGTGCCCGTCGAGCCGCTGCAGGATCCGGAAATCGCCCGAGAGATAGCAGAGGTCCTCGCCGGGGCCGGGCCAGACCTCCGGGCGATCCGGCGTCACCGGCCGCGGCCCAGGGGCGACCCACCCGGGCGGCCGACGCGCAGGGCGCACGACCCCGCCGCTCGGCGCGAGAGAGGGCTGGACATCAGGAGGAGCGATCATCGACCCCGTGTACCACGCCCCTGCGGCGTCGGGGGCGCGCGCAATGCCGCTGGAGCGCGGCGGCCTCGCGGCGTCAGTCGTCCGGGGGCGGGGTCACGCAACCGTCATCAAGCGAGGGATCATCGCAAAAGAGGCAGGGGGTGGCCTTGCAATCCATCGCAGGGCACGACGCGGGGCAGGCCGGGTCATTCGGGTCGCAGTGGATGAGCTGCCATGTGAGCGAGCTCATGTCCTCCGGGTCCGCCGGGCAACGGCACCCGGTGAAGGCGTGCGACGCAGTCAGGGTGAGCGTGTGGCACTCCTTCTCCGGCGTCACCCCGTCTGTCGGGAGCGTGAAGCTGTCGAAGTCCAATTCGATCGTGAAGGCGCGCTGTCCGCCTTCGATGGTCCCGGCCGCGATCGACCCCGGGGACACCTCTCCTCTCCGGTACGGCCTCCCGAAGCGGCTGCGCCTCCCATAATCGATGTACTGGGCAGTCTGCACGGGGTCGCCGTTGTCCTCGGACAGAACGGTCAAGCTTAAATTCAGGATACCTTCTCGCCCCGGGATGATGTGGATGGGAAGGTGGGGAGGAGGGAAGACCGCAGAGAGCACCGGCGCGGTCTGCTCGGGATGCTCGTACGTCGGCGGCTCGAGCACGAGGCAGCCCGTGGTCGACGTGACGATCGCTGCCGCCGCGAACGAGCGGACGAGCGCGGCGGAATAGCGCGGGCGCGCCGCGAGGACAGGGGCACGGCGAAGGGGAGGGCGGGACGGGGCGATCATGGTGGCGCTGTGCAGGGGCCGATCGGGTCGGGGGCCGTGCTGGATGCTGGGACTTTACCCGCTGGGGCGACGCGCGGTCGATCTAGCTGGAATCTGGCGGCCGCCGCCCGCGGAGGCGCGCCCGCGGCCCCTCCACGCGCGCGGCGGCGTCACTTGCGCGGGCTCGCCGGCGCGCTCTCCAGCGCGTAGACGACCTTCACCTGCGTGCCGAAGGGGACCTCGCCGGACGACACGGGCGTCCCCATGTCCGCGGAGTACCCGCCGGAGGCGAGCGCGGCGCGGGGGGCGTAGATGGGGCCGTGCTCGACGACCTCGCTGATCGAGACGACGCGGCCGAGCGAGACGCCCTGGAGCCTGGCGAGCGCCTCGGCGCGAGCCCGCGCGTCCGCGATCGCCTTCTCCCGCGCGCGCGCCTCGAGCGGGTCGGTCTCGTCGAGGCCGAACGAGACGCCCCAGACGTTGTTCGCGCCGGCGGCCACGGCGGCGTCGAGCACCGCCCCGACCTGATCGAGGTTGCGGATGACGACCATCACGGTGTTGCTCACCTGATAGACGTGCGACGGCGGAGGCGGCGCTGCCGGCGCCAGGTCGGCAGGCGGCGGCTTCGGCGCGGGCGGCTGAGGCGCCTTCGGTCCGCGCCCCGCGGGAGCCGCGGGCGCCGCGGCCGGGGCCGCCGGCGCCGGCGCGACGGGGGCGGGCTGCGCGTAGCCCATGGCCATCCAGGGCGGCACGTCGGGCTGCCGCACGAGCTGGATCGAGTAGTTGCTGGTCTGGATGTCCTTCTCGGCCAGGCCGGCGTTCTTGAGCGCGGCGAGGATCTCGGTCATGCGCGCCGCGGCGAGCTTCGTCGCCTCGTGCACCGTCGGCGCCATCACCTCGATGCCCATCTGGGCCCGGGCGATGTCAGGCCTCGCGCTGACGTCGCCGCGGCCGACGACCGTGATGGTGTTGACCTCCGGGGCGGCGGCCACGGCCGGCGTCGCCTGCGCCGCGCACGCGGCGAGCAGCGGTGTGACGGAAAGCATGAGCCCGGCGAGGTACGCGCGGGACAGGGAGCGCTGGTTCTTCATGCCCGTGCAACGCGCGCCGCCCAGGTCGGCTTACAGGGGGCGCGCGCTTCGACGCCCGCGCGCTCGCCGCCGCGAGCAGACCGACGGGCCGCTCGCCGAGCCGCTCCGGCGGCGCGCCGGCGATGCCCGAGGCGGCGGCGTGGCTCCCCCCCCGGCAAGTTGTTCCACGCCGCGCCGGGTGCGCTATGGTCGTTCACGTGCTCACAATACCCAGCGATGAAGAGGCGCTCGGAGGTCTGCAGGGTGCCACGATCGGCAGCGACCTCTCGCCAAGCATCGGCTACCGGATCGTGTCGCGCGCCGGGGCCGGGACGATGTTCGTCTCGTTCTACGCGGTCCGCACCGCGCCCGAAGGCGAGACGCCCGTGGTCGTCAAGATCCTCCGGCCGTCGCTCTTCAGGCAGATGGGTCCGTCGGCGGCCGTCATCGTGAAGAAAGAGGCGGTGTCCCTCGGCCGCCTCAACGAGCAGGTCCCTCCGACCCCCTTCGTGGTCCGGCTCATCGACACCGGCACGTTCGAGGTCCGCCGCGGCACGAAGGCGCTCAACCTCCCCTGGATCACCATCGAGTACGTGCACGGTGGCGTGCAGGGCGTGACGCTCCGGCAGCGGGTGCAGGGGACCATCCAGGCCACGGGCCACGCGTTCGATCCGGCGCGCGCGACGCGCGCCATCGAGTGCATCACGAGCGGGCTGTCGGCGGTGCACGACGTCGGCGTCGTCCACCGGCAGCTCACGCCGGAGAGCATCCTCTGCTGCGGCTCCGGCGACGACGAGCTGTTCAAGATCAGCGACTTCGGCATGGCGCGGCCGCGCGGCATCCGCGAGACGATCATGGCCGGCGTCGTCGGCAACGCCGGGGTCGCGCCGCCGGAGATGCTGTCCGCCGATCCGAGCACGATCGGCCCGTGGACCGACATCTTCAACCTCGCGTCCGTCATCTTCTTCCTGCTGACGGGCGAGGAGTACATCATCGCGGAGTCGCAGGCGCAGGCGCTCATGGCCGCCATGGCGCGCACGCGCCGGAGCATCGTCGAGACGCGGTGGCTCCACCCCGCGCTGCGCGGCAACGACCAGGCGTGCAAGTCGATCGACTTCGCGCTCCGCTGGGCGTCCACCGGCGAGGCCCAGGAGCGCCTCCAGGAGGCGGTGGCCGTGGCCGCGATGCTCTCGCCGTACCTCCGCCCCGCGTCGCCGATCTCCGCGCTGGAGCAGCGGATCGTGGCGAGCGCGGGGGAGCAGCGCGTGCGCGCCGCGGAGGAGGTCGGTCCGATGACCGTCCCGTCCACGCACATGAACGCGCCGGTGCAGCTCAAGGGCGAGCTCGGCCAGACGCTGCTGTCGCCGCGAAACGCCAAGGCCGCCGAGCGCCCGAGCCAGGACCGCCCGATCGAGGCCGAGATCATCAGCGCGCCCCCGCGCGCCTCGCGGGAGCCCGCGCCGCGCCTGTCGGCGGTCGTCGAGCGCTGGACGTGGAGCGTGCTCCACCACCCGAGCCTCGATTCGGTCATCCGGAGCGTGGCCTGGGACGGCTATGGCCGGTGCCTCGCGGCGGCCACGGGGGGGCTGCTCTTCTGGAACGGGACGAGCTGGAGCGAGGCGTCGTCCGGCGGCCTCCCGAGCCCGCAGGGCGTGCGCTTCGTGCACCGGATCGGGCCCGGCCGGTGGCTCATCGGCGGCGACGCATCGACGCTCGCCGTGTACACGACGGGCGGCGTGACGGGCGTCTTCCAGCTGCCGGGAGAGCCGCAGAGCCACGTCGCGCTGAGCGGCGACCTCGAGGACATGGGCATCCTCGTCTCGACGACGCCGAACGATCCGCGGCCGCTCCTCCACGCGTTCATCGCCAAGCGCTGGCTGCGGCCGATGCCGGCCGACGGCGTCGCGCTCCTCGCCGCGGTCGCGCGCGTCGAGGACGAGCGGTGGCTGGTCGTCGGCCGGTCGACCAAGGGCGAGGGGCTCGTCGCGCTCTACGCGCCGCTCGACTGGCACCTGGAGCGCATCCCGGCGCCGCCGGCGCGCGCGTTCGTCGCGTGCGCCGGGCGGCCCGATCTCGGCGTGGGCATCGCCGTCGGCGCGGAGGGCAGCGTCGTCTGGCGGTACGGGCAGAGCGTCTTCACGGAGATCATCGAGCCGCGGCGCGCCCTGTCGTCCGCGACGATCGACGCGGAGGGGCGCGCCTGGGCGGGCAGCGCGGGGCGCATCTGGGTGCGGCGCGGCGGCATCCCGCCCATGGCCGGGGTGTGGGAGTGCGTCTGGGAGAACGACGCCTGGGTCGGCCCGGTGGTGTCGCTGTTCGTCGACGGCGAGGTGGTCGTCGCCATCACCGCGGACGGCGGGATCATCGAGGGCCGCGTCACCGGCTGACGAGCCCGGTGAGCCGCCATCACCGCGGCGCGCGGTACCTGCCCACGACGATCGTGATGTCGTCGTCCGGGCTGGGGCACCAGCCGTCGACCTCCCGCAGGATCCGGTCGCGGATGTCGTCGACCGGCGCGTCCTGGGCGGCCTCGACGGTGGCGCAGAGCCGCGAGAGCCCGAACTGCTCCCGGTGCGCGTTGCGCGCCTCCGTCACCCCGTCGCTGTAGAGCACGAGCAGGTCGCCGTCCTCGAGGACGAGCTCGGCGTCCGTGGTCATCGCGTCGATGGACGGCAGGACGCCGACCCACACGCCGGAGCTCGGGATGCACTCGCTCCTCCGCGTCCTCGCGCGGCACACGAGGATGTCGTCGTGCGCGCCCGCGAACGTCACCCGCCCGTCGCGCTCGTAGCGCAGCAGCAGCAGGGTCGCGTGCTCGTCGCGCTTCAGCCGGTCGCGGATGTTGTCGTAGATCGCGCGGTTGAGCGCCGAGACGACCTCGCCCGGGCGGGCGCGCGGATCCCTGCGCGTCATGGCCGCGACCATGCTCTGGATCATCAACATGACGAGGCCCGCCACGAGCCCGTGCCCCGCGACGTCGCCGATCCCGAGCCACCCGCCGTCCCGGGTGGGGAGCACGTCGTAGTAGTCGCCGCCGACCTCCGCGGCCGGCCGCATCATCGCGGAGAGATCGAGCCCCTCCACATGCAGGTGCGCCGGGACGAGCGTGGTCTGGATGTGCTTCGCGACCAGGGTCTCCTGGTCGACCCTCTCCTGCTCCAGCCGCTCGCGCACCTCCACGTGCCGGACGATCTCCCGGTGCATCGACACCGCCTTCATCGCGGAGCCGATCTGGAGGCGCGCCGCGTCGTAGACCATCTCGTTCGCGCCGCTGTTGACGAGCGCGACGCCGTAGTTCTCCGTCTCGCCGAACGTGAGCGGCATCGCGACGACGCTCCAGCGCTCCGACGAGCTCAGGAATCCGGGCGGCGCGAGGCGCGAGGACGCGAAGCTCGCGGGCGGCGGCTCCACCTCGCGGCTGTTCTCCATCAGAAAGAGCGACTGCAGGGTGGCGCCCCGGGGATCGTCGAAGAGCGATATGGCGACGTGCGTGAGATCCAGCTTCGGCAGCTCCGCCGCGAGCGTGCGCCGGAGCGTGGGCATGCCGAGGCAGGTCGAGAAGAACATGCCGGTCCAGCTGAGGTTGACCGACGCGCGCTCCAGGTACAGCCGCTTCTCGCCCTCGGCGCGGACGGAGGCGTGGCTGATCAGGATGCGGCACGTGTGCCAGAGCCGCTCGAGGCGGTCCTCGGAGGCGCCGCCGGGCGCCCGGCCGATCTTCGCGCGGAGCAGCGTGATCGCGCCCTGGAACTGGTCGAGGGCGACGCCCTCGCGCCCCGCCGCGTCGAGGAGGTCCTGGAGCGCCGTCAGGAAGCGGCCCTCCTGCCCGCTCAGCTCCTCCTCGAGCGCGGAGAGCAGCTCCCGGGGCCACGCCTCGCGCGACGCCGCCGGGACGGTCACGCACCGCGCGAGCGCGCGCTCCAGCGGCTCCCGCTGCGCGGCGATGGAGAGCGGCTCGCGGCGCGGAGGCGCCGCGGTCGCGCGCGGGAGGGCAGCGTAGTAGCCGCAGCCGCACGACTCGCGCCGCGTGAGCTCGACGGGAAGGAGGCTGCACTCCGGCACGCGCTCGCCGCGGAGCTGGCGCACGACCGTCTCGACGGCGAGCGCCCCGAGCTCCTTGATCGGGTGGCGGACGGTCGTCAACGACGGCCTGGTGACGCGCGAGACGGCGACGTCATCGAACCCGCACACGAGGACGTCGCCAGGGACGTCGATGCCGTGCGCCTTCAGCGTGTCCATCGCGCCGAGGGCCATGTTGTCGTTGCCGGCGACGACGGCATCGAACTGGACCCTGCGCCCGAGGAGCTCGCGCATCGCGCGGCGGCCGCCGTCGATCAGAAAGTCGCCGTACACGAAGAGGCGCTCGTCATAGGGGAGCGCGCGCGCCTCGAGGGCCCTCCGGTACGCCACGGCGCGCAGCTTCGCCTCCTCGTTGTTGGCAGGCCCGCTGATGTAGGCGACGCGCTTGCACGCGTGGTCGTCGAGCACGTGCGCGACCGCCGCCTCCCCCCCGACCGCGTTGTCGACGATGACGCTCGGGATGCCGTCCAGCGCGAGCCCCACGCTGCACACGGGCAAGGGCGCGAGCGATCGGCAGAACTCGCGCGCTCCGTCGGGGCCGACGTGGTTCGTGAGCGCCGACGACATGATCACCGCCCCATCGACCGTCGTCGCGCCGATGAGCGAATAGATCCCGCCCCGGGCGTCCAGCGTGTAGCCCTGGCGGGCGCGCGTCTCGCCGAAGGCCACGATGAGGTTGACGTCGTGCGCCTCGGCCGCGCGCTCGACCCCGAAGCGCGCCTCGGACTGGTACTCGCCGCAGAGGTAGTCGGTCAGGAGGGCGATCGTGTGGCGCTTCGCCGCCATGATCTATCGCTCCCCGTTCACTTGTCGTGGATGGAGACGAGGCCGGGGGACATGCGCTCCAGGGCCGCCAGGCTCCGCCGCTGCCACCCGAGCCTCGCGTCCGTGACGAACCGGATCTTGCAGCTGGGGCCCTGGCCGGTGACGCCGGCGATGAAGGCGATGAACGCCTTCAGGCAGCTGGAGTTCAGGAAGTACAGCGCGCGTATGTCGAACTCTACCGCTGCGAGCGAGAGGCGCCGGACCTCGTGCTGGACTTCCTTGCAATAGGCGCCGAGCGGGGCGGCCGCCGCCATGTCGCCCGTCCCGGTGAGCTTGATACTCAGGCGATCGCCGAGCAGCGCCGGCTCGATGCCGAAGCTGTCCGTGGTGATGCGATCAACCCTTAGGCTGTCCATTCATCCTCCACCGCTCGAGCGGCGCGTGCGCGATGATCGTGAGCTCGTTGCCCTCGATCTTGTAGTCGACGTCGAGCCCTCCCTCGGCGCGGACGCGCGCGAGGCCGAGGCCGGAGACGCCCTCGACCATCGCTGTCTCCGTGATGAGGTCGTCGTAGTGCTTCAGCGGGTCGCTCGCGGTCTTCAGGTCGAGCAGCCGCTTCTCGACCTCTCGCAGCCGCTCCGGCGACGCCTCGTTGCGCGCGCGGATCTTCATGATGTGCGACCGCTCGTCCTCCTCCAGCGCGAGCTCGAGGCTGACGCGAGGTCCGGTGGAGTATTTGGTGATGTTCTCG
This sequence comes from Sorangium sp. So ce367, assembly GCF_051520455.1. Lineage (NCBI taxonomy): Bacteria > Pseudomonadati > Myxococcota > Polyangiales > Polyangiaceae > Sorangium > Sorangium sp. So ce367. The sequence continues at coordinate 3,224,980 of NZ_CP150334.1, forward strand.
GCGAGCTCGTGCGCGGCCATGTAGAACCGCGAGCTCACATTCGCGTCGTCCAGCACGGCGCCGCAGAAGCTGGACACCAGCCGCAGCACCGCCGTCGCCAGGCGCTCGCTCGGAAAGAAGGTGATGCAGAGGAATAGCGAGGCGCTCTGCGTCGGTTCGGGGGATGACACAATCTGTTATGCTACGCCGCCCTCGCGCAGGATCCAACCACTAGTTCCGCTGGCGGCGCGGCTTCTTGCTCCCCTCTCGTTCCCCTCACGTTCCCCTCTCGTGAGAGCGTGAGCGCGGAACAAGGGAGGGCACCCGGAGCGAGCTCCGCCATCGCGCCTCCGATGTGATGCGGTTCTCACCTCGGAATGTGATGCGCTTCGCAGTTCGCGCGACGAGCGCGCTTTCCTCCAGGGCATAACGCGACGCGTCGCCCACGGCGGAGTGGCATGCTCGTTGATGACGAACGTGGCGTCCATCGGTGCCCAGGTGTGTCCATGGATCCGGTGCGGCCACCGCGCGGCTCGCGCACATGCGCCTTCACCTGAGGGAAACATCCGGCCGGGCGACCCAGCAAGGAGGGTATTGCTGTATGGAACAACGATGCTTCTCGCTCGGGCCGCCCTGGCCACTCGGGCCGTCGCGCCGCCGCCCACGTCGCTTGGCGGCGATGACGGGCGTCCCTTTTCTCGTGATGCGCGGCGTCCTGGCCGGCGCCGCTGCAGCGGCGGCGATCGGCTGCAGCTCCGCGCCCGGGACGGAGGGCGAGCCCGGGCGCCCCTCCGGCGCGATTCCCGGCGTCGGAGAGGGGGATTCGGCGGCGCTCGGAGCGGCCTCGGCGGCGCTGTCGAGCGATGGTGCGGTGTGCGTCACCATCCAGCGTGGAACGCTCGGCACGGTGAGAGACGCGACACTGTGGCAAAACGCTCCGGGGTGGAACGACTCCGCATCTCCGAACCTCTCGACGGGGTGGGCCGCGGGCGCCGGCCGCCGCCGGTCTGTCGTGTACTTCGGGCTCTCTCCCGTGCCCGTCGGCGCGACGGTCCTCTCTGCCTCGCTGGTCTTCCATCAGACGTACGCGGTGGAGAGCAGCGCTGTGAGCGTACACCGCGTCACGGTGCCGTGGGACGAGCGCACCGTCACCTGGTGGAGCATCGGGGACAGCGGCTTTGAAGGCGAGAGCGCGGCGACCCTCGCGGCCGAGGCCGGCGTCGGCGCTCGCGCGACGGACGTGTCGGCGCTCGTGCAGTCGTGGGCGCTCGGGACGGCGCGGAACGACGGCGTGCTGCTCGACGAGGAGCGCGCGCACACGACCTACCTGAGGAGCAGCGAGATCGGCAGCGCGCAGGAGCGCCCGAGGCTCGACGTCTGTTACGTGACCTGCTCGGACGGGGTGATGAACGGCCTCGAGGTGGGCCTCGACTGCGGAGGGCCGCGCTGCGCTCCCTGCGCGGGCCCGGCGGCGGCCACGTCGAGCGCCGCCGCGTCGAGCGCGGCCACGTCGAGCGCCGCCGCGTCGAGCTCGACCGGCGCGTCGAGCGCGGCGGACGATGAGCCGTGCGCCGACGGGGCCGCGCTGCCGCCCGATCCGCTGCCGCCCGCGCGGCTCTCCCAGACCGGGCTCTACGCCGACATCACGACGCGATCGCGGGCAGCGGGCACGCGCGAGTTTCGTCCTGCTTACGAGCTCTGGTCGGACGGGGCGGCGAAGCGGCGCTTCGTGTACCTGCCGCCCTGCTCCACCGTCGACACGAGCGACATGGATCACTGGTCGCTGCCGGTGGGCGCGCGCTTCTGGAAGGAGTTCCGCGCGGAGGGCGTGGCCGTGGAGACGCGGTTCATCCACCGGTTCGGGCCCGGCATCGACGACTGGCTGTTCGCCGCGTACGCGTGGGATCCGGCGAGGAACGACGCGTTCCTCGTCGAGGCGGGCGTCGAGGACGCGCGCGGGACCGCGCACGACATCCCGCGGACCGCGGACTGCTGGGAGTGCCACGGAAAGCTCCCGGAGCGCGTCCTCGGCTTCAGCGCGCTGCAGCTGAGCCACGATGGACCGGGCGAGACGATGGCGTCCCTGAGCGACGCCGGGTGGCTCACCGTCCCGATGCGGGGAGGGGTGCGCCCGCCGGGAGACGCCCGGGCGGCCGCCGCGCTCGGCTATCTCCATGCGAACTGCGGCAATTGCCACAACAGCACCGGCGTCGCGACCCTGCGGACACGCCTGCTCGCGGCGAACACCACGGTGGAGAGCACCGATACGTATACGACCGGCGTGGGCGTGACACCCAGCTTCTGGGAGCCCGGCGCGCTCCACCGGATCACGCCGGGAGATCCCGAGTCGAGCGCCGTCGTGCGGCGGATGGAGCACCGCGGCTCCAGGGCGCAGATGCCGCCGATCGCGTCGGACGCCGCCGACGCGGCGGGCCTGGCGGCTGTTCGCTCGTGGATCGAGGGCCTCGGGCCGCCGCCCGAGGCAGGGAGCGGCGGTGGCAGCGCGGGCGGCGCCGCAGGCGGCGCGAGCGTTGGCGCCAGCGGCACGAGCGCGAGCTCCGGCAGCGGTACCAGCGGCAGCGACGGCTCCGGCTCCAGCTCCGGCGCCGGCAGCGACGGCTCCGGCTCCGGCGCCGGCAGCGGCGGCTCCGGCGTCGCGTGCGCCGGGGTGCCGCGCCTGAAGCTCACGCAGGTCGCGGCCGGCCTTGCGACACCCGTCTTCCTCGCGAGCCCGCCGGGCGACCGATCGAGGATGTTCGTCCTCGAAAAGGACGGCGTCGTCCGCCTGATCAAGGACGGTGTCCTCCGGTCCACCCCGTTCCTCGACATCCGCGGCGGGACATCGTGCCCGCCCTCGCCGCCCGCGAGCGCGAACCCGCTCGTGTGCGCGCCCAGCCCGACCGCGGAGGGCGGGCTGCTCGGGATGGCGTTTCACCCGGCCTACGCGGAGAATGGCAGGTTCTGGCTCTTCTACACCGCCGCGCCCAGGGGCAACGTCACGATCGCCGAGTTCCGCCGCTCGGCCTCGAACCCCGATGTCGCCGACACGTCGCCGGGGAGCGTGCCTGTCCGGACGCTCCTCGACGCGAGGCACGGCGGCTGGAACCACGTGGGCGGCACGCTCGCGTTCGGCCTCGACGGCTACCTCTACGCGTCCGTCGGCGATTCGGCCGTCACGCCGTATTCGGCCTCTCCGGCGAAGGATCTCTCGTCCCCGCTCGGCAAGATCCTGCGGATCGACGTGGACAGCGGGCTCGGCCCGCCAGGCAACCTCTCCGGCGCGGGCGTGAACCCGCTCGTCTGGGACTACGGACTGCGCAATCCATGGCGCATCAGCTTCGACCGGAGCACGGGGGATCTCTACATCGCCGACGTGGGACAGAACGCCTGGGAAGAGCTCGACATCGAGCCCGCGCGCACCGGGCGGCGCAATTACGGGTGGCCTGCGATGGAGGGCGACCACTGCGTCGCCGCCGGGTGCTCCCGCGTCGGCGTCGCGCCCGCCGTGGAGCACAGCCACTCGAGCGGAGAGGGCGGCTCGATCACGGGCGGCTACGTCTATCGCGGCTCGGCGATTCCGTGCCTCCGGGGAAGGTACGTTTACGGCGACTACGGGACACACCGCTTCTGGACGCTGCGGTGGGACGGCTCGAGGGCGCGGGATCACGTCGAGATCACGGCGGACCTCGAGTCGCGCCTGCCCGCGGCCTCGTTCGGCGAGGACGCCGCGGGCGAGCTTTACGTCGTCATGCTGACCGGCGAGGTGTTCCGCGTCGATCCGAGGTGAAGGCCCCGCGCCCCGGCGGCGCTATCCCGCGAGCTGCCCGTCGCCCGCCCGGAGCTTCGCGAAGCGCGGGCGCCAGGCCCGGCTCTGGGCGAGCAGCGGCGCGGTGCGCGCGAGGAGCAGCGCCAGATCCTCGGGGCGGCCGGCATCGACCAGGGCGCGCGCCCGCCAGTAGAGGAGCTCGACCCGCTGATCGGCGCTGAGGACGCCGCCCAGCTCGCCGGGCGGCTCCCCCTCCTCGCGCGCCGTCGCCCGCGTGCGCGTGCTCTCCATGCCGGACCTCGGGTCCTTCACGGCGAGCTGCATGACGCCGAGGAGGGCCTGGGCGTACGGCGGGAGATCCGCGACCGCCCCCTGCGCCCTGAGCCACCGGAGCTGCCGGCTCGCGTCCGCGTGCTCGTCGCGCATCGCGTGGATCCGCGCGAGCAGGAGCGCGCTCCTGTAGGCCGGCCTGTCCTTGAGCTGCTCGTCGAGCGAGCGCGCCTGCCGCACCAGGGGCAGCGCCTCGTCCTCGTGCCCCCAGAGATAAAGCAGCTCCGCGAGCTTGATCGTCGCGTCGCGCTCCGCCAGGGCGCTCGCCTCCTCGCGGGCCAGCTGGACCGCGCGCCGGAGGTCCGCCATCGCGCGATCCGGGGCGTCGAGCGCCGGCCAGAGCTCCGCGCGGCGGACGAGCGCCGCGCAGAGGTGGGCCCGGTCGCCGCGCTCCTCGCAGCTGCGCACGGCGTCGTCGAAGCGCCGCTCCGCCTCCTCGAGCTGGCCGGACCGCGCGAGCACGCAGGCCAGCAGCGTGAGCCCGGTCACGTGCGTGTCGTGATCGGCCTCGCGGACGCGCTCCACGCCGTGCGTGAGCCGCTCGAGGGCGTCGTCCAGGTTGCCCTTGCGAAACGCCGAGCGGCCGGCGGCGACCTCGAAGCGCGCGGCGAGCGCTGCGTCGGCGCGGCCCTCGCGGGCGTCGAGCAGCGGGATCACCTCCTCGACGCGCGCCGCCGACTCCTCCCAGGCGCCCGCCCAGTCGAGCGCGGTCGCCTCCTCGAGCAGCGCCTCCGCGATCATCCGCGGGTCCTTCATCGTCCGGGCCAGCGCCCCCGCGGAGCGGAGATCGTCGAGCGCCTCGCCGGTGCGCAGGACGCGGTAGCGCACGCGCGCGCGGCCGAGGAGCGCGAGGTACCGCTGGCGCTGATCGTCGCCGTCGGCCCAGAGGAGCGCGGACGCGTAGTGGCCCTCCGCCACCGCGTTGTTGTGCTGGTCGCGCTGGAGATCGCCGAGGAGCAGGTACGCGTGCGCCGCGCGCGCGCGCGCCCCGGCGGCCGCGGCGTGGCGCGCGATCGGCTCGAGCAGATCCGGCGCCCTCGGCCGGGCCTCGGCCATGAGCTCCCAGACGGCGAGCGCGTGCCGGTGCATCGCCGCGCGCTGGTCCTCCGCGAGCAGCGCGTAGATGGCCTCCTGCAAGAGCGCGCTCCGGAAGGCGTAGCTGGCGCCGCCGCAGAGGGTGCCCTCGCCGTGCGCGGCGCCGTGCGCGCCGCGGGGGACGAGGAGCCCCCGCGCCACGAGCGCGCGCAGCGCGCTCGGTACGTCGACGCGCGCGCGCAGGGCGCTCGGGACATCGACGTGGTCGACGCTCGCCGCCGCCGCGTCCTCGCGCTCGCCCTCGCGTTCGAGCGCGCGTTGCACGCTCGCCGCCACGTCCTCCGAGAGCTCGAAGCCGAGCACCGCGCAGAGCCTCGCGCACGCGGCGAGCTCCGGCGGGAGCGCCTCCAGCTGCCCCGCGGCGAACCACTGCCACGCGGGCGACGGCGGGAGCCTCTCCAGCTCGGCGGTCGCGAGCTGGTGGCCGCTCGATCTCGCCCGCAGCCGCACGAGGCCCGCGCGCTTGGTCGCCCGTGTGAGCTCCACGAGGGCGCGGGGGTTGTAGCCGGCCCACGCGCAGATGCGCCGGAGCGTCGCGCTCGGCGGAGGCTCCGCGGGCCGGAGGAGCTCCGCGCAGAGCAGGAGCCCCGCGGCGTCGTCGAGCGGCGGGAGCGCGACGTGATCGCGCGCGTGGCTGCGGGCGCTCAGCGCGTGGCGCCGCGGCGCCGGCGAGCAGCGCGCCGGGGCGCCGGCGAGCAGCACCCAGAGCGAGACCGACGCCTCGCGCCGCGTCGCGAGGTCGAGCGCGTCGAGCGTGGCGCTGTCGGCGAGGTGCACGTCGTCGACGATCACGACGACGGGCCGCTCCATCGCCCTCCGGCGGAGCCCCTCGGCGAGCGCCCGGATCACGCTCCCGCGGCGCGGCGGCGGCCGGCCTGCGGAGCCGCCCGGCCAGCCGAGGATCGCGGCCACGGCGGGCCACACCTCGCCGCCGAGCGGCTCTCCGAGCCGCTCGACGCAGAACGCGCGCGGGTCGCCGGGCGCCGCGAGGGCGCCGTCCCTCGCGCCGAGCACCTCGGCGAGCAAGGCGGCCGCGGTCCGGCCGTAGCCGCCCCCGGGGCGCGCGCCGAGCTCCGGCTCGGCGCGCAGCGAGATCACGAGCGCGCCGGGGTGCGCGCGCCGGCTGCTCTCGGCGATCTCCTCGGCGAGGCGCGACTTGCCGGCGCCGCGCTCGCCGATCAGCGCGCAGAGGCCGGGCCCGAGGCCCGCGAGCGCGCGCTCGCGGCTCTCCTCGGCGGCGCTCTGGGCCTCGCCGCGCCCGACGAGCGGCGGCGCGGCGCGCGCGGCGCCGCGATGGCCCGAGGGCGGGGGCGCGTCCGGGGCGAAGAAGTAGCGGCCGTCCTCGCTCGCCGCGGCGACGTCGAACCCGGCGTGGGCGGTGACGAGCTCGGCGCTGAGCGCGATGCCGCGCCACGGATCCGAGGGCAGCCACGACTCGGGCCGCTCCACGGCGATGCCGGCGGCGTGGACGCCCTCGGCGTCGCGGCGGAGCTTCAACGGCGCGACGTGGATCGCGAGGGGCGCGCCGACCGAGGCGACGATCTCCCGCCCCGCGAGGAGCGCGCGCTCCGCGGCCGCCTCTTTCGGGCCGGGGAAGATCGCGACGAAGCGGTAGCCGCGCTGCCGCGCGAGGTGCCCGCCGTGGCGGGCCACGGCGGCGCGGACCTCGGCCTCGGCGCCGCGGGCCTCCAGGGCGAGCACCACCGTGTCGTGCCGGTCCGTGGAGCCGGTGGCGGCGTCGTCTCCCGCGATCGCCGCGGCGCCGGCGGCGCCGCCGGTCAGGGCGAGCGCCTCGGCGCCCGCCGACGCGAGCGCGGCCCGCAGGCCCGCGGCGTCGGCCGGGCGGCGCGCGCGCTCCTTGGCGAGGCAGGCGAGGACGAGGGCCTCGATGGACGGCGGGACCGGGGCGATCCCGCTCGGCCTGGGGGGGAGCCGGCCGAGGTGCCCCTGCGCGACGTCCGCGGGATCGCCCGCGAACGGAGGGCGCAGCGTGAGCAGCTCGAAGAGGAGCGCGCCGAAGGCGTAGAGATCCGCGCGCGCGTCGAGCGGCTCGCCCCGGAGCCGCTCGGGCGACGCGACCTCGGGCGTCCCGAGCATGGCGCCCAGCGTGGTGAGCGCGCTGTCCGCCGGGTGGCAGACGACGCCGCGCTCGCGCTGCGTGAGGCCGAAGTCGAGGAGCCGCACGCCGCCGTCAGGCTCGAGGAAGACGTTCTCGGGCGCGAGATCCAGGTGGACCAGGCCGCGCTCGTGCACCACCTGGAGGCAGCTCAGCACGCCGAGCGCGACGTCGAGGGCGGAGCGCAGGTCGGGCGCGGCGGGCAGGCCCTCGAGGTGGGCCGCCAGCGTCTCGCCGCGGAGCCGCTCCATCGCGATGTACGCGCGGCCGTCCTCGAGCACGCCGTTCTGGAACAGGCGAGGCGAGGCCGGGGGACCGAGCTGCTCGAGCGCCCACGCCTCGCTGCGGAACCGCTCGCGCGCGAGCAGCGAGTGGGCCCTGCTGATCTTGAGCACGGCGGGAGCGCCGTCCTCCGACCGCGTCGCAGCCCAGAGGACCGAGAAGGCGCCCGCCGCGAGCGGCGAGCCGACGCGGAAGCCCGCGACGGACGGCGGCGTCTCGGCGTCGAGATCGACCGGCGCCGGGCGGGACGGCGCCGTGGCTCCGTCCGTCGAGCAGGAGGTGAGCACTGCGAGTCGGCGATGGCAGGAAGGGCAACGCGGCAAGAAGACCTCGGATGACCTCGGGTGGGGCCCGGCGCGATCCGTGACCGATATTACCGGTGTTGCGGGTTGTCACGAGCAGGAAAACCGCATTGCGCGACACCTCCTTATGCCCATGGCGAAAGTGGGTGCTCGGTCTGCTCGGTCACCCGCGACATCGTGGGTGTCGTGTCGACACCGGAGGACAGCGGCGTCCCTCGCGCTGCGCGAGAGGGATCGCGGCTGTTGTCCTCCGAGCAGCTGTGCGAGCGATCGGCAGGGGTGAATCTCCGTCGAACACCCACCTTCGGAGAGGCGGAGTCGGGTCCGCGCGTGACTGTCGCGCACGGACGTCGGCGGGGCTCGGCTGAGCCGCGCCGGTCCGCGAGCTGTGGTGTATGCTGTTCCGAGCGGTCGGAGGGCTGGATGATCCATCGACAGACGGGCGAGATCGAGCTCACATCCGGGCTTCGCATCGGGCCCTCGTACTCGGAAGCGCAGTTCTTGTCGTCGCCGCTCGCGCGGATGGCCAACGCCCTGAGCCAGACGCAGCCGTGGAGCGGATACCGGATGTCGCGCCAGCGCATCGGCTTCAGGACCTTCCGCATCACGCTGCACTTCTGCAGCGGCAAGATCGCGTGGGTCGAGCTGTTCGAGGTGGGCGCCGAGTCGAAGGCGTTCTGGAACGACTGGTCCGAGAAGGAGGAGGCGGAGCGCAAGGCCAGCCACGACGCCTGGCTGGCGTCGATCCTCGGCGCGCCGCCGTACGAGTATCCCTGGGGAAAGATCACCTCCCAGCACGATCCGCGGGGCGGCTACAGCAGCATCGTCGTGCGCTTCGGCTAGCGCGCCGGGGCGCCGGGGCTCGATGCCGTCGCTGGTGCACGGGCCGGCGCCGCCCTCGGCGGGGCACCCCGGGGCGCCGCCGCCCTCGGCGTGGGATCCGGGGCGCTACAGCGCTCGCCGGTAGCGGATCTCCGGGAGGCTGCCGGCGCCGACCCGCGCCCACCGCCGCGCGCCGTCGCGGGTGAAGCCGGAGAGCTCGTAGAAGCGGCGCGCGCGGGTGTTCCCCTCGAGGACCCAGATCGTCATGGTCCTGTGGCGGCGCCGGGCCAGGTCGGCCTGCGCCGTGTCGAGCAGCGCGGCGCCGAGCCCGCGCCCCCACGCGGCGGGCAGGAGGTAGATCGTGTAGAGCTCGCCGACGTCGCCCGGGTCGTCGTCGTCGCGCGTCGGCCCGGCGCTCGCGAAGCCGAGCCCGGCGTCCTCGGCGCAGAGCACCCAGGTCCGCGTCCCGGTCGCGCCGTCGCGGCTCAGGATGCGCTGCCAGCTCACCTCGCGCGCCGGCACGGAGAGGGCGTTGAGATCGGCCGCCGGCACCAGGCCCAGGTAGGCCGCCTGCCAGGAGTCGACCTCGATGCGCGCGATGACGGCCGCGTCGGCCGGCCGCGCCCGGCGGATGACCGCCCCTGTGATCCGCTCTGACATGGTGTCTCGCACCCCAGGTTGGCTTTCGCCGCGGCGCCTCGCCGGGGCGCCGCCCGGCGCGCTCGCCCGCCGGAGGCGCGATCAAGCGGCCCCCGACGCCGCATTCATCATGATGCTCCATCCCTCGCCCGCGATCGTCCCCTAAGGTCCTTTTGTGCGCGGTGACGCTGCCGAGCGCTGCAAACGGAACCGAAGGAGGGAACCATGCTGTGCAAGGAGATCATGAAGCAAGACATCCAGAGCGTCCTGGCCGACGACACCATCCAGACGGCCGCGTGCAAGATGCGCGACGCGAACATCGGCTTCCTTCCTGTCTGCGATAGCGCCGGGAGGGTGCTCGGGGCGCTGACGGACCGCGACCTCGCCATCCGGGTGCTGGCCCACAACCGGCCGCTGAGCACGAAGGCGGGCGACGTCATGACGCGCGGGGTGGTCGCGTGCCGGCCCGACGACGACGTGCAACGCGCGGAGCAGCTGATGGGGCAGCACCACAAGTCGCGCGTCCTGTGCACCGAGGCGGACGGCCGCCTGGTCGGCATCATCAGCCTGTCGGATATCGCGCAGAGCGAGGACGACAGGCACACCGCGCAGACCATCCGCCGGGTGACCGAGCGGGAGGCGGTGCAGCACGAGAGCACGCGATAGCTCGCCTGAGCGCCGCCAGCGCGCCTAGCGGCGCCTTCACCCCGGCGCTTCGCCGCCGATCGCGCCTATCGCTTCGGCCGTGAGAAGGCGCGTCCTCCGGCCCGACGCGAGCGTGAGGTGCTGTCCCCAGCTCGTCTGGTGCGGCATCTCCCCCTCGACGAGCTCGCTCGCCCGGATCTCGAAGCCCGCCGCGCGGTAGGCGGGGCGCAGCGTGTCATCGACCCACGCGTCCGAGAGCTCGGGGAGCCCGAGCCGCGCCGCGTAGGGCCGGTCGTCGAAGACGCTCTGGTTGAGCAGCGCGATGAGCTCCCCGCCCGGTCGGACGAGCCGGCGCAGCGCCTCGAGCACCGGCGCCTCGGGCAGCACGAGGGCCGAGAGCAGCGAGGCCCAGGGGAAATTGAGGGTGAGGGTGTGGGCGAGCCCGGTGAGCTCCTCGGGCAGCGCCTGCACGGACGCGACGACGAAGAGCGCGTTCGGCCGGCCGCCCCGGGTGACCTTGCGGCTGGCGCGCCACGACACCTCGCGCATCCGCTCCCCCGCGGGGTCGACGCCGATGCAGTACGTATCGGCGTTGGCGCCGGCCGAGCGGTACACGAAGCGGCCGTCGCCTGTGCCGACGTCGATGAGGACGCGCGCGTGGCCGGCGAGCTTCGCCTCGAGGTCCGCGCGCGTCCACGTGACGGACGTCTTCCCGAGCTGCACGATCATCGTCGCCTCGAGCGCCGCTCTCCCCGGTTCCTCGCTCAGCCGGGGGCGCCCCCGCCCCCCGGGCGGTGCCCCTCGGCGCTCGCCGCCGCCAGCTCCCGGCAGGCGAGCGCCCGCGCGAGGTCGTCGCTCGCCTCGCGGAGCATCCGGACCAGCATCGGCAGCCGCGGCGCCGCCGGCGCGCCGTCCGGGGCCCGCCCGAGCGCCGCGGTCCGCGCCTCCGCGCGGGCGACGAGGTCCCGCTCGACGCGGTACGAGGGGAACAGATGCGTGAAATACGCGGACGCGAGCTCGTGCGTCCGCGTCTCGAAGACCTGCTGCACCCGCTCGAAGAACGCCTGCGCGTACGGCTCGAGCAGCGCGCGCTGGAACGACCAGTTGAAGCCCGACATCGCCGCGCTGGTGAGGTGCAGCGAGCCGTACCCTTCCTCGTGGAAGCGCGCCCACGCCGCGGCCTTCGCCGCCGGATCCGGGCGCGCCGTCTCGGCGCGGAGCGCGGCGCGCTGGCCGCGGTCCGACGGGTCGCGCTCGCGCTCGGCGGCGAGCCGCTCCTCCGCGCCCTTCATACCGCGCGCGATCCACTTCACGGCGACCGTCCAGCGCATCTCCTGGTCGATCTCGAGGCCGTCCACCTCGATCTCGCCGTCCGCGAGGCGCGCGGCCAGCGCGAGATCCGGCGCGGAGTACGCCGCGTTGAAGAGCGCCCGCGCCCACACGATCTGCGCGTCGCCGCGGGGGGCCGACCGCAGGGCCGCGAGGGCGAGGCCGGTGAACGCGCTCGCCTCGGCCTCGCGCAGCGGATCCGGCACGTAGCGCGCGAGCGCCGTCACCGCGTTCGTGAGCACCGGGTCGACGAGCGAGAGGTCCGGCTCGGCGGGCAGCTTGTCCCTCACCAGCGCGAGGTACGCCGGGGAGGCGAGCTTCTGGTCGCGCACCATGCTCCAGAGCGACGACCAGAGCAGCTGGCGCAGGAGCGGATCCTCGACGCGGCCCATGTGCTCGCGCACGAACGCGAGCGAGGCCGGGTCGAGCGCGATCTTCGCGAACGTGAGGTCGTTGTGGTTGGGGAACACGAGGAGCGGCGCCCGCTGCCCCCGCGCGGCCGCGACCTCGGTCGCCGCGCCGTCGATCTCCGCGGGCACCGAGTCGACGACGAGCGCGCCGTTCTCCTCGCGCGCGAGCGCGACGTCGATGCGGTGCGGCCGGAGGGTCGGGTAGTCGGCGGGCGCCGTCTGCAGCACGCGGAGCCGGCCGATGCGGTCGCCGTCGGGCTCCCACTCGGCCGTCAGCGTGTTGAGGGACGCCTGCTCGAGCCAGAGGCGCGACCACGCGCCGAGGTCGCGGCCGGAGCCCTCCTCCAGCGCGGACAGGAACTCGCGCAGCGTCGCGTTGCCGTACTGGTAGCGCTTGAAGTACCGGCGCATCCCCTCGCGGAAGGCCGGGAGGCCGATCGCCGCGACGAGCTGCTTCATCGCGGCGGCGCCCTTGCCGTACGTGATGCCGTCGAAGTTGAGGAACGTGTGCTCCGTGTCGGCGAGCTCCCCGGCGATGGGGTGCGTCGTCACGAGCTGGTCCTGCCGGTAGGCCCAGCTCTTCATGACGTTGAACGCCTTCCACACGGCCGGTTGGAACCGGGTCGCCTGTTCCATCGCGAGGAAGGCCATGTACGTGGCGAAGCTCTCGTTCAGCCAGAGATCGTTCCACCACCGCATGGTCACGAGGTTGCCGAACCACATGTGGGCCATCTCGTGGAGGAGCACCTCCGCGCGCGTGAGGCGCTGGTGGTCCGTCGGCGGGTCCCGGAAGATCATGCGCTCGCTGTGGGTCACGGCGCCGACGTTCTCCATGGCGCCGGCGTTGAACTCCGGGACGAAGACCTGGTCGTACTTGCTGAAGGGGTAGGGGTAGTCGAAGAACTCCGGGTAGAAGTCGAAGCCCTGCTTCGTGATCGTGAAGAGCTCCTCGGCGTCGAGGTGCCTCGCGAGCGACCTGCGGCAGTAGAGCCCGAGGGGGATGCCGCGGTGCTCGTCGCGGACGCCGCTGTACGGGCCGGCGATCAGCGCGAAGATGTAGGTGCTGAACCGGGTCGTCTCCTCGAACACCCGCGTCGTGCGCCCGAGGCCGGCGCCGAACGTGCGCGCGACGCGGGCGTTGCCGATGACCTCCCAGTCCTCGGGCGCGGTGACGGAGAGCCGGTAGCTCGCCTTGATGTCCGGCTGATCGAAGCAGGGGAACACGCGGTGGGCGCTGAACGGCTCGAGGTCCGAGTAGACGTAGTCCTCGCCGTCCTCCGGGTCGCGGAAGTGATGGAAGCCGTCGCCTGTGTGATCGTAGTCGTTCTCGTAGACGACGCGCACGCGCGTCTCCGGGGCGAGCAGCCTCCCCGGGAGGAGGATGCGGCAGTCGGACCACGCGGGCTCGATCTCGACGCCGTTGATCTCGAGCCGCTCGATGCGCCCGCCGCGGAAGTCGATGAACGTGTCGCCGTGGCCGCGGACGTCGAAGTACGCGACCGCCTCGCCTCGGTAGCCGCTCTCGCCGCGCGAGAGGTCGAGCGAGAGCTCGTAGCGCGCGCTGCCGATGCGCGCGGCGCGCTCCTCGGCCTCTTTCTGGGTGAGCACGTCCCTTCCAGGGCCGCCGGTCTTCTCCGTCATGACGGCACACCGTAGGACGAACCGCCGGAGGGTGGCCAGCGATCTGCCGCGGTCGCGGTCGCTGCGCCGTCGGGCGACCGCCGCGCCTCCGTGCCCATCGGCGCCCACCAACCATAGGGCGCGCGCTCGGCTGAGCGTCCGTGAGAGCGGCGAGGCCGCGACAGAAAGTCCTGTTAAATTGGAAATTTGTACTATGGACCACAGCGGGCGGCTCAGGGCGCCGGAGGGCTGCGGCGCCACACGAGCGCGACGGCGATCCCCGCGAGCGCGAAGGCCGCCTGGAGGAGGTGGACGAGCAGCGAGATCGCGACGGCGGAGCTCGCGGTGAGGCCGAGCAGCGAGGCGGCGAGCGTGAAGGCCCCGTCGGTGGCGCCGATCTGGCCCGGGATGAGGTCGCCGGCGGCCGTGCCGGCGGCGCCCACGCCGTACGCGGCGAGCGCGCGGAGGGGGCCGCTCTCGGCGCCGACGACGGCGAGCAGCACGCCGTACTGCACCGCCTGGAGCGCGCGGCCCGCGAGGCAGGCGGCGAACGGCCAGGCCGGGACGGGCGGGCGCTCGTGGACGGCCTCCTGGAAGGCGGCGGCGAGCTGACCGGCGCGGGCGAACCGCCGGGTGATCCACGCCGAGGCGGCGCGCTGCCGCGCGGCGAAGGCGACGCCGAGGCCGCTCGCGACCAGGAGGGCCGCATGCGCGAGCACGCCGAGGGCGAGCGGAGAGGCGCCGCCGATGTGGAAGAGGGCGACGGCCGCGAGGAGCGACAGCGGGGCCGAGGACAGGAGCGCGAGCGACTGGTTCGCCGTGGCGATCGCGGCCGCGCGCGCGGCGCCGACGTGGGGGGAGAGCAGCGCGGCCTTGACCGCCTCGCCCGCGGGGCGGCCGGCCGGCATCAGCGTGATGACAGGGTAGGTGACGGCGTGGATGCGAAGGAGCTCCGAGGCCGGGATGCGCCGCGGCGCGCAGAGCACGCCGGTCGCGAGCGCCTCGCAGCCGACGCGCGCCGCCTCCAGCGCGATCAGGAGAGGCACGAACGGCGCGGCGCGGGTCACCGCGGCGAGCATCTCCGCCGCGCCGACGTGGCGGATGAGCGCGGCCAGGGCGGCCAGGCCGAGGCCGCCGAGCGCCGCGTGGAGCAGCGCCTTTCGCCGCGCGCGGCGGGCGGCGGGCGCGTCCGGGGCGGCGGGCGGAGCGGCCGGGACGCGCGCGTCGCCGCCGGGCGCGGGCCTGGGATCGCTGCCGGCGCATTCCGCTGCCGCTCGGGCCGGAGGCAAGGGAGTCATGGGAAGGGGATGCGCTGCGAGGAGCATGCCGGCGCCGTGTGGGTGCAGCGTGCGCACGCGGCGGTGAGCTGCCTCGCGGAGCGCACGCGCCGTGGGCATGCGGCGTGCGCACCCGGCGGTGAGGTATCTCGCAGAGCGCAGACGCTCGGAGCGCGCAGCGCGCCCGCGGCGGTGAGGTATCTCGCAGAGCGCAGACGCCCGGAGCGCGCAGCGCGCGCACGCGGCGGGATGCCACGCGGAGCGCGGGCGAGCCGAGTGGCGAGATGTCAGGCACAGATCGTCCTCGTCCCTCAAAGGCCACCCGAGGTAGGGGGGATCAACGGAGTTGACTTCCTTGAACAACCACAAGCTTCATGGCGGGAATTTTACAGGTCCTGGTCCGAGGGCCGTGGTCGCGCTGCTGGTCGCCCTCTCGACGGGCGGTCTGGTCGCGTGTGGCTCGGCCCCGGTCGACGGTGTGCCGGCGAACCGTGCGCCGGTCGACGGCGGGTCGGGCGGCGGCGGGTCGGGCGGCGGCGGGGACACCACCCCTCCCGAGATCCCGCCCGCTGCGCCGGGCGTCATCGCGCAGCGCCTGACCAGGCTCCTCTGGAGGGACGAGGCGCTGGCCGGCGAGATCAGCGCGCGGCTGCGCGCCCCGGTGCAGGCGCGCGCCGTCCAGGAGCTGGCGCGCGAGATGCTCCAGGATCCGCGCGCAAGGAGCGGCGTCGGGCGCTTCTTCGGCTGGTGGCTGCGCTCGAAGCTGCTCCTGGGCTTCACCCCCGAAGGCGAGCCTGTCGACGATCCGCTGCTCGCGTCGATGCGCAAGGAGATCGAGGCCTACGGGAGCGCGGTCGTCCTCGACGAGGACGGCACCCTGGATACACTGATGTTCGCCCCGTACACCTTCGTCGACGCGCGCCTCGCGGAGCACTACGGGATGAGCGGCGTCGAGGGCGAGGAGCCCACGCGCGCGCCGTACGGCTCCCCAAACCGGATGGGGCTCTTCACCAGCGCCTCGGTGATGCGGACGTTCAGCAGCCCTTACCCGGTCACCTGGCCCGTGAGGCGAGGCTGGCTCGTCCGCTCCGCGCTTCTCTGCACGGCGCTCCCCGACATGTCGCCGCCCGAGGAGCCCGCGCTGGGGCGCTCGATCCGCCGGCAGATGATCGAGGTGACCGCTCCGGCGTCGTGCGCCACGTGCCACGGCGAGCTGAACCCGCCGGGGTTCGCCTTTCTCCGGTTCGACAGCATGGGCCGCGAGCTCGCGGACGACGGCGGCGAGCCGTTCGACACCTCCGGATGGATCACCGGCGTACCCGGCGAGCCGAGGTACGGAGATGTCCGCGAGCTGCTCGAGATCTTGAAGGAGCTCCCGGAGGTCCACGGGTGCATCGCGAGTCTCCTGATGCACTACGCGACCGATCCTCTCTCTCACCCCAACGCGGTTGTCCCGGAGGCGCTGGCGCCGCGCGTCGCCTCGCTGGCAGCGGCCTTCGGCCGGTCGGGGCGCAACCTGCGCGAGCTGCTCCTCTCGGTGGTGGGGACCCCCGAGTTTCTCGGCGAGCAGGAGCTCACGTGGGGACCTCCGGACGAGCAGCCGTGAGCGCCCCCGGGCGGTCGTGGACGCGACCGCTCTCCTGGCGCCCTTGGCCTCTCGGCGGCTCTGATCCCTCCTGCCTCGCCTCCGGTGCGCTCAGGACGCGCTCGTCCTTCCCGAACGGCGCGCGCGAAGCACGGCGTCGGCGCTGAACACCGCGAGCCCCGTCCAGATGCAGGCGAAGCTCACGGCCTGGGCCGTGCTGAACGGCTCGTCGTAGACAAGCACGGCCAGCAGGAACTGGCCGCTCGGCGCGAGGTACTGGAGGAAGCCGACGGTGGTCAGCGACAGGCGGCGCGCCGCGTTCGTGAACCAGACGAGCGGCAGGGCCGTGATGATGCCCGTCGCAGCGAGCAGGAGGTGGGTCCGCAGATCGGCGCGGCCCGCGGCGCCGGCGCCCTCGGCGTGGAGGGCGGCCAGGTAGGCCGCGCCGAGCGGGGCGATGAACGACGTCTCCAGGGTGGAGCCGGGGAGCGAGCCGACGGCGGCGACCTTCCGCAGCAGGCCGTACACCCCGAACGTGCTCGCCAGGCCCAGGGCGATCCAGGGGATCGAGCCGGCGCGCACCGCCAGGTACACGACGCCCGAGGCGGCGAGGCCGAGCGCGAGCCACTGGGCGGGCCGCAGCCGCTCGCGCAGGAAGAGCATGCCGAGGAGCACGCTGAGCAGCGGGTTGATGAAGTAGCCGAGGCTGGCGTCGAGCACGCGCCCCACCGCGACCGCGTAGATGAAGAGGACCCAGTTCGCCGACACGAGCGTGCCGGTCACCGCCATCGCCGCGACGACGCGCCGGTCGCGCAGGGCGGCGCCGAGCGCGCGGCCCTGCCCTGTGGCCAGCGTGAGCGCCACGAACGAGAGCAGGCTCCACACGGTGCGATGGGCCAGGAGCTCGACCGCGCCGACGTGCCGGAGCTGCTTCCAGAAGACGGGGACGACGCCCCAGGAGCTGTAGGCCGCGATCCCGTAGGCGACGCCCCACGCGGCCTCCTTTCGGCTGTCGCGGGCATCTTCGGGCGTGGGCATCGGGGTCGTGCTTCCTCGGCGGCGTCGCTCGACGCCGCCCGCCGCCCGGCGCCGCTGCTACGAGGCGCCGCTCGCGTTCGATCGGACGGCGAACATGGCGAACCTGCTCGGCCATTTCAAGCCCTGCCTGCGAGCGCCGGGCTCGCAGGCTCGCCGCGAGGCCGCATGGCATCGGCGTTGCTGGATGCGGGGCGCGGCGCTGAGTCCGCAGCGAGCACAGCGAGGTGGGTATGCGAAGTGTCTACGCTTCAGCAGGGCTATGTGCAGCGATGATGGTCGCGTGCACGGGAGAAACGACCGGCGAGACGCGGCCTGGAGGCGCACAGCCTGAAGACATGGGGTTCGTGACCGTCCAGTGGTCCATCGAGGACAAGACCGACGCCGCTCAGTGCAAGGCGCGCGGCGCGACGGCGGTCGAGCTGGTCCTCATCAACACGAAGAGCAACGAGGTCACGCGGCAGGTGGTCCCCTGCGAGCGGTTCGACGCGAGCGTGCAGCTCATCGCCGACGACTATGTCGGGACGCTCTCGCTCGTCGACGACAACGGCAGGCCGGTCAGCGATCCGCAGGCGGTGGGGCCGTTCGAGGTCTCCGGGGACGAGTCGACGACCCGCAAGATCAGCTTCCCCGCCGCCGAGCGGCAGCGAGGCACGCACCGGCAGCCCGAAAGGCCGCGGCGGTAGGCCACAGGCGAATCGCGCCACGCGCGCCCGAGCCCCTTCACGCACCGCTGGCGGCCGCCCGCCCGCGGAGGAGCGCTATCGAGCCGCCCTCACGACGGTGAGGGCGCTCGGTCCCTCCCCGCGCCGCCGGGGAGCCCGCCCCCTTCGATCAGCCGGAGGAGCTTGTCCTTCGTGGTCAGCCCCACGTGACGAGCCACCTCCTTGCCCCCGGCGAACGCGACGACGGTCGGAAAAGCGCGGATGCCGAGGCGGCGGGCGATGGCCGGGCACCGATCGCCGTCGACCGCCACCACCTTCAGGCGCCCTGCGCCTTCCTCCGCCAGCTTGTGCAGGATGGGCGCGAGCGCGCGGCACGGCGGGCACCACTGCGCGGTCAGCTCGACGAGGACGGGCACCCCGGCCTCCAGCACCTCGGCGTCGAAGCTCGCCTCATCGATCTCGCGGACAGGATTCGTGGACATGGCGTGAACCTCCATGCCCTGGCAGGTCTCGAGGGCGGCATCCATTACAGCGCTCGCCCGTTGTAATGTGGTCGCGGCTCGACACCTGACCTCCTGGACCATGGGCGCCATCAAGGACGCGGACGATCTCCTCAACCATGTGTCGCACCTTGTGCGCTCCGAGCGTTCGGCGCTCGCGGCGCTGGCGCGCGCGGAGGGGGTGACACCAGAAGATGCGGTCGACTGCGTGCAGGAGGGCCTCTGCACGCTGCTCACGCTCGCGCAGCGGGGCGCCCTCCCGGAGGACGTCGGCGCGTGGGGGGGCGTGCTCGCCGGGACGGTGCGGAACGCCGCGCGCAACCGGCGCCGCCGTCACTTCCGCGCCCGGCCGCACGACGACGTGGACGCGCACCCGGAGGCCGCGGGGGACGTGCCGGCGACCGACGAGGCGATCGCGCGCGCCGAGGAGCACGTCCGCCTGCGCGCGTGCGTCGAGGAGCTCTGCGAGATCCAGAAGGCCGTCGTGACGCTGCGCATGCTCGAGGAGCAACCCGGAGAGGACGTGGCGCGCGCGCTGGGCATCTCGGCCGGCCACGTCGCGGTGCTCCTGCACCGGGCCAAGCTCGCGCTGCGCGCGTGCATGACGTCGCCGCACTGAGCCCGCGCGCCGCGCGTGCTGCCGCGCGCCCTCGCGAGTGCGCGCGCGGCGCGGGCGCGCCGGTGTCTGCTATGTCTTGGGCGAGACGTCATGAGCTCTTCTTCGTCCGCTTCGCCAGCCTTGCGCATCCTCGCGCCCGATGAGCCGCCCGCGTTCGAGGTGGTGAACCCCGAGGGCCGCTCCAGCGCGGTCCTGCTCTGCGACCACGCGTCCAACGCGGTTCCGAGGAGCCTCCCCGAGCTGGGCAGGCAGCACGAGGCGCTCCGCGAGCACACCGGCTGGGACATCGGCGCGGCCCGCCTCTCGCGCCGCCTGTCCGCGCTCCTCGACGCGCCGCTCGTGCTCTCCGGCTACTCGCGGCTCGTCATCGACTGCAACCGGCCGCTGGGCGCGCCGACGTCCATCCCCGAGATCAGCTGCGGCGTGCCCATCCCCGGCAACGCCATCGACGCCGCCGAGGCCCGCGCGCGGGCTGACGCGTGCTTCTGGCCCTACCACCGCGCGATCACCGCGCTCCTCGACGCGCGGCGGCACCGCCGGGAGCGCACGGCGATCCTCAGCGTGCACAGCTTCACGCCCGCGATGCCCGGCCAGGACCGGCCGTGGCACGCGGCTGTCCTCTACGGGCGCGACCGCAGGCTCGCCGCGCCGTTCCTCGAGGCGCTGCGGCGCGAGCCCGGGCTCTGCGTCGGCGACAACGAGCCCTACCGCGTGACCGAGGGCGGCGACTACGGGATCCCCACGCACGGCGAGGCCCGCGGCCTGCCCTGCGTGCTCCTCGAGATCCGCCAGGACGGCCTGCTGAGCGACGAGGGCGTGGAGTCCTGGGCCCAGCGCCTCGCGGCGAGCTACCGGGCCATCGAGGCGAGCGGCGTCGACCTGAACGCCCTCTCCCCGGACGCCTCCGCCGGTCGGTGACGTGGACGGGGCTCGGGGCCCGGCTGACACCTCCGAGGCACCTTGTCTCACGTGTGACGGCCTGACGCAGGCGAGCCTCCGCCGGGGGCGGCGGAGAGCGTCACTCCGGGACGGCGCACATCGCTGCGAACAGCCCGATTCCCATCGGTTTCCGGCAAAGGCTCGGGGCGGCACCGTTCGTGTATCGCCGGGCTCATGGCAGCGCTCGGCCCTCGCGCCGGCGCTCGTTCAACGGAGTCGATGGAGGTACCGATGAACCATGCAGTCAATCCGAGGTGGTGGGATGATCACAAGACGTCCGGCTGGGACCGCGTGAAGGAGGCGCTGCGCCGCGACTGGGAGCAGACCAAGGCGGACTTCACCAGCACCAAGGGGCAGGAGCTCAATCAGGACGTCGGCGATACGGTGAAGCAGGCGCTCGGCAAGCAGCCGATCCCGCCGCGCTACGCGCCGAACACCGACTGGGACCAGGTCGAGCCGGGGCTGCGCTACGGCTGGGGCGCGGCGGGCCATTACAGCGATCACACCGACTGGGACGATCGGGTCGAGAGCAAGCTCAAGGAGGAGTGGAACGACCTCAAGAGCGGGCGCACCTGGGACGAGGCGAAGAGCGCCGTGCGGCGCGGGTGGGATTCGGCGCGGCGCAAGGTCTCCTGAGCCGCGCCCTCGACCGGATCACCGCTTCGACGGCGGGAGCAGCTCCCTCAGCGCGTCGTGCAGGCGGCGGTACGTCACGACGTCGCCCCGCGCCACGCCCTCGCGCACGAGATCCCGGGCGACCTCCGGGCCGATGCCGGCGAGCACGCAGGTGCTGCCGAGCAGCCTCACCGCCGTCGCCACGCGCAGGAAGAGCGCGAGCGCGCTCGCCTCCATCCGGTCGAGCCCGGTGACATCGATGACCACGGCGCGCGCCCGCCTGGCCGTCACGGCGGAGAGGAGCCGCTCCATGAGGAGCGCGCACCGCTCCTCGTCGACGAAGCCGATCACGGGGACGCAGAGGATCCGGCTCCAGACCTCGATGATGGGCATGGACAGCGCCCGGATCGCGGCGCGCTGGTGCTCGATGAGCGTCAGCTTCTCGGTGATCTCCCGCTCGTACGCGAGGTCGCGCGCCCGCGCGAGCTCCTCCTCGGCGCGGGCGCGCGCGAGCGCCTGCGACGCCGCGGGTAGGAGGCGGCGCACGAGGCTGACGTGGCGCGCGTCGAAGAAGGCGCGGTCCGGATGGACAAGCACGAGCAGCGACCGCAGGGGGCCGGCGTGGAGCGGCGCGTGGAGCGCGGAGCCGTAGCGCGCGAGCACGGGCTCCGGCTGGCGCTGCCACTCGGCGAGCTGGCGGAGGTCGAAGCTGGCGACCGGCCGGCCCTCGAGCGCGCGTGAGAACGCGGGCCCGGCCTCCCATTCGGTCGCCGAGAGGCCCGGATCGGTCGCGACGAGGGCGCGGCCGTCCGCCCCCTCATCGAACGCGATCACGAGCCCGGCGGCGGCCCCGAGCCGCTGCGCGGTCGCCTCGACGACGCGCGCCAGCGTCTCCGTGAAGCTGCCCGGCTCCGTGAAGCGCAGGAGCACCTCCGCCAGCCCTTCGGCCTCCAGCCGGAGCGCTCGCTCCTCCTCATGCGCGCGCCGAAGCTCGGCGATCGTCTCGTGGGCAGCCTCGTCCATCAAATCTCAGTCTCCGAGCAGGACGACGCTGATGGAGAGGTTCGCGTGCTGGTTCTTGCCCCGGGTGAAGCACCCCTGCTCGCCGAAGGTGAACCTGCCGAGGAACGGCGTCTCCCCGAGCGACGCGGCCACCCCCTGGACGACGCGATCGAGCTCGCCGCGCACGGCGAGCATGCACCCCGCGCAGAAGATCACGAGCGCGCCCTGCGCGCGGAAGGAGGGCGGCGCGGCCCCCAGCGCGGCGTCGACAACGGAGCGGACCCGGCCGATCACGCTCTCGCGCGATCCCTGCATGAGCACGAGCTCGTCGCCCTCGTGGATGTTGGCGCCGAGCGTCATGGAGTTGTCCTGCTGCACGGTGTCCGGGTGGATGAGCAAGAACTGGGGGACCTTGCCGATCCAGCCCGAGGGCCGCCCGAGGGGGTGGAGCGCCGTGTGCTCCAGGATCGTCCCGCCACCGAGCTGCGCGGAGATCAGGCCGCTGGTCCAGCGGTTGTAGACCTCGGCGGCCGGGAGCCCGTCGATCTCGGGCAGGCGCCTGCCCTCGGCGCGGGTCACGCGACAGCGGTGCTCGGTGGGGGCATAGCCGCTGCTGAACGCATAGGAGATCTCCCCGGACGGGTAGAGGGCGGTCAGCAGCACCGCGCCCTCGTGGGCCAGCCCGCGCTCCATCTGCGATTGCCTGCCGACGATGGAGTCCGCCGCGGTGGAGCCGCCGAACACGGGCACGTTGGGGCCCACGACGTCCTCGATGCCGAGCAGGACGTCCTCCTCCGCGCCGGTCTGCACGCTGAGCCAGAGCAGGGCCGGGAGCTCGCCCGAGCGCCCGGCGTCCTCGATCGCACGCGCCGCGGCGCGCGCGCCGGCGGCCCGCGGGGCGCCGCCGATCCGCTCGGCCGCGACGCCATAGGCGCCCTGCGCGTCGGCGACCCCGAGCAGGGCGAGGCCGGGGCCGGGGGCGCCATGAACGCCGGCAGCGGTCATGACCGACTGGCACGAGCTCGATCCGTGGACGCGAACCGACGGCGGCAGCGCCGCGGTGGCGCGCGCGAGCTCGTCGACGTCATAGGAGGCCGTGTAGCTCAGGAAGACGTGATCGGGCTCCGCGCCGAGGCCCGCGCGCAGCGCCGACATGGCCTCGGCGAACGCGGCGCTCGCCCCCGCAGCGGTCGACGACGACGTGGCGATCTTCA
Organism: Sorangium sp. So ce367; assembly: GCF_051520455.1. Classification (NCBI taxonomy): domain Bacteria; kingdom Pseudomonadati; phylum Myxococcota; order Polyangiales; family Polyangiaceae; genus Sorangium; species Sorangium sp. So ce367. Next base: position 3,247,766 of record NZ_CP150334.1, read on the forward strand.
TCCGCGCGGCCCTCCCGTGCCCGCGGTCCGTGCCGCCGGCGCCGGTGCGCTCCACAGGCCGTCTGTCGCGTTCATGACCTTTTCCTTCATCGGCGTTCTTTCCGCTTGCGAGGCGCCCGGTGATCCCCTGCGCCGGCGCTTATACACAAAACCGCACCACGCCGCCCCTGCGCTCAGCCGCCGATAAGGTGCCGCGCGTAGCCGTACACGTAGACCGTGATGATCGCCGCGGCAGCCACGTTGAGCAGGAAGCCTGTCCGGATCATCGCCGGGAGCCGCACGTACCCGCTGCCGAACACGATGGCGTTGGGCGGCGTGCCCGTCGGCAGCATGAAGTCGCAAGACGCGGCGATCGTGGCCGCGAACAGCACGCCGAGGTCCTGCGGGAGCACGTTGAGCGCCACGTTCACCGTGGCGGTGTTGGAGGCCAGCGCCGACAGGGCGATCGTGCCGGAGCTGGCGAGCCCGATCTGCGCGAGCAGCGGCGCCTCGGCGACGACCGCGAGCTTCGCGGCCATCCACGCCGAGAGCCCGCCGCCCTCGATGCCGGCCGCCATCGCGAAGCTGCCGCCGAGCAAGGCCAGCGTGCCCCAGGGCATCCTGCGCAGGGAGGCGAGCGAGAGGGCGCGCAAGGCGAGCAGGCCGAGCGCCGCCAGGACGGCCACGGTCGCCTCGTAGTGCTTGCCCTGCACCTTGAAGCCGCCCGCGGCGCCCGAGCCCAGCGCGGCGCCCAGGCCCTCGAGCGCGGCCTGGACACGCGGCGCGAGCGCGGCGCGCAGCGGATCGCCGAGGATCCAGAGCGCGCTCGCCGCCGCGAAGACGGCGGCGACGGTCTTCTCGCCGCGGCTCATCGGGCCCATGGCCGCGAGCTCGCGGTCGAGCGCGTCGCGCGCACGGCCGGGGCCGAGCCCGTCCCGCTTGCCGACGCGCCACAGGGCGAGCCAGAGCAGCGGGACGAAGAGGACAACGAACGGCAGGGCGATCGCCATGTACTGCAGAAAACCGAGATCGTGGCCCAGCTTGTCGGCGAGGAAGCCGCAGAAGATGGAGTTCGTCCCGGTGCCGATCTTCGTGCCGATCCCGCCGACGTTGGAGGCGTAGGCCACCGCCAGCATGATGGCCGTCCCGTAGTGCGTGAGCCTGCGCCCCCCGGCGGCCGACTCCAGCTGCGCGAGCAGGGCGAGCCCGATGGGGACCATCATCACAGCGGTCGCTGTGTTGGAGATCCAGAGCGAGATGGAGCTCGTCGCGACCAGCATGCCGAGCAGGAGGCGCTTCGGGTCCGTGCCGACGGCCCGCATGATGTGGAGCGCCACCCGGCGGTGAAGGCTCCACTGCTCCATGGCGGCCCCGATCGCCATGCCGCCGAGGAAGAGGAAGATGTACGCGTCGACGAACGGCGCGGCGGCGCGGACCGCGTCGCCCGCGAGCCCGCGGCCGAAGACGCCGAGCAACGGGAAGAGAACGAGCGGCAAGCAGGCGGTGAGCGCGACGGGGAGCACCTCGAAGAGCCACCACAGCGCCATCCACGCCGCGACCGCGGCCGCGTACGCAGGGCGGTGGCCGTAACCAGGCACGGCGTGGAGCCCGCTCGGGATGAGCGCGATCGCGAGGGCGACGGCCGGACCGGAGGCGACGCCGAGGCAGCGAAGCAGGCTGAGCCGCGCAGGCGGCGGGTGGCCTCGATGAGGAGCGCCCGTCGGCGCGGCGGCGTGATCAGGGGGGCCCTGCATGGCGACTCTATCGCACACGCGCCTCCTCGCCGGCAGGCCGCGCCCTGCGCGCGGCGGGCGCGGCGCGCGCGTGCTAGGCGTCAGCCGCTCCGCACGGCGCTCGCGCCGCCCGCAGGGCAGGAGAGCCGCCGTGTCCGATCCCCTCGTCGTCAACGATGCGCTGACCGCCCCGGCCGCGCTCCTCAGCTGGAGCGCCGTTCGCGCGTCGGGGCCCGGCGGTCAGAACGTCAACAAGGTCGCCTCCAAGGTGGAGCTGCGCTTCGACTTCGGCGCGTGGCCGGAGCTCGCCGACGACGCCAAGGCGAGGCTGCGCGTGCTGGCGCGCGGTCGGCTCGACGCCGAGGGGCGGCTGTTCATCGTGAGCCAGCTGACGCGCGACCAGCTGCGCAACCTGGACGACGCGCGCGAGAAGCTGCGCGCGCTGATCCTGCGCGCGCTCGAGGTGCCGGTGCAGCGAAGGCCGACGCGGCCGACGCGTGCGTCGAAGGCGCGGCGGCTCGACGAGAAGCGGCGCACGGGCGAGAAGAAGCACGTGCGCCGCAGCGGGGGCGATCACGAGTAACGGGGCGCGGGGGGGGAGGGCGTCCAGCGCGCGCCCGCGCCGCGGCGGCCCTCGCTCAGCGCTTGCGCCGGGAGCCGGCGACGACCTCGGCGGCGGTCGTCGCGGTCGCCGCGCGCTTGATCCATCGCCGTAGCTTGCCCAGATCCTCGCAGCCGGCGATCGCGCGGGCCACCTCGGCCGGCGTGGCGACCCCGCGCGACTCCAGCACCGTGAGGATGGCCTCCTGCGCCATCCTGATCTCGCCGCGCGCCTCGCCGCGCACCTCGCCGCGCGCCTCTCCCCGCGCCTCACCGCGCGCCTCGCCGCGCGCTTCACCACGCGCCTCGCCGCGCGCCTCACCGCGCGCTTCGCCGCGCGCCTCGCCCTCCGCGAGCGCCGCCTCGAGCGCGGGCACGCGCTTGTCGAGCAGCGCGCGCGCCACGGCGTCGTCCGAGGACGTGGCCTCGAGGAGCGCCTGGATCGGCAGCGGGCGCACGAGGCAGGGATCCTCGATGACCGCATCCTTGGGCAGCGGGCGCCAGCCGTCGGTCTCGCGCGACCACTCCATCACCCGGCGCTGCTTCACCAGGATGCAGAACACCCGCCGCACGCCGCGGGCGATCAGCAGGCGCGCCTTGGTGGTCGGAACGGCGAGGGCCTGCTTGTCGCTGACCTCGAACGCCAGCTCCTCCAGCCGCCGCCGGCCCGCGCGGTCGGGCTTCTGCGCGAAGACGCTGGCGTCGGCCGCGTAGTCGCTGCCGAGGTCGGTCCGGGTCAGCATGTCCACGGCGCCCCGGTAGCCCTCGGCGACGTGGGCGCCGAGGACGTAGGTCAGATCGAAATGCTGCGTCGCGTGCGGCGGATCGGCCGGGGCGGCGTAGACCTCGACGCCGTGGAGGTACTCCACCCGCGTCTCGGGCGGCGCCAGCCGGTCGTCCACGTGCGGGCGCGCCCTGCCGGCCGGAGGCGCGTGGACCGTGCGACCGGAGGCGCCGGCACCGGGAGCGCGGAGGACGTGATCGTGCCTGCGCATGAGCTCCATCCTAGCGCACCCAGCGACCGGCGGGCATCGCGGCGCCGGCGTCCGCGCGCCTCCACCGCGTGGTGAGGCTCAGGCGCTCGCTCTCAGACAGCCCAGCTCGTAAAGCCCCATCCACCCGACCTCCGGGTCGGTGCAGGCGCCCTCCCTGAGCTGCTCCACGAAGTCCTCGATCGGCTTCTCTACCACGTCGATGAACTCCGTCTCATCCAGCGCTTGCGCCCTGTCGCGCGCGCAGTCCACCGCCAGGAACGCGTGACGTTCGATGGTCGAGTAAGCGCACTCCAGCGGGCGGCCGAGCGGCACGAGCCGCCCGGCGACATACCCCGTCTCCTCGAGGAGCTCTCGCGCCGCCGCCTCCTCCGGGGCCTCGCCAGGCTCGACGCCGCCGCCTGGGAGCTCGTCGAGGATCCGATCGGGCCCCGGCCTGTACTGGCGCGCCAGGATCACCGTCTTCTCGCGCGAGATGGCGAGGACGCAGACGACTCGCCCCTCTTTCTTGAGCGAGAACGTGCGGACCTGCCCGTCCGGGAGCTCGAAGGTGACGTCCTCGATCCTCCGCCACGGCGAGTGCTGGACCACGCGCCGCTCCAATGCCTTCCACCGTACGACCGTCATGATCAACCACCTTGGAGCCGCGACCGCTCCGGCGCCGCCACGCGGAGGGGCGAGGCGCACGGACAGCCGCGCGGCGAGCACGGCTACCAGGCGCGACAGCCGACATCAAGAGGGCGCATCGGAGGGCGCTCATCGCGCGAGTCCGTCCGGGCTTCTGCCGCTCTCGCCGCTCTCGCTCAGGCGGGGGCCGGCCGGGCGCTCATGGGAACGGCCTCCCTCGCGACGGCGAAGTGCCGCCGGATGAAGTCGTTCGCGAACATGCCGATCGGGTCGAGCTCCCTCCGGACATCGGCGAAGTCGACGTACCGAGGATATGCCCTCTCCGCGTACTCTCGGTTCGTGAAATTGATCTTCCCCCAGTGCGGCCGGCCTTGATGGCGCTCGATCATGAAGGTCTCGATCTCGGCGAAGATGGCCTTCCAATCTTCCGCCTCGGAAGGGAAGTGCGCGAAGGTCAGGAACACCGAGTCGCGACCGTGGGCGGGGCTCATCCACGCCGTCTCCCTGGTGACCGTCCGCGCCAGGATGTACCCGTTGATCTTGAACGTCCTCCGCTCCATGAGCTCGAACAGCGAGGTGACCGCCGGTCCCAGGCCCTCGATCGGGATCGCGATCTCGGACTCGATGTGGCCAGCGACGACCTTGAAGCGAGGATCGTGAGCGAAGAGCAGGAGATCGTACGATTTCCCGACCTGGTAGGAGCTCGTGCTCACCGCGGCCAGCGCCGCCGTCAGAAAGCGCGGCTTCAGGTCGATCGGGACCCGCCGCGCGGCGTTCATCAAGACGCTCAACGTGAGCCTGTCGCCCACGGCGAGGAGCGGGTTGCGCAGCCTGTCCCAGAGGGACGGCGCTGACAGCTCCTCCCTCTTCGCGGCGTAGATGTGCTGCCTGCCGTACGGAAAGAAGAACACCTTGTTCATCGCGTACGGGTCGGAGAGCGAGAGAAAGTGGGCGGCGTTCGCGATCGCCGCCTCGGTCTCGAAGACCTTCTGGTGCTTCAGCACGTTGAACGACTCGCGGACCGCGAGCGTCGCCTCGACGACGATCCCCAGGCAGCCAAGGTTGGTCCTGACCGCATCGAGGTACTGTGCGTTGCGCGCGCTGGATATCTCGATGACCTTGCCAGACGACAGCAAGAGCTTCGCGGAGAGCACGGCGCTGGAGAACGAGCCGGTGCTTCCGGAGCCGTGGGTCGCGGTCGCGATGACACCTCCGACGTGCTGCGCGTCGACCTCTCCCAGGTTGACGAGCGCGAGGCCGGCGGCGTCGAGGTGATCGATGAGGTCCGCGACGCGCATCCCTGCCTGGACGGTGACGGTCTTGTTCTTCCGATCGAGCCCGATGAGCTCGTTGATGCGCGCGAGGCTGACCATCCATTCGTCCGTGCACACGATGTCGGACCAGGAATGTCCGGCGCCGACGATCCGGATCTTCTTGGACCTGGCCCTCGCGCTGTCGACGATCGCCACGAGCTCGTCGATCGACCCGGGCTCATGGAAGCTCTCGGGTTTGCACTGATGGTTGGCTCCCCAGTTTCGCCACGTTCCATCCGGACGAAGCGCATTGGACGTGGCGAAGAACCTCCTGATGCCCTGTGTGATCGCGCTCGGAAGCTGGACGTTCCCGAGACGTTTCCGGTTTGCTTCCACGAATCTCAGCTGCATGAGACCTCCGCGAGACGCCCTCGGGCTCACACACCCGCAAATAGTTGAGCGGCGAGTGGCCGGCCAGCGAGAACCTCGGGCACAGCGGGAGATCGAGATGAGCTATGTCCCGGACGCTGTTCGCGCAGCGCATGGCAGGTGGATCGGAGCCGGGCGCCCGCGGCGTCGAGCCGCCGCGGACCTGCTGCTCGGCCAGGCGGCGCGCTCGGTCAAGACATTGGCGTCGCCGGTCAAGGACGGGACGCGCGCTCGGCACCATCCTCTCTGGCATGACCTACCTCATCCCGAGCCAAGAACAGGCGCACGCGGGTCTGCGTGCCATCAAGGTCGTCCTTACCTCGGCTGGCCCGCTCGACGGGTCGCGGCGCGACGCGATCGCCGCGGTGCAGCGGCACCTACTCCGCACCGACGTCGACATCGACGCGCTCGCCCCGATAGCGCCCGAGGAGCTCGCGCGCGCCGTCGAGCACCCTGCTCTGCGCGAGCAGCTCATCAACGGTCTCTGCGCCATGACCCTGTGCGGCGAGCGCGTCGACGAGCGCGAGCTGCTCGAGGTCGAGCGCTTCGCCGCGGCGCTCGGGGCGCGGCCGGACGCGGTCCGCCAGCTCCACCACCTGTACGAGCGGCGGCTGCTCCTCCTGCGCATCGACATCAGCCGGAGCTCGCTGCTCGGCAAGAACGTGCGGCGCATGCTCGATGAGGGCGGCCTGTATGGGCTCGCCAGGAACGTCGCGAGCTTCGCGGGCATCCTGGAGAACGAGCCAGTCGCCGCGCGCTACCGCTCGCTCGAGGCGTACAGAGAGGGCACCCTCGGCAAGGCGCTCTTCACCTTCTATCGAGAGAACGGCTTCTCGTTCCCCGGCGAGAAGCGCGGCGTGCCCGAGGGCGTGCTCACGCACGACCTGAGCCACATCCTCGCCGGTTACGGCACGGATCTGCGCGGAGAGGCGATGACGATCGCCTTTCAGGCGGGGTATCGCCGCGAGAACCCGTTCGGCATCCTCGTGTTCCTGCTGGTGCAGCTCCAGCAGGGCGTCCAGCTCACCGTGCTGGCGCCGTCGCAGCAGGGGATGCTCGCGACGCCCGGGCTCGCCGACGAGCTCGTGCGATCGTTCGTTCGCGGAACGAAGATGAGCGTCGACCTGATGGACGACTGGGACTTCTGGTCCGACATGGCGGTGGATCTCGACGAGCTGCGCCGTCGCTATGGCGTCGTCCCCTGGGAGGCCGCGGCCTGATCCGGGTCCTCCGCCGGAGCAGCCGAGAGGTGAAGAGGGCTCGCCGCCGCGCGGGGAGGCGCGCGGCGAGCCTGGGGCGCGCGCGTCACCCGCCGAAGCCGCCCGCGACCGTCTTCGAGAACGACGCGCCGCCCTGGCTGGCGCGCACCGCCGACTGGGAGAACAGCGCGAACGCCTTGCGGATGTCCGCCGCGTCGCTCTTCGGCGTCAGGATCCAGCGGTCCTCGATCCCCATGTCGCGATAGACGGCGCGGAAATCGGTGTTCCCGTCGTCGATGCCGATCGCCGCCACGATGTGGGCCTCGGCCCGCCGCATGTCACGGACGAGGGCGCACACGTCCCTGGCCTTGGCCCACGTCGAGCCCGCGTCGGCGCCGTCCGAGATGATCAGCGTGACGGTGCGCGCCGGGACGCCGCTCAGCGCGAACTCCTGCGCCTTCGCGATCACCGTTCCGAGCAAGACCACCGTCTGATCGTAGAGGGGCGTGCCGAGCATGGGATCGTAGTTCTTCGTGTCCATCTTCACGGCCTGGGCGATCGGGCAGTATGGATACAGCACCGCCCCGTTCAGGTAACGGTTGTGCGCCAGGATCGAGTCGCGCTGCCTCGAGTCGGAGAGGGCGCCAACGACCAGGTTGTGCCCGTCCCTCACCGACGGGGCGTTGCCGGCGAATTTGATGGATCCCGAGTCGTCGGGCATCACCGTGACGAGCACGACCTCCGACGACGCGACGTCGTCCACCTGCACGCCGAAGCCGGCCTGGATCTGCGCGCCCAGGTCGGTGATGTGCAGCGCCTGCATCGCCTCGGGCGAGAGCGCGCCGTCGTCCCGCGCCGCCTCGAAGAGCTGCTCGATGTCGAGCGAGCCATCGCGGCTCGTCCCGTTGTTGTTCTCCTTGTTCTTGCTCATCGGATCCTCCAAGGTCATGCGCCCAGGCACGGAATCGGGTCGGTGCTCTTCACGAGGTTCATCCCGGCGGCGGCGAAGCGGGCGAGCGCCTTGTCCGCCTCGGCGGTGAAATCGACGGCGAAGCCCCCCTTGCCGTCGGGCACGGTGACCGGCGACATGCAGTCGGTCATCACGTAGATCTTCTTGGCGAGCGCGCGGTCGGTGAGCGCGATCTCCGTCAAGATGTCCTCGATCGAGCTGCGGACGCAGTGGCTCGCGGCCTGGCCGGCGATGATCACGGCGTCGGCGTGGAGCAGCGTCCTCAGGAAGCCCGTGCTCCGCTGCGCGAGCGGCTGGCCGTCGTGCCGCGTCAGCACCTCGGGCTGCATCACCGAGTAGTTCTCGGTGAGCGGGTTGCCGCCCTTGACCTCGACCCACGACTGCACCCCGCGCGCGAACGCGTGGAACATTCGCGCCTCGTGCACGACGCCCGCGAGCGCGTGGCCGTCGCTCCCGAGGATGCAGTGCGGCGGCCACAGGTAGAGCTTGTATTTCCCGGCCTTCTCGAGCTCCTCGCAGTAATACCGGACCTGCTTCATGAGCCACGGGTAGCTCCCGCCGCAGAGCCACTTCGCCACCGCCGGGTTCGGCCGCACCTCCCCCGCGTCGATCTGCGCCGTCGTGATCTCGCGGTGCGCGGTCAGCGGGCGGTCCTCGCGATCCACCCAGAAGGCCGGGAAGAAGATCTGGTAAGCGAAGTGGGTGTCCATCGTGACCGTGACGTTCGTGATCGACGCGAGGTTCCTGTAGATGAACTCGGCGATGCGGCGGCTGTCGTCGACCGCGCCCGTGGCGCTCCTGCCGGCGACGTAGAGCGAGCCCTGCGGGAAGCAGAAGTCCTTCTGCACGTCGATGAGCAGGAGGTGGACGTTCTGCGCGTCCGCGGCCGACGGCTTCACGCCATGCGCCTTCCGCCACGCGGCGGCGGCGCCGTGCAGCGCCTCTTCATTGGGGTGAAAGCCCCACCGCTCGGCGTTTTTGGCGTCATAGAAGGCGGGCAGGGGGAGCTCTGTCGATTTCATGGTCTCTCTCTCTCCTCTCGATCGGCCCGCGAGCGCGGGCCGTCAGCTCAGCGTGGATTCACGAGATACGAAGCAAGGTGATCGCCTGTGCGTCGACGACGAACAGGCCCTCTGGGCCGACGAGCAGCCGGGAAGCCTGGGTGACGAACGGCTCGGTGCCGGGGAACTGCCGCGTCTCCACGAGCGCGCCCCCGCGGACCTCGACGCGGACGACGCCGCTGTCGGTCGCCGAGAGCAGGAACCCGGAAGCCGCGCACTTGCCGGTCAGCGCGCCGAGCCACGAGCCGCCTTCCCCGTCGCCGTCGGCGACCGCCTCGACCGCGCCGTCCTCGCGCACGACGACGCACCGGTGCACGGTCCGGCCGGCTTGCTCGGCGGCGAGGAACAGCCATGCGCGCCCGGCGCGGGGGCGCCCGCGGCCGTCGTTCGGACGCCCGCGGCCGTCGTTCGACGACGAGCTCGGGCCGGCGTCGAAGACGCAGGTCGCCGCGGTGAGCTTGCCGCCCGGGAAAGGCAGCTTGACCGTGTCCTTGAGGCCGGGCCGATCGGCGTCGAAGACGAACGCTATCGAGACGTTCCCGGCGCGGTAGAAGCCGAGCCCGAAGGTGGGACCCACCCAGAACAGCGTTTGTCCGGCGAGCACCTCGCCCATCGGCACGGCGTCCGCCTCGCCCGAGAGTGCGGCGGCGCCCGGCTTCCCGCTGCGCAGGAGCTGCCCGCCGCGCGTCCAGTAGCGGGCGCGCGCGTTGACGTCGAAGATGGGCCTCGTCCCGACGCAGTCCACCTGGATCCGCTCGGGCGCGGCCCCCGGCGAGAGCACCACGAGATCGCCGCCCCGGCCGATCAACGTGGCTTTGCCGTGCACCGCGAAGCGCGTCGCGGGGTGCGGCGCGCCGGACATCACGACGGACCGGTCCTCGCGCAGGAAGCGGCCGCCCTCGTTCACGAGATACGAGAGCCCGCCCGGGCCGAGGGCCGCGGCCAGGATCACCCCGCGCGTGCTCAGGATCCGCGTCGCCAGCACCTCGCCGTGGACGACCGTCGACTCCTTCACGACGGCCGGCGCTGCGCCCGCGCAGGCCTGGCAGGCAGGGCGCGCGTGCTCGACGCCGCACGAAGGGCACCTCGTCCAGGCGAGCGCGTCGAGCAGCCGGCGCGGGAACACGCCGCGCCGGTCCTCGACGAAGACGCGGTAGAGCGCGTCCAGGAGATCGTCCGGCAGGACGCGGTACGGGATGGCCGGCTTCGGATACCGCACCTCGCGGTCGAACACCGTGATGCGGCGGAGCGGCCTCGCGCTCTCGGGCACCCGCGCCGACGCGGACCGCGGCCGGAAGACGCCGCCATAAGGCCCCACGCAGAGCAGGCTCTGCATGACCATCACGGCGAACGCGTACCAGTCGGAGTCCTGCGAATACGGCCTCGACAGGAGCGGCCGGGGGAGCGAAGGGTCGCAGAGCAGCGGATCCACGAAGCGCTCGGTGAACACCTGGCAGAGGTACGGGCCGAACTGGAAGCTGTCGGCGTCGATGACGAACACCTCGCCGCCGGCGACGAGCACGTTGAGATCGTTGAAGTCGCCGATCACGACGCCCCGGTCGTGGATCGCCGCGACCGCCCTGTGGAGCCGCGCGAGCACCTCGGAGACCGCGGCCGACGAGAGCCCGCCGTGGCGCATCGACGGCTCGCCGTAGCGCAGGAGCGGCTCGGCGCCGCGCACGAGGCGCATGGCGTAGCCCACGACGCGCTTCCTGGTTTTATCGGTCGCGAGCTCGAGGGGCGCGATCACCTGATCGGGCAGCGCCGGCGGGAACGCGCGCAGCTTGTCCTGGTGGCGCTCGATGCGCACCTCGGCGGCGCGCTGCTCGGCGTCCTGCCCGGCGTAATCCGGGTGATCGGGCGTCTTCCAGACCTTGAGCGCGCGGCCGTCGCCGAGGTCGAACACGTCCGCCTCCCCGCCTTTGCCGATCGAGGCCCGAGGGTCGAGCCGAACCCGCTTTGAACCAAGATAAACGTCCACAGTCGCCTCCTCAGGACGCAATCGAGCGCAATTGAGCGCAATTGAGCGCAGACGCCCTGTCGTTTCCCTCCGCGACTCCTGCGATCCCGCGCAGGGCCGCGCCTCAATCGCGGGCGCCCTGCGCCCTCCGCACGACGACCACCGTCGTGTCGTCTCGGAGCAGCCCGCCCTCGCGCTCCATCCGCTCTTCCTTCCACACGGGCCGCGTCACCGATCGGTTGATGAGCGCGAGCCGCCGCCTCACCGCGTCGGGGTTCCGGAAATACCGGTCGTCCTCCCAGAACCTCGACAGCGGGCCGACCTCGCCGCCCCCCGGGATCTGCCGTGACGACGACTCCAGCAGATCGATCGCGCCGTCGGTCCCGAGCAGGGCAGTCCGGAGCGCGCTCGACGGGAAGGCGCGGTGCACGGTGAAGCGCGGCGCCTCGCCGCCGGGCGGCCGATCGAGCAGGCCATACGCGAGGTACGGGGGCTCGTCCCTCGGGAAGGGGCCGAGCCGCAGGAGCTCGTCGCCGAGCGCGATGAGCCCGTCGCCGAGGGAGAACGCGCACGCCCTGTCGCCGGAGATCGCGAGGCCGACCACGGTGAAGAGGAAGAAGGTCGACACGACCTCGGTGAAGCTGCCGCCCATCCCGGCGGCCACGTCGCGGAGCGGCGCGAGCGCCCCGCGCCGCACCTCTTCCCACGTCGCGGGCGAATCGATGTCTCCGCCGCGCCGGAGCGCGCCGAGCACCTGCTCGGTCACGATCCGCGCCCCGAGCGCCGCGCCCACCTCGCTGCGCGCGCCGCTGCCGCAGCCGTCGCAGACCACCGCGACGAGAGCGCCGCCCTCGGCCCGGAAGGCACAGGCGTCCTGGTTGGGCCGCCCCGCGACGAGGTGATCGGTCCCGGTCACCGTCCCTCCGGCGACCTCGAAGGCCGAGCCCCCTCCCATGTCAGCCAAGAAAGCGACGTCGCGAAGCATGGAGTTCCCTTCTGCGCCCGGCGAGGGCGCGCTGCGGCCGGACCCGGGCAGACGGAGGCCGGGCGCGCGGTCCTCCCGGCGCCGGAGCTCCACCGTCCGCTCGGCGGTCAACGCCGACCGTCAGCGCCCGCGCCCGGCGAGCACCCGATCGTTCGTGTATCTTACACACCAAGCTTAGTGTTCATCGTACACGTTGTCAACCCGGGCGCCGGCGTTCCGGCCGCGCTTCCTCGAGGCGTTCGAGCGCGTCGCTGACGCGCGCGCGGGCACCCCGCGTCAGATCTCGAAGCTGAAGCCGTCCTTCTCGAGCCGCTCGTACTTCCGGCGGTCGAACCGGTAGAGCCGCGCCGCGCGGTGCGCGACGTCCTGCTCCACCTCGTCGAGCTCCACGAGCAGCCCGGTGCCGAGCGCCTTCTTTCGGAAATTGCGCTTGTCGAGCGGGCGCTCGAGGATCGCCTCGTAGAGGCGCTGGAGCTGCGACAGCGTGAACTTCGGCGGCAGGAGCTCGAACCCGATCGGCCGGTATCGCACCTTGCCCTTGAGCCGCTCCAGCGCGACCGGGAGGATCTCGTCGTGATCGAAGGCGAGCGCCGGGGTGTCGTCCACCGCGAACCACGCCGCCTCGCGCGCGTCGGTCGCGGCCTTGACCCGGTGATCCCGGAGCTTCACGAGCGCGTAGTACGCCACCGAGACCACGCGCTCGCGCGGGTCCCGCCCGAGGGCGCCGAACGTGTAGAGCTGCTCCAGGAACACCCCCGAGAGCCCCGTCTCCTCCGCGAGCTCCCGCCGCGCGGCGTCGTCGAGCGCCTCGTCGACGCGCACGAACCCGCCCGGGAGCGCCCACCTGCCGCGGAACGGCTCGAGCTCCCGCCGGATGAGGAGGACCTTGAGGTCCTCCTCGTCGAGGCCGAACACGACACAATCCACCGTCAGCGCCGGCCGCGGGTGCTCGTAGGAGACGGACATTCAACCCTCCGTGTAATTTGCACACGAATCTTGGTGTCGATCGGACACCATGTCAACCAGCGCCGCGGAGCTCGGCTCCTCGGCGCGGGGGAAACGTCATCGACCGACCGACAGCCCCTCGACGGCCAGCGCGCGTGCGCGGTAGAAGGCTCCCATGAAGGGGGACGCGGAGTCGGGCACGGTGGGAGCGAAGACGCGGGAGGAGCTCGAGGCGGAGCTCCGTGAGGCGCGGCTGCTCCTCCGCGCGATCCTCGACCACATTCCGATCACCGTGTGCCGGTACGACCGTGAGGGCGTCTTCACGTTTCACGACGGCAAGGGGCTCGAGGCCGTCGGCGCGAAGCCGGGTCAGTTCCTGGGAGCGAACGTGCTTGAGCTCTTCGCGAACGACCAGGCGACCCTGGAGACGAACCGGCAGGCGCTCGCGGGCAAAGGCGCATACAACATCTACGAGGCGTACGGCGCCTCCTGGGAGACATGGCACATTCCCGTGCGCGACGGCAGCGGGGAGCCCGACGGCATGATCACCCTCAGCCTGGACGGCTCCGCGGCGAAGCGGCGTGAGCAGGAGCTCCAGGCGAAGATCGAGCTCATCGAGACGCAGCAGGAGGTCATCCGCGATCTCTCGACGCCCATCATCGAGGTCTGGGACAAGGTGCTGACCCTCCCCATGGTGGGCGTCGTGGACAGCCTGAGGATCTCCGAGGCGATGGACAACCTGCTCTCGGCGATCGTGAACAAGGACGCGCGGTACGCGATCCTCGATCTCACCGGCGTCGACGCTGTCGACACGCGGACGGCCGGGTACCTCATCGAGATGATCAAGGCCATCCGGCTCCTCGGCGCGGAGGGGATCATCACGGGGATCCGGGCGAACGTGGCGCAGACGATGATCGCGCTCGGACTCGACCTCTCCGGCGTCACGACCGTCGGCAACCTCCGCGCCGGACTCAAGCTCTGCATGCGGCGCATGGCCGCGGCGGGCGAGGGGGGCGAGCGCGCCGAGGCGGCCAGCGCGCCGGCGAAATAGCGGCTTCCGGCAGGCGCGCGATGCGCGGGCGCGCTCCCGCACGCGCCGGGCGGCGGCGGCTCAGCGATGGATCACGACGCGCGTGGACGGGTCGTCGCGCGTGGCCTGGACCGCGTACCACTCATCGGGCACGGCGGGCTCGGTCCAGTGGAAGAGCCATTTCGCGTCGACCGGCGAGAGGTTCACGCACCCGCCGCTCTGCCCTTCGCCCCAGCGGTCGTGCCAGTAGGCCGCGTGGAGGAGGTACTTGCTGAAGAAGTGCTGGCTCCACGGCACCTCCGCCTCGATCCAGTCGTCCGCGTCGACGTGGGGCGTGATGAGCGTCTTCGTCACCCATTTGCGGCCGATGCTGTACTGGCCGAGCGGGGTCGTGGAAGGCGGCACGAACGGCTCGACCTTCTCCGGCTCCTCGGCCCCGTTGCGCCCAGCCGAGATCAGCGTCGCGAACACGGGGCGGTCGTCCTCGTACGCGATGAGCCAGCCGTCGAGGGCGGCGATCTCGACCCACGTGTTCCTGGGCCCGTCCGCCGGCGCCGAGGGAGGCTCCCCGCCGAGCCGGATCGGGCGGCCCCACGGGTTCCGCGCCCTCCGCGGCTGGACGACCACCGCGTCGCGCTCGAGCACCCAGTGCCCGTCGTCCCGGGTCTCGAGATACGTCAGCTCGCCGACCCGCTTCGATCGGCCCGTCAGCCCGACCCGGGCGAGGCGCTCCCACACGGCGTCCGTCTTCGCGGGCGGGCCTCCCTCCGTGAGGCGGTACTTCGGGCGCGCCTTGCGGCGAAAGAAGGCCATCGGCAGGCGCGCCTCGGCGCCGAGGTGCACCCCCTCGAAGGTGGCGGGCTCGTACGGCTTGACCTTGTCCTTCGGTATGAACGTCAGATCCGACGCCCAGAGCCATGTCGCCCCGCCGGCCTCGACCTCCTCGGTCCAGGCGACCGACGAGCGCGGGCGGACCTGCATGTGCCGCAGATCGTGGAGCCCTTCGGGCCACGCCGGCGCGTCGATGCCGTCCACGCGGAGGAGGCGCTTGAGGCCGAGCGACTCGCCGTAGCGGTACGGGAGCGGCCGATCGGCGAGCGGGGCATGGGGGATCAGCGCCTGGCGCACGGGATCGGCGGTGTCCAGGGTGGCGCGCTCGCCGTCGACGCACACGTAGCCGCGCGGCTCCACGGCGTAGAACGCCGGGCAGCCGCCGGCGCCGCGGATGGGCTCGAGGCTCTTCAGGCGGACCGAGCCGCCGATCGAGAGCATGCCGATCCACTGGGCCTTGGGACGCGGCGCGGACCGGATCCACACCTCGCGGCCCCTGGAGTACACGCGCGCGGATCGCGCCCGCGCCGCCTCCACCTCCGGGACCGGCGCGGCCGGGGCCGAGGCGGCCAGCGCCTCCGGCGGCGGCTCCGGCGCGCTGGCGCGCGCGGCGGGCGCGCTGGAGGGCGAGGGCTCCGCGACCGCCACGCCCGCGCTCCCGGCCGCGTCTGCGCGCGAGCCGGCGTCTTGCCGCGATGGCGTGCACCCGAGCCAGAGGGCGCCGAGGGCAGCGAACCACGAGCGGCCAGACATAGGCACGTGACCCTAGCACGTCGAGCCCGGCCGGCGGAACGACGTGCCAGTCTGGACGAAGGCGCTCGCGCCGCGAACGGAGCGGAGGTCGCCGCTCGTGCGGCGATCTGCGGCGATCGCGCCTCGGCGCCAGGATTTCGATCGCCGCGGGTGTCACGCTCGCCCCGCTCGCGCCTAGAGCCGAGGAAGGCCGGCGAGGACAGCCGGTCAGAGAAGACAAGGAGAGATCCCATGCGTCGTTGGCTCAAGGTGACCCTGATCGCGGCCGTCCTCGGAATCCCGGCGGTGGCCTATGCTGGGACGCAGCTCACGGGCGGCTGTCCGTGCGCCGATTGCCCGTGTCCGGACTGCCCCTGCGGCTGAGCACCCAGCGCCCTTGGAACCGCGCGCGCGATCGCTGCTCAACGCGTCGATGAGACGCCTCGCCGACGGCGATCGCTCGGCGTTCGAGCCTGTCTACGCCGCCCTCTGGCCGGCGATCGGCGCGTTCTGCCGCCGCATGCTCGGGGGCGGCGCGGACGCGGAGGACGCGTCCCAGCAGGCGCTGCTCAAGGTGTTCGACCGCGCCAGCTCGTTCGATCCCGACGGGGACGCGCTGACCTGGGCGCTCGCCATCGCGACGTGGGAGTGCCGCACGACGCGGCGGCGGCGTTCCCGGTCGAGGGAGGCGCCGGACGAGCATGTCCCGTCGATGGCGGCCGACGTGCCCACGCCGGAGGAAGCCGCGATCGCCCGGGATCTGGACGACGCGGCGCGCGAGGTGCTCGGCGCGCTGGCCGAGGCGGATCGCGAGACGCTGAGGGCGACCCTGCTGGAGGTCGATCGCGATCCGTCGGTGTCGAGCGCGGCGCTGCGCAAGCGCCGCGAGCGCGCGTTTGCGCGCCTGCGGGAGGCGTGGAGGAGGATCTATGGAACGTGAGGCGCTTGCGGGCCTGAGCCTGAAGGAGAGGGCCTATCGCGCGTACGAGCGGGGGAGGGCGAGGAGGGCCGCCTGGGCAGCGGCGCCGACGATCGCCGTGGCGCTCGTGGCGACGCTGATGAGCGACCGCCCGGCCACCACCGCGATCCTCGGCGCGGCGCTCTACGTCGCGGCGGCGCTGCTCTCGTGGCGCGGGCAGCAGCTCGGGCGAGGCGTGCTTCCCGGCGTCGCGGCGGGGCTCGTGCCCTTCGCAGCGGCGCACGCGGCGCGCATTTACGGTCACCTGTGCACCCCGGAAGGGTGCGTATCCATCTGCGTCCCTGCCTGCCTGGCGGGCGGGGTCGCCGCCGGCGTGCTGCTCTCGCGGGTGCTGCGCCGGTCGGAGCGGCTCGGGGCGTCCTGGGCCTCGGCGTGCGGCGTCGCCGCCCTGACGGGCGCGCTCGGCTGCGCCTGCGTCGGCTTCGGCGGCGTGGTCGCCCTCGCGGCGGGGCTGCTCACCGGCACCGCCCCCCTCGCCCTCCGCCCCGCCCGCTAGAGCGACGGTCACCCGCTTCGGATACGGGCCCACCTCGGCGTTTTCGGTGCTCAGCGCACCGGAGTGCGCCTCCGCGCCGAAAACGCCGATCTGGGCCCGTCTCCTGTGCGGGTGACCGCCGCTCTGCTGGCGTTCTGCTGGGTGCAGAGGGGGCGGAAAGCGCTGTAGGCTCTGCGCATGGCGGAAGCCGCTCGCAAGCGAATCGCGCTGGCCCTCATCATCGTGGCGGTCGTCCCTGTCGGCCTGATCACCCGGTTCCACGGCGGTCCGGTCTGGTTGCGGAACAGCGCTGGCGCGGTGCTCTATGAGGTCGTGTGGATCGCCGCGGCGCAGATCGTGTGGATCTCCGCGCGCACGCACCGGCTGGCGCTCGCGGTCTT
The DNA here is from genome assembly GCF_051520455.1 of Sorangium sp. So ce367. NCBI lineage: Bacteria > Pseudomonadati > Myxococcota > Polyangiales > Polyangiaceae > Sorangium > Sorangium sp. So ce367. The sequence goes on from NZ_CP150334.1 coordinate 3,264,947, forward strand.
CGCCGCGACGTGTGGGATCGAGCTGCTCCAGCTGAGCCAGGCGCCGTGGCTGTGGGCCGCGCGCAGCACCACCCCGGGGCGGCTCCTGCTCGGCGCGAACGGCGGCTTCGATCCCGCGGACTTCGCGCTGTATGGCCTCGGTTGCGTGCTGGGTTATGGGCTGTGCCGGCCGCTCCGGGCCTCCGCCTGACGCCTGCGCCGCGCCGGGCGCGTGCGCCGGTTGCCGCGCGTGCCGCGAGAGGCCAGGCTGGCGATCGCGAACTCCAGGAACCAGGAGACGATGGCCATGTCCGAGGCTCACCACACCGGCGGCTGTTTGTGCGGCGCGATCCGCTACCGTGCGCGCGGCGCGCCGGTGAGCGTCAACATCTGCTACTGCAGCCAGTGCCGGCGCCAGTCCGGCGCGCCCATGCCGGCGTTTGCCACCTATCCCGACGAGCAGTTCGAGCTGCTCTCCGGCTCGCCTGCGGCGTATCGGTCGTCCAGCTTCGCTGTCCGCCAGTTCTGCTCGACCTGCGGCTCGTCGCTCTTCTGGCGCCGCGATGGCGCGCGGGAGCTCGATATCTTCCTCGGCACCATCGACCGCCCGGGCGACCTGCCGCCGCCGTCCTTCCAGCTCTGGACGGCGCACCGCGTGCCGTGGCTGCCCGCGATCCCGGGGGCCACCGAGCACCGCGCCGACAAGACCACCGTCTAGGCGAGCGCCTCGATCGCGTTGATCGAGAGTGAAGTGAGACGCCAAGGACAGAGCGAGTTCGATTCTCGCTCGACTCAGCACTTCGTGGGCGCAGGCAGGCTCGCGCCCGTGGGCTCCCGTCGCGGGCTCGCCCGCCCCACGGCGGCGGCGGCGATGGCGGCGAGCGCCCCGACGATGGCGAAGGCATAAAAGCCCCACGGGTACGCCACCCCGGCGTCCAGCAGCGTGCCACCGACGATCGGACCGCAGATGGCGCCAAGTCGCCCGACGCCGGCCGTCCAGCCAAGCCCGGTCGCCCTGCTGCCGTCCAGGTAGACGCGCCCAACATAGGCGTACACCAGGGCCTGCGCGCTGAAGACGAAGCAGCCGGCGAGCAGCACGGCCCCATAGACGCCGGCGCCGGGGAGCCGGACGCTGAGCAGCGCAAGGAACACCGCGGCGGCGCTGAACCAGCCGATGACGGACGGGCGCACGCCGAGCCAGTCCGCCACGTGGCCAGCGAGCACCAGGCCGATCACCGCGCCCACATTGAGCGTCAGCAGCATGCTCAACGCCGCGCCGAGCTCGTATCCAGCCTGCCGCATCATCGCCGGCAGCCACGTGTTGAGGCCGTAGATGAGCAGCAGGCCCATGAACGAGGTCACCCAGAACGCCAGTGTCGGGCGCATCAGGCCGGGCCGGAACAGCGAGGCGACCGGGCCCAGAACGTGGCGCAGCGACCGGCGCGGCCGCGCCACCTCGAGGAACGATCCGGATTCCGGCAGGTAGCGGAGCATGAGCGGGATCACGACCAGCGCGGGCGCCGCGCCGATGACGAACATCGCGCGCCACCCCAGCGGCCTGATGACGACGATGCCGAGCAGCGCCGTCAACACCGCGCCGACGTGGTACCCGGTCATGATCGTGGTCGTCGCGCTGCCGCGTTTGCCGGCGCGCGCGTGCTCGGTCACCAGCGCGATCGCCGTCGGCAGGCAGCCGCCCAGCCCGAGGCCGGCGAGGAAGCGGAAGAGCCCGAACACGAACGCGGACGGCGCGAACGCGCACAGGAGCGTGAAGAGGGAGAACTCGAGGACGGCCAGGAGCAGCGCCTTGCGCCTGCCGATGACGTCGGTGACGGTGCCAATGGTCATCGCGCCGATCGCCATTCCGATGAGACCGACCGTCGACAGCATCGCCGCGCCGTCCGGGTCGAGGTCCCACACCTCGAGCTGGAGCAGCACCGGCAGCACCGTGCCGAGCACCACGAGATCGAATCCGTCCAGCAGAACGGCCGCCCAGCAGAGCGGGACGACCCAGCGACCGCCGCCCGGCACGCCAGTCACTTCACCGATAGACATGGTTTCCTCCGCTGCCTCATCGCCCCTTCAGCGCGCTCTCGGCGCCGCATGGCGGATGTGACGGGAGGTACAACGTGGCGGGGAGACGCTTCTGGGTCGATCAAAATGAACATCGACGACATCGAGTCACACCGATGGCTCCCGCGTCCCCGTCCTGACCGGACGTGGACGACGGCGCCGGGGACTCAGCCTGGAACGGCCGCGCGGGCGCCCCCCAGCGTCAACGAGGCCATCGACCAGGGCGCCACGGGGATCGGGGCGGCGGCGTCGGCGCCGCCCCTGCAGGCAGCGTTCTCCTCAGGGGCCTTCGCCGGCGTCGCCTCCGCCGGCGGCCTCCTTCGCTTCGTCCTCGGCGATCTTCGCGCGCACCTCGTCCATGTCGAGCGAGCGCACCTTCTCGATCACCTGATCGAGCGCCGAAGCGGGCAGCGAGCCCGCCTCCGCGAACAGGAGGACCTTCTCGCGAAAGATGAAGAGCGTCGGGATGGAGCGGATGTTGAAGGCCTGCGCCAGGTCCTTCTGGTCGTCCGTGTTGATCTTCCCGAACACGATGTCCGCGTGCTTCTCGGAGGCCTTCTCGAAGACGGGCCCGAAGACACGGCAGGGGCCGCACCAGGGCGCCCACCAGTCGACGAGGACGATGCCGTTCGACTCGACCGTCTTCTCGAAATTCTCCGCGCTGAGCTCGATGGTACTCATCGGCGGAGCATACCCCCGAGACCCGCCCGTGTCGCCGAGCGAGCGGCCAGGCGCCGCCGGCGCTCAGGGCGCGTTGCAGACCATGATGTGCTCGATCGCCTCGACGAGGAGCTGCTCGACGCGCTCGGGCCCGACGTCGGCGGCGCGGGCGAACCGCTCCAGATCGAACGGCGTGGGGTTGACCTCGAGGTAAGCGAGGATCTGGAGCGGGTGGCCGGCCCAGCGGATCACGCAGAAGCCGACCACGTTGCGGCTCGCCCTGGCCTCGCGCAGGCCGAGGGCGAGCTCGACGCTCGGCGTGTCGTGCCCCTCGTCGAGCACGATGCGCGGCGCGTGCCCCGCCTTGCGGAGCTCGGCGGCGAACTCCTCCATCGGAGGGCGGAGCAGGCGCTCGCGCAGGTCGTCGAACTCGCGGAGGAAATCGGCCTCCGCGGGGGCGCGCGCCTCCTCGAGGCGCCGCGCGTAGCGGGCGGCGAGGCGCTCGATGCGGAGCCGGTTGTGCTCTTTCAAGGGCCGCCTACGGGGCGAGAAGGAGCACCTTGAGCTGGCTCGGGACGATGCTGACCCCGGGCGCGTTGACGGCGTTCTGCATCGTGACGCTCGTCATCCGCGTGGCCGGCGCGCCGCCGACGAGCACGGTGAAGGCCGCCGTCACGTGCCGCGAGGGGCCCATCACCGTGTGCGAGACGACGCCCGTCTCCAGGCCGGCGTTGTCGCCGTTCGTCAGCGGCACCTGGGTCGTCATGTTGTGCGCCGGCGTGCACATGAACAGGACGTTGTAGACCGCCGGCACCCCCATGGGCTGCGCCGCCAGGTTGGGGTAGGGCACCGGCAGGTGCGCCGGCGGCGTGAGGCACACGTCGGGTCCGCCCAGGGCCATGCCTCCCATCTGCGTGTTCGCGAACATCTGTGCCTCCCGTCAGCCGAGGTGGATCTGCCCGCCGTCGATCTTGGTCAGCTCGCCGCTCGAGACGAGCGTCGCCTGTGCCTTGATGTTCACCGCGGACTTCGCGGTGACCTCGTAGTACTGCGCCCGCACCTGCTCCGACTCGGCGATGAACCGGTACGCCCGGTCGAGCCGCTGCACCCAGCGCTCCGCGATCGACTCGACCGACCGCGCGACCGTCTTCACGCGGTCCACCTGCGCGACGAGGTGCTCGCCCACGTACGTCATCGCCCCGACCGCGAGCGAACCCTCGCTCGCCGCGACGCGCACCTTGCCCGCGGCCACCGCGGCCTCGGCCGGCGTCACGAGGCGCACGCCCTCGGCCGCGGCCACCGTGACGCGACCGCGCGGGGCGCTCACCTCGAGGTCCCCCTCGGCCACGAGGCGCGTCGGCGCGTCGCCCTCGCGGTCGAGCACCGCGAGCACGTGGCACCCCGCGTCGTGCAGCGCGACGAGCACCCGGTCGCCGAGCGCCGGCTCGACGAGGCAGCTCACGGCGCGCTTCGCCGCGTAGTCGCCCGACCCGACCCGCACCTGGAACGACCCGTCCGTCGCTCCGATCACCGCGCCGACCTCCTGGATCGCGAAGGTCTCCACCCGCTGTCTGGCCAGATTGTCTCGCATCGTGTCTCTCCTGCTGTCGGGAGGGGCATCCCCTCAGGGCGTCCAGCGCTCGGCTTCGAGCAGCTCCGGGTCGTCGCCGAGCGCGGCGGACCGGCTCGTGAAGGTCGCGCCCGCGTCGCGCGTCTGGTGGAAGCGGGCGCGGAAGAGTTTCGCGCGGGAAAGATCCGCCTTCTCGACGCTCGCGTGCGAGAAATCGGCGTACGTCAGGTCCGCGTCGCGGAAGCTTGCGAGCGGGCACGACGCCCGGTGGAAGATGGCCTGGTAGAGGTCGGCGCCGGTGAGGTCCGCGGCCTCGAGGTCGGCCTCGGAGAAGATCGCCTGCCGCGCCTTGAGGCCCGCGGCCGACACGCCGGCGAGCCGCGCGCCGAGGAACAGGCCGCGCTCGGCGTCCGCGCCGTCGAGCTTCGCCGCGGTGAGGTCCGCGCCCTTGAAATTCGCCTGGACGAGCCGGGCCCCGCGCAGGTCGCACCCCGCAAGATCGGCGTCGGTGAGCTGCGAAAGGGTCAGGTCCATGCCCGACAGGTCCTGCCCGCGGAGGCGGGCGCCGATCAGCACCGCGAGGTGGAGCGTCGCGCCGCGCAGGCTCGCGGTCGACAGATCCGCCTTGATGAGGCAGGCCTGCTTGAGCTTCGCCCCGTCGAGCGCGAGGCGCGCGGCCTCGGTCTCCACGAGCGAGAACCGGTCCAGGTTGGCCTCGCGGAAGCTCGCCTCGTCGGCGCGCCCCTTGACCATGCTCCCGATCGTGAGGTTCACGCGGTCGAAGCTGGCCCGCGAGGCGTCGCACTCGGCGAAGCTCGCCGAGACGAGGTCGCTCTCGTCGAGGCGCGCGTGGAGCAGCGCGCACCGGCTCCACACGGCGTGGCGGGCCCGCGCGCCGGACAGGTCGGCGCTCGAGAGATCGCACCCGTTGAACATGGACTCGCTGATCTTCGCGCCCTTCAGCCGGGCGCCGCGGAACGTCGTCTTCTCGAACACGACGCCCGACAGGTCGAGCCCGGACAGGTCGAGCCCGGACAGGTCCTCCCCGGCGATGACCTCGCCCTCGCTCACCTTCGCGAGCAGCTCGTCGCGGGTCACTTGCCCTGCCCCGTGAACACGACGTGCTTGATGTGCGCCTCGGAGAAGGAGGTCCGCTGATCGCCCTTCGCGTCGAGCAGGTTGGCGCGGAAGAGGTTCGTGTTCTCGAAGCGGGCGCCTGGCACCTTCGCCTTCTGCAGCATGGCGTCCATGAGGTTCGCGCCCGTCAGATCCGCCTCGGTGAGGTCCGACCGTATGAACCGCGCGCCCTTGCCCGAGAGCTGCGCGAGGCGCGCCTTGCGGAGGTTCGCCTCGCTGAAGTCCGCGCCGTCCGCCGAGGCGCCCTCGAAGATCGCGCCCTCCAGGTCGACCCCGCGCAGGTTCGCCCGCGCGAGCTCGGCCCCGGAGAAGTCCGCGCCCGGCAGCGCGGAGGCGGAGACCATGCGCAGGGCCGTGGCCTTCGCCCTCCGGAACGAGGCCTTCTCGCCCTTGAACTCGACGAAGGCCGCGTCCTCGAGCTCGGCCTCGCCGAAGTCCGCGCCCGCCCCCGCGCACTGAAAGAACGTCGCCTTGCGCAGGCTCGCGCCGGCGAAGCGCGCGCCCGCGAGGTCGAGCTCGAAGAAGAGGACGTCGTCCGCCGCAGCGCCGCTGAAATCCGCGCCGGGCACCCTGGCCTCCAGGAAATCGGCCCCGGCGAGGTCGGCCCCCGAGAGCTGCGCCCCCTCGAGCCACGCCTTGTGGAGCACCGCGCCGCGGAGGTCGGCCCCGTCGAAGCTCGCGCGCGCCGCGCGCGCCTCGCCGAGGTTCGCCCCGCGCAGCGTCGCCTTCCCGAGCCGCGCGCCCTCGAGCCTCGCGCGCGTGAGCACCGCGCCCGTCAGATCGGCCCCGCCGAGATCGCACGCCGACAGATCCGCGCCTTCGAGGAGCGCCTCGCGCAGATCGGCGCCGGCGAGGCTGAGCCCGTGGAGGTCGGCGCCCGTCAGATCGCGCCGCGTGAGCGGCTCGCCGGCGGCGAGCGCCCGCTCGACCTCCGCGCGCAGATCGGATTTCTTCTGCTCCTCCGCGGGCTCGGTCGGCGGGTACAGGTGCGCGAAGGCGCGGTATGCGCCCACGACCCTCTCCTCGGTCCTGCGCAGGCTCGCGGCGAACGCCGGGTCCGCGAGCTTCGCCTCGAGGTCATCCATCGGCGCGCCCGCCTTGCGCCCCGCCTCGGCGAGCTCGCGCAGGCGGGAGAGCTCCTCGTCGGCGCTGAACTTCGGCGGGCCGCCCCCCTCGCGCTTGCTCTTCGCGACCACCTGATCGAAGTCGAGCCCCTGCTCCGCGCAGAGCTTCCGCGCCTCGTCCTCGGCATTCCTGCGCTGCGCATCGGACTGCTTCTGGAGCTCCGCGGCCTCGAGATCCATCCGGTCGGCGAGCTCCGCCAGCTCGTCGGGCTTCGGCTCCTCCGGGCGCTTGATCTCCCGCGGGAGCTTCTCGTCCGGGTTCATCCCCAGCATCCGCAGGGTGAGGCGCGCCTGATCGAGCTCGCGCTGCGCCCGCGCGATCGAGCGCTGCTCCAGGGTCCGCTCGCGGCGCATGAGCGCCTCCATGTCGCTGATCGCCTCGTCCGGAAACGACGGGGCGTCGGGCTCGGCCTTGGGCAGGAGCTCCTTGTCGTTCAGGGCGTGGAGGTGCCCCTTGTCCTTGTCGAGCCGCCTCGCCAGCACGGCGCGGTAGTGCTCGACGGGCTTCGGCGCATCCAGCCGCTCCAGGCCGGCGATCATCAGGCGCACGTCGTCGGCGTCGTCCTCCGCCACCGGGACGACCCCGCGGAAGATCGCGACGCCGCGCTCCAGGTCGGGGAAGAGGAGCACCGTCTCCAGGCGCGTCGCGACCTCCCGGAGGTCCTCCTCGCCGTCCGCCTCCTCGGCGCCCCGCTGGCGCACGAAGCACCGGGCGCGGAGCCTCGGCGCGTGGGTCCCGAGCTGCGGCCGCGTCGGGTGGAGGTTCTTGAGCCTGATCGGCTCTCCTCCCTGAAAGTAGTCCGGCAGCCGCTGGTCCTCCGGGGCCACCTGGAAGTACTCGGGGTCGAGATCCCGGGCGTAGCCGGGGAAATCGTGCTGCAGCCACTCGGCGCCATATGTGCCGAGCTTGGCGAGCCGCGAGGCGAGCGTGGGATCGAGCGCCCCGAAGCACGCGGGCGGCGGCCTGTCGCCGGGCGACTTGAGGAGGTACCGCGGGTCCTCGAGGTGGGGCAGGTAGTGCACCTTGGCCTCCTCTTCCTCGATTGGCCCGAGCCCCATGCCCTTCGGGTTCAGCGGGTAGTCCGGGCCGCCGAACGCATGTTCCCAGACGAGCGGCATCTCGGTGATCGGCTCGGGCTCGGTCGGCGCGCCGTGGTGCCACCGCCGCTTGCCGACGACCGCGAGCGTCTTGTCGACGAGCGGCTTGTCGGCCGGGCCGACCGTCAGGCTCGCGGCGAAGGCCGGCCGGGGCTCCCCCCCGGGAGAGAACGCCTTGCCGAAGACGAGGACCTCGCCCCGCGGCTTGGGCAACCCTTCGTCCAGGAGACCGTCTCTGCCGAGCGCGGGCGTCACCCGCTGCCACATCGAGACCTCGGGCAGCGGCACCTCCGGGGCGTCGAGCGGAAAGAACACCAGGAGCCCGACGCTCAGGTGATGGCTGCGCCGGATCGTGAGCACGCGCTGCATGACGGAGAGGCGAAGGGGCTTGATGACGCGCATGGAGCTCGAATCGTGAGTTGTGGCCGGAACGCCTGTGAGGGCGAACGCCGGCGAGAGGTGGGCGAGCGCCGCGCGCCTCGCCCGAGCGTCAGGTGACCGTCCCGAGCGTCAGGTGATCATGAAGATGCCGCTCTTCTTGATCTCGGCCACGACGTTCTTCAGCTTGAAGTTCTCGTTCTCGATGGTGACGGTATCGGCCTTGAAGATGGCGTTCTGGATGACGAGCTCCGGACCGTTCTTGATGGTCACCACGGGCCCCAGCTTGAGGTCCAGCGTGCCTGCGAGGTTCGCCGACGACTTGAACCCAGCGACGACCTCCGCGGTGGCGCTGAGCGACAGCGACAGCTTGGTTCCGAAGGTGAACTCGTAGGCCTGCGTCAGCTTGACGTCGAGGGACGTCCCCTCGGTGATCGTCTTGAAGGTGCCCACCTTGTGATCGTACGTGCTGCCGTTGGTGAAGCTCTCGGCGTCGCTGTGCTTGAACTCCTTCGTCGAGCCTGAGGTGTGCGACTCGAACGAGCCCATCTTGATGTCAAGGCCGTTCCCCATGGTGATCGACGTGCTCTTCCCGAGCACGAGGGCGCGGACGCTCCCGATCGTGTTCAGGTTGAAGTTGCCGAGCCTCGTCGTGTTGTGGTCGCCCGCGATGGTCTCGTTCTTGTTTCCCATCGCCTTGATGTTGTAGTGGCCCTGGGCGAAGACGTTCACGTCGGCGGCCAGGGACTTCACATGGACGTGGCCGGCCTCGGAGACGAACGTCGCGTCCCCCTTGGCCTTCTCGGTGAGGGTGCCGGCGACGGCCTGCGTCGTGATGTCGCCCGCTGTGGCCGTCGTCGTGATGTCGCCCGTGGTGGCCGTCGTCGTGATGTTGCCTGAGGCGGCGGTCGTCGTGATGTCGTTCGTCACGATGCTCGTCCAGCTGGCGCCGACCAGGAAGTCCATGTTCACCCCGCTGTCGAGCAGGATGTTGCCGTCGGTCTTCCCGATGAGCTCGTGCCCGTCGTTGGGCGACCCCATGCGCATGTACGTGTTCGAGTACGGCGTCGAGAGCGTGATGCGCTGCGATCCGGCCTGGTCCTCGAGCTCGAGGCGGTTCCTGCCGCCGGTCTGGATGACGTTCTTCGTGTGGTTGCCGCTCGTCACCGGGCTCGGCGTGAGCACGTTGGGCACGACGCCGGAGATCACGGGCCGATCCGGGTCGCCGCCGAGGAAGCTCAGCACGACCTCGGTCCCCCGCCGCAGCGGGAAGTGGAACCCTTCGACGCCGCCGCCGTGCGGCTGCATCATGCGCACGTACGTGGACCCGCTGCCGTCCCGCGGGCTCGCCTCGTCGAACTTGAACTTCACCAGGTAGCGCCCGTGGTCGTCGATCTGCGCGTACTCGCTCGACGCGGAGCCGTCGACCGTGCCGTTCTCGTAACCGTAGATGCGCGGCCACGCCGTCCGCGACTCCGCGCGGAACTGCGTCGCCGCCGGGATGGCCGAGACCTCGACGAAATAGACCTCCTCGTGCGCGAGCCCGGCGAGCTCCGCGAAGTCGCTGTGCCCGGCGGACTGGTTGCCGTGGTGGCGCAGCTCGACAGCGAGGTACTTCGCGTTGAGCCGCGCGCGCGGGTGGTCCTCGAGCTCGAATGTGGTCCCCGAGCGCAGGTGGAGCCGCGCGCCTGCGGCCTGGTAGACCGCCTCCCTGGCGAGGTACTCCTCGGCGCGCAGCTGGGCCAGCCGCTTGCCGGCGTCGGCGCTGAAGAAGCGCTCGCCGTGGAGGCTGATCTCCCCTGTGCCGTACTGGGACACCGGGGCCGCGCCGGTGAGGGGGAACTGCGGCCGGACATAGTCGTAGTCCTTGAGCTTCACCCGCGACGGCAGCGCCCCGTGCTGGCAGGAGAAAGTGCGGAACGAGCCGGAGGCGCTGCGGTCCTCGCCGGTCTGCGGGTGGTAGCGGACCGGCGCGCCGAGCGCCTCGGCGGGGTAGCTCTTGTCGTCGCAGAGGACGAGCTTCTCTCCGTCCTCGGTGTGTTCGAAATAATAAAAGATCCCCTCCCGCTCCATCCAGCGCGAGATGAAATCAAAGTCGCTCTCGCGGTACTGGCAGATGTGCTCCTCGGCCTCGTAGCTGCCGAGGTTGAGCTCGACATCGCCGCCCGTGATGCCGTTCTCCTCGAGCACGAGCCTGATCACGTCGGGCACGCTCTTCTTCGTGAAGATGCGGCTGTGCTTCGACAGGGTGAGCCCCCAGAGCCGCGGCACCAGCACCGCGCGCAGCAGCGCGCGCCCGCCGAACTCGTGCAGGAGATCGACGCCGGCGAGCATGCCGGCGAACACGTAGGGCGGGGTCGTGTCGGACTGGCGATCGATCGAGAGCCGCGCCTTGGCCCCGACCATCTCCGCAAAGTCCGTGTCATCGTCGCCTTCGCTCGGGATGGACAGGAAGATCTCGAACCTGTACGGGCGCGAGATCGCCTCCACGCCGCGAAATCCGACGACGCGCGCCGGGCCCTCCAGGATGCTCGAAGAGAAGTTGATGAGGTCGCTCATGGTGGTGTCTCTTCCTGGCGCGAGGAGGTGAATCAATCCGCCTTGAACATACCCAGGCGGCCCGTCCTGTGGAGTTAGGCAAAAGAGAGCCTGGGCGTCAACCTTGTAAAGAAACGTTAAACTCCTCTTCGGGTTCGGGCGGTGGGGTCTCGACGATGTCGCGCAAGATCGCGCCGCTCGACTTCGCGTTTGCGAGCGTGACGCCGTAGAGGTTGGCGCCCGTGAGATCCGCTTCGCGCAGATCGGCGCCATCGACGTTGGCGCGGGGGAGCCTCGCTTCCTTGAGCTTCGCCGCGCGGAGGATGGCGCCGGCGAGGTTGGCGTTCGCGAAGCTCGATCGCGAGATGTCCGCCTTGCTCCCGTTGACGTCGGTGAGGCTCGCCCGGTCGAAGACCGCCTCGATCAGGCGCGCCTGCCGCAGGTCGGCGCCGTCGAGCGCCGCGCCGTCGAAGCGCGCGTGCGAGCCTCTGGCCGAGGTGAGGTCCGCGCTCGTGAGGATCGCCGACGAGAGCGCCGCGCGGTCGAGCGTTGCGCGGGAGAGATCGGCGCGCGTCAGGTCGGCCGCCTGGAAGCTCGCGCCGGTGAGATCCGCGCCGCTCAGGTTCGCCCGGGCGAGGCGCGCGGACGCGAAGTTGCACCGGGCGAGCCCGGCGCCGGCGAGGTTGACGCGCTCGAGCGAGGCGCCGCTCCAGTCGATCCCCTCGAGATCGGCGCCCGCGAGATCGAGGTCGTAGAGCGGCTGGCCGCTCCTCAGGCGGGCGAGCACCGCCGCGCGCAGGCCGCGAGCCTCCGGCTCCGGCTCGGGCGACGCGGCGGCCGGAGGAGGCGGAGGCGGCGGCTCCGCGACGGCGGCGGCCTCGTCGGGCGCGGTTGGCGGCGGCGGGTCCACCACGGGGGGCAGGTCGACCATGGGGGGCGGGTCCACCAGGAGGGGCGGGTCCACCACGGGGGGCAGGTCGACCAGGAGGGGCGGGTCCACCAGGAGGGGCGGGTCCACCACGGGGGGCAGGTCGACCACGAGGGTCGCCTCGTCGAGCCCGCCGAGCGGGGGCTGCACGCGCGCCGGCGGAGAGGCCTCGGGCCCGGCATGGGCGAAGGGCATCGCAAACGGCACCGACCCCGGGAGAGGCGCCGGGCGCGGCGGCGGCTCCGGCGCAGGCAGGAAGGGCAGGGGAGGCGGCGCGAGCAGCGGCGCGACCTGCTGTGTGACGACGCTCCAGTGCGCCTCCTGGGGCCGCGAGAAGGGCAGGGGAGACGGCGCGAGCAGCGGCGCGACCTGCTGCGTGACGACGCTCCAGTGCGCCTCCTGGGGCCGCGAGGAGGGCAGGGGAGGCGGCGAGAGCAGCGGCGTGACCCGCTGCGTGACGGCGCTCCAGTGCCCCGCCGGGAGCGCCGTCTCCCCGGCGGCGGGCGCGCCTTCCGGCGTCGCGATCGCGAGAGAGCCCTCCGCCGCCGGGGGCCACTGGACGGGGCGCCCTGCCATCTCGACGCCGGCGACCACCCGCATCCGCGCCGGCTCGTCGCCCGGCAGCAGCGCGACGTTCCCGCGAAAGATCAGCCAGCAGAGCAGGCGGTCCGCATCGATGGTCAGCGTGTCGGCGACGAGCTCGATCGGCTGCCCGTGGTCGTCGCCTCCAGGCCCGAGCCGGTGGAGCCGCGCGAGCCCGCGGGCCGAAGGCAGGCAGGACTGGATCCGCGGGCAGTGCGGGTGCAGCCCCTCCAGGAGGATCCACTCGTCGCCGCGGAGGAACTCGATCTGCTGGTCCGCGGGCGCGGCGACGAAATAGCGGAAGTCGAAGCTGCCCCCGAGCTCCGGCGCCGCAAGATCGGGCGCCTGATCCCGCGCGAGAAAGGCTCTCCTCGGGGCCCAGTGCCCCGCGACCGGCCCGAAGCCCGCGGGCCTCGTGGGATCGGCCGGATCGACGATGTTCGGGAGCGCCGTCCCGGTGCCGACGCCCACCGGGTTCGCGTCGATGTGGGGCCCGCCGTAAGCGCGCTCGTACGCGAGCGGCATGAGGCCGAACGGACGCGGATCCGGGGCCTCTCGCGTGCGGTCGCCGTAGACGTGGAGCACCTTGTCGAGGACCCAGCGATCCTCGCGGAAGAGCGCGACCCGCACCGAGAGCGCCGTCGCGGTCGTCCCCGCCGGCGCGGCCGCGTGCCCGCGCACGAGGACCCCCGCGCACGGCAGGTAAGGGGCTGTCTCGCTCGCCTCCTCCAGGCTGCCCCAGCCGTCTCGGAGCCGATCGGCGCGGATCAGGCCCGACGGGGCGGCGAGCTCGGCGCTCGTGTCGTGGACGAGGGCAAACGTGGCCTTGACCACGACCGTGAGCCGCTCCGCGCCCTGCGCGCGCCACAGGACGGCCCCGCAAGAGGCCGGAGTCAGGGCGACGACGGAGACAGGCCAGGACGATTGCACGGGCGTGAGCTCGACTGGCCCGCGCGCCTTCACCGCCGCGGAGGGCTCTCAGGCAACGGACGATACGCGGCGCGTCGCTCGGGCGCAAGCGCGGGAGTCGGCGGTGACGACCCCTCGTGTCGAGTCTCCTCACGCGACCATGTCGCTGTGAAGATCTCCCGGCGAGCGACGCATCGGGCGTGCTCGCTGGTGCGGTGCAAGGACTCGAGTTCTCCGCCACCGGCGGAGGGCCCCGCGTCCCGGCGCCGCGCGGGCGCCGTGCTACACCAACGGCAGCTCACCGTCGAAGGAGCGCGCGCCATGACCGATGCGTCTGTTCAAGCCCTCGCCGATGCGATGGATCTCGGGTCGTTGCTGCAGGAAATCCGGGATCGACATGGCGAGTTCGATCTCCTCGCCCACTGGAAGCAGGGCGAGTTCCACCACGACGTGGTCCTCCGGGTGCACCGCTTCGCGCCGCTGCCGGCGCCGGTGCTCGTCGTGAGCACGAACTGCAACGGCGGCGTAAAGGAAGTGCTCTGCTTGGGCGACGTCCCGGAGCGTTATGCCCTCTGGCACCATCGCTGCCCCGGGGTGCCGGAGTTCTCTGGCGAGCTGCCGCCCATCGCCGCGCAGGCGCGGACGTCGCACTACTTCGATCCGTGCGAGCTGCTCGCGGCCGACGCGCGCAGCGAGCTGCGCCCCGAGTTCCGCGAGCGCGACGTGGGTGGAGGATGGCGCGCGCGGTGCGGACAGGCCGACTCGCCGTTCGACGCCGAGCCCGGAGGAGCGCGCGGGTCAGCGAAAGGGGAGACGTGCTCGTGATGTGCCGGTGATCCCGGCGGCGCGAGGCCTCTCCGGCGGGCGAGCTCGCTCAGCGGCGCCTTTCGCCCATCGCGCCTCGCCCCGTGGCGCGGGCCGCGCAGAACGCCGCGTCCAGCCGCCAGGCGGCGCGCGTCGCCTCGCCCGCCGTCGCGCCGCGCGCGCCCGCCGCCGCGGCGATCGCCTTCCTGAAGTGCGCGCCGGCCCTGCGGCGCTCGATCGCGACGAGCGCCAGGCAGAGCGCGACGAGCAGCACGTCGCGGGCGCTCGGCTCCGGCAGCGTCCACGCGAGCCAGCCGGTGGCGATCGCGAGCATCGCGGTACAGAGCTCCCAGGACGCGGCGCGCTCGGTGCCCTCCGACTCCGCCGTGGCGGCCAGCGCGCGCGTCACGCTGGGTGGCGGCTCGAGCTCCCCTCCGGAGAGCTCCGGCGCCCCAGCGCCGGGATTAACGCTCGCGCCGGCGCTCGCCGCGGGGCGCGCCAGGGACGCTGCGACTGCGTTCGTTGCCGCACCGGGATGGATTGAGCTCATACAAACACCCTCCTCGCCTTGCCGTCCGGGCCTGCACGATCCCCAGACTCGCACGTTGCGCGCCAACGTGAAAAGAGCGACCCGACGTGCTCGGCGAGTCTGGAGCACGCATCGCGTGCGCATGTGTTGTGCAGGACACGCAATCGGTGCATCTGTTGTGCAGAACACGCAGTCGGCCCGTGCCGCTCGAGGCTTGCTCGCACCGGGGGCGTAGGGGGGCTTGTCGCTCTATATCGTACCTTCGTTGGTCTGGCGCGAGGCGCGGGCTTTCCTGGCGGGGAGGACGGACGCGGCGGCGTCCATCAGGGCAGGGAGATCGGGAGTGCCGTCGCCGTCGCTCGCGCGTCGCCGGGCCTCGACGGCGCGGCCGGGGGCTCCGGCGTGGAGGGCTGCGCGATCTCGCCGGATTGCAGGAGGCGCGCGCGCACGAGATCGCGGCTGACGCCGAGGCGCGCCGCCGTCAGCCCCAGGTTGCGGTCGCAGCGGCGGTAGGCGGTGCGAATCACGATCTCCTCGACCCGCTCGTGCACGTTCGGGAAGCTGGCGTCGAAGAGGGCGGCGATGGTGTTCTCGAGCGTGGCCATCAGCCCGTCGATGCGGCTCGGCGGCTCGAGCGCGGCCGCCTTCGGGCGGAGGCTCGTGAACCGCAGATCCTTCCCTGTCACGCGGCCCGCGCGGCAGACGAGGAGCGCCTGGTGAATGACGTTCTCGAGCTCGCGGATGTTGCCCGGCCACGTGTGCGCGAGCAGGCGGTCCACCGCGGACGACGTGAGCACGCACGGCGTGGGCCCCAGGCGGCGCCCGTACATGCCCAGGAAATAGCGCGCGAGCGGCAGGATGTCGCCCGGCCGCTCGCGCAGGGCGGGGACCGCGATCGCCGCGCCGCTCAGCCTGGAGAGCAGGTCCTCACGGAACCCGCCGACGGCGACAACGTCGTTCAGCGGGACGTTCGTGGCCGCGATGATGCGCACGTCGACAGGCACCGGGGTCCGTGAGCCGAGCCGGACCACCTCGCGGTCCTCCAGCGCGCGCAGCAGCTTGACCTGCACGCCGAGCGGGAGATCCCCGATCTCGTCGAGGTAGAGCGTGCCGCCCTCGGCGGCCTCGAGCAGGCCGTGCTTCATGGTGAGCGCCTTCGGGGACGCCCCCTGCTCGTGGCCGAAGAGCTCGCTCTCCGCGAGCGCGGGTGACAGCGCCGCGCAGCTCACGGCGAGGAAGGGCCGGCCGCGGCGCGCGCTGAGCTCGTGCACGTGCCGCGCGATGATCTCCTTGCCGGTGCCGATCTCGCCGGTGATGACCGCGGCCGCGTCGCCGGCTGCGACGTGCCTCGCGCGGCGGAGCAGCTCTTGCGATCTCGGGTCCTCGAAGAGGAGCGCCTTGGCGCGCTCCGTCGGTGCCGTTGTCGACTCGGGGGTGGGGAGCGTGAGCAAGCGCATGGGGGTACCGGCTCTCAGGCAGCCACCTCGCGCGCCGGCAGCGGGAGGCCTTCCCGGATCACGCTGTCGATGAAGGGCCTCACGATCTCTTCCAGCTTGCTCCCGAGCTCGTCATCGACGTCGAGCACCCCGTCCTCCCCGAGCCGCAGCGCCTTGTCGAGCAGGAACAGCCCCGCGACGACGTGCCGCGTCCCGAGCGACTGGAGCACCGGACGGAGCGCGTAATCGATGGCCAGCACGTGCGCGAGCGTCCCGCCCGTCGCGAGGGGGAGAGCCGCCTTCCCCGCGAGCCCGAACTGCGGCAAGAGGTCGAGGAACGCCTTGAGCGCCCCCGTGTACGAGGCCTTGTAAATGGGCGTCGCGATGACGAGCCCGGCCGCCTCCGCGACGACCCGCGCCGCGTCCGCCAGGGCGGGGGAGTCGACGCGGCCGAGCAGGAGATCTTCGGCCGGCAGCTCGCGGACGTGGATGGTGGTGACGCGGAACCCCTCGCGCACGAGCCGCGCGGCGATGCGGGCCGCGAGCGCCGAGGTCTTCGAGCGCGCGGAGACACTTCCGGTGATGATGGCAATGCCTGACATGAGCGCAGCATACCAAGGCCCGAGAGTGATGTCTACTATAACGGATGAGTCATCCGTCGCGGCGGATCACCCTGCCGCGGGGGTCGGCCCGGGGGAGGGGCCGTGTGTGGGCGCGCGTGGGACGATCGGTATCCGAGCGCAAGAGAACAAGAGAAGAAGAGGGCGCCGGTGGGGGGCCGGCGCCCTCTTCATGAGCGAACGCTCGCTCTCGCGCTCACGAGCGCTCGCTCGCGGTCAGTTCTCGAACCGCACGTTGTCGAGGTAGTACGGACCCGAGTTGCTGTTCAGGTTGAGGTTGAACTGCAGCTTCACGTCGCTGGCCCCTGCGTTCAGCGCGTTCTTGGTAGCCGTCTGCAGCTGGGCGAACTGGATCCTCACGAACTGGCCCCGGGGGAGCGGGGTGAGCGGGACGTTGCCGGCCCACTGGTTGTGGATGCCGGCCGAAGGGATCGAGATCAGCACTTCGATGTTCCCGACCCAGCTCGGGTTCGGCTGGACGGGGGACACGAAGAGATCGAGCGTGATCTTGTTGCCCACCGGCGCGAGGTTCGCCGAGCTGAAGCTCGGGCTGACGATCGCGTTGAACGCGGAGGGCGTCTGCACCTGGAGCGACGAGATGCCCTCCACCACCCGGCCCGAGTGGAGCGACAGCTGGGCCTGCGTCGACGTCCACGCGCCCGGCTTCTCGAACCCGAGGATCGGGTTGTTGAGGAGGAACTCCGCCATCACGTTCTTCCGGAACGGGATGAACACGCCCGTGAGGGACTCCGAGATCTTGAAGCGCTGCCCGCCCGGCTCGTCCGGATCGGCCTCCATCTGCTCCGAGGTCTGCGTGAACGGCCTCAGCTTCGCCAGCGTCGCGGTCGTGCCCAGATCGAGCTCGACGGTCGGGGAGCCCGTGGCGTCGCCGATCGGCTCATGGCACCCGCTGCACGAAAGGGAGAACGCGCGCCCCACGACCTGATCCGGGGTGAGCGCGCTGCCCATCGCGGTGAGCTTGCTCTGGATGCTGGTCCTGAGGGCCGAGGGCCCGGCGCCGAACGTCGCGAAGTAGTTGTTCTGGAGGCCGATCATCTGGCTCTCTCCGGCGTTCATCGTCGTCGGATAGCTCGGCTCCAGGGCGAAGCGGTTGATGTCGTCGGCCGCGGCGAGCCGCTCGACCAGGCCCGGGAACGACGTGCTCCTGAAGGCGACGGCGCGCGCGTCGGTCGAGGCAGGATCGAAGAGCGGCGCGGCCGGGTTGTCCTTCACGAACGACGGGGTCACGACCAGCGTGGCGCTGCTCCCCGAGCCGCTGTGAAGGAGCCTGAACTCCCGGAGGTTCCACGTCGTGAAGGGCTCCGGCGGATCGCCGTCGACCTCGGGGGCGAAGAGGAACTCGTTGGTCCGGATCTGGCCGCCGAGCGGGCCCGCGTTCTGGCCGTAGTGATCGATGTGAATGGCGGGCTCGAACCCCCCGGGCAGGCCGTCGAAATAGAAGGCGAGCAGCTCGTTCCTCCGCTGCTCCAGGCTCTTCGCCGGATCCGACAGGTTGTACCAGAAGTCGACGACCGGGCGGCACCCTTCCCGGCCAAGGCTCGGGGTCGGGTTGGGCAGCCGGCCCTCGAAGATGATGAAGTTGCGCATCTGGAACGCGCTCTCCGGGATGCCCGAGCGCCTGGCGAAGACGACGCGGTATTCACCGCAGTTGGCGCCGTCCGGCGGGGCGAGGTCGAAGCGGTTCGCCAGGGTCGTGGCGACGTAGGCGTTCGGGGCTTCCTCGTCGGCGAAAGGATCCCTGTCGGCCTCCTCGCCCACGACGCGGGGGCAGTCGATCGGCCACCCGTTGATGGACCCGGCCGAGCCGGGGATCACCACGTCATCGCAGTGCGGGCCGAGGCCGATCCCGTCCGCGGCCTTCCGGTTCGTGTCCATGAACTGCCGGAAGAGCTGGAGGGGCGTCAGGCTGACGCCCGCCTGATCGATGAGCTGCTGGAACACGTCCTTCAGCTTGAAGGCGCCGAGGATGTCGGTGTTCGTGACGACGAGCGATTTCCGCTCTTTGATGGGGAAAGGAAGCGAGAGCGCCTGGCCGGCCTCCGCGATCTCCCCCTCGGCGAGATCGGCCGGAGCGCCGTCCGTGGGCCCGAGATCCGCGCAAGAAACCGGCAGTATCGCGAGCGCGGCCAGCGCGGCGCGCCGCGCCCCCTGCCACGCGCCGGGGGAGGCAGGAACAGAATGAGAGCGCACCGGACTGCTCGAACTCGACTGCTTCGACGACATGAAACCTCCTGAAATGACCCCGAAGAACGGCGGAGCCGCGCGAGAGCGCGATCGCTCGCTCGCGGATGGACGGGGCGGCCCGAGGAGGACGACCGCCGGCGAGCGCCTGCGTCGGTCCGCAAAGAGACGACGCCCGGCGCGCGCCGCGTGGGCGACGTGCCTCGCCGAGGCCGACGCTGCCACGGCAGCCTGGCCTCATCGAGCCGCTGAATCCACCGTTCTGCGATGAAACGCCCCGGCGCCGCCGCCTCTCGGCGCGGCCGCCCGTGAACGCGGGTCGTATGTTAATACTGTTTACGTACAGGGCAAGCGATATGAACGCTCGTGTTTGTGCTCGCGTTAATTTTTCGCGGTCCGTGCGAGCGTAGTTTTCGTGTCCATTTCATGTCGTCCGCGCGAGCGTCGATGTCGTCGCCGCTGGCGCAGGCGAGGTGTTCCCGCTCGTGTGCTCGAACGTGGTGTGGAGTTTGCTGGTCTTGCTGGCGGAGCCGCGGTCGTGGAGGCAATCACCGAGCCGCGCCGACGATCCGGCGCAGCGGCTCGGCGAAGGAGCTCGATGGATACCGCGCGAAGAACGCCGCCGCGCGCGCCCGCGCCTCGTGGGCGCGCCCGAGGCGCATCAGCGCGCGGATCGCGATGAACTCCCGCTCTTCCGCGAGCCGCCCCTTCGGGAACTCGGCCTGGTGCCTCTCCAGCGCGGCGAGGGCGGCCTCCGGATCCTGCGCGAGCGCCGCTCTGGACGCGTCGACGAGGTTGGACTCCCGGACCAGGTCGTCGCTGTCGGCCGCGGCGGTCGCCTCCGGCGCTGGCGCCGCCGGTCGAAGGCTCCGCGGCGCCTCGCGGCGGAGGGCCGAGGGGGTCGGGCGCGGCGCCTCGGCCGCCGGCG
Organism: Sorangium sp. So ce367; assembly: GCF_051520455.1. NCBI lineage: Bacteria > Pseudomonadati > Myxococcota > Polyangiales > Polyangiaceae > Sorangium > Sorangium sp. So ce367. The sequence goes on from NZ_CP150334.1 coordinate 3,284,442, forward strand.
CGTCGGCCGCCGGCGACCCGGCCGCCACGCGGCCTTCCGCGCGGGAGAGCAGCCGCTCCAGCGGCAGATCGGTGAGCGCCGGAGGTGGCGCGATCGGCGCGGCGGCGTTCGGGGCCTCGCTCAGGACAGCGTGGAGCCCTGCCCCGCCCGCCCCGATGCCCGCCACGAGGAAGATCCCCTTGATCCACGCCGGCATCGTCGCGCCGGCGCCGGCGGCCGCGCCCGCGGCCGTCTCGAGCGGCGCCACCCGGGCCGCGGTGCGCGCGAGCTCGGTGGCAGTCATCTGCCGGATCGGCGCGGCGGCGCGGAGCAGCTCGCGCGCGCCGGGCGGGGCGCCTCCTCCTTCCTGGTTCCATCGCTTCGGATCGCTCATCTGGCCCCCCTGCGCGCGCGCTCGGCCTCGGACTTCTTCAGGAGCGTCGCGAACTCCTTCCGCGCCGCGTGGAGCCGCGAGTAGACGGTCCCGACGGGGACGCCGACCAGGCGCGCGATCTCGTCGCACGGCATCTCTTCGATCTCGAACATGACGAACACGGCCCGGCGATCGAGATCCATGGCCTCGAGGATGCCCTCGAGCTGCTGCCGCGCCTCGCGGCTGGAGGTGATCTCTTCCGGGCCGCGGGCGGAGTCCGGCACGTCGTCCACCACCTCGCCGAGCCGCTCCCGGCGCGTGTGGGCGCGGCGGCGGTGAGACGAGGCGACGCGGCGGCTGATGGCGAAGAGCCAGGTCGTGATCGGGCAAGCCCAGTCGAAGGACGGGAGCCGCTGCTGGACGACGACGAAGACGTCCTGGAAGGCATCCTCCAGGTCAGGGTGCTGGATGCCGAACCGCTGGAGGGTCGCCCAGACGAAGTTGCCGTGCTCGGCGTGCAGGGCGACGAGGCTCCGCGGCGGCTGCTTGGCGTCGCGCAGGACGTCGGCTCGTAAGCACTGCTCCACGGAAAACTGAATGCCGGCAGCCCGGGGCTCCTTCATCAAAATGTGAGGCCGACCCCCCCGAACACCGCGGCGGCGAGCGCGGCCTGCTCCAGGCCCGTCGGCAGCCCGCCCTCGAGCTGGAAATCGTACCGTGTCACCGGAACGAAGAGATCGATGCCTGTCTCGATCCGCAATGGCCCGAGGACACGGACGCCGAGCCGCGTGCCGGCCCCGAGGCTGAGCCACGCGCGGGAGCCGACGTCGGTCGGCGACCCTTGCCATCGCGAACTCCTCGCGAGAGGCACGCCTGACGTGCACCGACGGCTGCGAGCCCGCGCCGTGCAGGTGGCGATAGAGTAGATCGCTGCGGCGCGGTGAGCGAAACGGAACCCGGCGAGGAGGGCTCCATGATGACAATGCGCATGCGGGGTACAGAGGTTATCGAGGTTCGCTATGCGCTCGAGCAGCTCTTCAGCGATCAAGAGCACGACTGGGTGAGCGACACGATCGCTCCGGTTCTGGCGTGGGTTCCAGGCAGCTCCAAGAGCAAGCGGAGCCAGCCGTTCCGATTCGTGGTCGACCACGTCGTCCCCGGGCGGTCGAGGACCGTGCATGTCGACCTGACCTGGGACCTTCCCTTGCTGGAGCGCCTCGTTCCTGGAGTCGAAGCCCACGCACGGAGGCTGCGCGACGGGCGGACGGCGCAGCGGGAACACGTGACCGAGCTGGCAGCGTACGGGCTGACGTTCGTGGCGATCTCCACGATGATGCCGGGCCGGCGGGTCAAGACCATGCGCAAGGGCTCTGCGCCGGACATCCTGTTCGACGTCACGCCGGGCTCTCTCCGCGGCGTCGAGGCGGCGGGGCGCGCCACCGGGGGCCGCAGCGCGCTCTTGGCGGTCCGGGGTGGCGCGGCGTCGAGGCGCGAGACGCGGGCGAAGGACGGGAAGGCTTCGGAGCTGCGCGCCCGGCGCGACATCGCCGAGGTCCATCTTTCCCTCTGGTGCGCCTCGCCCCGGGTCAGCATGATGGAGCAGGTCAAGCCGTGACGAGCGGAACGGAGTTGTACGAGTTCGGCCTGGCGAGCAGCGGGAAGCTCAAGCTGCGGGCGACGGCTCGCCTCGCGGAGGGGGGGCCTGACGCGACCTTCGAGGCCTGCGTCCTGCTGCACGAGGCCGCGCGCCTCGAGCGCCGGGCCGTCGAGGTCTTGCCGGCCTGTCCAGCGGCGACGCGCCTCGCGGCCTCCGTCGAAGAGTGCTTCTGCCTCGTCGAGGGGCGAAATCCGCCGGCGGCTGGCGAGGTTTGGGGGAGGATCCTGCGCGAGAAGCGCGACGTGGACAGCGGAACGGCAGAGGCGCTGCTGTCACGGCTCGCGCCGCGTTACGAGGGGAGCCGTCGTGGCTTCGCGAAGCTCATCGGGAACTGCACGACGCTGCGGCGGCTCAGGACCGCGGGCGCGCTCGTGCCCACGTCGGCGGCCGAGCGGGCGCGCGCGCTTCGCGAGGTGAACCTCGTCCTGTCGAAGTTCCCCGGAATTCCTGGCTTCTGGTGGGCGGCGTACCGCCTCGCCGAGGCCGGGGGTGGTCTTGAGACGGCGTGGGATGCTCTTTCAAGGGCTCACCGGCTCGAGCCCGACAACCGGCAGTTCACCGCCATGGGGGTCCTCGTCGCGGCGCGCGCGCTGTCCGCAGCGGATGCCGACGAGCACCTCGGCCGGGCGAGATCCTCGCTCGACAGGGCCGGGGCCGAGGTGTGCCTGATGTATGCTCTCGCGGAGATCGAGCTGGCGAGGGCGGACGGCGCGCGATCGCGGTGGCTCCGGGCGCGAGAGGCGACCAGCGTCGGGCTGGTTCAGGCCCGGTCCGAGGAGCTGAGGCGGGAGCTCCATGCGACGCAGCTCATCCTCGATAGCCTCCTCGCTGGGCAGGATCCGACGTTCGACGCGCTCTATCTCGCCGGGCTCGGCGCGGTCGCCGCGAGCGCTCCGCCGAAGAGCAACGTGATCGAGCTTCTTTCGTGGGAGGCGGAGCGGCGCGTGCAGGCGATGGAGCGTCGCGCGGCGTAAGCGCCCGACCGACGCCATCGCGTATTCGACAGGCCTCGCACGTCCGGTCTATGGCGCGAGCGCCGCGCGGCCTGCTCGCGGGGGATCGAAGCCTGCTGCTGCCCACCGTATTCAACAGGCCTCGGTCCTCCCGGCGAACGCCATGTCAGCCCAGCAGATCGGGCCAGTGCCCGAAGGCGTGCTGCTCGCGGTGAGCAACAAGGATCCTGTGCCGCGCACCATCTGGAAGTCCCCCGCGCTGGATCCATCTCCCGGCGCGTTCGCCCGCCCACACGCGCGCTCCTGCTCCTCGCGACCTCGCACGCCGCGGGGCGCCCGGTTCGAGTAGCATCCGACCCATCATCTTCGATGCCCGCGAGCCCGCAGCCCATGCACTCCCGCCCGACCACCATCGGCGTCCTCACGCCCTTCCTCGACGGCTTTTATTTCACCTCGGTCCTCAGGGGGATCCATCAGGCGGCGCAGCAGCGCGGCCATCGTGTCTTGGTGGTGCGCGGCACGCCAGCGTACGTCCAGGCGCCCTCGCTCGCCGGGGGCCAGGTGGACGGGTGGATCGTCGTGCTCGCCACGGATGGCATCGAGCTCCTCGCGCAGGCGCGCGTCCCGCTCGTCACGGTCAGCTCCTGCGCCCCCGAGGCGGGCTGTCCGACCGTCATGCCGGACAACCGCGAGGGCGTCCGGAGCGCGGTGCGCCACCTGATCGAGCATGGACACCGGCGCATCGCGTTCGTCGGTTGCATGGATCAGGACGACATCCGCGCGCGCTTCGACGGGTACATGGAGACGCTCGTCGAGAGCGGGATCCCCTTCGATCCCGGCCTCGTCTTCGACGCCGACAACAACTGGCACTCCGGCGGCCAGCGCGCCGCAGAGGCGCTCATCGCGCGCAGGGGAGAGCTCACGGCCGCGGTCGTCGCCACGGACAAGAACGCGCTCGGGATGATGTCGGCCCTCCAGGCCGCCGGATACCGCATCCCCGACGATCTGGCGATCATCGGCTTCGACGACATCACCGATGCGCAGTGGTCGACCCCTCCGCTGACGACCGTGCGCCAGCGCTTCGACGCCCTCGGAGCGCTCGCGTACGAGCTCGTGCTCGCGCGGCGCGCAGGCCAGGTCGTGCCGTCCGGGCCCGTGCTCGCGCCGACCACGTTCGTCAGGCGGCGGACGTGCGGGTGCGACCCGCTCCTTGGCTTGCTCCACCGGAAGGGCGCGGCGCCCGAGGACGACCTCGGCGCCATCGAGCGGCAGATGGTCGAGCTGCTCCTCCGCCTGCCGCTGCCGCCCGAGACGCCCCCCACGGCCGTTTGGCCCGGCGTCTCCGCCGTGATCGCGGGATATACCGCGGCGCTCGAGGGCGCCGCGCCCCCGCCCGCGGCCGAGATCGACGAGGCCTGTCAGCAGGCCGTCCGCCTCACGCCTGACGTGGAGAGCCTCATGGGGATCGCCCGCCTCCTCGGCCGGTCCGGAAAGCGACGCCGCGCGCCCCTGGACAGGGAAGCAGCGGAGTCCGCGGAGGAGCGAGCCGAGGAGTTCCAGGAGCGGCTGCGCCTCTCGCTCATGCTGGCTCGCGTCGAGACCGAGCGGCAGTTCGTCGACGAGCTCGGGGCGCTCACGCGCTCCGATCACGAGGTGAGCCTCGCGCTGCTCGGCGGCACCGAGGAAGACTCGCGCTCGCTCTCCTGGCTCGACTCGACCGCCGCCGTCTGGGGCTGCCTCGCGCTCTGGGAAGACCCGGCGACCCGCGCGCGCCTCGTCATCGCCGGCGCCTACAGCCGCGATGGCAGCCCGACTCCCTCGCTCGGCGCCGTCTGCGCGCGGGAGGACTTCCCGCCCGCCGAGCGCTTGCCAGCGTCGACCGCCGGCGGCCCGTTCATGGTGACGCTCCTGCCGATCCGCACGCTCCGCCACGACTGGGGGGTCCTCGCGATCGTCGGCCCGAGCTCGATCGAGGTCGCCGGCGACGAGGGCACCATCTCCATCTGGGGGGCGCTCCTCGGCGCCGCCCTCGAGCGGGACGCGCTCGTGCAGTCGCTCTCCGAGCAGCACGCGAGCCTCCAGGAGGCCTATCAGCGCGAGCGCGCCCTCTCGGCCGCGGTGCGCGAGCTCGGTTGTCCGCTCATCCCGCTCATGCCCGGCGTGCTGCTCGTCCCGCTCGTCGGCGAGCTCGATGGAGATCGCGCCCGGCAGATGCTCGAGCGGGTGGTCGATGGGGTGAGCCGACACGGGGCGCGCTGCGTGCTGCTCGATATCACGGGCGTCCCGAGCATCGACGCACAGGTGGCCCACGCGCTCGGGCAGACGCAGCGCGCGGCCTCCCTGCTCGGCGCCCGCGTCCGCCTCGTCGGCGTGCGGCCCGAGCTCGCGATGCGCCTCGTCGCCCTCGATATCCACCTCGGCGATCTCTCCAGCCACCAGTCGCTGGCGTCGGCGCTCGAGGACCTCGCGTCGACAGGAGTCCCCTCGCTCCGCACGAGACGGAATAATGCGGCGGAAGCGCCGCCGCGTTCGTCGCGCAACGCGACCTCGGATACGGGGCGTCGCGGAGGATGGGAGTGACGCTCGGCGCGTCGCGCTGAGCGCGCGCGCAGCGCCGTGGACCGCCCCACCCACTGCGCGCCGCCCACGCTGGTCTCGTCTGGGGCTGAGCACGTCTCGAACGTGCATGTCGTCTCCCACGGTGCTTGTCGAGCGCGCAACATGCGCGGGACATCGCGAGATGTTGCGAGATGTTGCGAACTCTTCAACGATGTGCCGTGTCTACCCGGGCCCCGCCCGCGCTGGACAGGGGATTCGCCGCCGGGCGATACTCGACCCATGCGCGTCGGTGACGTCGTCGGGGAGCGGTTCGAGCTGTTCGCGCTCGCCGGCTCCGGCGGCATGGGGGAGGTTTACCGGGCGCTCGATCGGGAGACCGGCGCCACAGTCGCTCTCAAGGTGGTGCTCGGGGCGGGCGCGCACGAGGCGCGGTTCGACCGGGAGGCAAGGTTCCTGTCGGAGCTCTCGCACCCTGGGATCGTGCGGCACGTGGCCCACGGGAGGACTTCCTCGGGGAGGTCCTATCTCGCCATGGAATGGCTCGAAGGAGAGGACCTCTCGCGACGCCTCCTGCGCGGCCGCCTGACCGTCGAAGAGACGCTGACGCTCGGCGTGAAGGTCGCCGAGGCGCTGGCGGAGGCGCACGCCCGCGAGATCATCCACCGCGATCTCAAGCCGAGCAACCTGTTCCTCGTGGGCGGGCAGATTGAGCAGGTGAAGATCCTGGACTTCGGGATCGCGCGGCGGCTCGACGCGACGCCGATGACGCTGACGGGGGTCACCCTCGGGACGCCGGCGTACATGGCCCCGGAGCAGGCGCGCGTCGGGCACAGCGCGCTCACGCCGCGCGCCGACGTGTTCGCCCTCGGCTGCGTGCTCTTCGAGTGCCTCGTGGGCGCCCCCGTGTTCGTCGGCGAGAACCTCCCCGCGATCCTCGCGAAGATCCTGTTCGGCGACGTCCCCTCGATACGCTCGCTCCGCCCCGAGGTCCCCGCCCAGCTCGACGCGATCGTCCACCTGATGCTCGCGAAGGACCCGGAGGAGCGCATCGCCGACGGCGCGACCGCCGCCGTGATCCTGAGCACCCTGCGGGCCGCCGGGGCCTCGGCGCGCGGGGCCGCGTTCGAGCGCCCCGAGGCGCTCACCTCGAGCGAGCGGCGGCTGCTCTCCGTGCTGGTCGTGGGGAGGGAGGCCACGCCGGCCACGGCCGACACCGCGCCGCTCGATCAGACGCTCGATGTGACCGTGGGGGCGCAGCTGCGGAAGGTCGTGGAGGCGCACGGAGGGCACATGGAAGCGCTCGCCGACGGCTCCGCCGTGGTCGCCATCGTCGCGGGCAGGGACGCGACCGACCAGGCGTCGCGGGCGGCGCGCTGCGCGCTGGCGCTCCGGAAGCTGGCCCCGACCCGGCCGATGGCACTCTCGACGGGCCGGGCGCAGCTGGCGAGGCAGCGGCCGGTGGGGGAGGCGATCGACAGGGCCGCGCGGCTGCTCGACGTGTGCGAGGCGAGGCGGGCCCACGCGCGGCAGCCCGACCCGGGCGGGCCGTCCATCGCGATCGACGACGTGACGGCGCGGCTGCTCGGCGCGCGGTTCGAGGTGTCCGGCGAGGGCGAGCGGAGGGAGCTGCACGGCGAGCGCGACGTCGCGGGGAGCGCCGGGACGCTGCTCGGCAAGGCGTGCGCGTTCGTCGGGCGGGAGCGCGAGCTGCTCACGCTGACGACGCTCTTCACCGAGTGCGCCGAGGCGCCGATCGCCCGCGCCGTCCTCGTGACGGCGCCCCCCGGCATCGGCAAATCCAGGATCGCCCACGAGTTCACGCGCGCGGTCCGCGCGCACGACGAGCACGTCGAGATCTGGACCGCGTGCGGCGATCCGCTGCGCGTGGGCTCCGCGTTCGGCCTGCTCGGGCAGGCGATCCGTTGCGCGTGCCGCATCCAGGACGGCGAGGCCGCCGCGGTCCGCAAGCAGAAGCTCCTCGGGCGCGTGGCGCGGCACGTCCCCGGCCCCGATCGCGAGCGCGTGGCCGTGTTCCTCGGGGAGATCGCCGGTGTCGAGCTCGAGGGCGAGGAGAGCGCGCTGCTCTCCGCGGCCCGGGGCGACGCGGAGACGATGGGGCGGCAGATGCGCCGCGCCTGGGAGGACTTCCTCGCCGCCGAGACGTCGGCGCGCCCCGTCGTGCTCGTGCTCGAGGACCTGCACTGGGGCGATCTGCCGACCGTGCGCTTCGTCGACGCGGCGCTCGGCTCGCTCGGCGAGCAGCCGTTCTTCGTGCTCGGGCTCGCGCGCCCCGAGGTCCACGAGATGTTCCCGGCGCTCTGGAGCGGGCGCGCGCTCAACGTGATCCACCTGACACGGCTGCCGCGGAAGGCCTGCGAGCGCCTGGTCCGCCACGCGCTCGGCGACGACGTGGACGCGGAGACCGTGGCGCGCCTCGTGGCGCACGCGGATGGCCACGCGTTCTACCTCGAGGAGCTGATCCGCGCCGTGGCCGAGGGGATGGACGACGCGCTGCCAGAGACGGTGCTGGCGATGGTCCAGGCGCGGCTCGGGGCGCTGGACGGCGAGGCGCGCAAGGTGCTGCGCGCGGCGAGCGTGTTCGGCGACGTCTTCTGCAAGGGGGAAACAATTTCCACACGCAAAAACAATGCTGAGTGGTTTCGAGCAGTTACCCGCTGTGTGCCCGGCATGGGCGGCGGCTAGCGGGCGGACGCCGTCGAGGCTGCACGCGGGCCATCGGAGCGCGCCGGTGCGGTCCTGGGGATCGCGGATCATCGGGGGCGCGGTTCGGAGCGTGGTGCGCCTGGGCAAGAGTTACGGCGGCGCCGAGCCGGACGCCGGGAGCTTCCGTCGTGCACCGCTGCGACGCCCGGAGGCAGGGCTCCCGAGTCGAGTGCGTCGTGCCCGGTCGTCGCCCGTTGCGATCGCAGGGGTGCAAGCCGCTCGTGGTCGTCGCACGGCAAGATCGTGTGCCACGCGGCGCGGCCCGCCCTTACCGCGCGGGTACCGTCGATCGAAGACGCGAGGCTGGTCAGCGGCGTGATCGAGCGCTTGATCCGTTTGCTCTCCCGCTCCCCTAGCCGGAGTACCGCGCGCGGTGATCGAGGTGATGGCGCTCCTGGGCGATCTGCAACGCATGCGCGAGGTGATCGGCTTAGGCGCGGCTAAGCAGCTCGACGACCCCGAGAGGCCGCCGGGGCAACAGCGGCGCCGACGTCGAGCAGCGGAGCGGCCTGCGGGATCGTCCGGGCTGCGGCCCCGCGGAGCCCTATCGGGCCATCCGTAGCCGGTCTCATGGCTGCCCGCCGATGGGGCCACGACGTGTGACGGTCGCGCCGACGCGAACGCGCGAGCGACGTCGTGCAGCTCCAGGCGCGTGAGCGCTAGCGCGTCGCCGGCGCCGACCGCGCAGGCCACCGTCAGGCGCCGAACTCGCGGGCGGCGTGGCCGCGCGAGCGATGTCATCCCGCGCCACGCGCGTGGCCGTCACAGCGCCGGTCACCGCTGCCTGCGCGCGGCGCCGCGCTGGGTCGGGCTTGCAGCCGACACGCGCAGCCCGGGGCGCGTGGCCGGTAGCGCGCTCTCGCGGCGGCGTGGACAGGCAGCGGGCGCCCGCGGGTCGACACGCGCTGGAGCCGCGCAGGTCGCTGCGCGCCGGCGCACGCTCTGGACGGTACGACCCACGTCCGTGGCGGTGTCCTCGTCTAGATTCCGTTTGACGCCGATCCCGTGATCAGAAGAATGGCCCACGTCGCCACGTTGCTCGTGTGTTTCGGACGACGGGGAGAGAGACGATGAGGACGACAGACCGGCAGATCTCAGCGTCAGCAGTGTTCGCTCTCCTGCTCAGCGTCGTCGTTCCGACACAGGCAGACGCATCCGAGCTGAGTGCCGGAATCAGCTTCGGGGGGATCCAGGCCGGCACCGTGACGCGCCTGGCGGTGAGTCCGCACGCGGGAATATCGTGGCGCATCAACGGCGACATCACTTTCAATATTCACGATCTACTCAGTATTGTTCCCCCAGTCCAGATAGGTGGGTCCGGTGTCTACAATAGCACCATTGCCGCTCTCGGATACAGCTGGAAGAATGGCGATTTTAGCGCTGGCCCATCCGTTGCGTTCTACTTCATGCCGGCTTGCGGAAGCACATTGTGTGGGCACGTCGCCGGGATGGCTGTAGGCGCGCATGCGCAGACCAACGCGTACGTTGCAGGCCCCCTCGGCGTGTCGGTGAGCGCCAATGTGGATTGGGTCGGCGGGAGCAGCCTCGTGCTCCCAGGTTACGTGTCCGTGATTGTCGTCGTCGGCCCCGTGCTTCGATGGAGTATAAAATGAACGCAAGAATAATTCTGTTGCCGATTCTGGCTGTCGCCATCTACACGCTGGCGGCCTGCAACTTGACGGTAGGAGACTGCTATCCCATCGAGGAGTGGGTGAAGGGCGAAGGTGCAGGTGGACCAGTCGGGCCGTCCGTTCCTGTCTATACCTCCGTCGCGTCGGGGGACTTCGGGGCGGAGCCGCCGAGCGGACCGGAGTACGGCAGCGAGCGCAAGCTCCAGTGCAACAAAACGGACGACGAAGACGAAGACGAAGACGAAGACGAAAGCCCGAGCGACAGCTCGGAGAGGCCGACAGCTAGCCCGACGAGCCCGCCAGATCCCTGCCAGCAGAGCGGCACTCCGACCATGGGGTGCGCAAGTAAACGGTTCGGCCCGTCTGATTTCAAGTTTGTCACGATCGTCGCCTACGACGGGACCGTAGCAGGTGGTTGGCAGGAGGCAAAGTCAGGATTGATCATCTACCTAGAAGATGGCGTAGCAGCGTGTTTTCTTCGCATTGGGATGCCGATAAGAAATCACCTTTGGGGGGCTATATCGGCTGACAATGCGGCAATGTACAGCGCTGAAGTGACAAATATGGTCGCAGGTGAGATGGAGAGGACGGGTCGCTTTGCGCTGCCACCTGGCATATTCTGCTCAGAGTTTTTCACGAACGTAAAGAATATGTTCGCGGAACAATACAAGAAACTTGGTGTGGTGGTCAACAAGTCATGAAGCACACGGTCGGTCAACTACTGGAAGTAGTCTACCGGTATTTCCCCCGTGGGATCGGCGGTCCCGACCCGAACCAATTTTGGCAGGACGACTCCCAGCGCGAACAGACTGAAGAACACGCTCGGCTCGTCGCTGCGCGGATCCAAGCATCGAAGGACGAACGCTGGCATGCCATGCGACGTCGCATATCAGAGCGATTCCCTGACGTGCTACTCATGGACCGATCACTTCACCTGCCCGCCGGAGCCTGTGACGCGTGTTATTCGTTCACGGTCGATCTGCCGAACGCACCCGACCGTCGAACGCTTTGGTTTCACGTAAGTTTTCTGGCTCCGTACTATGTCGTATACAGCTATCGCATGATCGATCTCGTCAGGCCGCCTGCCGGCTTCGTGGTTCCGTATGGTATCAATTTCTCCATTCCACGAAGTGCTCTGGGGCCAGAACTCGTACTGAACCCATATGATGAGAGGCTACATAGCGCGACCGTCACCCGGCATGAGCTCACCTTCGATTTGGCGCCAGACGAGCGGCCTTGCGCGACGTGGATCGCCCATGACATCGAGTCGACCTTCGGTTGCGAGCCCATGCCACCGGAGGTCGGTGCCACCCTCGTGCCCGGCGTGGTGGTTGGCATGCGCGGTGCGACGTTGTACGATTGTCTTTTTACCATAGATAGTCAGTGGGTGGAACCGTCGCCGCCAGAGCGAGGAGCGGTCGTGACGCTCGACCCGAGTAGCTTGACAGAACGGTTCATTACGGTGCTTACCGTGCTCCACGCGCACTACCAGATAGGACTACTGCTCGATTTGCCCAGAATGATTCAGCAGATGCCGGAGCCATATCGACAGTCGTTTGGGCTCTATTGGTCGGCGTCTACAGACGGCTTCCTGCACAAGGACAAGATGCTGGAGGAGCTTGCTCGCATGCGTCCGCACGACGAATCGCCGAAGACTCTCCGCGCCATGGCGGCCAAGCGCGAGCTCGAAGCGCTGGTCGCTTCGTGGGACGGTGAAGGCGAGCCGCCGGCCGCCATGGTCGCTTGGGCCTCCAGCTTCCTGGCGAGCTGGCCCGTGGACTCGGTCGCCGATCTCCGCGCCGATCTCCCATGACGTGACTTCGGCTATTCAGGAAACCGCAGCGTCTTGTGGGCCTTGCCGCTCTCCCCCACCGTCGTGCTGCCATCGTGGTTCCAGCTGGTGCCGCCCTTGCCCGGCTGTCCGGTCTCGATGGTGACGCCATCGAGCGTGAGCTGGTCCTCGTCGAGGTAGGCGACGCCGATCGAGTCGCCGCCGCGCCCCGGGCCGCCGTAGCCGCCGGGCCCTCCTTGGCCGCCCCGGCCGCCGAAACAGGCGGCGAGTTCATCCCCGAGCGTTCCGCCCGGTGCGCCTCGGCCGCCTATGCCGCCGCGCTGGGGTTCCCCGCCGTCGCCGCCATTGCCGCCAAAGTCCGCCGTGATCTTGGTGTCGCGCACGGTCACCCGGGCGTGAAGCGCGATGACGCCGATGGACGGCGGTGCGTTCGCTCCCCCGCGGCCTCCTCGGCCTCCGCAGCCACCGGCCCCTCCCGAGCCGCCTGCTGGGCCTCCCTGGGAGGCCACACCGCACACGGCGAGCCCGCCCCAGCGACCGCCGCCGCCGCCGCCGCCCTGGCCCGGCGTGCCCCAGGTCCCCTCGGCCCCCGTGTCGCCCTCCCATCCTGTCTCGGTGAGGCGCCCGCTGCCCTTGCCGGGCGCGCCCTGCGTCCCCGGAGCCCCCGGGCCCCCCTCGGATCCGCTGCTGCAACTGACGTTGTCCCGCTCCCCGATACCACCGCGTGCGGGCGGCAAAAGGTCCGCGGGCTCCCCGTCGCCTCCATCCTCGGCGCTGTCGGGCAGCCCATCGCCTCCCTTGCCACCGATGCTCGTGAGCCCGCTCTCGCACCGGTTCACGGCCGCAGGGCCGCCGGCGACGACAGCCGCCGAGCAAGCGTCCCCACCGAACATGCCATCCGGTCCGGTGGGTTGCGAGGTCTGCCACTTCTCGCCTGCCTCCCCTCTCAGTCCACCGCGGGCGGAGATCTCGCTGCGAAGGATCTCCACCGCGGTGCTCGACTGAACGAGCACTCCGACCTGGCCCGCCGACCTGACGTAGAGATCGGCGAGCGTCGACACCCCGTCCGCGGCCCCCGTGTCCTCGGGGCCCGCGGGCTCGACGATCACCATGGGGCCGAAGACCCGATCGTGCGTAAACGTGGTCTGCGGGCGTAGAGGGTCGCGGTCCCATCTCCTGCAGTGGAAGCCCCCGAGGAGATCCACGCCGGAGGGCACCCGGATCTCCTCCACGACGAATCCGTCGTTGCAGAGGAACACGCGCCCTCGTCCAGCGCGCGCGAGCTCGACGGCGCGCGCGACGGTGTACACCGGCTTCGCCTTCGTGCCGGGGTTCCTGTCGTCGCCGAAACCGTAGTTTCCGGCGAGGAACACGCCGCAGCCGTCGTCGAGGATATCGGCGGCGACGTGCTCGACGCAGACCGACTCGGGAGGCGGCTCGTTCTCGCACGAGGTGCCTTCACACGGCGTCACGCCAGGGTCGTTTACGCCGGGAGCAGTTCCGCAGCCAGTAGCCCACGGCGACAACAGAAGGACGAAGGTAGCAGCGGTGGTCTTCCTCATGGGCCTCTCCTGACGTGCGCCGCCAGCACAGGGCGGTTCATTGAGGCGGCTCCGGGTCTGGCGCATCGAACCGGTACCAGAACTGCGCAGTCCCATCGTTCCCCTTGCCGAGCGGGCGTTCCGGGGTTGAATTGCCGCCGATCCCCCCGGTGCCGGCTTGTCCGGGCGAGACCGTCGCCTTGTACCCAAGGGTCACGGTGGCGCTCACGGAGCCGATGCCGAGCGAGTGGCCACCGAGACCGCCGCCGGCATCGCCCCCGCGGCCGCCGTTGCCGCCACCACCGCCGGCGCAGCCTCGCGACCAGTCGGGCCCAAGACTGTGCCCACCGTGGCCGCCGTCGGGGCCTAATCCTCCCCACTGGCCCGTTCCGCCGACCCCACCATTGCCGCCCTTGGCTCCGAGGACCTTGCTGTCCTCGACCGTGAGGTCGCTTCCCTGCAAGGCCACAATCCCGATGCTCGCACCGCCGTAATCGCCCCCTTTGCCCCCCTTGCCACCGCAGCCGCCGCTGCCCCCCGATCCGCCGGCCGCACCGCCCTGGGGCCGACCCGCCGGACACGCGTTCATGGGGTCGCGCCCTTTGCCACCGCCACCCCCGCCGCCACCCTGACCGACGCCGCCCGGCTTGCCGTTCTCCCCGCGGGGGCCGACCCATCCCTCGACGCCCAGGAGGCCGGCGCTTGCCGCTCCGGCAGCGCGGTCCGCGTCGGCGCCGTCTCCTCCGCGGCCCCCATCCGCGCACGGCATGCTGGACGCGCCGGTGCCAGCCGAGCCGCGATTGTCCGGAGTCCCGACCGGCTCCGGCAGTCCTGACGTCCCATGGTCACCCGTCTCGAGGCCTCCATCGCCCCCCTGGCCACCCGTCGACTCGATCCCCTCGCCGCACACGGTCACGACCGGAAGGGCGCCCGGCGCCATGTTCGCCGTACACGCATCCACGCCGTCGTTCCCCACCACGCCGGCATTCGCACGGAAGCTCGGCGCGTCCTCGCCCGGCTCTCCGTCCTTGCCGTCGCCTGCGAGGATCACGCTCGACTGCACGATCGCCCTGGCCCCATGCTCCAGGATCATCGCGATCGACGACTTGCCATCCCTCGCGGAGGCGTCGGCCGCCTCGACGCGCACGCCGAAGATCACCGACGTCGCATCCTCCTCCGCGCTGACCGCATCGTCGTCCCCCCCGAGGACCCGCACCGGGATCCCCACGGGCGGCGCGATGACGGTCAACACGTTCTGCTCGTCGAGCGGCCCTCCATAGGACCAGGCGCCGCCGGCACACAGACGGCCGCCCCAGATATCGACACCCTGGGGGAGCGAGATGGCCTCCTCGAACAACCCGCCGCACGCGTACACGCGCCGGGTCGGCGCCTGGCCGTTGCGTCGAACGTGCGCGGCGAGGCGGATCGCGCGTTGCAACGTCCTGACCGGCGCGTCCTTCGTGCCGGGGCTGTTGTCGATGCCCTCCTCGCTGACGAACACCCCGCACTTGTCGAGCGCTGGCGCTGTGCCGGGCTCTCCCGCGCACGGGTCGGGCGTGTGCTCCGGATCGGGAGCACACGCCAGCTTTTCCGAGCAATCATCGGAATAGGCAGCGCAAGCTGTCAGCGTGCTAGCTCCCCACACGCAGACTGCGAGCGCAACGACCGACGTCACGGCGCCTCGGCCTGCCAGCGAACCCATTCTCTTGGCCCCCCGCGTGCTCACCATGCCCCCTCGATTCGCGCGCCGATTTCGTTCCCATTCGCCACGGGCGATACGTTGACCCGGTCATGAGCCGGCTTGAATCTCAGGAAGGAGAAGTCCGTAAAGAACGATGCGACGGTCACAGCACCGACGACACCGCCCGTGATCACCGTGGCCAGACCGGCGCGGCCGAACATGTTTCGCGCGTCCTGCAAGCGGGCCAGCTCGCCACACGGCGAGTTCCGAGGCGCTTGCCAGCACATCGACGCGCTCGATGACGGCTCGCTTTGGAGCCGATCCCGCCGGGCGCTCAGATCGTCATCGAGCTTGCCCGCCCGGACGAAGAGGATGGTGCCCACCGTCACGCTCGCCGTCGTGACGGCGATCCCCGTGATGCGCAGCGTCCCCGGCCAGGAGGCCCACGGGCTGGGAGCCTTCGCGCGCGCAGCGGGCAACGTGCGTAAGGCGGGCGGCGTCGCTGGCGCGGTGTCCTTCGTGCTGCTCGCCTCCGTGGCGCTCCCCGCCGCCGCAAGGGGGCACTCCAGCGTCATCTGGTGCTCTGCGCCCACCACGCCGAGGAAACCCTGAAACGCGTCTGCGTGGCCCGGTGCCCGAGCCCGCACCATGACGTGTTTGCCCGGCTCGAAGAAGAGCGTGTAAGTGCGCGCGGTCCTCCCGATGCGCTCGCCACCGATGAGCACCTCGGCGTCAGGCGGATCGACCGAGAGCACGAGCGTAGCGACGCGCTTCACTGCCTCGCGCTGTCCTTCCTCGAATCGCCGCTCGAGCGCGTCCGGCAGCGCTTCGCGCTGTTCGAGGCTCTTGGCAAGGTGCTCGGCCGCGTCGCGGTACTTGTGCAACGCGACCTCGCAAAGGCCGAGCTCGCCGGCGATCTCCGCCCGCTCTCGCTCGGTGCTGGTCGTCGGGTCCGCGGCGTCGAAAGCAGCCTTGTAGGCAGCGTATGCCTCGCTCCACCGCCCGGCATTGCGCGCCCTCTGACCGCGGCGAACATGGTCCTTCACCGATGAACTGTCGTTCGGTCCCGCCTTCGGGGTGGAGATCGGCGGCGCTGGCAGACTTCGTGAAGTCTGTTGCGCCTTCGGCGGGACGTCATCAGCGCTGGCCGAGGTCGAGAAGCCCGTTGCGGCCCCGAGCGTGAGAAAAATCGAGAGCGAATGCGCAATGCGACGCATCCAGTGACGGTACATACACCGGTCCTTCGGCGTCAACCGGCAGAAACCGCGACACCTCGGCCGTTTGGGCGAGAATTCGCGGTCGTATGACGGAATGTGCTCAGCCGTCCTCGCAGGTCCGCTTCCGCGTGGACGAAGGTGTTACCTTGGATCACATAATCCGACCCAAATTGCTCCTCGGTTCTTTTTTGTGAAGCAGCTTGGCCGGCTCAAGTGTGCTGCTTACCGTGGACAAGCCAGCGTCCGTCTCCCCCGGCTTCGAGCTCTTCCGGCGCCTCGCCCGGCGCCACGGTGTGCCGGAGCGAAACGCCGAGGATATCGCTCAGGAAGCGCTGCTGCGGGGGCTGGAGGCCGACAAGCGGCTCGACCCGGGGCGAGATCCAGCCCCGTACCGCGTCACGATCGCCGTCAACCAGGCGCGCAATCACGTCCGTGACGCACGCCGCCGCGGCGAGGTGCTGACGTCGTTCGATGAGTGCGAGATCCGAGACGGGTGCCCCACGCCGGAAGAGCTGCTCCGGACACGGCAGCGGGAAGAGTTCGCGCGGGAGCTGATAGACCAACTCGATCCCAAGTACCGGGATCTCGTGATCAAGCACGATCTCCAAGAGGTCCCGCTTGCCGAGATCGCCACCGAGCAGGGACTCCCGCTGGACACGGTGAGGACGCGACACTGGCGGGCGCACCAGGAGCTCAGGGTGCAGTGGGATCGGTGGCAGGCGCAGCAGCACTCTGAGGGACGGGACGCCAGCGTCTGCGTGCCGCTCGCGCTGGGCTTCGGCCGTCGCGCGTCTTGGGTGGCTTCGCTGCGCCGTCTGGGCGTGAGAATCCTCGTCCAAGGCGCGCTTGCAATGCTGACCGGCGCGCTGGTCTCCTCAGCGTCATCGTTGCCCGACCCGGAATCGTGGCTCGGGGCGGCGGCGTTCCGCGGCCCTGCCACCTCGCCCGCAGCGCAGGACGCCGCGGCGTTCCTCGTGCGAGACAGCGCGCCAGGCACCGCGGCGCCCGCCGGTGGCGAACGCGCGCACGGCGCCGCGGCGCCGGCCGCGTCGATCGCGCGCGAGATCGCGTCGCCCAGGGAGCAAGGAAGCGCGCAGGTGATGGCGAGCAGCACGGCCGCCCCCTCAACCACGACAGATCGCCGGCCCGCGTCTCCGGCGAGCCCCGTTCGACCGACCGGCGCGGAGCGCGAGCGGAGCCTGATCGACCAGGCCCGAAGGGCCATCAAGGCCCGCAACGTCACGGCGAACGTCGAGGCTCTCCGGCTGCTGAACACCCACGCGCGGGAGTTCCCCCGTGGGCGGCTCGTCGCCGAGCGCGAAGCACTCCTCCGGCAGCTTCGCTGAATCCTCGGCTGTCCTTCGGCAGCTAGCAGGCGGTGCCCCTGGTGATGTCTTCGGACAGCACAAGGCCGAGATCCGCCTTGTTCCAGACAAGAACGTTCACGTCCAGGAGACGAAACGCGATGGATAGGATGGAGGATCTACTTGGTGCGATGTGGCTCGTCTCGCCGCTCGGGCTCGCGATGATCGCATGCGTCGCGATCGGCTTCGCGGTCACCGCGCGCGAAGCGCTGGGACGGGAGCGGGGGCTTCGCGAGGCGCGCGAGCAGGCGCATGCTGAAGAGGAGGCAGCCCTCACCGATGCGAAGGCGCAGGCAGCGGGGGAGCGTGACCGTTACCGGCGCCTCCTGGACTGTCACGTCGATGCGGCGCTCGCCGAGCTGAGAGACGCCCGAGGGCGCCCCGTCCCCTGGCCGGGAAGGGTCCTCGAGTCGTTCTGCGCGACGACGCCTTCGTGGAGGAGGAAGCTGGCCGAGTGCACGGGGTTGGAACCGAGGGAGGTGGAGCGGCTGCTGAGGAGCGACGTGCCCATGACGCCCGGCCTCGCGCGGCAGCTGGAGACCTTCACCGGCACGCCGGCGCGGTACTGGGAGCGCCTCTGGCGGCTGCACGACGACCGCCGGACGGACGAGGAGGATACCGTGGTGATCCAGGTCGGCGAGCCCGTCACCGAGCGCGAGAGCTCGGCACGTCCCGCGTCGTCGCCGGCGCAGAGCTCGACACCGCCGACGGTACCTCCCCGCGCGCTCGACGTTCCCCCTCCTGTGGTGCCGTCTCCCGAGCTTGCGGCCAGGAGCCCGCGAGCGAAGCTCCCGCCGCCTCCACTGCCGCGGCTTCGGTCGCCGCTCGCTGTCCGCGCCGCCACAGGGACTGAGCCCGCCCGGCGCGCTGCGACGCTGACGAGCTTCCCGGTACAGCGTGATGAAGGCGGGCCGGGTTGCCCAACAGCTGAGGATTGGGAGGACGTAGAGCGCTCTCCGCTGAACACGACACTTCCGGGAGTAGGGAGCCATGGGTGAGCGCAGCCGTGCCTCGCATTCATCATAGGGTGTGATTTCGCAAGGGGGGGTAAAGTCATGGATTGTCCGGATGAAGGAAAGCGCGCTGCGGCGTACGCGCGCTTGTTTTGCCCGATGCTGGTTCGTGCGGTGTTGCTCTGGTTGGAGAGGATGGGGGTCCCTCAGTGCCAGCGTGGCGACGTCGCGGGCCAGGTCTGGCTCAACGCCTGCGAGAGCTGGCCCAGGTTCGATCCGAAACGCGGCAGGCCGGAGCGCTGGTTGAACGCGATCACCGTACACGTTGCCTCCCACTACCACGAGCGTGCGCGAAAGCGCAGGGAGGAGTTGGTCAGTTCGATCGAGGTGCTTGATCCAGCGCCAGATGCTGCTGCTGTGATGGAGTCCGACAACGTCAGGGCCAGCACCATGGATGCAGTGAATGAGCTCGATCCGGTGCTGCGACTCGTTCTCGTGGCACACGATTTAGGCGGAGTTTCGATGGTCCAGATCGCCCAAGATGCAGGGCTGCCCCTCTCCACGCTTTACAGGCGACGCGCACGGGCCATCGGTGAGTTGCGTAATATCCTTATGCTTCGGGAAGCCGGCGAGATCTCTTCGCGGGGAGTGGGACTGCAATGAGCGTCAAGGGCCTGGTTGTTCACTTCCGGCGCGACCTGGATGACGACGAGGCGGAGCGAATGATCGACGCTCTGATGATGCTGAAGGACGTCGCCAAGGTATCATCTGTCAAGGCCGGTTACGAAGACGAACTGAACCGGCAGCGGGTCAAGCGAGAACTGCTAAGCAAGATTGATGGGCTTCTGAGAGATGACGAGGTCCCGATCTAGCTGCCGACGAACCCGCGTCGTCGTGGTATCGACGTAAAAGGCCCGCGGTGCCGCCATCGGGCCGCGCTCGCGGGCGACGCTGGCGCCCGGACGACGTCGTGCCGCTCCAGGCGTGCGCCTCTGATCACGATGCGCGAGCCGAGCGCGGCGAATCGGCATCGTGTGGGTTCTGCGCGCACATGCCAGGGGTCGCGCTGGATTCCATTTCCACAAGACTTGGTGTTCACCGTGCGCAGTTGAAGCCGAGCGGACGCGAGGGAGCTCGGCGAGCCTGCGATGTCGGCCGGCAGCCCCATGGTCTTGTACGCGATCGACGGGTGCAGGGCCCCAACGTGGCGCCCGCGTTCAGCGTCGCCATGCGCGGCCCGGATCGGCGCGCGTGGACGTCCGCGCGCGAGGCGCCCTGGGAGACATTTTCTCGGGAGACAGTCGGAGGCGCCAGGCTGGCCGATCGCGCGCGCCATCGTCCGGTCGGCCAGGTCTGACGTGAAGGGCCGCCGCTGGCGCTTGGCCTCGCGCCCGTGACGGGCGCGGGGAGCGTGGGCGGCGTCACGGAGGCGCGCGCCGATCGCCGCGACGCCGGCCCGCTGGCGTGGCGATGTCGCCGTCCGTGCGCCAGCGTTGTCCGCCTCCCGGCCCGGCGTGGCGCCGTGGGCAGGACGGCGCTCGACGGCGTTGGCGGAGTGTTGGCGACCACGCGGCTGGAGCTACACGACGTCGCCCATGCGTGGCCGTGCCGCGCGCGGGCGGCTCGTCGGAGCGCGCCGTGGGGCAGGTCGCGGTCACCGCATGTAGAGCGTCAGTAATAATGACCCCCGCGCGACAGTAAAACTGACCCCCCTCCCTCGCGCCAGAGCGGAGGAAACGGCATGGAAATCAGGGACTTGGACGTGGCACCTCTCGGTTCGGAGGTGCAGGAGATGATCGAGCCGGACGTTATCCGGCAGATTCGCGAGTTCACGGCCCGAGGGTGGGGGTCCAAACGGATCGCCGCGGAGCTCGGCGTGGCTCGCAACACGGTCCGCCGTTATTTGCGCGGTGGAGCCGCCGCCGAGGCGCAGGTGCGCCCTGCTCGTCGCTGCTTGGACGAGGATGGCCGCGCCGAGGCCAAGCAGCTCTTCACCGGCTTGGCGGAGGGCAACGCCGTGGTCGTCGCAGGCGAGCTTGTCAGCCGTGGCATCACGGTAAGCCCGAGGACCGTACAGCGCGTGGTGGCCGACCTTCGCCGCGGGCAAAGGGCTGCCGACGTGGCCAGCGTACGGTTCGAGACCGCCCCTGGTTATCAGATGCAGATCGACTTCGGTCAGAAGCAGGTCCGCATCGCCGGCACATTCGTGCGGGTGCACCTGCTGGTCGCCGTATTGAGTCACTCACGAAGGCTGTTCGTCAAGGCTTTTCTGAGCGAGCGACAGGACGATTGGCGCGAAGGCATCGCAGAAGCCTTCCGCCACTTCGGCGGCGTGCCTCGCACTGTACTCGGGGACAATGCGCGCTCGCTGGTGCTCGGCCGCGAGCGCGAAACAGGCACCGTGACGTTCCACCCGGCTTACCTCGCGTTCTGTCGCGATTGGGACGTCACCCCGCGCGCCTGCGGGCCCTACCGGGCGCGCACCAAGGGCAAGACCGAGTCGGGCGTCAAGTACGTCAAGCGCAACGGGCTGGCGGGGCGCGAGTTCGAGTCCTTCGCCGCGCTCGAAGCCCACCTGGTCCGGTGGATGGGCGAGGCCGACCAGCGCATCCACGGCACGACCCACGAGGCGCCGATGGTGCGCTTCGAGCGCGATGAGCGGCACGCGCTCCGGCCGTTGCCGTCACGGCCCCTGCCGGTGCGAGAGCAGCGGCTCCGACGACGCGTAGCCAACGACGCCCTCGTCGACGTCGACACCATCCGCTACAGCGTCCCGCACCGGCTTGTGCGCGACACCGTGGACGTCGTTGTCGGTGAGCGCGAGGTCCGCATCTATCGGGGAACGGAGTTGGTGGCGCGGCACGAGCGCTCCTTCGAGCCTCATGCTCGTGTCGTCGAGCCCCGCCACTTTGACGGGCTGTGGCGAAGGCCTGCCGCGCCGACGCCGCTAGATGCGCCCCTGAGCGCCCTGGAGGCCATGGGGCGCAGCCTGTCGGACTACGCGGCCGTGATCGGGGAGGTGGCCTCGTGAGCCGCGAGATCGTGCATGCGCGCGTTGTCGAGAGCCTGAGCCGGCTCAGGATGCGCTCCATCGCCGAGCGGCTCGATGCCCTGCTCTCCGAGGCGGCCAGAACCGAGCCGACCTACCTCGATTTCCTCGACAAGCTCCTCTGCGAGGAGATCGGGTCCAAGCAGCGCAAGCGGGTGGCGATGGGGATCCAGATCGCGCACTTTCCGGCGATCAAGACCCTCGAGGACTTCGACTTCAAGTTCCAGCCCTCGATCGACCAGAAGCTCGTCCGCGAACTCGCCACCGGGCGCTTCATCGCTGAGGCCGAGAACGTGCTGGTGTTCGGTCCTCCCGGGGTGGGCAAGACGCATCTGGCCATCGCGCTGGGGCGGGCCGCCGTCGAGGCGGGGCACTCGGTGCTCTTCACGAGTGCGACCGCGCTCCTGGCGACGCTGTCGAAGGCGGAAACCGAGGGGCAGCTCGCGGAGAAGCTCTTGTTCTACACGAAGCCGAAGCTTCTGGTGGTCGATGAACTGGGCTACTTGCCCTTCGAGAGGCAGAGCGCCCATCTCTTCTTCCAGCTCGTTGCCAGGAGGTACGAGAAGAGCAGCACCCTGATCACGACAAACCAGGTGGTGACGCAGTGGGGCACGGTCTTCGGGGACGAAGTCCTCGCCGCCGCCATCCTCGACCGTCTGCTCCACCACAGCCACACCCTGATGATCTCGGGAGACAGCTACAGGCTGAAACAGAAAAAGAAGGCGGGTCTGCTCGGCGGGAACACCGCGCCGATCAGGTGATCCATGGGCGCGGGAGGGGGGTCAGTTTTACTGTCGCAAGGGGGTCAAAAGTTACTGTCGCTTGACACCGCACGCTGACGGCCGAACGCCGGGGGCTGCGCACGATGCCGCCTGTGGAGCAGCGTCGCCCGCTAGCGCGGGCCGACGACCGCGCGTCTGGAGCCACCGAGGGCGCGAGGGTAGCCGCTTCTGCCACATCCGAACCTCCGTTGTTGTGGTGTTTCGGGTTCGGGACGGAGCCTGAACGAGAGCCCGTGAGGAGGCCCGAAATGGTAATTCTGACGATCCGGTATCTCGTCGCGAGTTACCGGGATCTGGTCAGGTGTGGAAACCGCTCTGCTGACGCGCAGTTAGACCGCTTCGAGGGAGCGCCGGACGGGCCAATTTGGGGGGGTCGCGAAGGGGTCGATTTGGTAATTTCGCGCGGGGTCCGCTGAGGAGCACCTGCGAGCCGCCGACGTCGGATTTGTCGCACACGTGGCGACACGGCAGCGCGCGGCGGGCATGACCGCGGGGCGGCCCGCAGGGCGCGGCGTGAACTCTTCCCAGCGGACGCCGAGGCGGCCTGGGCCTGGAGCCGAGCACGCGGCAGGGAGCGAACCCGGCGCACGGGGCCGCGGAGCTCGTCCAGGAGGGAGGCCGGCGCAAGGCGGAGCTCGCCCAGGTGGACGCCAGCGCGGCTCGCGGCCGCGGCGTCGGGCGAGCTGGCCCCACTCGACGGCCGGGCCGTGGGATCGCCAGAGGGGTAATCCAGCACACCGAGGTCCCGTGATCGAGCCCCAGCGAATGCCTTTCAGGCCACGGTGCCGGGCGAGAACCGGCGTCCTCTTGGTCGCACGCTACATCAGACTTTAATGCCGTCGCCCTCGCCAGGAGCCGACTCTTGTAGTGTGCTTTAACGCTCTTTAAAGTTGAACGGAAAATGAAGGCTTCGCTCTGGCAGGTTTGTGGTTCGGTGCTTTTGTAGGCGCATGAGCTCGCGGCGCTGGTACGAGCTCGCGTGCGGAGTTGCCCGCGCGCCGAGCCACATCCTGGAAGAGTGTTTCCAGATGAACAAGCAGACCCGGTGCCACCTGCGCGCGATCGCACGGCTGCACCCCGAGATCGGCAACCTCTGTGATCAGCTTGAAGCGCCCTGGAACGCCGTGCGAAGGATCGCGCACGCGCCGGGGGCGGCGGCGCAGTGGGAGCGCGCGGCGCAGGTGCTCGGTGAGCTCGTGGAGAAGCGCCGGGCGACGGAACCGCGCCGGTCGAGGCTGGAGGCTGTGCGCCTGGAGGCGCTGAAGCGAATGGGACCGCCGATGGAGGGGGGAGGAAAACTTGCAAGCAGCCTGCGAGCCGCGTGGGAGGCGGCGGAGCGCGGGACGTCCGCGGTCCCAAGCCCACGTCCGGGTGAGCGGCATGCTCGTCTGCGGTGAAGCGCTGCCCGGCGGGAAGCGCGCTAGTCAGGCAGTCGTGCTCGCGCCGCTCGGTAGAGGCGGCGCCATGCTCGCTGTCGGATGGCCTCGAGCTCGCATGCGTCCACCTCGACGCCGCAGTCGCTCCGCCTCGAGTACCTCGATGCCGCAGCCGCCCGGGACGCCGCGCAGACGATGGGCACCGCACAACACAACGACGAGCGTGGCGTCGAACTCGCGCGCGAGGTCAGCACCGCCGCCGATCGCGCTGAGCTCGGCGCGGCTCCCGCGGTCCTGGACTCTCGACTCGCTCCAAGCGGTGCGAGGCGCGGTCTGCTTCACGGCAAGGCGGAGAGGAAACGAGGAGGAGGAGGAAGGGCTAGCGCATGCGGCTCACGATGTGGGCCGCGCGGAGCGCGCCGCTAGCCCGAGGTGGGTTCGCGTCTACGTCTCAGCGGCCGCAGCCGCGGTCATGGTCGCGATCGTTGCGGTTGTCCTCGCAGTCAAGGTCGTCGCGGTGGGGGGCACAAAGGTAGCCGTTGTTGTACTTGTCGAGCTTCTCGGAGAGCGGCTCGCCGGTCGCCCACGGCGCGTTCCTGCTGCAATTGTCCTTTACGTTGCTGCCGAGCGGGTACTTCTTGAGCCAGGCGTCGGCCTTGGCGATGGTGTCCTCGATGCAGCTCGACTGGTTGCCGATACCCACGTTGAGCTTGGCGACGATGAGGTGCTTCGCGATGATGTAGGTGACGTCGCCCCGCGTCGGACGGCTGATGATGTCGAGGAGCTGGGACTTCGTATACGTCTTGCCGCCGATGGTCAGCTTCGTGATCTTCCAGGCGTTCGGGTGGTTCTTCCAGTAGCCGGGGGAGCCGGTGCCGGGGGACGAGCACTTGCAGACACCGCAGTCGGCCGCGCAGCTCGAGCAGTTCTCGACGCCTGCCTTGCAGACCCCATCGCCGCAGACCGGCGGGCAGGCGCCGCAGTCGGCCGCGCAGTTCGAGCAGGTCTCACCGACCGCGCAGACCCTATCGCCGCAGACCGGCGGGCAGATGCCGCAGT
This sequence comes from Sorangium sp. So ce367, assembly GCF_051520455.1. Taxonomy (NCBI): domain Bacteria; kingdom Pseudomonadati; phylum Myxococcota; order Polyangiales; family Polyangiaceae; genus Sorangium; species Sorangium sp. So ce367. Next base: position 3,309,132 of record NZ_CP150334.1, read on the forward strand.
CGCTCGGGACCTCGAGGCAGTTCTCGCCGGCCTCGCAGACGCCGTTGCCAGGGACCGCGGGGCAAGCGCCGCAGTCGCCGGTGCAGTTCGAGCAGTCCTCGCCGTTCTCGCAGACGTTGTTGCCGCAGACCGCGGGGCAGGCGCCGCAGTCGTCCGAGCAGGTGCCGCAGTCCTCGCCGGCCTCGCAGGTGCCGTTGCCGCAGACCGGCGGGCAGGCGCCGCAGTCGTCCGCGCAGGTGCTGCAGCTCTCGCTGGCGTCGCAGGTGCCGTCGCCGCAGACCGGCGGGCAGACGTCGCAGTCGGCGCTGCAGCTGCCGCAGTCCTCGCCGATCTCGCAGGTGCCGTTGCCGCACTGGGGCGGGCAGGTGCCGCAGTCGACGGCGCAGCTGGAACAGCTCTCGTCGCCGGCGCAGACGCCGTTGCCGCAGGAGAGCCGGTAACCGAAGTCCGCGTCGAGGAGGTCTTGTGCCCAGCCGAGCGAGACAACGCCCACGTTGTCGAGCCCGCCATCGGGGTCGGCCGTCGGCTCCTGTCCGGCGAGCGGGCCGCTCGTCATGAAGTTGTCGGGCGTGATGACCACCGAGTAGGTGCCCGCCGGGAGCGTATCGAAGAGGTAGAAGCCGGGCTGGCCGGTGTAGGGGCTCGTACCGGTGATGGTGAAGTCGATCAGCTGGGCCCCCTGGAACAGCTCGACGCGGACGCCGTTGACGCCGAGCTCGCCGGTCTCCGGCTCGTAGAGCCCGTCGCCGTCGCTGTCGAGCCAGACCGTATCGCCGATCGACGAGTAGGTCACATAGCCGAAGTCGGCGTTGGCCACGTTCTCACCCGCGTCGAGGGACACGCCGAACGGCTCATCGTCGCTGGTCAGGATGTGGCCGAGCGGGAGCGTCGTGTCGTCGACGTCGACGACGTAACAGCCCGCCTCGAGCTCGGTGAAGCGGTAGACGCCGTTCGCGCCGGTCACGGTGCTCTGGAGCCCGGCGCCGTCGGCGACGCCGTCGCAGTTCGCGTCGCCGAAGAGGTCGACGACGACGTCAGAGATGCCGAGCTCGGAGGCGTCCTCGATGCCGTCCGCGTTCGCGTCGAACCACACCTTGTCGCCGATCGAGCCCTTCGGCGCGGTGTAACAGACCTCGAGGATGGGGCGATAACCCATGTCGGTGTGGGCGCTGCCCTTGTACGACGTCTTCCCGCTGGCGCCCTCCTCGAGGAGGATCCCGTAGCTCGGTGCCGTCCCGTTCACCCAGTTCTGCACGATCCCGGTGAGGTCGACCGAGCTCCACCCGGTGACGTTGGGCACGAACGAGGTGAACGCGGCGGGGTCCATGCCGCCGAAGTTGTTCCACGTGACGAGCTCCTCACTCCAGGGGGCGAGCACCTGATGGACGTACACGGTCTTCGCGGTGCTCGTGTACGTCAGGGCGTAGAACTTGGCCGACGTGACGAGAGAGCCGGCGGGGATGGGGCTGAGATCGAAGCGGAACAGGGCGCGCTTCTCTCCGACCGAGCTGGAGTACCCGGTGTTGACCTCAAAAGGGGACGGGACGTGGTAGCTCGGGGCGAGGCTCCAGATCTCGGCGTTGTAGATGTCGCCCAGGGTTCCCCGCTTGATCACGGTGCATGTCGGGTTTGGCGCCGTGGTGTTGGCGAGGCTGGTGGCAGTGATGAATAGGGTGGCGAACGCGGCACAAGATGCGATTGCGATCTGCTTCACTGGTAGCTCCTTGAGGTCCTTACGGGTGAACCACGGTTGGAGCGTCATCCGAGCAGGCGCCATGACGCATGGGTCAGGCGAGGTCAGTTTTGCGGGCTCTCGTCGAGCGGCGCCCCACGGCTGATCGGGATCAGATCAAGCACGCGGGGACGTCCGACCCGATTTGAGGGCGGATGCGCAAAGGTCCAATGTTCAAGCTATCAACGATGACTCGAACCGTCTAGAGATATTTCGCAAACCACGAGAAAAAATCTTGTGGCGCGTGGAGCTCTTGAGGTGATTCGGAGCTGATGTCAGATGTTGGGCGTCCTCAGTACCTCCTGCCGGCGAGCTGCCGCATCGAGCCCTCGCTCGAGCGCCTCGCCGCCGTCCACGTGCGCGAGAGTGACCAGGAGTGGCGCTGAGCTCGCCGATCGAGGATCTCGTCGGCGATACGACCGAGTTCGACAGGTTGACGGCGACGCCCCCGAGCTCTCGACGCTGAGCCTCGGTGTCCAGTCCCAGCTCCCAACGTGGCCCCTCGATCTTCACTTGCCCCAAGCCCCTAGCGACCGACCGAGCTCGCAAGCGTCCACCTCGACCCCGCGCGCCCCGCGTGATCAACCAGGCGACAATGTAGAGCACGTGCTTGAGGACGCCGCCGACGTGCGGCCGAGCTCTACCGGGTGGACGGCGCCGGCCCCGCGCTCGCCGATGCTGAGCCGGTGCCCGAGTTCACCGGCGTCCACCTCGACCCCGCGGTCGCCCGGCTGCCCAGCGGAGCGACGGACGCTCGGCTCGCGGAGGTCGAGTCCCAGGACCTTGACGTCGGCCGCGCTGCGCTTGCCCTGTAGACATCAACCAGGCCGCGTTGCGCGCGCTTGTGGGCATCAACGCCGGCGCGATCGCACAGGTCCCTCTCCACCTCGGTGGTGGCCGCTGCGTCGAGCTCTGCTCGTCGCGCTGTACCCTCGGTGAGCCCCCTCGCTCGCCTCGGCCGCGGCGGTTCCCGCGTCTCGGGATGACCGGCGCTCGCGCCGCCGCCGATGACGGGGAACGAGATCGAGCACGTCGATGGCGACCGCCCCGAGCTAGCCTACATGCGGCTCGACGCCGCCCCCGCCCCCGCGGTAACGCGGGATCTTGCAGGCTGGCTCACGCAGCTGGACTCATCGTTACAGCGGCGACCTTACACGCCACACACCTGTTCGTCAGACACCGATATTCCGATCCGCACGCTCGACAGCGTTGGTGCATTCTGCCACTCTTACTGAGAATACAGCCTTTTCGGCGGAGGGCTGACATGGCTCAAAATTTCATGGTAGCGCTCATGTTAGTCGTCGTCCTAGCCGGAACCGGCACCGGATGCATCGCGGACGGAGAGGAGCTGGCAGCGCCCTTGGGAGAAGCGCCGATCGCGCTTGAGATCGTTAATGCACTTAACCCTAATGCGCTGAACCCCAATGCGCTGAACCCCAATGCGCTGAACCCCAGCGCGCTGGCTATTGGCGCCTTGAACCTCAGCATTCTTAGGCCGAATTCGCTGACCGCCATCCTGGATCCCGGGCCGGACGGCTTTCTCTCACGCGAGCACCTGAGGTACGCCATCGAATGCGCGTTCGGCAGCTCGCAATCCTTTCGTTTCAGTTGGACCGACGGCGCTGGGATCGACCACAACGAAGTCTATACAGGTATGCTCGGGCTTGCGAAGAGCTGGGCGTGGGAGCCGCTAGATGATGACGGACAGCGTTGGGTCTCGGCGTGCCTCGCGGCGCGCACCAACTACTACGGCGTCCGCGTCATGATCTCCTCGCGTGGACCGACCAGGGCGCTCAGCGAATCCAATGCGCGAGAATCGTCCACGTATACAAGGGAGGAGGGAGCATTCTGGGGCAACATCTATGCGAGTTCTCCGGCGCTCTATGCCTGCCATGTTCCAGGCAACAATGGGAACTCGCGTGCGGCGCTTCGTGACTGTGCCGCCGGCCACGTCGACGAGGCAACTGGTACCGTCGAGCCGTGCGGAACGATCCGTATTCTTGGCCCGTGTGCCACCTTCTGCGACCCCATTGCCCACAGGAAGGGCATCTATCACCCTTCATGTTTCCAGGATCCGGCGGACCGCCCGTCCACCACGAACTTGCAGCCTATTACGGTTTTCCTCGAATGAACGGGCGATGTCGAGCTAGCGCATGGCGGCGTCGGCCTCCCGCCCAAAGGAAGGAACGACCGTGCCCCCGGTTCTTGGCGCCGCTCCGCTGTGGCACGGTCGTTCGTCGGCCATTGGGTTGACGAACAGCACCGCTCCGCGCGATGCACCCGCCGACGTCGCATAAGTCCATGCTCTAGGACCGTCGATGACGGCCCCCCGTACCTGTCCGACCCGGGCCCAGCGCGGGGCATTGCGGGCGGTAGCGCACGAACCTCGCGAGTCGCCGAATGGCCTGCGACCGCCCTGTTGGCCAGGGCACATCGACGGGTGCGACGCGATGCCCCATGGGATGCAGACGTGAGTCCAGAGGACCGAAGGGGGAGGATTCCCCGATGAACCATCCGTCCCACCACGTCGTGGCAGAATTCAGGTTGTATGTCTTGAATGAAGATTTTGATTGATGACCACCCGGAAAAATGCTCTAGTTATCCTGAGGGGTCATGCAGCCAATTGCTCGAATCGCCATCTCATGCCTGTGGCTTCTAGGGTTGTCTCTCTCGGCCTGCGTCGACGATGGCCTGGAGGAGGGGGAGGATCCCGGAGCGGTGTCGCAGCCCATGTTCACGAGGAACGCGCTCTCAGCGAGCGCGCTCACGGCGGATGATGGGGTGATCGCAGCGTTGATGGACACCCCGCTGACGAGCGAGGCGATCGCGCGCGAGCCCATGCTGATGCGCGCACTGCGCGATCCGCTCTCCCGGCAATTTCTGTCCTACGCCGTGAGCTGCGCGCTCCCGGGAGGCGAGTCGGTGAGCGTGTCGATCGACGGTGAGCGTTACGGGTTTCAAGGGGAGCTTGGGCTCGCGTCCCGCTGGGGCGCGCGCTCCGGTCACTGTAACGCCGATTGCAGGGGCTGGGTGTCTGCCTGCATGATGGCGAGGGTGAACCACCTCGGGGAGACGGTGCCCCTCTCGATGCGAGGCAAGGACAAGGCGCTCTCCTCGGATGCCGCGGAGCGATCGGCGTTCCCGTCCCGCGAGGGGGCGTATTATGGTGACGTATTTGCCCGACCGCAGCTCCGGCTCGCATGCACTTCCCCGGGATCGACGCTCATCCGCCGCGTCTGCGGCGGGACAGGCAACGACACGGAGGGATGTGTCGTCGACGTCCTCGGGGACTGCGACGATCTCTGCAGCCGCGAGGCGTCGGACGGGAGCTTTCGCAGCTGCAAGGGCCAGGGCAGGACGATCACGGCGGTGGTGACGATCTTCCGGGAGTGAAGCCACGCGCGTTGAATGCCTGCGTGCGATGAAATCCGCCGCAACGGTGTGCCCGCTGGGGCACGTCGCCCCCACGGGAAGCGCCCGGAGTGACATCGGTCCTCCGGAACTCACCCGATTCTATGGCGCGCCTGTACTGTGAGCACACCGAGCCAAACGGACCGAGCACTGCCTTGCCGTCGCCCCTCTGGGGCGAAGCGCGAGGGTCGAGGGTCGCGGCGGGCAGCGGCGAGCTTGGCGCGGTCGCCATCGACCTGACTGGTTGACGAACCTCCGCGCTGCGGATGCCGTTACTCACATGCACCCGTCGGGGGCGGGTTGACCCCTGTGCATTGTCGGACGCGGCGCCGCCGCGACGTCGAGGAGGAGGACGTCGGCGAGCTCGGGGCCGTCGATGCCCTTGCCGGGGGGGAGCGGCCCACGAAGATCGAGGAACATGTCTGGGGCTGGCGACTGACCGTTCGTCGATCGGTTTGGTGGACGAACCACTCCCCGCCCAGAAATCCGACCCGCAGGATTTTCCTTGACTTGGATGGTCAATCTGGGCTTGAGGCTGCGCCGAGATGGTGCGACGCGCGCCTCGACCTCCTCCACGGCCCCGCGCCGGGCCGCTGCGCCAACCAGATGGACATCGACGCCCCCCCATTGCTTCATGGCGAAGCGCCACCAGAGGCGGACGGCACAGATGGCAGCGAAAGCTCTGAACATCATCCTCGTGGAAGACGATGACGTCGACGTGATGGGCGTGCAGCGAGCGCTTCGAGACGTCACGGCAGCGTTCTCGTTGTGGATCGCCCACGACGGCGTCGAGGCGCTTGCTGTCCTGCGGAGCAACCAGGTTCCGGCGGAGCGGCGTCTGGTCCTGCTCGACCTCTCGTTGCCCCGGATGAACGGCTTCGAGCTGCTTCGATCTATGCGTGCCGACCCGGCGCTCAAGAGTACGGTGGTTGTGGTGCTGACGAGCTCCACGAACGAGAGCGACAAGGCGGCGGCGTATCGACTCAACATCGCCGGTTACCTGCTCAAGCCCATGGGCTCAGCGCGCTTCGCTGAGGTTATGGACACGCTCACCCTTTACTGGAACTCGACACAGATGCTCTAGGCTCATTGGGGGCGGACATCGACGCGGCCCCGAGTTCGTCGCTCGAGAATCTTGACGGCGCAGCTGCCCTGTCTGACGACGGCGCCGAGCGGGCTGATACGCCTCGACTGCCACGCGCGGCGCCGAAATCGCGCTCGAGGTTCCTCACCACCGCGACTCCCGAGCTCGACCAGCGGACGTCGATGCCGGCGCTCGGCCTCGCTGTCTGCTCGGGCGCCATCTAACACGACGCCGGCGGAGGCTTCCGAGCTCGCTGTCGCTCACCATCACACCGCGGCGCTCCGCGTCGAGGACCTCGATGCCGCGCCCGCCCTGTCTGCTCGGACGCCATCAAACCATGGACGCGGAGCTGGCCGACGGGCGCGCCGAGCGTGCGCGCGGCGTCATCATTACCGCTGGTCCCGAGCTCGACCAGGTGAACATCGACGCTGGCGCCGCTGGTGAGCGCACCGCATTTCGTACGATTTGTGCCACTTGTGAGCCCGCGGCCCCAAACAGCGGCGCCGAGCTCGGCCGATGGGTCCCTGGACCTCTGCGCTGCGCCGCGTCACAAGTCTCGTCGAGCTGCGTGTCAAGGCACGGTATTGCACCCCCGCGATCACGACTCGCCACTCATGGGGATGCTGCTAGATCTTCAGGCACTCCTCATGCACCGACCCAGCTGGATGAAGCTGATCGTGGTACGATCGGATGCCAAGGAAGACCCAGAACTCTCAGGTGACGCGAGACTGGTGGCGCTGTTTCACTGGTTGCGCGGAGAGGGCTCGCCTCAGCTCGTCATCACCAACCCGGCCACGGGTCAGCGCATGACAGACCCGCTCGAGGCCGAGTGGGGACGATTCCCGCTCCAGGTGAGCGTGCTCGCGAAGTTTGAGGGGGTGCCGAGCACGAAGATTGAGGGACGCGCGGCGTCATGGCCATCACGGCCTTGGGCATAGCCGGGCCGCGACGCCAGGACGGACACGAGCACGAATTTTGAGGGCCTTTGAGCGCGAAGATCGAGGGACGCGCGGCGTTATGAGCCGAGCGCGGGCGGGGTCGCCTCAAAACGGGATGTCGTCGCCGAGCCGCTCGTCGCCGAGCGCCCGCGAGTGATCCGCAGGGAGGAAGGCGCGGTAGCCGTCGAGTGCGGCGTGGAGCTCGCGGACGGCCTCGAAGATGCGGCGGGCCGCGCGCAGGCCCGGAGTGCGGGGCGCGGGCTCCTCGGGGGGCGCGAGCAGATCGGGGTGCTGCGCGAGCAGGACCTGGATGAGGAAAAGCAGCGTGGCGTCGAGCAGCGCGAGGGGCTCGGGGATCGGCAGCGTGACGTTGGCGGTGCGTGGCATGGGCGCCTCCAGGTTCACCGTTTGCGGTTAGCGGACTTGGGCCTCGGGGCCGCGCCGAAGATCTCGAGGAAGAGCTTCTCGTCGAGCCGCGGCAGCTCGCGCTCGGCGGCGGCGGCGAGCAGCTCGTCGGCGAGGTTCATGAGCACGCGGTAGTTCCCGGCGGAGTGGTCGGCGAGCGTGGCCTTGAGCTCCGCGGTCATCAAGGAGGGGTTGCCGGCGGCGGCGAGCACGTGGTCGAGACACGCGAGCAGCTCGTCGCGAGAGGCGTAGTCGAGGACGAGCCGGCGGCGGATGCGCGAGCCGAGCGGCAAGAGCTCGGCGGTGCGGAGACGCTCGGGGAGACGGGAGTCACCGGCGAAAACAACGCAGAGCAGCTGCCTCGAATCGAAGTCCTTGCTGGAGAGGATGCGCAGCTCGTTGAGCACGGGCGTGCTCGTCTCCTGCGCCTCGTCGAGGATCAGCACGGGTCGCCGAAGCGTCGTGGCGAAGTGCTCGGCCCAGCGCGTGCGAAGCGCCTTGAAACCTGCCCAGCGGTTGCTGGTCGAGAGCGGGACCCCGAATAGATCTCCGAGCTCGCGGTAGAAGTCGCCGGCCCTGCTCTGGGGATGCTCGATGGTGCCGACCACCACGTCGGTCAGGGCGCCGAGCCGTGCAGCGAGCAGGCGCAAAGCGATGCTCTTGCCGGTGCCGGGATCGCCGGTGAGCATGGCGAAGCCGCCGTGGGCCAAACCGAGCTCGACGCGACGAAGGAAGGCGTCGACGGGCGGCGAGACGTAGAGGGCCTCGGCGGGCACGTCGGCGCGGAAGGGAATGTACTTCAAACTGTAGAGAGACAGGAGTCGACTCATCATGGTCAATCGTCCTCCGTGTTCTTGGGCAGGTAGGCGGGCGGCAGGCCCGTGGCCGCGTACTCGGCCATCAGCTGGCGCAGGAGCGGCGCGATACCGGCAGGCTTCCTCGACGGAGCCAGCGGCGCGGTGATCTCGGTGAGCGCGCGACGCGCCCGGTCCGCGTTCCGCTCCTTGTCGAGCGGAAAGAGCGTGGCGAGGTGCTCGCCCGAGCGCGGGTCGACGAGCTCTGCGCTGGAGAGATCCCAGCGCGCGACACGAATCCGGGGACGTTCGAGCACGCGGTACGCCGAGGGGACCTCGAAGCGCACGCCCTCGATCGTGACCGTCCCGTCGCTCCGGCGCTGGTGGCGCGAGATCTCCATGCGGAAAGCCCGGCGCAGCGCCTCGGAGTCGGGGCTCGGGCGGCTCACGTCGGGGCCTTCGAGGTAGCGATCGAGCGGAGTCTTTTTGAGCTCGCTGTGGACGGTGCGATGATACTCCTGCTCGACCCACGCCTGGGTCGCAGTGTTGAGCAAATCGAGCGTGAGGTTCGGTTCGCCCTCGAGCATCGGCATGAGCCGCCCTTCGACGAGCGTCCAGAAGTGCTCTTGCTTGCCGTTCTGATGAGGGCTGTTCGGCAGCGTGAGATATTGCGCGATGCCGAGCCGCTCGAGCCCCTCTCGCATCTCGGCGGCCTTCATGGCACCTCCACGATCGCTGTAGGCGCCGCGCGGCAGCCCCCGCTTCTGGATCCCCTGGCTGAAGCCGTGCACGAGGTTCTCGGTGCTCTCGCAGTCGAGGTACCACTGCGCGTGGCAGCACACCCGCGAGCAGTCGTCGAGCAGGCCGAAGAGATAGGGTGTCTTCAGCTCCCCGCTGGCCGTGATGACCTTTCGCTTGCCCTCGTGGAAGTCGTAGTGCCAGAGCGCGTTGACGTAGGCCAGCTCGTACGAGCGCGTCTCGCGCGGCACGATCTCCGATTCGACCGCCCTGCCTTGGCGCCGCTTCTGGATGCGATACATGCCGCGGGCCTTCATGAAGCGGCGCACTGTGGCGTAGCTGGGCACCGGGGCGAGCGCGGGGGTGGTCTTTGCCAGCGCGACGAGGTTGTCGTGGTGGAGCTGCCAGGTCCAGCGCGGGTGATCGCGATATTGACTCTCGATCGCGGACGCGACCGCTGTCGTGATTCTCGGCTGCGAGCCGGCGTGCTTCGGGACCTTGCGCGCGAGCACGCTGATCGGGTCATCCGCGCTGCGTGCCGCGTAGTACATGCGCTCGATGGTCTTGGGCGAGAGCCGGATCACCGAGCCCTTGGTCGGGTGTCGCCAGGACTTCGCGGCGAGCTCGGCGATCCGACTCGCGAGCTCGCCGGGCTCCGGCGGAGAGGCGAGCAGGTGGCTGATGATGGAGAAGCGCATCCGCGCCCAGCGCAGGCGCATGGGCGCCTGGTCGTCGTGGCTCATCGATTCCTCCTCCGGATCGAAAGACGCAGACGGGCCCTTGGCGGGCGCGCGCGCGTCCGGTGCTCGTGGCTCATGAGGTCTCCTGCGCGGTCGGCGAACGGACCTACCGGGCGGAGAAACCCTATCTCACCGCGGAAACCACGCCGAATGACATCTTCTGCGTGGCGCCGTGGTCATGCGATGTCCCTCAAAAAACATGATCCATCGAGGACCGAGCCCGTCGTGAGTGGCGCGAGCAGGTGGAGCATCGTGCGCATTTGCTCGTCAGCCGTACCGGGGAGCCGCTCGATGATTGACCTTGGGATCCTGCCGACATCGACGCCAACGAGCCGGGCGCGGATCGCGAGAAGGACCTCCGTCGCGAGGAAGGGGCCACGCCACCAGGTGAGCCATCGGCGCGTCGTCCTCCGCGGGACGCCGGTCGGCTGCGCGCTGGCGACGTCGATCGCCTGCGCGGCAAGGCTCGCCACGATCACGACGACGGCGAGGTACACGCGCCGGCCGAGGAATCGCAGCGACGGGGGCGTCGCGCGCCGCCGGCACCCCTCGCGGCCGCAGCAGAAGCTGAAGCGGACGACGAACGCTTCGCCCTCCGGCGCGATGAGCGCGCCCCGCGGCTTGCGGGGGTAGTTGCCTGCGTGCAGCGGGCCCCCGCACGCCGAGCACCGGCTCGCCGCCACCCGCCGCGCGATCGCCCGGTCCAGGGCCTCCAACGTCGCGAAGAACTCGCCCTTGAGCGTGAAATGGTCGAACATGGGCTCCTCCGTTTCTGGCAACTCGGAGGCGAGCCCCCTCGGAGGACTTCGACAAGTTTTCTGAGGGGGCTTCGTTTGTCGCCCCTCAAAGAACGCGCTCAGGATGGCGCCCGGGGGCCGCCATCTTCTTGGCGCTGCTCACAGGAGGCCATCGAGGCGTTGCGCACTCGGTAGAGACCGCCCCGTGCCCGCTGGCGAACGGCCGAACTCGCGTGCGTCCACCTCCACGCCGCGGCCGCTCCGCCTTGAGGACCTCGACGCCACAGCCGCCCGGTCTGCTCGGCACCGCGTATGCCGCACAGACGACGGGCGCCGTGCCGAACTCGCGCGCGAGGTTATCACCGCCGCCGTTGCCGAGCTCGACCAGGTGGACGCTGCAGCTCCCCTACCTGCTCCGGGCCCATGGCCCCGGACGCCGGCGCACGCAGGACCGGCAGGCAACGAGCTCGCTCGCCGCGCTGCGCATGAAGACCTCGACGGTCCCGAGCTCGCCGGCGTCGGCCGTGCGCGCGCCGAACGGCCCAGTGGCCGCTCCGTAGCGAGCTGACGCGGCCGCGCTATCTGCTTGAGCGCTGGCTTGTACATAGGGGCCCCCAACCTTGGCGTGCTGCGACCTGGAGGACATGATCCCCTGGCCGAGGGCGCCCCCGCGGCGCGCCCGTGCCGCTCCCTCCGCGGCAAACTGGCCGAGCTCGAACAGGTGGAGGGCCATAACACCAAGCTTGCCGACGTGCGCCTCGACCTCCGCGCCCGCGTCGCCGAGGGGAGCAGCAGTAGAGTCCGCCTCGATCTCCTCGCCGGGAGGTGCGGCACGAGTTCGGCCAGGTCGACGACGGCGCTCCGCCCTCGATCAGCGGACATCGACGCGGCCGCTCCGCCCTCGCCCAGGTCGACATCGACGGCCCCGAGCTCGCCGGTGTCTACCTCGACCCCGCGGCCGCTCCCCCGCCTGGCCCCCCCAAGCGAGCGGCGCCCGCTCGCGGGCTACAGCCGGCTTACCACGTCAGCGAGGCCGCTGGATGCCGAGGACGAAGCGTGGCGCCCATGCCGACGAGCGCGAGCGGGGCCACTTCGACCGACGCCCAATCCCGGGGATCCGAGCTGAAGGAGACCGCGACCGCGCCGCACCCAGGAGACCACGCTCGTTCATCAGGCAGCCCATCCTCTCATAACCCGCCCCGTCCGGTCCGCGGGGAAGGCGCGGACCCCGCCGCGGTGCTCCTCGACGCAGCGGCCCCTCTATCTGCTCGGGCGCCGTGTGCGCCAGTGCGATCGCGAACTCGCCAGCGGTCCAGCGTCGCGACGTGGCCGAGCTCGAGCAGGTGAACGGAGGCTCAGCCTCAGTAACACGAAATAAAAAAATCGTGCTACCTCCACGCTGACGGCGTGCTAAGGCTCGGTCGCCTGCTCGAACCCCGTGTCATTGACCGGCCCCGGTCGGATCGAGATGGCGAAGGAGCCCTCCAGAACATGGCGTCTCAACTCACTGGCGCGCTGTGCGCCGCGTTTGCTTCTGTGCTTCTGCTCGGTTGTGGAGACGATGATTCCGGCGACGACCAGGTAGTCGCCGAGGAACCGAACAAGGGTGTCCCGTACCTCGGCGTGGACGGCGAGTTCACTTCGGACCCGCTGGCCGCGGAGTGCCCGGACGATCCCCGCAATCCCGGGCGAGTGGCGCTCAAGCAGATGAGAGAGATGTCGTTTTACAGCGACCGAGAAGGCAGCGTGCCGCTCGCCGAGCGGTGCGCATACTCCTACGAGGGCTTCGCGCCGGATCCCCACTACTTCCCGGAGTACCCGGACTCGGTGTGGCTCGAGTTCGCGCTCACCTCCGGTGAGGACGGCTGCGAGGCGTTCCACTTCGTGATCATGCGCCCGCCTCACGGGAGCGGCGCGGTCAAACACATGCACATGCGGTACGGAGACGCCGAATCCAGGTTTGCTGAGCTGCTTGATATGAGCAAAGGCGACGAGCAGGACGCCGACCAGTGCAATCCCTGGTGGCCCGTGTACTGCTCGGCAGGGAGCGAGGGCTGCGACGGATGAGCTAGAGTGGATAGCAGATTGACAAACTAACGAATAGGCGGGAGGCGACGGGCTCGATGCAGCTGTCGCGATTCCGCTTTCCATGGGCGTTTCGCCACTGATGGCGGTCGCCTCGCCCATCCGCCAGCTCGACCTGCTTGCCGACATCGGGTGTGGCTTCCACTCGAACGACGCACGACGTGCTCCTGCCCCAGGACGCGGCGTCGCCGATCTCGCCGGCCACCGGCTACGAGATCGGCGCGCGGGTGACGCCGCTCCGCGACCTGACCCGGAGCGCGGCGGGGTTTCTGTTCGACCTGGACTCGGAGCTGGTCTGGAGCGGCAACGCAGGGAGCACTGAGGCGTCAGGGCAGACGCGACGCTACGGCGTCGAGGTCAGCGGCCGCTACCACTACAAGAACCGGCTGTGGACGTTCAGAACGTGTTCAACGCGAGGTTGGCGAGAGGTCCAGTCCGCGAACGAGTCTCGCCTGGCGTACGAGCCCGTGGCGGTCACGGGGATCCACTACTCTCCTGGCTGGCCGTTCACCGCCATCGGCTGGGCGATCCTCTCCTGGAAAAGAGGATGTGGCAGGCAGGCCGGACGGAGGCCGGGCGACGAGCGCGAACGCGTCCGTCTCCTGGCGGCGACCGCGCGGCCATCGGTCCGCTCGTCTGACGCCTCCAACATCTCGCTTGACCGGCTCGCCGGTCCGCCATATGTAGTGGTTCATGTTGGTGCCCCTGGCTTCGCCCGGGGCTCAAAAGGGAACCCGGTGTGAATCCGGGGCTGCCCCGCAGCGGTAAGCGAGAACGATCTCCACGACGAGCACTGGCCCTCGGGCTGGGAAGCGGTGGACCGTAGGAAGCCGGCGAGAGCCGGAGCGCTCGTGAGCCCGAAGACCTGCCAACATCCTGCGCTGGGGAGACATCCGGCGTCGGTTTGACCTGGAAGCCTCGAGGGAGGCGGGTAGGTCCGAGCTGGCGCAGACTCTCGCGCTTGTCCCGGTTCCGACCCCCTCCCGCGTTGTCTTCCTTTCGCCCGCGGGGGCGAGCGGTCGGTCCGAGGGCTCCTCCAAAGAGCCTAGCGCGCTCGTGCGCATCGGCTGGCTTCTTCGCTCTCGCGGCATCGACGCGAGCGGTCCGGGACCGCTCGGAACGAGCACGACGAGGAGGATGCCATGCTGAACGAACCGTTGATGAAGAGCAACGGCGCGGCGCAGTTGCGCGCGCTCCACATGCCCCCCAGAAGCGGCGCCAGTCCGGCGAAGACGCCCCCACGCCGTGTCTCCGCGTATCAGGTCGGCGTCTCCGGGGAGGTCGTCCTCGATGCCGCATTCTGACGTCGAGCGGATCGCGGCCGGACGCATCACCGAGGCCCGGCTCGTCGAGATGGTCTTTCCCGAGCAGACGAACCATTACGGGACGCTGTTCGGCGGACAGGCGCTCGCGCTGATGGACAAGGCCGCGTTCATCGTCGCCTCGCGTTACGCGCGCCGCTCTGTGGTGACCGCGAGCAGTGAGAAGGTCGACTTCCACGTGCCCGTCCGCCAGGGCCAGCTCGTCGAGCTCGTGGCTAGCGTTGCCGCGACGGGGCGCTCGTCCATCACCGTGGAGGTCGACCTCTACGCCGAGGATCTCATCAGCGGAGATCGGCAGCTCGCCACCCGCGGCCGCCTCGTCCTCGTCGCGCTCGACACGCACGGGAAGCCGACGAGCGTCCCACCGCTCCAACCGATCACACAGTCCTGAAAAGGGAAGAAGGTCTCACATGTCTGTGCTCGCTACATGTCTCGGATATCCGCGGTTCGGCATCGTTCGAGAGCTGAAGAAGGCCCTCGAGAGCTACTGGTCGAAGGGCTCGTCGGCGGAGGATCTCCAGGCGACGGCCTCGGAGCTGCGCCGCCGGCACTGGTCGTCGATGAAGTCGCTGGGGATCGACCAGATCCCGAGCAACGATTTCTCGCTCTACGACCACGTGCTCGACATGGCGATCGCCGTCGGCGCGGTCCCGGCGCGATACCGCGCCATCTCCGATCCGCTCGCTCGTTATTTCGCGATGGCGCGCGGCCTCCAGGATCGCGCCGCGGACGTCGACGTCGCCGCCCTGGAAATGACGAAATGGTTCGACACGAACTATCACTACATCGTCCCCGAGCTCGAGCCCGGCCAGCGGTTCGAGCTCGATGCGGCGAAGATCGTGGGTGAGCTCGAGGAGGCGCGCTCGATCGGCGTCGAGACCCGCCCCATGGTGATCGGGCCGGTCACGTTCCTGCTCCTCTCGAAGCTCGCGCCGGGGTCGCCTGCCGGCGCAAGCACCCTGGATCACCTGGATCAGCTGCTCCCGGTCTACGAGGCGCTGCTCGGGGCGCTCGCGGACCGGGGCGTCGCGTGGGTCCAGGTCGATGAGCCTTGCCTCGTGCTCGACCTCGACGCGCGCTCTCGAGAGGCCTGCCGGCTGGCGTTCGCGCGGCTCGCGGCGTGCGCGAAGCGCCCTCGGATCCTCCTCGCGACGTACTTCGGCGCGCTGGGCGAGAACCTCGCGCTCGCCGCGGGATCCGGCGGTGACGCGCTCCACGTGGATCTCGTGCGCGCGCCGGAGCAGCTCGACGCCGCGCTCGCCGCGCTCCCGCCGTCGATGTCCCTTTCGGCGGGCGTGGTGGACGGCCGGAACATCTGGCGCACCGATCTCGACGCCGCGCACCGACTGATCCGGCGCGCGGTCGCGAAGCTCGGGCCGGAGAGGGTTCTCGTGGCGCCGTCGTGCTCGCTCTTGCACGTGCCCGCCGACCTGTCCGCCGAGAAGAAGCTGGACGCCGAGCTGCTCCGCTGGATGGCGTTCGCCGCGCAGAAGCTCGGCGAGCTGCGCGAGCTCGCCGACTCCGCCTCGACGGACTCGCCCAGCTCGGCGCTCTTCGACGAGACGCGGAGCGCGCTCGCCGCGCGGCGCGCCTCGAAGCGGACCAGGAACCCGGAGGTCCGCGCGCGGGTCTCCTCGGCGAACGACGAGATGCGGAGCCGGGCGTCGGCGTTCCCCGAACGAGCGAGGAAGCAGCGCGCGCGCTTCGACCTACCGGCGTTCCCCACGACGACGATCGGCTCCTTCCCCCAGACGGGCGACGTCCGCGGCGCCCGCGCCGCGCTGCGCGCGGGCCGGATGACGCCGGAGCAGTACGAGCGCTTCCTGAAGGAAGAGACGCGACGCTGCGTGGAGAAGCAGGAGGCGATCGGTCTCGACGTCCTCGTGCACGGTGAGTTCGAGCGGACCGACATGGTGGAGTACTTCGGCGAGCAGCTCGCCGGCTTCGCCTTCACCGAGAACGGGTGGGTCCAGAGCTATGGCTCCCGGTGCGTGAAGCCGCCCGTGCTCTTCGGCGACGTGTCACGCCCGTCCGCGATGACGGTCCCGTGGTCCACGTTTGCGCAATCGCTCACGGCGAAGCCGGTGAAGGGCATGCTCACGGGGCCCGTCACGATCCTCCAGTGGTCCTTCGTGCGCGACGATCAGCCCCGCAGCGAGACGTGCGCGCAGATCGCGCTCGCGCTCCGGGACGAGGTGGCCGATCTCGAGGCCGCCGGCATCGCCATGATCCAGGTGGACGAGCCGGCGATCCGCGAGGGGCTGCCGCTGCGCCGCGACGCATGGGGGGCCTACTTGCAGTGGGCCGTGGAGGCGTTCCGGCTCGCCACGAGCGGCGTCCGCGACGAGACCCAGATTCACACGCACATGTGCTACTCGGAGTTCGGCGACATCCTCGACGCCATCGCCGCCATGGACGCCGACGTGCTCTCCATCGAGACGTCGCGCTCCAGAATGGAGCTCCTCACCGACTTCGCGCGCTTCCGCTACCCGAACGAGATCGGCCCGGGCGTCTACGACATCCACTCGCCACGCGTGCCGACCCTCGACGAGATGGTCGACTTGCTCGAGCGCGCGGCGCGCGTGCTTCCTGGTCATCAGCTCTGGGTGAACCCCGACTGCGGGCTCAAGACCCGCGGCTGGCCAGAGGTCGAGTCGGCGCTCGTCAACATGGTGGAGGCGGCGCGGCTCGCTCGCCGGCGGCTCACCGGCGTGACGGCGTGACGGGCGCCGATGTGGATCCGTCTCGTTGCCCGCTGTGCGACGCGACGAATGCATGCGGGATGGCCGAGGGGGCGGCGACGTGCTGGTGCTTCGAGACATCGATCCCCGCCAGCGTGCTCGAGCGGGTCCCCGAGGAGGCGCGCGGCGTCGCGTGCGTGTGCAAGGCCTGCGCGACGGGGCGGCGGGATCCGGCCAAGATGCTCGAGCTGATCAACCGGCTGGTGCGAAGCCGGTCATGAACGCGCGCGGCCTCGAGGCGGCCCCTGAAGGTGAGGCGGAGGGAGGACGTCGTCCTCCCTCACGCTTTCGACGCGCGAGCTCGTCGAGCGTGCCGGCGTCCGAGGTCATCGAGCGCGAGAATCGCGGCCGCGGCCACGCGGAGCTGAGCGCTGCGGGAAGAACCGGCAGCGTTTCAACGCTCGCCGTCGACAATTGACCGGAGTTCCGGCACGCCGGACATACGCACTTTTAGGCGGCGTCCTTCGCCGCACTTCGGGCATTGCACGTCGTCCGGTATCATGAACGACGCGCCAAGTTGGACCAGGCTGACGAGCACCGTGGCAACTCCCAGAATCCCTATGATGAGATCCACGCAGGGTTGTGGAGAAGTGTCCCGCTCATCACAAGTCCAAGTATCGTCAGCAGCGACGACGCACCGACCGCCGATGATCGATAGCGTACGAGCATATGAACAGATCCTGTGCCGGGTCACTTGGGATCGACAACGATCTTAAGCTCCACGACCATGCTATTGATGATGTTCTCCGAATTCATCACAACAGCAACCCAGCTTCCCGCCGGGAGCTCGCCGGTATGAGAGTACGAGCGGATCTTTAGTCCTTCGAAGCTCGGTATGTGTCGAAATTCCTTCTTTGCCTTGAAGTTCTTAAGCTGGGCGGAATCCATGAGAAGAACGCGAAATCCTTTGTCGGTATTCTTGATGCCTTTCGCGGTAACCTGAACGGGCCTTGGCGATGGGAAGGA
Organism: Sorangium sp. So ce367; assembly: GCF_051520455.1. Taxonomy (NCBI): domain Bacteria; kingdom Pseudomonadati; phylum Myxococcota; order Polyangiales; family Polyangiaceae; genus Sorangium; species Sorangium sp. So ce367. The sequence continues at coordinate 3,326,825 of NZ_CP150334.1, forward strand.
GAAACCCCTTGCCTGCCATCCATCAGCGTCGATTGCCATCTCCTCGTCAATTACCACTTGAGGTGTGCGAACGTTGACCCCAGCCTAATCGGCAAGCGACTCTGTTACTTGCTTCGTTTCGTTGCAACCCGAGGCAATCGCCGCGCTGAGGGCGAACGGGATGCAGGAAGTGAATAGGGTAGGTTTCATCGTGATCCCTCCAGGTGTGAGACGCTGCGACAAAGACCAGCGCCAGGAACGGACGTCAAGAGGGACCGACGTCGCGGACGTGCGCTTGCCCCCATCCTCGCGATGCCAGCAGCCGCTCGCAGCCGCCGCCCCCTACCGACCCGTCGAGTATTCGCCGCCGGAAAGCGTCGGCACGCCCCACTCCGGACGCGACGAGGGACCGGCCTCGTGGCTCGCAAGCGGGATCGCCTTGCACGAGCCAAGGGGATCGGGTTCGGGTCGGCGAGAGTGGCACCGAGGGCGCTTCGAGGAGAGAATTTGAGCTAGCTATCCGGAATGCGCCTAAACATCGTCGGAGAGGGCGGCCGGCTACGCCCGAGGGAGGCAGTAGTCCATGGCCGGGCCGTCAAGTGGATCACGGCGAAGCCGGCGGAGCAGATCGGGACGGGTTGGTACTCATCGGCAAGCAGGGATCCGGGAGGAGGGGCCGACCGCCACGGCCGTGACCGAGAGCGCTCCCCCTCACGATGAGGTGAATTGGCGTGACTGGTACCGCTCGCTCTCGGGATGGCTAACAAGCCGTCTGCGCAATAGTGCAGCAACTATCCTGGGCGTCATCACCGTTCGCGCGGAGGATGCGGAGTCCGGTAGTCAGCTCTGCGAACGCTTGACCGGAGCCGAAGCACCTTCCATCGTGCCGAGATAGTCACGCGCCGACATCGACGGCGCTGGGAGCGCAGCGACGTTCGGGGAGAGCTGGGCGATGGACGAGGGGGCGGGCAGCGCAGCGACGTTAGGCGCAGGGCGGAGAGCTGGCAGTTCCTGTGCTCCATGCGCCGCTGATATCTGCGATGGATCGCGCCATGTGGTTCTGATCTGCCTGTCCTTCGTCGCCTCGACCTTCGAGGAGAACGAGCGGATTAGTGCTCGCTGGATGTCTAGTGGCAAAACATTCCACTCGTCGACTATCTGTTGAACGTAGGCATGTGCGTGCTTTCGAGTCTCGACGGTATCGTTGCCTGCCGTTTCCTTGAACTCGGCTTCCTTCGCCTCGATCGCTGCAAGCGCGTCGTCGAGGCGATTCAGTTCCATCTTCACGTCGTCGACGGTGAAGAGACCCTTTGCGACAAATTCCACCACTCGCTGTCGCGACATCTTGATCTCGCGGCGCTGGGCGGCAAAGTCTGGCTTCTCGATCTGACGCGGCGGTCTCGTTAGCGAAGTGAGGAGCGAGCGAGCAAACGTCAAGAATTGCTCGCTTGCGGCGGCGTCCGCGTCCGGCTGGCGAACCCACGCGCTGAGCTTGCACCGGACGCCTTTCTCCTTCTGCTCCACATGGCCACGGCAGACGTAGTAGCCCACCTTGTGTCGCCCGTTGCGGTCCACCGGACGGGCAGCGACGCTACCGCCGCATTCCGCGCAACGGCAGAAGCCGCGAAGCAGGTGGTTGGCTGTCGCAGACGCGTCCTGGGGTTTCCTCCCGCGGCGCCGGCCTCTCAGCGCAAGCTGAGCGTTGTTGAATGTCTCATCGTCGATGATCGCCTCATGTGCAGAGATCCACTCGGCCGGAAGTTGCACGACGCCGCGCGTGGCGCTCGGCCGCACGCTGGTCTTTGCGACACGGCCCGTGTAGGTTCGGTTGCGCAGCGCGGTAAGAACCCAGGCGCGCCCGAACGCCTTGATGCTGCCGTACTCCTGGCGGAGCCGCTTGGCGGTCGCGAACACGCTATGGCCTTCGAGGCAGAGCGCGAACATGCGACGCACCACCGCGGCGTGCTCTGGAACCACGCGGAGGGGAAGCGGCGTCTTCGTCCCTTTGGGCTTCGGCTGGCGTTCGTAGCCGAACGGCGGATGCCCTTCGACGAAGTGCCCTTGTGCGCGCAGGTGCTTCCGCCCCCCTTCGGTCCGCTCCTTGATCCGACGGCGCTCCTGCTCCGCCCCGACCGCCCAGTTGGCGAGCGTGTCCTCTGCCATCGGCGAGCGCGAATCGAACCCCTTGTCAATGGCGACGAACACGGCGCCCTTGCGCATGATCTGCCGAACGTTTTTGACAATGAAGACCACGTCACGCCCGAAGCGGTCGATGTCCGTCACGACGACCATGTCGCCCCGGCGGACGTCCGCCAGGAGCGCGGCGACCTTCTTCCGGTTCACCTCGTTCTCCTCGCCGCCGCTCTCTACCTCCGGGAACAGGATCGGCGCCGGCAGCGAATGGAGCCGGCAGTAGTTGCCGATCCTCTCGGCCTGGGCGTCCAGGGAGACGCCTGCGATCTCCTGCTCCCTCGTGCTGACGCGCGGGTAGCCGAGCGTCCGCCGGATCGCGGCGTTGGGGGTTGCGTCTTTCATTTGTTTCACCTGTCCGAAAGGTTGATCATGCTCCAGCCCGCCCGGCTGAGCAAATCGCCGGTTTTGGCCGGAATTTCGGCCTCCTCTGCGTGTACTAAAAGTTCCGCTACTCTGGCGCGGCGGCGTCGGCGCCCTCCTCGGGAGCGCGGCGCCGTGGGTCTCGCCGCACGACGTGCTCGCGGAGCTGGTCGACGGGGAGGTGATCGTCCGCCGCAAGGAGAGCCGCTTTCCGGGGGACGAGGAGTTCATGTTCCGCCACGCGCTCCTGCGGGAGGGGGCCTACGAGATGCTCACCGAGACGGATCGCGTCCTCGGGCACCGGCTCGCGGCCGCCTTCCTGGAGGAGCGAGGCGCGAGCGATCCCGCGATGCTCGCCGAGCACCTCGAGCGCGGGCTGGACCTTCCGCGCGCCGGGAGCTTCTACCTGCGCGCCGCCGAGCAGGCGCTCCGGGGGAGCGATCCGGACGCGGCGATCGCGCGCGCCCGGCGAGGGCTCGAGTGCGGCGCACCGGACGCGGTGCACCTCAGCTTGCTCGGCGTGCTCTCGGAGGTCCACGCGTGGCGCAGCGAATGGGACCAGGCCTTCCTGTACCTCGACGAGGCGCAGCGCCTCCTGACGCCAGGGAGCATGCCCTGGGTGAGGACGGTGCCCGCGAAGATGACCGCGGACATCCACCTCGGCAGGCTCGACGAGCTCATGACGACGGTGCGCACGCTGCAGGCGGTCGAGCTCTCCCCGGAGGGGGTCGCCTCGGCGGCGTTCGCGCTCGCGGCCGGGAGCTACTACGCGGCGCAGCTGGGCGAGTTCAGGCTCGCCGACGCGCTGACCAGGCGGGTGCGCGAGGTGACCGAGCCGGTCGCGGAGCGGGACCCCGTCGCGCGCGGGTGGCTGCAGACCGCGCTGGCGTTCCACGAAGCGTGGAGGGACGGGGATCTGTGGACGGGCCTGTGCATGGCCGAGGCGGCGCGCGCGAGCTTCGTGCAGGCGGGGTACTGGCGCGGCTCGATCGTCGGGCAGGTGGCGATCGGGATGAACGCCCTGCTGCTCGGCGATCTCCGGCGGGCGGAGCGCGAGCTCGGCGAGACGATGCCCGCGGGGGAAGAGCTCGGGCCGGTCTCGTGGCTCCGGACGTTCCTGTGCATCGAGGTGCAGATCGATCTCGGCGCGCTCGACCGCGCGCGCGCCGAGACGGGGAGGATGCTGGGGGTGGGGCTCGAGCGGCGCACCCCGCTGCAGCAAGGGTTCGCGCGCTGGGCGCTCGCGAGCCTGCTCCGCCGCGAGGGAGACCTCGAGGCCGCGGAGCGCGAGGCGCTGGCCGCGATCGAGCTCCTCGCGTCGTTCCCGCTGGAGCAGGTGGGGGCGAAGGCGCTGCTGTCCTCGATCCTGCTCGCCGCGGGCCGCGCCGCGGACGCGCTCGCCACGGCGCGGGAGGCCGCGTCGGCCCACGAGCGCTGGAGCGCGCCGGGGTACAAGAGCACGCTGGCCGAGCTCGTCCACGCGGAGGCGCTTCACGCGGCGGGCGATCGGGAGCGCGCGTCCGCGGTCATCGCCGGCGCGCGCGAGCGGCTTCTCGCGCGGGCAGAGGCGCTGCCAGCGGCGCACCGCCCGAGCTTCCTCGACATCCCCGAGAACGCGCGCGTGCTCGATCTCTCCCGGCAGTGGCTGCGCGCCGCGAGCTGACGCGCCGCGGGCGCCAAGCATCGGCCGGCAGGCGGCCCGCTCCGCCGGACCGCCGCGCCCTGGCGCGCAGGCACGCCGGCGTATGGTAAAAATGTCCTGTGCCTTCCACGAACTCGGTGCGCTCCCCGCGGCTCCACCCCGTCTCAGCGGGCTTGCGGGCGCTGGCCGGCGCGTGCTGCGCCTGGGCGATGGGCTGCGCGGAGAGCGCGCCCTCCTCGACGGCGCCGGCGGCGCGGGTCGCCTCGACGGCGCGGGCGGCTCCGGCGCCCGCCGCGAGCGCCGCGCCTGCTGGCACGCCGCCGGCGTCTCCGCCGACAGCGGGGGCGCCATCTGGCGACGCGCCGGCGCGCGAGCGCTGGGTCGGTACGCTGGAGCTGACGAAGGGCTCGCAGCCCCTCATCGCCGGGAGGATGATGTCGAGCGAGGACGCCGAGCGCTGGCTCGGCCCCGAGTGGCGCGCGCTGACCGGGCAGCGCGTCCGCGTGCTGGCGGTGCTGCGGGACCACGTCTGCGAGCCGCACGCTCAATGCATGATCGGGGGGATCATCCCGCTGCTGGAGCAGGTCGCGTCCGTCGAGCTGTGCAGCGGCGCGGGCTCCTCCGGCGGCGCAGCGGTCGTCGATTGCGCGCCGTCGCCCGCCCAGAAGGAGCGCTGTCAGGACGAGTGCCGCACGTTGAGCGAGGACTGCGGTCGGCGCGCCGACGGCGACCGCGGAGGGCTGCGCCGCTGCGGGTGCGCCAAGGTCACGTGCGAGAACGGCTGCGAGGAGACCGGCGAGCCCGCCTTCACGTGCAGGTGACCGCTCCCTGCCGGCAAGGGCAGGGGGCCAAGGGGACAAAACGGCGAAGGCCGCCTGGCACCCGCCAGACGGCCTCCGCAAACGAGCCTTCGCTGCGCTGGATCAGGCGCCTTCGCGCGCGAGCACAGGCGCCGGCGCCGGCCTGGCCGGGGGCTCGCTCTCGACGGCATGCGCGCCGCCCTCGCCGAGCGAGTAGGCCTCTTCGCCGTGGAGGGCGACGTCGAGACCCTCGTCCTCGATCTCCTCGTCGACCCGGAAGCCCATCACCGCGCTGATGCCCTTCACGAGCACGAAGGTGACCACCGCCGCGTAAGCCGCCGCGACGGCGGCCGCGATCGCCTGCTCGGTGAGAAGCGCCGAGTTGCCCTTGATCAGGCCGTCCTGGCCGGCCGAATTCCACACCTTGGAGGCGAACACGCCGGTGAGCAGCGCGCCGAGCAGCCCGCCCACGCCGTGGATGCCGAACGCGTCCAGGCTGTCGTCATAACCCAGCTTGCCCTTCAGCATCACGGCGCCGTAACACACAGCGCCCGCCGCGAGCCCGATCGCGACAGACGCCATCGGGCCGACGAAGCCCGCCGCCGGGGTGATGGCGACGAGGCCCGCGACGAGCCCCGACGCCACGCCGAGGAGCGACGGCTTGCCGAAGCGCACGGCCTCGATCAGGGCCCACGCGAGCGCCGCGATCGCCGCGGCGATGTGCGTGTTCACGAACGCCACCGAGGCGAGCCCGTTCGCCGCGAGCGAGGAGCCGCCGTTGAAGCCGAACCAGCCGAACCACAGGAGTCCGGCGCCGAGCAGCGTCATGGTGAGGTTGTGCGGCACGATCTTGCGCGTCGGGTAACCCTTGCGCTTGCCGAGCATGATCGCCATCACCAGCGCGCTCGCGCCCGAGGCCAGGTGAACGACGGTGCCGCCGGCGAAGTCGAGCGCGCCGCGCGCAAGGAGCCACCCGCCCGGGTTCCAGACCCAGTGGCAGATCGGGCTGTAGACAAGGAGCGACCAGAGCAGCGTGAACACCACATACGACGAGAACTTGATGCGCTCCGCATAGGCGCCCGAGATCAGCGCCGGCGTGATGATGGCGAACATCATCTGGAACGCCATGAACAGGAGGTGAGGCACCGTCGTCCCGACGCGCGGCTCGGTGCCAACGTTGTTCAGGAACGCGTAGTCGAAGCCGCCAATGAACCCGCCCTTGGATTCGGCGAACGCCATCGAGTACCCGAGCGTCACCCACGCCAGGGTCACGATACCCATGGCGAAAAAGCTGTGCATGAATGTGCTGAGCGTGTTCTTCGTTCGGACCATGCCCCCGTAAAACAGGGCCAGCGCTGGCGTCATCAGCAGAACCATTGCCGACGAGACCAGGAGCCAGGTGGTGTCCGAGGCGTTGATTTCGTTCACTGGTGGCCTCCTCGACGGCGACACTAAGAGAACGCAGTTTTCCGGAATGTTTCGTCGGCATATACTTCGCGACAGCACGAAACATACCGCGACGACGCAGCGAGTCAGCGCGTGGGCGCCTCCGCGGTCAGCGCGCCGGGGGACTCGCTCCTACAGCGGGTCGATGGATTTGCAGTGAGACTATATCGCCGGTGGGGCCGAGGGGGCGTGAGACGGCGGGAGATGACGCGTTATCCGCGCCCGCTGGACTCGATGCTCTCGCGCACGCGATCGAGCGCGGCCCGCACCTCGGGATCGCGATCGAGCGCAGACGGCGGCGCCGGCAGTCGGAGCGACCAGTTCTGCGGCCCCACCGTCCCCGGGACGTTGATCCGGTCGCGCGTGGCGAGCACGTCCTGGAGGAGCAGCAGCACGAGCTCGCTCGTCGAGCCGAGGATCAGGTCGAGCAGCGCGCGGTGGGTCTCCTTCGTGAACTGCGGGCCGAGCTCCTGCCGGCGCGGCGCGAGCTGCGGCAGCTCGAGGACCCCTGCGCGCTCCCGGTCGTCCCGCGACTCCCACCACACCACCACGGAGTCGGTGTCGTGCGTCCCGAAGCAGGCCACCGAGAGCGCCGGATACTCCGCCGGATCGCGGAACACGACGTCGTTCTTCTCCCAGATCAGCACCTTGTAGCCAGGCACCCCGAGCTCCGAGAGCGACTCCCGGACCCACCCCGGCACCGCGCCGAGATCCTCCGCCACGAGCTGCGCCCCGGTCTCCGCCGCCCCCGCCAGCATCGCCCGCACGACCCGATCGCCGTGGTCGCGCTGCTCCGCCTCCTCCGCGGGATCGAAGGTCGCCCTGGGCCGCTCCCCCCCAGGGGGCGTCTGCCCTTGCTCCGGGAAGATGTACGTCCGGTAGAAGCCGACCAGGTGATCGATGCGGAACCGGTCGTAGAGCAGCCCCGTGTAGCGGCAGCGGCGCCTGAGCCACGCGAAGTCGTTCTCGCGCATCCGGGCCCAGAAATACGGCGGGAGCCCCCACCGCTGCCCCTCGGTGTCGAACTGGTCGGGCGGCGCGCCGACCGTCATGTCGTGCCGGAACTCGCCCTGGTGCGCCCACACGTCGGCGCTGTCGCGCGACACCATGAACGGGAGATCCCCCATGATCTCCACGCCCTTACCCCGGAGATCCGCGCGCGCCGCCTCCCACTGCGCGTGCGCGAGCCACTGGACGTACTCGTAATAGAGGATGTCCCGCGCGCGCTCGCGCCGCAGCGCCTCGAGCGCCTCCGGCCTGCGCTCGCGGATCGCCTCGGGCCAGTCCCACCACGCCCTGCCCTCGAAGGCGTCCTTGAACGCGCGGAACTGCGCGTAGTCGGGCAGCCAGTCCGACTGCCGCTTCACGAACTCGCCGAGCTCGGCCGCGCGCGGCGTCTGCTTCGCGTGGTGCTCGCGCTCGAACACGTCGAAGGCGAAGCGGAGCGCCCGACCCTTCACGCGGCGCACGAGATCGTAGTCGACGCGCGCGCTGCTCCGCGCGCGATCGAGTGCCCCGAGGTCGTCGCCGAGCGCCTCGCCGAGGCGCTCGGCCGGGAGCTCGGGCACGGCGGACAGCGAGATGAACATCGGATCGATCCCGAACGCGGAGAGCGCCATGTACGGCGACGTCTCGCCCCCCGACACCTCGCCGAGCGGCAAGAGCTGCACGAGGCGCAGGCCAGCGGCGCGCATCCACGCGGCGAACTCGGGGAGATCGCCGATCTCGCCGATGCCCCACGAGCGATCGCTGCGCAGGGAGAAGAGCGGCACCGTGACGCCGGCGATGCGGCGGCGCGCGGCGGAACGGGGACCGGAAGGGGACGGTGAGCTCTGGGACTGATTTTCAGCAGAGGGGGAAGACATGGGCGTTTTTCGCTTGGCTCCAGGCGTTCGGGGGCGAAGTCTATCCCGGGTCGCGCCGCCCTGGATGCTCCTTCTTCGACCGTGCGGTAGCGCCGCCGCGCCGCCGTCGAGGCCGTCGAGACCGCGGCCGCTGCCGAGCTCGCGAGGAGGGCCGCGACGTCGCGCGCGGCGCGGGGGCGGGCCCGCCGTGCGGCCGGGGGGCGGGCGATCCCGGGGGCGGCGACCGAAAAATCAAGCCGCGCGCGCTTGTGTCTCGACAGCGGCGCCGATCTCGCGAATAGGGCGGCTTCACAGGTTTTTCAGATGACCAGACGCATATGGCCCGGCACGCCCACCCCACTCGGCGCCGTCTTTGACGGCGAGGGGGTCAACTTCACGCTCTTCTCCCAGTCCGCCACCAAGGTCGAGCTCTGCCTCTTCGAGGCCGTCGACGACGTCGTGGAGCGCGAGCGCATCGAGCTCCCCGAGCGGACGGCCCACGTCTTCCATGGCTACGTGCCGGGGCTCAAGCCCGGCCAGCTCTATGGCTACCGGGTGCACGGGCCCTACGACCCGCGCTCCGGGCAGCGCTTCAACCCGGCGAAGCTCCTCGTCGATCCCTACGCGTACGCGCTCTCCAGCGAGCCGAACTGGAAGGCGCCGCTCTTCGCCTACGACCGCGGGGGGCACCCCGAGCGCGGCGAGGGCGGCCCTGGCCGGCCCAAGGAGGCGGGCCGGGACGGCGCGGCGCCCGAGAAGGGCGAGGGCGGGCGCGGCGGCAAGACGGCGAGCGATCGCCGCGCCGCCGAGGCGCGCGGGAAGGACTCCACGCCGCCGCCCCCGCCGGCCCCGCTCGACGACCTGGAGATCTGCCACCGCGACAGCGCCTGGGGCGCGCCGAAGTCCGTCGTCGTCGACCACCGCTTCGCGTGGGACGGCGACCGGCCGCCGGCGACGCGCTGGCAGGACACGATCATCTACGAGGTCCACGTCAAGGGCTTCACCCAGCGGCACCCGGGCATCCCGAAGGAGCTGCGCGGCACCTACGCCGGGCTCGCCTCCGAGGCGGCGATCGCCCACTTCAAGAAGCTCGGCGTGACGGCGATCGAGCTGCTCCCCGTGCACGAGATGGCGAGCGAGCGCGAGATCTGGGAGCGCGGCCTCGTCAACTACTGGGGTTACAACACGCTCGCGTACCTCGCGCCCGCGGGCCGCTACTCGTCGAGCGGGCGGCTCGGCCAGCAGGTGACCGAGTTCAAGGCGATGGTGAAGGCGCTCCACGCCGCCGGCATCGAGGTGATCCTCGACGTCGTGTACAACCACACGGCGGAGGGGAATCACCTCGGCCCGACGCTCTCCCTGAAGGGGATCGACAACTGGACCTACTACCGGCTCGTGCCGCACAACCCGCGCTACTACATGGACTTCACGGGCTGCGGGAACACGGTGAACACGCGCCATTACCAGACGCTCCAGCTGGTGATGGACAGCCTGCGGTACTGGGTGACCGAGATGCACGTCGACGGCTTCCGCTTCGATCTCGCGTCGGCCCTCGCCCGCGGTCACCATGACTTCGACCGCCTGAGCTCGTTCTTCGACATCATCCATCAGGATCCCGTCCTCTCGCGCACGAAGCTCATCTCCGAGCCGTGGGACGTGGGCGAGGGCGGCTATCAGGTCGGCAACTTTCCGGTCCTCTGGACGGAGTGGAACGATCGTTACCGCGACTCGGTGCGCCGCTTCTGGAAGGGGGATCTGCTGGCGGCCGACCTCGGTTATCGGCTCACCGGGTCGAGCGATCTGTACGCGTCCAGCGGGCGCCGCCCTTACGCGAGCATCAACTTCGTGACGGCGCACGACGGCTTCACGCTGAACGATCTCGTCTCGTACAACGAGAAGCACAACGAGGCGAACGGCGAGGGCAACCGGGACGGTACGAACAACAACCACAGCTACAACCACGGCGTCGAGGGCCCCTCCTGCGACCCCGCGGTCGTCGAGCTGCGCGAGCGCCAGAAGCGCAACCTCCTCGCGACGCTCCTCCTCTCGCAGGGCGTGCCGATGATCAACGCCGGCGACGAGATCGGAAAGACGCAGCTCGGCAACAACAACGCCTACTGCCAGGACAACGAGCTCTCCTGGCACGACTGGGACCTCGACGAGCGGCGGAAGCAGCTCTTCGAGTTCACCTGCCGCCTCATCGCCCTGCGCCGCAGCCAGCCCGTGCTGCGCCGGCGGATGTTCTTCTCGGGCGGTTACGTGCACGGGAGCGGGCTCAAGGACATCGTGTGGTTCCGCCCCGACGGCGCCGAGATGACGCCGGAGGACTGGACCCACCCGAACGCCCGGGCGGTCGGCTACCTGCTCGGGGGCGACGCCCTCTCGGCGCTCGGTCCGCGCGCCGAGCCGATCTCCGGCGACACGCTGCTCGTGCTCATCAACGCGAACCACTCGCCGCTGGAGTTCGTGCTGCCCGCGATCGAGTTCGGCGAGCGGTGGGAGGTGCTCATCGACACCCGCACCGCCGGGGAGCCGGCGCGCACGGTGCCCGCGAGGGCAGGGGGAGAGCGCTACCTGCTCGTCGACCGGTCCGTGGCGGTGCTGCGGCTCCTGGAGCGCAAGGAGAAGAAGAAGGTCAAGCGGGTGAAGGCGCAGCGGGCGTAGTCGTCCCGACGCGCGCTCTCTCTCTCGGACGGCGATGGGTTGATGTCGCCCGTGAAGCGCTGTTCGAACCCGTTCTCGCCACGCGAACCCATGCCGCGCGACCGGTGTCGTGCGGTGCAACCGATGTCGTGTCGCGGCCCGGACGCGCACATCGGCGGCGGACCGGGGTGCATGAAGGGGCGCTGCTGCTTCGGCGCGGCGCGCGGCGTCCGGTAGCCATCACCCTCGGCGCCAACCATCAACAAGTACAGCACCGCTGCGCCTCGCCACGCTGCCGCGTGGGCCTTCACGTGCACGTGCGCGAGGAGGGCGGGGGTTCGCCGTTCAAAGGCATCCGCATTCGCGATACGCTGAGATCATGTCGTCGCCTCTCTCCTCAGGTCGTTGTCCCATGGACGCATCGACCGGTCCGGGGAACGGCGGCGGCACGAAGATCACCGGCGTGTTGCAGCCGCCCTCCCTGGGTCGACCGCCGGATTCCTCGGCGAGAGACGCCGCGCGCGACGCCACCACGCTGGGCGGACAGCCTGGGCCGCTCGGTCTTCCTCCTCCGAGCGGCGCAAGGCGGGACGAGGCGCGCTGCGCGCTCCTTCCGGGCCGCGTCGTGGCCGGGCGGTACCGGCTCGTGCACCCGCTCGGCCAGGGCGCGATGGGCGAGGTGTGGTGCGCGCACGACAGCGTCCGGCGCTTCGATGTCGCGCTCAAGTTCCTCGTGCTCCCGCGCCAGAACCTGGCCATCGACGCGATGGAGCGCTTCCGCTTCGAGGCGCAGGTCGCGGCCCAGCTCGGGCGGAAGACCGATTTCATCGTCACGGTGCACGACGCCGGTGAGGATTCCGAGGCGGGCCCGTACCTCGTCATGGAGTACGTGCGCGGCCGGTCCCTCCGGCAGCTGATCCACGAGCGAGGGCCGGTGCCCGCGCCCGAGCTGGCCGCGCTCCTCCGTCAGATCGGAGAGGCCCTCTCGGTGGCGCACGGCCTCGGGATCGTGCACCGCGACATCAAGCCGTCGAACATCCTGCTCCGCGAGGGGCGCGACGGGCGCCTGCGCGCCAAGGTCGCCGACTTCGGGATCGCCAAGTGGATCCGCCAGGATCTGGCGGCCGATTTCCCCCGCCAGACCGCGGAGGGCGTGGTGCTGGGCACGCCGGGCTACCTCAGCCCGGAGCACACGTGCGACGGGCACGCGGACCCGCAGCTCGACATGTGGGCCCTCGCGGTGGTCGCGCACGTGGCGCTCACCGGCGAGCAGCCGTTCGCCGGCCGCACCATCGCCGATGTGCTCGCCTCCATCCTGGGGAGCGCGCGCCCCCCGCTGTCGACGCTGTGCCCCGGCGCGCCGCCGGAGCTGGAGACGTGGTTCGCGCGCGCCTTCGCGCTGGATCCGGGGGAGCGGTTCCCCTCGATCGAGCCGATGATCTCCGCCTTCGTGGCCGCGGTCGGCCCTTCGGCTGCGCCGATCGCGCCGGCGCCCGCCGCGCCGGCGCGGCGGACCGGGTTGCACCTCGCGGCGGCTGGCCTCGTCGTGGCGCTCGGGCTGGGGCTCCTGCTCACCACCGCGCTGTCCTCGCAGCGCCTGGAGGCCACCGCCGAGCTGCGGGTGATGAGCGGCGAGGTGCTCTCCGCCGCCCGCGGCGCTCTCGTGGCGCAGGCGCCCGCGGCGCCCCAGGCGGGCGCGACCTCGACGGTTCCCGCGGCCGGGCCCGCGACGGCGCCGCCCCCCGTCCCGCAGCCTCCGGAGCCCGCGCCGCTGCCAGCCGCGGCGCGCCCCGCCCCGACGCCTCCGGCGTCCACGCTGCCGTCAGCCGCGGCGCGCGCCGTCTCGACGCCTCCGGCGCCCGCGCTGCGGCCAGCCGCGGCGCGCACCGTTCGTGCGCCCGGCGCGCCGGCGAGCACAGGCAAAGCGCCCGCGCGAAAGCGAGACGCTGGCACACAGAAGAGCGCGATCTTCTGAGCGTCGATGCGCGCAACAGATCGTTTGCCACGCGAGTCCAGCGGCCAGGGCCCCTGAAGGAAGCCTTTGCCCGCGGCTCCTGGGGGGCGAGGCGCGGTATAGTCCGCGCCGGATATGAGCCTCCCGTCGCGTCCTCCCGAAGCCATCCTGCGCGCCGATGGGGATCCCGACGACCGCGGCGCCCCTGGGGCGTCGCGGGGCCTCGAGAGCGACGGCGAGGAGCAAGAGCGGGCCCAGGCGCGGATCGCCGGCGAGCAGCGCCTCCTGGAGATGCTCGCCCGCGGCGAACCGACGTCCGCCATCCTCGAGGGCGTCGTCCGTCTCGTGGAAGGCACCGAGAGCGGCCTGCATGCCTCGATCCTCCTGCTCGACGAGGACGGGCGGACATTGCGGCACGCCGCGGCGGTGACCTTGCCGCGGAGCTACACCGAGGCCATCGACGGCGCCGCGATCGGCCCCGAAGCGTTCTCGTGCGGCACGGCGGTGTGGCGGCGGGAGCGGGTGGTCATCGCCGACATCGAGGCGGATCCGCTCGGGGCTCTCTTCCGGGCGCAGGCGCTGGCTCACGGCCTTCGCGCCTGCTGGTCGGTGCCCATGCTGTCGTCCGACGGCCGGGCGCTCGGCGCGTTCGGCATCTACGCGACGGAGCCGCGGACGCCGACGACGGCCGACCTCGAGCTGCTCGAGCGGTGCGCGCACGTGACGAGCATCGCGATCGAGCGCAGCCAGGCGGAGGAGGCGCTCCGGCGCAGCGAGGCCTACCGCGCCGAGGCAGAGCGCCTCAGCCGCACCGGGAGCTTCGGTTATGACATCGAGACCCGGGAGTTCACGCTGTCCGACGGCGCCTGCGAGATCGTCGGCTTCCCCCGGAAGCCCCGACCCACGCTGGCGCAGCTGGCCAGCCGCATCCACCCGGGCGACCGCGAGCGGGTCGCGGACATCGTGCGGCAGGCGCTGCGCGACGGCGCCACGTTCGACCACGAGCACCGCCTCGTCATGGACGACGGGTCGGTGAAGCTGGTCCGCGTCCTCGGCGGGACGCGCGTCGCCGCCTCCGGAAGGATCGAGCTCGTCGGCGCCGCGACGGACATCACGGCGAGCAGGCGCGCGGCCGACGAGCTGCAGCAAGCGCAGGCGGCCCTCATGCACGTCACGCGCGTCACGACCCTCGGGGAGCTCGCGGCCTCCATCGCCCACGAGGTGAACCAGCCGCTCGCGGCGATCGTCGCGGACGCGAACGCCGCGCTGAACTGGCTCGCGGCCGATCCGCCCGACCTCGGGAACGTGCGCGCGTCGCTCAACGCGATCGTCGGCGACGGCGAGCGCGCAGGCCAGGTGCTCCTGCGGATCCGCTCGCTGCTGTCACGATCGGCGCCCCATCACCGCCTGTGCAACCTCAACGACGTCATCCGCGGGGTAGTCCCGCTCGTGGCCCCGGAGCTCGGGCGTCACGGCATCTCCGTCCGGCAGGCGCTGCTCCACGATCTGCCGCACGTGCCGGGAGATCCCGTGCTGCTACAGCAGGTGGTCCTGAACCTGCTGCTCAACGCGGGCGAGGCCTCGAAGGACGTGCCGCCGGCGCGGCGCCGCGTGGTGGTAAGCTCGCTCGTCGAGCGGCGATCGAGCGGGTCCTTCGTGCACGTCGCGGTCGAGGACGCCGGCGTCGGGTTCGGCGGCGGGAACGACAGGGCGCGCCTGTTCGACGCGTTCTACACCACCAAGGAGAACGGCCTCGGCATGGGCCTGTCGATCAGCCGCTCGATCATCGAGCGTCACGGCGGCAAGCTGTGGGCGAGCGAAAACGAGACATTCGGGGTGACGTTCCAGTTCGCGATCGAGGTGGCGCCGTGATCGCGGAGGCGTCCGTGGTCTCGAGCTCCTCACCGAGACGTTCCGCGCCGAGGAGCTGATTCGCGCGATCCGTGAGGCGCTCGCCTGGCGGAGGGCGGTCCGCGCCCGCCGCGCCGCCCGCGCGAGCCAAGCAACGGGGCCTGACCTCGACACCCGACCTTGGTCGGGTTCTCTGCGCCGGCCGTGTCGCAGTACATCGTCCGCTCCGAGGACCAATGTCAAGGAGCCGTGCCATGAATGCAATCTCCAGCGCCGTCACCGTGCCCAACCAGTTTGTCGAGTCGAGCGGCCGGAAAATCGCCTATCGCTCCGTGGGAATGGGAAAGCCGATCGTGCTGTGCACGCGCTTCCGCGGCAACATGGATGTCTGGGATCCCGCCTTCCTCGACGCCCTGGCGGCCCACGGCTTCCGGGTGATCACGTTCGATTACAGCGGCCTCGGCCTCTCGACGGGCGAGAGGAGCTACGCCCCTCCCTCGCTCGCCAGGGACGCGATGGACCTGATCGAGGCGCTGGACTTGAAGGACGTGGTGATCGGCGGCTGGTCGCTCGGCGGGCTGGCTGCCCAGGTCGCGGTGGCCATGTTTCCGGAGCGGCTCAGCCACGCTGTCCTGATCGGCACCTCGCCGCCCGGCCCGAACGTCAAGCCCGCAGAGCAGCTGTTCTACGACACGGCGGTGCTTGCTTCGTACGGCCTGGACGAGGAGATCATCCTGTTCTTCGAGCCGCGGTCCCAGGCGAGTCGGGAGGCCGCGCGGCGCTCGGTCGATCGCATCGCGCAGCGAACGCAGGATCGCAGCGTCCCCGTCCCCGTCGACTGGGCCGCTGCCTACCTCGGCGACAGGCCGCACAGCCCGCTCTTCCCCGCCGATGCCGTGCTGGAGGCCTTGAAGGTCACCCACCTGCCGATCCTGCATGTCGGCGGGGATCACGACATCATCTTTCCGGTCGAGAACTGGTACGCGCTCAACCAGCAGCTGCCGACGGTGCAGCTCTTGACCTACCCGCGGGCCGGCCACGGGCCTCACCACGAGCACCCGGAAGCCACGGCCCAGCACATCGCGGCCTTCGTGCGCAGCACGTCGTGACCGACGCCCGCGGAGAGCGCCGCGGCGCCCGCGCGTCGATCTCCGCCGGGTCCTCCGGCGCGCCGTGATCGTCCGGCCGACCCGTCATCCGGCGGGCGCGCGGCCCGGGGTCGACGGCGTCGACCGCGGCCGAGCGAAGAGGCGGAAGAACGTGCGAGCCAGCCGCCTGTCGCCCTGGAGCTCGACCGGCGCGTCGGCGAGCTTCTGGTCCCCGAAGACGACCGCCCGCAGCGTGGCTGGGTCGGTCGCGATCACGGCGTCCGGCGTGCGCGGAGCGCCCCGCGCGAGGGTGATGGTCGCGCGATCGACCTCGATCGAGAACCGCTCTTCGCCGAGCCGGAGCTCGTAGGTCGCGCGGAGGTCAGCCGCCTCGCCCGCGACGAACGTCGCCTCGAGCGCGATCAGCAGCGCATCGACGCTCAGGGCGCCCGCGGGCCGGACGGGCGAGCGCGCGCCCCAGCGGCCGAGCTGCACGAGCAGCGGATGGAGCTCGCGGCCCCAGTCCGTGAGCTCGTAGGTCGGCGCGCCGACCTTGTGCCGCCGCACGACGCCGCCGCCCTCGAGCTCGCGGAGCCGCTGCGACAGCACGTTGGGGCTCGCGCCGGCGAGGCCGTCGCGGAGGTCCGTGAACCGCTTCGGGCCGAGCAGGAGCTCACGCACGATGAGGAGCGCCCACCGCTCGCCGACGAGATCGAGCGCTCGCGCGATGCCGCAGGGATCCCCGTAGCTTCTCAGACCGGTCATGGCGGCCACATCCTACCGCACTTACGCAGCACTTGCGAAAGAGGACAAAATGGTCCTAAAATAGGACTAACGCAGAAGCGGACATCAGGAGGAACAGCATGCGCAAGCTCACCGTCTTCAACCAGATCTCGCTGGACGGTTATTTCTCGGACGGCCACGGCGACATGAGCTGGGCACACAAAGCGGACGCGGAGTGGGGCGCGTTCGCTGCGGAGAACGCGCGCGGCGGGGGCGAGCTCGTCTTCGGCCGCGTCACCTACGAGCTCATGGCGAGCTTCTGGCCCACCCCCGCGGCGCTGGAGCGGGCTCCCGCCGTCGCCGAGCGGATGAACAGCCTGCCGAAGGTCGTCTTCTCGAGGACCCTCGACAGGGCGTCGTGGAACAACACGCGGCTCATCAAGGGCGATCTCGCGGAGGAGGTGCGCAAGCTGAAGGCGGAGCCCGGGCCGAACATGGTAATTATGGGGAGCGGCAGCATCGTCGCCCAGCTGACCGACGCGCGTCTGATCGACGAGTACCAGCTCGTGGTGAACGGGATCGTCCTCGGCAGCGGAAGGACGCTGTTCGAGGGGGTCAAGGAGCGGGCGAACCTCCGGCTGACGAAGACGCGCAGCTTCAGCAACGGGAACGTCGTGCTCTGGTACGAAGCGACGGCGTGACAGGGCCTGACGGAGGCGCGCTGCGCCGGCGGGCTGGCTGCGGTCTCCGGGATCCACGTCGAGGCGAGGACATCGTCGCTCGGATCCGTCTGACGGACCGACCTCAGCGCTACCGAGGGTTTCTCGGCACCCGGAACAACGTCACCGTATGCTGGAAGAACGCCGGCGCCGCGACCACCCTCCGGGCCGGATCGAGCCCGAGGTCGTTGATGGCGGTGAGGCCGTCGTCCCTGAAATCACGCACCAGGGTCGAGCTCGTCGGCGTGACCCAGTAGATGGCCGGAGGCGCGTTCACCGAGACGAGGTATCCCTCGCCGTATCGCTCGATGCCGTCCAGCTTTGCCTCGAGCGTCCCGAACCGCGTGAGGTCCTTGCTCTCGAGATCGAGCATCCAGACCTTGCCCAGCGAGGCGGGATCCCTGAAGGTGCCGAGCGTGACGATGGCCAGCTTGTCGCCGTCCACGAGCAGGCCGTTTGGAACGTTGAGGAGCGGGGACCAGAAGAACGGAGCGCATCGAGCGTCCTTGCAGCGCCACACGGTGCGGGTGAAGCTGTCGCTTATATAGACTGTGCCATCCTCGGCGAGCGCGAGATCGTTGAGGAAGATCGCGCCGAGCGCCGGGATCCTGCGCACGTCCTTGGTGGCGAGATCGATGATCAAGAGCTCATCCATGTCGGAGGTGTAAAGCTTGCCCTGCGCGACGCGGATGCCCTTGGGCGCGTTCATCCCCGAGAGCCATTTTGCCTCGACGATGTTGCCGCACCGGTCGAGCTTGCTGATCCAGCCGCGACCGTCCTTGAACCTGGGCCTCTCGAGCATCTCGTCAGGGACGCCGGCCATGTTGGCGACGTACCACGCGTCCGTCCCCTCGTCCCAATAGGCGCTCTCCGGCGCCTCGAAGCCGGCGTCCAGGCCGCCCACCGTTCGCGGGAAGCGCAGGCAACCGTCGCCGGAGGCATCGCCGTGCGAGAGCGGGGTAGCGGCGGGCGGATCCTCCGCGCGGACAGGCGGATCGTCGGCGGAGCAGGCAGGGAGCGCGAGCAGCGACAGGAGCGCGATCGCGGCGAGCGGAGAACGGTTCGCGGGCATGGGTGCCTCCTCGCGGCGGCGCATCGTCGCGAACACTCGCGGCGATCGCGCCATCACAATGCCCGCCAGGGTAGGCGACGCGACATCAACTCACCTGTCAGGATGGACCGCAATCCAGTCTACGGAGCGCCGCTGTGGCGTCAGCCTTCGTCGAGGGTGGAGTCGCCGCCGTTCGTTGCGCCCTGGATACCGCACGTGGCGTCGGACCAGCGCTCGAAGGTGCGCTCGGACGGGACATCGAGCGCGACGGAGCTCACCGGCGCCGGAGGAGCGCAGCCGCGCTGGGCGGCGCTGGAGGGATCGTCTGCCGCCGCGTGCGATCGTCGCGGTTCAGCCTCGACGTCCTCGAGCTGATCCGGCGACGGGTGCTAGCCGGCCAGCGACTCCGTCCGTGCAGCCGCGACCCACTCCGCGAGGCCAGGGTGCCGCCACATCGCCTCGGCGTACGCTGCCGCGGCGCCCGCGAGCGGGACGGCGTAGGTGCGGAAGCGCGTGACCACCGGCGCGAACATGGCATCGGCGATCGTGAAATGCCCGAAGAGGTACTCCCCCTTCTGACCATGCGCCCGCCGGCACTCGGTCCAGATCGACGTCACACGATCGATGTCCGCGTCCACGGCGGCGTCGCGCGCGATCGGGGCGATCTCCCGGCGGAGATCCATGGACATCGCGTTGCGCAGCGCCGTGAACCCGGAGTGCATCTCGCTCGACACCGACCGGGCGAGCGCGCGCGCCGCACGATCGCCCGGCCAGAGCCGCGCCTCGGGGAAGAGCTCGGCGACATACTCGCAGATCGCGAGGGAGTCCCAGAGGACAAGGTCACCGTGCCGCAGCGCTGGCACGCGCCCCGAGGGGGAACGCCGGAGGAGCGCCTCGCGCGACCCCGGCTGGTAAAGGGCGATGACCTCCTCCGTGAACGAAGCGCCGGTGTGCCTCAGCGCGAGCCAGGCGCGGAGCGACCAGGTCGAATACGTCTTCGTACCAAGATACAGCACCAGCGGTTCCATGACACCTCCCGTCGGCTCGCCGTCGGACGACGAACGCGCCGGCTTCTAACTCAGGCGCTGGCGTATGTCTCGTCCGATCTCGCGGTGACCTGGGCGTCGCCCACGAGCTGGCCGAAGTCCATCTTGAGGACGCGATCCGCCAGCCCGAAGTACCTGTCGTCGTGGCTGATGACGAGGATCGTCTTGCCGCTGGCCCTGAGCTCCGGGAGGATCTGGCGATAGAAGAAGTCCTTGAACACCGGATCCTGGTCCGCCGCCCACTCGTCGAACAGGTAGACCGGCCGGTCTTCCAGGTAGGCCGTGAGCAGCGCGAGGCGCTTTCTCTGCCCCTGCGACAGCGACGTCGTGGAGAGGACGCCGCCCTCGACAGACACCTTGTGATCGAGCTGCAGGCGAGAGAGGTAACCCCGCGCGCGCTGGGTGAGCTCGGGAGAGTCGAGCCCGATCAGGCTCTCGAACAGGTGGAAATCGAAGAACACCACCGAGAAGAGCTCCCGGTACGCCTGCCGGTTCCGGTCGGTGATCACCTCGCCGTCGAGCCGGATCTGGCCCGACTCGGGCGCGTAAAGGCCCGCGATCAGCTTCGCGAGGGTCGTCTTGCCGCTGCCGTTGCCTCCGACGAGGAAGATCAGCTCGCCGCGCCGCACGCTGAGGTGGATGGGGCCCAGCGTGAAGGTGTCGTCCTTTCCCTCGGACCTGTAGGCGTGCGTGACCCCGGCGAGCTCCAGCCGCTTCCACCTCTCGGGGAGCGGGGCCTCTGCCTCTGCCCCGCTCGCCTCGACGTTGAGGCTCGCGCCGAGGTCCTCGACCTTCTGCACGGCGATGCCCGCCCGGCTCAGGGCCGGGAGCGCGCCGATAAGGACCTGCATGGGCGTCATCAGGTAGAGGAGGACCAGGGCGTAGCCGACCGACGCCTCGGAGCTCGCCTCCTGGAAGAGCGGCACGACGAAGAGCGTCACGCCGATGATGGTGAACACCATCGCCTGTCCCCACCCGTTCGCGGCGGTGAGCGCGACCATGCCGCGCAGGTTGCTCGCCTGGACGACGCCGGCCTCCCCCTCGAGCGACGTCGCGAGGAACGCCTCGCGGCGCCGCGCGTGGAGCTTCAGCTCCTTCACGCCGCGCGTGAGCGCGCGGAAGGTCTTCATCAGCTCCTCGGTCGCCTCGCGCGCGCGGCGGAAGTGCCGTGTCGCCCGGCTCATCGGGAGCTGATACCCGACGATGCCAAGGACGATGAGCGTCAGCACCGACGCCAGCATGACAGGAGACATCCACCCCATGTAGAGCAGGCCTCCGACCACGATGACGAGGTTGATGCAGACGATCGGGATCTGCATCAGCGCCGTGGTGATCACGGGGACGTCGTCCGTGAGCGCGGTCAGCGCCCGTGACGGGCCGATCTCCTCGATCTGGCGGAGCGGCGCGCCGAGGATCTTCCGGCAGATCTTCACCCGGAGATCGAAGAGCGCCCCCTGGCTGAGGCGCGTGAGCAGGATCTCCGAGTGGTAGCGGGCGAACGGGAGCAGCAGGCACACCGCGGCGAAGCTCCACATCACCGCGCCGCGCTTGCGCTGCAGCGCCTCGTTGATCAGCACGAGGAGCGCCGTGTTGCAGGCGCCGCAGAGCGTCCCCGCGAGGATCGCGAGGACGAGGATCCGCCGGGAGTAGCCGGCGACGAACGCGAGGAGCTTCATGGGCGATCGGTGGTGGTGGGGCGCTCCCCTCGCGCCGACGGGCCGCGGGCGGCCGCGACGAGGATCTGGCCGAGCGATATCCCGCCGTCGTTCGGCGGGACCAGCCGGTGGCAATACGGGGTGAGCCCCTCGCTCTCGAGGCGTCGGAGCGCGTTGATCAGGACGAACTCGTTCATGAAGACTCCGCCGCTCATGACCACGCGGCGCACATCGAACTTCTCCGCCAGGCGCAGGCACACCGCGGCGATCACGTCCACGATCGTCGAGTGGAACCGGCGGCTGAGGTGCGCGGGCGTGGCGTCCGGCTGGTCGAGGGCGCGCAGGAGATCCCGGACGAGAGGCCGGTAGTCGACCACGAGGCGGCCGTCCCGCTCGTCTATCCCGTACTGGAGCGGCGGCGCTGTCCGGAAGTCCCTGTCGAGCAGCGCCTCCATCTCGATGGCGGCCTGCGCCTCGTACTCGACCTCGTGGCAGATGCGGAGGAGCGAGGACACGCCGTCGAACAGCCGGCCCATGCTCGTCGTGGCCGTCGCGTTCAGCCTCCGCTGCGCCATCTTCACGAAGACGTCGCGGCGCTCCTCCGCGACGTCCATGAGCGCCGGGACGCGGATCCCGCCGAGCTCTTCCCCGAACGTCTCCACGAGCAGCGAGATCGCGACGCGGATGGGCTCCTTGACCGCCTTGTCGCCGCCGAGGAGGTACATCGGCCGGAGGTGGCCGGCGCGCACGAATTCACGGTAGTCGCCGACAAGGAACTCGCCGCCCCAGATGCTGTCGTCGAGGCCGTAGCCGGAGCCGTCGAAGATGACGCCGATCACCCGCTCGTTCAGCCCGTTCTCGGCCATGCACGCGGCCATGTGGGCGTGGTGGTGCTGCACCGTCGCGACCTCCGCGCCGGCCTGGCGCTTCGCCGCCCGCGTGGAGCGGAACGCCGGGTGCATATCGCAAGCGACCGTGTCCGTCTGCACGGACAGGAGCCGCTGGACGTGCGACGAACAGTCGATGTGCGCGCCGAACGTCGCGTCGTTCTTGAGATCGCCGATGTGCTGGCTGATGAAGACCTGGTTGTCCTTGCCGACGGCGACGGTCGTCTTCAGCTCGCCGCCGAGGGCGACGACCGCACCGACGTCCTGCGGGAGGTGGATCGGGTACGGGGCGTAGCCCCGCGAGCGCCGGATGAACGAGACGAGCGGCGCGTCGAGCCCCTCCGCCTCCGTGAGCCGGACGACGGAGTCGTCGACGCGGGTGCGGATATCGCGGTCGTGAAGGACGAAGTAATCCGCGATGTCGCGGAGCTGCGAGAGCGCCGTGTCGTTGTCGAACGCGATGGGGTGTCCGGAGAGGTTCCCGCTCGTCATGACGAGGACGTCGAGCGCCGGGTCCTCGAGCAGGAGGTAGTGCAGCGGCGTCGAGGGCAGCATGACGCCGAAGCTCGGGTTCCTCGGGGCGATCGCCTCGGACAGGGCGCCTGGCCGCCTGCGCAGGAGCACGATGGGGCGCTGCCGGCTCTCGAGCAGCGCCCGCTCCGGGTCGCTGAGCGAGACATGGCGGCGCGCCGCCTCGGCGTCGGCCACCATGATCGCGAACGGCTTGGCGTCGCGGCGCTTGCGGCGGCGCAGCTCCCGCACCGCCGCCTCGTTGCGCGCGTCTGCCACGAGGTGGAAGCCGCCGAGGCTCTTCACCGCGAAGAGCGCGCCCTCGCGCAGCCGCTCGATGGCGAAGCGCACCGGATCGTCGGCCTCGATCGGCGCGCCGAGCCGATCGGTGAGCGTGAGCCGGGGGCCGCACGCGGGGCACGCGTTCGGCTGCGCGTGGTAGCGCCGATCCTCGATGTCCTCGTACTCGCCCGCGCAGGCGGGGCACATCGGGAAGCTCTTCATCGTGGTCTGCGGCCGGTCGTACGGCATGTCGCAGATGATCGAGTAGCGCGGCCCGCAATGGGTGCAGTTGATGAACGGGTAGCGGTGACGGCGGTTCGAAGGGTCCCTGAGCTCCCGCAGGCAGTCGGCGCAGACGTCCGAGTCGGGCGGGATGAGCGTGTCGGTGCTGCGCAGATCCACGCTGCCGCGGATCTGGAAGTCGTCGTACCGGGGGGCGGGCTCGGCGAGCGCCTCCTCGCGGACGCCCGTGATCCGGGCGAGCGGCGGCGGCGACTCGACGAGCGCGCGCAGGAACGCCTGGATCGCCTCGTCGCCGGCCTGCAGCTCGAGCAGCACGCCGCGGGAGTCGTTGAGGACCCAGCCGCGCGCCCCGACGGCGCGGGCGAGCCGGTGCACGAAGGGCCTGAAGCCGACGCCCTGGACGATGCCCGAGACCCGGAATCGGCGGGTCACGGTCGCCGGCCGCGCGTCAGCAGAGTCGGGGGAGTTCGGCTCCATAAAGCTCCTCGAGCAGGGTTTGAGTCCCATCGGGCTCGGTCATGGACACGACGGGCTCCGCCGCGGCCTTGACCTCCCCGATGACCGCCGCGTTGCGGCCGTAGGGGTGCGCGCGGAGGATCCCGAGCACGTCACCCGCCTTGTCCGCCTCCACGAACAGGCAGAGGCACCCCTCGTTGGCGAGGTGGATGAGGTTGATGCCGAGCATGTCGGCCGCCATGACGGCCTCCGGCAGCACGGGCAGCGCCGCGCGCGCGAAGGAGAGCTCGGCGCCCGACGCGCGGGCGAACTCGTGGAGGACGGCGCACAGGCCGCCGCGCGTCACGTCGCGGATCGCCGCCACGGCGCCCTGGGGCACGCCCTTGAGGACCGCGTCGATGAGCCCGTTGAGCGGCGCGCAGTCGCTCTGCACCCGCTTCTCGAAGCCGAGCCCCTCGCGGACCGAGAGCAGGTGGATGGAGTGGTTGCCGAGATACCCGCTCACGATGATCTTGTTGCCGGGCCGCACGGCGCGGCTCACGAGCGGCGGGCGCTCGAAGACGCCCACGCCGGCCGTGTTCATGAAGAGCCGGTCGGCCTCGCCCTTGCCGACGACCTTGGTGTCGCCGGCGACGATCT
This sequence comes from Sorangium sp. So ce367, assembly GCF_051520455.1. Taxonomy (NCBI): domain Bacteria; kingdom Pseudomonadati; phylum Myxococcota; order Polyangiales; family Polyangiaceae; genus Sorangium; species Sorangium sp. So ce367. Next base: position 3,350,836 of record NZ_CP150334.1, read on the forward strand.
TCACGCCGGCCTCCCGCGCCGCGTCGCGCGCCGACTCGAGGGCGCGGAGGAGCAAGGGGATCGGGAAGCCCGCCTCGATGATGAGACCCAGGGTCAGGTAGAGGGGCCTCGCGCCGCTGACCGCGAGATCGTTGACGGTGCCGCAGACGGCGACCTTGCCGATATCGCCGTTGCCGAAGAACAGCGGCGTGACCACGAACGAGTCCGTGGTGACGGCGATCCGGCCGGTGGGCACCTCCAGGATGGCGCTGTCCTCCATCGCGCCGATGTACGTGTCGCCGAGCGTCGCGGCGATCCGCTCGACGAGCTCCCGGCTCAGGCGGGCGCCCGTCCCGTGGTCGAGGACGACCTCTTCGTTCTCTTTCGCGTGTTCTTTCGTCATGTGAGGCTCCAGCGTTGGCACCGCAGAGCTGCGGTGAGGGTCGTGAAAGAGACGAGGCCGCCCGGCTGCGCGGCCTCGTCGTGCCTTGTCAGCCGAGCAGCTCTTCCCGGCTCGGCAGGTCGTCGCTCTGGCGCAGGCGCTTGATGATCTCCGCGCCGGGGGCGATCGCCGCGCAGTACGACGCCATCCACTCGAGGGAGCGCTTCTTGTCCTCCTCCTTGAGGGAGAACACGCCATCCTCGGGGACCCAGACCTTGTACCCGCGGAAGAAGCCGTCCGCCGCCGTGGTCTGCACGCAGATCTGGGTCTGGATGCCCGTGACGAGGATCGTCTTGACGCCGAGCTCCTTCAGCTTGTCGTCGAGGGGCGTCTCGTAGAACCCGCTGTCGCGGTGTTTGACCATCACGATGTCGGACGGATGGACGAAGTCCTTGATCAGCTCGGCGTTGGGCGTGCCCTTGATCGCCGGGATCTCCTTCCCGCGGAAGCGGCGCTGGATCTGCGGATCGGCCGGATCATTGATGAGCTGGAGGTGGACGACGACGTGCCCCAGGGCGCGGATGGCGCCGAGGAACATGTTGAACTGCGGCGCCACCCTGGAGAGGAGCTCGCGACCTCCCGGCATCTTGTCGATGAACTCGTACTGAAGGTCGTTGGTGAGCACTGCGATGTTGGGCATGATGTTCCTCTTGGATTCGGTTGATGGATTCGAGACGAGTCAGTCAAAGGCCCTTGCCTGGCAACGAGCGCGGCAGAGCGGCGAAGCGCGGCGGCGAGAGCGCCGATCACCCCGGCGGCCGGGCGGCTCCGGCGCCTTTGGGCGGGGCGCCGGGGTCCGCCTCGAGCAGCGCGGCCCGGAGGCGCTCGGCGAGCGCGCCGACGTGAGGCTTTCGGAGCAGCGTGTAGTGGTCGCCGGCCGCGACGTGGCTCCGCAGGCCGGGGGCCCACTTCGCCCACGCGGGCCGCGGATCTCTCCGCGGTGAGGCCTCGGCGCGGAAGAGCTCGACCCGGGCCGAGACCTCGCCGGGGGCGTAGCGCGCGAGCAGCGCCGCGTTCCGCTGGAACGCGTCGAGCAGCGCCTCCAGCTCGCCGAGCGCCGTCCCGCGGGGCAGCGCGCCGAGCTCCTGCGCGCGCTCCAGCAGCCACGCGGCGTCGGCCGCGCCGCCGTCCGGCCAGGCGAGGGCCGCGGCGGCCGGCGCGCCCGCGATCCGCGCGAGATCCGCGGCGAACTGCGCGATCGGCGGGAGGTCGTCGCCGGGCTCGTCGAACGGGGGGAGGTAGGCGTCCAGGAGGACGACGGCGGCCACGCTGCGCCCGTCGCGCTCGAGGACGCGCGCCATCTCGAACGCCACCACGCCGCCCATCGACCAGCCGCCGAGCAGGTAGGGCCCCTCGGGCTGGACGCGGCGGAGCTCCTCGCAGTACGCCTCGGCCATCTCGCCGACGCTGGCGAGCGGCCGCGGGGGGGTCTCCAGGCCGAACGCCTGGATGCCGTAGAAGGGACGATCCCGCCCGAGCTCGCGCGCGAGATCCGCGTAGCAGAGGACGTTGCCGCCGATGGGGTGAACGAAGAAGAGCGGCGCACGGGCGCCCCCTTCGTGGAGCGGGACAACGACGGAGGCGCGGCCCCGCGGCGCTCCCCGATCCTCGCGCAGGAGCGCCGCGAGGCCCTCCACCGTGGGCGCGCGGAACAGGCTCGTGAGCGGCAGATCGCGGCCGAAGCGCCCGCGGATCTCGGCCATGAGCCGCACCGCGAGCAGCGAGTGCCCGCCGAGCGAGAAGAAGTCGTCGGTCACGCCGACGCCGCCCTCGCCGAGGAGCTCCTCGAACAGCGCGCAGAGCTCGAGCTCGAGCCCGGTCCTCGGCGGGACGCGCGCTCCGCCCGCGAGCGCCGCGAGCGCCGCGGGCACGGAGGCGGCGAGCGCCCGGCGATCGATCTTGCCGCTCGGGGTCTGCGGCCACCGCTCGACCGGCGCGATGACCGGCGGGACCATGTAGTCGGGCAGCCGATCGGAGAGGTACCCGCGCAGCGCGTCGCTCGCCGCGGCGCGCCCGCCGCGCGGGATGAAGAAGGCCGCGAGCCGCACGTCGCCCGGGGCGTGCTCCCGGGTGACCACCGCCGCCTCGGTCACGTCGGGGTGCGACGCGAGCACCGCCTCGATCTCGCCGAGCTCGATCCGGAAGCCCCGGATCTTGACCTGCTCGTCGAGCCGGCCGAGGAAGTCGATCTCACCGCTCGGCAGCCACCGCACGAGGTCGCCCGTGCGGTAGAGCCGCGCCCCCTGCGCCTCGGGGAACGCCGCGCGCACGAAGCGCGCCGCGGTGAGGTCGTCGCGGTTCAGGTAGCCCCGCGCGAGGCCGATCCCGCCGATGTGGAGCTCGCCGGGGATGCCGATGGGCGCCGGCTGGCCCCGCGGGTCGAGCACGTACGTCTGCGTGTTCGGCAGCGGGCGGCCGATCGTGGGCCGCGCGACGTCGGGCGCGTACTCGGCCGCGGTCGCGAGCACCGTCGCCTCGGTGGGGCCGTATCCGTTGACGAACCGCCGGCCGCGCGCCCACCGCCGCGGCAGCTCCGCGGGGCACACCTCGCCGGCCACGCACAGCACGCGCAGGTCCGGGAGCGTGTCGAAGCCGACCGCCATGAGCGCCGAGGGGGTCAGCGACGCCACCTGGATCCGCTGCTCGCGCAGGAGGTCGACGAGCCCGGGCCCGGGCATGAGCGCGTCGGCGCGCGCGAGGCACACGACGCCGCCGGCGGAGAGCGGCACGAAGATCTCCATCACGGAGACGTCGAAGCTCAGCCGCGTGAACTGGAGGACGCGGGTCCCCGGCTCGACGCCGAGCAGCTTCCGCTGCGCCATGGCGAAGGCGGAGAGCGAGCGGTGCTCGATGAGCACCCCCTTCGGGCGCCCTGTCGAGCCGGAGGTGTAGATGACGTACGCGAGGTCCTCGGGGAGCGACCCGGCGTCGGGGGCGTCGCTCCGCTCTTGCGGGAAGGCGTGCTCGCTCTCGCCGAGCCGCACGACCGGCGGCAGCGCCGCGGGCAGCGCGGCGAGGAGCTCCGGCTGGGCGACGAGCAGCGCGGGGCGCGCGTCCTCGATCATGAAGGCGAGCCGATCGCGCGGGTAGGTCGGGTCGAGCGGCATGTACGCGCCGCCGGCCTTCAGCACCGCGAGGAGCGCGACGATCATGTTCGGCGAGCGCGGCAGGCACACGCCGACCAGCGCGCCGCGCCGCACGCCGCGGGCGCGGAGGTGGTGCGCGAGCTGGTTGGCCCTCCGGTCGAGCTCGCCGTAGCTCACCGTCGCGCCCTCGAAGAGGAGCGCGGCCCGCCCGGGCGCCTCCCTGGCCTGCGCCTCGAACAGGCGGTGCGCGCACGCGGGCTCCGGCGCGGGCTGCGCCGATCGGCCCCCGCTGAACGCGTGCAGCACGAGGTCGCGCTCGTCGCGCCCGAGCAGCGGCAGGTCGCCGACGCGCAGCTCGGGCTGCGCGGCGCTCGCCGCGAGCAGGGCCTCGAGGTGGCCCCGCCAGCGCTCGATCGTGGCCCTGTCGAACAGGTCGGCGCTGAACTCGATGCCGCCGGAGACGGCCTTGTCGTCCTCCTCGAGCGCGAGCAGGAGGTCGAACTTCGCGGTCGCTGTGTCGACCTCGAACGGCGAGGCGTCGAGGTCGCCGAGCTTCCGCGGGCGCTCCGGCGCGCCCTGGAACGCGAAGGCCGCCTGGAAGAGCGGGGTGCGGCCGAGGTCGCGCTTCACCTGAAGGGCGTCCACGACCTGCTCGAACGGGACGTCCTGGTGCTCCTGGGCCTCGAGCGTCGCCTGCCGGACCCGCCGCACGAGCTCGACGAACGTGGGGTCGTCGTCGATGTGGACGCGCAGGACGAGCAGGTTGACGAAGAAGCCGACGAGCGGCTCCACCTCGACCTGCGTGCGGCCGGAGACCGGCGAGCCGACGGCCACGCCGGCGCGGCCCGTGTAGCGGTGCAGGAGGGCGACGAAGCCGGCGAGGAGCACCATGAACATCGTCGCGCCCTCGCGCCTGCCGAGCGCGCGGAGGGCCTCGACGAGCGGCGCGGGCAGGCTCACCGGGACGGTGTCGCCGCGGTGGGAGAGGGCGCTGCCGCGCGGCCTGTCGGTGGGGAGCTCGAGCGGCTCCAGGTCGGACAGCTGCCGCTTCCAGTACTCGAGCTGCCCCCGCCACGCGTCGGCCTGGGCGCGCTGCCAGATCGCGACGTCGGCGTACTGCACCTGGAGGGGCGGCAGATCCGCCGCGCGGCCATCCCGCGCGGCCTCGTAGAAGGCGGACAGGTCGCGGAACAGGACGGGGATCGAGCCGCCGTCGCAGGCGATGTGGTGCGCCGTGACGAGCAGCACGTGCGCCTCGTCGGAGAGGCGGATCAGCGCCGCGCGGATCGGCAGGCCCGAGGCGAGATCGAACGGCCGCCGCGCCTCCTCCTCTGCGGCGCGCTGCGCCGCCCGGTCCCGCTCGTGCCGGGGGACGGCGGACAGGTCGACGAGCCGCAGCTCGAGGCGCGCCTCGGGGAGCACGACCTGGAACGGCTGGCCGTCGCGCGCCTCGATCCGGGTGCGCAGCGCCTCGTGGCGCGCGACCACCCGATCGAGGCTCCGCTCCAGGGCGGCGCGGTCGAGCGGCCCGCGGAGCAGGACCCCGATCGGCATGTTGTAGACCGCGGTGCCCGGCTGGAGCGCCTCGATGAACCAGAGGCGCTGCTGGGCGTGGGACAGCGGCGCGTCGCCGCCCCGGGGCGCCGGGCGGAGCGGCTCGGGCGCGCCGCGGCGCCCCTCCAGCTTCGTCCGATCGATGCGCTCGGCGAGCGCCGCGACCGTCGGCGCGTCGAAGGCGGCGCGCAGCGGCAGATCGACGCCGAACAGCCGCCGCGCGCGCGCGATCACCTGGACCGCGAGGAGGGAGTGCCCTCCGAGCGCGAAGAAGTCGTCGGTCGTCCCGATGCCGCCGCGGCCGAGCACCTCGCCCCAGACGCCCGCGAGGGCCTGCTCGGTCGGCGTCGCCGGCGCGCGCCGCGCCTCGCCCGCGATGTCCGGCGCGATCTCCGGGGCGATCTTCGGTCGACTGGGCGCCGGGAGCGCCTTCCTGTCCACCTTGCCGTTGGCGTTGAGCGGCCAGGCGTCGAGCTCGACGAAGGCGGACGGGACGAACGGCTCCGGCAGCCGCTCGGCGACGAGCGCCCGCAGCGCCTGCGCGTCCACGGGCCGCCGGACGAGGAGGTAGGCGACGAGCCAGCGGCCCGAGGGGCCGTCGTCCCGCGCGAGCACGAGCGCCTCGCGCACGTCCGGGTGCGCCGCGAGCGCGGCCTCGGTCTCCGCCGGCTCGACGCGGAAGCCGCGGATCTTCACCTGATGATCGAGCCGCCCGAGGTACTCGAGCTCTCCGCTCGCGAGCCAGCGCGCGCGGTCGCCGGTGCGGTACATCCGCGCGCCGCGGGCCTCCTCGAGCGGGCAGGGGACGAACCGCTCGGCCGTCAGCTCGTCGCGCCCCAGGTAGCCGCGCGCGACGCCCGCGCCGGCGATGTAGAGCTCCCCGGCGACGCCGATGGGCGCCGGCTGCAGCCGCGCGTCGAGCACGTAGACCTGGGTGTGGTCGATGGGCCTGCCGATCGTCGGGCGCGCCGAGGCGGTCACGGTCGCGCCTGTCGAGTACGTCGTGGTCTCGCTGGGGCCGTAGAGGTTCAGGAGCCGCTCGACGTGCGGCAGCGCGAGCACGTCGCGCGCGAGCGAGGCGCGGAGCGGCTCGCCGGCGAGGCACACGGTCCGGACCGACCCGGGGATGCCCGACACCGCGAGGAGCGCCGCCGCCGCGGAGGGCACCGTGTTGACGAGCGTGACCTCGTCGCGGCGCCGGTGCGCGGGCAGCGCGAGCGCGTCGTCGGCGAGGACGATCTTGCCGCCCCAGCAGAGCGGGACGACGAGCTCGAAGACCGAGAGATCGAAGCACGTGGACGTGGACGCGAGCACGCCGGCGAGCTCCTGGTCCGAGAACGTCCGCCTGGCCCACCACGCGAGCGCGACGGCCTGGCGGTGCTCGATCACGACGGCCTTGGGCCGGCCCGTCGAGCCGGAGGTGTAGATGAGGTACGCCGCCTGATCCGGCCGCCCCGCCGGCGGCGCGCCGCCCTCCCCGCCCTGCGCGTGCTCCACGTCGTCCGCGCCCGCGACGATCTCGTCGAGCAGGAGCACCTCGGCCGACCCTGCCGGCACGAGCCCCGACAGCGCGCTTTCGGTCACGAGCAGGTGCGCCGCCGCGTCCTCCAGGATCACCTGCAGCCGCTGCCGCGGGTAGCCCGGGTCGAGCGGCACGTGGACGCCGCCGGCCTTGAAGATGGCCCAGAGGGCCACGACCATGTCGAGCGTCCGCCGCACGCACAGGCCCACCCGCGTCTCCGGCCGCACGCCGAGCGCGCGCAGCCGCCGGGCGAGCGCGTCGGCGCGGCGGCGGAGCTCGCGGTACGTGAGCTCGCCGGCCTCGGACGCCACGGCCACGGCCCCGGGCGAGCGCTCGGCCTGCGCGTCGAAGAGCTCGTGCAGGCACGCGGCGGGCGGCGGCGGCGCGCTCGTCGCGTTCCACGCGATGAGGAGCTCGCGCCGCTCGCCCGCCGTGAGGAGCGGGAGCTCGGCGACCCGCGCCCCCGGGTCCGAGGCCACGGCGCGGAGGATCGTCTCGTAGTGCCCCGCGAGCCGCGCGGCGGTCTCGGGGTCGAACAGATCGAGATCGAACTCGAGGGCGCCCTCGATCGCGTCGCCCGACTCGGTGAGGAAGAGCGTGAGATCGAACCGCGCCCGCTCCACGTCGAGCGGGACCGGCGACGCCTCGACGCCCGGCAGCGTGAGCGCGGGCGGGGGCACGTTCTGGAGCGCGAACATCACCTGGAACAGCGGGTTCCGGCTGAGATCCCGCTCCACGGCGAGCGCGTCGACGACGGCCTCGAACGGCAGATCCTGGTGGCCGTACGCCTCGAGCGCGTCCGCCTTCACGCGGCCGACGAGCTCCGCGAAGGTCGGGTCGCCGTCGAGCCGCGCGCGCAGGACAAGGGTGTTGACGAACAGCCCGATGAGCGGCTCGAGCTCGGTCCGCCCGCGGCCGGCCACCGGCGTGCCGACGCAGAAGTCCTGCTGTCCGCTGTAGCGGTGGAGCAGCGCCTCGAAGGCGGCCAGGAGCGTCATGAACAGCGTGGCCCCGAGCTCCTGGCTCCGGCGCCGGAGCGCGGCGGCGAGGTCCTGCGGCAGCGCGAACCGGTGCGTGCGCCCGCGCGACGAGCGCGCCGCGGGGCGGGCACGGTCCGTCGGGAGATCGAGCGGCGGCGCGCCCTCGAGCCTCCGGCGCCAGATCTCCCGCTCCGCCTCCAGCGCCTCCGGGGCGTGCTCCTGCCGCTGCCAGGCGGCGTAGTCGGCGTACTGGACCGGCAGCGGGCGGAGCGCCGGCGCCGCGTCTCTCGCGAACGCGGTGTAAGCCGCCGTGAGCTCGTGCGCGAGCACGCCGAGCGACCAGCCGTCCGAGGCGATGTGGTGGAGGGTGACGACCAGCGCGTGCTCGTCGGGCGCGAGCCGGAAGAGCGTCGCGCGCAGGAGCGGCCCCTTCTCCAGGTCGAACGGCCTCGCGGCCTCCCGCGATGCGTCGCTTTGTAAAGCCACCTCCCGATCTCCCGCGGGGATCTCCGAGAGGTCGACGAGGGGGAGGGGCCACGCGTCCGGCGTCTGGCCCGCGCCCTGGAAGCGCTGGACAGGGCGGCCGTCGACCGCGTGGATCGTCGCGCGCAGCACCTCGTGCCGCCGCACGACCTCCGCGATGGCGCGCGCGAGCGCCGTGAGGTCGAGCGCGCCGCGCAGGCGGAGCGCCGCGGGCACGTTGTACGTGGCGCTCTCGGGCTCGAGCTGATCCAGGAACCACAGCCGCTGCTGCGCGAAGGACAGCGGCGCCTCCTCGCCGACGCGCGGCGCCGGCGCGAGGGGCGCCCGCGCCCGGCGCGCCTCCCCGCGGGTCGACCGCTCGACGTGCGCGGCGAGCCGGGCGATGGTCGGCGCCTCGAAGAGCGACCGGACGCCGACGTCGACGCCGAGCACGTCGCGCAGGCGGGCCGCCGCGCGCGTGGCCGAGAGGGAGTGCCCGCCGATCGCGAAGAAGTCGTCGTGGACGCCGACCCGATCGAGGCCGAGGACGGCGCGCCACACGTCGCCGATCGCCTGCTCCAGGCCGGTGCGCGGCGCCGTCTGCGCCGCGAGCTCGCCCGGGGCGTTCCACGCGGGCGCGGGCAGCGCCTTGCGGTCCACCTTGCCGTTCGCGCTCAGCGGGAGGGCGTCGAGCGCGACGATCGCGGCCGGGATCATGTAGGCCGGCAGGCGCGACGAGAGCTGGTCCTTGAGGGCGCCCGGCTCGAAGGACGGCGCCTCGGGGACCACGTAGGCGACGAGCCGCGGGTCCCCCGGCGCGTCCTCGCGCGCGACGACGACGACATCGCGGATCCCGGCGCACCGCGCGATGACCGCCTCGATCTCGCCGAGCTCGATGCGGAAGCCGCGGAGCTTGATCTGGTGGTCGATGCGCCCAAGGAACACGAGCTCGCCGCCGGGCAGCCGGCGCACCAGATCGCCCGTCCGGTACAGGCGCGCCCCCGCCGCGGTGGAGAACGGATCCGCAAGGAACGCCGCCGCCGTGCGCTCCGGGTCGAGGAGGTACCCCCGGCCCACCCCGTCGCCGCCCACGTACAGCTCGCCGGCGACGCCGAGCGGCACGGGCTGCCGCCGTCGATCCAGCACGTAGAGCTGCGTGTTCTGGATCGCGCGGCCGATCGGCACGTACGCCGCGTCCTCCGCCGGCGGCTCGGCGATGACGTGCTGGGCGACGTCGTCCGAGCACTCCGTCGGGCCGTAGGCGTTCATCAGCGGGATCTGCGGGTAGAGCGAGAGCCACCTGCGCGCGAGATCGGGGGGGAGCGCCTCGCCGGTGAGCACGAGCCACCGCAGGCCGTCGAGGCGCGGCCGCCACGCCGGGCGTGCCTCGAGCTCGTCGAGCGCCCCGCGCAGGAGCGACGGCACGATCTCCAGGACGGTGATGCCGAGCTCCCCCACGGCGTCGAGCAGCCGCGCGGGGTCGGTCGCGATCTCGTCCGGCACGAGGCGGCACGTCCCGCCCGCGAGCAGCGGGGAGAGCAGCTGCCACACCGAGATGTCGAAGGTGATCGGCGCGGTCTGCGCGACGACGTCCTCGGGCCCGATGCCGAGGGAGCGCACCTTCGCGAAGAGGTGGTTGAGCATCCCCCGGTGCTCGACCATCGCGCCCTTGGGCGCGCCGGTCGATCCGGACGTGAAGATGACGTAGGCGAGGTGCTCCGCGCGCGCGGCCGGAGGCGCCCCGCGCTCCGCCGCGGCGTCGGCGAGCAGCGCGCCGGCCGGGAGCACCTCGATCGCCCCGGCGCCCGCCGCGGCGATCTCGTCCAGCAGCGCGCCCGGGATCGCGGCGCCGGCGAGGAGGGGAGGGCCGCCCGCCCGCGCCAGGATGTCGGCGTTGCGCCGCGCCGGGTGCGCGGGATCGAGCGGCACGTACGCGCCCGCCGCCTTGAAGGCGCCGAGCGCGAGCAGCATGAAGTCGAGGTCGCGCCGCGTCAGCAGGGCGACGAGGCGATCGGGCCCGACGCCGCGCGCCGAGAGCGCCCGCGCCACGCGGTCGGTGGCGCTGTCGAGCTCCGCGTACGAGAGCCGCTGCTCGCCGCACGCGACGGCGATCCGCTCCGGCGTCCGGGAGGCCTGCTCCCGGAAGAGATCGTGGAAGCAGGCGTCCCGAGGGAAGGCCGCCGCGGTGTCGTTGCAGCCCGCGAGCAGGTAGCGCTCCTCGTCGGGCGGGAGCAGCCGGAGCTCGTCGATCGGGCGGTCCGGCTCCGCCCCGGCCGAGCGAAGGAGCTCCCCGAGGTGGCCCGTCATGCGCTCGATCTCGTCGCGCGCGAAGCGGTCCGCGCGGAACTCCAGCGCGGCGGCGAGCTCGCCGTGGAGGCGCGCGACGCTCAGCCCCAGATCGAACTTCGCGGTGCCCTCCACGGCCCCGTCGGGGGCCCAGAGCACGGGCCGCCACAGCGCCCCCTCGACCTCCGCCGGCGGCTCCGAGGCGCTCTCCAGCACGAAGCTCGCCTGGATCAGCGCGTCCCGCTCCCCGTCCCGCCCCGCTGCCGGGGCCGCGGCGCGCGCGACCTCGTCGAACGGCAGCTCGGCGTGCTCCATCGCCTCGGCCATCGTCCGGCGCACGCGGCGGACGAGCTCGCGGTACGTCGGCCTCCCGCCGAGATCGACGCGCAGGACGACCGTGTTCGCGAAGAAGCCGACGACCCCCTGGTGCTCGGGGCGGCTCCGGTTGGCGACGACGACGCCGATCCCGAGGTCCTCCTGCCCGGTCGTGCGGTGGAGCAGCGCCGCGTAGACGGCGGCCAGCGCGACGAAGAGCGTCGCGTTCTCCGCCCGGGCGACGGCGAGCGCCGCCTCGACGTGCGGCGCGGAGAGCGCGAAGCGGACCGTCCCGCCCGCGAACGGCGACGCCGCCGCTCGCCGGCGCTCGGCGCCCAGCTCGAGCCGTGGCAGCCCCTCGAGCTTCGCCTTCCAGTAGGCCCGCGCCGCGTCCATGCGCGCCAGCGAGGCCCGCTGCGCGCGCGCGTAGTCGGCGTACCCGTACGCGAGCGCCGGCGGCGCGCCCGCGCGGCCGGCGTAGATCGCGGCGAGATCGCGGACGAGCACCTCGATCGACCGGCCGTCGGTCACGAGATGGTGCTGCGCGAAGAGGAGCACGTGGTGGCGCTCGCCGAGCGAGACCAGGCACACCCGCAGGAGCGGCCCCTCCTCGAGCGCGAACGGCGCCTGGCCCCACGCCGCGGCGAGCTCGCGCAGGCGCTCCTCGCGCTCCTCCGCGCGCGCGGCGTCGTCGTCGACGACCCGCGCGCGCGCGAGGGGCACCGCCACCTCCGGCAGCACGATCTGCCGGGGCTCCCCGGCGATCTCGCGGAACACCGTGCGCAGCGCCGGGTGCCGGCGGACGACGGCCGCGAGGCTCTCCTCGAGCCGCGCCTCGTCGAGCGCCCCCACGATCCGCGCGCCGAACACCACGTGGTAGAGCGGGCTCTCCGGAGCGAACCGGCAGAAGAACCACAGGCGGAGCTGGTGCGACGAGAGCTCCGCCGGCTCGCCGTCCGCCGCGGCGGGCGCGGGGGCCGGCCCGGCGGCCGGCGCGTCGACCGCCGCCGAGAGCGCCGCCGAGAGCTCCTCGACCGTCGTCGCCTGCCAGAGCAGCTGCGGCGGCACCGCGGCGCCGAGCAGCTCCTCGAAGCGCGCCTGGAGCTCGACGCTCGCGAGCGAGTCGAGCCCCAGCGCCATCAGCTTCGAGGTCGGGGTGACGCTCCCGAGATCCACCCGCGCGAGCCGGGCGAGCTCCTCGCGCACCACCTCGACGAGCAGGCCCACCCTCCCCGGGGCGGGCACCGCGCGCAGCGCGAGGCGCAGCACCCGCGCCGGATCGGCCGCCGCGCGCGCGCCCTCGGCCCCCGCGGGCGCCGGCGCCTCCTGCGCCACGGACACCGCGAGCGTGTCGAGCGTCCCCTCGCGGAAGCCCTGGGCGCACGCGTGCCGCTGGACCTTGCCGCTCGACGTCTTCGGCAGGGTCCGGGGGCGGAGCAGCAGCACCGCGTGCGGCTGCACGTCGTGCTCCCTGGCGACCGCCGATCGCAGCGCCTCCACGACGTCCGGCGGCGTATCGCCGCCGCGGCCGTCGAGCTCGGCCGCGACGCCGAGCCGCTCTTCACCGCCGACCTCGATCGAGAACGCCGCGCAGCAGCCCGGGCGAACGCGCGGGTGCGCCGCCTCCACCGTCCGCTCGATGTCGTCGGGGTACAGGTTCCGCCCCCGGATGACGATGAGGTCCTTGATGCGCCCGGTGACGAACAGCTCGCCTCCCGAGAGGAAGCCGAGATCCCCCGTCCGCAGGTACGACACCTCGCCGTCGCCCTGGAGGCGCGCGCCGAACGCGCGCGCGGTCTCCTCGGCGCGGCCCCAGTACCCCCCCGCGACGCTCGGGCCGGCGATCCAGATCTCGCCGATCTGCCCGTCCGCGACCCGCTCTCCGCGCTCCGGCGACACGACGGCGACGCGCGCCCGGGGCGCCCCGGACGACACGAGCCGCCGCGCCCCCGGGGCGGCCGGCTCCACCGGGAGCGAGACCCCTCGCGCGAGCGCGCCGGCGTCGACGCTCACGCAGGTGGGCGGCGCGGCGCGGAGGCCCCCGGAGGCGAACAGCGTCGCCTCCGCGAGCCCGTAGCACGGGTAGAACGCCTCCCGGCGGAAGCCGCAGGGCGCGAACGCCGCCGCGAACCGGTCGAGCGTCTCGGCGCGGATCGGCTCGGCGCCGTTGAACGCCACCGTCCACGAGCGGAGGTCGAGCGCGGCCAGATCCTCGCGGGTCGCCTTGCGTGCGCAGAGGTCGTACGCGAAGTTCGGCCCGCCGCTCGTCGTGGCGCGGAAATGGGAGATCGCCTTGAGCCACCGGAGCGGCCTCTCCAGGAAGGCGAGCGGCGACATGTGCGTGCACGGAAAGCCGACGAAGATCGGCTGCAGCACGTTCCCGATGAGCCCCATGTCGTGGAAGAGCGGCAGCCACCCCACGCCCGACGAGCCCGCGTCGTGCTCGAAGCCGGCGCGGATGGCGCGCTCGTTGGCGATCACGTTCGCGTGGCTCACCATCACCCCCTTGGGGTGCCCGGTGGAGCCCGACGTGTACTGGAGGAACGCGAGCGTCTCCCCCGAGATGTCCGGCGCGCGCCACGCCGAGGCCGCCCCGGGCTCGAGCGCGTCCGTCGCGATCCAGCGGAGCTCCGAGAGCTCGGGCGCCTGCGCCCGGAGGGCCTCCGAGAGGGAGGCGATCAGCCCGGTCGTCAGCACGAACCTCGCGCCTGCGTCGCGGGCGATCGCCCGGAGGCGCGGCAGGGTGCGATCCAGCTGCGCCGGGTTCGGCGGGTACGTCGGGACGGCGACGACTCCGGCGTAGACGCAGCCCATGAACGCCGCGATGAAGTCGAGCCCGGGCGCGTAGAGGAGCAGCGCGCGGTCCGATGCGGCCCCCGCCGCCTGCAGCGACGCGGCGATGCCCATCGCGCGGAGGTGGAGATCTCGAAACGTCCACTCCTCGGAGCCGCCGTCCACGTCTCCGGTGGTCAGGAACCGAAAGGCGAGGGCGTCGCCCTGGGCCTCCGCGCGCAGCCGGAGGAGATCCACGAGGGTCTCGCAGCGATCCAGATCGCCCAACAACACATCACCGTTCATCGAATCTCTCCAGCGCCCTGTCGCGATCTGCGAAGCCCGCCCGGCGTCAGCGCGTCATGTCGAAGAAGTCGTCGATCCACACCACGTCGCCCGCCGCCTCGGCGCGCGCGTAAGCCCACCTCGCCACGGCGAGGTCGAGCGTCCCCATGCCGAACGGCGAGAACACGATCGGCTTCGTCCGCGGCGCCGCGCGCTGCCCGAGGAGCACCTCGGCGAGCGTCCCCGTCACGAACTCGCGCCCGCCGGACTCCTGCTCTGCGAGGTGCAGCGACGTCCCGGCGCTCATCACGTGTTCCACGCTGTCCACCACGTTGAACGAGGAGAGGACGATGCGCGGCGACAGGTCGCGCAGCGACAGGTGCAGCACCACCGGCGCGTGCGAGAACCAGCCCGGATCGTGGACGTGCGGCGTGGCGGCCGAGGTCGTGAAGACGAGGAGATCGCTCCGCCGCACCACCGACTCCAGGTCCTTTGCCACCTGCACGTCGCGGCGCCGCTCCGGCGCGAAGGCGGCCTCGCGGAACCGCTCCGGCTCCGCGGGGTTCGTGTCGAACAGGAGCACCTCGGGGATCTCCCAGCCGAGGCGCGACAGGAAGGACACCACGTACCGCGCGATGAGCCCCGTCCCGACGATGCCGAGCGTGCCCGCGCGCCGCCCCCCGGAGAGCGCCGCCGCGGCCGAGACCGCCGACGCCGCGGTGCGCGCCGCCGAGATGATCGAGCCCTCGAGGCACGCGAACGGATAGCCGTTGTCCGCCCGGTTGAGGACGATCACCGCCGACGCCCGGGGGATGCCTTGCCGGATGTTCGCCGGATAGCTGGCGATCCACTTGATCCCAGACACGGGCTCACCACCGCCGAGGTGGGCCGGAAGCGCGATGATCCGCGCGTCCGGTCGGTCGGGGAAGCGGAGGAAATAGCTGTTGGGACAGACCACCTCTCCCCGGTGGCCTGCGAGGTACACGTCCTCGACCGCCTTGACGCACTCCTCGGGGCTCTCCTCGATGAGGCGGCGGATGACATTGCCAGATACCACACCAAAGCGCATCGCTCATCCCTCGGCGTAACGCGACGCCCAAGCAGGGTTGTAAACAGTGTCCAGGTAAGGCACGCCGCGGTCCGCGCAGAGGAACAGGACCTTCGGCCTCACGAGGCCGGTCGCCCTGCTGAAATAGCGCTGGATCGCGGCGTAGACCGTCCCCGTCGAGCCGCCGACGAGCAGCTTGTGGCGGTCGAGGAGGGTCCGGCACGCGGCGATCGACTCGACCTCGGGCACGATCACCACATCGTCGATCAGCGCCTCGCGGAGCAGATCCGGGACGACCCCCGCGCCGATCCCCGGGATGCGCCGCGGCCGCGGCGGGCCGCCGAAGATCACCGAGCCCTCGGCGTCCACCGCGACGATCTTCACGCCCTGGAAGTGCTCCTTCAGGCGCCGCGAGAGCCCCGCGATCGTCCCCGCCGAGCTCACGGCGACGAACACGAAATCGAGGGCCGTGAACGCCTCGCAGATCTCCCGCCCCGTCGTGTGGAAATGGGCCATCATCCCGTCAGGGTTCTTGTACTGGTTGGGCCAGTAAGAGCTCGGGAGCGCGGCGCAGAGCGACTGCACCCGGGCGAGCCGCGTCTTCAGGAATCCGCCCGTGTCGTCGCGCTCCTCCACCTTCACGACCCTCGCGCAGAGCGAGCGGAGCACGTGCTCGTTCACCGCGGAGATGTGGGGATCGATCACGGGGATGTAGTCGAGCCCGAGGAGCTGAGCGTACGCGGCGAGCGCGATCGCGAAGTTGCCTGACGACGACTCCACGATCGTCGTCAGCGGGTCGACCTCGCCGCGCTCGATCGCCGTCTTCAGGATCCAGAGCGCGGGGCGGTCCTTGATGCTCCCGACCGCGTTGCAGTACTCGAGCTTCACGGAGAGATCGAGCCGCTCGTGATCGAGCTTCACGACCGGCGTCTCACGGAGCATGCTGACGAGCGTGGCCGCCCGCGCCAGGAGTTGCTCTTGTTTAAGCATGCAAGCTTCACCACCTCAAGACAACGGACAGGCGACGTGCGAGCGGACGAGGGCGCTCGCGCCAAAGGCTCATCACGAGACGACGGACAGGCGCTCTCGCTCTACGCTCCTCGCGGGCGCAGGGAGACGAGCCGCTCCGCCCAGAGCCCCTCGAGCTCCTGGGCAGCCTTCTGCGCGCGCGCGGGCTCGCCCACGCCGGCGTCCGCGAGCAGCTCGGCCAGGGAGCGCGCCCCGTCCGCGCGCATCAGCGCCTCGCCCAGGTCGGCCGACACGCTCACCCGCACGCCGGCGTCGTACGTGTTCCGCAGCTCGAAGGCGGTGGCCGCGCGATCCATCGCGACGAAGCGGCGGATCTGGTCCACGCGGACGTGCCTCGGGATGTCGAGCGCGAGCGTCGCCACGTCCTCCCACGTCCACGCGCGCTTCTCGACGAAGAAGCCGCCGATCGCGAGGTAGCTGAGCCCGGTGGTCAGGAAGCTCGTTACCACGTCGTGCGCGGAGTCGACGATCGGCTCCACGTTGTTGTTGAACGAGGTGTTGAGCAGCACCGGCACGCCCGTCCTGTCCTTGAACGCCTTGAGGACGCCCCAGAAATGCGGGTTCGAGCCCCGCGCCACCGTCTGGACGCGGGCCGTGCCGTCGACGTGCGTCGTCGCCCCGAGGACGCTCCGCTTGTCCTCTCGGACCTTCAGCACGAAGATCATGAACGGGAACTCGCCCTCACCGGGCGGGAGCTCGAAGAACTCGCGCGCGTCCTCCGCGAGGACGGCCGGCGCGAACGGCCGGTAGGCCTCGCGCTTCTTGACCATCGCGTTCACGAGGTCCTTGTTCGCGGCCGGCCTCGGGTCGGCCAGGATGCTCCTGTGCCCGAGCGCCCGCGGCCCGAACTCCGATCCTCCCTGCGCCCAGCCGACGGCGGCCCCGGCGGCGATCACCTCGGCGACGCGCCCCGGCAGATCCTCGGCGCGCTCGTGGCGGAGGAAGCGGGACCACCCCGAGAGCTCGCGCTCGATCTCGGCCTCGCCGCCCACGTCGCGGCCCCAGAACACGTGCTCGATCCGCCGCCGCGACTTCAGCGCTCCCGCGGCGAGCGTCGTGTGCAGCGCCGCCCCGAGCGCGCAGCCCGCGTCGTGCGCCGCCGGCTGCACGAAGACGCGCTCGAACATCCCCGAATAGAGGATCTTCCCGTTCATCGTGCAGTTGTGCGCGACCCCGCCGGCCAGGCAGAGCCGCGTCTTGCCCGTGGCCTCGCGCTCGTGGCGGATCACGTGCAGCGCGAGCGCCTCCAGCGCCTCCTGCAGCGACGCCGCGACGTCGCGGTGCTGCTGGGTGAAGGGCCCGCCCTTCCTGCGCACCTCGATCGCCTGCGCCAGCGCGCCCACGCGGTCGCGGTGGATCTCGTAATCTCCGTCCGGCAAGAGCGTGTAGAGCGAGCTCATCAGCGCGCGGTACCTCGCCGGATCGCCGTAGGGCGCGAGCCCCATCACCTTGTACTCGTCGAACACCCCGTATCCGAGGAGCGCGATGACGGAGACATAGAAGTTCCCGAGCGACTTCGACTCCGGGATCGTCTTCAGCACGTCGATCCTGTCGCCCGAGCCCACGGCCACGAGGCCTGACAGGAAGTCTCCCGACCCGTCGATCGCCACGATCAGGCTGTCGTCGTACCCCGAGAGCAGGTACGTGCTCGCCGCGTGCGCCTGGTGGTGCGGCACGAACACGATCTTGTCGCGATCGATCGGGCGCCCTAGGCCCTGGCCGAGCTTCGCCGCGAGCAGCGTGCGCGCGTCGATCCGCGGCAGCGCGCCCCCGGTCAGGAGCCGCACCCGCCCGAGGAGCGCATTGCAGTACTCCTCGCTCGCGTAGAACGCGATCCGGTCCACACGATCGATGTCGACGCCGCCCCGGGCGAGGCAGAAGCGGATCGCCTCGATGGGGAACTTGTTGGAGTGCTTGATGCGGTTGAGCCGCTCCTCCTCGATCCCCGCGATGACCTCCCCGCTGTCGACGAGCACGGCCGCGCCGTCGTGCGTGAAGCTCTTCGGGATGTCGTACATCTCCTCGTGGGCGAAGCTCAACCCGCCGGAGAGGCCCAGCGTCAGCATGTCTCCTCCTTGCCGCTCGCGCTCATCGCGCCATCGAGCCACGGCGACGACGCCGCGCCGTCGAACTCGCCCTCTCCGAGCGCTCGTCGCCCGTGGGCGCGCTCGATGACGGCGTTCACCTCCGGCCCGAGCGGGCCGAAGACGACCTCCTTGCACAGGCGCTCCAGGGCGCCGTCCCCCGCGTACGCGCGCGCGCCGACGATGCCGCGCGCCGCCGCGACGGTCTCCTCCGCGCACCTCGTCCCCGTGTACTTCGCGGCCCCGGCGAGCTCGTAGAGCCGCGGCAGCCGCTCGGCGCGGTCTCTCGCGGAGGCGATCGTGCCCATCGCCTCGCCCGCCTCGCGGACCGCCGCGCACGCGGCGCGGTAGCGGATCACGAGGCGGCCGATATCCACGACCATGCCGTCCAGCTCGGCGAGCGGCGCCCCGTCCCGGCCGCGCACCGCGCGGAGGAACCGGCGCGACTCGTCGATCGCCTGCGCCGCGGCGCCGAGGTACAGCGATGGAATCAGCACCTGGTGCCACACCATCTCGAACAGGAGGAGCTGCACCACCTCCGGCCCGGGGCCGCCGAGCAGGAGGTCCTCCTCCGGCACGAAGAGATCGTGGAACACGATCCGGCGTGTATCGGAGTCGAGCATCGCGTCCGGGAACAGGTACGGGCCTATCTCGACGGCCGGGTTGCCCCGCGGCCGCACCATGAAGACCGCGGGGAAACCCTCCTCCAGCGCCGTCGTGAAGATCAGGAGATCTCCCTCGGTCGCGAGGGACGTGTACGACGCGGCGCCGCTCACCACGTGGCCTCCGGGCACCTTTCGCGCCCGCGTCCCCACCGCGTTCACGCGGTCCGCGTGGACCCGCGAGTTCGTGTTGGCCACGAGCCGGCGCCCCTCGACGACCTCCGAGAGCAGCGCGCGCCGCCGCGCGTCGAGCCGCGCGTCGTCCGCGATGGGGAAGGTGGCTATCGCGGAGGTCACGTAGAAATGGTTCTCCACCGCGAGCGCGACAGCAGGGGAGATCCCCCCGAGCCGGTGCAGCACGTGCGCGCACGCGCGGAACAGGCCTGCTGCGTCTCCCTCATAGATGCGCCCCAAAAAGGGCAGATCCGTCGACCGGAACACCCGGTAGAAGGCTGGCAGATCCCGGTCCGCGAGCGCCTTCTTCAGCGCTTCTGCCGCGAGCTGCGTCTGCCGATCGAGGTCGATCCTGGGGCGCGCCTTGCGTCCAGCGCTCATGGTCATGTCATCCGAGCTCACAGCGCTCTTCTCCTTGCACCCGTCGTGTCCCGAGCCCCGCGGCCACGCAGGCCCGCGTCGTCTCTTCCCTGTGCGTCCGGCCGGCGCGCTCACTGCACGTCCGTCAGGCCGGCGCGCGCCCTTCATGCGCGTCTGGCGTCGCCCTTCACCCGCGCTCGGCCGGCGCGAGCCGGACGAGCCGCTCTGTCCAGAGGGCCCAGAGCTCGCCCGCGACCTCGGCCCCCGCGCCGTCGAGCAGCGACGACAGCGGCCGGCTCCCGTCGGCCCTCACCAGCGCCTCGTACGCGGAGCGCGAGATCTTCCGGCGGATCCCGCGGTCGTAGCTCGTCCGCAGCTCCCACGCGTCGCCGATCCGCGCGCCGTCGAGCCACCCGCGCGTGCGGCACACCTGGGTCGAGCGCGGGATCTCCACGATCATGCCGAGCCTGGCCTCCAGCGAAGGTCCCTTCCCGCGGACGAGCACGTCGTCCACGAAGGCGGCCTCGAGGCGGCTCGTCACGAGCAGCGCGACAACGTCGTCGACGGTCTCGGCGGGCGGCTCCGCCCCGTGATCGAGCGACGTCGCGAGCAGCGCCCCGACCCCGGAGATCTCCTTGAACGCGCAGAGCAGCGCGAACAGCCGGGGATCCGCCTCCTTCAGCACCACCTGCGCGCGGACCGTGCCGTCCGCGTGCAGCGCCGCGGCGAGCGCCACGCGGCGCTCGCGCCTCACGCGGAGGGCGAAGCTCTTCCAGCGCAGCTGCTCGGCCGGGCACGGCAGCATCAGGCACTCGGCCGCGTCCTCGGCGAGCATCGCGACCGACAGCGGCCTGTGCGGCGCGCGCCGCTTCAGCTCGTTCAGCGCCTCCCGCCGCCGCTCGTCCCGCGGATCGGCGACGATCGCGCGGCGCCCGAGCGCCACGAGCCCCATCTCCGAGCGGCCGTTCGCCCAGCCCACGGCGGCGCCCCCGGCGATCAGCTCCGCGGCCTCGCGGGCCGGATCGGCCGGGCGCTCGGCCGTCACGAGCGCGCCCCAGCGCCCGAGCGCCGGGAGCACCGCGTCCGCGTTCCCGATGTCCGTGCCCCAGGCCACGTGGTCGAGCGGGGCGCGGCGCGGCGGCGCGTCGCTCGCGAAGAGCGCGGCCCCGAGGGCGCAGCCCGCGTCGTGCGCCGCGGGCTGCACGAACACCTCGTCGAACAGGCCGCTCGCGAGGACGCGCGAGTTGACGGCGCATATCTGCGCGCCCCCGCCGGCCAGGCACAGCCGCCGGAGCCCGCTCTTCGTGCGGTGGTGGCGCAGCACGTGGAGCACGATCTCGGAGATCGCCTCTTCCAGCGCGGCGATCACGTCCTTGTGCGCCTGCTCCACCGGATCGCCGCGCAGCCTGCCCGGCGCCCTCGAGAGCACGGCCGCGAGGTTCTGGAAGGCGAGATCGTAGTCGCCGTCCGGCAGCAGCTTGTACACCTCGCGCATCGCGCCGCGGAGCGCGGCGGGGTCGCCTTGCGGGGCGAGCTCCATCGCCTCGGCCTCCTCGAACGGGCTGTATCCGAGCGCGCGGATCGTGCGATGGCACAGCTCGCCGAGCGACTTGTACGGTGAGAAGGCCGCGAGCGACGTGAGGCACGACCGGCTCCCGCTCGCCGACGTCCCGGCGAGGACCCCGCCCTCGTTGTCGATGACGTAGACGAGCGCCTGATCGAAGCCCGACAACGCGATGGCGCTCACCGCGTGCGTCATCATGTGCGGCACGAAGACGAGCCGCGCCGGATCGATCGCGCACCTCATCTCCCGCTGGATGGCCGCGTGCAGCAGCCCGCGCGCGTCCGGCACGCCGGCGAGCTCCGGGAACGCCGCGCGCAGGCGCCCGACGAGCAGATTGGCCGTCTCCTCGCCTGAATAATAGGCGATCCGGTCCACGTCCGAGAGCGCGACGCCTCGCTGTCTCAGGCAGGCGCGCAGCGCGTCGAACGGGAACTTGTTCGTCCGCCGGACGCGGTTCAGCCGCTCTTCCTCGATGGCGGCCACCACCTGCCCGTCCTCGACCAGCACGGCCGCCGCGTCGTACGTGAAGAACTGCGGCGAGTCGTAGCGGCAGTCGTAGACGGGATCCAAGCCTCCTGCGAGGCCCAGAGTCAGCATGCGCTCCTCCATCCTTCTCGGTCGGGACGTCCACCGCCCTCCCGGGTTCCGTCTCGGCCGTTTCGCAAGGGTCGTTCCATCGAACGACGCGACGGTTCCGGCGGCGCCCTCGGGAGGGGGTGAACCGTTTTGTTAAGATTCTTTAAGAAGCTGGAGAAATGTGGAGCGATGGGGGGCGAGCGCGGCGCGGATCCTCGCCGACGCGCGCTCGAGGATCTCGGTGCTCTGGAGGTCCTTCGGCTTGATACCGAGCTTCGCGAGGCGGCTGTAAACGTACGGCAACGAGCGATCGATTCGCCGCGACAGCTCGCGCGCATTCCTCGTCTCCCTGGCCCACGTCAGGAACAGGAGGTCGTAGAGCTTCTCGACCTCTTGTGGGTGTACCTGGGATATCGCCGCAGCGTCGTCGTGTGGGGGCGCGCCTTGCTGGGCCAGCAGGTCGAGCGCGCACGCGGCCCGCCAGTTTTGCTCGACGGTGCGCTCCGGGTCTCGCACGAGGAAGTACCGCTCGACGGCGTTGCGGAGCTCGCGGACGTTGCCCCTGTACACTCCGCAGCTCGCGAGCTCGCCGATGGCGCTCACCTCGCGCGCGGGCAGGAGCGTGCGGTAGCGCTCGCCGAGCTCCACGGCGAGGACCCTCGAGAGGCTGCGCAGGTCCTCCCGGCTGGGCGGCGGCACGACGATGGTGAGCACGCTGAGCCGGAAGAACAGGTCGGCTCGAAACGTCTTGTCGAGACCGGCGGCGAGGTCCCGGTTCGTGGCGGCGAGGACGCGGACGTCGACGCTCTTCTCCTCGCTGCCGCCCACGGGCCAGAACGAGCCGTCCGCGAGGAAGCGGAGGAGCTTCGCCTGCGCCTCCGCCGGCAGCTCGCCGATCTCGTCGAGGAACAGGCTGCCTCCGGACGCGAGCTCCACGACGCCGCGCTTCGATACGGTCGCCCCCGTGTACGCGCCGCGCGCGTGGCCGAACAGCTCGCTCTCGAACAGCGTTTGCGTGAGGGCCGCGCAGTTGATGGTGATGAGTCGGTGCTTCGAACGCTTGCTGTGCTGATGGATGTCGCGCGCGAGGATGTCTTTCCCCGCTCCGGTCGGCCCGACGATCAGGACCGAGCAGTCTGCGGACGCTGCCTGTTTGGCGAACCCGAGCGCCCTGCGCCGCGCCTCCGAGTGCGCGACGAATCTCCACGAGCTGGTCATCAATACCTCTCCTGATCCTTCATGACGGAAACGGTTGTTGTCTCACTCCGCCCGCGAGTACGGGCATTTGGCAACATATCGTTTCCCGAGCGCGCGCCTCCGGCCGCGCGCCGCCGACCATGCGCCGATCGAGCCATCTCGACGGCGGACTCCAGGGACACGCGACGAGCGCGCGCGGGCGGTGCAAACGAACACCGGAGCAGGAATGCGCTCGCCGCGACGTCCGCGGGGCGCGGCTCCGGAAACATGCAGTCGGCCGCCTGAACGACGCTTGCTAGTCGGGTATCGGTGCGGCCATGCACGAAGGGGTGGAACAGCAAAGGAGAACGGCGGCGATGAGGGGGGTCCGCGTTCCCCTGGGAAGCGCAGCGCGCTGACGGCGACTCCTCCGACGACGGCTGAGCCTGGCGCGCGCCCGACAGCGGCTGAGCCCGTCACCCCTCCATGCCTGATGCCAGCGCTGCTGCGTTCCCCGTAGGCGCATCAGGCCATTCCTTCGTGCCGCACGCCGAAACGACAGGAGCCGCGCGAGCTGCGCCGATCCGCGGGTGCTCATCGCTTCGTTCGCAGTAGATTCTGCCGCCGGAGGCAACCGAGGGATGACCGGAACGTCGGACGAACAGCAGACGAGCGGCCATGCGGACGGCGCTGGCCTGCAGGCGAATGCAGCGCGGCTCGCCGACGCGGCGTGCGAGGGCGTGGCGCCTCGCCTGCCGCGCGCCACCTACCGCGTGCAGCTCAACAAGGACTTTACCTTCGAGCAGGCGCGCCAGGTCGTCGTCTACCTCGACGCCCTCGGCGTCAGCGATCTCTACTCGTCGCCGTTCTTCAAGGCGCGGCCGGAGAGCATGCACGGCTACGACCTCGTCGACCACAACGCGCTCAACCCGGCGATCGGCGAGCGCGCCGACCTCGACCGGCTCACCGGCGAGCTCGCGGCGCACGGCATGGGCCTCCTGCTCGACTTCGTCCCCAACCACATGGGCGTCGGCACCTCCGACAACGCCTGGTGGAACGACGTCCTCCAGAACGGCCCGAGCTCGCTCTACGCGCCGTTCTTCGACATCGACTGGGCGCCGCTCAAGACGGAGCTCAAGCACAAGGTGCTGCTCCCCGTGCTCGGCGACCACTTCGGGCGCGTGCTCGAGCGCGGCGAGCTCAAGATCGAGTTCGACAGCGGCGCGTTCGTCCTCCGGTACTTCGATCACGTCTTCCCGGTGAACCCGCGGACGTACGGCATGATCATCGGGCCGCTCGTGTCCGGGCTCGTCGCCGCGCTCGGCGAGGAGCACGACGCGCTCCTCGAGCTGCAGAGCATCCTGACCGGGCTCCGCAACATGCCGCCGCGGACCGAGACGCAGCGGGCCAAGGTGATCGAGCGGCGCCGGGAGAAGGAGATCCTCAGGCGGCGGCTCGCGTCGCTCGTCGCGGACTCGCCCGACGTCGCGGCGGCGGTGGCCGAGGGCGTCCTGCGCATCAACGGCAAGCCGGGCGATCCGCGGAGCTTCGACCCGATCGAGGCGCTGCTCGAGGAGCAGGCCTACCGCCTCAGCTTCTGGCGCACCGCCGCCGAGGAGATCAACTACCGCCGGTTCTTCGACATCAACGACCTCGCCGCGATCCGGATGGAGCACCGGCCGGTGTTCGCCGAGGCGCACCGCCTCGTCTTCGAGCTCTGCGAGCGGGGTCAGGTCACGGGGCTGCGCATCGACCACCCCGACGGCCTCTGGGACCCGATCGGCTACTTCGAGGATCTCCAGCAGGGCTACCTGATCGAGCGCTGCCGGCGCCGCTTCCTCGCCGAGGCCTCGGACGAGCCCGAGCAGAAGAGCCTCCTCGACCCGCGCCGCCGCCCCGAAGCCCGCTTCGCCCGGCTGGAGCCGGCCCTCCGCGCAACCCTCTCGGAGCGCGGCGCGCGCGGCTCGCTGAACACGCCGCTCTACGTCGTCGTCGAGAAGATCCTCGCGCGCGGCGAGACGCTGCCCGAGGCCTGGCCCGTCCACGGGACGAGCGGCTACGACTTCACCGCGCTGGTGGGCGAGCTCTTCGTCGACGCCTCGAGCGAGGCGCAGATGACCGCGATCTACGAGCGGTTCATCGACGAGCACGTGCCGTTCGAGGCGCTCGTCTACGAGAAGAAGAAGGTGATCCTCCGGACGGCCCTGGCGAGCGAGCTCAACGTGCTCACCCACGCCCTGAACCGGCTCACCGAGCGCGACCGCCGCTTCCGCGACTTCACCCTGGGCTCGCTCAACGAGGCGCTGCGCGAGGTCATCGCGTGCTTCCCGGTCTACCGCACCTACATCAACGACCGGACGCCGGCGATCTCCGATCACGACCGCGTCGCCATCGGCCGCGCCGTCGCCCTCGCGCGCCGGCAGAACCCGACGATGGAGGGATCCATCTTCACGTTCGTGCGCTCGGTCCTCATGCTCGACGGCACGGATCTCTTCCCCGAGGAGGACCGGCACCTCTTCTGCGACTTCGTGATGAAGTTCCAGCAGCTCACCGGGCCGGTGATGGCCAAGGGGCTCGAGGACACGTCGTTCTACATCTACAACCGGCTCGTGTCGCTGAACGAGGTCGGGGGCGAGCCCGAGCGCTACGGATCGAGCGTCCTCGCGTTCCACCGCGGCAACGTGCAGCGGCACAGGGCGTGGCCGTACTCGATGCTCGCGACGTCGACGCACGACACGAAGCGGAGCGAGGACGTGCGGGCGCGCATCAGCGTGCTCTCGGAGCTGTCGTCGGCCTGGGAGGAGGCGCTCCACCGCGCCGCCGCCGCCGCCGCGCCGCTCAAGGCCGAGATCGAGGGCCGCCTCGCGCCGGACAGCAACGAGGAGTACCTCTTCTACCAGACCCTCCTCGGCAGCCTGCCGATCGAGCCGCTGCTCGGCGGCGAACGCGAGCCACGCGACCCGCGCGCGCCCGAGGGCGACGCCCTCTCGGCGTACGCCGACCGCCTCGTGGACTACATGCGCAAGGCCACGAAGGAGGCGAAGGTCAACACGTCCTGGATCGACGCGCAGCCCGAGTACGACGCCGCCGTCGAGGCGTTCGTCCGCAAGGCGCTCTCGTCCGCGGAGGTCGTGGGCGCGCTCCTGCCGCTCGCGCGCGTGGTCGCGTACCACGGCATGTGGGGCTCGCTCTCGCAGACGCTCCTGAAGCTCACCTCGCCGGGCGTGCCCGACATCTACCAGGGCAACGAGGTGTGGGACTTCAGCCTCGTCGACCCGGACAACCGCCGCCCTGTCGACTACGCCGTGCGCGAGCGGGCGCTCGCGGAGATCCGCGCGCGCTGGCGGTCCCGCGGCGGGGGCCGCGCGCTCGCGCGCGAGCTCTGCGCCGAGGCGCGCGACGGCCGCGTCAAGCTGTTCGTCACGCACGTCGCGCTCGAGCTGCGCCGGCGCCACCCGGCGCTCTTCGGGGCCGACGGGGACTATGTG
The DNA here is from genome assembly GCF_051520455.1 of Sorangium sp. So ce367. Classification (NCBI taxonomy): domain Bacteria; kingdom Pseudomonadati; phylum Myxococcota; order Polyangiales; family Polyangiaceae; genus Sorangium; species Sorangium sp. So ce367. Next base: position 3,376,680 of record NZ_CP150334.1, read on the forward strand.
CCGCGCGCCGTGATCGGCGAGCGCGAGGCCCACGTCGTCGCCTTCGCGCGCCGCGCGCCGGACGGGCGCTCGATCGTCGTCGTCGCGCCCCGGTTCAGCGCGCGGCTGCTCGGCGGCGCCTGCTCCCCGCCGATCGGCGCGGCGTGGGCCGGCACCGCGGTCGACGTGGAGCCCGGCCTCTACACCGATCTCTTCACCGGCGCCGAGATCGAGGCGTCGCCGTCCGCCGCTCCGCCGCGCGGCTCGGACGCGCCGCACGAGCGGGGCGAAGGCGCGTCGCTCCCGCTCGACCGCGTGCTCTCCGATTTCCCCGTCGCCCTGCTCCTGCGGGCGGCGCAGCGAGGCCAGTGACATGAAGGCGATGCGCACGATGGGCGCGTGGCTCGAGGGGGGCGCGGTCCGCTTCCGCGTCTGGGCGCCCGACCACGATCGGATCGAGATCGTCACCTACGGGGCCGACGGCCAGGAGGTCACGGGCGTGCTGCCTGCGGCCCCGACCGGCGGCGGCTACTTCGAGGCGACGGCGCCGGGCCTCGGGGCCGGCGCGCTCTACAAGGTGCGGATCGACGGCGAGGGCCCGTTCCCGGATCCGTACTCCCGCGCGCAGCCGCTCGGGGTCCACGGCCCGTCGGCGGCCTTTGACCCCTCGTTCGCGTGGACCGACGCGGGGTGGCGGGGCGTCGCGCTCGAGGATCTCGTCCTCTACGAGGTCCACGTCGGCGCGGCGACCCCGGAGGGCACGTTCGACGCGCTCATCGGTCGGCTCGCCGAGCTCCGGGAGCTCGGGATCACGGCGATCGAGCTCATGCCGGTCGCGAGCTTCCCGGGCGAGCGCGGGTGGGGCTACGACGGGGTCGACCTCTTCGCGCCGCTCGCGGCCTACGGCGGCCCGGCGGGCCTGCGCCGCCTTGTCGACGCGGCCCACGCCGCGGGGGTCGGCGTCATCCTCGACTGCGTCTACAACCACTTCGGCCCCGACGGGAACTACCTTCGCGCCTACGCGGGGCGCTACTTCACCGATCGGCACAAGACGCCCTGGGGCGACGCGGTGAACTACGACGGCGCGGGCGCCGAGCAGGTCCGCGCGCTCGTCCTCGAGAACGTCGAGATGTGGATCCGCGACTTCCACATCGACGGCCTCCGCCTCGACGCGACCCACGCGATCGTCGACGACTCCGATCCCCACATCCTCCGGGAGATCGGCGAGCGCGCGCGGGCGGCCGGCGAGGGGCGGCGCGTCCTCGTGATCGCCGAGGACAGCCACAACGACGCGCGCCTCGTGACGCCCGTCGAGCAGGGCGGGTACGGCCTCGACGCGGTGTGGTCCGACGACTTCCACCACGAGCTGCGCGTCCTGTTCGCCGGGGATCGCGACGGCTACTTCGAGGATCACACGGGCACCGCGGAGGACATCGCGGCGACGATCCGCAAGGGGTGGCTCTACGAGGGGCAGATCTCGAAGCACGCGGGCAAGCCGCGGGGCACGCCCGCGGATCCGGTGCCGCCGCCGCGCTTCGTCCACTGCATCCAGAACCACGATCAGATCGGCAACCGCGCCGTCGGCGATCGGCTCGGCGACAAGGTGAGCCCGGCGGCCTTCCGGACGATGTCGGCGCTGCTCCTGCTCACGCCGTACACGCCGCTCCTGTTCATGGGCCAGGAGTGGAACGCGCGGACGCCGTTCCAGTACTTCACCGATCACGAGGCCGAGCTCGGCCGGCTCGTGACCGAGGGCCGCCGGCGCGAGTTCCAGTACTTCGCGGCGTTCGCGGGCGAGGAGGTGCCGGATCCGCAGGATCCGCGGACGTTCCAGCGCTCGAAGCTCGACTTCGCCGAGCGGGAGCGGCCCGAGCACGCCGGCGTGCTCGCGTGGTACCGCGAGCTCCTCCGCCTCCGCGCCTCGCACCCCGCGCTGCAGAGCCGCGCGCGCGGCGCCTTCTCGGCCGACGCGCTCTCGCCGGACGCGATCTGCATCGAGCGCCGCGGCGGCGGGGCCGCGGTGATCGCGCTCTGCGCGCTCCGGGGCGCGCTCTCGCTCGACCTCGGCCGCCCGGAGGCGCGGGCGCTCGCGTTCAGCGAGGAGCCGCGGTTCGGCGGCGCGGCGCGGCGGCCCCCGATCGAGCGCGGCTGGGTGGAGCTCGAGGGGCCGTCGGTCCTGATCGTCGAGGTGCCCGATACCTCCGGGGCGCGATGCTGAAGCCCGTCACGTTCACGCCCATCGGCGTGGTGCGCACGCCGTTCTCCGACAAGGTGAGCGCGCCGCGGCAGCCCCACGCCGCGGGCAGCGCGGAGGGGACCATCGAGCTCGTGCCGGGCCTCGGGCTGGAGCACGCGCTCTCGGACATCGAGGGGTGGGACTACCTCTGGGTGGTCTTCTGGTTCCACCTCAACGAGGGCTGGCGCCCGAAGGTGCTGCCCCCGCGGAGCGCCGGCAAGCGGCGCGGCGTGCTGTCGACGCGCTCGCCGCACCGCCCGAACCCCATCGGCCTCAGCGCGGTGAGGCTCCTCGCGGTGGACGGGCTCACCCTGCGCGTCGGCGGCGTGGACATGGTCGACGGCACGCCGGTGCTCGATCTCAAGCCCTACGTGCCGTACGCGGACGCCCACCCGCACGCGCGCACCGGCTGGCTCACGCCGCTCGCGGAGGAGCCGGGCGGCGGGGCGCCCGTCGACCCCGAGCCCGGCTTCGAGGTCGCGTGGGGCGCGCGCGCCGCCGAGCAGGCCGCGTGGATCGAGGAGGCGCACGGCTTCGCGCTGCGGGAGCGCGTCGACCGCGTGCTCGCGCTCGGCCCGCAGCCGCACCCCTACCGCCGGATCCGCGCCGACGGGGACGCGATGCGCCTCGCCGTGACGTCGTGGCGGGTGCGGTTCAGGGCCGAGGGGCGGCGGATCGACGTGCTGTCGGTGGCGACGGGCTACCGCGAGAAGGAGCTCGTCGGCGGCGAGGGCCCCGATCTCGAGGCGCACCGGCGTTTCGTGGAGCGGTTCGGCCGCGGCTAGCGGCGCGGTTAGCGGCGCGGCTAGCGATCGACGCTCGACCGGCGCGCCGCCTGCTCGCGCTCGCCAGGTACGCGCAGATCGCCTTGTATTCCTCGGATCTCGCGTGACGATTCACGCTCGCGCCGCTTGCAGCACGCGCTCGAGGCGGACAAATGCTGAGTGTGATCATCGGGGACATCTGGCCTGGGTTTCGAGCCGGCGCGCTCGACGGAGATGCCTGCTGACGGTGCGGTCGGAGCGTTGCTGCGGGTTGGCTGGCCAGGCGGTGCGCCCCCTCCTCTGCGCGCCCTCGCCGGTCCCGAACGCGGCCTCGCCGGAGGACGGCCGCGGCGACAGGGGGCGGGCCGCGGGGGAGCTGCAGCTGAAGGCGGCCCTCCTGGATCGGCTCGGCGAGGCGGCCCTCGCGTGGGAGCTCGGCGGCGCGAGCGCCGTCGTGTACTTCGGCGCCGGGGCCGAGCAGCTCTACGGCTTCCCGGCGCGCGACGCCCTCGGGCGGTCGAGCCACGAGCTCCTGCGCACCGTCCTGCCGGCGCCGCTCGCGCAGATCGAGGCGGCGCTCGCGCGCGACGGCCTCTGGGACGGCGAGATCCGGCGCACGACCCGCGACGGCCGGGAGATCCTCGTCGAGAGCCGCCTGCGGCTCGTGGAAGGGGCGGAGCGCGGGCGGCTCGTCCTGGAGACCGGGCGCGAGAGCACCGCCCAGCGGCGCGCCGAGGCCGAGCTCCAGCTGCGGGAGCGGGAGCAGGGGCTGCGCCGCGCCATCATGGCGACCTCGTTCCCCATCATGATCTACGCGGAGGACGGGCACGTCGTCTGCGTCAACAGCGCGTGGACGGACATCAGCGGCTATACCCGCGAGCAGATCCCCACGGTCACGGCGTGGCTCGACAGGGCGTTCGGGGCGAGGAGCGCTGCCATCCACGCCCGTGTGGCGTCCCTGTTCGATATGGATGAGGCCTCGGGCGAGAACGAGCTCACCCTCACCACGGCGAGCGGCGCCGAGCGCACGTGGGTCTTCAGCTCCGCTCGGCTGGGGAGGGACGCGGCGGGCCGGCGGCTCCTTGTCACCATCGCCTACGACATCACCGCGCGGAAGCGGGCCGGCGACGCCTGGGAGGCGACGCTGAGGGAAGCGGACCAGCGCAAAGATGCTTTCCTGGCGATGCTGGCGCACGAGCTGCGCAATCCGCTCGGGCCCATCCGCAATGCGGTGGAGATCCTGCGGAGCACCGGGATCGAGGAGCCGTCGCTCCTGCGGGCGTGCGGCGTGATCGAGCGGCAGGTCGCGCACATGGCCCGGCTGGTGGACGACCTGCTCGACGTGTCCCGCGTGGCGCGCGGGAGGATCCAGCTGAGGGCGGAGCGCTGCGACCTGCCCCGGCTGCTCCGGCAGACGGCGGAGGACTACCGCAGCACGCTGGAGGCGAGCGGCCTGGAGCTCCGGCTGGACGTGCCGATCGAGCCGCTCTGGGTCTCCGGCGATCCCACGCGCCTGTCGCAGGCGGTCAGCAACGTGCTCCACAACGCCAACAAGTTCACCGACGCCGGCGGTCGGGTGACGGTCGCGCTGTCGGCGACGCCGGACGGCTCCGCCGTGATCCGCGTCCGCGATACCGGCATCGGCGTGGAGCCGGCGACGCTGGCGCGCATGTTCGAGCCGTTCAGCCAGGCCGAGCGCAGCCTGGATCGCAACCGGGGTGGGCTCGGGCTGGGGCTGGCGCTCGTAAAGGGTCTTGTCGAACTCCACGGCGGCGCGGCGTCGGCCGAGAGCGCGGGCGTCGGCCACGGGACGGAGATCGTGCTCCGCCTGCCGCTCGCGCGCGGGCCCGAGTCGTCCCCGGAGCGCGCCGGGCCGCCGCCGGGCCCCGACTCGATGTCGGCGGGCGCCGTGAGGTCGCTGCGCGTCCTGATCATCGAGGACAACGAGGACGCCGCCGAGATGCTGCAGGCGCTCCTCGCGATGAACGGCCATCAGGTCGAGGTGGCCCTGTCGGGGGCCGCGGGGGTCGAAGCGGCCCGCTCGTTCCGGCCGGAGGTCATCCTGTGCGACATCGGCCTCCCCGGCGGGATGGATGGCTGCGGCGTGGCGCGGACCTTGAAGGCCTTGGAGGAGAGCGCGGACGTTGCCCCGTCGCTGATGATCGCGCTGACGGGTTATGGCCAGGAGCGGGACCAGCGCCGGGTCCGCGAGGCCGGCTTCGATATGCACTTCGTCAAGCCGATCGATCCTGGCTCGCTGCAGAGCCTCCTGGCCTCCGTGGCGACGCGGGCGTGACGGCAACGAGGGCGCGGGCGTGACGGCGACGGGGGCGCCGCCGCGCCGGCCCGGCGGCTCGATGTGGCTCGCTCGCACACAGGCGCTGGCTCGACCTTTGAAAAGGCCTCCGCCTCAGCGCGGAGGATCATGGAGCGTCGGGGCAGGGGCTGGATCGATCTTCGTGGCGGGCGCAGGGGCCGCGGCGGCGGCGCGCGGCGGCGCGCTCGCGCAGATCGCACGCCTGCGCGCGATCTGCACGGGCCCGCCGGGATCGCGCGGGTGCGCGCGGAGGTGGCCGGCCTCTTCGGAGACGCTGCGCGCGCCGCGCGCATCGAGCGCGACCTCGCGGCGATCCCCGGCGTCGTGTCCGCGCGGGCGAGCGCGCGCACCGGGCGGGTGCTCGTGCGCGTGGGGGAGGACGCGGCCGATGAGGCCGCGCTCGTGCTTGGCGCCCACGCCGTGCCCGGCGCCCCGCCGCCGCCGTCCGCGCGCCGCGCCGTGCGGGCCATGGCCGAGGGCGTGGGCGCGCTCGTGCGCGCGGCGCGCCGCTGCGCGCGCCCCCGCGAGGGCGCGGCGGGCGAGGACGAGCGCCGCGCGTGGCAGGCGCGGGCCTGGGGGAGCCAGGTCGCGCCGGCCGGGCAGGGTGGAGGCGCGCCGACCGGGCAGGGTGGAGGCGCGCCGACCGGGCAGGGTGGAGGCGCGCCGACCGGGCAGGGTGGAGGCGCGCCGGCCGGGCAGGGGGGAGGCGAGCGCGCCCGCCGCGTCGACGTGGCGCTCTGCGCCCACGCGGAGGACGCGGGCGAGGTCGCCCGCGCGCTCGGCGTCGATCCGCGCGAGGGGCTCACCGCCGCCGAGGCGCGCCGCCGCCTCCGCGCGGTCGGCCCGAACGAGCTCGCCGGCGTCGCGACCCGCTCGTCGATCGAGATCCTCGCCGGGCAGATCTTCACGGTGCCCACGGCGATGCTCCTCGGCGCGGCGGGCGTGTCGCTCGCGCTCGGCGACACGATCGACGCAGGCGCCGTCCTCCTCGTCGTCGGCGCGAACGCCGCGATCGGCACGTACACGGAGTCGCGCGCCGAGGAGCTCCTGCACGCGTGGGGCGACCTCCGCGTCGGGTGGGCGCGCGTCGTGCGCGACGGGCGCGAGCAGCGGCTCGCCGCGTCGGAGATCGTGCCGGGCGACGTGCTCGCGCTGCGCGCCGGCGAGCCGGTCGCGGCGGACGCGCGCGTCCTGACCTCGCGCGCCCTCGCCGCCGACGAGAGCACGTTGACCGGCGAGAGCGAGCCCGCCGAGAAGTGCGCCGCGAGGGTCGACGGCGGCGCGCCGCTCGCCGAGCGCCGCGGCATGGTGTACGCGGGCACCACGATCGCCTCGGGCGAGGGGGCGGCGGTGGTCGTCGCGACCGGCCGGTGGACCGCGCTCGGGGACATCCAGCGCGCGCTCTCCCGCGAGTCCGAGCGCACCCCGCCGCTCGAGCAGGAGCTCGCCTGGATCGGCCGGCGCCTCGCGACCTTCGCGCTCGCGAGCTCGTCGGCGGTGATGGTCGTCGGCCTCGCGCGCCGGAGGCCGCTCCGCGCGCTCTTGCGAAGCGCCGTCGCGCTCGGCGTCGCGGCCATCCCCGAGGGGTTCCCCACCGTGGGCACCACGGCGCTCGCGCTCGCGAGCCGCCGCCTGCGCGGCTCCGGCATCGTGATCCGCCGCCTCGCCGCGGCCGAGACGCTCGGCGCGGTGAGCGTCGTCTGCGCCGACAAGACCGGCACGCTCACCGAGAACCGGATGCAGGTGGCCGAGATCTTCCTCCCCGGCGAGGGCGCCCTGCGGGTGGAGCGCGCCGCGCGCCGGGGCGGCGGCGCGGGGCCTGGGCGCGGGATCGCGCTGATCGGCGAGGACGGGCGCGAGGTCGACGCCGCCGCCCCGCGCGTGCACGCGCTCGCGCGCATCGCCGCCCTCAACGCCGACGTCGAGCTGAGCGAGGCGGGCAAGGTCGTCCAGGGCAGCGGCACCGAGCGCGCCCTTGTGGAGTTCGCGCTCGCCGCCGGCTACCCCGTGTCGGCGCGGCGCCTCGCGGCGCGGCGCGTGAGCGAGGCGCGGCGCTCGGCCGAGCGGGCGTTCATGGTGACGGTCCACGACCACCCGGAGCTCGGGCACATCGAGCTCGTGAAGGGCGCGCCCGAGCAGGTCGTCGCGCGCTGCGACGCGCCGCCGCGGCGCGAGGGGGCCGGCGACGAGCGCGGCGAGGTGCTCCGGCACAACGACGCGATGGCCTCGCGGGGGCTGCGCGTGCTCGCGCTCGCGTGGCGGCAGAACGGCCGGCCGGACAACGACGCTCCGCTCGAGTTCGCCGGCCTCATCGGCCTCCGCGACCCGCCGCGCCCCGGCGTGCGGGAGGCGCTCGAGGCCCTCTCCGGCGCCGGCATCCGCACCCTGATGCTCACGGGCGACCAGGAGCGGACCGCGCGCGCGATCGGCGTCGAGCTCGGCATCCCGCCGGACGCCGTGCACAGCCGGGTCACCCCGGAGGCCAAGCTCGACATCGTGCGGGCGCTCCAGCAGGGCGGCGCGATCGTGGCGATGACGGGCGACGGCGTGAACGACGGGCCCGCGCTCAAGGCGGCCGACGTCGGCGTGGCCATGGGCAAGCGCGGCACGGACATCGCGCGGGCCGTGGCCGACGTGGTCCTCGCCGAGGACGATCTGCCGAGCCTCACCGAGGCGGTCCGCGAGGGGCGGCGGCTGCACGACAACGTCCGCCGGGCGATCGCCTACTTCGTCGCGACGAACGCGAGCGAGGTCCTCACGATGCTGGTCGGCGCCCTCTGCGGCGCCTCGCCGCTCACGCCGCTGCAGCTGCTCTGGATCAACCTGCTCACCGACGTGGCGCCGGCGCTCGCGCTCGCGCTCGAGCCGGCCGAGGCCGGCGTCATGCGGCGCCCCCCGCGCGACCCTGCGGCGCGGCTGCTCGGCGCGGCCGATCTCCGCGCGCTGGGCGTGGACGCGGCCGCGATGTCCGGCGCGTCGCTGTCGGCGTACGCGCTCGGCGGACGGGCCACCGCGGGGACGAGGGCGTTCACGGCGCTGGTGACCGCGCAGCTGCTCCACATCCTGGCCTGCCGCGCCGGCGCCGGGGAGGGCGCAGCGGCGGCCGTGCTCCGCCGGGACAGCCCGCACGTGGCCCGCGCGCTCGCCGCGACGTCCGCGCTCCAGGCGCTCGCGCTCGGCTCCGGGTCCCTGGGCCGCCTGCTGGGGGCGCAGCGCCTCCGCGCCGGGGAGATCGCGCTCGCCGTGGCCGTGGGCGCGCTGCCCGCGCTGCTTCGCGGTCCTCTGGGGCGCTCCGCGAGCGCTGGCCGCGAGATCGTGATCGTCAACGGCAGGCGCGCGGAATCGGAGTCGGAAGCGGAATCGGAGTCGGAGTCGAAGTCGGAAGCGGAATCGGCGTCAGAAGCGGAATCGGACGCGTCAGCCGAAGCGGAAGCAGCAGGCGCGAGAGCGGAAGCGGAAACGGACCAGGGCGCAGGCGAGGATGCGGGGGCGGCCGCGAGACGCAAGCAAGGCGTGCGCGCCGCGCGCGTCGCCGGGCTGCGCAAGGGAGACATGGCATCATGAAGTTCCATCCACCGTCGTTCGCCCTGGGGGTCGGCACGGCCGTCCTCCTGATGGGCAAGAAGCAGCACCTCCGGCCGGTGGTCGTCGAGATCGCGGCGCTCGGGCTCCACCTGGGCAGGCTGGGCGTCGGCTTGCTCGAGCGCCAGCGGGAGCACGTCGAGGATCTCTTCGCCGAAATCGCCGAGCGGGTGCGCCACAAGGCTGCGGGCGGGGCGCGCGGCGAGCGGGCTGCGCGCAAGAGCAACGGCGCCTCGGAGCTCCACGGCGAGCCGTCGTCATGATGTCGCCGGCGGTCCTCGTCGTCCACGCTCTGGAGCGGCGCGTCCGCCTGCGCGCGCCGGCGCTGGCCGGCCATCGTCGGGTGTGCGAGCGGATCGCGGAGCAGCTCGCGGCCGATCCGGCCTGCGAGGTCGTCTCGATCCGTCCGATGACGGGCTCGGTGATCGTCGAGCGCTCCGAGGGCGGGCTCGATCCGGAGCGGCTCCGCGCCCGGCTCGCCGGGCTGGTCGACGGGGCCCGCGAGGACGACGGCCACCCGCTCGGCGCGCCGCGGCCCGAGGGGCATCCTGGTCCGACGCGCGTCGCCCGCGCGGTCGCGCACGCCTTTGCCGGGATCAACGCCGATGTGCGCGAGGCGATGGATTACCGCGCGGATCTCGGCACCATCTTGCCGGTCGTCTTCGCGGCCGCGGGGCTCGCCGAGGTCGGGGCCACGCGCAGGCTGCCTGTGCCGGCCTGGTTCAACCTGCTCTGGTGGTCGCTCCGGTGGTTCATGACGTTCAACCCCGGGGCGATCTCGGAGGAGCTGAACAGCGGCGGCGGGGCGCAGGGCCAGCCGGGCGTCGCGGGCGAGGGGCCCGGCGAGGCGGGTCCAGTCTGCGACGATCTCTAGAGCGGCGGGCACCCGCTTCGGATACGGGCCCACCTCGGCGTTTTCGGTGCTCAGCGCACCGGAGTGCGCTTGCGCGCCGAAAACGCCGATCTGGGCCCGTCTCCTGTGCGGGTGGCCGCCGCTCTGCACGTGGCAGAGGTGGGCGGAAACCGCTGTAGAAAGGCATGTCCGCTCCGCGGACGCACCGCCTCGGGGCGCTCCGGGAGCGGCCGAAGGCGGGCCTATCGGCGCGGCGCGCTGGGGCAGCGCTCGGCGGGAGATGCCCCCGCGCGCGGGGAGGGCAGGAGAGCGTGGGACGAGGGCATTCCGCCGGCGGGGCCAGGATTCTCGGCGTTCAGCTCGCCTCGGACATCGCCTTGCGATCGCGGCGTGAGCGTGTCGGCGCGCTTTCGAGCCCGTGGCGCCGCATGTCGACCCCGACGTAAAGCGGCGATGTATCACAATGGCTCGGGAATAGATTGAACCTTGGTGGCCGGGCGCGTACCTTCCTGGTCCGGATCGTAAGCCCCGGAAGCAGAGGGGAACACGTTGATGGCGCGACTGCAATTCCCGGTGTGGCTAGGCTTGACTGTTGCATCGCTCGCCGTGTCTCCGGGCTGTAGCTGTGGCAGTCCCGACGTGTCCGTGCCTGGGGCCGGGTCGGGGGGTGAGGGTCTCGGGGGGGCTGGCGGGGCCGGTGCAGGCGATCCTGTGGCTTCGGCGGGCGGGGGTGGGGCAGGTGGGCGTCCCGAGGTGGGGGATCGGGGCATCGCCGCGGGCGAGATGGTCAGCGCGGGGAAGGTCGTGAGGAGCCCGAGCTATCGCATGGTCTTCACGCTCGGTCAGCCGACGCAGAATCAGGGAAAGACGACCTCACCGAGTTACCGCGTGCAGGGCGGTCTGGTCGGGGCGAACGGGAGCGTGCCATGAACGGGATGGGACGGCGTGTCCTCGCGATGGGTGTTTTTCTCGCCGCCTCCGTCGGCCTCGTGCGCGGCGCCGCCGCCGCCGTGCCGATGCAGATCTCGCATCAAGGGCGGCTCTTCACGGCCAACGGCGAGCCGGTCAATGACGTCCTCTCGGTGACGTTCGCCATCTACGCCGCCGAGGACGACGACGAGCCGCTCTGGAGCGAGGAGATCGCGCTCTCGTTCGACGAAGGCTTTTTCTCCACCGTGCTCGACTTCACCGAGGAGCAATCCGCGAAGGTCTTTGACGGCTCGGTTCGCTACATCGGAATCACGGTCGGGGACGATCAGGAGATGGAGCCCCGCGCTTCGATCGGGAGCGTCCCGTACGCGATGGTCGCGAACAACGCTGTTGGTGAGATCACGCCGAAGCTGGTGAAGATCGGCGGCAGGGTCGTCATCGACGAGAGCGGCAACTGGGTGGGCAACTCGAGCGGAATCGCGGGTCCCATGGGACCGCCGGGTCCGACAGGGCCCCAGGGGCCGAAGGGGCCGGAGGGACCGACAGGGCCCCAGGGGCCGAAGGGGCCAGAGGGGCCGACGGGGCCCGTGGGCGCGACAGGGCCCGAGGGGCCGGCGGGGCCGACGGGGCCGGCTGGCCTGCCCGGCGAGAGGGGACCGATGGGGCCCGAGGGGCCAATGGGGCCCCAGGGACCGATGGGGCCCGAGGGGCCGATGGGGCCCCAGGGACCGATGGGGCCCGAGGGGCCGATGGGGCCCGAGGGACCGATGGGACCCGAAGGACCGATGGGACCCGAGGGCCCAATGGGACCCGAGGGACCGACCGGGCCAGTGGGCGCGACAGGGCCTCAGGGGCCGACGGGTGTGGTCGCGACGATCGCGATTGCGGGCAACGTTGCTCCCCTTTTTGATGGTGGCAGCGCCGCGTATGTCTTCGTCGGCCCCCCGGGGTCGGTGACCATCACCGGCAGCCAGCGCGTGACCGGATCGGCCTCTGCGCCGCTCGGGCTGCGGGCGTCCAGCGCTGCGTTCGTCGCCCCGCTCGGCCTCTGTTACCAGCGGCGCGGCGGCACCGGCGAGCTCGTCAACTTCTTCGGCGGCACCTTCGCGAGCCACTACTTCACGCCGACCCGCACGACCTACTCGGTCTCTGCCACGACGGTGCTGCCAGAGGGCGAATGGAATGTCGGCATGTGCCTCCGCAATGAGGGGACCAGCCCGATCCAGGGATCGACCTCGTCGACCGGCAACGGCATGGTGAACGGCTGGTTCATCGTCACGAACGACTGAGGGCGAGCCCGCCGTCTGGGTTCGTGCACCTACCTCTGCTCTGATGAAGTCGGCAGGCCCCGTGCGGGGGCATCCGTCGCGGGGCGCGGCGAGGGCCGGTGTTGGTTCTGCTCTCGGGAGGGCAGCCGGCCCCGTGGGGGAGTGTCCGTCGCGGGGCCGGGCGGCTCGGTGCAACCTCCCGAGCCACCCGGAGCCGCTCTTCGCCGCGCTAGCGCTTCAGGTCACCTGAGCGCCACCGGGCTCCGCGCGAGGTACTCGTCGTAGGACAGGGTCCGCAGATCCTCGATCCTCTTCGCGCGCATCGCCCCGATGACCGCCCGCGCCAGCTGGAGGTCCGTGAGGAGCGGGATGTTCGCGTCGACAGCGCGCCGCCGGATCAGGTAGCCGTCCGGACGGCCGAGCTGGTCGTACTCGCGGGGGATGTTGATCACGAGATCCACCTTCCCCTGCTCGATGGCGCTCATCGCCGTCTCCCCCTCGTCGGGCTGCTTCGCGAGGCTCGTGCACTCGAGCCCGAGCGCCCGGAGCGCCTCGGCCGTGCCCGGCGTCGCGAAGATGGGGAGCTTCAGGTGCTCGGCGATGACGCGGGCCTCGTCGGCGAACCAGTACTTGTCCTCGAGCGGCCCGAGCGAGAGCAGCACACCCTTCTTGGGGAACCTGAAGCCGGTCGCGAGCAGCGAGTGCAGGAGCGCCTCGTGCATGTCGTCGCCGAAGCAGCCGACCTCGCCGGTGCTCGCCATCTCGACGCCGAGCATCGGATCGGCCCCCACGAGGCGCGAGAACGAGAACATCGGCGCCTTCACCCCGACGTAATCGAGGTCGAGCCCGCGGTTCTCGACCGGCTGCGACACGCCGAGCATCCTGCGCATCGCCTCCCGGACGAAGTTGTTCCCCGTGACCTTCGACACGAAGGGGAAGCTCCGCGACGCGCGCAGGTTGCACTCGATCACCTTGACCGTGTTGTGCTTGGCCAAGAACTGCATGTTGAACGGCCCGGTGATCGAGAGCGACCGCGCCACCTGCTGGGCGATCTGCTTGATCCTGCGGATCGTCGCGATGTAGAGCGACTGCGGGGGCAGGACGAGCGTCGCGTCGCCGCTGTGGACGCCGGCGTTCTCGATGTGCTCGCTGATCGCCCAGAGGATGATCTCCCCGCGATCGGCGACCGCGTCGATCTCCACCTCGCGGGCGTGGGTCTCGAACTTGGACACGACGACGGGGTAGGTGGGGGAGACGGCCTTGGCCCGGGCGAGGATGCGATCGAGCTCGTTGGGCTCGTGCGCCACGCTCATGGCCGCGCCGCTCAGCACGTAGCTCGGCCGGACGAGGACGGGGAAGCCGCCGAGCTTGTTCACGATCTCGCCCGCCTGGCCCGCGTCGACGACGTGCGCCCAGCGCGGCTGGTCGATCTCCAGCCGGTCGAGCAGATCGCTGAACTTCTTCCGGTCCTCGGCGGTGTCGATGCTCCCCGGGCTCGTGCCGAGGATGCGCGCCCCCGCCTCGTGCAGCCGGAGCGCCAGGTTGTTCGGGACCTGCCCGCCCATGCTGACCACGATGCCGTAGGGCTGCTCCCGCTCGTAGATGTCGAGCACCGTCTCGAAGCTGATCTCGTCGAAGACCAGCTTGTCGCACGTGTCGTAGTCAGTGCTGACCGTCTCCGGGTTGTAGTTCAGCATCATGGTCTCGTAGCCGAGCTCCGAGGCCGCGCGGATCGCGTTGACGCAGCACCAGTCGAACTCGACGCTCGATCCGATGCGGTAGGCGCCGGAGCCGAGCACCATGATCTTCTTCCGCCAGGACGGCGCGACGTCCGTGGCCGACGCGTGGTAGCTCGAATAGAGGTAGTTCGTCTCGGCGGGGAACTCGGCCGCGAGCGTGTCGATCTGCGCGAGGTGCGGCACGACGCCGTGCCGCTTCCTCGCCTCCCGGATCGAGCCCCGCGGCGCGCCGGTCAGCGTGCCGATCATCCGGTCGCTGAAGCCGAGCTGCTTCGCCTCCCGGAGCGTCGCCTCCTCGAGCGCCGGCTCCTGCGCGGCCTTGTCGGACTGCGCGGGGACGGCGACCTTGAGCGTCTTCAGATCCCGGTGCATCCGGACGATCGGCTCGATCTGGTTCAAGAACCACCGGTCGATCTTGGTGAGGTTGTGGATCTCGTCGACCGACATCCCCTCCTGGAGCGCGCGGGCCACGGCGAAGATCCGGAGCGGCGTCGCGTTCTGCAGCTCGTCGCGGAGGTCCTTGAAGGTGAACGCGTCGGGGTCGAGCCCCTTCACCCCGATGTCGAGCATGCGGAGCGCCTTCTGGATGACCTCGGGGAACGTCCTGCCGATGGCCATGACCTCGCCGACGCTCTTCATCTCGCTGCCGATCCGCATCGACGCGCCGCGGAACTTGCCGAGATCCCAGCGCGGGACCTTGCAGACGAGGTAGTCGAGCGCCGGCTCGAAGAACGCGGTCGTCCTGCGGGTGATCGCGTTGGCGATCTCCGGCATGGTGTAGCCGACGGCGATCTTCGCGGCGACGTAGGCGAGCGGGTAGCCCGTCGCCTTGCTGGCGAGGGCGCTCGACCGGGAGAGGCGCGCGTTCACCTCGATGACCCGGTAATCGGCGCTGTGCGGGTCGAGCGCGTACTGGATGTTGCACTCGCCCACGATGCCGAGGTGGCGGATCGTCTTCAGCGCGACCGAGCGGAGGAGCTGGTACTCCTCGTCGTTCAGCGTCTGCGACGGGGCGACGACGATCGACTCCCCGGTATGGATCCCCATCGGGTCGAGGTTCTCCATGTTGCAGACGGTGATGCAGTTGTCGCGCCCGTCGCGGACGACCTCGTACTCGATCTCCTTCCAGCCGCGGAGGCACTCCTCGACGAGCACCTGGGGCACGCCGCCGGCGAAGCCGCGGCGCACGGCCTCCTCGAGGTCGCGCTCGCTCTCGACGATGCCGCTGCCCTTGCCGCCGAGCGCGTAGCCGCCGCGGAGCATCACGGGGAACCCGATCTCGCGCGCCGCCGCCATGGCCTCGGCCGCCGAGCGGCAGGCGCGGCTGCGGGCGGTCTTCACGCCGATCTCGTCGAGGCGCTCGATGAAGAGCCGCCGGTCCTCGGTGTCGCGGATCGCCTTGATCGGCGTGCCGAGCACCCGCACGCCGTACTTGTCGAGGATGCCCGAATCGTGGAGCTCGAGCCCGCAGTTGAGCGCCGTCTGCCCGCCGAAGGAGAGGGCGATCGCGTCGACCTCCTCCTTCACGATGATCCGCTCGACGAACTCCGGGGTGACCGCGCAGAGGTGGATGCGGTCGGCGAGCCCCTCGCTCGTCTGGATGGTGGCGATGTTGGGGTTCACGAGGACGGTGGCGATCCCCTCTTCCTTGAGGGCCTTGATCGCCTGCGACCCCGAGTAGTCGAACTCGCCGGCCTGACCGATCTGGAGCGCGCCGGAGCCGAGCACGAGGACGCGCCGGGGTTTCTTGGGGAGATACGCGCCGTACATGGCTCAGCTCCTTCCTGCGGTGGGGGTGGCGCGGGGATCCGCGGCAGCGGTCCCCGCGGTCTTGAGTCGCGAATCGGAGGACCCCTTCATCGCGCCGCAGAGGCGGAGGAAGTCGTCGAACAGGTAGCCCGCGTCCTCGGGCCCGGGCGTCGCCTCGGGGTGGAACTGGACGCTGAAGAAGGGGCGGAGCCGCGAGCGGATGCCCTCGTTGGTGCCGTCGTTGATGTTGACGAACCAGGGCTCCCACTCGGCGGGCAGCGACTCGTGCTTCACCGCGTACCCGTGGTTCTGGCTCGTGACGTAACAGCGGCGGCTCAGGAGGTCCTGCACCGGCTGGTTCACGCCGCGGTGGCCGTACGGCAGCTTGAAGGTGTCGCCGCCGGCGGCCAGCGCGAGGATCTGGTTGCCGAGGCAGATGCCGAAGATCGGCTTCGTGTAGGTCCCGAGCAGGCCGCGCACCGCGGCGACCAGCTGGCCGAGGTCCTTGGGGTCGCCAGGGCCGTTGCCGATGAGGACGCCGTCGGCGCTCTCGGCGAGCTCGGCGATGGGCGCGTGGTAGGGGGCGCGGATGACGGTGACCCCGCGCCGCAGGAGCGAGCGGACGATGTTGTCCTTCGCGCCCGCGTCGATGAGGAGCACCTTCAGGGGGCCGCCCTCGTACGTGATGGGCTCGCGGGGCGAAACGAGGCGGAACACCTCCTCGCGCATGTCCACGGCCTCGGCCGAGCGCTTCACCCGCTCGAGGTCCATCTCGGCCGGACACAGCCAGCCCTTCATCGTCCCGACCTCCCGGAGCCGCCGCGTCAGCGTGCGCGTGTCGATCCCCGTGATCGCCGGGATGCCCTCGCTGGCGAGCCAGGCGCCGAGCGAGCGGACCGCGGCGTGGTGGCTGTAGCGCTCCACGTAGCTCTGGACCACGAGCCCTTGCACCTGGATGCGGTCGGCCTCGTAGGGCCCGTCGACGCTGCCTGCTTTGCGCGGCGCGGGCACGCCGTAGCTGCCCACGAGCGGGTACGTCATCGTCAGGATCTGGCCTCTGTACGAGGGATCCGTGAGCGTCTCGACGTACCCCGTCATGCCGGTGTTGAAGACAACCTCGCCGCTCACCGCGCGCGGGGCGCCGAAGCACCGGCCCGTCATGGTCGTCCCGTCTTCGAGTACGAGCTTCATCCGATTCGCATCCATCCTCTTTGACCGCCTGGGCCGCCGCGGCGCGGACCCTTACGCAGGAGGGGCCGTGAGCGCATGCAGCGCCGTGGGCCCATGGGGTACCAGGTCCGCGCGCACGCCGCGCGGCGGGCCGGCATCATGCTCGAGGCAAGGCGTCCAAGCACCCCCGGTCGTCGGAGCCGGTTGCTCCGGCGCTCCGTCGAGGTGGGGCAGGGCGCCCGGCGTCCCGTTCTTCCACATGCCGGGGACGCCCATTTGCCGTCCCCTCGCTCCACGTCAACCACGAACTTTCGGCCGCGCCTCCACGGCCGCTTCCGGCGGGCTTTTCGCGGCCTGCCCGGAGCGCGCGCGGTCTGCCTAGAGGGCCGGCGCGCGCTCGAGGTAGGCCCGCTCGAGCACGAGCACGTCCATCTTGGTCCGGAGGAAGCAGTCGAGCGCTTCCTTTGGGGTGCAAACGATCGGCTCGCTCGCGTTGAAGGAGGTGTTCAGGAGGACGGGCGTGCCCGTCTGCCGGCCGAACTCGCTGAGGAGCGCGTGGTAGCGCGGGTTCTCCTGGGCGGTCACCGTCTGGAGGCGCCCCGTGCCGTCGACGTGGGTCACGGCGGGAATCTCGGCGCGGCGCTCCGGCTTGATCTTGTAGACCTTGACCATGAACGGGTCCGGCGAGGTCTGCTCGAAGTAGTCGCCGACGCGCTCGAGGGGCAGCGCCGGCGCGAAGGGGCGGAACATCTCGCGGCGCTTGATCCGCTCGTTCATCGCGTCCTTGATGTCCGGCCGCCGCGGGTCGCAGAGGATGCTGCGGTTGCCGAGCGCGCGCGGGCCGTACTCCATCCGCCCCTGGAACCAGCCGACCACCTTGCCCTCGCTGATCGCCCTGGCGACGCGGGGGATCAGGTCCTCGTCGGGGAGGGTCTCGAACGCGACCTGCTCTTTCCGGAGCAGCTCGTCGATGGTCTCCTGCGAGAAGGCCGGGCCGAAGTAGCTGTGCGTCTGGTGGAAGCCGCGCGGGTTGTCGAGCTTGTGGTGGTGGACGTAGAGCGCCGCGCCGAACGCCGTGCCCGCGTCGCCGGCCGCGGGCTGGATGAAGACGTCGTCGAACAGCCCCTTCGGGCGGATCTTCCCGGCCGCCACGCTGTTGTAGGCGCAGCCGCCCGCGAGGGCGAGGCGCGGCGAGCCGGTGAGGTGCTTCGCCGTCGCGAGCAGCTCGAAGTAGACCTCCTCGAACGCCGCCTGCGTCGAGGCGGCGACCGCCATGAAGCGATCTTCCATCCCGCTCTTCGGGCTGCGGGCAGGGCCGAGCAGGTCGATCAGGCGCTCGGAGTGGATGGGGCCGTAGCGGGGCTCGCCCTCCCAGGTCATCGCGATGCCCTTCGTGTGGTGCTGGAAGTACTCGAGCCCGAGCTCGAACGCCCCGTCCTTGACGCGCACCACCTGCCGGAGCTTGTCGAGCAGATCCGGCTGGCCGTAGGCCGACAGCCCCATGACCTTGTACTCGTCGCCGAACTTGGGGAACCCGAGGTACTGCGTCAGGCCCGAGTAGAACAGCCCGAGCGAGTGGGGGAAGCCGACGTGCCGGAGGATCTCCAGCTTGTTGCCGCGGCCGCGCGCCCACATCGTGCTGACGAAGTCGCCGAAGGCGTCGATGGACAGGACCGCCGCCTCGTCGAAGCCCGAGGGGAAGAACGCGGAGGCGAGGTGCGCGCGGTGGTGCTCGACGCTGTGCGACGCGGCGCGGATGCGCTTCGGGTCGACGCCGAGCGCGGCGCCGAGGTGCACCTTCGGGTCGCTCGCGCCGAGCGAGCCCTTGAGGAGCCCCGCCGGCGAGCGCCGCGTCAGCGCGTAGAGGAGCTTGTCGCCGAGGTGCGCCCTCGTGTCGCGGCTGATCGCGATGTGATCGATGTCCTCGACCCGCGCGCCCGCGGCGCCGAGGCAGTACTCGACCGCCAGCCGCGGGAAGCCCGCGCAGTGCTTGATCCTGCTGAACCGCTCCTCCTCCGCCGCCGCGACGAGCTGGCCGTCGACGAGCAGGGCTGCCGACGCATCGCCGTGGTAGGCGTTGATCCCGAGGATGAGCATGGCTCCGCCATCTTCCGGCGCCCCCGCGCGAGGGTCAAGGTGAGCCCTCCGCCCGAGCGCGGCGTGATGGAGCGCGGGTTCGTGACGTAAATTCGCCGGCCGCGTGGCAATGCTGTGCGCTGGAGGCAATGCCGCGCGCTGCGGGCAATGCGCGGCATTGCGCGGCGCGCGATCAGATCTCCGCGAGGCGGATGGCCTCGAGGCGATCGCCCTCGTCGATGCGCTCCCGATCGGCGGGCACGAGGACGAGCGCGTCGGCCTCGGCGAAGCTCGTGACGGCGCCCGACGCCTGGTTCGCCGCGATGCGGGCGACGAGCTCGCCGCTCGAGGCGTCCAGGCGGGTGCGGAGGAACTCGGCGCGACCGGTCTGGCGCCGGAGCGCGCTGTCCGCGCGGACGATCACGCGGGGCGGCCGCGGCGCCGCGTCGCCCTGGAGCGCGCGGAGCAGCGGCACGCCGAAGAGGACGAACGTGAGCGAGGCCGAGGCCGGATTGCCTGGCAGCCCGAGCACGTGGACGACGCCGCACCGCGAGAGCTCGGCGCGCCCCACCGCGAGCGGCTTGCCCGGCTTGATGGCGACGCGCCAGAAATCGAGCGACACGCCGGCCGCCTCGAGCGCGGGGCGGACGATGTCGTGGTCGCCGACGCTCACCCCGCCGACAGTCACCACGAGATCGGACCCGCGCAGCGCCGTCGACACCGCCTCGGCGGCGCGCGCCGCGTCGTCGGGGACGAACGGCGCGATGCGGACCGCGGCGCCCGCCGCGCGCGCGGTCGCGGCGATGAAGTAGCTGTTCGACTCC
The DNA here is from genome assembly GCF_051520455.1 of Sorangium sp. So ce367. Taxonomy (NCBI): domain Bacteria; kingdom Pseudomonadati; phylum Myxococcota; order Polyangiales; family Polyangiaceae; genus Sorangium; species Sorangium sp. So ce367. Next base: position 3,396,167 of record NZ_CP150334.1, read on the forward strand.
GGGATCGTGCCGGCGGGGCCGGGCGAGCCGGGCGCGCGCAGCTCGTCGCCGGAGCACATCACCGTGACCACGGGGCGGCGCGCGACGAGGACGCTCGGGCGATCGAGCGCGGCCGCGAGCGCGACCTTCCCCGGGGTGAGCCGCGCTCCTCTGCGCAGCGGGACGGCGCCCTCCGCGAGGTCCGCGCCCCGGCGGCGCACCCAGGCGCCCGCCCGCGGCGCTTCCTGCAGCGTGATCTCGTCGCCGCTGCGCGCGGCGTCCTCCTGCGGCGCGATCGTGTCGGCGCCGGGCGGCAGCCGCGCGCCGGTGAAGATCCGACACGCCGTGCCCGGGTGGAGCGCCGGCAGCGGGCGGCCGGCCGCGCTCTCGCCGCGGACGGGCAGCCTGAAGGGCCCGCTGCCCGCGAGGTCGGCCGAGGCGATGGCGTAGCCGTCCATCGCGCTGTAGTCGAAGGCGGGCATCGCGTCGGCCGCCGCGATGTCCTCGGCGAGCACGCGCCCTGCCGCGTCGTCGAGCGGCACCCGCTCGGGGCCGACCGGGGCAGCGGTCGCGAGCAGTCGATCGAGCGCCTCTTCGAAGGGGATCATCCGCGCTGCTCCTCGCCCTGCACGGGCTGCGGGGGCCGGTGGTGGTGTCCGCCCTTGCCGGACGCCAGCGTGACCGCGTGCGCGAGGACGGGGCCGATGATCTGCGTGACGGCGAGCTCCACCGCCTTCGGGCTGCCGGGCAGCGCGATCACCACGAGCCCTCGCGCGACGCCGGCCGCGGCGCGCGACAGGATGGCGTTCGGCCCGATCGCGTCCCAGCTCAGGCGCCGGAACGCCTCGCCGAAGCCGTCGAGCGTCTTCTCGAAGAGCGGCGCGAGCGCCTCGAGGGTCCGGTCGCGCGGTGCGATCCCGGTCCCGCCCGTGGTGACGACCGCGTCGGCCGAGCCTGCGTCCGCGATCTGAGCGATCGCCGCGCGCAGCAGCTCGGGCTCCTCGCGGAGGACGGCGTGGGATGTCACGGAGAAGCCGGCGCGCTTCAGGAGCTCGCCGAGGAGCTGTCCGCCCTCGTCATCGTCGAGGGTGCGGGTGTCACTGAGCGTCAGCGTGGCGACGCGCACGGGGGAGCGGCTCATGCGGCAGGTTTACGCCTGTCCCCTGCGGTTGGCGAACTCTTCCCGCGGTTGACGAACTCTTGACGACACCGGCGCGACGTCGCGCCGGACTTCGCGCGGGCGCGGTGGCCTCGCGGCGCGGCGGCGCGGCGCTCGACCGGGCGAAGGCGGCCTCGCTGCGTCCCTGGCGCCCCCGCCGCGCTCAGCGCGCCCCCGCCGCCCGCGCGTGGCGCGGCCTTGTCGCTCCGACGTCATCGACGGCGGATGGCTTTCGCCTCGTCGCTGCGCTAGGGGAGCGACGTGTCAGGCCCTCTGATCCCTTACATCGAGCTCCCCGAGATCCCGCTCGCTTTCCTGGAGCACATCCCGCTCGTGGGGCAGCTCATCGATCCGGCGAAGCCGCCCTCGATCAAGCCGTTCGGCACGCTGGTGGCGCTCGGCGTCTACATCGGCGCCGTGGTCGCCACGAGGCACGCGCGCGAGCGGCGCCTCGACGAGAAGAAGATGAGCGAGTTCATCTTCTGGGTCGTGGCGGCCGGGTTCATCGGTGGGCACGTCCTCGACGCGATCTTCTATCACCCGCAGCGGGTCGCCCGAGATCCTCTCTACCTGTTCGCGCTCTGGGACGGCCTGTCGAGCTTCGGCGGCTTCACCGGCGCGCTGATCGGCGCCTTCGCGTGGCGCTTCTATCGCCGCGAGCGGATCATGCCCTACTGCGAGGTCGTCAACAGCGCGTTTCCGCTCGCGTGGGTCTTCGGGCGCGCGGGCTGCGCGTCGGTCCACGATCATCCGGGCCGTATCTCCGACGCATGGTTCGCGGTCCAATACCCGCTCGGGACGGGACATGTCGGCCGGTTCGATCTCGGCCTATATGAGTGTGTGCTCGCGATCCCGCTCGCGATCGCGTTCGCGGTGCTCTGGCGCCGGAACCCCCATCGTCCGCTCGGTTTCTATACCGGGATCATGTGCACCGCGTACGCTCCGGTGCGCTTCGCGCTCGATTTCCTGCGCGAGCGGGAGGGCACGGTCGTCGGCGGCGATCCGCGTTATGCCGGTCTCACTCCCGCGCAGTGGGCATGCTTTGGTCTGTTCGCGGTGGGGCTCTATTTCCTGCGCATGGCGGCGCGCGGCGAGCCGTCGAGCGCCGGGGCGAGCCCGCTGGACGGCGCTTCGCGCGTCGCGGACGACGATCCGTCCGACGAGGACGGTGAGGCCGAGGCGCCTCGGGCCTCCCGCGCCCGGGCCGAGAGGTGATCCCGCACCTGGGCGCCTTGGACCGGTCGTTTCGGGTTTCGGGCAGATCCACGCCGCGCGATGCGCTCATCCGCCGGGCGGCGCTGGACCGCTCGGCCCTCCCGAGCGCCGGGTTTCCCGAGCGCCGGTCCGGCGACGCCCGCCTGTGACGGAGCGCGCGCTGCGGGGTCCCTGGTCGCCTGGACCGGCGCCCCGGTCCTCCGGACCGGCGCTCGCGTGAGGGGCGAAGGCGCGGAGGGGGCGCGGAGGGTCCGCTGACGGCTCCTTCCGGGCCTTCATTTGGCTCGCCCGCCCGTGGCGGGTCCCTTGACGCGCCAGGGGCGCCAGATATCGTGGGGTGGAGTTTGCACCAGAGGGTCGGCCTGCCGACCTTCGCTCGATTGAGCTCGGTCGCTCCTTCCGCCGATGGAGGAGCGACCGAGGCGCGCTCGCGAAAGGCTCCGCGTCATCGACATCGATCACGGAGCGAGTGGACCAAAATAAGAGGGAACGCAGGGGCCAACCCCAGGTTTTTCTACAATGGCTGAAGATTCGCGTAAGTTGTTCGTGGCGGGCTTGCCCGACTCCATCACCGAAGACGTTTTGCGGCAGCTCTTCGAGGCCACCGGCGGCAACGTCGTCGAGGTCAGTCTTCCGAAAGATCGCGCGACGGGTCGTCCGCGCGGGTTCGGCTTCGTCACACTCTCGACGACCGGCGAAGCCAACGCCGCGCGCGAGTCGCTCGACGGTTCATTTCAGGGCGGCAAGTCCATCTCGGTCCGCCCCTTCCAGGCCGAGCCGCCGCGGCGCGAGGGGCGCCCGATGGGCCCCGGCGGTGGCCCCGGCGGCGGCGGTCCAGGTGGCCCTGGCGGCGGTGGCGGTATGGGCGGCGGCGGGCTTGCAGCGCCCGATCGCACCCTCTACGTCGGCAATCTCCCCTATGACGCGAGCGTCGAGGAAGTCGAGGGGCTCATCGGCTCGACCGGCGCCGGTCCGGTGGTGCGGGTCCACCTCCCCATGGATCCTGACGGTCGCAAGCGCGGGTTCGGCTTCGTGACGATGGCGAGCGCCGAGGCGGCGCGCGGCGCGATCGATGCCCTGCGCGGCGTGGACGTGCGCGGCCGGCGCCTCGTCGTCAACCTCGCTCACCCGAAGGGGGAGCGGCCGGCGCGCGAGGACCGCCCGGGCGGCTTCGGCGGCGGTGGCGGCGGCTTCGGCGGCGGTGGCGGCGGCTTCGCCGGCGGCGGCGGCGGCTTCAGCGGTGGTGGCGGCGGTTTCGCCGGCGGCGGCGGCGGTGGTGGAGCTCCTCCGCCGCCTGCGCGCAAGACGTTCGATGATCGCCGTCGGCGCGGCGCTCACGACGGGGACGGTCCTCCCGGGGCCGGTGGCGGCGCTGGTGGTGGTGGCCGGCGCAGCAACAACAAGAACTGGGATCGCGGCCGCACCGGTGACGACTGGGACGACGAATGAGCGCTCCCGGTTGACAACTGCATCGTTTCTCGTAGGGTAGCGCCCTCCAGACGGGCGGTCGGGCGTCGCTGATCCGACATACGTCCTCTGGTGCCCCCCGCCGGTTGCGGTGCTAGCGCTTCCCGTGCTGCCCGTGCCTAGGTTCAACCAGGGCCGCCTGTTGAAACAGGTCGGCCCTGTCTTCGGAGACCTCCGATGCGCGACATCATCAAGCTGACGTGCGGCAACTGTGGCCGCGCGAATTACCACACGACGAAGAACAAGCGGACGATGACGGACAAGTTCGTCATCAAGAAGTTCTGCCCGACCGAGCGCAAGCACACCGAGCACAAAGAAGGCAAGATCTCGAAGGGCTAGGCCACGCTGCACCGCTGGCCGCTGCCGCCGGACCCGCTCGAGCGGGCGTCTGGTCGGGCTGCTGCGTCCTCCGCGGTGCTCGGCTTAACCTTTTTCCTTTCTAGGGCGAAGCGATGATCTTCGACTGGCTCTACGGCCTGTTCTCGAACGATCTCGCGATCGATCTCGGCACCGCAACCACCCTCATCTACGTGAAGGGCAAGGGGATCGTGTCATGCGAGCCCTCGGTGGTCGCCGTCCAGCGCGATGCTCGCGGCGGCAAGAAGGTGCTCGCCGTCGGCCGCGAGGCGAAGGAGATGCTCGGTCGCACCCCCGGCAACATCCAGGCGGTGCGGCCGCTGCGCGACGGCGTCATCGCCGACTTCGAGATCACCGAGGCGATGCTCCGGTACTTCATCGCGCGCGCACACAACCGCCGCACGCTCGTCAAGCCGCGCATCATCATCTGCGTCCCGTTCGGCATCACCGAGGTCGAGAAGCGGGCGGTGAAGGAGAGCGCCGAGGGCGCTGGCGCGCGCGAGGTCTACCTCATCGAAGAGCCCATGGCGGCCGCGATCGGCGCAGGGCTGCCGATCACCGAGCCGAGCGGCAACATGGTCGTCGACATCGGCGGCGGCACGACCGAGGTCGCCGTGATCTCCCTCGCCGGCATCGTCTACTCGCAGAGCGTCCGCGTCGGCGGCGACAAGATGGACGAGTCGATCATGGCCTACATGAAGCGCAAGTACAACATGGCCATCGGCGAGCAGACCGCGGAGCGCATCAAGATCACGATCGGCAACGCGTACCCGCTCGAGCAGCAGCTCACGATGGAGGTCAAGGGGCGCGACATGGTCGCGGGCATCCCCAAGACGGTCGTCGTCAACTCCGACGAGATCCGCGACTCGCTGAGCGAGCCGACGAACGCCATCGTGGACGCCGTTCTCATCGCGCTGGAGCGCACGCCGCCCGAGCTGGCGGCCGACATCGTCGACAAGGGCATCGTGCTCACCGGCGGCGGTTCGCTCCTCAAGAACCTCGACGTGCTCCTCCGCGAGGAGACGGGGTTGCCCGTGATGGTGTGCGACGACCCGATCAGCGCCGTGGTGCTCGGCAGCGGCAAGGCGCTGGATCACCTCGAGCTCTTGAAAGAGGTCACGATCAGCTGAGGGTCGTCTTCGTGTCCCGCCCGTGAGCACGCCGGCGGGGGTGTTTGCGGCGCGCGGCGAGCCGCCCCGCGCCGGGGTGGGCGCCGCGCGCGGCGTCGAGAGGGGTGGCCTCGCGGGGCGCCTCGTACTACCTGGGTCCGGGAGCCACGGTGAACCTCAAACGCTACCGCGACTTCGTGATCGTGCTGTTGGCGCTCGCGGTGCCGTTCTGGTTCCTGCGCGCCAGCATGCGCGACCCCAAGCAGAACACGGGGGCCGACCGGATCATCATCAGCATCGCGGCGCCGATCCAGTACGCGGCCGCGACGCTGGCGCGCGGGATCTCGAACCTCTGGGGCGACTACATCTACCTGGTCGACGTCAAGGAAGACAACGCCAGGCAGGCCTCGCAGATCGCCCGCCTCCGAGAGCGGGTGCGGAAGCTCGAGGCGCTCGAGGAAGAGAACCGCCGCCTGCGCAGGCTGCTCGACCTGCGCCAGAGCCTCCGGACCGACGTGGTGAGCGCCCAGGTCGTCGGCAAGAGCACGAACGATTTCTTCCGGGTGGTCCGCGTCACGCTCGATCGCGAGGCGCGGGACATCGGCTCCAACTTGCCGGTCCTCTCCGCGGACGGCGTCGTCGGCACCACGCTGAAGAGCGCCGGCGACACGGTCGACGTGCGGCTCGTCGTCGACGGGGGCAGCGGCGTCGACGTGGTGGTCGAGCGCACCGGCGCGCGCGGCTTCGTCCGCGGCACGGGCGACGAGAGCAAGTACTCCTGCAGCGTCGAGTACGTGCAGCGCACCGACGAGATCGAGGTCGGCGATCTGCTCGTGACGAGCGGCGTCGGCCGGCGCTTCCCGAAGGGGATCCCGGTCGGGACCGTGACGCAGGTCGTCCGCCGCGACTTCGGCATCTACCAGCAGGTGTACGTCGCGCCGGCGGTCGATTTCTCCCGGCTGGAGGAGGTGCTCATCGTGACGACGACGCCTCCGGAGGAGACGCCCCCCCAGGCGCAGCGGAGGTGACGCGATGAGAAACTCCGCGTTCCTGGCGATGGGGGCCGCCCTGCTGATCCTTCAGTCGAACCTGTTCCGGCTCATCGGCAAGCTGAACATCCCGGGCTCGACGCCGAGCCTGCTCCTGCCGCTCGTCGTGTTCATGGGGGTGCACGAGTACTCGATCGCGCGGGGCGCCGCGCTCGCGTTCCTGCTCGGGTACCTGCTCGATCTCTTCACCGGCGCGCCGGTCGGCCTGTTCACCTTCATCACCGTCGCGACCTTCGTCGTCTCGCGGGCGGCCGGCGTGCGGCTCGCCGCGCAGACGCTCCTCACGAAGATCGCGCTGGCCTTCGTCTTCGGCCTCGTCGAGGGGGTGCTCATCGTGATCCTCACCGCCATCTTCGGGGGCGACGCGGCGCGCACCCGCGCGCTCGCCCGGCTCGTCGCGCCGCACGCGATCTCGACGGCGCTGTTCGCGCCGTTCGTCTTCCGGCTGGCCGAGCGCGTGCACCAGGCGACGATCAACGTCCCGCGGCCAGGGGAGAGCCCGCGGTGAGCCTGCTCGTCCAGCGCTCCGACGTGAGCGAGTTCCGCCGGCGCTTCCGGTGGATCGCGCTCGGCATGGTCGTCGGATTCATGGTGCTCCTCGGGCGCCTGTTCTACCTGCAGATCCTCGAGGTCGACGAGAACAAGGCCATCGCTCGCGAGAACATCGTTCGGCGCGTGACGCTCGCGACCACGCGCGGGATCATCCGGGACAAGAACGGCAAGGTGCTCGCGGCCAGCCGGCCGTCGTACAACGTCTACGTCGTCCCGCGGCGCCTCGACATGGAGACGATCTGGCCGAAGCTCGTCGAGTACCTCGGCATCGGGATCGAGGAGCGCGCGCGGCTGGAGGCGCTGATCACCTCCATCCGCGCCGACGAGGGCCCGCGCAAGAACCAGCAGATCCTGCTCAAGGAGGACATCTCGCGCGACGCCGTGGCGACCTTGGCGACGCACGACGCCGAGCTGCCGGGGGTCGACGTGGTGCCCGTCCCGGTGCGCTACTACCCGTACGAGGAGGTCGGCTCGCACGTCCTCGGCTACATGGCCGAGGTGGACGCCGAGCGGCTCGCGTCGCTCCGCAGCGTCGGGTACATCGAGGGCGATCGCATCGGCGTCACCGGCATCGAGCGCGCGTGGGAGAGCTACCTGCGCGGCACGCGCGGCTGGGAGAAGGTGCTCGTCGACGCCAAGGGGCGGCGCAGGACGGGCGGCGACGGGATCATCGAGGAGCCGCGGCGGGTGGACCCGATCCCCGGCCGCGATCTCCGGCTGACGCTCGACGCCGACATCCAGAAGGCGATCGACAAGGCGATGCGCGGCGAGCTCGCCGGCGGCGTCGCGGTCATCGACGTGCGCACCGGGCGGATAATCGGGCTGTACTCGAAGCCCGGCTACAACCCGAACGCGCTCTCCGGCGGCTCGGGGAAGCAGGTCATCCGCGACGCGTTCCGGAGGCTCTACTCCGATCCGCTGAAGCCCGCGCTCGACAAGACGCTGTCCGGGGCGTACCCGCCCGGCTCGACGTTCAAGCCGTTCACCGCGCTGGCGGCGCTCGAGAAGGGGCTCATCGATCCCCGCCAGTCCTCGCGGTGCCGGGGCGCGCTGACGTTCGGCAAGCGCACCTTCCGGTGCACGCACGTGCACGGGCCGGTCGCGATGCAGCAGGCGATCGCCGAGTCGTGCAACGTCTACTTCTACCGGCTCGCGGCGGAGTACGGCGTCGGCATGGACGTCATCGCGGAGATGGGCCAGCGCTACGGGCTCGGCGCGCGGACGGGGCTCGGCATCAACGCCGAGGCGGGGGGCAGGATGCCCACCCGGGCGTGGATGACGCTCCGGAACAAGGGCCAGTTCCGCCTCGGGTTCGGCCTGAACGCGGCGATCGGCCAGGGCGCGACGACGGTCACGGTGCTCCAGCTCGCGCTCGCGTACGCGGCGCTCGCGAACGGCGGCACGCTGTACCAGCCGCAGATCGTGCGGGCCGTCGAGACGAGCGCCGGCACGGTCGTCCAGGAGTTCACGCCGCGCGTGCGCCGCCAGATCGACATCCGGTCGGAGAACCTCTCCCTCGTGCACCGCGCCATGGTCGCCGGCGTGAACGAGGAGGGCGGCACGGCGTTCAAGGCGCGCGTCGCGGGCGTGGAGATGGCGGGCAAGACGGGGACCGCGCAGGTCTCGCACCGGCTCACCCGCGGCGTCGAGGCCGAGCGGGTCTGGTACTTCAACCGCGAGCACGCCTGGTTCGCCGGCTACGCGCCGGCGCGCTCGCCCGAGGTCGCCGTGGTCGTGCTCGTCGAGCACGGCGGTACGGGCGGCAAGCACGCGGCGCCGGTCGCCTTCGAGGTGGTCCGCGCGTACCAGGAGCTCGCGAAGGAGCGCCGCGGCGGCCCGAACGAGGGGCCGCGCGCGGGAAAGAGCAGCGCGGGCCGCGCGCCCGCCGCGTCGGGGCGCACGCCATGATCCGGGGTGACTCTCTCTCTGCGCGCGATCGCGATCATTTCGACTGGCCGCTCTTCATCGCCGCGGTGGCCATCGCGGTGCTCGGCGTCGTCAACCTCTACAGCGCGACGAGCGTCTACTCCGGCGCGCGCGCGGAGCTCTACATCAGCCAGGTGTACTGGCTGTTCATGGGCGGCATCATCGGCGGCGTGCTGATCGCGGTCGACTACCGGCACCTCGAGCGCCTCGGCTACGTGCTCTACACGTTCGGCGTCTTCTCGCTGGCGCTCGTCTTCGTGCTCGCGCGCGACGTGCGCGGCTCCGCCCGGTGGATCGAGTTCGGCGCGTTCCGGTTCCAGCCCAGCGAGTTCATGAAGGTGTTCCTGGTCATCGCGCTGGCGAAGTTCCTGCACGACGATCCGCGCAACGAGGGCCGCACCCTCCGCGATCTGGCGATCCCGGCGGCGCTGACGGCGGTCCCCGCGCTCCTCGTGCTCAAGCAGCCCGATCTCGGGACGGCGCTCATCCTCGTGTTCGTCTTCCTGACGATCGCGGCGGTCACGCGCGTGCGGTGGAGGAGCGCGGCGCTGTTCGTCGTGTCCATCGCGGTGGCGATCCCGATCGTCTGGGAGTACGTGCTGCTCGACTACCAGCGCGCGCGCGTGCTCGTGTTCCTCCACCCCGAGGAGGATCTCCTGCACCGCGGCTGGCACGCCCACCACTCGCGCGTCGCGATCGGCAACGGCGGCCTGTTCGGCAGCGGGTACCTGCGGGGCACCCAGAACCAGTTCCTCTTCCTGCCGGATCAGTTCACGGACTTCCCGTTCCCTGTCTTCGCCGAGGAGTGGGGGTTCGTCGGGTGCATCGTCCTCGTGTGCCTCTACGCGTTCCTCGTCGTGTGGGGGATCCGCATCGCGTCGATGGCGAAGGATCGCTTCGGCGCGGTGCTCGGCGTCGGCTGCGCGGCGATCATCTTCTGGCACGCGGTCATCAACCTCGGCATGACGTCGGGCGTGCTGCCCGTCGTCGGCGTCACGCTGCCCCTGTTCTCGTACGGCGGATCGAGCGTGACCACGGTGATGGTGGCGATCGCGCTGCTCATGAGCGTGTCGATGCGCCGCTACTCCGGCGTCGCCTCGCTCGATCGGCTCTGACGGCGCGGCGAGCGTGCGCCCGCCGCGTGGGCTCAAATCGCGCTCTCTGCGAGCCGCGCCTCGAGGACGAACGCGAAGGCCTTGAGCGCGTCGCGCTCGGTGATCTCGCCGCCCGCGCGCGCTCTGCGGACCACGGCGCGAAAGCCGAGGTAGCGGCGCCCGTCCAGGCCGAGCAGCGCCGGCACCGTCGCCGGATCGCGCGCCGCGCCGCTCGATCCCGCGAGCTCCGCCGCTTTGTCGAAGATCCCCGCGACGAGCGCGTCGCAGCGCTCGAGCGCGACGGCATACCGCTCCGCGGCGATCGTCGCCTCGATCTCCGCGATCGCCTCCCGGTCGGCGGTCGGCCAGAGCGCGACGAACGAGAGGCCCGGCTGGGCGAGGTGCCTCGTCGCCGCGGACGGGCCGTCCGCGCGCGCGGTCGCCGGGGCGTCGGCCGGCGCGGCCAGCCTCCGGGCGGCGAGCCGCAGCGACGGCGGGAGCCCGCGGCTCGCCGGATCCCTGACGCCGGCGCTGCGCGGCGCGAGCTCGCCGCCAGGTGACACCGCTACGCCGGGCGCGGCGGCGCCCTCGCTCGGATCGCCGATCGTCGAGTCCGGCGGCATCGTCGACCACGGCTTGCTGGGCGGCGCGAGCCGCGAGATCACCGCGTCGAGCGGCGCCGATGGCGGCGGCGACGCGTCACGCAGGGCGGTGGCGAGCCCGCCCTCGATCGCGTCGAACCCGCCCAGACCTCTCCCCATCGCGTCGGGCAGGCGGCTCTCGAAGGCGCGCAGGACCGCGGCGCTGATCTCCTCGAGCCCCTCGTAGAGGCCGAGCCCCGTCTTCGCCGACGTGGCCAGCGAGAAGACGCGGGACGGGTTCAACATCGCGTCGAGCTCCGAGAGCGGCAGCAAATCGGGCAAATCGCGCTTGTTGTGCTGGAAAATGTGCGGGACATGCTCCAGCGCCCGCCCCTGCTCGGCGAGGTTCTCGCGCAGGTTCTCCATGCTCTCCATGTTGGCGTCGGCGCGAACGGCCTGCGAATCGCTGACGAACACGATGCCGTCGGCGCCCGTGAGCACCAGCTTCCGGGTCGCGTTGAAGTAGACCTGCCCTGGCACCGTGAAGAGCTGGAGCCTCACGTTCATCCCGCGCAGCTGCGGGAGCCGAACCGGCAAGAAGTCGAAGTAGAGCGTTCGATCGACCGGCGTCGCGAGGGAGACGAGCTTGCCGCGGTACTCGGGCTTCGCCGTGGCGTGCAAGTACTCCAGCGTGGTCGTCTTGCCGCCCAGGCCGGGCCCGTAATAGACGACCTTGAAGACGAGCTCGCGCGACAGTGGGTTCACCGACGCCATGGGCGGCGGCGACGATACACGAAAAGGAGAACGAGAGCGCCGGGGTGTGCGCGGGCACATGAAAGCCGGCCGCGCGCCCCGCGCGCCCGCCAGGGCGGGGCACGGAGGCGCGGCCGGCGCGGCGCGCCGTCAGCGGAGGCCGACGAGCGGCTCGAACTTGTCCTTCTGGCCGATCTGGAGCATGAGCGCGACCTGGCCGCGCTGCGCCTGGAAGTAATCGAGCCGCAGCCGGTGCGTCCCCTCCGTGAGGCGGGCCTCGCCGTCCACGGTCTTCGCGCTGTGGACTCCGTCGTTCGCGACCACGCGCTTGTCGTCGATGTAGAGGACCGCGCCGTCGTCCGAGGTGAGCCTCAGCTGGAACACGCCTTCCTGGGGCGCCTTGAACTCGCCCTCGAACCGGATCGCGAACCACTCGTTCTGCGCGAGCGCGCCCGGGAAGCCGCCGGAGAAGTCCTGCGACTTCACCTCGAACTTGTCCGTGAACAGCACAGCGAACGGCACGAGCCCGTCGAAGGTCGGGAGCTTCTGGGTGTTCTCGGGGATCACGTACGCGAGCCCCCGGAAGGCGCCGCCCTCCCCGTTGCCGAACGCGTTCGGGGCGGTGATGCGCGGCGCGTTGTTCGTGGGCAGGCGCCACTTCGGGGTCCTGCGCCGCTCGGGCTCCGGGTCGGGCTTGGCCGGCTTGCGCGTCCGGGAGGTCTTCTTGGCGGGCGGCGGGGGCGGCGGCGAGGCCTCTGCCGGCGTGTTGCCGCTCTGGATGGTGACATGGCAGCCGCTGAGCAGAGACGCGGCAAGCACGCACGAGGCGATGTGCGACGAGGTTCGGACCATGACGTCTCCTGAGAGGGAACGGACGGATTGGCCCGCCCCCACGTGAATGCGAGGATGGCGCTTAGACGTTCGAGCCGTGCGCCGCAATCAGCGTCACGTCGCGTCAGGAGCCCCCGGCACGAGCGAGCCCGCCGGTCGAGCCCCGAGCGCGTCGAGCGCGTCCTCGGGGAGCCCCTTGGCTTGGCCGTGCAGCGCGGGCCCGGGCGCCTCCTGCCGCGCGTTCCCGTCGAGCGACTCCGCGGCGCGCCAGACCGGCGAGCCCTGGGCGAGCGCGAGCGCGGCGAGGCAGGCGAGCACGCTGGCGAGCGCGCCGGCGTTCATCACGCCCTCGTACCGGCCCCGCGCGGGGCCCGCGTAGGTCAGCCCGAGCAGCGCGCCGCTCACAAGGCCCCCGATGTGCGCGGCGTTGTTGATGCGGATGCCCGTGCTCGACGCGTTCACGACGAAGCCGAAGAGGACGATGTAGAACACGGCCTGGAGCGCGAGGTCCTTCCATCGCGGGTCGCGGCGGCGGAGCAGCCAGCCGAGCAGGAGGCCCATCACGCCGAACACGGCGCCGCTCGCGCCCGCGGTGCACACGACCTCGGGCTGCACGAAGAGGTTCCATGCGGCGCTCGCGCCGAAGCCGAACAGGCCCGTGAGCACGTACGCGATCGCGAACCGCGCCGAGCCGACGGCGGGCTCGGCGGCGCGGGCGAGCATGCCGAGCGTCACCATGTTCATGCCGAAGTGGAGGACGCCCATGTGGACGAAGACCGCGGAGAGCAGCCGGAACGGCTCGAAGGGCACGCCGGGCGCGAGGAGGAGCGCGCCGAAGCGGAGGTAGCTCGACGTGTCCCACGCCGAGAGGAGCCCGAGATCGCGGGAGTGCGCGGCCATCAGCTGGCCGACGAACACGAACGCCGTGAGCCCGCCCAGGATCTTGGTCGCGAGCAGGCTTCGCCCGTCGAGGCGTCCTCGGGCGGGCGCAGCGTGGGCGGGAGGCGCGAGGAGCGGCGCGCCGCAGCGGATGCAGCGGCTGAAGTCGCCGCCGTTGAGGGCGCCGCAGCGCGCGCAGTGCAGCGAGCGCCTCCGTTCTCCGGACGGCCCCGCCGTCACAGGGCGGCCCCGAAGCGCTGCCCGGCGCCGGGGTGTGGGGGGGACCTGAACGCTGTATCGAGGGTCACCTGGGCTCCTTTCACGCCGGACGCTCGGCGTGGAGGCCGGCACAATGTGGCGGCTCCTGGCCGTAAGGTCCACGGGTTTGGGCCGTTGTCGAGGGGTGAATGCCGTGGCCCTCCCGCGTTCGGTTCCGCCTGTCGCTGGCGAGCCGCCGCGCGCCCTCCTCGCGGGGGGCCCGCGGCGGCTCGCCGGCGGCGCGCAGGCGCTCCTTCCCCGCGGGGCGCGCCGGCCGGAGAGGGGCGCGAGGCGGACACCGGTGCGCTCCGTTCTGCGTCCGGGTATCGTCGCCGCTGTGACGGCGGTGGCAGCAGCGAGGCCCGATCTCGAGGCGGAGCGCCTGCTGTGCGAGCGCGCGGCGCAGGGCGATCGCCTCGCGCTCGGGCAGCTGCTCCGCAAGTACGGGCCAGCGCTGTACCGCGCGGTGCTGTTGCCCCGCCTCGGCTCCGACGCGGCCGCGCAGGACGCTCTGGCCGAGACGTACGCGCGCGTGATCGAGCGGTTCTACCAGTTCCAGTGGCAGAGCTGCGGCATCTATCCCTGGCTCCGCGTCATCGCGCTGCGCATCGCGCTCGACATGCTCCGCGCGCGCCGCCGCGAGGCGCTCTTCGAGCCCGAGGATCTCCAGCGCGAGATCGACGCCGCGGAGACCGACCTCACCGCGCGCGGAGAGGCCGAGCTCTGCGAGAAGCGCGATCTCGCCGACGCGCGGGCGCGCGTCGAGGACGCGCTCGCGCGCCTCAACCCCCGTTACGCCGAGGCGATCCGGCTACGGGTGCTCGACGAGCGCCCCCGCGACGAGGTGGCCCTCGCGCTCGGGGTCAGCGTGGCGACGTTCGATGTCGTCCTGCACCGCGCCATGACCGCGCTGAAGAAGGCGCTCGCCGCGCCGCGCGCGGAGCGCAAGGAAGGAGCGCGATGAAGCCGCGGCCGCCCTCGGATCCGCGCTCGCCGCCGGCCGGCGACGGGCCCCTGGAGCGCCGCGCCGGCGCGGATCGCGGCCGGCGGCTCGCGCTCGTCGTGCCCGGCGCGGAGCCCGTCGCGCCTGCGTCCGACGACGAGCTGGGCGCGGCGCGCGCGCTCGCGGAGGCGCTCGATCGCGGCGAGGTCCCGCTCGCGGACGCGCTCAGGGCGGCGGCCCGCCCCGCCGGGCTCGACAGGGCGGACCACGAGGCGCTGCTCGCGCGCGCGCTCGGCGACGAGGGCGCGCCGCCGACCAAGGCCGAGCTGCGCGCCGCCGAGCGCCTGCGGGAGGCGCTGGAGCCCCGGGCCGCGTCCGGCGGCGGACCGGGGCGCGGCGGCTCCGGCGGCGAGGGCGCGCTCGGCTCGCCTGACGCGCGCGACGAGCTCGCGGAGCTCGCTGTCGCGCTCCGGGCCGCGTGGCGTCCGGCGGCGCTCCCGGAGCTCCCGGGGCGCGCGCTCGTCGACCGGGCCTTCCGCGCCTCGCCCGCGCGCGGCCCCCGGCGCATCGCGCCGGTGACGATGGCGGCCCTCTCGACCCTCGCCGCGGCCGCGGCGGCCGTGGCGCTGATCGTCGGCCAGATCAGCGAGGAGCGCGCCTCCGTCGCGCGCGCGCCCGGGGCCGCTGCTCCGGCCGCGGCGCTCGCCGCGCGGCCTTTGCTGATCGAGGCGCGCTCGACCGCCGCGCTCTTCGATCCGGCCGCGCCCTTTCCGCGGGAGGGCGGTCAGACGGAGCGGATCGATCGCATCGCCGCCGCGCGCGCGTCCGATCTGCGCCAGAACCGCTACGCGGCGTGGGGGGTGCGCTGATGCGGGGCCCGCGCCTCGTCGCCGTCTGCCTGGGGCTCTTCGCGGCGGCGCACCTCGGGTGCGCCCCGGGCGACGAGCGGACGCGCGCTGCCGGGGGCCAGGGCGATCCGGCGTGCGCGTGCGCCCCGGCCCAGGTCGTCGATCCCACGCTCCTGGCCTTCCTCTCGAGGGCGCGCGCGGCGCACCATGCCGCCGACGTCGCGCTCGGCGCGGGCGATCGCGCCGCTGCGCTCCGCGCCCTGGAGGGGATCATCGCCGCGCCGAGGCCGCCGGGGGCGCCGCCGGAGGTCGCCGAGGTGACGGCGGACACGTACGCCCGGCTGGCGGAGCTCCGGAGCGAGGCCGGCGAGTTCGACGCCGCGGCGCGCGACATCGACGCGGGCCTCCGGTTGGCGCCGGCGCCCTCTCATTATCAAGGCCACCTCTACGAGGTCGCGGGCGTGGTCGAGGAGCGCCGCGCGAAGGCGCTCGAAGCGAAGGGGGATCGCGAGGCGGCGACGCAGGCCCGCGCGCGGGCGGTCGGGCTGCTGGAGCGGGCGATCTCGATCCAGGACCAGGTGATCACCGAGGCGCTGGCGGGCCCCGGGGAAAAGCCGCGCTGAAGGGCGCGCTCGCCGTGGTCTGCAATTGCGACGGGCGCGCGTTCGTCGCTAGACTCGAGCGCGAGGGGGCCGCTGCTCGACCCGATGACGTTCCGTGTTCCAAGGCCGAAGCCCGGGTACGATCTCAAATCGCTCCCGCTGAAACCCGCGGAGGCGTTCCTCCTGTCCCGCATCGACGGCGTCCTGACGGATCGGGATCTGTCGTTGATCACGGGAATGTCGCACGTCGATACCGTCGAGGTGCTGCGCCGCTTGCGCGACCTCGGCGCGATCCTCCTGGACGGGGAGCCCTCCGGACAGCCTCCGCCGCGGGACGCCGCGCGGCGCGCGGCCGCGGTGGATCCGGAGAAGACGATGCCGTCCGGGTCCGAGGCCGCTCCGCTCGGCCGGGACGCGCTGCAGCAGATGGAGTCCCTGCCGCTCTACGATCCCGCCGAGCTCGACGAGCCGGTCGAGCTCGCCCCCGACCGGAAGCGGCGGATCCTCGACCTCTACTACCGCCTCGAGGATCTCAGCTATTACGCGCTGCTCGGCGTCGCGGATCAGGCGGACAAGAAGCAGATCAAGAGCGCCTACTACCAGCTCGCGCCGGAGTTCCATCCGGACACTTACTTCCGGAAGCAGCTCGGCTCCTACAAGCCGAAGATCGAGGCCATCTTCACGCGCATCACGCTGGCGCACGACACGCTGACGTCGAAGCAGCGGCGCGCCGAGTACGACGCGTACCTCGAGCAGTCCCACAAGAACCGGACGATGGCGGCGCTGATCGAGCAGACGCCGCGCGACATCGCCACGATAACGACCGCCGTCGACGCCACGGTGCGCGCCGCGTTCGCCGATCCGCGCGACATGGGCGCGTCGCCCGGGCGTTATTCCTCCGAGCGCGCGCCCGCAGGGCAGGGCGCGTCCGCTGTGTCCTCCGGCGCCGCCGCGCCGGTTCAGCCGTCGCCGGCGCAGCCGCCCGCAGGAGGAGGCTCGCCCGACAGCGGAGGCGCGCCGGCGCGGAGCGCAGCGCCGGCCTCGCCTGCCGCGCCTGCTCCCACCGCCAAGGACCGGCGTGAGACGTTCGCGCGTAAGCTCACCGGAGGCTTGAGGCGCCCTCCGCCGGGGGCGCCCTCTGCCTCGGTGGCCGCTGCGTCCGGGGCGGCCGCAACGCCGGCCGCGGTGACGGCTGCGCCTCGGGTGGCCGCCCCGCCGCCTGTGGCGACGGCTGCGCCTGGAGCGGCCGTCGTGCCGGCTGCCTCGGCAGGCGCCCCTGCGGCGCCGCCGAAGACCCCTTCCGGCGTGCGTTCGCCGGAGTCGATTCGGGCGGTCGAGGCGCTCAAGGCGCGTTACGAGAACGCCCGCAACGAGGCGCTCCGGAGCCAGATCGCGCGGTACTCCGACGTGGCTCGGGCCGCGCTCGAGCGGAGCGAGTTCGCGAGCGCGGCCAACGCGTACCGGATCGCCGCGTCGCTGGCTCCGGAGGACGCCGAGCTCCAGAGGGCGTCGGCCGAGGTGGAGCGCCTCGCGGCGGTGGCGCTGGCGGAAGGGTACCTCAAGCAGGCCGAGTACGAGGCACAGAACGGCCGCTGGGTCGAGGCGGCGCTGAGCTACGTGAAGGTGTGCAACGGCCGCCCGGACGACGCCGGCGCGCACGAGCGGGTCGCGCACGCGACGCTCCAGGCCGGGGAGAGCTCGCGGCGGGCGGTGGAGTTTGCGCGGCGGGCGGTGGAGCTCATGCCCGCCTCCGTGGAGTACCGGATCACGCTCGCGCTGTCGTACGCGGCCGCGGGGCTCGCGAAGAGCGCGGCCGGCGAGCTCGAGCGCGCCGCCGAGCTCGCAGGGAGCGATGGTAGGCTGCGCGGTCTCGTCGCGCAGGCGCGCGAGCAGGCCAAACAGCAGGGGAAGCAAGTCTAGCGCCGGCCCTTACAGAAGGCGCGCCGGCCTCGGGAAGGCCCGGGGCGGCGCCTTCCGCATGGGCGGCGCACGATTGGCCCGCTCGGCTCCGCGAAACGGTCTAGCATCGTGGCCTCAGCGGCCGTTCGGGCCGAAGATCACAAGAGGAGCAGCGGCATCGATGGAGCGTGTCATCGGCATTGACCTTGGCACCACGAACTCGTGCGTTGCCATCGTCGAGGAGGGCGTCCCGACCGTCATCCCGAATCGCGGTGGGTACAAGACGACGCCGTCCATGGTCGCGATCACCGAGGCCGGCAAGCGGCTCTGCGGGCACATCGCGAAGCGGCAGGCGATCACCAACGCCGAGAACACGGTCTACGCCGCGAAGCGGCTGATCGGCCGGAAGTGGTCGTCTCCGCAGGTGAAGAACGCGATCCTGACCGCCTCGTACAAGATCGTCGAGGGGCCGCACGGCGACGTCCGCATCCAGCTGCGCGACAAGACGTACTCGGTCCCCGAGATCAGCGCGATGGTCCTCCAGGAGATGAAGCTGTTCGCCGAGGACTACCTCAACGAACCGGTCTCGAAGGCGGTCATCACGGTCCCCGCCTACTTCAACGACAACCAGCGGCAGGCGACGAAGGACGCGGGCCAGATCGCGGGGCTCGACGTCATCCGCATCGTCAACGAGCCGACGGCGGCGGCGCTCGCGTACGGGTTCGGCAAGAACGTCGAGAAGACGATCGCCGTCTTCGACCTCGGCGGCGGCACCTTCGACATCTCCGTGCTCGAGATCGGCGCGGGCGGGGTCTTCAAGGTCATCGCCACGGCGGGGGACACGTTCCTCGGCGGCGAGGACTTCGACGCGCGCGTCATCGACTGGCTGGTGCAGGGCTTCAAGGAGCAGCACGACGTCGATCTGCGGCAGGACCGGATGGCGCTCCAGCGGCTCAAGGACGCGGCCGAGAAGGCGAAGTGCGAGCTGTCCAGCGTCCTGGAGACCGAGATCAACCTGCCGTTCATCATCTCGAGCGCGCGGAACGAGGCGCTGCACCTCCAGCGGACGCTCTCGCGGGCCACGCTGCAGGAGCTGTGCGAGGACCTCGTCGAGCGGTGCATCGAGATCTGCAGCCAGACGCTCGAGGACGCGCGGCTCGACCGCGACGAGATCGAGGACGTCGTGCTCGTCGGCGGCATGACGCGCATGCCGCGGGTGCAGGAGGCCGTCCGCGACTTCTTCGAGCGCGAGCCGTGCAAGGGGGTGCACCCCGACGAGGTGGTCGCGCTCGGCGCGGCGGTGCAGGGCGCCGCGCTCGTGGACGAGACGAAGCAGATGATCCTGCTCGACGTCACGCCGCACGCGCTCGGCATCATGACGTTCGGGTCGAACTTCGAGGAGCTCATCCCGCAGAACACCACGGTGCCCACGAGCCGGTCGAAGATCTTCACGACGAGCCGCGACAACCAGACCGCCGTGAAGATCCTGGTCATGCAAGGCGAGCACCAGAAGGCGACGGACAACGAGCTGCTCGGCGAGTTCATCCTCACCGGCCTGCGCCGCGCGCCGAAGGGGCAGGTCGAGATCGAGGTCACGTTCGAGATCAACAGCGACGGCATCGTCTCGGTGAGCGCGAAGGATCTGGAGACGGGCCAGCAGCAGTCGATCCAGGTCACCGCGTCGAGCGGCCTCACGAAGGAGGAGGTCGGCGAGATGATGGAGGCGGCGAAGGAGTACCTCGTCGATCGCCGCGCGAGCGACCAGTTCGAGGGCGTCCGGCAGGAGGCCGAGAAGCTCATCGCCGAGATCGAGCGGATGTTCCCGCAGGTCGAGCAGATCGTGGCGTCCAGCGACTTCGGCCGCGACGCCATCGGCAAGGCGCGCGGGATCGTGGACCGCTCGCGTCAGGCCATCGGCCGGCGCGACGCGGCCGCGGTCAAGGAGCAGATGGAGGCGCTCTCGCGCACCCACCGGATGTTCAAGGGTGTCGTAGCCAGGCCGCAGGGGTGAGGGGTGGCCGCGATGAGGGAAGACGATGCGGTCGGTGCCGCCTGACTCCAAGACCCTGGACTCCTCCTGGGGGCTCGACGAGGTGGACGAGCTCGAGGACACCCAACCGGTCGCCTCGGAGGAGCTCCTCGCGCTCGCCGCGCTCGCCCGCGAGGAGAAGGGCTCACACCGCATGGAAACCCCGCCCGCCGGCACGCCTCTCCAGCCGGACGGCGAGGGCAAGATCACGCTCCCGCCGCCGATCCCGGTCAGCGACTACGTGGCAAAGATGATGACCCGCCGCTCTCACTCGAGCTCCGAGATCACCGCCCAGCGGCAGCGCCCTCCGGAGGCCTTTCCGCCGGAGGGGTATCCGCCCGTCCCGCCGCCGCGCAGGACGATCCCCTGGGAGCCGCCGCCAGGCTCCTCGTTCTCGGGCAAACACGGCGCTTCCGGCCGAGAGGCGGCGCGGCTCGGCCTGGAGTGCGACGAGCCCGGGGTCCCGTCGCGGCCCGGCGGGCGGATGGGGTTCGGATCGCTCGACGCCGAGCGCGACTTCGGGTCGGAGCTCGACGACGATCTCCTGCGCGAGCCGAGCCCATCGTACCCGCGCAGCTTTGGCGAGATCGACGTCTTCGGCGGTCCGCCGGTCGATGCGCGGGACGTCCACGTCCCCCCGGCGGCGAAGGGGCGCGTCCCTCGTCCGGACGACGGCGGGCCGCTGGGCATCGATTTCCGCCTCGATCTCGGGTTCGAGGAGCCGGGCCCTCCGATGGACGAGCCGCCGATCACGCCGCCGCCCGGCACGCTCCGTTACGGCCTGCTCGTGGAGGACGACGAGCCCGCTTTCCGCGGCGGGACGGGGGCGCTCGCCGGTTCGACCTCGTACAGGGTCTCGGGCGAGGCGCAGGGCGCGGCGCGCGCTCCGCGCCGATCCGAGACCGAGCGCGCGCCCGCGGCCGTCGCGAAGGTCGACAAGGGGGTTCATTCACGCGCAACCGAGCCCCAGCTGAGCGCCCAGGGGCCGCGGGAGCAGATGCAGCACCGGTTCGATCAGGGCGATTTCGGCGGCGCGCTCATCCTCGCGGAGGGCCTGCTCGAGGAGAACCCGAAGGACTGGATGGCGCGGCAGTACGCGGACAGCTGCGTCGAGATGCTCCGGCAGATGTACCAGTCGCGCCTCGGAGACGGCTCGCGGGTGCTGCGGCTCGCGGTGTCGCCGGATCAGCTCCGCTCGCTGAACCTCGATCACCGCGCGGGCTTCCTGCTCTCGTGCATCGACGGCTACAGCTCGATCGACGAGATCCTCGACGTGTCGGGCATGCAGTCGCTCGAGGCCCTGCGGCTCCTGTACGAGCTCGTGCAGGAGGGGATCGTCTGCAGCGTCTAGGCGCCGGCCTCGCCTGACGTCGCGGCGCCGCCTCATCGTTCCGAGCGGACCGCCGCGTCCCCAGACCCGCCTTTCCGTGATGCCGCAACCTCGCTAGGTTGCACCGGTGCGCACGGCTCTCCAGGCCGCTGTCGGTCTCCTCCTCGCGCTGCTCGCCGGCCGCATGGGCGCGTCGCTCCTCTCGACGGTCCAGCCGATCGAGCCCGACGCTCCGGCGCGGCGGTCGCCGGCCGCTCCCTCCGGCGCGAGCGCCGCGCCGGCGCTGGCAGCTCCGGCGCCCGCGCCTCCGCCGGACGCCGAGCTCGCGGCCCACGCCGATCCGATCGCGAGCTACACGCTGCGCGCGCGCCTCGATCCGGCGCAGCACACGATGCACGGCGAGGGCACGCTGGTCTGGCGGAACGCGTCGCGCGAGCCGCAGCGCGAGCTGTTCGTCCACCTCTACCTGAACGCCTTCAAGGACCCGCGCACCGTGTTCCTCCGCTCGTCCATCGACGGCTTTCGCGGTGGAGAAATGCTCTATGATTACGGGCATATCCAGGTGACCCGCTTCGCGGTTCGCGAGATGGACGGCGCGGACGTCTGGCCCCGCGGGAAGCCCACGACGCCCGGCGATCCCGACGACGAGACCGACATCCGGGTGGAGCTGCCGCGGGCCGTGGCGCCGGGCGAGGCGATCACGATCGATCTCGCGTGGGACGCGGACCTCCCGTCGCTCGCGCTCAGGACGGGTCACCACGGGAGCTTCCACATGGTGGGGCAGTGGTTCCCGAAGATCGCCCGCCTCGAGCCCGACGGGCGCTGGGCGCACTTTCCTTACCACCGGCTCTCGGAGTTCTACGCCGACTTCGGGGCGTACGACGTGACGGTCGACGTCCCCGAGCGCTTCGTGGTCGGGGCGACCGGCCGGCTCGTGGAGGAGCGGCGGGCCGACGGGCGAGCGATCCGCCGGTTCGTGCAGGAGGACGTGCACGACTTCGCCTTCGCCGCGTGGGACCGCTTCCGCGAGCTGCGCGCCACGACCGGCGACGGCGTCGCGATCCGGTGCCTCTTCCCCGAGGGCAGCGAGCGCGAGGCGGCGCTGGAGATCGACCTGGTCCGGTTCGGCCTCGAGCGCTTCGGCGCGGCGTTCGGCCGCTACCCGTACGGCACGCTCACGATCGTGCACCCGCCGGAGGGCGCCGAGGAGGCGGGCGGCATGGAGTATCCGACGCTCATCACGACCGGCGGCAGCTGGCTCTGGCCCGCCGTGGGCGTGCGCTTCGTCGAGGCGGTCACGGTGCACGAGCTCGCGCACCAGTGGTTCTACGGCCTCGTCGCGACGAACGAGCACCGCTACCCGTTCCTCGACGAGGGCCTCACCACCTACGCGGAAGCGGACGCGCTGCGCGCGCGCTACGGCGACGGCTCGTGGGCGCGCCTGCTCGGGCTCGAGATCGACCTCCGCCCGCAGTACCGCGCCGACGCGCTCACGTCGGGCCACAACGGCGCCGTCGCCCAGCCGGCCGCAGGCTTCGTCGACGGAAAGGACTACCTCGGGCTCGTGTACGGGAGGCCCGCGGTGCTCCTCGCGACCCTCGCCGGCGTGTACGGCGAGGACCTCGTGCGGCGAGCCGTCGGCCGCTACGCGCGCGAGAACCGGTTCCGGCACCCCGGCCCCGAGGCGCTGCTCGACGCGGTGCGGCGGGAGGTGGGCGACGAGGCGGCCGAGGCGCTCCGAGCCGGGCTCTTCGAGCGCGCGTGGGTCGACTACACCGTCGAGGCGTTCGACGCATGGCCCGCGGACGGCGCGGCGCCCGCGCCGGGCGAGGCCGGGATCGAGGCGGCGGGCTACCGCGGCCGCGCCGTCGTCCGGCGCCGCGGCTCGCTCGTGCTCCCCGTCGACGTCGCGCTGCACGGCGAGGACGGGAGCGTGCAGCGGGCGCGGTGGGATGCGCGCGAGAGCACCGCCGCGATCCCTTACGCCGGCGCCTCTCCGCTCGCCGCGGTGGTGATCGACCCCGACCACCGGGTGCTGCTCGACGAGGACCTCGCGAACAACGCGCGCCGATCGCGCCCCGACCTCCTCGCGCCCGGCGTGCTCTCGCGCGCGAGCTTCGCCGTGGGGCTCGCGCTCACGCTCCTCGGGCCATGAGCGCGCCGGCGGAGCGGGGCGCGAGCGATCCGGGCTCGCAGGGGGCCGCGGTGGCCGAGCCAGGGCGCGCGCGGCGCGCGGCGGGGCGCCCCGCCGCGCACGAGCGGCCAGCGGCGGTCGCGCTGTACTTCGGCTACCGGGCGCTCGCCTCGCTCGTGGTCGCGGCGCCGCTGTCCGTCTTCGTGGCCCAGATCGTCGGCGGATACCCGCGCGGCGACGCGATCCTCTTCGATCCCGGCGGCCTGATGCTCAGCGAGCTCGCGCGTCTCTCGGCGCACGCCGCCGCTGCCCTCGCCACGCAGCTCGGCCTGGGAACCCTGCTGGCCGCCGCGCTCGGGCTGCTCCCGCTCGCGGTGCTCCTCGCCGCGCTGAGCCAGAAGGGACCGCTCTCCGCGCAGGACATGGGAGGCCGCGCGGCGCGCGCCCTGGGCCCGCTCGCGCTGCTCTGGGGCGTCGCGCTCGCGGCGCAGGTCGCCGCTGCGGCGCTCGTCCTGCTCCCCGGGACGAAGCTCTGCGCGGAGCTCCCGATCCTGCCGCGCGGCCGCGACCTTGCGGCGATCGCCGTCGCCGTTGTCGCGCTGGTACCGGTCGCGGCCATCGCCCTGCTCCACGATCTCGCGCGGGTCGCCGTGGTCGGTGAGCAGCGGGGCTTCTACACCGCCGTCTCCAGAGGGCTCGACGCGCTGCGTGGTGCTCCGCTCGCGGCCGTCTGGGCCTGTGCGTCCCGGGGCGCCCTCGCGGTCGTCGCGCTCGCCGGCGGGGCGTGGGGCATGCATCTCGCCGGGGTCAGCACCGGCCCGCGCGTCGCGGCCGCGTTCGCCGCGCAGCTCGCGGCGCTCGCCGCCGCGGCCTACCTGCGCGCCTCGTGGCTCGCGGCCGCCTTCCGGCTGCTCGATCGCTCCGCGCCCTGGCACGAACGCGACCAGCACAGCGCGCCCGACGACGCGGCTGGGTGATCGCTCCGCGCCCGCCGCAGGCGGGGGGGCCCGGCCCGCGAGGAGCGCGGCGGAGCGCCGAAGAATTCCTTGACATTCAGCTACATCCGCGTAACGTAGCCCGCCCGTGACCGACGCTTCCAGCGTAAGCGCGGGGCCCGCAGCAAGCCCAGGTAGCTCAGTTGGTAGAGCAGAGGATTGAAAATCCTCGTGTGGGCGGTTCGATTCCGTCCCTGGGCACTACCGTTCTCTTGCTTGGACCGGCGAGCAAACGCCGCCGTCGTCGTCCTTATACGCTAGCGTGAGCAGCCGTTCCGCACGGCGCAGCCGCTTGTCGTGGGTTCGAAGGATTGCGTTGAACTCCTCCTCTCGCCAGCTGGCCTCGGCAGCTCGCTGCGGGTGAGCGCGCAGCGGTCTGTTCAGGAGTACTTTCGCGGGTTTGGCCACATCGGGTGACAGTGGAACTTGGTTCCGGTGCGGTAGCGATCCTGATAAGGTGACGGGGGGATCACTCGTTGCAACCTGAACACTCCGGAGGCGCCCCAGGGAACGGCGCCTCCTCATGGAGGCTCCCTCATGGCCGATCGTCGTGTCGACTCCTCGCGAAAGAGCTCTCCGGAAACGGCCTCCGCTTCCGACTCGGCGCCGCGGAGCCGGCCGTCAGCGCCAAGTAGCCAGGCCAGCGAGACCGCTCGAAAGAAGAAGATCCTCGTCGTCGACGACTCGCTGACTTCGCTGCTGTCACAGCAGCTGACGCTCGGCGTGGACGACTACGACATCATCATCGCGCGCAACGGCAAGGAGGCCATCGCGAAGGCGATTGCGGAGCGCCCCGATCTCATCCTGATGGACGTCGTCATGCCGGCGATGGACGGCTTCCAGGCCTGCAGGTGGCTCCGCGCGTTCGATGCGACGAAGACCGTGCCGATCATCATGATGACGACGAGGAGCGATCAGACGAGCATCAAGATCGGCTTCGCGAACGGGTGTACCGACTACCTCATCAAGCCTTTCGACAGCAATACGCTGCTCACGAAGGTCCGCACCCACCTCGGCGAATAAGCGATCTCGCCCTCTCGGCGCGCGCCAGGCGCTGCTTCGACCGAACCCTGGCGACCGGAAAGGCCCTCCGCGCGCGGGAGCAGCTCGCAGGAAGATGGGACGGCAGGCGCCGCGCGAGGCCTGCCGCGACGCATACGCGAGCGCCGCGAGCGCGCCTCGCGGGAGGTGCCCTGTCACGAGGGGCGCAGAGCAGCCACGCGGGCGCGCGCGACAGGCTCGGCGCCGGCCGTCGATCAGAGGAAGAACTGGCCCACGAGGGCGCCGGACACCGGCAGCCCGGCGCATTTGCGCAGGTTCTCTATCACCGTGTTGCACCCGGCGATGGCGACGTCGTTGCCGTCGCACCTGAACTCATCGTCGATGCAGGAGATGGCCTCGTCGAACTGGTCCTCGCAGCCGTCGTACTCCGCGGATCTCTCGGCGTCCTCGAGGGCGTCCACGCACTCCACCTGGTCTCTGTCGCTGCACGAGCCAGTGCAATCGCACTTGTCCTCGCACAGGCCGGACAGCGAAGCACCACAGCCCGGAAGCATGGCGAGCGCGAGGGCGATCGTGAACGAGGGGGCGAGCTTCAAGGGGTATCCTCCGAGCTGGACGCGCAGCGCGCGAGCTACGATGACGGTGGCCCTCTTATCGCGTCCGCGGAGGAGGCACAAGCCGCACGTGCGCCAGGGAGCTGGCCAGTGTGCGACACCGCCTCCCTCTCAGTTCCGCTGGCCCCGCTTCGCTCCTTCGGACCGCGCCGGCCAGAGCCGGCGGAAGCCGACGCCGAGGAGGGTGCCGTCGTCGCGCCGCACCAGGCCGCCGAAGCGGCACTTCTCGACCAGCGTGCCTTCGGCGAGATCGCCGCCGTCTTGAAACCGGATGCGCTGGCCCTCGCTCAGGGCCGCGAAGACGCGCGCGTCGGCCGCGATGGCGATCAGCGACTCGGGCGCAGCGACGCGCAACGGCGCGAGGTCGGCAGGGCGCGCTCGGTGAACCACGCCCCGGCGGGTCACGGCGTTCGCGAGGTCCAGGCCTCGCGCTTCGTCCGGGGTGGATGATGCCGTTGTGGTGGTGTCAATCCACACATCGACGGTGGTGCCGCCCCTGTACAGGACCACGCCGGGGAGCGCCTTGCCCGTGGCGGTGGTCAGCAGGACCAGCTCGCCCACGCCGGGCTCGGTCGACGCGCGCCCGCCGAGGCGCTCACGCACCGCGTCCACCGTGGGCGTGGCCGACGCAGGCGCCGTCGCGCGGTCGGCGCGGGCCAGGTGGAGCAGGGGGAGCGAGAACTTGCGCGTCATCGGCCCCAACCATTCTACGCGAACCGACGCGCCCTCGCTCGGGCGCGGCCCTGGAATCCGCGCCTGAAGCCGCCTGCGTGTCTCCCGTCAGGCTGACGCTCGCGGCCCCCGGTTACAGGCCGATCGCGCCGCGGTACATCCACCCCGTCTTGCCGCGGTGCTCGATCTTGTACCAATCGTTCTGCCGGCCAACGAGCTTGACCCGAGTGCCACGCACCAGCCGCATCACCACATCACCCTCCTTGGGCGCGCCGCGGACGAGCGCAGTGTCCCAGCTCACCGTGGCCAGGCCGCTCACGGCGGTCTCGCTCGTGGTCGTGCCGGCGGCCTGCTCCTGTTCGCCGCCGCCGGCCTCTGCCTTCGCGGGGTCGGCCTGCGCGCCAGGGGGATAGAAGGTGGCAGTGTAAACGAGGGAATACCGGCGGTACTTGTGCGGGACTTCCTCGAGGGACACGTTCGAGAACTCCCGCGCTGCGCACTGGAGAATGCCGCTGACCGTCGAGGCCGGCAGGCTCGTCTTCTTCCCCTTGACGACCTGGACCTCCTTCTTCTCGAAGTTGAGCTCGAAGCCGATCGGGAGCTTGCCGTCCACGCCGAGCGCCGCCGGACACTGGGCGAGCTCCTTCAGCCGGGGCAGCGCGATCGGATCGAACTGGAGCTCTCCGCAGTCCTCGACCTTCTTGTTCTTCTTGTCGGAGCAGCGCGTGATCCTGCCGGGGCCGACCACGACCTGCTGCTGGTTCTTCGCGGCGGCCTCGGGAGGCTTGGCCTCGGGCTCCGCGGTCCCGGGTGCCGCTGCCGCGGGGGGAGGGGACGCCGGCGCCGCCGTGGCCTCGGCCGTCGCCTTGACGTCGGAAGGCACGGTCGGACCGATGCGGACGCCGGCGAGCTTGGGCCACGCGACGCCGACGACAAACCCCACCAGCGCGATCACCCCCACCCGCGACCAGACCGGCTGCTCATCGCCGGGACGGGGGATGTCGACCGTCAGCGGGCGCTGCCTCTTCGCCATGTCCGCCTTCGCCATGTCCAGCACGTCGCCTAGCACAGGTGAGCCATCAGAACGAAATAGTCCGTTCGATCGGGCGGCGGACCGCTCAGTCGCCCGCGATGCCCGCCGCCTCGAGGAGCGGTCGCACCCGCGACTGCGCGATGGCGTAGACCGCGCGCACGCCGTCACGCCGGGCGTAGACGACGTTCGTGCCGCGGAAGGCGTCGCCCGCGCCGATCGCGATCGTGAACGACCCCGCCGGCGCCCGCGGCGGGACCGCGTCGCTTTCCTCCACCGGGGCGGCCTGCGGCCGGGAAAGCTCGACGCTGACCCGGAGGCGCGGCGGGCCGAGGCCATGGCGCCGCTCCGGCTCGCCCAGCGCGACGGCGCCCTCGGCCCGGAGATCGGCCAGCGCGTCCCGGACGCTCGCGGCCAGCGCGGCGGCGCTCGCCTGATCGGCCGCTCCCGCGATCGTGAAGCCCTCCGGCGAGCGCTCGATCACGACCGGCTTCGCGCCCCGAGGGGCCAGCGTCACCCGCGCGATCTCGTGCGGCGGGACGAGGAAGACGTCGCGGCGGAGCAGCAGGCGACCGGCCGCGGCCTCCAGCGCTGGCGGCGCGACGAACACCGGAGCGCCGTCCCCGGCGCGCGCGAAGGAGCCCGCGCCGCTGCGCGCGCCGAGCGCCACCCGGGCCGCGCGCGTCGCCGCGCCGGTGCTTCCGCCGCCGGGCTCCGGCGCGGGGTCGAGCTCGGCCTCGACCACGAGCCGGGGCGCGCCGAGCCCGTAGCTCTGGCCAGCATCCTCGGCGATCCAGCGCTCGGCCTGGAGGCCGGCGAGCAGCTCGGCGAGCTCGTCCGCCAGCCCGCTGTCGGCCGCGAGGCCCTCGCCGGTCGGCTCGACGAGCCGCCAGGCGCCCTCGCCCGTCCGGCGGAGCCGCTGGACCAGGCCGGGGCGCTCGATCCGCAGCGCGCTGACCCGATCGGGGGTGAAATCGAACACCTTCATGGAGCGCAGCGACACCTCGGAAGGGAGGAGCGCGCCGGCGGCCAGAGCAGGGATCTCGGCGATCGCGCCGTCCTCGAGCCGCCGGACGTGCACCACGCCGGCCTGCTCGGCGCCGATCTCGAGCGTCTCGATCCGCTCCTGCGGCTCGCCCTCGGCGACCGCGCCCGGCGGCGTCGAGACGACGCGGAGGGTGGCCCGAGGCGAGGCGAGGCCGAGCGCCGCGAGATCGCTCGCCGCGGGCAGGAGGCGCGTCGCGCGCACGTCGAGGATCGCCTGGACCAGGGCGCGGCCCGTCTCCGTCGGGACAGGCCGGTCCTGCGGGGCCCGCAGGTGCCACTCGGTGCCGGCGCGCGCGAGCTCCAGCGAACGCTCGCCGGCGGCGAGCTTCACCTCGGCGACCTCGTCGAGCGGCGCGGCGACGAGCGCGAGATCGACGAAGCGCGACGCCTCCTCGGAGAGCGGATCGAGCACGCTCGCGGGCACGCAGGCGGCCGCGCGCGTGGGCTCGCGCCGCGCCGCGACGACGTGGTCGGGCCGGCCCGGGCAGGCGCCGCCCACGTCGATCACGCCGCGCTTCGCCGCGGGATCGCTCGGCTCCAGCGTCAGCGTGACCCGGGGGCCGCCGGAGGACGCGGCCTGCCGCGCTTCCGCCTCGGAGAGGAACGCCTCGGCCTGCATGCGGCCGAGCGCCGAGAGCACGAGGTCGAGCGCCGGCGCGCTGACCCGGACGCCGCTGCCCTCGGGCGAGCCCTCCGCGAAGCGGAAGCCGGCCCCGCGGCCGCCGCCCCAGGGGGCGCGCGAGAACCGCCGCGAGCCGCCGTCGCCGTCGAGCGTGAGGCCCGAGAGCTCCGCGGCGACGTAGGGGACGAAGCTCCGCGAGCGGAAGCGATCCGGCGCCACGTCGAGGGCCGAGGCGAGCTGCTTCGTGATGACGAAGACGCCTCGGCCCGCGACCTCGGCGTAGACCGCGCCGGGCGGCGTCGGGGCGCCGCCGCCGAGCAGCAGGCGCTCGCGGCGCGGGCCCATCGCGAGCGCGATCGAGAGCCTGGGCGAGGCCAGGCCGAGGGCGGCCGGGTCGCTCGCCTCCGCGGAGACGCGCCGCTCCGCGGTCGCGAACTCCAGCGTGCCGAGGAGCTGGTCGACCGTGGGCTCGTCGGCCGGGTAGCGCTGCCCGTCGATCTCGACGTTCCAGGGGCGCTGGCCGGCGTCGTCGACCTCGCCGCGGGTGAGCCGCGCGGTCTGCGGCGCGCCGGGCGCGGCCATCGTCACGGTGAGCTCGGTGATCTCGTCGGGCCGCCACGCCTCGATCAGGTGCTTCTTGCGGCGCTCGGCCTCGTCGGTGGACACCGAGCCCCGGTCGAGGACGAGCAGCGCGACGGCCGCCGCGGCGGCGAGCGCGACCAGGAGCAGCGTCGTCGCGTGCCGGCGCAGCGGCCGCATCACGGCGATCCTTCGCGCTCGGCCTCGGCCTCGGCCGACGCGCCGCGCGCGCCGCGTCCGGCCGGCGCGCCGGGCCCCCCCTTGTCGCCGGGGCGGCGCTCGGAGCCGCGCCGCGCCAGGTACACGGCGAGGCCGAGGAGGGCCGCGGCGAGCGGCATGTACACGATGACGTAGCGGAAGATCCCGGCGAGCGAGTCCTCGCTGATCCGCAGGCCCGCCGTGAACGCCGGCTTGTCCGGGATGTCGAGCATGGGCGGGCTCGCCGCGAGCCAGGACAGCGCGCTCTCGACGAGCACGGCTGTCCCGCGGAGCTCGGGGCTCTGCCAGTTCGCGCCGTAGAGCGCGCCGGGCGAGCCGACCACCACGACGCGCGGCCCGTGCGCGGCGCTGGACCCCGCGGGCTTCGGCAGCTCCGAGGCGCAGGCGATCGTGAGCGGACCCGGGTGATCTCCGTCGCGCGGCTTCGGCTCGGACGGATCCCGGGCCCAGCTGAAGAAATCGACCATGCCGAAGGCCTGGTCGCTCGTCACGAGCAGGGGCGCCGGGACCACCGGCCCGCTCGCCGTGGGCGCGAGCGAGCTCGCCACCGTGAGCACCGGGCCTAGCCCGAGATCGGCCGCCTTGATGAGCCCCTCGGTGATCGGATGCGGCCTGACGATCGGCGCGAAGGTCTCGCCGAAGCCCTGCGTCGACCGGAGCTTCGGGTCGAGCTCGAACACGAAGTCCGACCGGAGCTCGACCCCCGCCACGGCCAGCAGGCCCGAGAGCCCGAGGTCCACGTACCGCTGATCGCTCTCGTCCGGCACGGGCCCGAGCGCGATCAGCGCGCTGCCGCCCTTCTCGATGAACGCGCGGTAGCGGGCCACGTCGCTCGCCGGCACCGGCCGGCTCGGCCCGGCGAGGACGAGCACCCGGCAGCGGTCGAGATCGACCTCCGGCGCGGGCTCCGGCGGCGCGGCGAAAGCCGCCTCCTCGTCGTCGTGGCCGTGGCCATCCGCGCCCCGGCCGCCGCCGAGCGCCACGACCTCGTAGTTGTTCTTGTTGAGCCGGTCCTTCAGCGCCGCGAGCCCGCCGGCGCCGCCGGCCTCGATCGACTTCTCGCCGTGCCCGGCCGCGAAGCAGATCAGCGGCCGCTCGCTGCGCAGGACGCTCCGGAGCGCGCCGGTGAGCGCCTGCTCGAGCCGCGGGCGCGACCGCAGGTCGTCCTCGTCCTCGACCTCGACCAGGTCGCTCGCCGTCAGGAAATGGGGCCGATCGCCGCGCGCGACGATGATCGCCGCGTCCGTGACGATGCGCCCGTCGTCCGTTTTGCCCGCGACGACGCCGTAGCGCTGCTGCACCGCCAGGAACTCCGCCGGGCGCCGGTCGGGATCGGTCACCTCGACCTCGATCCGCGGGTTCTCGGCCCGGTACGCGTCGAGCAGGTGCCGCACCGAGAGCGTCAGGGGGTCGGCCTCCGAGAGCAGGACGTAGACGCGGATCGGCTCCTCGATCGAGCGCAGCGTCGAGACGGTCGCGTCGCTCAGCGTGTACAGGCCGCCCTGCGTCCAGTCCCAGCGCCTGTAGTGGCGGGCGACGAGCAAGTTGACGAGCACCGCGAGCACCATCGCCGCGATGATCCCGACGCTCGTCGAGAGCTTCTCGCCGAGCGAGGTGCCCGGCGGCGGAGCCCCGGCTTGCGCGGGCCGCTCTCCGGACATCAGCCCCACCTCCACGCGTCGACCGCGCGCACGGTCACGAACAGCGGCAGCGCGACCACCGTCCCGTCGAACACGAGGCGGCGCAGATCGACGATCCCGCGGGAGAAGTCGTTCATCTGCGTCCACACCGAGACGTAGGCGCAGAGGTCGTGGGCCGGGCCGTCCGGGAAGATGAACTCGCCGATGCCGAGGATGAACATGCCCATCACCGCCATCGTGCTGAGCACCGCGGCCATGAGCTGGCTCTTGGTGAGCGCGCTGGTCATCGTCCCGATCGCGAGGTAGCCGGCGCCGACCGCGAAGACGGCGAGGTAGCTCGACCCCACGACCCGCCAGTCGAGCTCGCCGGTCCTGCCGATGAGGACGACGTAGAGCAGCGTCGGCGCCCACATCGCGACGTACGTCACGAGCGTCGCGGCGTACTTCGCCAGCACCACGCCGGCGGAGCCGACCGGCGCCGTGAGGAGCGCCTCGATGGTGCCGCTCCTGCGCTCCTCCGCGAAGAGCCGCATCGTGAGCAGCGGGCAGACGAAGAGCAGCGGCAGGTAGATCAGGATCGTCTGGCCGAAGAAGACCTGCACCGGGCCCGTGTCGGCGGAGAGCTCCACCTCGCCGGCGAACTGCGTCGCGATCAGGAAAAAGTGCACGCCCTGCACCAGCAGGAACGTGGTGATCAGCACCCACGCGAGCGGCGTCACGAAGAGCGAGAAGAGCTCCCGCTTGAAGATCGGCCAGAAGCCCCTCACCGCCGCTCCTTCCCCGCGCCGCCCTCGCCGCGCCGGGCCGCGCTGCCCTTCTTCTTCCGGTTCCCGGCCGCCGGCCGAGGCGCCTCGCCGCCGCCCGCCCCGGGCTCGGCCGGCTCTCCGGCGCCGCTCCGCGCGCCGGCGTCGTCGGCCGCGGTCAGCTCGGAGAAGACCTGCTCCAGCGATGGGGCCCAGGGGACGAGCTCGCGCACCCCGAGGCCCGCGGCGACCAGCGCGGCGACGAGGCGCTCGGCGGCCTCGCCCGCCTCGGCGCCGGCGTCGAACTCGACCGTGATCCGCGCCGCTTCACCGGCGTCCTCCGCCTCGGCCGAGCGGACCTGCGCCGCGCCGCGCGCCACCGCGAGCGCCGCCTCCACCGCCCCGCGCACGACGACGCGCGCGCCGGACGACCGGCGCATCGCGCGGATCTCGTCGATCGAGCCCTCCGCCACGAGCCTCCCGCGGGCGATCACGAGCGCCCGCGTGCACGTCGCCTCGACCTCGGAGAGGATGTGCGTCGAGAGGAGCACCGTGCGGCCCGGGCCGAGCCGGCGCACGAGCGCGCGTACCTCGCGGATCTGGTTCGGATCGAGGCCCGCCGTCGGCTCGTCCAGGATGAGCAGCGGCGGGTCGCCGACGAGCGCGTCCGCGAGGCCGACCCGCTGGCGGTAGCCCTTCGAGAGGTGGCCGATCAGGACGCTCGCGACGTCCTCGACGCGCGCGTCACGGAGGGCGCGCGCGACGGCCTCGCCGCGGGCCCTGCGCGGCACGAGCTTCAGCTCGGCGCGGAACGCGAGGTACTCCGAGACGCGCATCTCCGGGTAGAGCGGCGAGGTCTCGGGCATGTATCCGAGCGAGGCGCGCGCGCGCATCGGCTCCTCCGTGATGTCGTGGCCGGCGATCCGCACCCGGCCGGACGTCGCGCCGAGGAACCCCGCGAGGATGCGGAGGGTCGTGCTCTTGCCTGCGCCGTTCGGCCCGAGGAACCCGACGATCTCCCCCTGGCTCACCTGGAACGAGAGGTCGCTCACCGCCTGGTGGGGGCCGTAGGACTTGGAGAGGTGCTCGACCTCGATCATCGTGGCATCGGGCGCAGGGGGTCAGGGCCGCCGGCGCGGTGCGCGCGGGCAGGCCGGTCGATCGCGCGGAACGCTTAGCGCACCGGGCGGGGCAGGGGAAGCGCGCGCCGGTCTGGCGTGGTCTGACGGCGGTCTGACGACGAGCGCGCCGGCGAGTAGCCAGAGCCGCGCGTCTCTGGTAACCCTGCGCCGTCGCGCCCGGCGGCCCGGGCGCTCACGCCACGGGCCCCTCTGCAAGGCGACGCACCCGGTGCGCCGAGCGCCGCGGCCCCCTCACACCACCGCTGCACGATGGATCAGACGCTCCTCCGGTCGTATTTCTCGACCATCTACGAGTTCCCCACCCCGGCGGGGACGCTGCGCGTCTCGCTGGACGGCGAGATCGTCCAGGATCAGGCCGGGCTTCCCGAGCTCCTGACCCGCAAGTTCGCGGTGCTCACCGCCTACAACCCGCGCTCGATGCTCATCCCGCGCCGGGTCAACGATCAGCGCCACCACGTCCTCCGCGATCTCCTGATCCTCGGCTGTTACCGGGTGGAGCCGTGCGTCGGCTCCGAGGCGGAGCCGGAGGGCATCTGGCGCGAGCCGGCGTGGCTCGTCCACGGCATGGACCGGGACGAGGCGATCGCCTTCGGCCGCGTCTTCCGGCAGAACACGATCGTGTTCGCGCAAGGCGGCCGGCCGGAGCTCATCATCACCGATCCGACAGCCGACGACATCGGCCGAACTTTCCAGGGGAACTGGCGGGTGCGGTCCTGACCCACGCGGCGGCCGTGGACGCGGATCGCCGATTCCATGTTGAAACGTACCCGCAAAATGTGGGTTCATGCCTTGGCGTTTAGGGATGGGCGGACCGGCCTCGCTCACCACATGAGGAGACACAGCAGAATGCGCACCCAGGTCACCCTCGCAGCGCTCGTCGCAGCGCTCGGGCTCGTCGCCGGCGCTGGCGGCTGCGGCCAGAACAAGGTCTCGGAGTGCAACGCGCTCATCGAGGTCATCAACAAGGGCGTTCAGAGCATCGAGAAAGGCACCAAGGCCGGCACCGACCAGGGCGGGTCGAGCGAGCTGAAGGCGATGGCCGACGCGATGGACAAGGTGGCGGCCGACGCGGCGCAGGTGAAGCTGACCACCCCGGAGCTGCAGAAGTTCTCGGGCGAGTACCAGGCCATGGCGAAGGACGTCGCCAAGGCGGCGCGCGATCTCGCGACCGCGGCGGACGCCAACGACGCGGAGAAGAGCAACGCCGCCCAGGCGTCGATCGAGAAGGCGATCAAGCAGGAAGATCCCCTCGTCGACAACATCAACAAGTTCTGTCAGGCGCCCTGACGGGCGCGCCCCCCGGAGCGCTCGCCCTCCGACCGCCGCTCTAGGGGACGAAGCGATAGCCGACACCGCGCACCGTCAGCAGGTGGCGCGGCGTCGTCGCGTTCTCTTCCAGCTTGTTGCGGAGCTGGAGGATGAAATTGTCGATGGTGCGCGGGGTCCCGTGGTGCGTCGGGCCCCAGACCTTGGCCTGGATCTGCTCCCTCGACAGGACCCTGCCGCCCGCCTCGGCGAGGCAGAGCAGCACGTCGAACTCGGTCGCCGTGAGCTCGATCAGCGCGTCGCCGCGGCGGACCTCGCGCGTCGCCGCGTTGATCACGATGTCGCCGGCGCGCAGCTGCGCCCCGTCGGCGCGCGCGATCGCGTCGCGCCGGAGCACGGCCTTCACGCGCGCGAGCAGCTCGGCCAGGCTGAACGGCTTCGTGATGTAGTCCTCGGCGCCGAGCTCGAGGCCCATCACCTTGTCCATCTCGGCGCCGCGCGCGGACAGCATGATCACCGGCAGGGTGCGCCGCTCGTTCCGGAGCATGCGGAGCAGCTCGAAGCCGTTCAGCCGGGGGAGCATGACGTCGATGATGATGAGATCGACGCCGCCGCCGCGGGCCAGCGCGAGCCCGCGCTCCCCGTCCTCGGCCACGAGGACGCGGTAGCCCTCGGCGGTCAGGTTCATCTCGAGACCCATCGCGATGCTGGGGTCGTCCTCCACGAGCAGGACGGTCCGCGCCGGTGTCTGAGGGGTTCGGGTCATGCTGAGGAGGTCCTCTAGCATGTTCATGTCCTGACCGGCGGCGGCCGCGCTACGGCGGCGCGCTCGCGTCGGCGCCGTGATCCGACGCGTCGTTGTGCGCCGCGGCGACCGCGGGCGCCGCGACCTGCGGGCGTCGCTCGGCGCTCGCCTTGGGCACGCTCCGGAGCGGGAGCACCAGGGTGAACGTGCTGCCCTTCCCGGGCTCGCTGTCGACGAGGATCTTGCCGCCGTGCGCCCGGATGACATGCTTGACGATCGACAGCCCGAGCCCGGAGCCCTCCTGCTGCCGGGCCAGGAGATCGTCGACCCGGTAGAACTTCTCGAAGATCCGCTTGTGCTCCGCGCGGGCGATGCCCTTGCCGTTGTCGCGGACCGTGAGCAGCGCCGACCGCTTGAGGACGTGGGCGGAGACGCTGATCTTCCTCGGCTGACCGGCGTACTTGTAGGCGTTCGAGAGGAGGTTCACGATCGCGTCGACGAGCGCGCTGCGATCGCAGAGCACGGGCGGGAGGTTCGCGTCGATGGAGACGTCGAGGTCGACGCTGCGCTTCTCGCGGGTCGGCTCGAAGGCGTGGATCGCCTCGTCGGCGATCTCCCCGAGGTGGTGCTCCGAGAGCTCGTAGACGCGCCGGCCGCTCTCCATCCGCCCCCAGTCGAGCAGCCGATCGATGAGCTGCTGGAGGCGGGCGCTCTCCTTGGTGAGCGCCTCGATGCAGCGATCCTCGCTGATCGTGTCGCCGCGCCGGAGCGTGAGGGTCTCGGTGAACATCCGGATCGACGTGAGCGGGGTGCGCAGCTCGTGCGAGACCTTGGACACGAAATCGGCCTGGAGCTCGGACAGGTTGCGCTCGCGCCGGAGGAAGACCCACACGAGGATGACCCCGGTCGCGAGCGTCCCGCAGAACGTGAGGACGATGATCCCCATGATGAGGTTGTACTGGGCCTCGCCCAGGACGAGCAGGAGGAAGCCGACGCCCGACAGGAGCACGCCGGGGATGATCACCAGGTAGACGAGGAGCTGGATGATCCGCCGGTAGCCGAGCGTGGTGAGGTCGCGCCTCGGGGTCCGCATGCCGGCAGCTTAGTGGGGCCCCGCGCCGCCGGCGAGCCGCCGCGAGCGCCCGCGCGAGGCTATGCCTCGATCCGCTCCAGCACGAGCGCGGGCGCCTCGGCGGGCGCCGGGCCGAGCCGGAAGGCGGCGCGGACGCGATCGGCCGCGGCCCGCGCGTCGTCCGCCCGGCGCGCGTGGATGCGGGCGAGGGGCGCGCCGCGGTCCACGCGATCGCCGCGCACCGCGGCGAGCTCGATCCCCACGGCGGGGTCCACGCGCTGGTCGGCGCGCGTCCGCCCGGCGCCGAGCGCGACCGCCGAGAGGCCGATCTCCAGCGGATCGACGGCGGCGACGTACCCCTCGTCCTGCGCGGCGACCTCGACCACGACGGGGGCGCTGGGCAGCCGGCCGGCGTCCTGCACCACGGCCGGATCGCCC
This sequence comes from Sorangium sp. So ce367, assembly GCF_051520455.1. Taxonomy (NCBI): domain Bacteria; kingdom Pseudomonadati; phylum Myxococcota; order Polyangiales; family Polyangiaceae; genus Sorangium; species Sorangium sp. So ce367. The sequence goes on from NZ_CP150334.1 coordinate 3,432,987, forward strand.
TTCTGCGCGGCGATCATCCGCGCGAGGACCTCGGCCGCCGCGCCGCTCGCGATGGCGGCCTCGAGCTTCACCCGCGCCTCGGCCGCGCTCGCCGCTGCGCCGCCGGCGATCAGCATCTCCTCGCCGAGGGCGAGCGTGCACGCGACGAGGTCGCCCGGCCCGCGGCCGTGCAGCACCTCGATCGCCTCGCGGGTCTCGATGGCGTTGCCGACGGTGCGCCCGAGCGGGGCGCTCATGTCGGTGAGCAGCGCGGAGACGCGCTTGCCGGCCGCGGTCCCGACGCGCACGAGCGCGGTCGCGAGGGCGCGGGCGTCGCCGAGGGTCTTCATGAACGCGCCGCGCCCGACCTTGACGTCGAGCACGAGCGCGTCGATGCCCTCCGCGAGCTTCTTCGAGAGGATGCTGGCGACGATGAGCGGGATCGACTCGACCGTGGCGGTCACGTCGCGCAGCGCGTAGATGCGCTTGTCCGCGGGCGCGATCCGGGCGGTCTGCCCGATCATGCACGTCCCCACCTCGCGGACGATGCGCGCGAACGCGTCGGCGTCGAGCGCGACGTCGAACCCCGGGATCGCCTCGAGCTTGTCGAGGGTGCCTCCGGTGTGGCCGAGGCCGCGTCCGGACACCATCGGGACGGGGACGCCGCAGGCGGCGACGAGGGGGGCGAGGCAGATCGAGACCTTGTCGCCGACGCCGCCGGTCGAGTGCTTGTCGACCTTCCGCCCGGGCACGCCGGACAGATCGAGGACGTCGCCCGAGTGGAGCATCGCGCGCGTGAGCGCGACGGTCTCGGCGTCGTCCATGCCGCGGAAGAAGATCGCCATGAGCAGCGCGGCCATCTGGTAATCGGCGAGCTCGCCGTCGCTGAGGGCGCGGACGATCCGCGCGATCTCGTCCTCGGACAGCCGCCCGCCGTCGCGCTTCTTCGCGACGAGCTCGACAAGGGTCTGCATCGGCGTCGAGCTTACCCGGGTTCGCCCCTATTTGTCCCTGGCGCGGGCCCCCCTATGGTCGGCGGGAGCGCGCGGACCGTCCCCGCAGGAGAGCGGGCACGGCGTCGGTCACGGTCGCGCGGGAGAAGGGAGCCGCAAAGGGCCTCATGAACAGCCTCCTCTACGCCCGGGCCCAGATGGGCCTGTCGCTGGCATTTCACATGATCTTCGCCGCCGCCGGGGTGGCGCTGCCGCTGATCATGGTCATCGCGGACGCGCTCTGGCACCGGACGGGCGATCGAGACTACCTCGAGTTCTCGAAGCGCATGGCGAAGGGGACGGCGATCCTGTTCGCGGTGGGCGCCGTATCGGGGACGGTGCTCTCGTTCGAGCTCGGGCTCCTGTGGCCGAGCTTCATGGGGACGTTCGGAGAGGTGATAGGGCTCCCGTTCTCGCTCGAGGGGTTCGCGTTCTTCACGGAGGCGATCTTCCTCGGCATCTACCTCTACGGGCGCGGCAAGCTCTCGCCGAGGCTGCACCTGCTCTCGGGCGCGCTGGTCGCGCTGAGCGGCGCGCTGTCCGCGTTCTTCGTGATCCTTGTGAACGCGTGCATGAACGACCCTGCCGGGTTCACGATGGTCGACGGGCGCCCGGCGAACATCGACCCGGTCGCGGCGATGTTCAGCCCGCCGTGGAAGCACGAGACGCTGCACGGCATCCTCGCGTGTTATCAGGCGACGGCGTTCGTGATGACGGGGATCCACGCGCTGGTGCTCCTGCGGCACCCGTCGAGCCCGCTGTTCCGCAAGGCGTTCGCGGTGACGCTCGTGGTCGCCGGGGTGACGGCGCTGGCGCAGCCGCTCGTCGGTCACTACGCGGCGGTGGAGGTCGGGAGGGGGCAGCCCGCCAAGCTCGCGGCGATGGAGGCGCACTTCGAGACCTCGGCCCGCGCGCCGCTCCTCGTCGGCGGCCTGCCCGACGTGGAGCGGGGCGAGGTCGACTACGCGATCGAGATCCCGGCGGGGCTCTCGGTGTTCCTGCACGCGGATCCTGACGCGGTGGTGCCCGGGCTGGATGCGGTCCCCCGGGACGAGTGGCCGCCGGTCACGGCGACCCACCTCTCGTTTCAGGTGATGGTGGGCGCGGGCTCCGCGATGGCGCTGCTGGCGGTGGTCGGGGCGGTGCTCGCGTGGCGCCGCCGGGGGATCCCGGATCAGCGCCCGTTTCTCTGGGCGGCGATCCTGGCGAGCCCGCTCGGCATCGTGGCGATGGAGGCGGGCTGGCTGGTGACGGAGCTCGGTCGCCAGCCGTGGATCGTGCGGGGCGCGATGCGCACGCGCGACGCGGTGACCCCGTTCCCGCACCTCGCGGCGCCTTTCTGGACGTTCACGGCGCTCTATGTCTTTCTCGGCGTGGTGGTGGTCTACCTGCTCGTGCGCCAGCTCCGCGCGGCGCCGCTCGGGGTGACGGGGGGCGGTGGCGCGACGCTCGGGGGGACTGGCGGCGGCGGCGCGCCGCTCGGGGGGACTGGCGGCGGCGGCGCGCCGCGCGCGTCCGGGGGAGGCGAGGCCGATGCGCACTGAGTGGTTCATCGGCGGGGTGATGATGGCGGCGCTCGTGCTGTACGCGCTGCTCGGGGGCGCCGATTTCGGCGGCGGCGTGTGGGATCTGCTCGCCTCCGGCCCGCGGAAGCGGGAGCAGCGCGCCCTCATCGAGCGGGTCATCGGCCCGATCTGGGAGGCCAACCACGTGTGGCTCATCCTGGTCGTGGTGCTGCTCTTCACCGCGTTTCCTCCCGCGTTCGCGGCGATCTCGATCGCGCTGCACGTCCCCCTCACGCTGTTCCTCGTTGGCGTCGTGTTTCGCGGCTCGGCGTTCAGCTTCCGCAGCTACGACTCCCGGGGCGATCGGCGGCAGAGGCGCTGGGGGTTCGTCTTCTCGCTCGCGAGCGTGATCGCGCCTGTGCTGCTCGGCATGATCGTCGGCGCGGTGGCGTCCGGGCGGATCCGGGTGGTGTCGGGGGTGGTGACGAGCGGCTTCTTCGCGCCGTGGCTCTCGCTGTTTCCGTTCGTGGTGGGGCTGTTCGCGCTGGCGCTGTTCGCGTTCCTGGCGGCGGTGTACCTGACGAACGAGGCGAAGGAGCCTGCGCTGGTCGACGATTTCCGGCGGCGCGCGCTCGTCTCGGGCTGCGTTGTGGCGGCGCTCGCGCTGGCGTCGTTCGCGGCGTCGTTCCGGGGCGCCCCGCTCATTCGAGAGGGGCTGACCGATCATCCGATCACGTGGCCGCTCCACGTCACGACGGGCCTCGCGGCCACCGCGGCGCTCTTCGCGTTGTGGACCCGCCGTTTCCGTCTGGCGCGCTTCGCGGCGGCGGCGCAGGTCACGCTGATCCTGCTCGGCTGGGCGGCCTCGCAGTACCCGTTCCTGGTGGTGCCGGACGTGACGCTCGAGGGCGCGGCGGCGAACCCGAGGACGTTGCGATTGCTTGTCTGGGTGCTCGGCGTCGGATCCGTGCTGCTGTTCCCATCGCTGTACGTGCTCTTCCGCGTCTTCGGCAGCGGCCGGGCGGGGGCTGCGTCGGACGGCGACGACGACCATTGAGCGGGAGTGGGGCCGACGTACGTGGAAGTCGCGGTGGCCAAATCTGATGCACCACCTCGACCTACCCGCAGGAGAGGCGTGAGGACGACTGGCTGAACAGCGGCTCTGTGTCCGTCCGGGCGCTAGGGGCCGATGGCGCGATGCCGGTCGCCCATTGCATTCCTGGGACCTGCAACCCGCTCTCGCTGCGCCCCCGAAAAAATGCGAACGCTTTCGCGGGCCTCCCCACGGCGGTCGAACCGTGTTACGCTCGAAGGCGCGAAGTTTCAGGATGCTTGTGGGGGAAGGAGCCCTGTAGAGATGGCGAACATGGCTAGATACCGTCGACACGCGATTGTGGGGTTACTTGCAGCGACAGCCGGTGTGACGGGCTCGTTCGCCGCGTGCACGGACTCGTACCGTCATGGGCTCACCGGCTCCGGCTCGGGCCCCACCGGGACCGGCGGCAGCAGCGGCGGCACCGGCGGCGCGGGCGGGGAGGGGGGGAGCACGGGGACCTTCGGGGAGGGGGGGCGGTGCGATCCGGTCTGCTCCAACGATCTGAAGAAGATCCTCAGCTGCAATGGCGTTGCGTTGGAGACTTGCGGGCCGGAGGAGGGCTGCGTCAACGCGGAGTGCGTGCCCAACCCGTGCGAGGCGGCGGAGAAGTCGAAGAGCTCGTACGGGTGTGACTACTGGGCGCTCAAGCCAGCGCTCCGCACCGAGTCGAGCGGAGCGTGCTTCGCTGCTTTCATCGCCAATACGTGGGAGAAACCAGTCCACATCAAAGTGGAGAGGGATGGTGTCGAGCTCCCCGTAGCGACTTTCGCGGGCATTCCGTCTGGCCAAGGGCAGGTTGAATTTGAGCCGTATAATGAGGCTAACGGACTTGGCGTCGGTGAGATAGCCATCCTGTTCCTCTCTCGACGCAACGCCGGAGGAACTGGTCTGCCTGCTTGTCCGCTGGGGCCGGCAATTGCGTCTAACCCTGCAACGGGCGAAACCGGAGAAACCGGGGTCGACGGCACCGGAATCGGCTCGGCTTTCCACATCACGACAGATTATCCCGTGGTCGCTTACCAGATCGTTCCGTACGGGGGCTCACAGTCTGCCGTGACATCGGCGTCATTGCTTCTCCCGACGAGTGCGTGGGACACGAACTATATCGCGGTGAATGCCTACAAGTCGTCAGAACCGCTGGTTCCGGGTGGCAATCCGTCGCTGGAGATCCTCGCGAACCAGGACAACACCAAAGTCACCATCTTGCCGAAAGTCGCGATCCTCGGTGGTAACGGCGTCGCGGGCGCCAGCGAGAGGGAGCCTGTCACATACACGCTGGATGCCGGTCAATTCCTTCAGATCGTGCAACCCGAGGAACTCACGGGAAGCCCGATTTTGTCGGACAAACCCATTGGCGTGTTTGGCGGCTCGTCCTGCATGTTGGTGCCTGACGTGGAGTTAGATTGCGACTCAGGACACCAGCAACTCGCACCGATCAAGGCGATGGGTAACGAGTACGCCGCAGTGCGGTATCGTAATAGAGGGCAGGAAGAGGAGTCTCCTCCTTGGCGCCTCGTGGGCGCTGTGGACGGCACGAAGTTGGAGTGGATTCCCACGAAACCCGACAATGCTCCGGACGAGCTCAACCTCGGCGAGGTGGTGGAGTTCAATAGTCCGGGGCAGTTTGTTGTGCGCAGTCAGGATGCTAATCATCCGTTCTATCTGGGATCGTACATGACTGGCGGATTCGCGTACGACAGGGTCGGAGACCCTGACTGGATCAATGTGATTCCGCCATCGCAGTACCTGGATTATTACGTGCTGTTCACCGATCCCACCTACCCTGAGACGAGTTTGGTCGTCGTCCGCACCAGGTCGAAGTTTGACCAGAAGTTCGCCGACGTGACGCTCGACTGTCTTGGTGAATCATCCGAAGGCGGAGCGATCACGGGCTGGGAGTCGCTGGGGCAGGACTACGAGTATGCGCGCATTGATCTCGTGAAGGGCAGATTCGAGAATCAGGGCAATTGCGCCAACGGGCGGCATGTGATGTCCAGCGCCCTGCCGTTTGGCGTCACCGTCTGGGGCTGGGGCGCCTTTGACCCTCACCTGCAGGTCTCCTACGCGTACCCCGCTGGAGCTGGCTTCCAGCCGATCAACAATGTCGTCGTGCAGCCAGTTCAATGAGGCGCTTCTCTAGCTGATGGGGGCACCGGAACTCTCGGGGAAACGAACTGGTATGGCCAAAGGCATATTGCCAGCGTTCTCCCCGAGCGGTGTGGCTGGGGGCATGATGGCAGCGTGGCTGCCCCACGGATGAGCACGAGTCGGCCGTCCCTCAGGGCTCGTGGGTTCGGAGCGCCAGCTCCGGGAGTGCTGTCCGTAGCGTTCTTTGCGAGCGTTTCACCTATAAATGATTTGACGATCCTGGCTGCCGATGAGGCGTCATCATGGTGCCACGCTGTCTCCACACTCAGCTCGATGCTGGAACCCCGCGCAGTATTACGCGTTGGGACCGCCGCTTGACATCAATGCGCCCGGCTTGATTCTATTGATGTCATGGGAACTCGTATGTCGAAAATGGTCTTCGGGCCTGAAGCGGGATGCCTCGCTGTCGTCGTGTTTCTCGCGGGTTGCGGCAAGACCCTCGGCCTCGAAGAGTTCATTGACGCTCCCGCCGCTTCGGTGGCCGGCAGCGTAGGTTGAACGCCTCTCTCTACCTGGGAGGTGCATCCGAGATCGATGCGCCGATCGAGCTTGGAGAGCATGTAGAGAATCTGGAATATGCGATCTCGCGTGCTTCATCGGATAGAGAGTTCGGCTTCGCCGTGGCGCACCGGTGACGCCGGCATGGGCGCCGCGCCCGCCGCCTCCTACGGTGACGGGGCAGTGGCGGGCCCTGCGTACTGCCCCATGCCCACCGACCGTGCGACCTGGACTCCGACACGCCGCGGAGCGGTCCTCGCTCCTCTACCGTGGGCGCGAGCACTCTCGCCGCCGGCGGCCGGCACGCATGCAGCGGAACGTTCGCGTCAGCATCTGTCCACGGCTCTCGTAGGAAGTGTCGACGCTGACATCCGAAATCTCCGCCTCATCGGCCGGTCTTGTCACTCAGCTTGGGTCTTTCTGGCGCAGCGCACGCCCTGGGTCCTGACTGTGCGATATTCTCTGTTTCTGAACGTTGTATCGTAGAGCGGGGCGATGGCGTTCCCGCCACGAACCACGTGTCCTGTTGAGCCCGAGCAGCCCTGGTTCGAGCAGTCCTCGCACGGCATCGGATAATCATCGCTGCAATCCAGGGTCCACTCCGAGACATTTCCTAGCATGTCGGCGTGGCCCCACCTCGCATCGCCGGACGGCGAGAACGAGCCAACAGGTAGGAACGCGGCGACGTTGCATCCGCTGGAAGAACCGTTTCCTCTGCACTCGTTGGCAGCGAACCCGCGCTCTCTCGACTCGCCCCACGGATACATCCGCTGCTCCGCGCCGCCCGCGGCGGCGTAGTTCCACTCGGCCTCGGTGGGCATGTACCCCCCGTCCCATACGCAGAATGCGAATGCCTCATACCACGTGACGCAATGGATCGGCCGGTGGTCGTTGGGGCCCGGCTCGGTGGTCCATGTCGGGTAGTAGTCGCATTCGAGCTGTGCTTTGAGCTCCTCGGTGTTTGCAGAGAGCGAGGATGTCCAATCGAAGCGCCACCCGCTATCGGTCACGCCGGGGCGCTCCCCGGCTTTGAGCGCCGGGGGATCTCTCTGCGTCCCCTTCAACGCCTCCACGAACGCCCGAAATCGTCCTACCGTGACCTCGTATCTGTCGAGCCTGAAGTCGCTGACGGTGGCTGGGTAGCTCTCATCATTGCTCCGGTCGAACGTTCCTCCCGGCACGACGTCAGCAGCGCAGCAATCCTTGTCCCCGTCGGCCCCGCAGCTCACTCCCGTGCCAGGCGCGTCGCCGCCCTGGCAGCTCGTCGGGACGCACACCCCGTCGCGGCACCCCGGGAACGGCGTCGCGCAGGGCGCCTCCTCGACCCACGCGCCCCCTTCGCATCGCCGCGGCTTCTCACCTGAGCACCCGCGCTCGCCCTCGGTGCATGGTACACATCGGCCCTTTGCACAGACTGGCGTCTCTCCACTGCAAGGCCGCTGGTGAACCCACTCCCCATCGGCGCACTGCCGGGGCGTGTCGCCGACGCAGTCGCGCTCGCCGTGCGCGCAACCCCCGGCGCCCGAGCTCGAGGCGCTGTCGCCGCCGGCTCCGCCTCCCCCAGCACTCGCCCGCGGAGCGTCCTTGAAGTCGTCAAGCCCGAGCACCAGGCCGCAGCTCGTCATCCCGGCCGCAATCGCCAGCGGAGCCATCCGCGCGCCCGCACCGTAGCCCGTTCGCCGCTTTTTCACCGTCGCCACGCGGCCCACGCTACACATCGTGTCGAGGACGCGGAAGCACCGCGTGCCAGCCCGCCGCCCAACCCCGCGCGCCCCGGACACAGCCGCCCGCTTCCGCGCCGGTCCTCGCACCTCCTGGTTCGACCCAGGAGACATCCTCCCCCGGCCCGAGTAGGCTCCCGCCCGGACGCCGGCCCGCATGCGGCGGAACGCCCGCGTCAACCTCGTTTTTCGAGCGTTGCTTGGAGGACAGCTCACCGTGATGGATCGACGAAACCTGCCGGGCCGTGCGCCGCGACGCCCGTCGCGCCTTCGCTGCGCGCTGACCGCAGCGGCCCTGGCCGCACCGGCCCTCGCCGCGCTGGCGCCCTCCGCCGCCCGCGCGCAGGACCGGACCTTCTACCTCGATCGCCTCAGGATGGCCGGCGCCCCCGACGACGGGATCGGCGTCTGGCGCCCGCACATGGGGGAACGGACGCGCTTCTTCGGGCAGCTCGGGCTGGGGATGTCGGTCCACCCGCTCCGCGACGACAACTACGTTGACAACCTCGCCATCGAGGAGCGGGTCGAGGGCGACGGGCCCGTCACCTCCCAGCTCATCACCTACCTGAACGCGGGCGTCGAGATCCTCGGCCGCGGCGCCCTCCAGGTCTCGTTCCCCATCGTCCTGTTCCAGGACGGCAACCAGACCTACCACCGCGAGCTCGGCCTCAACCAGAGCGTCGACCTGAAGACCGCCACCCCCATGGACCTCCGGGTCGACGCGCGCTTCGTCGCCCTGGAGCTCGACGAGCGCCGCTTCCGGCTCGGCCTCACCGGGGCGGTCTTCGTGCCCATCGGCAACACGTACTCGTTCGCAGGCGACCGGGGCGTGAGCAGCTCGTTCGGCCTCGGCGCCGAGTACGACTTCAAGGATTTCTTCGTCACCCTGAACACCGGCGTCGCCATCCGGCCGCGCGTGGCGCTCAACGAGCTCGTCGTGGGCAGCGAGCTCACGTACGGCGTCGGCGGCTACGTCCCGCTCCTCGACGGCAAGCTCCGCCTCGGGGCCGAGATCTTCGGCTCGTTCGGCCTCCTCAAGGAGACCGCGGGCGAGCTCGATGCCTCGCCCATCGAGTGGCAGCTCAACAGCAAGATGTTCCTCACCAAGGACAAGGCGGTCTACGTCGGCGCCGGCGTCGGCACCCGCATGAGCGGCGGCTACGCGCCCGATTTCCGGGGGGTCGCCCTCGTCGGCGGCTCGTTCGGCATCGCCGACTCCGACGCCCGCTCGCCGGGCTTCAACTACGTGATCACGGCGGAGAAGGACACCGACGGCGACGGCTACCCCGACGTCATCGACCTCTGCCCGGAGGACCCCGAGGACGGCAAGCAGCCCAAGCCGAGCGACGGATGTCCGGACATGCCCGACCGCGACGGCGACGGCATCCCCGACGTCGTCGACAAGTGCCCGGACGACCCCGAGGACAAGGACGGCATCGACGATCGCGACGGCTGCCCCGAGGAGGACGCGGATCAGGACGGCATCCCCGACGCGCAGGACAAATGCCCGAAGGAGCCGGGGCAGGTCGTCGTCGAAGACCCGGAGAAGAACGGCTGCCCGTTCTACATCCGCAGGATCACGGGCTCCGCCGAGATCGAGATCATGAAGCAGGTCGAGTTCGAGTTCGACAGCTCCAGGATCCTCCCGCAGAGCTATCCGATCCTCGACGAGGTCGTGCGCCTGCTCAAGGCGAACCCCGAGATCAAGCTGCTCAGCATCGAGGGGCACACCGACAACCAGGGCACCATCGACTACAACGACCGGCTCGCGCACAACCGCGCCATCGCGGTCAGGGTCTACCTGATCAACAAGGGCGTTCAGTCGGAGCGGCTCACCTCCGTCGGCTATGGCTCCCGCCGGCCGCTCCTGTCCAACGACACGCCGGAAGGCCGGCAGCGCAACCGGCGCGTCGAGTTCCATATCAAGTCGCAGACGATCGAGGGCCGGTAAGCTCCAGCCGGAGCGGCTGGCCGATCCTCCCCCCGGGATCAAGCGACGTTTGCGTGCACGTGCCCCGGCATGGGCACGCAAACGTCATCTCCTGAGAGCCGGCCGGGTTCGGCCCGGCCACGCGGGCGCGTCCCACGCAGGCGCGCTCCCGGGGATCGGCGTTCAGTCGTCGCGGTGCGCGAGCGCCGGGCGACGATGGTCGCACTTGCCGGGGATCGGAAAGCCGCAGACCGCCTCTTCCGTCAGGCAAACCTGCTCCGCGGGACACTGCTCCGGATCGAGGACGCCGGGATCGCAGGGACGAGAGCAGAAATCGGGCCTCGCCAGCGGGGCGTCGTAGCGGCCGTTGCCGTCGACATCGATGGTGATCGGGTTGGTGATCGCGTAGGGCGGGACCGGCGACCAGTCGGGCACCGTCGGCGTGGGCGCGAACAGGGCGCTGAGCGCGGGGATCCGGCCGAACGCGTCGCCGGCCAGCCGGGACAGCTGGATCTCACCGAAGGGGACGTCCAGGGAGACAGGGCTCATGAGGTTCCTGTCCTCGAGCCCCATGGCGATGATCACCACCCAGGAGTCGCGATCCGGCGCCGTGAAGGTGACCTTGCCGCGCACGTCCACGATCGCGCTCGGCGGCATGGCCGGCTCCAGCAAGCGGACCATCCCGCCGTTCAGGTAGATCTCCACCCGATCGACGCCGAACCAGCTCGCCGTCTGGACATCGAACAGGAGCTCGAGCGACTCCCCGGCGCTCGCCGCCGCCACCTCGCCGTAGGTCTTGCCGCGGATCGTCGCGCGGATGAAGGGGCCGTACGTCGCGAAGGCGTGCGCGCCCCGCAGGCTCTCGACCGCGGCCGGCATCTCGAGGGCGGCTGGGGAGTCGGTCGCGCTCCGGAAATAGGTCCGCGGGAAGCCCGGCTCCTTCGACCCGTCGTGGCTGTCGCTGCTGGCGATCTGCGCCGGGGCGAAGCCCCGCTCGAGGTAGCGGAAGTAGTCGTCCACCTGGCCCGCGCGGTACGTGCACGGCGCGTCGCGCGCGTCCTCGGGGACCGGATCGCCGCCGAGCGCCGCGGGCCCGCAGAGCTCCTGGCTGTCGGAGGTCGTTCCGGAGAAGGTCCAGTCGTTCGCCTGCTCGTCGGGCGTCCGGGCGAGGATGCGCTTCATCAGCGCCCACGCGAGCTCGGTGCGGGCGCGGCGCTTGCAATCGGAGACAGCAAGAGCGACGGCAGCCGCGCCTGCGCCGGGGGCGCCCGGCGCGGACGTCGCCGCGCACGGCGCGCGCAGCCAGCCCGCCTCCTCGGGGCACGCGGCCTCGATCTCGGCGGCGCTCCCGGCGGCGTTCAGCCGCGCGAGGCAGCGGTTCCAGTCGACGACCTCGGCCACGCTCGGCGTGCGCACCAGATCGAACCGCTTGCCGTTGATGACCTCCATCGCGTCGAACGCGCAGCTCGCGGTCCGGAAGACGGGGTTGTTCTCCTCGAGGAACGTCGGCGTCCGGCCCATCGTGTAGGTGTCGACGCCGAGCTGGTCGATGTAGCCGAAGAAGCCGTCGCGCGGGTGCGCGACGATCGTCAGCGGCGCTACGGTGCCGTCGCCGGAGGCCCGGATGGCGTCGAGGATCGCCCCGCCGGGCTCGCACGTCCAGTCGTGCGCCCCGTGGCCCGGGACGTCGAGCTCGTCGTACCCGAGCGGGAACCCGATGAAGTGCCCCTGCTCCAGCGTGGTGATCTCCGCCCCGATCGCCGTGGCGAGGTGAGGCGCGAGCCCGAGCGCGCGCGCTGTCGGCTGGTAGTCCGTCTCGACGTCGTGGTCGGTCGACACCGCGAGCTCCACGCCCTCCGCCGCCACCGCGGCCACCCGCCGCGGCAGCGCCATGCCGCTGTCGAAGCTCGGCTCGGAGTGGAGGTGCATGTCGGCCGACATCCACCCGCTCGTGTCGACCTCGCGCACGAGCGTGGCGTCGAGCTGCAACGTGCGGCCCGGCGCGAGCGTGACGTCGCGCTCGACGTAGATGCCGTACTCGATGCCGCGCGACACGGTGATCTGGTATCGCCCCGGCTCGATCTCGACCTCTCCCTCGCCGGTGGCCGTGATCTCGACGGCGCGGTTGCCGTTCCCGAGCCGGCCGTCGCCGAGGTAGACCCTGCGCCGGCCGTCGCCCGGGAGCCTCCGCCCCGCCTCGTCGAGCGAGGCGAAGGCGAGCTTGGCCGGCACCCGCTGGCCCGCCTCGTCCGCGACCCGGTAACGCACCCTCGCCGGCGCGGGGAGGCGCGGCGACACCACGGCCTCCTGTCCGGCACGCAGGCTCACCCGGAGGGGCGCCGACGTCGCCGTCCCCGCCGCGTTCCTCGCCACGAGCAGGTAGCTGCCGGGCGGCAACGCGCCGCGGAAATCGCCGTCTTCGGACGGGTCGAGGCCGAGATCCGCGTCGATCTCGTCGACGAGGCCCACGTCGCCGCGCGCCTCCCGGTTGGCCGCCACGAGCTCGTCCAGCGAGGCGAAGGGCCGCGCGGGATCGGGATCGGCGAAGACGAACACCCGGGCGTTCGGCGCGGCCTCGAGGGTGTCCTCCCACAGCACGTGGCCGCTGACCGCGCCGGTCGCGGTCCCGCGGAGCCGGTGCATCACGCCCGTCACGCTCGAGACGTCGCCGTCGCCCACGGCCAGGTAGCGCTCGTAGCTGAACGCGCGGTGAGCGTCGCACGCCGCGTCGTCCTCCTCGCTGAACAGGCACGATCGGCTGGCGGACACGAACGCCGTCGCCGCGCTGGCGAAGAGGGGCACGTTGACCACCGATGGCGCCGTGCCCTCCGCTGCCTTCGTGAAGTAGCCGTAGCTGACGTCGCCGCCCGCCGCGGCCACGAAATCGAAGGTGAGCGGCGCCTGGAAGGAGTTCCGCCCCGCGTTCCACGCGTCCTGGACCGCCGTGTCCTCGTCGAAGCCCGCGCCGGGCGCGAAGACGTCGTTCTGGTTGCCGAAGAACACGAAGTCTCCGGCGACGATGCCGGCGCGGCGCGACGACGCCTCCTGCGCGGCCTCCGGCGGATCGCCGAGGACGCCGCCGAACACCGAGACCGGGGCCGTGGCGTTGTCCAGCGGCAGGACGTCGCTGCAGGCGCAGGTCAGGCAGCCGCCCGGGTCCTGCTGATACCCGTTCGGGCACGGCTCGCAGCTCCTCTGGGGCTCGCAGCCGGGCGGCGGCCTGTCGTCGAGCAGGAGGACCGTGCGCACCGTCACGAACCGATCGCCCGGGTGAAGGAGGTAGTCTGTCCGGAAGCGGATCCTGGAGCGGACGTCGGGGAAGAAGAGGCCGAGCAGATCCTCCTGCGCCCGGAGCAGGCCTATCGCCTCGAACAGGAACTCGCCGTCTCCCTCGACGCGGATCCCGGCCTCCGCGCCGTCGGAGCCGTCCGCGAGCACGGAGACGTCGGTCGCCGTCGGGTCGGGCACGATGAGGTTGGCGAGCGAGAACATCTCCGCGAACCGGTCCCGCCCCTGTCCGCCCTCCTCGCCGATCCGGCCGCGCCGCCGGTCGACGTCGACGATGGCCCCGCCGAAGATCCCCGGCCCGGGCGAGTCCCGCCCGCCCAGGATCGCCACGCGGATCTGGTCGTTCTCGAGGAGGAAGTCGCCGATGTCCGCCATCGCCACAGGGCCGCCGACGAGCTCGGCGCGCTGCTCTATCCGCTTGGCGCGGAGCAGCCGATCGCCCCCGCAGCTCGGCAGCGCGGGGGCGGCGAGCGCGGCGGCGGCGAGCGGGACGAGCGCTACCCGGGTGAGCCAGCGGTGGGTTCGCCGCACAGAGATCTCTCCTACAGCGAGAGCTGGAGTTGCAGGAGGAGCACGTCGTTCGAGAGCGACAGCCCGCCGAGCTCCTCCCGGTGCGTGACCTCGATCTGCGCCTTCACCAGATCGTCGTATGCGTGGTAGCTCGCGCCGCCGGTGAGCACGAGGTTGTCCCCTTCATCGTCGATATCCAGGTTGGGGTCGATCCACTCCATGCGACCCGAGACACCGAGCTTCCGGCCGATGAGCATGTAGCCTGCCTCGAACACGAGCGCGAGCGACGAGACCGAGGTGATCTGCGCGATCGGCTGGGTGGGCACCGCCTTGGGGCTCGCCCCGGTCCAGAGCACCTCGCCGAGCGCGTGAAGCCCCGCGGCGTGCACCAGGACATCGGCGCTCGCGCCATAGAGCGTGCGCGCGCCGCCGTCGCTGAAGAAGCCGTCGGCGCCGACCCCGAGGCGGAAGGGCGAGCGGGCGACGTCCTGGAGCGTACGGCCGAGCGGGCCCCGCGGCTCGGTGGCGACCCGGCCGGCGACGGCGATCCCCTCGAAGCGGTTGCCGAGGGGAGCGAGGCTCTCGGAGTGACCTGCGTAGAACTGATCCGAGCGCTGGAAGGCGTTGTAGACGCCCGCGTGACAGCTGAAGGCGCGGTCCTGGAAATGCCCTTCGGCCTGGATCCCGACCTGCGTGAACGGGGCGATCGCGCGGACGGCGAGCGGCCGCTCGGCGAGGGCGCCATCGCCGGCGCCGGTCATCGCCGAGCGAGAGAAGGGCACCGTGCGCGCGCCCGCGATCACCTCGAGCGCGCGCGCCGCCGTGACGCCGGCCCACGCCTCGTGGATGCGCGCCGTCCCCGCGTCGTCCCCGGCGAGCTCTGTCGAGATGGCGAACCGCACGAGCCCGGCGACGTCGCCGCGCAGCCCGGCGCGGACCCGGCGCAGGCGGAAGCCGGGCTGCTCGGCGCTGTCGCCGGCCTGGCCCAGCGCGTCGTCGCCCACGTAGGGCGCGGCTTGCAGCGCGAGCAGCGCGATCGGCGCGATCTCCAGCGGCCCGAGCGCGACCCGCACCTGCTCCCGGAAGCCCGGCGGCAAGAGGTCGCCGCGCTCGCCGCGGTCGCCGCTCGCGGGCGCCGGCGACACGGGCGCGGGCGCGTCGCGCGACTGCAGCTCCCGCGCCTGCGCGTTCGCACGATCGGCCTGCGCCGCTGCGCCTTCCGGCTCGCCGGCCGCCCCGACCCCTTCTGTCTGCGCGTCGCCGGGGCTCGCGACCGCGGCGGCGGGCTCCTCTGCCGCGGGCTCGGGCTCCTGCGCGCGCGGCGTGGCGGCGGCGAGCAGGACTGCGGCGCCGCCTGCGACGCGAGCGAGGTGCCTCATGGATTCGGGTCTCCTGGAGGGCTGCCTGGAGCGCCCCTGCCGCTCCGGCTGGCCAGTGGTCGTCACCTCGTGCCGTGTCCACCCGGCGAGGCGCCCGGGAAACTAGAGGAAGACACGCGGCGCTGCAATCCGCGCGGCGCCCTGTGCTAACGCTCGCGGCCTACTCGCTCCTCGCGCAGCAGCGGAGGGAAGGGGAGCGCCACACTTCTCATGGAAATGCCCGGTTCGAGCCCGTCCGACAGTGATCCCACGCCCCGGGCCGGCGCGTCCGCCGCCCCGCCGCCTCGACCTCCCGGCGCGGAGGCGCCTCCCGCGGTCGAGAGCGGGAATCGCTGGCCCTGCGACAGGGCGTTCGTGGCGACGTTCGTGCTCCTCGCCGTCGCAGCCATCGTGCCGATATGGCGGGTGCGGTTCCTGCCGCTGCTCGATCTGCCGAACCACCTCGCGGCCGTCCATATCTGGCACAGCTTCGACGAGCCGTGGACGCGCTTCAGGGACTTCTACGAGCTCAGCCTCCGTCCGGCCCCCTACGGCGCCTATCACATCCTGACGCACGTGATCGCCTATGGTGTCGGCCTCGAGAACGCGAATCGCGTCGTGCTCTCCGGTTATGTGCTCGCCATCCCCGCGGCGGCGCTCGGCTGGGCGCGCCGGACGCGGCGCAGCCCCTGGCTCTCGGTCCTCACCTTCCCGCTGGCCTTCACCCTCTCCTGGGCGTGCGGCTTCCTGCCGTTCCTCGTCGGCGTCGCGCTGCTGCTCGCCGGCGTGCTCGCGCTCGACGTCTACCTCGATCGGCCGAGCCCCTTGCGCGGGGCCGCCGTCGCGCTGCTCAGCGTCGGCTGCGGCCTCAGCCATCCGCTCATCCTCTTCGGCTATTACGTCTGCGTCGCCGTGCTGATGCTCTGCCACCTGCCCCGGTGGTCGCGGATCGCCGTCGCGCTGCCGCTCTTCGCGCCCGCCGTCGCGCTCGTCCTGTGGCAGCTCGTCGCCTTCAAGAGCCCCATGGTCGATCTGCGGAGCGGCCCGCGGTTCCAGGGCGTCTGGGTGCCATGGCACGAGATGCTCCGATCGTTCCCCGAGTACACGCTCGACTCGGTATCGGGCGATCTCGACACCCGGCTCTTCTGGGTGCTCCTCGCGGTGGCGTCGCTGCTGGGCCTCTCTGGCGTCGCGCGCGTCGCCCGGCGCTTCCTCCCTGGCAGTAGCCTTCCCGCGCGCGAGCCAGCTGCGCCTGTCGGCTCGCTCCTCGACCGGCTGCACCGCCATCGCTCTCTCGCCCTCTGCGCTGCGATGGCGATCTGCTATTTTCTCGTGCCGCTGCACCTGGCTCGCCCCTTCGACTGGTGGTTCGTGAGCGGGCGCTTCTCGCCGTTCATCTGCTTCTTCGGCTTCCTGGCCATCACCGCGCCGCTCCAGGGCCGCTCGCGCCTCCTGATGGCCCCCGCCGTGGTGGCCGCGCTCGTGCTGCCGCTCCACCTCTCGGAGAAATATGCGCGCTTCGACGAGCGGGTCGCGCCGTTCGCCCGGATGGTGGAGCGGATCCCGCCGGGCGCCGAGGTCCTCTTCTTGACGCTGCCTCCGCGGACCGATGAATCGCTGATCATCGAGGGCACGAACCACTTCTCCTCGTGGGTGCAGATCATGCACGGGGGCTTCAGCGCGGACGGCTGGCACAACGTGGGTTTCCCCTTCACGCTGAAGCGTCGTCTCCCTGCGCCGCCGTCGAACCGCGGTGAGTGGTTCAAGCCGGATGTCCATGGCGTCGCGTACGATTACGTGATCCTCCGGAACGAGCGGCCGGATAAGCCGGTGTTCACCGCGGCGCACCCCTCGTTTCGCCGGATCGAGCGCGATGGCGCCTTCACGCTCTACGAGCACACGCGTTGAGCGACGCCACCGACCGGGTAGTCTACGATCCTCGCGGTCGGCCACCCCTCGGGTGCGTCGCGCCGAGGAGGGGAGCCGCTTGCCGATGTCGATCAGAACCCGCGCAGTCCGTCGCCGCCCGCTGGCCTGGAGCGGAGGGCTCGCCGCCGTGGTCGGGCTCGCGCTGGCGTCCGGCGTGGCGCCGTCCTGCGCCGGCGCGGCAGCCCCCGACATCCCGCGGGGCGCCGGAGGCGAGGGCGCTTCCGGCTGTCCGGCCGACTGCGCCGCGGACCCGAGCGCCCCGCTGTGCGACCCGGAGACGGGCGACTGCGTGGCCTGTCTGCCTGGCCCTCTGGCGTGCCCGCCCGGTCAGTACTGCGATCCCGAGGCGAAGCGCTGCGTTCCGGGCTGTGAAGCCGAGTCCGACTGCGCAGCTCCGCTGACCTGCGATCCCGCGAAGCACGCCTGTGTTGCCTGCCTCGTCGACGGCGACTGTCCCCTGGGCGCGCTGTGCACCGGAGAGGGCGAGTGCGTTCAGGGCTGCTCGGCGGCGCACCCGTGTGAGAGCGGCGCGGCGTGCTGCGATGGTGTCTGTCGGGATCTCCAGACGGACGCGCTGAGCTGCGGCGCCTGCGGTCGCGCCTGTCCGGAGCTCTCGCACGCCGGGATCGCCTGCGTCTCGGGCGCGTGCGCGCTCACCGCCTGCGAGGACGGGTTCCTCGACTGCAACCACGACCCGGCGGACGGGTGCGAGCACGACGAAGCAGAGCGCGGGCCCTGCTCGTGCGCGCCGGGCGACACGCGGGTGTGTTACGAGGGATCGCCGGGCACCGAGGGGGTCGCTCCCTGCGCCCCCGGGGTCTCCACCTGCAGGTCGAGCGGCCTCTCGTGGGGGCCATGCCTCCACCAGGTGCTGCCGGCGCTCGACGTGTGCGCCGACGATGTCGACAATGACTGCGACGGCACCGTCGACAACCCACCCGATCAGGACGGCGACGGGTGGACGATCTGCGATGGCGATTGCTGCGACTCGCCTTCGGACGGGTGCGGCACCCCGGCCCTCGTGAACCGCGGCGCGTTCGAGGTGGAGGGAAACGGGATCGACGACGACTGCGACGGCGTGGCAGACAACACCGCGCCTTGCGACGCCGGGCTCACGAGCGACTCGCCGACCGCGCTCGACTATGCGAAGGCGATCGACCTCTGCGTCACCACGACGGCGAGCCCACCGTCGCGCTCGCAGCGCACGTGGGGGGTCCTCTCCGCGAGCTTCCACCGCGCCGACGGCGCAAGCGCGCCGGCCGCGGCCCAGCGATCGATCCGCCAGGGCTTCGGCTCCGGCATCACGCCGCTCCAGGGCGCGCGGCTCGCGGTGCTCTCGACCGGCGTCGCCGCGGCCGAGGCGGCGCCGAACGACACGAGGCCGAGCTTCGCCCCGTTCCAGGGCGGCCAGGACATGGGGACGTCGAGCAGGGTGCCCGCAGACTGGCTCGACGCGAACGGCGACAACCTCCCGAACGCGCCCGGGTGCCCTGACCCGCAGGGCGGCGCGACTGCCCACGATCCCGTGATGCTGAAGCTGCGCGTCCGCGTGCCGACGAACGCGAGCGCGTTCAGCGTCTCGACGTTCTTCCTCTCGTCCGAGTATCCGGAGTGGGTGTGCAGCCGGTTCAACGACTTCTTTCTGGCGCTCCTCGACTCGACGTTCGAGCCCTTTCCAGGCGAGGTGGCGAACCCTGCGGACGGGAACCTCGCCTTCTATGACCCGCCGCCCGCCGGGGCGCCGGTTTACCCGCTGGGCACGAATCTCGCGTTCGGCGGCACCGGGCTCTTCACCCAGTGCGTGAACGGGCCGACCGGGTGCGGCGGCGGCGCCACCCCCGGCACCACGACGACCTGCACGAGCATCACCCAGCTCCGCGGGACGGGGTTCGATGCCACGAGGCCACCCGCCCAGTTCGAAGGTGAGCCCGGCTGGTGCGGATCGAGCGAGCGCGCGGGCGGCGGGACCGGATGGCTGGTCATGAACGGCAATGTCACCCCGGGTGAGATCATGGAGCTGCGCTTCGTACTTTGGGACACCGGCGATCCCTGGAACGATTCCGTGGCCCTCCTCGACAACTTCCAGTGGTCGACGTTTGCCTCGACGCCCGGCACGCGCGAGTGAAGCGCCGCGCGGAACGATGGCGCGCGACCGCAGCGGACGGACGGCGACCCGATTACACTGCGCGGCGCAAAGAGGACCGCGGCACGCATCCCTCGGCCTCGCGCTCGTCAGGAGCGCTTCCGTTCATCACCCAAGGAGACTGCATGAGGAGAACGATCACGCCGCTCGCGCTGTTGCTCGCGAGCCTGTCTTTCGCCACGCTCGGCTGCGATAGCAAGGGGAGCGACGCGACGGCCCCCGGAGCGGTGGCCGAGGGCAAGCCGACCGAGAGCGCTGCTCCTGCGGCGACGACGGCCGCGCCGGTGGCGACGGCGGCCGTGCCGGCCGCGGCGACCGCCGAGCCGACGGCCGCTGCGTCGGCCGCGCCGGCGGAGACGGCCGCGGCGACCGCCGAGCCGGCGGAGACGGCCGCGCCGAAGGCGACGGCCGCTGCGTCTGCCGCCGCGGCCGCGGGGCCAGCGTCGACCGGCGCCGCGCAGGCGGGCGAGAAGAAGTTCGAGTGCGGGGCGAAGGGCCAGAAGATGTGCCCCATGCAGGCCTGGATGAAGAGCACGATGGCCTCCGCGACCTCGAGCGGCGACGCCGCGAAGATCGCGACGGCGCTGCAGTACGTGGCCAGCAAGCCGCCGCCCGGCATGGGCAGCTGGGTGGCGATCACGAAGGCCGGCATCGCCAAGGCGAAGGCCGGCGACGTCGACGGCGCGAAGGCGAGCTGCAAGCAGTGCCACGACCTCTACAAGGAGCAGTACAAGAAGACGATGCGCGATCGTCCCTGGTGAGCCGCCCGCCGGCGGCGCGGCGTATCCGCTCCGGCTCGCGCCGCTCGCCGCTGCGTCCCCGCGGCTCGCTGCGGCGAAATTCCCGTAACCCAACGACATTTTCGCGGGCACACGGCGCCGTGGCGAGCGCCGAGCGCCGCTTCCTGGAGCGCCGCGAGCGGCGAGCGCCGCCGCCGCGCGCCCGGTCGGCGATCGCTGCTCGGTCGGCAGGGCGCGGGACAAACATCTTGGACGGGAGGGGGTGATGCGATACAGCGCTGAGCTGATGGCGCGCGCTGTTCGCACAGGCCCTGGGGGTGCCCATGCGCCTGCCACCGCGTCCACTCGCGCGCGGGGGGCCGGCAAATCGAGCGGGGCAGCGGCTGCTCCGCGCCCGCGCGTCGGCCAGACCGCCGACCCGTTCTCGAGCGGCGCGACGCCGCCCCCGAAGCCGCGCGCGGGCGCGGCGCCGCGGCTCACCGGGGACGCGGCCCTCGACGTCAGGTCGAGCACGGCGGCCCCGAGCGTGCGCCCTCCAGCGGCCCCGTCCGCGCCGAGCGTGCGCCCTCCAGCGGGCCCTCCGCGGGCGGAGGCGGGTGCTCCTGCGGCCGCCTCGAAGAGGCCTCCTCCGCCGGACGACGACGACGACGACGATGACGACGTGCCGGGCGGCGCGCAGCGCGGCCGGCCGCGCGGCCCGTTCACCCAGCACCGGCGGCTCGACTCGCTGCGCAGCCTGCTGCAGAAGCACCCTGCTGGCCTGACGATCTACGATCTCGCGCGCGAGCTCAACGTCACGCCGCGCTCGCTCCGGCGCTACCTTGTCGAGGTCAAGCGCGAGCTCGATCTCGTGTCGGTCGCCACGCGCCCCGGGGGCCCTCGCCTCTGGCGGCTGTCTCCGAGCGAGGCGCCCCGGCGCGTCGAGGTGCGGCGGACGCAGGCGTACGCCCTGCTCGCCGCCCGCCGGCTGTTCGAGCCGATGCGCGGCTCGACCCTGTTCGAGGAGATCGACCTCGCCGCGCAGCGCCTCCTCGGCGTCGCGCGCAGGCCCGGGCGCGGGCCGAACGCCGGCGTCGCCGACGCGCGGCTGGAGGAGCGCTTCCTCTATCTCCCGTTCGCCCCGAAGGACTACGCCGCGCGCACCGAGGAGCTCGACGACCTGTTCCAGTCCGTCGCCGACCTGCGCCCCCTGCGGTGCCGCTATCGCCGCTCGCGGGACGGGCGCGAGGAGCGGGTGCTCATCCACCCGTACGCGCTCGTCCTCTACAAGGACGCGATCTACTGCGTGGGCCTCCACGTGGGGAGAGGCGAGGTGCGCACGTTCCTGCTCGATCGCATGCGCGACACGGAGTGCGCGGTCACCGAGCGGTTCGAGCTGCCCCCGGATTTCTCCATCGACGACTACTTCCAGGGCCAGTTCGGCATCTGGCGCGGGGGCGAGCCCCGGCGCGTCGTGATCGACTTCGACGAGCGCGTCACCGAGTTCGTGCGGACGCGCAAGGTGCATCCGTCTCAGGAGATCACGCCGCTGTCCGGCGGCGGCGTGCGGCTCACGATGCTCATCGGCGACATGACGGAGCTCGCGACGTGGGTCCTCGGCTTCGGCGAGACGGCGCGCGTCGTCGAGCCGCCCGACCTCGTGGACCGGGTGAAGCGCGAGCTCGCCGGCGCGCTCGCTCGCTACGCGGAGCCGCCGTCGCCGGCCGAGGCCTAGCTCCGCAGTCCAGCGTTCCCGGGTGGGATCCCTGACCCGCGGAGCTGGCCCGCGTCAGCGCGAGGCCTGGAGCGCCTCGTCGATCATCTTCTGGTGCTCCGCCGGGTCGGCCCAGCGGGCGCGCCCCTCGGGCGGGAGCTGATCGATCGGATCGAAGTACGTGTACCGCTGCCCCGGCTTGACGCTCGGCGCCTCGAACACCGAGATCCCGGTCGTGCGGTCGTAGTGCTCGAACGAGTGCGCGTCGCGCTTTCCTCCGCCGCCGGGCGCGTCGACGACGAACGTCGGCGTGTTGAACCCGGCGGTCGAGCCGCGCACGTACTTCTCGATCGTGAGCCCGGTCGCCAGCGTGGTCCGGAGGTCCTCCACGCCGCGGACGAGGTCGTGGATGTAGACGTAATAGGGGTGCACGTGCACGTGCCCCAGGCGCTTCACGAGCAGCTTCATCGTCTCGGGCGTGTCGTTCACCCCGCGCTGCAGCACCGACTGGTTCCTGACCGTGATCCCCCGCTCGAAGAGCTTGTTCATCGCGTCGCGGGTGACGCCCGTGATCTCGTTCGGGTGGTTGAAGTGCGTGTGGATCACGACCTCCTTGTGCAGCTTCCGGCCGAGCTCGACCGTGCGCGTGACCGCGTCGATCCACTCGTCGTCGGTCAGGATCTTCTGCGGCATCACGGCCGGGCCCTTCGTGGCGAGGCGGATGCGCTGGATGTTCGGCATCCTGAGGAGCGTCTCGCCGATCGCGCCGAGCTGCTCCGGCCGCAGGTTGTACGCGTCGCCGCCGGAGACGACGATGTCCTCCAGCTCGGGGCGCGACGCGATGTACGCGTACGCTCGCTTCCAGCGCTCCTCGTCGACCTTGAAGTGGGTCTTCTCGACCTCCTCCGTGTCGATGCCCACCGCGTAGCTGCGCGTACAGAAGCGGCAGTACACGGGGCACGTGTCGAGCGGCAGGAAGAGCGCCTTGTCGGCGTACCGGTGCGTCAGCCCGGGGACGGGCGCGTCCGCGCGCTCGTGCAGCGAGTCGAGCCCGAGCTTCGGGTGATCCGGCAGGAAGCGCGAGGCCAGCGGGATGAACTGAGTCCGGAGCGGATCGGTGTACGGATCGTTCCAGTCGATCAGAGAGAGCATGTACGGCGAGACCCGGACGCTCATCGGCGCGCGCGCGAAGCCCTCGGTCGCGTCCCGGATGAAGTCGTCCGACACCATCCCGCGCAGCGTGTCGAGCAGCTTGTCGGGGCGGGTGATCGACTTCTTCGCCTGCCACCGGTGGTCATTGAACTGCTCGTCGGTCACGTCGGCGTAGGCCGGGATCCTCCGGAAATCGGGCAGCTCGAGCAGGTTCGCGTGATGGAGGGACGCCGGGTCCACCGGCGGCTTGAGGGGCGCGATGTCGTGGCTTCGCTTGCTGAGTTCGATGAGGCTCGAGGTGGTCGTCATGTCGTGGACCCTTGCTCGCGCGGAGCAAAGAGAGCGTCGAGGGATGGCCGCGTGCCTGCGCCTGCGCGTCTCGGGGCCTGCCCGGGAGAGGCTGCGGCAGCGGTTCCTGGGAGCGTAGCATCGCGGTACCCCGTCGGGGGCGATGTGCGCCGCTTGTCGCCGAGCGGCGCCTCTGGCGGGCGGGCGGGGGGTTGGCGAGCGCGCTCGCTGTTGGCGGGCGCGCGGGCGCGATTGGCGGGCGCGCGAGCCGGTCAGGGTTCGATCGACGCGACCGTGGTGTCCCGGGTGGTGCGGTAGCGCGCGTAGTAGGTCCGGACGCGCGTCACGTAGGCCTGGGTCTCTTCGTACGGCGGGATGCCGCCGTGCCTCATGACCGCCCCTTCACCGGCGTTGTAGCCGGCGATGGTGAGATCGAGATCTCCGTTGAAGAGGTTGGCCAGGATGCGCAGGTACCGCGTTCCACCGAAGATGTTCTCTCGCGCGTCGAACGCGTCGCGCACCTGCATGCGGAGCGCGGTCTCTGGCATCAGCTGCATCAGCCCCTGCGCGCCGACGGGCGAGACGGCCCGTGGATCGTAGTCGCTCTCGCACTTGATCACCGCGCGGACGAGCTCCTCGGGGATCTGATAGAGCGCGGCGGCCTGGCGGATCCACGCGTCGTAGCGGCTGAAGCGCTCGAGCGATTTGTCGCTCGGCGCGACGGGCGTCACCCCCGCGCGCGTCGTCGAAGAGCGGCGCCCGTCTCCCTTGATGTACAGCTTGAACCGCGCGTCGCCGGTGGGGCGGTTCGCGAAGTGCACCGTTCCATCCGCGTCGGTGTACGTGAAGATGTCGGCGAGCGCGCTGCCCGGGTGCAGCGCGAGGACGGCGAGCCCGAGCGCGGCGGCGAGGGCGCGCAGGGGCACGCGAAGGGAAGGCCCGGAGGTCGGCGGGGCAGGCATCTCTCGGTTCAGCATAGGTTGCGATCGTCCGCTCGCGCAAACCGCACCGTATCGGCGGAAATCGTGCCGGTGGAATCGGAGGAAGCTGAAGCTGGATTGGAGAGCAACGCTTCGGGCACGCGCGGTCATCCCGAGGACGTCGTCGCGAGGCGATCCGGCGCGACGCCCCCCCGTCGTGGAAGCTCGGTCTGGTGAGCACGTCCCGGGCGCTGTAGTAAGGCGGGCGCCATGGACATCGGCTGGCGGCATGTGCTCGCGGGGGTTGCGGCCCTCTTCATCCTGTTCCTCGTCGTCAAGATGCGCCCTGCCCGGCGGCGCCGGGACGCGCTGAGCGCCGAGGTGCAGGCCGCGAGGGAGCGCGCGCGGCGCGCCGCGACCCCGCGCGAGCGGGCCGAGGCCCTGTGCGACGCTGGCGTACAGGCGATGCACGGCGGCCGCCGCGTCACGGCGGCCGTGGGGTTCTTCGTGCGCGCGATGCGCGCCGACCCGACCTCGGCCCGGGTCATCGAGCTCGCGAGCGGCGCGCTGGCCAGGCGCAAGCCCCGGCTCCTCGAGAAGATCCTCTGGCGGAGGCTCGCGGTGCTCCCCTGGGACGGCGAGCACCGCGACGCGGTGCGCGCGGCCGCGGGCGGGCTGGAGGCGCTCTACCGGCGCGGGATCCGTGACCGCAGCCGGGCGGAGATCATGCGCAAGCTGACCCGGACGCTCGGCTGAGCCAAGGCGCGAGGGCGCGCCATCGGGCGCGCCGCCGGCTGGCCGCGAAGGCGTGCGAAGATGTGCGAAACGTCAGACGACGTCACGTCCCCCAGAACGATCGCGGCAGCGCGCCGCGGTTCGACAGCGCGACGAGATCCATGAGCAGCGCGATCGTGACGTGGACCAGGAAGCCCGAGTAGATGCTCTTCGTGCGCATCGCGAGCGAGCCGAGCGCGATCCCGGCGACCACGGCGCCGGCCGCCTCCAGGTACGGCTTGCCGAAGTGGATCATGCAGTAGGGGACGATCATCGCGAAGATCGCGCCGGAGCCCAGCGTGTGCCGCAGGCCGGCGAGCCAGAAGCCGCGGAAGAAGATCTCCAGCGCGAAGAACTGGGCGAAATACATCGTCTCCCAGGCGATGAGGTCGAACCAGGAGCGGGAGGACTGCTTGTAGAACGGGTAATAGGTCCCGAAGTCGGGCGCGCTCGCGACGACGAACACCGCCGGGACGACGACGGCGAGGCAGAGCAGGTAGATCCACGCGTGCTTCGCGAGGCCCCGGACGCGCAGCCCCATATCGAGCAGGCTGTCCTTCGGGAAGCAGGCCTTCCACGCGACCATCGGGATGGCGACGTAGCCGAAGACGCGGGTGAACGACCACCAGACGTAGCCGTAGAGCTCGTCGTAGCGGCGGATCGAGATGGGCAGCAGCGTCCCGGCCGGCGAGAGCGTCTGGGCGAGCTCGAGCTCGCGCAGCCACGGCCGGATGTGCTCGTCGTAGACGGCGCGGCCGCCGTAGTACTGCTGCAGCATGAGCACGACGGCGGTGATGGTGAACAGGACCGCGGGGCGGCGGTCGTAGCCGCCGGCGGCGAGGGTGCGCCGCTGGTGCTCGTGGGCCTCGACGTCGAGCTCCCGCCAGGTGCGCCGGAAGAAGAGCCAGAGGACGGGCGCGAGCGCGATGAACGCGACGACCGGGAACAGGGCCTTGAGGACGGTGCTCCCCAGGGCCGACGAGGGTGCGGCGAGGTGCGAGCTGACGTCCGAGAGGAGCGGCTTCAACGGTCGGAGCCGGTCGACGTGCGCCACGAGCCAGCTCCCCAGGTTGAGCATCGGCGCGCCGTGTACCACGATCTGCGGCCCAGCACAGCGGCGACACTCGGGCGACGCGGGATCTCGAAGGCCGCCGGCGCCGCCCCTCCGCAGCGCGGCCTTGCGGCGCCCCGCCCTGCTCTGCTAGATCGCGCCCCTCTTCAAAGCCGCGCGAGTCATCTCGCGCATGTCCGGCGCAGGCCTCGCCTGCCCGTGGGAGTCTCAGCAATGGCCAGCAAAAATCCGCTTGCGATCGTGAAGGAGCGCTTCGGCGACAAGGCGAAGCTCGTCGAGGCCGTGAAAGGGTTCGCGACCGAGGACCTCTGGCTCGGGCGCGTCAGCTCCGATCGGGGCGGCACGAAGGGCCTGGATCACGTCTCGAACGCCAAGCTCCTCCGCCTCCACGCGACGTTCAGCGTTGTAAAGGAGAAGTTCGGGACGCGGGCGAAGCTCATCGACGAGACGTTGACCGTCCTGAACCGGTCGAAGGACCAGGGGTACAGGAAGCGCCTCGATGCGTACCCCGTCCCGCGCCTCTACGACCTTTACCAGTCGGCCTCGAAGCGGGCGAAGGCGGCCTCGAAGGCCCAGGCCTGAGCGCGCGCTGCTCGGAGCCCCCCTCCCGCCGGTTGTGACCGGGCTGCCTGCCCTTGAAGGTCAGGCGTTCCTATCGTAATGAGCCGCGTCGCCAGCGCGCGGCGTCCAGCCGTCCTGCGTCGGACCGACGATCTGACGTCCCCCTGATGAGCCAGAAGCCCCCTCGTGGGGGCACTCCCAGAGAAGGTGTGGGCGCCGCCGGCCGCGGCCCCCGCCAAGGAGAACGACCGTGAGCAGCGCGCACGAGACCGAGACCGACGTCTGGACGACCGAAGACGCCAAGTCGCTCTACATGATCGACCGCTGGGGTCGTGGCTACTTCGACGTGAGCCCGGACGGCAACCTCACGGTCGCGCCGCTCCAGGAGCGCGGCAGCAAGATCGCGATCCGCGACGTCGTCGACGCGGCGCTCGAGCAAGGGCTCCGCACGCCGCTGCTCATCCGCTTCCAGGATCTCCTCCATCACCGGGTGCGGGCGCTCAACGAGGCCTTCAACAGGGCGATCGCCGAGAGCAAGTTCCGCGGGACCTACCGCGGCGTGTTCCCGATCAAGGTCAACCAGCTCCGGGAGGTCGTGGAGGAGATCCTCGACGCGGGAAAGACCTACCACTACGGCGTCGAGGTCGGCTCCAAGCCCGAGGTGTTCGCCGGCCTGTCGGTCCATACCGACCCCGAGTCGCTGATCGTCTGCAACGGCTACAAGGACGACAACTTCATCCGCACGGCGCTGATCGGGCGCAAGCTCGGCAAGAAGGTGATCC
Organism: Sorangium sp. So ce367; assembly: GCF_051520455.1. Taxonomy (NCBI): domain Bacteria; kingdom Pseudomonadati; phylum Myxococcota; order Polyangiales; family Polyangiaceae; genus Sorangium; species Sorangium sp. So ce367. The sequence goes on from NZ_CP150334.1 coordinate 3,460,066, forward strand.
TCATCGCGGAGAAGCTCTCCGAGGTGCGGATGATCACCCGCGTCGCCAAGGAGATGAACGTCGAGCCGATGATCGGGCTCCGGGTGCGGCTGCTCACCGAGGGCGCGGGCAAGTGGAAGACGTCGGGCGGAGAGAACGCGAAGTTCGGGCTCTCCACCGCCGAGATCCTCGCGGCGATCAGGATCATGGACGAGGCGGGCATGAGCTCCTCGTTCAAGCTCCTCCACTTCCATATCGGCTCGCAGGTGCCGGACATCCTGATCATCAAGCGCGCCGTGCGCGAGGCGACGCGCTACTACGCGAAGCTCCGCAAGATGGGGCAGCGCATCGAGTACATCGACGTCGGCGGCGGGCTCGCCATCGACTACGACGGCTCGCGCTCGACCTTCCACTCCTCGATGAACTACTCGGTCGAGGAGTACGCGCGCGACATCGTGCACAACATCGCCGACATCTGCGACGAGGAGCGGGTGCCTCACCCCAACATCGTCTCCGAGTCCGGGCGAGCGATCGTCGCGCACCACTCGGTGCTGGTCGTCCAGGCGTTCGGCTCGATCGAGAAGACGCCGATGTCGCCGATCGACATCCAGACCGAGGAGCACAAGCTCATCCAGAACCTCCTCTACATCAAGGACAACATCTCCGGGCCGAACCTCGGCGAGTCGTGGCACGACCTCCTCCAGATCAAGGAGGAGGCGCAGAAGATGTTCGAGCTCGGCCTCCTCAACCTCGACGTGAAGGCCCGGGTCGAGATCCTCTTCTGGGAGATCGCCGAGGGCATGCAGAAGATCGCGTCGTCGCTCGAGCCGGAGGAGGTGCCGGACGATCTCGGCGAGCTCCGCAAGCAGCTCGCCGACCAGTACATCTGCAACTTCTCGGTGTTCCAGTCGCTGCTCGATCATTGGGCGCTCGGCGCGCTCTTCCCGATCGTGCCGATCCACCGGCTGAACGAGCGCCCCGCGGCCGACAGCACGCTCGTCGACATCACCTGCGACTCCGACGGCAAGGTGAGCAAGTTCATCGATCTGAACGACGTGAAGGACACGCTCCCGCTGCACCCGATCTCGGGCGACCAGCCGTACTACGTCGGCATCTTCCTGACCGGCGCGTACCAGGACATCATGGGGGACATCCACAACCTCTTCGGCCGGGTCAACGAGGTGCACGTCTTCCTCGATGAGGACGAGGAGAGCGGGTACTACATCGAGGAGACGATCGCCGGGAACAAGATCCACGAGGTGCTGGCGCTGACCCAGTACGACAACCGCGATCTCGTGGGGAAGGTGAAGGCCCAGGTGGACGGCGCGATCAAGCAGGACCTCCTCAAGCCGACGGAGGGCATGCGGCTCCTCGCCGATTACGAGCGGGGGCTCAAGGACCAGACGTACCTGAGCCTCACCTCCACGCCGTGATCTCGGAGAGCACGGCGCCCACGGTCCGCGCGTCGCTCCCCCGGCGCCGGCCCGGCTGGGCGCGCCAGGCGGCGCTCGTCGCGCGGAAGGACCTCGCGATCGAGCTCGCCACGGGCGAGATCGTCACCACGAGCGGGTTCTTCGCGGTGCTCGTCGCCGTGATCGCGTCGCTCGCGTTCTACGCGGGCCAGGACGCGGCCGAGCGGGTCGCGCCCGGGGTCATCTGGGTGAGCGTGGCGTTCGCGTCGGTGCTCGCGCTGAGCCGCACGTGGCAGCGGGAGCGCGAGGACGGCGCGCTCTCGGGCCTGCTCGTGCTGCCCATCGCGAGGAGCGCGCTCTTCGCCGGCAAGGCGCTCGGGCTCTGCGCGTTCGTGATCGCGGTCGAGGTGATCATCATCCCGGTCGCGGCGCTCCTCTTCGCGGTGGATCTCGTGAAGACGGGCCCGGGGCTCGCGCTCTTCTGCCTCGCGGCGACGCCGGGCATCGCCGCGAGCGGCACCCTCTTCGGGGCCATGACCGTGCGCACCCGCGCCCGCGACCTCGTGCTCGCGAGCGTGCTCTTCCCGCTGCTCGCGCCCACCTTGCTCGCCGCGGTCGCGGGGACGCGGGAGCTCTTCGGCGGCGCGTCGATCGGCGAGCTCACCGACTACATCGCGCTCATGGGCGTGTTCGACGTCGTGTTCCTCGCGGGCGGGCTCGGCCTCTTCGATCTGATCATCGAGGGCTGAGCCGCCGCGCGGGTCGATCTCGACGCGCGCGCCCGCGGGCTCACGCCGGCGCGCCGCGCGCCGCGAGCACGTCGTCGGCGAGGATCGTCGCCGCCCGCTCGATGCCGGCGAGATCGAGCGAGGCGCCGGTGCACTCGCCGATCGCCCACAGGCCGTCGCCCGCCTTGCAGCGCGCGTCGACCTGCACCGCGTACCCCGCGCGCGGGTCGATCTCGACGCGCGCGCCCGCCTGCGCGGCGACCTCGAACGCGGGCGCTGCCGGCGCGTCCACCGCGACGGCCACGACCCGGACGTCGCTCGTCGGGCTGTCGGGGGCGAACGGCGCGTCGCGCACCGTCACGCTCTTCACCTGCGAGATCCCGTTCACCGCGGCGAGCGCGGCGAGCGGGATCCGGACCGCGATGCGGTCGCCGAGGGCGCTCGCGAGCTCGTCGGCCCAGAGGCCGTCGCCCGCGAGCGCGACGGGGCCGGTCGGCTCGACGCCGCACGCGAGGAGCCGGCAGAACGCGCGCGCCGAGAAGACCCCGGGCAGATCGTTGTTCGGGAACGCCGCGACGCCGTCGTGCGCCCCGGTGGCGAAGACCTTGGCGGGCGCCCTGATCACGGTCGCGCCCGCGTCGCCGGCGACCAGGAGCTCGCCGAGGTAGACGCCGGCGGCCACGTGGCGGCGGAGCACGCGGACGCCGTCGAGCGGGTATCGCGCGAGGAGCTCCGCCGCGCGGCGCGGCGCGCCGGCGAGCGATCCGCCGGGGGTGAGCCCGTCGTCGACCAGCGCCACGCGGAGGCCGCGCGCCGAGAGCGCCGACGCGGCCGCCACGCCCGCGGGCCCGGCGCCGATCACGGCTGCGTCCACGTCGAGCCGCGCGGCGCGCTCGGGGGGGAGCGCCGCGCTCGGCAGCTGCCCGAGCCCCGCCAGCTTGCGCGCGATCGACTGCATGACCCCGGACAGGCCGGGGATGCCGGCCATCAGGTGGTGGTGGTCGATCCCCTGCGGGAAGAACCAGTCGGTCACCTGGAGCAGGTCGGCCTGCCGCGAGCCCACGACGTTCTGCACCTCGATGCGCTCTCCACCGGCCGCCGGTCGCAGGCAGGTCATCACGTTGGGCACGCCATCGACCCGGGCGAGGCAGCCGTCACAGCCTCCGCGCAGGCAGGTCGGCGCCCTGGGACGGTGCAGCTTCGGGCTCCGCGCGAGCGTCACGCGCCCGGAGGCGATCAGCGCCACGGCCAGGGGCTCGCCCCGCTCCGCCGGGACGTCCGCCCCGTCGAGGGTGATGGTGACCGGATGCTGGAGCGCGCGAGCTCGCCGAAACATGGGCGGACGCTAGCAGACGCGCGCCGCGCCGGCAGAGGAGGGCGCGGGAGCAAGCAGGAGGAGAGAGACGGAGAGAGGCCGGAGCAGGGAAAGACAGACGATCGCCGGCGGCAGGAGCCCGACGCGCGGAGGCGCGCAATCACGGGAGGCGCGGGAGGCGCGGAAATCATGGGAGGCAATGGGACGCAATGGGAGGGAGCCGAGGCGCGGGAAGCGCGCGGAGCGGGCGGAGTGGAGAAGGTGTCCTCACCTTCGCGCGGTGATCTATGCTGTGTCCGATGCGCCTCGGCGTCCTCGGCCCTGCTCAGGGTGATCTGCCCGCGCTCGCTCGCGGCGCGCAGCACCTGCTCGACGAAGGCCACGCCGAGCGGGTCATCTACGTCGCCGAGGACGACGCGCTCGACCGGGTCGTCGTGGGCTGGGCGCAGCGCCTGGTCGGCGCGGACCCCACCGAGGGCGCGCTGTTCGATCGGGCCGCTCGGTGCGCGGCCGCGACCCCGGACCAGATCGACGCCTTCGTGGCGTCCGAGCGCGCTCGGCTGCGCCTCCGGGTGCTGATGAGCCTGCCGTCCGGCCGGCGCACCATCGAGATCCTGGACGGGCGCGTCGCGCTCTTCGTGTTCGACAAGGCCGCGCTCGACGAGGAGGACATCGTGGCGGCGTCGCTCCTCGTCTTCGGCAAGAGCCCGGAGCCGCTCATCAAGAAGGTCGGCTCGCGGACGTTCTTCTCTCCGGGGCCGATCGGCTCCGACGGCGGCACGGCGCTCCTCGACGACGGGCAGGGCGGCGTGCGGATCGAGGTGATGAACGCGAGCGGCGCGGTGACGGCGCGCGAGATCGTGGGCCCGTCCGCCGCTAGCCCCAGGCTGAGGGTTCAAGGTGGCTCGCACGGTTGATGCGCCCGCCCGCGCCCCGGCTGCGCGCGCGCCCGAGGCGCGCCGCGTCGCCATCTTCGGGGGCAGCTTCAACCCGCCCCACGTCGCGCATGTCCTCGCGGCCACCTACGCGATCTCCATCGCGCCGATCGACGAGGTGCTCGTCGTCCCTGTCTACCGCCACCCCTTCTCGAAGGAGCTCGTGCCGTTCGAGCATCGTCTGGCGATGTGCCACCTCGCGCTCGGGTGGCTCCCGGGCGTGTCGGTGTCGCCCGTCGAGCGCGATCTCGGCGGCGAGAGCCTCACGCTGCGCACGCTGGAGCACCTCGCCGCGGCGCACCCGGACTGGGCGATGCGCCTGCTCGTGGGCGCCGACGTGCTCTCCGATCTACCGAGGTGGCACCGCTTCGACCGCATCGAGCAGCTCGCCCCGCCGATCGTCCTCGGCCGCTCCGGCGTCGTCGCGCCCGCCGCGGAGCGCCTCGACGCGGGGCCGGCCGATGATCGTCCTCACCTGCGCCCCGCGGACGTGGAGCTCCCTCGGATCTCGAGCAGCGACATCCGCCGGGCGCTCGCGGCGGGCGATCACGAGGCCGTCCACCAGCGCGTGCCGCGAGCCGTGCTCGACTACGTGCTCGCGCACCGCCTTTACGGGAGCGGCCCATGAGCGAGATGGACAGCACGCGCCCGTCGCCGGTGCACCCGGAGGACAACGCCCTCCTGGAGGTGTTCATCTATGGCGGCGGCAAGGTGGGCCGCGGGCTCGCGCGCGCGATCCGCGACGCGGGGCTACGGGTGACCCTCCGGCCGGCGCGGGACGGCCTGCCGTCGGAGCGCATCGAGGCGAACTTCGTGATCCTCGCCGTGCGTGATCGGGATATCGCGCCGTGCGCCGAGGCGCTGCGCGACCGCGGGCTCGTCGGCCACAGGGACGTCGCGGTGGTGCACTGCGCCGGCGCGCTCGGCCCGGAGGCGCTCGCGGCGGCGCGAGGCGGCCGCGTCTCGGTCGCGCAGATGCACCCGATGATCTCGTTCGCCTCGCCCTCGTTCGCGCCCTTCCTCGAGCGTGGCCAGCTCCACATCGACGGCGATCCGACCGCCGTGCGCGCCGCTCGCTCGCTCGGGGTGTGCCTCGGCATGACGCCGCGCACGTTCTCCGGTCTCGACCGCGTCGCCTACCACGCGGCGGCGGGCCTGGTCGCCAACGGCGCTGCCGCGCTCGCCGCCGCCGGTGTCGATCTGCTCGAGCGCGCGGGCATCGATCGGAGGACGGCGGCCGAGATGCTCGGCCCGCTGCTCCGCACGGTCGCGGACAACGTCGAGGTCCTCGGCGTGCCCGACGCGCTGACGGGGCCGGTGCGCCGCGGCGACGCGGTCGGCGTCGCGCGGCACCTCGAGACGCTCTGTCGGCTCGCGCCGCACCTCGTACCGTTCTACGTCGCCGCCGCGGCGACGCAGCTCCCGCTGGCCCGCGCCCTGGGCGAAGCGCCTGCGGATGCGTTCGACGCCATCCAGCGGGTCCTGGACGGAACACGGCAATAATACTGTAATTTTCTTATGGTGAGGTAGGCGCCTCATTATATTCAACGGCGGGATCCATTGATGCGAGGTCCGGCGGAGAGGTACGCTTTTGTTGCCTTGGGATCCGTTGCCGCAGCCCGCGTTCCTTCTGTCATCACGAGCGACTCCGGGGGGTTCCGGGCGCTCGATGAGCGCGTCCGTGATGCCGCGTCACGTGGTGTGCTCCACGTCCATGGACAGCGGCCGGTCCTGGACGCCGTTTGTTCCCACCTCGCGCGCCGCGCTCGAGTTGCGGGACGCTCGCTGATCTCGGCCGCGCACGCCGCGGATCGGGATCCCTGGCGCGATCTCGCGCTTCGCTGCGCTGTTACCTCTGCCGATCCGGCCGCGGCCGCGCAGGGCATCAGCGCCGCCGCGCAAGGCGCGATCCTGCTGGTCGCCGAGGGAGAGGCGACCAGCTGGGGGAGCCTGGTGCTGGAGGAGGTCACGCGCCTCATCGCGGAGGGGTCGTGCTCCGCGCTGGTCATCGTGTGCAGCGACGGCGCGATGCGGCCCTGGACGAGCGCGCTCACGATCGACGGCATCGCGTCGCCGGACGATCTGCACCGCTTCTGGGAGGCATTCGCGGTGGACGCGGAGCGCCGGGTCGTCGCGAAGATCGAGCGGCTCGACGCGCTGGAGGGCTGGTGCTCCGCCGTGCTGGCCGCGCCGCCCGAGCAGCGCCCCGCGCGGCAGCCGCCGAGCCGCGAGGCCGCGCGCCTGCTCGACCGGCTCGCGCTGAGCCAGCGGCCCTGGCCGTGCGCGCAGCTCCGCCAGCTCGCGGCGCGACGCGCGGAGCCCGGGCCGGGGGACGCGGCGTGCCAGGGGGTCGCCCAGGAGCTCGCCGCCCTCGGCCTGATCGAGGTCGACGATCGAGGGTGGGTCGCCGCGCGGCGCGCGGTCGTCGACCCGGCCAACGTCGACCGCGAGGATGTGTTCGCGATCGCGGAGGCGCTCGAGGAGCAGTCGTCCGACCCGTGGAGCCTCTCGCGCGCGAGCGAGCTCCTCGCCTCGCTGGGCCAGGACGACCGCGCCGAGGCCGCGGCGATGCTCGCGATCTCCTCGGTCGGCGAGCCGTCGGCGCGCGCCGATTTCTGGCAGCGCTGGGCCCGGACGATGCGGGCGCTCTCCGGCGGGAGCGCCGCGTCGGGCGAGCGGCTGCTCCGCGCGGCGGAGCTCGCGCTCCGGCTCGGCGACATCGAGTTCGCCATCGACTTCTCCTCCGCGGCCCAGCGCGAGCGGGAGACGTTCGCCGCGCTGCTCGTGCGCGGCCGCGCGACGAGCGCGCGCGGCGACCTCACGACCGCCGCGATGGTGCTCTCGCGGGCGCTCTCGCTCGCCGCCACGCCCGAGGAGCGGGCGCGCGGCGCCGTGGAGATGGCGGAGCTCTGCTGCAAGACGGGCGACCTCGCGGCGGCCAAGGCGCGCGCCGAGGAAGGGCTCGCCGGCGCGGGGGAGATCGCGACGCGCCTCCAGGCGCGCAACATCCTCGGCAAGCTGCTGCTCGCGCAGCAGGCCTGGGCCGAGGCGGAGCTGCACTTCGCGGCCGACGCGTGGGAGGCGGCGTGCGCGGGCGAGCACGTGAGCGAGCTGCGCGCCCGGCTGAACCGCGCCATCGCGCTGCTCTCCAGCGGCCGCCTCGACGAGGCGCGCACGATGCTGGCCGGCGTGCTCGAGGAGGGCGAGCGGCGCGGCGAGCGCGCGGCGACCGGCTATGCGCTCACGAACCTCGCGGTCATCGCCCACCTGAAGCACGAGTACCCGGAGGCCTTGCGCCTCTTCGAGCGCGCGATCGAGATCTTCCGGAGGATCGGCGACAAGGTCGCGCTCGTGAACCTCATCACGAACCTCGCCGAGATCCGGCTGCAGCTCGGGCTGATCGAGGAGGCCGAGCAGGCGCTCGCGTTCGCGCGGAAGGCCTGCGGCCACGTCATCCCTGGCGTTCGGATCACGCACGTCGCCTACGTCGCGGCGCAGATCCACCTCGAGTGCCGCCGCACGGTGGACGCCTGGTCCGAGCTCACGGCCGCCTTCGCCTGTGGCGCCGGCTCGAAGCTCGGCGAGTGCTACGCGATCGCCGCGCGCATCGCGCTGCACGACGGCGACCTCCTGCAGGCCGGCCAGATGATCCAGCGGGCGCGCGCCGAAGCGACCTCCGACCGGCACCGCGCCGAGATCGCCCTCCTCGAGGCGATGTGCTCCCGCGCCGCCGGCGCGCCGTTCGGGAAGATCGCCGCGGAGGCGCTCGCGCTGTCGCGCCGGGCCCACAGCCACGAGTGCGCCCTGGAGGCGCACGTGCTCCTGCACCACGCGTCGTCCGCCGGGGACCGCGCGTCGCGCGCCTCCGAGGATGAGCCCTCGGCGGGGCGCTCGCACCTGGAGGCGGCGATCGACCTCCGCGATCGCATCGCCGAGTCGCTCCCGCCCGAGATCTCGCGCAAGTTCCTCGCGCGCCGGAGCTTCGCCGAGCTCGCCCGGCTGGAGGCGTGCGCGCGCAGCGCCGCCGAGGCGGAGCCGAGGGGCTGCGAGCTCTGCGGCTCCAGCGCGTGCGCCGGGTGCGCCAGGGGGGCGGCTCGCGCCCCGAGGCCGGCGAGCGCCGGCCCCGCGATCAAGCGGATGGTCGGGACGACGCCGGCGCTGCTCAGCCTCATCCACCAGATCGAGAAGGTCGGCGCGAGCGACGCGACCGTGTTGATCCACGGCGAGAGCGGCACCGGAAAGGAGCTCGTCGCCGAGGCGATCCACGAGGTGAGCGCGCGGCGCGCGGGCCCGCTGATCAAGGTCAACTGCGCCGCCCTGGTCGAGACGCTGCTGCTCTCGGAGCTGTTCGGCCACGAGAAGGGGTCGTTCACCGGCGCGGCGTCGCGCCGTCGCGGGCGCTTCGAGCTCGCCGAGGGGGGAACGCTCTTCCTCGACGAGATCGGGGACATCTCGCCGCGCACGCAGGTCGCGCTGCTCCGCGTCCTGCAGGACAAGACCTTCGAGCGGGTCGGGGGTGTCACGCCGCTGCGCGCGAACGTACGGATCCTCTGCGCGACCCACCGCGACCTGCGTGCGATGGTTGCCCGGGGCGAGTTCCGGGAAGATCTCTATTACCGGCTCCGGCAGGTCGTCCTGGAGGTCCCCGCGCTGCGCCATCGGCCGCGGGATCTGCCCGCGATCGCGGCCGCGATCCTGGAGAGGATCGGCGGCGAGCGTGGCGTGGCGCCGAAGCGCCTGTCCAGCCGGGCCATCGAGGCGCTGTCGCGGCACTCCTGGCCGGGGAACGTGCGCGAGCTCGAGAACGCCCTGCGCGCCGCTGCGATCTTCGCGGACGGCGAGGTGATCGATCTCGAGGATTTCACGACGAACGTCGAAGGGCTGCGGGAGCTCGACGCCGCGGAGCTGGTGAGCGCTCCGATGACGCCGAGGGCTGGCATGCACCCTGCCTTAGAATCGTTGAAGGAATCGTCGAGAGAGTCGTCCAGAGACGCGCCCAGAGAGCCGTCCAGCGGGCCACGCGCGTCGGCGCCCGATCAGGCGACGCTGATGGCACATCCCCCGTCGATGCCCGTGGATCGCACGCCGCTGGAGCTCGCGTACGCTCATGTCCGCGGAGGGGTCAGCCTCAGCGACATGAAGCGCGAGATCGAGCGCGAGTGCATTGCCAGGGCGCTCGACGAAAGTCGTGGGAACATCACACGCGCCGCCGTGCTCCTGGGCATGAAGCGCCCGCGGCTTTCCCAGCTTGTCAAACAGTATGGCTTTGGCGGGACTTCGGAGGATTGAAGTGATGCGAGGTTGCTGGAGGAGTTGGCTCTCGGGGGGCTTCGCGGCGCCTCTGCTGCTGGCGGGCTGCGCGATCGCGTCCCCTGAGCACGAGGAGCAGAGCGTCGAAGCGTGGAGCGATCTCGACCCGATGATCTCCGAAGAAGCGTCCGGATCGAGCGAGGGCGCCGACGGCGATGTCGTCGTACCCGTCTCCGACTTCGTCACGCCTGCGTCGCTCCCGCCGCGCGACGTCGCGCCGCCGTCCAGCGGTGACGGCGCGCCCACGACGATCGAGGTGCGATCCCAGGAGCGCTGCAACCCGGACCCGCTCCCGTGGAGCCCCAGCAGCGCGGACAGACGCGACGCCACTCCCTCCGAGAGCGACGGGACGCGCTGAGCCGCGCGCCCGGGCGGCCTGAGCGCATCCGCGCCCGGGCCCGCTCTCCGGCGCGTTTTGCGGTCGCCGCGCGGCTCGCCGCGGTAGCCTTCGCGCGTGGCGCCGCTCGGGATCGATCTCCGCACACGGACGACCCTGGTCTGCGGGGCCCTCGCCCTCGCCATCGCGGCGTCGACGCTGCTGCGAGGTCGCGTCCGCCGCGTCCACCTCTTCTTCGCCGCGTTCGCCGCCGACGTCGGGCTCTGGTACCTCTCGCAGTCGCTCTTCGGCTTCTTCCAGGCCTCGATCTGGGAGCGCTTCACGGCGATCCTCGCCGTGCTGCTCCCGCAGTTCGCGCTGCAGCTCTTCGAGGCGATGATCCCCCATGACCCGGATCGGCGCTCGCGGCTGCTCCGGTTCGCGGGGGTGCTCGTCATCCCGCTGTTCGTCCTCGTGCTGGTGAGCCGGGAGCCGGGCTCGTGGCTCGACTGGCTCACGCGCGGCTGCATTTTCCTCTACGTCTTCGCGCTGCTCACCGCGGGGCTGTACACGCTCGGCCAGCGCGGCAAGCAGAGCTCCTCGCGCGCGACGCAGCGCCGCGTGCGGTTCCTCGTGGTGATCGGCGCGCTCGCCGGGCTCGCCAGCGTCGCCGACTTCGCCTGGTTCCTCGGCGCGGAGCCGCCGCCCGTGGGCGCGGCGCTCTCGATCGTGTTCCTGTTCGTCCTCGCCCAGGCGCTCCGTCACGAGCGCCTGCTCGACGCCTACGAGATGCTCGCGCGCCTGCTCGTCGCCACGGCGGTCGCGTTCCTGATCGCGCTGATCTTCTATCTCCTGCTCACGTTCATCGGCGGCTTCAACACGATGTACCTGAACGCGGTGCTCGCCGCGATCGTCATCCTGGTGCTGTTCGACCCGCTGCGGGAGCGCGTCGAGGAGCAGCTCCAGCGCCTCTTCTTGCGGGAGCGGTTCGATCTCGACCGCTCGCTCGCGGAGGCCCGGCGGCGCCTCGTGCACACGCTCGAGGTGGACGAGATGGGCTCGATCGTGATGAGCGCGCTCGAGCAGTCGCGCCGGGTCACGGCGGCGGCGCTCTACCTGCGCGATCAGGACGGGACGGGCTTCGACCGGCTGGCCTCGCTCGGGCCGCGGGTCCCCGAGCGGATCGAGGTGGCGACCGCGAGGGCGCTGCTCGATCGCCTCGACCGGGGGCCGCTCGCGATGGAGGAGCTGGAGCGGGAGGCGCGCGAGCGGCGGGCGCGACGCAGCCAGAGCGACGCGGACGACGACGGCAACTTCGCGCGGCGGACGGAGGTTCGGCCCCAGGTCCCCGAGGACGCGGTGCTCGCGGCGGCCGAGGTGCTCGGCAGCCTCTGCTCGGGCGTGGTGCTGTGCGCGCGCGATGAGCAGGGCGAGCCGATCGGGCTCCTGGTGGTGGCGGACACGCGCGTGCGCGACGCGTTCTCGCCCGAGGAGCTGACCCTGCTCGAGACGCTCGCCGCGCAGATCGGCGTCGTCCTGGAGAACTCGCGGCTCTACGCGCAGATGAAGGAGCGCGACCGGCTCGCGCTCCTCGGCCAGATGGCGGCCGGGCTCGCGCACGAGATCAGGAACCCGCTCGGCGCGATCAAGGGGGCGGCGCAGCTGCTCGCCGATCCCGTGCCGGAAGCGCAGATCGACCCGGCGTCGCGCGAGTTCCTCGGGATCATCCTCGAGGAGGTCGATCGGCTCGATCGCGTCGTGGGCTCGGTGCTCGATCTCGCGCGGCCGGCGCAGGGCTCGGCCGTCCCGACCGACGTGAACGCGATCGTGCGCCGCACCCTGCAGGTGCTCTCGATCGAGCGCAGGAACGACCAGCTCGAGGTCGAGGTCACGCTCGATCCCGACCTCCCCCGCGTCGCCATCGATCCAGAACAGCTGCGGCAGGTGCTGATGAACCTGTTCCGAAACGCCGTTCAGGCCATGAAGGGCCGGGGCAAGGTGGTGATCTCGACGCGCGTCCGCTTCGGCCGCGGCACGCGGCCCGGCTCGGGCTCGGACGAGCCGTTCGTCGAGCTCAACGTCACCGACAACGGCCCCGGGATCTCCCAGAAGGTGCTCGCCAACATCTTCCTGCCGTTCTTCACGACGAAGGACAAGGGGACCGGGCTCGGCCTGTCCATCAGCCAGCGCATCGCGCAGAGCGCCGGCGGTCGCATCGAGGTCCGGTCGTACGAGGGGAAGGGGAGCACCTTCGCCGTGATCCTCCCCGCCGCCGTCGACAAGCTGAGCGCGCCGCAGCCGTCGCCCGCGGCGCTGGCGCCCGCCGAGCCGGCCCCTCAGGAGCGGCCCGGCTGAAGCGGGTGACCCCGAAAGCGCCGCGGCGTCTGGGCGCGTGCGCGCTGCGCGCGTCGCGTCGAGCAGGGCGCTCAGCCGTAGCGCGAGGTCATGAGCCGCTCGAGCGCGGGATGCTCGCGCACGAGCGCGAGCGTGTGCTCGGCGTGTCCGTGGGCGTAGCCGTTGCCGATGTAGAGGTCCACGTCCTTGCCGATCCCCTCGGCCCCCAGGGCGGCGGCGGTGAAGCTCGTGCTCATCGCGAAGAAGTACGTCTTGCCGCGATCGCGCGTGGCGACGATGGCGCTGAGCTCCACGCCCGGGACGTTCACGCACGAGAGCGTGAGATCGGCGCCCGCGTCGCCGGTGAACGGCAGCACGGCGTCGCGCACGGCGAGGGGGTCGCGCGCGTCGAGGATCGCGACGTGGTCGCAGATCGCGAGCGAGCGCAGATCGGCGGCGAGCCCCGGCGACGCCTCGATCCCGATGACGCGCCCGGCGCGGCCGACGCAGCGCCGCGCCTCGGCCGCGCACAGGAGGCCCGATTTCCCGCCCGCGCCGAGCACCACGACGGTGTCGCGCGGGCCGGCGAGGCGCGCCACCTGAGGCGCGGCGCCGGCGACGTCGAGCAGCGCGAGGGCGAGCCGCTCCGGCATGTCGGTCGGCATCCGGGCGAGCGGCGCCGACCCGAAGAGGATCGCGGCGCCCTCGACGTCGATCTGCGCGGACGCGGGCCGCACGGTGATGATCCGGCGGAGCGAGAGCGGCGTGAGCGAGAGCGACGCGAGCGTCGCGATGCGATCACCGACGGCGACGCCGCGGTGCTCGGCGAGCGAGCCGACCCGACGCACGACGCCGAGCAGCATGCCGCCCGAGCCGGTGACCGGGTTGTGCTGCTTGCCCCGGCGCGCCACCGTCTCGAGGACGAGCTGGGCCACGCCGTCCGGGCTGCCGCCGGAGGCCTCCTCCATCTGGCGGAAGCTCGCGGCGTCGATGTTCAGCGTCTGCACATCGACGACGATCTCGGTCTCGAAGTGGCGCGAGGCGTCGGCGTCCAGCCGCTCCGCCGGCTGCGGCATGGCCCCCGGTGGATCGAGCACGCGGTGCGTGCCCAGCGGATCGCCTGCGGAGAGGGTGGGTCGCGTCGCTTCGGAGCTCACGCCGAGGCCGTTCAACATGCCGGGCTCGAAAGCAAGGGCAATGAGCCGAACGACCGCAGGATTCCTCGCTGAGGCGGCCCGGCGCACCGCCCGGGGCCCGGTGGCCCCGGAAAATGGCGGTGCCGACCGTTTCGACGGAGCCAATCGCCCTCTTTCCCTCAAATTGGATACACTCGCGTGCGCCGGGTACGTTGGCTCCTACCCCCGCGGCGCGCTCCTGTGGCGGCCGAGGGAGGGGGGCCGGCGCGTTGCGTCAGGATCGGACGAGCCGACTCATTTGAAAGAACGGACCGGATCTCTTGACCACCTTTGCTCGGTGAAACTAAGCTTTGCCCCCTGCTGGCGCTCTCGTAAGCGCACGAAGGTTTTTACTCCCTGCGATGGATAACCACGCTCCCAAGGTGTCGGCAACGCGGCAACTAGCGTTGCGCTTCATCTCCGGGAAGTACCAAGGCGGCGAATTCCCCCTCGGGGAGCAGCAGGAGATCGTCGTGGGTCGCTCCAGCGACCTCGACATGGTCCTCGTCGAGGACATGGTCTCCCGGCGCCATGCCCGGATTGCCTGCACCGAACAGTCGATTGTGATCGAGGATCTCGGCTCGACGAACGGAACGTTCGTCAACGGCGAGAAGATCAAGAAGACGACCCTGAAGGAGGGCGATCGGGTGCTCATCGGCACCAGCATCCTCAAGGTCGTCTCCACCGACCCGGGCGCGCCGCCGGCGCGGAAACGGATGGACGAACCATCGCTGAGGAGCGGTCAGACCCGGTCGATGTCCGGGTCGATCGACGAGATCCCGCTCCCGGATCTGCTGCAGCTCTTCGGCACATCGAAGAAGAGCGGCGTCCTCGTGGTCCGCTCCGACGACGACGTCGGCAAGATCTACCTGCGCAAGGGCATCGTGACCTTTGCGACCATCAACGATCTGACCGACGTCCCGCCGCTGAAGAGTGTCTACCGGATCCTCACCTGGGCCGGCGGGACGTTCGACCTCGAGGCGGCCGAGGAGCGGGTCATGACCGGCGAGATCAGCGCGACGGTGCAGGAACTCCTCATGGAGGGGCTCCGGCAGATCGACGAGCTGAACAACATCCGCCACCAGCTCCCGGACCTGTCGGCGCGCCTGGTCATCCCCCAGCCGCTCAAGCCGCAGCTCCGCGATCTCTCGCCCGTCGATCTCGACGTCCTCCAGGTCGTCTACAACCACGGGCACCTCGCGATGGTCCTCAACAAGAGCCCCGCGACGGATCTGGAGACCGCGCAGTCCGTGTTGAAGATGATCAACGCGGGCTACCTCCGCGCCGAGTGAGCCTGCCGGGAGCGCACGGCGCCGCGAGGCCGCGCAAGGCGGCCGATCGCGGCGGCGCGCGCGGCGCTCGGTTGAACCGAGATCGATAGTCAGGGGAGCGCGTCGTCGCGCGCCGCGCTCCCGAGGGCACGGCGCGCAGGGCGGCAGCGCGGCGTCAGGACTGCGACGTGCCGCGCTTCGCGGGGTCGATCGCCTTGCTCGCGAGGCGGAGCGACACGGCGCGGGCGTGCGCCTGCAGGCCCTCGGCCAGGGCCAGCTTCTCGATGATCGGGCCTTGCGTCCGGAGCGCCGCGCCCGAGTACCGGATGAGGCTCGCGCGCGTCACGAAGTCGTAGACCCCGAGCGGCGCGCCGAAGCGGGCTGAGCCGCCGGTCGGGAGGACGTGGGACGGCCCCGCGAGGTAGTCGCCCGCGGCGACCGGGGTGAGGTCGCCGAGCAGCGCGGCGCCGAGCGTGCCGATCTCCGAGAACAACCCCTCGGCGTCGGCGACGTGGAAGGCCACGTGCTCGACCGCGAGCTGATCGGCGATCTCGGCGAGGCGGGCGCGCGAGCCGACGACCAGCGCCGCCGCGTGCGTCGAGAGCGACGCCTGCACGATCGTGCGACGCGTGAGCTCGGGGAGCGCCGCGTCGAGCTCGCGCGCGACCGCCTCCGCCAGCTTCGCGGAGGTCGTCGCGAGCAGGGCGTAGGACGCCTCGTCATGCTCGGCCTGCGAGAGGAGATCGGCGGCGACGAGCCGGGGATCCGCGGATTCGTCGGCGAGCGCGAGGATCTCGCTCGGCCCGGTGATGCCGTCGATCGACACATCCCCGAAGACCAGCTTCTTCGCGCAGGCGACGTAGGCGTTGCCGGGCCCCACGATCTTGTCGACCGGCGTGAGCTCCGGGAGCCCGTAGGCCATGGCCGCGATCGCCTGCGCGCCGCCCGCGTCGAGCAGGGTCGTCACGCCGGAGAGGTGCGCCGCGGCGAGCGTGGCGTCGTCGGCCGACGGGCTCGCGAGGACGATCTCCCGCACGCCGGCGATGCGCGCGGGGATGGCCGACATGAGCACGCTGGAGGGGTAGCGGGCCTTGCCGCCCGGCGCGTAGACGCCGACCCGGCGCAGCGGGCGCACGCGCATGCCCAGCAGGACGCCCTCCTCCTCGTAGCTGAAGCCGGCCTGCAGCGCGGGCCCGTTCGCCGTCACGTTCGCCGGGCCGAGATCGCCCGCGTCGCGCTGCCGCTCATGGTAACGCGCGATCCTCGCTGCCGCGGTCTCGAGCGCGGCGCGGACCTCCGGCGAGAGCCTCGCGAGCGCCTCGGCTCCGCCGAAGCCGCCCTCCGCCTCGGGGCCTGCGTGGCGGACGAGCGCCTTCGACGTCCTCCGCTCGAACTTCTCGATGTAGCCGAGCACGGCGGACGTCCCCCCACGCCGGACGTTGTCGATGATCTCGGTCACGGCCGGCGTGACGTTCGCGAGGTCGCCCGTGCCGCGGGTGCGCAGGGCTGACAGGGTGGACTCGAACTGAGGCGAACCTTCGATGTAGATGGGCAGCATGGCTTGATATGGACCGGCGCGGTGGAATCTCCGCGTCGACGGCGACACCCCGTACCACACCACCCCGGCCGCCGGTACGTCGGCCGCGCGGCGCGCGCCGCGGCCGCGTCAGCGCATCGCGGCGGCTGCCGCGCGTCGCTCCCCGAGTTCCCCGGCCTGAGCGGATCGAGTAGGGTCGCCCGATGCGGTCCGGCTCGTTTGGTCTCGCCTCCACCGCGCTCTCGGTCGTGCTCCTCGCGCTGGCGCCTGCCGTGCTCGTCGGTTGCCCGGAGAACTCCTGCTTCCTCAAGATCTGCCAGGGCAGCAGCTGCCGCTGCTCGATCTCGTCGTGCAGCGACGGCGCCGGCTTCGACACGAAGCAGAACCGCTGCCGATGCCTGAAGGGCTACCTCTCGGTCGCGGGCCAGTGCCTCACGCCCCAGGCGGCGAACGCCTATTGCGGCGTGGGTCGCCACTACGAGGCCGGCGGGTGCGCTCCCGATCGCTGCCGGCCCGGCGACGAGATCGACCAGAGCACGGGTTACTGCGTGTCGCGCGAGCAGGTGGCGACCAACATCGGCGTCGCGGTCGGCGCCGGGCAGAAGCTCGGATGCCCGCCCGGCCAGGAGCTCGTCGTCGACGGTCCGACCGCCGCGTGCGTGCCCCTCTCGCAGACCTGCGCGCGCGACGAGGTCTGGACCGGCCAGGCGTGCGTGAAGGTAGGGCGCTGCCCAACGGGCGCGATGTGGGATCCAGCGCTCGCCCAGTGCGTCCAGTACGCGCAGGGCTCGGGTGAGAGCGGGCTCACGGTCAACGTCGGGCAGTGGGCATCGGCGAACTACGGGCCCGACGGTGGCATGGGTACGAGCGGCTTCTGCGGCGCTTTCGCGAAGAAGCCGTACAGCTTCGGGATCGTCGAGGGCTCCTCGGCCTACGTCCGCGCCACGGTGATGATGTCCTTCCCGGAGGGCGAGATCGCCCGCGGCGTCGTGCAGGCGGTAACGGTGTTCGACGCGAGCGGGAACCCGGTGCCGCCGCGCGGCGCCGCGGAGGTCGATGCGGCGGCGCGCAACATCTTCGGCACGCTCGTCCTGGGTGGCGGGCGGGCGAGCGCGCCGACCTCGTCGACGACCGTCCGCTGCGCGGTGATCCATGCCGGAAAGCCGCAGCCGGTGCCCGCAGTCGGCGGCTTGTGAGCGGCGGCCACCCGCCTCGGATACGGGCCCATCTCGACGTTTTCGGTGCTCAGCGCACCTGAGTGCGCTTCCGCGCCGAAAACGCCGAGCTGAGCCCGTCTCCTGTGCGGGTGACCGCCGCTCTGGAGCGGTCTAGCCCGTCACATCCTCGACAGCGTGCTGACGACGCGCGTGGCGGGGAGGGCGCTGAGGCCGACGCAGCTGACGACCTTGCCGCGCTCCACCACGAAGTTGCTCGTCGAGGGCTCGATCTTCGCGAACTCGACGCTCAGGCGGGCCCCGTCGAAGCTCGCGCGCAGGGGGTGGCCCTCCACCGCGCTGCGGACGTCCTGGCAGGTGCCCCTGGAGCGGGCCGGATCGAACTTGCGCGACTCGGGGGCGATGAAGCGGAGCCGGTCCTCGACGGCGAACACCCCGGTCTCGCCGGGGATCTCGCGCAGCGAGAAGCGGGCCTCGCCCTCGGCATAGTCCTGCGGCGCGAACTGCTCCGGGCGGCGGACCCGGAACTCGAGCGACTCGCCGGCAAGGACGGCCTCGAGCTCGCGCCCGTTGCCGACCCACAGCCCGGTGAGGCCGGCGAGCGGCGACGGCTGCGGCTGCTCCGCGCTCGCCGCCGGGGTGGTGCTGCTCGCGCTGGCCGCCGGGCGCTGCTCCCTCGACGAGACGGCCCGCCGGCGACCATCGCGCGGCCTGTCGAGCACGCCCAGCCCGAGCAGCGCGGCGGCCCCGCCGAACATCACGAGGGCCCCGGCGCCGATCGCGAGCCACGAGCCGCGCGCGCGCTGTGGCCCCCGAGGCCCGCTCGCCAGCGGCGCGCCCGACGGCGACCGCAGCCCCTCGCGGACCTCGTCGACCGTCGTGGCCGCGGGCGGCGGCGGGCGGCTCGACGCGCCGAGCGGCGCGGCGGCCGCGGCCGGCGCCGGGTGGGCGATCGCGTCGAGCGCGGCGAGCAGCTCCTCGCAACTGGCAAAGCGATCCGCCCGCTCCTTGGCGCACGCCTTCTGGAGGAAGGCGTCGAGCGCCGGAGGGACGTCGTGACGCACGGCGCTGACCAGGGGGAGCGGCACCTCCGCGTGCTGCCGCATGATCTCGATGTCGCTCTCGGCGTCGAACGGCACCTGCCCCACCAGCATCTCGTAGAGCACGACGCCCAGCGCGTAGATGTCCACCCGCTTGTCGAGGTCGCGGCGCCCGAGGACCTGCTCCGGCGACATGTAATAGAGCGAGCCGATGATCCCCTTGGTCAGCCCGCGCCCCGCGAGCGCGTCCGCTTCGGCCTTGGCGATGCCGAAGTCGGTGACCTTCGCGACGCCGTCCTTGCCGCGGATGAGCACGTTCGCCGGCTTGAGATCGCGGTGGATCACCCCCTCGCGGTGCGCGGCCGCGATGCCGGAGGCGATCTGGCCGAAGATCGAGAGCGCCTCGGGCAGGGGCATCCGCCGGCGCTCCTCGGCGTACCTGGCGAGCGTCTGCTCCAGGCTCTCGCCGTCGATGTACTGCATGACGAGCCAGAGGTCGTCTCGCTCCGCCACCACCGCCTTCAGGTGGACGACGTTCGGATGATCGATCTGCGCGAGCGCGCGGCCCTCGGCGAGCGTCCTCGCGCGCACGTCCGGCCGGTGCCCGAGCTCCTGGCGCACCGCCTTCAGCACCACGTGCAGGCCGGTGTGGACGTCCCGAGCGAGATAGACGACGCCCATGCCGCCCTCGCCGAGCACCCGCTCGACCACGTACTTCTGATCGACGAGCGTCCCCGCCGGCAGGTGGCCGCCCGGCGCGCGCCGCGGCAGCGAGCCCGCCAGCGGCGCGGGGACGACGTGAGGCGCGTGGACGTTCGCCGCGGGCCCGTTCGCGCCGCCGGCCGCGAGGGCCGAGAGGCTGGCCCTGTGCGCCGGATCCTCGGGCACCAGCGCGCCCAGCAGCGGCTGCCCAGGGACGGTCGTCCGCGGGCCGGGCGCAGGAGGCGCCGAGGCCGCCGCGCCGACGCCCGCCTCGTTCGCGGTCAGCGACGCGCCGCACGCCACACAGAACCGGGCGGAGCCCGGGTTCTCGGCGTTGCATACGAGGCACCTGGCCATGGCGCGGTCAGCTCGATCCGCGGCGCGCCCGGTGAGCAGCGCGCCGTGGAGGCTACGTCAGGTCCAGTGGCCCGCGCGGAGCGCCGCGGAGTCGATGGTCTTGATCTTCGGCGCGAGCGCCTCGCGGAAGATGGCCTCATCGTCGTCGTCGAGGCCGCTCTCTCCGAAGCCGGACGCGACCTCCATCGAGGTAGCGAGGATGCGCAGGAACTGCTGGAAGCTCGACGCACAGAGCTCCGGCTTGAGCGACTCGGTCCCCGTCATACAGGTGAACACGGGGCAGTCCCCCTCGGCGTCGAGCTTCGAGATGTCGAGGAAATAGGGATCTCCCAGCAGGGCGCTGCGAGCGATGAGGATCCAGCTCTTGCGCCAGCCCGGGAGGGAGCTGTCGCCGCCGTTCGCTAGCTGCTCGGCCGCGAGCTTCTCGGAGGGGATGAGGCGTACACGCTCGACCGGGGTCACCGTCTCGACGTCGAGCGGGTCGGCCTCCTGCAGGAAAGCGCGGTACCTCGCGGGCACCCGCAGCGTCTTGCGCAGCTCTTCCACCGCCGCTGGAGCCGCCTTTCCGAACCTCGCAGGGATGCCTCTTCGGACAAAGGCATCCTTGAGCGCCGCAACCGACTCGGCAAGGTCGCTATCCACCGAACATCCCTTCCTTTGCAAGTCCACCGGGACAGCCCGCTGGGCGGGCGCCCTCATCGCTTCGAAACCACTCCGCTCCCGGGGAGAGCACCGGCGCGCACCCGGAGGAATACCCCGCGCCGGGCCAGGTAGTGTAACAGAAAAACGATGGTCGACGTTGCGTACGCTGAGAGTCGATTCCGGCCCCCCGAAATCGCCCACCGGTACGGTCCGGGCGTGCACCTGCTCGATGACCCGCTCGCATGGACTCTGCTGGCTCGAGCCTGCTCCCCGGAGACGGTCCAGCCCGACGTCGGGCGTCTCGTCGGCGTTCTCTACCAGAACCTGGCGCGCGCCGTCCTCGCCGCCGAGCTGGGGCGCGCGCGCGTCGATATCCCGACCCGGATGATCTCCTCCCACCCGGAGGCCGTGTATCGCGGCGCCGCGCTGTCGCGCGCGACCAAGGCCGTCACCGTGGGCATCGCGCGCGCCGGGACGATGCCCTCCCAGGTGGTCTACGAGCTCTTGAATGAGGTCCTCGACCCCGCGCTGGTCCGGCAGGATCACCTGTTCATGAGCCGGCAGACGAACGAGCAGGGCGAGGTCGTCGGCGCGACCTGGCACGACGCCAAGATCGGCCGCGACGTCGACGGGCGCCACGTGCTCTTCCCCGACCCGATGGGCGCCACCGGCTCGTCCATGGTCAGCGCCATGACGTACTACAAGACCGCGCTCGAGGGGCGGCCGGCCAAGTGCATCGCCATGCACCTCATCGTCACGCCCGAGTACATCCGCCGCGTCACCGAGGCCCACCCGGACGCGATCATCTACGCGCTCCGGCTCGATCGCGGGCTCTCGCCGGCGCGCGTCCTCAAGACCGAGCCGGGCACGCACTGGGACGAGGAGCGCGGCCTGAACAGCATCCAGTACATCGTCCCGGGCGCCGGCGGCGTCGGCGAGATCCTCAACAACGCCTGGCTGTGAGCGCGAGGGCCTCCCCGCGGCGGCGCCCCGCGCCGACGCCGGGGCCGGCGCGGCCACCGCGCACGCCCGGTGTCAGCGGCCGCGCTTCGAGCGGCGGTTGTGGCCGGCGGCGAGCGCGCGGTAGTCGATGTCCGCGTGCGGCCGGCTCACGGCGGGGCGCAGATCGCTGCAGAGCCGCGTGAGCTCCGCGACCATTGCGCCGAGATCGCTCGCGCCCGCGGCCCTGCGCTGCGCGAGCTCGCCGTAGGCGGCCGCGAGGGACGCGATGCCCTTGCCGGAGACGTGCCCGCGGCGCGACAGATCGACGTAGCTCCGCGCGAGCGCGACGCTGTCGAAGTTGTGGGCGACGACCAGCGACTGCGCGACGCGGAGCACCGCGTGCGCCGCGATCCGGCCGTCCTCGTGGAGGACGAACGCCGCCTGAAGGTAGTTGTAGAAGGGGACGACCCGGTCGCCGAAGATCCGGAAATCCGAGGGCGAGGACTGGCGGTCGAGGTGGATCAGGATGCGCTCGACGACGGGGCCCTTCTCGACATAGCTCGCGAACCGGATCGCATCGACGATGGTGTCGTCGTACGCGTGCCCGAGCCGCATCACCTCGCCGAGCTCCAGCGGGGTGACCCGGCCTTCGCAGACGTCCGCGTACAGCGAGTAGACGAACGCGTCGGCCTCCGCGTCGTCCCCGAGCAGCACCTCGCGGATCAGCGCGCCGCTCGGGTCGCGCTGATCCGCGAGCTCGCAGCGCCGCTGGAGCAGCGCGGGCAGCTTGTAGCCGAGCTGCCCGCGCAGCGCGCGGAAGCGCAGCCGGAGGATGTTCTGCAGGTTGGGCTTCAGCGTGAGCGACGCCCAGCGCGCGCCGTCGAGCCGCAGCTTCTGCTCGATGCGGGAGCGGAGCTGCTCCGGGCTGCCCGAGAGGATGTGGGTCTCGACGCCCGCGCGGCCGAGCTCGCGCAGGAGCGACCCCGCGCCCGGCACGGTGCGCTTCTGATCCGGCCGCTCGATCGCGGTCCGCACGAGGTCGCGCAGCGTGTCGAAGTCGGTCCGGAGGTAGGTCTTGTCGAGGTCCCACCGCGCGATGAACGGCGCGCGCGGCGGCGATGCCGCTGCGTTCGCCGGCGATCCGGGCCCTCGCGATCGTTCCTCGTCGTTCACCGTCTCTCGCTCAGCGCGCCATCCACTCGCGCCGCATCTTGTCGAGCGACTGCACCACGTCGCTGTCGGCGCCCTGCCGGGCGAGGTCCATCGCCTCGCGGAGGTACATCGACGCCTCGCCCGTGCGCTCGCGCTGGTGCGCCACGTGCGCGAGCGCGCCAAGGACGAGCGCGCGATCAGGCCCGCCTGGGCCGGCGAGGTCGAGCGCCTCGCGCAGCACGCCGTCGGCGTCGGTCAGATCACCGGCGCGCGCGAGCGCCTCGCCGAGCTTCCGGCTGAAGATCAGGACGGCGCGCACCGGATCGTCGAGCTCGCCACGGAAGATCTCCCGCCGCGCCAGATCGAGGCCGCGGCGCAGCGCGAGCACGCTGCCGGCGCTGTCCCCGCGCGCGGCGGAGCGGTCCGCCGCCTGCTCGAGGAGCATCAGCGCGACGAACGCGTTCTGCGCGTGGTAGGCGTGGATCGCCTGCACCTCGAGCGGCAGCGCGAGCGGGTCGCCCGCGCTGTCGAACGTCGCCTTGGCGTGCAGATCGCGCCGGACGCCGGCCGGGATCGTCGCGAGCGTCACGTCGCGGAGCAGCGGGTGCGCCGTGCGGATGCCGCTCGAGTGCTCCTCGATCATGCCCGCCGCCGCGAGCTTGCCGAGCAGGTCGTCGAAGGCGCGGATGTCCGGCAGCAGGCGCTGCAGCGTGGCCCGGTCCGCCGCGTCGCCGATGACGGCGAGCGCCTGCAGCGTGCGGCGCGCGTCCTGCGGCAGCCGCTCGATCCGCGCGGCGACGAGGTCGGCCATCCGCGCGGGCGGATCGCTGCCCCCCTCGAGCGTGTAGCGGACCAGCTGGTCGATGTAGAGCGGCGGCACCGTGGCGGCCTCGCCGCCGAGGACGGCCGGGCTCGCCGCGCTCGGCGGCAGGGCCAGCGGGGTTTGATCGGCCGCGCCGTCCGACGGGTCGCGCCGCGGCGACAGCCGCAGGCCGCCCATGCTCGGCGGCGTCTTGCGGGCGGCGCGGTGGTCCAGGCCCACGCTGCTGCGGAGGAGCGAGAGCGCGATGTCCTTCGGGAGGCCGCCGAGCGCGCGCACGGCGCCGCCCCACTCGGGCTCGAAGCCCGGCGTGTGGCTGGCGACGATGAGCAGCGCCGCGAGCGGCGGCTCCGCGATCACGTCGGCGAACGCGTTCCGGCTCGCGCCGTCGACGGCGTGCAGGTCGTCGATCGCGAGCAGGACCCGGTGCGGGAAGGCGGTCTGCTGCGCGCGAGAGAGCGCCCAGCGCAGGGCCTCCGCGGCGATGAAGCGGCGATCGTCGGGCGAGAGGCCCCCCGCCGTCGGCTTGTTCCAGGCGTGCCTGCGCACGTCGCTCCCGCGCTCGCCCTTGCCGAAGATCTCGAGCAGCCCGCGCCGCGCCTCCGGCGTCGCGCCGCTCCAGTTCGACGCGTTGCCGCCGTCGGGCGGGAGCTCGGCGAGCCCGGCGATCGCCCAGCGGAGCGCGTAGTAGCCGACCTCCGCGCCCCACGGGTCCGGGCCGGTCTGGATGACGATGTCGCCCCGGCTCGCGGCGACGTCGAGGAACTCGCGGAGGAGCCGGGTCTTGCCGACGCCTTGCTCGCCGACGATGCGCGCGGCGACGACCGAGCCCTCGACGTCGGCGAGGCAGGTGTCGAGCCACGCGAGGTCGTCCTCGCGCGCCGCGAACGGGAGCGGGAGCGTGGGGGCCGAGGGGGCGCGATCGCGCCGGGCGGCCTGGGGCGCCGCGCGCGGCGCAGGGGCGGGCGAGTGCGCCTGCGCGATCCTGGCGCCGCACTCGCCGCAGAACTTCTGGCCGCGCGGCACGATGGCCCGGCACGAGCCGCAGATGACCGTCGCGTCGGCGAACGAGAAGCGCCCCGAGGGGGTGTCGAACGTCCCGAGCGCCGCGCGCAGCGCCGCCGCGAACTCGTCCGCCGACTGGTAGCGCCGCGCGGCGTCCTTCTCGAGCGCCCGGAGCGTGACCTCGACGAGCGGCTCGGGGATCTCGCGCTCCGGCGCGAGCAGGGCGGGATCGGGCGGCGGCAAGGAGAGGTGCATCAGCACCACCTGCGTCGGCGATTCCGCCTCGAACGGGAGCCGGCCGGTCAGCAGCTGGAACAGGATGACGCCGCACGCGTAGAGGTCGCTCCGCGCGTCGATCGGATCGCCGCGCCCCTGCTCCGGGGCCATGTAGTCCGGGGTCCCGCAGACGATGCCCGGGCTCGTGATGTTCGTGGTCGCGACCTCCCCCTTCAGCTTCGCGAGGCCGAAGTCGACGACCTTCACGAAGTCGCCGCCCGAGCGCATCGGCTCGAGCACGATGTTCTCGGGCTTGAGATCGCGGTGGATGATGCCGAGGTGGTGCGCCTCGGCGAGCGCCGCGAGCACCTGGCAGAGGATGTCGACGATGCGGCGGAACGGGAGCGGGCCGTCCTCGTAGACGACGCGGGCGAGGTCGCGCCCGCGCAGGAACTCCATGACGAGGTAGAGCTGCCCGCCGTTCTTACCGAAGTCGATGACCCCGACCGAGTTCGGGTGGTTGAGGCGGCTCGCGGCGCGCGCCTCGGTGATGAACCGGACCGACGCGCTCTCGTCGCCGAGCAGGTGGGGATGGATGATCTTGACGGCCACGGTGCGCCCCAGGGCCTTCTGCTCGGCCCTGTACACGCGGCCCATGCCGCCCACCCCGACGAGCTCCAGGATCACGTAGTTGCCCGGGAGCGTCGTCCCGATCAGCGGATCGTCGGAGGTCCGGTTGAACTCCGAGATCGGGAAGCCGCACACCGGGCAGAATTTGTGCGCCTGCTCGCACGGATTCGCGCATTGCGGGCAGACCACTGTGGACACGCGCGGGACCTTACCACGTTCGGGATAACGATTGGAGTCGAGGTCTCCCTCGGCCCGCGGGGGCGCCGTCTGGAGGGGGCGGGGGGGCTCGTCCAGCCGTCTGTTAGGTCCTGGATCCTTCTTGGGGTAACCTCGGGCGCGATGGTTACGCCTCGCCTACGTCTCGGTCAGCTCCTGGTCGACGCGCGGATGATCACCCAGGACGCCCTCGAGAGGACCCTGGAGCAGCAGCGTACGGATGGCCGGCGGCTGGGGACGCTCCTTGTCGAGCAAGGGCTCATCAACGAAACCCAGCTGACGCAGATCCTGTCGCACCAGCTCGCTGTCCCCTGGGTGTCGCTCCTGCACATCGAGTTCTCGCGGCAGCTGCTCAACCTCGTCCCGCACGACGTGGCCGAGCGTTACTGCCTCGTCCCGATCTACGTTCGCCACGTCCGCAACCAGGGCGAGACGCTGTACGTCGCGATGGACGATCCCACGAACGAGGACGGCATGAAGGAGTGCATGGCGTTCTCCGGTCTGCCCGTGCGCGCGATGATCGCTCCGCCGAGCGACATCCGGAACGCGATCCGGGTCTATTACGGAGCGCGCGCCCGCTCGGCGCCGCCGCCCGCGCCCGCGGCGAAGCAGGCCCAGGTGAGCGAGCCGCAGTCGCGGGCGCGCCCCGCCGACCCGCCGCCTTCGTCCGAGCTCTCCGGAGCGCCCGAGACCGCGCGCCACGCGGAGGACACGCCGCTGACGCCATCGACGCCGGAGCCCTTGCTGCTCACCAGGCCCGCGATGCGATCCGGGGCGCGGCTGGTCGAGGACGCGGGGCCGGCGATCGAGACCTCCGATGTCGACCCCTCCGACGTGGGCGTCATGGATGACGAGCTGGCGTGGGAAGCGCATCGCCCGGCGGCCAAGGAAGTCCGCAGCTCCCCGGAGGAGCGGCAGATCCGCGGCCGACCGGACGAGCGCTCACGGCCGACGTTGAAGGTCGCGCCGACGCCGGAGCTGCTCGCGGCGGCGCAGGCAGCACGATCCGCGCAGCCCGCGCAACCTGCGCAGCCAGCGCAGGCGCAGTTCACGCAGGCGGCGCAGGCGCAGTCCACGCAGGCGGCGCAGGCGCAGGCAGCGCAGCCGGAGCGCCGGAAGACGATGCGCCCGAGCTCCGCGCCTGGACCCGTCTCGGCGTCCGCCGGCGACGCGGCGCCGAGCATGGACGGGGCGCCAACGTCGAGCACGCCAGCCGCGGCCCTCCTCGGCGCGGTGCTCGGACGCGCCAGCGTCGCGGCGCGCACCATCCCGGAGAGCGTGCCCGACTACGGCGACGAGCCCCCGAGCGAGCGCGAGGTGCGCAACATCCCCGCGCCGCAAGGCCGCGGTCGCCGGCGGATGGTCTCGCTCACCCTGCTCGACGGGACGACGATCACGCTCCCCGCGCGCGGGTCCAAATCGCAGCAGCAGCAACCGCAGCAGCGGAAAGAAGCCCCGTCCCCCCGCGCCACCGCGCAGTCGGAGCCGCCTCCGCCTCCCACGGCGGACGACTCGGGCCTCACCGCGCGCGATCTGGTTTCCGCGCTGCGCGCGGTGTCGCACGGCGCCGACGCGAGCGAGATCCTCGGCAACAACGTGCGCTGGGAGGCGATGTTCGCCGCGCTCCTGTCGCTGATGCTGAAGAAGCACCTCATCGCCGACTGGGAGTTCGTCGACGAGCTGAAGAAGATCTGACGGGAAGCAGGAGCTCGGTCGCCGCTGCCGGCGCGCCGCGCGCGTCTTCGACGCGGCACCTGGCAGGTGGCGCGCTCGCGAACGGCGGCCGTCAGCGCGCCTCCCGCGCCGCGCCAGCGCGGATCAGCGCGTCGATGTCCCCCTCCGAGAAGCCCGCGTCGCGGAGCACGGCGCGCGTGTGCTCGCCGGCGCGAGGCGCCGGCGCGAACGCGACGCCCGCCGGCGTGACCGGCGTCCTCAGCTGGGGGATCCGGCCGCGTGGCGAGGCGATCTCGAACAGGAGATCGCGCGAGGCGAGGTGGGGATCCGCCGCGGCGCTGCGCGGATCGAGGACCGGCTCGAAGCAGCAATCGCGCTCGGCGGCGAAGGTCTCCCACTCGGCGCGCGTCCGCTCCCGAACGACGGCGGCCAGCTTGCGCTTGAGCTCGGCCTGGTGCGGCCCGGGGACGAGCGCGCTCGGGTCGGGATCGAGCCCGGCGCCCTCGCAGAACGAGGCCCAGAACTTCGGCTCCAGCGCGGCGAGGGCCATCGCGTGCCCGTCCTTCGAGAGGTAGGTGTTGTACGGCGCGAGCCCGCCGGTGAGCGGCTCGCCGCCCGCCCCGCGCGCTGTCTCCCTGGCCGCTTCGCCGCCGCTCGCGAGCGCGGCGGCGAGCGTGGGAAGGGCGAAGCCGAGCACGCCGTCGGTCATGGCGATGTCGAGCACCGCGCCCTGCCCGGTCCGCTCCCGCTCACGCAGCGCGGCGAGGATGGCGATCACGCACCACATCCCGCCGCTCATGTCGGCGACCTGGAAGCCTGGTACCTGCGGCGGCCCCTCGGCGGGCCCCTGCGCGCCGAGGATCCCCGCGCGCGCGATGTAGTTCAGATCGTGCCCCGCGCGCGCCGCCAGGGTGCCCGTCTGACCGTAGCCGGTCAGCGCGCAGACGATGAGCCGCGGGTTGTCCGCGCGCAGCGCCGCGTGACCGAGCCCGAGCCGATCGAGCACCCCCGGGCGGAACTGGTCGAAGAGCACGTCGTAGCCGGCGACGAGCCGGCGGAAGGCGTCGCGGCCCTCAGGCGTCTTCAGGTCGAGCAGGGCGCTGCGCTTGCCGCGGTTCAAGAGCTGGAACGCCGCGGACTCTCCGGCGACCTGCGGGGGGAGCTGGCGCAGGAAGTCCCCGCCGGCGACGTCCTCGACCTTGTCCACCGTGGCGCCGAGATCCGCGAGCACGAGGGTCGCGAAGGGGCCTGGCAAGAGCCTCGAAAGATCGAGGACGCGCGTGTCGGTGAGGGGACGCACGGCGGCTTTGCTGTCGTTGCGCGAGATCTGTCGAGGGATCGAGCGATCGAGGAATGATTGAGCGGGCGGCGCGCCGTGCGCAGAAGGCACCCGAGGTTGGCTGGGGCGGACGCACGGGCCGCGATCCACCAGTGAGCCGTTCGCCCGCGCCGCGCGCGGCGGCGCAGGTGGGCTCGCCCCCCGCTGGAGCCCGGATCAGCCCGCGTTGAGCTGGAACAGCTTCGGGAGCTTCATCGCGAGCATCTGGTTGCCCGTGACCTTCAGCTTGCCCGCGAAGAAGAGCTGCATCGAGTTGGCCTGCGGGTTCTCGTGCAGCTTCTGGAAATCCTCGCTGCTGAGCGAGATCGTGACATCCGCGTTGCCAGGGTTGCCCGAGGAGAGCTTGGGCCCGCTGTCGGACAGGTCGATCAGCCACTCGCCGCCGCCCTCGCCCGTCACGTTGATCTGGTACTTCCCGCCGATCTGCTTGGCCGCGTCCGAATGCTTCACCAGCGCAGCGGGCAGCTCCTCGTTGAACAGTTTCTGGATATCGACGGCCATGGATCGCCTCCGGATGTCGTGTGGGACGTGGTGACTCGAAATCGCCTGGATACCGAGCGCGGTTTACCCGTGCCCGCGCGCGGGAGTCAAGCGAAGCACGACGCCCGCGCGCTGTCTCCTCGCTCCGTCAGGGCAGCCCTGGCGCGCCGTCTCGTCGACCCATCAGGACAACCCTGGCGCTGGGTTCACGGTGGATGCGTCATGCGCGCGCGCGCGGCGCCTGCGCTGCGGGCCGGGGCGCCTTGTCGAGCGCGGATCGGATCGGGACCATCAGCAGGCGATCGATGGCGACGCGCTGATCGGCGGGCGGCGGGCTCTCCGGTATGCCCTGCATCAGCCGGAGGTCGCGGAGCGCGCCGCGATCGAGCGGGCCGAGCGATGCCCCCAGCCCGTCGAGCGGAGGCGTCATGGCGGGGAGCAGACAGACGAGGGAGATCTCGTTGGTACCCTGGCGTACCCACGTTCCCTGGTACACCGCGATCGCCTGCCCGAGCGCCTCCTGGAACACGAACGCGCGCCACTCGAGCGGCGCCGTCAGATCGAAGACGCGGCCGCCGGCGCGGAGCTCCCGGCTGTCGAGGCCGAGGGCGGCGCCGCGCGCGTCGGTCAGGAGGAAGCGATCGAGGCACCCAGGAGAGCGCAGCGTGAGCTCCTCGAGGAGCGCGGCGAGCGCCGCGGGGTTGAGCGAGATCGGCTCGCCGTCCGGGCCGATCGCCTCGAGCCCGACCTCGTCGGAGCCCACGACGGACGCGTGGTCGAGCAGCGAGGCGAAGGTGCGCCGCGAGGGGCCGTCGAAGCCGGTCCCGATGGAGGACATCCCGGCGCTGGAGCTGAGCAGAGCGACGATACGATCCCGGCGCGGCGTCGCGAGGAGCGTGACGCCGAACCGCTCGCGGGTGGTGAGCAGCACGTGCGGAGCAGCGCTGCCCTGGCTTCGAAGGAGCAGCTGATCGCCCTCGAGGCTCAGCCCGCGCCGGCTCGCCTGCGGAGGGGGCACGAGCTGGCGCCGTCTCCGCGCGAGCAGCGCGACCGCCGCCGTCACGAGGGCGACCGGCAACAGCGCACGGAATATCAGGCCGCGCGCGGTCACGACCAGCACGAGCGCGGCCAGGAAGAGCGGGATCGCCCAGCGCCGCCGGGTGTCCGTGCCCCTCGCTGGCGTCACGTCGGGAGCGGTCGCGTCGAACCACCGAGCCCGTGGGAAAGGCGTCACGGCGGCGTCGCTCGCCGGCTCGCCCGCGCGCTGCGTCGCCGGCCTGCCTGTCGCAGAGGGAGGCTCGTGGGCTCGGACCTCGATCGACGGGAGCATCGCGACGGACCCAAGCGGGTCCTTCTGGCCCTTCGCCTCGCGTCCCATCGCACCTCCACCCCGGCCGAAAGTTGGC
The DNA here is from genome assembly GCF_051520455.1 of Sorangium sp. So ce367. Lineage (NCBI taxonomy): Bacteria > Pseudomonadati > Myxococcota > Polyangiales > Polyangiaceae > Sorangium > Sorangium sp. So ce367. The sequence goes on from NZ_CP150334.1 coordinate 3,490,174, forward strand.
GGTAGAATAGCATTGACCGAGGCAGGAGCGAGGGGACTTTGGGACAACGCGCTGCGTAGGGTGCTGCGCGTTGTTGACGGCCCGCTCTGTTACAACTGGTTACGACCGGTTACGACCTGCCGATGACGTCCCCGGCGGGTCGCGGATGGCGCGCGCTGCGACGTGTCACGCCGCGTGGCGACCCCTCTCGGCGACGAGGAACCCGACGAAGTCCGCTCGCATGCTTCCTCGAACTCGCGGTTTTCCGTACCCGAGATGGATAGCGCCCGCCCCGGAACGCCTGGCAACGCGGCGGATCCGGTCGAAGCGGAGGTAGCTCTCGGCCCTAGGCGCGGGGCCGATGGCGTACGACGCGCTCGCGAGGCGGACATGGAGGTTGTCGCCGCCTGCGTCGCTGTAGACAGCGATGCCCTGGAGGCCGGCCTCATGCAGCGATCGGAGGACTCACACGGCGATCTTGCCGCGGTCGGGGAAGAGGACCTTGCGGATCACGAGCCGGCCCTCTCACGCGAAATCGCCTCCGCGAACGGCCCGTCGCTCCGCCGCTCCGCGCCGAGCCTCGCCGCGCGCCCGACGGCGGGCTCGCCTGACGCGGGATCAGGCCCGCGAGAGTCTTTCCACAGGCCGAGCAAAAGGGTACGTCTGCCCTGTGCAGCGCCGCGATATCCCGCCCGAGCTCTCGTTCGCGGCCCTTCCCGTCGCCGAGCCTCGCGAGCTCACGGGCCCGCCGCCCTCGCGCCGCCAGCGGGGCGCCGAGCCGGAGGTGGTCTCGGTCGCGGAGCTGGATCGCCGGCTGAAGCGGATCCTCGAGGGGTCGACCGCGGACGTACGCGTCGAGGGCGAGATCTCGGGCCTGCGCGTCGTGGGCAGCGGCCACGCCTACTTCACGCTCAAGGACGAGAGCGAAGAGGCGGCCATCGACTGCGTGATGTACAGGACCGCGGCGCCGCGCGCGCGGAAGCTGCTCGCCGACGGCGCGCGCGTCGTGCTCACGGGCCGCGCCACGGTCTACGTGCCTCGGGGCCGGCTCCAGTTCTCCGCGGACGACGCGCGCCTCGCCGGCCGCGGCGCGCTCCTCGAGGCGCTCTTCCGCCTCAAGGAGAAGCTCGCCGTCGAGGGGCTCTTCGCGCCGGAGCGCAAGCGCAAGCTGCCCGTCGATCCGCAGATCATCGGCGTCGTCACGAGCGGCGACGGCGCGGCGATCCACGACATCGTGACCGTCGCGTTCCGCCGCGGCGGCGCGCGGCTGATCCTGGCGCGCACGCCGGTGCAGGGCGCCGGCGCCGGGCAGCGGATCGTGCGCGCGATCGCGCTGCTCGAGGAGTTCCCGGGCATCGAGGTGATCATCGTGGGGCGCGGGGGCGGCTCGGCCGACGACCTCAGCGCGTTCAACGAGGAGATCGTCGTCCGGAAGGTCGCGGCCGCGCGCGTGCCGATCGTGAGCGCCGTGGGGCACGAGATCGACGTCGCGCTGACCGACCTCGCCGCCGACGCGCGCGCCGCCACGCCCTCGCAGGCTGCAGAGATGCTCGTCGCGGACGCGGCCGCGCGGCGCGCGGCGCTGGAGCACCTCGAGGCGCGCATGCGCCGCGCGATCGCCCACCGGCTCCGGGGCGCTCGGGCCGATCTCGATCGGCAGCGCGCCCGGCTCGGCTCGCCGGCGCAGATCCTGGCGGAGCCCCAGCAGCGCATCGACGACGCCATGGCGAGGCTCCGGCGCCGCATGGAACGCATCCTCGTCGAGGACCGCGCCGCGCTCCAGCGCTCCGAGCGGAGGCTCGCCGCGCGCCACCCGCGCGCGGTGCTCGCGGGCGCCCGCGGGGCGCTCAGGCCGCTGTCGGTGCGCCTCTCCGCCGCCGCGCACCGCCACGTCGCCCTCCTGCGGGAGGGCTTCGCGGGCGACGTGGCCCGACTCGAGGCGATGTCGCCCCTCCGCGTGCTCGCGCGCGGTTACGCCATCGCGACGGACGCGTCGGGGCGCGCGGTCCGCGATCACCGCGAGGTCGCGCCGGGCGATCCGATCGCGGTGCGCGTGCACCACGGCGCGCTGCTCGCGCGGGTCGTCGTCACGGCAGGTCCGGACGAGCCGCTCGTCGAGGGCCACGCGCACGCGCCGGCAGCGGCGGCCGCGTCGGCGGCGGCGGCGCCCGCGCCGCCTTCGCGCCAGGGCGGCGGCCCGCGCGCCGCGTCCGGCCGCGCGCCGAGGCGCAAGAGGACGCAGCCCGGCGCGCCCGCGTGCGAGCAGCTCGGGCTCGGCTTCGCGGCCCAGGAGCACGCCCCGACCCTCGGTCGCGCGGGCGCCGCCGGCCAGGTCTCGGTGGGGCAGGGCGGCGCGGAGGCCGGCCCTGAGGAGAGGCACCATGTCGAACGCTGAGCGGCGAATGTTCGGTCTCGTGGGGCACCCGGTGGGCCACTCGGTCTCGCCGGCGATGCACTCGGCCGCGTTTCGGGCGCACCACCTGCCGCACATCTACAGCGCGTTCGACGTGCCCACCGGCGCGGAGCTCGCGCGCTTCGTCAGCGACATCCGGAGCGGCCTTATCTCCGGCGCGAACGTCACGATCCCGCACAAGCGCGCGATCATGTCGATGGTCGACGATGTGGACGCGAGCGCGGCCGACGTCGGCGCCGCGAACGTCCTCTGCGCGACGGAGGCGCGGCGCGTGACGGCGTACAACACCGACGTGGTCGCGCTCCGCGACGAGCTCGCGCTGCTCCTGGGATCCGCCCCGCCCCGCGGGGACGATCCGGAGGGGCCGTACGGCGCGCGCTCGAGCCCGCGCCAGCGCGCGGTGATCATCGGCGCTGGCGGCGCGGCGTTCGCGGCGATCGCCGCGTGCAAGATGCTCGGCTATCACCTCATCAGCGTGACCACCCGCTCGTGGACCGGCACCGAGGCGATGCTCGAGTCGCCCGCGGGGCAGCGCGCGTCCGAGCTCGGCGCGCTCACCGCGCCCTGGCCGATCCCGACCGACAGGTCGATCAGCAGCAAGTCCTCCGTGGCGCTGCGGCTCAACTGGAGCGAGTTCACCGTCGCTGCCGACCTGATCATCCAGGCCACGAGCGCCGGCATGCTCGGGGGGCCGCCCGGGGAGGAGGTCACGGGCATCATCCCGTGGGACGCGCTCTCGCCGAGCGTGTGCCTCTACGACCTCGTCTACAACCCCCCGGTGACGCCCTTCCTCCGGACGGCGCGCGAGAGAGGGCTCCGCGCCGCAGGCGGGCTCGGGATGCTGGTCGGCCAGGCGGCGCAGTCCTTCACGCTCTGGACCGGCCTCCCGGCGCCGGTCGAGGTGATGCGCGCCGCCGCCGAGGATTCGCTCAGGAAGGCAACCGGCGGTCGATGAGCTCGGACGGATCCCGACGGAATTTTCCGACCCACGACGCGCTCTCGTCCACGCCCGCGGCGCCCCGCGGGCAGGGCGCCGCGCTCGAGCACGCCTCGCCGTGGCCGCACGTCGAGGTGCGGGGCCAGCTCTCGATCGCGCGCAAGGAGTGGCTGCACACGAACGGCGCGGGGGCCTACGCGAGCTCGACGATCGCCTGCATGCACACCCGCCGCTACCACGGCCTGCTCGTCGCGGCCCTCGACCCTCCGCGGCGCCGGCACGTCATGCTCTCGCACGTCGACGCCTGCGTCCGCCCGGTCCGGCAGCAGGGCGCGCCGTCCGAGCGCCGCGCCTCGTGGCCACGGTGGGACCTCGCCAAGCACCAGTTCCCGGGCATCGATCCGGAGAGCAGCTCGTTCTACCTCGAGCGCTTCGATCAGGATCCGCTCCCGCGCTGGGCGTACGCCGTCCCGGGCGGCGAGCTCGAGGTGACGCTCGGCCTCGTGCGCGGCGAGAACGCCGCCGTCCTCCGCTATGCCTGGAGCGGGGCGGATCCGGTGATGCTGACGCTGCGCCCGCTCCTCGCCGCCCGCCACATCCACCAGCTGCTCCGCGAGAACGGCGGGATCTCCCAGAAGGTCGAGCTGCGCGCAGGGGCGGCGCGCGGCGAGCCCGGCTCGGGGCGCGACCGCCCCGTGATGGGCGAGGTCCGGGTGCAGCCGAACCGCGCGCTGCCGAGGATCTGCTTCCGCTACCAGGGCACGTTCGTCGGCTCGCAGGACTGGTGGCGACGCTTCGAGTACCTCGGCGAGCAGGATCGGGGCCTCGACTTCCTCGAGGATCTCTGGACGCCGGGCCATTTCGAGACGGTGATCGGCGCCGAGCCCGTTCACCTGCTCGTGGCGGTGGGCGCGCTGCCCGACGACGAGCCGGAGAACCTCCTCGCGGCGGCGAGCGCGGCGATCCGCGCCGAGGACCCGGGGCCCCGGCGCCCGCTGCTGGAGCGGAAGCTCTCCATCGCGGCCGAGGCGTTCCGCGCCGACGCGGCCGCGCGGCCCAGCGTCATCGCGGGCTACCCCTGGTTCGAGGTGTGGGGCCGCGACGCGCTCATCTCCCTGCCCGGCCTCTACCTCGTGCCGCGCAAGACCGAGGCCGCGATCCGCGTCCTCCGCGCGATGATCGACGCGATGCAGGACGGCCTCGTGCCGAACCGGCTCCCCGACGCAGGCGAGCCGGCGGACTTCCAAGCGGCCGACGCGACCCTCTGGCTGTTCGAGGCGGCTCGCCTGCTCGCGGACGTGGTCGGCGACACGCACCCGTTCGTGGCGGGCGAGCTGCTCGGCGCGCTCCGCGACGCGTTCGAGGCCGCCGTGCGCGGGACCCGGAACGGGATCCACGTCACCGCCGACGGCCTCTTCGCCGCCGGACGCCCGGGCGAGGGCGCCGTCGACGGGCTCACGTGGATGGACGCGCGCGTCGCGGGCCGCGCGGTGACCCCGCGTGCCGGTTGCCCGGTCGAGCTCACGGCGCTGTGGGCGAAGGGCTCGGAGACGCTCGCGCGCCTCGCGCGGGCCGCCGGCGACGCCCGCCTCGCGGGGCGGGCGGAGGCGGCCGCGAGCGCGGCGCGCCGGGGCTTCGCCGCCCGCTTCTGGTGCGAGGACACCGGCTACCCGTACGACGTCATCTCGGAGCACGCGGCGGGGGAGGGCGCGTTCCGCGACGCGTCGATCCGCCCCAACGCGCTGATCGCCGTCGCCGTGGATCCCGCCTGCTTCACGCCGGAGCGGGCCGCGTCGCTGCTCGATCGGGTCCGCCTGGAGCTCGTGACCCCCGCCGGCGTGCGCACGCTCTCGCCGGCCGATCCGGCCTACGCGCCCCGGTACCAGGGAGGCCCCGAGGCGCGCGACAGCGCCTACCACCAGGGCACGGCCTGGCCGTTCCTGCTCGGGTTCTACGCGCGCGCCGCCCGGCGCTTCTCCACGCTCGGCGAGCACGTGATCCCGCTGCTGCACCGGCTCGCGGCCTCCGCGGCCGCGAACGAGATCGCGCTCGGCCAGGTGCCCGAGGTCGCCTCCGGCGAGCCGCCGCACCACCCTGGTGGCAGCTTCGCGCAGGCCTTCAGCGTGGCGGAGCTCCTGCGCATCATCGCCTGGGATCTCCCTGCGCCGGAGCCAGGCGGCCCAGCCGGCGCGCCGCCGCGCTGATCCACGCTGGCCCGCGCCGCGCCGGCGCGGGCCGTCAGCCTTCGCGTTCCAGCGCCGATTCCTCGCGCAGCGCCTTGCCGCCTCGGGCGGTGAAGCGCAGCAGCTTCCCCGGATCCTCGGCCTCCATGGCGAAGGCCTCGACCTGCTCGAACAGCGCCTCGAGCTTTCGCGGACCACACGTGGGCAGGAAGCCACGGAGCACGCGTGGATCGTAGAACCGGAAATACTGCTGCTTGCCTGTTCTGCTCTCGACCAGGAGAAATCTGTGGAGGTGCTTCCGCACGTCGCTGAACGGGCGGTCGCTCGTCAGGAAGACGCCCCAGCAGTCGCCCCAGCCGCCGTCGACCAGGGCGTCGAGCAGCCTGGACCCGTGCGGGAGGCGCACCAGCGTGGGGCCGACGTCGGCGAGGATCTCGCCCTGGAAGCCGGTATAGAGCGAGGCGCTCTGCTCGCCCGCCTCGCCGAGCAGCAGCCGGATGCGCGGGTCCCGGGCGGCGTCGACCACCGCGAAGAGGGGCGAGCCCTCCTGCCGGAGCCGCGCCCGCGCCGACGCAGCGAACGGCGCCCCCGTCGCGCGCGCCGCGGTCCTCCGCGTGCGGCGCGAGGGCGGGGCGGGCTCGGTCGGCGCGCAGCGGCGGTTCGCCTCGCGGTGCATCACCGCGAACAGGGTCGCCCCCGCGCGGATCTCGTCGCCGTCACGGAGCGACACCTCGCGCGCCCGCTCGCGGTTGACCTGCGTCCCGTTGCGGCTCCCCAGATCGCGGAGCAGGTAGCCGCCGTCGATCTGCTCCACCGAGAAATGCAGGGCAGAGAGCTCACCGTCGCTCGTGATCGAGAGATCCGATTCAGGCGCGCGGCCAACGAGCAATGGACGGTCGCCAGGGATGCGGGCGCTCTGACCGGCCAGGGGGCCGGAGATGACCCGGAGGACGAACCCTGCTTCCTGGTCTTCGCTCATGGTCGTCTCCATCGCACAAGGCGCCGATGAGGCCGGCAACCAAGCGTAGAACACCGATCGGCGGGAAATCCACACGAAGGCGGGAGCCACGCGATGGACGATCGGAAGACTATCAAGCATTTCCCGCGTTCCAGGCGAGGCCTTCCGGCCGAGCCGCGCTTTGAAGCGGCATGCGCGGATTCCGCGTCCGCAGCCCTCGTGTCGCCGCCCGAGACAGCGAGGGTGCGACGCGCGCGGACGCATCAGCCGTGGCGGCCGCGCAGCGGCTCGAGGCGGAGCCAGCGGGCGACGAACGCCCGGTCCTCGGGGGCGAGCAGGCCGGTGATCCGAGCGGCCACGAGGTAGAGCCCCGTATAGAGCGGGGCGCCGAGCGCGAGGCAGAGCGCGGGCCGCCTGTCGGCCGCGCCCGTGAGCAGGAACGCGGCGAGCGGCGCGGCGGCCACGATCGCGGTGGCCGCGACGCGCCCGTAGTGGCCCCACGGGAAGACGCCGCGGAGGCCGACGCCGGAGAAGCGCGCGATGCAGACCACGGTCGAGGTGATCACGACCACCTGGGTCAGGACGGCCGAGAGCGGCGCGCCGACCATCCCGATCGTGGGCAGGAGGGCCAGGTTCGCCGCGGCGTTGAACACCATCGACAGCACCTGGATACGCAAGATCATCGACGTCTTTCCGAACGCCATCAGCGGGATCGCGTACGCCGTCACGCGCAGCGGCAGGAGCGCGGAGTAGATGCGAAACGGGACGGCGGCGCCGGCGTAGGCGTCGCCGTAGATGGTGCGCATGAGCGGCTCGGCGAGGAGGAGGAGGAACGCCGCGATCGGGAGCATGATCAGCGTCGTCTTGCGGATGCCCGAGTGCCACAGGTCGATCGCCGCCCTCGCGCCCTCCGCGGGCGTCCGCCCGTTCTCGACGCGGGCGACGAGGTCGGGGAGCATCGTCGAGGCGACGGAGTAGGCGAGGACGCTGACGAGCGGGAGCTCCTGCGCGCCGACGGCGAACTCCGCGTAGAGCCCCGCGCTGAAGAAGAGGCCGATGACGAACTTGTCGAGCTTCTGGTTGAAGAGGCCGGCGAAGCGCGTCACCGAGAGCGGGAACGCGTAGGCGAGCTGCGCCTTGACGCCGCCCGGGAACGGAGCCGCGGCGACGTCCTGGAACAGCCGCGCATAGAGCCGGTACGAGAGCCAGAGCCGGAGGGCCTGGGCCGCGCACTGGGCGGCCAAGATCCAGGCGATCGAGCACCCGAACGCCGCAGGGACGATCGCGCCCGCGGCGTTCGAGAGCGTGACGACCAGCGCGACGCCCGCGGACTTGCGGTGGTTGTTCGTGGCGATGAAGAGCGGGCCGAAGACGCTCGCCGGGTAGGCGATCAGGCTCATGAGGCCGATGAGCAGGAGGAGCTGCGTGACGCCCTCGCGGCCGTCGAGGAAGACGCTGGGGACCAGGGCGAAGGCCGAGAACGCGAGCGCGGAGAGCGCTCCGAGGCCGAGCAAGAGCAGCATGCTCTGCCGCACCAGCCCACGGAGCTCGGCGCGGGTCACCTTCGGCGCAAAGTAGAGGAACGACTCCGGCAGGTAGAGCTGCGCGAGATCGCGCCCCGTCATGAACAGCATCGTCGAGAACGCGAGCGTGCCGTATTCGGCCTTGCCGAGCAGGCGCACGACGAGGACACCCTGCACGAGGATGATGAGGGTGCTCACGAACTGCCCTCCGACGATCATCCCGATCCGGTCGGCGAGCGACGTCCCCTGCGCCTCGGCGGGCGCCGGCGCCTCCCGGGCGGCCTGCGGCGCGCTCGACGGCGCGCCTGGATCCACCCGGGCCGGCTGCTGGTGCTGCATGGCGGCTCGGTAGCACATCCTTGCCTGCGCGGCGGCCGCCGTGGCATGCGTGCCGCGATGCCTGATCAACTTCTCCAGGACCGGGAGGGCGGCGGCTTCGAGCGGGATCTCGAGGCGATCAACCGATACTACGCCGAGCGCTTCTTGCCGGCGAACCCCTGGGCGAGCCTGCTCAATACGTACCCGTACCTCGTCGCGCGCCAGCGGCAGCGCCGTATGCGCGAGGCGCTCGTCGCGTGCGGCGTGCGCACGCCCGAGGCGCTGCGCGAGATGTCGGTGCTCGACGTGGGCTGCGGAGCGGGCTCCAACCTGGCGTGGCTGGTCGAGCTGGGCGCGGACCCCTCACGCCTCACCGGCATCGATCTCATCGCGCAGCGCACCGACGTCGCGCGATCGCGCTTCGCCGGCATCCGCTTCATGGCGGGCGATTTCCTGAAGGCCGATGTCGGCGGGCCGTTCGACATGGTGATGATGCTCGCCGTGCTGTCGTCGGTGACCAACGCGGAGCTCAAGCGGCGCCTCATGGACAAGGCGATCGCCCAGCTCAAGCCGGGCGGCATCTTCTTCTTCTACGACGTGATCTCGCGGCGCCACGTGCCCGGCACGCCCGAGTACCAGCGCCTCACGTTCGCGGAGCTCGAGGGGTACGTCGCCCCACGAAAGCTGCGCTACTTCCGCAAAGATCTCCTGAGCCGCGGCGTCGCGGAGCGGCTCCTGCCGCGCGTGGGCGTGACCGTGACCGAGCTCGTCCAGGCGACCCGGCTGTTCAACATCGACGGGACCTTTGCCTATATGCGCGGCTGATCCACCGGATCGAGGGGTGGGGCAGCGCTCCGCGGCGAAGGCCTGGCTTGGCCCCCGGCGCGCGGCGCGCCGGGGGCGCCACGGCAAAGTGGCGAGCCGGGACGTGGCACCTCGAGAGCGGCGCCATCGGGCGGGGCCGTGTGTTATCACGCGCGCGGTTCCGACATGCCGCAGCGCCGCTTCCTGTTGATCAGCTACTTCTACCCTCCGCACGGCGGCGCGGGCGTGCAGCGCGCGCTGCACCTCAGCCGGATTGCGCCCTCCCTCGGGTGGGAGCCGGTGGTGCTCGCGTCCGGCGAGCGCGGCAAGACCGCGATCGATCGCTCGCTCCTCTCCAAGGTCCCGCACGGGGTCCGCGTGGAGCGCACGCGCGCCGCGGTCGGCTTCGGAACGCTCTTCGGCGCCCTGCCGGTCGACGCCTACCTCGGCTGGTTTCCCTTCGCCCTGCAGCGGCTCTCGACGATCCTCCGTGAGGAGCGGTTCGATCTCGTGTTCAGCACGTCGGCGCCCTTCACGGCCCACCTCCTCGGGGATCGCGCGCGCCGCGCGCTCGGCGTCCCCTGGGTGGCCGATTTCCGGGACCCGTGGACCGACAACAACTTCCTGCCGCTCTACCGCGGCGAGGGCCTGATCGCCCGGATGCGCCAGCGCGTGGATCGGCGCGTCGAGGAGCGCATCTTCGCGGGCGCCGACGCGGTGCTGGTCACGGCGGACCCGTTCCGCTCGCTGCTCGTCGAGCGGCGCGGCCTCCCTGAGGACAAGGTGCGCCTCGTGCGGAACGGCTTCGACGCGGACGATTTTGCCGAGCCGTACGCGCCCCGGCCGGACCGGGGCGGCCGCTTCCGCCTCCTCTTCGCGGGCAACATGTACGGCGACTACAACCTCGCCTCGGTGTTCCGCGCGGCCGAGCGGCTCCTGTCGCGGCGCGCCTTGCCGGGCTTCGAGCTCTGCATCGTGAGCCGCGCGGTCGCGTGGGCGGAGCGGGAGGGCAGGAAGTACCCGCACCTCCGGCCGCACCTCCGGATCGAGGCGCCGGTGCCGCACGACCAGATCGTGGCCCGCTACCGGGACGCCGACGCGCTCGTGCTGTGCGCGCTGGATCCGCTCTCGACGCCCGGCAAGCTGTACGAGTACATCGCCGCAGGCCCGCCGGTGCTCGCCTTCGTGGTGCCCGGGACCGACGCTGCGCTCGTGCTGTCGCGGACGGGGGCAGGGGAGGCGGTCTTCACGGACGACGTCGAGCTGGGGGCGCTGGCGATCGAGCGCGCCTACGATCGCTTCCGCCGCGGGGAGCCGCCCGCCCGGCGCGAGGACGAGATCGCGAAGCTCACGCGGCAGACGCAGGTCGCCGAGATCGTCGCGCTGTTCGAGCGCCTCGCCGAGGGGCGGCGCGGGGCGCAGGCGCGCTGAGCGCAGCGCGCGCCGGCCGCTACGCGTGCCGGCCCGAGGTCGCCGCGGCGGTGGCGACGGTGGCGCGGTAGAGCGCCTCGAACTGGTCGACGCACCGCTGCCAGTCCGCGCGCTCCACCGCCCACGCGCGCCCGCGCTCCGCGAGGCGCGGTCCGAGCTCGGGCTCGTCGAGCAGCCGGTCGAGCGCCGCGACGAGCGCCGCGTGGTCCGCGGCGGGGACCAGGAGCGCGCGATCGTGAGCGAGCACGCCCTCGTAGGCCGGCAGATCGCTCGCGATGATCGGCACGCCGAGCGCCGCGAGCTCGCAGAACGTGGACGGCACGCCGTCGACCTCCAGCAGCGAGACCGCCGCGTCGGCCATCACGTAGAGGCCAGGGAGCTCGCTGTACAGGCACGGCTCGGCGAACCTCACGCCGTCGCTGACGCCGAGCTCGCGCATCATCGACGTGAGCGTCTGCACGTACGGGAGCTCCTCGGGTCGGCCGTGAACCTTGATCACGAGGACGCCCTCCTTCGCCCAGCGGCTCGCGGCGAAGGCGCGGAGGATGCGATCGACGTGGTAGTGCGGCTTCGTCTGCCGCGGGCTCAGGAGGACGCGTTTGTCGGGCTCGATCCCGAGCGCGCGCCGGAAGCGCGCCGCCCCGGCGAGCGACCTTTGCCGCTCGTACGTCGCGAGATCCACGCCCCAGAGCACGATCTCGCAGGGGACGGCGCCGGCGCGCTCACCCATGCGCGCCCGCGCCCTCGCCAGCAGGGGCACGCTGTCGGCGCTGACGGCCGAGGCGTGGGACAGCACGTGGTCGACCCTCCGGACCGTCCGCCGCGACTTGTGGAGCACCTCCGGGTTGATGTCGGATCCCCACGCCGTGGCGACGATCGGCGGGCCCCCCCGCATCCTCGACCAGAGGTCGTGCCAGGGGCGCAGGAAGTTCAGGTGCACCACATCGACGCCGAGCTCGCGCACGCGCCGACGCGCCCAGAGGCGCCGGATCGCCTGTGGGATCAGGGAAGAAACGAGCCTCAGCTCCTCGCAGCGCTCCCCGTACTCGCGCTGGATGGCGGCCGCGACCCCGGGCGCGTCGCAGACGATGACCCGGTGGCCCCGGGCGGCGAGCGCGGCGCCGAGGCGGGCCTGCTGCGGGGCCCTTGGATCGCCGTGGAGGAGCACGGTCAGACGCACGCGGCGCGTGTACAGGACGGCCCCGCCCGCGTAAAGCGTCGCGCCGATGCTCGGTTACCCACGACTACCCTCGACGCGCTGGTCGTCGTGGGGTGACGCCAGCGTGCTCGCCGGTCGAATGTGCTGCGCGCGGGCGAGCGCTGGCGAGACAAATTTCCCCACCCGGGTGAAAAGGTCCCGCGGAACGTCGGCGCCCGTGCCGCTCAGGGCGCTGAACAGCCCGGTTCCGCCCTGGCGTGGTCTGGCATGAGACGTGCCAAATGGCAGGGGAAACCAAGCGCCAGCCACGTGCAGACCACGTGATGAGCAGCCACAGCCGGTCGGAACAGCGCGCACAGCGCGGCTGCCACCGCAGGAGATGACTCCATGTCCCAACGCGTCCTCCCCCCGTCGGTCGCGATCGCCTGGCACAGCCTGCCTGCCCCCGATGTGCTCTCCAGGATCGAGAGCGCCGAGGCCGGCCTCGCGGGCGACGAGGCCGCCCGGCGGCTCAAGGACGTCGGGCCCAACGTGATCCAGCGCGCGAAGGGCGACGGCCCGCTCAAGCTGCTCTTCCGTCAGATCAACGACCCGCTCATCTACGTGCTGCTCGCGTCGGCGGCCCTCGCGATGGCCATGGGCGAGGCGATCGACGGCGCGGTCGTGCTGGCGGTCGTGGTGCTCAACACGGCGATCGGCTTCGTCCAGGAGCTCCGCGCGGGCAAGGCGATCGAGGCGCTCGTCGACATGGTGCCCCAGACGGCCACGGTCGTGCGCGGCGGCCAGCGGAGCGTGATCCCCGCCGCCGACGTGGTCCCCGGCGACGTGGTGGTGCTCGACGCCGGCGACAAGGTCCCGGCTGACGCCCGGCTGCTCTCGGTGAAGAACCTCCACGTGGACGAGTCGGCGCTCACCGGGGAGTCGGTGCCGTCGGACAAACACGTCGCGCCGGTCCCCGAGGACGCCGGCGTCGGCGACCGCAAGAACCTCGCCTTCGGCGGGACGCTCGTGACCAGCGGCGCGGCCACCGCGGTGGTCGTCGCCACGGGCGCCGCGACCGAGCTCGGCCGCATCTCCTCGATGCTCCACGAGGCGACCGAGATCGAGACGCCGCTCACGCGCTCGATGGCCAAGGTCGGCCGCGTGCTGACCGTCGCGATCGTCGCGGTCGCGCTGCTCATCGTCGGGGTCGCGCTGCTCCGGGGCTACCCGCCGGTCGACGCGATGCTCGCGGGCATCTCGCTCGCGGTCGCCGCGATCCCGGAGGGGCTGCCCGCGATCATCACCATCTCGCTCGCCATCGGCGTGCAGCGGATGGCGCGGCGCCGCGCGGTGATCCGGAAGCTGCCCGCGGTCGAGACGCTGGGCAGCACGGGCGTCATCTGCTCGGACAAGACCGGGACGCTGACGCGGAACGAGATGACGGTCCGGGCCCTGTGGACGCCCGCCGCCGGCGCGCAAGGGGAGGCGGCGATCGAGCAGGCCGGAGCCGCGCTCGAGGTGACCGGCGTCGGCTACGCGCCCGAAGGCGAGCTCCGCCGCGACGGCGCGCCGGTCGGCGAGGTGCCCGAGGCGGTGCGCGCGCTGCTCCGCGCGGGGCTGCTCTGCAACGACGCCCGCATGACGCGCGAGGGGGACGCCTGTGGCATCGAGGGCGACCCGACCGAGGGCGCGCTCGTCGTCGCGGCCCAGAAGCTCGGCGTGGACGTCGAGGGGACGCGGCGGGAGCACCGCCGCGTCGATGTCGTCCCGTTCTCGTCGGAGCGGCAGCTCATGGCGACGCTCCACGAGGCCCCCGGCGGAGACCGGGTGATCTTCATGAAGGGGGCGCCCGAGGCGGTGCTCGGCCGCGTCGCGATCGGCGAGGCGGGGCGGGCCCAGGCGATGGCGCAGGTCGAGCAGATGGCGGCGCAGGGCATGCGCGTGCTCGCCGTGGCCTCGCGGCCGGCGGGCCGCGACGTGGCCTCGCTCGACGAGGAGCACCTCCCGGAGGGGTTCGAGCTCCTCGGCCTGGAGGGGATGATCGACCCGCCACGGCCCGAGGCGATCGACGCGATCAAGGCGTGCCACGCGGCCGGGATCACCGTGAAGATGATCACGGGCGATCACCTGGCGACCGCGCGGGCGATCGGCGGGCAGCTCGGGCTCGTGCCCGACGGGGCGCGCGCGATGAACGGCACCGAGCTCTCGCGGCTCTCGGAGGGCGAGCTGCGCGCGGCGGCGACGTCCACGCACGTGTTCGCGCGCGTCGCGCCCGAGCACAAGCTCCGCCTGGTGAAGGCGCTGCAGGCCGAGGGGAAGGTCGTCGCGATGACCGGCGACGGCGTGAACGACGCGCCCGCGCTCAAGCAGGCGGACATCGGCGTGGCCATGGGGATCACGGGGACCGCGGTGTCGAAGGAGTCCGCCGACGTCGTGCTGACGGACGACAACTTCGCGAGCATCCGGGCGGCGGTCGAGGAGGGGCGCCGCGTCTATGACAACCTGGTCAAGGCGCTCGCGTTCGTGCTGCCGACGAACCTGGGCGAGGCGCTGATCCTGCTCGTTGCGGTGATGACCTTCCCGATCGTCGGGGGCGCGCCGCTCATGCCGATCACGGCCGTGCAGATCCTCTGGGTCAACCTGGTCGCCACGGTGGCGCTCTCCCTGCCGCTCGCGTTCGAGGCGATGGAGAAGGACGTGATGAGCCGCCCGCCCCGGGATCCGGGCGAGCCGATCCTGAGCCGGTTCGTGCTCGTGCGTACGGCGATCGTCGCGGTCCTCATGACGGCCGGGGCGATCGGGCTGTTCTTTTACGAGTACATCACGGAGGTGCGCGGCGGCGTCGTCTCGGAGATCGCCTACCGCGAGGCCCAGACCGCGGCGGTCACGACGGTCGTGCTGTTCCAGATCTTCTACGTGCTCAACTGCCGGTCGCTGCGCGATTCGATGCTGAAGATCGGGCTCTTCTCGAATCCCTGGGTCTACGTCGGGATCGGCGCGCTGCTCGCGCTGCAGCTCTGCTTCGTCTACGTGCCGTTCATGCACACGCTGTTCGGCTCGGCGCCGCTCTCGCTCGACGCGTGGGTGAAGTCGACGCTGGTGGCGATGTCGATCCTGCCTGTGATGAGCGCCGAGCGGTGGTGGCGCACACGCCGGGCGCGGCGCTCGGCGGAGCGCGAGCGCAGGTCCGACGCGTCCGACGTGGGCGGCGTCGCGGGCGCGATGGCGAACCGCGGCGCGTAGGTATCGTGGAACCGTAGATCAATGACAGCGGCGATACCGAGCGCCGGCCGCGCCCGCGGCTCCGTCAAAACGCTGGTGCTGCGCCGAGTACCACGGCATCATCCTCGGTCGAGATGATCTACCTCGTCGCCGCGACGCGCCCGAACTTCATGAAGCTCGCCCCCATCTGCCGCGCCCTCAAGGCGCGCCGTCTACCGATGCGGCTGCTCCACACGGGGCAGCACTTCGACACGACGATGAGCGATGTGTTCTTCCGGGATCTCGGCCTGCCGACGCCGGATCACACGCTCAAGGCAGGCGGCGGCTCGCACGCCCAGCAGACCGCGGCGGTCCTCGTCGGCGCCGAGGCCGACATGATCGAGCACCGGCCCAAGGTGGTTGTCGTCGTCGGGGACGTGACCAGCACCCTCGCGGGCGCGCTCGCGGCGTCCAAGCTCGGAATTCCCGTCGTCCACGTGGAGTCCGGGCTGCGCTCGCGCGACTGGACGATGCCCGAGGAGATCAACCGCATCCTCACCGACCAGCTCTCCGATCTCCTGCTCACCCCCTCTCACGACGCCCACCCCAACCTGCTCGCGGAGGGCATCCCGCCCGAGCGAATCCGGTTCGTCGGCAACGTGATGATCGACTCGGTGCACTACGCCCTCAAGCGCCAGACGGACGCGCTCTCGCGCTTCGGGCTCGAGCCGAAGAAGTACGCGATCGCGACGCTCCACCGCCCGGCCAACGTCGACAGCGCCGAGCGGCTCGCCGAGACGCTCGACGCGCTCGAGGCGATCGCGCAGCGCCTGCCGACCGTGTTCCCCGTCCACCCGCGCACCGTCGCCCGCGCCGAGTCCTTCGGGCTGTCGGCGCGCCTCCGCGAGACGAAGGGGCTCCGGATCATGGAGCCGCTCGGATACGACGATTTCGTGACCGTGATGGGCAATGCGCTGCTCGTCGCCACCGACTCCGGCGGCATCCAGGAAGAGACGACCGCGCTCGGCATCCCGTGCCTCACGATGCGTCAGGGCACCGAGCGGCCCATCACCGTGACGCAGGGCACGAACATCGTCGTCGGGCTCGACGCCGCGCTCATCGCGCGCGAGGTCGACGCCATCCTCGACGGCCGCGCCAAGCGAGGCTCCGTGCCCGAGGGGTGGGACGGCAAGACCGGCGAGCGCATCGCCGACGCGCTGGAAGCGTTCCTCGCGGGGGATCCGCCGCCCAAGACCGCTGGCCCGCGCGCCTGAGCTCACCGCCCATCGTCGCTCGCCGCGGTGCCGGAGCGACGGGCGCGACTGAAGCGACGGACGCGACGGACGCGACGCCGAGCGCAGGATGCACCACGGGCGCTCACCGCGCCGCCACATCGCTTCTTCCGTGGCCTACGTGGGAGTCGCGCCGCTCGCACGACCACACTCCCCACAACCCCCGACCAAACAGCGCTCCATGGCCCAGAGCGCTCTGGGTTGTGCTTGTTTATCGATGAACAGCCCCGGTATATAGTTGTATCGTGGCAAGAAATTTTCGACCTGGCGTGGAGTGGGCGGATCGAGGGCGAGGTCAACGAGGTTTCTCGCTCGTCGAGGTGATGGTCGCGGGCGGGGTCGTGGCGATCCTGGCCGCCCTGGGGACCCAGGGGGTGTCCAGGTACCTCGTGTTCGCCAAATCGGCCGAGGCCAAGCAGACGATCGGCGGCATCGCCAGGGCCGTCGTCGGTTCGGCCGAGCGCCTCCAGGCCATGTCGGGCACCGCGGCGGTCCAGCCGCTGTGCAGCGATGCGGTCACCGTGCCCAACGCGTTCTATCATGTCCAGGGGCACAAATATCAGCCCGATCCCAGGCCGGGTGTGGACTACAACACCGGGAGTCCGACCGTTGGCTGGAAGTGCCTTGCGTTCTCGATCAGCCACCCTCAGTCGTACCAGTATCGATATCGGCTCGGTGGCTCTCCCATGCCCGTCTCCGTCAACCATTTCCCGGAGGACGTGCCGGTGGATCGCAGGTGGGCCGCCTATGCGCGAGGCGACCTCGACGGGGACAATACGCACGCGTGGTTCGCGCTGGATGGCTACATGAAGGACGGGCAGGTGGTGTTCGCCAGCACGATCGGCACCATCGACCCGGACGAGTAGGCGGCGCCGCCATGGACACCGCAGCTCTCCACACGCTCTTCGGTGCCCTCTCGTCGCGCCGCGGCGGCGAGAGCACCGCCATCGAGCTCCCGGGCGCGGACCTCGCGGCCGCGCACCTGCGTTGCGCCGACCTCCAGGGCGCGAACCTCGCGGGCGCGCGCCTCGACGGGGCCAAGCTCACCGGCGCGAACCTCGGGGGGGCGCGGCTCGACGCCGCGTCGCTCGTCAACGCCGATCTCACCGGGGCCGACCTGCGCTGGGCCGATCTCTCGGGGGCGCTGCTCGGCGGGGCGCTGCTCGCGGCCGCGGATCTGCGCGGGGCCAAGCTCCCGCGCTCGTTCCCCTCGGCGGGGTCGCTCGTGGGCGCGCGCGTCGATCCGTCGGCGTGCGCGCGCTCCGGCTTCGACGAGGAGGCCATCCTGGCGCTGGCGAGCGCGGGCGCGTCCTTCGACGACGTCGCGTCGTTCCCTTCGCCGCTGCGCGACGCCCTCGCGAGCGCCGACGCGGTCCCCGAGAGCGCAGCGCGGAGCCGTCGCCCCGCGGCGCCTGACTCGCGGCGGATGGAGGCGGCGCCTGACTCGCGGCGGGTGGAGGCGGCGCCTGACTCGCGGCGGGTGGAGGCGGCGCCTGACTCGCGGCGGGTGGAGGCGGCGCCTGACTCGCGGCGGATGGAGGCGGCGCCGGAGTCGCGGCGGGTGGAGGCGGCGTGGTCATCGCAACGGATCTCGGCGCCACCCGAGTCGCAGCGGATACCCGAGTCGCAGCGGATGCCCCCCGCGACCGACGTTCCCCGCCAGGGCGTGGCGATCAGCGCCTCGCGCCGCGCTGCCGGTGAGCGCGAGGCTCCGGCGGTCCGCCGCGCCGCCGTGTCCGGTGGCCCTGGGAGGGCGCCGGACGCGCCCCAGCTCGCGCGGTCGACCGAGCTGCGCCTCGCGCTCGCCGGCGGCGCATTGCTCCTCGTCCTCGCGGCCGCCGTCGCCCTGGCGAAGATCCCTCCGCGCGGCCTCCTCCTGGCAGCGCACGCCGGCAGCGCGCTGGGCGCGGCGCTCTTGACGTTCGCGCTGCCTCTCGTCGGCGTCGAGCGCAACGCCCCGCGTTCCCTGGGCGCCCGCCTCGTGCTCGCCGCGTTCGCCGCGACGCTCGTTTATGGGCTCGATCCGTCGCGCCTCGCGGTCTTCCGGCTGCGCGCCACGCTCGTCTCGGGCGACGCGGCGCAACGGTCCACCGCCGTACGCCTCCTCGCGCGGAGCGGTCACCGCAGCTTCGACGGGCTGGATCTGTCGGGACTCGATCTCTCCCGCGCCGATCTCGGCCAGAGCAGCTTCCGGAACGCGCGCCTCGCCGGGGCGGACCTCTCGGGCGCCGCGCTGATGGAGTCGACCTTCGGATCCGCCGATCTGACCGCTGCCAACCTCCGAGGTGCAGACCTCACCGGGACCGACGCCGAACAGGCGACCGGCTGGGAGCTCGCGGCGTGCGATGCGGCGACGGAGCTGCCCGAAGAAGGCGTGTGCCTGCTGGGACACCCGGTGCGGGCAAATCAGCCCTCGGGCGACACCACCGCGCGCTCCGCGCACGAGGGCGCCGCGCCGGCGGGGGCGCTGTAGCGAGCGGCGCATCGACGGTCGCGGGCCGGATCGCTCGGGAGGTCGGGCGCCGGACTGGCCAGACGTCTGGCGGTCCCCTGGCCAGGCGTCTGCCCGCCCCGTCACCGCACCGACGTCAGCCCGGACGCCGCGCCGCCGCGCGGGCTGCGCGGGCCGCCGCCGCGTCGTCGACCGCGAGCGCCTCCTCGGCGACGGCGGCGAGATCGGCGAACGAGGCGCCGGCGAGCGCGTCCTCCACCGCGTCGAACGCGGAGGCGCACATGCTGAGGCGCGTGATCCCGAGCCCGACGAGGAGCGGCGCGACGCCGGGATCGCCGGCGGCCTCGCCGCACACCGAGACCGGCCGCTTCGCGGCGTGCCCCGCCTCCACCACCCCGCGCACGAGCCGCAGCACGGCCGGGTGCGCCGGATCCGCGAGCGCGTGCAGCCGCGGGTGACCGCGCTCGGCCGCCAGCGTGTGCTGCGTCAGATCGTTGGTCCCGATGCTGAAGAAGTCGGCCTGGCGCGCGAGGCGCTCCGCCATGAGCGCCGCCGACGGCACCTCGACCATGATGCCCGTGGCCACGGGCCAGCGGTGCGCCGCGCCCGTCGCCGCGAGCGTCGCGTGCGCGCGCTCCAGCGCGGCGCGCACGGCGCTCACCTCCGCGGCGGTCGAGACCATCGGGACCAGCACCCGGATGTCATGGCCGCGCCCCGCGACCAGGATCGCCCGGAGCTGCGCCTCGAGCAGCGCCGGCCGCGCGAGGGAGAGGCGGACGCCGCGGACTCCCAGGCTGGGGTTCGTCTCGGCGTCGAGATCGAGGTACGGCAGCGCCTTGTCCCCGCCGGCGTCGAGCGTGCGGACCACGATGGGAGCGCCGGCGAACTCGGCGAAGATCTCCGCGAGCAGCTCCGCCTGCTCGTCCTCGCCAGGCTCGTCCACGCGGTCCAGGAACAGCATCTCGGTGCGCAGGAGCCCGATCCCGAGGGCGCCAGCCTCGCGCGCGGCGCGCGCGTCCGAGGGGCCAGCCACGTTCGCCCAGAGCTCGACCTCGCGGCCGCAGGCGAGGCGTAACCGGCCGTCCCGGGCGCCTGGCGGTCGCCGTGACGCGCGGAGGGCCGTCTGTCGCCGCTCGATCTCGATCGTGGTCTCGGGATCCGGGTCGAGCCACACCTCGCCGGTCACCCCGTCGAGGCCGGCTCGCGCGCCGCCCGCGTCCGGCACCAGCGCCGCGGCCCCGGCGACCGCGGGGATGCCGGCGCTCCGCAGCAGGATGGCCGCGTGCGAGGTGGGACCGCCGCGCCGGTCGATGACGCCGAGCACCCGCCTCGTATCGAGCCGCGCGGCCTCCGACGGCGTGAGGTCCTCGACCACGACGACGGCCGGCGGCCCGTCGGGCAGCACCGCCGCGGCGCCGCCGAGCAGGGCGCGCACCACGGCGTCGCCCACGTCGTGGACGTCGGCCTCGCGCGCCCGCAGGTACGGATCGTCGAGCCGCCGGTAGATCGCGGCCGCCGCGTGGATCGCCTGGCGGAAGGCCCAGGCGGCGTTGCAGCGCTCCCGCTCGATCCGGGCGATCGCCTCGTCGACGAGCGCCGGGTCGCAGAGCAGCGCCTGATGGGCGTCGAGGATGTCGGTGCCGCGCAGCGCGCTGCCGAGGTCCTGCGCCGCCAGAACGAGCGCCCGCCGCAGCCGCTCGGCCTCGGCTGCAGGGTCGTCGACCGTGGTCTCGGGGACCTCCGGCATCGACCGCACCAGCCGGACCATGGGGCCGATCGCGACGCCGGGCGCGACGGGGATCGCGTGGCACGACGCGGGGGGCGCCGCAGGCGCGGCCGCCGGCGCGTCGCGCTGCAGGAGCGCAGCGAGCGCGTCGACCGCCTCGACCGCCTGCCGCCCGGTCGCGCGCAAGCGCAGCACGTCGCCCCGGCGCGCCCCGAGGGACGCGAGCGCGATCAGGCTCGAGGCCGGCACCGGACCGCGCGCGGCCGTCACGTTCTCCAGGGTGATCGCCGCGTCGAAGGCCACCGCGCGCGTGATGAGCCGCGCGGCGGGGCGGGCGTGCAGGCCGCCCGGATCGGCGATCGCGAGCTCGACCGCCGCGACCGCCGCGGCCGCATCGGTCGCGGCCACCGCCGCCAGCGCGGCCGCATCGGTCGCCGCCACCGCCGCCGCGGGGCGCTCCGCCTCGCCGAGC
The DNA here is from genome assembly GCF_051520455.1 of Sorangium sp. So ce367. NCBI lineage: Bacteria > Pseudomonadati > Myxococcota > Polyangiales > Polyangiaceae > Sorangium > Sorangium sp. So ce367. Next base: position 3,511,004 of record NZ_CP150334.1, read on the forward strand.
TGCTCGGCCTTCGGAACGAGCGCCTGCCGCGCCTCCGCGGCGACCTGATCGAGCGTGCCGCCCGCCGCAGCCCGCACGGCCGCCGCGACCGCCCCTTCCACGATCGGCCCGCCGGAGAGGCGCGTGCGCGCGGCGATGGCCGGATCGATGAGCTCGAGCGCCGTCTCGGCGCTCAGGATCGCGCCGCCGATGTCCATCAGCACGACGGCGCCGGCCGGTCCGCAGACGCGCTCGATCGCCGCGGCGATCGCGGTCGCGTCGGTGCCGAGCTCCGCGCCGCCGTCGCCCGCGCCCGCCGCGCACGCGATGGCGACCGCCTCGCCGGTCATCTGGCGGGCCAGCGCCTCGGTGGCCTCGGCGAGCTGCCGGCTGTGCGAGACCAGGACGAGCCCGACGCGGCCCGCCGCCCCGCTCATACGCCTGCCGTCGCGGCCAGGCTCCGCAGCAAGAGCGAACACGACGTGGCGCCGGGGTCCTGGTGCCCAGCGCTGCGCTCACCGAGGTAGCTCGCCCGGCCCTTGCGGGCGATGAGCGGCACGGTCGCGAGCGCGCCGGCCTGCGCCGCCTCGGCGGCGCTAGCGAGCCCGTCCATGAGCGCGGAGCGCGCCGGGTCGCCCGTGGGCGCCGGCGTGCTCAGCGCGGCCTTGAGCGCGTCGACCGCAGGGGAGAGCGCGTCGACCATCGTCTTGTCGCCGGGCGACGCCTTGCCTCGCCGCTTCACGCCGTCGAGGCCCGCCTCGAGGCACCCGGTCAGGGCCGCGAGATCGAGCGCCGCGGCGCCGGCCGCCCGCTGGCCCGCGTCGCGGAACAGCGTGCCGTAGAGCGGGCCGCTCGCCCCGCCGACGGTCGACAGCAAGATCATCCCGACGCCCTTCAGCAGCGCGCCGACGTCGCCGTGATCGAGGCCGCCGAGCCGGGCGCGCACCGCCGTGAAGCCGCGCGCCATGTTGACGCCGTGGTCGCTGTCGCCGATCGCCGCGTCGAGCTCGGTCAGGAGCACCTTCTCGCGCTCCATGACGTCGGCCGCGCGCTCGATCCACGCCGCGATGTGCGCGCCGTTCAAGGCGTCCATGGCTCAGGTCCCCCAGCGCAGCGCCGGCGTGTGCACCGGCGCGTCCCACCAGCGGAGCATCTCGTCGTCGAGCTTGAGCAGGGTCACCGACGCGCCGGCCATCTCGAGCGACGTGATGTACGACCCCACGAGGCTGCGCGCGACCTTGAGGCCGCGGCCCTGCGCGATCGCGCGCGCCTTGCGGTACAGGACGTAGAGCTCGAGGAGCGGCGTCCCGCCCATGCCGTTGACGAACAGCAGCACGTCGTCGCCCGGCTCGAACGGCAGGTCGTCGAGGATCGGCTGCATCAGGATCTCGGCCACCCGGTCGGCCGGCTCCAGCTTGGCCCGCCGCCGGCCGGGCTCACCGTGGATGCCGGTGCCGACCTCCATCTCGCCAGGGCCGAGCTCGAACGACGGCTTGCCGGCGTGCGGCACCGTGCAGGCGGAGAGCGCGACCCCCATGCTGCGGCCGCGCGCGTTGACCCGTCGGCCGAGCGCCGCCACCTCCTCGAGCGGGCGGCCCGCCTCGGCGGCGCCGCCGCAGATCTTCTCGACGAGGACGGTCGTCCCCACGCCGCGCCGTCCGGCCGTGTACAGGCTGTCCTCGACCGCCACGTCGTCGTTCACGAGCACGCCCTCCACCGGGATTCCCGCCTCGCGCGCGAGCTCGGCGGCCATCTCGAAGTTCATCACGTCACCGGTGTAGTTCTTGATGATGTGGAGCACGCCGGCGTCGCCGTCGACTGCCCGCGTCGCTTCGAAGATCTGGTCGGGCGTCGGGCTCGTGAACACGGCGCCGGGGCAGGCGGCGTCGAGCATGCCGCGCCCGACGAACCCGGCGTGCAGCGGCTCGTGCCCGCTGCCGCCGCCGGAGAGGAGCGCGACCTTGCCCTTGCCCTTCGCCTCCGCGCGCGTGACGAAGCGCGGCGCGGCGTTCACCCGGAGGAGCTCGGCGTGCGCGAGCGCCATCCCCTCGAGCGCCTCATCGACGAGATCGTCCGGCGCATTGATGAGCTTCTTCATCCTGCCTCCGCTCCGTACCCGTTCGGCCCGCGCGCAGGATATCCCCATGCCATTGCCCGCCGCGAGAGGAGATCTTCGGCCCGCGCCGTCCTATGATGAGGTCGCCGTGGATCGAATCGCCCCCACGCTCCGCCCTCCTGGCCGTCCGGCAGGCTTCCAGCGCTGGAGAGAGCTGCTCTTCCTGCACTGGGAGACGCCGATCGCCGCGCTGCGCGCCGTCGTGCCGCCTGCGCTCGAACTCGACACCTTCGAGGGCAGGGCCTACGTCGGCGTCGTCGCCTTCACCATGCGCGACGTCAGCCCCTGGTGGTCGCCGAGCGTGCCCGGGATCTCGAACTTCCACGAGCTCAACGTCCGCACCTACGTTCACCAGGAGGGGCGAGCGCCGGGCGTCTGGTTCTTCAGCCTGGACGCGGCCAAGGCGATCGCGGTCGTCGCGGCCCGGGTCGGCTGGCACCTGCCCTATCACTACGCCTCGATGGATCTCGAATCGAGGGACGGGGACGTCCGTTACCGCAGCGAGCGGCGCTGGCCGGGCCCCGTGCCTGCGCGCTTCGAGGCGCGCTATCGCGTCGGCGCGGCGATCGACGGCGGCGCCGCGGCGCCGGGGACCTTCGAGCACTTCCTGGCCGAGCGTTACCTGCTCTTCGCCGCGAGCGGCGGCGCGCTCAGGATCGGGCAGGTGCACCACGCGCCCTATCCGCTCCACCGGGCCGAGGTGACCCACCTCGAGGAGAGCGTCGTCGCCGCGGCCGGCCTGCCCGCCCCGGCGGGGGCGCCGCACGTGCTCTATAGCCCGGGCGTGGACGTCGACGTCTACGCGCTGACGTCCGCCGCGCCGCGCGGGTGACGCCGCCGCGCCGCGGCCGCGCGTCAATGCCTCGTGAGCCAGTGGATGACCTGGGACTCGAGGCCCGGCGCCGCCCCGAACCCGAGGCTCAGCGTCCGCGGGAAGCCCACGTGCCCGCCGTGGCGGAGCCACTGCACGTCGAGCAGCGGCGAGCGCGGGCAGGCCTCGATCGCCGGCCGCACCGTGTCGAGGGGCACCATCGGGTCGGCCTCCGCCGCGACGATCAGCGACGGGACGGCGATGTCGCGGAGGCGCGGGGCGGCGCTCTCGCTCGCGTAGTAGGCCTCCGCGCTCTGGTAGCCGAAGCGTCGCGTCATGATGCGCCGGTCCCATTCGCGGATCGTGCGAATGGCGAGCGCCTCGTCGAGGGGCACGGGCACGGCGCGGCGCGAGGCGATGGCGGTGTACATCTCCTTCAGCCCGGCCATCACGTGCCTGCGGTAAACCCACCGTTCGGGCTGATCGATGGCGGCCACGGCTCGCTCCAGGTCGAGCGGCGGGCAGACGGCCGCCACGGCCTGGACGCGCCCGTCGAGCGAGCCCGACGCCGCGTAACGGAGGGCGATATGCCCGCCCAGCGAGTAGCCGAGCACGAGCACGCGCTCGTACCGGTCGAGCTCGGGGGAGGTGATGGCGGCGTGGAGATCGGAGAACAGGCCAGCGTGGTAGATGTCGTCTCCGTCGCCCCCGGCGCCGCGCAGGTTGATGCGCAGGCAGGCGAGCCCGGCGCGCTCGGCCCTCAGGGCGGCCTCGACCACATAATAACTCTCGCTGGTGCCGCCGAGCCCGTGGACGACGACGAGGATCGAGCCCGCGCCTTCTCGGTGGCGGATCCTGCCGAGCAACCGGACGGGCCCGGCAGGAGTCTCATCGACGTGGATCGAGAAGGGGGAAGACGGAGCGAGCCGCGGGGCGCGAATCTGATGCTTGAGCCAGGGAGCGACCGTCCAGAAGTGGCCGTGGAGGATGCGCTGCATCATCCCGTTCGTAACACGGGCGACGCAGCGTTTCTATTTCACCCGCTCGCTCAGCGACACACGACCTCCGACGAGCCGCTGCAATCGTTCCGGCACACGTCGCAGTGGGCGCACTGGAGCATCGCTTCGTAGAGGTCCGCGCTGGCCGGGTCTGCCGTCCTGCAGGCCGCCTTGCAGGCGGCCGTGTCGCACGTACGGAAGCAGCTGACGTACTCCATGCACGGGATGCTGTCCGTGCACGCCGAGAGCTCGTCGGCGCAGCTGGTCTCGAGCGCGCACCGGGTGCACCCCGAGCTGCCGTCGCCGCAGGTGCCCGAGTTGTCGCATACAGGCGGCGGGACGGCCCGCTTCACGTTGAGCGTGAACGCGCCATCGCTGGTGTCGGTCGAGCCGTCCACCACGACCACGACGGTCTGACCCGCCGCGAGCGTCACCGTGACCTCCGACTGCTCGACGTCCGTGTCGTCGTTGCACGCGAGCTGAGCCCCCCTGCAGGTCGCGTCGTGCACGTGGAGCATCGTGTCGAACGCCGATCCGAACGTATCGAAGGTGTAGTCGCCGGCGACCGGCGCCGTGAACGCGTATCCCGCGTCGGGGCTGCTCGATTGGCGGCAGGCCGTCGTCACGGTCGGCCGCACGCTGTTGGGTCGGCCGATCGTGCTGCCGGTGATCGTCTGCGGCACCGACGAGGCGAGGGTCCCCGCCGGGCAGCTCGGCGCGCTCGCACGCGTCACGCTCAGCTCGAAGGTGCCCGCCTGGCCCTCCGCGCCGTCGACCACGATGTAGACGGTCTGGCCCATGGCCAGGTCGGCCGTGATGACCGCGCTCGGGTCGGCGCTGCACGCGATCTCGGAGCACCCCGTCGCGTCGAGGAGGGCGAGGACGACGCTGTAGCCGGAGTTCGTGCTGTCGAACGAGTAGACGCCCGCGGTCGCGGCGGTGAACGAGTAGATGCGCTCGCCCGAGCTCGTGGCGGAGCACGTCGGGGAATACGTGTTCGCCTGGCCCGCGGTCGTGCCGTTGACGATCTGCGGCACGGCGCTGCCGAGATCGTTGCCCGGGCTCACCGTGCACGCGCACGCCCCGGACTGGCAGACCTGCGAGTCGTTGCACGCGGCGCCGCACTCGCCGCAGTGATCGGCGCTGGTCTGGAGGTCGACGCAGACCTCGACGCCGTTGCAGGCCGTGAGCCCGGAGCCGCAGCCGTCCTGGCATTCGCCGGCGACGCACGTCTGGTCGTCCGTGCACGCGGTGCCGCACGCGCCGCAATTCCCGGCGTCGTTCTGGAGGTTGACGCAGGCGCCGTTGCAGTCGGTGAGCCCCGTCGAGCACTCGCCGTCCTGGCACTCGCCAGACTCGCAGGTCTGGCCGTCCGTGCACGCGGCGTCGCACTCGCCGCAGTTGTCCGGATCGGACGCGACGTCGACGCACGTGCCGCCGCAGTCGGTGCGCCCCGCGGGGCAGCTGCCCTCGTCCTGGCACTCGCCGGCCTCGCAGGTCTGCCCCTCCTCGCAGGCGTTGTTACAGCGGCCGCAGTTCGCCTCGTCGCTCTGGGGGTCGACGCAGCTGTCGCCGCACGCCGCGAGGCCGTCGTCGCACGCGGCCACGGCCACGCACTCGCCGTCGCGGCAGGTCTGATCGCTGTCGCACGCCACGCCGCACGCGCCGCAGTGGCTCGTGCTCGTGCCCGTGTTGATACAGATGCCGTCGCACTCCGTCTCCGGCGCGACGCACGCGCTCGTGCTGGGGCCGCCGTCCGAACACGATGCCACGGAGGCGAGCGCCGCCGCAGCGAGCCAGAGCAGGGTATACGTCGGCGCGAGCCTGAAGCGCGATTTGAGCTTTTCCATGAACCTTCCCTCGGCAGAGTCGCCGACGACGGGGGTCGTAACGCGGAGCTACCGGGAGGATACGACGATGGCCTTCCAGGATGTCAATGCTTGCAGCCTGAATCCCGCGCGTGGATCGTCGATCGTCATCTGCGCCGGCGCGTGCGCGCGCCGTTTTGCCACCGTCGCACACCTTGACCACAGGGTGCGCTGCTCGGGCTGGCCTAGCCGCGCGTGGCCAGCCCGCGCCGGCGCTCTCCGGAGGGGAGGGCGGCAGCGCGGATTGCCCTGGCGCGGGAGGCGGTCTACGGAGGGATGGCGCGCGTGAGGGCCTGCCATGACGCAAACCGCTCCTAGCACCGACCGATTTCCCCCTCAGATCAAGTACATCATCGGAAACGAGGGGTGCGAGCGCTTCAGCTTTTACGGGATGAAGAACATCTTAACGTTCTTCATGATCAACTACATGCTCATCCACGAGCATGTGGCCAAGGCCAATTACCACCTGTTCGTGAGCGCCTGCTATTTCTTCCCGCTCCTCGGGGGATTCCTGTCCGACCGCTTCCTCGGGAAGTATCGGACGATCCTCTGGCTCTCGCTCGTCTATTGCGCGGGGCACGCGTGCCTCGCGGTCTTCGAGAGCCGTCCGGCCGGCTTCTACGCGGGGCTCGCGCTCATCGCGCTCGGCTCGGGCGGCATCAAGCCCTGCGTCTCGGCGCACGTCGGTGACCAGTTCTCCGAGGAGAACAAGCACCTCGTCAAGAGCGTGTTCGCCCTCTTTTACTGGATCATCAACTTCGGCTCGTTCTTCGCGTCGGCGCTGATCCCGAAGACCCTGGAGTGGTGGGGGCCGAGGGTGGCTTTCGGGATCCCGGGCGCGCTCATGTTCATCGCGACGCTCGTGTTCTGGAGTGGGCGCGACCGGTATGTGCACGTGCCGCCGACCGGCAAGAACCCCCACTCGTTCCTCCGCGTCCTCTGGGACGCTGTCCGGGTGGGGCGCGACGCGCGTGGCAGCGCCGCGCGCGGGCACTTCCTCGACGCCGCGCTCGGCAGGCACCCGGAGGGCGCGATCGACGGCGCCAAGGCCGTCCTGCGGGTGATGACGATCTTTGCCCCCATCCCGGTGTTCTGGGCGCTGTTCGATCAGAAGGGGTCGACCTGGATCGTCCAGGCGACCCGCATGGATCTCGAGGTGCTCGGCCACAAGCTCGCTCCGTCGCAGCTCATGGCGCTGAACCCCCTCCTCGTGATGCTGATCATCCCCTTCAACACGATGATCCTCTACCCCGCGCTCGAGCGGCGCGGCGTCCGCCTCGCGGCGCTCGGCCGCATGACGGCCGGGATGGCGATCGCGGGGCTCTCGTTCGTGGCCGTCGCCGCCATCGAGCTCGCCATGACCTCGGGTGAGCGCCCGAGCGTGCTCTGGCAGGCCGGGCCGTACCTGCTCATCACGCTCGCCGAGGTGCTGGTGTCCACCACGGGCCTCGAGTTCGCCTACTCCCAGGCGCCGCGGGAGATGAAGAGCACCATCATGAGCTTCTGGAACCTCACCGTGACGGTCGGCAACCTGATCACCGCCGGCGTGGCGGCGCTCAACGTGTTCACGGGCGCGCTTCAATACCTCTTCTTCGCGGCGCTCATCCTGATCGCGGCTGTCGTCTTCGGCCTCCTCGCCCGGCGCTACGTGGTTGTCGACTACTTCCAGCGGAGGCCCCCGGGCGCGCCCGCCGCTGCGTCCTGACGCGTCGCGCCGGCTCAGCCCTCGCCGCGCCGCTCCTCGTCCTCGGGCTCGCTCGGATGCGCGGGCGGGATGCGGACCCGCACCGTGCGGATCTGCCGCGGGCTCGCGTCGACGATGTGGAGCTCCGCCCCGTCCGGGGTCGTCACGACGTCGCCGGGCGCGGGGATTCGCCGGGCGAGCCCCAGGCAGAGCCCCGCGACCGTCGACCAGCGGACGTCGTCCGGCAGCGCGATCGCGAGCTGCCGGCTGACCTCGTGGACCGGCATGTCGCCGGGCACGAGCGCCGACCCGTCCGGCTCGCGCCGGATCGTCTCTGCGTGGGGCGGGTGCGCCTCGTTCTCGGCGAAGATCTCGCCGACGAGCTCCTCGACGAGGTCCTCCATCGTGATGATGCCGATCATGCCGCCCTGCTCGTCCACGACGACGGCGAGCTGGAGCCGGCGCCGCTTCAGCTCGGCGAGGAGATCGACGGCCGGCATCGACCCGACAACGAAGTACGCCGGGCGCAGGATGCTCTCCAGCGAGAACTGCCCGTCGCCCCACAGGAGCGCCAGCACCTCCGGCATCGTGACGTAGCCGATCACGTTGTCGTTCGACCCCTCGTAGACCGGCATCCGCGTGTGGCCGTGCTCCAGCACGGCGCGCTGCACCTCCGGGGCGGCCGCGTCGCGCGGGAGCGCCACGACGCGGCCGCGGGGGAGCATCACCTGGAGCGCGGTGAGCCAGCCGAAATCGATGGCGCGGGACGCGATCTCGCCGGCGCGCTTGTCGACCGAGCCCGCCTCGGCGGCCTCGTCGACGATCTGCTGGATCTCCTCGGGGGAGAGGCGCGCCTCGACGAAGTTCGTGCGGTCGCCGAAGAGCCTCAGCACCAGGTTGGAGCTGGCGGTGAGCAGCCAGACGAGCGGGCGGGCGAGCGACGAGAGCCCGCGGAGCGGCGGGCCGACGAGCATCGCGTACCGCTCGGAGGCGCGGAGCGCGAGCGACTTCGGGACGAGCTCGCCGAGGACGAGCGACAGGAAGGAGACGAGCGCGACCACCGCGGCGAACGCGAGCTCGTCCGCCGCGTCCCCGACCCACGGCACCGCGCGGAGGACCGGCGCGAGGTCCTTCGCGAGGGTCGACCCGCCGAAGGCGCTTGCGGTTGCGCCGACGACGGTGATGCCGATCTGCACGGTGGCGAGGAAGCGCTCCGGGTTGCCCCGCAGGCGCTTCACCGCCCACGCCCGGCGGCTCCCCGACTGGACGAGCTGGTCGAGCCGCGTCTTGCGGACCGTGACGATCGCGATCTCGGCGCCCGAGAAGACGCCGTTCACGAGCACGAGGGCCAGGATGATGAGGATTTCCGAGAGAATGGCGGCTCCCTCCGCGGCGTTCCCGGGTGCAGGCATAGCGTGTCGCTCGCCCGGACGGCAGCGGCGCCGAGCCCGCGGCGCACGAAACCCAGGCGGCCGTGGCTGCAGCGTGCCGCGGGCCGTGAATTACGCTTATGATGAAATTTTCTGAAGGGATCCGCCACGCGCGGCGGCCGCCGCGCCATCACGCGCGGCCGCAGGCGCTGCGCGGAGGGCTCACGCCGCCTTGCTGGCTCGCCGGTCCCGCACCGCCTGCGCGAGCAGCTCGAGCACCGGAACGGTGTCGTTCCACCCGAGGCAGGCGTCGGTGATGCTCTGGCCGTAGGTGGGGAGCTTGCCCGGCGCGAGATCCTGCCGGCCTCCCACGAGGTGGCTCTCGATCATCACGCCGAGGATGTCCCGCGAGCCCGAGCGCAGCTGGTCGGCCAGGCTCTCGGCCACGATCCTCTGGCGCGCCGGATCCTTCTGGCTGTTGCCGTGGCTGCAGTCGACCATCAGCCGGCGCGGCAGGCCTGCCTTGGTCAGGCGGTCGGCCGCCTCGCGGACGTGCTCGGCCGCGTAGTTGGGCCCGCGCTGCGAGCCGCGCAGGATCACGTGACACGACGCGTTGCCGCGCGTCGCCACGATCGCCGAGATCCCCTGCTTCGTCACGGAGAGGAAATGGTGCGCCTCGCGCGCGGCCCGCACGGCGTCGACCGCGATCTGGACGTCGCCCTCGGTGCTGTTCTTGAAGCCGACGGGGCACGAGAGCCCGGAGGCGAGCTCGCGGTGGATCTGGCTCTCGGTCGTGCGCGCGCCGATCGCGCCCCAGGAGATGAAATCCGCGATGAACTGCGGCGAGATCGTGTCCAGGAACTCGGTCGCGCTCGCGAGCCCGAGCTCGGCGATGTCGCGGAGCAGCCCGCGGGCGACGCGGAGCCCCTTGTTGATCGAGAAGCTCCCGTCGAGGTCGGGATCGTTGATCAGCCCCTTCCAGCCGACCGTGGTGCGCGGCTTCTCGAAGTACACGCGCATGACCACGAGCAGATCGTCGCTCAGCCGGTCGCGCGCCTCCCGGAGCTGCGCGGCGTACTCCAGGGCGGCCTTGGGGTCGTGGATGGAGCAGGGGCCCACCACCACGATGATCCGGTCGTCGTCGCCCGAGATCACGCGCTCGGCGGCCTTGCGCGTGAAGGCCACGGTCTCGGAGGCCGCGGGGCTGACGGGGATCTCTTCGATAAGGATCGCGGGGGGGATCAAGGGCCTGAGCCCTGCAATACGAAGGTCGTCGGTCGAGTAGTACATCGTTGAGGCTCCAGCATAGCGCGACGACATACGCCCCGACTACCCGCGCGTGGGCCGGAGACGCTTTCTGGTCGGCGCACGGCGCCCCGTACTCCCGTATCCCGTGCGGCTTGCGATCGGCCTGAAGATTTGTCTCGCAGGCGCGGGCGGGCTATCGGGTCATGGGGGGCCGTCGGATCCGGGCTGACGCCGGCGTTCGGGCGAGCGCTGGCCCGACCGCGCTGGCGGCCTCCGCCGGTCATAAGCGCGCTGGTGAGTGTGGCCGCTCCCCGCCCGGCCGCCGCAGGAACGGGGCGCCCTTCGGCTGCGTGCGGCAGGGCGCCGCCGGCCGCTTCGTGCCCGCTGTGGTCGAGCGGACGGGTCGCTCTGCCAGCGCCGTCCGGCGTGGGGGGGGCGCCGAGCGTGCGGCGCTCGCCGAGCGCGCCGCCTCGGTGACGTCGCTCGCCGTCGGTCGCGGCGGTCGTTGCGGCCTGCGCTCTGCGCGGGGCTCCTCGAGCAGCGCGCGCAGGGACGCGAGCGCGCGCGTGCGCCACTTGTACGCCGTCGACAGCGGGATCCCGTGTTGTTCGGCGACCGTCGCCATCGGCACGCCTTCGATGTCGTGCGCGATGAGGATCTGCTGCTCCTCGGCCTGCAGCGACCTGAGCCGCGAGAGGATGAGGGAGCGCGTCTGCTCTGCGTCGATCTGCTCCTCGGCGTTCGGGCGCTCGTCGGCGACGCGGCGCGGGGCGTGGCCGGAGGACAGCTCTTCGCGCCGGTGGTGCGCGCGGTCGCGGTAGTGGGCGGCCACGTGGACCGTGATCCTGTTGAGCCACCGCTCCGGTCGCGCGCGGAGCGGGTCGTACGATGGGAAGCTCTGGTATCCGGCGAGGAACACATCCTGGAGAATGTCTCGCCGATCACGGCGTGGGACCCCGAGCCGCCTAAGCCAATTCCATACGGAGTCGTAGGTCTTCCCCCGAAAGAGCCGGACGAAGGCCCGCTGTCTATCCAGCGGCATCGACGGTGCGAGAGTGCGATGCGGTTGTCCCATGCTCGCTTAATTAGGAGGACCTGATCTCCCATCTCAAAAAAAAAGCCATCGGCTCTGAAAAATGATCTTCTGTGCGCGCCCGATCCCCTGCATCTCGCCCCCGAGCGCCAAGGACGGGAGAGCAGCGCTCGGTATGGAGCGTCTCCTGTGCAGGAGAGCAGCACTGACGTCGTCGAGAGCTGAACAGGGGAATCGCTCTCGACCGGGCTTCGGCTTCGCCGTGCCCCGGCGGTGCCGATAGGAGAGGCGGACGAGGGGTCTAGAGGGGCGAGGGCTCCAGTCTCCTGGTGTCCTCGGCGGTTCAAATCCTCGCCATCCGCGCAGTGCTACAGCGGTTTCCGCCCACCTCTGCACCATGCAGATACATGGAGAGCAGAGCGGCGGTCTCCCGCACAGGAGACGGGCCCAGATCGGCGTTTTCGGCGCGCAAGCGCACTCCGGTGCGCTGAGCACCGAAAACGTCGAGGTGGGCCCGTATCCGAAGCGGGTGACCGCCGCTCTACAGGAGCGGGCGGGGCCCGGCGGCTGCCGTCCTCGCGCGGAGCGCGCGCAGCGCCGCGTTCCTCTCGGCGGTGAGGCGGCCGGCTGGGAACCTCATCCGGTGCTCGATCAGGCGGCGCTTCGCCTCCGCATAACGACCGCGCGACAGCGCCGTGATCGCGCCGTCGATGAGGGTGCGCTCCGCGGCGATCTCCTGATCGTTCGACGCCCCAGACGGTCCCGCGGAGGGCAAGGTCGCTCCGCCCGACGGACGGGGCGCGGCCTTCTGCGCGGGCAGCGCCGCGCTTGTCGCTCGCGAGTTCCCGGCGCCCGCGATCCGGCCGCCCTGCGGATCGCCCGCCGCTGCAGCTGCGGCGGGCGGCGGCAGCTGCGCGGCCGGGGACGGCGGCAGCGCGGCCGGGGACGGTGGCAGCGCGGGCGGGGGCGGCGGCGGCAGCGCGGGCGGGGGCGGCGGCGTCGGGATGACCGCCATGGCGAGCCCGGTCGCCGCGCGCGTGCCGGCGGCGGCCGGCGTCGAGGCGGCGCGCAGCGCGCCGAGGGTGAGCGCGATGACGGCGGCGGCGCTCGCCAGCGGGACTGCGATGCTCGCTGCGATATGGAGCGAGCCTGTCCGCGTCGGCGCGCCGCCCTCGATCGGGAGCTTCCATGGCCACGGAGAGAACACCCCGCGGACGCTGCGGTACAGCCTCGTGAGCAACGTCGGCGCGCCCTCGCCTCCCGTGCGCGCCTCCTGGACGAGCGCGCCGGCGCTGAAGGGGATGAGCGCGATGCCGCGGCCGCGCTGCCGCGCCTGCCAGCGACGCATCGCCGCCTCGATGTCGACCCAGGCGAGCCGGTGCCGGCTCCACGCGGTGCTCAGGGGGATCGACAGCTGCTGGGCGATCTCGGCCATGTCGATCTCCTCGAGCTCATGGGCGACGAACACGCAGCGGCGCTCCATGGGCATCTCCTGGAGCAGCTTGTCGAGCACGCAGCGCCGGTCCCTCGCGATGGCGTGCTGCTCGGAGTCGGGGGTGACGTCGGGCAGCGCCGCGAGATCGTCGAACGGCCGGAGGCGCTCGTGGCGGCGGTGGGCCCGTCGGAAATGGTTCGACGCCTGGTGGGTCGCGATGCCCATGAGCCACGACCGCACGGTGCCCCGGCTGGGATCGAACCGCGGCAGCGCACGGTAGGCGCCGGCGAGGACCTCCTGGGTGACGTCCTCGATGTCCTGCGCGCGAACCCCGAGCCGGGCGAGGTAGCGGGCGATGAACGAGAAGTGCTCGTCGGCGATCTCCGCCATGCGGGCGTGGGAAGGCTCTGCGGATGTGTTTTTGCGTGACTGTGACCCCATCTCTGTTCCCCCCTCGAGCGTGGCGACGGCGTCGTCGTCGCGAAGCTTGTCAATGCGCTGCCTCGGCACCCCGAGGGAGGGCAGCGCGACGCGCGGGCGCCTCGCTCCGCGGATCGAGGTTGACGTCCAGGCGGAGGCCCACGAGCCCGCCGTAGGCGGGCGGGGTCCAGAGCACACGTTCCTGGCTCTCGACGCGGAACTCCGAGAGGCGGAGCAGGATGTCGCCATAGAACTGGATGGCGAGCCGATCGGAGATCGGCATCTCGATGCCTGCGCGCGGCCCTGTGGCGAGCCAGAGCGACGAGGTGTCGATGATCCTGGCGTCGGTGCTGGAGGTCGTCACGACCCCGACCGACGCGACGGCACACGCGAAGAGGTGACGGCGCTGCGAACACGGCATCACGTTCGCCGCCGCGAGCCAGGTCGAGATGCTCGTCGCCTCGTCGAGCTGAATCGTGACCGGCAATTGAACATGGCCTTCCACGCCGAGGGTGAAGGATGGATAGCGGAGCGCGACATGGAGCGCCGTCCCGGCGGTCGTCCCCTGCAGGGTTCCGAGCACCGCGGACCCCGCAAGGCCGACCCTGACGTCGGGCCACGCCCGCCGCGCGGGCGCGGCGGCAGCGGCGTCGGCCGGGGGCGGGGCGGGGGAGGGCGGCGGTGGGGGCGCGGCGGGCGGCACGTGGAGGCTCGGATCGAGCGCGACCCGGAGCGAGAGCGCCATGTTCATGACAAGCTCTTTGCAGTCGTCGTGATAGACGACCAGGTGCCGTGACCATGCGATGGATCCATCCGCGTCGTAGAGATCCATGGTGGCGTGTATCTCCCTCCCTGGACCGCGGAAGACAAGGGCTTTGGCCTGCGCGGCCGCCTCGGGCTCCACCGGGTCATAGCCGAGCTGCCTGGCCATCTCCTCGCGCAGGAGCGCCTCGCCCGGGCAGCGCTCGGCCCCTGGCGCGCGCCGGTACTCGAGCTGCACTGCGGCGCGGGGCGGCGCGGCGCCGGCGCGCCAGGGCGACAGCAGGGCCGCGGCCGCAGCGACGAGCCACCACGGCGCTCGGACGCTGGTTCCGCCCGCCCGAAGTCCGGCCAGGGATCGCCGACGCGCGGAGCCGGGTCGGTCCTGCGTCGCCGCGTCAGCCCCGGTGTCTCTTGCTGATGCTGCTGACATGGTGCTCATCGCGGCGTGGTGACCGCTTGTTCAGGCCAGGTGTCATCGGCCGCATTCCCGTCCAGGGGGCGGCCAGGGTGACTCGCTCAGAAGGCATCCACGGGGAGCACGAGCCCCACGCCGACCACGCCGGAGAGCGGAGGGACCCGCCATACCTCTCTGTTGTTCACCCAGAGGGACGGACGGCTGTGGTTCGTGTGCAGCTCGGCGAACCCGCGCAGGAACAGCTGCTCGGAGAAGCGCCAGTCGCCCGCGACCCGCAGGCCGACCGAGCTGACCCACGGCTGGCGCGCTTGAATGCTGACGCCGGGGTCGCTCGTGATCCGCAGCTCGCCGGCGTCGAAGACGGCGCACACCGACAGGACCCCGCGATGACCGCAGATGTCGAGCGTCGGCATCGCCAGGCTCGCATGGACCAGGACGCCGTCCGCGAAGGTGTCTGCCAGGGAGGTGAACATCCGCGCCTCGACGCCGATCGACAGGCTGGGCCAGCGGAACGCCGTGGCGAAAGAGGCCCCTCCGCCGAGCGCGGGCAGGAGGCCCACGGCGAGCAGCGGTGACGCGGAGATCTCGCCGCGGAACATGTGGTCGTCCTCCTGAGTCTCCCGTCCCGATTCAGACCGAGGCGTATCCGCGTGCACCGGGGTCGTCGCCATCAAAACAACGAGCACGGCGGCACAACCGGCGCGTCGCATCGGCGTCCCGGCTAGGGCGGGATCGGTGCGGTACGGAGCGGAGTGGACACCTCGACCCGATGCACGCCGCTGTCTCCCGTCCGGCCGCAACACCCCGCCATGTGGCCCCCCTCTTCAACGTCTCCGGCGCCCGTAGGACAGTGCACCTCTGCCGCGTGACGGAGGCCGGCTCGACGTCGCCGCTCCCACGTCGTGATCCTGTAGATACTGACTTTGGAGCGCACGTAAAGGCTTTTGTGTGCGCTCTCGAGCGCGCGGGTCGCATTGCGTTTTGGCTCGTCGATTTCTCCCTATCGAGAGATTTTTCCGTCATGCCCACGGATCCATCTACCTGGCGCCTTTGCCTGACATCGTAGATTCTGGTCAAGCCCGACCGTGGTTCAGGAGAAGCCCGAATCGTGTGGCTCGGGCGGCGCTGCGCCACCCTTCGCGGCGCGTGACCGTCACCCGTTCTCGCCTGGACGTGTTTGGCAGCAAAACGTGCTCGGGCCGGTGAGGACGATCTCGCCTCGCAGCTCTCCGCCGCTCGGCTCGCAGCTTCCGGGCTGATTGACCTGCCAGATAGCCTGCATGCTCTTGGGCGTTTTCCCCGGCACGGCGGCGACGCAGCCCGGGGCATGGCTCGAAGCGGTGCCGGCGGTGATCAGCTCGCCGCACGCGCCGTCCCGGAAGGAAAGGAGCGCCAGGGAACACTCGCTGCCTGTCGGAGGGCCGCACTCACATGGCGTGCAGTGGCGTTCGTCCCTCATGCCGTCGTAAAGGACGACGTCCTCCGGGTAATCTTCCGGGCAGGTCACCTCGCCCTCGCCGAGGTACATGATGCACTGAGCGAAGCCGTGTTCCTGATCGGGCGACACGCACGTCTTCGACGGAGAGGCGCACGTGCGTTCCTGGGGGATGCCTCCGCACGCCACGCCCGAGCGATACCACCGCAAGGTGAACTGTGGCACCGGGGGGGGCTCGATGCTGGCTTCGCAAGGCGTCACTCGGGTCGCGCCGAGGACGATCGATTGATGATCGTTCGCAAGGACGTCGCCGGGCACCACGCAGGTGCCGTTCAGCATGTCCCGGGGCTCATGCACCGAGACCGCCGGGCCACCGCACTTCAGCGAGGCGGCCGTCCTGAGATCGTCGGGCAAGGCGCAGGCTGGCTCGCCGCACCGACATGGGCTGCACGCGAAGGGGACGTCAGCGGTCTCGTACCCCCTGTACACCGTGGTCGGGGCGCTGCCGGGGCAGTTCGGCTCGTCCACCGTCCTGCCGACCCAGAGCAGCGCCGGGCCATAGAAGCCCTCGGGAGCCGGCTCGACACACTGGTCGCCGCTGCAGGTGCCGCAACGCGAGATGCACGCGTCGCGGTCGGGCTGGTTTCTACACACTTTCGCGCACGTCCGGCATTCCGCTATGCAATCCCAGCGGTCGGGCCCGAAGGGCTCGCTTTTACATTGATCCACGCACGTCCGGCATTCCGCTAGACACGCGTCCTGGTTGGGCACGTTCTCACACTCGGTGTCGCATGTTTCGATGGTCTCTCTGGTGTAGAACGAGCAGCCTGGGAGGCACACGGCGAACAGCAGCGCAAGCGCGAGAACGGTAGTCTTCATAGACCTCCTGTCGGGAAGAGCTCGCAGCCCGCTTTACTACAGAGGCGACCGTTCCAAGCGAAGATGGGCCGGAGTACACAAGGAATGACCTCTCTGGACGCATTGCGATCAGCGCCAACGAATTCCAAGAGAACGCCAACAGCGGCGATTTTTGTCAGCGCAGCCCGGGCTTGAGCGGAGCGACGCACCTCGTGAAATGAAGACACGCCGGGCCACGTAAGCGCTCTGTGTCGGAGTGCACCCTCGACCCAACTCCTGGGTGACCGAGCGCGCTCCTGCGCAACCCTGCGCGACCGAGCGCAGGCCGCGACGCTCAGGGCGAGCCAAGGCGACCGACCGGGCGCACCGCGTCGGAGGGGGTCGGTTCGGCTCGGATGCGCCCGCGCCCGATCGCAGGAAAGCGAGCCGCGTGTCCCCAGGCGGCGTACTGGGACCGGGCTCAGACGCTTGAACATGCGTCGAAAGCGTCGCAGGCGCAGAAAGCGCTCGCGGGGCGTGCGCTTGCTGCGTTAGGCTCCGATCCTGATGAGCGGGGATCCACCCGATAGCGAGCGCGGGCTGCATCAGGCCGGGCTCCGTCCTCAGGAAGAGATGGGCTCGCGGGGGGCGGCGAGCGGCGCGCCGGTCCCCTCGGCGACCGTCTCGCTCTCCTCCGGGCGGCGCTACGAGATGGAGGTGACGCCCTCGGGTGATCGGCTCGTCGTTCGCGGAAGGACGGGTGAGATCATCCTGCAGATGGAGATCACCGACGCCGGTCCGGTGCTGTCGTTCGCGGCGCCCGACGGCGAGCGCGCCGGCTCACGGCGAGGCGGCCGGGGGAGCGCCTCCTCTGCGCCGCCGCGGCGCGCGGCCTCGTCGCCGCAGTCGGTGATCGTCCCCATGTCGAGCGGAAAACGCCCCCCTTCGGAGGGCGAGGCCGACGAGACCGTCGAGGTGCCGCGGGCCCTGCCGCTGCCCTCGATCAAGCTCCCGTCGGACGCCGAGCCGCTGGAGCTCGATGGCGGCAACGCGCGGTCGGGGGTCACCCTCCGGCGATCTCCCGGCGAGCTCGACGCGAGCGGCGCCGTGCCGGCCGCGTCCGGGGTGGCGACGCCGAGCGTTGCGGCCCCTGCGCCCGCCCCGCGGAGCGACCTTCCGGGCGCGCGGAGCGCGCTGCCCTCGCTCAGCCTTCAGCAGTACGCGGTCCTCTGCGCCGAGTCGTCGATCGGAGCGGCCTCGTCGTTCGACCAGGCGCTCCTGCGCCACGGCATCGCCGACCGCGACCTGTGGAAAGCCGTCGATCGCAGCTGGCAGGATCGGCTCGAGCGCGAGCCGATCCTCACGTTGCGCTGGATGGAGCTCACGACGCGCTATCGCGAGCACCTGACGCGTCGGTGAAGCTCGCCGCGTGATGCCGCGCGGATACCTGCTACAGCAGCGCCCCGCTCATGCCGGGCAAGCTCCCGGAATCTGGAGGACGAGGCAGCGGAAGAAGCGGAAGAAGACGCCTGAACCTCTTTCCGTCATCCTCGTCTTTCTGTGAACATCCCAAGAAGTGGCGCTGGTCCCGGGAGAGCGCGCGAGCTACCGCGGCCAGCCGTCGGTGTCTGGAGTCTCAGTGCAGGGTCTTCTCGAAGCCATCAGGAAAGCCTGTCTTCCGGGCCTCTGGTCCCAGGGCGTCAAGCTCGCCCGTGAGGGCGCTGCCTTCGGACGGGAGGATCGCGGCGATGCCATCGTGGTCCGCATCAAGGCGGCCGGGCAGCCCGTTGCGCCAACCGTCACCCTCTACCCAGCGGACGCCGAGTGGACGTGCGACTGCGGTGGAAAAATCGACCCCTGCGCGCACGCTGTCGCGGCGACGCTGTCGCTCTCGCAACCGGTCGCGCAAGGCCAGCCGGCTGCGCAGGGCCAGCCAGCGGCGCAGGGCCAGCCGGCCGCGCAGGGCCAGCCAGCGGCGCAGGGCCAGCCGGCCGCGCAGGGCGGCGCGACCGGCGCGGCTGCGCCGCCGGCGCGGCTGCGGTACCGGCTCCGGCGCAAGGGGCTCGTGCTCGCGCTCGAGCGGATGATCGTGCACGCGAGCGGCGCCGAGGAGCCGCTCCGGGTCTCGCTCGCCAGCCTCGCTGGCCGCGCCGTGCGGGCTCCAGCGAGCCCGGAGCGGCCGGGGCCGAGGCTGCCCGAGCTCTACCCGACGCACGAGGACCTGGCGATCGACCGCCTCGTGGGCACGAAGCAGCACGGCTACTTCCCCTCGGATCGCCAGCCCGAGCTCTTCGCGGCGCTGGCGGGCGTCGCGGACGTGGAGCTCGACGGCGCGCCCGTGCGCGTCTCCAGCGAGGCGATCGGCCCTCGCGCGGCGGTGCGCGATCACGACGATGGCGCGGCGCTCGTCGTGGAGCGGGACCCGCGCGTCGACGAGGTGATCGCGTCGGGCGTCGTGCGGTGCGGCGGCACGCTGCACCTGCTCCGGGAGATGGACCTCACGGGGCCGAAGCTCGAGCGGCTGCCGCTCCGGCGGGTGTTCCCGCGGGGGGACCTCGGCAAGCTGGTGACCGACGTCCTCCCGGAGCTGACCAAGCGCGTCCCGGTCACGATCCAGAGCCAGCGCCTGCCCCGCGCGGGCGGCGCGTCCCGGCCGCGGATCCTCCTGGAGCTCAGCCAGAAGGAGCACACGCTCTCCGTCGTCCCCAGCCTCGTCTACGGCGACCCGCCGGAGGCGCGCATCGAGAACGGCCGGCTCGTGCACCTGTCCGGCGCCGTGCCCGTCCGCGACGAGCCCGCGGAGCGCATGTTGCTGGTCCGGCTGCGCGACGAGCTCCACCTCATCCCGGGCCGCCGGGTCGACTTCGACGGCGTCGAGGCGATCCGCTTCGCCTCGCGCCTCGAGTCGTGGGACACCCGCGCCTTCGCCGACGCGCGCGGCGAGATCTTCGGCAAGGCCGCGCTCGTGCCGCGCTTCGTCATCCAGGACCGGGCCTTCGACGTCGAGTTCGAGCTCTCGGCGGGGCGCGACGACGGCGCGGGTGACGAGGGCGACGGCGCCGGCGCGCCCCCGAAGCGCGCGGACGCGACGGCCGTGATCCGCGCGTGGCAGGACGGCCTGCCGCTCGTGCCGCTCCTCGGCGGCGGGTGGGCGCCGCTGCCCTCGGAGTGGCTCGACAGGTACGGCGCGCGCGTCGCCGATCTGCTCGCGGCGCGGCGCGAAGACAAGGAGGTGCCGCCCGCGGCGCTCCCGGCGCTGGCCGCGCTGTGCGACGAGATCGAGTACCCGCGCCCGTCGGGCTTCGACAAGCTCATGCCGCTGCTCGACGGCTTCGCGTCGCTCCCGGAGGCGCCGCTGCCCTCCGACCTGACCGCGACGCTGCGCCCCTACCAGCGGCGCGGCGTCGACTGGCTGTCGTTCCTGCGCGACGCCGGCCTCGGCGCGGTGCTCGCCGACGACATGGGGCTCGGCAAGACGCTGCAGACGCTCTGCTCGCTGCGCGGGCGGACGCTCGTCGTGTGCCCGCGCAGCGTCGTCCACAACTGGGCCGACGAGATACGGCGCTTCCGCCCGGGCCTCCGGTTCGCGATCTACCACGGCACGCGGCGCGCCCTCGATCCTGCGGCCGACGTCACGCTGACGACGTACGCCGTGCTCCGCAACGACGCCGAGCTGCTCGCGACGCAGGCCTGGGAGGCCGTGGTGCTCGACGAGGCGCAGGCGATCAAGAACCCCGACAGCCAGGCGGCGCGGGCGGCGTTCGCGCTCCGCGCCGAGCTGCGCGTGGCGCTGAGCGGCACGCCGGTCGAGAACCGGCTCGAGGAGCTCTGGAGCCTGCTCCACTTCACGAACCGCGGCCTTCTCGGCGGGCGGAGCGCCTTCCAGGAGCGCTACGGCCGGCCGATCGCCGAGGGCGTGCAGGGCGCCGCGGCCGAGCTGCGGCAGAAGATCCGCCCCTTCGTGCTGCGGCGGCTGAAGGGCGAGGTGGCGCCGGAGCTGCCGCCGCGATCGGAGATGGTGCTCTACTGCGAGCTCGAGGAGGCGGAGCGCGAGCTCTACGATGCGGTGCGCGCGGCCACCCGCAAGGACGTCGTGGAGAAGCTCGCGGAGGGGGCGAGCGTCATGGCGGCGCTGGAGGCGCTGCTCCGCCTGCGCCAGGCGGCCTGCCATCCGGCGCTGATCCCGGGATCGAGCGCCGGCGGCGCGGCGCCGGCGGCGCGGACCACGCCCTCCTCCAAGGTGACGCGGCTGATCGAGGCGCTCGAGGAGTGCGTCGCGGACGGCCACAAGGCGCTCGTGTTCTCGCAGTGGACCTCGCTGCTCGACCTCGTCGAGCCGCACCTCAACGGGGCGGGGATCCCGTGGAGCCGCCTCGACGGCGGGACGCGCGACCGCGCCGGGGTGGTCAACGAGTTCCAGTCGCCGGGCGGCCCGCCGGTGATGCTGATCTCGCTCAAGGCGGGTGGCACCGGCCTGAACCTGACCGCGGCGGATCACGTCTTCCTGCTCGATCCCTGGTGGAACCCGGCGGTCGAAGATCAGGCGGCGGATCGGGCCCACCGTATCGGACAGCACCGGCCGGTGATGGTCCACCGGCTCGTCGCGAAGGACACGGTGGAGGAGGGGATCCTCGCGCTGCAGGAGCGGAAGCGCGCGATCGCGGGCGCCGCGCTGGGCGAGGCGGACAGGGCGGCCTCGCTGACGCGGGAGGATCTGCTCGCGCTGCTGGGGTAGCGCACGTCGATCGCGGCCTTCCGCGCGGCGCTCCCCGCCGTGTCGTCGCTCGCGGGGCGGGCGCATCGCCGCGGCCTCTGGCGGTCCACGCGTTGCGCGTGTTGAGCCGCCATGGGATGAGCGGGTGTGATGCGAACGTTCATCCTCCCCCTCGCCGCGCTGCTGGCGCCGCTCGCTGCGTGCACCGTCAACGGTCCGCGCGAGCCGGCGCCCGAGCCGTCATCACCCGCGGGGCCGTTGTCCACCGCGGCGCCGGGCACGCCCGCGCCGCAGGCTTCGGCCACGGTCACCGCGACGACCCAGGCGCCGGCCACGACAGCGCGGACCGCGACCACCGGCCCCGGCGAGGAAGCTCTGTTCGGCACGTGGAGCTCCGCCGCGTGCGGTCCGCGCAAGTACGAGCGCCGGCTCTCCCTCGCGAAAGACGGCAGCTTCGTCGCCGAGGATCGCGTCTCTCCCTGCCCGCCGAATGTGGCGTGCGTCTGGTCGGGCATCGTCCATCGCAAGGGGGCGTTCCAGCGCGCCGACAGGACGATCCTGCTCTCGGTCTCCGAAGGGTCGCAGGGGCCGGGCGCTCACCCGTTCCCGACCGCGCTCACCATCGATCCTTCGACGGGCGCCCTCGCCGAGACCGGAGAAGGCGGCGCTCCCTGCCCCTACGCGCCCGCCGGCAAGTAGCGTCCTCTGTGCGCGAGCGCACCGCGCTCAGCACCCGCACGCCTTCTGGACCGCTCCGAGGAGGGCCTCGTAGCGGATCGGCTTCCTGAGCAACGGTGTTCCGGGCGGCGGGGACGTGATCGACGCGGCCGACAGGACGACGACCGGGATGCCCGCGAACCGCGCGTCGCGCCGCATCCGGTCGATCAACTCCACACCGTCCATGACGGGCATCAACAGATCGATGAGCATCATATTCGGCCGCTCGCCGCGCTCGAGCAGCGCGAGCGCCTCCGCTCCGTTTCCAGCCGTCATGACGATGTAAGCACCGTCTTCCTCCAGCGCGTCGCGGAGCGAGATCTGAATATCCTCGTTGTCCTCCACCAACAGGATGTGCTTCATCGTGTCAGCTTAAGGAGATTTGGTCTCGGTGTCATCGAGGTTCCCACGTTGTCGAGGCAACTCCACAGTAAAGGTCGAGCCGACGTCTGGTTCACTCGCGACGGACACCGTCCCACCCATGGCCCCGACGACCTCCCGCACGATCCACAGCCCGAGGCCGAGCCCCCCGTAGTGCCGCTCCGAGACCGCGCGCTCGAACTGGTTGAAGATGATGGCCTGGTGCTCGGGCGCGATGCCGATGCCCTGGTCCGCGATCGTGAGCCACGCGCGGACATCGCTTGACCACACGGTGATCGTGATCGGACGTCCACGGCCGTACTTGAGCGCGTTGGTGAGGAGGTTGTTCACCACCTGGTCGAGGCGCCTGCGATCCCAGCCGCCCGTGGCGTCGGCGGCGAGCTGGAGCGACATCGAGTTCCTGGCGAGGTCGTATTTGTGCTGCTCGACCACCTCGCACACGACCTCCGCGAGGTCGACCTCCTGTATCTGAAGCTCGATCCGTCCAGCGGCGATGCGCGAGACGTCGAGCAGGTCGGAGACCAGCCGTTCCAGGCGATCGATCTGCCGCTCCACGACCGATAGCTTGATGACCAGGCGCTCGGGCGTGAGGCGGTCTGCGCGCGCGGCGCGCGCCGCGCGCAGCACGCTCTCCACCTCGGCGCGCAGCGGCGTGATCGGTGTCTTGAGCTCATGGGCCGCGACGGCGAGGAAGATCTCTCGCGCCCTCACGGCCTCTCGCGCCTGCTGGAGCATCACCTCGCGCTCCTCGGCCGCGATCTTCTGCTCCTGGATGTCGGTGCAGGTGCCGAACCACTTCACGATCCGCCTGGTCGTGTCGTGCAGGGGCAACCCGCGCACGAGGAACCAGCGGTAGATCCCGTCGCTGCGCCGAATTCGGTACTCGATCTCGTAAGCGTCTCCGCTGGCGAAGCTCTCCTTCCAGCGCGCCACGACCCGATCCGCGTCCTCGGGGTGGATGGCGGCCGTCCAGGCCGCGCCGCTGGGCCGACGCTCGCCGACGTACTCCGCGAAGCGCCGGTTGACGTAGTCGAACTCCCCGTCCGGCGTCGCGGTCCATACGAGCTGGGGAATGGCCTCCGCGAGCGCCTCGCGCGTGCTCTCATAGAGCGCCGAGAGCTGGCGGTTCAGCTCCTCCCTGCGGAGCTCGTCCTCGCGTGTGACACGCGCCGCGCCCGCCAGCGCGACCACCTTGGGGAGCAGCGGAACGAGCAGGATCGCGGTGCCGACGGAGGCGATCGCCGTGATGGCCCGGAGGGCCCCATCCAGCCAGTACAGCGGCTGCCAGATGACCCACACATCCATGAAGTGCGTGAACCCACAGGCAACGATGAAGGTGCCGAACGCGAGGTACACCCACTGGAAGGGGATGTCCCGGATGCGCCGGACGAGGTGGGCGAGGGTCAGGGAGATCGAGAGATAGGCGAAGCCGATCGCGAGGTTGGTGATGACCTGCAGCCAGACCATGCCCGGCTGCCAGAAGTAGCAATGGCCATGGGGCATGAATTCCGTCGCGAACAGACTGTGTGCCGACTCGAGCATAAGATCCTCTGCTTGAGTTTCCGAGGGCTCAGGGGGATGTGCGGGCATAGTGTACAATCGTCAGCCGGCGAACAGGATGCGGCTCGCGCGACTCGTCCGCGGGGCTCTGGGCGCGGCGCGGCGCGGCACGATGGGGCACAATGGGGCGCGATGCGGCGCGGTTAGAAGCGTGCCGGCAGGACCCGAAGCGCCCCTGCGGTTCGCGCGCGGTCTCCCGCGTGCTATGCACGCACGCTTCGATGAGTCCCGACCGCGAAGCCGCCGGCGCAGGCCGGCCGTTCACTGCCGCCGATCTCGACGCTTGCCTCAAGGTGCTGGAGGCCTTGGCCCTCGATCGCGCGCAGCTCGCCGCCATCAGCTCCGAGGACCGCCGCCGGCTCCTCCTGGCCGCCGGCCGCGTCTCGCGCCCCGAGCGCGCCGAGCAGCGAGAGCTCGCCAGGGCGTTCCGCAAGCGCGACCGGCACGCGCAGAAGTCCGCCGACGCCGCCCTGCTCGATGCGGTCGGCATCCGCGTCGCCCGTCGAGAGCCGGTGTTCCGCACGCCGGACGCGCTCGCCCCGGCCGCGCCCCCGCTGTCGTGGGCCGACCCCGCCGAGGAGCCCGCGCCGCCGCCCGAGGCCACCGAGGAGCCTGGGCCGCCGGCCGAGCCGGGCGCGCCGGAGCTCGCACGGCCGCGCAAGTGTTACGTCTGCAAGGCCGAGTTCCGCAAAGTCCACTTCTTCTACGACGCGATGTGCGCCGCGTGCGGCGACTTCAACTACCGCAAACGCAGCCAGACCGCGCCGCTCGACGGCCGCGTCGCGCTCGTCACGGGCGCGCGCGTGAAGATCGGTTATCAGGCGGCGATCATGCTCCTCCGCGCCGGCGCGCGGGTCATCGTCACGACCCGCTTCCCGCACGACGCCGCGCGCCGCTTCTCGGCCGAGCGCGACTTCGACGCCTGGGGATCACGGGTCGCCATCTACGGCCTCGATCTCCGACACACGCCGAGCGTCGAGCTCTTCACGCGCCACCTCCTCCACACGCTCGACCGGCTCGATTTCATCATCAACAACGCGTGTCAGACCGTGCGGCGACCGCCGGGCTTCTACGGCCACCTCATCGAGGGCGAGACCGCGCCCGTCCACTCTCTCCCGCAGGGCGCTCAGGCTCCGCTCCGCGAGTACGACGCGCTCCGCGCGTGCGGCACGCTCCCCCTCGTCGCCGGCGCCGACCCCACCGCGGGCCTGCGCGAGCCCGCCTTGCTCTCCCAGATCCCGGCTCCGGGCGATGAGCGCCTCGACGAGCTGCTCTTCCCCCAGGGGCGCTACGACGCCGATCTCCAGCAGGTCGATCTCCGGACGCTGAACAGCTGGCGGCTCACCCTCGCCGAGGTCCCGACCGTCGAGATGCTCGAGGTGCAGCTCGTCAACGCGGTCGCCCCCTTCGTCCTGAACTCCCGGCTGAAGCCGCTCATGACGCGACGGCCCACGTTCGACAGGCACATCGTCAACGTCTCGGCGATGGAGGGGCAGTTCTACCGTCGTTACAAGACGGACAGGCACCCTCACACCAACATGGCGAAAGCCGCGCTCAACATGATGACGCGCACGTCCGCGCCCGATTATGTGAAGGACGGCATCTTCATGAACAGCGTCGATACCGGGTGGGTCACCGACGAGGACCCCGCGGCGCTCGCCGCGCGAAAGCTCGAGGAGCACGGCTTTCATCCGCCGCTCGATATCGTCGACGGCGCCGCCCGCATCTGCGATCCTATCTTCTCCGGGCTGCTCAGCGGCCAACACGCGTACGGCCAGTTCTTCAAAGACTACATGCCGACCGACTGGTAGGCGCCGCCTGCGCCAGGGCGCGCTCCTACGCTCAACAACCGCCCGCGAGAGGCACCCGCCGACGAGCTGGTCGAGCTGGGCCCGCTCGTCCGATCGCGCGGCGCACCTGGTCGCTCACGCGGCCTGCCTGACGCGCTGTCGGCGCGCCTCCGACGTCCTGTTCAGGCCGCTTGACGCTGCGCATCCCTTTCTTGACAGCCGAGACAGCCCGCTGATAAGCGATAACTTAACACTTACCACCAGGAGGGAGCGCTCCCCATGGAGATTCTGATCCACAACTCGCTGAGCCGCTTCCTCATCCAGGCGTTCTTGATCATCGCCTGCGCGCGGCTCGTGGGCCTGGTGGCCCGCCGGATGGAGCAGCCGATGGTCATCGCCGAGGTCACGGCGGGCATCCTGCTCGGCCCGTCGCTGTTCGGCTGGCTCTTTCCCGATACGTCGGCGCTCCTGTTTGCAAACGAGTCGCTGCCGCTCCTGAAGCTGGTGAGCGAGGTCGGCCTCATCGTCTTCATGTTCCTCATCGGGCTGGAGCTCGACCCGAAGCTCCTGCGCGGGCGCGGCCACGCCTCGGTCATCATCAGCCACACGAGCATCGTCGTGCCGTTCGCGCTGGGCGGGCTCCTCGCGCTCTACCTGTACCCGCGGCTCTCCGACAGCTCCGTCCCGTTCTCGTCGTTCACGCTGTTCATGGGCGTGGCCATGAGCATCACGGCGTTCCCGGTGCTCGCGCGCATCCTCACCGAGCGGCGCCTGCTGGGCACGAAGGTCGGCGCCCTCACCATCACGTGCGCCGCCGTCGATGACGTGACCGCCTGGTGCATCCTCGCGTTCGTCGTCTCGATCGCGCGCGCCACGGGGCTCGTGGGCGCTGTCTGGACCACCGTCTTCGCCGTCGCCTACATCGCCGGCATGCTGTTCGTGGTCCGCCCCTTCCTCGCCCGGCTCGGCGAGCGCGGCTCCAGCAAGGAAGGGCTCTCGCAGGATCTCGTCGCCGTCACGCTCCTCCTGCTCATCGTCTCGAGCTGGATGACCGAGATGATCGGCATCCACCCGCTGTTCGGGGCCTTCATGCTCGGCGCGATCATGCCGAAGGGCACCGGCTTCGCGCAGAGCCTCGCCGAGAAGCTCGAGGACTTCGCCGTGGTCTTCCTGCTCCCGCTGTTCTTCGCCTACAGCGGCCTGCGCACGCACATCGGGCTGCTCAACTCGGTCGACGGCTGGATGATGTGCGGCCTCATCATCCTGGTCGCCTGCCTCGGCAAGTTCGGCGGCAGCACCGTGGCCGCCCGCTTCACCGGCCAGAGCTGGCGGGAGGCCAGCGCGCTCGGCATCCTCATGAACACCCGCGGCCTGATGGAGCTCATCGTCCTGAACCTCGGGCTCGATCTGGGCATCATCTCGCCCAAGCTGTTCACGATGATGGTGCTCATGGCGCTGGTCACCACCTTCATGACCACGCCGCTCCTGCGCTGGATCTACCCGCCGGAGGAGCTCGCCAAGGAGCTCGCCGACGCGCCGGAGCGGACGCCTCTGCCCGCGGCAGCAGAGGTGTTCACCGTGCTCATGTGCGTCTCCTACGAGCGCTCCGGCCCCGGCATGGTGACGCTCGCGAGCGCGCTCGCCGGCACGGGCCCCGAGGCGAGGCGCCTCTACGCCCTGCGCCTCATCCCGCCGACCGATCGCGGCTCGTTCTACCTCGACCAGGGGCCCGAGCGGCAGGGGGCCGCCGCGCTCGCGCCGCTCCTGTCGAGGGCCAAGGAGCTGGGCGCCGAGGTCCGGCCGCTCTCCTTCGTCTCGCCCAAGCCGAGCAACGACATCTGCAACGTCGCCGACGTGAAGCAGGCCGACCTCGTGCTGGTCGGCTGGCACAAGCCGCTCCTCAGCCAGACCGTGCTCGGCGGCACCGTCTACGAGGTCATGCGCGGCGCCCACACCGACGTCGGCGTGCTCATCGATCGCGGGCTCGCCGCGGTCCGCAAGCTGCTCGTGCCGTTCCACGGCACGTTGCACGACAAGGCGGCGCTCTCGCTCGCCCGCCGGCTCGCGCAGCAGGTCGGCGCGGACGTCACCATCCTCCACGTCGTCAAGCCGAAGCGCAGGTCCGACGACGCGCTCGGCGCGCAGCAGACGGTCGACGAGGTGTTCGAGGGCGAGGAGGGCGGCGCGCTGCAGAAGTCCAAGGTGCTTCTCAAGGTGGTGGAGCACGACTCCCCCGCGGACGCGGCCCTCGAGGAGGCGAAGCGCGGCTACGATCTCGTCCTCGTCGGCGTCGGGCCCGAGTGGGGCCTCGCGCAGCGCCGGTTCGGCATCCGCGCCGAGCACATCATCCAGGGGTGCCCGACCTCGCTGCTCGTCGTGCGCCACTACGAGCCCGCCGCCGTGTCCGCCCCGGCCACGGCGCCCGTCCCGAAAGTCCTCCCGACCGCCCTCGCGGTCGAGCCCGATCGTTCCTGAAGCCTATGCCAGCGATGTCCGACGCTGACGGCGCCGCGCGCGCCCGCGCGGTCGCCGAGTTCGGGGCTACGCTGCGGCTCCTCCGCGTCGAGGCGGGCCTGAGCCTGCGCGCGCTCGCGCACCGCATCGGCGTCTCCAGCGCCTACCTGAGCCGCGTCGAGCATGGGCACGACGCCATCCCCACGCCCGACCGGCTCACGGCGATCGCGGGCGCGCTCGATCTCCCGCCGGCGGTGCTCCTCGAGCTAGGCCACCAGGTCGAGCCGCTCGTCTCCCGCTACCTCGACCGCGTCCCGTCGGCGAAGGCGCTCTGCGTGGAGCTCGCGCGGCGCAACCTCACCGGCCCGCAGCTCGCGCGCGTCAAGGCGTTCATCGACGCCGAGTTCCCGGCGAGCGCGGCCTTCGGGGGGCGGCCCGCGCGGCGGCTCTGCGAGCTGCTCACGCCCGAGCGCGTCGTGCTGCACCTCTCGTGCGCGGACATCGAGGACGTCATCGACGTCGCGGCGTCCCGGCTGGCGCCTCCCGGCAGCGTGCTCGCGGCGAGCGCGCTCGCCCAGGAGATCCTGCGGCGCGAGCGCGAGTCGCCCACGGCGCTCGGCAACGGCGTCGCGGTCCCGCACGCGATCGTCCCCGGCGCGTGCCTGGCGGCCGCGCTCGCGACGCTGGCCGAGCCGCTCGCGGTGCCGACGCCGGGCGGGGCGCCGCTCCGGTTGTTCGTCGTCCTCGTCTGCGCCGAGGGGGGCCGCGCGCACCTCGAGCTGCTCGCCCAGGCGGCCAGGCTCGCCAGGCTCGGGGCCGCCGACGCGCTGTGCGCAGCCCGCGACCCCGCGCAGCTCATCGACCAGCTCTCGCAGATCGAAGCGGGCTGCGGCTGATCGCCGCGGCCCCCGCCGCGGGGGCCGATGGGCCGCCGTCACTCCACGCGGACGAGGCGCTGCACAACGGACGAGCCGCCGCGCGCGTCGCGCAGGACCGCGGTGATCGTGGCGACGCCCGGCTCGGCAGGCGGGATCCACCTCACGGCGTGATCGCCGATGTACCCCTTATTCGCGTCGCTCACGAGCTTGATGCTCCCGTCGAGATCGCCCAGATCGGCGAAGTAGTCGACCCAGACGATCTCCTTCAGCGCCTGCTGCTGCGCGCTGGGATCGTCCTCCGCCACCGTGTCGGGGTCGACGATCGCGTCGAGCTCGTAGGCGTCGCACTCGACGAACGGATCCTCCGCGCTGCAGCCGGCCTCGCGCCGCGCCTCCGCGCTCACGCGGCAGCGCTGGACGGTGGGGATGTCGGCGAAGTCCTCTGGCAGGGGCTCGCCGTCGAGCGTGAGCCCCCGCATCTCCGGGTTCGCGTTCTCGCGACCCCCCTCGAAGGCGTAGATCTGCGTGTAGCCGGGCACGAAGCTGTCCGGGCCGAGCCGGCGCCCGCCGCTGAAGCAGGCGGCGGGGAACGTCCCGGCGCGGCCGGTGCCCTGGTCCTCCACGAGACCGAGCTCCCCGGTGCAGGCGACGAAGAAGACGAACGCGCTCCCGAAGGCCGGACCCCCGGTGGTGGGCGGCTTGCGGCCGGTGAGGATGTCGTCGCTGATCGTGATCGTGTACGTGTCCCCGAAGCCGGGGCGCACGCCGTTGAGGTCGGGCAGCGGGACCGTCGGGTCGCCTCGCTCCACCCACGCCTCCATCTCGGAGGCGATGCCTTCGAGCTGCGCGTAGCAGCCGTAGTAGTCGTCCCCGACGGGGTTCTCGCACCCGCCGAACCAGTAGACCGAGACAGGGCGCGACCCGTCCTCGGGGCCGCCCAGCCCGTCCTGGTAGTGGATCCGGAAGGTGACCTGGTCTCCGGGGTTGGCGTACGGCTTGTCGGCGACCACCGCGAGGACGCGGAGCCCGCTCACGAGGCTCGGCGCATCGAAGCCCGCGACGCACCCCGAGGCGATCGCCGGCGACGCGATCGCCGCGAGCGCGAGCGCCCCCAGGACCGCGCGCCGCCACCGGCGCCCGCGGCGCTCGGGACGCTCGCGCTTCGCCGCGCCGTTCATCACCTGCGCCCCGCGCATCTCAGAACTCTCCTCGCATCCCGAAGCTCGGCAGGATGGGCAGCCCCGTGACGTACTGCCGGGCTGTGTAGTTGTAATTGTACTGAATCGCCTCGCTGTTCGCGTTGTTGTAGACGTTCTGCACGTCGAGGTAGGCCGAGAGCCGCCAGGTCTTGAACTTCCACGTCTTGTCCAGGCGCAGATCGAGCTGGTGGAACGCCGGGAGCCGCTCGCTGTTCGGGCCGGAGAACGGGATGGGCGTATACGTCCCGGTGGGCGCGTAGAAGAGCGCGTTGGTGCGGTACGGGTCGCAGCTCTGCTCGTTGACGTTGCACACGTTGGGCGTGACCAGGTTGCCGGAGACGAGGCGGAACCGGGCGCCGAACTCCCAGCCGTCGCCCAGGCGGTAGCTGCCGAGCACCGTCAGGATGTGGGTCTGATCGAACGGGACGAGCCGCTCCGGCTCGCCGGGCTCCGGCACCCGCGTGCTGCGGGACAGCGTGTACGCGGCCCAGCCGAAGAAGCGATCGTCGGGCTTGTACTTGAGCAGGAACTCGCCGCCGATGACCCTGCCCGATCCGACGTTCTGGTAGTCGAGCTGGATCGACCCGGGTCGGTTCACGCCGACGACGAGCTCGTCGAGCTGCTTGTAGAACCCCTCCGCCGACGCCTCGATGTGCCGGGTCAGCTCCTGCTCGACGCCGGCTGCGTAGTGCAGCGCGCGGGTCGACTTCAGGCCGGGGTTGCCGAGCGGCGGGATCACCTCCTGGAACTGCGGCGGCTGATGGAACACCCCGAGGCCGCCCTTCACCGTGGTCCGCGGGAACCCGGGGACGACGTCGAAGCGCCCGTTCACGCGCGGGCTCACGGTGACCTGCTGGTTCAGGTCCTGGTAGTCGACGCGCAGGCCCGGGACGATCTTCGCCCGAGGGCTCGGGGCGAGCTCGAGCTCGGCGTACGCCGCGGGGTAGAAGAACTCGCCGTCGCGCGAGACCTCCTGGAGGGTGCGCGTCGAGAACGGCTGGTTCGGCGGCTCGCCGGGGCGGTTCGGCCCGGGGGCGCGGAGGTTCACGGCGTAGAGGCCGGCGAAGACGTCGAGCCCCGCGTTGAACACCGTGCCCTTCGAGACACGCCGCGCGTACTCGAGGCGGCCGGAGATCGTCTTGAGATCGAGCTGGAAGTAGATCGGCCCGATCCCGAAATCGGCGTCGTCGCGCGCGATCGCGAGCACGCCGTCGAGCCGGTCCTTGTCGGTCAGCTCGTGATCGTAGCGGAGCTGCAGCCGCTGAAACGCCGTGTGCAGCCCGACGTTGCCGGAGAGGGCCGGCTCGTTCGGCGCCGGGTCGCTGAGCAGCAGCTCGAGGGCGTCGTCGGAGCCGAAGAACGTGAGGCGGAGCCGCGCGGAGGGCGTGGGCTCGGTCTCGAGGAGGACCTGGTAGTCGTAATAGACCGGCGCCTGCGTGACGCCTGCGCCCGCGGCCTCGAGCACGGGGCCGAACGACTCGCCGATGTAGCTCCGCCGTCCTGCCACCATGAAGCGGGTGTTCTCGAGGAACGGCACGGGGCCCTCGAGCAGGACGCGCGCGTCGATGAGGTCCATCTGCGCCAGGCCGTGGAGCTTGCCGTCCTCCTTGGGGGAGCGGAGGGCGACGTCGACGATGCCGCCCTGCACCCGGCCGTACTTGGCGCTGAAGTTGCCGGGGTAGAAGTCGATCCGATCCAGCATCTCGGTCGGCACGACCGAGGAGAGGCCGCCGAAGTGGTAGATGAGCGGCACCTGCGTGCCGTCGACGAAGGTCTGCGTGTCCTGCGGGCCGGAGCCGCGGACGATGAGCAGCCCCGCGATGCTGGGCGGGCGGGCGACGCCCGGCAGGTTCTGCAGCGAGCGCAGGGCGTCGCCGTTCGTGCCGGGGATGCGGTTGATCTCGCGCTGCTCGATCGTGCGCTTCGTGACCTCGCGCGGCGGCCGCTTGCCGCGGACCGTGACCTCGAGGCCGTCGCCTTGCGGCAGGAGCCGGTACTTCACCTCGAGCTGCTCTCCGGGGGCGAGCGCCTCCTCGACGGAGAGCGGCTCGAAGCCGGGCGCCGCGATGGTGACCTGGTAGCGCCCCGGCGGCAGCGCGGCGAAGGCGAAGGCGCCGCCCTCGTCGGTCGTGAGCCCCGGCGGCGCGGCGGCCGTCGCGGCGCCCGCGCCCGCGCCCGCGACGCGCGCGACCGAGACGGTGGCGCCGGCGAGCGGGACGTCGCCCCCGCTGGCGAGCACGGTGCCGCGGAGGCTCTCGGCGGGCTTCGCGGGCTCGCCGGCGGCCGGCGGCGGCGAGGCCGTCTTCAGGGTGAACGAGTAGCGGTACAGGATGCGGGCCGGGGCGGGGGTCCCGTCGGCGCGGCGGGCGGGCTCGAAATCGAGCTTCTGGGCCGCGGCGAGCGCCGACTCATCGAACCCGTGCCCCGCGCTCTCGACGACGACGGCGTGCTTCACGCGCCCGTCGCGGTCGATGTCGAGCTGCAGGGTGACCGACGCTTCGCGCCCCTGCTTCTCGGCCTCCGGCGGGTACTCCGGGGGCGTGTAGTTGAGCGCCCGCGGCGGCGTCGCCTTCCCCGCCGGCGCGGCCGTGGAGGCAGGCGGCGTGACGATCGCGCCGCCCGGGCCTCGGGGCACGGCCGCACCGCCCTCGGGCGCCTGCCCCTCCTGGCCTTGCTGCTGCGCCCGCGCCGGGGAGGGCGCGAGGGCGGCGAGCAGCGAGAGGAGCGCCGCGGCGGCCGGCCTGCGATCGCCGCGCGGGCGCCGGTCAACGATGCGGATGGAAGCGGCGGGCTCCTGCGCGGTCACGACGTCACACCGGGTCGCGCCGCTTCAGCACCGCGCAGAGCGTGACGAGGATGATGAAGGTCATTCCGGCGAGCACCGCATAGGGCATCCAGGTCTGATCGTACGTGGTGAAGCCCCACGCGCCCGCATAGTTGTCGGCCGCCATCTGCGCGATGGCGCACTTGAACTTGCCGCCCTCGATGAAGTCCGCGGCGCTCGTGTCGGTGCGGTGCAGATCGATGACCCACGCTGGATCCTCCGCGGTCGCGAGCCGCTCCGGCGCGATCGCCCCCTCGAAGCCCCAGCGCGCCGGGATGATGTACATGAGCGGCCGGAGGTGCGGCACGGTCGTCATCGGCACCATGAGCCCGCCGAGGACGACCTGCGGGATGAGCGCGATCGGCGTGAGCGCCATCGCCGCCTCGGACGAGGCGACCACCGTGGAGAGGAGGAGCCCCATCGCGACGGCGCTGAGCGAGGTGGCGGTCAGCGCGGCGAGCTGCATGCCGAACGCCTGCATGCCGCCGTGGAAGCCGAGCGCGAAGAACACGATCGCCAGCAGGACGGTGCACTGGACGAGGCAGAAGCCGGCGAGCAGCAGGTACTTGGAGAGCACGTAGTTGACGAGCCCCAGGTTGACCATGCGCTCGCGGAGGTAGATGGCCCGCTCGCTGACGATCTCGCGCGCCGCGTTCGAGGTCCCGAACCAGACCGCGGCGACGACGAGGAAGAAGATCGCCGCGGTGTGGTCGGTGGTGACCTCCATGCCCTTGATGACGTCGGTGCTCTTGTCCGCGCCGCCGGCGCGGCGGCCGAGCTCCTGGAGCGCGCCGAGGCACCACGCCGGGATCGCCTTCTCCTGCCCGCCGAAGACGATCGCGAGCAGGATGCCGATGATCGGGGCCTGGAGGAGCATGATCAGGGTGCCGCCGATGTCGCGCTTCTTCACCTTGAAGTAGCGCGACAGGAGCAGGCCGAGCTGCCCCTTGGTCGTGGCGCGCCCGGCGGGGATGCCGCGCTGCCCCTGGCCGGTTCCGATCTCGCGCCGGCCGGAGTACATCCGGCGGTACGTCGGGTTGCCGTCGCTGAAGAACTCCTTGCGCCACTCGATGGCGGCGAGCTTCCTGGCGTCGCCGCGCGACGCGTTCGGGTTCCGCGCGCGGAGCTGATCGAAGATGGGCCGCTCGCGGAGCGCGAGCATCTCGAACATGTCGCGCGGGTTGTCGACGTCGTTCTGCTGGCCGTGCCGCTCCTTCCAGCTGCCGAAGAAGCGGTACGCGTCGGGCCGGGTCGGCCCGAAGAACATCGGGATGCCGCCGTAGCCCAGGATGAGCGCGTGGCTGAACTTCTCGAACTCGTCCTTCGCCGGCTGGTGGATCGTCATGATGATCGTCTTGCCGGTGGCCTTCGTGAGGTCATGCAGCAGGCTGATCAGCGCGGTCGTGTCGTCGGCGGCGAGGCCCGAGGTCGGCTCGTCGAGGAAGAGGATGACCGGATCGGTGACGAGCTCGAGCGCGATGTTGACGCGCTTGCGCTGCCCGCCCGAGAGGATCTTGTTCTCGGGCTTGCCGATCTGGAGGTTCTTGACGCCCTCGAGGCCGAGATCCTTGATGGTCTGCTCGACGCGGGCGTCGATCTCGGCCTCGGTGTAGTCGGGCGGGAGGCGGAACTTCGCGCTGTAGCGGACGGCCTCGAAGACGGTGAGCTCCGGGTGGACGAGATCGTCCTGCGGCACGTAGCCGATGGATCCGCGGAGCGTGTCGTAGATGTTGTAGAGGTCCTCGCCGTTGATGCGGACGACGCCGCTCGTCGGCGGCAGGTAGCCGTTCAGCGTGAGCAGGAGCGTCGTCTTGCCGGCGCCCGACGGCCCCATGAGCGCGATCATGTCGCCCGGCAGCGCCTTGAACGACACGTTGTCGAGCAGGGTCTTCTGCTCGTTCGGGTTGTCCCGGTCGGGGACCTGGAGGGCGAGGCTCCACGCCTCGATCTCATAGAGCGGGCGCCCTGCCCACCGATCGGCGGAGTACTCCTCCTGGACGACCTCGACGGCGCCCGCGCCCCCCATCTCGATCTGGAGGGGCATGGGCCCGATGTAGATCTTCTCGCCGCTCTGCACGGCGATCTTCTGGCCGGGCGCGATGCGGTTGCCGCGGACGTAGGTCCCGTTCGCGCTGCCGCGGTCCTCGACGTAGAGCTGCCCGTTGATCGAGTGCAGGAGCGCGTGGTGGCTCGACACCTGGGGGTGGGCGAGCACGATGTCGTTGTCGGGCGTGCGGCCGATCTTCTTGACGTTCGATCCACCGCCGGAGAAGTCGAGCTGGCCGAGGACCGTCTTGTTCTTCCGCCCGGGCGCGCCGGCGGCGGGCACCGAGGACGCCGCGTGCGCGGGCTGCTGCGGCGGCGCGTAACCGCCGGCGACGCCTGGCGGCGCGTGACTCACGGCGCCGGGCTGCTGCGGCGCGTAACCCCCGGCGCCGGGCTGCTGCGGCGGCGCGTAGCCGGAAGCGGCAGGCTGCGGCGGCAGGACGCTCGCCGCGGGCGGGGCGCCGGAGGCGGCCGGCAGCGCGGATTGCCGGGCGGCCTGCGCGAGCTGGACGAGCAGGCTGATCTGGACCGGGACGGGCCCGAAGGCGATGGCGCCTTGCGGATCGATGGGCGTCGGCGAGCCAGCGGCGATGCGCTGCGCGCCCACGTACGTGCCGCTCGTCGAGTTGTGGTCGATGACCATCATGCGATCGAGCGTGACGGTCGCGTGCTGGCTCGAGACGCTCGGGTGCTGGAGCACCAAGGAGGCGCGCCCCGGGTCTCGTCCGATCACGACCTGGCCGGGCGCGGGCGCGAGGTTCCCGGGCGACGCCAGCATCAGCGTGATGGCCGGATGGTTCAGCGGGACCGGCGTCTGCGCGACCACGAACTGGGTGCGGAAGTCGAACGGGACCTGCTCTCCCGGCGAGAGGGGCCGCCCGTTCGCCGACGCCGGCCCTTGCCCGCAGGAGAAGAGCAGCTTGCCACCCCCCTGGTTGACGATGCGCGCGTGCTCGGGCAGGACGCCGGGAGCGACGAGCACCACATCGCAGGTGGGGGCGCTGCCGATCGTGATGCTTTGTTTGCCTAGCCCCGGGATCATGCGGGCCGCGTTTCACCACAGGCCGTCGGGGAGGGCAAGGGAAGAGGCGCGTCCCGTGCGCCGCCTCGCGCCGCGCTGGCGCGGTGCCGCTCGCGGGAGAGGAGCGCGCTTCTGCACGCGCGCGGCGGTGGGCGCCGTTCGGCGGAGGCTCTCGCCCGCTGGACGAACGGAGTGTCGGCGCGGAGGGTCGTGACTTCCGGGAACCACGTGGTTCAGCGGGTCACAGATCGAGCAGCATGAAACCGGCGCGGGCCTCCTCGAGAGAGGGTGTACGGGTCGACTCCGGCACCTCTTCTTCCAGATCCTCAGGCGCGCCATCCATGTCGTCGCCGTGCTCGAGCTCTTGGTCGCCAGGCATGGAGGGACCTCCGGAAAGTTAGGCTAATCCGGAATCCGATCTTTCTTCAATCGCATTCCGCGAGCGGGGCCGTTGCGCGGCGGTCATCTGGGTCGAGTGAGCCGAGCTCGGTCCTCGTTCTCGCTCGTCTCCGTCGCGGTTTCCGCTCATCCGTGCGGGGCGGTGGGTGGGGGGCGTCCTTTCCGCTCCGCGCTCAGCTGCCGAGGAGCTTCCAGAGCAGGAAGACGACCAGCACGAGGATCACGGCCGAGGCCGAGGCGATGAGGGCGATGTAGACGCCGCGCGGGGCGCGCACGGTGCTCGGCACGCTCGATGCCCCGGAGGACGAGACAGGTCCGGAGAAGCTCGGTGCTGGCGCGGGGCGCGGGCCGGTCGCGGCGTACGCGTGAGCATGCAGCGGCGCGGGCGCGAGGTGGGGGGGCGGGGCGGCGGCGACCGGGGGACCACCGGGCGCTGCTGGGTTGTGCCCCTGGAAGGCCACCGAAGGCGGCGGAACATCCTGCTCGGTCGCGTGAAGAGGCGCACCATAGGCGGCGCCGACGTGAGGCGGCGCGCCGTAGGCGGCGCCAGGATGGTGCGGTGCGCCGTAAGGGACGCCAGGAGGGGGCGGCGCGCCGTAGGCGGCGCCAGGAGGGTGCGGAGCGCCGTAGGGGACGGCGGGGTGGGGCGGAGCGCCGTAAGCGGCGCCTGGGTGAGGCGGCGCTCCGAACGAACCAGGCTGAAGGGCCGCGACGCGGCCCATCGGAGCCGGCGCAGGAGCGCTCAGGGGAAGGGGAGACAGCACGGCGGGCGCGTCGGGCGCGTTCGGGTAAGCCACCGGGGGATGGGCGCCTGGCACGGTTGGAGGCAGCGCCAGCGCGGAGTCCATCGGCGTGGGCGTCATGGCCGACCCGCCGTCGGCCGCCGTGGGGCTCACGGCCTTCGCGCTGGGGGCAGCGGCCGGAGCCACGGGAGGCAGCTCGTCGGTGGCCGTGGGGCTCACGGCCGGCGCGCTGTCGACGGTGGTGGGGCGAAGCGCCGGCGCGCCATGGGCGGCGCTCGGCGCGACGGCCGGCACGTTGTCGGTGGCCGTCGGCGCGACGACCGGCACGTTGTCGGTGGCCGTCGGCGCGACGACCGGCACGTTGTCGGTGGCCGTCGGCGCGACGGCCGGCACGTTGTCGGAGCCGGTCGAGGCCGCGCTCGCCGCGGAGCGGGGGGACGCTGGACGCAGCCCCGGCGCGCCGGTGGAGCCAGCCGGGATCACGGTGACGGCGTCGCTGGTGGACGCAGGGCGCGGCGTGTCGGGCGAGCCCGTCGGGACCACGGTGATCGCGTTGTTGATGGACGCCGGGTACGGCGCCGGGGCGTTTCCCGCGGCCGCTATGCCCGCCGCCGCGCCGCTCGCTGCCGCAGGAGCGCCATGGCCGTGGGGGAGCGGCGTGCTCGTGGCGAGCTGCTGGCCGATCGCCGCCGCCTCGGACCGGGTCATCGCGACGGTCTCCTGAGGGCGTGAAGCGCGCGCAGGATTGACGCCGTCGCCCGGGCCAGCCGCCCCTGGTGGCCCGTGCGCGATGGTCAGCGAGCGGCTGCCCGTCTCGAGCACCCGGACCATCTGGACGGTGATGTTGTCGTGACCGCCGCGGTGGTTCGCGAGCTGCACGAGCATCCGGCACGCGTGATCGACCGAGCCCGATGCGAGCGCTTGCCGCGTGCACCCGAGGATGTCGCCGGGGAGCACGAGATCGGTGAGCCCGTCGCTCGACTGGATCAGCACGTCTCCCGGGTAGAGCTCCATCGGCTCGGGTCGAACCTCGACCTCCACCTCCGGCCTCATCCCGAGCGCGCGCGTGATCTTGTTCGCGTCGGGGTGGCCGATCGCCTGCGCCTCCGTGATCATGCCCGCGTCGATCATCCCCTGCACCATCGAGTGGTCGCGCGTGAGGGGGTAGATCTGGTGGCTCCGGATCACGTACGCGCGGCTGTCGCCGACGTGCGCGACGTCGATGCCGCGATCGTGGAGGACCATCGCGACGACGGTCGAGCCAGGCCGGACGCGGTTCTCCGGCGGCCCGCCCAGCTGGTAGACGCGGCGCCCCGCTTCCTCGATCGCGGCCTTGAGGGCACCGCTCGGATCCACGGTGGCGGGCGTGCGCTCGATCATCTCGAAGATGGTCGTGATGGCGGTGCGGCTCGCCTCGCTGCCGCCATAGTGTCCGCCCATGCCGTCGCACAGGACGCACAGGTAACCGAACTTGGTCTCGGCGTAGCCGCAGGCATCCTCGTTGACCTGCTTGTTCGGGTCCCGACCAGCATCGCTGGCCTGGGCGAACTCGATCTTGAGGTGCGGGGAGGACTCGGTCGGGGGCATCATGGGGGGGCGTCGCTCGGGGCGCGAGAACGGGCCCCGGACACGCTACTCCAAACGGACGCTGAACTCGACGGGGCCGAACCGCAACGACGCGCCGGGTGGCACGAGCGTCCACACGGCCGCGGCGATGCGCTGGCCGTTCACGTAGGTCCCGTTGTTGGAGTTCTCGTCCCGCACGAACAGCTGGCCGGCCTCGAGCTTCACGCTCGCATGGGTGCCGGACACGCGCGGCTCCGACAGCGCGATCAGGCACGAGGCGCCGTCGCGCCCGGCGCGCACCTCGGCGCCGGGGTGCACGGTGAAGATGCCCGCCGGGCCCGAGAGCGTCGCCCGGCTGGCCCCGCCCATGGGAGGGCCCATCATCGGCCCGCCGCCATAGCCGAAGTCGCCCGGAGGCGGCGGCGCGGGCGCGTAGGGCGGAGGCGGCCCGCTCCCGGCCACGATGGGCCTCGGGGGCGCGGCCGCCACCGTGCCGCCGCGTCGCTTCCCGCCGCCGCGGAAGATGGAGACGAGGAGCAGCACGATGACGACGCCGCCGAAGGTCACGCCACCGATGAGCAGGTACGGCAGCGGCGCCTCCTTCGCCTTCAGCGTGACGATCTTGTCGGCCGTGACCGCGCTCGTCCGCCGCGCCTGGTTGTCGTAGATGATGAGGCGCGCCGTCATCTGGTCGCCCTTGCCGACGAGGAACTTGTCGGTGTCCGGGAGCTCGAACTCGACGACGCTGTCGCCGGCCGAGACCGCCTTGCCGCGCATCCCGCCCTCGATCAGCGTCCGCTGGGCCTTCTTCGCGTCCTCGAGGTTCCCGCCCTGCAGCGACTGCGGCGCGGCCTGGTTCTTCGGGACCATGTAGATCTCGGCCCGCTGCGCGTTGCCACCCCAGCAGAAGTTGCCGAAGATCTTGACCGTGCCGCCGGGGTAGATCGGCGTCTTCTTCGCCGCGCGGTCGGTCGCGTCGCGGTCGATGTCGAGCGGCCACGCGGTCGGATCGATGCCGACGGGGACGTTCTGAAAGGTGGCGTCGCCCGCGATCGGCGGATCCGTGTTGATGAAGGCGAGCTTGAACGTCTGCGTGATGCTCGGCGCGACGCACGAGACCCGCCACTTCACGATGTGCATCTTGTTGAAGCGGGTGCGGATCGCGTTGACGATGTTGGCCGCGCGCCGCTGCTGGCCGTCCCGCACCACGCTGAAGAAGCCGCCGATCTCGGTGTTCGCCATCCCTTCCATGAACTCGCGGGCGTTCGCCGTGAACTCCTCGACGAGCTGGCTCGGGAACCAGATCGAGATGACGGGCACCGGCGTCTTCGGCAGGACGTCGTTGTTCTCGGGGAACCGCCCCTTCGTCAGGTACTCGCGGAGGAGGTTCGACGCGGCGGCGGTCGAGCTGGGATCCGCGCCGGCGGAGCCGTTCGAGAGGACCACCATCGCCTGGTGCATCGGCACCTGGACGCCCTGACCTGCGTTGCCGAGCTCCTTGAACGCGTCGGTGGCGGCGTTCTTGATGATCGTGAAGAGCGGGCGCGTGCGGCCCTGCGTCGGGTAGGTGCGCGCGACGCCGGCGATCGCCTGCGCCGCCGCCTGCTTGTTGCTCACCCACTTCGAGTCCTCGACGATGCCGCGATCGTTGAAGAACATCACGTCGACGATGTCGTTCGGCTGCATCGCGTTGACGAACGCGCTCGCGACCGCCTTCGCCTCGTCGAAGCGGTTGCCCATGCTCGACGCGGCGTCGATCAGGATGAGCCACGCCGTCCCGACGCCCGGCTGACCGGCGCTGTCGCCCCACCGCGCCTTCGACTCGAACTTCGCCGGCAGATCCGTGCCGTCGACCGTGACGGAGAGGATCGCGTTCTTGTCCGGGAAGTCGAACGACGAGTAGAGCGCCGACGGCTGCTCGATCGCATCGGCGACGCAATCGAGGTTCGCGTTGCCCGTGAGCGCGGCGCAGTTGCGGGTGAGGTCGCTGAGTCGCTTGTTCTGCACGACCTCGAGCACGGTCGTGAGCACGGGCGAGCCGTCCACGGTGCTCGCGCGCGGGTCGATGCGGAGCACGTGCGCCTCGGGCGCGGCCTCGGCGCGGCGCTGTCCGGCGAGGAGCGCGAGGACAGCGGCCGCGAGCGCGAGGAGCCTCGCGCAGCGCAGGG
Organism: Sorangium sp. So ce367; assembly: GCF_051520455.1. NCBI lineage: Bacteria > Pseudomonadati > Myxococcota > Polyangiales > Polyangiaceae > Sorangium > Sorangium sp. So ce367. Next base: position 3,551,875 of record NZ_CP150334.1, read on the forward strand.
CCTTGCCCTCGCGCCTGCCGCGACGGGCGGAGGCGCTCATGGAGTGGATCGGGCGAGTCGCGTCATGAGAGGGAGTCATGCGTGGGGATCTCCAGCGGGCGCGAGGGAGCCGAGGAGCGCTCCCTGCGCGAGCGGGGCGGCCGCCGCGCGCTGGCGGCGGCTATCCGGTTGGTTTTCACGCAGCCTGGCGGGGCGCCAGGTGCCGGTCGAACGTCGCGGGGGAAGGGGGGCCAGGCTCGGCAACGCCTCTCCTCGTGCGATGGGCCCGTCAGGCCCGCGCGGCCACGCTGAGCAGGATGACGCTGAACCCGCCGAAGCGGATCTTGTCGCCATCGCGCAGCTCGCGTCGGCCCTGGAAGCCGATCGCCTCCTCGTTGTGGAATGTCCCGTTGGTGGAGCCGAGGTCGGCGAGGACGATCCGACCTCCGTCGATCTCGACCGTCGCGTGATGCGTCGAGGTCGTCCCATGCGCTATCTCGATGTCGACCTTCTGCCCTGTCTCGGCGCGGCCGACGATGTTCTTGCCTTGCCAGAGCGGCCAGAACCTGCCGAGCGCGTCGTCCTGGAAGCTGACGAGGAAGCCGGCGAGGGTGCGGCGGCTCTCCTGCCCCGCGGCCCTCGGCGGCGCCGGCGTCGGCGGGCGCACCGCGGGAGGAGGCGGGATGTACGCGGGCGGCGGGCCCGGCGGGGCGATGTTCTGCTGTGGCTGCGGCGGCTCGCCGTAGGCTCCGCTGCCGCTCGCCTGCGGCATCGGCGGCGGCGCGGATGCCCCTTGCTGGTTGGGCGCATAGGCCGTCTGGTTGAAGGGATCGCCGCTCATCTGGATGCCGTCGAGGGCGATCGGGTGGCCTCCTTCCATGCAGAACGAGCCGCCCGCCGGGATCGCGTGCCCCTGCACGCAGCGCGCGCCCTGCGGCTGCGGGGGAGGACCGAACCCAGGCTGCGGGGGCGGGCCGAAGCCGGGCTGCGGGGGCGGGCCGAAGCCGGGCCGCGGGGGCGGAGGGCCGGGATAGCTGCCCTGCTGCTCCGGGAAGCTCGGGGCCGAGCCATAGCCGCCGCCCGGCGCGCCGTAGATCGGCGGCTCCGGCGGGAACGGCGGCGGCTTCAGCGGCACCGGAGGAGGCGGCTGGGGCGCCCCGTAACCACCAGGCTGCGGCCCGAAGGGCGGAGGCGGACCGAAGCCGGCCGGGCCGCCCTCGGGCGCCGGCGGGAACCCGGGAGGCGAGCCTGGAGGAGCCCCGAAAGGCGCCGGCGGGGGCGGACCAAAACCGCCGCTCGGCGAGCCATAGTTCGGGGGAGGCTCGGGGGGCGCCCCGAAGCCCGGAGCAGGAAACGGCGGAGGAGGCGGCGGCGGCGGAGGAGCCCCGAACGCTCCAGGCCCGGACGGGGTGAGCGGCGAGGCGCACACAGCGCAGAATTTATCGGCGGGGGTCGCGGGCGCACCGCAACGCGGACAGAGCATGGTGATCCTTCTCGGGTTTCGCGGCGCCGGGGCACCGCCGCCGCGAGCATACCGTGGCCGCTCGGCCGAGGATCAAGGAAGAAGTATGCGGGAACCCTTGCTACAGGCCGGCAACGCGGTGCGTGCGCGCGCATGCAGGCGTCACCGCCCAGCGTGCAGCTGCTTCCGCGCTGTGCCATGGATGCTTGCGCGCGCGATCGAGCCAGGGAGCCGGCTGTCCCCCTGGCAATCTGCGCTGCGGGAGCGCTCTCCTCGCGGCCGGTGTGCCGGCCGGCGGGATCAATCCTTTGCGTCGCGGACGCGAGCGGCCTTGCCTGCCAGGTTGCGCAGGTAGAAGAGCCGCGAACGGCGGACCACGCCGCGCGAGACGATCTCGACCTTGTCGATGCGGGGGCTGTGGAGGAGGAACATGCGCTCGACGCCGACCGTGAAGCTCACCTTGCGCACGGTGAAGGTGCTCCGGACCCCGGCGCGGTGGCGCTTCAGAACGACACCCTGGAACACCTGGATGCGCTCCTTCTCGCCCTCGACGATCTTGTAGTGGACGCGCACCGTATCGCCGACCCGGAAATCCGGGATCCCCTCGCGGAACAGGGGAGCTTCGATCTTCGCGAGGATGTTCGAGGTCTGCATGGTCGGTCAATCCTTCAAAGGGTCGGGGATCCGTCTTCGCGGTCCCGTGCCCGTGCTCAAGGGGGCTGGGCCGCCGCCGTTCGTTGACTGCGTCCGGCGGAGCGGGGGCCGCGCGCGGCCCTCGTGCTTCACGCGATGAACGCAGATGGAACCCGGTTGCGGTTCCGGGAGAACATGGGCGCGAGCGCGTGCCCGCGCACCTCCCCGGGGGGTACCGGAGAGGTGCGGCATTATGCATGCGGGCGATCCGGTGTCAACGCCGGCAGCGGCGCAGTCGCGCAGTCGCTCTTGATGCGCGCGCTTCGTGCCGGGCCTGCTGCCTCAGCGGCGAACGGGGATGATTTGCACGCGGCGGGCCTCGCCCTCGCCGTCGCTCTTGGTGACGACGCCCGGGAACTTCGCCAGCGCCAGGTGGACGACGCGGCGGTCCTGCGGGTTCATCGGCTCGAAGGTGATGATCTTGCCCTCCTCGACTGCCTGCTTGCCCAGCCTGCGCGCCATGGAAGAGAGCGTGTCCTCGCGCCGCTGCCGGTAGCCCTCGGCGTCGATGATCACATGACGCCGCTTCTTGCCCGGCCGGTTGATCACGCGGTTGGCGAGGAACTGCAGCGCCGAGAGCGTCTGCCCCTTCTTGCCGATCACGCGGCCCGCGTCCTTCCCCTCGATCTCGAGCCGGATCTCCTCGGGCGGATCTTCCTCCTCGTTCTCGAGGAGGTCGACGGTGCAGTCCATGCCCATCGCCGCGAGCACATCGATGACGAAGTCGAGCGCGACGTCGGCGCGCCCGTCCTCCTCGAACTCGGCCGCGTCGCCAGCGCCCTGCGCCTCGGCATCGACATCGACGTCCGCTGCGTCGATTCCCCTTTCGGCAACTTCACTATCCACGGACACGTGCTTTTCCCTTTCCGAGAGCAGGGGCCGACTTGTCGTCGTCGCCCGGAGTCTTCTTCATCGCGGATTGGGGCTCCGCGCTCGCGACCTCTCGCACCTGGATGCCGCCGGCCCGTTCGTTCTTCGCCTTCAGGTAGCGCTCGACGAGCACCTGCTGCCCGATGCCGAGCCAGGTGTTCGTCAACATGTAAACGCCGAGGCCGGCCGGGAGGAAGAGCATCATCGCGGTGAAGATGCCGGGCATCAGGTACAGCATCATCTTCTGCTGCGCCGGGTCGCCCTGCGGGGGCATGAGCTTCTGCTGGATGAAGCTCGAGCCGCCGAGGACGATGGGGATGATGAAGTACTTTCCCGGGGCCGACAGGTCCGGAATCACGGGGCCGAACGGGGTGTGGTAGAGCTCCACCGCGGTCTGGAGCGCGGTGTAGAGGGCGAACCATACCGGCATCTGGAGCAGCATCGGGAAGCAGCCGACGACCGGGTTCGCGACCTTGTTCTTGCGCCAGAGCTCCTGCATCGCGAGGCCGCGCTGGGCGGCGTCGTCCTTGTACCTCGCGTTGATCTCATCCATCTCCGGCTTGAGCTTGCGCATCGCCGCGGCGCTCTTGATCTGCTGGATGCTCAGCGGGAAGAGCAGGAGCCGGACCGTGATGGTGAGCAGGACGATCGCCCAGCCCCAGCTGCCCACGGCGCCGTAGAGGACGTAGAGGTACGAGACGAGGAGCTTCGCGATCGGCGAGAACCAGCCGAGGTTGATGACCTCGCTCGCCCCGTGGTCCACGGCGGCGAGCAGCTCGCGCTCCTTCGGCCCGGTGAAGGACAGGAGCTTGTAGGTCACCGCGCCGCCGGGCGCGAGCTCGTGCTCCGGATAGGCGAGCCGCGCGCGATAGACGTGCCCGAAGCTCGGGTCCTTGCTTTTGTCCTGGAACTTCGATGTATCCCAGACGTCCTCGATCTGCGTCTCGGCCGTGGGCTGCCCTGGCCCTTCCAGCGGGATCGCGATCTTGCTGAAGTAGCTGCTGGAGACCGCGGCGAACCGCGCGTTGCCCGGGGTGCGCCGCCAGCGCTCGGCGGTGAACTCCGGGTCCTTGAAGTCGCCGGGCTCGAAGGCGTCGGGGAGCTGACGCTCGGTCTTCTGGTCGGTCGCGGCGACCGTCTCGGTGATCCACTCGGAGATCAGGCCGAGATGGCCCTCCGTCTCCTTCTGGGTCCGCCACGCGGTCTGCTCGACGGCGAGCCGGTGCTTGCGCGGCTCCTGCGCGAGGTTCTCGACCGTCATCTGCACCGAGAGCTCGAAGGGACGCCCCGTGGCCGCGACGACCTTGGTGAGCCTCGTCGCGCTGTCGGCGTAGGTGAACGTGCAGCTCTTGCCGTCCTGCGCCGAGAGCTTCCAGTCGAGGTCGTCGAACGGCACCTGCTGCGCACTGCCGCCAGGCAGGTGCAGGTCCGTCCTGAGAGGCATCCGCGACTCGAGCGAGGTCGTCACCAGGTCCATCGGCCTGCGCTCGCCGTTCCCCGTCGTGTATTTCGGGTCCGTCATCCAGAGGTGCCGGAGCGACCCGCCCTGCGTCGACAGCTCAGCCTTGAAGCGATCTCCGTCGATGACGCACGTCTCCGCGGGCGCGCGCTCGGCGGGGGCCGTGCTGTCGTTGACGTCGAGCGGCTGGAGCTGCGGCGCGCCCTCACCGAAGAGGAGCGGCTTGCCGAACTGGAAGAACAGGATGATGGCGAGGCCGAGGAACAGCCATTTGGCGATATTGCTGCGTTCCATGAAGTCCTTCGTCGATCCCAGGATCTCGAGCCGCGCCCTTCGCTGCGGGCGTCTCGTGACGCCTCACGAGCCTGCCCAGGGTCGCTCCGTGCGGGCTCCGCTCCGCGGCGTGTCGGGCGCCGTGCCGCAGGGGGCCTTGTCGATGGCCGAGCGGGATTAGTCCATGAGGGTGACCCGGCCGCTGAAGCCCGCTCGACAAGGGGATGAGGCGCGCGAGGCGAGCTCCGCGCCAGTAGACGAACAGCGTGTCGTATCCCGCGGGTCAGCGTCCCGTTGACGCGGCATCCGGGCAGCCGCGGCACGGTGAAGACGAGGTGGTGGCGGAGGGTCGAACCCGCCTGGATGAAACGGGTGACACCTACACAGTCGCTTGAGCGAAAGCAAGCTCCCCCGGAGCGCCCCATGGTCCACGATGCAGGCGGCGGCGTAGCGCGAGCAGGAGGGCTCGAACCGACAGACCGGGCCCATCAACGCCACGATGAGCCTGGAGAGCGTCATCTGGTAGGCGCGGATCAGCGCGAGGAGGAGCGTCGCCAGCATGCGGTGAGCCGTGAGAGAGCGAGGAGCTTGGGGCCCAGCGCACCACGGCGCAAGGTATGCCGCGCCATCTTCCTTCTAGCCGTCGGTCGGGTCAGTCTGGTCTGGCGCGGCCGCTGGCGGATCGCCTGCGCTGCGCTCGGCCATGACCTCCGTTCGCGCGCGCGACGCGGCGGTGAGCGCCTCCTTCGCCCGGCGGCGGAGCACCGGAACCACGCCACGAAGCTCCGTGAGGACGTCATCGAGGCCGAGCGAGCCGGCGCCAGTGCGGAGGATCACCACGATGTCGACGCGCTCAGGGAAGAGCTCCGGGAATCTCCGGAACGCCTCCCTGAGCAGGCGCTTCGCGCGGTTGCGCGCCACAGCGCCGCCCACCTTGCGCGAAGCGACGAGGCCCAGGCGAGGCGCCCCCGATGGGACAGGCGCGGCAGCGCTCTTCGTGCCGCGGGGGGCCTCGCCGCGAGCAGCGCCCTCGGTGGGGGCCGCGACGAGGAGCAGCAGGTGGCGGGTGCTGACGCGATGACCACCGTTCTGGATGCGGACAAATTCTGCCCGCCTGCGAATGCGGCGCTCGCGCGGGAACGTGGAGGAGGACGCCGACGAGCGCGGTTGCGCTGGCGCCATCACCGCCGCGTTACTTCTTGTAGATGCTGGGCGCGAGCCGGGCGCGGCCCTTGCGGCGGCGGTTGTTGATGACCTTGCGACCGCCGGCGGTCGCCATACGCGCACGGAAGCCGTGGGTCCGGGCGCGGCGGGTGTTATGGGGCTGGTAGGTGCGCTTCATGGCTGGTGGTCCTTCGGTCTGGAGCGCGAACGGCGGCATCCTGGCCGCACGTCAAGCGGGCGCGCAAGAAAGCACGGCATTTGGCCCAGGTCAACACCAGACGACGTGGTGACGCGCGGTGATGCGCGGTTACGCGCACGGTTACGCGCCTTGCCCACGTTCGCCGTTCTCTCTCACCTTTCTAGAGGCCTGGGTTAGCGTGTAGCCTCCGATCGACCGCAACGGTCGTTCAAAAGCGGGTCACAGGAGGGAATTTGACGCGCACCGGAGGACATGAGGGGGAAAAGCAGCACGCGCCCGCACGGGGCGTCAAGCGACGCGCGCTGGCGGCTGCTGCGGCGGGAGCCTTGTTCTTGAGCGCGCTCCCTGTGAGCGCGCAGACGAGAACGTTCTACCTGGACCGGCTCTACATGGCCGGCGCTCCCGACGACTCGATCGCGCTCTGGCGACCGCAAGTGGCGCCGGAGACGCGCTTCTTCGGGCAGTTCGGGCTCGGCCTCGGCCTCAATCCCTTCCGGGTCGAGAACATGCTGAATGACGAGCAGGCCGCGGGGCGGTTCAGCAGGGAACACGGCTCGCCGGTGTCCTCGCAGCTCATCGGCTACTTCAACGGGGGCGTCGAGCTGCTCGACCGCTTCTCGCTCCAGCTGGGGCTACCGATCATCGCCCTCCAGACGAGCAACCCGACGAACGACCCGAGCGTCGCCGGCGCAGAGGACGCGGCGAGCCCGTCGACCGCCGCGCTCATGGACATCCGGCTCGACGGGCGGGCGATCCTGTACCGCACCGAGGATCGCTTCTTCAAGCTGGGCGCCAACGCGACGGCGTGGGTGCCTACCGGCAGCAAGCTCTCGTTCTCGGGCGACAACGCCGCGAGCGCGATGATCGGGCTCTCGGGTGAGATCGATCTCAAGTCGATGTTCTTCGTCCTGAACACCGGGGTGCACTTCCGTCCGTACTCATCGCTCAACGACTTCACCGTGACGAACGAGTGGAGGTGGGGGATCGGCGGCTTCCTCCCGCTGCGGAACGGGGCGCTGCGGCTCGGCGCGCAGATCTTCGGATCGACGGGCCTCGGCCGCGACACGACGTTCACCGGCGACAACACGCCGCTGGAGTGGATGGCCGAGGGGCGGCTCGCGCTCGATCAGCGGAAGAAGGGGTGGCTCGGGGTCGGCGCCGGGACGCGGCTGTCGGGCGGCTACGCGCCGGATTTCCGGATGGTCGCGGTCGCCGGCTACTCGTTCGGTATCAAGGATGTCGAGCCCATGTCTCCTGGCAGGCGCTTCCAGGCGGTCCCGCCGCGCGCCGCGGATACGGACAAGGACGGGCTCCCGGACGACATTGATCTCTGCCCGACCGATCCCGAGGACGGCAAGCCGCCGAACGCCGACGACGGCTGCCCGGCGCTGCCCGATCGCGACGGCGACGGCATCCCCGACACCAGCGACAAGTGCCCGGATCAGCCCGAGGATTTCGACAAGATCAACGACGCCGACGGCTGCCCTGAGGACGACGCCGACGAGGACAGCATCCCGGACGCGAAGGACGCCTGCCCCAAGGAGCCGGGCCAGCCGAGCCCCGAGCCGACGAAGAACGGCTGCCCGCAGTTCATCCGCCGCATCACGGGGTCGAGCGAGATCCAGATCCTGAAGCAGGTGCAGTTCGCGACCGGCAGCGCGAGGATCCTGCAGAACAGCTACAGCATCCTGGACGAGGTCGTCCGGCTCTTGAAGGTGAACCCCGAGATCACGCTCGTCGCGATCGAGGGCCACACCGACAACCGGGGCTCGGACCAGCTCAACGAGAAGCTCTCGAACGATCGCGCTCACTCGGTCAGGACGTACCTGATCGAGCGGGGCGGCATCGATCCGGCCCGGCTCACGGCGGCGGGCTTTGGTCCGAAGCGGCCGATCGACGACAACAACACCGAGGCCGGGCGCCAGAAGAACCGGCGCGTCGAGTTCCACATCCGCGAGAGCACCACGGGCGGGAACAAGGCTGGCGGCGACAAGGGTGGCGGTACCGTCACGCCGTAGGTGGCCCATCCGGGCGGCGCGCGCGGGAGCCCTGCTGTGCGTGGTGCTCTCGCCGGCGTGCCGCCCTGAGCAGGGCACGCCCTACCGCTGCAGCTGCACCTTCGTCACGGACTTCGACGACGACTCGAGGCTCGACGTGGAGGTCTGCGCTCCGAGCGACGCCCGCGCCGAAGGCGTCGGACGTGGATGCGCGCAGACCCACGCGCCGGGCCCGGTGTCTGGATGCACCTGCGGAGGCGCGCCGGATCGCGGCCCGTGCGAGCTCGGCGCGTGCCGCGTTACGCCAGCAGCGCCTTGAGGTCGGCCGCCGTCGTGACGGGCGCCGAGCACGTCCGCCCGCGACATGCGTAGGCGACCGCCCCGTCAGGGCGCGCGGGCTTGCCCTCGGCGACGACCTTCACCGCCGCGGCGCTCTCCGGCCGAGCCGGGTCCACGAGCACGATCGCCCGGTTCGGCAGGTACGCCTTGAACGCCTCGCGCGCGAGCTCGGCCGCCGACGCCGAGCCCGCCTCGCCGACCACAACGACCGTCACTGCACCGCGCGTCAGGCGGTCGAGCACGCACACGGTCTGGCCGAGACCGAAGGAGTTCTCGAGCGCCGTCGGCGCGAGGACGTCCAGCTGCCGCTCTGCCGGTGAGCGGTAACGCTCGTCGGCGATCTCGGAGAGGCGCAGGCAGAGGAGCGCCGCCATCGAGGCGGCCGAGGGCGCGGCCTGGTCGTAGATGTCCTGCGTGCGCGCGATCAGCGCGTCGCCGTCGTCCGGCGTGAAGAAGAACCCGGGCGCGGCCTCGTCCCAGTGGTGCGCGATCATCGCGTCGGCGATCGCGCGCGCGACGTCGACGTAGCGCGGGTCGGAGGTGGCCTCGTACAGGTCGAGGGCCGCGTTCCCGAGGTACGCCTGGTCGTCGAGGAACCCTGGCCGGACGTCGCCCACGGCCGCCCCGGAGCCGCCTTGCTCGCTCTTCGCGCCTGCAGGCGCGCCGTCCTTGAGATAACGGCCGACGCGGCCGCCGCGGATGAGCTTCCGCTCGAGCAGCGCAAAGGCGCGCGCCGCGGCGTCGACCCAGGCGGGCTCGTCCAGCGCGCGCCCGGCGTCGGCGAGCGCCCCGATGAGCAGCCCGTTCCAGCTCGCGAGCACCTTGTCGTCGCGCGCCGGTCGAGGCCTCGCGTCGCGCGCCGCGAGCATCGCGACCCTGGCGCGCGCGAGCGCATCGCGGCACCGATCGAGGTGGGTCGAGGCGGCACCTGCCGCGCCGTCGTCGATGACCGCCGCGGCCTGCTCGAGCGTGCGGTGCTGCGAGAGCACCGTCGCGCCGCTGTCCTCGAAGTTGCCCTCCTCGCTGATGCCGAAGACGAGGCGGGCCACGTCGTACGCGAGCTGATCCTCGCCGACGGCGTCGCGGAGCTGATCGAGCGTCCACACGAAGAACTTGCCCTCGCGCCCCTCGGAGTCGGCGTCCTGCGACGCGTAGAAGCCGCCCTCCGGGTCGCGCATCTCGGCGAACAGGTAGCCGACGATCTCGCGCGCCGTCTCGGCGTAGATCGGCTTCTTGAACGCGCGGAACCCGTCGGCGTAGAGGCGCAGGAGCAGCGCGTTGTCGTAGAGCATCTTCTCGAAGTGGGGCACGAGCCAGCGCTCGTCCGTCGAGTAGCGGTGGAAGCCGCCGCGCAGGTGATCCCAGATGCCGCCGTCCCGCATCCTGTCCAGCGTGAGCTCGACGCCCTCCGCCGCGACGCGATCGCCCTCCAGCACGCCGCGGCGGAGCAGCACGTCGAGCGCCATCGTGTTCGGGAACTTCGGCCGCGATCCGATGCCGCCGTGGCGGGGGTCGAGGCGCGCGAGCAGCTGCCGCGACGCGCGCCGGAGCAGATCGGACGACGCGGGCGCGACGATACCTGCAGCGCGCGCCGGCGCGCGCTGAGCGCGCTCGATGGCCTCGGTGATCTCCTGCGCCTGCTGCTCGACGTCGTCGCGCCGGTTCCTGAAGGCGTCGGCGATCTTGTCGAGCACCTTCGGGAAGCCGGGCATGCCGAGCGCGTCCTTCGGCGGGAAGTACGTGCCCGCGAAGAAGGGGCGCTGATCCGGGGTGAGGAACACCGTCAGCGGCCAGCCGCCGCTCCGGCCCATGAGCTGCACGACGAGCTGGTAGATGTGGTCGAGATCGGGCCGCTCTTCCCGGTCGACCTTGATGTTCACGAAGAGGTCGTTCATATGCCGGGCGATCGCCTCGTCCTCGAACGACTCGCGCTCCATCACGTGGCACCAGTGGCAGGCGGCGTAGCCGATGGACAGGAGGATCGGCTTGTCCTCTCGACGAGCGAGATCGAGCGCCTCGGCGCCCCACGGGTACCACGCGACCGGGTTGTGCGCGTGCTGCAGGAGGTACGGCGACGACTCGCTCGCGAGCCTGTTCTTGTGGGCTGCCATGGGCCCCACGTAGGGCCGGGCGCGGGGGGCCGCCAGCCGTCCGCCAGCCGTGGCGCGGTCGCCGGCGCTACGCCCGCTCCAGCACCAGCGCGCAGTTGTGCCCGCCGAAGCCCGCCGAGCACTTCACCGCGTGACGCAGATCGACCGCCCGCCGCTCCCTCACGACGTCCAGGGAGCACTCTGGATCGAGCTCATCCACGTTGATCGACGGGTGCAGCAGCTGGTCGCGCAGCGAGCACACGACCGCGATCGTCTCGACGGCGCCGGCGCCGCCGAGCAGGTGCCCGATCATCGACTTGGTCGCCGAGATCGGGATGCGCGCGAGGCGCTCGCCGAACACGCGCCGCAGCGCGAGCACCTCGGCGGCGTCGCCCTGCGGCGTCGAGGTCGCGTGCGGGTTGATGTAGCCGATCGCCTCCGGCGCCGTGCCCGCTCTGGCGAGGGCGCGCTCCAGCGCGAGCGCGAGCCCGAGCCCCCAAGAGTGAGGCCGCGTGAGGTGCTCCGCGTCCGTGGTCATCCCGAAGCCGGCCACGACGGCGAGCGGCTTCGCGCCGCGCGCGAGCGCGTGCTGCTCCTCCTCGAGCACGAGCGCGCCTGCTCCCTCGCCCATCACGAAGCCCTGGCGGCGCCGGTCGAACGGGCGGCTCGCGCGCGTCGGGTCGCCGTCGACGGCCCTGGCGAGCGCCTTCGCATTGCCGAACCCCGCGACGGTGTTGAGCCGCGTCGCGGCCTCGGCGCCCCCCGCGACCATCACGTCGGCCTCGCCCGCCTCGATCATGAGGGCCGAGGTCGCGATCGAGTGCGTGCCCGTCGCGCACGCGCTCGCGAGGTTGTACGACGGCCCCATGAGCCCGTAGCGCATGGAGATGAGCGCCGCCGCGCCGTTCGGCATGACCCCCGGGATGAAGTAGGGCGACACGGCCCGCGGACCGCGCGCCGCGCTCCTGCCGACCTGCTCTTCGAAGATCTCGACCGACCCCATGCCCGTGGACATCAGGCACCCAACGCGGGTCCGGTCGATGCCGCTCGCCGGCGCCGCGGCGGCGAGCGGCGCGCCCTGTGCCCGCGCGCCCGCGCGCTCCGCCGCCTCGTCCTCCGCGCCAGAGGCGCGCTCGATCGGCACGATGCCGGCCTCGCGCAGCGCCTCCACCGCGGCCGCGAGGCTGAAGTGGGTCACGCGGCCATAGATCTCCGCCTCCTTGGGCGACAGGTACCTCCCGACATCGAACCCCTTCACGCTGGCTGCGATGTCGCTGCGGAGCCTGTCGACGGGGAAATCGCGGATGTAGTCCACGCCGGATCGGCCGGCGAGGAGGTTTTGCCAGGTGGTCGCGACGTCATTGCCCAGCGGGCAAACGGCGCCGATCCCGGTCACGACGACGCGCCTTCGCATCGGACTGCTCTTGCTCGTTGGGGGGGAGGTGGAAGGTTCAGGCGGACAGCGCCTGGGGCGCAGTGTTGTCCAGGTTGGGAGCGTTTGCGAGGCCCTCGATCGAGGGGTCACGGCGCTCACCGCCGCGGCGAAGATCGAGCGCGGTGCGCTGGGCGGCGAGCATCTCGTGCCGGTTCACGCCGAGGTACTTGAGGATCGGCATGTAGACCTTCTGGATGAACACGTTCCGGTCGACGCCGGCCTCGCGCATCTTCAGGATGCGCGAGTCGTAGTCCGGGACGATCCCGACGCCGGGCATCTCGAAGTTCGCGAACACGTGCGCCATGTCCGCGAGCGTCCCCGGCCGGTCCTCCTCGAGCAGCACCTTGACGACGCTCTGGTAGAAGCGGCAATGGGCGATCTCGTCGCGGGCGATGTAGTCGTAGATCGTCCGCAGGCACTCGTCGCCCTCCGTCGCGGCCCGCTCCCGGTGCTTCACGTAGATGACGAACGTCGCCATCTCCTGCACGCAGCCGTAGAACGTCATCTGTCGCGGCGTGTGGAACGGGAGGTCCCACTTCTTCGCGAAGATCTGGTGCTGCAGATCGCTGAGCTGCTCCTCCGTGCGCTTTCCGGAGCGCAGGAGGTACTGCATCAGCGTGAGCGAGTGCTTCGACTCTTCATAGGCCCAGTTGGCCTGGAACCACGCCTGGCCGAAGTACTTCCGCACGAGGTTGATGCCGTTCGCCACGTAGTCGGGCAGGTACATCTCGACCGAGCAGAAGGTCTCCGCGCACAGGGCGAGCTCCTCGCTCGCCTCCTTGTTCACGCGCTCCCACGGGATGTCCTGGAAGACGTTCCAGCGGCGCTCGCGCTCCGCCTTCTCGAAGAACGTCATGTACTCCTGGAAGATCTTCTCCTCCAGCCGGCTCATACGATCGCCTCCAGCCGCTCTCCGACCTTCTTGCAGAGGTCGCCCACCGTGATGAGCTCGACCAGATCCTCGTCCGGAATCATGATCCCGAGCTCGGTCTCCATCTCTCCCACGATCTGCATCATCGAGAGCGAGTCGATGCCGAGCTCCGTGATCACAGACGCCGCGGTGACATTGGGGAACTCGCGCTTGTCCACCCGGGCGGCAACCGTCTTGAAAATCTCGAGCAGATTGGTCTTGTCCGTCATGGTTCAGTCGATCCTGCGAAGCTCGTATTGAGCGAGGGAGCTGTAGTGCTTGTCGAACGCGTTCACGCACGTCGACAGGTAACGATCGTAGTCGTCGAAGACCTTGTCCCCCCACGTCGACCGGATGGTCTTCTCGTTCAGCTTGAGGCGGCGGAGCCACTCCGCGGTGGTGCGCTGGTAGTGCTCGCGCCGCGTGTTGACCTGCATCACCTCCCAGTAGGGGTTCGCCGCCTGGATGATGTCCTCGAGCCGAGGGTTCAGGCCGCCGGGGAAGATCTCCTTCGTGACGAAGTAGATGTCCTCCAGCTCTTTCCTCGTGCCGGCGGGGAGCCCGCCCCAGGGCGTCATCCGCGGCGTCCGGTTGCGGAGGATGGTCTGGAGGCCGAACCAGGCGCCCTTGTTCGTGAGCTCCCAGGCCTTCTTGAAGTAAGCCCGATAGATGTCGATCGCCTTGCCCTGGCGCGCCTCCTCCGGCGAGCACAGGTGATCGATCATGCAGATCGAGATGAGGCTGTCGAACCGCTCGGCCGTCGCGAAGGTCCGGAAGTCGCCGCCGACCACCTCGACGCCGGGGATCTTCCGGGCGTTCACCTCGGCGGCCTGCGCGGTGGACAGGGTGACGCCGACCGCGCGCGTCACGCCGCGCGCCGTGGCCACGTACTCGAGCGCCGCGCCCCAGCCGCAGCCGATGTCGAGCACCTTCTTCCCGGGCCCCGCCTTGGCGAAGTCCGACAGGATCCGGAGCTTGTTCAGCTGCGCGGCCTCGAGCGACTGCTCGGGGGACTCGTAGACGGCGCAGGTGTAGTTCATGCGCTCGTCGAGCCAGAGCCTGAAGAACTCGTTCGAGACGTCGTAGCTGACCTCGACCTCGGCCTTACTGGATCCCATCGATGACTCCTTCGACACGTGCCGGGGCGCCGCCCGCGCGGCCCCCTTCGGTTCGCGACACAGGGCCGCCCGCGCGGACCACGTCGCCATGGGGAGAGGGCGTCGCGCCCTCGTCAATGTCCGAGGCGACCTCGAGCTCGCCGGCCTCGAAGCGCCGCTTCATCTCGCGGCGCCGCACCTTCCCGCTCGACGTCTTCGCCAGCGTCCCTCGCTTGATCAGCGCGACCTCGGACAGCTGCACGCCGAGCTGGGAGCGCACGGCCTGGGTGATCGCCTGCGCGACGCCGGCGACGCTCCGCTTGGCCTCGGCGACGACGATCGCGCGCTCGGCCCCCTCGGCGGTGAGGCACGAGAACGCGACGCAGTGGCCGTCGCGCACCCCCTCGACGGAGGACGCGATGCGCTCGATGTCCTGGGGGAAGTAGTTCTTGCCGCCCAGGATGATGAGGTCCTTGGAGCGGCCGCACAGGTACACCTCGCCGGCGACGGTATAGCCGAGATCGCCTGTCCGCAGCCAGCCCCCTCCGAACGCGGCCTCCGTCGCCTCTGGCTCGTTGAAGTAGCCGGCGGCGACGCTCGGGCCGCGCACCCAGATCTCCCCGACCTCACGCGGGCCGAGCGGCGATCCGTCGGGGCCCGCGACGATGAGCTCGTGGCAGGGGAGGGGGCGACCGCAGGAGACAAGCTCCAGCGAGGCGCCGCCGTTCGCCGGCCACGCCTTGCCGGCCTGCATCGCCTTCGCGTCCACGCGGTCGGTGGTGAGCGGGGCCTTGAGGTCGCTGAACGTGATCGCCAGCGTGGCCTCGGCCATGCCGTACGAGGGAAGGATGCTCTCCGGGCGGAGCCCCCGCTCGCTGAAGCGGCGGAGGAACGCGCGGAGCACGTCGGCCTGGATCGGCTCGGCGCCGCACCCGAGCGCGCGCACGCAGGAGAGGTCCCAGTTGCCCGCCTGCGCGTCGGTGACGGCGCGCGTGGCGAGGGCGAAGGCGAAGTTCGGGGCAAAGGTGATCGTGCCGCGGAACCTGTGGATCGCGTCGAGCCAGAGCGAGGGGCGGCGGATGAACGCCGTCGTCGGCAGGAACATCACCGGCACGAGCGCGTAGAGCGGCGCGATGACGAAGCCGATGAGCCCCATGTCGTGGTAGAGGGGCAGCCAGCTGACGCCGCGATCTTCCGGCGTGGAGCGCAGCCCGTCGAACATGATGGCGTGGCTGTTCACCGTCAGGTTGCGGTGGGTCACCATCACGCCCTTCGGCCGCGAGGTGCTCCCCGAAGTGAACTGCAGGAACGCGAGGTCGTCGAGGGACACGCGCCAGGGCTCGGCCGCGTGGGATGCCTCGGACGCGTCGAACCCATCGCCAGCGCGCAGATCGCGCTCGAGGACGACGCGCAGGCCTGGCAGGGCCTCACGGCTCTCTCCGTTCGCCGCGAGGTAGGCGTCGATCATCTCCTTGAGCTGCTCGTTCGTGACGAGCACGCTGGCGCCTGACGCCTCGAGGATGTGCTGCACCGTCTCGCCGTACGCCTCGAGCTTGGCCAGCGACTGCGGCGGGTACATCGGGACGGCGACGATGCCTGCCGTCAGCGCGCCCACGAAGGTCAGGACGAACTCGTCGGCCTCCGTCAGGATCAGCGCGACGCGGTCGCCCTTGCGGAGCCCGAGCTTGCGAAGCGCGTACGCTCGGCGCTTCGCCTCGAGCCAGAGCTCGGCATAGCTGATCGCCCGCTCCTCCCCGGAGCTGCGAACGAACGTGACTGCGCGGTCGGCGTGCACCGAATTCTGCTGAAGGACTTCGACGAACGTGCGCATAGGCTCTCTGGCGGCTCAGGTCGGCCGGACGTAGTGATCCGTCCAATAAGGACAGCGGGGGACCTGAGTGAGCGCAGCCATAAGCGAAAATCGAGCCAGGGCAAACAGAAAACACGGGAATCCAGGGTTTGGGCTTGATTCCGCCGTGAACGCCTCTGATTCCCCCGGGCGCGAGGGTCATAGGTGACGAAAAATCGTGCGCAGAGTGCGTCGAATATTCGTCACATCGGCCCCTGAGTGCGAATCGAGGTTCGCGTGGCGCGAGAGCCACACCGGGCCGATTGGATTGCACCGACCCAGGTTGAGGTTGCCGGCGCCGACCCAGGTTGAGGTTGCCGGCGCCGACCCAGGTTGAGGTTGTCTCGCCGACGGGCTTGGGGAGGCGGGCGCACAAAATGCAAGGAGGCGCCGGTCTCCCAGCGCCTCCCGCTCTCACACGCGACGTCGCCTGCTACTCGGCGTCGTCCAGGCCCATGTGGCCCGCCGCCTCATCTTCATGGGCGTCTTCGCCCTTCTTGTCGTCCTTCTTCTCGGTCTTCTCGAACCTCTTCGGCTCTGCGAGGGCCCAGTCGGCCGACCACGACGACAGGACGTAGATCGTGCCGTCGCCGCCTTCCTTCGTGGCGTAGCGGCTCGACCCCTTCGCGATCTTGCCCACCTTGACGGTGAAGTCGCCCGCGTTGTCCTTCAGCTTGATCGTGATGATGCCGCCGTTCGAGGCCGCCGCGTCGAGCCCGGTGTCCGACTTCTCGTCGCCGAAGTCCTCCGCGCCGAGGTTCTTGTAGGCGCGCAGCAGGTCCTTCACCTTGGCCTCGTCGAACTTCTCCCACTTCGCGGAGGCCGCGCCCAGCTTGCCGCCCTTGTCGCGCTGAGCGAACGTGCCGGCCCACTTGTCGTCGTTCTTCGAGAAGCTGAACAGGCCGTTCTTGTTCTCGACCGAGACCTGGATGGCGTTCTCGTCCTCGAACTTGAGGATCGACGTCTCGCGCCAGTTCTTCGGCTCCCGCGTGTAAAGGTAGCTCGAGTAGCCGCCCGCGACGTAGACGCCGTCCTGCCCGTCGACGCGCGCCATCTGCCCGCGCGAGCCGCTCTTGCCCAAGTACAGGTCGAGCGCCTTCTCCTCGCCCTTGTACGCGACGACGTGGACCGCCTTCTCGTCGGTGAGCTCGTACTGAGGGTACGTGCCGCTCGTCCGGTCGATGACCTCCTTCAGCTTGAGCTCCTTCAGGTTGTCGAGGAGGCTCCGCACGTTCGCCGCGTTCGCCTTGGCGTTGACGGGCTTCGTGACCTCCCACGTGTCGCCCTTCTTCTCGAGCGTCACGTCGGACTTGTCGGCGTTCTTGATCGAGATCTTCGTGACCTTCTCGACGTCTTCCTTCGAGACCCCCACCTTCGGCAGATCCGCCGTGGCGGCGGTCGCCGAGTGCGCGGCGAGCTCGTCCTTCTGCTTCTTCTGCGTGAAGTACACGCCGAGGCCGAGGAGCGCGAGGACGGCGAGGGCGATGTAGATTCTGTGCTCGGTCTTCATGGCTCTTTCACCCGATGGGGCTCTGGCTCAGTCGAGCGTGATGTTCTCGCGGGCGCTCTCGCGACGCCGCCACCGGATGAGGCCGAACACGGCGAAGAGCGCCGCCGGCAGGAGCGTCAGCGTCCACTGCACGCGCTGCTGCACGGTCTTGCGCTCCGCCCGGTACTCCTCGGCCTTCTTGGCCAGGGTGGCCTCGTCGTCCGTGGCCTCCTGCTTCGGCTTCTCGATGCCCGCGTAGGTCAGGTTCGTCTCGCCGAACATCTTCGCGGTCGCGGCGAGCAGCGTGCTGTCCCCCGCCATCCAGTCGAGGGTGTTCTTGAACGCCAGGATGGTGGCGGTCAGGTACTTCTGCGCGTACGGCTGCGAGAGCATCAGGAGATCCTCGTCGCCGCCCATCCCGCCCATCATCGCCATCTGCGGCGGCATGGGGGGCGGGTTGCCCGAGCGGGCGAACGGGTTCGCGAGGAACTGCGACGCCGAGAGCACGAGGATGCGGCCCTTGTCCGCGCTCTCCGCAGGCGCGCTGATGCCGAGCCCCTCCTGGCCGCCGAACGCGCTCTTGAGCTTGCCCTCGACCGTCACCGCGATCGCGCGCTGCGCGTACTCGCCCTTCGGCTTCCAGTCGGCCGAGAACTTCATGTCGATGGCCTCGGACACGTCGACCGTCGTCTTCGGCGTCGAGCGCGCGACGACCTTCATCGTCGCCTCGGGCTGCTTCTCCGGGTGCGGCACGAGGGTCGACGGGAAGGGGAAGGCGAGCTCGGGGAGGCGGAAGAAGCCGGGGAACGACGAGTCGAGGATCTGCTCCTTCTCGTCGAAGCGGCTGTCCTCCTGGAGCTGGAGGATGCCCGGCGCGCGGAACCACATCATCTGGCCCGACTGCGTCTGCACCGGGATGGCCATCGAGCGGCTCCAGTCGAGGATCGCCTCCTTCTTCATCTCGACGCCGTAGCCGTCGAGCAGCTTCTCGAGGCCCCAGGTGTTGAGCGACGCCTTCATCGCCGGGTCGGACGCCTTGAGGTTCACCGCGCCGGCGAACACGGCGAGCGCCTTGTTGCCGAGCATCATGAACTGGTCGATGCGGCGCAGCTCCTTCTCGGTGAACTCCTTGCCCGGCTGCGTGATCACGAGGCCGGCGAGCTCCTTGTTGATCTCGCTGTCGCCGCCCTTCAGGTCGACGTCCTCGAACTTGTAGAACGGGAAGTGGTGCTCGAGCAGCGCGCGCATCGACGGGCCGCCGCCCCGGCCGCCCTGCGACGCGACGAGGTTCGCGTCCGTCAGCTTGATCTCATCCTTGCCGGTCACGACGCCGATCTTGGTGTCGATGGCGTCCGCCTTGTCGCGGATCTCGCGGATGGTGTTCGTGATCCAGAACTCGAGGCCCTGCGCCTGGTCCGGCGAGAGCATCGGGATCGCCTCCTTCTCGCTGCCGTACTTGAAGGCGATGCCCATGAACCCGCGGGTGATCGTGGCCTGATCCTGGCCGGTCTCGCTCCCCTCGCCGAAGGCGGCCTCCTGCAGGCCCGCCTCCTTGGCGGCGGCGCGCTGCTCGTCCGTCTTCGCCTCGATGATCGCGTAGTGGAGCTTGCCGTTCGAGGCCTGCTCGTACTCGTTCATGAGGTCGGTGAGGTCCTGGATGAACGCCTCGTGCTTCGGGAGCCCCCGGGTGACGTAGACGTCGATCTGGAGATCCTGCTTGAGCCCCTCGCGGACGAGGTGGGCCGAGCCCTTCGAGAGGGTGAACCTCTCGGTCTTGGTCATGTCGAAGCGCTTGTAGGCGCCGTACGAGATGACGTTGGCCGCCACGAGGATGGCGGCGACGATGGCCAGGTAGACGCCTGTCTGCGTCGCGGCTTTGGCTTTCCGTTCCATGGTTGGTCCTTACGCCCACTTCCTGCGCTCGAGCGCCCTGAACGAGGCCATGAGGCAGCCCGCTGTGATCGAGAGGAAGAAGACGATGTCTCGGGTGGACACCATGCCGCGCGCGAACGGCGTGAGGCGGGTGTCGAAGCTGATGAAGGAGAGGACGTCGCGGAAGAGCGACGGGGCGTAGTCGGCGAGGTTGTCCACGCCGTGCAAGAAGCCGAGCACCAGGAAGGTGATGAAGAACGCGATCACCTGGCTGTCGGTCAGCGACGAGATGAGGAGGCCGATCGACACCGCCGCCGCGCTGTAGAGCACGAGGCCGATGTACCCCGAGAGCACCGGCCCGCTGTCGAGCGCGCCGAGGTGCCAGGGCCACACGAACATCATCAGCGGGTAGAGGATCGTCGAGAAGACGAGCACGAGGACGAGCCCCCACGCGCCGAGGAACTTGCCGAGGACGACCTCGTGATCCTGCACGGGCAGGGTGATCAGCATCTCCAGCGTGCCGCTCCGCTTCTCCTCGGCGAGGAGCCGCATCGTGATGACGGGGATGATGAGGAAGGAGAGCCCTATCGGCGCCCAGCTGAACAGCTGCACGAGCGAGGCGCGGTCCGCCTGCCAGAAGCCGCCGTTCATCAGGAAGAAGATGACGCCGAGCGCGATCAGCCCGAAGCAGATCACGACATAGGCCAGGGGGGAATCGAAGTTGGAGCGGAACTCCCGCTTCGCGATGGTCAGGGTGGTGCTCATACCGTTCAGCCCTTCTTCTTGGCGGGCGCTTCTTCCTCTGCGCCTTCGTCCTCGCCGCCGTCGCCGCCGTCCTTGGCTTCGTCGCCGGCGCTGTCGTCTTCGTCGTCCTCGTCGTCCTCGTCGTCGGCCGACGCGCTCGCCTCGTCCTCGTCGTCGAGGTCGTCGGTGATCAGCTTGCGGCCGCGGTCCTTGCGCTCGTCGCCGCGCGTGAGCGCCTTGAACACGTCCTCGAGGCTCTGCGAGTCGCGCCGCATCTCGAGGAGGAGCCAGCCCTTCTGCACGACGAGCTGGAAGAGCTCGGGCCGGATGTCGCCGCCGAGCGCGCCGAGCAGCTGGAAGCTGTGGGCGCTGTCGCCGGTCGGCAGCTCGGTGACGCTGGTGACCCCGGGCAGACCGGAGAGCGCCTCCTGGACCTCCTGGGCCGTCGGGGGCTTGCGCGCGCCCGACCGGTAACCGTCGCCGCCCTCGAAGACCTTCTTCTCGTGGACGGTGACGACGTACCGGACCTTGCCGCTCTTGGCGCGGATCTCGTCGAGCGGGCCGTCGGCGACGACGCGCCCCTTGGAGACGACGATGGCGCGGGCACAGGCGGCCTCGACCTCGGACAGGTTGTGGGTGGAGAGGAGGATCGTCCGCTCCTTGCCGATCTCCTTGATGTAGCGGATGACCTCCGCCTTCTCGTTCGGGTCGAGATCGCTCGTCGGCTCGTCGAGGATGAGGATCGGGGGGTCGTGGACGAGCGCCTGGCCGAGGCCGACGCGCTGGCGATAGCCGTGAGAGAGCGTGCCGATGTCCTTGCCGAGCACCTGGGCGAGGCCGCACACCTCGACGATCCCCTTCATTCGCTTCTTGAAGAGCGATTGATCGAGGCCGCGCATGTCGGCGACGAACGAGAGGTATTCCCAGACGTTCATCTCGCCGTAGAGCGGGGCGCGCTGGGGCAGGTACCCGAGCTTGCGCCGGACATCGAGCGGGTCGTCGAAGACGTCGTACCCGTGGACCCGCGCCGTCCCGGCCGACGCCGAGAGGAAGCAGGTGAGGATGCGCATCGTCGTCGACTTGCCGGCCCCGTTCGGTCCCAGGAAGCCGACGACCTCGCCGCGATGGACCTCGAAGCTCACCTTGTCGAGCGCGCGCAGCGACCCATAGCGCTTGGTCAGCGAGCTCGCCTCGATCATCACATCGCTAGCCAAAATGACCTCCTTAGATGGTTCCTTGAGAAGCGGAGCGCCCGGCTCCGTCGTTCGCCCCTGGCGATCCCCCCCGCACTGACCAGCGGGCGCGCCGTTGTGGCACCCTGGATCACCCATTACCCAGGCGAAAGGCGGCGCCATCGTAGCGGCGGGTGGATCTCTGTCAACAGCGCCGACCCGAAGCGGCTGAACCTGGGGTTTATTCCCGGCGATCGCGGCTGCTCCGGGCACGGTTGTCCGGGCTATCCCCGGTTTGGCGGCGTCGCCGCGGTTCCTCCGCGGCGTGTCGTGCGTGGGACGGGCTCGCCCGGCGCGCGCGGCTGCCGAATTTATCCTTGACCTGGGCGTCTGTGTTGGACTAGTTGGCCACACCTCGCGTGAGCCTCATCGTCCAGAAGTTCGGCGGCACGTCCGTCGGGTCCATCGAGCGCATCCAGCGGGCGGCCGCGCGGGCGCTCGCCACACAGCAGGCCGGTCATGACGTCGTGGTCATCGTCAGCGCGATGTCCGGCGAGACGAACCGGCTGCTCAAGCTGGCGTCGGACATCGCGCCCGTGCCCGACGCGCGGGAGATGGACGCGCTCGCGGCGACCGGCGAGCAGGTCTCGGCCGCGCTGATGGCGATTGCGATCCAGGCGCAGGGGGGCAAGGCGCGGAGCTTCCTTGGCCACCAGCTGAAGATCCTGACGGACAGCGCCTATACGAAGGCGCGGATCAAGGCGATCGACGCCCAGCGGCTGCACGAGGCGCTCGCCGGGGGGAAGATCGCGGTGGTCGCCGGGTTCCAGGGCGTGGACGACGCGGGCAACATCACGACGCTCGGCCGAGGCGGCAGCGACACGAGCGCCGTGGCGATCGCGGCGGCGGTCGGCGCCGAGTGCGAGATCTACACGGACGTCGACGGCGTTTACACAACGGACCCGAACATCTGCAAGACGGCGCGGAAGATCGAGCGGATCAGCTACGAAGAGATGCTGGAGCTCGCCTCGCTGGGAGCGAAGGTCCTTCAGATACGGAGCGTGGAGGTTGCGATGAAGTACGGTGTCCCGGTGCATGTGCGGTCATCGTTCTCGGACGTGCCGGGCACGTGGGTCGTCAGCGAGGAGCAGTCTCTCGAGAGCGTGACGGTGACGGGCGTGGCGCTCGACCGGAACGAGGCGCGGGTCATGCTCGTCGGCGTCGACGACAAGCCGGGCGTGGTGGCGCAGATCTTCGGCGCGCTGGCCGAGGAGAACATCAGCGTCGACATGATCATCCAGAACGCGCCGAGCTACGGCCTGGAGACGCGCGGCACGTCCGGCGAGGTGAAGGCCGACGTCACGTTCACCGTCGGCAAGGCGGATCTCCCGCGGGCGAAGCTCGTGATGGAGAAGGTCGCCAGCGCCGTGCGCGCGATGAGCATCCGTTACGAGGAGGACATCGTGAAGGTGTCGATCGTCGGCCTCGGGATGCGGACGCACGCGGGCGTGGCGGCGCGGATGTTCCAGCTGCTCGCGGCGGATGGGATCAACATCCAGGCGATCTCCACGAGCGAGATCAAGATCTCGTGTCTTGTCTCGACGAAGTACGCCGAGCTCGCCGTTCGTGCGCTGCACGATGGCTTCGGGCTCGGCGGCAAGGCCTGACCGAACCCGTTCTACCGTCGTGATGCGCTCGCCGTGAGCGGCCCCCGACGCGGTCGGTGAGGCTGCTCGCGGCGTGTCGCATTCTGGCGTCGAGTGCACGGACATCGCTCCGCCGAGCGGGGATTGCGCCGCGGCCCATCCGATGTGCCCCTGATGCGGCCCGGCGCGCCGACTGCTACTGCTGCGCCATCGCCGCGGCGAAGCGCAGCAGCCCCTCGCCCCAGCCGCCGAGGATGTACGTGCGGTCGTAGAACTCGGGCACGAGCGTGTCCTGGTACCCGGCGACCTGGACCAGGAACACGCGCACGTCGCGGTTCACCCGGGCGCGGTACGTCGCCACGAGCTTCGCCACGTCGATGTAGTGCCCGTTCCAGGCGAAGTCCGCGTAGTCCTTCGGCCGCGTACCGTACAGGCCGCCGTGGCCGGCCTGCATGTCGCTCATCACGAACACCGAGTCCCAGCGCTGCCGCTCGCGGATCGCGCGATCCCAGAAGAGCCACACGCCGTTCTCGGTCGCCGTCCCGATCGTGCGGGCGATGTGCTCCGCCTTCTCGAGCTGCGAGAACACGCTCTCCTGCTTGCGCACCGCGAAGGTCTCCAGCCGGTCGCCGAACACGCCGAGGTGCCCGTCGCTCGCGCGCATCCCGGCCACGACGCCCGTGAGGTTCGCGATCGTGGAGATCTGCATCGTCCCGAGGCTGCTCGTGGTCGTGCCCTGCGCGGAGCCGCTGTTGTCGCAGAGCACCATCACGCGGCCGGGGAAGTATGGCACCTGGCCGAGCGATCGGCTCAGGCACTTCTCCACCGCGTCGAGCACGGCGCCCGGCGCGCAGCCCTTCACGGCGCGGTAAGCGCTGTAGTACCGGAACGGCAGCTGCTTGCCCTCCGCGGCCGTCTCGACGAGCTTCGGCAGGAACTGGTCGAACGGCACGCCCGCCTCGATCAGGTTGCGCAGGTTGCGCAGCAGGGCCATGTGGCCCATGACCGGCAGCGCCTTGCGCCACGCGCACCGGTTCGAGCCGCGCGCCGAGACGATCGCCTCCCAGGTGCGGCCCGTCGCGCGGAGCGCGCCCTTCGCGAGGCGGTCCACGCTGGGGCTCTTCGGGTGCACAAGGTTCATGACGTCCACGGTCTTGCTCCCCTTGCCCTCGAGCCGGTACTTCGCGAGGGCGTGATCATCGAAGCGCTCGAGCGCGTCGCGCAGCGCGCGCTTCAGCGCGTTCGGCACCGGCTTGCCGAAGCGGTAGAGCTGGTACGCGAGGGCGACCGCCGGCTCGTCCGCGCGCTTCAGGATGCGCGGCGCGTAGCTGCGCACGAGGCCCGTCCCGCGCACGGAGGCGGTGTTCGCCGCGCGCACCAGGATGACCTGGGGCGTCGTGCGCATGTGCTCCTCCTCGCGCAGCCGCACCGCCTCGGCGAGCGTCGCCTCCGGATCGGCCGCGAGCGCCTCGTCGATGGCCTTCTCGATCAGCGCCGCCGGCGAGAGCTTGCGCCACTCGGCCGGGTCCACGGCGCCGAGCGTCTCGCGCAGGCGCCGCACCTCGGCGTCGGAGAGGCGCGCGCGGGCGGCCGCCTTCTTCGCGGCCTTCGTCGACGCCTTCGCCTTCGCCGCGTTCACGGCCTTCGCCGGGCGCGGATCCGCAGGCTCGCGGTGGTAGTACATCGGCTCGCCGAAGAAGCACGACGAGGCCGCGAGGCGGAGGCGCTTCAGCGGATCGGCGATATCGAAGGAGCGGCCGCCCATCCAGTTCAGGTGCGAGTCGGCGCTGCGCTTGTCCTGACGCTTGAGATGCTGAAAGAACGCCATGATGACACCTCCATCCTCGACGCACGCGCGGCGAGGGGTCGAGAGCTGGGCGCAGATTCGAGCTGCGCCCCGCTCGTAGAAAACGGGCGCAGCGCGGAGGATGGTGGTCACGGGGTTGGTCGTGTCAAAACGAAGGAACCGTGACGCTCACTGCCGCGCTGCACCCTGGTGCCAGAGGCGGGACTCGAACCCGCGACCTCGTCCTGAGAAGGGAAGTAACCCCGGAACTCACTGCCGGCGCTCATCGCGCCGGAGAACACCGTCCGGAGTTGTTTTCGCGCTCTAACCGCTGAGCTACTCTGGCGTGGACGCTGGGGGGTATTGCAGGGCGGATGCCAAGGTGGTCTCGGCCGGTGCCGGCCGCAGAAACCCCGTGGAACGGGCGAGAAGCGAGGGCCGCTGACGTCTCTCGCCGGTCTAGTGTCTATCCCATGGGATAAAATCCTAGATGAGCCGATAGATCGGTGCGGTCGCCGTAGGTCGACCCGCTAGCAGGGGGCGTCGGCGCGAGCGGCGCGGACCTGAGCTGGGTCACGGGGCTCGCGGGCCTCGAGCGGATCGAGGCGCGCTCCGACTCCATCACCGACCTCACGTCCCTCCTGGGCGTACCGCTCATCGCCACGCTGGATCTGTCGGACAACCTGATCGAGGACGCGTCTCCGCTGAACGAGGTCGTATTCATCCACTGCGCGCAGGTCTCTCTCGCGGGGAACCCCGGTGAAAGCGCGTTCGGCAGCGTGCTGGACGCGCTCTGCGCGAGGAACGTCGTGGTCGGCGGCTATTGCATGCCCGCTGTTTGCGACCCTTGCGCGAACCTCGGCTGCGATTGAGCGCCTCGGCTCGACGGAGCTGACCCAGGGCGCCGAGCTCGGGCCGCCGCGCACGTCAGGGTCCCCTCGAGTGGGCAGTGGTACACTCCACAGCCTGCGGGTGATGCGAGGCATGTCCAGCGTGTGGAAGGGGCGAGGTGGCTCTTGAAGTACCAGCTTCGTAATGGCGTCGTTTCGGCGATCGCGCTGGCTGCCCTCGTCGGCAGTTGCGTGGCCGCGTGCGGCGGAAGCGGCGGCGCGAGCGCCAGTGACGGCGAGGCTGGCGGCGGGGGCTCGACCTCCGGAGGGACTTCGGGGGCGGCGGGCGGCTCCGGCAGCCAGGGCAGCGGCGGTAGCAATGGCAGCTCGGGCGGCCAAGGGACGTCGAGCGGCGGCTCGACGAGCTCGGGCGGCAGCGGCGGCAGCGGCCCGATGACGGGCGCTGGCGGCGGTGACCCGAGCGACGGGTGCGCGACGCCGGGCCAGGCAACCGAAGGTTACAGGTCAATCGAGGTGGGCGGCACGACTCGCCGCTACTATCTCGTTCCCGCGACGACGACGACGACGCCCGCGCCGCTCGTCATCAGCTTTCACGGGCACAGCGGCACGGGTCAGGGAGACGTGTCCACCTTCGCCCTCCGCGACACCACGGGGGGACAAGCCGTCCTGATGTTCCCCGATGGCGTGCCGCAGGATTGGTACGGTGATGCCGTGGGATGGGACAATCGCAGCACCACGTCCCCCGACGTTGCGTTCACCAAGGCGCTCATCGACGAGGCCGCGGCGTCGCACTGTATCGATCGTTCGCGCGTCTTCCTGGTGGGCTTCAGCTGGGGTGGCTGGATGTCGGCCCAGGCGGGCTGCGCGCTGGGCGATCAGGTGCGCGCGCTGGTCTCCGGCGCGGGCGGGCCGCCCGAAGGTACGTGCGCCGGACCGGTGAGCGCTCTCATCGTCCACGGCGCGGCGGACCCTGCCGAGCCGCTCGACTCCGGCATCCAGACCCGGGACAGGTTCGTGGCCTTGAACCAATGCGGCTCCGGCACTTCGCCGGCAGGCTCGGGCTCGTGCGTCGCCTACGAAGGCTGCTCCAAGCCGACGTGGTGGTGGCAGCATGAGCTCGGTCACACGCTTCCTGAGGACTCACAGAGAATGATCTGGGAGTTTCTGCTCGCTGCGCCGTAGCTCCACGGCGTCCATTTCTTGGGCGAGCTCGCGGGGGCGTGATGCAGGGGGCGCAACCAGCATCACGACGTGGGGATGGGAGCGGGTGCGGCGGGGACCTCGGCTGCGTAGGCCAGGAGCTCCAGAACGAGGCGCCGCCTCGCCCGAGTGGAGCGCGGGATCCGGAACGTCGCGACCGTGGCGCGCGCGCATCACCGTGGATGTGAGAGGGGCACGATCCAGGGCTCGGTAGAATTCTGAAGGAGCGCCCAGAGCCGGGCCTGCGCGCTCGTCACCGCCGGCGCGCCGAGAGGAAACCGGCGGCGATCTCGGTTGTGTAGAGTGCGAGATGACGGCGCTCGTGCTCGGCTCATGGTGCATCGCGGCGGACGGGTCCCTCGCGCCGAGGCTCCCGTGAACCTCGCCGCCCGATCCCGGCTCGGCCCGCAGGCCGGGGCCGAGGAGCTGCTCCCCCGTCCCGCGGACGGCGAGCGGTACGACCCGCCCGAGCACATCGTCCCCATGGCGTCCCAGGACCTCCCGGTGTCCAGGGTGCGGGCCTCGGGCGCGGCGGCGCTGGACGCCGAGGCGCTGTACCGCCGCCACCATCCGCTGGTGTACCGCCTGGCCCTCCGTTACGGCCGCGGCAACGTGGCCTGGGCCGAGGATGTGACGCAGGACGTGTTTCTCGACCTCATGAAGGCGCTCGCGACGCTGAACGATCGAGACAACCTCGAAGGATGGCTGTACCGGGCGACCTCGAATCGCTGCCTGAACCGCCTGCGGCGGGACCGGTTCCTCGACCTCGCGCCCATCCGCTGGCTGTTCGGGCAGGACGAGGCCGATCCGCGCCCGATGCTGGAGGAGGTGGCCATCGCGCGCGACGATCTGCGCCGGGCCTTCAAGGCGCTGGGCACGCTGCCTCCCAAGGAGCAGGTGGCGTTCTCGATGTTCTATCTCGACGGCAAGGAGCAGGAGGAGATCGGGAGCGTCCTTGGCCACTCCAAAGGGTACGTGTGCAAGCTGATTCAAAGGGCCGTCGCGCGGCTCCGCGAGGCCGGGTGGGAGGTGGGGCCATGACGCGAGACCGCGACCTGCTCGCGCTGCTGCACGAGGTCGACGCGCGGCTCGCGGCGGCGACGCCTTCGCCCCGGCTCGCGGCGCGCCTCGGCGCGCAGCTGCGCGGGGAACGCCCGTCACTCGCCCGGCGCGTGGGGCGCCCGCTCGCGCTGGCCCTCGCCGCCGGAACGGCCGCGGTCGCCCTCGGCGCCGCCCTCCAGCGCCCCGCGACCCCCGAGGTCTCCGCGCGCATCCCGGCCGTCGAGCCCGCGATCGGGATCGTCGGCGATCGCTCCCGCGAGGACGGCGGGATCCCGGAGCGCACGCCGGCCGAGGGCCGCCCGCCGGCGCCGCCCAGGATCTACGCCCCGCTCCTCCGGGAGCCGCCCCGCCGGCTCGCTCCGCCGCCGAAGACCTCGCCCCCTGCACCGCACAGCTCGGCAGCGCCGCCGGAGGCGCGCGACGCGCCCGAAGGCCAGCGAAGCAGCGAGCTCCCCGAAGGTCGCACCCTAGCCCCGCCGTCGCGCGCGCGCGCCCAGCCGCCGGCCGCCGTGCTCCCGTCGAGCCCGGGGTGGGTCGACGCCCTGGAACGGGCGCCGCTCCACGCGTCGCGCGGACTGCTCCCCGCGTGGAGCCGAGGCTCCGGCGGCGCCAGCGCTCCGGTGGAGGTGGCTGGGCAAAAGGGCGAGCGAAGCGCCGAGAGCAGCGCCGAGGAGGCGGACGGCGCGGCGACCGGGGCGCCCCGCGAGAAGCCGACGGGTCCGCAGGAAGAGGCGGTCTGCCGGACGGCGGAGGATTTGACGAGCGAGGTCGAGGCGATGTGCGACGTGCAGGGCCTCCTCCTCGGCGACGTCAAGCTGCTCGATCGCTGCAGAGACGGCGGCTACCGCGGCGTCGAGCACACGTGCGTCGACGGCGAGCCGACCGAGTGCTGGCGCGGCCGGCTCGGCGACGGCCTCACCTGTCATGACAGCGGCGATCTGAAGGATCAGGCCTACATCACGTGCAGCAACCAGGGAGCGGATCTCACCGAATTCACGTACGACCGGGGTGTCCCTGGGTGCGGGCCCAGCGAGACGACAGGGGCCGTCTATGCGTGCTGTCCGGCGGCGGAGCCGCTTCCGTCGCGCCTGTGCTGGACGACCAAGATCGACCACGGGGACGTGTGCCAGGCGCAGTCGACGCTCGGTGAAGAGGCCAGCGCCATGTGCGCAGACGCCGGGCAGCGGATCTTCCGTATCTGGTACAACTCCGGCACCGCGATCTGCCCCGAGGCGCACGACACGAGCGCGCTCTTCACCTGCTGCCCGTGAGCAGCGGTCGAGGGCCTGCCTGGCGGAGCTTGAAGTGCCGTATCCCCTCCGGCACGAGCGAGAGCGACGCGGCCGCGGGTGAAATCGACGCGACGGCGGGCGAGGGCGCGTCCGTCGCTGCGCGCAGGTGGTTTCGTCAACGCCGGCGACAGGTATGATGGCGCCCGCCCTGAACGCGCCCGCGCGCGGTGGAGTCGCTCCCATGCCCGATCCCTACATCTACCAGCGTGATATCGAGACGTACGGCCGCTTCACCGCGTCGCAGATCCAGAAGCTCGTCCTGCCGGTCGACGCGGGGTTCGGGAAGGCGCTGCGCACCGTCACGGCGCGCCTGGACGCCGCGACCGAGGCCCTGCGCAAGGCGAAGCTGGACGCGACGGCCGCTCCCGTGCCTCCCAGCGCGTCCCGCGGATCGAGGGGCGGCCGAGCCAATCCGGTCGCGGCGGGCCGCGGCCTGCTGCGCCGCCTCGTGGAGCGCGCCGCCTCGCGGCCCAACGGGGTCGCGCTGGCCCGCGATCTCCTCCAGGGCCAGTCGCTCGCCACCGTGCTGCGCCGCCGCCCCGCGGCGCTCGCCGCGGCGCTGACGCACGCGATCGAGGTGCTCGAGCAGCACGAGGGGCAGCTGCCCGAGCGCGAGGCGTGGACGGACGACCTCGAGCGCTCCCGGGACGCGATCGAGCCGCTCATCAGGAGCGTGCGCAAGACCCGGCTCGCGCGCCGCACCGTGACCCCGGAGATGAAGGCCGCCCGCGACGAGTGGATCAACACCTATCGCGCGGCGAAGCTCCTCGTGGAGTGTGTGCTCCGGCTCCACGGCAAGACGTCGTTGATGCCGGAGATCTTCGGCGATCTCCCGCGCGCTCCCCGCGCCGCCGCGGTGGCCGCCGCCGCGCGACGCCCGCCGGCCAGCGCGCCCGCGCACGCGTGACGATTCCGCTGCTCACGCCGGAGCTCGACCCGCGCCGACACGTGGCCTCGGACCGGGCGGCCCGGAACACGCTCGTTTCTACCCGCCCCCGAGGTGCGCCCGGAAGAAACGCACGAGGTGCCCATACTGGAGCACCTGGTTGTCCCGCTTCTGCGCGCCGTGCCCCTCGTCGGCGAACAGGATGAGCTCGGACGGGATCTTCCTTGCCTCCAGCGCCTGCTGGATCTGCACCGACTCGCCCGCAGGGACCCGCGGATCCGACACGCCCTGCACGATCAGCAGAGGCGCCTTCACCCGATCGAGGTAGGTGATCGGCGAGAGCTTGAGCAACGCGTCCCGATCCTTCTCGGGATCACCGTACTCGGAGATCCGGAGGATGCGCCGGTAAGGCGCCGTGTTCTGGAGGAACGTCACGAGGTTGCTCATCCCGACGACGGCGGCGCCCGCGTCGTACGCGCCGGCGAACATGGTCATGCCGATCAGCGAAGAATAGCCGCCATAGCTGCCGCCGAAGATGCCGACCTTCGGCGGTCGGCCCTCGTGGCCGAAGCTCGCCTTGACGAACTTCGCGGCGTCCTCGATGTCCGTGATGACGTCGAGCCGCTTCGCGCCGTCGTCGGCGTGCAGCCATGTCTTGCCGTAACCGTCGCTCCCGCGGACGTTCGGCTCGACGAACACGAACCCGGCGTCCACGAAGATCTGCGCCCGCGCGCTGAACCCAGCCCTGGTCTGGACCTCCGGGCCGCCGTGGAAATGGACGATCACAGGACAAGGCCGCTCGCACCGCGCAGGGCGGCGCACGAACATCGGGATCTGCGCGCCGTCGCGCGCCGGATAGGACTCCAGCGTGGCCGCCGAGAACGCGCCCGGCGCCACCTCGGGCATGCTCGGAGCGTGCCACTGCGAAAGCTTGCCAGTCGTCCAGTCGAGGACATGCGCCGTCGCCGGCGACGTCGACGTCTCCAGGAGCAGCGTCGTGAACCGGCCGTCCCGCGTCGTCGAGACCGGGGTCACGTGATCCGCCGCCGGGAGCGCTGGCAGCTTGATCTCGCGGTGCGATCTCGCGTCGAGCGCGCGGAGCCGCGTGTAGCCCCGCTCGTTCACCGTGTAGAGGATCCTCTTCTTCGCCCGATCGACGGAGAACGCGCTGACGTCGAACGGGATCTCCGGCGAGATCGGCGTGAGCTTCCCCGCCTTCCAGCTGTAGAGCCGGCGATATTCCCCGAGGCGCGGCGTGAGCACGAGGACCTCGCCGGGGGCCGCGCCGTAAAGGGCCCTGTAGTCCTCGCGCTCGCCCTGCCCGAAGAGGGGAGTCAGCGCGTCGGCGCCCGGAGCGGTCTTTGCGCCAGGCGCCCACTCGAAGAGCTCGCTCATGTTGGAGCCCACGTCCTTCGCGAGCAGCAGGCGACCGTCGCCCGTGGCGTCCACGGCGCGCCAGATGCCCTCGCGATCGAACACGACCTCTCGCTGCCTCGACGCGATGTCGTACCTGTAGATGACGTACGCGTCCTTCTTGACGTCGTTGGCCCGATAGTAAACGTGCCGCCCGTCGTCGGAGATGAACTGGAGCTGCGTCTGCACGCCGGGCATGTGCTGGATGGCGACGAGCGGGCCGCCCTTCGCGTCCTGCAAGTAGAGCCCGGGGTTCTCCTCGCCCTTGCGGTCGCGCGAGAGGACGAGGCGCGCGCCGTCCGGCGTGACGTCCGCAACAACCGTCGGATCCTCGCCGCCCGTCAGCTGCAGCGGGAAGCGCTGCGGCCCGTCGAGCCGGAAGACCTGCCTCGTCCCCGTGATCGTCCAGGTGAAGTAGAGCGCCTTGCCATCCGGCCCGAGGACGCCTCCAGAAGGAGCGCGCACGTCGAGCATGGCCTGGATCCGGCGCGAGACGTCGTCCGGGAGCGGCGGCGGCGCGTAGCGCGCCAGGATCTCCGGAGAGACGCTCGCCGCGCCGTGCCCCGCGTACCCGGGCCGCTCCGGCGCGGGCGCAGGCCGCGGCGGTCCGGCGGGCGAAGGCGGCGCTGGAGGCGCGGACGTGACAGGCCGAGGCGCAGCCGGAGGCGCCGGCCGGGCCGGCGCGCACGCCGCCGAGAGGGCGAGGGAGCCGAGCAAGCCGAGCAAGGAGCGCCGCGCGGCGCCATGGCGCCGGCGCCGCGTCGAGGAGGACGACATGCGGCGCATTTCGCCGGAGCGGGCGCACGCCGGCAAGGTCAAAGGCCGCGCGGCGCGGGCCCGCCTCAGTCCGGCTCGCCCGGGAGCTTCGCGCGGCCGAGGGCCGCTTCCGCCGCCGCCAGCTGCGCCGCGAGCTTCCGCAGCTCCTCGGCTTCCTCGCCCTGGAGCGAGATGTTCGGGACGAGCGCGTTCAGGGCGCGGCGGTTGTACGCGAGCCCGAGCGGCGAGCCCTTCTCGAGGTTCATCACCATCGACTCGGCCAGCACCGCCAGCGCCTCCCGGTGCAACCCCTTCGCCGAGAGCACCTCCGCGAGCGCGGCCGTCGAGCGGGCCAGGCCGAGCAGGTCGCCGAGCGCCTCCTCGGCCTCGATCGCCGCGGTCAGGCGCTGCGTCGCGCGGTCGAGGCGGCCGTTGCGGAGCTCCAGCCGGCCGATCGTCTCCCACACCCGGGCGAGCTCCCGGGCGTCGCCGAGCTGCTTGTAGGCGCGCTCCGCGGCGAGCGCGTGGTCGAGGCCCATCGACAGCGCGTCGGACTCGCGCCCGGGGCGGGCGGGGACGTGGAGCGGGATGCGCGCGAAGAGGTGGTCGGTCTCGGCGAGCTCGACGCGCGCCGACGGATCGACCCGGGCCCGCTCCTCGAAGGTCCGGCGCGACTCGATCAGGAGGTGCGTCGCACGGACGGGATCGCCCATGCGCACGTGGACCGCCGCCTGATCGTTGAGCAGCCGGGCCGCGCCGAGCGCGTCCCCGGCGTCGAGCAGCAGGCGGCTCGCGGTCGCGAGCTCCTCCAGCGCGCGCTCCAGCGAGCGCGCGTCGCCCATGTCGTAACAGACGCCGGCGATGAGGGTGGCGACCTCGGCGTGCAGCTCCGGCGGGTCGCCCTGCGCGAGGAGCGCGCGCGCGGCGTCGAGCACCTCGAGCGCGCCCGCGAGCGTGCTGGCGGGGTCCGGGCCGGCCGCGTGCCATTGCACCCGGGCGATGCCCGCGAGCGCGCCGATGCGGAGCCGGCGGCGGGCGGGCGTGGCCGGCATGCCGTCGAGCAGCGAGAGCGCCTTCCGCCCGTAGCTCAGGGCCTGGGCGTACGCGCCCATGGCCGCCGCCTCGACCGCGGCCGCGCAGTAGCGCTGCGCCGCTTCCTCGTGCTCGCCCGCCTCGGTCAGGTGCGCCGCCGCGCGCACGTCGTGGAGGTGGCGCCCAGCGCCGTGCGCCGCCGCGCTCGCGGCGCCCGCTGCCTCGGCGCGATCGGGCGCCGCGGGCGCCGGGTACATGGACACGCCGAGCGGCGCCGCGGCGCGCAGGGACTCGGCCGCGGCGCGCCCGGCGACGGAGTCGGCCGCCGCCGGCCAGGAGAAGGCGTGGCGGGAGCCGGAAGACGATCGCTCGGACAGCGCGGCAGGGACGCGCAGCGAGGCCCCACGGGCCGAGCGGCTCGGCTCGTCCGGGAAGGCGCCGCCGAGGGACGCGAGATCGCGGGGCACCCGCATCGGCCCCGGGATGGGCGCGTCGAGCGAGTCGGGCGGGGCGTCGAACATGAGGGACTCGGGCGGCTCCGAGACGCGGCGGCTCTCGGGGCTGCGATGGAACAGATCGGCGTAGGACCACGCGGGATTGCCGGGCCCTGCGGGGGCCATCGGCGCGGGCCTGTCCTGGGTGACGCGCGGCGGCGCGCGGCGCGTGTTGCTCATGGACGCGCCGCCCGCAGGGGCCACGGCAGGCGGCGGCCTCAGCGTCTCGGCCGCCCGCGGCACCCCGCCGCGCGCCACCGAGAGCGTGGGGTCGGCGGTCTTCTCCCACTCGTCCACGTTCGACGCGCCGCCGGCTTCGGGGGTCGGCCCGCCTGCGACGGGCGCGCTGGGCGACGCGGCCGCTGGTGACGCCGTCGCCGGCGGCGGGCCCGCCGGCGGGGGCGCGGCGGCCATCGTGCGCGGCGTCGCCATGGCGGGCAACGACGCGGACGGCGGCGCGGTCGAGAGCGGCGGCGCCCCGGCCTTCGCCTGCGCGGCGGCGGCCCTCGTGGTCGGGTCGTCGCCGCGAGGCACGCCGAGGTTCGCTCCGGCGATGACGTGCCGCTCGACGGTCGACGTGAGGATGGCCGCGCTCTGCGTCGGCGGCGCGGCGGCATGAGCTGCCGCCGCGGCATGGGCCGGCGCCGCCGCGGCATGGGCTGGCGCCGCCGCGGCATGGGTCGCCTGGTGATCGGCCGCGACGACGCCCGACGCGGCGCGCGGCTCGCGCGCGGCCGGGGCGTCCGGCTCGGTCCGCTCCTCGATGAGCAGCGTCGCGAGCCGCCGGTGCCACACGCGGGCGAGCGACGGGAGGATCGAGCCGCGGAGCGCCTCGACGGTCTCCTGCGGAAGATGGAAGCGCCCGTCGCCGCGGTCCTCGACCGGAACACCCGCGTCCGCGGCGCGCTGCAGCGCCTCGAGCACGTCGAGCGCGTCGACGCGGAGGAGCGCGGCGACGAGCTCGCTCTCGAACCCCGAGCCGACGATCGCGCCGGCCCGGAGCACCCGGAGCACCTCGCCGGGCAGCTCGCGCACCGCGACCTGCGGCGGCGGCGGGGGGGGCGTGGTCGCGCTCGTCAGCGTGATCGCGCCGTCGGCCGGCCGGAGGAGCGCGTCGGCTCCGCAGGCGGCGCGCATCGCGTCGACCAGGCCGCCTGCGGGGCCGGTCGGCGCGTGCAGGCGGAAGGAGAGGACCAGCGCGACGCGGAGCGCGTCAGGCCGGGACACCACCCGGCGCAGCACGTCGAGCGTGGCAGGATCGGCGTGCTCGACCGCGTCGAACACGATGGCCCACGTGCGATCCGCCTGCTGCGCGAGGCGGTTGGCGGTCTCGATGAACTCGGCGTCCACCATCAGCTCGTGCACGTCGCCGAGGAGGCGGCGCCGGAGCCCCGAGGCGGCGCGGCTGCGCGCCTGATCGAGCGTCGGCTGCGCCCCGCCGGCGAGGCGCTCGATCTGGATCCGCGCGTCGCGCAGCGGCCCGAGCGTCATCTCGGGGACGTCGCAGCGCACGCGCACGATCCGCAGCCCGAGCCGCGCCGGCGGATCCCCGGGGACGATGTTCAGCAAGGCCGTGTGCCGGCCCTCGGAAATGCGCTGCCAGAGCTGTTCCACGGTCCGCTCCTCCTCTCTCCGGGCGCACACGGCCCAGAGCGGGGCGCATCGTCGTGCGCTACGGGATCATCCGCGTCGTTCGGCTCGCTGCGGCGTACTTTCGTGCGCCTCGCTCGCCTGCCTCGCGGCTGAGCCCGTATCCTACGAGCCTGCACCCCGCTCTAGTATCCCCAGAGGAACTCCGCGCGGGCGAACGCCGTGAAATAGCTCCCCGGACCGTCGCCCGCGCCAGGGAGGAGCAGCGTGTACTTGCCGGCGAAGCCGGCGGCGAACTCGCGATTGAACGCGTAGTCGATGCCGAACGGGATGGAGACCCCGAACTGCCCCCGGTGGCAGCCCGGCTGGCCAGACGAGCCGCAGGGCGCGAGGCGCACACTGTCGTATGCGCCGGTCATGAGGCCGACGTAGGGGACCCACTGCAGAATATCGATGACGTACGTGGCGCCGGCGGATGCGCCGAGGAGCATGAGATCGCCCCCCGGGTGGGACGCGGTGTTGACCTCGGCGACCGCGTTGAAGGCGTCCGTGAGCCCGTAGGCGAGGTGCAGGCTGCCGCCGATCCCCGGGTACGTCCCGCCGTCCGCGAGGAGCGCGTACCCGACGCCCGCGCCGGCATGCCATTGCCGTTCAAAGGCGTCGGCCCGCGAGGGGGCCAGGAGCGCGAGGAGCGCGAGCGCGGCGGAGGTCAGCAGGGCGACAGGGGGGCATCTCATGGTCAGTTGCGGCGAGCAGCCCGGAGCGCCCCCGCGACGAACCATGGATCGAGGGCGACGACGGCGCGCGCCGGGCGCTCGATGAGGGCGCGCGGCGCGAGGCTAGCACGCGCGCCGCAGGACATGTTCAGCGGAGCTGCTCGCGGCGACGGGGGGCCCGCGACGCCCCCGCGTCCTCGTCCTCGATCTCGTCGGCGTAGATGCGCGCCGCGGGGTCGGCCGCGCCCTCGCCCGGATCGATGCGGAGCGACGGCTGAGGAAAGCGGACGGCGGCCGCCCCCGGGATCCCGGGGAAGGTGTAGAGGATCTCGCCGCGCTCGCCGATCTCGACGCCCACGTCGCCGGGGCGCTCCTTGGCGAGCTCGGTGAGCAGGGCGTCCGCCTCCGGGGCCGGCAGGTCGAGCGCGACGCCGACCTCCTGCGCCGTGAGCGGGCGGCGGCGGTGCGACGCGAGCGAGAAGATCGCCTGAACCTGGGCGTCGCGCGAGGCCTTCGCCCCGGAGCGGGAGAGCTTCCGTCCGCCCAGCAGGAGGAGCAGGCCGAAGGCGAGGGCGACGAAGCCGATCGGCAGGCCGATCGCGAGGCCGGCGATCGACCCCGGGAACAGCGCGGCCGCGCCCAGCCCGAGGAGGAGCGCCAGCGCGAGCCCGCCGACGAGGACCAGCCAGCCGAGCACGCCGGCGACCGCGCCGCCGACCCTGGACGGCTGCCCCGCCAGGCTGACCGATTTGCCCGCGAACGGCAGGCGCTCCCGACCGCACGCGGTGCAGTACGCGGCGAGCCCGCGGTGGATGACGGGCGCGTTCTTTCCGCAATGAGGACACATGAGGACTCCCCCGGGAGCAGATCTTCGCGAGCCAGGCTGTAGCGTAGGAATGAAGCCCCTCCGCCGCCAGGTGTGCGGCCGCGGGATCTCCAGGTTTTTCGCGGGCACGCCGCGCGGGTCGGCGCCGGTCAGCGTCGGTCAGCGTCAGATTCCGAGGTAGCGCGCGATCTCGGCGCGGTCCGGGTCGGAGGCCACGGCGCGCAGGGCGTCGTACCGGCGTTGCCATGCGGCCGCGCTGCCTTCATCTCCACGCCATCGCGCCGCCTCGGCGCGGGCGAAGGCGTAGCGCCGGAGCGAGAAGCGCGAGGCGTCGAGCGCGAGGAAGGCGTCGAGCCACACCTCGGGATCGCCCTCGCCGTCGCCGAGCAGCTGGGCCGACAGCGCGGCGTACGGGACGAGCGCGGGCGGCGCGTCGCCGCGCCGGCGGAGGGCGGCGTAGCGGAGCGCGCGGCGCGCGGGCGGCGGCGCGTCGCGCGCGGCGCTCCAGGTGGCGAGCGCGCGCGAGAGCGCCGGCTGGCCGTCGCGCGCCCAGGGCGCGTCGAGGCTCGCGAAGCCGACCCACGGCCAGGCGGCGGCGTGGTCCGCGGGCAGCTGGGCGGGCGGGCTGCCCTGGCGGAGCGGCGAGTCGCCCGGAGGGAGCGCGAGGGAGAGCCGGGTCCACCGCGATCGCGCGTCGAGCTCGGCGAGCTCCGCGCGGGAAGGCATCGCCTCGCCGGCGGGGTCCACCACGCGCGCGGCGGCGGCCTCCTCGTCGGCGAGCACGGCCGCGCGCGCGGCGTCGCGCCGGCGCCCGCGCGAGGCGAGGAGCTCGGCGCGCTGCAGGAGCACGGCCGCGCGGAGCGCGGGCGGCGCGGCGGCGAGGTCGACGCGCTCGACGAGATCGAGCGCGCGATCGCGCTCGCCGACGAGGGCCCACGCGCTCGATCGCGCGAGCGCGCGGGCCGCCTCCGGCGCGAGCTCCGGGGCGAGCGGGCCAAGGCGATCCAGCGCGTCGACCGCCCGGGGCGCGTCGCCTTCGAGCGCGAGCTCGCGGGCGGCGCGCAGCGCGAGCGCGCCCGCGGCGGCGCGCAGCGCGTCGGCCTGGGACGGCGAGAGCTGGGGGGCGGCGGCCAGCTCGGCGGCGCGCGCGGCGGCGCGCGCGCGCAACGACCCGGCGATCGCGGGCCTCGCGAGCCCGCGCTCCGGGAGCCAGGCGAGCGCGCGCAGCGAGCTCGCAGGCAGCCCCGTCGGCGCGCGGGGCCCCGAGCGCGCCGGGGCGCCGTCGAGGCCTGCCTCTCCGGCCGCGGGCTCGTCCCCATCGTCGTCCAGCCGCGCGAGCGCGGCGGCTTCGGCTGCGTCGAGCGCCTCGTCCTCCGCCAGCACGACGGCGAGCAGATCGCCGCGGGCCTCTGGATCGAGCGCGGCCGAGGTGCCGAGCAGGTCGCGGATCGCGCGCGTCGCGCGCTGCGTCGCCTCGGCGGCGTCCTTCCGGGCGGCGGCGAGGCGGGCGCGCTGCGCGAGCCGCACCTCCACGGCGTCGGCCACGCCGGCCTCGGGGGCTCCTGGCATCGGCGGAGGCTCCACGCCGACCCGGGCGGCGCAGGCGACGAGGACGGCGCGGACCTCGCCCCAGTTGCGCGCCATGCCGGCGTAGCGCCTCGATGCCCGGTCGTCCTGGGTGAGCGTCAGGAGCTCGATGCCGCGCTTCGCCTCGGCGCTCGCGCCGAGGCAGAGGATCGCGCCGGTGGTCGTGCGCAGATCCTCGTCGCGGGGCTCCATCGCCGCGTACCCCTTGGCGATCGCGAGCGCGCGCTGCAGGTCGCCCTCGGTGAGCGCCGCGCGGAGGGTGTGCACGCGCACGTGCCAGTCGGTCCAGCGGTCCGGCTGCGAGAGGAGCGTGCGGCGATCGCCGAGCCTCGCCGCCTCGCGGCCGAGGCTCGGCACGCCGCAGGCGGGCCCGAGCTCATCGAACGTGACGCGCCCGGTCCCGGCGGCGACCGTTGCCTGGGCCATCACCACCGCCTCGGTCGCGCCGGCGAGCGCCGCGCCATCCGGCCGGCCGACCGCGGCGTCGGTGTAGTCGGCGACCGCTGCGCGCACGCCGAGCTCCTCGGCCAGCGCGCTCGCCGCCCTGTAGGTCCAGGGCAGCCGCGAGGGCAGCGCGAACCAGCGGATCTCGGGCCTGCAGTCGGGCAGCGCCGGGCCGCGCGGCGCCTCGATCGAGGCGAGGCATGCGGCGGCGGTGCGCGTGCCCACGAGGACCGCCGCGACAGGGCCAAGGAGAGCGAGCGCGGACAAGGCCACGGCCGCCGCGAGCGCCAGGGCGAGGGGGCGCCGCCAGGGCGGCCGCGCGGGCGAGGCGTCGCGGTGGAGCGGGGAGCTCCCGTCGCGCTCACGAGGCCGTGGGGTGGGCTGCGCGCACACGGGACGGCTTTTAGCCCACGGCACGGCCGAGCGACACTGCCTCCGCGACGCAGCGTGTCCCACGTCCCGGGAGCCGGCGTCACCCGCGGAGCGCGCGCCATGCGACGTCGGCGCGCTCCTCGCCCCGGAGGCCGGCGCGCGCGGCTAGGGCGCGCTCCGGCCCTCGGCGGCGCCAGCGTCCGGGGCCAGGAGCGCGCCCGCGAGATCCGAGACAGCCGACAGATCCTCGACGCAGGCGACGTCGAGCTCGAGCCCGCGGGCGAGCTGCGGCGCGCTGGCCAGGGCGACCTCGGCGACGGTGAGCTTCCGCCCGGTGAGCTGGTGGAGCGACGTCACGCCGTGATCTCGGATGCCGCAGGGCACGATCAGCTCGAACGCCTTGAGGTCCACCGCGATGTTGAACGCGAAGCCGTGCATCGTGAGCCATCGCGACAGGCGCACGCCGATCGCGCCGAGCTTCGCGATCTCGCGCGCCCACTCGGCGCCGCCCCACGCCTCCGGGGCGGCGCGATCGACCCAGACGCCGATCATGCCGTCGACCACGCCGCCCTCGACGTGGTGCTCGCGCGCGAGCAGGATCATCACCTCCGCGAGCGAGCGCACGTACCTGCGCACGTCGCAGCGGTCCGGCCTGAGATCGAGCAGCGGGTAACACACGAGCTGGCCGGGGCCGTGGTAGGTGACGTCGCCCCCGCGCCCCGTCGCGACGAGGTCGATGTCGCGCTCGTCCAGCGCGCGGGCGTCGAGGAGCACGTTTTCGGGGTTCGCTCGCGGGCCGAGCGTGATCACGGGATCGTGCTCCAGGAGCAGGATCGTGTCGCCGATCCGCCCCTGCGCGCGCGCCTCGACGAGCTGCTTCTGCAGATCGTGGATCGGGGCGTAGCGGCGCCGGCCGATCCACACGGCGCGCGCGCGCCTCGGCCGGGGCGCCTCGACGGCCGTCGTCTGGCCGTTCGCGGGCTGGAGGAGGTCGCGGAGCGAGGTGGTCGGCATGGCTACTCCGGGACCTTCTCGCCCCGCGCCCGCCGCTCCTCGCGGTAGGCCTCGATGTGCGTCGTGAAGGTGGCCGCGACCTCGGGGTCGAACTGCGAGCCCGAGCACCGCTCGATCTCGGTCACCGCGACCTCGTGGGGGAGCGCGCGGCGGTACGAGCGGTCGCTCGTCATGGCGTCGTACGTGTCGGCCACGGAGATGATGCGCGCGATGATCGGGATCTCGTTGCCCCGCATCCGGAGCGGGTAGCCGCGCCCGTCCCAGCGCTCGTGGTGCAGGTGCACGCCGGGGATGAGCGGGTGCAGGAACTTGATCGGGTCGAGGATGTCGCGCCCGTAGGCGGGGTGCCGCTTGAACACCTCGTACTCGTCGTTCGTGAGCTTGCCCGGCTTGTTCAGGTTGAGCACGCACCCGATCTTGCCGATGTCGTGCATGAGCGCGCTCTGCCGGACGATCTCGATCTCGTGCGGGCCGAGGCCGAGCCGCTGCGCCAGCAGCACGGCGTAGACGGCGACCCGATCCGAGTGGCCCGAGGTGTAGCGGTCCATCTTGTCGATCGCCTTGGCGAGGCCCTCGATCGTCTGCTGGAACGTCGCCTGGAGATCCTGGTAAAGGCGCGCGTTCTCGATCGCCGCGGCGGCGCGCGAGCCGATGATGCTGAGCAGCTTGCGCTGCCCCTCGTCGAAGCGCCTCGTCCGCGTGAACGACGCGACGGCGAGGAAGCCCATGAGCCGCTTCTGGATGCGGAGCGGCACGGCGACGAGCGACTGGAGCGGGAGCGCCGGCTCCGCCGCGAAGAACCTGAGCCCCTTCATGCCCTGCTCGAGCAGCTGCGCGTCGGGGCGGAAGTGCTCGAGCACGAGCGCGGGGTCGAGCCGCCCGAGGTCGGCGCCCGCCGGCATGGACGGGCCGCGGAGGTGCTGGCGCTCGAAGAAGCCGCCCTCGCCGTCGTCGAGCCAGGTCGAGATGAGATCGCCGCACACCTCGTGGAGGCAGCTGTCCGCGACGGTCTCCAGCACCTGGTCGAGCGAGAGGCTGGCCGCGATGGCCTCGCTCACCTTGTAGAGCGACACCGCCTCGCGCAGCCGGATGTTCTCGGCGGCCATCCGTTGCTTCTCGATCCCGCGCTGGACGACGTGCACCACCTCGTCCAGCTTGAACGGCTTGAGCACGTAGTCGTAGGCGCCGCGCTTCATCGCGTCGATCGCGGTCTCGACGGTGCCGAAGCCCGTCATGATGACCGTGAGCGCGTTCGGCGCCGTCTTGCCGATCTCGTCCAGCAGCGCGATGCCGCCCATGCGCGGCATCTTGAGATCGCTGATCACGAGATCGTAGTGACCCTTCGTGAGCTCGTTCAGCGCGCTGGAGCCGTCCTCCGCCGTGCGGACGTAGTAGCCCTCCATGCCGAGGAAGTCGGCCAGCATGTCGCGGATCACCTTCTCGTCGTCCACGACGAGGATGCGAGGGCGGTCTTCTGGAAACGTGGACATGCGGCCGGTAAGCCTACCAGATCCGCTCGCAGCGCATCGCACCAAGGTGGGCGGGGCGGGCACAGGAGCGGACCCGCCTCGCCGGGGTGGCCGAGCGGCGGCGCGCGCCGCTCAGTCCTCGTCGCCGGTCGAGATGATGGGGTGCCGCATGGTCCGGGGCGATTCGTCCAGATCCGGGACGCGGATCGAGATGGGCCCGGGGCTGCGGATGGAGGGAGGAGGCGCGGACTCCGCGTCCTCGGGGCGGAGCGGGATCATCCTGCTGCTCGGCGCGGGCTCGTCGCTCGCGGTCGTCAGCACGGGCACGGCGCGCTGCTCGCCGAGGGCGTGCTTCTGCTCGAGGAAGCGCAGGACCGAGGGGCCGGTCGAGCGCTCCAGCGCGGAGCGCAGATCGCCGGGCAGCGTCGACTCGATGATCATCTTCACCCCGGTGCGGGGGTGCTCGATCTCGATGCGCACGAGGT
Organism: Sorangium sp. So ce367; assembly: GCF_051520455.1. Lineage (NCBI taxonomy): Bacteria > Pseudomonadati > Myxococcota > Polyangiales > Polyangiaceae > Sorangium > Sorangium sp. So ce367. Next base: position 3,593,889 of record NZ_CP150334.1, read on the forward strand.
GCACGAACGAGCGATCGAGCCCGTGCTTCTCCTCGAAATACCGGTTCGTGGGCACGTGACCGTAGCGCTCGTCGCCGAGGATCGGGTGCCCGATCGCGGCGAGGTGCCGCCGGATCTGGTGCGTGCGCCCGCCGTCCGGGATGACGCGGAGGATCGAGTGGCCCGAGGCGACCGCGAGGCGGCGGTACCGCGTGCGCGCCGTGTAGGTGCGCGTCCCTTCGCGGAGATCGCGGGTGATCGCGCCCTTGCCCGGCGTGACGCCCTTGGCCGCGGCGAGGTAGATGAGGCGCCCCGTCTTCGCGAGCGCCTCGCCCCAGCGCGCGGCCGCCTCCTCGCTCCGCGCGAGCATGACCAGGCCGCTCGTGCCCGGATCCAGCGGGTGCACGATGATGGGCGTCGTCGTGCTGCCCGGGATGCGGGCGCACCGGGCGAGCAGCGAGCCGAGGTACTCCGGCTGCGTGGCCACCGGCTCGTGGGGGCCCTTCTCGACGACCAGCACGCCGTCGTCGTCGTAGATGACCTTCGGCGCGGGCGGGGGCGTCCGGCGGAGGGCCGCGATCGTCTCGATCTCCTCCGTGAGCGGGATCATGTCGAGCGGCGTGAGCTCCGTCGACGAGTACCCGAGGCGGCAGAAGTGATCGAGGTCGCGCGCGAGCGTGTCGGGATCACACGAGACGTAGACGAGCAGCGGCGCGCCGAGGCGCGCGATCGCCTCGCGCGCCGTCGGGGAGACGCCGCGGCGCGGCGGGTTCACCACGATGCCGTCGAACTTCTCCGAGCTGTTGACGAGGGAGCTGACGATCTCCGCGACGTCGCCGGTGCGCACCTCCACGCGCTGGCTGAGGCCCTGGGCCTCGGCCGCGGCGCGGGCGTTCGCCGCCGCGGGCGCGAAGGACTCGACCATCAGGACCCGGTTGCCGCCCTGCGCGAGGGCGAGCGAGATCGCGCCCGAGCCGCCGTACAGATCGAGGATGCGCGGCGGCTCCTTGCGCCGGGAGGCGGGGCCGAGCGCGGCTTCCCCCTCGATGACGGGCCCGTCGTTCTCGAGCGACGCGATCTCGCGGAGCAGGAGGGCGTGCACGCGCGCGGCCTGCGCGCGGTGCGCCTGCACGAACGAGCCGAACGCGGCGATGTGGTAGGTCTGCCCGATCCGGTCCTCCGCGTGCGCGGTGCCGTCGAGCACGATCGTCTCGGGCCCGAGGATCTGCGGCGCCTCCGCGTCGTGGAAGTTCGCCGCGACGCCGATGACGCGCGGGAGCATCGGGCGGATGGCGTGGCCGGCCTCCCGCAGCTCGTCGCGCGTGCACGCGCGCTCGCGCTGCAGGACGAAGGTGATAAGCACGAACGCCGGGTTGTCCTCTGTCGCTCCCACCTCCGCGAAGAGCGGCGTCCCGGGCGCGAGGTGGACCTCGCGCAGATCGAGGGCGCGGAGCACGCCGCCCCTCGCCGGGTCGTACGGGAGGAGCAGCGGCCGGACCTCCGGCGGCGGCGACGCGATCAGCTCGCGCAGCCGCGAGGTGACCGCGGCGAGGGCCGGGGTGAGGACCCGGCAGCCCGGGATGTCGACGACCTCGTGATGTCCCGTGCGGCCGTACAGCCCGATCGCGCCGGAGGGGGCGACGATGAGCTTCGCTCGACCGCGATAGCCGGTGATCGGATCGGCCGGGATGACCGAGCTCGTCTGGAGCAGCCCGAGCGATGGGTAGTGCGCGGCTGCGGACACGACCCGAGCACGCTTGGTGCCGAGCTGCTCCGCGTAATCACCCGCGATGAGCGGACAGCCCGCGCACTCGACCGAGTGCGTGCACTCGATCAGCGTGTTCGGGATCTCGCCTGCCTTCAATGTGCGTCGCACGGGCCCGGACAAAACACCGCCGCCCGATCCCTCTGCGCTGGTGCTCTCGCCCAGCCCGTGCGGTCCTTCGATACCTGCGCCGGAAGCCATTCCGGGGGAGCTTACAGGGGCTCTCGGCCAGCGTCGAAGGTGTAAAGCGGAATCCGTCGAGCTTTTCGTCTGCGGCGCTCGGCGCGCCGGGGAGCGCTCTTGGGTCCTGACGAGATCCCGCGCTTTCGCCGGGGTCTGCGGTATCTGCCCGGACGGTGGGCGGTTCAGGCCCCGCTCGCTCCGTCGAGCCAGCCGCCAGGCAACGCAGGGGCCAATGTGGGCGATCCCTGGCGCTGTTCCTTACCTCGGGCCGCGCCGTTCGCGACATCCGCGGTCGTAGCGTCGCAGCGCCCGGTCCGTCCCGCGCGCCTCGCGGGGGCAGTGGTAGACTGAGCGCCTCTTGCGTCTTTCGATCGCTTCTCTCTTCGGCCTCCTGGCTGTGCTGCTCGCCCCTCCGGTGTTCGCCGGACCCGGCGACAAGGAGGCGAACCAGGGCATGAACGCAGCCAGAGGCGGCTTCTGCAAGCGGGCGATCCCGCTGCTCGAGTCCGCCGAGAGCCAGCGGCATCGCCCGAGCTCGGCGGTTCCGCTCGCCGACTGCTACGTCAAGCAGGGCGATCTGCTGAAGGCCAGCGACATCTATCACAAGGTCGCGAGCGAGAAGAAGGCGCCCGGCTACAACGCGCGGGATGTCGCGGCCATCACATCGGCCAAGAAGAAGGCAGCTCAGCTCGATGTGCGCATCCCGACGCTCGTCGTCACGCCGGCGGAGCCGTACGAGGGGCTGGTGGTCGAGATCGACGGCGAGGTGATCAGCGAGCCGTCGGCGCCGCACCGGTTCGATCCGGGCGAGGTGCTGGTGATCGTCGCCAGGGCCGAGGGCCACGAGGAGACGTCGCAGAAGGTCACGCTGAAGGAGAAGCAGCGGCGCGAGATCAAGCTCCGCCTCAAGCCGAAGCCCGGGGGGAAGAAGCCGCCGGAGAAGAAGCCGCCGGAGAAGCCTGTCGCGGAGAAGCCGCCGGAGAAGAAGCCGCCGGAGAAGCCTGTCGCGAAGAAGCCGCCGGAGAAGAAGCCGCCGAAGAAGCCTGTCGCGAAGAAGCCGCCGGAGAAGAAGCCGCCGAAGAAGCCTGTCGCGAAGAAGCCGCCGGAGAAGAAGCCGCCTCGCGCCGCCGAGAAGCCTGTCGCGAAGAAGCCGCCGGAGAAGAAGCCGCCTCGCGCCGCCGAGAAGCCTGTCGCGAAGAAGCCGCCTCGCGCCGCCGAGAAGCCGGCCGAGGACACGCCGCGCGTCGCGACGGGCCCCGACGAGAGGCCGAAGCCCGCCGTCGAGATGCCCGAGCCCACGCCGCCCAGCCCGCGCAGGCAGCGCGACGTGTGGCTCGGCGCAGGCTTCCAGGGCTTCTTCATCCCTCAGCTCATGTTCGGGCTCCTCGGAGAAGGGGGGCGGGACGTCCTCGTCCCCGGCGGAGACATCTCGCTGTCCACGCGGCTCGGGCGGCGGTTCGATCTCGTGTTCTCGGTCGCCTACGCGCGCTTCTGGATGGACGAGACGCCGTTCAAGCCGAAGGGACACCCGGACACCGACTACGAGATCGTCGAGAGCGATCTCCAGGCGCTCCAGGCGGGCGTCCGACTGGTCTGGAACATCCCGCTCGATCGGGACGAGCTGTTCGCCTTCCGCGTCGGGGCCGGCCTTGGCGTGGGCTGGACGTTCATGGGCGACCTCTACCGGACCCAGGCATATCCCGGCGACGCGGTGCCCGGCGACCCGGGCTCGTTCGTGCCGGGGGACCCGTACCGCTATGTGAAATGCCGCGGACCCAACAACCCGGTCGGGAGCTTCCGGTACTGCAACCAGCTCGATTACGACGCGGATCACTACCCTGGCTACGTCGAGCCGAGCTGGTTCACCCGTCCCAAGGGGCGGCCTCAAGGCCTGCGGCCGCTCGTCTATCCGTGGCTCGTCCTGCCCGAGATCGGGCTCGCCCTTCGCCCGTGGGACCGCGTCGCCTTCGACCTCCGGGTCGGCGCCTCCGTGACGGGCCTGCTCGGAGGGCTCGGCATCCGCTTCGCCCTGTGACGCACCTCGCCCCGCGGGCCGCGCGGCTCAGCAAGCGAGCTTCACGGCGCGGCCGAGCTTCCGGGACAGCACGGCCTCGAGCGTGCTCCAGAGCTCTTCGCCCGACTTCTGGGCCACCCAGCGGTCCTCGGACGGCCGGTAGTCGAAGTGCCACGCGGCCCGCTCGGCGGCCATCCAGATCTGCCGCGCCGCGCGGTGGCTGTTGACGACGTACTTGATGCCGTCCTCGAACTCCAGGGTGAGGATGCCGCTCTGCAGGTCGGCCTCGACGCCGTCGGGGATCTCGTTGATCGCTCGATCCAGCGCGCGCAGCGACCGATCGGCCACGTCGTCGAACTCTCGCTCCGATAGGGGCTCTCCGCTCATGCCGATCCGCTTACAACGGCGCGCGCCGAGGCGGTACGGGGAAGCGCCGGCGCCCCCTCACTCCCAGGGGACCGTGTAGAGCTTCACGTTGGTCATCGCCTTCATCGCCTCGACGACGCCCTCCTTGACCCCGATGCCGCTGTCCTTGATCCCCCCGAACGGCGACAGCTCGGACCGGTACCCCGGCACCTCGCGCACGTTCACCGTGCCGCAGCGGAGCTCCCGCACGAGCCTGTGGACGCGCCGCAGGTCGTTCGTGCAGACGCCGGCGGAGAGGCCGTAGCTCGTCCCGTTCGCCACGGCGATCGCCTCGTCGATGTCCCTCACCCGCAGGATGGGCGCGTGCGGGCCGAAGGTCTCGTGCTGCACGGAGGGGGCGTCCCGCGGGACGTGATCCATCACGGTGGGGCCGTACAGGGCCCCGCGGCGCTCGTTCCCGAACAGCAGCCGGGCGCCGCGCGCGAGCGTGTCCTCGGCCGCCGCCTCGAGCTGCCGCGCCGCGGCCTCGGAGATCACCGTCCCCATGTCCGTCGCCGGATCGAACGGATCGCCCACCTTGATCTGCGCCGACGCGGCGGCGAGGCGGCCGGCGAGCTCGTCGGCGACGCGCTCGCTCACGATGAGCCGCTTCACCGCCGTGCAGCGCTGCCCCGAGTTCCTGTAACAGCCGTACGCCGCGAGCCGCACGGCCTCGTCGAGATCCGCGTCGTCGAGCACGATGAGCGGGTCGTTGCCGCCGAGCTCGAGCACCGCGCGCCGGTAGCCGAGCAGGCCGGCGATGCGCTTGCCGATCTCGACCCCGCCGGTGAAGCTCACGAGCTCCACGGCGGGGTGGGTCACGAGCGCGCGCCCGATCTCCGCCGGATCGCCGGTCACAACGCTGAGCATGCCGGGCGGCAGCCCCGACTCGTGCAGCACGGACGCGAGGTAGATCGCGGAGAGGGGCGTCTTCTCCGACGGCTTGAGCACCATGGAGCTGCCGCTCGCGACGCTCGGCGCGACCTTGTGGGCGACCTGGTTGAGCGGGTGGTTGAACGGGGTGATCGCCGTCACCAGGCGGAGCGGCTCGCGCAGCGTGTACCCCCGCCGGGGCTTGCCGTTCGCCGAGATGTCGAACGCGAGGCACTGGCCGTCGTCGCGGAGCGCCTCGTACGCGGAGAAGCGGAGCACGTCGAGCGCGCGCCGCACCTCGTAGGCCGTGTCCTTGAGGCAGAGCCCGCTCTCCCACGTGATGAGCCGCGCCACCGCCCCCGCCTGCGCCTCGATGTGCGCCGCGGCGCGGAGCAGGATCTCGCTGCGCTCGTGGCGAGAGAGCCGCGGCGGGCCGGAGGACACGCTCGCGAGCGCCTCCAGCACCGCCCCCTCGTCGAGCCTCGGCACGCTGCCGATCACCTCGCCCGTGAACGGGTAGCGCACGAGGATGACCTCGTCCCGGCTCACCGGTCTTCCCCCGATCAGGCACGGAAAATGGAACGCTGGTCGATCGATTGAGAGCATCGAGCCCATCCCTGTCCCCCCTTCAGGCGCTCGATCGTCGGCGCTAGGCCATGGCGGTCGAGAGTCGGTTGAGCACCAGATCGAAGACGTCCGCGTTCGACAGCGCGCTCGGCCGGCCGTGCGCGGCGCCCGCGTCCGCCTTGGCCGCTTCCGCGCCGAGGAGCCAGGCGCGCTCCCCGGGCCGGAGCGGGTGGCTCGCGAGGATCGGCACCTCCGCCTCGTGCAGGCCGCCGTGGGACCTGAGCCCGCGCTGGACGGCGGAGAGGTCGTGGTAGGCCGCGCTCTTGCCGAGCACCGTGCTCCGGTCGCCGAGGACCACGAGGTCGCCGATCCGATCCGGCGGCAGCGCGAAGCGCCGCGCGGCCTCCTCCCGGGTCAGGACGAGCTCCACGCCCGGGAGCCGCTCGAGGACCTGCGCGGCGCGCGCGCCGTCGTCCGGCGCGCCGAGGTACACGGTCGCGTACGACCCGAGCGCGCCGTGGTGCACGACGTACGGGTCGGTGATCGGCAGGAGCACGCGGAAGCTCGAGAGGCCGGCCTCGCGCAGCGCGTCGTCCAGGTAGCGCACGTTCGGCGAGCCGTCCTGCGCGGTCTTGTCGTTCATGCCGTGATCCGCGGTGATGCCGCAGACGAAGCCGGCGTCGAGGTACTCGCCGAAGAGGGCGTCGAAGCGGGCGTAGAACCGATCGGACATCGGCCCGCGCGGCGGCTCCTTGTGCTGCACGTAGTCGGTCAGCGACACGTAGAGCAGCGTGGCCGAGAGCCGCTCGTGCAGCGCGAGGCCCATCTCCATGGCGTAGTGGGAGATGTCCCAGTCGTAGATCGACGGGTTCTCGCGGCCTACCGCGGCGGTGATCGAGCCGATCCCGCGCTCCGGGATCGCCTGCTCGTGCGCCTTCTCCGCCGACAGCGAGATCGGGCGAGGGCCCCCCTCGCGGCAGGCGCCGAGGAGCGCGCGGAGCTTGTCCTTGGCCGTGACGCAGAGGGTCCTGACGCCCGCCTGCTCCATTTTCTCGAAGAGCGTCGGGACGCGCAGGAACCGAGGATCGTTCATCGGCACCTCCTCCCCCGTGGCGGCGTCGAGGTAATAGTTGCCCGAGATGCCGTGCACGCGCGCCGGCTGGCCGGTGACGATCGACACGTTGTTCGGGTTCGTGAAGCTCGGGACCTGGCCTCGACCGCGCACGTACAGGCCGCCGGCGGCGAGCGTGCCCGCGAGCCGCGGCATCAGCCCGTCCGCGAGCGCCTGGTCGAGGTACTCCGGCCCGCACCCGTCGACGCAGAACACCACCGTCTTGCGCGCGGGCAGCGCATAGCGCCGGTCGCCGAGTTCGATCATGCCGAACGCTGACACGCGGCGCGCGGGCCGAGAAGGGGCGTCGCTGCGCCGCCATGCGCGCTCCTCCGCCTCGAACGGCGGGCAGGGGAGCGGCGGTGCGTCAGTAGCCCGGCCAGGGGTCTGCCGGCTTCGGAGGCGCCGGGACCGGTCGCTTGAAGCACATCACGCCGGCGTCGAGCGCCACGAGCTCCCAGCCGCCCTCGCCCCGCGCCTTCGCGATGGCGCGGGCCTCGTCCACGCCGTGCGCCTGCTCGCAGTCCTGCTCCCACCGCGGTGGGGGGACGCTCGGCGTGAGCCCCTGGGCGCGCACCCGCCCCGCCGCGAGCGCGACGGCCGCGCCCAGCACCAGACCGCCCAGCACGAGCACGACCCTCTTGTCCATGGCGTCAGGGACATGGTGGTCCGCGCCGGGCAGCACCGTCAAGCGACGCTCCGAGGACGTTGGGCACGCCCGGCAGGATTCGAACCTGCGACCCGCGGCTTAGAAGGCCGCTGCTCTATCCAGCTGAGCTACGGGCGCTTGGACGACAAGCGCATCTCTCGTACTGCATCGCGGACGCGGAATCGAGCGTTACAAGCGTTGCGAGCGTTACAAGCATCACCGGTGCCGTGGGCGCGGGGAGCGCCCCGGCGAGGTCCGCTCAGGTCGACGCGGCCAGGCGGCGGACCTGCTCGCCGGTCCGGCCGTAACGCCGCTGTCGCCGGCAATAGGTCGCGACCGCCTCATCGAAGGTCGCCTCGGTGAAATCGGGCCAGAGCGTGTCGGTGAAGAACAGCTCCGCGTACGCGGCCTCGAAGAGCAGGAAGTCGCTGAGGCGCTTCTCGCCGCCGGTGCGGATGATGAGATCGGGATCCGGCATCGAGCTGGTCGTCAGGAAGTTCCGGAGCGACTTCTCGTTGATCTCCTCCGGGATGACCAGCCCGGCCCGCGCGCGGACCGCGAGCGCGCGCATGGCGTTCGCCATGTCGCGGCGACCGCCGTAGCTCAGCGCGAGCGCCAGGGTCATCTCGGTGCCGCCGGCGGTGTCCTCCACGAGCTTCTCCATCGCGCGCCGCGTCGGCGTCGGGATGTCCTCGAGGTCGCCGACCACCTGGACCGCGATCCCTCGACGGATCAGCTCGTCGTGCTCCCCCTCGGCGAACTCCTGGCAGATGCGCATCAGCGCGTCGATCTCGTCCTTGGGCCTCGACCAGTTCGCCACGCTGAACGCGTAGAGCGTGAGGTACGGGATGCCGCGATCGCGGCAGGCGCGCACCGAGAGGCGCACGGCCTGCGCTCCGTGCTGGTGCCCCTGCATGCGGGGGAGCCCCCGCGCCGCCGCCCAGCGGCCATTGCCATCGAGGATGATCGCGACGTGCTTGGGGAGATTGCTGGACGTCATGGGCTTTCCTGGGTGGGGACGACGAAAGACTCTGCGCCGAGCATGGGCGCGGTGGGGGGGCCGACGGTGATGCGATTGTGGAGGTTCTGTGGAGGATGGCGCGGGAGAGCTCAAGACGCTCTGCTCGCTGACGGGTGCGCGAGCTCTCCAGCCCGCTCGCCGAAGACCGCCGCCGCGCCTTCGCACCACCGATCCGGTGCGCTGTCAAACCGAGGAAACCTCCCGGAAACCAAGAGGGTCGCCGGGGCGGCATGGCGAGAGAGCTCATCCTTTCACAGGATCAGGCCCCCGGCAGCGAGAGCTTGAACTCGACCTCGGGCGGCCCGCGGTGGGTGCACTCGGCCGAGCCGCTGTGGGCCTCGGCGATCGCCTTGACGATCGCGAGGCCCAGGCCGGTGCCGCCCCGGTCGGCGCGGGTCGTCACGAAACGGCGGAAAAGGCGGCCCGCGACGTGCCGCCCGATCTCGCCGCGGTTGCGGATCGAGATCGCGACCTGTCCGCCCATGCGAGACACGGCGATCTGGACGGGGGCCGCGGCGTCGCCGTGCGTGCGCGCGTTGTCGAGCAGGTTGTCGAGGGCGCGCGAGAGCCACTGCTCGTCGCCGCGCACCGTCGCCGAGCTCGGCGCGTCGAGCTCGACGCGGCTGCCGCGCTCTCGCGCCCGCGCCGCGGCGGCCTCTGCGATCGCGACCAGGTCGACCACCGCGGCGTGCTCCACGCCGCGCGCCTCGAGGCGCGCGAGCGACAGCAGCTCCCCGAGGAGCGCCTCGATCCGCGTGGTCGCCTCGCGGATGCGCGCGACGAAGCGGGCGGCCTCCTCGGCGTCGTCGAGCGCGCCCTCGGAGAGCACCTCGGCGCTCGCGCGGATCGCGGCGACGGGGTTCTTGAGCTCGTGCGAGAGATCCGCGGCGAAGGTCTCGACGAAGGGGCGGCCCTCGATCTGGCGCCGCATCGAGTCGATGGCGCGCGTCAGCCGCTGGACCTCGCGGCCCTGCGCCGGCGGCGTCGCCGCGCGCACCTCGCCCTCGCTCACGCGCACCGCGAACTCGGTGAGCGCCTCGATCGGCGTCGCGATGGTGCGGCCGATCAGGAACGACGAGATCGCCGCCGCTGCGCCGAGCACCGTGCTGAGCACGAGGATCGGCGGGGCGAAGTCGGCGACCATCCGCTGCACCACGATGGTCGGCTTCACGACCTGCACGCTGCCGACGCGCTGGCCGCCGACCTGGATGGGCGCGGTCACGAAGACGGTCCCGGGCTCGCCCGGCGAGGCGCCGCGCGCCCGGAGCACGCGGCCCTCGGGATCGAGCAGCGCGATGCTCTGGGCGGTCGGGCCCTCGGCCTCGCCGTCGAGCGCGCGCACCGCCGCGAGATCGACGCCGCGCACCTCCATCTCCATCGCGGCCACGGCGGCGAACGCGGCCGCCTCGTCGCGCGCGCTGCCCTCGGCGAGCAGGGTCGCGCGCGCCTCGATGCGATCGATGACGAGCAGCCCGAGCCCGAACGCGAACGCGCCGACGATGCCGCCGAGCGCGATGAAGATCTGCATCCGGATGCTCATCCCCGCCGTCCGGGCGCGGACGAGGCGGGAGGCGAACAGCGCGACGAGCAGGATGAGCGAGACCGCCGCCGCCGCGGTGACGACGAGGCGCAGCACCCGTCAGCCTCCGCCTTCCGCGGGGCCCGGCTTGTCCGCGACGCGGTAGCCGACGCCGCGCACCGTCTCGATGAGGTCGGCGTCGCCGCCGGCCTCGACGACCTTCTTCCGGAGCCCCTTCACGTGCGAGTCGATGGTCCGGTCGGTGATCGCGAACCCGTCGCCCCAGACGCGATCGATGAGCTGCGCGCGCGTGAAGACCCTGCCCGGCGCGGCGAGCATGCAGGCGAGCAGATCGAACTCGACGCGGGTGAGGTCGACCTTCTGGCCGCTCACGTACGCGCGCCGCGTGGCCTCGTCGACAACGAGCGGCAGCGGCGCCGGCGCGCCGGCGGACGGCGAGGGCCGCGCGGCGCGGCGCAGGACGGCCCGCACCCGCGCCACGATCTCACGGGGGGAGAACGGCTTGGTCACGTAGTCGTCGGCGCCGGTCTCGAGCGCGGCGACGCGGTCGGCCTCGCTGTCGCGGCTCGACAGGACGATGATCGCGGCGCGCGCCGCGCTCCGCCGGGCCTGCCCGATCAGGTCGAAGCCGCTGCCGTCGGGGAGCATGAGATCGAGGATGATGAGGTCGGCGTTGTCGATCTCCCGCTCCGCGGCCGCGAGCGTGGTGGCGACGGTGGCCGCGAACCCGTCGCGGCGCAGGAAGTAGGCGATCGACTCGGCGATGGCCGGCTCATCCTCGACGACCAGGACCTTGGCCATGGCCTCTGAGCCTAGAACGGCGCCGCGGACGCGTCGACAGGGCTGGCCAGCGGGCCTGGCCGGCCCCGCCCCTGCGGGGGGCTCGCGGGCGTCGCGATCGCCGCGTTCGTGCGCGCTCAGGCGCTGGGGATCGCCGCGTTGACGAGCTCGCGCACGACGCCGAGCAGCCGCTCGTAGTGCTCCGGGATGGGCCGCAGGCCGGCGCAGTGGACCACGAGGCCGCCAGGGCGGAGCTCGATGTGCCCCTGGAAACCGCGGCGGGCGAGGAGCTTGCGCAGCCGCGGATGGAACGCGCCTGCGGCCTCGCGCTGGGAGGCGGCGAAGGTCGTCACGTGGGCGTCCCAAAGCGCATCGTCGAGGGTGACCCGGGGCGGGGGAGCGCTCTCGATGAAGGCGACGCGCGTCAGGAAATGCTCGCCGACGCGCATCGAGGCGCGGCGCTGGAGCGCCGGGTGCGCCGCGAAGCCGAGCAGCGTCCGCTCGAGGGGCTCGGCTTCGCCCTCGGCGTACCAGGGCTCGGCGATCACCGCGTGCCCGGGGTTCGCCGTCCAGGTGCACGCGGAGAGGTACGCGGAGGGCGGCGCGATCGTGTCGTAGGGCTCCCAGCGGCGGAACCAGGCCTCGTCAGGGCGCGCGGTGAAGGCGAGGCCGCGCCGGGCAGCCCACGCCGCGATGTGCTCGGATCCCAGCGGAGGCGGCATGGATGTCGAGGTTAGTCGGCGCGGCGTCGCCTCGGAAGCCTCCGGAGCGATGCGACCGCGAGCGCCCCGGCGCAGAGCGAGAGCCAGGACGCCGCACCCGCGGCCGCGCCGTTCCCGGGCGCGTCGCAGGAGCATCGGCCGTAGATGCCGACCGTCGTCTCGTCGTCATGGTCGTCGTCGTTGCCCAGCGGGCCTCCAGCGCCTCCGTGGGCTGCGGTCGTGATGGGCGCGCCGCCGGCGTCTCCGGCGTCGCCGCCGCTCCCGCCTGCGCCGCCGCGGCCGCCCGTGCCGCCGCGGCCGCCCGTGCCGCCGCCTTCACCGCCGCTCCCGTCTTTTCCGCCGCCGCTGCCAGCGCCGCCATCGCCGCCTGCGCCGCCGCCGCCCGTCGCGCCGCCTTCGTCCGCGCAGCGCGTGAGATGGAGGGGACGTTTGCGCGTGCAGTCCGTCGGCGACGCGCAGCGGGGATCCGAGAGCGCGGGCGGCGCGCCTGTGCCGCCGATCTCGCCCAGGTCAGGGTAGGCGGCCTCGGTCCTCTCCCAGCGCCCCCCCGTGTGCTCCATCCAGCCGAACACCCGCTCCTGGTACGGAGCGGCGCCGCCGATCGCCGGGTCGTAGACGCCGCGCCCCGCGTCGTAGTTGGGGTTATTCGGGTTGTTGACGTACGCGAGCCCGTTGTAGGCCCAGACGGCGCTGTACCAGTGCTCGATGAACGCGGGTTGCCGGTCGCCGACGCAGCGCGTGGCCCTCCACTTCGAGGCCAGGATCTGGGTGCCGGTGGCCGCGTTGTAGGTCGGCTCCGCGGCCACGCGGCGCGGATCGAAATCCGGGCTGTCGCCGCGCCGCATGCCGCTCGTGATCTGCGAGGCGCCGTAGCCGCAGTCGAAGGAGATGATCGTCCGCGAGCTCTCCCCCGCCTGATCCATGGGCCGGTCCGGCGCGCAGAACTGCTGCCACCCCGACTCCTGCATGGCGATCGCCTTGAGCAGCTCGCAGGGGAACGTGGCGGGAACGTCGCGCCGCGCCTCGGGCAGATCGCAGCCCTGACCGAGGTTGAAGGCCGGCGGTCCGGCGTCGCCCCAGGCCTCGGGGCCCCGCGAGACGCGGTCGAAGATGGCGTTCCACTCCGCGACGGAGGGGTTGATCCCGGGCACGGCCTCGATCGCGCAGCCGCGATCGTTGTACGCGCTCGACGCGGTGAAGCAGGGGCAGTACGCGGCGCGCGCGGCCGGCGCGACCAGCGCGGCCGCGGAGAGCGCCGCCGGGACCAGGAGAAGGCGGCCCGTCACGGCTCCTCCTTCGCGGCGGTGAAGCCGGCGACCGCGATGCGCGCTCCGGGTGGCGCAGGGATCGCGGCGACATCGCCGCTCTCCACCCGGATCGCGAAGGGGACGGCGAACGCGGACGGCTTCGCGTGCAGCGCCGCCACCCACGCCGCGTCCTGCGAGACGGCCTGGATGACGTCGATGCCGGGGCCGAGCGGGCTGCGGACCGCGGCGCGCGCGCCGACGACGAACAAGCCGGTGGCGCGCTCGGGCGTGTACGCGATCCCGCCGCCCGGCCAGGCGTACGGGGCGAGGGCGTGGCTCGCGCTCGCCTCGAGCCGGGTGCGCTTGCCCCGGGCGAGATCGAGCCGATCGATGACCCACAGGCCGGGGTCGGTCTCGTGCCGCTCCTGGAACACGAGCGCGCCCGCCGCGGCGTCGATCGAGAAATCGCGCGCGAACGGCGGGATTGACGGGGCGATCACCCGCGTCGCGCCGGAGTCGGGGTCCACGAGGACGATGTCGGCCGACGCCGGGGAGACGCGGTAGAGGACGAGCTCGCCGTTCCACGCGCCGGCGAGGAAGGCGAGGTGGCCGGTGTGTCGGTGCACGGTGCGGATCGCGCCGGTGGCGAGGTCGACCTCGTCGATGGTGAGCGCGTCGACCCGGAGCTGCGCGGGCTCGTTGTCGGGCTGCGGCTCCGGGCCGGCGACGCCGCGCGAGACGAAGACGCGCCCGTCGGCGGTGACGAGCGGGCGGCTCGCGTGGACCACGCCGTCGCAGAGCGCGACGGGCTCTGCGCCCGGCTGGATCCGGAAGAGGCTCGCGTTGAACGAGCGGTCGCTGGACGGGCTCGTCTCGGCGGTCGCGACCACGAGCCGCGTTCGCGGGACGACGCGGGCGCGGACCACGGCGTCGCTCAGGTGCCGGAGCGTGGCGAGCGCGGGACCGGCCTTGGCTCCGCCGATCGGCGCGATGTGGAGCGTGGTCCGGGCCGCCCCCGGAGGCGTCGCGAGGATCGCGACGCTGGGTGGCGCCGAGGAATCGGCGGGCGCCGCGACGGCCGTGGGCACGAGCAGACGGCCGACCCGTGAGATCGCGGGCGCAGGGGCGTCGCCATCGGCGAGCACCGCCGTCATCGTACCCGTGAGCGCGGCGAGCAGCGCGCAGGGGAGCGCGATCCTGTGCAGACAGCGCCGTGTCAGGGGCGAGCAGGCGTAGGAGCTGAGACGCACGACAGGAGAGTAGACGATGCGCCGGTGAGCGCTCGCTCGCGAGGCGGCGCTCGCTTGCCAGCCTCTGCCGCCCCGCCGTCCCGTGCGGCCAGGGCGCCCGACGACGTCGCCGTCGCGCCCGGCGAAAGGCAGCGGGTGGCCAGGAAGCCGGCTCTCAGAAGCGGCCGGCCATGCCCAGCCCGGCCGCGCCCGGTCCAGCGACCGGGGTCAGCTGGAGCTTGCTGGGCCAGGGCTGGTTGAACCCGAGCTCCCAGATGAGGCCACCGGCGACGCCGGCGGCGCCCAACCCGAGCAGCACGCCGCCGACCGTCGCGTGCGTGCGCCCCTGATTGCCCCGCTCGGCCACCTTTTCCGTGCAGCCCTTGCGCGACGGGCAACGGTCCTCGGCGGCGCCAATGTCCGCGAAGCCGCTCGAGGTCAAGATCCCGCCGACCAGCAGCGTGACGACCCCAGCGCCCGTCGCGACCCACGGCGAATAGCCGTAAGGAGGCTGCGGCGGAGGCTCCTCCTTGGGGCGCTCCGGGATCGCCGAGGCGGTGGGGGCCGTCGGGAGCACCGCCGGCGCCGACGCGGACGCGCTCGCGCTGGCGCTCGGCGCCGGCCGGAGGGCGTTCTTGAGGTTCTGGATCTTGTCCTGGATCGTCTGCGCGTCGCTCGCGTCCGGCGTACGGGCCAGGTAGGTCTCCAGCGCCGTGACCGCCTCGGCCCGCTCGCCCTTCTTCTCGTAGGCGTTGGCGATGTTGATCAGCACGCCGTGCGCCGAGCAGTCGAGCTGGTAAGCGTCCTTCCAGTACTGGATGGCGCGATCGTAGTCAGCGCGCTCGTAGAACTGGGTGGCGGCCTTGTGCGCCCCCTTGGCGCCTTCCAGGTCGGCGGGGGTCGCCGTGCGGTAGCACTCGGGATATTCGATGGCCGGATCTCCTGCTAAGGCCAACCCCGCGGCGAGGAATATCCCCGCGCCGAGACCGACCAGCCAAGTCCGAAGCACACGCATCCGAGCCGCCCTCCGAGAAGTGGCCGCAGCATACTGATCCGCTTCGCCGGCAGCGAGAAAAAGGAACTATTACGGACCTCGAGGCAATGCGTTCGGCCTGCCGACCGGCGTGGCGAGCGCCGAGCGAAGCGGCGGCCAGGGGAGCGGGACAGGAGCGCCGAGCGAAGCGACAGCCGGGGGACGGCATGGGAGCGCCGAGCGAGGCGGCGGCCGCGGGGAGCGCCGCGGGGAGCGGGACGGGAACGCCGCCGGCGCGCCCGCGCGGCGCGAGGGCGACCGGCCGGAGCGTCGAGGGGCGGTCCCGGCGCTTGCTTGGTTTCCGGTTCTGCTAGTCTCGCCCGGTGATGCTCCCCGAAAAGAAGCAGATCCTCGTCGTGGATGACGAGGCGAACCTCCGGCGGGTCCTCAGCGCCCAGCTCGGCCGGGATGGCTACGAGGTCCACACCGCGGAAGACGGCGAGGAGGGGCTCGCGTTCCTGAAGGAGCACCACATCGATCTGGTCATCACCGATCTCCGGATGCCCAAGGTCGACGGCATGGACCTGCTCCGCGCCGCGCTCCGCGACGACCCGTCGCGGCCCGTGGTGCTGCTCACGGCGCACGGGACCGTCGACAACGCCGTCGAGGCGCTCAAGACGGGCGCGTTCGACTACATCACGAAGCCGTTCGATCAGAACGAGGTGCGCGTCGTCGTGAAGAAGGCGCTCCGCACCCGCGATCTCGCGAGCGCGGACGCGACGCGGGACGTCTCCGCGGCGCAGCCCCGGGGGGGCTCCGACCGCTTCGGCATCATCGGCGAGAGCCCGCCCATCCAGGAGCTCTACGCGATCCTCGAGCGGGTCGCCGACACGCCGACCACGGTGCTCATCAGCGGCGAGAGCGGCACCGGGAAGGAGCTCGTCGCGCGGGCGTTGCACGAGAACTCCAGCCGTCGCGACCGGCCGTTCATCAAGGTCAACTGCGCGGCCATCCCGAAGGACCTCATGGAGTCGGAGCTCTTCGGCTACGAGCGCGGGGCCTTCACCGGCGCGGTCGCCTCCAAGCCGGGGCGCTTCGAGCTCGCCTCCGGCGGGACGCTCTTCCTCGACGAGATCGGCGAGATCCCGAACGAGATGCAGGTGAAGCTCCTGCGCGTCCTGCAGGAGAGCGAGTTCGAGCGGGTCGGGGGCATCAAGACCATCCACGTCGACGTCCGGCTCGTCGCCGCCACCAACCGCGACCTCAAGCGGGAGATCGCGGCGGGCACGTTCCGGGAAGACCTCTTCTACCGGCTCAACGTCGTCCCGATCGCGCTCCCCGCGCTGCGCGACCGGAGGAGCGATATCCCCCACCTCTGCACCCACTTCGTCGCGAAGTTCAACGCGCGCCTCAAGAAGAGCATCGAGAGCATCGAGCCCGAGGCGCTCGAGCGCCTGGCCTCGCACGCCTGGCCGGGGAACATCCGCGAGCTCGAGAACGTCGTCGAGCGGGCGCTGCTCTTCGCCGACGGCGCGCGCATCCGCCTCGACGACCTGCCGGAGGAGATCCGCGGCGGCGCCACGTCGGCGCCCGGCGCGACGCTGCCGCTCGCGGCCGCCGCCGCGGACACCTCCGCCGCGCCCTCGACGCCCGACGGCCTCAAGGAGCAGGTGAAGGCGGCGATGAGCAAGCTCGAGCGCGACCTCATCGAGCGCGCCCTCAAGCAGACGCACGGCAACGTCACCCACGCCGCGCGGCTCCTCAAGATCTCGCGCAAGGGGCTCCAGCTCAAGATGAAGGAGCTGAACCTCCGCGAGCGCGACGCCGAGTGAGCCCGTGGGCCTCGGCGAGCAGCGCTCCGTCCGCGCACAGGGCCGCGCGCCGGGGGGGAAGGCCCTCGCCGTCGCCGCCTCGCTCGCCGGCCTCCTCGCGGCCTCTCCCGGCTGCGATCGCGGCGGCGCCCCGCAGGGCACGGACGCCGATCTCGACGCCGCCCCGCCCTGGGACGTGAGCCAGACCGAGCCGGAGCCGCGCCCCGGCATGGCGTGGATCCCGAAGGGCGTGCTCATCGCGGGCACGCCGCCGGACCGGCTGCCGCGCATCGCCGACGAGGAGATGGCGGGCGCGCAGGTCGTGATGCACGGCTTCTACATCGACATCTTCTCGTACCCCAACGAGGTCGGCGCGATCCCGACCACGAACATCGCGCAGGACGAGGCGCGCGCGCTGTGCGAGGCGCAGGGCAAGCGCCTCTGCACGGAGCTCGAGATCGAGCGGGCCTGCAAGGGGCCGGACAACACCACGTACGAGTACGGCGACACGTACAAGGCGCCGGTCTGCGCGACCGGGCAGAGCCGGGTCCTGACGCCCAACGGGGTGAACGCCGGGTGCGTGAGCGCGTTCGGGGTGCACGATCTCCATGGCGGCGTATGGACCTGGACCTCGAGCCAGTGGCAGCGGGACAGCGGCAAGCAGGGGCTCGTCACGCTGCGCGGAGGCAACGGGCCGACGGGCGAGCTCGTGGGGCGATGCGCCCACGGGCGCGGCGTCAAGCCGGACACGCGCCGCCCCGAGGTCGGCGTCCGCTGCTGTGCCGGCGAGGTGAACAGCTTCGAGGTGGTGCTCGAGGTGACGCGCGATCGCCCGCTCCGGCTGGAGCCGCTCGTCGACGCGCGCGCGGCGGCGCAGCTCGCGGCGCTCGCGCCGGAGGAGGTGCGCAACGCGTCCCGGGCCGGGTCGGCCGAGGGGGCGTTCAGCGTGGAGCGCATGTGGACCTGGCACCCCCGGGGCAACGAGGAGCTCGTGCTCGGCGGCGGCTGCGCGCGGCCGGCCGGGGTGAACGGGGCGCCGCGCAGCCGCGCCAAGCGCGCGAAGCGCTCGCGCCCGGGCGACGGAACGACGTGCGGGCTCCTCATCAGCCGGATGCGCATGAGCGCGCCGGCGCTGCTCGCGTTCGTCCCGTCGGATCTCTGGGAGCCCACGATCGGCGAGACGGACTCGCCGCGCGAGCTCTTCCTGTACGGCGGCGATGCGCTGGGCGCCTTCCGCCGTCGAATCACCTACGAGTGGGGCAAGATCGGCGTCGCCGACAAGGAGCGCAAGCGCAAGCACAAGGGCCGCCGCGGGCTCTCGTACGACTGAGGCCCCTCGGCGTCGCGACGAGCGCGCCCGGGCTCGCGGTCGCGACGCCGTCGTAACGGGTGGCGCTGGCGCGCGGCGGCGCCACATTCCGGCGGCGCGCTCCGGCCCGCGGCACATTCACCTTGCGCCCGGGCGCCTGGAAGGGCAGCGCTAGCAGCGCGTCGCCGCCGCGCCGTCCGCACGCTCCTCCGATGACCCGCCCGCACGACCCCGAACCGCGCGACGCGCCGAGCAAGCGCCCGGACGATCCCGCGCGGCGGCGCGCGGCCGCGCGCCGCTCGCTGCGCGCAGCCGTCGCGCTCGGCTGCGCGCGGCTCCGCGGCGCGCGCGGCGGGCGGCTCGGCCTCGCCATGGCGGCGCTCATCTCGCTCGGGTGCGGCGTCATGGCGCTCGTGCTCCGGCTGGACGACGGGACGACCTCGCTGGACGCGCTGCTCGGGTCCGCGGCGCGCGGGCTCGCGTGGGCGGCCGCCGGCCCCATCGCCCTCGCCGCGGCGCACGATCGCCCGGGGGCTGATCGCCGCGACGGCGTCGAGGCGCTCGCCGCCGCGCGGGGGATCTCGCGGGCCTCGCTCCACGGCGTGCGCAGCCTCGCCGCGATGCTCGAGGTCGCGCGCGTCGTCGCGCTCCCGCTCGCCGCGCTCTCGGTGCTCGCGGCGCTCCTCTCCGGCTCGCTGCTGCTCGGCCTCCAGCACCTCGCGTACGGCGCGGCGCTCGCCCTGTTCGGCGCGGTCTCCGGTGTGACGCTCGGCGGCCTCGCGGCGGCGAGCGGCCGCGTCGCCGGGGCGCGAGGGCGCGCCCTGTTCCTGGTGCTGACCCTCGTCCCCTGGGGGCTCGCCGATCTCGCTGGCGACTCGAGGTGGTCGATCCCGGGAGCGCTCGGCGCGTTCCTCTCCTTCGCGGCCCGCTCGGCGGGAGGCCCTGCAGCATGAGCCCGGGCGCTCCTGTCGTGGTGCTCGAGGGCGTGCGCGCGCGCGACGGCGCCGGCGAAGTGGGGCGCCCTCGGGGGGGCCTCTCGGGCCTGTCCTTGGCCCTCGGCCCGGGCGTGCACGCGGTGCTCGGCGCCCCGGAGGACGGGACGCTCGCCCTCGCGGAGGTGCTCGCAGGGCGCGCAGCCCCCCTCGCTGGCCGCGTCCTCGTGGCGGGGCGCGACCCGTGCCGGAGCGCGGCGACGCGGGCGCAGATCGGCGTCCTGGCCGCCACCCCGGAGCTGCCCGACGGCGCGTCGGTGGCGTCGTTCATGTCGGTCGCGCTCCGGGCCCGCGGCGCGCCCGCGAGCGGCGCCGCGGCGCTCCTCGAGCCGCTCGGCGTCGCGCCGCTCCTCGCCCGCAGCACGGCCTCGCTGAGCTTCTCCGAGGCCCGGGCGGTCGAGCTGTCGCTCGCCCTCGGGGTGCCGCGGCCGCTCCTGCTCTGCCTCGTCGAGCCGTTCGCCGACGTCGCCGTGCCGTCTCCGGAGCCGGTCCGAGAGCGCCTGCGCGCCCTGGCTGCAGCTGGCGCCTGCGTCGTGCTCGTCACGTCCTCGACCGCCGACGCGAGCGCCCTCGCCGACCGCATCCACGTGCTCGATCGCGGCGTCATCGCGCGCACCGAGCCCGGCGCCGGCGACCGCCTTGCCGCTGCCCCGGGCGCGGCCCCGCCGGGCGTGGGGCGGCCCGAGGTCGAGATCCACGTGCTCGTCCACGAGCGGGCGCCCGACGCGCCCGGCGCGCGCGCGCTCGCCGCGGCGCTCGCGAGCGCTCCCGCCGTGCGCGCGGGCGCGTGGGAGCAGGGGCCGGCGGAGGCGTCGTCGACGCTGCGGATCCGGGCCGCGGACAGGGAGGCGGCCGCGCTCGCGATCCTGGATGCGGCCGCGAGGGAGGACGTCACGCTCATCGCGATCTCCTCGCCGCCCCCGTCGATGCACGACGTGCGGGCGGCGACCGCGCTGCACCTGGCCGCCGTTCGCTCGCGCCGGCCCTTCGGCGCACCTGCGGTCGAGGGGGCTGCCCCGCTGCCGGGCGCGCCCGAGGGGCCGTTTGCGGTGGCGGCGTTCGACGCACCGGCGCCGCTCGTCCCGGCAGCGCCGCTCAGCCGGCCGTCGGACGGCCCGTCCGCGCCCGCTGGTGTGCCGCTGTCGGCGCACGGCGATGCCGCTGCCGGCGGACGGATCGGGGCCGACCCGCCGGGGGCCGACGGCTCGCCGCACGCTGCGGAGACAGGACGCCACGATGGTGGGTGAGAGCGCATCCAGCGCCGCGGCGCAGCCGCTTCCTCCCGCGGAAGGGGGGGCCGAGCGGGGCGGGCCCGCGCTGACGGGCGTCCGCCTCGGGATGGAGATGACCCTGAGCCGCCTCCGCGCGCGGCGTCCGCTGCTGGCGTTCGGGCTCGGCGCCGCGCTCGCGGTCGCGGCCGCGTTCATCGAGATCGCGTTCGGGTCCTCCGGGGCCGTGGACCGGGCGCTGCTCTCCACGTTCCGCCTCGCCACGCCGCTCACGATCTTCGCCCTGGCCGCCGACGCCGCCGATCGCACCACGCTGCGCGACGCAGCCTGGCCGGTGGCCCGCTTCGGCGCCTCGTCCCACCATGTCGCGCTCGGCATCGCCCTGGCCACGGCCCTCGCTTCCGCCCTCGTGGGAGCGCTGCTTGCCGTCGTCGTCGTCGCCGCCGCCCATGGTCCCGGCGCTGCGCCATTCGTCCGAGACATGCTCGTCAGTGGGTGGATCGGCGCGCTCACCGGAGCCGCCTACGCTGGCTGGTTCTCGGTCGGTGCGACCTTTTTCCGGCGCGGCCTCGGCCGCTTCGTGCCGCTCGCGGCCGATCTCCTGCTCGGTGGCTCGGCCGGGGTGATCGGCGCACTGTTGCCCCGGGGCAACGCCGTCAACCTCCTCGGCGGCCCGTCGCCGCTCGGGCTCGGGCAGCCCGCGAGCGCCGCCCTGCTCGCTTCGAGCGCCCTCGTCCTCGCGCTCGTCGCGGCGGCTCGCTGCAGGGAGTAGCGCGCGGGCCGGGGCCGCGGCGGCTCGGCTCGCCTTGCCCCGACCGGCTGCTTGACGTTCACGGCGATAGCGTGAGCGGCGCAAGAGGGATGGCTTCATCCGCTCGTTCACGTACTCTTCGGGGAATGACTCAGGAGCACGGGGACGACGAGGCCACCAAGGCGGTCAACGCGCCTCGATCGGTCCTGCTCGTCGGCTCGGCCGAGGCGCTGGCGGCGCGCTGCAGGGGGATGTGCCTGCGGGCTCGCGTCATGCTCATCGTCGAGAGCGACCTGGCGGCGCTGACGAACACGGCGGTGGAGCGGAAGCCGCTCGCGCTCCTGTTCCCCGACGACATCTACGCCTTCGACAGCGCGGAGTTCGACGCCCTGGCGCGCGACATCCAGGCCGCGGTGGTGACCCTCGAGCCAGGCGTCACGGACGAGGTCATCGAGGCGCGGCTCGCGGAGGCGCTGCTCCGAGCCGAGCTCCTCCGGCAGCCCGAGCCGTCGTCGAGCCGCTACGTGCTCGTGCCCGACGGCCCCCGCCGCTCCAAGCGTCGCTGACCGGCGCGCCCTTGCATGACGATGAAAAGGAGCTTTATCCGATGAGCGAGCTGCACCTCGATCCGAACGCGTCCCGCCTGACGATCCACACCCGAGCCGTGGGCATGCTCGCGCGCCTGGCGCACGACCTCGAGATCACGGCGTCCGAGCTGCGCGGTCGGGCGCGGCTCGACGGCGAGTCGTGGACCGTCGAGCTCGAGGTCCCCGTGGCCAAGCTCTCCGTCGCGGGGGTCCTGCGCGGCGATCGCGTCGATCCCGACGCGCTCTCCGCGGGAGATCGCGGCGACATCGAGCGGCGCCTGCGCGGCGAGGTGCTCGCGGGGACCGAGATCGTGGCGGTGCGCGCCTCGGGGGCCACGCGTGACCGCGCCGAGGTGCGCGTCCAGGTCGCCTTGGGGAGCGCCTCGCTGGTGGCGCGGCTCTCCTCGCGCGATCGCGGCGACGGCGCGATCGGGGTGACGGGTACCTGTCAGCTGTCGATGGCTGCGCTCGGCGTGCGCGAGGTCAAGGGGCCGCTCGGCGCCTTCAAGGTGCGGGACGAGCTCGACGTCCTCTTCGATCTCACTCTGCGGCCTGCGAGCTAGGCGGCTCGGACGGGAGCTCGGGCGCCGCGTCGCCGCGCGAGCAGGCGCCGTGGACCTGGTAGGGCTTGCCGGCGAGCCGCTTCGCGAGCGAAGCCCCGCGCCAGGCGACGTACGCCTTGTTGAAGTCGAGCAGCTGGTCGGGGGCGAAGTACGGGTTCTTCGTCTTGCCCAGCGTGACCAGCGTGAGCACCTGCTCCGCCACGCTCACGGGGCAGCCCTCGAGCCGGAGGGTGGTCTCGTTCCGGGCCATCGCGAGCTTGGTCGTCACCTTCACCATCTTCGCGAGGACGTCATCGTGCTTCGCGGTGTAGGGGTCCCGCGCGCTCCGCTCCCGGTACAGGCTCTCGACGCTGACCAGCTGATCGCCGATCTTCCCTTTGTACGTCGCGCAGTCGCCGATGAAGACCACCTTCTCGCCCGGCTTCGCGTCGATGGGGCCCTCGTAGGCGCCGAACACGACGTGCATCCGCGGCATCTTCGCGTCGCACTCCTTGTCGTACTCGCGCAGGATCTCGATCGCCTCCTCGATGGCCCCTGGACAGCCGCCCCAGCAGTAGTCGGTGCGCTCGGGCTCGGGCGGCGAGCCCGCGTAGGCCGTGATGTTCGTGCCCTCGAAGTACTTCTCGACGCGGACGAGGCCCACCTTGAACCCCTTGGCCTTGTGCTTCGCCTCCTCGAGCGTCACGTCCCCCGTGATCTCGATCTCGCCGAGGTCCATCGGGCCGAAGCCGCGCTCCGACGCCAGGCGGATGTGCTCGACGCTCCTCGGATCGACGCCGATGATCTGGCAGCAGACCGAGTCGAACGCGACCTGGTTGTTCCCCATGATGATGAGGCCCAGGTCGAACGGCGAGGGCGTGAGCATCCGCCCCTCGCCCGCGGTGATGGCGTCGATCGCGATGAACTGCGGCTGCACGATGTACTGGAGATCGGCGACCTTCTCGTTCAGCCGGTGATCGTGATCGATGAGCCTGTGCCGATCGTCCTGGATCCCGATGTAGTTCTTCATCGAGAAGGTCACGGTGGTCCAGGGGTGCGACTTGAACTTGGGGCAGTTCACGAAGAAGTCGGCCTTTGCGACGGGCTCCGGCGTGAACACGTAGTCGCGCAGCCGGCCCTCGTGCGTGAGCGGGATCTCGACCTGCTGCTCTTCCTCGAAGTGGTAGTGCTTGACCCCGGTCCTGCGGAACATCGGGTAGTAGCCGGCGCTCTCGTACGTCATGCGGGTCGGGAGCGTGATGCCGCACCGCTCCCCGACGGCGAGCTCTCTCACGCGCCCGTCGTCGCGATCCTTGAGCGCGCCGATCACTCCCTCGACGAACTCGGGCCGCGTGTACGCGTGCGGAAAGTGCGCTCCCGACGCGACGACGTTGGGCTTGATGAGCGTCCGGCCGTGCGGGCGCAGCGAGAGCTCCTCGAGACCGCTGCGCACGATGCCGCGGATCTTCGCCACGTCATACGTCGAGCAGCGGCGCAGAATTACACGAGGGCGCGACGTAATTTTCATAGAAAGACAGCGTATGGGCCGCGCCGGGCCATCGCAACACTCGCCGCCGGACGAGCCGCGCCCCGCAGCCGCTGTAGAACCGCCTGGGCGTTCGCTGCAGGACGGAACGTCGTGGCTCAGCCCGTGCGTTCGCCGCCGATGAGCCGCGCCAGCTCGGCGCGGACCTCGCGCGTCGCATCGATGAGCCGGCCTTCGATCTCGTAGGTGCGCTCACCGGGCGCCGCGTCGTTGGGCTCGGTGGGTGTGCGCAGGCGGCACCGGGCGACCTTCACGCGGATCGCCGTCCCTGTCGGCTGGAGCGAGCCCTCCACGCGCGCTCCTGGCGCCGAGGAGGCGGTCGAGTGGAGCCGCACGCGATCGCCGTCGATCTCGACGAGCTCTGCCTCGCCGCCCTTGGACCAGGTGAGGTGCGACGTCATTCCGGCCTCCGCAGCCCGGCGCTCCGCGCGCGGGCGGCGCCGCCGCGGGCCCGCTCCATCGCCGCGCGGGCTTCGCGGGTGGCGTCCTTCTCTTTCAGGCTCTCGCGCTTGTCGACGGTCTTCTTCCCCTTCGCGAGGGCGATCTCGGCCTTCACGCGCCCGTTCTTGAAGTAGAGGCGGGTCGCGATCACGGTCATGCCCTCCCGCTCCACGCTCTTGCGGATCGCCTCGATCTCGCTCTCGTGCAGCAGCAGCTTGCGCGGGCGCTTCGCCTCGTGCCCGAAGGCGGCGCCGGGCATCACGGGGATGTTGACCCCTTTCAGGAACGCCTCCCCGTTCTCGATGGCGCACCAGCTGTCGGTGAGCTCGGCCGCGCCGTCGCGGAGCATCTTCACCTCGCTGCCGAGCAGCACCAACCCTGCCTCGAACCGATCGTCGAGGGTGTAGTCGAACGTCGCGCGCTTGTTGCGCACGATGAGCTTCTCCCCCTCTCGCTCCTTCTCTTTGCCAGCGCGGCTCACGCGGCCGCATAGCGCGCGCGCCGCCGCCTGTCCACACCGCTTCACCGGGCTGCGCCCGCGCGGCGCCGCTGCTGGGCGCAGCTCGCGCGGCGCGTCCGCTGCGGTGGCGGCGTCACCGCTTGACGCCGATCGCCGCCGCTCGTCCAATGGTCCTTTCGCACGACGTGCCGTCAGCCTGGAGGACTCAGTGAATCGCGGACTGCGCTTTTCGGCCTGGCTCGGGGCGATCGTGGTGAGCTCTGCGCTGATGCCCGGGTGCAGCTGCAGCTGCGGCGTCGCCACGGACTCCGGCACCGTGGACGGCGATGGCGGGTGGGGCGGCAGCGGGCAGGGCGGCGATGGGCAGGGCGGCGATGGGCAGGGCGGCGGCGGGCAGGGCGGTGAGGGACAGGGCGGCGGCGGGCAGGGCGGCGGCGCGCCGACTCCCAGGCGCGTCGGGGCGACCGAGACGGTGACGGCTGGCGAGGTCGCGAGGAGCTCGCGCTACCGCATGGTGTTCACGCTCGGGCAGCCGACGCAGAACCAGGGGACGTCGACCTCACCCAAGGTGCGGATGCGAGGAGGGCTCATCGGAGCCGACGGGAGCTTGCCATGACGAGGAGCTGGCGATGAGGACGTCGATGATCGCGCGATGCATGGCGGCATCCGCCCTGGCGGCGAGCGCGGTCGTGGTCGCGGGGACCGCGGCTGCGGCGGTCCCGGCGACCATCACCCACCAAGGCCGGCTCTACGACGAGCGCGATGTGCCCATCAGCGCGACGCTCGATGTCGTGTTCGCCCTTTACGACGAGCGCGACGCTTCGACGCCCCTGTGGAGCGAGGTCCACTCGATCACGTTCGAGGACGGCTTCTTCTCGGTGCGCCTCGGCGCGATCGTCCCGTTCGAGCAGGCGATCTTCGACGGTGCCGAGCGGTACCTCGGCATCACCGTGGGCGACGATGTCGAGCTGGAGCCGCGCGCGACGGTCGCGAGCGTGCCGTACGCGCTGCTCGCCGGCAATGTGAACGGCGACATCACGCCGACCTCGGTCACCGTGAGCACCACGAGCGGCAACACGCTGGTGCTCGGCGAGCGTGGGGTCATCGTGAACGGCGTCCTCGTGATCGACGAGAACGGCGAGTGGGTCGGCTCGCCGGCGGGGCTCCAGGGCCCGCAGGGGCTGCCTGGACCGATCGGCCCGGCCGGTGAAGCGGGCCCGGCTGGACCGGAGGGGCCGGAGGGGAGGGTCGGCGCGACTGGGCCTGCGGGTGCTGATGGTCCGACAGGGCCGGCCGGGCCGAGCGGAGCGATCGGGCCGACGGGGGCCGCAGGCCCCACCGGGCCCACAGGGCCGGAAGGCGTGGCTGGACCCAGGGGGCCGGAGGGCCCGGCAGGGCCCGCAGGCGCGGCAGGGCCCATGGGGCCAGAAGGCCCGGTGGGCGCAATCGGACCGGAGGGCCCGATGGGACCAGAAGGTCCGATGGGGCCAGAAGGCCCGGCGGGCGCAACCGGACCGGAGGGCCCGGTGGGACCAGAAGGTCCGATGGGACCAGAGGGCCCGAGGGGCGCGATCGGACCGGAGGGCCCGGTGGGACCGGAAGGTCCGATGGGCCCGAGGGGACCAGAAGGCCCGGTAGGCGCGCTCGGACCGGAGGGGCCAATGGGCCCGAGGGGACCAGAAGGCCCGGTGGGCGCGCTCGGACCGGAGGGTCCCATGGGACCAGCGGGCCCTACCGGTCCCATTGGGCCAGCGGGCTCTACCGGTCCGACAGGACCAGTGGGCCCTACCGGTCCGCAGGGGCCACGTGGGTTTACCGGCCCTGTTGGTCCGACCGGGCCCCAGGGGGTCGTGCTGACACTGACGGTCCAGGGCGTCGGCCCGCATACCGCGCTGCCGGCCGGGAGGCCTGTCGACTTTTTCGGGCCGACAGCATTGGTGGCGGTCTCATCGACGAGCCAGTCAATCTATGCGACCGCGCATCGGTACCTGGGCACGGACGGCTCGCCTGCGGACAGCCTCAAGCTCTACATGTGCTACCAGCGGGTTCGTTCCGGGCCGTCTGGCCCGGTGCTCGACGAGGTCCAGGCGGTCGGCCTTGGTATGGCCGGCGGCCGTGTCCCCGCGGACACCCGCGTCCCCTTCGGGCTCAGCGCCGTCATCACCGGCCTCACCGCGGGCACCTACAACATCGGGATGTGCGGCCAGACCTTGAGCCCGAACTGGACCAGCAACGACTACGGCTACCTCTCGATCCTCCTCGTCAACGGCTAGCCGCCGCGCCTGCCGGGCGCGCCCGCCGCGCTCGGCTTGCCAGGTCGCCCGAGCGCCGTGCGCACGCCTCGCCACGGACCGTGATAATTCGACGACGCAGAACGCAATGCCGCAGCACGCTGGGTCGGCATGCCGCCCACGTACGATCGTTCGCGACGATGGGCTGAAAGGGGGCTAAACACTCGCGGTTTTACACGCGGCCGTGTCCACTCCGGACGGCGTCCCCGCGGGTTCACCCTACCGCGCGTCCTATGCACTCGATCTGTCTCCGCGGCGCCCGCACGCACAACCTCCAGGGCATCGACCTCGATTTCCGGCCCGGCGAGCTCGTGGCCATCGCCGGCGTCTCGGGCGCTGGCAAATCATCGCTCGCGCTCGACACGCTCTATTCCGAGGGACAGCGCCGGTTCGTCGAGAGCTTCAGCCCGTACGCTCGCCAGTTCCTCGAGCGGCTCGAGCGGCCGCCGATCGACGCGCTCGAGCCGGTGGCGGCCGGCGTCGCCGTCGATCGACGCGCGCCGGTCAAGAGCTCGCGGTCGACCGTCGCCACGATGGCCGACCTCGAGCCGTATTTCTGCGCGCTCTTCGCGCGCGAGGCGGTGCCTGTCTGCCCGTCCTGCGAGGCGCCGGCCGCGCGGACCGACCCGGCGCGCGCGGCCGACCTCGCCGCGAGCGCGCACGAGGGGGCGACCGCGCTCGTCACGTACCCGATCGCGGTCGCCGGAACCGAGCGGTTCCTCGACGTGCGCGAGTCGTTGCTCGCCGCCGGCTACCGGCGCCTCCTCGTCCGCGGCGAGGCGCGCGACATCGACACCGTGGCGCCGTCCGAGGCGATGAGCGGCGCGGACAAGGTCGAGGTCATCGTCGATCGCGTCCGGGTCGCCCCCCGGGAGCGCCGGCGCCTCGGCGCCGCCATCGAGGAGGCATGGAAGGGCAGCGGGGGAGATGCCTCGCTCCACCTGCAGCGCAAGGCCGACGAGCAGAGCGGTCAGGGGGCGGGGCCCACGCGGCTCCGGCTCGTGCGCGGGCTCGCCTGCCCCTCGTGCGCGCGCGCCTTCGATCCTCCGCGCCCCGGGCTGTTCTCGTACCAATCCCCCACCGGCGCGTGCCCCTCGTGCCGCGGCTTCGGCCGCACCCTCGGCATCGACTACGACAAGGTGATCCCGGACCCCTCGAAGTCGATCGCAGGCGGCGCGATCCGGCCCTGGAACGGCCGCTCGACGACGTGGGAGCGGAAGCTGCTCCGCGCGTTCTGCGAGCGGAAAGGCATCCGCACCGACAAGCCGTGGCGCGACCTCTCCGACGCGCAGCGCGCGCTCGTGCTCGAGGGGGAGGGCTCATGGACCCAGGGAAAGTACCCCGGCGTGAAGGCCTGGTTCCGCTGGCTCGAGACGCGCACCTACAAGATGCACGTCCGCGTGCTGCTCGCGCGCTACCGCACCTACGACGTGTGCGGCGCGTGCAACGGCAAGCGGCTCGCGCCCGAGTCGCTCCTCTACCGCGTCGGCGGCCTGGATCTCGCCGCGTGGCACGAGCTCGAGCTCCGCGACGCCCGCGCGCGCCTCGAGGCCGAGCGCCCGCAGACGGGCCAGGGGGAGATGGCGCGCCGCGAGCTCATCGCGCGGCTCGGGTACCTCGAGCGGGTCGGGCTGGGCTACCTCTCGCTCGCCCGCCAGGCGCGCACGCTCTCGGGCGGCGAGGCGCAGCGCGTCGCGCTCACCGCGGCGCTCGGCACGTCGCTGACGGGCGCGCTCTTCGTGCTCGACGAGCCGACGGTCGGCCTGCACCCGACGGACATCCCGCCGCTCATCGCGGCGATGCGCGAGCTCGCCGATCGCGGCAACGCCGTGCTCGTCATCGAGCACGAGCCGCTCGTCATCCGGGCGAGCGATCGCGTCGTCGAGCTCGGCCCCGGCGCGGGCAAGCAGGGCGGGCGCGTCACCTTCGACGGCCCGCCCGACGGGCTCGCCGCGCGCGGCCCGCTGGCGTTGGCGCGCCCGGAGCGCCGGGCGCCGAGCGGGAAGATCGCGATCCACGGCGCGCGCGAGAACAACCTCCGCGACGTCACGGTCGACGTGCCGCTCGGCGTCGTCGTGGCGATCACGGGGCCGAGCGGCTCGGGCAAGAGCACGCTGGTGAACGACGTGCTCTACCGGCACATCGCGAGGGCGCGCGGCTACAAGGACGTCGAGGCGCCCGGCCTGTACAGGCGCATCGAGGGCACGGCCGACATCCGCACCGTCACGCTCGTCGACCAGGCGCCGCTGGGGCGCACCTCGCGGGGCAACCCCGCGACCTACACCGGCGCATGGAACCGCATCCGCGCGCTCTTCGCCGAGCAACCGGAGGCGTCGGCGCGGGACCTCGGGCCCGGCCACTTCTCGTTCAACGTCGCGCTCGGGCGCTGCGAGGCGTGCGCGGGCGAGGGGAGCGAGACGATCGAGATGCAGTTCCTCGCCGACGTGTCGCTGACCTGCCCGACCTGCAAGGGCAAGCGGTTCCGCGACGAGGTGCTCGAGGTCAAGCTCGATGGCCGCTCGGTCGCCGACGTGCTCGACCTCTCGATTGACGAGGCGTTCGAGGTCTTCGTGGGGCAGCCCGCGATCCGGCGGGCGCTCGCGCCGCTCAAGCAGCTCGGCCTCGGCTACCTCACGCTCGGCCAGCCGCTCTCGACGCTCTCCGGCGGCGAAGCGCAGCGGCTGAAGATCGCGCGCGCGCTCGGCGAGCCCTGCGCGGGCGCGCTCTTCCTCCTCGACGAGCCGAGCGCCGGCCTGCACCCCGCGGAGGTGACGCACCTCAACGCCGCGCTCTCCGTGCTCGTGGCCGAGGGCGCCTCCGTGATCGTCGTCGATCACGACCTCGACGTCATCGCCGCGGCGGATTGGGTCGTCGATCTCGGCCCGGGCGCGGGCAGCGAGGGCGGGAGCGTCGTCGCCGAGGGGACGCCCGAGGAGGTGGCCCGGACGGCGACGCGGACCGGCGTCTCGCTGGCCGAGTGGTTCGCGCAGCGGGGCGACGGCGGCGCTCGGCGCCCGCGTCGCGGCACGGCATCGGCCCCTGCCGCCCCGAAGCCCGGCAAGCGCGGCGGCGGCGTCGCGCGCGCGTCGCTCGACCGGGGTCGGATCGAGGTCGAGGGCGCCCGCGAGCACAACCTCGCCGAGGTCTCGACCGTGATCCCGCACGGCGAGATCGTCGTCATCACCGGCCCGAGCGGCTCTGGCAAGAGCACGCTCGCGTTCGACGTGGTCTTCGCCGAGGGCCAGCGGCGCTTCCTCGAGACGCTGACCCCCTACGCGCGCCAGTTCCTCCCCACGCTGCCGCGGCCAGACGTCGATCGCGTCACCGGCGTCCCCCCCTCGATCGCGCTCGAGCAGCGCACCACGCGCTCCGGCGCCAACTCGACCGTCGCGACCGTGACCGAGATCGCGCACTACCTGCGGCTGCTCTACGCCAAGGTCGGCGAGGCGCGCTGCCCGGACTGCGACGTGCCGATCGAGGCGCGCTCGCCGGACGACGTCTACCGCTCGCTCGTCTCGACGCGCGGCGCGCGGACGCTCCTCGCCCCCGCCGTCGTGGCGCGCAAGGGGACGTACCTCGACGTGTTCACCGCCGCCGCCCGGGCCGGCATCACCCGCGCGCTCGCCGACGGCGAGCCGTGCGCGACCGACAGCCCTCCTCGCCTCGACAAGCGCCGCGAGCACTCGATCGACCTCGTGATGTACGAGGGGCGCATGGACGGCCTGGATCGCGCCCTCTTCGATCGCGCCCTCGCGTTCGGGCGGGGGGCGGTCAAGCTCGTCGGCGACCGCGGCGGCGAGCAGCTGCTCTCCACGACGCGCACCTGCCCGCGCTGCGGCGTCGGTGTCCCGGAGCTCGATCCCCGCTGGTTCTCCTTCAACACGAAGCAGGGCCGGTGTGAGTCATGCGAGGGGACGGGCGCCTCGGACTTCGACGACGACGCGCTCGCGACGCCCGACCCGTGCGAGGCCTGCGGCGGCTCGCGCCTCGCGCCGATCCCGCGGGCGGTCCGGCTCGCGGGAGAGCGTTACCACCAGGCGTCGGGCCGCTCGGTCGCGGCCGCGGCCGCGTGGGCGAGGGGGCTACAGTTCACGGGCGACCGCGCGCTGATCGCCGAGGCGCCGCACAAGGAGCTCTGCCGCCGGCTCGACTTCGTCTGCGAGGTCGGCCTCGGCTACCTCACGCTCGATCGGCGCGCTGCCACCCTCTCGGGCGGCGAGATGCAGCGCCTGCGGCTCGCGGCGCAGCTCGGCAGCGGCCTCACCGGGGCGCTGTACGTCCTCGACGAGCCGACGATTGGCCTGCACCCGCGCGACACCGACCGGCTGCTCGGCAACCTCCGGCGGCTCGCTGGGATGGGCAGCACCGTGCTCATGGTGGAGCACGACGCCGACACGATCCGCGCGGCGGATCACCTGATCGACCTCGGCCCCTCGGGCGGGCGCAAAGGCGGCCGGATCGTCGCGGCGGGGCCGTCGCGCGCGGTGCTCGCGAACCCCGACTCGCCGACCGCCCGGGCGCTCGCCGGCGAGGATGCGCTGCTCAGCGCGCGCCCGGCGCGCCCTCCCGTGCGCGAGCACATCGAGCTCCTCGGCGCCCGCGCGCACAACCTCCAGGGGGACACGCTCCGGCTCCCCGCGGGCCGGATGACGGTGGTCGCCGGCGTGTCCGGCTCGGGGAAGAGCACGCTGATCCAGAAGGTGCTCTACCCCGCCGCGCGCCGCGCGCTGAAGCTGGAGGCGCCCGAGCCGGGCCCGCACAAGGCGCTGCGGCTGCCGAAGAGCATCCTGCGGGCGGTGGCCGTCGATCAGTCGCCCATCGGGCGGACGCCGCGCTCGATCCCCGCGACGTTCCTGGGTGTCTGGGACGAGGTCCGCAAGCTCTACGCTGCCTGCCCCGACGCGCAGGTGCGCGGCTACGGCCCTGCGCGGTTCTCCTTCAACACGGCCTCCGGCGGGCGGTGCCCCGCGTGCGAGGGGCAGGGCGTCATCGCGCACGAGATGTCGTTCTTGCCGGACGTGACCACGCCTTGCGAGGCGTGCGGCGGCGCGCGCTTCGAGCCGGCGACGCTCGACGTGCGCTACCTCGGTCTGTCCGTCGGCGAGCTCCTGGACCTCACCGCGGAGGAGGCCGTCGAGGTCTTCGCGGCCCACCCGAAGATCCGCGCCCCGCTCTCGACGATGTGCGATCTCGGCGTCGGTTATCTCCACATCGGCCAGGGGTCGCACACGCTCTCGGGCGGCGAAGCGCAGCGGCTCAAGCTCGCGGCGGAGCTGACGGCCGGCGCGCGGCCGAAGCCCACGCTCTATGTGCTCGATGAGCCCACGACCGGCCTGCATCTGGCGGACGTGACGCGCCTGGTCCGCGTGCTCGATCGCCTCGTCGAGCGCGGCGACACGCTGGTGATCATCGAGCACCACCCGGCGGTCATCGCGTGCGCGGATCACGTGGTCGAGCTCGGCCCGGAGGGCGGCGCCGGCGGTGGGCGCATCGTGGCGGAGGGCACCCCGCGGGAGGTGGCGCGTCAGCCGACGGCGACGGGCGAGGTGCTGAAGCGGATCTTCGCGAAGGCTACGTGAGCGGGCGCGCCGCGCGAACCGGCGCGCCGTCCCGGGGAGCGCGGCTCAGCCGCCGGCGCGCTTTGCGTACTGGTACGCGGTGTACGCGGAGATCAGGTGGCAGATCCAGCCGAGCCAGCCGCCCGAGCCGATCCACAGGCCTGGGGTGACGATCAGCCAGAAAATGCAGCGCAGGAACGCGCCGTTGTAGAGCTGCCCAACGCCCGGAATAAGGAACGAAAGCACTGCCGCGATCCCGGATTTGCTCATGGCATCGGAACCTGATCACCGTGACCGCCCTGTCAAGCGGGCTGGGGAAACCTGGGCACGGACCCGCCGCGCCGCGGCCAGCGGCACAGCGCGCGGTGCAGGAGCGCTCAGCGGCTGCCTGGTAGGACGATCCTTCGACGGCCCGTCGAGGACGTAGAAGGGGTGGGCGCAGGGGTCGTCCCCGTGGCGGTCGGCGCAGGGGTCGTCCCCGTGGCGGTGGGCGCAGGGGTCGTTCCCGTGGCGGTGGGCGCAGGGGTCGTCCCCGTGGCGGTGGGCGCAGGGGTCGTCCCCGTGGCGGTGGGCGCAGGGGTCGTCGCCGTCGGCTTGGGTTGCGCTTGCGCCGCCGGCTTCGGGGCTGCCACAGGGGCAGGCGCGGGCGGCTCCGGTGCGGTCGCCGCGGGTGTAGCGGCCGTCGGAGGGGGAGGCGCCGGATCGCCGGCGACCGACGCAGGCGCCGGGGGCGCCTCGATGGGCGTCAGCGCTGCAGCATCTTCGGATGATCCTCGGCTGCGCATCACGAAGAAGACGGTCGTCAGCCCGCCGATGACCACGAACGCGCCGATCCCGATCAGCGCGAGCGTCGCGCCGGAGCTCTTCGCGCGAGGCCGCGCGGGGATCGGCGCCGGGTACAGCGCGCCGCTGCCCGGCGGCTGGGGAGCGCCGCCGGCGTGAAACCCCGGCGCTCCGGCGGCCCCGGGGCCACCTGGGGCCCCGAACGGCGCGCCGCCGTACGGGCTGGGAGGCTGGGGCGGCTGCCCGTAAGCGCCTCCTGCTCCAGGTGGCCCGCCGTAATTCGCTGTCGCACCGGGCCCGTACGGGCCGGGTGCACCAGGTGGCGGCGCGCCGTACGGGCCAGCGGGAGCGCCGTACGGGCCGGGCATTCCGGGAGGCGCGCTGTTGGTCCCGCCTTCGACGAGGGTCCGCGGGACGGCTGCGCCAGCGGCGTTCGGATCGTGCGGCGCGGTGCCGGGCGGCACGGGAAAGGCGCCCTGCGGCGAGTTGGGCCCTGCGAGCGGAGGCTCGCCGGGCACGGTCTTGCCAGGGCCGTACATGCCGCTCGGGGGCGCAGGCCATCCCGGCGGCGGACCGCTATTCTGGTTGCTCATCGAGATCGCATCCTACCTACCGTACGCGCCTGGCGCGTCAGTTGTTGGGTACGATGATCACGCGCCGGCGAGGCCTGTCCGACGGCGTGGTGGTGGTCGGGCTCGTCGTCGGCGGGCTCGTCGTCGGCGGGCTCGTCGTGTTCGGCTGGGGGTTGGCCGGCGGCTGTGCGCTGGTCGGCGCGGGGAATGGGAACGGCGGCAGCGTCGACGGGATGACCCAGGGAAGCTGGGGGATGATCGTCGTCCCGCTGGGGCGTGTCGTCGGCGCCGTCGTGGTCGGCGGCGCCGTCGTGCTCGGCGTCGCCGGCGGCTTCGCCGTCGTGGTCGGCCGGGGCTGCGGCTTGGCGACCACGGGCGGCTCGACGGGAGGTGGCGTCACCGCCGGGGGCGTCACGGCGGGGGGCGTCGTCGCGGGCGGGCTGGGATCCGAAGGCACCGTGTTGGCCGGCTGGAAAGTCGGCAGGGCCGGCGCCACGTCGGCCTGCTCCTTCCGGCTCAGCTCGTTGGCGATGTACAGACCGCCGACGACGGCCCCCGTGATCCCCGTGGCGAGCAGCAGGATGGCGAACAGCGAAGTCCCGCCTCGCGCGGGTCGCTGCGCGCCGTGCGCCGAGGCGCTCTGCGAGATCCTCGGCAGCGGATCCATCGGCGCCGTCCCAGGGATGTAGCCCTGCGCGCCTCCGCCATACGCGCCGCCATACCCGGGCGCCGGGCCGCCGTTGAATCCGCCACCCGGGGCCGCGCTCCGGTCCATGAACGGCGCGCCTCCGACCGCCGTCCCTCCCGGGCGTGGCGACGCATCGAAGGGCCCCGGCTCGTGGCTCGTGGCGGGCACCCCCTGGGGGAGAGCGTAGGGGGCGGCGCTCACGGTCGCCGGCTGCGCGATCTGGGGATAGCCCCCTTGAGCGAGGTACGGGCCGGAGGAGGGCTCCGGCCTCGGCGTGAACGCTGGCGCTGACGCCGAGGGACCTCGGGCATCCGAGGAAAAGCCGCCCATGGGGGTCGAGGGCCCGAGGCCGCCCGGGGGGCCGCTGGACGCGTGCTGCGCGCTGCCGTCCTCCGGCGGAATCGTCTTGGGAACGGAGCTGGCGCGACCGTCCCCCATCGCGTTGGTCGCGGGCGCCGCCGCGGAAGGCGCGAGCATCCCGGGCGCCGCGAGGGCTGCCGCCAGGGCGGCCCCGGATGACCGCGCCAGGCTGACCTCGGACGGCGCGGGGGTGAGCGCCGACGGGGCGCGGGCGGCTCGGGCGAACGGCTCCAGGGCGCTGCGGAACTCGGCGGTGGTCGCGAAGCGATCCGGCGGCGAGGCCGCCATGGCGCGGTGGACGGCGGCGCAGAGGCCGGGCGCGAGCTCCGGCGCCAGGTCGGAGAGCCGCGAGATCTGGCCCGAAAGGTAGGCTCCCGCGATCTGCTGGGGCTCATCGCCGCCGACCGGCCGGCGGCCAGCCAGCATCTCGAAGATGATGACGCCCAGCGAGAAGATGTCGGCGCGCGCGTCCACGGAGTCCGCGGAGTAGGCCTGCTCGGGCGCCATGTACTCGGGGGTGCCCATGATCACGCCGGGGCGCGTCAACCCGCGATCGAGCTCCCCCGTGACCTTCAGCTTGGCGATGCCGAAGTCGAGCAGCTTGATGAGCGGCTCTCCCTTGGCGGACTTCGTGATGATCACGTTGTCCGGCTTGAGGTCCCGGTGGACGACGCCCGCGCGATGAGCGGCCTCGACGCCCTCGAGCATCTGCATCGTGTACTCGAGCGCGTCGGGGTACCCGAGACGGATGCCTGCCCGGTAGAGCTCCTCGTACAGGGTCTGGAGCGTCTTCCCCTCCAGGTACTCCATCACGATGAACGCCAGGCCGGACGCCGTCTGGTCGACGTCGCTGACGCGAACCACGTGCGCGCTCTGGATCTGCGCGGAGACGCGCGCCTCCTGAAGGAAGCGCTGCACCAGGCCGGAGCGGCGGGACAGCTCGGGGTGGAGAAACTTGAGGGCGACCGTCGTCCCCAGCACCTCGTGGCGGGCTTCGTAGACGCTCCCCATGCCGCCATCGCCGATGAGGCGCACGAGTCGGTACTTGTTGTTGATGACCTGGCCTGCCTGCGGACGCATCGATCTCCGTTGAGGGCGCTGGAGTTGCTCGGAGAGTCTCACAGGCTGGTAGACGAACGTCAGCCCCATTTGTGCGACACAGCGTCGCGATGATCGCGATCCGCCCTGCTTTTCGGCGCAGCGAGCCCCAACCATTTCCGCCCGCGTCCCGTCCAGGGCGCCCATAAGGCTGAGGTCGCACGCTCCGGGGTGCACGTGCCACCCCAAGGATGTACAATGACGCGATGCGTCATTGTGGCTCGTGTGGGCGCGACAGCGCTGATGCGCGCGTGCGGGACCGAGTATACCTGGGAGCGCCGCGTGGGAGCGGCGCCGAGGAGATGCCCGTGCTGGCTGCGCCGTTGCTCGATGCCCTGATCGATCGCTCTCTGGAGGAAGACCTCGCGGGAGGCGATCTCACCACCGAGGCTTGTGTCGAGGCCTCCGCGCGCGCGACGGCGAAGGCGGTCGCGCGCAAGCCGCTCGTCGCGTGCGGGGGCGACGTGTTCCTGCGCGTCTTTCAGCGCCTGGATCGGCAGGTGGAGGGCGAGGTGCTCGTCGCGGACGGCACCGCGGTCGGCGTCGGCACGGTGCTGTGGACGGTGCGCGGTCGCGCGCGCTCGCTCCTCAGCGCGGAGCGCACCGCGCTCAACCTCGCGCAGCGGATGAGCGGCGTCGCCTCCGAGGCGCGTCGCTACGCCGAGGCGATCCCGGCTGGGTCGAGCGTGCGCATCACCGACACCCGCAAGACGACGCCCGGTCTCCGCGGGCTGGAGCGCTACGCGGTGCGCGTGGGCGGCGCGCACAACCACCGCGACAGCCTCGGGAGCGCCGTGCTCATCAAGGACAACCACATCGTCGCGGCGGGCGGCATCGCGACCGCCATCGCTCGCGCGCGGGCGCGCGCCCCGCACACGACGAAGGTCGAGGTCGAGGTGGCCTCGCTGCAGGAGCTCGATCAGGCGCTGGCCGCCGGCGCCGACATCATCATGCTCGACAACTTCACGCTGGCCGACGTCAAGGCCGCGTCCGCGCGCGTGCGGTCGGCGCCGCACGGCCGGCCTCTCCTCGAGGTCTCCGGCGGCATCACGCTGGAGCGCATCCCCGAGCTCGTCGCGGCTGGCATCGACGTCATCAGCGTCGGGGCGCTGACGCATTCGGCGCGCGCGGCCGACATCGCGCTCGATCTCTCGCTGTGAGGCGGCTCGACGGGGAGGCGATAGAGCGCGAGCTCTCGCGGCTGGGCGCGTCGTTCGGGCGGCCGCTCGCCGTGGCGGCCGAGACCGCGTCGACGAACGACGACGCGCGGAGCGCGGCCGCGGCCGGCGCGCCGCACGGGGCTGCGTTCCTTGCCGACGCGCAGACCCAGGGTCGGGGGCGCGGCGGGCGCTCCTGGCACTCTCCGCCCGGCGAGAACCTCTACCTGTCGGTGGTGTTGCGCCCGAGCCTGCCGGCGAGCCGAGTGGCCCCCATCGCGCTCGTCATGGGGCTCGCCGTCGCGTCCGTCATCGAGCGACGGCTCGCGCCTCTTCCGTCCCGCGGCGCGTCGGGCGGCGGCTCCGCCGTCGAGGTGCGGCTCAAGTGGCCCAACGACGTGCTCGCCGGGGGCCGCAAGCTGGCGGGGATCCTCGTCGAGGCGCAGCTGCGCGGCGAGTCGGTGAGCAGCGTGATCGTCGGCGTCGGGCTCAACGTCCATGCGTCGAGCTTCCCGCCGGATCTGTCGGCGCGGGCCACGTCGCTCGCGATGCTCGGGATCGACGACGTCCCGCGCGAGCGCCTCGCCGCGGAGCTGCTCCAGGCGATCGGCGACGCGGCGGCGAGGTTCGAGGCAGGAGAGCTCGCGCCCTTCGCGGAGGATCTCGCCCGGATGGACTGGCTGCGCGGCCGCCGCGTCGAGGTCGCCGGCGTGGTCGGCGTCGCGGCGGGGATCGATCCGGAGGGGCACCTGCTGGTCCGCGGCGCGGACGGCATCCTCCGGGCGGTGGCGGCGGGCGAGGTCAGCGTCATCTCCAGCTGAGCGCCCCGCGCCGCTTGCGTTGCGCGCTCGGCGCGGCCAAAGCTCCCGCCCCACCTCGGGTCGCCGGCGGCGTGGCGCCGCCGAGGCGGACCGAGGCTCCTCGGAGGCGTCGCTTCCTTGAAAGAAGACACCCTCGTCGTCCACGAAATCTACGCCAGCGTGCAGGGCGAATCGACGTTCGCCGGGCTGCCGTGCACCTTCGTCCGGCTCACCGGGTGCAACCTGCGCTGCGCCTGGTGCGACACGTCGCAGGCCTTCTACGGCGGCAAGCGGATCCGCCGCGGCGACGTCCTGGAGCGCGCGCTCGCCCTCGGCACGCCGCTCGTCGAGCTCACGGGGGGCGAGCCTCTCCTTCAGCCCGGGTCGTTCCCGCTCCTCGCGGAGCTCTGCGACGCGGGCCGGACCGTCCTCGTCGAGACCAGCGGCGAGGCAGACGTCTCGCGCGTCGATCCGCGCGTGCACAAGATCATGGACCTGAAGGCGCCTGGCTCGGGGGAATCCCACCGGAACCGCTGGTCGAACCTGGATCACCTGACGCCGCGCGACGAGATCAAGTTCGTGCTCGCCGATCGGGCGGACTATGCGTGGATGCGGGACACCATCCGCGAGCGGCGCCTCGACGCGCGCGGCGTGACGCTGCTCGCCTCGTGCGTGTGGGGCAAGCTGTCGCCGAAGGAGCTCGTCCAGTGGGTGCTCGACGATGGCCTCCGCGTCCGGGTGCAGGTCCAGCTCCACAAGGTGATCTGGGGAGCCGACGCGCAGGGGGTCTGACCCGCGGGTCGCCCCCCGCGCTGCGGCTCGTGCCGGTGAGGGCGGCGCCCTTCTCTCGCAGCCTCAGCGCTCGCCGCGCGCAAACTGCTCGAAATCTTCGACGTCGCGGGGCGAGCCGAGGACGAGCGGCACGCGCTCGTGGAGCGACCTCGGGACCCTGTCGAGGATGCGCTCGGCCCCGGTGCTCGCCTTTCCGCCTGCGGCCTCGAAGATGAACGCGAACGGGTTCGCCTCGTAGAGCAGCCGCAGCTTGCCCTGGCCGCTGCGATCGGCGGGGTACGCGAAGATGCCGCCCTTGAGCAGCGTCCGGTGCGCGTCCGCGACCAGCGAGCCCACGTAGCGCGCGCCGTACGGCCGCCCCTCGTGCTTGCTGTCCTCCTTGATCCACGCGTTCCAGCGGCGCACGTCCTCCGGCCATCGCGCGCTGTGGCCTTCGTTGATGGAGTACGTCGAGCCGCGCTCGGGGATCCGGATGTTCTCGTGAGAGAGAAAGAACTCTCCCACGGTCGGGTCGTAGGTGAAGCCGTGCACGCCGCCGAGGCCGGTCGTGATGACGAGCAGCGTCGACGAGCCGTAGAGCACGTAGCCGGCCGCGACCAGATCGCGGCCGGGGCGAAGGAAGTCCGAGGGATCGGCGCCCATCTTGGCGTCGCTCTTCCGGAGCACACCGAAGATCGTGCCGATCGAGATGTTCACGTCGATGTTGGACGAGCCGTCGAGCGGGTCCACGACGACGATGTACTTCGCTCGTGGGTCCGTGGAGAGGAGCCTCATTTCACCGAGCTCCTCGCTCACCACGGCCGCGCAGTGCCCGCGCCTTCCGAGCACGCTGAGCAGCGTCTCGTTGGCGACCTCGTCGAGCTTCTGCACGACCTCGCCCTGGACGTTGGTCTGTCCCGTGTATCCGAGGACGTTGGCGAGGCCGGCCCGCCGGACCTTGGACGTCACGAGCTTCGCCACCAGGCCGAGCTGGTTCAGGAGGGAGGTGAACGCCCCTGTCGCCGCGGGGAACCCGAGCATTCCTTCGAGGATGTATGTCTCGAGCGTGATCCCGATGCGTGACGGCGCCTCCGGCGGCTTCCAGCTCAGATCCCGTTGGTCCGACATGATCCCTCCGCGTTGTCGGCGAGGACGTTACCGCCCCGCCACGTGCTCGCGCTTGCGTCCGCCGCTGTGGCCCCGAGGGCGGACCGGCGCAGTTTCGAGAATTGCGTATCCGATGGCTTCGTACAACATCCTCGGGGCGCTGGACCGCCCGCGCGTTGGGCTCGATACGTTCGTCCAAGTCCTGAAGATGCGGCCCGAGTCCGTTCGCCCGAGCACCCTGACACGGCGCCGCGGGCATGACGGGGTGGGTTCACGCCCCGGGCGGGCCACGCGCTTCCTGGCGCAGCAGCACCTTCGACGGAGTGATTCATGGCGCTCACCACCCGTGTAGAGCAGATCCTCTCCTGGTACGCCTCCGAGAACCCAGGCACGCTGACGAACCTCGTCCGGCTGCTCAACCATGGCGCGCTCGCGGGCACCGGAAAGATGGTGATCCTGCCGGTGGACCAGGGCTTCGAGCACGG
Organism: Sorangium sp. So ce367; assembly: GCF_051520455.1. Taxonomy (NCBI): domain Bacteria; kingdom Pseudomonadati; phylum Myxococcota; order Polyangiales; family Polyangiaceae; genus Sorangium; species Sorangium sp. So ce367. The sequence goes on from NZ_CP150334.1 coordinate 3,634,285, forward strand.
TCCGGTGCGATCGTTCGCTCCGAACCCCGAGGCCTACGACCCCGATTACCACTTTCAGCTCGCGATCGACGCCGGGTGCAACGCCTACGCGGCGCCGCTCGGATCGCTGGAGGCTGGCGCGGCCAGGTTCGCGGGGCAGGTGCCCCTGATCCTGAAGCTGAACAACAGCGACACGCTGGCGAAGGTGGAGCAGCCCGTGTCGGCGGTGACCGGCTCGGTCGAGGACGCGCTCCGCCTCGGCTGCGTCGGCGTCGGCTACACGATCTACCCCGGGTCCGGCGCGAGAAACAGGATGTACGAGGACCTTCGCGAGATCGCCCTCGAGGCCAAGCGCAGGGGCCTGGTCGTCATCGTCTGGAGCTATCCGCGCGGCGCCGGACTGTCGAAGCAGGGCGAGACGGCCATCGATGTCTGCGCCTATGCGGCGACGATTGCGGCCCAGCTCGGCGCACACATCATCAAGGTCAAGCCGCCGACCGCTCATATCGAGCAGGAGGAGGCGAGAAAGATGTACGAGAAATACAACATTCCCATCCAGACGCTCACCGACCGGACCCGGCACGTCGTGCAGGCAACGTTCGGCGGCAAGCGCGTGGTGATCTTCTCTGGCGGCGAGTCCAAGGCGACCGACGCCGTCCTGGAGGAGGTGCGCGAGATGGCCGCAGGCGGGTCCTTCGGGTCGATCATGGGGCGGAATGCGTTCCAGCGCCCTCGCGTCGAGGCGCTTCGGCTCCTCGCCGACGTGATCCAGATCTACGGGTCGGCGCGCTGACGCCCCTCCATCCGGCGCTCGGGGCGGGCCGGCTCGGACCCGCAGACCGGAGGGCAGCGTCGCGCGAGGCGCTCCGACGGCGGGCCGCCGAGCGCGGAGGCTGCGCGGAGCCGTGCGGAACCGCGCGGGACTGCGCGCCTGGGAGCGCGAGCGCTCTCCCGCCCGCACCTCGGGCCGACCGCCTGCGGGCATCGTCCACGTCGACGGGGTTAGCCCTTCGTGTTTAGATGCCGCGCTGGACCCCTCCACATCCCGGGCTCAGGAGACCGCATGCCGATCAAAGTGAACCTCGCCTCGTCCGACCCGCTGAGCATCGCCGTCGACGTCGTCGTCATCGGCGTGCCTGAAGGCGCTTCGACGGGTGAGGGCGTGCTGGCGAGGCTCGTGGCGGCGCTGGGCGAGTCGGTGACTCACCAGGTCAAGCGTGACGACTTCACGGGGAAGAGGGATCAGAGCATCGATTTCGCGACGCACGGCGCGTTGAAGCCCGGCCGGGTGCTCTTGCTCGGGCTCGGGTCGGGCAAGGTCACCGACGTCGAGTGCAGGCTGCTCGCGGCGAGGGGGGCGCGCTTCGCGAACGGCGTGCGCGCCGAGAGCATCGCGGTCGTCGTGCCTCCCGGCGTCGAGCGCGCGGAGCGGGCCGCCGCGGAGGGGCTCGTGCTCGGGGCCTACCGGTTCACCCGCTACTTCACGGGCGATCGTCTGCCCAAGGTCGCGCTCTCCCGCGGCACCGTGGTCATCGAGGGCAAGGTGGGCAAGGCGGCGCGCGATGCCGTCGCGCTCGGCCAGCAGGTCGGCGAGGCGATCTGCGTCGCGCGCGACCTCGTCAACGAGCCGCCCAACGAGGTCTATCCGGAGGCGCTCGCGCGTGTCGCGGTGGACGTGGGCAAGCAGCACGGGCTCAAGGTGACGGTGCTCGACAAGGCCGCGCTCACCAAGCGGGGCATGAAGCTCATCATGGCGGTGGGGCAGGGGAGCGCGCGGGATCCCCGGCTGGTCCACATGATCTACGCTCCTCCCGGGAAGCCGAAGGGGAAGCTCGTCTTCGTGGGCAAGGGGCTCACCTTCGACAGCGGCGGGCTCTGCATCAAGCCAGCTCCGGGCATGGAAGAAATGAAGGGCGACATGGGCGGCGCCGCGAACGTGATCGCGCTGATGGCCGCCGTCGCGGCCGCCAAGCCGAACGTCGAGGTGCACGGCGTCATCGGCGCGGCAGAGAACATGCCCGACGGCGCGGCATACCGGCCCGGCGACATCTTCGGCTCTCTGGACGGCAGGACGGTGGAGATCATCAACACCGACGCAGAGGGGCGCCTGGTCCTCGCCGACTGCCTCGCCTATGCGCGCGCGCTGAAGCCGGACCTCATCGTCGACAACGCGACCCTCACGGGCGCGTGCGTGGTGGCCCTCGGGCCGACCGTGTCCGGCTTCTTCTCGAACCGCGAGGAGCTCGCGGAGCGCCTGCGGAGCGCCGCGAAGGCCGCGGGCGAGTCGATGTGGCAGCTCCCCCTCATCGAAGAGCTCCGCGACGGCCTCAAGAGCGACTGGGCCGACATCAAGCACACGGCCGACCGCTGGGGAGGGGCCATCACCGCAGCCTTGTTCCTGCGCGAGTTCGTGGGGGATGTCCCCTGGGTCCACGTGGATATCGCTGGCCCATCCATGGCGAACAAGCCGTACGGCATCTTCTCCAAGGGCGGGACGGGCCACGGCGTGCTTACCTTCCTCCGCCTCATCGAAGGCTTCACCGGCTAAACCGTGCAACTCCGCCGCAAGCTCGCGCGCGCCATGGGGCGCGCCATCACCGACTTCAACATGATCGCCGACGGCGATCGGATCCTCTGTGCTGTCTCGGGGGGCAAGGACAGCTACGCGATGCACGCGCTGCTCGTCGACCTCGCGCGGCGCGCGCCGGTCCGGTTCAGCGTGATCGCGGTCAACATCGACCAGGGGCACCCTGGCTACCCGGGACACCTCCTCACCGACTACATGGCGGCGGGCGGCCACGAGTTCCGGATGATCTCCGAGGACACCTACTCGATCGTCACCGAGAAGATCCCCGAGAACAAGACGTATTGCTCCCTCTGCTCCCGCCTGCGCCGGGGCATCCTGTACCGCATCGCGCGCGAGCTCGGCTGCTCGAAGATCGCCCTCGGCCACCACCGTGACGACGCCGTGACGACGCTGCTCCTGAACCTGATCTTCGCGGGGCAGCTGAAATCGATGCCGCCGAAGCTCATCTCCGACGACGGCGACAACATCGTGATCCGTCCGCTGATCTACTGCGCCGAGGCCGAGCTCGCCGCGTTCGCCGCGGAGGAGCGGTTCCCGATCATCCCCTGCGACCTGTGCGGGTCCCAGGACAACCTCCAGCGCAAGGCGGTGAGCCAGCTCCTCGCGGATCTCGACGCGCGCCACCCCGGGACGCGGCAGAACATGCTCGCAGCCCTCGGCAATGTGCGCCCGAGCCACCTCTTTGACACGGGCCTTTGGAAGCGGCTCGGGCTCGAGGTCGCCCGGGAAGAGGGGAGCGCAGGCGACGAGGCGGGCGTGGGTGCGCCAGCGCCGGACGTGCTGCCCGTGGGCAACCTCCTGAGAAACCTGGCCTAGCGCTCGCTCATGAGCACGGATGCCCCCGGCGCCATCTCGATCGGCGCTCCGCGCGAAGAGCAGTCCACCGCGTCGGCCTCCGTCGGTCGCGGCGGTGCGTTGACGCGCGGGGTCGACGGGGCGTCAGGCTCGGACCACCCGGAGGCGCCGCTGCCGGGGGCGGCGCGCTTCGACCTGGGTCCGGGCGGCGGGCGCGCCCCGCAGGCGTTGCTCGCCGCGGTCGTCGCCTGGATGATCACGGTCGCGCCCGCGGGTTTCGGTCGTGGCGCACCCGTATTCGCCAGCATCGCCGCCACGCTCGCCTTCCTGTGCGGCGTCGCTGCGCCGCTGCTCGCCCCCACGCACCGCCGGGTCGCCCGGCACCTCGGCATCTCCGTCTTCCTCGCGCTGGTCACGCTGACCTGGCTGCTGGCTTCTCCTTCCCTTCAGCCATCCCGCCTCGACCCGGTCCGCGCGGCGATCGGCGCGATCGCCTGGGGTATCTTCGCGCTTTCCTGGCGCGATCGCTGGGATGTGCGGCGCCAGCCGGAGCCGGAGCCAGACGCACCGCTCCTGCAGGCCCGAGCCCACCTCCCTCCGCTCGCGACGGCGATCGTCGCCTTCGGAGCGCTCGTGAGCCTCGCGATCCTCGTGCTCGCCTGGCGCATCCGAGACCCGGAGCGCGCCCTCTTGGCCCAGGCCGTCGCGGTAGCCTGCGCTGTCGCGCTGATCACGGCGGCGTCCGGCGTCGCGGTGGCTCGTGGCCGCCGGCACACGGGCGGCGGACGGCGGCCCCCCCACCGAGCCGTTCGGCACCTGGTGGTCCTCATCGTCTTTGCGGTCCTGGGGGCGGTGGCGATGACGCTGCGGTGAGCGGCGGCGCGGCCGTGGCCTCCCGGCTGCCGCCGCTCCCTGGTGTCCCCGCATCCCCGCCGGTTCCTCACCAAATCGCGTTACACTCATGGGCGTGTCCCGCGCAGTCGATGTGTTCGCGGTTCTGCTCCTCGTCGCCGCAGCGTTCTCCTTTGCCTTCGGGGTTCACGCGCTCGGTGATCGCCAGGATTTCAAGGCGATCTACCTCCTCGTGATCGGCGGCCTCTCGCTCAAGGCGTCCACGGAGATCCTTCGTCCCCGCGGGGGTAGCGCGTGAGCCCTGGGCGCCGAACGATCGCGGCCATCGCGTGTCTGTGCGCGTGCGCGGCCTGGGCTGCTCTATCGACGTCCGCGAGGGGGGCGGCGCCGCTGCCGCCCGACGTGGCGGCTCGCGTGGGCGCGAGCGACGTCGCCGTCGACTCGGTAGCGCGCATCGCGGCGGCGCAGCAGATCCCGCCTGCGCAGGCCCGGGACGCGGCGGTCCGCGACGCGCTCTGGGCCGCCGAGGCACGAGCCCGCGGCCTCGACCAGGAGCCCGACGTGCGGCGCGAGATCAGCCTGGTGCTCGCCCGTCGCACGCTCCACCGCCTGAAAGAGGAGGCGGCGAACGCAGGACCGGTGACCGACGAAGAGCTCCGCGTCGCCACCGAGCGCCACTGGCTCGATCTCGATCGTCCCGAGGGGTACCGCACCGTGCACGCCGTCGTGAAGCTCTCGGAAGACGCTGGCGAGGCTGCCCGTGACAAGGCGAAGGCGATCGCCGACGCCATCCGGACCGCCGTCTTGTCTTCGCGCGAGGTCGCTCAGCGCACCGAGCCGCCCCGCGCCGCGGGGACGCCGCAACCGCCCCCCGATCCGGCTGCAGAGGCGTTCATCAGCGCCGCGAAGGGCGTCCCTGCCGACGGCCTCGAGGTCGTGGCGCAGGCGCTCGCGCCGGTGACGGAGGCGGGTCGCGTGCTCACGCCGGAGCCGCAGCAGTTTGACCCCGCCTTCTCCCGCGCGGCCGCGTCCCTGGTCGCGCGCGGAGATCTCACCGCACCGGTCACATCGGCCTTCGGCGTGCATGTCATCATGCTCCTCGAGCGCATCCCGGCGCAGGTGGTGCCTGTCGAGGAGCGACGCGGCCTGGTGCGCGACGAGGTCGTGGCGGACCGCGCGCGCGCCGCCCAGTCGAGGTTCCTCGAGGTGGCACGGCGCGAGCCGAAGATCGCGGGGGCCGTCGATGCGTTGCTCGAGCTCGTGCGGATCGAGCCATGACCACATCGCGCAACGGAGGGCGCAACCGGACCCGACGCCGGCTTCCACGTGACCAGGCGCCGTCCTCTTTCACGTCGATCCTCGAGGATCTCCTGTGCGCGATCCCGGGCGCGCACGCTGCCGCGCTCGTGGATTTCGAGGGGGAGACCATCGACTACGCCGGCGGGCTCGACCCCTACGATGTGAAGGTGACCGCGGCCCACTGGCAGATCGTGCTGGCCGAGG